>NZ_VUOH01000008.1 GCF_015390235.1 Quadrisphaera sp. INWT6 | reverse complement strand
GTCGGAGTGTCGCAGTCGCCTGTTGCAGTCGGAGTGTCGCAGTCGGCCTGTTGCAGTCGGAGTGTCGCAGTCGGCCTGTTGCAGTCGGAGTGTCGCAGTCGGCCTGTTGCAGTCGGAGTGTCGCAGTCGGCCTGTTGCAGTCGGGCCTGTCGCAGTCGGCCTGTTGCAGTCGGCCTGTCGCAGTCGGCCTGTCGCAGTCGGCCTGTCGCAGTCGGCCTGTCGCAGTCGGCCTGTCGCAGTCGGCCTGTCGCAGTCGGCCTGTCGCAGTCGGCCTGTCGCAGTCGGCCTGTCGCAGTCGGCCCTGTCGCAGTCGGCCTGTCACAGACGGCCTGTCACAGACGGAGTGTCGCAGTCGGCCTGTCACAGACGGAGTGTCGCAGTCGGCCTGTCACAGACGGAAGACCGCTTAGACGGTCCTCACGCCGCTACCAACTGGATACGCGCTGTGGGGAAGTCAGCTCGCCCCGTAGAGCGACGCGGGTGACGACGGTGGTGGTGCTCACCCGGCTGCGGTCGCACGCCCCAGAGAGGCTCTTGTTCGGCTCCTGGCCGGGCTCGTTGAACAGAGCGACTGGCTCGCATCCACTCGACCTCAGCGCACCACCACGCCCAAAGCTCCCTCTCAAGAGCGATTCGCGCTTTCCGCATCGTCAATCGACCGTACGTGCCGTCGGCAGCGGCCTCGCGGTCGAGGACTGCTACTCGACGCCGGCCAGCCAGACCCACCCGGTCGTGACGGCGAACACCGTCACGACCACGCGATCCGGCAACCCCAGACGTCAACCCCAAGATTCCCAGCCGAGCAGCGACTTGCGGCTCAAGGTCTCCGAAGAGTTGGTCGACGTAGGCCGGGGCTCCTGACGGATCAGACGCCTCGGCTTCAAGCCGTGCGACCACGTTGCCGGCAGCCAGACCGAGGGAGCGCGGGGTGAAGGCGTCGTGGACACCTGCACGAAGCCGCCCCGCGAGCAGGTGCAGGGTTCCAGCGCGCTCGGTGGGTCCGGAGGGTCGGAGCAAAGACTCCCCGGGGGCGCGGGACCGCTTGTGACCAGGCTTGTCCAGCACGCTGTGGATAACGGTAGCGGGCTGCTCGGTCGATCCTCCGAAGTGCGGGCTGACCAGCGTCCAGACGGCTCCACGCACGCCTGCGGCGGCTGCGGCCCGGGAGATCCAGGCCTGATCGGCTAGGCGCAGCAAGCTGGTGCGGGCTGTCTCGCGCCCGATACCGACAAGCAGTCCGAGGCGACGGATGTCGGCTTCGACGTCGCTGGTGACCCCTTGGAGGGCCAACACGCACAGTCCGTCGAGCACGCGACGGTCTGCGGGGCCGGTGCCCTTGGACCAGCGTCCCGGGAGGGCATCGGCGCGGGCCTGGATGCTGAGGACGAGGTCGGTGATGGCGCCGGCTCGTTGGGGGAAGTCGTCGACCTCTGTGGCGGTTGTTGCCCGGGGGTTGGCCGCGACCCACCGCACCGCGCGTCCCCACTGCCGCGCCAGGACCGCACGCGGGCTGTCCTGGCCGGTTCGAGGACGAGGGACGCGCTCGCTTCGGGTGTCGGAAGGGCGGCGGGTGCGGGCGTGCTCGAGCCCCGGGGTGCGCGGTTCGCTCAGCAGGGCGAGCAGCTGAGACAGATGCCAGTGGAGCTGGCGGCACCGATGAGGACCTGCCAAAGCGCTTGGGAGGCGTCCACGGCCTGATCTGTTGATGAGGCTATTGCGTCGCGATGGGCACGGCCGGTGCCGTCATCGCGTGGGGAGGGCACCTGATGCCTGTGCTCCTGATCCGTCGCCGCTGCGACGTCGTGGGGTGACGTCGGCTGGGCAAGCCCATATCGCAAGACTTGGTCGCTGGCGTGGGGGAGGGGCCGCGGGGGGCCGGGCAGATAGGGGTGCCCGGTGGCGTCCAGCGCGACGCGGCGGGGTGCACCCGCAACCTTCTCCCGCCCGTCGGCTGCTCCTGCTGCAGGGCGCTCACGCATGGCCTCAGACACACGAGCACCGCTACGCCGGCCGTCGGCGGGCAACATGCCCTGCAACCGGGCGGTGGTCGCCAAGACCAACCTCTGCAGTTCAGCCGCGCTCGTGCTCGGCTGCTGCAGCACCGACAGGTCACCGCTCAGGACGCGGGAGGTCCCTCCGTGACGGTGCGGGGCTCCGGGGGGTCGCA
This sequence comes from Quadrisphaera sp. INWT6, assembly GCF_015390235.1. Classification (GTDB taxonomy): domain Bacteria; phylum Actinomycetota; class Actinomycetes; order Actinomycetales; family Quadrisphaeraceae; genus Quadrisphaera. Next base: position 26,073 of record NZ_VUOH01000008.1, on the reverse strand, counting down.
CGCACCCGGTGGCGGGGTTCGCCAGCGGGGAGAGGTCCAAAGTCGGCGCGAGCTGCCGCAACACGCGCGCCAGGCGCATGACGAGGAGGGGGGAGACGCTTTCGCTCAGGCCAACCCACACGTGTCGCCCGCCCGCGGGTCCTGAAGCGCACACCAGGTGCGCGATCCCCGCCGAGGAGAGGACCTCTGCCAGGCGGTGGGCATCGGCCGCGGCCGCGGCCGCGTCGGGCTTGGCGTCCAGGTCGAAGGCGAGCAGCCGGAATCCATCGCGGTCGGCGAGTGGCAGCGCCCACGGTGAGGTGGGGGGGCTGGGATTCGCCGTCGCGTAGATGAGCGGGTAGAGGTTTTCCGCTCGACCGGTGGCATCGATGGGGGCCGCGCGCACCGAGGTGCGGACGGCGATCTGCTGGGTGTACTGCCAGGCGCACGACAGGCAGTCGCTGATATGAGCGATGTCTGGCGTGAGCGGGCAGGGGGAAGGTACGCTCAAGGAGCCTCTCTAGGAGGAGAAGCGGTTTGACCGGCTGGTAACCGGTTTGTGACTCAGACGAGGGCCCCCGTTGGCGCGGGGGCCTTCGTCGTTTCTAGGGCCTTGCCCTAGGCAGATCTACGCGTGGCTGCCTCCAGCTCGAGCGGGGTGGTCTGCTGCGTCGGCCCGGCGGGCATCGGCGCCATCTCGCCGAGACCCACCTCGCGGGCAATAAGGGCTGACATGTAGTCGCTGATAGAGATGCCGAGGGCTTCGGCCTTGTCGCGGAAGGCGTCGCCGACAGGCATGGGTGGCCGTGCGAGTAGCTGGTCGCGCTCCCCGCGACTCGGACGCCCGCCGCGACCTCGCTTCACCGCCATGTGTTCACCCAACCATGAACCTGATACCGAAACCACCCGTTCGGCGCAGGAATCTGCATCACGGCGGCCCGGCCGACCGTTCACGGCGTGTCTTGCGGCATGTCGCGACGGAGTCCAGCCTTCGAAGCCCCGGCCCTTCCATTGGCTGCGATCGGAGGCTCGTCTGCTGGCTTCACAACCCTTGTGCCACCTCAACTGCTGCTCGAAGCCACGCCTCGCGGGTGGCGGGGGACAGGCGCGCTAGGTCGATCGGCCCCCCCGCGACCAGGGCCGGGTCGTGCGGGACGGAGACCACCGAGCGGGTCAGGCGGGCGAAGTGGCCCCGCAGGCGCTGCTCGAGGTCGACGTCGCTGGCGCGTGAGGGCGCGGTCAGCACGGTGACGGCCTGGCGCACCAGCTGCTCGTGGCCGGTCTCCGCGAGCGCGTCGGCCAGCCAGGCGGCGGTCTTGGAGGTGTCCTCGCGGACGGTGGAGACGATGACGAGCTGGTCGGCGGCTGCGAGCGCTGCCTGCCAGTTCGAGGCACGGATGTTGTTGCCGGTGTCGATGACGGTGACCCGGTAGAAGGCCGTCAGCTGCGCGTGCAGCTGGGCGAAGGCGGCGGCGTCGATGGCGGCGGCTGAGGCGGCGTCCTCGTCGGAGGCGAGCACGTCGAAGTGGCCCCAGGGCTGGGTGCGCACGAACGGGTCGATGTCGCCGACGCGGGCCTGGCCGCGAGCGGCGATGCCGGGCAGGGCGTGCAGGAGGTCCACGACGGTGCGCTGGTGGCTCGCCTGCTGGGCGCGCCAGCCCATGGTGCCGCGGGTCTCGTTGTTGTCCCAGGCGAGGGTGGAGCCGCCGCGGTGCAGCCCGAAGGTGGCCGCGAGCATGAGGGCGGCGGTGGTCTTGTGGGCCCCGCCCTTGGGGTTGACGACCACGACGGTGCGGGCGTCGTTGAAGGTGCGCTGGACGGCGGCGACGGCGGCGCGGTGGGCCTGCTCGCGGGGGCCGGGTCCTGGGGTCACCAGGCCGCCGCTGAGGGCGGCGAGGTGGTGTCGCCAGCCCCATGTGGCCGGCGCTGGGGGCGCGGGCGGCTGCTGGGCGATGAGGTCGGTCAGGCGCGGGGGAGCGGTGACGCTCGACGGTTCCTGCAGACCGGCGACCGGGGAGGCAGTGAGCTTCATAGATGCCGGGGGGCGTAGCGGAGCGCAGGGAGGTTCGGCTGCGGCAGTAGCCGCGGGAGTTGGCTCCGGGGCCACCGGCTGCGGGCGGGTAGCGGTGGGGGAGGGGTTCTTCTCGGCCGGCTGGACGACGCCGTCGGGGTGGACGATGACCTGCCAGGCGCCGTCGGGCTCCTCGGTGTCCACCCGCACTGGGCGGCCCAGGGGAGCGGCGACGAGCACCCGCACCAGGGCGACGGCCTTGCTGCGGGCGGCCGCGATGTCCTCGGCCTCCAGGCGGTGCTCGTCGGCGTCGACCTGGACCACGCCGCGGCCCTGCTCGCTCAGGCGCGCCAGGACGCGCGGCCAGCCGGGCACGGCGCTGGGGTCGACGTGGGCCCGCGGGGCGGCCGCGGGGGAGTCGGTGGTGGTGGTCATGGGTCCGTCCTCCTGCTCGTTGCTCGGGTGGGTCGGGTCGCTGGGTGGGGGGCCGGGTCAGCCGAGGACGGCGCCCTGGCTGGCCATGAAGGGGGCGGGGTCGACGAGCTGGCCGTCGCGCATCACCTCGAAGTGCAGGTGGCACCCGGTCGAGAGCCCGTCGCTGCCGACGTCGGCGATGACCTGCCCGGGGGAGACGCTGTCCCCGACCCGGACGTGCAAGCCGTCGGCGTACATGTGGCCGTACCGGGTGAGCACCCCGCCGCCGTGGTCGAGCACGACGAGGTGGCCGTAGCCGCTGGCGGTGCCGGCGGTGATGACGCGGCCGGCGGCGGCCGCGTAGATGGGGGAGCCGCAGGGAGCGCCGATGTCGTCGCCCTTGTGGGCGCGGACGACGCCGGTGACCGGGTGGCGCCGGGTGCCGAACGGGCTCGTCAAGCGGACCGACGGCGGGCTTGACCCACGAGCCGGCGGGCGCCTGCAGGTCCGCGGCACCGGCCGGGGGCGGCTGGCAGGCGAGCGCGGGACGGCGGCAGCGGCGGGTGCTCCGGGAACAGGGGCCGGGGCGGCGGGGTCGAGGGTGACCGTGGCGCCCGCGAGCGCGGCGACGACCTGCTGGGCCGGGCCCCAGTACTGGCGGTAGTGGTAGGGGTCGGCGTTGCGCTGGGTGCGGTTGGCGGCGATGGTCGGCTCGAGCTGGGCCCAACCGGGCACCTTGACCAAGGCGCGGAAGAAGTTGGTGGCGCTGGTGGTGGGGTCCATGCGGTCGGCGTAGGAGCCCCAGGCGCCGTTGGCGCGCTGCTGGAACAGGCCGCGGGAGTCCGGACCGGCCGCGTCGCCGCGGTTGATGACGCGCAGGGAGGACTCCCCCATGGCGACCATGACGCCGAGGGTCTGGGCGTGGCTGTCCAGCCCGAGGGCGCGGGCGGCGTTCATCACCGCCGCGGCGTTGGCGAGCTGCTCCCCGCGGTAGCCGGCGACCGCGGTGGTGGGCAGCCCGGCGACCTGCACCGCGGCGGCAGGGGTGTCGGTCGTGCCGACACCCTGCGGGCCGCAGGTGGGTGGGGGAGAGGGCTGGATGAGCAGGTAGGTGCCCAGGCAGCCGCCGGTCAGCAGCACGGGGGCGACGAGAGCGGCCACGGCGATCCAAGTCCGCTTCACGACCGGGCAGCGCTGGAGGCGCTGGGCGGCGGGGTGAGGCTCTCCACGAGCCAGGGCTGGTCGCCGCCCTGGCGGGAGAGCAGCACCGTGTAGGCGCCGTGGTCGGTGGGGACGACGGCGGCGGCCAGGTAGGCGCTGGCGTCCTGCTCGACCAGGGAAGGCCCGGTGACGCGGCGGGCGGGGACGTTGGCGGGGTCGACGCCGACGTAGTCGCGGGCGGCGGTGGTCGACAGCAGCGGCTGCAGCTGGGCCCACCACACCTGGGCGTCGTCGGGGTGGGAGACGAACAGGGCCATCGCGGTGGTGGCGGCCTGGGCGGCGGCGTCGGCGCTGGGCTGGTCCCACGTGGCGGCGGTGCCCGGCTCGGCGAAGGCGCCCTCGGCCTCCAGCGGCGCGGCGCTGGGGGTGGCTGGCTCGCTGGGCGGCGCGGCGGCCGTGCAGGCGCTCAGCGCGAGCGCTGTCGCGGTGGCCGCGAGCAGGGGGCTGAGACGACGCAACAAACGTAACTGCATCTCCGCACACCCCCGTAAACGTTGCTATAGCAATGGGTGGCGTCATGGAACCACATCTGGCGGGGCACGTCAGCCCGGTCACCCTGGGTGATCACTTCTCCGTCAGGGGCAAACCGGCAACGGCAGACGCGCGGGGTCCTTGCTCACCCTCGTGACAGAGCGCGACCCGTCGCTAGAGTTGCGAGGCGACAGGGGGTCCCGGTACCGGTCCCGAGGGTGAGGGCGAGGAGCAGGCGTGAGCGAGGCGGAGCCGCCCCAGCGCCCCACCCTGGCGGAAAAGATCAACTATCTGTTCGCCACGGTCCATCCCGCCGGGCGCGGGGAGTTCTCCAACGCCGAGGTCGAGCGCGCGGTCGCGGCCGACGGCGGCACGGGTCTGTCGGCGGCCTACCTGTCTCAGCTGCGCCACGGCGTCAAGGCCAACCCCTCGATGCGGATGCTGGAGGCGCTGGCGCGCTTCTTCCGGGTCTCCCCGGCGTACTTCTTCGACGACGAGCTCAGCCAGAAGATCGTGGCCGAGCTGGACGTGCTGGCCGAGATCCGCGACAGCGACGTTCGCTCGGTCGCCCTGCGCGCTTCTGGGCTGAGCGAGACCAGCCTGGACTCCATCCGCGCGATGCTCGACCACGCCCGCCGCCTGGAGCGCCTGCCCGCCCACCAGCGCAAGCAGGCCGCCCAGAAGTCGATGCAGCAGCCCCCCTCGCCTCCCCCCGCCTGACTTCCTCGCGGCCCCCTCGTGGGGCGTCCCCCACCTCGCAGACACCAGACCCCTCGTGCGCGACTCGTAGGGTGGTGTCGTTGCTGGAGTACTGGTGGGGGGCCAAGTGGGGGTACTGGTAACGGCGCGTGAACACCGCGCCCACCGTCGTCACTGCCGGCAACTGCTGCAGCAGGTTCCCCTGCCGGAGCAGTTCTGCCTGGAGGACTTCTGCGAGCAGGTCTCAGAGCATCGCAAGCGCCCGCTCTACCTGCTGCCTGCTCCGCCGGAGATGCTCGAGGAGGACGAGGCTTGCGGGGGCTGGCTGGCCACCTCGACCGAGGACATCGTCTTCGTCAGGCTCAACGCCAGCCCCTTGCACCGCGAGCACATCGTGCTGCACGAGCTGGGTCACATGCTGTGCGACCACGAGCCCAACCAGACCCCTCGTGCGCGACTGCTGGAGCACTACTTCCCCAACGCTGGCTCACAGGTGGTCGCGTTCATGCTGACGCGCACCATGTTCGACACCCCACGGGAGGTCGAGGCCGAGATCTACGCCTCGATGGTCGGGGCGCGCATCCGCGAGCGCAGCGACACGGTGCCGACCTTCCAGGCCTTCCTGCCCAGCGGCCCCACCCAGCCCCCCTCCCCGGCGCTGCAGGCCCTGTCGCAGATGTTCGGGCTGCCCCAGCCAGGTACCTCGTGATAGCACCGCAGCCCTGGACCGTGGCCTGGGTCGACCCGATCCACTCCGTGCCCGCGCTGCTGCTGCTCGCGGTGCTGGCCTACCGCCTGCCGGCGCTGAGCGAGGGAGGAGCTGCGCGCAGCCTGTGGCTGGCGCTGCTGGCCCTGGCCGGGGGCGCGGTCTTCAACATCACGCCCATCGCCTCGGTGGTGCTGGCGACGATGGGCCCCAGCGGGCAGGCCGTCCTGGTGGCCAGCTGCTCGGTACTGGCGTCCGCCTTCGTCCTGCGCCTGCTGGCCCAGACCACCGGCACTCGCAACGGGCGCACCGTCACGTGGCTGACCGCCGTGGTGCTGCTGGCGATGTCGGTGCCGCTGATGGTCACCACCCCGGCCAGCCCCCGGCTGTCCCTGACCCAGCAGCCCCTGGAGCCCACCGCGGCCGGGGCGGCGTGGCTGGTGCACTCCGTGGCCGTACTCAGCCTGCTGGGCTGGGCCCTGCTGGCCGGCGCGCTGCTGTGCCGGCGCTACAGCCGCCAGGCAGCACCGGGCCCTCTGCGGACCCGGCTGTACCTGATCGGGCTGGGCTGCCTGACCGGATGCGGGTTCCTGGTCGCCCGGGTGGCCGTGCTGGTCATCGGGCTGGTCGACCCGGCCGGCCAGTGGGCGGCGGTCGGCCTGACCGTGCGCAACGTCTTCCTCGCCGGCGCCCTTCTGCTGATCGCCACCGGCGCCGGCTGGCCACAGCTGGTGGGCGCCCTGAGTGCGGCCAGCACCGAGGTCGCCTCAGCCCGCTCGCTGCTGCGCCTGCGCCGGCTGTGGCGCCTGATGGTGGGCGTCGCCCCCGGCATCGCCCTGACCCCCTCTCCCGTGATCCGGCTGCTGAGCGGGCCCCTGAGCCTGCGCGAGCGGCTCTACCGGCGCGTGATGGAGATCCGCGACGGGCTCATGGCGCTGTCGCCCTACGCCGACGTCGACCTGCGCGAGGACGTCACCGCGAGCGCGGTGGCCCTGGGCAGCCCCGCGGCCACCGCCGAGGTGGTGGCCGAGGCGGTCTGGATCACCGCGGCGCTGCGCGCCAAGGACGCCGGCCTCGACCCTTCAAACGACGTCGAGGTCATCAGCACCGCCCACCGCGGGGGAGCGGACCTGGGCGCTGAGGTGGCGTGGCTGGTGCAGGTCGCCCGGGCCCACGCGCGCTGGCCGCTGACCAGGCGCATGGTGGCCGAGCACCTGGACGACCCCGTGGAGCGAGCAGCATGAACAGCCCGAGCGCCCTGGCGCGACTGCGTGACATCACGCACTCCCACCCCCGCCGCTATGCCCTGCGCGACCGTCTGAGCAGCCTTAATGCGGTCAGGGACCACGAGGAGATCTACCGCGCGCAGGCGACGATCGACCTGGCGTGGGAGACCCGCTTCGGGCTGAACCTTGCGCTGTACCGCACCTTCGCCGTCCCCCGCATCGCCGAGCTGCTGGCCGCGACCGGGGAGATGACGACCAACCCCCACAAGCGCGCCTTCGACACCGGGCTGTGGATGTACGAGCTCATCGAGCACGGCATGGACCATGAGCGCGGCCGGGAGGTGGTGCGCGGGCTGAACCGGATGCACCGCCGCTTCACGATCGCCGACGAGGACTACCGCTACGTGCTGGCGACCTTCGTGGTGGTGCCGACCCGCTTCATCGACGACGTCGGCTGGCGCACGAGCACGCTGGTGGAGCGGGAGGCGGTGGCGGCCTTCTACGCGCGGCTGGGGCAGCTGATGGCCATCCCCAAGGTGCCCGTCGGCTACCAGGGCTTCGCGGACCTCTTCGACGCCTACGAGGCCGAGCACATCGCGTACAGCGAGGCCGGTGCGGCGCAGATGCGCGCGACCTCCACCGTCATCGCCCAAGCGCTGCCGGACCGGCTGCGCTGGCTGGCTGAGCCGGCGACCTCGGCGCTGCTCGAGCCGCGCCTGGCCGCTGCGCTGGGACTGCGCCCCCCGCCGCCGGGGCTGCGGCCGCTGCTGCGCCTGGCGCTGCGTGCTCGCGCGGTCCGCGAGCGCCGTCGGGCCCCGGCCGAGGTGGGGTGGTTCGAGCCGGGCCGCCGCGGCCGGGAGGTCTACCCCCACGGCTACGAGATCGCCGACCTCGGGCCGAACTGGCTGCGCCAGGAGCCCGACGCCTCCTCGCGCTGAGGCTGCCGCGCAGCGACGTCGTCGACCTTGCCCGTGACGGCGGTGAGGTGCGGTCCCCGCTGGCTGTGGGCCGCTGACCTGCTCTGCTAGTACCTGCCCCGTTGCTGTCGTACTGTTGCGCCCGCCGCCGTAACTATCGCAACGATTGGGGGGGACCGTGGCGCACGCAACGAGCAGCAGCCAGGCGGCCAACCCCTGGCTGAGTGCCTCCGCGCAGCCCCTGGCCGACGACCTCGACGTGCCCGCCCACCGCAGCGCAGCAGGGCTCGACGACGCCGGCCAGGCAGGGGGCGACAGGGACGAGGTCGTCGAGCAGGTGGCGCTGACCGGGCCGCTCGCGCCCCAGCCCCGCCTCGTCGCCACCCCGCAGCCGCAGGCGCTGCCGCGCCGGGTGATGACCCGCCCCGGCCACCTGGTGGTGGGTCAGCGCCCACGGCGGCGCGGGGGAGACCACCCTGGCGGCCGCGACGCCCGGCACCTCGGCCAGCGAGCACGCCTGGCCCCAGCCCTGCCCCGACATCGGCGGCGCCCACCCCGTCGTCCTGGTCGCCCGCACCCACGCCGCAGGGCTCCTGGCCGCACAGCGCGCCCTGACCGAGTGGGCCGCCGGCTCAGCCGGTGCGGTGCAGCTGCTGGGGCTGGTGCTGCTGGCCGACGCCCCCGGCCGCCTACCCGCCTCGCTGCGCGACCTGAGCCGCCACGTGGCCGGGGGAGCCCCCCGCACCTGGTCCTTGCCCTGGGTGGAGGCCTGGCGCCTGGGCGCCACCGACCCGCAGTTGCGCGCCAGCCCCGCGGTGCCCACCCCTGCAGCGCTGCGCCGCCTGCAGGCCCAGCTCACCCGCCTCCTCGGCTCCTGAGCCGCTCCCCTCACCACCCACGCCCGGCCCGGAGGTTCTCGTGTCCGCTGTCCTCGTCTCCACCGTCCTCGCCGCTGGCGGCGGCGTCCCCGACCCCGGCGCAGGCGTCGCCCCGCCCGGGTCGGAGGGCCTGCTCACGATCCTGCAGTGGGCCGCCTGGATCGGCTTCGGCGTCGCAGTCCTCGGCGTGGTCCTCGCCGGCATCGCCATGGCCATCTCCCACCGCCGCGGCGAAGGCGGAGAGCACATGTCCCGCCTGGGCTGGGTCTTCGCCGGCTGCATCGTCATCGGCTCGGCCGCGGGCCTGGTCGGCGCGCTCGTCTGAGCCGCGAGCACCCCGGGCCACGACGATGAGCACGACCACCCCTGCCTCCCCAGACGACCAGGAGCGCACGGGGCGGCCCTGGACCCAGCCGCGCTTCCTGCTCGCCGCCGCCGCGCTGGCACTGCTGGCGGTCGCCGCCCTCGTCCTGGCCGTTCTGCCCCCACGCACCCAGGACGCCGAGCCCGCACCGACACCCCCCGCCCCGACGCCGTCGTCCACCGCAGCCGCACAGGACGCCAGCGCGTGCGGCCTGCCCGAGGGCGACCGGTCCGTTCCTGTAGTCCCGCCCGCGCAGACCTCCTGGGACCTGGTGGGCACCATGGCCGCCCCCACCGCCCCGACCACCCTGGGCCCGGGCACCATCACCGACGGGCTGCGCAGCTGCTACGCCCGCTCCCCGCTGGGCGCCCTGTACGCCGCCACCGGCTTCCTGGCCGCCACCACCGACCCCGCGCTGCGCCAGCCCGCCGTCGCGGCCCTGACCCTGGTCAGCCCTGGGCGCGACCGCGCCCTGGACCTGCTCCAGCGCGCCGACCCCGGCTCCGGTGGCAGCGGGGTCCAGGTCGCCGGCTTCTCCTTCCTCAACTACGACGCCACCTCCGCCGTCATCGACGTCGCGCTGCGCGCCGACGGCGCCGCGGTGCACCTCCCGGTCTCGGTGCGCTGGGACGGCGGGGACTGGAAGGTCGTCCTGCCCGACACCGGCCAGCTCTACGAGGCGATCCAGCCGCTGCCGAACCTGACCGGGTACGCCCTCTGGAGCGGCGCGTGAGCACCGCCGGTGCCGGCACGGGCGCTGCACCCGGCACCGGGACCGGGGCCGCCATCGACCTCAACTGCGCGCTGTACGACCTGGTCTGCCAGGCCAAGGAGGGCGCAGGCAACGCCGTCGCCGACGGCGCCACCGGCGCCCTGCAGATCATGGCCAGCTCGGTCAACGAGGCCGTCGGCGCCGCACTGGCCTCCCTGGGCACCGCCTGGGTCCAGATCGCCACCCCCAACCTCACCGGCGCCGGGGCCGGCGCCGAGACGGTGACCTTCCTGCGGGACTCGGTCGGCTACTACGTGGCGGGCCTGGCGGTGCTGGCCGTCATCGTCGGCGGCATCCGCCTGGCGTGGGAGCAGCGCGGCGCGCCCCTGCTCGAGCTCGTCAAGGCGATGGGCACCCTGGTGCTGGTCAGCGGCGCCAGCGTCACCGGCATCGGGCTGGCCGTCGTGGCCGCCGACGGCTTCTCCACCTGGATCATCGAGCGCTCGGTCAGCGGTACCGACTTCGCCACCAACCTCTCTCGGCTCGTGGCCCAGAACCCCCAGGGCAACGCCATCCTGGTCATCGTCCTGGGCATCGCGGCCCTGTTCGCGACCTTCGCCCAGATCATGCTGGTCGTCGCCCGCGCCGGGATGCTGGTCATCCTCACCGGCCTGCTGCCCCTGACCGCGGCCTTCACCACCACCGAGACCGGCCGCACCTGGTTCCGCCGCGCGCTGGGCTGGACCCTCGCCTTCGTCCTGTACAAGCCCGCCGCCGCGATCGTCTACGCCACCGCCTTCCGCCTGGTCGGCGGTGACGCCTTCGGCGAGGACGGCCTGGTCTCCACCCTGGTCGGCCTGGTGCTGATGGTCCTGGCGCTGTTCGCGCTGCCCGCCCTGCTGCGCTTCGTCACCCCTCTGGTCTCGGCCACCGCCGGCGGTGGCGGGGGAGGGGCCCTGGGCGCGGCAGCGCTGGCCTCCCTGCCCACCGGGGCGATGGCCCTGGCCGGGCGCCGCGGCCCCTCGGGCTCCTCTACGGCGGGAACCACCGCAGGCGCCGGCCCGGCCAGCGGCGGCCCCGCGGGCTCGACCGGCGTCGCTGGACCCAGCGGCGGCGCGGGCCCAGCAGGTGGTGCCGGGTCGGCCGGTGCTGCCGGCACCGCGGGCAGCACCGGTGCCGGCGGCGCGAGCGCCGGTGGATCCGCTGGCGGTGGCGCTGCCGCCGGTGGGGTCGCAGGGGCAGCCGTCGGCGCCGGGGTCGCCGTCATCCAAGCCGGGGTCGGGGCCGTGAAGAGCACCGCCGAGAACGCCAGCAACCAGGAGGGCCCCCGTGGCAGTCGTTGATGACCTCGAGGCCGGCGCGCGCAGCACCCCGGCCACCCGCCCTGAGCGGACCTACGGCAACTTCCGCGCCCCGCGCAGCGCCGGGATCCTCGGGCTGGGCACCGTGGGGACCGCCGTCCTGCTCGCCGGCATGGTCGCGGTGATCGTGACGACGATGTTCGTGGGCATCCTGCCCGCCGCGGTGCTGGCCATGGTCGTGGCGGCCTTCCTGGGGACACTGCTGGTGCGCGACCGCCACGGCCGCTCCGGGCTGGCGCGCGTCGTCGCCCGAGCAGGCTGGGCCGCCACCCGCTTGCAGCGCGCCCACCTGTACCGCTCCGGGCCGCTGTCCCACCTGCCCTGGGGCACCCACCAGCTGCCCGGACTGCTGGCCGCCTCCCGCCTGAGCGAGCACACCGACTCTTACGGCCGGCGCTTCGCGCTGCTGGCGGTGCCCTCCACCGGCGACTACACCGTGGTACTGGCCGCCGAGCCCGACGGCGCCAGCCTGGTCGACTCCGAGCAAATCGACTCCTGGGTGGCGCACTGGGGCGCCTGGCTGGCGGCCCTGGGCAATGAGCCCGGTCTGCACGGGGCGACCGTCACCGTCGAGGCCGCCCCCGACACCGGCATCCGCCTGCGCCGCGAGGTCGAGACCAACCTCGACCCCGACGCCCCCGAGCTGGCCCGGGCGATGCTCACCGAGGTCATGGCCACCTACCCCGCCGGGTCGGCCAGCGTGCGGGCCTGGGTGACCCTGACCTTCTCCGCCGCCACCCGCCCCGGGGGCCCGCGGCGCAGCGCCGAGCAGGTCGGCCGCGACCTGGCCGCACGCCTACCGGGGCTGAGCGCGGGGCTGCACGCCACCGGCGCCGGGGCAGCGCGCCCGGTCAGCGCCGCCGAGCTGTGCGAGGTGATGCGCACCGCCTACGACCCCCACGCCGCCCGGCTCATCGAGCAGGCCCGCTCCGCCGGGGTGGAGACCGACCTGCGTTGGTCTGACGTCGGGCCCGTCGCCGCCCAGGCCGGCTACGACCGCTACCGCCACGACGGGGCGCTGTCCACGACGTGGTCGATGACCTCTCCCCCGCGCGGGGAGGTCTTCGCCACCGTGCTGGCCCAGCTGCTGGCCCCTCACCACGACGTCGACCGCAAGCGCGTGACGCTGCTGTACCGGCCGCTGGACGCAGCCAAGGCGGCCCGCGTCGTGGAGGCCGACAAGCGCGCCGCCGACTTCCGCCTGACCTCCGCCGCGCGGCCCTCGGCGCGGGCCCAGTCCGACCAGCGCGCCGCCGAGCAGGCCGCCCGCGAGGAGGCCCGCGGCGCCGGGCTGGTCAACTTCGCGCTGCTGGTGACCGCCACCGTCCTGGACACCGACGCCAGCCCCGCCTCCGAGCGGCTGCCACAGGCCCGCGCCGCGGTGGAGACCCTCGCGGCCACCGCCCGCGTGGCCCTGCGCCCGGTCTACGGCAACCAGGACACCGCCTTCGCCGCCGCCCTGCCCGCGGGCCTGGTGCTGCCACGCCACCTGCGGGTCCCCACCGAGATCCGGGAGTTCCTGTGAAGCTGCGTCGCCGCACCCCCTCCACCGCATCCTCCGCCGCGTCCTCCGCGGTGTCCCAGGCTCCTGCCGCGGCGCCCCGCCCGCGGGCGCGGGGCTGGGCCGGTCCCGGGCGAGGCGGCGTCGCCTACGTCGAGGCCCCCGCGGAGTGGCGCGCCACCACGGTGCAGGCCTGCGGGCTGTGGCCCTTCGCCGCCGGCACCGGCTCACCGATGACGGGGGTGCCGCTGGGCCGCAACCTGGTCTCCGGAGCCACGCTGTGCTGCGACCCGATCTCCTGGTTCCAGCGCGCCAAGCTCATCTCCAACCCCTCCTGCTTCGTGCTGTCCAAGCCGGGCCTGGGCAAGTCCACCGTGGTGCGCCGCATGGCCCTGGGCCTGGCCGGCTACGGCACCATCCCGATGGTCCTGGGCGACCTCAAGCCCGATTACGTCGACCTGGTCGAGGCCCTGGGTGGGCAGGTCATCCGCCTGGGCCGCGGGCGCGGGCACCTCAACGTGCTCGACCCCGGGGAGGCCAACGAGGCCGCCGACCGCCTCACCGGCAGCGCCCGCGCCGCGGTGCTCGCCGACGCCCACGGCCGGCGCACCACGATGGTCTCGGCGCTGCTGACCATCCTGCGCACCTCCCCTCCCACCGACCGGGAGGAGTCGATCCTGGACCGGGCGCTGAAGGTGCTCGACGAGCGCAGCCGCGCCCACGGCCGCACCCCGGTGCTGGCCGACCTGCTGGCCGTCATCCGCGAGGCCCCCGAGGACGTGCGCGCCGTCGCGGTCGACCACGGCCGCATCGAGCGCTACCGCGAGCTGACCGAGCCGCTGGAGGCCTCCCTGCTGGCGCTGCTCGGCTCGGGACGCCTGGGCGAGATCTTCTCCTCCCCCACCAGCCACCCGATGCGCCGCGACCGCCCCGTCGTCTTCGACGTCTCCTCCATCAACGACGCCGAGACCGACCTGCAGGCCGCGGCCCTACTCGCGTGCTGGTCAGCCGGCTTCGGCGCCATCAACATCGCCAACGCCCTGGCCGACGCCGGCCTGGAGCCGCAGCGGCACTACTTCGTCGTCCTGGACGAGCTGTGGCGAGCACTGCGCGCCGGGCGCGGGATGGTCGACCGAGTCGACGCCCTGACCCGGCTGAACCGCCAGGGCGGGGTCGGCCAGGCGATGGTCAGCCACACCATGAGCGACCTCATGAGCCTGCCGACGGCGGAGGACCGGGCCAAGGCGCGCGGGTTCGTGGAGCGCTCGGGCATGGTGATCTGCGGCGGGCTGCCCTCGGCGGAGATGCCGATGCTGCGCTCGGTGGTGGGGTTCACGCGCGCCGAGGAGGACCTGCTGGTCTCCTGGCAGGACCCCCCGGCCTGGGACCCCGACGCCGGCGCTCAGGCCGACCCGCCCGGGCGCGGCAACTTCCTGGTCAAGGTCGGCGGGCGCCCCGGCATCCCCGTCCACGTGGCGCTGACCAGCGTGGAGACCGAGAAGGGCCTGCACGAGACCAACGCCCGCTGGCGCGTGACATCACGCATCGGCGCCCCCCGCGAGCTGGCCCTTCCTCCGACGTCAGCCGCACTGCCCGTCCTGCCGGCGGTCCCGGACGTCCCGGCGCTGCAGCCGTGAGCGGCACCCGCCGCCGCAGCGGAGCCGCTGGCACCGCCGGGTGGGACACCAGCACCGTGCTGCTGTGGACGGCCCTGGTCGTCCTCACCGTCGGCGGGGCCCTGGTGACCGGCGCGGTGCACCTCGGCGCCCGGCTGCAGGCCCGCCTGGACGGGCCCGCGGCCACGCCGGTGGACCTGCCGGCCAACCCCTTCGAGCTGCTCGCCGAGCTGACCACCGGGCGCCAGCCGTGGCCGCCGGCGGCCACCGCGGTCCTGGTGGCCTTGGCGGTGCTGGCCCTGCTCGCCGCGAGCGCCGCGGCCTTGCTGTGGCGTCGTCGCCGCCGCGGCCGCGCGCCGGTGGACCGCGTCGCCCGGTACCTGGGGCGCCTCAGCGCGGTGCGCCACCTGACCGAGGACGGAGCGCGCCGTCGCGCCGAGCGCCTGGGGGTGCAGACCAGCGACTCCACCGAGGCGGTGCCCGCTGGGCTGCCCATCGGGCGCCACGTGCCCAGCGGGCGGCTGCTGGTCTCCTCCTGGGAGGACGTCTGCGTCGACATCTGGGGTCCGCGCACCGGCAAGACCACCTCCCGGGTGGTCCCGGCGATCCTGGCCGCCCCCGGGGCGGTGCTGGCCACCTCTAACAAGCGGGACCTGGTCGACGCCACCCGCGACGTGCGGGCCGCGCGCGGCCGGGTGTGGGTCTTCGACCCCCAGGGCGTGGCCGAGGAGGCCGCCACCTGGTGGTGGGACCCGCTGAGCTACGTCGTCGACGAGGTCAAGGCGGTCACCCTGGCGCGGCTGTTCGCCGCCGCCGGGCGCGACGCGAACGCGCGCACCGACGCCTACTTCGACAACGCGGCCACCTCGCTGCTGGCGAACCTTCTGCTGGCCGCCGCCGTCGCCGGGCGCCCGATCACGCAGGTCTACCTGTGGCTGGCCAACCCCCGCGAGGACGAGCCGGTGGAGATCCTGCGCGCCCACGACCACCCGATGCCCGCGGCCGCGGTCGCCGGGGTCGTGAACGCCCCCGAGAAGCAGCGTGGCGGCATCTACGGCACCGCCCAGGAGATCGTCTCCTTCCTGACCAACCGCGTGGCCACCCGCTGGGTCACCCCCGACGGCGGCAGCGCCGCCAGCGACCGCCGGCCCCGCTTCGACCCGGCTGCCTTCGTGGCCGCCGGGGGCCAGGCCCAGACCCTGTACTCCCTCTCCCGCGAGGGCGAGGGCTCGGCCGGGCCTCTGGTGACCGCGCTGACGGTGGCCGTCACCGAGGCTGCCGAGCGCCTGGCGCGCCGCTCGGCCGGCGGTCGCCTGCCGGTGCCGCTGGTGGGGGTGCTGGACGAGGCCGCCAACGTCTGCCGCTGGCGCGACCTGCCGGACCTCTACAGCCACTACGGCTCCCGCGGCATCGTGCTGATGACCTTCCTGCAGTCCTGGTCGCAGGGCGTGGAGGTCTGGGGCCGCGACGGGATGCGCAAGTTGTGGGGCGCGGCCACGGTGCGCGTCTTCGGCGGCGGGAACACCGACCCCGAGTTCCTGCCCGACATCAGCCAGCTCGTGGGGGAGTACGACGCGCCCACGCCCACCACGTCGACGAGCCGCACGGGGTCCTCGCGCAGCTATTCCACCCGCTCCGAGCGGGTGCTGGACGTCGCCGAGCTCGCCGCGCTGCCGCTGGGCCGGGCGCTGGTCTTCGCCTCGGGGACCCCCGCAGTGCTGGTGCGGACCCTGCCGTGGATGGAGGGTCCGCACGCTGCCGCGGTGCGCGCCTCGCTGGACGCGCACGACCCCACGGGGCGCCTTGAGCCGGCAGAGGTCGAGGAGCTGCGACGCACCTCTCAGGTGGCACCTGAGCCGCCCTCGGCGCGGGCTGCGAACCCATGGCTGACGTGAACCCGAGCGATGTGGAGGAGTGGGACGACGACGCCGGGCGCGATGGGGCCACTGAAGACGTTTCCGCAGCTGGCGCCGCCGGGCAGCCCAGCCTGTACTACCCCCACGTCGGCCAGTTCGTGGCTGACTTCCTGGCTCCGTCCTACCGGCGAACCTTCGACGGTCGCAGCCGCACCTGGTGCCCGGCGTGGTGGCAGCACTCGGAGGCGATCTCCCGGCTGGAGGCGCTGTGGCGGGCGTGGGAGTACCTACGCCGCGAGCCCGCCCTAGGGATGTCCACGTGGTGGCGCGACCACGCCGACCCCCACATGGCGGTGCTGATGTCCGCCGAGGGTCCCTTCCGCCACTGCGACGCCGAGAAGGGCCACTCCGAACGCCTGCAGCCGCTGCCGCTGGAGGACTTCCCCGTCGACTTCTTCAGCGACCAGTGACCACCCCCTGCCCCGCCCCCACCGCCCCTCACCCCTGGAGACCGTCATGTCCTCTCCCGCCGTCCGCCCGCTGACCCTGACCACCCTGCTCGTGGCCACGGCGCTGGCGTGCAGCGCCGTGCCCGCTGCGGCCGCCTCCAGTGAGCAGGAACCAACACCCGCCTCCACCTCGAAGCCGGCTTCTCGACCAGCGGTGACCCCAAGCTCGACGCCTTCGTCGGCAGCGTCGGTCAGCGACCGCCGACGCGATGACGTCGACGAGGGCGGAGAGTCGTCTGGGGAAACTCCCCAGTCGAACGACCTCTCCGACGACGCACGGGAGGCCAGCGCGTCGGCCGCTGATGAGACCCGCGACAGCGGTGCGTGGCTGTCGGGTGCCTCCGGGGAGGGTGCCGCCGACGGGGAACTCGGCGCCTGGCGCGGCGACGACGTCGACATCGTCGGCACCTGGGCCGACCAGGGCGACAACCAGACCGAGCTGTACTCCATCGCCCCCGGGGGAGAAGTCGCCGACTTCGACGGCGCCATCGACATCGCCCCCGGCGGCCTACAGGAGGGGGAGACCTGGGCCGCGGCCGCCGCCGGCGCCTACGAGGACCGCTGGCGTGAGTCGCTGACGCGGATGGCTGACCTGCGCGAGGGGCGCGGGACGACCTACGTGCGGCCCTTCCACGAGTTCAACCTCAGCGGGTGGGACTGGTCGGTCAGCCCCGGTGACGCCGAGGACTTTAAGGCCGCCTGGGCGCGCTACCGCGCCGTCCAGCAGGAAGTCTTCCCCGAGGCCGAGCTCGTCTACGGGGTCAACGTCACCTCCTCGGGTACTGACCTGGACTGGCGCACCACCTGGCCCGGTGAGGGCCAGGCCGACGTGCTGGGGGTGGACACCTACAACGGCTGGCCGACGATCTCCTCGGCGGCCGACTTCAAGGCGCAGCTCGACGCCCGCGGCGACGACGGGATCCCGATCGGGCTGGACGCCTACGCCGAGCAGGCCGAGCAGTGGGGTGTGCCGCTGGCGGTGCCGGAGTGGTCCGGGCGCGCGGAGATGGGCGACGAGCCGGCCTACGTGGAGGGGATGGTCGATTGGTTCGCCGAGAACGCGGGTGACGGACCGGGGCAGCTGGAGTACGAGGTGCTCTTCAACGCTCCGCAGGACGACGGCAACTTCCAGCTGTTCTCCGACGACAGCCGCCTGCCGGCCTCGGGTGAGGCCTACGTCGAGGCCACCGAGGAGACCGCCGAGCAGCGCCAGAGCGCTCCTGAGGAGATCGAGGCCGGTTCCGCCCGGACGTTTGACGCGCCGGAAGACCGCCCAACGTCTACAACCGATCCATCCAGGCCAACCGACTCAACCGACTCATTCGACTCAACGGAACTGCGGCCCGCCACCAGGACCGATGCTGATGCTGACGACGGGGATGGGAGTGCGGATACCTCGGCGGGGGCCGTCACTCGGGAGGAGTTCAACCGACTCGCGCAGCGCCTGGACGCCCTGCTGGACCGCCTCGAGCAGGGCTAACCCGGGCGACCTAAGATCCGCCGGTGCCGATCGACCCGCGCGTGAGGCTCGTCAGCACGGCCTCGTGGCAGGAGACAGCGGACGCCGTCGCCGCCCACGAGCGGATGCCGTGCCTGGTGCGCGCCGTCTTCGCAGACGGCTCCGAGGCCGAGGTGGAAGCCACGGCGAGCGCCTGGTCCCCGCGTGCGGTGCTGGTCTACTTCCCCCACCCCGACCGCCACGGGCCGGCCTACCGGGTGTGGGTGCCGGTAGATCATGTCCGTCGGCTGCCGGAGTAGCCGCAGCGTCCCATGACCACCCGCGCCAAGGGCGCCACTCCCGGGAACCAGTACCTCGACCTCGACTCCGGGCAGGTCTAGTCGGTCAGCTGAGCACCCGACCGGGTGGGACCGATCCGCACCGGCTTGCCCCAGGGCGACCCACCAGCTGTACTCATCAGCGTCCCACACACGGTGGGGCGTGTCCCCGCTCAGCGAGCGGGGCGAGCACGAGAGCAGGTGAGCGCCCATGCGCGCGTACTTCCGGATCCACATGGACAACGTCGAGGCGGCCACCGCCGAGACCGCCACCCACTTCCTGGACGTCGAGGCGGTCGACGGCGAGCCGCTGAGCGGTGAGTTCACCGCCATGCCGGACGTCTCCCCGTTCTACGACGTCGTGGTGGTCAGCCTCGCGGACCACGACGTGCACTCCATGAGCGGCCAGCAGATCGACGAGGCCATGCGCAAGCAGTGGCGCGCCGTGCAGCCGGTCGACATCGTCGCCGGCCGAGTCACCGAGGACGGCGTCTCCGCCATCTACCGTGCCCGCTGGATCGACAAGGTCACCTTCGGTCGTGTCGACGGGCACATGCGCGCGGAGTACACCCTCATCCCGCACAAGCCGGTGATCAACGAGCTGGCCGGCCGCAAGGTCATCGGTGGTCGCGCCGCCGTGCAGTACTACAGGTGGTGGCCCGCTTCGGGCGTGCTCAGGAAGGTGACCCGCCAGCGCAACGGCGTGGTGCTCGGCCAGGCCGTGTAGCCCCCGGGGGAGCGCTTCACTTCCGACAGCCCCTGCTCTCCGGCGGGGGCTGTCGGCGTCTGCGGGGGAGTCACTCTGTGATCATGCGCTCCGGCGGGCTCAGCGCTCGGGTGCCTGGTGCGTGCGTACCGGGGCGGTCGAGGCGCTGCGAGGGGTGACGGACTCAGGGGAGGGCGATGCCAGGGTCGTGATGGCCGTCGCCGGACGCGCCTGGGCGGTGTCGGCGATCGCTCGGGCAGCCGCCGCCTCCGGTCCGGCGCTGGGCGACAGGCGCGTCTGCAGGGCCTCCCGGCGCACACGGCTGTCGTAGGCGCCGACCTCCGCGAAGGCTCGCTCAGCGCGCTCCAGGCGGTCCCCCGCTGAGACCAGCGCCACCGCCCGTTCGGCGGCCAGACGCCGCTGTGCGTCCTCTGCGGCCCGGGTGGCGTCGGCAGCCGCGGCCAATCTGGTCCGCTCCTGCATCCGTACCGCGGTCTCCACGGCTTGCGCCGCGAGGGTCACACCCAGCTGCGCCCCGCCGCGCATCGCCTCGGCGACGCCGTCACTGTCCTGGCTCATCTGCTCGCCTCCACGATCATCTGCGCTTCTCGGTAGTCCAGTCGGCGCGGACTCATGACCAGGGCTTGAGCGAGTGCTTCAACGGCCGCCCAGTCCCGCGCCAGGGTGTTCGCCATGCCGTCGACGGCGAGCTCGACAGGCATCCCGAGTCTGACGAGCATGTCCCGTCCGTCATCGACCTCGCGGTGGCTTCCGGCGTCCGCGGACGACACTGCGAAGGCCGCTGCCCAAGCGGCGTCCTCGGGCGCCTCCCCGATGTCCACGGAGCGGAAGGCCTCCTCGGCGAGCGGCCCCGACAGCGTGATTGCGGCGGAGTCGGCGATCAGCATGGACCGGGGGCGATGCACCGCCACGAAGCCGGTCGTTCCGGGCGTGCGGGGGTGCAGGGTGATGTACCGGAAGCTGTAGCCGAGGTTCAAGTAGGCGATGGCGTGCCCAGCCTCGTGGTGAGCGGTGAGCAACCTCCGCTCGTCCACTCCAGCAGGCTGCAGTGACCTCGTGGTCGAACTCATCGCTCGGCTCCTCCGTCCGCCGATGCGCCTGAGCGCCGTCGTGCCGCAACGGTCTCGGTCGTCGGCGCCAGCGGCAGTGGTGCGGGCAGGGGGGAGCCCAGGGCGCGCGGCCGCACCGTCTCGGCCTGGACCTGGGCGGTGGTGGCCGGCGTCATGGTGTCCGTCGGCGAACGCAGCGCCTCGAGCTGCGCACGCATCGCCGTGGCGATCAGCTCAGCGCGGTGAGCCTCCCCGGACGCCATGTGGGCGTCGTGCAGCGCCCGCACGGTGTTGCGCAACTGACGCACCAGCACTGCCTGCCCGACGGGTCCGTCTCCACCCTCGGCGGCCGCAGCGAGCACCATCGCCGCACCGCGAGCCCACGAAGGACTGAGGCCGGCGAGCAGGGCGTCCTGGACGCGGTGGGCGCGGACCTGGGCGCTTGAGGCCAACGCCGCGGCGGTCTCGGCCAGCGGCCCGGGCACCTGCTCCACCCGCAGGGACCACGCCGCGAACGCCCCGGAGGTCTGCCTCGCGACGTGCGCCCAGGTGGCGACGTCATCGACGGGTACCGCGCGCAGGTGCTCGCGCATCGCGGCGACCTCGCGGGCGCACTGCTCCCACAGCGCGGGGTCAACCTCGGTCGACTCCCGCCCGGAGGACCGCGCCGGAGTGCCGCGCCCGGCGGCCTTCCACTCCGCGGCTGCAGCGCTGGCGTGCTCGGGAGAGTCCGGCCACTCGGTGCGCAGCCGCGGCATGGTCAGGTCCCTAGCCAGATGCCCACCGCCGTAGAAGACCGGTGCGGCATCAGGCCGAACCGAGGAGGGACGTAGCGCCACGGAGTACCCGGCGACGACGTCGTCGCGCCCGGCCGCGAAGCGGGGGCGGGCGAGCAGCCCGGAGCGACGGAGACGGCGGACAAACTCAGCCTCGTCGGCGGAGGCAGCCGCACTGGCTCGCACGGTCCGCTCCAGGGTGAGCCGGGCTGGTTCGGCGGCGCCATTGCGCTGGGCGATCTCCCGCTCGCCGGGCTTGATGCCGCGGTCTCCGCGCCCGGCGCTGCGCGACTCCAGCACCTGCAGCCCGTGGCGGCGCTCGAGCTGGCCGGCGCGCTCCTGGGCGCGGGGGCGGTCGTTCCAGACGGAGGCGCAGGTGCCGTCCTCACGGACCAGGGACACGGCCAAGTGGATGTGGTCGTTCCCGGCCTTGGACAGACCGTGGTGGACCGCTACCCAGCGGCAGGCCGCGCGGTCGGGGCCCTCGGAGAAGCCCATGCCGTCGACGAACTCCTCGGCGATCGCCGCCCACCGCTCGTCCGGCAGGCGGCCCTCTTCGGCCTTGAGGCTCAAGGAGCAGTGCCACACCGACCCGCTTGGTACTTCAACGGCGTAGGCGCGGCGGGCGTGGTCAAGATTGCGGGCGATCTTCAGTGCGGTGGCGCGGTCCAGGACGTCGTCACCGTGGAAGGCCATGATCGAGGAGTCGCCGGCGACGAGGTGTGGGTCGGTGTGCTCGTTGGCGCGGCCGGCTCCGGCCAGGTAGGTCATCAGCCCGCTCATCCGTTGTCCGCGGGTGATGTTGGGCATCACGGGTGGTCGCCGCCCGCCCAGTCGTCGCCGTCGTCGTCGGCGAGATCGTTGAGGTCCACCGCGGGGGTGCGTGATGTCACGCGGGGCCGGGTGAGGGCGAGGTCGTCGATGGTCTCGTCGATGCGCAGGACGGTGCGGTGCACGGCGCCGAGAGCGGCCACTGCGTCGCCGGGGAACTCGGAGGTGGCGTTGGCGTGGCGGGCGATCTGGTTGACGTTGTTGCTCACCGCTGCGAGTAGCCGCCGGACGGCGAAAAGCTCGGCGATGGCTTCCTGGCGGGCGGCCGGCGTGGTGCCGGTGGGGGAGAGGGCGGACTCGACCATCAGCCGGGGGACGCTCACGCCCTGGGCGGTGGCGAGCTGGGTGAGCTGCTCGGCTTCGGCGTCGGTGACCTTGACCCGGTGGCTGCGGGTGCGGCCGCCGGCCTGGTTGGGCTGGCGTCGTGTGGCGTTGCGTCGGGCTCGCTGGGGCGCGGCACTCAGGCCCTCGACGTGGGGAACTTCCCCACGTCCGTCCGGCGGTGGCGGCTCGCTCATCGTGGTCTCCCTCGGCCCAGCGCAGCGACCCTGCGCAGCAGGGACGGCACCCAGTGTGGCGGGCGGCTCGGACAACGTCGAGGCCGCCCGCCACACTGGGTGCCCTAACTCCATAGCTTGCTGCTCTGTCCCTGCTCTGTCCGCCCCGACCCGAAACAGGTGAGCGCCGCGGCCGGTGGGCCGACGACGGCCGTCCGGGAGCAGCAGCCAGCCCACCACGGGCCCTGACCACGCTGGCGGTCTGGACCCGACCGGCTCAGACGGCGACGCGCCTGGCCCAACGCTCGTTAGCGGACTGCCGCGTCATCCCCGTCGCCCGCCCGACGTCGCCCCACGAGGCCCCAGCCGCGCGCATCGCGGCGACCGCCTCGTCGAGCACCTGCCCGGCGCGGACGTGCTCGCGGTGCGCCCGGGAGACCGCGGCGGCCAGGTCCAGGGGAGCCACGTGCGCCTCCCACTGCGGGTAGATCAGTTCTTCCTCGAGGTCCTCGGGCAGCCACCCGTCCTTGCTGTAGGCGGTGCGTGCGCCCGGCCCTGCGGCGGCCGCCGCTTCCGGCGTGCCCGCTCGGGTGACGGCCTCACCGCGCCAGCTGCACTCGCACGCCGGCACCCAGCCGACGACCGCCTCAGAGGGGCGCCAGGTGCGCTGCTCCCACTGGAAGGAGCCGTCGGGTGCCCAGCTCGCCTCGAACCCGTGGTTCACGTAGGAGCTGGCCACCCAGCCGTCGGCGAACAGCTTCCCGGCCCAGCCCTCGTGCGTGCCGTCGTCGGTCGTCCAACCCACAGTCGCCCCCTCTCAGGTGACAGGACTCCCTGTCACTAACTGAGAGTGATGGCGACAGGGATTCCTGTCAAGCGTGGCGGGCCGCTCGACCATCCCGACGTGGGCTTTGAGGCCTAGCGCCACTCCTCCGGACGCTGGTCCCGAGATGGCCGGCGCGGGCGGCGCGGAGGAGGGCGCCCCCACGCCTGGGCGGCCCGCTCGGCCTGGGTCAGCTCCCGCGCCGGCTGGGTCGGCGCCTGCCGGGTGGCCGCCTGCAGGATGTGGCGGACCTGCTCCTCGGTGAAGAGGACCCGCCCGGCCAGCTTCACCGAGGGAAAGCGAGCGGGGTCGGAGGCAGCGGCCTCCATGAGCCAGCGGCGCTTGACCCCGAGGGCCGCGGCGACCTCGTCGGGGGTGTACGTCACGGGCAGGGGCATCACCGCCATCGTGCGCCAGAGCCTCCTTGGTCATCCCTGGCGCGGCACCCGGGGCGCGTCCCGACGACGCGCCGCGCGCCGCCGCGGCGGTGGTCCCTCACCGAAGGACGGCCCTGGAGGCGGGGGGGGGTGGGCGGTGGCCGGGCGCCGTCCGCGGCCCGCGGCGCCTGCCCGCAGAGGCCGGCGGTCACGAAGGCGGCCCCGGCGCTTCGCGCACAGAACCCCTCCCAGCCCTCGCTAGCGTGACCGCGTGCTCGCGTCCGTCCTGCTCGACCTCGCGAGCGCCGTCCCCACCCCGAGCCCGAGCGCGACGGCGTCCGTGGCCGCCACCACCGGGCAGCGCGGCTTCTTCGACGCCGGCATCGGCCGCTTCCTGGTCTCCCCCGGCCTGGGTGGCCTGGCGGCGTTCCTGGGCGGCCTGCTGGCCTACGCGGCCGCCTCTCGAAAGTCCCAGGACGACCGGGAGAAGGCGCGGCAAGACCGGTGGTGGGAGACCGTCACGTGGGTCTACGACCGGGCGCTGGCCACCGAAGGTGGTGGCGCCATGCCGGGGGACTTGGCGCTCGGCCTGCTTGAGCAGCTCTTCGATGAGGCGCAGACTGACCTGGAGGTCGCTACCGTCGCTGGCCTGCTGGTCATCTTCGATCCGCAGTCCGTGGCCGAGAACGGTGACCTGGACGCGCTGAGCAGCGAGCAGGAGGGCTGATCGTGGCAAGGACCAACAGCCGCAGCATCGCCGGCGGCAAGAGCGTCACGCGCAGTGTCGTAACCGGCAAGAGGGTCACCGGCGGCACGGGCGACAGCAAGACGACGCGCCCCTTCACCGGTAGCGCCAGCACGGGCCGCTCGGCCAGCACGGGCCGCTTCGTCTCGGGCTCCTTCGCGCGCGGCACCAAGGTGCCCCCGGTGACCGACGTCGACGTGGTGGGCGCGGTGCGCCTCACCACCCCCCAGCAGGTCGACCGCCTGGGCAAGCTCAAGCAGCGCATCGACGCCGAGATGAAGCACCGCGGGATGCGCGACTCCGCCTGAGCCTCAGCTCGTGCGCGGGGGCGCCTGCTCGACGCCCTGCCCCAGGTGGCGGTAGATCGTCGCCCGCCCCCACCCCGATGACCTCGGCGATCTCGCTGACCGACCTGCCCTGGTCGCGCATGGCCCTCGCCTGCCGCGGCTTCGCTGGCGTCATCGCCAGCGGCCGGCCACCGACGCGGCCGCGAGCGCGAACGGCCGCCAGGCCGGCCATCGTCCGCTCCCGAATGAGCTCGCGCTCGAACTCGGCCAGCGCGCCGAAGACCAGGCGCCCACCGGGGTGGTGGTGTCGATGGACTCGCGCAGGGAGCGGAAGCCCACCCCGCGCTGCTCGAGCTGCTCGACGGTCTCGATGAGGTGGCGCAGGGAGCGGCCCAGGCGGTCCAGGCGCCAGACGACGAGGGTGTCCCCCGGGTGCAGGTGGTCCAGCGCGGAGGAAAGGGCCGTGGGCCTTGCAGCATCACCGCCGCCGCCGCAGCCAGGCGACGCCGTCGACGTCGACCTCATCGTCACCGAGGGCCAACCCTACTGGCCTCAAGAGCAGCAGGCTCGCGCAGACAACGCCTGTGTCGGTCCCCTGCGCAACGACGCCGACCTGTGGCTGACCGGCACCGTCTACAGGCGCACCGTGGGCCTGTACCCGACCCACGAGCGCGCCCTCGGACCGCACCCGTCGGGCCGGGCAGACGAAATGCGCGGCGTAGGAGCCGCCGTCGATCCCGACGGCCTCTTGTGGATCGTCGAGCAGCGCCTGTCCCGCTCCGGGATGGCAGCAGTACGTGGTGACCACGGACCTGTGCACAAAGGCGAGGGCTCGTGAGCGACCTCGAGCTCCCGGCTCTCTCCTCGGCGGCGGTCTTCGTCGAGCGGGCCGCGCCGCTGGACCGCCTACCTGGAACCGACAGCGATGATTCCTTCGTGCGCCTGGTCGCGGCCTTCCTCCTACCCACCCGGCCAACACCGCCGCCGCCTACCGCGCCGACCTCACAGCCTGGGCGCGCTGGTGCACCCATCTCAGGGTGCACCCCCTCGCCGCTGAGCGGCACCACGTCGACGCCTGGGTACGCCACCTGTCTACTCAGCCCCAGCCCGCGACCGGACGTCCCGCGGCCGCCTCCACCATCGCTCGACGACTGTCCGCACTGTCAGGGTTCTACGACTACGGCATCCACTCCGCCTCGGTGCTGACCCACTCCCCCGTCGCCTCGGTGCGCCGTCCCCGCGTCAGCGACGAGTCGGCCGCGATCGGGCTGACCGCCGACCAGATGCGCGCCCACCTGGTCGTCGCGGCACAGCACTCCCCCCGGTCCAACGCGCTGGTGTGCGTCCTGACCTTCTGCGGGCTGCGGATCTCCGAGGCCCTGGGGGCAGACGTGCGTGACTACAGCCACGACCACGGCCACCGCGTCCTGCGCATCACCCGCAAAGGCGGCAAGGCAGCCCGCGTGCCCCTGGCCCCACCAGTGGTACGCGCCCTGGACACCTACCTCGGCACCGGCAGCATCGACGAGCGCACAGCAGTCCGATCTTCCTGGCCACCCCTCGGAGCCTTGAGGCCATTGACCAGGCTCAACCTCCGGCCCGCCGGTCCTACTCCACGGCCTATGAGCAGATGCTGCGCCTGTGCCGGCGCGCACACCTGCCCGCCGGGGTTAGTCCCCACAGCCTTCGCCACTCCTACGCCACCGAGGCCCTGCGCCTGGGCGCAGCACTGCAGGACGTCCAG
>NZ_VUOH01000007.1 GCF_015390235.1 Quadrisphaera sp. INWT6 | reverse complement strand
GGCTGGTCACCAACCTGCTCAACCCCAAGGTCGGCGTCTTCTACCTGGCGACCATCCCGCAGTTCTCCGCCACGGGCGTCCCCCCGCTCGCCATGGGCCTGCTGCTCGCCTCGGTGCACTGCCTCATCGGGGCGGTGTGGCTCGGCGCGCTCGTGCTCGGCAGCTCCGCCCTGGGCGCGCGGCTCACCACCACGGCGTTCGCCCCGCTGGGTCGACCGCGTCACCGGCGGCGTGCTCGTGCTGTTCGGCGCCCGCGTGGCCCTCTCCGCCCGCGCCCTCTGACCGCCCCTCCGCCCGCCCCTCCGCCCGCCCCTCCGCCCGCCCCTCCGCCCGCCCCTCCGCCCGCCCCTCCGCCCGGCCGTCCCGCGACGATCACGCACCTGAGCGCCACAACGACGCCGTCGTGGCGCTCAGCTGCGTGATCGTGGCGAGGTGGTGGCGCTGAGGTGCGTGATCGTCGTGGGGGAGGGGGACACCGGGCGTTCACCTGCGCCGGGCAGGGTCACCCGGTGACCAGCGGCACCACCCCCAGCTCGACCCCGGGCGGAGTCCCGCCCGCCGGGGGGCTCCGCCGCGACCTGGGCCTGCGCGACGCCGTCGTCATCGGCCTGGGGGCGATGCTCGGCGCGGGGGTGTTCGGCGCCGTCGGTCCCGCCGCCGCGGCCGCCGGCAGCTGGCTGCTCGCCGCGCTCGCGCTCGCGGCGCTGGTCGCCACCTGCAACGCGGCGTCGACGGCGCGGCTGGCCGGCGTCCACCCCCTCGCCGGCGGCGCGTACGCCTACGGGCGCCGCGAGCTGGGGGAGTGGTGGGGCTTCGCGGCCGGGTGGGCCTTCGTGGTCGGCAAGACGGCCAGCTGCGCCGCGATCGCCCTCGTCGCCGGCGCCGCGGTCCTGCCGGAGCACCCCGGGGTGCCCGCAGCCCTCGCCGTGGGGGTCTTCACCGCCCTGACCTGCGCCGGGGTGCAGCGCACCGCGAGGGTGACGGCGGTGCTGGTCGTCGTCACCCTCGCGGTCCTCGCGGTGGCCCTCGTCGCGGCGGCGGGCGGGGGGCTCGACCCCGGCACGCTCGTCCCGAGCGGCAGCGCCTCTCCGGCGGGCGTGCTGCAGGCCGCTGGTCTGCTGTTCTTCGCCTTCGCCGGGTACGCGCGGATCGCCACGCTGGGCGAGGAGGTCAGCCACCCGCAGCGCACGATCGGCCGCGCCGTCGCCATCGCCCTCACCACCGTGCTCGTCGTGTACGCGCTGGTCGTCGTGGTGGTGCTGGGTGTCCTCGGGACGACGGCGACGGCCGCGAGCTCCCTGCCGCTGCGCGACGCCGTGGCGGCCGGACCCGCACCGCAGCTGGCTGCGCTCGTCACCGCCGGCGCCGCGGTCGCCGCCCTCGGCTCGCTGCTCACCGTCATGACCGGCGTCGGACGGACGGCGCTCGCGATGGCCCGCGACCGCGAGCTGCCGGCGCCCCTGGCCGCGGTCGGCCCGCGCAGCGCCTCGCCGGTGGTGGCCCAGCTGGTGGTGGGCGCGGTCGTCGTCGTCCTCGTGCTGACCACCGACCTGCGGGGAGCCATCGCCGCGAGCTCCACCGGGGTGCTCGTCTACTACGCCGTCGCCAACCTCGCGGCGTGGGCCCGCGCGAGCCGCGACCCTCAGCGCCGGCGCTGGGAGCGCCCGGTGGCCGGGCTCGGGCTCCTCGGGTGCGCGGTGCTCGTGGCGGCCCTGCCGCCCACCGCCGTGGCCGCCGGGCTGGCGGTCCTGGCGGCGGGCCTGGTGGGGCGGTGGGTCAGCGCTCGGCGGCCGGCGCGGCGCCGGCCCCGCCGGGCTCCAGGTCGAGGCTGATCGAGTTGATGCAGTAGCGCTGGTCGGTCGGGGTGGGGAAGCCCTCGCCCTCGAAGACGTGCCCGAGGTGGGAGCCGCAGGAGGCGCAGCGCACCTCGGTGCGGACCATGCCCATCGACCGGTCGCTGATAAGCTCCACGGCGTCGTTCTCCGACGGCGCGTAGAACGAGGGCCAGCCGCAGTTCGAGTGGAACTTGGTGGTCGAGCGGAACAGCTCGGCGCTGCACGCCTTGCAGCGGTACACGCCCTCGGTCTCGGTGTCGGTGTACTCACCGACCCACGCGCGCTCGGTGCCGGCCTCGCGCAGCACGCGGTACTCAGCGGGGGAGAGCTGCTGGCGCCACTCGGTGTCGGACTTCGCGACGGGGTACTGGCCGGTCTTCTGCGCGTTCGTCGTCATGCCTCTCCCAACAACCGTCGCGTGCGATCAGTTCCCTCAGGACGCCGTGCGCGGACCGCTCAGCCCACCCGTCCGGTGCCCGCGTAGGTGTGGAGCACGGGCAGCCCCAGGACCTCCCGGGCGCGGCTCGCCCAGTCCCTGTCGAAGGTCTCCTCCAGCGCGTGCGGACGCGTCACCACGACCACCTCGCGGGCCCCGTGCTGGGCCGCTGCGGCCTCCAGCGCGGGCACGGGGTCGTCGTCGGTGACCAGGCCCTCGGCGTCGCGCCCCAGGGCGCGCAGGGCGGCCAGCGTGCTCTCGAGCACCTCGGCGGCCTCCGCACGGGCCTCCTGGCCGTCGCGGCGGCTGCCCTCGCGCAGCGCGTCGAGCGCCTCGCGCCAGTGGGCCAGGCTCAGCCTGTCGACCACCTCGACCAGCACGTTGCGGCGCGTGTCCGCCGGCACGAGCACCCGGTAGACCAGCTCCTCGCCCTCGTGCAGGGCGAGGATGCGCTCGGCGTCCTGCGCCTCCACGGGCTGCTCGGTGAGCAGGACGACGACGTCGCGGGCGGCGCCGCCACCCGCGGCCGGGGCCTGCGGGGTGCTGCTGGTCGTGCTGCTGGTCGTGTTGCTGGTCTCCGTGCCGATCTCCACGGGCGCGACGCTATCCGCCCGTCAGCACGTCCGCGAGGTCGTAGTCGGCGGGCACGTCGAGCTGGTCGAAGCGGCACGACGCCGGCTCGCGGTCGGGCCGCCAGCGGGCCAGCTGCACGGTGTGGCGGAACCTGTCGCCCTCGAGCTGGTCGTACCTGACCTCGGCCACCAGGTCGGGCTGCAGGGGCACCCAGCTGGCGTCCTTGTCGGCGGCCGCGAAGCGGTTCTTCTCACCGGCCTGGCGGCGGGGCGCGCCGTCGTCGTCGCGCAGCACCAGCGGCTGCAGCGCCTCCTCGATCTCCAGGCGCGCGGCGTCGGTGAACGCCGAGGCGCCGCCGACCTGGCGGAGCTGGCCCTCGTCGTCGTGCAGGCCCAGGAGCAGCGAGCCCACGCCGCGGCCCGACTTGTGCACGCGGTAGCCCACCACCACGACGTCGGCCGTGCGCGCGTGCTTGACCTTGAGCATCACGCGCTTGCCCGGCTGGTAGACCGCGGCGAGCGGCTTGGCGACGACGCCGTCCAGCCCCGCCCCCTCGAACGTCTGGAGCCACTCCTGGGCGAGCGCCGGGTCGGTGGTGGTCCGGGTGAGGTGGACGGGCGCGGTGGCGGCGCCCAGCGCCTGCTCGAGCGCCTCGCGGCGCTCCGAGAAGGGACGGCTGGTGAGGTCGTCGTCATCGAGCGCGAGCAGGTCGAACGCCACGAACGAGGCGGGGGTGGTCTCGCTGAGGGTCCTGATGCGGCTCGCCGCGGGGTGGATGCGCTGGGCGAGGGCCTCCCAGTCGAGGCGCTCGGCCCCCGGCTCGCCGCGGCGCACCACGACCTCGCCGTCGACCACGCAGCGGTCCGGCAGCTGGGCGCGCAGCTGCTCGACCAGCTCGGGGAAGTAGCGGGTCAGCAGCTTGGACCCGCGGCTGCCCAGCTCGACCTCGTCGCCGTCCTTGAAGACCACGGCGCGGAAGCCGTCCCACTTCGGCTCGTACAGGAGCCCGCCGTCCACCGAGCCGGGGACGGGGACGGTGGTGACGTCGTTGACGGACTTCGCGAGCATCGGCGCCAGGGGCGGCATCACGGGCAGCTGCACGCCTCCCAGGGTGCCCCCGACGCGCCCCCACCTCCTCGTGATCATGGGCGTCTGCCACCCGCGTGGCGCAGCCGCGCCCCTCCGGAGCGCAGCCGAGCGCCCGGTCGCGGTTCCGGAGGGGGCGGGAACCGCGACCGGGCGCTCGGCTGCGAAGGGGGGTGGGTCAGTCGACGCGGTGCAGCAGCGTCAGCGACCTGTCGCGCACCAGGATCTGCTGGCCCGGCGCCAGGCCGCGCTTCTTCACGTGCTGCTCCGGGTCGGTCGAGAGCACGAGCTTCCAGCCCGGCAGGCCCTCGGCCTCGGCGTCGCGGCCGTTGTCGGTGCGCGTCGGAACGGTGAACTCCACCGTCCCGGCCGAGGCGTTCACCATGAGCATGAACTCCTCGGTGTCGTTCGCCCCGTCGGAGCGCGGACCGGTGAGGTGGACCGTCAGCGCCTTGTTGGCGCCGTCGGCCCAGTCGCCGTCGCCCATCTCGGGGCCGTCGGCGCGGCGCATCTCCACGTCGACGTCACCGAAGTGCCGGGGCCGCAGCGCCGGGTGCTCGCGGCGCAGGGCGGTGAGCTCCTTGGTGAACTCGACGAGGTCGGAGTCGACGGCCGACCAGTCGAACCAGGAGATCTCGCTGTCCTGGCAGTAGGCGTTGTTGTTGCCGCCCTGCGTGCGACCCATCTCGTCGCCGCCGAGGAGCATCGGCACGCCGTGCGACAGCAGCAGCGTGGCCAGGAAGTTGCGGCGCTGGCGCTCGCGCAGCTCGTTGACGCCGGCGTCGTCGGTCGGCCCCTCGGCGCCGCAGCCCCAGCTCTTGTTGTCGCTCTCGCCGTCGGCACCGCCCTCGCCGTTGGCGTCGTTGTGCTTCTCGTCGTAGCTGGTGAGGTCGTGCAGCGTGAAGCCGTCGTGCGCGGTGATGAAGTTGACCGAGCACAGCGGGTCGCGGCCGGTGGTGCCGCCCTCGGTGTAGACGTCGCCGGAGCCGGTGAGGCGGTGGGCGACGGCGCCGAGCACGCCGTCCTCGCCGCGCCAGAAGTCGCGGACGTCGTCGCGGTACTTGCCGTTCCACTCGCTCCAGCGGGCCGGGAAGCCGCCCACCTGGTAGCCCTGCGTGTCCCACGGCTCGGCGATCATCTTGACCGGCGCGAGCACCGGGTCCTGGTTCACCAGCGTCAGGAACGCGCTGTGGGCGCTCATGTCGCCGTCCTGGCGGGTCAGGGTGGTCGCCAGGTCGAAGCGGAACCCGTCGACGTGCATCTCCTGCACCCAGTAGCGCAGCGAGTCCATGACCAGCCCGAGCGCCACCGGGTGCGACGCGTTGAGGCTGTTGCCGGTGCCCGAGGTGTCGAAGTAGTGGCCCTCGTCACCCTCCACCAGCCGGTAGAAGGAGCTGTTGTCGATGCCCTTGAGGCTGAACGTCGGGCCCTGGTCGTTGCCCTCGGCGGTGTGGTTGTAGACGACGTCGAGCACCACCTCGAGGCCCGCGGCGTGCAGGTCCTTCACCATCTGCTTGAACTCGGCCACCTGGCCGCCGCCGTCGCCGGCCGCGGCGTACTCGCCGTGCGGGGCCAGGAACCCGATGGAGTTGTAGCCCCAGTAGTTGCGCAGGCCCTTCTCCTCGAGGTGGGAGTCCTGCACGAACTGGTGCACCGGCAGCAGCTCGACGGTGGTGACGCCGAGGTCCTTGAGGTAGCCGGTGATGGCCGGGTGCGCGAGGCCGGCGTACGTCCCGCGCAGCTCCTCGGGCACGTCGGGGTGCGTGTGCGTCAGGCCCTTGACGTGCGTCTCGTAGATGACGGCGCTGTGCAGGGGGGTCCGGGGCGGGGTGTCGTCGCCCCAGTCGAAGGACTCGTCGACCACCACGCAGCGCGGCATCGACGCGGCCGAGTCGGCCTCGTTGAGCTTCGCGCCGTCGTCCCAGTGGTGCCCGAAGACCTCCTCGCCCGCGCCGAAGGAGCCCTCGACGGCCTTGGCCCACGGGTCGAGCAGCAGCTTGTTCGCGTTGTGCCGCAGACCGCGGGCCGGGTCCCAGGTGCCGCCCACGCGGAAGCCGTAGCGCTGCCCGGGGCCGACACCCGGCAGGAAGCCGTGGTGCACGTGGCCGGAGCGCTCCGGCAGCTCGACGCGGGTCTCGCGGCCGCCGTCGTCGAACAGGCACAGCTCGACGCAGTCGCCCGTCTCGGTCGGGACGGCCACGTTGATGCCGCCGTCGCGCACGTGCACGCCCAGGGGGTACGGCAGGCCGGGCTCGATGCGGGAGGCGAGCGGCCGGGCCTGGGAGCGGCGGCGGCGGGCCGGGCCGCGGGAGGCGGCCTTCTTCGGCGAGGACGAGGAGGACGACGACGAGGACGTCGTGGTGGCGCTCCTGGAGGAGCGCGAGGTGCGGGAAGGGCTCACAGGCCACGATCGTGGGGGTCAGCACGATCACGCGCGACCCGAGCGTCTCCCCACCGGCCGACGAGCACCCGCCCAGCCCCCGCCCAGCAGCCGGCCGGCGACCGGTGAGCGGCCTGCGCCGCCGGTCGTCGGGCCGCTCCCAGCGGGCGCTGGCAGGATCAGCCGCATGCCGGCACGCGCTCGGGCCCACCACCCCGCTCCCGCCGGCG
Source organism: Quadrisphaera sp. INWT6 (assembly GCF_015390235.1). Taxonomy (GTDB): domain Bacteria; phylum Actinomycetota; class Actinomycetes; order Actinomycetales; family Quadrisphaeraceae; genus Quadrisphaera. The sequence continues at coordinate 43,512 of NZ_VUOH01000007.1, read as the reverse complement.
GGGTCGCCCTCGGGGCCGGGCGCGGGGCGCGCGCCGGGCTGGTGGGCCTCCTCGGCGTCGCGGGGGTGGCCCACTTCACCACCCCGGCGCCCTTCGCCCGCATCGTTCCGCGGGTGCTCGGGCGGCCCGAGCCGTGGGTCGCGGCCTCCGGCGTCGCCGAGCTCGCCTGCGCCGCCGGCCTCCTGGCGCCGCGCATCCGGCGCGCCGCGGCGCTCGCGGCGGCGGGGCTCTTCGTGGCGGTCTACCCGGCCAACCTCGTGATGGCGGCGCAGGCGCTCCGCAGCGAGCGGGCACCCGGGTGGTACCGGGCCGTGGCGCTCGCCCGGCTGCCCCTGCAGGTGCCGCTGGTCCTGTGGGCCCTCCGCGCGGCCGGAGCCGCCGGAGCCGCTGGACCCGCCCGCGGAGCCTCCAGGTGAGCACCCCCAGCGCCGACGACGTCGCCGCGGCCGCCCTGCGCGCCGCGGCGGTGACCCGCGCCGTGGCCCGCAGCGCCGTGGTCGGGACGGCGGTCGGCCTGGCGGCCTCGGCCGCGGCGTCGGCCCTCGCCACGCACTTCGCCCGCCGCGTCGTCACCCCCGAGCGGGTGCGCCCCGACGACGTCCACGTGCTCGCCGTCGAGGACGGCCGCGTGGTCCTCGCCGCCGACGACCTGTCCACCGCACCCGGCCGCTACGGCCTGTGGACCGACGGCGGCACCACCCACTCCCGCCTCGGCGACGTGGTCGGCGTGGAGGTGCCCGTCCGCCGCGGGGGCCGGCGCGCCGTCGTCCGCGAGCTGCTCGGCACCGACGCCGGCGTCCTGCGCCCCGGACCCGGCCGACTCTCGGGCTGGTTCCACGCCGGCGACCCGGGCCGCGCCCTGGGGCTGCCCTTCGACGACGTCGTGGTGACCTCCCCGGTCGGCGAGCTGCCGGCCTGGCTGGTGCACCCCGCGCCCGGCGACGACGCCGGCGAGCCGCCGGGGGAGCGCCCCGGCGAGCAGGGCCGGGTCTGGGCGGTGCTCGTGCACGGCCGCGGCGGCACCCGCGAGGAGTGCCTGCGGGCGCTGCCGCTGCTGCACCGCCTCGGCGTCCCGGCGCTGGTCCCGAGCTACCGCAACGACCCCGACGCCCCGGGCGGCCCCTCGGGCCGCTACGGCCTGGGCGACACCGAGTGGGCCGACGTCGAGGCCGCGGTCCTCCACGCCCTCGACGCCGGCGCGCGGGACGTCGTGCTGCTGGGCTGGTCGATGGGCGGGGCGATCGTGCTGTCGCACCTGTCGCGGTCGTGGACCGCCGACCGGGTGCGCGCCGTCGTCCTCGACGGGCCCGTCCTCGACTGGCGCACCGTGCTCGACCACCAGGCGCGCCTGCACCGGGTGCCGCGGCCGCTGGGGCGGGCGGGCACCGCGCTCATGGGGTCACCGCTGGCGCGCGCCGCGCTCGGCGTCGAGGCGCCGCTCGACCTCGACAGGCTCGACTGGGTCACCCGCGCCGAGGAGCTGCGCGTGCCGCTGCTGCTCCTGCACGGGGAGGCCGACGCGGTGGTGCCGGTCGGCCCGAGCCGCCGCCTGGCCGACTCCCGGCCCGACCTGGTGACCCTGCTGGAGTTCCCCGGCGCCGGGCACTGCCGCGAGTGGAACACCGACCCCGACCGCTGGGAGCGGGAGGTCGCGAGGTTCCTGCTCGAGCACCTCTGAGGTCTCGCCGACGGGCTCGGGCAGCCGTCAGCGGCGGCGGTTCTGCCACAGCTGGACGAGGCCGTAGACGGCCACGGCGGCGAACAGCGCCAGCAGCGGGACCTTGAGCCAGAGCGACATCGGGATGCCCCACAGGTTGTAGGCGAAGTACCCGCCCAGCAGGGCGAAGCCGACGCCGACCAGGTTGCGCTTCGGCTGGTGCGGGCGCTGCTCGGCGGGGGGAGTGGGGGTGCTCGACACCCCGGCAGTCTCACAGGCGGCGCGCTCCGGCCGCAGGCCGCCGGGCGGGAGCCGTCCACCAGGTGACGCACGGGTGTCCGCTCCGTGGACGCGAGACGGCTCCGGCTGCGCCAGAATGAGGGCCATGGCCCTCGACACCACGTCCAGCGCTGAGTCCGCAGCGGCGCTGGCCACCCCGGTGCAGGTGCCCAGCGCCCGCTACCGCCAGCGGGTGCTCCTGCTCGCGGCGGGCACCGCGGCGGTGACCGGCGGGCTCGCCGTCATCGGGGCGCTGGTGCTGGGCGTCCCCCTGCGCGACCCCGACGGCTTCCTCGGCCCGGGCTGGGTGCGCATGCCCGCCATCGTCGGGTTCTGCCTCCTGGTCGACGTGCTGCCCCGCGCCGCGTGGCGCCTGCGGGCGCACCCGGAGCTGCGCTCGCCGCGCGGCCTGGCGCTGTCGGTGCGCGACGTGGCCGCGGCCCGGTGGCCGTGGCGCCGGCTGGTGCCGGTGCTCGTGGCGGTGGCCAGCTTCTACATCACGTACGTGGGCTACCGGAACCTCAAGAACTTCCTGCCGTTCGTGCACCACGGCTCCGACGACCTCGCCCTCGTGGCGAGCGACCGGCTCCTGGCGCTGGGCAACAACCCCGCCGAGCTGCTGCACACCGTGCTCGGCACCGGCGTCGCCGCGCAGGTGCTGTCGTCCGTGTACATGGGCTACCTGATCTTCGTGCCCGTCTCGGTGGCGGTGGCGCTGATCTTCTCCCGGCAGCTCTCGCACGGCCTCTGGTACGTGACCGCCCTGTGCCTGAACTGGGCGCTCGGGGCCGCCAGCTACTACCTCATCCCGGCGTCGGGCCCGTTCTACGCGCTCCCCTGGGACTTCTCCGACCTCACCCGCACCGAGGTGACGGGCCTGCAGGCGGCGCTGGTGCGCAACCGCTCCATCGTCATGGCCGACCCCGACGTCACGGGCACGGTCTCGGGCATCGCGGCGTTCGCCTCGCTGCACGTCTCGGTCGTCTTCACGGCCGCGCTGATCGTGCAGCTGGTCCGGATGCCGGCGCTGGTGCGCCGCGGCATGTGGCTGTTCTTCGCCCTCACGGTGACGGCCACGATCTACTTCGGCTGGCACTACATCGTCGACGACATCGCCGGCATGGCGATCGGCGGCATCGCGGTGTGGGCGGGCGCCTGGGCCACGGGCAACCTGCGCGACCCGGCGGGCCAGCGCGCGCACGACGACGTCGAGCAGGGCTCCAACGCCGACGACGTGCAGGCCCGGCGCCAGGGCGCGGCCGCGCGCTGAGGCCGCGCAGCCACCAGACGGCGGAGAGCCGGTGCCACCCGACGAGGGGGCACCGGCTCTTGCTGTCAGGCGTCAGGCGTCAGGCGGTGCGCTCGCGCACCTGCCGCTTGATGCGGCCCAGCATCCCGGCCATGCCGCGCAGCCGCAGCGGGCTGACGGCCCGGGCGAGGCCGAGGCGGTCGCTGATGTCGTCGGGGACGGCGAGGAGCTCAGCGGCAGGGAGACCGTCCAGGCCCTCGCGCAGGATCCCCGCGAACCCCCGGGTGGTGGGGGCCTCGCGCGGCGCCGTCGCGAAGACGCGGACGGCGCGGCCCGGGTCCGAGGAGGCGTCGGCGACCTCGGTGACCACGAAGACCGGCGACTGGCACTCGGGCACGGGCTCGAGCAGCTCGGGGTGCTCCGCGTAGCGCTCCGGCAGCTCGGGCAGCTCGCGGCTGAACTCCAGCAGCAGCTGGAGCCGGTCGGGCTCGGTCAGCGCGGCGAAGTCGTCGACGATCCCGGCCAGGGCCGGGGGCAGGTCGTCGGTGCGGCTCATCAGCAGTCGGTTAGCAGCCGTCAGCGGGGCGGGGTGCCCGGCTCCTCGCCGGTGGCGATCGGCACGCGCACGGCGTTGCCCCACTCGGTCCAGGAGCCGTCGTAGTTCTTCACGTCCTCGAAGCCGAGCAGGTGCTTCAGCACGAACCAGGTGTGGCTGGAGCGCTCGCCGATGCGGCAGTACGCGATGGTCGGCGCGCCGGCGCTCAGGCCCTTCTCCTCGGCGTAGACCGCCTCGAGCTCGGCGCGGGGCTTGAAGCGGCCGTCCTCGGCCACGGCGCGGGCCCACGGCACCGACTGCGCCGCGGGGATGTGGCCGCCGCGCAGGGCGCCCTCGTCGGGGTAGGCGGGCATCGACACGCGGGCGCCGGTGTACTCGTCGGGGGAGCGGACGTCGACCAGCTGGGGGGCGTCGGTGCGCAGGAAGGCGAGCACGTCGTCCTTGTAGGCGCGGATGGGGGCGTCGTCGCGCTCGACCACCGGGTAGCCGCTGGCGGGCGCTGCCGGCTGCGGCGCGGGGTCGGTGGTGTACTCGCGGCCCTCGGCCTCCCAGGCGGTGCGGCCGCCGTCGAGGAGGCGCACGTCCTCGTGGCCGAAGAGGGTGAACACCCACAGCGCGTAGGCGGCCCACCAGTTGTTCTTGTCGCCGTAGATGACCACGGTGTCGTCGCGGGAGATGCCCTTGGCGTCCATGAGGGCGGCGAAGCCGGCGCCGTCGACGTAGTCGCGGGTGACCGGGTCGTTCAGGTCGGTGTGCCAGTCGACCTTCACCGCGCCGGGGATGTGCCCGGTCTCGTAGAGCAGCACGTCCTCGTCGCTCTCGACGACGACGAGCCCCGCGTCACCGAGGTGCTCCGCCAGCCACTGCGTGCTGACGAGGCGCTCGGGGTGGGCGTACTCGGCGGAGCGGGGCGAGGTGTCGTGCGCGACGGCCATGCCGCGACATTAGGTCAGACCGGCGTGCCCCAACCACCCAGGGCAGCCTCACCAGGCGGGATGCCCTCTGCTCAGTAGGCTCGGCCGGTGCCCGACGCCCCCGCCGCCTCGCTCGTCGAGCGCGACCCGCGCCCCAGCCCGCAGCGCCTCCTGGACGACCTCGTCCCCCCGCCGCACTTCACGGCCGCGCGCTTCGAGACCTACCGCCCCGACCCCTCGCAGCCGACCCAGGCCGAGGCCGTCGAGGCGCTGCGCGACCGCGCCGGCCGGTGGAGCGGCGCCAAGAGCAGCTCCAAGGGCGGCGCCAAGGGGGGCGGGGGCGCGCTCGCCAAGCTCTTCGGCCGCTCGGGCGGCTCCGGCGGAGGCGGTGGCAAGGAGGGCATCTACCTCGACGGCGGCTTCGGCGTCGGCAAGACCCACCTGCTGACCTCGCTCTTCCACGCCGTCGACGGCCCCGCCTCGCCGGCCGCGTACGGCACCTTCGTGGAGTACACGAACCTCGCGGGGGCCCTCGGGTTCCGCCAGGCCGTCGAGGCGCTCAGCGCCAAGCGGCTGGTCTGCATCGACGAGTTCGAGCTCGACGACCCGGGCGACACCGTGCTCATGAGCCGCCTGCTGCGCGAGCTCTCCGACGCCGGGACGGCGCTGGCGGCCACCTCCAACACCCTCCCGGACGCCCTCGGCGAGGGGCGCTTCGCCGCGGAGGACTTCCTCCGCGAGATCCAGGCGGTCGCCTCGCGGTTCGACGTCTTCCGCGTCGACGGCGAGGACTACCGCCACCGCGGCCTGCCCACCCCGCCCGCGCCCGCCACCGACGAGCAGGTGCGCGAGCGCGCGCAGGCGGCGCAGGAGCGCGGCGAGGGGGCCGTGCTCGACGCGTTCGACGCCCTGGCGGGGCACCTCGCCACCGTGCACCCGAGCCGCTACGGGGCCCTGCTCGACGGCGTGACGTCGGTGCACTGGACCGGGATGCGGCCCATCTCCGACCAGAGCGTGGCGCTGCGCCTGGTGGTGCTCGGCGACCGCATGTACGACCGCGACCTGCCGCTGGTGGCCTCCGGCGCCCCGCTCGACCAGCTCTTCCCGGAGGAGCTGATGCGCGGCGGCTACCGCAAGAAGTACGCCCGCGCCGTCTCGCGCCTGACGGCCCTGGCCCGCGAGGGCGCCACCGCCTGAGCCGGCGGTGGCCAGCACCCATGATCGCCGTGATCATGGGCGCTGGCCACCTGTCGGGCCCCGGGGTCAGGCGAGGCGGACGACGGCGGACGCGCGGGCGGGCAGGCGGACGCCGGAGTCGCTGACCCCGGTGCTCTCCGGGTCCCACGCCAGCACCACGGCGGCGGCGCCGGCGCCGTCGAGCGGCACCTCCTGAGCGGTCTCGGCGAGGTTCGCCACCAGCGCCAGCGAGCCGCGGCGCACCACCAGCCACGGGTCACCGCCCTCCAGGGAGGCGTCACCGCTCGTCGTGGCGCGCACGGCGCGCAGGTCGTCACCGGCGAGGTCGGGCTCGGAGCGGCGCAGCGCCACGAGGTCGCGCGTCCACGCCAGGTGGCGCGCCCCGCGCCCGCCCTCCGGCTCGGACCAGTCGAGGCGCGAGCGCTCGAACGTCGAGAGCTCCTGCGGGTCGGGCACCTCGACGTCCCCCTCCCAGCCGTGGGAGGCGAACTCCTCGGCGCGGCCCTTGCTCACCAGGGTGCCGAGCTCGGCGTCGTGGTCGGTGAAGAACATCCACGGCGTGGTGGCCCCCCACTCCTCGCCCATGAAGACCATCGGGGTGAAGGCGCTCGTGAGGACGACGGCCTGCGCGGTGGCCAGCGCGGCGTCGTCCAGCGACGCGGAGAGGCGGTCACCGGTGGCGCGGTTGCCGGTCTGGTCGTGCGTGGTGGTGTACGCCACGAAGGCGTGGCCGCCGAAGCGCGCGGTGTCGACGGGCGCGCCCCACGTCTTTCCGCGGAAGGGGCTGTAGGTGCCCGCGTGGTGGAAGACCCGCTCCAGCACGCCCCCGAGCACCTCGAGGCTGGCGAAGTCCTTGTAGTAGCCGCCGCGCTCGCCGGTCATCACCGAGCGCAGGGCGTGGTGCACGTCGTCGGCCCACTGGGCCTGCATCCCGCGGGGGGCGAGGTCGGTGGCCGAGGCCTCCCCGAGCGGGGTGACCATGCCGGTGTCGTTGAGGTCGCTCTCGGCGATGAGCGTCAGCGGGCGGCCCACCTCGGCTGACAGGAGCGCCGTCTCGTGGGCCAGCTGGGCGAGCACGTGCTCGTCGGAGGTGTCCACGAGGGCGTGGACGGCGTCGAGGCGCAGCGCGTCGACGTGGAAGTCGCGGAACCAGCGCAGCGCGTTGTCGACGACGAACCGCCGCACCCCCTCGGACCCGGGCTGGTCGAGGTTGACGGCCGCGCCCCACGGGGTGTGGTGCTCCTCGGTGAAGTAGGGCCCGAACTCGCCCAGGTAGTTCCCCGCCGGGCCCAGGTGGTTGTACACGCAGTCGAGGGCGACGCCGAGGCCGGCCTGGTGCGCCGCGTCGACGAAGCGCTGCAGCGCCTCCGGGCCGCCGTACGCGTCGTGCACGGCGTAGAGGTCGACGCCGTCGTAGCCCCAGCCGCGCCGGCCCGGGAACGCCGCCACCGGCAGCAGCTCGACCACGTCGACGCCGAGCCCCACCAGGTGCGGCAGCTTGTCGACGGCGGCGTCGAGGGTGCCCTCCGGCGTGAAGGTCCCGACGTGCATCTCGTAGACGACCGCTCCGCGGGCGTCGCGGCCCTCCCAGGCGCCGTCGCCCCAGGTGTGGGCCTCCGGGTCGAAGACGCGGGAGGGCCCGTGGACGTCGTGCGGCTGGTGGGCGCTGCGGGGGTCGGGCCGGGGGTCGGAGCCGTCGACGCGGTAGGCGTAGTCGGTGCCGGGCCCGGCCTCGGCCACCTCCAGGGCCCACCAGCCGGGGGCCGGGTCGTCGACCCGCTCCAGGGACCGGGTGGTCACCCCGGAGGGGAGGTGGACGTCGATCTCGACGCGGTCAGCAGAGGGCGCCCAGACGGCGAAGCGGTGCACGGCTGACACCCTCTCCGTGATCATGGGCGTCCGCCACCCGTGACGCGGGGCACGGGACGCGGGGCAGGGCGCAGGGCGCCGCCCCTCAGGCGGGGGCGGGCGCGGCGGCGCTGGCGACCGGGGCCGCGGCGTCGCGCGGGAACAGCCGGCGCAGCAGGTCGGTGAGGGTGACGACGCCGACGGCCCCGCCCCCCTCGCCGGTGACCACGACGAGGTGGTTGCGCGTCTCGCGCATCGTCGTGAGGGCCTCGTGGACCGGCGTCGTCGCCGCCAGCGACAGCACCGGGCGGGCGAGGTCGGCCACGGGCCGCTCGACCGGCTCCGCGAGCACGTCGCGGACGTGCACCACGCCGGACGGCGCGGCCGGGTCGCCCACGAGGATCCGCAGGTGCCCGCTGCGCTGCGCGGCGCGCCGCACGTCGGCGACGGCGGCGCCGGCCGGGACCGCGGCGGGGCGCCCGGGGCGCACCACCTCGGCGAGCTGGAGGCGCTGCATGTCGAGGGCGCCCGAGAGCTGGGCGGAGTAGGCGGCGTCGAGGGCGCCCGTGCTCGCGGAGTGCTCGACCAGCTGGCGCAGGTCGGCGGGGGAGCGCCCGGAGGCGACCTGGTCGGCCGGCTCGACGCCGACCCGGCGCAGGCACCAGTTGGCCGTCTCGTTCATGGCGCGCAGCAGCGGGCGGGTGAGCAGCATGAACAGCTGCATCGGGCGGGCCAGGAGCACCGCCGACTCCTCGGGGTGCGCGATCGCCCACGACTTCGGGGCCATCTCGCCGACCACGAGGTGCAGGAAGGTGACGACGACCAGCGCCAGCACGAAGCCCGACACGTCGGCCGCCCAGCCGGGCAGGCCCCAGTCGGTGAACAGCGGGGTCAGCGCGTAGTGGACGGCGGGCTTGGTGACCGCACCGAGCCCGAGGGTGCAGGCGGTGATGCCGAGCTGGCTGCCGGCGAGCAGCACCGTCAGCTCGGAGGAGTTGCGCAGCGCCACCTGGGCGCCGCGGCTGTGCTGGGCCATGTCCTCGAGCCGGTGCCGGCGCGCGGCCAGCAGGGCGAACTCGACGGCCACGAAGAAGGCGCTCAGGCCGATCAGCGCGACCGTCGCCACGGCCACCACGGGACCGCTCACAGCGACGCCACCTCCTCGCGCTCGGTCGTCTCGTCCTGCTCCGCCACCTGGCTCACCCGCACGCTGGACGGCACGTGCCGCTGCACCGCCAGCACCTCGAAGCGCAGCGCCGGGGGAGCGGGCTCGTCGTCGGGGCGGGCCGGGTCGTCCGGCGGCTCGACCTCCACCGCGTCCCCGACGGCCGGCAGCGCCCCGTGCTGGGCGATGACGAACCCGGCGACCGTCTCGTAGTCGCCCCGGGGCAGGTCGCGGCCCACGGCGCGCTCCAGCTCGTCGAGGTGCGCCTCGCCCGGGACGGTCCAGGGCCCGTCCTCGCCGGAGGTCGTGACCACGGGCTCGGCCGCGGCGTCGTCGTGCTCGTCGGCGATCTCGCCGACGAGCTCCTCGGCGAGGTCCTCCGCGGTGAGCACGCCGGCCATGCCGCCGTGCTCGTCGAGGACGACCGCCATGTGCTCCCCGGCCGCGGCGAGGGCGTCGACCACGTCGGGCAGCTCCATCGTCGTCGGCACGAGCACCGCGCGGCGCGCGTGGTCGCGGACCGGGTCGCCCAGCTGCTCGGCGCCGACGCCCAGCAGGTCGGTCAGGTGGACGACGCCGACCACGGCCTCGTCAGCGCCCGTGCCGCTCACGACGGGGTAGCGGGAGTGGCCGGTGGCCATGCGCTCCAGCACCTCGGCGACGGGCGCGTCGGCCTGCAGCGTGTCGACGCGGGTGCGCGGCACCATGGCGTGGTCGGCGTCGCGCTGCGGGAAGTCGAGGACGCGGTCGAGCAGCACCGACAGCTCCTCCGGGAGGTCACCGCTGCGGCGCGAGTCGGCCACGATGTGCTCCAGGTCGCGGGCCGTGGCCGAGTGCTCGACGTCGTGCACCGGCTCGATGCGCAGGGCCTTCAGCAGCAGGTTCGACGAGGCGTCGAAGATGCGGATCAGCCAGCCGAACGCCGACAGGTACAGGCGGGTGGAGCGGGCCAGCCACAGGGCCACCGGCTCGGGCCGCGCGATGGCGAGGTTCTTGGGGAACAGCTCGCCGAGCACCATCTGCAGGCCCGTGGCCAGCAGCAGCGCGGCCGCGGTGCCGATGCCCACGCCCACCGCCTGCGGCACGGACACGCCGCCTAGGGCGGTGCCCACGGCCTGGCCGATGAGCGGCTCGGCCACGTAGCCCACGAGGAGGCCCGTGACGGTGATGCCGAGCTGGGCGCCCGACAGCATGAACGAGGTCTGCCTCGTGACGCCGAGCGCGCGGTCAGCGGTCGCGTCGCCGTCGGCCGCCCGCGCCTTGAGGCGCGAGCGGTCGACGGTCATGTACGCGAACTCCTGCGCCACGAAGTACGCGGTGCCGGCGGTGATGACCAGGACGACGACGATCCCGAGGAGCAGCTGCAGCACCCACATGAGGTCTCCCACGGTACCGGTCGGTCAAGGGACGGTCACCGGGAGGTCAAGAGATGGTCAAGTGATCACCGGTGGACTCCGAGGATGCCAGCCGGCGGGCGGGCCCGCAGGTCAGACGCGACCCGTCCAGCTGAGCGTGCGCGGGTCGGCCCCGTCGACGTAGAGCACGCCGCTGAGGTGGTCGATCTCGTGCTGCATGATCCGGGCCGCCCAGCCCGAGTGGACCTCGTCGAAGGCGCGCCCCGCCTCGTCCTGGCCGGTCACCCGGACGCTGTGGTGGCGCGCCCGCTCGGCCTCGTAGCCGACCACCGACAGGCAGCCCTCCTCGAACACCACGAGGTCCTCCGCGCCGTCCACGAGCACCGGCTCGTAGACCGGGTTGACGATCACCCGGAAGGGGCAGGTCCGTGCGCTCGCGAGGGTCGTCCTCGTCGTCGCCGGAGTCCTCCACGACGGCCAGGGCGAGGCCGAGGCCCACCTGGGGGGCCGCGAGCCCCACGCCCGGCGCCGCGTGCATGGAGGTCTTCATGGCCTCCACGAGGTCGGCCATGAGCTCCGGGGAGAGCTCACCGTCGTAGGGCTGCGCCACCTCGCGCAGGACGGGGTGGCCCGCCTGCACGATGGGCAGCGGCTGGGTGCCGCGGAGCAGCTTGCCGACCGCCTTGCGGAGGTCCTTGCTGCTCATGGGGCGCGGATGCCGTCGACGACGCTGGTGGGACTGGACTGCTGGGCCATGCTCACGGCGCAGCATCCTCCCCCAGGTCCCTCACGAGCAGCGCGACGGGCACCGTCTGGAGCAGCGAGGCCAGCGGCACGGAGCCGCCCGGGGTGCGCGCACCGGTGATGACGTCGCGCCACCCGCCGGCGCTGCCGTCGGGACGCACCACCTCCGGGAGCACCACGGAGTGCTGGCCCCAGCCGCCCAGGCGCTCCAGCGACGCGGCCAGCCGGGTGGCCACGACGACCACCTGCGGCGCCCCGCCGTCGACGGCGGCGCTGCCGCGGCCGAACGCCACGGCGTTGCCGGTCGAGGTGGCCACGGCCGCGTAGGTGGCCGGGGCCTCGGTGGTGCCGGTGAACCACTCCGGGTGCTCGCGCCGCAGGCGCAGCGCCCGGGAGGTGACGAGCAGCTTCTCATCGGAGAGGTCCTGCGGGCGGGCGCCGGCGTCGAGGCGCGCCAGGCGGGTGCGCCGCTCGGCGTAGTCGACGGGGCGCCGGTTGTCGGGGTCGACCAGCGACAGCGAGACGACCTCGGTGCCCTGGTAGACGTCGGGCACGCCCGGCATCGTCAGCTGCACGAGCTTCTGGCCCAGGACGCCCACGCGCACCGGCCCCGCGATCCGCTCGCTGAACGCCTCGACGGCGGCCAGCACGGCCTCGTCGCCCAGCACGCCGACGGCGAAGGCGCGCACGGCGTCCTCGTAGGCCTCGTCGGGGTTCGTCCACGTCGTGTGCCGCTTGGCCTCGCGGATCGCCTTCTCGAGGTACGCGAGGAGGCGCTCGCCGCTGATCGGGCCGCCCGGACGCCCGTCGCGGACGCCGGAGCCCCAGGTGCCCAGCAGCGTCTGCCAGATGAGGTGCTCGGTCTGGCCGTCGAGCTCCTGGCGGCGGTGCGGGGCGGCCAGCCGGCGCCAGGAGCGCAGCGCCTCGGCGAACTCCAGCGGCAGCTCGGACAGCACGGCCAGGCGGGCCCGCACGTCCTCGTCGCGCTTGGTGTCGTGCGTGGTGAGCGTCGTCATGGCCAGCGGCCAGTCGCGCACCTGCTGGGCGGCGAAGGCGTGGAACTCCTCCGGGGCCACGCCGACGCGGTCGGGGTCGCCACCGACCTCGTTCAGCCCGGCCAGGCGGAACCAGCGGTAGAAGGCGGTGTCCTCGACGCCCTTGGCCATCACCGGTCCGCAGGTCTGCTGGAACCTGATGATCAGCTCGGCGCGGTCGCTGTCGGCGATCCGGCCGGCGCTGCCGGCCTCCCGGCCCAGCAGCAGGTCGACGACGACGGCGAGGGTGTCCCAGCGCTCCTCGGGCAGGTGCGCCCTGGCGTGCGCCGCTGCCTCGTCCATGACGCGGACGGCCTCGGCGGGCGCGGGCTCGCCCGGCACCACGTAGGCGCGGTACCGGGGGAAGGCGACGAGCAGCTCGACCACGCAGTCGCGCAGGGCGCGCTCGTGTGGTCGCGCAGGCGCACGTCGACGGCGACCATCTGCACCAGCAGCTGCACCAGGCGGTGCACCTCGGCGTACAGGCCGCCCTCGACCATCTCGCGCTTGGCCTGCTCGACGACGGCGGGGAAGCCCTCGGACGAGCCGGTGACCTCTGCCATCAGCGCCGACAGGGGGCTCGCCCCGGCCGGGTCGACGAACAGCCCGCCGACGCGGAGCAGGGCGTCGTAGCCGGTGGTCCCGGCGACGGGCCAGTCGTCGGGGAGGTCCTCGGCGCCCTCGAGGATCTTCTCCACGACGACCCACGCGCCGCCGGAGCGCTCGGCCAGGCGGCGCACGTAGCCGCGGGGGTCGGCGAGGCCGTCGGGGTGGTCGATGCGCAGGCCGTCGAGCTTCCCCTCCTCGATCAGGCCGAGGAGCAGCTCGTGCGTGGCGTCGAAGACCTCGGGGTCCTCCACGCGGATCGCGGCGAGGGTGTCGACGTCGAAGAAGCGCCGGTAGTTCAGCTCCTCGTCGGCCACGCGCCAGTGCGCCAGGCGGTACCACTGCCGGTCCACCAGCTCGGCCAGCGGCAGGCTCTCGGTGCCGGGCCGGACCGGGAAGACGTGGTCGTAGTAGCGCAGCAGGGGCTCGCTGCCGCTCGTGTCGAGCTCCAGCTCGCCCGAGCCGAGCACCTGGCCGATGCGCGAGCCCAGCACGGGCATGAGGACGGCGTGGCCCGAGGCCCACCAGTCGACGTCGAACCACCGGGCGAAGGGCGAGTCGGGCCCGTCGCGCAGGACCGACCACAGCGCGCTGTTCAGCCGCGCCGGGGTGGGCACCGCCATGTGGTTGGGCACCACGTCGGCGACCGCGCCCAGCGAGCGCTCGTGGAGCCTGTCGACGAGGACGTCGAAGGCCTGGCGCCCCCCCGCCTCGGAGTTGAGCCGGGAGTGGTCGACGACGTCGTAGCCGTGCGCGGACCCGGGCGTCGGCTCCAGCAGCGGCGACAGGTAGGCGTGCGAGGCCCCGAGGGCGTCGAGGTGGTCGACGACGGCGCTCGCGTCGTCGTAGGTGAACTCCGGGCGCACCTGCAGGCGGTACGTCGACACCGGCACCGGCCGGCCGGGGGCGGGGCGGTGCTGCTCCGCAGAGCCCGCCTGCTGGCCGGCCTGCTGGCTGGCCTGCTGGCTGGCCTGCTGGCTGCCGGCGGAGCTCTGGGTCTGGTGCTGGGCGGTCACAGGAGGGCCTCCACGGAGGGACGGGTCACGACGAGCATGCTGCGGCCGGGCAGGACGACCTCGGCCCCGGCGGCGTGCACCTGCGGCGCCAGGACGGCGCGCGTGGTGCCGCGGCCGGCCACCTCCACCTCGACGGTCTGCTCCTCGGCGGTGCTGATGACCACCGTCCACTCCCGCCCGTACTCCTGCGGGGGCAGCGTGAACGCGACGTCCTCGTGGGAGGCGTTGAACATGATGTAGAAGCTGTCGTCGACGATCTGCTCGCCGCGGGGGTCGGGCTCGGGGATCGCCCAGCCGTTGAGGAAGACCCCCAGGGAGCGGGCGTAGCCCGTCGACCAGTCGCTGTGGGTCATGTGGTGCCCGGCGGGGGTGAACCAGGCGATGTCGCCCAGGGAGCTCTCGCCGCCGTGCGCGGCGTCACCGGCGAAGAAGCGCCGCCGGCGGAACACCGGGTGGTCCATCTTCAGCGCGATGAGCCGCTGGGTGAAGTCGAGCAGGGAGCGCTGCTCGTCGGTGAGGTTCCAGTCGACCCAGGCGATGCGGCTGTCCTGGCAGTAGGTGTTGTTGTTGCCCTTCTGCGTCCGGCCGAGCTCGTCGCCGTGGAGGATCATCGGCACGCCCTGGCTGAGCAGCAGCGTGGCGAGCATGTTGCGCTGCTGGCGCGCGCGCAGGGCGTTGACGTCCTTGTCCTTGGTCTCGCCCTCGACGCCGCAGTTCCAGGAGCGGTTGTGGCTCTCGCCGTCGCGCCCGCCCTCGCCGTTGGCCTCGTTGTGCTTCTCGTTGTACGAGACGAGGTCGCGCATGGTGAAGCCGTCGTGCGCCGTCACGAAGTTGATGGACGCGATGGGCTTGCGGCCGTTGTGCTCGTACAGGTCGGAGGAGCCGGAGATGCGGCTGGCGAACTCCGCCAGCGCGCTGGGCTCGCCGCGCCAGAAGTCGCGGACGGTGTCGCGGTACTTGCCGTTCCACTCCGTCCACAGCGGGGGGAACCCGCCGACCTGGTAGCCGCCGTCGCCGACGTCCCAGGGCTCGGCGATGAGCTTGACCTGCGAGACCACCGGGTCCTGCTGGATCAGGTCGAAGAACGCCGACAGCCTGTCGACCTCGTGGAACTGGCGCGCCAGGGTGCTCGCGAGGTCGAAGCGGAAGCCGTCGACGTGCATGTCGTTCACCCAGTACCGCAGCGAGTCCATGATCAGCTGCAGCACGTGGGGGTGCCGCATGAGCAGGCTGTTCCCGGTGCCGGTGGTGTCGTAGTAGTGCGCCTTGTCGGAGTCGACCAGGCGGTAGTACGCCGCGTTGTCGATGCCGCGGAAGCACAGCGTCGGGCCCATCTGGTTGCCCTCGGCGGTGTGGTTGTAGACGACGTCGAGGATGACCTCGATGCCGGCCTGGTGCAGCGTGCGCACCATCGACTTGAACTCCATGACCTGCTGGCCGCGGGTGCCGGTCGAGGAGTAGGCGTTGTGGGGCGCGAAGAAGCCGATGGTGTTGTAGCCCCAGTAGTTGGACATCCCCTTCTCCTGGAGGTGGGTGTCCTGCACGAACTGGTGCACCGGCATCAGCTCGATCGCCGTGACGCCGAGGTCGGTGAGGTGCTCGACCATCGCCGGGTGCCCGATGCCCGCGTAGGTGCCGCGCACCTCCTCCGGGAGGCCCGGGTGCGTCATCGTCAGGCCCTTGACGTGCGCCTCGTAGATGACCGTCTCGTGGTAGTCGCGCCGCGGCGGGCGGTCGGTGCCCCAGTCGAAGTAGGGGTTCACGACGACGCTCAGCATCGTGTGGAGCGCGCTGTCCGCGGTGTTGCGCCGCGAGGGGTCCTTGAAGGAGTAGCTGAAGAGCGACTCGTGCCCGTCGACCTGGCCGTCGATGGCCTTCGCGTACGGGTCGAGCAGCAGCTTGCTCGGGTTGCACCGGTGCCCGGCGGACGGGTCGTACGGGCCGTGCACCCGGAACCCGTACCGCTGGCCGGGCTGCACCCGCGGCAGGTAGGCGTGCCACACGAAGCCGTCGACCTCGGGCATGTCGATGCGGGACTCGCGGCCCTGCTCGTCGACGAGGCACAGCTCGACCCTGCTGGCCACCTCGGAGAAGAGCGCGAAGTTGGTGCCCGCTCCGTCGAACGTGGCCCCCAGGGGGTAGGGGCGTCCTGGCCAGACCTGCATGGCGTCCTCTCGAGCAGTCCCCGCGGTGTCGAGGAGCACGGTCATCCTGGCCGAGCCGCGGGTGGCGCGCCTCGCGAGACCTCCCGGTGCCCTCCGCGGGGGAGGGCGGTGACCGCCGGGCGACCGCGCGGTGACGGCCCGCCCACCAGTGGGAGGCCGGTCGGGGGCCACCGGGGGGAGGGTGGTTCGACGGAGCCCGGGACGGTCCGGTAGTGTTCTCATCGTTCGGCCGCGAGGTCGACATGCGGATGTGGCTCAGTGGTAGAGCATCACCTTGCCAAGGTGAGGGTCGCGGGTTCGAATCCCGTCATCCGCTCGCAGTGCACCGTTCAGGCCCCGTGAAGGGCCTCCTCGGTGGAGTGGCCGAGAGGCGAGGCAACGGCCTGCAAAGCCGTGTACACGGGTTCGAATCCCGTCTCCACCTCTCTGCAGCACCTCGGTGCAGCTCGGGCGATTGGCGCAGTGGTAGCGCGCTTCCTTGACACGGAAGAGGTCACAGGTTCGAACCCTGTATCGCCCACCAGAGAGACCCCGGATCCGCTCGCGGACCGGGGTCTTCGCGTACCCGGCGCCCTGTCGCGCCCCCACCCCCGCGACGATCAAGCGCCTGAGCGCCATGTGTCGTCATCGGCACTCTTCGGTGCAGTTCCCGCCCCATGGGTGACCTCGATGGGGCCGGAACTGCGTCAAAGGGGCGTCAACTGCACAGGTCCCCTCCGAGGTGGCTGCTGATGTGGCGCTCAGGTGCGTGATCGTCGCTGGGGGAGTGGTCGGGGGTGTGCTGCTCGTCTGCCGCGCCACGCCGCCGGCGCCACTACCCCTGACGATCATGCGCCTGAGCGCCATGTGGTCGCCGCCGAGGCCCCTTGTGTGCAGTCGTGGCCCCATCGGCCAGCTCGATGGGGCCATGAGCGCGTCGAAGGGGCGTCCGCCGCGTCGATGGGGCGTCTGCCGCACAGGTGGCCCCCCGGTCTGCTGCCGATGTGGCGCTCAGGCGCATGATCGTCGCTGGGGGAGTGGTCGGGCGTGTGCTGCTCGTCTGCCGCGCCACGCCGCCGGCGCCACCACCCCTGACGATCATGCGCCTGAGCGCCATGTGGTCGCCGCCGGCACTCCTCGGTGCAGTTCCCGCCCCATGGGCGACCTCGATGGGGCGGGAACTGCGTCGAAGGGGCGTCAACTGCACAAGCGCCCGCTGGTCTGCTGCCGATGTGGCGCTCAGGCGCATGATCGTCGCTGGGGGAGTGGTCGGGTGTGCTGCTCGTCAGATGCGCGGCGCCGCCGCGGCCCCTTGTGTGCAGTCGTGGCCCCATCGGCCAGCTCAATGGGGCCATGAGCGCGTCGAAGGGGCGTCCGCCGCATCGATGGGGCGTCTGCCGCACAGGTATCCCCCCGGTCTGCGGCTGATGTGGCGCTCAGGCGCATGATCGTCGAGGAGGTCGTGGCGCCTGGGGAGTGCCGGAGGGCAGACGAGAGGAGGGCGCCACCCCGTCATCGGGGTGGCGCCCTCCTCGCCGAGCGGTAGCTGGGTCTCGAGCTAGACAGCGCGGCCCAGGAGCTCGGCGAGCTCGTCGTCGACGTGGACGTGGCGGCTCTCGGCCCCGGCGGGCACGAGGGCGTGGGTGCGGTCGAGGAAGTCGCGCAGGTCGGCCGCGTCGGCCTCCAGGACGGCGTGGCCATCGGGGGAGCTGAGCGAGACCAGGACGACCTCGACGCCGTCGACCTCGCCGGGCCACACCTGCACGTCGCCCTCACCGGTCGGGCGGCGCAGGCCCTCGCGGAGCAGGTCGCGCGCGAAGACCCACTCGATGGAGCCGCCGTCTCCGCGGAAGGCGGCGGTCACGGCGAACGGGTCGTGGACGCCGTAGCCGAACTGGACCGCCACAGGGACCTTGCCCGACTCGGGGACGACGAGGCGGAGCTCGACCTCGGCGTCGACGTGAGCTGAGCCTCTGGGCACGGTGGTCCTCCCGTTGGGCGGCGGCTGGCGGCCGTCGACGTCTCGACCCGGTCGGGTCTCCTGTGGTCTCTGTTCCCGCGTCCCGGACGGATCAAACACCCGGAGGCGGCGTGTCGTACCGGACGTAGCCTAGGTGGGTGCAGCACGCGCCGCCGGTCCCTCCCGCACCCGAGGACTCCGCGACCCCCGGTGACCGGCGCGGACGTGGGCAGAAGCGGCGCACGGGGGCGACGCGCGGGGGCCCCGGATCCTCTGTCGCGGCCCGTCGCGACCGCTGGGAGTGGCGCGCGCGCATCCGCGCCGACCCCAAGAAGCACCGCGTGTACCGGGTCGTGGTCGGCTGCGTCGGCGCGTTCCTGATCCTGCTGGGTGCCGCCACCGGGTGGCTGCCCGGCCCCGGGGGCATCCCCCTGGTGCTCGCCGGGCTCGCGGTCCTCGCGAGCGAGTTCGTCTGGGCGCACCGGCTGCTGAAGCGGGCGCGCCTCGCCCTGCACCGGTTCACGCGCTGGGCCGCGCGCCAGCCGCGCTGGCTCCGCGTGGCCGGCACGCTGGGCACGGCCGCCTGCGTCGTCGGCGGCGTCTACCTGTGGCTGGTCGTCCTCGGCCCGCCCACCGTCCTGCCCTCGGGCGCCCAGGCCTTCCTCGACGGGATCCCCGGCGTCGACCCCTGACGCACAGCACCGCTCGGGGCCCTGTAGTGTTCTTCGAGCACCCGGGCGATTGGCTCAGCGGTAGAGCGCCTCGTTCACACCGAGGAGGTCACTGGTTCGATCCCAGTATCGCCCACCCGGGTCCGACGGGCCGTCCCTCACCGAGGGGCGGCCCGTCGGCGTTCCAGGAGGTCGCCCGTGCCGCTGCAGACCCCGTCCGGCGTCGTCGTCGGCACCGTGGCGCTCCTGCGCCGGTTCCCCCTCCGCTCCGCTGCTGGTGACCAGCCGCTGCGCGCACTGCTGCTGGCCGGGGGCCTCGAGCACGACCGCCGCTGGCAGCTCGTCGACGCGTCGGGGGTCCCGGTGCACCGCCGTGACGCCCCCGGGATCGCCGCCCTCACCGCGTCCGTCGGCGACGACGGCGAGCTGCACCTCACGGGCGGCGGCGCGGCGCCCGCCGAGCACCTGGCGGGGCCCGGCGCCCGCTTCGCCGACGGCGCCGGTGCCTCTGGCGCAGGGGAGGGCGAGCGGGCGCGCCCTGACGCCCCGGTGCACCTGGTCTCCGCGGGCGCGGCCGAGGCCCTCCTCCAGGACGACGGCTCCCTGCCCGGCGGCTGCGACCCGGGGGGCCGGGCCAACGCCGTCATCGCGCTCGACCCGGCCGTCGCGGAGCCCGGCGCCGAGCGCGGGTGGGTCGGGCGCCGGCTGGGCATCGGCGGCGCTGGCGGCGCGGCCGGAGCGGTGCTGCTGCTGACGCGCACGCCCCGGCGGTGCCTGGGCGTCTACGCCGACGTCCTCGTCACCGGTGAGGTGGCCGTCGGCGACGACGTCGTGCTCCTCGACGGCTGACGGGCGGTCGACGGGCGGCTGGCAGAGGGCCGTGGGGCGGCGAGCCGTAGAGTCCTGGCCGTGTCTGAGCCTGCAGTCCTGCGCGTGGTGGTCGACGGTGCCGAGCGCGAGGTCGCGGCCGGCACCACCGGCGCCGCGCTGTACGAGGGGCGGCGCGACGTCGTCGCCGTCCGCACCACGGCGGCGGGCGGCGCGCCCGAGCTGCGCGACCTGTCTCGCGAGCTCGCCGACGGCGACGCCGTCGAGGCCGTCGAGGTCGGCAGCCCCGACGGGCTCGACGTGCTGCGCCACTCCACCGCGCACGTGCTCGCCCAGGCGGTCCAGTCGCTGCACCCGCAGGCCAAGCTCGGCATCGGCCCGCCCGTGCGCGACGGCTTCTACTACGACTTCGACGTCGACGTCCCCTTCACCCCTGAGGACCTCAAGGCCCTCGAGAAGGAGATGCAGCGCATCGTCAAGGAGGGCCAGACCTTCGCCCGCCGCGTCGTCACCGACGAGGAGGCCCGCGCCGAGCTGGCCGGCGAGCCCTACAAGCTCGAGCTGATCGGCCTCAAGGGCGGCACCGGCAGCCCCGAGGCCGGTGACGAGGTGGCCGAGGGTGCCTCCGTCGAGGTCGGGGCCGGCGAGCTCACCATCTACGACAACGTCCGCCGCGGCGGCGAGGTCGCCTGGAAGGACCTCTGCCGCGGCCCGCACGTGCCCAGCACCCGCCTGCTGGCCAACGGCTGGCAGCTGACCCGCACGGCCGCCGCCTACTGGCGCGGCGACCAGGCCAACCAGCAGCTTCAGCGCGTCTACGGCACCGCGTGGCCGTCCAAGGACGAGCTGCGCGCCCACCTGGAGCGCCTCGCCGAGGCCGAGCGGCGCGACCACCGCCGCCTGGGCGCCGAGCTCGACCTGTTCTCCTTCCCCGACGAGATCGGCTCCGGCCTGGCGGTGTTCCACCCGCGCGGCGGCGTCATCAAGCGCGAGATGGAGGACTACGTCCGCCGCCGGCACGTGGAGGAGGGCTTCGACTACGTCGGCACGCCCCACATCTCCAAGCAGCACCTGTTCGAGACCTCCGGCCACCTGCCGTACTACGCCGACACGATGTTCCCGCCGATGGAGCTCGAGAACGCGCAGTACTACCTCAAGGCCATGAACTGCCCGATGCACAACCTGATCTTCAGGTCGCGCGGGCGCTCCTACCGCGAGCTGCCGCTGCGCTTCTTCGAGTTCGGGTCGGTGTACCGCTACGAGAAGTCCGGCGTGGTCCACGGCCTCACCCGCGTGCGCGGCCTGACCCAGGACGACTCCCACAGCTACTGCACCCCCGAGCAGGCGCCGGCGGAGGTCGAGAAGCTGCTCGGCTTCGTGCTCGGGCTGCTGGAGGACTTCGGCCTGGACGACTACTACCTGGAGCTCTCCACCCGCGGTTCCGGTGACAAGTTCATCGGCTCCGACGAGGAGTGGGAGCAGGCCACCGAGGTGCTGCGCGGCTGCGCCGAGCGCACCGGCCTGGAGCTCGTGCCCGACCCGGGCGGCGCCGCCTTCTACGGCCCGAAGATCTCCGTCCAGGCGCGTGACGCCATCGGCCGCACCTGGCAGATGTCGACCATCCAGTACGACTTCAACCAGCCGGCCCGCTTCGGCCTGGAGTTCACCGCCGCCGACGGCTCCCACCAGCAGCCGGTGATGATCCACTCGGCGAAGTTCGGCTCCCTGGAGCGGTTCTTCGGCGTGCTCGTGGAGCACTACGCCGGCGCCTTCCCCCCGTGGCTCGCGCCCGTGCAGGTGGTCGGCGTGCCGGTCGCGGAGGACTTCGCCCCGCACCTGCACGACGTCGTCCGCCAGCTCAAGGCGCAGGGGATCCGCGCCGAGGTCGACGACTCCGACGACCGCATGCAGAAGAAGATCCGCACCCACTCCAAGGCGAAGGTGCCGTTCGTGCTCATCGCGGGCGGCGACGACGTCGAGGCGGGCGCGGTCTCCTTCCGCTACCGCGACGGCAGCCAGGACAACGGCGTGCCGGTGGCCGAGGCCGTCGAGCGCATCGTCGAGGCGGTCCGGTCCCGGGTCCAGGTGTGAGCGAGCCCGGCTCCGGCGGGCTCCCGGGTGGCGCGGAGGACCCTGCCGGGTTCGCCCGGGAGGCCGACGGCTTCGAGCGGCTCTGGACCCCCCACCGCATGGCGTACATCGGCGGCGAGAACAAGCCGCCGAGCACCGACGCCGGGTCGGGCTGCCCGTTCTGCCGCGCCCCGTCGCTGGACGACGACGACGCGCTCGTCGTCGCCCGCGGCGAGGCGTGCTTCGTGGTGCTCAACCTCTACCCTACAACCCCGGGCACCTGCTGGTCTGCCCGTACCGGCACGTCGCGGGGTACGTCGACCTGACGCCCGAGGAGACCTCCGAGGTCGCGACCCTGACCCAGAGCGCCCTGCGGGTGCTCTCCGCGGTCAGCCGGCCCGCGGGCTTCAACCTGGGCATGAACCAGGGCGAGGCGGGCGGCGCCGGCATCGCCGCGCACCTGCACCAGCACGTGGTGCCCCGCTGGAGCGGCGACGCCAACTTCCTGCCCGTGGTCGGCCGCACCAAGGCGCTGCCCGAGCTGCTCGGCGACACGCGCGCCAAGCTCGCGGACGCGTGGGCCCGCACGGGGGAGCCGGGCCGGGTCCAGCAGGGCTGATCCCCTCGCCCCGGCGACCCGGACGGTCGCGGCGCGGCGGGCGCGGGGTCCTCTCGCGGCTACCCTCGACCACGCCATGCTGAACCGCTACGCCCGGGCCGGGCTGACCCGCCTGCTGACCCCGGTGGCGCTGCTCCTGCTGCGCCTGCGGGTCACCCCCGACGCCGTCACCGTCGCCGGAACCGTCGGGGTGGTGGTCTCCGCGCTGGTGCTCTACCCCCGCGGCGAGCTCTTCTGGGGCACGATCGCCATCACCTGCTTCGTCTTCACCGACGCCCTCGACGGCACGATGGCGCGCCTGTCGGGGCGCACGAGCGCGTGGGGCGCCTTCCTCGACTCCACGCTCGACAGGTTCGGCGACGCCGCGGTCTTCGGCGGGCTGCTGCTGTACGCCACGGGCTCCGGCGCCGGCACCTCCGGGGCGCGGGCCCTCGCCGTCCTCGCCCTGGCCAACCTGGTGCTGGGGTTCGTCGTGTCCTACGCCCGGGCCCGCGCCGAGGCCGTCGGGGCCCGTGCCGACGTCGGGATCGTCGAGCGCAGCGAGCGCCTCGTGGTCACGCTCGTCGTGACCGGGTTCACGGGGCTCTTCCTGCCGCAGGGGGTGCTCGTGGCGGCGCTGGCGCTGCTCGCCGCCGGCAGCGCCACCACGCTCGTGCAGCGCCTGTCCCTGGTGCGCAGCCAGCTGCGCGACCGGGTCCCCGCCGGTGGCTGACCCGTCCGCTGGCCCGGCCGCTGGCCCGGCCCGGCCGAGCTGGGGCGAGCGCGCCGCGGTCGCGGGGTACCGCGCCGCCTTCGCCGTCGTTCCGCGGCTGCCCGAGGTGGTGGCCCGCCTGGCCTTCGCGGCCGGCGCCGACCTGGCCTGGCTGCGGCGCGGCGCCGGGGTGCGCCGCCTGGAGGAGCAGCTGGCCGCGGCCACCGGTGAGTCCGGCCGGGCGCTGCGGACCCGCTCCCGGGCGGGGCTGGCGTCCTACGCCCGCTACTGGTGCGACGCGTTCCGCCTGCACACCTGGACCGCTGAGCAGCTGGACCGGCGCACGCGCGTGGAGGGCGCCGGCCCCCTCGTGGAGGCCCTCGCCTCCGGGCGCGGGGCCGTCGCCTTCCTGGGGCACAGCGGCAGCTGGGACCAGGTCGGCGCGTGGGCCGCGGCGCACTGGGGGGAGCGCGGCGCCGGGTACGGCCCCGTCATCACCGCCGTCGAGCGCCTGGAGCCCCGGGAGGTCTTCGAGGCGTTCCTGGCCTTCCGCGCCCGGCTCGGGCTGCAGGCGGTGGCCGTCGAGGTCGGCGGGAGCGGCGGCGGCTTCCCCGCCCTGGTCCGCGGGCTGCGCGCGGGGGCGTTCGTCCCGCTGCTCGCCGACCGCGACCTCACCGGCAGCGGCGTCGACGTCGAGCTGCTGGGCCGGGCCTCGCGCGCCGCGGCCGGGCCCGCGGCGCTGGCGCTGACCGTCCGGGCCCCGCTGTTCCCCGTGACCGTCCACTACGAGCCCGCCGCGGGCCGTCCGGGCCGTCCGGGCCGTCCGGGCCGGCGCCGGGCCTGGCGCACCTGGACGGCGGTGGCCGTGGTGCACCCCGAGGTGCTCCCCGACCCCGCGCTGGGCCGCCGCGAGCAGGTGCCCGCCATGACCCGCGCCTGCGTGGCGGTGCTGGAGGCGGGCGTGCGCGCCCACCCGGAGGACTGGCACGCGCTGCAGCGCATCTTCACCGACGGCGGCCCGGCCGTCGGCGCGGGAGGGGCGCCGTGAGGGTCGGGCTGGTCTGCCCCTACTCGTTCGACGTCCCCGGGGGCGTGCAGGCGCACGTCGCCGACCTCGCCGAGGTGCTGCTGGCGGAGGGGCACGAGGCCTCGGTGCTGGCGCCCCTCACCGAGTCGGCGCCCGACCCCGACCGGCCCCCGCCGCCGTGGCTGGTCTCCGCGGGCGGCGCGGTGCCCGTCTCGTACAACGGCTCGGTGGCGAGGGTGAGCTTCGGGCCCGTCGTCGGGCTCCGCGTGCGCCGCTGGCTGGCCGAGGGCCGCTTCGACGTCGTCCACCTGCACGAGCCCGTCACACCGAGCATCTCCCTGCTGGCCATGCTCGGGGCCGACGCGCCCCTGGTGGCCACCTTCCACACCGCCTCGATCCGCTCCCGGGCCCTCCAGGCCGCGCTGCCGCTGGTCAGGCCGGGCCTGGAGAAGCTCTCGGCGCGGATCGCCGTCAGCGAGGACGCCCGCCGCCGCGTGGTCGAGCACCTGGGGGGCGACGCCGTCGTCGTCCCCAACGGGGTGCACGTCGACAGGTACGCGACCGCGCCGCAGCGGCCGGAGTGGCAGGGGCGCCCGGGGGCGCCGGTCATCGCCTTCCTGGGCCGCTTCGAGGAGCCGCGCAAGGGCTTCGGGGTGCTGGCCCGGGCGCTGCCCGCCCTGCGCGCCGACCACCCGGGCCTGCGGGTGCTCGTCGCCGGCAGCGGAGACCCCCGCGCCGCGCTGGCCGCTGCCGGCGAGCACGCCGGCGCCCTGGAGCTGCTCGGGTCGGTCTCCGAGGCCGACAAGGCCTCGCTGCTGGCGTCGGTCGACCTCTACGTGGCCCCGCAGACCGCGGGGGAGAGCTTCGGCATCGTGCTCGTGGAGGCCATGAGCGCGGGGACGGCGGTGGTCGCCAGCGCGCTGCCCGCCTTCTCGCGGGTGCTGGAGAGCGGGCGGCTCGGCGAGCTGGTGCCCGTCGACGACCCGGCCGCCCTCGCGGCGGCCGCCAGCGCGCTGCTCGCCCGGCCCCACCGCCGCTCCGCCGTCGCCGCCGAGGCCTCCGCCGCGGTGCGCCGCTACGACTGGTCGGTGGTGGCCCACGAGGTGCAGACCGTCTACGAGACGGTGCTGTCGGGGGTCCAGGTGGCCGCTCAGGGCGCCTCGGCCACCGCCGCTGCGCCGGACCCCGCCGCCGGGCGGCTGCTCTCCCAGTGGCGCGGACCGGGCCTCGAGGGGGGCGCGTGACCGCCGGCGACGTCGCCCTGGTGCTCGCCGCCGTCGTCGTGCTGGGCGGGCTCGCGTGGTGGCTGACGGCGCGCGCCAGCCGCCTCGACAGGCTGCACGTGCGCGTCGAGACCACCCGCGCCGCGCTCGACGCCGCCCTGCTGCGGCGCGCGGCCGCGACCGAGGCGCTCGCGGCGTCGGGGGCGCTCGACCCGGCCAGCGCCCTGCTGCTCGCCAGCGCCGCCGCCGAGGCGACCGCCCCGCTGGACGCGCCGATGGAGCGCGTCGAGCGGGAGGTGGCCGAGTCCGACCTCTCGCGGGCGCTGCGGGCGGTGCTGACCCCCGGCGCGGTGCAGGAGCTCCACGACCGCCGCGACGAGGTGGTGGAGGAGCTGCTCGCCGACCTGTCCACGGCCTGCGACCGGGTGGTGCTGGCGCGCCGCTTCGCCAACGACTCGGTGGTGGCCGCCCGCCGGGTGCGCCGCGGGGCCGTGGTGCGCCTGGCCCACCTGGCCGGGCACGCGCCGCTGCCGCGCACCTTCGACGTCGACGACGAGCCGCCGGCCCTCGGGCCGCGCGCGGGACACCGCCGGGGTGCGCGCGCCGCCGGCCAGGAGGGAGCTGCGTGAGCGAGCAGCAGGACGAGCCGGACCAGCCTGACGCGCCGGAGCAGCCGGCGGACGAGTGGGTGCTGGGCGAGGACGGCCTGTGGTTCCGCCGCGGCGCCCGGGTGCTCCTCGTCGACACCGCCCGCGGTGCCGGGCCGGAGGAGGTGCGGCTGCTGCTGGTGCGCGGCCACGACGCCGACGAGGTCGGGCGCTCCTGGTGGTTCACGGTCGGCGGCGGGATCGCCGACGGCGAGGACCCCCGCGCCGCCGCCGCCCGCGAGCTGCGCGAGGAGACCGGGCTCGACCTCGACCCGGCGCACCTGGTCGGCCCGGTCGGCAGCCGCAGCGCCGTCTTCGACTTCCTCGCGCGCACCTGCCGGCAGGACGAGCTCTTCTACCTCGCCGTCGTGCCCGGGGCCGAGGAGCGGGGCGTCTCGACGGCCGGGTGGACGGCGCTGGAGGGCGACGTCCTCGACGAGCTCCGCTGGTGGTCGCTGCCCGAGCTCGCCGCCGCCCAGGCCGCCGGCGCCGTCGTGTACCCCCACGGCCTGGTGCCGCTGGTGGAGGGCCTGCTGGGCGGCTGGGACGGTGACCAGCGCGACATCGGCGACTGATCGGGGCGATCCGGGCCGGGCCTACGATGGACCCATGTCCGAGACCTCCCAGACCTCCCCGTCCCAGGTGGGCACCTCCCGCGTGAAGCGCGGGATGGCTGAGATGCTCAAGGGCGGCGTCATCATGGACGTCGTCACCGCTGAGCAGGCGCGCATCGCCGAGGACGCCGGCGCCGTCGCCGTCATGGCCCTCGAGCGCGTCCCGGCCGACATCCGCGCTCAGGGCGGCGTGGCCCGCATGAGCGACCCCGACCTGGTCGACGCGATCCAGGCCGAGGTCTCGATCCCCGTCATGGCGAAGGCGCGCATCGGGCACTTCGTCGAGGCGCAGGTGCTGCAGAGCCTCGGGGTCGACTACGTCGACGAGTCCGAGGTGCTCACCCCGGCCGACTACACGCACCACATCGACAAGTGGAAGTTCACGGCGCCCTTCGTCTGCGGCGCCACCAACCTGGGCGAGGCGCTGCGCCGCATCACCGAGGGCGCGGCGATGATCCGCTCCAAGGGCGAGGCCGGCACGGGTGACGTCTCCAACGCCACCACGCACATGCGCACGATCCGCGCCGAGATCCAGCGGCTGACCTCGCTCAGCAAGGACGAGCTGTACGTCGCCGCCAAGGAGCTCCAGGCCCCGTACGACCTGGTCGTCGAGGTCGCCGAGGCCGGCCGCCTGCCCGTCGTGCTGTTCACCGCCGGCGGCATCGCCACCCCGGCCGACGCCGCGATGATGATGCAGCTCGGTGCCGACGGCGTCTTCGTGGGCTCGGGCATCTTCAAGTCGGGCAACCCGCAGCAGCGCGCCGAGGCGATCGTCCAGGCGACGACCTTCCACGACGACGCCGACGTCATCGCCAAGGTCTCCCGCGGCCTGGGCGAGGCCATGGTCGGCCTGAACGTCGAGGCCATCCCGGAGCCGCACCGGCTCGCCACCCGCGGCTGGTGACGCTCCGGCGCTGACCAGCGCCGGGCTCGCGCACGAACGGCCGGCATCCCTGCGAGGGGTGCCGGCCGTTCGTCGTCCTGGCGCCCAGGGGCTGTGCCCTCCGAGCCCCCCCCGTCGCCAGGTGACCGCGGTCAGTCCCCGTCCTGACCGCGGTCACCTGGCGGTGCCTCGGTCCAGGAGGCCGGGGTGCCAGGTGACCGCGGTCAGCGCGGGAGGTGACCGCGGTCAGCCGCCGACGTCGTCGCGCTCCGGGCAGCGCGGCGCTCGCGCGCCCGACGACGTGATCACGGTCTGCCGGAGGCGTTCGCCCAGCACGGACCCACCGGACCCCGTGATCGGTGGCGGGACGCCCGTGATCACTGGCCGCAGGGCTCGCGGCGGGGCTCGCGGCGGGGCGACTATCGCCGGGCGAGCGCCCGGTTGACGGCGTCGACGGCGGCTCGGGGGTCCGCGACCTCGACGACGGCGCGCGCGAACCCCGACGTCTCCGGCCCCGGGTCGAGCTGCACCACCACGGTGCGCCGCCCCGAGTGC
The DNA here is from genome assembly GCF_015390235.1 of Quadrisphaera sp. INWT6. Taxonomy (GTDB): domain Bacteria; phylum Actinomycetota; class Actinomycetes; order Actinomycetales; family Quadrisphaeraceae; genus Quadrisphaera. The sequence continues at coordinate 15,960 of NZ_VUOH01000007.1, read as the reverse complement.
ACGGCGTAGAGCGTCTTGTCGCCACCGCGGTGGAACGTGCCGACGGCGGCCACGCCCGGCAGGTGCAGGCCGGGGGCGCGCACGCCCTTGGGCTCGGCGGCCGCGCCGGGGTCGGCCGTCGCGCCGCGCACGGCGCTCAGCGGCACGGTCAGGCCGCGCCGGAGAGCCCAGAGCGCGTCGAGGCCGGTGAGCCGGACCTCGAGGTGTGCGTCGCTGACGCGGATGCGGGCCATCAGGACCTCCTGGGTGTCGGGTGGGGCTGCGGTGCTGGAGGGGCGGCGCTCTGCACCCCGGCGCGTTCGAGGAGGCGGTGGCCCAGCGAGGTGGCAGCGCTCTCCCCGAGGGCCGCGCAGGAGCGCTCGACGACGGCGCGCACCTCCTCGTCGTGCGGGGCCAGCTCGAGCGCGGCCACGAGCAGCAGGTCGAGCGCGCGCTCGCCGGCGGGCGCCGTGTGGCGGGCCAGGGCCGCGAGGAAGAGGCCGCGCTTGCTGCCGAAGGCGCCGTAGAGGCTGCCGCGGTGCAGGCCGGTGGCGCTGACCAGGTCGTCGACGGAGGTGGCGGCGTAGCCGAGCTCGGTGAAGCACCGTGCGGCGGCGTCGACGACGACCGCCTCGTCGAAGCTGCGGGGTCTCGCCATGCGCCCATCATCGTTCATAGATGAACGATCAGTCAATAAATGCGCTGGGCGCGGTGTGGCGGGGCCGCCGCGCCGGTCAGCCCTCGAAGCCGGCGCTGACCGTCACCGTCCCGGGGGCCACCTCGGTGTAGCCGGCGTCGCGGACGTCTACCCGGCGCGACGCGGGCAGCACGGGTCCCCCCTCGACCACCCGGACGCCGAGGCCGGTGGCGACGTCCGGGTCTGCGCCCTCGAGCCAGGCGAGCACCGTGCGGCGGTCGAGCCGCTCGAGCGCCAGCTGCGCCGCGTGCCCCACCTGGGCGACGGCCTTGCCGGTGCTCATGGACACCCCGGGGGCCAGTCGGACGGTGAGCACCGGACCGCTCGAGGGTGGCGGACGCCCATGATCACGCTCGGAGGGGTCGGTGAGCTCGAGCCCGCCGACCTGGAGGTCGCGGAGGACCTTCGGGGCGTCGTCGCGGGGGTGGGGTGCGAAGGCGCGCACCTGTGCGGTCCCGGAGCGGGCCTCGACGTGGGGGAGGTCGGCCGTCCGGTCCCAGCGGGCGCCCCGCGCGCGGCGCCCGATCTTGCGGATCCGCTGGCCCCGCCACCGCTCCACGGCGTCGTGGAAGACGCCCTCGGGGTCAGCCGTGCGCTCGTCGACCAGCAGCGCGACCACGGCGCGGGCGGTCGCCACCAGCACGTCCGTGTGGGCGGGCGGCCCACCGGCGCTCTCGCGCTCGACGCGCACCACCAGCGACAGCGCCCACGGCTCCTCCTCGGGGGGCAGCCACGCCAGCGGCGGGGGAGGGGCCTCGCTCACGTGACGGTCGGCCGGTCGCCGGCCTCGGCGGCCAGGTGCTCCCCGCCGTCCAGCACCTCGCGCAGGGCGACGACGGCGGTGAGCAGGTCCGCGTGCGTCAGGTAGAGCGGTGCCACGCCCCAGCGCACGACGTCGGGCGCGCGGAAGTCGCCGTGGACGCCGCGCGCGGCCAGGGCGCGGGAGAGCCCCCACGCCTGGGGGTGGCGCAGCGCCAGCGCGCTGGCGCGCCGCTCGGGGGCGCGCGGGGTCACGACGTCGACCTCGGGCACGAGCGCGTCGAGCGCCTCCAGCGCGAACCCGGTCAGCGACAGCGAGCGCGCCCGCACCTCCTCCACCGCCGCGCCGTCGTAGGCGGTGAGCGCCGCCTCGAGGGCCAGCAGGCTGAGGACCGGCGGCGTCCCGGTGCGGGCCACCGACGCGTCGGTGGCGGGGGAGTACTCGGGGCTCATCGCGAAGGGCTGCGCCGCCGAGTGCCACCCCGGCACCGGGTTGGCGAAGCCGTCCTGCAGGCGCCGGGCCACGTAGATCCAGGCCGGCGCGCCGGGGCCCCCGTTGAGGAACTTGTAGCTGCAGCCCACGGCGCAGTCGACGTCGTGGGCGTCGAGGCCGGCGGGCACCACGCCGGCGGAGTGGCACAGGTCCCACAGCACCAGGGCGCCGGCGCCGTGAGCGGCGCGGGTGAGGCCGGGCAGGTCCAGAGCTCGCCGGTGCGGTAGTCGACCTGGCTCAGGGTCACCAGCGCCACCTCCTCGCCCCGCTCCGCGAGCACGGCGGGCACGTCGGGCGGGGAGGCGAGCACCACCTCGAGCCCGGCGAGCCGGGCGTCGGAGGCCAGCACGTACAGGTCGGTGGGGAACGAGCCCGGGTCGGCCACCACCACGCGCCGGGCCGGGTCGCGGCGGCGCGCCTGCGCGGCCAGCGCGAGGTGGGCCTTGTGCAGCTGGACGCTCGTGGTGTCACCCACCACCACCTGCCCCGGGGCCGCGCCGACCAGCTCTCCCACGCGGTCGCCGACGCGCAGCGGCGCCGTCCACCAGCCCTCGGTGTTCCACCCCGCGACGAGCGACCGGCCCCACTGGCGGCCGACGGCGTCGGCGACGGCGGGGGCCACGGCGCGGGGCAGCGCCCCGAGGCTGTTGCCGACGAGGTAGACCGAGCCGTGGTCGGGGAGGTCGAACCTGTCGGCCAGGGAGCCCAGGGGGTCGGCGGCCTCGAGCTCGGCCGCGCGCTGCGCGAGGTCGGCGACGTCGGGCCGGGGCTGCGCGGAGGTGGTCGTCACGGGGCCCATCCTGCCTCCGGGGGCGCGCTGGGAGGATCGTGGCCGTGAGCACCAGCACCCCCTCGGCGTCCGCCCCCCTGGTCGGAGTCCTGGCCCTCCAGGGCGACGTCCGCGAGCACGCCCGCGCCCTGGAGGCCGCCGGCGCCCGCGCGGTGCCGGTGCGGCGGCCCAGCGAGCTGCGCGCCGTCGACGCGCTGGTGCTCCCCGGCGGGGAGTCGACCGTCATCGACAAGCTGGCCCGCACCTTCGAGCTGCACGAGCTGGTGACCGAGCGCATCGCCGGCGGGATGCCCGCCTACGGCTCGTGCGCGGGTCTGATCATGCTCGCCGACCGGCTCGTCGACGGGATCCCCGGCCAGCGCACCTTCGGCGGGCTCGACGTCCTCGTGCGCCGCAACGCCTTCGGGCGGCAGGTGGAGTCGTTCGAGGAGGACCTCGCCGTCGCCGGCGTCGACGGCGGGCCCGTGCGGGCGGCGTTCATCCGCGCCCCCTGGGTGGAGGAGGTCGGCGACGGCGTGGAGGTGCTCGCCACGACCAGCGCGGGCGGGGCCGGCGGCGGGCGCGTCGTGGCCGTCAGGTCGGGGCACCTGCTGGCGACGTCGTTCCACCCGGAGATCACCGGCGACCACCGGGTGCACGCGCTGTTCGTCTCCATGATCACCGGCTGACCGCCGGCTGGTGCTCAGGAGGGCCGGGAGCACCACCAGCGGTAAGATCTGGGCAGATCCTGCGCTGCCGCCGCCCGGCCACCCGCCGGTGCGCTGCAGCCGCCGCTACGACGCAGAGGGACGTGCTGATGTCAGGCCACTCCAAGTGGGCTACCACGAAGCACCAGAAGGCCGTCAAGGACGCTCGCCGCAGCTCGGCCTTCGCCAAGCTGATCAAGAACATCGAGGTCGCCGCCCGCACCGGCGGCGGTGACCCGGCCGGCAACCCGACGCTCTACGACGCCATCACCAAGGCGAAGAAGAACTCGGTCCCCAACGACAACATCGACCGCGCCGTGAAGCGCGGCTCGGGCGCCGAGACCGGCGGGGCCGACTACCAGACGATCATGTACGAGGGCTACGCCGCCCACGGCGTCGCCGTCCTGGTCGAGTGCCTCACCGACAACCGCAACCGCGCCGCCTCCGACGTGCGCGTGGCCTTCACCCGCAACGGCGGCACCATGGCCGACCCGGGCAGCGTCTCCTACCTCTTCACCCGCAAGGGCGTCGTCGAGGTCCCCGCGGGCGAGCTCGACGAGGACGACGTGCTCACCGCGGTCCTCGACGCGGGCGCCGAGGAGGTCAACCGCCTGGGCGACACCTACGAGGTCATCAGCGAGGCCACCGACCTGGTCGCGGTGCGCACCGCGCTGCAGGAGGCCGGCATCGAGTACGACTCGGCCGAGGCCGCCTTCGTCCCGTCGATGCAGGTGCCGGTCGAGGCCGAGAAGGCCCAGTCGGTGCTCAAGCTCATCGACGCCCTCGACGACCTCGACGACGTGCAGAACGTCTACGCCAACCTCGACATCCCGGACGGGGTCCTCGAGGACGCCTGACGGCTCCTCGAGACCGGGAGCGCGACCCGCCTCACCGGACGGGGACGCGCCACCCCTTCGGCTGGGCCCGTGCCGCTGCGGCGGCGCGGGCCCACGCCGTCTGCGCGGCCGTGGGGGCGCCGGCGGTCCCGGTCAGGGCTCCCACGGGGTGGTGGGGTGCAGGGTCTCGTCGTGGGCGGCCGACGGGCCGCCGCGCCACAGGTGGCAGATGGCCAGCGCGAGGCCGTCGGCGGCGTCCGCCGGCCTCGGGGCCTCGGCCAGCCCGAGGATGCGGGTGACCATGAGGGTCACCTGGGCCTTGTCGGCGCGGCCGCTGCCGGTGACGGCGGCCTTGACCTCGCTGGGGGTGTGGCTGTCGACCGGCAGCCCGTGCTGCGCGGCGAGCATCATGGCGATGCCGCTGGCCTGGGCCGTGCCCATGATCGTGGAGACGTCGTTGCGGGCGAAGACCCGCTCGACGGCCACGGAGTCGGGCAGGCACTCGCGCAGGACGGCGGTCAGGCCGTCCGCCACCTGCAGCAGGCGCTGGGCCAGCGGCAGGTCGGGGTCGGTGCGGACGACGCCGACGTCGACCAGGCGCACCTTCCGACCGGGCAGGCCGTCGACGACGCCCCACCCGCACCGGGTGAGCCCCGGGTCGACACCCATCACGCGCACCCCGCCAGCCTCGCACGTCGCACGCCCGTTCGGGTGAAGCGACATGACCGAGAGTCACGCGCGGGCGTCCAGGGCGCGGGCGTCCCGGGGCTGCTGGGGCTGTCGGAGGGCCGTGCGAGGCTGCGCCCCGTGATTGCTTCTGTGCGCGGCACGGTCCTGTCGCTGCGGCTCGACGGCGCCGTCGTCGAGGTGGGCGGCGTCGGCATGCTCGTGCTCGCGACCCCCCGCACCCTCGGTGACCTGCGGCGCGGCCAGGAGGCCCTGCTGCACACGTCCCTGGTGGTCCGGGAGGACTCGCTCACCCTGTTCGGCTTCGCCGAGTCCGACGAGCGCGAGGTGTTCGAGGTCCTCCAGACCGTCACCGGCGTCGGCCCCAAGCTGGCGCTCGCCGTGCTGGCGGTGCACTCCCCGGAGGAGCTGCGCGTCGCCGTCGCCGCGGAGGACCTGACGGCCCTCAAGCGCGTGCCGGGCATCGGGCACAAGGGCGCGCAGCGGATGGTGCTGGAGCTGGCCGACCGGCTCGGCCCCCCGCACGAGCTGCCCGCGAGCCGCGCCGGGAAGCCGGCAGCGGCGGCGCCGGCCGCGGCACGGCCCGCGCCGTCGCCGGTGGTCGAGGCGCTGGTCGGCTTCGGCTTCAACGCGAAGCAGGCGGAGGACGCCGTCGCGGCGGTCACCGGCGAGGGCGGCACCGCGGCGCCGGCCGACGGCGGCGAGCCCGACCTGGCCACCACCCTGCGGGCGGCCCTGCGCCACCTCGGGCGGCACTGATGGCCCCCTCCCTCCCGGGCGACGGGTCGCGCGAGCTCTCCGGAGACGGGCCGGACACCGCGTCCGACCTCGTGGACCACCGCCTGGTGGGCCCCGGTGCCGACGAGACCGAGCGCGCCGCCGAGAGCGCCCTGCGCCCCAAGAGCCTGCGCGACTTCGTCGGCCAGCAGGTGGTCCGCGACCAGCTCTCGATCGTCCTCGAGTCCGCCCGGGCGCGCGGCCGGGCGCCCGACCACGTGCTGCTGTCCGGCCCGCCCGGCCTGGGCAAGACCACGCTGTCGATGATCATCGCCGCCGAGCTGGGCACCAACCTGCGCATCACCAGCGGGCCCGCCATCCAGCACGCCGGAGACCTCGCGGCCGTCCTGACCTCGCTGGAGGAGGGCGACGTGCTCTTCGTCGACGAGGTCCACCGGGTCGCCCGCCCCGCCGAGGAGCTCCTCTACGTCGCGATGGAGGACTTCCGCGTCGACGTCGTGGTCGGGAAGGGGCCCGGCGCCACCGCCATCCCGCTCGACCTGCCGCCGTTCACCCTGGTCGGGGCCACCACCCGCGCCGGGCTGCTGCCCGCGCCGCTGCGCGACAGGTTCGGCTTCACCGCCCACCTCGACTTCTACTCCGCCGAGGAGCTGCAGCGGGTGCTGCACCGCTCCTCGGCGCTGCTCGGCGTGCCGCTGACCTCGGAGGGGGCCCGCGAGGTCGCCCGGCGCTCGCGCGGCACACCGCGCATCGCCAACCGCCTGCTCCGGCGCGTGCGCGACTGGACGCTCGTGCGCGGCCCCGGGGCGGGGGGCGCCGCCGCCGACCCCTCGGGCTGGGTGGTCGACGAGGCTGCCGCGCGCGCCGCGCTGGAGGTCTACGAGGTCGACCCGCTGGGGCTCGACCGCATCGACAGGGCCGTGCTGCGCGCGCTGTGCCGCACCTTCGGCGGCGGTCCCGTGGGCCTGTCGACGCTGGCCGTCGCGGTGGGGGAGGAGGGCGAGACCGTGGAGACGGTCGTCGAGCCGTTCCTGGTGCGCGAGGGCCTCATCGGCAGGACGCCGCGCGGGCGCGTGGCCACCGAGGCCGCGTGGCGCCACCTGGGCCTCGAGCCCCCGCTGGCCCGCCCCGGCGGGGGCTGGGGCGGGGGAGCGCTCGGCGCCGACGATCCCGGGCAGTCCGGCCGAAGCCCGGAACCGCCCAGCCACGGCGGGTAGGGTCGCTGCCGATGGACGCCTTGATCCTCCTCCTCCCGGTCCTGCTCCTGCTCTGGCTCGTCCTGCGCGGGCGCAAGCAGCAGCGCGCCGTCTCCGACATGCAGTCGACGCTCGCCGTCGGCCAGCGCGTCATGACCACCTCGGGCCTGTACGCGCGCATCGTCGAGGTCGGCGACACCACGATCGACCTCGAGGTCGCCGACGGCGTGCGCACCACCTGGGCGCGCGCGGCCGTGGGCCCGCAAGGTCGAGGACGCCGTCGTGACCGACCCGTCGGAGCAGTCCGCGGCGTCGACGTCCTCCACCCACACCACCCCCGGGACCACCGCCGCTGACGGCGGGACGACCGGGGGGCTCGCCGAGGCGCCGGAGCGCCCCGAGCGCTGATCCTGGCCGGCTCCGCGCCGGCCCCCGTCCGGAAGAGACCCCGTTGGCCCGTTCCCGCTCCTCCACCTCCCGCGCCAAGCGCTCGCTGCTCTGGCTGACGGCCCTGGTGGTCGCCCTCGTCGCCGGTCTCGGCGCCGCCGTCCAGTGGGGCGGTGCGGGGCTGACGCCCAAGCTGGCGCTCGACCTCGCCGGCGGCACGCAGATCATCCTGACGCCGCAGCTGCGCGGTGGTCAGAGCGGTGACCAGATCACCGACCAGACGATCGCCGACGCGATCACGATCATCCGCCAGCGCGTCGACTCCTCGGGCCTGACCGAGGCGGAGATCACCAGCTCCGGCGGCAACAACATCATCGTCAGCCTCCCCGGCGACCCGGCGAGCAGGCCGGTGCCGTCGAGCTGGTCTCGCAGTCGGCGCAGATGCGCTTCCGCCCGGTCCTGGCCGTCGCCTCCGGCGCGCCCGTCCCGGCGGCCTCCCTCGACGGGGCCGACCCGGCCGCCACCGACGGCGCGACCCCGGCGACGACCGACGGGGCCACGCCCGCGGCGACCGACGGGTCGACCCCCGCTGCCACCGAGGGCGCCACCGACGCGGCCACCCCCGCGGCGACCGACACCGCCGCGCCCGCCGCGACGGAGAGCGCCCAGGGCAGCCGCCTGCCCGGCGCGCTCATGGCCGGCTCGACGCCCGCTGCGACCGACGCCGCGACCGACGCGGCCGCAGCCACCCCGGCGGCGACGGACGCCGCGGCGACGCCGACCACCACCGACGCGGCGGCCGCCACCGACGGCGCGACGCCCTCGGCGAGCTCCACCGACCCGAGCGACCTGTCGCAGGTGACCCCCGAGCTGGGCGCCGCCTTCCAGGCCCTCGACTGCAGCAACCCGGTGCAGGTCGGCCGCGAGCTCGACGACGACCCGAGCGGGCCCATCGCGACCTGCTCCTCGGACGGCGCGGCCAAGTACCTGCTCGGCCCGGTCGAGGTCGAGGGCACGGACATCGACGACGCGACCGCCGGCCTCGGCACCACGAGCACCGGGGCGAGCAACGGCCAGTGGGTCGTCAACCTGAGCTTCGACAGCGAGGGCGGTGACGAGTTCCGCACCACCACCACGCGCCTGTTCGGCCTCGAGAGCCCCCGCAACCAGTTCGCCATCGTGCTCGACGGCACCGTCGTCTCGGCCCCGTCCGTCAACAGCCCGATCACCGACGGCAACGCCCAGATCAGCGGCTCCTTCACCCAGGAGACCGCGACGGACGCTGGCGAACCAGCTGAAGTTCGGCGCCCTGCCGATCTCCTTCACGCAGCAGTCCGTCGAGCGCATCTCGGCCGTCCTCGGCTCCGAGCAGCTCGAGCGCGGCCTGCTCGCCGGTGCCATCGGCCTGGTGCTGGTGGTCGTCTACTCGATGGCGCAGTACCGGGCGCTCGGCCTGGTCACCGTCGCGAGCCTCTTCCTGGCCGCCGGGATCTCCTACCTGCTGACCGTGCTCCTCGGCTGGGGCTACGGCTACCGCCTGAGCCTGGCCGGCGTCGCGGGCTTCATCGTCTCGATCGGCATCACCGCCGACTCGTTCATCGTGTTCTTCGAGCGCGTCCGCGACGAGGTCGCGAGGGCCGCTCGCTGACCTCCGCGGTGGAGACCGGCTGGGCCCGCGCCCGGCGGACGATCATCATCTCCGACGTCGTGAACTTCCTCGCCGCGGCGGTGCTGTACTTCCTCGCCGTCGGCGGGGTCAAGGGCTTCGCCTTCATCCTGGGTCTCACCACGGTCATCGACCTGCTCGTCGTGGTGCTCTTCACCCACCCGGTGCTGGTGCTCATCGCCCGCAAGAAGTTCTTCGCCAGCGGTCACCGGCTCTCGGGCTTCGACGCCGAGCGGCTCGGCCGGGCCCCGGTCCCGGCCTACGCCGGCCGCGGACGGGTGCGCACGCCGGTCGAGCGCCGGCCGCGCCCGTCGCGGGCTTCCGCCCCGGCGGAGGAGGCCCACGGCGCCGACGACCTCGACACCAGCGCCGCGCCCGAGCGCGAGCGGCAGTCGGTGAGCGCCGGCGGCGGCCGCGCCACCATCGCCGAGCGCCGCGCCGCCGAGGCGGCCCGGCAGCGGGAGGCCGGAGGCGACCCGCCCTCCGCGGACCCGCAGACGCCGTCCGGCCCGACCAGCGAGGAGCGCTGACATGCCGTCCTTCGCCCAGCTCGGCAACGACCTCTACTCCGGCAAGCGCGGGATCGACGTCATGCGCACCCGCCGCACCTGGTACGTGGTCGCCGCACTGCTCGTCGGCCTCTCCGTCGTCCTGCTGCTCACCAAGGGCCTCAACGGCGGCATCGAGTTCCGCGGTGGCTCGGAGTTCCGCGTCTCCGACGTCACCACCACCTCCCAGGAGCCGGCCGAGCAGGCCGTCACCTCCGTGGTGCCCGACGGCGAGCCCCCGCGCATCTCCTCTGTCGGCGAGAACGCCGTCCGCGTCCAGACCGAGCGCCTGAGCCAGGAGCAGACCGACCAGGTCGCCACCGCCCTCGCCCAGGGCTACGGCGTGCAGCCCGCGTCGGTGACCTCGTCCTTCGTCGGCCCGAGCTGGGGCGCCGACGTCACCGCCAACGCGGTCCGCGGACTGCTGATCTTCGTGGTCCTGGCCGCGGTGGTGCTGGGGCTGTACTTCCGCACCTGGAAGATGTCGGCCGCGGCGCTGGTCGCCCTGGTGCACGACGTCGTCATCACCGCGGGCGTGTACTCGCTGTCGGGCTTCGAGGTCACACCCGCCACCGTGATCGGCTTCCTGACCATCCTCGGGTACTCGCTGTACGACACGGTCGTGGTGTTCGACAAGGTCCGCGAGAACACCGAGCACGTGCTGTCGAGCAGCAACCGGACGTTCGCCGAGGCCGCGAACCTCGCGGTGAACCAGACGCTGGTGCGCTCCATCAACACCTCGGTGGTGGCGCTGCTCCCGGTCGCCTCGATCCTCTTCATCGGTGCGTTCCTGCTCGGCGCTGGCACCCTGCGCGACATCTCCCTCGCGCTCTTCGTCGGCATCATCGCCGGCACGTACTCCTCGGTCTTCCTCGCGCCGCCGCTGTACGTGCAGATGCGCGAGCGCGAGCCCGACATCGCCCGCCAGCGCGAGCGCGTGCTGTCGCGCCGCACGGGCTCCTCGGTGCCGGTGGCCGCGGGCGCGGGCGCGGGTGCGGCGAGCGCCACCGCCCCGGGCGGCGAGGCGACCGAGGGGGCCGCCACCACCACGGCGGTCCTGGAGCGCCCGGCCCGCCGCGGCACCCGCAGCCCCTCGGGGGGCCAGCGGCAGCAGCCGCGCCGTCCCGGCGGCCGCCGCCGGTGACCCCGGCCGACCTCGCGGGGCTGCTCCGCTCGGTGCCGGACCACCCCTCACCCGGCATCACCTTCTGGGACATCACCCCGCTGCTGTCCGACCCGGCCGCGCTGCGCACCGCGACCGACGGCATCGCCGAGCTGGCACGGACCCTCGGGCCCGTCGACCTCGTGGCCGGGGTCGAGGCCCGCGGCTTCGTGGTCGGCACCCCGCTGGCCCTCGCCCTCGGCGCCGGGTTCGTGCCGCTGCGCAAGGCCGGCAAGCTGCCGTGGCGCACGGTGCGGCAGGCGTACTCGCTCGAGTACGGCGAGGCCGTCATCGAGGCGCACGAGGACGCCGTGCCCGCGGGCGCCCGGGTGCTCGTCGTCGACGACGTCCTCGCCACCGGTGGCACGGCCGCCGCCGCCTGCGCTCTGGTGCAGCGGCTGGGCGGGACCGTGGCGGGAGCCGGCTTCCTCATGGAGCTGCCGGCCCTCGGCGGGCGCACGGTGCTGCGGGCCGCCGCCGGGGAGGACGTCCCGGTGGTCTCGCTCCTGCAGGTGCCCCCGGGCTGAGGCCCGCACCACCCGCTCGACCCGCTCGACCCCGGCGCGGTCCCACCCGGGTCCTCGCGCCGTAGGATCGTCCGGACCGCTCGTGCGGGCCCGACGGGCCCCCGGCGGACCGGAACCGGAGGTGACTCGTGGCTGAGCAGACCGTGCCGAGCCCGCGCGCGAGCGAGGCCCCGGACGAGACGGGCCCGGAGCCCCTGCCCCGGGCAGCGGCATCCGCCGGCGCCTCGCCCGCCTCGGCACCCGCCCGCCCACGAGCCCCGCGGCGATCGAGCCGCTGCTCAAGGCCGTGCGGGCCAACCACCCCCGCGCCGACACCGCCGTCCTCGAGCGCGCCTACGTCGTCGCCGAGAAGGCCCACCGCGGGCAGCGCCGCAAGAGCGGCGACCCGTACATCACCCACCCCGTCGCCGTCGCGACGATCCTCGCCGAGCTGGGCATGACCCCGCCGACGCTGGCCGCGGCGCTGCTCCACGACACCGTCGAGGACACCGGCTACGCCCTGGCAGAGCTGCGCCGCGAGTTCGGCGACGAGGTGGCCAACCTCGTCGACGGCGTCACCAAGCTCGACAAGGTCACCTACGGCGACGCGGCCCAGGCCGAGACCGTGCGCAAGATGGTCGTGGCGATGGCCAAGGACATCCGCGTGCTGGTCATCAAGTTGGCGGACCGGCTGCACAACGCCCGCACCTGGAAGTTCGTGCCCGCGGCCTCGGCCGAGAAGAAGGCCCGCGAGACGCTCGAGATCTACGCGCCGCTGGCCCACCGCCTGGGCATGAACACCATCAAGTGGGAGCTGGAGGACATCTCCTTCGCCACCCTCTACCCGCGCATGCACGAGGAGGTGGTGCGCCTCGTCGCCGAGCGCACCCCCGCCCGCGAGGAGTACCTCGCGACCGTGCGCGAGCAGGTCACCGCCGACCTGCGGGCCGCCAAGATCCGCGCCACCGTCTCCGGCCGCCCGAAGCACTACTACTCCGTCTACCAGAAGATGATCGTCCGGGGCCACGACTTCACCGACATCTACGACCTGGTCGGGCTGCGCGTCCTGGTCGACACCGTCCGCGACTGCTACGCCGTCCTCGGTGCGCTGCACGCGCGCTGGAACCCGGTGCCGGGCCGGTTCAAGGACTACATCGCGATGCCCAAGTTCAACATGTACCAGTCGCTGCACACGACGGTCGTGGGCCCCGAGGGCAAGGCCGTGGAGATCCAGATCCGGACCCACGACATGCACCGCCGCGCCGAGTACGGCGTGGCCGCTCACTGGAAGTACAAGGACGCCGGCGCCCGCGGGGCCGGGGGCCAGCCCTCCGTCGGCGCCGACGGCGGCAGCCTCGAGGACATGTCCTGGCTGCGGCAGCTGGTCGACTGGCAGTCCGAGACCTCCGACCCCGGCGAGTTCCTCGACAGCCTCCGCTTCGAGATCAACGCCCAGCAGGTCTTCGTCTTCACCCCCAAGGGCGAGGTCATCGGCCTGCCCGCCGGCTCCACCCCGGTCGACTTCGCCTACGCGGTGCACACCGAGGTGGGCCACCGCACGATGGGCGCCCGCGTCAACGGGCGTCTGGTGCCGCTGGAGTCGGCGCTCGACAACGGCGACGTCGTGGAGATCTTCACCTCGCGGGTCGAGGGCGCCGGGCCCAGCCGCGACTGGCTGACCTTCGTCAAGAGCCCGAGGGCGCGCAACAAGATCCGCGCGTGGTTCTCCAAGGAGCGCCGCGAGGAGGCCGTCGAGCAGGGCAAGGACGCCATCGCCAAGGCGATGCGCAAGCAGCACCTGCCGATCCAGCGGCTGATGAGCCACGAGGGCCTGCTGGGCCTCGCCAACGAGATGCGCTACGTCGACGTCTCGTCGCTGTACGCCGCCGTCGGCGAGGGCCACGTCTCGGCGCAGTCCGTGGTGGAGAAGCTGGTCAGCGCACTCGGCGGCGAGGAGGGCGCCACCGAGGACATCGCGGAGGCCACCACCCCCTCACCGGCGGTCCGCCGCCCGCGCACCGGCGACCCCGGCGTGGTGGTCAAGGGCGCCGACGACGTGTGGGTCAAGCTCGCCCGCTGCTGCACCCCGGTCCCCGGAGACTCGATCGTCGGCTTCGTGACCCGGGGCGCCGGCGTCTCGGTGCACCGGGAGGACTGCGGCAACGTGGTCGCCTGCGCACCGAGCCCGACCGCATCCTGGAGGTCGAGTGGGACCCGGGCTCGGCGAGCGTCTTCCTGGTGCAGATCCAGGTCGAGGCCCTGGACAGGTCGCGGCTGCTGTCCGACGTCACCCGGGTGCTCTCCGACAACCACGTCAGCATCCTGTCGGCGCAGGTCACCACCTCGCGCGACCGGGTCGCGGTGTCGCGCTTCACCTTCGAGATGGCTGACGCCACCCACCTCGACCACGTGCTCAACGCGGTGCGCCGCGTCGACGGCGTGTTCGACGTCTACCGGATCACCGGCAGCCGGCAGGCCTGAGCCCGCCGGGCCGCCGGCGCCCAGGCGTCCCCGCAGCTGCCGCCGGACCCGGCGCAGCCCCGGGCGCGGGCCCACCTCGAGCGCGCGCAGGACGAGCCCGGCGTCGGCGCCCCCGGCGAGCGCCGCGCTGACCAGCGGCTCGGCCTCACCGGGAGGCAGCCACAGCGCGACGTCGGCGGCGGCCCGCTCCAGGGTGGTCACCGGGACGCCGCAGACGCGGGTGCGCTGGGCCCGGGGGAGCGCGGCGGTGCGGGTGCGCCGCCACGCGGGGTCGCGGCGCGAGCCCCCCGAGCGGCCCGCGACGAGGACGTCGACCACCCCGCAGCCCTCCACGGCCCCGTGGAGCCACAGCGCCGCGGCCCCCGCCACGACGTCGCCGGGCTCGAGCCTGCCCGCGAGCACGGAGGCCCGGGCGGCCCTGCAGCCGGCGGCGTCCGCGGGGAGGTGCGCGCCGGCCGCGCGCACCACCAGGCCCTCGCGCACGAGCACCGCCAGCTCGCGCTCGGGGAGCGCGTCGAGCGGCAGCCCTCGGGCGGGCGGCGGGAGGAGCCAGGCCAGGGCGGGAGCGACCACCGCGCCAGCCTGCCCCGGAACGGCGACCGCCCGCTGGCGCCGTCCACAGGCCCGCTCCGAGGAGCGGGTGGTGCGGGCGGCGCCGGCGGGCGGTCAGCCGGCGACGGGGTCGCTCAGGCGGAGGTCTCCTCCGCGGTGCGGCGGGCGGCGTCGAGCCAGAGGCGGCGGGCCTCCAGCGCGGCCTGGGCCTGCGACTCGGCGCGCGCGTCGCCCTTGGCCTGCGCGGCGGCGAGGTCGGCCTCGAGGCCGGCGACCGCGCGCTCCAGCTGCTCCACCGCGCTGTCGGCCCGGGCCTTGACCTCGGGGTTGGTGCGCTTCCAGGTGGCGCGCTCGGCGTCGTTGACGGCCTGCTCGACGGCGCGCATCCGCTTCTCCACCCGCTGCAGGTCGGCGCGCGGCACCTTGCCCGCCGCCTCCCACCGCTCGCCGATGTCGCGCAGGGCCTTGCGCGCCGAGCGGAAGTCGGTCACGGGGACCAGCTTCTCCGCCTCGACCAGCAGCTCCTCCTTGACCACGAGGTTGCCGCGGAACTCCTCGTCCTCGGCCTCGTTGGCCTGGGTGCGCGCGGCGAAGAAGACGTCCTGCGCGGCGCGGAAGCGCGCCCACTGGGCGTCGTCGTCCTTGCGGGAGCCGCGGCCCGCCGCCTTCCAGCGGTCCATGAGGACCCGGTAGGCGGTGGAGGTGGGGCCCCACTCGGTCGACGTGGAGAGCTTCTCCGCCTCGACGACGATGGCCTCCTTCACGGAGCGCGAGTCGGCGTTGCGGTCCTCGAGCTGGGAGAAGTACGCGCGGCGTGCGCGGTCGAAGGTCGTGCGGGCGGCGCTGAAGCGCTTCCACAGCTCGTCCTCGGACTTCTTGTCGAGGCGGAGCGTGCGCTGCGCCTCCTTCCACGCGTCGAGCAGCTCGCGGAGCCGGTCACCGCTGGGGCGCCACTGCATGCGCTCGGGGTCGGTGGCCGCGATCTGCTCGGCCTCCTCCACGATCGCGGTGCGCGAGGCGAGCCCGGCCTCGCGGGCGGCGGAGCGGGCGGCGTCGGCCTCCTCGCGGCGGGCCGCGGCCACGGCCTCGAGGTCGCGGGTGCGCTGGGCCAGGCCCTCGAGGTCACCCACGGCCTGGACGTCGGCGAGGGTGCCGCGCAGGGCGCGGAGCTGGCCCACGACCTCACCCGGAGCCACCTCGGCGGACATCAGGCGCTGCTCGGCGATGTCGACCTGCGCGACCAGCGCGTCGAACTCGCGGCCGTAGTGGGCCAGCGCGTCGGCCTCGGAGGCGTCGACCACGGTGCCGACCTGGCGCTCGCCCTCGGCGGTGCGGACCCAGACGACGCCCTCGGCGTCCCATGCGGCCCCACGGGGTGGGGTCGGACGCAGGACGGACGGCGGGGCGCACCGACGGGGCGTGCGGCTTGGGGCCGCGACGGCCGCCCTTGGGGCCCGGCGCGGGGCGCGGGCGCGGCGAGCCGCCGGACGGGGCCGGGGCCGGGGCCGCAGCGGCCTCGGCGGCGGGGCTCGGACGCCTCCGCCGGCGCCTCGGCCGCAGGCTCGGCAGCGGCCTCGCCGGTGGGCTCGTCGGGGGTGTCGGTCAGCGTCTCGGGGGCGCTGGCCGGGTCGACCGCGGGGTCGACGGCGGCGGCGGCCTCGGACTGGTCGGGGGCGGGCGCGTCGGCCGGCACCCCCTCGGCGGCGGAGCCGGCCCCGTCCGCGGCGGGGGCCGCCTCCTGAGCGGGAGCCACCTCCTCGACCGGTGCGCCCTCCTGCTCGGCGGCGGGGGCGCCGT
>NZ_VUOH01000006.1 GCF_015390235.1 Quadrisphaera sp. INWT6 | reverse complement strand
TCGAGCTGGGCGTGGAGAGCTCGGACCGCGCCGCGTCGGACCCGGCGGACGCCGCACCGTCGTCGTCGCCCGCCTCGCGCGCTGCGGCCTCGCGGGACGCCGCGTCGGCCGCCGCCTGGTCGAGCGCCGCCCGCTCCGTGGTCAGCGCCTGCTCGAGCCTGTCCCGCGCCTGCTGCAGCGAGCCGGCCAGGTCACCGGAGGAGCGCAGCTGCTCGCGCCGGCGGCGCACCCGCTCGCGCAGGGCGTCGAGCCCGCCGTCGCGCTCGTCGCGCTCACCCGGCGCCCCCTGGCGCAGGAGGTCGCGCAGGGCCTCCTGCAGCGAGCGCCCCTGCATGACGTCGCGGCCGATCGCGTCGACGGCGGCGCGCACGTCGTAGGGCGGGGCGAGCGGGTCCGCACCGCCGTCCCACGCCCCGTACCGGTAGGCCCTGCTCATCGGTGCGCCTCCTCAGCCGCCGTAGACGGCGCGGTCGCCGTGGCCGTCGCTGCCGGCCTCGACGTCCTTGGCCAGCCGGCGCGTCAGGTGCAGGCCCTCCAGCACCATCTCCACCCCGGCCGCCGCCTGCCCGGGGGTGGGCGCCTCGGGCAGGTCGAGCCGCGACAGCACCTTGGCGAGCCCGTCCACGCGCCCGACCTGCGAGAGCAGCTCGGCGCTGCTCACCAGCTCGCCGGTGAAGACGGTGCCGCCCTCGGCGACCAGCGTGGTGAAGCCCGACAGGTCCGCGCCGCCGAGCCGCGCGCGGAAGACCTCCGCCACGGCGGTGCGGAGCAGGTGCACGAGCACCTCCTCCTCGCGGCCCTCCTCGCCGGACTCGAACTCGACCTTGCCGCGCAGCGTCGGCACCACGCCGTAGGCGTCGCCGACGCGGGCCACGGGCTCGTCGCCGGTGAGCGCCGCGCGCCGCAGGGCCGCGCCCGACAGCGTCTCGGCCGCCGCGACGGCGAAGCGCGCGGAGACGCCGGAGCGCGCGTCGACGGCGGGCGACTCGCGCACCGCCCGCGTGAAGCGGGCCACCACCTCGAGCAGGTGGCGCGGCACGTCGGCCACCAGCTGCGCCTCCTGCGCCACGAGCTCGACCTCGAGGTCGACGTCGAGCGGGTAGTGCGTGCGCACCTCGGCGCCGAACCGGTCCTTCAGGGGCGTGATGATGCGGCCGCGGTTGGTGTAGTCCTCGGGGTTGGCGCTGGCCACGACGAGGACGTCGAGCGGGAGCCGCAGCGTGTAGCCGCGCACCTGGACGTCGCGCTCCTCCAGCACGTTGAGCAGCGAGACCTGGATGCGCTCGGCGAGGTCGGGCAGCTCGTTGACGGCGAAGATCCCGCGGTGGGTGCGCGGCACCAGGCCGAAGTGGATGGTCTCGGGGTCGCCCAGGGTCCGGCCCTCGGCGATGCGCACCGGGTCGACGTCGCCGATGAGGTCGCCGACGGACGTGTCCGGGGTCGCGAGCTTCTCGGCGTACCGCTCCGAGCGGTGCCGCCAGGCCACCGGCATCTCGTCGCCGAGCTCGCGGGCCCGCCGGGCGGAGGCCGGCGTGATGGGCTCCAGGGGGTGCTCGCCCAGCTCGGAGCCCTCGATGACGGGCGTCCACTCGTCGAGCAGCGCCACGAGCGAGCGGATCAGGCGGGTCTTGCCCTGGCCGCGCTCGCCGAGGAGCACGAGGTCGTGGCCGGCGAGCAGGGCCCGCTCGACCTCGGGCAGCACGGTGTCGTCGAAGCCGACGACGCCGGGGAAGCGCGGCTCCCCGGAGCGCATCCGCGCCAGGAGGTTCTCGCGCAGCTCGGCCTTGACCGAGCGGGGCTCCGCCTGCGGGAGCCCGCTGCTGCGCAGGGCCCCGAGCGTGGTGGGGAGGTCAGCGGGAGGGGTGGTCATCACGGACGGCGTGTGCGTCACCACCTCACGCTACGTCCGGATCGCCCGTGGCGCCCCACCCCGGATCCGCCCCCACCCCGGAGGGGAGGGGTGGGTGTCGCAGGGGCGTGCTGGGATGTGGGGGTGAGCGAGCAGAACGTCGAGTTCCCCAGCGGTGAGGGCACCGCCCACGGCTACCTCGAGCTCCCGCCCCGGGGTTCCGGTCCGGGCCTCGTGGTCATCCAGGAGTGGTGGGGCCTCACCAGCCACATCGCCGACCTGACCCGGCGCTTCGCCGCCGAGGGCTTCGTGGCCCTCGCCCCCGACCTCTACGGCGGCGCCACCACGCACGACGGCGCCGAGGCGATGCGCCTCATGCAGGAGCTCCCGGTCGACGGGGCCGCCCGCGACCTCGCCGGCGCCGTCGACCACCTGCTGGGCCGCCCCGAGGTCACCTCGGCGACCGTCGGCGTCGTCGGGTTCTGCATGGGCGGCGCCTTCGTGCTGACCCTGGCCGCCCAGCAGGGCGAGCGCGTGAGCGCGGCCGTGCCGTTCTACGGCCTGCCCGACGTCGGGGCCACCGACTACTCCGGCCTGCGCGCGGCGGTGCAGGGCCACTACGCCATCCGCGACCGGATCACCCGCGAGGCCGTCGAGGCCACCGCGGAGAAGATCCGCGAGCAGTCCGGCGTCGAGGCCGACGTCCGCTTCTACGAGGCCGACCACGCCTTCGTCAACGACGAGCGCCCCTCCTACGACGAGGCCTCGGCGACGGCCGCCTGGTCGGCGGCCGTCGCCTTCCTGAAGCAGCACGTCCGCTGACATGACGCCCGACCTGTTCAGCGGTGACGACGAGGACGACGACACCGGCTCCGGCGCCCCCACGTCGCGCTCGGTCCGCGCGCCCCTCGCCGTGCGGATGCGTCCGCGCACCCTCGACGAGGTCGCCGGCCAGCAGCACCTGCTCACCCCCGGTGCCCCGCTGCGGCGCCTGGTCGAGGGCGGCGACGGCCGCGCCGGGCCCGCCTCGGTGCTGCTGTGGGGTCCTCCGGGAACGGGCAAGACGACGCTCGCGCACGTCGTCGCCCGCGCACCGGGTGGCGCTTCGAGGAGCTGTCCGCCGTCACCGCCGGCGTCAAGGACGTGCGCCGCGTGCTCGACGCCGCGAAGACCGGCCGCGACCTGCACGACCGGCGCACCGTGCTCTTCCTCGACGAGATCCACCGGTTCACCAAGGCCCAGCAGGACGCGCTGCTCCCCGGCGTCGAGGAGCGCTGGGTGGTGCTCATCGCCGCCACCACGGAGAACCCGAGCTTCTCGGTCGTGAGCCCGCTGCTCAGCCGCTCCCTGCTGCTGCGCCTGGCGCCGCTCACCGACGACGACGTCCGCGCCCTCCTGCAGCGCGCCACCACCGACGAGCGGGGCCTGGCCGGCCAGGTGTCGCTGGACGACGACGCGCTCGCCCACCTCGTGCGGCTGTCCGGCGGAGACGCGCGCCGCGCCCTGACGGCGCTCGAGGCCGCCGCCGGCGTGGCGCAGGACGCCGGGGCCGACGTCGTCGACCTGGCCATGGCCGAGCGCGCCGTCGACATCGCCGCCGTCCGGTACGACCGCGGCGGCGACCAGCACTACGACGTCGCGAGCGCGCTGATCAAGAGCCTGCGCGGCTCCGACGTCGACGCCGCACTCCACTACCTGGCGCGCATGCTCGAGGCGGGGGAGGACCCGCGCTTCCTCGCCCGGCGGCTGGTCATCTCCGCCAGCGAGGACGTCGGCATGGCCGACCCCAGCGCCCTGCAGACCGCGGTGGCCGCGGCGCAGGCCGTGCAGCTCATCGGCATGCCGGAGGCGCGGATCGTGCTCGCGCAGGCCGTGGTGCACCTGGCGACCGCGCCCAAGAGCAACGCCGCCTACCTGGGGGTCGACGCCGCCGTCGCCGACGTGCGCGCCGGCCGTGGCGGCCCGGTGCCCGCCCACCTGCGCGACGCCCACTACGCCGGCGCCCAGAAGATCGGCCACGGCAAGGGCTACGTGTACGCCCACGACGCCCCGCACGGCGTCGCCTCCCAGCAGTACGCCCCGGACGACCTCGACGGCCGTGAGTACTACCGGCCCACCGAGCACGGCGCGGAGCGCGAGATCAGCGCCCGGCTGCAGCGGATCCGGGCGCTGCTCAGGAAGCGCTAGACCTGCGGTAATGTTCTCCGCTGGTGCTGCGCCGTCGTGCGCGCACCGCGTGGTCACCCCGGCCCGGCTGAGCCGGCCGGTGGGGGGCCGCCGTCGTTCGCCGGTCGTCCCGAGGATCCGCCACGGGAGCGCGACCGCGAGTGCCCACCCCGTTGAGGAGAGTCACCCGCTCGTGTCCCACTCCAGCCGCAACCGCCGCCAGGTCCGCCTGTCCCGCGCCCTCGGGGTGCCGCTCACGCCGAAGGCGGCGCGCTACTTCGAGGTCCGCCCCTACCCGCCGGGCGAGCACGGCCGCGCCCGTCGCCGCACCGAGTCCGAGTACGCCCTGGGCCTGCGCCAGAAGCAGCTGCTGCGCGCCCAGTACGGCATCCGCGAGGCGCAGATGCGCAACACCTTCGAGGAGGCTCGCCGCTCCCCGGGCCGCACCGGTGACGTGCTGGTCGAGCTGCTCGAGATGCGCCTCGACGCCCTCGTGCTGCGCTCGGGCCTGGCCCGCACCATCGCCCAGGCGCGCCAGCTCGTGGTGCACCGCCACATCCTGGTCGACGGCGTCCGCGTGGACCGCCCGTCGTTCCGCGTCTCGGTGGGCCAGATCATCTCCGTGCACGCCAAGAGCGCCCAGACCACGCCGTTCCAGGTCGCCGCTGCCGGCGCCCACCGCGACGTGCTGCCCACGCTCCCCGGCTACCTCGAGGTGCAGCTCGCCGACCTGAAGGTGCGCCTGGCGCGCCGCCCCACCCGCGACGAGGTCCCCGTGACCTGCGAGGTCTCCCGCGTCGTCGAGTTCTACGCGCGCTGAGCCCCGGCACCAGCCCGTCCGGAGCCCCCGTCCCGCACCTGCGGGGCGGGGGCTCCGTCGTGCTGGGGGTCGTGCCGGGGGTCGTGCCGGGGGTCGTGCTTGGGTGCGAGGACCACGCGGTCGCGCCCCTCGTGCTTGGCCTCGTACAGCGCGGCGTCGGCGCGCACCAGCAGCCGTGAGAGCGCCTCGACGTCCGGCGCGGTGTGCGTGGCCCCGGTGGAGAAGGCCACGCCGGCGCTCGTGGTGATGCGCAGCCCCCCGGGCAGGCTCGCGGCGGCGACGGCCAGGCGGACCTGGTCGGCGGCGGTGCGGGCGTCCTGCGGGCTCGCCCACGTGCCGATCCAGGCGAGCTCCTCCCCGCCCAGGCGCACCACGAGGTCGCCGTGGCGGGCCCGCTCCCGCAGGACGGCGGCGACGCCGACCAGCACCTGGTCGCCCGCGTCGTGCCCGTGGGTGTCGTTCACGCGCTTGAAGTGGTCGAGGTCGAAGACGCTGACCGCCACGCGGTGCCCGTCGGGCGCCTGCGCGCGCAGGCGCGGCAGCGCCAGGGCCATGCCGCGGCGGTTCAGCAGCCCGGTGAGGGGGTCGTGCGCGGCCTCCTCCTCGGCGCGGTCGGCGAGCTCGTGCAGGTCGCGCTGCGCGCCCGCGATGAGCAGGCACGCCCCGGCGGTGGTGGCGGTGGTGGAGAGCGCCACGAACAGGCCGAACGGTCCGGTGCCGGCCTGGGCCAGGACGAGCACCAGCTGGCACGCGAGCGCCGTCGAGCTGCCGAGCACCATCCACCACCCGCCGCAGAAGGCCACCACGGCCAGCGCGAGCGCCAGCAGCGCCGCCGAGATGAGGTACGGGTGGCCGGGGGAGCCGCTCAGCAGGCCGTTGGCGGTGAGGGCCACGGCGCCGAGGCCCAGGGCGAGGGCCGTCTCCCCGGTGGTGAGCCGGTGCCGGCGCGCCAGCCCCCAGCAGGTCACGGCCACCCAGACCACCAGGCTCGCGACGACGGGGGCCACGTGCACGGGGGTCCGTGTGAGCGAGACCAGCAGCAGGTGCACCCCGTGCAGCACCGAGGTCCACCCCCCGACCGCGGTGAGCAGGGCCCAGCGCTGCACGGCGGCGAGCGAGGGGCGGGCGGAGGTCACCCGACCTTGATCGACACCTCCGCTCGCGGGCTTGAGCGCCGTGATCACCTCCGCGCCCCAGCCACCCCTGCGGGCCTGCGCGGTAGGGTCGCCGGGCACCCTCGACCGGGTGGTCGCCCCAGAGCTCAGGAGTCCCCCCTTGTCCGTCGGAGATGTCGCGGGGCTCGTCGCGGCCCTCGCGTTCGTGGTCCTCGTCGCGCTGCTCGCGCGCCCGATCCTCAAGCTGGGCGCGGTGCTCGACGAGGCCCGCGCCGCCATCAAGGGCGTGTCCGACTCGACCGTCCCGCTGATCGCCGAGGTGACCACCACGGTGGGCCAGGCGAACGAGCAGATGGAGAAGATCGACACGATCACCACCAACGCCGCGCAGGTGACCACCAACGTCTCGGCGCTGACGGCGCTGTTCGCCGCGACCGTCGGCTCGCCCGTGGTGCGCGTCGCCGCCTTCACCTACGGCGTGCGCCAGGCCGTCGCCGGGCGCCGCACGGGTGCCGGCAAGGCCGGTCGCCGCGCCGGCCGAGCGGCGGTCTGAGCCGTGGGCAGGCTGGTGCTGGCCGGGATCGGCGTGGCCGCCGGCGTGTTCGCCACCGTGAAGGCCGTCCGCCTGGCGCAGGCGGCCTCCCCGCAGGACGGCGAGGGCTGGTCGGCCTCCGTGCGCTCCTTCGCCGCCGACGTGCGCGCCGGCATGGCCGAGCGCGAGGACGACCTGCGCATCGCCCTCGGCGTCGACACGGGCACCATCGACGAGGCGACCGCCCGCGACCTGCTCGAGAACCCCACGCGTCCGCGCTCCTGACGCCGCCGCCGACGGCCGCCGCTGGCCGCCGCCGACCGCCGGGCACCGCCCGGCACCCCTGACCCTGCTTCCCTGACCACCCCCGGAGGGGACACCCGTGGAGACCGCCGAGATCCGCCGGCGCTGGCTGACGTTCTTCGAGGACCGCGGGCACACCGTGGTGCCCAGCGCCTCGCTCATCAGCCCCGACCCGAGCCTGCTGTTCACCGTGGCCGGCATGGTGCCGTTCATCCCGTACCTCACGGGCCAGCAGACGCCGCCGTACCCGCGCGCCACGAGCGTGCAGAAGTGCGTGCGCACCCTCGACATCGACGAGGTCGGCAAGACCACGCGCCACGGCACGTTCTTCCAGATGAACGGCAACTTCTCCTTCGGCGACTACTTCAAGGAGGGGGCGATCTCCTACGCGTGGGAGCTGGTCACCTCCCCGCAGTCGCAGGGCGGCTACGGCTTCGACCCGGAGAGCCTGTGGGCCACGGTGTACGTCGACGACGACGAGGCCCACCGCCTGTGGCAGACCGTCGCCGGCCTGCCGCCGGAGCGGATCCAGCGCCTGGGCATGGAGGACAACTACTGGTCCACCGGCCAGCCCGGCCCGGCCGGCCCCTGCTCGGAGATCTACGTCGACCGCGGCCCCGCCTACGGGCCCGACGGCGGCCCCGCCAACGACCCCGCGGGCGACCGGTACCTGGAGATCTGGAACCTCGTCTTCATGCAGTTCCAGCGCGGGGAGGGCCAGGGCAAGGACTTCCCGATCCTCCACGAGCTGCCGAAGAAGAACATCGACACCGGCATGGGCCTGGAGCGCACCGCGCTCCTGCTGCAGGGCGTCGACAACATGTACGAGATCGACCAGGTCGCGCCCGTGCTGCGGCACGCCGCCGAGCTGGCCGGGGTCCGCTACGGCGCCGACCGCGACGCCGACGTGCGGCTGCGCGTCGTCGCCGACCACGTCCGCGCCTCCCTGATGCTCATGGGCGACGGCGTCACCCCCGGCAACGAGGGCGGCGGCTACGTGCTGCGCCGCCTGGTGCGCCGCGCCGTGCGGGCCATGCGCCTGCTCGGCGTCGACACCCCCACGCTGCCCGAGCTGCTGCCCGTCTCCCTGGAGGCCATGGCGCCGGCCTACCCCGAGCTGCGCGAGGGCTTCGGCCGCATCAGCGCGGTGGCCTACGCCGAGGAGGACGCCTTCCGGCGCACCCTCGTGGCCGGCACCACGATCCTCGACACCGCGGTGGCGCAGGCGAAGAAGGCGGCACCGGCGAGCAGCACGACGCAGCCGGTCCTGTCGGGCGAGCGCGCCTTCGAGCTGCACGACACCTTCGGCTTCCCCATCGACCTCACCCTCGAGATGGCCGCCGAGCAGGGCGTCTCGGTCGACGCCGAGGGCTTCCGCCGCCTCATGACCGAGCAGCGCACCCGCGCCCGCGAGGACGCCCGCGCCAAGCGCGCCGGCCGCACCGACACCGCTGGGTACCGCCAGGTCGCCGACGAGCTGGGCCGCGACGTCGACTTCCTCGGCTACGAGGTGCTCTCCGCCGAGGGCCGCGTGGTCGGGCTCCTGCGCGACGGCGCGAGCGTCCCCGTGGCGCTCGCGGGCGACGACGTCGAGCTCGTCCTCGACAGGACCCCCTTCTACGCCGAGAGCGGCGGCCAGCTGGCCGACCACGGCCGCCTCACCGTCACCGGGCCCACCGGCGTGCGGGCGGTCGTCGACGTCACCGACGTGCAGCGCCCCATCCCGGGCCTGAACGTCCACCACGCCACCGTCGTGTCCGGCGAGGTCGCCGTGGGCGACGCCGTCGAGGCCGTCGTCGACGCCGGGCGCCGCCTGGCCGTGGCGCGCGCCCACACCGCCACCCACCTGGTGCACCAGGGCCTGCGCGACGCGCTCGGCCCCGACGGCACCCGCCAGGCCGGCTCGGAGAACGCGCCCGGCCGCCTGCGCTTCGACTACACCGCGCTGGCCGCGCCCACCCCGGCGCAGCTGGTCGACGTCGCCGCGGAGGTCAACACCTTCCTCGCCGACGACCTGCCCGTGACCACCACGGTCACCGACCCCGAGTCGGCTCGCCGCGCTGGCGCTCTCGCGTTCTTCGGCGACAAGTACGGCGACCGCGTGCGCATGGTCGGCATCGGCGAGTGGTCCAAGGAGCTGTGCGGCGGCACCCACGTGGAGCGCACCGGACAGCTGGGCGTGGTCACGCTGCTGGGCGAGGCGTCCATCGGCTCGGGCACCCGCCGCGTCGAGGCGCTGGTGGGCCCCGACGCCCACGCCCACCTGGCGCGCGAGAGCGCCCTGGTGAGCCAGCTGACCACGATGCTCAAGGTCCGCTCCGACGAGCTGCCCGACCGCATCGCGGTGCTCCTGGACCAGCTCAAGGAGGCCGACCGCACGATCGCCGCGGCCCGCGCCAAGGAGGTCCTCGCCGGAGCGGGTGCCCTCGCGGCCGGCGCCGAGGTGCTCGGTGGGCAGGACGGCGTGCGCGTGGTCGCCACCAGCGCCGGCGAGGTCGCCTCCGCGGACGACCTGCGCACCCTCGCGCTCGACGTCCGCGGGCGCCTCGGCGAGGCCGCGTCGGTCGTCGCCGTCGGCGGCGTGGCCAAGGGCCGTCCCGTCGTCGTCATCGCCACCAGCCCCGCGGCCCGCGCCGCGGGCCTGAAGGCCGGGGCGCTCGTCCGCGTGGCCGCCACCACCCTCGGTGGCGGCGGCGGGGGCAAGGACGACGTCGCGCAGGGCGGCGGCACCGATGCGGCGGCGCTCCCCGCGGCGCTCGACGCCGTCCGCGCCGCCGTGGCGCAGACCGCGGGCGCCTGAGGGCGCTGGGCGGCGGGGCGGGGCGGTGAGGCGGGGGGTCAGGCTCTGCGTCGACGTCGGGTCGGTGCGCGTCGGGCTCGCGGCGAGCGACCCCGACGGCCTGATCGCCTCGCCCGTCGAGACGCTGCGGCGCGACCGCGCCCACGGCTCTGACCTGCAACGCATCGTCACCGAGGCCGCCGAACGGGGGGCCGTGGAGATCGTCGTCGGCCTCCCGTTCTCGCTCTCCGGGCGCGAAGGTCCAGCGGCGGCCCACGTGCGTGGCTACGCTGCTGATCTGGCAGGACGTGTCGCGCCGGTGCCGGTGCGCCTCGTCGACGAGCGGCTGAGCACCGTGAGCGCCCACCAGGCGCTGACGGCCTCCGGGCGGTCGGGCCGGCGCCACCGACAGGTGGTCGACCAGGTCGCGGCGGTGCTGGTGCTGCAGACGGCCCTGGACGCGGAGCGCGCCTCGGGCCGGCCACCGGGGTCGACCGTCGACCCCGGGCCCGCCGGGGCCTGACGCCGCGGCGGGAGGAGGGACGGATCGCGCCGATGAGCGGCTTGTCGCTGGAGGACCTGCCCGGGAACCCCGAGTCCCGTGCGTCCTCGAGGTCGGCGCAGCGCAGCGCGCAGCGCGGTGACCGCGACCGGCGCCGCAAGCGCCGTCGCACCACCGCCCTGGTGGTCCTGGCGGTGTGCGCCGTCCTCTTCGGCGGCGGCGCCGTGCTCGTCGGCAGCCAGGCCAGCTCGCTGGTCGCCTCCCTCACCGACTCCGGCGACTACGAGGGCACCGGCAGCGGCGACGTCGACGTGACGATCCCCGCCGGCGCCTCGGGCCGCACCATCGCCTCGGCCCTGGCCGAGGCCGGCGTCGTGAAGACCTCCGGCGCCTTCCTCACCGCGGCCGCGGCCGACCCCGCCGCGACGTCCATCCAGCCGGGCACCTACCGCCTGCGCTCGGAGATGTCCGCCGCCTCGGCGCTGGCCCTGCTGCTCGACCCGTCGTCGCGGCAGTCGCTGCAGGTGCGGGTGATCGAGGGCAACGTGGCCTCGCAGATCTACCAGAAGCTGTCCGAGGCCAGCGGCCGTCCCGTGAGCGACTACGAGGCCGCCGCGAAGGACCCCGCCCTGGGCCTGCCGGCCGGCGCGAACGGCTCCGTGGAGGGCTACCTGTTCCCGGCCACGTACACCTACGACCTCGACTCCACGCCGGTGGAGCAGCTGCAGGCCATGGTCGTGCGCGCGACGCAGGCCATGGACGAGGTCGGCTTCCCGGCCGACCCGGCGGAGCGGCACCGCCTGCTCACCGAGGCGAGCCTGGTGCAGAAGGAGGGGGCGAACGCCGAGGACATGGCCAAGGTGGCGCGGGTCATCGAGAACCGCATCGCCGCGGGCCAGCCGCTGCAGTTCGACACCACGGTCAACTACGCCACCGGCAAGACGGGGCTGACCACCACCGCCGAGGACCGCGCCAGCACCTCGCCGTACAACACCTACCTGTACCCGGGCCTGCCGCCGGGGCCGATCGCCTCCCCGGGGGAGGACGCCATGCGCGCCGCCCTGGCGCCGGCCGACGGCAGCTGGCTCTACTTCGTGGTGACCGACCCCTCCACGGGGGCCACGGCCTTCGCCGACACCTACGAGGAGCACCAGCGCAACGTCGCGCAGTTCCAGGCGTGGCTGCGCGCCAACCCGCAGGGATGAGGGCCGCCGTCTGGGGCTCGCCGATCGCCCACTCCCTCTCACCGGCGCTGCACCGCGCCGCGTACGCGGCGCTCGGGCTCGACTGGCGCTACGACGCCCACGAGGTCGACGTCGCCGCGCTCCCGGCGGCGGTCGCCGCGCTCGACGAGACCTGGGTCGGGGTCTCGCTGACCATGCCGCTGAAGGCGGCGGTGCTGCCGCTCCTGGCGCAGACCTCGTCCCTGGCGCTGGCCGTCGGTGCGGTCAACACGCTGCTGCCGGTCCGCGGCGAGCAGGGCGCGCGTGCGGGGTGGCGCGGTGAGAACACCGACGTCCACGGCGTCGTCGCCGCCCTCGCCGAAGCAGGGGTCGAACCTGCGGAGGCGGGTGCGCCTCCGCGCAGCGCTGTGGTGCTGGGCGGTGGGGCCACCGCCGCCTCCGCGCTGGCGGCGCTGGCGCAGCTCGGCGCCCGCGAGCCGGTCGTCGTGGTGCGCTCCCCGGAGCGGGCCCGTGCCCTGGTCGACGTGGGCGCCCGCCTCGGCGTCGAGGTCCGGCTGCACCGGTGGTCGGAGCCGCTGCCCGTGGCCGAGCTGCTCGCCCGCGCCGACGTCGTCGTCTCCACCGCTCCGGTCGGTGCGGCGGACGGCGTCGCGGAGGTGCTCGCCGAGGTGCTGCCCGGCGGGAGCGCCCCCGCGGGCGCGCTCCTCGACGTCGTCTACGCCCCCTGGCCCACGGCGCTCGGCGCCGCGTGGGCCGCCGCCGGAGCCCCCGTGGTGGGCGGCTTCGCGATGCTGCTGCACCAGGCCTGCCGCCAGGTCGAGCTGATGACGGGCCTGCCCGCCCCGGTGGAGGCCATGCGCGCCGCCGGTCCGGCCGTGCCCGAGCAGCTGCTCACCCGCTGACCCGAGGGGCCGTGCTCCTCAAGGACGCCCCCGCGCCCGCCGATGCTCTCCCAGGACGGGAGGGCCCTGCCCTCGGCGCGTGATCAGGAGGAGCCCGGTGAGCAGCTGGAGCAGCGACGACCTCGGAGTGGTGAGCTGGAACAGCCCCGCCCCGACCGCGGACGCGCCGGTGCCGGCGCAGCCCGCCCGCGCCGCCGGCTGGGAGCAGCACCTCGTCGAGCCGCCCGCTCCCGCCGCGACCCCGCACCCCGGGGTGGCGCACCAGCGGTGGGCCCCCGCCTCGGTGCTGGAGGACGACGAGCCCGCCCTCCCGGCGCAGGCCGGGCCGCCGGCACCCGTGCGCGGCGAGGCCGACCCGGACGCCGAGGCCGGCCTCGACATCACCGCCGTGCTCGTGGCGATGCTGCAGACGGGAGCGTCCGACCTGCACCTGACCACCGGCGCGCCGCCCACCGTCCGCCGCCACGGCGAGCTGCGGCCCCTGGAGGGCTTCGAGCGGCTCACCTCCGCCGTCCTGCAGCGCAGCCTCTACGGGATGCTCACGCAGAAGCAGCGCGCCCGCTTCGAGGAGGAGCTGGAGCTCGACTTCGCGCACTCGGTGCCGGGGCGGGGCCGCTTCCGCGTCAACGTCTACCGCCAGCGGGAGTCGCTCGGGGCGGCGTTCCGCGTCATCCCCGCCGAGATCAAGCCGCTGGACGCCCTGGGCGTCCCGCCCGCGGTCGCGCGGTTCGCCGGGCTGCCCCGCGGCCTGGTGCTGGTCACCGGCCCGACCGGCTCGGGCAAGTCGACGACGCTGGCGGGGCTGATCGACCTCGCCAACTCCACGCGCAGCGACCACATCATGACCGTCGAGGACCCGATCGAGTTCCTCCACCGCCACAAGAGCTGCCTGGTCAACCAGCGCGAGGTGGGGAGGACACCCACTCCTTCGCCAGCGCCCTCAAGCACGTGCTGCGCCAGGACCCCGACATCATCCTCGTCGGCGAGCTGCGCGACCTGGAGACCATCTCCGTGGCGCTGACCGCCGCGGAGACCGGTCACCTGGTCTTCGCGACGCTGCACACGCAGGACGCCGCCCAGACCATCGACCGCGTCGTCGACGTCTTCCCGACCGAGCAGCAGGAGCAGGTCCGCGCCCAGCTGGCGGCGACGCTGCAGGGCGTGGTCTGCCAGACGCTGTGCAAGACCGCCGACGGCCGCGGGCGGGTGGTGGCCACCGAGGTGCTGATGGCGACGCCGGCCATCCGCAACCTCGTGCGCGAGGGCAAGACCCACCAGATCTACTCGGCGATGCAGGCGGGCGCCGCCCACGGCATGCACACCCTCGACCAGCACCTGGCCGACCTGGTGCGCCGGGGACGGGTCACCCGCACCGAGGCGCTCAGCAGGGCCAACAGCCCCGAGGACTTCTCCCGCCTGGTGGGCGGTGCCTGATGGCCACCTCGACGCTGTTCGACTACACCGTCCGCGACGTCTCCGGGAAGCTCGTCACCGGCAAGATGGAGGCGGCCGACGAGGCCGCGCTGGTCGCCCGTCTGCGGGCCCAGGGCCACGCGCCGCTCAAGGTCAAGCCGGCCGGCACCGGCCTCAACCGCGAGATCACGCTGCCGGGCAGCAACCGGGTGCCGCTGAAGGACCTGGCGGTGATGTCGCGGCAGTTCGCCACGATGATCAGCTCGGGCCTGTCGCTGCTGCGCGCCCTGTCGATCCTGTCGGAGCAGACCGCCTGCAAGCCGCTGGCCAGGACCCTGGCCGGCATCCGGGTCGACGTCGAGGGCGGCTCCTCGCTGTCGGTGGCGATGGCGCGGCACCCGAAGGTCTTCCCGCCGCTGATGATCAACATGGTCCGCGCCGGTGAGGTCGGCGGCTTCCTCGAGACCGTGCTGGTGCAGGTGGCCGACAACTTCGAGTCCGAGGTCAAGCTCCAGGCCAAGATCAAGTCGGCGATGGCCTACCCCGTCGTCGTGTTCGTCATCGCCGTCCTGGCGGTGATCGGCATGCTGCTGTTCATCGTGCCGATCTTCGCCGGCATGTTCGCCTCGCTCGGCGGTGAGCTGCCGCTGCCCACGCGCGTCCTCGTGGTGCTCTCGGACGGCCTGCGCGTCGGTGCGCCCGCGGGCGTCGTCGTGCTGCTCGCGGCGGGGGTGGCCTGGGCGCGCTGGAAGCACCACCCCGCGGTGCGGAACGCCGTCGACCCGGTGAAGATCAGGATGCCCGTCTTCGGGCAGCTCTTCGCCAAGATCGCGCTGTCCCGCTTCACCCGCAACCTCGGGATGATGATGCGCTCCGGCGTGCCCATCCTCCAGGCCCTGGACATCGTCGGGGCCACGGCGGGCAACGTGGTGCTCGAGCGCGCCGCCGCCGACCTCCAGGAGAGCGTCCGCGGCGGCGAGTCGATGGCGGGGCCGCTCGCACGGCACAAGGTGTTCCCGCCGATGGTGGCGCAGATGCTCGCCGTGGGTGAGGACACCGGCGCGCTGGACACCATGCTCGAGAAGGTGTCGCAGTTCTACGACCAGGAGGTCGAGGCGACCACGGACGCCCTGACGAGCCTCATCGAGCCCCTGATGATCGCCGTCCTCGGCAGCATCATCGGCGGGATGATCATCGCCCTCTACATGCCGATCTTCTCGGTCTTCACCCTCATCAACTGAGCTCCGAGCACCGCCGCCGGCAGGGCGCCCACCGCACGCGGTGGGCGCCCTGCGCCGTCCGGGTGACCCGGGGAGGTGCTGGTCAAGGGGGCTCCGGGGACGTCGATACCCCTAGAGCAAGGGGGGCCGCGGGAGTCGCGTCCTGAAGACTCGAGAAGGGGATCCGGCCATGATGGCTCGCATCCGCAAGGCCATGGAGGAGAAGGACCAGGGCTTCACCCTGATCGAGCTCCTCGTCGTCATGATCATCATCGGCATCCTCGCGGCCATCGCCGTGCCGGTGTTCCTGAACCAGCGCCAGAAGGCCGTCGACAGCAGCATCAAGTCGGACCTGCGCACGGTCGCCCAGAGCGCCGAGACCGCGATGGTCGACGCCCAGTCGTACCCGGCTGCCGCCACGGGCACCGTCAACTCGACCACGGGCGCGGCCACCATCACCGTCGGCACCACGACGACCGCGCTCAGCAACGGGAACCTGCTGGCCTACACGGTCAGCACCGACGGGACCTACTACTGCGTCGCCGGCTCCAACGCCAAGGCGACGGCCTCGGGCGCGTCTCCGGGCAACGGCTCCTACTACTGGTACACCAGCAAGGGCGGCGGCCTGCAGGGCGCTGCGACGTCCACCAAGCCCAGCACCTGCCCCTGACCTGACCTGTGTGCCGCGGGCCCGCACCCTCCGGGGCGGGCCCGCGGCCACATCCACCGACCGTCGTCACCAGCCTTGGGGAGCCGCTGTGGGACACGTGGACGGCCTGGACGACCAGGCGGGAGAGGCCGCGACCGACGCGGGTTTCACCCTCGTGGAGGTCGTGGTCGCCCTCGGCCTGCTCAGCGTCGTGGCCACCTCGGCGCTGTCGATGTTCGTCGCGTCGATGAAGCACGCCGACGGGCAGCGGGAGCGCCAGGTGGCGCTCGCCGTCGCCAACGACGCGGTGGAGCGGATCCACTCGGTGCGCTCCACGGTCACCAGCGCCACGCCCCAGACCGTCGCCGGCCTCGAGGGAACCGGCCAGGTGGGCGGCCTGTCCTCGGGGCGCACCCCGTCCGACGTCGCCACCGCCTGGAACGCGACCAGCTTCCCCGGCAAGGCCGACACCCGTCCCGCCTGGGACGCGAACACCCCCGCCGGCCCCTCGCCGTGCCGCTGTCGGTGCCGTCGGAGGTCGGTGGCACGACGTACACGACGACCACGCTCGTCGGCACCTGCACCCTGGCGACCGCCGCGGGCGGGGCCTGCTCCCTCACGGGCTCCGGCCCGGTGGTGCAGCGGGTCGTCGTCGTCGTGACCTGGTCCGGGGCGGGGTGCTCGCCCACGTGCTCGACCACCAGCTCCTCACTCGTCGACGGTCACAGCGACCCGACCTGGCGGGTCGCCTCGTGAGCCCGTCACGCCCGACCGCACCCGCTCCCGTGCGGCCGTCCCCGCAGGGCGACGACGACGGCGCGACCCTGGTCGAGCTGCTCGTGGCGATGAGCATCCTCACCACGGTGCTCGTGGTCATGCTGTCGGCCGTGGTCGGCCTGGGGCGCATGACCGTCAAGACGCAGAACCTCACCGACGCCACCGGCGACGTCCGCACCGTCTACCTGCGCCTGGACCGCGACGTCCGCTACGCCGACGCCATCAGCGTCCCGGGCGAGGTCGCCGGCGACTGGTTCGTCGAGATGACCAGCCCCGAGAGGGCGACCAGCGGCACCCGGTGCACCCAGTGGCGCCTCCACCGGGCCGGGTCGTCCCTCCAGGTGCGCACCTGGGTCCGCGGCGCTGCGGTGCCGACCACCTGGACCACGGTCGCCGGGTCCCTCGCGACCGACCCGGCCCGCCCGCCCTTCACCCGCGCCGCCGCTGGCTCCACGCCCCCGCAGGGCGCGCAGGTCCCGCTCGCGCGCCAGCAGCTCGGCGTGCACCTGCTCGCCCAGCGCGGCACCGGCGAGCCCGCCGGGAGGGCCGTGGTCGACACCGCCTTCACCGCGCGCAACAGCAGCGCCGGCTCACCGGGCAACGCCGACACCACGACCGCCGTCGCCGACCTCTGCGGCAGCACCGCGACGATCCGGAGCACCTCGTGAGCACCCCGCAGACCACCCGCACCGGCCCCCACGGGGCCGGCGCCGCCGAACGCGCTGACGACGCCGGGATCGCCCTGCTGAGCGTCATCATGCTGGTCATTGGTCGTCGCGACCCTGAGCCTGCTCGCCCTGGGCGCGGTGATGGCCCAGGTGAAGCCGCTGAGCTACACCGCCAAGGCCGCCGGCACCATCGCGGCCGCGGAGTCCGGCAGCCAGGCGGCCCTGGCCGCGGTGCG
This sequence comes from Quadrisphaera sp. INWT6, assembly GCF_015390235.1. Lineage (GTDB taxonomy): Bacteria > Actinomycetota > Actinomycetes > Actinomycetales > Quadrisphaeraceae > Quadrisphaera. The sequence goes on along the minus strand of NZ_VUOH01000006.1, from coordinate 347,553 downwards.
CGCCGCCACCCGCGTCGACGGGGTGGACGGCAAGACGTACGGCGACACCACCCGCCTCCCGTGCCAGCTGGCAGGAACCGTTTCCCTCCCGCGGCCCGGTGCTCGCCTACGCGGTGACGGTCGACTACTACGCCAGCGACCCGTCCCAGCAGCCCGCCGACTGGCTCGCCGCCAACCACCTGGCGTGCTCCTCGAGCTCCGGCGTCAGCGCCACCGGGGACGCCCCGAAGTACGCGCTCATCACGTCCACCGCGACGCAGGACGGCGTGGTGGGCATCGCCGACACCAGCGGCAACCGGCTCCTGCGGGCGACCTACGCCCTGCAGACGACGTCGCTGAACATCCCGGGCGGCCTCTTCTGGTCGTACGGCAAGAAGACCTGCCTGCAGGTGCAGGGGGCGGCTGTGGAGGGCGCCGCCCTGCAGTACGCCGCCCCGTCGGCCTGCCAGGCCCGGACGGCGGACCTCATGTGGGTCCACGACACCGACAACAAGCTCAAGCTGGCCTCGACCCTCAGCGCGTCGTCCCAGCTGTGCGTGACGGCTGTCGGCAGCGCCGCCCAGCTGGAGCAGTGCGCCCCGGCGCGCACCGACGACCAGGTCCTCAGCTACACCGGCCAGAACTTCAGCATGAAGGGCGCGCGGTGCCTGTGGTCCGAGCGCAGGGCGACCCCGGCCACCGACGGGATCGACGTCGCGCACGTCAGCCGGTGCAGCAGCAACGACTACACCGACTGGTGGAGCTGGTCGCCCGAGCCCGCCGTCGGCGCCGGTGACTCCGGCTACGCCTCGGGGCAGTTCGTCAACTACAAGGACTTCGGGTCCTGCTTCGAGATCACCCGCGAGGACCCGTGGGCGAACGTCGAGGGCGTCGCCCCGTGCAAGCACGCCGGGGCCAGCACCAACACCTACAACCAGGTCTGGACCCTCACCACCTCCGCCGGCGCCGGCGACTGGCCCACCGCCGACCAGCCGGTCAAGACCGGCACGCTGTCCATCAAGGCCAACAACCACAACCTGCGCTGCCTGAGCCGCCTCGAGACCACGCGCTCGGACGACATGGGCACCTGGGGCCCCGACCACCCCGCCCTGGCGGACTGCAACGGCACCCCCCAGCAGCGCTTCACCGTCATCGGCTACACCGGCGACTACTACACCAGCTACCTCATCAAGGACGACCTCGGCCGCTGCCTGGGCTCCGGGCCGGTGTACCACCCCGCCCAGGGCTTCGACTACCCGACGGTCATCGCCTCCGCCTGCACCGGCGGCCCCGAGCAGCGCTGGAACGCCCCGGCCAACCTCGTGCCGGGCGACGTCAACCACGTCCTCGAGACGCCGGTGACGCGATGAGCGCCGCGCTGGCGGCCCTGGTGGTCCTCGCCGCCGTCGTGGGCCTCGCCGTCGGGTCGTTCCTCAACGTGGTGGTGCACCGCGTCCCCGCCGGCGCCTCGGTGGTCCGACCGCCCAGCGCCTGCCCCGCCTGCGCCAGCCCCGTCGCCGCCCGGGACAACGTCCCGGTGCTCTCGTGGGTGCTGCTGCGGGGTCGCTGCCGCTCCTGCGCCGCACGCATCAGCGCCCGCTACCCCCTGGTCGAGCTGGCCACGGCCGGGCTGTTCGCCGCCGTGACCGCCTGGGCCGCCCACGAGGGCCGGTGGGCCCTGCTGCCCGTGCTGCTCTACCTCGCGGCTGCCGGCCTCGCGCTCGCGCTCATCGACCTCGACGTGCGCCGCCTGCCCGACGCCATCGTGCTCCCCGCCTACCCCGTCACCGCCGCCCTGCTGGGCCTGGCCGCGGTGGTGGAGCACGACGGCGCCGCCGCGCTGCGGGCGCTCGCCGGCGGCCTCCTCCTGTACGGCCTCTACTTCGCCCTCGCCGTGGCTCGTCCCGGCGGCATGGGCTTCGGAGACGTCAAGCTCGCCGGCGTCCTGGGCGCCGTCCTCGGCTACGCCGGGTGGTCGGCGCTCGCGGTGGGGGCGTTCTCCGCCTTCGTGCTGGGCGGCCTGGTGGGGGTCGCCCTGGTCGCCTCCGGGGTGCTGCGGCGCCGCGGGCACCTGCCCTTCGGCCCGTTCATGCTGGTCGGCGCGGCGCTCGGCGTCGTCGCAGGCGGCGCCGTCGGCCACTGGTACCTGGCGCTGAGCGGCTTCCCGGTCACCTGAGGGCGCCCCCAGCCGGCACCTCGGGGTCGGCCGATCGGGTAGTGATGATCAAGGCTGCTCCCCGCCCTGCCGATCAGGACTCGCAGGACACCACCACGGACCACCCAGGGGATCGAGCTGTGCAGCTGACGGACCGCCACATCCGCGAAGACGGTGCGACCGACGACGGCTTCACGCTGGTCGAGGTCATCGTCGCGCTGGCCCTCCTCGGAGTGATCGCCACGGCGACCCTCGGCTTCTTCATCTCCGGGACGCGGACGTCGACCGACCTGCAGCGCCGCCAGGTGGCGGTCGCCCTGGCCAACGCGGCCGTCGAGGACGCGCGCGGTCTGCCCGTCACGGTGCAGACGAGCACCACGGGCGGCACCACGACGACGTGGCCGCTGCTCGTCCGCGGACGCACCCAGAGCTCGGTGAGCAGCCAGTGGTCGGCCTCCGGCTCTCCGGCGAGCACGACCTTCCCGGCGTGGGACCCCTCGAGCCCCGTCGGCGCGCTCCTGGTGGCGCCGACGAAGACCGACCGGGTCGGGACGGCGTCCTACACGACCACGACCTACATCGGCACGTGCTACCGCCTGCGGGCCACCACCTCCCAGCCGTGCGACCGCGCCGGCAGGGAGCGCGCGAACCAGCCGCCCGCGGGTTACGAGGAGCTCGTCCGCATCAGCGCCACCACCGCGTGGGGGGCTGATCAGGAGTGCTCCGGCACCGCCTGCTCCTACACGGCGAGCGTCCTGGTCGACACCTCCGCGGACCCCGAGTGGAACACCTCGGGCGGACGGGCCGTCGACGACACCGCCACCGTGGCGAGGGGCACCCGCCAGACGCTCGACGTCCTGAACAACGACACGATGATCCCGGCGAGGACCAGCCCCGTGACCGTGAGGTCCGCGCCGAGCGGCATGAGGGCCACGGCCGACCCTGCGGGGACCATCACGCTGGAGGTCCCCGCCGACGCGGCCCTGGGGTCGGCCACCGTCACCTACGTCGTGAAGGACGCCTACGGTGCGACGTCCAACACCGCCACCGTGCGCATCACGGTGACCCGGTGAGCGGCGCGCGCGGGCTCGTCCGCCGCCCGTGGGCCGCCGACGGCGGTGCCCGTCCGGACGGCGGCGTGACCCTCGTCGAGACGCTGGTCGCGATGAGCATCTTCTCCGTGGTCATGGCCATCTTCATGTCCGCCGTGCTGTCGATGACGACGAGCACCAGCCGCGTGAACAACACCGCGGACGCCGGTGACGGAGTCCGGGCGGTCTTCCTGCGCCTGGACCGGCAGGTCCGGTACGCCGACGCCATCAACCAGCCCTCCGCGGCTCCGGGAGGCCGCTGGTACGTGGAGTTCCGCACCGCCCAGCGCGCGGGTGGCCAGCCGACGCTGTGCACCCAGTGGCGGTACGACCCCACGACCGCGTCGCTGCAGTTCCGCACGTGGGACGACGGGCAGACCCCCGCGGACTCCTTCTCCACCGTCGCCACGCGCGTGCTGCCGGACGCCGGCAGCGGGTCGCCCTTCGCGGTGGCGCTCGCCGGCGCCGACCACGTCAACCAGAAGCTCACCGTGTCCGTCACCTCCGGGACCGGCACGGGTGACTCCGCCGGGAGGGCGTCCATGACCACCTCGTTCGTGGCACGCAACAGCTCCATCACCTCGCCGAGCAACACCGCCGGCGCTGCCGTCTGCCCGCAGGCCACCCGGCCGTGAGCGGTCACCCGACCCGGGAGGTCACCGTGCTCCGCTCTGCCGTGCGCCGGCTCCGAGCCCGGACTGCCGGCAGCCCCCCCACGGGCCCTGAGCAGGACGCCGGCGCGGCGCTCCTCGCCGTGGTCCTGCTCATGTTCGTCGTCCTGGCGCTGGCGACCCTCGTCCTGGGTGTGGTCGTGAGCCAGGTCAAGCCCACCCGGGCCACCCAGCAGAGCACACGGCTGATCTTCGCGGCCGAGACGGGCACGCAGACCGCGCTCGCGCAGATCCGCACCAGCACCGGGGCCGGCGGCGTGGGCTCGCTCCGCGAGCTCCCCTGCCGGGTGCTGGGCGAGGTGCCGAGTCCCGCGGGAGGGCTGTCCTTCAGCTCGGCGATCACCTACTTCACCCAGGACCCGTCGGGCAAGAGCGACACCTGGCAGACGACCAACGCCCTGCCCTGCACCGAAGGGGCGGGGGTGTCGCGGCAGCCGGTCTTCGCCCTCGTCAGCACCGTCGGCCAGGACGCGAGCGCCGGCGCGCTCGTCCACTCGCGCTCCCTGCTGGCCCAGTACGCGTTCCGGGTCAGCAACAAGAACATCCCGGGAGGCGTCATCTTCACGGCTCCGCGCGAGGCCTGCCTGCAGGCGTCCTCAGCCACCGCGGGGGCGACCGTCACGTACCAGCCGGCCGCCAGCTGCAGCAGCAGCAACGACCTCCAGCGCTGGGTGTACGACACCGGCTACCACCTGGCGCTGGCCAGCACCACCACCGCGACCACGACCGGCGGGACGACGGGCTCGAGCGGGCTCTGCATCACGCAGCCGGCTCTCAGCGCGACGGACCGCACGGTGTCGCTGCAGGCGTGCACCCTCGACTCGCGCTCTGCGATGCAGCTGTGGAGCTACGAGAGCGGAGCGCACTTCCGCGGGCAGAACGCCAGCAACAAGGACTACGGCAAGAACTGCCTGTACGCCGGTCAGACGAGCTGGTCCGCGGGGGACACCGTCAAGGCCGGTGGCAGCTCGACCTGCGACGCGGCCAACGAGTCCTGGGGCTCGTTCAGCCCCGAACCGCAGGTGGGTGCGGGAGCCGCCTCGTTCCAGACGTCGCAGCTCGTCAACTACAAGGAGTTCGGCCGGTGCGCCGACGTCACCAACATGACCACGAGCTTCCGCTACATGATCCTCTACCCCTGCAAGCAGGACCCGAGCGGCGGTAGCAAGCTGGCGTGGAACCACCGCTGGTACTACGGGGCCGAGACCGGCGTCGCAGCTGAGCCCGATGGCGCGTCAGGACTGCCGACGCGGATCCGGGTGCGCTTCCAGAACGACTCGGACCGGACGTCGTGCCTCACCTCGCCCGCACCGGGAGCCGAACCCGCCTACGTCACCTTCCGCAGCTGCGACTCCGCACCCTTCCAGGCGTTCACGCGGTACTACGCGACGGGCTCGTACACGAGCAGCTACACCTTCGTGGCGAGCGACGGCCGCTGTCTGTCCGTCGGGGAGGAGCAGTCGCCCCGCAACGACGGCGTCTACTGGTCGACCATGGTGCTCGAGACGTGCGACGGTGGTCCGGCCCAGAAGTGGAACGCTCCGCCGACCGCTCTCGAGCCCAGCGTCAGCCGCCAGCTCGAGACCTCCGTGACGGGGTGACGACGGGAGCGCGCAGCCGTGGGCGGACGTGGCGGACACCTGGCCGCCGCTGGTGCTCGCCGCCGTCGTCGGTCTCGCCGTCGGGTCGTCCCTCGACGTGGTGGTGCAGCACCGCGTGCCAGTCGGCGCCTTCGTGGTGCACCCGCGCAGCGCGTGGCCCGCGTGCACCAGCCCCGTCGCCCCCCCCCCGCGACGACGTGCCGGTGGTGTCGTGGCTGCTGCTGCGCGGGCGCTGCCGCTCGTGCGCCGCACCCACCAGCGTCCGCCACCCCCTGGTCGAGCTCGCCACGGCCGGGCTCTTCGCCGCGGTGACCGCCTGGGTCGCCCACGAGGGGCGCTGGGCCCTGCTGCCGGTACTGCTCCACCGGGCGGCCGCCGGGCTGGCCCTCGCGCTCATCGACCTCGACGTGCACCGCCTGCCTGACGCCATCGTGCTGCCGGCCTACCCGGTGACCGCCGTCCTCGGCGGGCTGGTCGGGGTGGCCCTGGTGGCCACCGGGGTGCTGCGTCGGCGAGGCCACCTGCCGTTCGGCCCGTTCATGCTCGTGGGCGCCGCACTCGGCGTCGTCGCGGGCGGCGGTGTCGTCCACTGGTACCTCGCGATGAGCGGCTACCCCCTCGCCTGACGAGCGTGACCCGAGGTCGTCCCAGGTCAGCGCTCAAGTCCGTTCCCGCCCTGCCGATCGAAGTGGAGAGGGCGACCACGGACCGGTGCCCTCGACCGACAGGGGGGACTCTCGTGGCACGACGCACGTCGATCGGGCTCGACATCGGCTGCAGCGCGGTGCGCGCCGCCGAGCTGTCGTTCACCGCGACGGGAGTGGTGCTGGAGCGCAGCGCCGAGGCCCCCCTCCCCGAGGGCGCGGTCGTCGACGGCGAGGTCGTCGACGTCGCCGCGGTCTCCGCGGCGCTCGTGCAGCTGTGGCGCACCGGCCGGTTCTCCAGCCGCCGCGTGACCCTCGGCATCGCCAACCAGCGCGTCGTCGTGCGCGAGGTCGAGGTGCCGAAGATGCCCGCCGCCGACCTGCGCAAGGCCCTGCCCTTCCAGGTGCAGGACGTGCTCCCCATGCCCGTCGAGTCCGCCGTCATGGACTTCCACCCGCTCGAGGTCCGCACCACCGGCAGCGGCCAGGTGGTGCGCGGGCTGCTCGTCGCCGCCTGGCGCGACGCCGTCGCCTCGCTCGTCGCGGCCGCCGAGGGCGCCCGGCTGGTCCCCGAGGCCGTCGACCTCACCGCCTTCGCGGTGCTGCGCGCCCTGGGCACCGACGTCCACGGCGAGACCACGACCGAGGCGCTGGTCGACATCGGCGCCACCATCACCCAGGTCGTCGTCCACTCCGGGGGAGCCCCCCGCTTCGTCCGCATCCTCATGGCGGGCGGCAACGACATCACCGACGCGCTGGTCGAGCGCACGGGCGTCACCGTGCTCGAGGCCGAGCACCTCAAGCGCGGCCTCGGCATCGGCGACGGCCTCAGCGGCGAGCTCACGGTCGTGGGCCACGCCGTGGAGGCCGCGGCGCTCGGCTTCCTCGAGGAGGTCCGCAGCACCATCGACTACGCCGCGGCCACCAGCGGCCACCGCGCCGAGCGCGTGGTGCTGACCGGCGGCGGCGCCCGGCTCGACGGGCTGGCCCCGCGCCTGGCCGCCATGACGGGGCTCCCCGTCGACATCGGGTCCGTCAGCCACCGCCTGCGCCCCGGCCGCAACCTGCGTCCGACGGACGACGCCGCGACGATGGCCATCGGCCTGGCCCTGGGGGTGTCGGCGTGAGCGGCCTGACCGAGGTGCTCGCCGGGGTCCGCCCCGCCGGGGACCGCTCCGAGCCCACCGCCTGGGTGGCCCCGCGGGTCAACCTGCTGCCGCCCGGCGTCATCTCCCGCCGCGCCGTCCGCCGCGCCAAGCGCGGCGGTGCCGTGGGCGTGGCCGCGGCCCTGCTGGTCGTCTCCGGCTCGTGGGCCGTGGGCGCCGCCCAGGCCAGCACCGCCCAGGCCGAGCTCGACACCGCGCTGGCGCGCACCAGCGCCCTGCAGGCCCAGCAGGCCCAGTACGCCGCCGCACCCCAGACCCTCCGCGCGCTGCGCGCCACCGAGGACGCCCGCACCACCGCGATGGCCCAGGACGTCAGCTGGGCGGCCTTCGTCGGCACGCTCAGCGCCGCCCTGCCCGCCGGCGCGTGGCTCGACGGCGTGCAGGCCACGCTCACCACCGACGACGCCTCGACCGCCCCGGCCGCCGACGCGACCGCGGGTGCCCCGGGCGGCGAGGGCAGCATCACGATCACCGCGCGCTCCACCTCCTACGAGGACGTGGCCGCCTACCTCGACGCCCTGGGCACCGTCCCGGGCGTGGCCGACGCCTACCTCATGACGGCCACGATGGACAGCGCCCAGGCGGTCCCCGTCGTCTCCTTCACCATCACCGCGCAGGTCACCGACGCCGCGCTCAGCCACCGCTTCGCCCAGAACGCCGACTCCCAGGAAGTGGGCTGACGTGTCCCTGTCGACCCCTGACCTCCGCGCCCCCGGCGGTCGAGGCACCGGCCAGGCCGGGCCCGCCCGCGCCGCCGGCCCGGCGACCGCCGTGTTCCGCCCCGCCGGCAGCTCGGGCGAGGCAGCGCCGTCCAAGGACCCGCGCCCCCTGCCGTGGCTGCTGGGCGGCGTCGGCGCCGTCGCGCTCGTCGCCCTCGGCGGCTGGGCGCTGGTGCTGGCGCCCCAGGCCGCCAGCACGGCGGCCCTGGAGGACCAGGCCGTCCAGACCACCGCGAACGAGGCGCAGCTCACCACCAAGGTGGCCGAGCTCCAGGCGCAGTACTCCGCCCTGCCCCAGTACCAGGCCGACCTGGCCCGGGCCCGCTCGCAGGTCCCCACCGACCCGGACCTGGCCGACCTGCTGCGCGCCCTGCGCGACGCCGCCGCCACGACCGGCGTCACCCTCACCGGTGTGGTGCCGGCCGCCCCCGAGACGGCCGCCGCGGCGGCCACGGACGGCACGGCCGCCACCGAGGGCACGGCCGCCACCGAGGGCACGGCCGCCACAGACGGCGCGGCTGCCACCGACGGCGCGGCTGCCGCGACGACCACCACGACAACGACGACGGACCCGGCCACCGGCCTCGTCCGCGTCCCGCTCACCCTGACCGCCACCGGCGGGTACGCCGCCGTGGAGGCCTTCCTCGCCGCGGTCCAGCAGCAGGACCGGCTCGTGCTCCTGACCAGCGTCGCGCTCGCCCCGAGCACCTCGGCCGACGGGCGGACCCTGCTGACGCTGACCGCTGCGGGCTCGGCCTTCGCGCTGCCGGCGACCGACGCCGAGCTCTCGGCGGCGGCTGCCACCGCTGCCGCGGCCGTCCCGACGACCCCGGCGACGTCCCCCACCGCCCTGCCGGCCACCGTCCTCACCGCGGCGACGCCCGCGGCCACCCGCTGAGCGCGAACGGACCAGGAGCACCCATGACCACCAGTCCCTTCGGAGGCCCTCCCGCCGTCGGCCCCGACGCGCCGGCGATGGGCCCGTTCGAGGCCGCCGCGCTCGCCCGGGGCCCCCTCGAGGCCGACGACGCGCCCTTCGGCGCGCTGCCCGACGAGCCCCCGGCAGCGGGGACCTCCAGCCCGTTCGGCACCGTGCCGGCCCCGCGCCCCGCCGCTGACCCCGCGCCGGCCCCTGCTGCCGAGGTCACCGAGCCCGCTGGTCTGCGCGCGCGGCCCACACGCCCCGAGCGCCCCGGGCTGGGACTGCCCTCGCGCGCCGCAGGTGGCGGGACGTCCCGCCGCGGCCCGCTCCTCGTCCTCGCCCTCGGCGGCGGTGCGCTGGTGCTGGGCGCGCTCGTCGCCGGCAGCCTGCTGAGCGGCGGTGGTGACGACGCGGACGCGAGCGGCGTCGTCGTCGTCCCGGGTGCCACCGCGGTGCCCGGCTCGTCCGCCGTCCCCTCGGCCGGCACCGGCACCGACCCGGTGGCCGGGCCCGGTGACGCGGTCGCCGTCCTGGGGCGCGACCCGTTCGCGGCCCTGGTGGCCTCCACCACCACCGACCCCACCTCCGGCCCGACCGCGGACCCGGCGTCCACCGCCCCCGTCGACGGCAGCGGCACCTCCAGCGGCTCGAGCGGCCTGCTGGGCGGCGGCACCTCGGGCGGTGCAGGAGGAACGGCGTCCGGCGGGGGCACCACGACCGTCCAGGTGCCCGGCCCGACCGTGACCGTCACCGCGCCGCCGCCCGCGGCGTCGGCCCCCGCGGCGCTGACCACCGCGCAGACCTGCTCGGCGGTGTCGGGCCCGATGGCGGCGGTGGAGCAGCTGCTCTCCGCCAGCACCTCCGCGGGCACCGACCCCGTCGACACGGGGACGGCGCTGCGCACGCCCGTCGCGGCGATGCGCGCTGCGGTCAGCGCGACCTCCGACGGGGCGCTGGCCTCCCGCCTCGACGTCGCGACGAGCAGCGCCGAGGCGCTGCGCTCGCAGCTGCTCGGCGGTGTGGCGGTCACGTCCGACCAGGTCGACAGCCAGACGTCCCTGGACGCGGCCGTCCGCACCGCCTGCGCCTGACCCGCCACCGACCCGACCTGCGAGCGACCCGACCCCGACCCCGACCCCGGCCGGCCCGCGCGGTCGTCGCGGGCCGCGTGGGAGGATCAGCCACGTGCTGCGCTGGCTGACTGCGGGGGAGTCCCACGGCCCCGCCCTCGTCGGGGTCCTCGAGGGGCTTCCCTCGGGGGTCTCCGTGACCACCGACCACCTCCGGGCCGCGCTCGCGCGCCGCCGCCTCGGCTACGGCCGCGGTGCGCGGATGGCGTTCGAGCAGGACGAGGTCACCGTGCTCGGCGGGCTGCGCCACGGGACCACCCAGGGCGGGCCGTTCGCGGTCACCATCGGCAACACCGAGTGGCCCAAGTGGTCGACGGTGATGTCGCCCGACCCGGTCGACCCGTCGCTCCTCAAGACCACCGGCCGCAACGCCGCCCTGACCCGCCCGCGCCCGGGCCACGCCGACCTGGTCGGCATGCAGAAGCACGGCTTCGACGAGGCCCGCCCGGTGCTGGAGCGCGCCAGCGCCCGCGAGACCGCCACCCGCGTGGCCCTCGGCGAGGTCGCCGCCCGGTTCCTCCAGCAGGCCGCCGGCGTCCGCCTGGTCTCGCACACCGTCTCCCTCGGCCCGGTCGCGGTGCCCGACGAGGCGTGGGACGAGGTCGGCCTGCCGCTGCCCGACGACGTCGCCGCCCTCGACGCCGACCCGCTGCGCTGCCACCACGGCCCCACGAGCGCCCGCATGGTCGAGGAGGTCGACGCCTGCCACAAGGAGGGCGACACCCTCGGCGGCGTCGTCGAGGTGCTGGCCTACGGCCTGCCGCCGGGTCTGGGCAGCCACACCCACTGGGACCGCCGCATCGACGGCCGCCTCGCGCAGGCCCTGATGGGCATCCAGGCCATCAAGGGCGTCGAGGTCGGTGACGGCTTCGAGACCGCCCGTCGCCGCGGCTCGGCCGCCCACGACGAGATCGAGACCGGCCCCGACGGCGTGCTGCGCCGCCGCACCGGCCGCGCCGGCGGCACCGAGGGCGGCATGACGACGGGCGAGGTGCTGCGCGTGCGCGCCGCCATGAAGCCCATCGCCACCGTGCCCCGCGCCCTGGCCACCGTCGACGTCGCCACCGGCGAGGCCACCCAGGCCCACCACCAGCGCTCCGACGTCTGCGCGGTGCCCGCCTCCGGCGTCGTCGCCGAGGCGATGGTGGCGCTGGTGCTCGCCGACGCGCTGCTGGAGAAGTTCGGCGGGGACTCGGTGCCCGAGACGGCGCGCAACGTGCGCACCTACCTCGAGGGCATCCCCGAGCTGCTGCGCTCCTCCAGCAGCACGGTCAGCAGCCCCGAGAGCTGACGGTGGCCCCTCGGGTCGTGCTCGTCGGCCCGATGGGCTCGGGCAAGTCCGCCGTCGGAGCGCTGCTCGCGACCGACCTCGGCGTGGTGCTGCGCGACACCGACGCCGACGTCGAGGCGTCGGCGGGACGACCGGTGGCGGCGGTGTTCGCCGCCGAGGGCGAGGCGGGCTTCCGCGCCCGCGAGCGCGCGGCCGTCGCCGCTGCCCTGCGCGAGCACGACGGCGTGCTGTCGCTGGGCGGGGGGGCGGTGCTCGACCCCGCCACCCGGGCCGACCTCGCCGGGCTGGCGGCGCTCGGTGCCCCGGTGGTGCTGCTGACCGCCTCGTGGGAGCACGTCAGCTCCCGCCTCGGTGACACGAGCACCCGCCCGGTGCTCGCCGGCGACGCCGAGCAGCGGTGGCGAGCGGCGCTGGCCGCCCGGGAGCACCTGTACGCCGAGGTGGCGGCGCACGTCGTCGCGACCGACGGGCGCAGCGCCCGCGAGGTCGCCGACGCCGTCCTCCCCCTCCTCCGCCCGTGATCATGGGCGTCCGCCACCTCGCGAGGTGGCGGACGTCCATGATCACGAAGGAGGAGCGAGGGGCTCCGTAGGATCGGGGGCCGTGAGCACCGACACCCCCAGCGACGCACCGACCGACGGCCGGACCGACGAGCCGACGCGGATCACCGTCGCGGGCGAGGCGCCGTACGACGTCCTCATCGGCACCGGCCTCCTGGGCGAGCTGCCCGGCCTGCTGGGGGAGCGGGTCCAGCGGGTGCTCGTGGTGCACCCCCACGCGCTCGCGGCCACCGGTGAGGCGGTCCGCGACGACCTCGCCGCCGCCGGCTTCGAGGCCTACCTGGCGGAGGTCCCCGACGGCGAGGACGCCAAGCGCGCCGAGGTGGCCGCCTTCTGCTGGGGCGTGCTCGGCCAGGCCGGCTTCACCCGCACCGACGCCGTCGTCGGCGTCGGCGGGGGAGCCGTCACCGACCTCGCCGGCTTCGTGGCCGCCACCTGGCTGCGCGGTGTCCGCGTCATCCAGGTGCCCACCACGCTGCTCGCCATGGTCGACGCCGCCGTCGGCGGCAAGACGGGCATCAACACCAAGGAGGGCAAGAACCTCGTCGGGTCCTTCCACCCGCCGTCGGGCGTGCTGTGCGACCTCGCCGCGCTGCAGACCCTCCCGGCCAACGACCTGGTCGCCGGGATGGCCGAGGTGGTCAAGTGCGGGTTCATCGCCGACCCGCGCATCCTGGAGCTGGTCGAGGCCGACCCGGCCGCCGTGCGCGACCCGGGCGCCCCCGTCCTGCGCGAGCTGGTCGAGCGGGCCGTCGCGGTCAAGGCCCGCGTGGTGGGGGAGGACCTCAAGGAGTCCGGCCTGCGCGAGATCCTCAACTACGGCCACACCCTCGGCCACGCGATCGAGCTGGTGGAGCGCTACGAGTGGCGCCACGGCGCCGCCGTCAGCATCGGGATGGTCTTCGCCGCCGAGCTCGCGCGCCTGGCCGGGCGCCTGGACGACGCCGTCGTCGACCGCCACCGCAGCGTGCTCGGCTCCCTCGGGCTGCCCCTGGAGTACCGGGGCGACCGGTGGCCGCAGCTGCTCGACGGGATGAGGCGCGACAAGAAGACCCGCGGCGACCTGCTGCGCTTCGTGGTGCTCGACGACGTCGCCCGCCCCAGCCGCCTGGAGGGACCCGACCCGGCGCTCCTGCAGGCCGCCTACGCGGAGATCAGCCGCGCGGCCCCGGCCGGCGGCGGGATCTCCCTCGGCTGATCACCGGCTGATCCCCAGACGATCACCGGCTGACCTGCCGGTTCGCCCGGCCGGGAGCAGCGCGGCCGGGCGGGCCGCGCTGCTCCGGTAGCATCGGCCCACGTGGCATCGACGAACGACCTGAAGAACGGCATCGTGCTCAACCTCGACGGACAGCTGTGGTCCGTGATCGAGTTCCAGCACGTGAAGCCCGGCAAGGGCGGCGCCTTCGTCCGCACCAAGCTGAAGAACGTGCTGTCGGGCAAGGTCGTCGACCGCACCTTCAACGCGGGCACCAAGGTCGACACGGCCACGGTCGACAAGCGCGACATGCAGTACCTGTACCGCGACGGCGTCGACTTCGTCTTCATGGACTCGGACACGTACGACCAGATCACCATCCCCGAGGCCACGGTCGGTGACGTCGCCAACTTCCTCCTCGAGAGCGCCGAGGCGATCGTCGCCGTGCACGAGGGCACCCCGCTGTACGTCGAGCTGCCCACCTCGGTAGTCCTCGAGGTCACCTACACCGAGCCGGGCCTGCAGGGAGACCGCTCCACCGGCGGCACCAAGCCCGCCACCGTCGAGACCGGCTACCAGATCCAGGTGCCGCTGTTCCTCGAGACGGGCACGAAGGTCAAGGTCGACACCCGCACGGGTGACTACCTGGGCCGCGTCAACTAGTGGCGGCCCGCACCAAGGCCCGCAAGCGGGCCCTCGACCTGCTGTTCGAGGCCGAGCAGCGCGGCGTCGACCCGGTCGCCCTGGCCGCCGAGCGGCTCGCGAGCGGCCTGGTCGGGGTGCCGCAGTACTCCGCCGACCTCGTCGAGGGCGTCCAGGCGCACCGCGAGCGGATCGACGAGCTGCTCGAGACGTACTCGCACGGGTGGTCGCTCGACCGCATGCCCGCCGTCGACCGCAACCTGCTGCGCATCGGCACCTTCGAGCTGATCTGGAGCGACGACGTCCCCGACGCGGTCGCCGTCGCGGAGGCCGTCGGGCTGGCGCAGGAGCTCTCCACCGACGACTCGCCCGCCTTCGTCAACGGCCTGCTGGGCCGCCTGATGGAGATGAAGCCGGGGCTCGTCGACTCCTGAGGCCTCGTGCCGGCCGTCCAGCTCACGCGCTGTCATGACGCAGAAGACCCGCACTCCCTCCCGGGGGTGCGGGTCTTCTTCGTGCTCACCGGCCGTGACCGGTGCGGCGGCTCAGCTGCCGGGCGCGACCGCGCGGCGGGCGTCGGCGTCCAGCACGCCCCAGCCGATGAGCTCCTCGGCCAGCTGGTGCGGCGGGAGGTCGTAGATGACGGCGAGGGCGCGCAGGTCGTCGCTGCGGATCGACAGCACCTTGCCGTTGTAGTCGCCGCGCTGGCTCTGGATGGTGGCGGCGTAGCGGGCCAGCGGGCCGGCCTTCTCCGACGGCACCGACTGCAGGCGCTCCAGGTCGAGCACCAGCTTGGGCGGCGGCTCGCTGTGGCTAGCGGTCCCGCCGTCGGGCAGGAGCGCGGAGACCGGCACCCCGTAGAAGTCGGCCAGCTCGGCCAGGCGCTGCACGGTCACGGCGCGGTCGCCGCGCTCGTAGGAGCCGACCACCACCGCCTTCCACTGGCCGCCGGAGCGCTGCTCGACGCCCTGCAGGGACAGGCCCTGCTGCGTGCGGATGGCGCGCAGCCGGCTGCCGAGCGCCTTGGCGTACCCCGATCCTTCCTCGGACATCCCGACCCCTCTCACCACGCGGTTCTCGAAGTTCAACAGACAGTGATCGTCACGGGGAGTCATGCCCCGGTCAACTCCAGCCTGGTCACAGGCAGTAGTTGTTCACCCAGAGTGACTACTGGTGACCAGTGGGCGACAGCTGGCGGACCTGTCGCGGACGACCCACCCCCTAGGTTCCCAGAGGCGCCTCGCGATCAGGCGGGGCACCGCCGTGGAGTACGGTTCCCGTGTTCCGACGTCCTTCAACCTCCGTCCTGTGAGGCGGGGAAGGAGTCGCCGCATGGCTGGCGCACGCCCGGGTGACGACCGCACCGCACCCCTCGTCCACACCGCGGGTCCCACCCCCCGCTCCGCGACCGTCCTCGACGCCGCCGAGGTGTCGCGGGCGCTGACCCGCATCGCCCACGAGGTGCTCGAGCGCAACAAGGGCCCCGAGGGCCTGGTGCTCATGGGCATCCCGCGCCGCGGCACCCACCTGGCCCGCCGCCTGGCCGAGCGCCTCGCGCAGGTCGAGCCCGCCTTCGACGCCGAGGCGTGCACCGGGAGCCTCGACGTCACGCTCCACCGCGACGACCTGCGCCGGAACCCCACGCGCACGCCCGAGCCGACGCGCCTGCCGGCCACCGGCATCGACGACGCGACCGTCGTCCTCGTCGACGACGTCCTCTACTCCGGGCGCACCGTCCGGGCCGCGCTCGACGCCCTGTCCGACCTCGGCCGCCCCCGCGCCGTGCGCCTGGCCGTCCTGGTCGACCGCGGGCACCGCGAGCTGCCGATCCGGGCCGACCACGTGGGCAAGAACCTCCCGACGTCGACGGCGGAGCGCGTCTTCGTGCACCTCGCCGAGACCGACGGCGAGGACGCGGTGCTGATCGAGGGGCCCACCGAGCGGCACGCCGAGGGGGAGGAGCGGTGAGGCACCTCCTGTCCACGGCCGACCTCTCCCGCGCCGAGGCCGTGCGCGTGCTCGACGTGGCCGAGCAGATGGCCGCGACGCAGCAGCGCGAGATCAAGAAGCTGCCCACCCTGCGCGGCCGCACCGTGGTGAACCTCTTCTTCGAGGACTCCACCCGCACCCGCATCAGCTTCGAGACCGCCGCCAAGCGCCTCTCCGCCGACGTCATCACCTTCTCCGCCAAGGGCTCCAGCGTCTCCAAGGGCGAGAGCCTCAAGGACACCGCGCTCACGCTGCAGGCGATGGGCGCCGACGCCGTCGTCATCCGCCACGGCTCCTCGGGCGCCCCGCTGCGCCTGGCGCGCTCCGGCTGGACCAGCGGCGCCGTGCTCAACGCCGGTGACGGCACCCACGAGCACCCCACCCAGGCGCTGCTCGACGCGTTCACGCTGCGCCGCCACCTCGTCGGGGGCGGCCCCGGGGGCGGCCCGGCTGCTGATCGGGTGGGCGCCGACCTCGCGGGCAAGCACGTCGTCGTCGTCGGTGACGTGCTGCACAGCCGCGTGGCCCGCTCCAACGTCCACCTGCTGCACGTCCTCGGCGCGCGGACCACGCTGGTGGCGCCGCCGACGCTGCTGCCCATCGGTGTCGAGACCTGGCCCTGCGAGGTCTCCTACGACCTCGACGCCGCGCTCCGCGGTGACGTGCAGGGCCCCGTGGACGCCGTGATGGCGCTGCGGGTGCAGCTCGAGCGCATGGACGCCGCCTACTTCCCCTCGGCGCGGGAGTACTCGCGCCGGTACGGCATCGACGCCGCGCGCCTGGCCCTCCTGCCGCCGCACGCGTCGCTGCTCCACCCCGGGCCGATGAACCGCGGCCTGGAGATCACCGCCGAGGCCGCCGACGGCGCGCGCAGCCGCATCGTCGAGCAGGTCACCAACGGCGTGGCGGTCCGCATGGCCGCCCTGTACCTGCTGCTCGCTGGAGAGGACGCCTGATGACGACGACGCTCGTGCGCGCGGCCCGGCCCCTGGGAGCCGAGCCCCGCGACCTGCTGCTGCGCGACGGCCTGGTGGCCGAGGTCGCCCCCGCCGGGACCCTGACGGCCCCCGACGGCGCCCGCACCGTCGAGGCCGAGGGCCTGGTGGCCCTGCCCGGCCTGGTCGACCTGCACACCCACCTGCGCGAGCCCGGCCGCGAGGACGCCGAGACCGTGGACACCGGCACCCGCGCCGCGGCCCTCGGCGGCTTCACGGCCGTGCACGCGATGGCCAACACCGCTCCCGTCGCCGACACCGCCGGCGTGGTCGAGCAGGTGTGGCGCCTGGGCCGCGAGGCCGGCTGGTGCGACGTGCGCCCGGTCGGCGCCGTGACCACCGGCCTGGAGGGCCAGCGCCTGGCCGAGCTCGGCGCCATGGCCGACTCCGCCGCCGGGGTGCGCGTGTTCTCCGACGACGGGAAGTGCGTCTTCGACGCCGTCCTCATGCGCCGGGCGCTGGAGTACGTGAAGGCCTTCGACGGCGTCGTGGCCCAGCACGCCCAGGAGCCCCGGCTCACCGAGGGCGCGCAGATGAACGAGGGCGCCGTCTCCGGCGTGCTCGGGCTGCGGGGGTGGCCGGCCGTGGCGGAGGAGGCGATCATCGCCCGCGACGTGCTGCTCGCCGGGCACGTCGGCTCCCGCCTGCACGTCTGCCACCTCTCCACCGCCGGCAGCGTCGAGATCGTGCGCTGGGCCAAGGCCCGCGGCGTCGACGTCACCGCCGAGGTGACGCCCCACCACCTCCTCCTCACCGACGAGCTGGTCCGCGGCTACGACCCCGTCTACAAGGTCAACCCCCCGCTGCGCACCGACGACGACGTCCGCGCCCTGCGCGCCGGGGTCGCCGACGGCACGATCGACGTCGTCGCCACCGACCACGCCCCCCACCCGGTGGAGGACAAGGACTGCGAGTGGTCCGCCGCCGCCATGGGCATGACCGGCCTGGAGACGGCGCTGTCCGTCGTCGTCCAGGCGCTGGTGGAGCCGGGGCACCTCGACTGGGCCGGTGTGGCGCGCGTGATGTCGCAGACCCCGGCGCGCATCGGGCGGGTCGCCTCCCAGGGCGGCTCCCTGCAGGTCGGCGAGGCCGCGAACCTGGTGCTGGTCGACCCGGCCGCCCGCTGGACGGTCGACCCGTCCGCGATGGCCACCAAGGGCCGCAACAGCCCCTTCGCCGGCCGCGAGCTGCCCGCGCGCGTCGTCGCGACGTTCTGGGAGGGCCACGCCACCGTGCTAGACGGCGCGCTGGCCACCGCCCGCCCGGCGGAGGCGGGGTCGACGTGGACCAGGTGATCGCCGGGCTGGCGCTGCTCGCGCTGGTCCCGCTGGTGTGGCTGCTCATGCTGCGCAGCTGGCGCCGCCGCGGCGCCCAGCAGGGCGCGGTGCTGTCCGCGCCCGCCGGCGTCGACGACGCCGCGTGGACGGGGGAGACCTCCCCGGAGGCCGCTGCCCGCACCGTGACGGGCACCTACGTCTCGACCGTCCTCGCCGGGCGCCCGCTGGAGCGCGTGACCGCGCACGGCCTGGGCTCGCGCAGCCTGGCCGAGGTGGCGGCCGAGCCGCACCGGCTCGTCCTGCGGCGCCCCGGCGCCGCCTCGTTCTCGATCCCCGCCGCTGACCTGCTGGGCGCGCACCGCGCCCGCGGGCAGGCGGGCAAGGTGATGTTCGGCAAGGAGGACCTCGTGGTGATCTCGTGGCGGCTCGACGGGCCGCAGGGCCCGGTCGCGCTGGAGACGGCGGTGCGCACCAAGCCCCAGCAGGACGCCCCCGTCCTGGTGGCGCTGGTCGAGGGCCTCGTGCCCCGGCCCTCCGACGGTCCAGCACCCGGCCCGGCAGGTACCGACGCGGAGGAGGCGGCATGAGCACGACGACGAGCACGACCAGCAGCACGAGCAGCACCGCGGCAGGACCGGCGCTGCTGGTCCTGGAGGACGGGCGCACCTTCACCGGGCGCGCCTACGGCGCCGTCGGCGAGACGGTCGGCGAGGCCGTCTTCTGCACCGCGATGACCGGCTACCAGGAGACGATCACCGACCCGAGCTACCACCGCCAGGTGGTGGTCATGACGGCCCCGCACATCGGCAACACCGGCTGGAACGACGAGGACGACGAGTCCTCCCAGATCTGGGTCGCCGGGTACGTGGTCCGCGACCCCGCCCGCCGCGCCTCCTCGTGGCGCTCGCGCCGCGAGCTGGTCGACGAGCTGTCCGCCCAGGGCGTCGTCGGGATCTCCGGCGTCGACACCCGGGCGCTGACCCGCCACCTGCGCGAGCGCGGTGCGATGCGCGTCGGCGTCTTCTCCGGGCCGGCGCTCGAGGGCGCCAGCGCCGAGGCGCTGGTCGAGCGCGTGCGCGGCGGGGCGCAGATGGCCGGCGCCGACCTCGCCGGCCAGGTCTCCACGCAGGACGCCTACGTGGTGCCGGCCCTCGGCGAGAAGCGCTTCACCGTCGCCGCCGTCGACCTCGGCATCAAGGCGAACACCCCCCGCGAGCTGGCCCGCCGCGGTGCGGAGGTCCACGTCCTGCCCGCGATGGCCACCCTCGAGGACGTGCTCGCGGTCAGCCCCGACGGCGTCTTCTTCTCCAACGGCCCGGGCGACCCGAGCGCCGCCACCCACGAGGTCGCGCTGATCCAGCAGGTGCTGGAGCGCAGGATCCCGTTCTTCGGCATCTGCTACGGCAACCAGCTGCTGGGCCGCGCCCTCGGCCTGGGCACCTACAAGCTGCGCTACGGCCACCGCGGCGTGAACCAGCCGGTGCTCGACAGGTCCACCGGGCGCGTCGAGGTCACGGCCCACAACCACGGCTTCGCCGTGGACGCCCCGCTGGAGGGCTCGGTCGCCAGCCCCTTCGGCGAGGTCGAGGTCAGCCACGTCGGCCTCAACGACGGCGTGGTCGAGGGCCTGCGGGTCAGCGGCTCCCCGGCGTTCTCGGTGCAGTACCACCCCGAGGCCGCGGCCGGCCCGCACGACGCCAACTACCTCTTCGACAGGTTCGCCGCCCTGGTCGCCGACCCGGGCGCGCCCCTGCCGCCGCTGGTGAACGCGCCCAAGCCGACCAGCAGCACCACCTCGTCCCCCACCGACCACGCCACCAGCAGCTCCGACCAGAAGGGCGACCGCTGATGCCGCGCCGCGAAGACCTCAGCTCCGTCCTCGTCATCGGCTCCGGCCCGATCGTCATCGGCCAGGCCGCGGAGTTCGACTACTCGGGCACCCAGGCGTGCCGCGTGCTGCGCTCCGAGGGCCTGCGCGTGATCCTCGTCAACTCCAACCCGGCGACGATCATGACCGACCCGGAGGTCGCGGACGCCACGTACGTCGAGCCGATCACCTCCGACGTCATCGAGGCGATCATCGCCAAGGAGCGCCCCGACGCCGTCCTGGCGACCCTCGGCGGGCAGACGGCCCTCAACGCCGCCATCGCCCTGCACGAGAGCGGCGTGCTCGCGAAGTACGACTGCGAGCTCATCGGGGCCGACGTCCCGGCCATCCAGCTGGGCGAGGACCGGCAGAAGTTCAAGGGCGTGGTCGAGCGCTGCGGCGCCGAGAGCGCCCGCAGCCGCACCGCCCACACGATGGACGAGTGCCTCGAGGTGGCCGCCGACCTCGGCTACCCGCTCGTCGTCCGCCCCTCGTTCACGATGGGCGGCCTCGGCTCCGGGTTCGCGCACGACGAGGCCGACCTGCGCCGCATCGCCGGCGCGGGCCTGCACGCCAGCCCCACCACCGAGGTGCTCCTGGAGGAGTCGATCCTCGGCTGGAAGGAGTACGAGCTCGAGCTCATGCGCGACCACGCCGACAACGTGGTGGTCGTCTGCTCGATCGAGAACTTCGACCCGATGGGCGTGCACACCGGCGACTCGATCACCGTGGCGCCCGCGATGACGCTCACCGACCGCGAGTACCAGCGGATGCGCGACGTCGGCATCGCCGTCATCCGCGAGGTCGGCGTCGACACCGGCGGCTGCAACATCCAGTTCGCGATCAACCCGGCCGACGGCCGCATGATCGTCATCGAGATGAACCCGCGCGTCTCGCGCTCCTCGGCGCTGGCGTCCAAGGCCACCGGCTTCCCGATCGCCAAGATCGCCGCGAAGCTCGCCGTCGGGTACAGCCTCGACGAGGTCGCCAACGACATCACCGAGAAGACCCCCGCCAGCTTCGAGCCCTCGCTCGACTACGTCGTGGTCAAGGTGCCCCGGTTCGCCTTCGAGAAGTTCCCGGCGGCCGACACCTCCCTGACCACCACCATGAAGAGCGTCGGCGAGGCCATGGCCATCGGTCGCTCCTTCCCCGAGGCGCTGCAGAAGGCGCTGCGCTCGGTCGAGCAGCGCGGGGCCACGTTCTCCTGGGACGGGCCCGCGCCCACGGCCGCCGAGGTCGACGCGCTGGTCGAGCGCGCCAAGAAGCCGACCGACGGACGCATCACCGCCGTGCAGCAGGCGCTGCGCGGAGGTGCCTCCGTGGAGCGGCTCTTCGAGGCCACGCGGATCGACCCGTGGTTCCTCGACCAGATGCTGCTCATCGAAGAGGTGGCCAGTGAGGTCGCCGCGGTGGCGGACTCCGAGAGCAGCTCGCTGGCTGGGCTCGACGAGGCGCTGCTGCGCCGCGCCAAGCGCCACGGCTTCTCCGACGCCCAGCTCGCCCAGCTGCTCGGGGCCACCGAGGCCGAGGTGCGCGCGCACCGCCAGGGCCTGGGGGTGCGCCCGGTCTTCAAGACCGTCGACACCTGCGCCGCCGAGTTCGCCGCTGCGACGCCGTACCACTACTCCTCCTACGACGAGGAGGACGAGGTCGTCGCCTCCGGCCGCCAGAAGGTCGTGGTGCTGGGCTCCGGCCCCAACCGCATCGGCCAGGGCGTCGAGTTCGACTACTCCTGCGTCCACGCCGTCCTCGCCCTGCGCGAGGCCGGCTACGAGGCGGTGCTGGTCAACTGCAACCCCGAGACGGTCTCCACCGACTACGACACCTCCGACCGCCTCTACTTCGAGCCGCTGACGCTCGAGGACGTGCTCGAGGTGCTGCACGCCGAGGCCTCCTCCGGCGAGCTGGTCGGCGTCATCGCCACCCTCGGCGGCCAGACGCCGCTCGGTCTGGCAGCGCAGCTCGAGGCCGAGGGGATCCCCGTGCTGGGCACCTCCCCGGCCGCGATCGACCTCGCCGAGGACCGCGGCGAGTTCGGCCGCGTGCTCGCCGAGGCCGGCCTGCGCGCTCCGCAGTTCGGGACGGCGACCTCCGTCGACGAGGCGGCCGCCGTGGCCGAGGAGATCGGCTACCCCGTGCTCGTGCGCCCCTCGTACGTGCTCGGCGGGCGCGGCATGCAGATCGTCTACGACCCCGCCACCCTCGCCGAGTACGTCGAGCGGGCCACCGTCGCCAGCCCCGACCACCCGGTGCTGGTCGACAGGTTCCTCGACGACGCCGTGGAGATCGACGTCGACGCCCTCTTCGACGGCACGGACGTCTACCTCGGCGGGATCATGGAGCACATCGAGGAGGCCGGGGTCCACTCCGGTGACTCCGCGTGCGTGCTGCCGCCGGTGACGCTCGGCGCCTCGGTGCTGCAGCGGGTGCGCGAGGCCACCGAGGGCATCGCCCGCGGCGTCGGCGTGCGCGGCCTGCTCAACGTGCAGTACGCGCTGGCCAGCGACGTGCTCTACGTGCTCGAGGCCAACCCCCGCGCCTCGCGGACCGTGCCGTTCGTGGCCAAGGCCACCGGCGTCGCGCTGGCCAAGGCCGCCGCGCGCATCGCCGTCGGCACCACCATCGCCGAGCTGCGCGCCGAGGGGCTGCTGCCCGCCAGCGGCGACGGCGGCGACCTGCCCGCCGACTCCCCGGTCTCGGTGAAGGAGGCGGTGCTGCCGTTCAAGCGCTTCCTCACCCCCGAGGGGCTCGTCGTCGACAGCCTGCTCGGCCCCGAGATGCGCTCCACCGGCGAGGTGATGGGCATCGACGTCGACTTCCCCTCGGCGTTCGCCAAGAGCCAGGCCGCCGCCTACGGGGGACTGCCGCTGTCGGGCCGGGTCTTCGTGTCCGTGGCCGACCCGGACAAGCGCGCCGTGATCTTCCCGGTGAAGCGCCTGGCCGACCTGGGCTTCGAGGTGCTCGCCACCGAGGGCACGGCGGTCACGCTGCGCCGCCACGGCATCGCCAGCACCGTGGTGCGCAAGCACTCCACCGGCCAGGGGCCGGACGGCGAGCCGACCGTGGTCGAGCGGATCCTCGCCGGGGAGGTCGACCTGGTGGTCAACAGCCCCAGCACGAGCACCGGCGGCAGCGGGACGGCGGGCGCCTCGGGCGCCTCGACCGCCTCCACGCGGGCCGACGGGTACGAGATCCGCGCCGCCACGGCGGCGATGGACGTGCCGATCATCACGACCGTGCAGCAGCTGGCCGCGGCGGTCTCGGCGATCGACACCGCCCACGGCGCGCGCGCCGCCGGTGAGCCGGTGCGCGTGCGGTCCCTGCAGGACCACGCCGCCGCGCTGCGGACGGCCCGCTAGTGGCGGCCGGCGCGGGGGCGCTCGCGGCGGCCCCGGGCGAGGTCGCCCAGGGCGTCCAGGAGCTGGCCGAGGTCGTCTCCGCGCGGCCCGTGGGCGCGTACACCCACCTGGTGCTGCGCGCCCCCGAGGCCGCCCGCCGGGCGCGCCCCGGGCAGTTCGTGGCGTGCGGCACCGGCGACTCCGGCATGCTCCTGCGCCGCTCGCTGTCGCTGCACGCCGCCGACCCGGAGGCGGGCACCCTCGAGGTGGTCGTCGCCGCGGCCGGCCCGGGCACGCGGCTGCTCGCCGCGAAGCGCCCCGGCGACACCGTCTCCACGACGGCGCCCCTGGGCCGCCCGTTCCCGCTGCCGGCCCCTGGCACCCCGGCCGTCGTCATCGGCGGCGGCTACGGGGCCGCGCCGCTGCCCTGGCTGGCCGGGCAGCTGGTGGCCACCGGCAGCCGCGTCGTCGGGATCGTCGGGGCCGCCAGCGCCGACCGGCTGCTGGGCACCAGCGCCGTCGACGAGGCCACGGCGCTGGACGGGGTCGCTGACGCCGTCGTCATCACCACCGACGACGGCTCCCTCGGCGCTCCCGGGCGCGTCACCGACGCGCTGCCCGAGGTGCTGCACGAGCTGGCCGAGCTGGGCGAGCCCGTCGTCTACGCCTGCGGGCCCATGCCGATGCTCCGCGCCGTCCACACCACCACCCGCGAGGCGCTGGGCGACGGCGCGAGCACGTGGCTCGCCGTCGAGGAGTCGATGGCCTGCGGCGTCGGCGTCTGCATGACGTGCGTGCTGCCCGTGGCTGCGGTCGACGACGACGGGGTCACTCGCACCCGGATGCTGCGGGCCTGCACCGCCGGCCCGGTGTTCGACGGCGACGCGCTGCGCTGGGACGCCATCGGCGCAGCGGAGCACCTGCGGGGCGGGGCGCTGGTCCCCGACGACGCCGTGGGCGCCCCGAAGGCGACGGGAGGCCACTGACCGTGTCCACCGCGATCATGGACCTCCCGAACACCTCGGTGGACCTGTCCACCTCGATCGGCTCGCTGCACCTGCCGGCCCCCACGATGACGGCGTCGGGGTGCGCCGCCGCCGGGGCCGAGCTCGCGCCGTACCTCGACCTGTCGGAGCTCGGCGCCGTCGTCACCAAGTCGGTGATGCGGCAGGCCCGCTCCGGGCGCGCCACGCCCCGCATGGCCGAGACCCCCTCGGGGATGCTCAACTCCATCGGCCTGCAGGGGCCGGGCGTCGAGTCCTTCGCCGCGCACGACCTGCCGGTGCTGGAGGCCGCGGGAGCGCGCGTCGTCGCCTCCATCGCCGGGGGAGACCCGGAGGAGTTCGGGGAGCTGGCCGCCCGCCTGGCGCGCGAGAGCGCCGTCGGGGCCCTCGAGGTCAACATCTCCTGCCCGAACGTCGCCAACCGCGGGCTCGTCTTCGCGTGCGACCCGGGCGCCTCCCGCGCGGTGCTCGAGGCGGTCAGCGAGGCCGTCCGCGCCTCCGGGCGCCCCGACCTGCCGGTGCTCGCCAAGCTCAGCCCCGACGTCACCGACCTGGTGGCCGTGGCCCGGGCCTGCACCGACGGCGGCGCCACGGGTCTGACGGCCATCAACACCACCCTCGGCATGGTCGTCGACCCGGTCACCCTGCGCCCGCAGCTCGCGGGGGTCACCGGAGGCACCTCCGGGCCCGCCATCCGCCCGATCGCCGTGCGCTGCGTCTGGCAGCTCACGGCCGCCAAGCGCGCCGGCGTGCTGCCCGACGTGCCCGTCGTCGGCGCCGGGGGAGTGGCCAGCGGCGCGGACGCCCTGCAGCTCATCGCCGTCGGGGCGTGCGCCGTGCAGGTCGGCACGGCGACCTTCGCCGACCCGTCGGCGCCGGTCCGCGTGGCCCGCGAGCTGGGGGCCGAGCTCGCCCGCCGGGGCGCGACCCGCCTGGCCGACGTCGTCGGCATCGCCCACGAGCCCGGGAGGGGCCTCCGATGAGCCAGCAGCCCAGCCACCCAGCCGACCGGCGGCCCGACCAGGGGCCCGACCAGCGGTCCGAGCAGCGGTCCGAGCAGCGGTCCGAGCAGCAGCCCGAGCCCTTCGGCACCCGCCTGGCCGGCGCCATGGCGGCCCACGGGCCCCTGTGCGTCGGCATCGACCCCTCGCCGGCCCTCCTGGCCTCCTGGGGCCTGTCCGACGACGTGAGCGGTCTGGAGCGCTTCTCCCGGACGGTCGTGGAGGCCGTGGCCGGGGCGTGCGCCGCGGTCAAGCCGCAGGCGGCGTTCTTCGAGCGCCACGGCTCGCGCGGCGTCGCCGTCCTCGAGCAGGTCGTGGCCGACGCGCGGGCCGCCGGCCTGCTCTGCGTGGTCGACGCCAAGCGCGGCGACATCGGCTCCACCATGGCCGCCTACGCCGACGCGTTCGCGGGGGAGGGGTCGCCGCTGGCCGGCGACGCCGTCACCGCCTCGCCCTACCTCGGGTTCGGCTCGCTCGACCCGCTCATGGAGGTGGCCGAGCGCACCGGGCGCGGCGTGTTCGTGCTGGCGCTGACGTCGAACCCCGAGGGGGCCTCGGTGCAGCACGCCCGCGACGCCGACGGGCTCGCCACCGCAGCGGCCGTCGCCCGCGCCGCAGCTCAGCGCAACGCCGCGGCCCGGGAGGCCGGCGCCCCGCTCGGCTCCGTCGGCCTCGTGGTGGGGGCGACGACGGGCTCCGCCGCGGAGCGCCTGGGGCTCGACCTCGCCGCCGTGCACGGCCCGCTGCTGGCCCCGGGGATCGGCGCGCAGGGCGCCGGCCCCGCCGACCTGGAGCGCGTCTTCGGGGGCGCGCGCGGCGCCGTCCTGGCCTCCTCGAGCCGCGAGGTGCTCTCGGCCGGACCCTCGGTGTCGGCGCTCCGGGAGACGGCCGTACGCTCTGCCGACGCCTGCCGCCACGCGCTGGTGGGCGAGGCCGGTCACGCCGGGTGACCCACCCCGCCGTTGCTCCGACCAGGCGACCTGGCTAGGTTCGCCACCAGTCCACTTTCCCCCACGACGCCCAGAGGTGACTGTCCGTGCCGCTCCCGATCCTGACTCCCGAGCAGCGAGCCGCGGCCCTGGAGAAGGCCGCCCAGGCACGCCGTGAGCGCGCCGAGGTGAAGAACCGCCTGAAGAACTCCCAGGGCGACCTGGGCGACGTCATCCGCGAGGGCCAGGAGAACGACGTCGTCGGCAAGATGAAGGTCTCCGCCCTCCTCGAGGCCCTCCCGGGCGTCGGCAAGGTCCGCGCCCAGAAGGTCATGGAGGAGATCGGCATCTCCGAGACCCGCCGCGTCCGCGGCCTCGGCGCCAACCAGATCAGCGCCCTCATCGAGCGCTTCGGCCGCTGACAGCCCTGAGCACCGAGAACGCCACCGGCCCGGCCGGGACGACGCCCCAGCGGCTGGTCGTCCTGGCCGGGCCGACGGCTGTCGGCAAGGGGACGGTCGCCTCCGACGTGCGGCGCCGCTACCCCCAGGTCTGGCTGTCCGTCTCGGCCACCACCCGGGCGCCCCGCCCCGGGGAGGTCGACGGCGTGCACTACCTCTTCACCTCCGAGGCCGACTTCGACGCCCTCGTCGAGCAGGGGCAGATGCTGGAGTGGGCCGTCGTCCACGGGCGGCACCGCTACGGCACGCCGCGGCGCCCCGTCGAGGAGGCGCTGGCCGCCGGCACGCCGGTGCTGCTGGAGATCGACCTGCAGGGCGCGCGCCAGGTGAAGGCCGCGATGCCGCAGGCGCACTTCGTGTTCCTGGCCCCGCCCAGCTGGGAGGAGCTGACGCGCCGCCTGGTCGGCCGCGGCACCGAGGGGGCCGAGGAGCGGGAGCGCCGCCTGGCCACGGCCCGCGTCGAGCTGGCCGCCGAACCCGAGTTCGACACCACGATCGTCAACCACGACGTCGCCGAGGCCGCTGACGAACTCGTATCATGCATGGGTCTGGGCCCGCTGAGCGCTCGCTCGCAGCACTCGCGCTGAGCTCGCAGGCCCACCCCTGACCCCGAGCTGGAGGACGACCGTGTCCGGAACCGCCGCTGCCCCCGAGGGCATCACCAACCCCCCGATCGACGACCTGCTCGAGGCCGCTGACGGCTCTAAGTACGGCCTGGTCATCTACGCCGCCAAGCGCGCGCGCCAGATCAACGCGTACTACTCCCAGCTCGGCGAGGGCCTGCTGGAGTACGTCGGCCCGCTGGTGGAGACCCACGTGCAGGAGAAGCCGCTGAGCGTGGCGCTGCGCGAGATCGACGCCGGCCTGCTGACGATCCGCCCGGTCAGCGCCGAGGAGGCCGCCGCCGAGGCCGCCGCCGTCGCGCCGTCCGACCCCTTCGCGGCCCCGGCCGACGACCGCTCCTTCTGAGCTCCTCGGGCCCGCCCGCCGTGCGCGTCGTCCTCGGTGTCGGCGGCGGCATCGCCGCCTACAAGGCGGCGCTGCTGCTGCGCCTGTTCACCGAGGGCGGGGCGTCCGTCCGGGTGGTCCCGACCGAGGCCGCGCTGCGCTTCGTGGGTGAGCCCACCTGGGCGGCGCTGTCCGGCCAGGCGGTCGCCACGGACGTCTGGAGCGACGTCCACGAGGTGCCGCACGTGAGGATCGGCCGCGAGGCCGACCTCGTCGTCGTCGCCCCCGCGACCGCCGACCTGCTGGGTCGCGCCGCCCACGGGCTCGCCGACGACCTGCTGACCAACGTGCTGCTCACCGCGCGGTGCCCGGTGCTGCTGGCCCCCGCGATGCACACGGAGATGTGGCAGCACCCCGCGGTGGTGGCGAACACGGCGCTGCTGCGCGAGCGCGGCGTGCACGTGCTGGAGCCCGACAGCGGCCGGCTCACCGGCGCTGACACCGGGCCCGGGCGCCTGCCCGAGCCGGAGCGCATCCACGCCGCGGCGATGGCCCTGCTGGCCGGCGACGGCGGTGGCGCCGCCGTCGTCCCGCCGGTGCGAGACCTCGAGGGGCGCCACGTCGTCGTCTCCGCCGGGGGCACGCGCGAGCCGCTCGACCCGGTCCGCTTCCTCGGCAACGCCTCGTCCGGCCGGCAGGGAGCCGCGCTGGCCGTCCGCGCGCTCGCCCGGGGTGCGCGCGTCACGTACGTGCGGGCCCACACCGAGGTGCCCGACCCCGCCGGAGCGCACGTGGTGCCGGTGAGCACCGCGCTGCAGATGCGCGACGCCGTCCTCACCGCCGCGCGCGCGGGCGGGGGAGCGGACGCCGTCGTCATGGCCGCCGCCGTCGCCGACTTCCGGCCCGCCGCCCCCGCGGAGACGAAGATCAAGAAGAGCGGCGGCTCCGACGACGACGGGGCCCGCCTAGACCTGCAGCTGGTCCGCAACCCCGACGTCCTCGCCGGCCTGGTGGCCGAGCGCCGCTCCGGCGGGCTGCCCGCCAGCACGGTGCTGGTCGGCTTCGCCGCGAGACGGGCGACGAGACCGGCTCCGTCCTCGAGCACGGCCGCCTCAAGGCGCAGCGCAAGGGCGCCGACCTGCTGGTGGTCAACGAGGTCGGTGGTGGCAGGGCCTTCCGGCACCGCCGACAACAACCGTCGTCATCATCGGCGCTGACGGCACCGAGCGGGCCATGGGGCCCGCGCCAAGGAGAGCATCGCCGACGCCGTCTGGGACGCTGTCGCGATGCGCGTGCCCGGCAGCCAGCCCGTCAACACCCGAGGAGACCTCTGATGGCCGCTGCTGCGGACCTGCGCCTGTTCACCTCCGAGTCGGTGACCGAGGGGCACCCCGACAAGATCTGCGACCAGATCAGCGACCGCATCCTCGACGCGATGCTCGACCAGGACCCGACCAGCCGCGTCGCCGTCGAGACCATGGTCACCACCGGCCAGGTGCACATCGCCGGCGAGTGCGGACCAAGGGCTACGTCGAGATCCCGCAGATCGTCGCGAGACCATCCTCGGCATCGGGTACGACTCCTCCGAGAAGGGCTTCGACGGGCACTCCTGCGGCGTCTCGGTCTCGATCGGGGCGCAGTCGACCGACATCGCCCAGGGCGTCGACTCCTCCTGGGAGCAGCGCTCCGGCGGTCTCGACTCCGACGACCCGCTCGACGCCCAGGGCGCCGGTGACCAGGGCCTGATGTTCGGGTACGCCTGCGACGACACCCCGAGCTCATGCCGCTGCCGATCTGGCTGGCGCACCGCCTGTCCGAGCAGCTCACCGCCGTGCGCAAGAGCGGTGAGCTCGCCCACCTGCGGCCCGACGGCAAGACCCAGGTCACCATCGGGTACGACGGCGACCGCGCCGTCTCCCTCGACACGGTGGTCCTCTCCACGCAGCACGCGCCCCGGGTCGACCTCGCCGAGCTGGCCGAGGAGATCCGCACCTCCGTGGTGGCCCCCGTGCTGGAGGGCGTCGACCTCGACACCTCCGGTCACCGGCTGCTGGTGAACCCGACCGGCCGCTTCGAGATCGGCGGCCCCATGGGCGACGCCGGCCTCACCGGCCGCAAGATCATCGTCGACACCTACGGCGGCATGGCTCGCCACGGCGGCGGCGCCTTCTCCGGCAAGGACCCGTCGAAGGTCGACAGGTCCGCGGCGTACGCGATGCGCTGGGTGGCCAAGAAACGTCGTGGCCGCGGGCCTGGCGCGGCGCTGCGAGGTGCAGGTGGCGTACGCCATCGGCGCCTCGCACCCGGTGGGTCTGTACGTGGAGTGCTTCGGCACCGAGACGGTCGACCTGGGCCGCCTCACCGCCGCCATCAAGGAGGTCTTCGACCTCCGCCCGGCCGCGATCGTGCGCGACCTCGACCTGCTGCGCCCCGTCTACGCCCAGACCGCGGCGTACGGGCACTTCGGGCGCGACCTGCCCGGCTTCACCTGGGAGCAGACCGACCGCGCCGCGGCGCTGAAGGCCGCTGCCGGCGCCTGACGCCCTCCGAGCACACGCGCAGGAGCCGCACCCTTCACGGAGAGTGCGGCTCCCGCGCATCTGGTGGCGGGGGCCCGTGACGCCCGACGGGCAGAAGCACCCCCGCGGCGGCCCTGGGGCCTCCCACGGGACTCCTGCCCGTTCGGCGTCACACCCCGGCGACTCGGGCCCACGGTGCAGCCGCCGACGGTGCCGACCACTCGACCAGCCACCCCCGGGACCGCACTCTGCGCGGAGAGTGCGAACGGGGGAGGGGTCTCAGAGGGGGCGGCGGTGGGCGACGACGACGTACCCGCCGTCGTCGTGCGGCGCTCCGTCCCAGGTGGCCCACCGGTGCCCCGGCACCAGGCCCGCCGAGCCGAGCGCGGCGTCGACGTCGGCCAGGGACGTGGGGTCGCAGCCCTCCGGGAGGTGCTCGGCGTCGAGCCCGAAGCCCGCGAGCAGCAGCCCGCCCGGGCGCAGCAGCCCGGCGCACCCGTGGGCCGCCGCCAGCAGGGTGCCCGGGTCCAGCAGGGGGATGACGTTCCCGGCGAGCACGACGGCGTCGAACGGGGCCCCCAGCGGCGCTTCGGCGAGGTCGGCCAGGTCGGCGACCTCCCAGCGCACCTGCGGGTGGTCGCGCCGGGCGACGGCGACCATGGTCTCGTCGGCGTCGCAGCCGACGACGTCGTAGCCCCGCTCCGCGAGCCGCGCTCCGAGGCGTCCGGTGCCGCAGCCGGCGTCGAGCACCCGGGCGGGCGGCGGGACCAGCTGCTCGACGAGCGCGGCCTCGCCGTGCACGTCGGCGCCCTCGGCGGCCATCGTCCGGAGCTGCTCCGCGTACGCCTCGGCGTACCGCTCGCCCCGGGTGGCGCGCGCCACCCGCCGCCAGGTCGCGCTCACGGCTGGAGCCCGTGGTGGGCGGCCTGGTGGGCGGCGAGGTGGTCGGTGAAGCCCTCGGCATCACCGGCGGTGGCGAGCTCCAGGAGGCGGTGGTGCTCGGCCCTGACGCCACCGGGGTCACCGAGGATCTGCTCGGCGCTGCGCGCGATCGTCAGCTGCTGCACGTCGGCCACGCGGTCGTACGCGGCGAGCACGAGCGCGTTCGCGGTGAGCTCGGCGAAGGCGCGGTGGAACGCCATCGCCTGCTGGGTGAAGGCGGTGACGTCGCCGCGGTCCAAGGCCTCGTCCTGGGCGGCCAGGCACGGGGTGAGCCGACCGGCGAGCGCAGCCCTCTGCGCCGGGGCGGCGTCGCGGACGCCCGCGGTCTCCAGGGCGCGGCGCAGCTGCGCCGCCTCTCTGACCTCGGTGGCCGTGAGCTCGCGGACGAGGGCCCCGCGCTGGGGGTAGATGGTGACCCACCCCTCGTCCTGCAGGCGCGTCAGCGCGGTCCGCACCGGGGTGCGGCTCATCTGGAGGGACGCGGCCAGGTCGCCCTCGCTGAGCATCGTCCCGGGCGGGAGGGACCCGGAGAGGATCCGGCTCCTCAGGTGGCCGTGGGCGCGCTGCGCCGCGGTCGTGGTCACCGCTCCATCCTCCCTGGCGCGCCACCGCACCGCCGACTTCTCGGATGCA
Organism: Quadrisphaera sp. INWT6; assembly: GCF_015390235.1. Taxonomy (GTDB): domain Bacteria; phylum Actinomycetota; class Actinomycetes; order Actinomycetales; family Quadrisphaeraceae; genus Quadrisphaera. The sequence continues at coordinate 315,878 of NZ_VUOH01000006.1, read as the reverse complement.
ACTAGGATACAAGTCGTGCCCGCCGCTCCCGCACCCGTGCTCCTGACCGACCCCGAGGTCGCGGCGCTGCACCGCCGCGCGCTGACCGCCGTCGTCGTCTCCCAGGTGCTGGGCGGCGCGGGCCTCGCCGCGAGGGTCACCGTGGGGGCCCTCCTCGCGCAGGACCTCCTGGGTGGTGACGCCGTCGCCGGGCTCCCCGCCGCCCTGACCACCCTCGGGTCGGCCGGTGCCGCGTACGGGGTGGGACGGCTCTCCCAGCGCTCGGGTCGCCGGGTGGGTCTCGGCACCGGGTTCGCGGTGGGGGCCGCAGGGGGAGCGGGCGTCGTCGTCGCAGCCGTGGTCGCCTCGCCGGTGCTGCTGTTCGCCTCGCTGCTGCTCTACGGCGCCGGCACCGCCACCAACCTGCAGGCCCGCTACGCCGGCACCGACCTCGCCCCGCCCCAGGGGCGTGCCACCGCGGCGTCCACCGCCCTGGTCGCCACCACCTTCGGCGCCGTCGCCGGTCCTGCGTCGGTCGACCTCCTGGGCCGGGCGGCCGCCGCCGTCGGGATCCCCGCGCTGGCGGGGCCGTTCGCGCTCAGCGCCGCGGCGTACGCCCTGGCGGGACTGGCCCTCGTCGTCATGCTGCGCCCCGACCCGCTGCTCGTGGCCCGCGAGCAGGCCCAGCTGCGCAGTTCGCAGGACGACGGCGGCGGTGGTGCGGCCAGCGGCGAGCTGCGCGGCGTGCACCGGTCGGGGGTGGCCGTCGGGGCGACCGTCATGGTCCTCACGCAGGTGGCGATGGTCGCGATCATGACCATGACGCCCGTCCACATGCGGCTCCACCACGGCCTGGGGGCGATCGGCGTCGTCATCGCCCTGCACATCAGCGCGATGTTCCTGCCGTCGCTGGTCACCGGCCGCCTCGTCGACCGGTGGGGTCGCGTGCCGGTGGCGATGGCCTCGGCCGGCACGCTGCTGGCCGCCGGCGTCGTCGCGGCGCTCGCGCCGGCGGAGTCCTTCGCACTGCTGGCCCTGGCGCTCGTGCTGCTGGGCCTGGGCTGGAACTTCGGCCTCATCAGCGGCACCGCGCTCATCATCGACGCCACCGACGTGCACAGCAGGGCCCGCGTGCAGGGGAGCACCGACGTCCTCGTCGCCCTCGCGGGGGCGACCGGCGGAGCCCTGTCGGGCGTGGTGGTGGCGGGGGCGGGCTTCGCGGTGCTCGCCCTCGCCGGGGGTGCGCTCGCGCTGCTGCTGGTGCCCGTCGTCGCCCTGCACCGCCGCTCGGCGAGCGCTGGGGCCGTGCCGGCGCCATGATCCGCTCGTGCAGGAGAGCGGCGTCCCGACCAGGTCACCCCGTCAGTGGCTCGCGGCGCTGCCGCAGCCGTTCAAGGCCCTCTGGGTCGTGGGGCTGGTCGCCCTGCTGGGAGCCTTCGCCGGGCTGGCGCTGACCGGGAGCGCCCTGGCCGTGGCGCCGGCGCTCGTGGCCATCGCGGCCGCGGGGGCGGTCCTCGCCCTCGACCTCCGGCGCAACGCGACGCAGCTCACCGAGCTGCTCCGCTCCGGCCGCTGGCTCGGGCAGGACCTGTCGGGCTCGGTGGTGGCCCGCCCGTGGTTCCCCCGGGTGGTGGGCGCCGGCGTCGTCGTGTTCGCCCTGCTCATCGGGCTCGCGCCGGTGCTCGACCCCTCGCCGCCGAGGGGCTGAGGCGCGTCGGATCCCGGCGGGCTCAGTCCGGGCTCAGTCCGGGCTCAGGGGGTGGCCGGGGTCACCAGGCCGCCCTGGACGTCCGTGGCGGGGTAGCCGTCGGGACCGTCGTCGACGGCACCGTTGACGTCGACGAGCGTCCTGTCGCCCAGCGGCGCGGACAGCTCGACCACCACGGGCGTCGGCGGCGGGGCGCCACACCCCTGCGGGCCCTTGCGCAGGTACGCGCCGATGGCGATCCGCACCTGCGTCGGCGTCTCCTCGACCACCGGGTCAGCGATGCCGCTGAGCGGGTCGCTCTCGGACACGCAGGCCCGCTGGTCGACCAGCAGCGCCACCGACGTCGACGTCGGCCCCGGCTCCTCGCCCTCGCGGAGGAACCACACGGCGGGCTCGGTGGTCTTCGGGTCGCGGTCGTCGGAGGTGAAGCGCGCGGAGTACGGCACCTCGCGGCCGATGGCCGCGGTCGCGGCCTGCGCCATGAGGGCGAGGTGTGCTCGTCGGCGTGGTTGCGGCCGTCCTCCTCACCGGGGTTCGGTGCGTAGTCGATCTCGAAGAGGGCCGTCGGGGCGTCCAGCCCACCGCCCGACCCGGCGCGCCGGCCCCCGGGGTAGACGTCGGCCGCGAAGGCGTCGATCGCCGGACCGAGGGCGCGCTCGCGCTCGGCGTCGCTCATCGCGGCCCCTCCGCGCAGCTCGACGGCGACGGGCAGGGCGTCGGCGAGCGGCAGCAGGTCGTCCGGGACGGTGCCCGTCAGGGCCACCCACCCCGGCGTCCGACCGTCGCTGTTCGCCGCGGCGGAGTACTGCTCCGGGTAGCGGGCCCGCACCTGTTCGAAGAACGCCCCCAGCACCTCCTGGTGGCGGATCGACTCCAGCACGTCCTCGAGGCGCTCGGTGCCGTCGGAGTTCTCCACGACGCTCGCGGCCACCTCGCGGTCGTACGCGGTCAGCTCGCGGGGCGCGCGCCGTGCGGCGTCGACGTGACCGTCAGCTCGGCCACCGGCCACGCGTACGTCGCCGGCCCCACCTGGACCGCCGAGAACCCCGCGGGCAGCTCGGGGGCGGCCGAGGAGGCCGGCGCCGTCGAGGCGGCGGGAGCCTGGTCGGACGGCGTCCCGCCGGTCGCGGGGCCACCGCCGACGGCCCCGCACCCGCTGGTGGCGAGGGCGACCACGGCACCGGCCGAGGCCCACAGCAGCGCCGCGCGCCTGATCGTCTGGTCCACGTCCTGGTGACGCCCGTGGCGGCCCGTTCCGTTGCAGGGCGTCCTGGCGGTTCAGGTGAGGGCCTGAGGCACCGGTATCTGGGGGGTCACCCGATGCAGGTCGTGAGGAGGGGCTGTGCCAGGACCCGTCCGTCCCGACGACCTGTTCGCCCTCCTCTCCGGCGACCCGGGCGCCGGCGAGCTGGTGGTGCAGTACCAGCCGGTCGTCGCCACCGCCGACGGCGAGCCGCTGGGCGCCGAGGCGCTCGTGCGCTTGCGCCGGCCCGACGGCGAGGTGGTGATGCCCGACGCCTTCGTGCGCACCGCCGAGGCGAGCGGTCTGGGGTCCTCGCTCGACGAGGCCGTGCTGCGCCGCGCCGCCCAGCAGCTGCTCGCGTGGGACGCCGCGGGCGTCCGGGTCCACCGCGTCGGGGTCAACCTCGGGCGGTCGAGCGTGCTGCGTCCCGACCTGCCGCGCGTGGTCGAGCGGGCCTGCGCCGACGCCGGCATCGGTCCCGACCGGCTCATGCTCGAGGTGGTCGAGCACGAGGAGCTGGAGCTCACCTCCGCCGTCCTGGACCGCCTCCAGGCGCTCGTCGACGACGGCGTCACCCTGGCCGTCGACGACTTCGGCGCCGGGTACGCCGCGGCGGGCCTGCTCCAGGCGCTGCCCGTGGGCGTGCTCAAGACCGACCGGGTGCTGCTGCCCTGCGCGAGCCGCCCCGCCGCCCGCACCGCACCGCGCCCCGGAGCGGTGCTCGCCGGCGTGGTCGCGCTCGCCGCGGCCGCTGGCGTCGAGGTCACCGCCGAGGGCGCCGAGACCCCGGAGCACCTGGCGCTGCTGCGCGAGCTCGGGGTGCCGCACGCCCAGGGCTGGCTGTTCGCCCGCTCCCTCGACCCCGACGCGCTGACCGCCCACTGGCGCGCCTGGGCCGCCGAGCGCGCCGCTGCCCGGACCGCAGCACAGGTGCCCGCGCCGTCCGCCTGACCCGCTCGTGATCATGGGCGTCCGCCACCTCGCAGTGCCAGACCCTCGCGCAGCGTCAGGTCGATGCGGCCGGATGCGGCCTCGTCGGTCTGACAGTGCGCCGCGGTCCGACACCGGCGGCGCGTGCCGGGGCCGCAGGTGCCGCGTCAGTCCTCGATGAGGTCGCGGCCCTCGGCGCGCAGGCGCGCCAGCCCGGCGAGCACCTGCTGCACCGCCTCCGGGGGGTGCTCCTCCCAGTCCTCGAGCTCGCGGACCACGCGCACCGGCGCGAGCGTCCGGTACGACCGCGTCGGGTTCCCCGGGAACTTCTTGTCGGTGACGTTCGGGTCGTCCTCGAAGGGACCCGTGGCCTCCACGACGTAGATGCGGCCTCGGCCGGGAGGGGCGGCGCCGTCGTCGTCCTGCCGCAGGGCCGCCGCCAGCTGGGCTCCCCACGCCGCCGTCGGCACGAGCGACGTGAAGTACACGTGCCGCAGCGCCCGTCCGGGCCTGAAGTGCGAGCGGTGCCCGGGCACGAGCTCGTCGCCCGGGCGGAGCGACGCTGCGGTGCCGTGGAAGAAGGGGCCGCCGTCCACGAGGCCTCCTCAGGAGGAGCGCTGCGGGGTGAGCACCCGCACGGGGGAGCCGGCCATCCACGCCGCGACGTCCTCCACCGCGTCGGTGAAGAAGCGCCGGTACGTCGTGGTGCTCACGTACCCGACGTGCGGGGTCAGCACGGTGCGCGGTGCGGTGCGCAGGGGGTGGTCGTCGGGGAGCGGCTCGACGTCGAACACGTCCAGGCCCGCGCCGCCGAGGTGGCCGGAGCGCAGGGCGTCGAGCAGGGCGGACTCGTCGACCAGCGGTCCGCGGGAGGTGTTCACGAGCAGCGCGCCGGGCTTCATGAGCGCCAGCTCGCGGGCGCCGATGGTCGCGCGCGAGCGGTCGGAGAGCTTGAGGTGCAGCGTCACGGCGTCGGAGCGGGCGAGCAGGTCGTCCTTGGACGTCGGCTCGACCCCGAGGCTGCGGGCCAGGTCGGGGTCGAGGTGCTGGGACCAGGCCAGCACCTGCATGTCGAACGCCTGCGCCACCCGGGCCACGCGCTGGCCGAGCTTGCCCAGCCCGACGACGCCGAGGACGGCGCCCGCCAGGTCTCCGCCCAGCCCCGAGCTGGTGGCCAGCCGCTGCTGCCACGCGCCGGCGCGCACCCCGGCGTCGAGCCGCGGCACGTCCTTGACCAGGGCGAGCAGCAGCGCCCAGGTCAGCTCGGCGGTCGCGGGCTCGACCATCCCCGTCCCGCAGACCACCACGCCGCGGCGGGCTGCCGCGTCCAGGTCGATCGCGGCGTTGCCCATGCCCGTGGTGACCAGCAGGCGCAGGTCCGGGAGCTCGCCGAGCAGCGCGGCGTCGAACGCCGTCCGCTCCCGCATGGCGACGACGACGGCCGCTCCTGCCAGCGCTCCGCGCAGCGCCGCGCCGGTGAGGTGCTGGTGGACGAAGGCCACCTCGGCCCCGTCGGGCAGCGAGGCCCAGTCAGCGAGCTGACCGGCCACGTGCTGGTAGTCGTCGAGCACCACGATGCGCACGCGACGACGCTACGCGCGACGGCGCCGGCCGCCAGCGCGGCCCCAGCGAGACCTCAGCGGGAGGCGCTGACCACGGGGATCTGCGAGGTCCAGGTCAGGCCGCCCTCGTCGAAGCACCCGGAGCACTCGCAGGCGGGCCAGCGCAGCCCGCTGCGGTGACCGCGGGGCTGGAGGTGGCCGGGCTCGACGGCGTGCTGGTCGACGTCGAAGGGGGAGTCGGAGGGGGAGTGCGCGTCCACCGCTCCAGCATCCGTCAGCGCGCGGGCTCGCGCGCCGGTTCTGGGTGGTCCGTCAGGTCATTGGCAGCGCGCGCCCAGGGGCGCTGGGCGAGCAGCGCCACGAGGGCCGCCCCACCGAGCGCCGCGGCGGCGCACGCGAACGCCGTCGGCACGCCGGCGTGCTCGATGACGACGCCGCCGGCCGCCGTCCCCAGCGCACCGCCGGTGGTGACGGCGGTGGAGAGCCACGCCTGCGCCTCGGTGGTGCGCCCCTGCGGGGCGGAGGCGTCGACGAGAGCCTGCTGGATGATCAGGCTCGGGGCGATGGCGAGCCCGACCACGAACAGCACTGCGAGCAGCACGGGCGTGGGCGGGTCGCCGGGCGTCGCCAGCACCGCGGCCACCACCGCGAGCCCGGCGCCGAAGACCGTCAGGGTCACCGGCAGCAGCCGACGGCCGGAGCGCTCCCCGGCGAGGGCGCCGTACGCCAGCCCGCCGATCGTGCTGCCCCCGGCGATGGCCGCGAACAGGAAACCGAGCGTCGCGTCGTCACCCAGGACGCTGCGGGCGGTGGCGGCGAGCGAGGTGTCGGTGGCGCCGAAGGCGAGGGCCATCACCAGGCCGGTGGCGAGCACGGCGACCAGAGCCGTGGAGACCATCCGCGCTCGCGGCGCGGACGTCGCCGACGAGGCGGGCGCGTCCACGGGCCGCAGGTGGGGCTCCAGCCGCGCGGCGGACGTGGCCGCGTAGGCGAGGCCCCCGACCAGCAGCACCCCCGCCGTCACGAGGAGCGGGCCCGTCGCCGGCAGGACCACCAGCAGGCCCGACAGCAGCAGCGGCCCCATGACGAAGATGGACTCCACCGCCGCGGCGTCCAGGGCGTAGCCGGCGCGCCGCTGGGCCAGGTCGGGCAAAAGCACGCGCCAGGAGCTGCGCATGGCCGCGCTGAACGGCGGGAAGGTCAGGCCCGCCCCCAGCGCCAGGGCGCACAGCAGCGCTGCGGACCCTCCCGCCTGCGCCACCAGGGCCAGCGCGGCGATCAGGCAGGCGCTGGTGCTGACCGCGGGGATGAGCACGCGGTGCTGCGCGCGGACGTCCATCGCCCGCCCCCACACCGGGGCCCCGCACGCCGTCCCGGCGGCGAAGGCCGCGGTGACCAGGCCCGCAGCGGCGTAGGAGCCCGACGTCCGCTCGACCAGCAGCACGATGCCGAGCGGCGCCATCGCGATCGGCAGCCGCGCCAGCAGCGACGCGGCGAACGTGCCGACGGTCGCCCGGCGCGCGAGCACCGCGCCGTAGACGGCGAGACCGCGCGTCGCGGTCCCCCCACCCGACGTCACCCCGGCAGGCTACGTGACCGTCGGTGACCGGTGCTCCGGGTACCCGGGTGGCTGGGGGGTCGGTGCGGGACGATCACCGGTGTGCTGCGAGCCGTGCTCTTCGACCTCGACGACACGCTGGTCGACCAGCGCACCGCCGCCGCCGCGGCGGTCAGGGCGTGGGGCGCCGAGCACGGGGTCGACGACGACGGCGCCGTCGAGCGCTGGACCGCCCTGTGCGACCTCCACTACGAGCGCTACCAGCGCCGCGAGCTCACCTTCCTCGAGCAGCGCCGGGTGCGGGTCCGCGCCTTCCTCGACCGCCCGAGCGCCGACGACGACGAGGCCGACGCCCTCTTCGCGGGGTACCTCCACCGCTACGAGTCCGGGTGGACCCGGTACGGCGACGCCGTGCCGGCCCTCCGGCGGGTCCGCGCCGCGGGGCTCGTCACCGCCGTCCTCACCAACGGCGACGCCGAGCAGCAGCGCGGCAAGATCGAGCGCACCGGGCTCGGTGGCGAGGTCGACGTCGTCGTCGCCAGCTCCGAGCTGTCCGCCGGCAAGCCCGACCCGTGCGCCTACGCCGAGGCGCTGGCCCGCGTCGGGGTCGCCGCGCACGAGGCCGTGATGGTCGGAGACTCGCTGGTCAACGACGTGCGCGGGGCGCTCGCGGCGGGGCTGGGGGCGGTGCTGCTCGACCGACGCGGTGAGCACCCCGGCGCCGACGTCCCGCGGATCAGCACGCTCGACGAGCTCGACCCGCGCCTGCTGAGCGGCCCGGACGGCGTGGTCGACGCCCCCTGACGCCGCACGCCGCACGCCGCACGGGCTCGACGTCGCTGCAGATCTTGGCGATGAGTGGCCCTGGGGGCGCTCGGCTGGCCACACACCGCCAAGATCTGCGGCGGGGTGTTCGGGACGTCCATGATCACGGTGGTGGAGGTCCGGTCCCGGCGAGCCCGAGCCGGTGGCCACCGATGAGTCCTGCGGCCCGCGGCGGTCTCCCGCTCCATGACCGGACGCATCGTCATCGACCTCTTCAGCAGCCTGGACGGCGTGGTCCAGGCACCCGGCGGGCCCGACGAGGACCCCTCCGGCGGCTTCACCCTCGGGGGCTGGCAGGCCCCGCTCTTCGACACCACCGTCGGGGAGCAGGTCATGGCGGGGATGGCCGAGATGGACGCGCTGCTGCTGGGCCGGAGGACCTACGACATCTTCGCGGGGTACTGGCCCCACCAGGACGAGCGCGACGTCGAGATCGCGCACACCTTCAACCGCATCCCCAAGTACGTGGTGTCGCGGGGCGCGCCGGACCTGTCGTGGCGCGGCTCCTCCCAGCTCGGCCCCGACCTGGCCGCTGAGGTCGCGGCGCTGAGGGAGCGGCACGCCTGCGTCCACGTGGTCGGCAGCGCCGAGCTCGCGCGGACGCTGGTGGCGGAGGGGCTGTTCGACGTCCTCAACCTGTGGGTCTACCCGGTGGTCCTGGGCGCGGGCAAGCGGCTCTTCCCCGACGACGGCCCCGCGCTCGGACTCGAGCTGCTGGAGCCGCCCAGCTCGGGCGGGACGGCGGTGCTCCTGCGCTACGGGCCCGGGGGACCGGTGCGCACCGGTGACATGGCGGCCGACCCCCGCCCGTGACGGGGGTGGTGCGCGGTCACGACGCCGCGAGGATCCGGAGCGTGAGCTGCCCCTGCGTCCGAGCCGTTCCGGGGAGGGCCCGCCAGGCGGGGTGGTCGTCGGTGAGCCGGGCGGCGAGGGTGCCGATGCGGCGGCGGTCCGAGCCCTCCAGGTGCTCGACCTCCTCGAAGGGGTCGTCGACGCAGGCCATGAGGGCTGCGGCGTCGAAGAGGTGACGATCGCGGCGCGCCGGGCTCACCGGTACGACCGGACGACGTCGCTCAGGGCCCGGTGACCGACCCCTCGGACGCGGGAGTCGGTGCTGGTGGTGGCGTCGAGCGCTGCGACCACCGGGGTGCGGACGAGGTCGGCGACGACCGCGACGTCGAAGGCGGTGGCCCGCAGGACCACGTGGCCGCCAGCACCGGGGCGGAGGCCCAGCGAGCTCACGACGCCGTCCAGCTCGTCGGCGTCGGCCGTCTCCCTCAGGGCGCGTCGCAGCCGAGACGCCTGCGCGTCTCCGAGCCACTCGGGAGCTCGCCCTGCGAGCTCGGCCACGGCACCCCAGGCGGTGTGCTCGGCCCACGAGCGGGTCCGTCCCTGCCGTTGCGCGGCAGGCACCACTCGACCGAGCTCCGGTTGACGAGGCCGCGGGCGACCTTGCTGATCTCCGCGTTCTCGGCGAGCCCCTGCACGTGGCGCGCCGTCACGCCGAGGGCGCGCGCCGCCTCCTCGACGGTGAGGAACCCCTGGTCGGTCATGACGGATGAGGTCGCTCTTCCGACCTCATCCGTCACGTCGCCACGCCGCGGGCGCGCAGCCCTCAGGCGCGCAGGAGCGGGGGCGCCTCGGGGGAGGCCGCGTCGACGGCGAGCGCCGCGACCCGCAGCGCCGGGTCGAGGGCGCCCCACACCTGGTCGAGGAGCGCCTCGAGGGTTGCCGCGGGCGCGGCGACGTCCACGGGCGCGGCGGTCGAGCGCACCTCGCTGGTGCTGCCGTCGTAGGTGGTCATGAGCACGCCGGTGCCGGGAGCGACGTGCCCGGCGGTCCAGGCGAGGTGGTCGGTGCTGTCGTCACCGCGGCCGCTGCGCTTGGCGGCCCCCACGACGCCGTCGGCGGCGCTGGACGCGTCGAGGGCCACCCAGATGCGGGTGGTGCAGATCGGCGGGTCGGGCTCGAAGGTGTGCGCGCCCCACGACTGCGCCACGGACTCCCCGGAGCTCAGCGACTCGGCCAGCGGCACCACCTGGTCTCCGTTGCCGACCACCAGCCAGGTGCCCCGGCGGGCCACCGCGACGTAGTGGCGCAGCGCGTCGTGCGGTCCGGCCGAGGTGTCCTCGACGGCTACGTCACCACCGGGACGCACCGCCAGGGCGCGGCGGCGCGAGCCTTCGCTGCGTCCCGTCAGGAAGTAGACGACGCCGAGCGCGCCGTCGTCGGCCCTGGCCAGGAGCACCCCCCGGCCGGGGTAGGGGCGGTCAGCGAGCGCGGAGGTGAGGGTCTGCACGACCGGACACGGTAGGCCCCGCGCCGGTCGGGAGCGCCGGTCAGGTCTGGGGCGCGGTCCACTGGTCCCACGAGAGGACCCAGTCGCCCAGGCCGTTCGTGAGCTCCATCGGCCGGTCCGTGCCGGTGACGTCGACGACGTCGCCGCGCTGGGCGATCCCGTAGAACCACTTCGCGTTGGCGTCGGAGGCGTTCAGGCAGCCGTGGGAGACGTTGCGCTTGCCCTGGGAGGGCACCGACCAGGGGGCCCCGTGCACGAACTCGCCGGAGTTGGCGATGCGCGTGGCCCACTTGACCTGCGTCGCGTAGTCCTGGCCTACGGTGCGCCCGTCCATGAGGTAGTCCTCGTGCTTCTCCAGCACCAGGTGCACCCCGGAGCGGGTGACGAAGGCGGGGTCGGAGTCCTCGCGGCCGGCCGAGATCGGGATGACCTTGGCCACCTCGCCGTTGACCCGCACCGTCATCTCGTGGGTGTCCGTGTCAGCGGTGGCGATGTGGGAGTCGCCGATGGTGAAGGCGATGTCGCGGTCAGCGGCGCCCCACCTGCCGTCGACCTGCATCCCGGTCAGGGGCACCTGGACGCGCACCTCGGTTCCCGAGGGCCAGTACTCCTTGGGCCGCCAGTGCACGCGGTCGGCGCCGATCCAGCGCCACGCGCCCTCGACGCCGCCGGAGTCGAGGGTGATCGCGTCGGTGACCGCCTGCCGCTCGGACTTCGGCACGTCGGTGGTGAAGATGACGACGACGGGCATGCCCACGCCGACGACCTCGCCGTCGAGCGGCATCATCTTGGCGCGCACGGCGCCGTCCTCGGAGACCGTGGTGAAGGCGAGCTGGCCGGTGGCCGTCGCGCCGTCGGCGTTCGTCGCGGTCGCGGCGGCGGTGTACGCGGTGCCCAGGTCGAGGTCGTCGGTGGGGGTCACCGAGCCGTCGTCCGCCGTGGTCACGGCCACCGGGGCGCCGTCGGCGCCGGTGAGGGTGATGCCGGTGAGTGTGCCGTCGGTGACGGTGGCCCGCAGCACCGGGCGGGGGCTGACCGGCCCGTCGGCGGTGAAGCCGTCACCGGCGAGCGCGACCTGCGCCACGGGAGCGGGCGGGGCCGACGACGGGGTGCCAGCGGCTCCGGCGCCGGCGGTGTCCTGGCTGGGACCGCAGCCCGCCAGCGCGGCGCCGGCGGGCAGCGCGACCAGACCGCTGACTGCCAGGAGGAACGCGCGGCGGCCGACGGGGGTGCGGGTGTGCGTGCGGGGGGTCTCAGCGCTCACGGGAGGCGTCGTCCTCAGCGGTGTCCGGACGGGCGGGGGTCCGCTCCAAGGGCAGGGACCGCACCGGGGTGCGCAGCACGGTGGTGCCGTGCGCCGGTGCGGGGGTGCCGTCGCGGTGGCGGTCGCGCAGCGGGACGGCGGACGCGAAGAGCGCGGCGACCCCCGTGGTGGTGCCGAGCCACGCGACGGCGGCGGCGGTGATGGCGAGGCCGAGGGTCATCACGCCACCGCCAGGGAGGTGCGGCCGGTGGCGCGCCACTCGCAGCCGCAGCGCTCGGCCAGCCGGCGCAGGTGCTCCAGCACCACCAGCTGCCCGGCGCTCCAGGTGGCGCAGGCGCTCTCGTCGACCTCCAGCACGCGGTGCCCGTCCTGGACGGCCCGGCGGACGCGGACGGCGAAGGCGCTGAGCGCAGCACCCCGCGGGGCGGAGGGGGCCGACAGCGACCACGGCGTCGTGGAGGGGGCGCTGGTGCGGCGGAGCAGGTCGGCGTGACCGCGCGGGCGACCCTGCCGGGGGATGAGGACGGCGGTCTCCGCCGAGGTCGCCGGCGAGGGGGAAGGGCTCGGCATGCTCAGGAACGTAGTCGCGCTCACAGCACCACGACGTCGTTCCCGGGAATGACGTTGCACCCGTCGAGTCATCCGTTCGGGGGGGCGTGCGGCACGCCCAGCGCCTCCAGGTCGGACGTCGTGGGCAGGGCCGCCGCACCTCGTGGGTCGCGGCGCAGCGGGAGCTGGGCGACGACGGCGGAGAGCGGCAGCGGGCCGTGGACGTGGGGGAAGAGCTCGCCGCCGCCGGGGGGTGCCTCCCAGCGCACCGCGGAGCCCGCCGCCTCGCAGGCGGCGACGTCGACGACGAGCAGCTCGTGGCCGTCGAGGGGGAGGTCGGCGTAGTAGCGCTCCAGCACCCCGGGCAGCTGGGCCGCGGTGCAGGCGTGGACGAAGCCCACCTCGGCGAGGTCGGCTCCGCGGGTGGAGCCCCGGTAGCCGCCCTCGGCCCGGGCCCGCTCCCAGGCGCTGCGCTCCGCCAGGTGGAGCACCCGCACCGGCCTGGTCGGACCGGCCGCAGTGGTCGGGCCCGTGGCAGGGCGGGAGCTGGGCGCCGCGGTGCTGGCGCGCTCGACGAGCCGCCAGGCGTCGAGCCCGCCCGGGTCGGGCAGCGCGAGGGCGAGCCGGGCCGCGCGGGCGCCCTGCTCCTCCAGGGACTGCTCGACGCTGGTGAGGCCGGCGCGCGCGGCGTCGGCGGAGTCGTCGAAGCCGCCGAGGGCGACGGCGCCGAGCACCTCTCCGCCGGTGAGCCCGAGGGCGTGGTGCGCCGCGAGGGCCTGACGGCCGCTCATCGCCACGAGGGCGTCCGCGCCGGCGGCCACCAGCACGCGGGTGGCGCGCAGCGCCTGCTGCTCGTCGTGGGTGCCGCAGACCGCCACGGCGACGTCGTCCCAGGTCAGGCCCAGGTCGAGGGCGGCGTCGCGGAAGCCGTCCAGGCGAGCGCGGGTGACCGGCAGCGCCACCCGGTCCGGGTCGAGACCGCGGTGCACCCCGGTGCGGCGGGCCCTGTCGAGGGGAGACGACAGCACCGCCGGGGCCGCCCGGCCCCGCCAGGTGGCGGTCGCGAGGGCGCGGGCCGCGGCGCGCTCGTCGATGCCGACGCCGCGCAAGCCCTCGGCGCCGCCGGTCCCGTCGGCCCCACCGGCCCCGTCGCCCGGCTCGCCGGTCGGGGGAGCCCCGTGCAGCACGGCGCGGCGGTGGGTGGCGCACACCGCGTCGAGCACCGGGTCGTCGTCGGTGGTCGACCACACCACGAAGGCGTCGACGGCCGCGGCGGCGACCAGGCCGGCGTCGTCGGCGCCGCCCGTGGTGGGCAGCAGCGTGAGCCCGTACCCCTGCGAGGCGCACACCCGGGCCAGGCCCGCGACGAAGGCCGTGGAGGTCGGGTCGTCGAAGACGTGGGCCAGGTCCTCGCCCAGGACCAGGCCCAGGGACCGCAGGCTGCCCTGGCGCAGGAAGCGACCGCTCGGGTCCGGGCCGAGGTAGCCCAGCTGGGCGGCGGCGTCGAGGACGCGCTGGCGGGTGGCCGCGGCGACCCTGCCTGGCTGGCTGTAGGCGTACGACGCCGTCATGGGGGAGACGCCCGCGGCGGCGGCGACGTCGGCCAGCGTGACCCGTGACTGGCTGCGCACGGGCCGACTCTAGGTGTGTACCGCTACACCCGTCCGGAGGGCGGGGTGTGTTGCGCTCCACGACCGCCTGCGGCGAGCCGTGTACCGCTACACACGCAGCGCGCTGGTGTGAAGCGCTACACCGCCGCGACGCGCGGAGGACGCCCGCCCGTCTCCCTGTCGGGGAGCAGTCGCGCCATGACGGTGACTGTGCGCATCCACCAGCTGCCCACCTGGCAGCGCAGCGTGAGCAGTGCCGTGCTCGTGGCGGAGCCCTCGTCGTCGTCGCGGGGACCGCCCTCGGGGGCGGCTCGTTCCTGCCCGAGGGGCTCGTGCTCGCCGCGGTGCTCGTCGTCCTCGCCGTCAGGGTGCCCCGGCTGCGCGTGGAGACGGGGGCCGACGTCGTCGTCGTGAACCTGCTCCGCACGCACCGGCTCGCCTGGCCCGACGTCGAGCGGTTCGCGGTGGGGCGGGGCGGTGTCGAGCTGCGGCGCGCCGGCGGTGGGCGGGTGCCGGTGCACGCCTTCCCCGGCGTCGCCGGGCTGACGCGCTCCGCGGAGCTGCGCCTCGACCTCGCCGCCGAGGGCCTCGAGCGGGCCCGGCGCCGCCACGCGGACGGCGCCCGCACGGACGCGCCCCGAACCAGCTGACGCGCCGGGCGGCGCGGGGTCAGACCCCGTCGGCCGTCGTGTACCTGCTCAGCGCCGGCGGCTGCGCCAGCACCTCGCCGAGGCGCGAGGCGCCCTCGGGGGTGCGGCGCCAGGCGCGGTAGGCGTCGTCGTGCTCCAGCGACTCCCACCGCTCCACGACGACGACGTGCGCCGGGTCGGTCACGTCGACGACGACGTCGCAGCCCAGGCACCCCTCGAAGGCGCGGGTGGCCTCCAGCACCTGGGCGACCACCGCCAGCGAGGCGTCGTGGTCGGCGGCAGCCTCGGGGGAGAGGGTCAGCTCGAGCAGGGAGACGAGGGTCACCCGGGCATGGTGCCCCGGGTGGGCGCCTGCGGCTCGTCGACCACCGGGGTCCTCTGCCGGCCCGGGAGCAGGGCGCGGCGGTAGCGGGCGCGGTACCAGCGCTGGGCCACCAGCAGCGCGGGGAAGGCCAGCCGCCACGGGCCGGGCGCCGGTCGGGTGAGGGACCGCAGGACGAGGCGCACCTCGCCGCCCGGCGCGAGGTCCACCACGAAGGCCTCCTCGCCGCTGACGGGGTGCCCGGTGAGCGTGCCGTAGGCGAACCCGCGGCGGGTCGGGGTGTCAACGACGGCGACCACCTGCACCGGCTCGCGGACGGCGACCGGGCCGAGGCGGGCGACCAGGTGGTAGCGGGCTTCCTCGCGGACCCGCAGCTCAGAGCCTTGCGCGGGCTCGACGCGGAAGCCGCTGCGGGTCTTCACGCCCCAGTGCAGGAGCGCCTGCGAGGCGGCCTCGAAGGCGTGGGCACCGCGGCCCACGAGCACGGACGACTCGTACCGGCGGAACCCGCTGAGCGCGCCGGTCCAGGTGCGGTCGGCGGGACGGGTGGCTCCCGGGCTGTCGTAGCTGAGGGCGCGGTCGCTCAGGTCGTCACCCATCCGGGCATGGTGGCAGCGCTCCGGGCGGGCGGGACCGCGACGGCGGAGTCCAGGGTCAGGATCAGCCTCCATGTGGCCCTGGACTCCGCCGTCGCGGCGCCGGGGCCATGATCGGCGCATGGGCAGGGGGCGGCAGAAGGCAAAGGACTCCCGTGGCGGCGACGGGGCGGGGGTGCTGGTCCCCGCCGGGCCGGCGCCGGTAGCTCCTGCGGGCTCACGCGCTCTCGACGTGCCGGAGCCCGCAGAGGTCCACGGACTGGGGTCCGAGCAGCGGTAGCCATTGCCAGGTCGCCGCGCAGTGCCGGTCCAGGAGGCCGGATCCGGTCTCAGGGGCCTGACGCCACGGGAGGTTCTGACACTGCTCAGACCGCTGTGGGGGGTCTTGCATCGCGAGATCTTGCGATGCGAGACCCCGCGCGGGCGGGGTCTGGTCGAGGCGCCCAAGATGTTGCGATGAGCAACCAGGCGGTGGCCCCCGGACCCATCGACCGCCGTCGGGTGGCGCTCCTGGTGGGGCTCGCCCTCGCCGTCGCCGCCGCCGGGCTGGTGTGGGCCAAGTGGTCGCCGTACACGGGCCGCACGCTCGACCTCCTCGCCGGCGGCGCGTGGCCGGGGTCGTCTCTCCTGGAGACCGGCGCGGGCGAGAACCTCCTGGTCAGGGCGTGGGACTTCACCTGGGCCTACACCTCCGCGGTCTGGAAGGCGCTGCTCGTGGCGCTCGTGGTGGCGGCCTCGGTCGACGTCCTCGTGCCGCGCCGCCTGCTGCTGCGCCTGCTCGACCGCCGCACCGCGCTGGGTGGCTCCGCCGCCGGGGGAGCGGCCTCGCTGCCCGGGATGATGTGCACCTGCTGCACCGCCCCGATCGCCGTGACCATGCGCCGCGCCGGCGTGCCCACCTCGGCTGCGCTGGCGTTCTGGCTGGGCAACCCGGTGCTGAACCCCGCCGTCGTCGTGTTCCTGGCGGTGCTCGTGCCGGCGGAGTGGGTGGTCGTCCGGGTGGTGCTCGGGCTGGTGCTCGTGGTGGGGATGACCGCGCTCATCGGGCGGGCCGTCGAGGGCCGGCGCGCTCCCGCCCCTGCCGATGCGGCCGTCGCCCGGGCCGCCGATGACCCCGCGTCCTCCGCCCCCGCGTCGGCGCTGCCCCGGCTCTGGCTCCGCAGCTTCGCGCGGCTCGCCCTCGTGCTGGTGCCGGAGTACCTCGTGGTCGTCTTCGCCGTCGGGCTGGTGGGGGAGCCCCTCGGGCGGGCGCTCGGTGGGGGCGGCGCGCTCGCGGTCCTCGTGGCGGTGGCGGTGGGGCTCGTCGCCGTCCTGCCGACCGGCGGGGAGATCCCCGTCCTCCTGGCGCTGGCCGCGGCCGGGGCGAGCCCGGCCGTGCTCGGGGTGCTGCTCATCGCGCTGCCGGCGCTCAGCCTGCCGTCCGCGGTGATGGTCGGGCGGGCGATGGGCTGGAGGACGACGGCGGCCGCGGCCGGCGCCACCGGAGCCGTCGCGCTCGCGGCGGGTGGGGCGCTCGCGGTCCTCTCGTGAGGGTCGTCGGGAGAGCGGTCGGGATGTCGGTGGCGCGTCGGCGTTGACGCGTGCGGTGGTTCCCTGGTTAGTTACTCCAGTAGTTAACCCGAGGAGTCGCCAGTGATGGACGACGGCCGCCCGATCTTCCAGCAGATCGCCGACCAGATCGCCGACGGGATCGCCGCCGGCGCCTACCCCGAGGGCACCCAGGTGCCCTCCACCACCGAGCTGTCCGCGTTCCACCGCATCAACCCGGCCACCGTCGGCAAGGGCGTCAACCTGCTCGTCGAGCGGGGGCTGCTCCACAAGCGGCGGGGCCTGGGGATGTTCGTCAGCGACGGCGCCCGCGCGTCGCTGCTAGCGGCGCGCACCGCGGCGTTCGCCCGCGCGTACGTCCGGCCGCTCCTGGCCGAGGCCCGTGCGCTCGGGCTGTCCACCGACGACGTCCACAAGATCGTCGACGAGACCGCAGACGAGAGGAGCACGCCATGACCCGCCAGACACCCCTCGCCGCAGCACCCGCCGTCCGGCTCCGCGGGGTCGGCCGCCGCTTCCGGCGCACCGACGCGCTCAGCGACGTCACCCTCGAGGTCCCCGAGGGCGTCGTGTGCGGGCTCCTCGGCCGCAACGGCGCCGGCAAGACGACGCTGATGTCGCTGCTCGCGGGCCACGGCCAGCCCTCGTCCGGCAGCGTTGAGGTCTTCGGGGCCGACCCGTTCACGCACGCCCCCACCACCAGCGCCGTCAGCTTCGTGCGCGACGACCAGCGCTACCCCGACGACTTCCGCCTGCCGCACCTGCTGGCGGTAGCGCCCCGGTTCCACGCCGCGTGGAGCACTGAGCGGGCCGCCGAGCTGGTCGACGCGTTCCGCCTCCCCGGCCGCACCGACGTCAAGAAGTACTCCCGCGGCCAGCTGTCCGCGCTCGGCATCGTGCTCGGGCTGGCCTCGCGCGCCCCGCTGACGGTGTTCGACGAGCCCTACCTCGGGCTCGACGCCGGCGCCCGGCAGGTCTTCTACCGCCAGCTCGTCACCGACCTCGCCGAGCACCCCCGCACCGTCGTCGTCTCGACCCACCTGGTCGACGAGATGGAGGCACTCCTCGACCGCGTGGTGGTGCTGGAGGGCGGCCGCGTGGTCCGTGACAGCACCGTCGACGAGGCGCGGGCCGCGGCGTACACGGTCAGCGGACCCGCGGCCGCCGTCGACGCCCTCACCGCCCGGCTGCCCGTGCTGGCGAGCCACCGCCTCGGGGGTCTGCGCTCGGCGACGGTCGAGGGTGAGCTCACCGACGAGGTCGACGACGCGGCCCGCCGCGCCGGGGCCCAGACCGGCCCCGCCTCCCTCCAGGAGCTCGTGCTCGCCCACGGCGTCGAGCCCGAGGTCGGCGTCCCCGGCGTCCCCGCATCTGCCGCCGCCCGCGCGTCCGAAGGAGTGCCCGCATGACCGCCTCGACCCACGACCTGGCCCCCACCGCGACGCACCGGCTGCCCGGTGCGCCGTCAGCCCTCGACGTCGTGCACCTGCAGACGGCCAAGCGCTTCATGACGTTCGCCGTGCCGCTGCTCACCCTGGCGCTCGTGCTGGCGATCTCCGGGGTCGTCGCCGGCGTCTTCTACCAGCTCGGCTCGCGGCCGGGCACCGAGGAGTGGGTCGCGAACAGCCGCAACAACCCCGGGGTGCTCTGGGCGCTGCCCGGCTTCCTCGGCTACTACGGCGTGCAGTCGGTCGCGACGACCTTCCCGCTGGCCCTGACCCTGGGCGCGGGCCGGCGGGCCTTCACGGCGGGCACGCTGCTCTTCCACGGCCTGCTCTCCGCGTACATCGCGCTGGTCGGGCTGGTGCTCCTGGGGGTCGAGAAGGCGACCGACCAGTGGTTCGTCGGCCTGTACCTCATGGACGTCGTGGTGCTCGGCGGGGGAGACCCGCTGCGCCTGGTCACCGTGCTGTTCCTGGGGTCGCTCGCGGTGATGTCCGCCGGGGCCGCCTTCGCCGCGGCCTGGGTGCGCTTCGCGGCGCGCGGTCCGATGGCCCTCGCCCTCGGCACCCTGCTCGTCCTCGCGGCGGCGGCGCTGCTCCTGGCGTCGCAGGCCTCCGCGGTCGCCGACGCGTTCCAGCTCTGGTGGCTGGCGGCGGCCGCCGTCGTCGTCATCGCCCTGGCGTGCGCGGCGGAGCACCTGCTGCTGCGCCGGGCGAGCGTGCGCTGACGAGCACCCGCTCCAGGCCCCGGCGGTCGGGGTCGAGGGCGTCGTAGACCGGGGCGAGCCGCGGGTGCTCGAAGTGCGCGTCGGGAGCCACGAGGGGGTGTCTCAGCCGGGCAGGACGGCGACGGCCTCGACCTCGACGAGCTGGTCGGGCCACCCCAGGGCGGCGACCCCGAGGAGCGTGCTGGGGGCGTCGTGATCGCCGAAGGCCCGGGCCACGACGTCCCAGGCCGTGCGCAGGTCGTCCGGGTCGCTGCTGGCGACGAAGACCGTCGACCTCACCACGCTGCTCAGCCCCGCCCCGGCCTCCTCCAGCACGGTGCGCAGGTTGGTCACCACCTGCTCGGCCTGCGCGGTGACGTCACCGGGCGCGACCGTGCGGCCCTCCGCGTCGAGCGGGCAGGCGCCCGCGGTGAACAGGAGGCGGCCGGGGCGGTCGGTCGTGGCGGCGTAGGCGTACGGCACGGCGGGGCTCAGGTGCCGGCTGCGCAGCAGCCGGACGGGGCTCACCGGGTCGACCTGGGCGTCGTGGGGCTCGGGCACGGCGGCAGCCTGGCAGCGCGCGGCCCAGCCCGGCGACCCGTTTCCGGGCTGTCCGGTCAGCGGGCGGAGGCGCTGCGCTCCCTCATGCGGCGCAGGCGGAGCCTGTCGACCAGCAGGTCGGCCTCGTCGAGCACGTCGCCCGCCGCCCACGCCGCGTCGCGCCTCGACGCCGTGATCGGGCGCAGCACCCCCGCTTCCACGAGGCGGGTGGTGGTGGCGTACGCGCGGGCCGTCGAGGCGCCGGTCGGGCGGGCGACGTCGGAGGCGTCGACCACCGGGCTGCTCGGCAGCAGCCGCAGCAGGGCGGCCGCTGCGGACCCGGCCCTCGGCCGGACCTCCTCGTGCCAGCGCTGCGGCAGCTCGGCCAGGCGCTGCGCGGAGACCTCGGCCTCGACCGCCGACCTCGTGGTGGCCTCCGCGAGGTAGGTGCAGAAGGCCTCGGCGTCACCGGTGCGGTAGTGGTCGACCAGCCCGAAGTACTCCTCGCGGTCGGCGACGATCGCCGAGGCGATGGGGACCGCCATGCGCGTCGTCGTCCCCCGGTGGCGTCAGACGGCGTTGATGAGCGAACGCCCGAGGCGGCCGTTGCCGTCGTGGAAGGGGTGGATGGACGCGAACTGCACGTGGGCCACGGCGGACTGCACCACCGGGTCGAGGTCGGTGCGCCGCATGAAGGCGACCAGGTCGTCCATGAGCTCCGGTACGCGACCGGGCGCCGGAGGGACGTGCACCGCGCCCAGCGGCGAGCGGTCCGACCCGCTGGTCCAGTTCTGGACCACGCGGAGCTTCCCGGCGTCGTGCCGCTCGTAGGGGTCGTCGGCCATGAGCGGGCGGTGGGCGGCGAGGACGTCGCCGAGCTCGACGCCGCGGGCGCCCGCTCGACGAGCAGGCGCAGGCCGTCGACCGCGCCCATGACCGTCCGCGCGGAGCGCGGACCGGTCAGCCCGTGCTGCACGCGGGCCAGCTGGTCGACGGTGGTCAGCTCGTCCTCGATCCGCGACGAGGCGATGGCTTCGGTGCGCAGCAGGAACGGCTCGAGGACGGCGACCTCGCCGGCGCGGCGCCGCTCGAGGACGGCGACCTCCAGCTGGGCGGCCCGGCAGCGCTCGAGGAGGCCGGCCGACACGTGGAGGCCCAGCTCGGCGATGAGCGGGGGGATGCTGGCGGTGTACTCGTCGATCTCCGAGCGGCGGCCGTCCTGGCGGCGCCAGGGCAGCACCTCCTCGCCGTGCGGCGGGACGACCAGGCGCGGGGGAGTGCTCACGGGGCTTCCGAGCGGTGGGAAGCGAGAAGAACGACGCCCTTGTTCTCGGTCGTCGGGACGTCCGAGAACAGCATCGACACCCTCCTCGCTAGGACGGCGTGCTCACCAGCGCCGCGAAGCCGTCGACCAGCGCGTCGGTGGCCGACGCCGGCAGGGCGCCCTGCGCCGCCAGCGACGCGACGCCGTGGGCGAGGGCCCAGCTGATGAGCGTCACCTCGCCGGGCGGTCCGTCGGCCCCGTCGGGGCGCGTCCGGCGGGTGAGCGCCCGCAGCGACGCGGCGCGGGCGGAGGTCAGGTCGGCGTCGTCGCCGGCCAGCTCGGCGGGGCGGAACATCAGCTCGTAGAGGGCGGGCTCGCGCTGGGCGAAGGCCACGTAGCGCCGTCCGAGCTCGGCCAGGTCCGCGGGCTCGCCCGAGGCGGCCGGCTCGTCCATCGTCGCGGCCAGCTCGCGGTAGCCGTGGGTGGCGACGGCGGTGAGCAGCCCGGCGCGGTCGCCGAAGGCGTAGGCCGGGGCGGCGTGCGAGACGCCCGCCCGCCGGGCGACGGCCCGCAGGCTCACGGCGGCCCGGCCGCCCTCGGCCAGCTCAGCGCGGGCGGCGCGGAGCAGGGCGGGGCGCAGGCCGTCGGTGTCCGGGGGGTCGGCGGGAGGCACCGGGAGATCGTCACAGGTTCCGGTTGACAGTGTCAAGCGTCGGTGGGAGCGTTACACTTGTCAGTGTCAAGCACGACGACGAGGAGACTCCCGTGACCGCTGCAGCAGCCCTCCGCCCCACCTCCTTCGGCTCCGCCCGCTCGGTGCTGTCCCTGTTCAGCTGGGCCAGCGCCGCGTCGTCGTTCTCCGCGGCGTCCTTCGCCAGCGCCGCCAGCTGGGCCAGCGCCGGGTCGGCGTTCTCGGCCTTCTCGGTCGGGTCGTTCCTGTCGGTCGGGTCGGTGGGCTCGGTGCTCTCGATCGGCAGCGTCGGCGGTGCCGGCGAGGTCTTCGGGGTGCCGGTGCTCCAGTGGCTCTCGAGCGCCCTCTGACGCGGCGCCGACCCGACACCGACCCGACACCGACCCTGAGCTGACGAGAAGCCCGCGATGTACCACGCCCTGGTGGAGCGCGTCTCGCGCCGCAACTTCGAGCGCGTCAACGACCACGACTACGAGCCGCTGCTGGCGGCCTGCCGGCCCGACGTCCACCACCGCTTCGGCGGTGACCACGCCCTCGGGGGCGAGCGGCACGACGTCGACGCCCTGCGCCGGTGGTTCCACCGCCTCGGCCGCCTGTGCCCGACCCTGCGCCTGACCGTCACCGACGTCTGGGTCAAGGGCCTGCCCCACGACACGACGGCGCTCCTGCGCTGGGACGCCACCCAGGACCTGCCCGACGGCTCCACCTACGCCAACCACGGCGTGCACGTGGTGCGGCTGCGGTGGATGAGGGTCGTCTCGATCGACGCCAACGAGGACTCCCAGGCCGTCGAGCGCGCCCTGGCCCTGTTCGCCGCCCACGGCGTCGAGGAGGCGTCGGCGGCGCCGATCACCAGCTGAGGCGGCGGTCGCCCGGTCTGCGATCAGCGGGGGCGCGGGTGAGGCTGGCCTGGTGAGCAGCTCCGCCCAGGACCTCGACCTCGACGCCCTGCGCCGGCGCCTCCTGCCCGAGCGGGGCGGCGAGGTCGACGACAGCATCCCCGAGCTCGCCGACGCCGACCCCGACCTGTGCGCCCTGGCCCTCGCGCTGCCCGACGGCGAGGTGCGCGCCAGCGAGCAGGCCGACGCGCCGTTCAGCGTGCAGTCGGCGGTGAAGCCGTTCCTCTTCGCCCTCGCGCTGCTCGACACCGGGGGTGACGCCCTCGACAGGGTCGGCATCGAGCCCACGGGTGAGTCCTTCGACGCCATCAAGCTCGAGGGCGGCACGGGGCGGCCGCCGAACCCCATGGTGAACGCGGGTGCCCTGCTCACGGCGTCGCTGGTGGACGGCGACGACGTCGACGCCCGCGCCGAGCGCATCGTCAGCGGGCTCTCGGCCTTCGCCGGGACGGCGCTCCGCGTGGACGACCGCGTCGCCCGCAGCGAGCACCTCCTCGGCGACCGCAACCACGCGCTGGCGCACCTCATGCGCAGCGAGGGGACCCTGCGGGTCGGGGCGGACGACGCCGTGGCCGTCTACGCCCGCGCGTGCGCCGTGCTCGTGGACGCGAGGTCGCTGGCGGTGATGGGCGCCACGCTGGCGCTCGGGGGCGCAACCCCGTCACGGGCGAGCGCGTGGTCCCGCCGGACGTGGCCCGCGACGTCGTCGCCGTCATGGCCACCTGCGGCGTCTACGACGGCTCGGGCCGCTGGATGCGCAGCGTGGGGGTGCCGGCGAAGTCGAGCGTGGCGGGCGGGATCGTGCTCGCGGCGCCGGGCGTGCTGGGCGCGGCCGTGGTGAGCCCGCCGCTGGACGAGCAGGGCACCAGCGTGCGCGGCCACCTCGCCTGCCAGGAGCTCAGCACGGCGCTCGACCTGCACGTCTTCGCCGCCCACCCCTCGTGATCATGGACGTCCGGAACGTCCCCGGTCAGGTGGTGGGCGCCGCCGCCAGGCCCGCCTGGCCCCCGCTGACCGCGTCCGAGACCCGGTGCAGCTGCCCACCGGTCACCGGGACGGCGCGCACGTCGAGGACGGCCGTCGCGACGTCGCACTCGGGTCCCAGCTCCACCCCGGGACCGCACGCCGCCTCCACCACGGCTCCGACCAACAGCAGGTGGCTCCCGTCAGCGGTCCAGGCGAGGTCCTCGTCCTGGGTGCCCGTCCGCACGACGTCGACGAGGTCGGTGGCCCCGACCCCTCCCACGGCGATGGCCGCCGTCTCCTCGGCGGCGCCCTCCGCCGAGCGCCGCAGCACCGCGAGGCGCTGGCCGTCGGGCGAGAAGACCGGGGAGGTCTCCGCGGCCTCCGGCGTCTCGAGCCGGTGGGCGGCAGCGGTGGCGACGTCGACCAGCACGACGTCGCGGTCGGCCCAGCCCTCGTCACCGCCGTCGAGGACCAGGGTCGTGCCGTCGGGGGAGAACCGCGGGACGCCGAGGAGCGCCGGCACGCCGTCGACCGGCCGGGAGGCGCCCGTCGCGGTGTCGACGAGCACCAGCCGCTCCGCGCCCGGTGCGCACCAGTCCCCACCGGCGGGCAGCGACGCGTCGTCACCGCGGTCGAGCACCGCAGCGGTCCGCCCGTCCGGTGAGAGGGCGAGCGAGTGCGACACCACCGGGAGGTCGGCCACGCGGCGCACCCCGCTGCCGTCGCCGTCCGCGAGGTAGAGGCCCATCGGTGCCGGGGCCGGCCCGAGGCAGTCGCCCGATGAGTGCTCGGCGCGGCCGAGCAGGGCCAGTCGCTCGCCGTCGTCGCTCGCGGCGACCTCCCTGACGTCGCCGACCCCGTCGACGCGCATCCCGGCGTCGGAGCCGTCGGCGGCGGCGAGGACCAGCTCACCGGGGCCGTCGGTCCGGATCCGCTGACCGCCGCGGACCACGGCCACGCGGTCGGGACCCAGCCACGCGGCGTCCCACGCCTCCTGCTGGTCGCCCGCGCGCACGTGCTCCCCGGTGGCGAGGTCGAGCACGAGCAGACCGGAGGAGCGGTCGTCGGGGAGGGCGCCGTAGAAGGAGACCCGCCCCTGCAGCACCGGTGCGGAGCCGGCTGCCGCCCCGCCGCCGCACGCGCTGAGCAGAGCGACCCCCGCGACGGCTGCCGCTGCCGCCGCTGACCTGGTCGAGCGCATGACCGTCCACCGTCCTGTCGTGGTGCGGGCGCTCCGCCGCGGGCGCCCTCACGGAGCACGACGCCGGACGGGGCCGTCCTGATGCACCCGCCGGTCAGCGGACCAGCAACAGATCGGAGCCGTGGCGCGTCTGGTCGGCGTGGACCCCTCGCCGGAGCGCAGCGCGCAGGAGCAGCAGGCGGCCGACGTCCTGCGCGCCGCGCTGCGCCCCGGGTCGGCCGGTGCCGACGAGGTGCGGGGTCTGGTGGCGCAGACCCTGGCTGCTGCGGCGCGGCGCCGTCACCGTCGTCGGGCCTGGGCGCCGGTCGCTGCCGCTGCGGCCGCCGGGGTGGTGGTCTGCGGCGTCGTGATGCTCCCCGCCGCGGTGGGGCCGGCGCAGGACGACGGCGCGACGACGGTCGCCGAGCACTCCGCGGTGGTCCAGGAGCTGCCAGACGACGCCGCGGCGGCCGAGCCCTCTGGCGCGGCCGCCGGAGCGCCTGCACCGCTGGCACGGACCGCGGTGGAGCGACATGATCATCCCGTGGTGGAGCCCTGGCGTGCCGCCGTCGCCGCTGCGCTCCTGGTGGCAGCCGTCCTCGTGCTCGTCTTCCGCCGTCGGCTCGCCCGCGCGGCGGCGCGTCAGGGAGCGCGCGACGACGGCGTGGGTCGCTCGCGGGTGCGCGCTCTGAGCGCCCAGGTGCAGGGGAGCCCGTGGGCGATGGTCTGGAACGCCGTGGTGCTGGCGGCGATGGCGGCTGTGGTCCTGTTCGGCGAGCAGGGGCGGTGCGCCCTGCACGGGATCTGCTGACGGAAACCCCGTTGCCCCTGGTCGCGTGGGCGGCGAGGGTCCCGGGGTGGACACCGACACCCGCTGGCGCGGCGAGATCACCAGCACCGAGGTCGACCGCCTGCACGCGGAGGCCTTCGGCGCCCGCGTGCACACCGACGAGGAGTCCGACTGGGCGCGTCGCGTGGAGGAGCACTGCCTGGGCTGGGTCACCGCGCGGCGCGGGGGCGAGCTGGTGGGGTTCCTCGTCGTCGTGTGGGACGGCGGTGCGCACGCCTGGCTGCAGGACGTGGTGGTCGCCGCGAACGCCCGCCACCTCGGCATCGGCACCGCTCTGGTGGCGCGCGCACGGCAGGAGTCGGTCACGGCCGGTTGCGAGTGGCTCCACGTCGACTTCGTCCCAGGCCTGCGGACCTTCTACGTCGACGCGTGCGGCTTCCGGCCCACCGAGAGCGGGCTGATGGACCTCACAGTGTGTTGATCTTGGCGTTCCTTCTCCCTGTGAGCGCTCACAGAGGGAAGGGACGCCAAGATCGACACCACGTGGGGCGGTCGGAGTGGCCGACCGCCCCACGATCACCGAGCGGAAGGGCGGGTCAGTCGGCCTCGGGCGGCACGATCCCCGTGACGTCGACGGCGGTGACCTCGCGGCCCGCGAAGCACGCAGGTGCCGAGGCCTTCCACGCCTCCTGCAGGCCGGTCCCCGCGACGCCGCTGCCACCGTCGGTGCCGACGACGGTGTCACCGACCCTGATGATCGTCCCGGCTGGCGTGAGGAGTCCCCGGCCCCCGTCGAGCACCGCGGTGCCCTGCTGGAGCACCAGCACGCCGGTCCGCGTGCCGTCGTCGAGGCCGAGGCACCCGCCGTCCAGCACGACGACCCGCCCGTTGACCAGTGCGTCGGACGGATCGCTGACGCGCTGGACGCCCGTGAACACCGTCGTGCCGTCGGCGAGCTCCAGCCGGTGTGCCGCGGGGTCGGGGCCGTCGTCCTCGGGCTGGGCGTACCAGAGGTTCAGCGTCAGCTGGCGGCGCCCGAGGGCCGGCCACCCGGAGGTGTCGAGGTCGTCGGGGGCCAGCCACGCCGTCGTCGACCCCTCCGGGCCGCCGAGACCGACGAACATCCCCTCCGACGCCACCACGACGGGCGTCTGGCAGCTGCTCCCGGCGGTGCCGCCGTCGACGATCGCCAGGCAGACCTCGCCCGAGGCCGACGTGCCCAGGTAGAGGCTCTTCGGTCCCTCCTGGGCGAGCTTGCGCACGGACTCCGGGGTCATGTCGCCGGTGGTGTCGGCATCGAAGCCGGTGGGGAGGGCGTCGTCGTCGGTCTGCGGTGCACGCAGCCGGGCGAAGAGGTCCTCCGCGGTGCCGAGCGCGTCGGCGTCCACCCAGACGCTGGGCAGGAGCGCCACGAAGCCGCGCGCCACGAGGCCGGAGGTGTCGGCGCCCTTGGGCACGAGCCACAGCGCCGGGGACGCGCTCCCGTCGGAGACCTCCAGCGGCTCGGGCGACGACGGCTGCAGGGACGTGCCTCCCTCGCTGCCCGACGGGTGGAGCACCGACCACGCGAGCCGACCGTCGGGGTCGAACCCCGCGTAGTACGAGATCTCGCCCAGCCGAGCGAGCAGCCGGACCGAGCCGGGCACCACCGGCTCACCGAGCTCGGCGAGGCCCTCGCGGTCCTCGTCGTCCTGCGGGCGGTCGAGGAGCTCGTAGTCCTGCCACCGCTGCGACGCCGCCACCTCGGCCGGCGACGCCGGCGGGGTGCTCGTCGAGCCGCCCCAGCCGAAGACCCCGACGCCGGTGATGGCCACCACGGCGGCGGCCGCAGCCGCCGCGAGCCCCAGCACCAGCCGCTTCGGGGGGCGGCGACGACGCAGGCGCTGGCCGTCGTCGTCCCACGCGGTGCGGCGCCCGGCGGGGTCGGCCCCGTCGACGTCGAGGCTGACCACGCCGTCCTCGACGGCTGCGTGCACCTGCGCGCGGTGGTGCTCCACCGCCGCGGCGTCGACGGGCTTGAGGTGCGCCCGGGCGCCGAGCGCGTCGGTGAGCAGCTGGTCGAGGGCGTCGTCGCGGCGGTCGTCGAGGGTGCTCATCGCTGGCCTTCCGGCGCGGAGGGGTCGGACTGGAGGCGGCGCTGCAGCGACGCCAGGGCGCGGTGCGCGGTCGACTTCACCGTGCCGCGGCTGATGCCCATCGCCGCGGCGGTGGCGGCCTCGTCGAGGTGCGACCAGTAGCGCAGGACCACCACCTCGCGCTGCCGCTCCGGCAGCTGGGCGACGGCGGCCAGCACCTCGCGGCGCTGGTCACCGAGGAGGGCGAGCTCCTCCGCGGACGGCCCGGCGACGTCGTGCGGCGGGGTCCAGGCCCGCGCGGTGCGCCGCCGGCGCAGCACGGACCGGGCCCCGTTGACGACGGCGCGGTGCAGGTACGCCCGCGCCCGGGCCGGGTCGTCGAGGCGGTCCCAGTGGCGCAGCAGCCCGGCGAAGGCCTCCTGCGCGACGTCCTCGGCGCTGGCGTCGTCGTCGACCAGCAGCAGCGCGGTGCGGACGACCCGCGCCCACTCGGCGGTGAACAGCCCGTCGAAGGAGCTGGCGACCGCCGGGGGCGGGTGGTCGTCGTCGGCCTTCGGGGCGCTCACGCGCATCACGGGGTCTCCTCGCCGGCCACCGCGGCAGCGGCCTCACGGGATAGACGTCTGAGCGGGCCCGAGGTTGCTCCTCCACCTCGACCAGTCCGCTCCGGGCAGGTGGGGCCCGGTCGCGTCAGGAGTCTCGCGCGGCCCACTCGTGGTCGAGCACGGACATCAGCACCTCGTCGTGCCAGTGGCCCGCGTGGAAGGTGACCTCTCGACGTCGTCCCTCCTCAGCGAAGCCGACCCGTCGGTACGCAGCGAGCGCCGCGTCGTTGTACGCGGGCGTCCGCAGCTCGACCCGGTGCAGGCCGAGGTCGTCGAAGGCGAGCCGCAGGAGCACGCGGAGCGCGTCGGTGCCGAGGCCGCGGCCGCGGTGCTCGTCGCCGATGATGACGCCGAGCTCCGCGGTGCGCGTGCGCCACGTCGCGCCCCACAGCGTCACGTGACCCACGAGCTGCTCGTCGGTGAGGTCGACGACGCTGAAGCCGACGTCGGGGCTCGCGGGGTCGTTGGCGCTCCACCGGCGGAACTGGTCGACCGCTGACCCGGCCGGCTGGGGGACGACGGCGTCGCGCTGCAGGGTCGTGGTGTCGACGTGCTGCCACCACCTGTCGAGGACCGGGAGGTCGGACTCCTGCAGCGCGCGGAGGCGGGTGCGCTGGCCGACGAGCAGAGCTGCGGCGTACGACTCGGCGTCACTGGAACGGGTGAGGTCAGCCACGGGCGGTCTCCCGGGGGTCGGTGGGGTGGCGGACGTCCATGATCACGAGGGGAGAGTGCTCCGGACTCTCATGATCGAGGGGGGAGTCAGGAGGTCTGGCCGAGGCGGGCCTGCAGGGCCTTCACGGTCGGCCACCCGGCCGCGCGGTCGGCGTCGACGAACAGGGCGAACTCGTGGTCGAGCGGCAGTCGCTCGTAGGGGAGGTCCACGCCCTGCGCGGCGAACAGGTCCATGACCTCCTCCACCCGGTCGCCGTTGAGGTCACCCCCCACGCTGACGATGAGCGGCTCGTCGGCGCGCACCGCGTCGAGGTTCGCGAGGTAGTCCGTGGGCTGGCGGCTCATGGCGCCGTCGACCGCCCACGTCGCGGCGAACATCTCGGGGTGCAGCACGGCGAACCGGAAGGCGCCGTGCCCGCCCATCGAGAAGCCCACCAGCAGCCGGTGCTCCGGCCCCGGCTGCACGCGGTAGGTCTGCTCGACGTGGGGGATGAGCTCGTCGATGAAGTCGGTGTCGTACTGGCCCTCCCAGCGCCCGTCGCGGTTGCTGTCCGGGGTGACGATGACGACGTCGTCCAGCACGCCGTCGTCGACGGCCTTGCGCATCTCCTCGCCGTCCACGAGGAACGTCGCGTTGGTCTGGTCGCGCCCGTGCAGCGCGAACAGGACCGGGTACTGCTGGCAGCTGGAGTAGTAGTCGGCCGGGAGGCTCACGCTGTACGGGACGGCGTGCCCGTCGGCGGCCGTCATCTCGGTGTCGAAGCGCAGGTCACCGCTGGTGGGGCCGCAGCTGCCCGTCGGTGCCGCCGAGGGCTCGCCCGACGCGGTTCCGGAGGACGACGGCGGCGCTGACGGGCCCGCGGTGGGCCCGCTGGCGGCGTCGCCGCTGCCCCCGCTGCGGAAGATGCTGACAGCCAGCGCCCCGCCGACCAGCGCTGCCACGAGCACCCCGGCGACCGGCACCACCACGGGCCAGCGGCGCCGCGGGGCTCCGCCGTCGCCGTCGGGGGTGGGGGCTGCGCTGCTCATCGGGGACCTCTCGTCGGTGGCGTGGTTCGTCGGTGCGTCCCGTCGAGTCTGACCGCTGCGGTGGCGGCGCGGCTGGGCCAGCGGCCCAGGTCCACCCGACCGGCGCGCTCCCGGGCCACACTGCCGGGATGATCACGGCCGCAGTGCCCGGGGTGTGGAGCACCGCGTTCTTCACCGCGGTCGTGCGGTACGTCGCGGTGGGCGTCGGGACGGGGGCGCTCGTCGGGGTCGCTCTGGTGGTGCTCTCGACGCTGCTCCCGACGGCCTCGGGTGCCGGCGGGGACGGCTTCCAGGACCTCGGCGTCGTGCTGCTCTTCGGCGCGCTCGTCGGTGCCGCGCTGTCGCTCCCGGCCGCCGCGGTGGGTGCTGCGACCGGCCTGGTGCTCGCCGTCCGCAGGCCCCGGAGCCGTTGGCTCGTGCTGGTCGGACTGCTGTGGTGCCCGGTGGCCCTGGTCGGGTGGCTCGCCTGGCTGTGGATGTCGCTCAGCCTGCACGGCTGGGCGCAGCAGCTGACGGCGCTGCTCGTGGTGGAGGCCGTCGTCGTCGCCGCGGTGGCGGTCGCGCAGCGGTGGGTGACGGCTCCGGTGGCCGGTGAGGTCAGGGCGCCGCGCGGGGGTGCCTCTGACGTGAGCGCTGAGCTGGACGGGTGAGGTCGTGACGCTGAGGAGGTGACGGTGACGCACGGTGCTCGGCGCAGCGCTCGCTCGGGCGGACCGTCGCCGCATGACCCTGCTGACCCCGACCGAGACGGGCGTCCCCGCCCAGCGCGCGCCGCGCGGCGGGCTGCGCGCCGCCCTCCGCGCCTCCTCGAGCGCCACCTCGAGCGCCCCGCAGCGCCCGGCCCCGCTCTCCGAGCCCGCGCTGGACGCCGTCCTCGACGAGCTCACCGCTGAGGGCTGGACCGTCCTGGGCGGTCTCACCTGGCCGGGGCGCTGGTCCGCGGGACCGGCGCACCTGATGGTCGGGCCCGGCGGGGTCGTCGTGGTGGACGTCGACGCCCGCCCCTGGCGGCTCACCCCCGACGGCGGGCTGCGCCTCGGCCGGCGCGACGGGGTGCGCGAGGGTCGGGCGGTCGCACGGCGCGCCGCCGACGTGGCCTCCCTGCTCCGCCACGAGCACCGCGACGCGGTCCGCGCCGTCCTGTGCCTGACCTCCCAGCCCCTGCCCGCGGTCCTGCTCGAGACCGGCACCACGGTGGCGGGCACGCGGGGCCTGGCCGTGGCGCTGCGCGAGCTGCCGGTGGTGCTCGACGCCGTCGACGTCCGGGAGACCAGCGCCCACCTCCAGCGGCAGCTCGCCAGCCGCGAGCAGCGCCTCGACCGCCGGGCGGCGCTCCTCGGACTCGTCCCCGCTCCGCGGCCCGCCACCGACGCCGCCCCCGTCTTCCTGGCCGCCACCACCGCCACCACCGCTCCCGCCGCGGAGGCCGAGGCGGCGCCGTCGGTCTTCACCACCCGCCGGGAGGCGCTGGCCGCCGAGCGCGGGCGGTCGCGCCGCAGCCGCTGACGCCGGCCCGCAGCCGCGAGCAGCTACCGGGCCCGGGTCCCGGGCCCTCAGGCGGGCCATCGCACGACCACCGGCCACGCCGGTACGGTCGCGCGGTGGCCCGCCTGCTGCTGCTCAACGGGTCGCCCTGCAGCGGGAAGTCGACGCTGGCCCGCCGCTACGCCGCCGACCACCCCCTCGCGCTGGCCCTCGACGTCGACGTGGTGCGCTCCCTCCTCGGCGGCTGGGTCGACGACCCGCAGGCCTCCGGGGCCGCTGCGCGGGCGCTGGCCCTCGCGATGGCGCGCACCCACCTGATGGCGGGCCACGACGTCGTCGTCCCGCAGCTGCTGGCGCGGGTGGCGTTCATCGACCAGCTGGAGGCGCTCGCGGGCGAGGTCGGTGTGCCGTTCGACGAGGTGGTCGTGCAGGCGGGCCTCTCCGAGGTGCTGGCCAGGTTCCGCGAGCGCTCGGCGCTCGCGAGCCGCCAGGAGCACCGCGACGCGGCCGAGCTGGTCCGCCGGGCCGGTGGCGAGGCCGACCTGGTGACCACCCACGAGCGCCTCACCGCGCTGGTGGCGACGCGGCCGCGGGCCCGCCGCGTCGGAGGTGGCGGCGCGACGGTCGAGGACACCTACGCCCAGCTGCTCGACGTCCTCCGACCGCCCGGGGCGGCCTGACCCGCGCGGCGCGGTCAGGCGGTGTGAGACCCCGGCTCAGCGTCAGGTCCTGCAGGGCAAGTCCGGCCTGGAGGGTCTGACACTGCGCGACCGTCTGACACTGCGCGACCGTCTGACACTGCGCGGAACAGCGTGGACGGCAGTGGCGCGAGTGGGCCACGCTCGGGACGTGGACGACCACGAGCGCACCCGGTCCGCTTGGGAGGAGGCCTCGCAGAAGCACGTCCGCGAGCACGAGGACCTCCTCGACGAGGCGCGCGTGGCGCGGCTCACCGGGGTGGAGCGCGACGTCCTCGCTCCCGTGCTCACCAGCGGCCCCCGAGTGCTCCACCCGCAGAGCGGTCACGGCGTGGACGACGCCGCGCTGGTGCACGCCGGGGCCGCGAGCGTGCTCGGTCTCGACTACAGCCCCACGGCGGTCCGTGCCGCGCAGCTCCGGGCGGACGCGCTTAGGCTGCCGTGCCGGTACGAGGTCGCCGAGCTGCCGCCCCTCCCGGTGCCCACGGCGTCGGTCGACCTCGTCTACACCGGCAAGGGAGCGCTGGGGTGGGTGCGCGACCTGCCGGCCTGGGCCCGTGAGGTGCGGCGCGTCCTGCGCCCTGGAGGGCACCTGTTCGTCCTCGAGGCGCACCCGCTCGTCCCGCTGTGGACCTGGGAGCCCGACGAGGCGCGCGTGCGCCCCGACCGGAGCTACTTCGCGCGGGAGCACACCAACGACTCCTTCCCGGCCCTCGGCGCCGTGGAGACCCAGCGCACCCTCGCCGAGGTGGTGATGGGTGTGGTCGGCGCAGGGCTGCACCTCGTGCACCTCGTCGAGCACCCCGAGCCGTTCTGGCGCCCGGGCGGCGTCGAGGCCGCCGCCTGGGACGGTCGGCTCCCCAACGCGTTCACGCTGCTCGCCCGCGTCCCAACGCCGGCGGCCGAGGGGCTTCCGATCTGACGCGGCGCCGTCGTCGTCACCCCCGCCGGTCGAGCGGGTGGCGGCGGACCACGCCGGTGGCGGCCCAGGCGGTCGTCGCGGCGAGCGGTCGGCCGACGGGTCGCCGTCGTCATCGCCCCGCGGCGGCGGGGCCGCCAGGGAGCACAGGCCGTGGTGCCACATCCACACGTGCGCGTACCTGTCGACGAGCGGCAGGACCAGCCAGGCGCGGACCCACCAGGGCAGGGCCTGTGGACAGGACGTCAGCCCTCCGGACGGTGTCCAGTTCCACCCCGGCAGGACCCCGGGAGGTGGCACGACGCCGCTGAGCGTGGGCACGTCCACGCCGTCAGCTCCTCGAGCAGGCGCAGGCCCTCCTGCTCGAAGGCGCCGTCACCGACGAGGTGGGCCCAGCACGCCGTCCCCACCGCCTCGCGCACCCGCGTCCGCCGCCAGCTCCCGTCCTCGCGCGGGTCGCTGCCGTACCCGGTCAGGAAGGCCGTCTCCAGGTCGGGCCGGCCCACCCAGTCGCGCTGGACCAGGCGCACCAGGTCGCTCTCGGCCGGGCGCAGCGCGGCGCGGCCGAAGTCGATGACGCCGACCCGAGAGGTGGTGCGGCCGTCGTCGACCACCCAGTTGCGGGGGTGGAAGTCACCGTGGGTGGGCACCAGGACCGCCGGGTGCTCGGGCCAGGACCCGACCTCCTCGGCCAGCCGGCGCGCGGTGTCCACCGGGATCGCGTGGGGACCGGCGAGCCACCGCCGGGTCTTGGTGTTCGCCGCCACCTCGAAGCCGGCGTCGTGCACGGCCTCCTGCTGGTGGAGCTTCGCGAGCAGCTCGCCCGCCTGCCGGTGCACGTCGGGGTCGGTGGCCGCGGGGGTGCCCTGCGCCAGGTCGCCGGGCAGCCACCGCGTGACGACGACGCGCGCCCCCTCGTCGGCGTGCAGCAGCGCAGGGGCGCGGCCGGCGCTGGCCCACGGCTGCAGCCATCGCCGGTGGGCCTCGACCTCCCGGGCGATGTGGTGGTCCTGCGGTCCGCCGGCCTTGACGACCACGAGCCCGCCGCCGTGGCGCACCTGCAGGACGGTCGTCTCGACGAGGCCCCAGCTGAGGTCGGCCTCGACGACGGCCCCGGGCAGCCACCCCTCGACGAGGCGGCGCTGCTCGATGGCGAGCCCCGGCCAAGTGTGCACGGGTCCCAGGATCACGGTCGTGGGGCGGGGTGGCTCAGGACGGCGAGGGCCGTGGCGACCACGAGGGGGAGCAGCTCCCGCTGGGCCGGTGGGGCGGCGCCGGCGGTGAGGGGCGGCTGCTTGCACGCGAGCGTGCACACGGCCAGCGCTCCCAGGGCTCCGGTGACGGCCAGCGTCCGCGCGACGTCGTCGCTCCCCTCGACCACCCCGAACGCGGCGAACAGGTCGACGGCCACCTGGTGCAGCGAACGGCCCAGCGCGGTGTCCTGGGCGAGCGTGGCGCTCGCGAGCAGGAGCGCGGCGCACCCCGGCTGCTGGTCGGCCAGGCCGGCGAGCGAGGTCACCACGGCCTCGTCGCGCGCGCGTCCGAGGGGGAGCGCCTCGGCGGTGGTGCGGACGTCGCGCACGAGCTCCTCGCAGCGGGCGACGACGGCGGCGACCACGGCGTCCTTGGAGGCGAAGTGGTGCAGCACCCCGGCCTTGGAGTACCCCGCCGCCTCCGCGATCGACTGCAGCGAGGTGCTCTCGGCCACCGGCCGGGCCATCAGCCCCGCGGCGACGTCGACGATGCCCCGCTCGATCTCCTGGGTGGTCGGCCGGTGCAGCACAGGCGCGACCGTAGCGGCCGACGACCTCCACCGACCAATCCGGTCGGTGGCCGACCAGATCGGTGTGTAGCCTCGGCGCGTGTCCTTCCTGCTGCAGCGGCTCGGCCGCGCCTGCTCCTCGCGCCGCTGGCTGGTCCTGACCGTCTGGCTGGTGGTCCTCGCCGCCGTCGGCGGTGCCGCCGCCGCGTTCAGCAAGCCGTTCACCGCCGACGTCACGATCCCCGGCCTGGAGTCGACGCGCGCGCTGACCACGCTCGACGAGCGCTTCGGCGCCGCCGCCGGCGGTGGCGACGGCGCCACGGCCCGCGTGGTGGTCGAGCTGCCGGAGGGACAGGCGGTCACCGACCCCGCGAACGCCCAGCGCCTCGGCGCCCTGGCCGCCGAGCTCGGGGCGCTGCCGCAGGTGGTGGCCGCCTCGAACCCCCTAGACCAGGCGAACCCCACCGTCTCGCCCGACCTGCGCGCCGCCTACGTCGACGTCACCTACGCCGTGCCCACCGGCGGCATCACCGAGGACTCCCGCGCGGCGCTGACCAGCGCCGTCGAGGGCGCCGCCACCGACGGGTGGGACGCCGCCGTCGGCGGCCAGGCCGTCACCGACCCCGCGGCCCTGGGCGGCGTGGGCGAGGTGCTCGGCGTCGTCGTCGCCGTCGTGGTGCTGCTCGTCACCTACGGCACCCTCGTGGCCGCGGGCCTGAACCTGCTGACGGCCCTCATCGGCGTCGGCGTGGGGGCGCTCGGCATCGTCGCCGCCACCGCGCTCACCGACCTGCAGTCGACCACCACGATCCTCGCGGTGATGCTCGGTCTCGCCGTCGGCATCGACTACGGCCTCTTCGTCCTGTCCCGGCTGCGGCAGGAGCTGCTGCTCGGCAGGCCCGTCCCCGAGGCGGTCGGCCTGGCCGTGGGCACCGCCGGCAGCGCCGTCGTCACCGCTGGGCTCACGGTGGTCATCGCGCTGGCGGGCCTGGCCGTGGTCGGCATCCCCTTCCTCACCCAGATGGGCATCGCCGCCGCCGCGACCGTGGCCGTCGCCGTCCTGGTGGCCCTCACCCTGCTGCCCGCGCTCGCGAGCATCGCCGGGACGCGGGTGCTGAGCCGCCGCCAGCGGCGCCACCTGCAGCGGGTGCTGGAGAACAGCGACCAGCTGGACGTCGAGCCGCACGCCCAGCACGCGCACGCCGCGCGGTCGACCGGGCTGCTGCCGGCGTGGGCGCGCTTCGTGGTGCGCCGGCGCCTGGTGAGCGTGCTGTCCGTCGTCGTCCTGCTCGGGCTGGTGGCGGTGCCGGTGTTCTCGCTGCGCACCACCCTCGGCGACGACAGCACCGCCGAGGAGGGCAGCCAGCAGCGGCGCGCCTACGACCTCGTGGCCGAGCACTGGGGTCCCGGCGTCACCGGGCCGCTGCTCGTGCTGGTCGACGGCGGCTCCGACCCCGCGGCCCAGGCCGCGCAGCTCGTGTCCGAGGTGCAGGGGCTGGGCGACGTCGCCACCGACCTGCCGGGCGGAGGCGTCATCGGTCCCGTCCCCTCACCCGACGGCACCGCGGCCCTGGTCACCGTCATCCCCGCGAGCGGCCCGTCGACCGACGAGACCACGCAGCTCGTCTCCGACATCCGCGCCCTGCCGTCCAGCGGTGACGGTGAGGTCAGCGTCACCGGCTCGACCGCCGTCAGCGTCGACATCTCGGCCAAGCTCAACGGCGCGCTGCCGGTCTACCTCGCCGTGGTCGTCGGCCTCGCGCTGGTCCTGCTGCTGCTCGTGTTCCGCTCGGTCCTCGTGCCGGTCACCGCGGTGCTGGGCTTCCTGCTGACCGTGGGGGCCGCCCTCGGCGCGACCGTCGCCATCTTCGAGTGGGGCTGGCTGCAGCAGCTGGTCAACACCTCGACCGAGGCGCCGATCATCTCCTTCGCGCCGATCCTCGTGGTGGGCATCCTCTTCGGCCTGGCGATGGACTACCAGATCTTCATCGTCAGCCGGATCCACGAGGCGCACTCGCGCGGGACCGAGCCCACCGCCGCCGTCGTGTCGGGCTTCCGGGCGGCGGCCCCCGTGGTGCTGGCCGCCGCCACGATCATGCTGTCGGTCTTCGGGGGCTTCGTGCCCGAGGGGAACGCGACCATCAAGCCGATCGCGTTCGCCCTCGCCGTCGGGGTGCTCTTCGACGCCGTGCTCGTGCGCATGGTGCTCATCCCGGCCGTGCTCGCGCTGCTCGGGCCCGCGGCCTGGTGGCTCCCGCGCTGGCTGCGGTGGCTGCCCGAGCTCGACGTCGAGGGCCGTGCCCTGGAAGGCGCCGAGCCCGAGCGCGCGCCGGTCAGATGACCGCGAACAGCACGTACCCGGCCGCCGCCATGCCGAGCACCAGGACCGACAGGACGACGGGGGAGCGCAGCACCCCCGGCTCGCGGGGCACGGCCCGCTCCGCGGCGGGCGTCAGCGACCAGACCAGGCCGCGGAGCTCCGCCTCGGGCTTGGGCGTGCCGCCCTGCGAGACGAGCCACCCGACGAGCACGGCGACGACGGTCGCGACGCCGCCCCCGAGGAAGCTCGAGCCCTGGCCCGACAGCGCGATGGTGCCGGTCTGGTTGAGGACGAAGACGACGACGGCGCCGAGCGTGCCGCTGACCAGCCCCCAGAACCCGGCCGACCCGGTCATGCGCTTCCAGAACAGGCCCAGCACGAACACCGCGAACAGGGGGACGTTGAAGAAGGAGAACAGGGTCTGGATGTAGTCCATGATGTTGGTGAAGCCAGCGGCGATGAACGCCGTGCCGATGGCCAGCGCGGTGCCGATGACGGTGACGGCGCGGCCCACCCGCAGGTAGTGGGCGTCGTCCCGGCCGGGGCGCACCCAGTCCTGCCAGAGGTCGTAGGTGACCACGGTGTTGAACGAGCTGACGTTGGCGGCCATGCCCGCCATGAACGCGGCGAGCAGGCCGGCGAGGGCCACACCCAGGAAGCCGTTGGGCAGCAGCTCGTCCAGCAGCAG
Source organism: Quadrisphaera sp. INWT6 (assembly GCF_015390235.1). GTDB lineage: Bacteria > Actinomycetota > Actinomycetes > Actinomycetales > Quadrisphaeraceae > Quadrisphaera. The sequence goes on along the minus strand of NZ_VUOH01000006.1, from coordinate 278,500 downwards.
CGGCACGGCGTCGTTGTAGGTCGCTCCGCCGGAGTCGCCCCCGGTCTTCAGGGCGCTGATGCCCGGCACCAGCACGGCCGCGACCATGCCCGGGATGATGATGACCAGGGCGATCAGCACCTTGGGGAACGCCGCGATCAGGGGCGTGCGCTGCGCCGCGGAGGCGCTGCGGGCGGAGAAGGCGCGCTGCACCTCGGTGAAGTTGGTGGTCCAGTACCCGAACGACGTCACGAAGCCCAGGCCCAGCACCACGCCGATGGTCGAGCCGGCGCTGTTCATGATCCCGGTCAGGTCGCTGGCGGGGAACGCCTGCAGCATCGAGCCGCTGCCCTGGTCGGTGAGCTGCTCGACCAGGCCGCCCCAGCCGCCGACGCGGTGCAGGCCGATGAGCGTCAGCGGCACCATCGTGGCGACGATGACGAAGAACTGCAGCACCTCGTTGTAGATCGCCGCCGACAGCCCGCCGAGGAACGTGTACGCCAGCACGATGACGCCGGCCAGCACGATGGCGAGCCACGTGGGCAGGCCCAGCAGCGCGTTCACCACGATCGCCATCGCGTACAGGTTGACGCCGGCCAGCAGCACCGAGGCCAGGGCGAAGAGCAGGCCCTGGAGGCGCTGGGTCTTGGCGTCGAAGCGGCGGCCCAGGAACTCGGGCACGCTGCGGACCTTCGAGCCGTAGTAGAAGGGCATCATCACCAGGGCCAGGAAGACCATGGCCGGGATGGCGCCGATCCAGTAGTAGTGGAACGCCTGCTCCCCGAACTGCGCGCCGTTGGCCGCCTGCCCGAGCAGCTCGATGGCGCCCAGGTTGGCCGAGACGAACGCCAGGCCCGTCACCCACGCCGGCAGCGACCGCCCCGAGAGCAGGAAGTCGAGGCTGGAGGAGATCCGTCGGCGCGCCAGCAGGCCGATGCCCAGGACGACCACGAAGTAGAGGGCCACGAGGACGTAGTCGCCGGCGCCGGCGTCGATGCGCGTGGCCCCGGTGGTGCCGGCGGCCAGCACGGACGTCGGCACGGAGGTCGTCACGGAGGCGGTCACGGCGGTCACCGGTCGCCCCCGTCGGCCGCACCGCTCGTGGCGTCGTCGTCGAGCGCCTCGCGCACGGCCGGGTCGTCAGCCGTGAGCGGCTTGGCCACCACCCAGGCCACGAAGACGGCACCCACCACGAGCATGCCGAGCCCGGCCCACAGGTTGAGGTTGACGCCGCCGGTCTTCTCCGCCGCCTCCGGCGGGAAGGACACCAGCCCCCAGACCAGGCAGACCAGGCCGTAGACGACGAACAGCGCGCCGATCACCGACCTGATGTCGAAGGCCAGGTCGGCCAGCTTCGCGGACCGCTTCGGCACGGTCGTCCTCCAGTGCTCTCGCCCGCCCCGGTGGGGCCTGCGGCGTCCCGACGGCGTCGCAGCGATGAGAACGCTCACACCGTTGCCTCAAGACAGCAAATCGGGCGACCGGGGAACAGTGCGCGAGCGCCTTCGGCTGCACCTGGTCCCGGCGCCCCGCGCCGCCTCCACCGGAAGGTCTGCTGTGAGCACCCCCGCCCCGTCGTCCACCCCTCCGACCGGCGCGCTGCTGGACGCGCCGCCCGACCGCGCCCCCACCCCCGTGCGCACGCCGCCCGAGGGCGCCCACGCGCTGGTGGTCGGCGCGAGCGGCATCAGCGGGTCGGCGCTCGTGCGCCAGCTGGGTGCGGCGGGCTGGCGGGTGACCGGCCTGTCGCGCTCACCGGTGCCGGGCTCGCCCGCCGGACACGTCGCGGCAGACCTGCGCTCGCCCGAGTCGCTGCGCGAGGCCCTCGGCGACCTCGGCCCCACCCACGTCTTCATCACCGCCTGGTCGCGCCAGGAGACCGAGGCCGAGAACATCCGTGTGAACGGCGGCATGGTCCGCGACCTGCTCGCCGTCCTCGGGCCGCAGGGGACGCTGCGCCACGTCGCGCTGGTCACGGGCCTGAAGCACTACCTGGGCCCGTTCGAGGCCTACGGCCGGGGCGACCTGCCGGACACGCCCTTCCTGGAGGACGCCGAGCGCCTGCCCGTCGACAACTTCTACTACGTGCAGGAGGACGAGCTCTTCGCGGCGGCCGCCGCGCACGGGTTCACCTGGAGCGTCCACCGCTCCCACACGGTCATCGGCCACGCGGTGGGCAACGCGATGAACCTGGCCTCGACCCTGGCCGCGTACGCCGGGATCCAGCGCCACCTCGGCCGTCCGCTCGTCTTCCCCGGGTCGCGCGCGCAGTGGGACGGCGTCGTCGACCTCACCGACGCCGACCTCCTGGCCGACCACCAGCTCTGGGCAGCGACGACCCCTGCCGCCGCCGACACGGCCTTCAACGTCGTCGACGGCGACCTGGTCCGGTGGCGCCGCCTGTGGCCGCGGCTCGCGGAGCACCTCGGCGTCGAGGCGCAGGGCCCCGGCGACGAGCCCCAGCCCCTCGAGCAGCAGATGGCCGGCGCCGAGGACGTCTGGGCGGAACTGGTCGCCCAGCACGAGCTGGTGGAGCCGGACCTGGCGCGCGTCGCGTCCTGGTGGCACACCGACGCCGACCTCGGCCGCGAGGTGGAGGTGTTCGCGGACGTGACGCGAAGCCGCCTGCTGGGGTGGACCGGCTTCGTCAGCACCGAGCGCGCGCTGCTGCGCCTGGTCGACCGCTACCGCGCCGAGCGCCTCGTGCCGTAGCGCGCGAGGCGCTCGGCTCGGTAGCGGCTCAGCGCAGGACGACGGCGACCACCGCGACGTCGTCGGACGACGGCGCCGGCAGCATCGCCGCGAGCACCGCGTCGACCAGCTCCTCGGGGTCGCCGGTGGTGCTCGCGGCGCGGGCGGCCGCCTCGCGCAGCAGGGCGATGCCCTCGCCGAGCGGCTGGTCGCGGCGCTCCACGAGGCCGTCGGTGTAGAGGAGCAGCGTCTCGCCGGCCCGCAGGCGGCTGCGGGTCAGCCGTCGCTGCGTGCCGGGCTCGATGCCCAGGAGCAGGTCGGTGTCGGCGGCCTCCAGCAGGCGCACGCCGCCGTCGGCGCCGATGAGGAGCGGCGGCGGGTGGCCCGCGTTCGACCACTCCAGCACCGTCGAGGGCTGCTCGTCGGGCTGCTCGTCGGGGGTCGGCAGCCGCACCACCGAGGCGGTCGCGGGGGTGTCGATGCCGGAGGCGCGCATCAACACGTCGGTGCGCGTGAGCACCTGGGCGGGGTCGTCGTCGCCGACCATGCCCAGGGTCCTCACGATCGAGCGCAACTGGGCCATGGCGGCGGCGGCCAGGGTGTCGTGGCCCATCACGTCGCCGATGACGACGACGGCGGAGCCGCCGGGCTGGGCGTACACGTCGTAGAAGTCGCCGCCCACCTGGGCGGCCTCCGCGGCGGCCACGTAGCGGACCGCCACCTTGACGTGCTCGGGCGCGGCGTTGGGTGACAGGTGCAGCAGCGACCGCTGCAGCCCGGCGGCCAGGTCGCGCTGCTGGCGGTACAGGCGGGCCCGGTCGAGCGCGAGCCCGGCGCGGGTGGCGATGTCGCGTGCCAGGGCGAGGTCGTCGTCGGTGAGCGGCGCGCGACCGGGGCCCGTGCCCAGCGTCATGACGCCGAGGGTCCGCTCGCGGCTGCGCAGCGCCACGGTGGTCATCGAGGAGGGCTGCAGCTCGGCCAGCGCGTCGCGGGCCGGGCCGCGGCGCATCAGCCCCGCCAGGCCCTCGGCGGTGTCGAGCGCAGAGGCCCGCTGGGCGTCGTCGTCGCCCAGGCGCGAGCCACCGGGGCGCGTCACCAGCCCGAGGGCGTCGCGTCCCCGGGCGGTCAGTGCGGCCAGGCGCCCCTGCGCGTGCCGGCCCAGCGCGTCGCGGAGGTCGGGGTCGTGGTGGTGCCAGGCGACGTCGTGCAGGCCGAGGCGCGCCGACGCGGGGGCCGAGGGCGCGGTGGCGGCCACGACAGGACCGACCGGCCCGCCGGCGGACCGGCTCTCCGGTGAGGCGAGCACGGCGTCGTCGCCGACGACGGCGAGGACGGCGAAGTCGGCGACGGACGGGACCAGCAGCTGGACCAGGCGGTCGCAGGCCTGGCGGGCGTCGGTGGTGGCCGACAGCTGCGTGCTCACCTCGGCGAGCAGCTGGAGCCGGCTGTGGGCCTCCTCGGCCGCGGTGCGCGCGGCCTTCTCGGAGGCCAGGGCGCGGTCGCGCTCGGCGTCGGCCGCCACCCGGCCCGAGACGTCGGTCTGGATGCCGACGTAGTGCGTCACCCGGCCGTCGGCGTCGGTGATGGGGCTCATCGCGACCTGGTTCCAGAACGCGGTGCCGTCGGCGCGGAAGTTCAGCAGGGTCTCGGTGACCGAGCGTCCCGTGTCGAGGGCCTCGCGCATGCGCTGGGTGGTGGCGCGGTCGGTGCCGGGCCCCTGGAGGAAGCGGCAGTTGTGCCCGACGGCCTGCTCGAAGGTGTAGCCGGTCACCGCCGTGAAGGCCGGGTTGACCCAGACCAGCGGCATGTCCTCGACGTTCGCGTCGGCCACGGTGAAGGACAGGCCCGTGGCCAGCACGGCGGCCTCGCGCACGGCGACGGCGTCGGAGGGGGCGGGCTGCAGCTCGGGGGCGGCCGAGGCGGACGCCGTGCGGGCGTGGGCGGCCTCGGCGCGCTCCTGCAGCTCGTCGCGGTCTCGCACGGGCAGGAACACCACGAGCGCGTGGCCGCGCAGGTTCGGGGCGTCGTCGAGGGGGAGGGCCACCACCCACAGCGGCTCGCGCCGTTCGCCCAGGTCGCTGGAGCGGGCCGCGGAGACTCCCTGGCCGGCGACGGGCTCGAACCTGGCGATGCGCGACAGGGGGTGGGCGGTCTCGTCGAGCGCCTCGCCGTCGATGTCGCGCAGGTCGGCCGCGGCGGCCCACTCGTCGGCGCCGACCGGCAGGGCCAGAGACGGCGCCATCTGCACCGCCACCTCGTTGGCGTACAGCACCCGCCGGGCCTCGAGGTCGACCATGAGCACCGCCGCCGGCGCCTCCGGTCGCACCTGGGCGACGCCGCGCGGCAGCACCCGCCCGGAGACGGGCGAGGACGGCGGCGTGCTGCGGCGCTGACCGGGGACCTCGTGCGCCTCGGTCGTCTCGGACCCGTCCACCCTCGTGCTCACCCTCCGCCGTCGTTGGTCTGGTTCGTCACCGCTGGTGGAGCTGGGGAGCCCCGGGTGCCCGGTGCACCCGGCCTGTTGACCTACACCGTAAGCACCACCAGGGCGGATGACACGCGGGAGGACGGCCCCGTGTCAGGACGCGCCGTCGTCCGGGGGGGCCTCGGGGCCCGACGGCGCCGTCGCGGAGTCGAGGTCGGGGTGGACCGGCAGCACGGCCGTGAGCCCCATCATCGTCAGCGTGGTACCGAGCTCCTCGGAGGTGCTCACCACGCGCACGCCGAACCCGGCCGCCTGGGCGCGGCGGTACGCACCCAGCAGGACGCCCAGGCCCGAGGAGTCGACGAAGGGCACCTGCTGCAGGTCGACGACGAGCCCGCCGCCCCGGTCGTCCGGACCGGGGGTGCGACGCGCCGCCCAGTCGTCGACCTCCTGGGTCAGCGCGCTGGTGAGGTCGGGCGCGGCGTAGACGTCCAGGTCTCCCGCCAGCCGCACGACGCGCCAGCCGCGCAGGTCGCTGGCGTCGAGCTGGATGTGCACGTGGGTCCTCCGGTGGCCGCGTCCGTCACCGTGACTCCCGCTGGCCCGGTCGAACCTAGGCGGAGATCCCGATCTGCGCCCGTCGGCGCGGCCACCGGTCAGGAGGGCGCTGCCGCCACCGCTGCGGCGCCGGCTGCCGCGACCGCTCCGACCAGGCGCAGCGCGTCGGCGCGCCGCAGCCGGCGCACCATGGAGGCCGACCGCCCGCGCGCGGCGAGCGCCCCGTGCGCCGGGCCCGCCGTCGTCGCCGTGACGGCGACGACGGCGGTGCACGCCCCCACCGACACCAGGGACCACGCGTCGCGCGGTCCCGCGAGCAGGACCGCGGCGCACGCCGCCGCCAGCAGGCCGTAGACAGCCGCCACCACGGGTGTGATGCGCCGGCGGTGGGCGTCGTGCTCGACGGCCCAGCGCTCCTCCGGCGCGCCCAGCAGGGCGGGGTAGACCAGCGCCGTCACCACCAGCTGGAAGCCCAGGTGCAGGGCCGTCGCGGCGAGCAGCAGGACCGTCACCACGCCGTCGTCCCCACCGCACCCACCACGGCGCCAGCCTCGCACCGGCGCGGGGCCGGCGCGGGGCCGGTGCGGCCGGGGTCAGCCCTCCGCGAGGTCGCTGACCCCGGCCTGCTCCGCGCGGCGGTGGCGCTGGCGCACCGACGGGGCGACGAGCGCCCCGACCAGGGCCAGCACACCGACCCCGGCGGCGGCCCAGAAGCCGGTGGTGAAGGCGCTGTCCAGCGGCAGGCCCTGGGGGGTGCTCTCGGAGGTGATGACCGCGGCGATGACGGCGGTGCCGATGCTGCTGCCGATGGTCCGCACCACGGTGTTGGCGCTGATGGCCTCGCCGGTCTGCGTCGCGGGCACGCTCTCGATGATGGCGTTGGAGCAGGCCGCGAGGGCCATGCCGATCCCGACGCCGGTCAGCAGGCCGGACACCACGACCTGCCAGAGGTGGGCGTGGGAGAGGGCGGGCACCACGAACGCGGCGGTGACGCTCACACTGCCGACGACCAGCGGCACCTTCGGCCCGACGCGCCGCACGAGGATGCCGGCGACCGGCCCGGCCACGACCATCGCCAGCACGGTGGGCAGCAGGTACAGGCCGGCCTGCGTGACGTCCTTGCCGAAGCCGTACCCGAGCTGGGCGGGCAGCTGCAGCAGCGTCGGCACGAGCAGGAAGGTGCCGAACATCGCGAAGCCGAAGGCGAGGGCCACCAGGTGCGCCGTCCAGACGCCGCGGACGGTGAACAGGCGCACGTCGACCAGCGGCTCGGCCACGCGCAGCTCGACCACCACGAACGCCACCAGGGCGACGACGCCGAGCGCGAGCAGGCCCAGGGTGGACGCGCTGGACCAGCCCCAGTCGGCCCCCTCGCCGACAGCGAGCAGCAGGGCGACGAGCGCGACCGACAGCACGGCGGTGCCCACGAGGTCGAGGCGCCCGGGCCTGCGCACCGGCGACTCGGGCATGCCGAAGACGGCCCCGAGCAGGGCGACGACGACGAGCACGGCGGGCAGCCAGAACAGCCAGTGCCACGACAGGTGCTGGACGATCGGCCCCGCAGCGACGATGCCGACGCCCGCGCCGATGCCGAAGATCGCGGAGAGCAGGCCGATGGTGACGCTGACGCGCTCCTTCGGCAGCTCGTCGCGCACGATGCCGATCGACAGCGGCATCACCGCGCCGGCGGCTCCCTGGAGGACGCGCCCGACGACGAGCACGGTTAGGTTCGGGGCGAGCGCGGCGAGCACGGTCCCGGCCAGCAGCAGCACCAGCACCACGATGAGCACCCGGCGCTTGCCGACCATGTCGCCCAGGCGCCCGAGCACCGGGGTGAGCACCGCGGCGGCCAGCAGGTAGGCGGTGAGCACCCAGCTGGCGGCGCTGGTGGTGACGCCGAGGTCGCGGCCGATGGTCCCCAGGGCCGGGGCCACCAGGGACTGCAGGACGGCGAAGGACAGGCCGCCGAGGGACAGGTAGAGGACGATCGCGGTGCTGTTCGGGCGGTGCCCGGTCGGCGGCGCGTCGACGGGCGCGTCGGTGCTGGCGGCGGTGGCCACGGGGGTCTCCTGGGGTGGGGTCGCAGGCGACCGGACTGAAGTCAACGGTCGATGACTTGACCGTAGGTCGCGCCGGGCGCTTTAGTCAACGAACGCTGACATCGAGGAGTGAGTGTCGTGGAGGTCCCCGAGCGCCGTCGTGACGCCGGCCGCACCCGCCAGCGCCTGCTGGACGCCGCCCGGGGGCGCTTCGCCGCCGACGGCTTCTCCAGCACCACCGTGCGGCAGGTGGCCGACGAGGCCGGCGTCGACGTGGCCCTCATCAAGCGCTACTTCGGCTCCAAGGAGGGGCTCTTCGAGGCGTGCCTGGCCGCCGCCGTCGACGACCTCCGCGCGCCGGCCGACGACGGCGCCGAGCACGCCGACCTCGCCGCGCGCCTGGCGCACCACGCCCTGGGCGCCGGGGTCTCAGGAGCCGCCAGCGGGCAGGCCCTGATGCTGCTCCTGCGCTCCTCGGGCGACGAGGCCGTCGACGACCTGCGCCGCCGCGTGCTCGGCGAGCACAGCGAGCGCCTCGCCCGCCGCCTCGCCCCGGGGGGCGGTGACGGCGCAGCGGTGTCCCCGGTCGAGCTGCTCACCGCGCAGGTGGCGCTGGCCGCCGTGGTCGGCGTCGCGGTGCTGCGCTCCTCCCCGGGCCTGGAGCCGCTGCGGGCCGCGGAGCCCGCGCAGCTGGCGGCGCTGCTCCGCCGCCTCCTCGACACCCCGGAGAGCTGATCCCGGCGGTCCTTGCGCTGCGCGCCGGCGGGGGAGGAGCCTGACCGTCGTCGTCGAGGAGCGGGGGCGCGGTGACCGGGCCAGGGGGACCAGGTGGACCTGTGGGAGCGGTGCTGCGGTGGGTCGGAGCGGTGCTGGGCTGGCTCCTGAGCCCCGCTGACGGGGTGGCGCCCGCGGCTGCCGGAACGCGCCAGCCGCCCGTCGCGAGCACGCCCGAGAGCAGCGGCCCAGGACTCTGACGCCCGCGGGGTGCGGGGAGCGCCGCCCCGGGGCCGTCCCGTCGGGTGAGACTGGGGGCGTGCACCCCGAGGTCGAGGCGGCGGAGGCCCCCGGCCTGCCGCGGTGGGCGCGCCTGGGCCTGCTGGGAGCGGTGGCGCTCTCGGTGCTCGGGCTGCTCAGCGCACTACCCGGCGTCCTGGGGAGCGGCTCGCAGCACGGGGAGGCGCCCGCGCCCTACGGCGTGGCCGGGTGCGTGCCGCCCGCCGGAGCCGGGCCCGTCGACGTCGCCGTGACCGCCCGCGCGGTCGACGACGACGGCGAGCCGCAGCCCACCCTCGGCGGTGCGGGGCTCGACGTCGGGGCCAGCGTGCGCGACCTGGGCGGGTACGCGGCCGAGGGCGTGCCGCCGTGCGACGTCGTCCAGGTCAGCGTGCACCTGCACGACCCGGCCGCCGGCGGCACGGTCGAGGGGTCGCTGGAGCCCGGCCCCGCCCCGCTGGACGTGCGCGGCGAGGGGGGCGGTGAGCTGGTGGCCGTCGACTGGTCCACCTGGGCCGCCTCGCTGCCGCAGAGCGCGCGCGGGGGCGAGCTGCACGAGCAGGCCGCGTGGCTGGTGACGCTGGTCGACCCGCGGCCCGGCACCTACCGGCTGGCCGGGCGCGTGACCGCGGCGGACGCCACCGGTGCGTCCGGCGACGTCGAGGTGCTCGTGACCGTCGTCCCCAGCACCTGACCGGCGGACGGCCGACGGGTCCCGGAGGCTCCACCTCCGACGCTGGCGCTGCTGGCCCTCGAGCGCCGGCGTCAGCCGAGCCCGGGCGCGCTGGACCGGCGCGCCGCGACCACGACACCGACGAACGCGGCGAACGACGTGCCCGCCGCGAGGCCGACGGCGAGCATGAGGGCGCCGACGAGGAAGAGGCCGGTGTCGTCGTACGCGGCCGCCCACGCCGTCCACGCCCACCAGAACCCGACCGAGACGCCGGTGGCCGCGACGACGGGCGACCACCGGGCCGCGAGCAGTGCGGTCACCACGCCGACCGTCAGGGCGCATCCGAGGACCTGCAGCGTCACGTAGGGCGACTCGTCCTGGCGGGTGACGACGTCGTAGGAGGTCGTGTCGTCCCAGCCCAGCCACGCGGCCCACACCGCGAGGCCGGCGAGCACGGCGAGGCCGAGCCGCGCCGAGGTGCCCACCGGGCGGTGCCGCTCGCTCCCCGGGGCGGCGAGGGGAGCGCGCCGGCGAGAGCGGCGCAGCACCACGACGTGGAGCACCAGGTTGACCAGCAGCGGCAGCACCGCGGGGAGCACCCCCGACAGCACCCACCACGGGGCGCCCAGCAGCACCTGGGTCGCGAAGACGACGCCGTGCAGCGCCCCCGGCCCGTCGCCGTCGAAACTGGTGGGCGGCAGCAGCGGCCGCGCGACGAGGACGGCGACGACCAGCGCCGCGTGCACGAGCAGCAGCGGCGTCCACCACCGCCCGGACCGCTGGGGGGCGGGGGAGTCCATGCGCCGATCATGCGCCTCGGACGACCCGGCGCCGCGGACGGCGCGCTCGGGGCAGACTCCCGGTGTGAGCGGACACGACGTCGTGCCGGGGCGGGTGCTCTCGGTGAACACCGGCCGGGAGCGCCCCATCGCCGCCAAGGACGGGACCACCGGCATCGACAAGCGACCGGTCTCCGGACCCGTCGCCGTGCGCGCCCCCGGGCCCAAGGGCACCGGCGGCAGCGGCCTCGCGGGTGACCACATCAGCGACACCGCCCACCACGGCGGCGACGACCAGGCCGTCTACGCCTACGCCCGCGAGGACCTCGACGCCTGGGGCCTCGAGCTCGGCCGCGACCTGTCCGGCGGTGCCTTCGGCGAGAACCTCACCACCACCGGCGTCGACGTCAACGGGGCCGTCATCGGCGAGGTGTGGGAGGTCGGCTCGGCCCTGCTGCAGGTCGCCAGCCCGAGGGTGCCGTGCGTGACGTTCGCAGTCTGGCTGGGGCAGGAGCGGTGGGTGCCGCGGTTCACGCAGGCGCGCACGCCGGGGGCGTACCTCCGGGTGCTGCGCGACGGCGAGGTCACCGCGGGTGACGCGGTCCGCGTGGTGGAGCGGCCCGCGCACGGCGTCGACGTCCGGACCGTCTTCGCGGCGACGACGACGAGCCCGGAGCTGCTGCCGCTGCTGCGCGACGTGCCCGAGCTGCCCGCCGAGGACCGCGCCCAGGTGCTCCGCCGCCTCGACGGTCGCTGACCCGGCCCGTCGGGCATGCAGAAGGGGCGTCGAACGGGGCTCTGCGGGTCCGACGGGGTTCTTGTGCATGCTGGGCGGGACGCTCGCCGGTGACTACGGTCGCCGCCGTGGACGACCCGCGCACCGAGCCCCCCGTCGCAGCCGGTGAGGCCGCCACCCTGGCCGGCTTCCTCGACTTCCTCCGCGAGACCGTGGCGCTCAAGACGGCGGGCCTCGACGCCGACCAGCTCCGGCGGGCGCACCCGCCGTCGTCCATGACCCTCGGCGGGATGCTCAAGCACCTGGCGTTCGTGGAGGACCACTGGGTCGGGCACGTCGTGCTCGGCCGCGCCCCGACCCCGCCGTGGGACACCGCCCCCTGGGACGACGACCCCGACTGGGACTGGCGCTCCGCCGCCGCTGACGACGCCGCGGGTCTGCGGGCGCTGTGGCGCTCGGCGGTCGAGCGCTCGCGGGCCGACCTCCCGCTGGACGACCTCGCCCGGCTCAGCGCCGTCGAGCGGCAGGGCGAGCGGGTGTCGGTGCGCTACGTGCTGGTGCACCTGGTCGAGGAGTACGCGCGCCACGCGGGGCACGCCGACCTGCTGCGCGAGGCGCTCGACGGCACCACCGGGGAGTGACCCGCCGAGCGGCCCCGGCGGCGCGCGGGCGGCGCGCCCGGCGGACGGTCGCTACCGTGCGGCCGTGATCGAGGACGACACCGCCCGCCCGGAACCCGGCGGCGCGGAGCCCGTCAGCGCGGAGCCCGGCGGCGCGCAGGCGCTCGAGCAGTACCGGGCGCGGGCCCGCGAGCTGACCGGCGTGCTGGCCGAGCACGTGGCGCTCGTCGACCGCGGCGGCGACGGCTGGGCGGAGTCGGCCGGCGCGCTGAGGGCGGCCGTCGACGCCTTCGCCGAGGCGGAGGGGGCCCTGCGCGGAACCTCCCCGCTGGTGACCGGGGGGCCCGGTGGCCCGGCCGGTGACGAGGGCGGTGAGGAGGACGACGACGCGGGCTGGCCCCTCCCCGACGCCTCCCAGGAGGAGGCGCCCGTGGTCACCGTGCTCGGGCGGTGGGACTACGTGGTCACCGACGCCGCCGCCCTGGTGCAGCACGGACGGGCCGCCCACCTCGCCGTCCACCCCCGGGACGACCACGAGGACGCCGTGCTGCGCGTCCCGTCCGTCACCGCTGCGGTCGACGCCGTGCTGCGGGGACCCGTGCTGGAGGCGCTGGAGGGGGCGCCGGGCCTCGAGCCCGTCGCGTCGGCCAGCCAGGTGCTGCAGCACGCCGGCTCCTCCGACGAGGAGCTGGAGACCGACCCGTTCGGTCTCACCCGGGGACCCGCCCCGGCGGCGGACGACCTCTGCGGCTGCGGGCACGTCCGCGACCCGCAGGACCGCCACGTGAGGTTCTCCCTGCCCGACGCGGTCTTCGAGAGGGCGTCCGCGGGCGAGGAGGTTCCGGACCTCTGGATGAGCCACGACGACCCCGACAGCTCCGTGATGCTGGCCGCGCCCGGGTTGGGGTCCTTCGTCAGGGTGCTGCTGCGGGTGCGGGTCGACGACGGCACCGGCCTCACGTACGGCACCTGGCTCCAGGTCGACCACGACGAGCTGCTGCGCGCGAACGAGGTGTGGTTCGCCCCCGAGTACTCCGACCTCGTGCTGGAGGGGAGGCTCGCCAACGACGTCGCGCCGGGCGGCGTGCTCGGGGCGCACGCCCGCGCCGTCGTCACCGACCCCAACGCGACCCCGAGCATCGACTCCTCGGACGACAGCGTCCTGGCGCGCGTGCTCACCGAGGTCTGGCCCGCCCACCTGCACCCCGGCGCCTGATCGCCCGGGAGCCCCGGCCGGCTGGGGGCGGGCGATCAGGCGCAGTTCGCCGCCGTCACGAGCCACCCGCCCAGCGACGACTGCCGGGTGAGCACCTCCCAGCGGCCGTTGACGAAGGTCCTCTCGCGGGCGGCGTCACCGTCCAGCGCGGTCCAGCCGTCGCGCGGGGCGCCGGGGAGGACCCCGAGGTTCCCCGTCTGCTCGTCGAAGGCGGGCCCGTCGAGCCACACCGCGAGGGCCCCGGCGGCGGAGGGCTCACCGTCGAAGCCTCCGACGACCATGTCGGCGATGTAGCCCATCTCGCAGGGACCGGCCTCGCCCGACGCGGGCGCGAAGGGGCCGACCTGCTCCACCTCCCGCCACGACGCCCCGGACGTCAGGTGGGTGCAGCCCGAGAGGAGCGCCACGGCCACCGCACCCACAGCGGGCGCCAGCACCCGCCGCAACGCCTCCCGAAGACCCATGGCCGCCATCATGGGGGACGTGGACCACGACGTCGTGGCGCGCGAGGAGCTGCGCCACAACCCGCTGAACGAGGTGACGGCGTCGGTGGAGCGGGTGGTGCTCGCCGACGGGCGGTCCCTGGTCCGCAAGGAGCTGCGCGCGCCGTCGTCGTGGCCCTCCGCCGGTGCGCCGGGGGCGTGGGCGGCGTCGACCGACCCCCGCCACTGGAACAGCTGGCGGCGCGAGGCCGACGTCCACCGCGACGCCGCCCTGCGCCGCAGCCTGCGCGGCACCGGGCTCGACCTGCCGGGGTGCGAGGTGGAGGACGTCGGGACGCCGGTCACGGGCGCCGTGCTGTGGATGGAGGACGTCGACGGCGTCCCCGGGGAGCGCTTCGACCTCGACGACCACGCAGCTCTGGCCGCGGGGCTCGGCCGCTGGCAGGCGCCGGGACCCCTCGACGCGCCGTGGACGTCGAGCGGCTTCCTGCGGGAGTACTCCGGCAGCAAGCGCGTCGCGTGGGAGCTGCTCGACGACGAGGTCGCGTGGGCGCAGCCGCTGGTCCGCGACACCTGGCCCCCGTCGCTGCGGTCAGGGTGGGCGCGCCTGGTCGCAGCGCGCGAGCGGCTCCTGCGGGTGGTCGAGCAGCTGCCGCGGACCCGCAGCCACCTCGACGTCTGGGTGGCCAACGAGGTCCGCAGACCCACCGGCGAGGTCGTGCTGCTCGACTGGGCCTTCGCCGGTGACGGCGCCGTCGGGGAGGACCTCGGCAACCACGTGCCCGACGCCGTCTTCGACCTCTTCTGGCCCGCGGAGCGGTTCGAGGAGCTGGAGACGACGTGCGTCGAGTCCTACCTCGCGGGGCTCGCCGAGGGCGGGTGGCGCGGGGACCCCGACCTCGTGCGGCTCGGGGTCCTCGCGTCGTGCGTGAAGTACGCGTGGCTGCTGCCGCTGCTGCTCCAGCGCGCCGGAGCCGCAGAGCACGCCGCCTACCACCGGCCCGCCGACGCCCAGCACCTCTACGCGCAGCGAGGTCTGGCCCTGTCGCACCTCGTGCGCTGGTGCGACGAGGCCCTGGCGACGGCAGAACGGCGATGACCTGGCAGCGAGCGCTCGCCGACGAGGCGGTGCGCTCGGCCCGCGACGAGCCGGGCGTGGAGGCCGTGGAGGTGACCGGGTCGCTCGCCGTCGCCGGCGGCGCGCAGGTCGACGCGTGGAGCGACGTCGATCTGCGGGTGGTCGTCGCGACCGGGGGTGCCTTCGGCGCCGCGCGGTGGGTGCCCCGATTCGGTGTGCCCTGGGCGCACACCGCACAGGTCGCCCCGGAGGGGCACGTGCACCGCGTGGTCTACGCCGACGGGCGCCGGCTCGACGTCGTCGTCCACCACCGCGGGGCACCCCCGGAGTCGCCCCCGGTGCCCGAGACCGACCTCGCCGAGGTCCGGCAGGCGGCGGCGCTCGCGGTGGTGAAGCTCGCGCGGAACGACCTGCTCATCGGCACCCACCTCGCGCTCGAGCTGGTGCAGCGCTGCCTGGTGCAGGCGATGGTGCTGCGCGACCGCCAGCTGGGGACCACCAGCCACCAGGTCGGTGGTCCGCTGAACGAGGTCGTCGCCCGCCTCGACCGGCTCCGGCGGCACCCGTGGAGCGCCGAGGGCGGGATGGCGCTCGTCCGGGAGGCGGCCGAGGTGCACGACGAGCTGGCGGTGCGGTTGGACCCCTCCTACGTCGCCGACTGGTCCGGGCTCGACGCCCTGCTCCGCCAGGCACGTCGCTGAGGCGGCTCGACCTGTCGGAACCGTGTCTCGACGTGTCGGAACGCGGGCCTGGTCCCGACACGTCGAGGCACGGTTCCGACACCTGGAGGCGCATGACGAGTCGCCCGGCCCCGCAGGCCCCGGACGGCCGGGACGCATCTCCTCGCTCGGGGAGGGGTGTCCCGCCCAGCATGCGCAAGAGCGCCTCGACCGCCCCTCAAGGCGCCTGGGGCGTCCTTGTGCATGCTGGGCGGGACGGGCCGGGTCGGTGGGCGCCGTCCGACCGGTGCTCCGATCAGGCGGCCCCCCTTCGGGGACGTCCGCCCCGGTCAAGCGGGTGCCGAGCGCAACCGATGGTCTGGTCGTGATGGACTCCGTGGGGACCCGACTGGGCGCTGCCTTCGCCGCGCTGACCGCCTGCACCCTGGTGTGCGGGGGGACCGGCCTGTGGGCCCTGGAGGACCTCCAGTCGCGCGACGCCGCGCAGGCGCGGATCGAGGTGGCGGACCGCACGGCCCGCGAGGTGGCGTACGCCAACACCGACGCCTCCGGCTGGCAGGCGTACGTGTACTCGCAGGCCGTGGTGGAGGGCGTGCCCTCCCTCGACGCGAACACCTACAACGTCGACGGGCTCGCGGGTTCGCACGACGCGGGCGACGCGTCGCTGGCGGCCTTCGACGAGACCGACCTCACCGCTGGGGAGCGCGCGACCCTCGCCGACGTCCGCACCCTGTGGACCCGCTACTGGCAGGAGACCGACCAGCTGCTCGCCCTCACCCGCCAGGGGACCCCGGAGGCCAGCCGCCAGGCCTACGACGTGCTCAACGGCGACCTCGACGCCAGCTGGCAGGAGCTCGACGAGGCCACCAGCGCGCTGGTCACCAGCCTCGACGCGCGCAGCGACGAGGCCCGGTCCGACGCCGCGGCCGCCGCCCGGCGGCTCCAGCTGGTGCTGCTGGTCACCACCCTCCTCGCCGTCCTGCTGGCCGCCGTCACGGCGCCCCGGGTCACGCGCTCCATCACGGGCCGGCTGGCCCCGGTGGTCGACGTGGTGCGGGGCCTGGCGGAGGGCCGCCTGGACCAGCGCGCGCCCGTGGGCCGCGCCGACGAGATCGGCGTCCTGGCCACGGCGACCAACGAGTCGCTCGACACCTTCTCCGCCCTCGTGCGCGGCATCAGCGCCGACGCCCGCACGCTGACCTCGTCGGTCGAGGGGCTGCGCACGTCAGCGGTGCAGCTGTCGCACGAGGCGACGGCGACGTCGTCGACCACGGCCGACGTCGCCCAGACGACCGACCGCATCAGCGCCGACATCGCGACGGTCGCCGCGGCGGGCGAGCAGATGACGGCGGCCATCGAGTCGATCTCCGCCTCGACCCTGTCCGCCTCGCGGGTCGCCGGGGACGCCGTGCAGGCCGCCACCGCGGCGGGGGCCACGATCGACCGCCTGAGCGCCTCCAGCCGGGAGATCGGCGAGGTGGTGAAGCTCATCACCACGATCGCCGCGCAGACCAACCTGCTCGCGCTCAACGCCACCATCGAGGCAGCGCGGGCGGGGGAGGCCGGCAAGGGCTTCGCCGTCGTCGCCGGCGAGGTGAAGGACCTGGCTCGGCAGACCGCCGCGGCCACCGAGGAGATCACCGCGAAGGTCAGCGCGACGCAGGTCGACGCCGAGGCCGCCGGCTCCGCCCTGCAGGGCATCGGCGAGGTCATCGCCCGCATCGACGCCCTCCAGGGCACGATCGCGGCCGCGGTCGAGCAGCAGTCCGCGACGACGTCGGAGATGGTGCGCACCGTCTCCGCGGTGGCCGTCGGCAGCGAGCAGATCGCCCGCACCGTGTCCGGGGTGGCCAGCGCCACCGAGGCCACGACGCGCACCGCGGGCGACACCGAGGTCGTCACCGGTGAGGTCGCGGCGGTCGCCCGGTCGCTGGAGCGCGCGGTGGCGACCTTCCGCCTCTGACCGCCCTGGGGGGGCCTGACCACCACGGGCGACCCCCGCGCCGCCGGCGCTGGAGGTCGCGTCGGCGCTACGCCGGGACGGCGGCGCGGCTGAGCGGCCGCGCGCTGTGGGCGAGCCGGAACCACACGACGTGGCGGGCCCGCCGCGCGCCGGAGGGAGGGCCGTCGTCGGCGTCCTCCAGCAGGCTGCCCCAGCGGTCGGCGAGCAGCCCCAGCAGGGGCAGGCCGCGCCCGCCGAGGTGCTCGGTGCGCGGCATCGGGCTGTCCGAGCACCGCGACGGCGCCAGCGGCGTCGTGCCGGCGTCGACGACCTCGACCCCGACCTGCTCGTCGTCGACGGCGATGCGCACCAGCACGGGCGCCGCGGGGGCGTGGCGGACGGCGTTGGTGACCGCCTCGCTGGCCAGCAGCGACACGGCGTGCAGCACCTGCGGGTCCCAGTCGGCTCCGACCAGGGCGAGGTGGGATCGCACCGTGCGGGCGGCGCCGGCCTCGTGGGGGAGGCGGAGCACCGACCGCGCGCACCCTGGACCCACGTCGACCACCCCCGTCGTTCGAGACCGTCGATGACGAGCATGGGGGCTGGGTGTGAGTCAGACCACTCAGAACGGCGGTGCACCGCAGACGCGCTGTCGGAGGCGGCTGAGACAGTGGCCCCGTGACCGAGCCCGTGGCTGCGCAGGCGGACGGCGGTGACGAGCTCCTGCTCGACCTGCCCTCCGGGCGCGCCGCCGTGGCCGCCGTCAAGGGCCGCGTCAAGCGGGCCCCCAAGCCGCCGGAGCCGGTGGCGGAGGTCGACCCGGTGGTCCGCGTCGCCGTCGACGTCGGCCTGCCCCACCTCGACAGGGCGTTCGAGTACGCGGTCCCGGCGTCGATGGCCGAGACCGCCCAGCCGGGCGTGCGGGTGCGGGTCCGCTTCGCGGGGCAGGACGTCGAGGGCTTCGTCCTCTCGCGCGAGGCGGTCGCCGAGCACACGGGCCGCCTGGCCCCCCTGAGGGCCGTGGTCTCGGCGGAGCCGGTGCTCGACGCCGAGCTGCTGGGCCTGTGCCGCGCCGTCGCCGACCGGTGGGGCGGCACCCTGGCCGACGTGCTGCGCCTGGCGGTGCCGCGCCGCCACGCCACCACCGAAGGGCGCGAGCCGAAGCCGGTGGCCACCCCGCCGCCCGCTCCCGACCCCCGCGACCCCGTGGGCCCCTGGTCGCCGTACCCCGCTGGGCCGGCGCTGCTGGAGCGCCTCGCCGCCCCCGACCGGCCCGGGGAGCCGTCGCCCGCGGCGGGGGTGCGCGCCGTGTGGTCGGCGCTGCCGTCCCGCCCTCCCGCGCAGGACTGGCCGGCCGCCCTGGCCGTCGCAGCCGCGGCCAGCGCCTCGGCCGGGCGGGGCGCGCTGCTCGTCGTCCCCGACCACCGCGACGTCGAGCGGGTCGACGCCGCGCTGCGCGAGGCGCTCGGCGGCACCCGCGACGCTCCTCGGCACGTGCGCCTCACCGCCGACCAGGGCGCCGGGGCCCGCTACGCCGCGTGGCTGGCGCTGCGCCGCGGCACGGTCCGGGTGGCCGTCGGCACCCGCGCCGCCGCGCTCGCCCCCGTCGCCGACCTGGGCCTGGTGGCGGTGTGGGACGACGGCGACGACCTCCACTCCGAGCCCCACGCCCCGTACCCGCACGTGCGCGAGGTGCTGGCCCTGCGGGCCGAGCGCGCCGGTGCGGCGCTGCTGGTCGGAGGGTTCGGGCGCACCGCGGAGGCGCAGCGCTGGGTCGAGTCCGGGTGGGCCCGGGCCGTGGAGGCACCGCGCGAGGTGCTGCGTGCGGCGGCGCCGCGCGTGCTCCTGCCCGGAGACGACGTCGAGGCCGAGCGCGACGCCGCCGCCCGCTCTGCGCGCCTGCCCTCCCTGGCGTTCCGCACCGCCCAGCAGGCGCTCGCCGGCCGCCTGCCCGGGCAGCAGCGCCCCGGGCCGGTGCTCGTGCAGGTGCCGCGGCGCGGGTACCTGCTGACGCTGCGGTGCGAGCACTGCCGCGCCCGCGCCCGCTGCCGGGCCTGCTCCGGGCCGCTCCAGCTCACCGGCGCCGACGAGCACCCCACGTGCCGCTGGTGCTCCCGTGACGACCTGCAGTGGACCTGCCCCCAGTGCCACGGAGACCGCCTGCGCTCGGCCGTGGTCGGCGCGCGGCGCACCGCCGAGGAGCTCGGCCGCGCCTTCCCGGGCGTCCCGGTGCGCACCTCGGGGGGCGGCGCCGGCGTGCTCTCGACCGTGGAGGGTGAGCCCGCCCTGGTCATCAGCACGCCCGGCGCCGAGCCGGTCGCCGAGGGCGGGTACGCCGCGGCGCTCCTGCTCGACGGCTGGGCCGTGCTGGAGCGGGAGGACCTGCGCGCCGCCGAGGAGGCCCTGCGCCGCTGGGCCGCCGCCGCCGCGCTGGTGCGCCCGGCCTCCGCCGGGGGAGCGGTGGTGCTCCTCGCCGCGCAGGGGGTGCCGCCCGTCGAGGCGCTGGTCCGGTGGGACCCGGCCTGGCACGCCTCCCGCGACCTGGCCGAGCGCCGCGAGCTCGGCCTGCCCCCCGCTGCGGCGTTCGCGCGGGTCGACGGGCCCGCCGCCGCCGTCGACGCCCTCCTCGACCACCTCCAGCGCACCAGTGCGGAGGACGGCGGCCTGCCCGCGCACTCCGAGGTGCTCGGCCCGACGCCGGCCGAGCCCGACCGCCGCCCCGGACGCGAGCGCGACGACGCCGGGCCGCGGGCCTCCGCCCTGGTGCGCGTCCCCCTGGCGCAGCGCGCCGCCCTCGCCGCGTCGCTCCAGCACGCCGTCGCCACCCGGAGCGCCCGCAAGGACCCTGGCGGCCTGCGGGTGCAGCTCGACCCCGACCACGTCGGCTGACGCCCCGCGACGGCAGCGTCCGGCAGCGTCCGGCAGCGTCCGGCAGCGTCCGCGGGAGCCCGGTGGCGCTGCTGCAGGACGGGGTCCCCGAACCCCGTGACCGATGACCGGAACCCCGTGATCGACTCCGGTCGTCATCGGTGGGCGGGCGGGAGCCCCGCCGGGAGTCATGGGCATCGGGTGCTCCGGACGGGCGACCCCGCACGCCGACACCCCCCGCCACGGCTCGGCCCGCGCCGATCAGGCAGCACGAGCCGCGCCAGCGGCACCGAGAGGAGATGGCTGTGAAGCTCCACGTGGTCGTGCCCGCCGCCGTGCTGCTGTCGATCGCCGGTGCCGCCGCCGCGTACGCCGCGCCGGAGGACCCCGACACCACCCGGACGGCCGCCGTCGCCGAGACGGCCCCCGTCGCCGAGACCGCGGCGGTGGCGGAGACCGCACCGGTCGCCGGGGTCGCCACCACCGCCGGGACGGCCAGCACCGCCGAGGTCGGGGAGCGGGGCAACGCCGGGACCACGGCCTCCACCGCCGCCACCGCTGACCGGGCCGACACGGCGGACACCGCTCCCACCGCCAGCCGGGCCCTGGTCGACGTCACCGCGTCCGTCGGGACGGCGGGCACGGCGGGCACCCCCGGCGCGACCGGCACCGCGGGCGTGGTCGGCCTCACCGCCGACGTCGCCGGGGTCGGTGGGATGGCCACCGCCGGGACGGCGAGCCTCGTCGCCGGGGTCGCCGGCATCGCGGACACCGCGACCACCGGTGTCGCGGGGGCCACCGCCGGCCTGGCCACGACGGCCGGGACGGCCACCACCGCCGTCACCGCGACGGTGGGCGGGGTCGCGGGCGTGGCGGCCACCGCGGGGCTCGCTCCCACCGGGACGGCCGGCCTGACGGCGACCGTGGCGGTCCCGGGCATCACGGCGATCACCGCGACCGTCGCCCCGACAGCCCTGGTCGCCGACATCGTCGGCGGCGTCGGCGGCGTCGGCGGGCTCGTCGGCGGCCTGCTCGGCGGGGGCAGCGGCGGCTGACCTGGGGCGTCCCCCCTCCGGGGCGGTCCTGCGACCGCCCCGGAAAAGGTAGCCTCGGCGAACCGGTCGACGTCGACCGCGTCGGGGGGCGGAGGTCGGGCGTGGTCGCTGCGGTGCTGTGCGAGCAGCTGGTGCGCATCCACCGCAGCGGCACCACCGAGGTCCAGGCCCTGCAGGGCCTCGACCTGCGCGTCGAGCCGGGCGAGGTGGTCGCCGTCGTCGGGGCGTCCGGGTCGGGCAAGTCGACCCTGCTCAACGTGCTCGCGGGCACCGACGCGCCCAGCGCGGGGCGCGCCACCGTGGCGGGGCACGAGCTGGCCGGCATGACCGCGGGGCAGCGCGTCAGGTACCGCCGCGAGGTGGTGGGCGTGGTGTTCCAGCAGGCGGCCCGCAACCTCCTCCCGCACCTGACCGCCGAGCAGAACGTGGGCCTGCCGATGGCGCTGGCCGGCACCGGCCGCCGCGAGCGCGCCGCGCGGACCCGCGAGCTGCTGGGCGTTCTCGGCGTCGCGGGGGTCGCGGAGCGCCGTCCCGCACAGTCCTCCGGTGGTGAGCAGCAGCGGGTCGCGCTCGCCGTCGCCCTGGCCAACCGACCGGCGGTGCTGCTCGCCGACGAGCCCACCGGCGAGCTCGACACCACCAGCAGCCGCGAGGTGCTCGCCGCGCTGAGCACCGCGAGCACCGAGCTGGGCACCACCGTGCTCGTGGTGACGCACGACCCGGGCGTCTCCGAGCAGGTCGCCCGCACGGTGGCGATCCGCGACGGGCGCACGAGCAGCGAGGTGCTGCGCCGCACCGAGGTGGACGACGACGGCGCCGCCCGCCTGGTCTCCGAGGAGTTCGCGGTGCTCGACCGCGCCGGTCGCGTGCAGCTGCCGCGCGAGCACCGCGAGGCGCTGGAGCTGGCCCACCGGGTGCGCCTGGCGCTGGAGGCCGACCACATCGCCGTCCGGCCCGCTGACCGGCCCGGCCGGTGACCGGGCCCGTGGGCGACCCGCTGGTGCGGGCGCGCGGCGTCGCGCTGACCCGCGGCTCCGGCCCCGCCGCGGTGCACGCGCTGCGCGGTGTCGACCTCGACCTGCACCCCGGAGAGCTGGTCGCCCTCGTCGGCCGGTCCGGCTCGGGCAAGTCGAGCCTGCTCAGCGTCCTCGGCGGCCTGCTGCGCCCCGACGCCGGCGAGGTGGTGGTCGACGGCGTCGACGTCGTCACCGCCGGGGAGGACGAGCTGCTGCGCCTGCGCCGCGACGTCGTCGCCTTCGTGCTCCAGGGGTTCGGGCTGCTGCCGCTGCTCACCGCCGCGGAGAACACCGGCCTGCCGCTGCGGGTGCGCGGCGTCCCCGCCGACGCGCGGGAGCGCCGGGTGGCGCAGGTCCTGGAGCTGGTGGGCCTCGGCCCGCACGCCGCGCAGCGGCCCGCGGAGATGTCGGGGGGCCAGCAGCAGCGCGTGGCCGTGGCCCGGGCGCTCGCGGGCTCGCCGCGGCTGCTGCTGGCCGACGAGCCCACCGGCCAGCTCGACGCCGAGACCGGACGCACCGTGCTGGCGCTCATCAGGGGGGTGGTCGAGGCCGAGGGGACCTGCGCGCTGGTGGCCACGCACGACCCGGTCGTCGTCGCCCTGGCCGACCGCGCGGTCCGCATCAGCGACGGGCACCTGCTCCCCGAGCACCCCGGTGCCTGACCCGTCCGGTGGGCTGCTCCGCGGGCGCCTCGACGGGGTGCTGACCGGGGCCCTGGCCCGCGCCCGCGCGCAGGCGGGGCTCCTGGCGACCGCGACGGCGCTGCTCCTGCTCGCCACGACCCTGACCGCCACCAGCGCGCACCTGCTCACCGACGGTCAGGACGCCGCCCTCGCCGTCGCCCTGGCCGCCGCACCCGCCCGGGAGACCACCGCCCTGGCGCGCCTGGCCCTCGCCGGCGGGACCACCGGTGCCGAGCAGCAGCAGGTGCTCGACGACGCCGCCGACGTGCTCGCCTCGGGGGCGTCTCCCGCACCGGCGCAGCGGTCGACGACCTGGACGAGCTCGGCCCGCTACCTCGACCCGGCCGGCGGCCCCGCTGTCGGCGCTGGTGACCGCGACCTCGACAGCGGCACCCTCGCCGCCCTCGGCTCGTTCGACGCCACCGGCGGGCTGGCCCTCCACGCCGACCTGGTCTCCGGGCGCTGGCCGGACGCTCCCGGGGGGTCGGGGGCGGGGACGGCGCTGGAGGTGGCGGTCCCCGACGCCGCGACCGGCGTCCTGCCGCTCGGGGCCACGGCGGTGCTGACCCCGGCGCCCGCTGACGAGAGCGCCACCGCACCGCTGACCGCGGTGGTGGTCGGCACCTACCGCCCGCGGCCGGGAGACCTGCTGTGGCGGCTCGACCCGCTGCGCGGCGCAGGCACCACGACGGCCGCCGGCGTGCCCGGGACCAGAGGTCGCGTGCAGCGCCCCGCGGTCGGTCCGCTCCTGGTCGACCCGGCGGCCCTCGCCGCGCCCGGCGCCCCGGCGGCCCTCACCGCGGCGACCGGCGGCGCCGTCGTCGTGCCCGACCTGGCCGACCTCACCCCGAGGCGGGCCCACGACCTCCTCGCCGGTGCGGCCCGGGCTCCCGCCCCCAGCACCGCCGTGCGCGACGCCCTCGGCGCGCGGGTCACCGCCGCCTCCACCAGCGCCGCCCTGCCCGGCCTCCTCGAGCGCGCCGCGGCCCAGCAGCGCACCGCCGGGGCCGGGCTGCTCGTCGCCGCGGTGGCCGGGGCCGGGGCGGCCCTCGTCGCGCTCGCCGCGCTGGCCCAGCTGCTCGCCGCGCGCCGCCGCGACGAGTCGGTGCTGCTCGCCGTGCGGGGAGCCTCCCCGCGCCAGCAGCTGGCGCGCGACGCCGCTGAGCTGCTGCCGCTGGTGGCGGTCGCCGTGGCCCTCGCGGTGCCCCTGTCCGCCCTGGCGGCGGGCGGGCTGCTCGGTGCGGTCATCGGCGCGGGCACGCCTCCTCCCGGCGGGCTCGCCGGTGGGGGGACGGCGCTCGCGGCGGCTGCGGCCACGGGGACGGTGGCAGCCGTCGTGGTGCTGCTCGTGCTCGCCCGGGGCCGCGCCGCCGGGGTGGGCGGTGCGGCCGGCGCGCCGGGGCGCGCCACCAGGGCGCCGGTGCGCGGACCCCTCGCCCGGTCCGGCGCCGACGTGCTGCTGCTGGCCGTGGCGGCGGCCGCCGCGTGGCAGCTGCGATCCGACGGGTCCGCCGCCGGCAGCTCGGCGACCACCGGGGTGGCGCTGGTGGCGGCTCCCGCGCTGGCGCTGCTGGCCTCGGCGCTGCTGGGGCTGCGGGTGCTGGGCCTGCTGCGCCGGGTCGGTGAGCGCACCGCGCGCCGCAGCCCGGGCGTCTCGCGGGCCGTGGCCGGGTGGGCCCTGGCCCGCGGACCCCTCGCCGGCGCCACGGCGGCGCTCGTGATCCTCTCCGCCGCCACCACCACGACGGCGCTGGCGTGGCGCGCCGCGTGGACGGCGTCGACGGCGCAGCAGGTGGCGGCGGCGCAGGGGTCCGACGTCGTCGTCGAGACGCCCCTCACCAGCGACGACGGCCCTGGTGGCGGGGCTGGTGGCGGGGCTGGTGGCGGGGCTGGTGGCGGGGCTGGTGACGGGGTGGGCGCCCTGCGGACGTCCGCCGCCCTCGCCGCCGCCACCGGCCTGGCGCCCTCCCCGGTCGCCGTGCTGCGGGTCGCCCTCGGCACGCGCTCCGCCGCCGGCCCCGTGTCCCTGGTCTCCGCCCCCGCGGACGGCGCGCGGGGGCTCCCGGCCGCCCGGCAGCTGGACGGCGAGGAGCTCACCGGCCCGGCGCTGCCCGCGGGGCCGGTGCGCCTCGCGGTGAGCGGGCGGGGCGCGCTCGACGGCGGTCTCACGACCCGCCTGCAGCTGCCCGAGCTGCAGGTGGTCCCCTCCCTCCTGGTCCGCGACCCGCGGGGGGTGCTCGCGGTGCTCGACGGCACCCCGGTGGTGCTCGACGGCGAGGCGCACGACATCGCCCTGCCCGCCCCGGGCGCCACCGGCTCCCTGCAGGTGGTGGGCGCGTGGCTGCGGGTGCTGCCGAGCGCGGACGCCGACCCCGACGACCCCCTCGCCGTCGTCGAGCAGCGCCTCCAGGTGCGCCTCGACCTGCCCGGAGCGCAGGCCCCGCCGGGCGCAGCCGCTGGGGCGGCCGGCTGGAGCACGACCACCGGGGGCGACGGCGCCGAGGGGGCGCTGAGCAGCACCTCCGTGCAGGTCGAGCCCTCGGGCGCCGGCGGGTCCGCGAGCGGGGGCCCCGCCGTCGTCGTCAGCGCCCTGGTGCGCCCGGCGGGTCTGCCGCAGACCGGGGCCGTGGTGCGGGCGCAGTCGCTGCCGGCCCCGAGGCGCTGCCGGTCCTCGTCTCCCCGGAGCTGGCCGACCAGGTGGGTGCCCGGACGGGGCAGCAGGTGGCGGTCGTCGTGGGGCAGCTGCAGGTGGTCGCCCGGGTCGTGGGGGTGGTCCCGGCGGTGCCGGCTGCGCCCGGCGAGCCCGCGCTGCTGGCCGACGTCGACGCCCTCGACGCCGCGCTGCTGGCCGGCGGCGTGGTGCCCGCCCCCGACCGGTGGTGGCTCAGCTCCCCGAGCAGCGCCCCGAGCAGCGCCCCGAGCAGCTCCGCGAGCGGCTCCCCGGGCGGCCCGCTGGACGCCGAGCGGCAGCGCGCGGCGGTCGCTGCCGTGGAGTCGGCCGGGCTGGGCACCGCGACGGGCCTGGTGCAGGCCACCGCCGACGCGCAGGACGCACCGCTCGCAGCGGCCCTGAGGGCGGGCTGGGCCCTGCTGCTCGTGACGGCGGCCGCGGCGGCGCTGGCGGGACCGGCCCTGCAGGTGGCCGCCGCAGCACCCGACGACGCCCGCACGAGCGCCCGGCTCGCGGTGCTGGGGGTCCGCCGTCGCGAGCGGCTGCGGGTGGTCGTCGCCCCGCGGGCCCTGCAGCTGCTGCTCGCGCTGCTCGTCGGGGGGCTGGCCGGTCTGGTGGTCGCCGCGGCGGTGGTCCCCGCACTGGTGCGCGCGCCCGACGGCGGCCTCCCGGTCCCCGGCGCGGACGCCGCCCTCGTGCTCCGCGCCGCCCTCACCGGTGCGCCGCTGCTGCTGGCGGCCGGGGTGCTGGGGGTGCTGGTGGTGCTCGTCGCGGTGCCGCTGCTGGTCTCCGGGGTGACCGGCGTCGTGGCCGCCCGCCGGGGTGGTGGCTCGTGAGCCCCCGAGGACGACGACCGGGGGAGCCGACCCGGACGGGGGCCGTGGCACGGGTGCGCCGGGCGCTGCACCCCTCGCCGGTGTCGGTGGCGCTGCGGCGCACCGCGTCCGACGCGGGTCTGCACGTCGTCACCGCGGTGCTCCTGGCGCTGGCGGTCGCGCTCGCCGTCGTCGTCCCCGCCGGGGTCGAGGACGCCGCCGACCGCGCGGTGGCCGCGGCGGCGGCCGCCCCGGCGAGCGACCCGACGAGCGACCCGACGAGCGACCCGGAGCGCGCCGCCGTGGTGCTCGAGGTGCCGCTGGGGGAGTCCGCCGCCGACCTCGGCGTCACCGCGGACACCCTCGACGGTGCGGTCGCGGCCCAGGCCCGCGCCGTCGGGCAGGCGGTCCCGGGGGTGCTCGGCGAGCCGGTGGCCGCCCTGTCGGTGGCGCGCCTCGGCACGGTCCTGGCCCGCGGCGAGCAGGGCCTGACCTCGCTGCGGCTGGTCCACCCCGTGCGGCCGGCCGCGGACGGCGGAGAGCCCCAGGTGGTGTGGACCGCCGGTGGCCCGGCCGGCCCACCGCCGCCCTCCGGAGACGACGGCGGGGGGCTGTCCCTGGCCGTCGGCCTCGCGGAGCCCGTGGCCACCGCCCTCGGCGTGGGCCCCGGCGACCGTCTGCCCGCGGTGCTCGGCGGCACCGGCGGGTCGGCGCTCGACGTCGTGGTCAGCGGCCTGTTCACCCCCGCCGACGCCGACGACCCCGCCTGGCGGACCGCTCCCGGGCTGCTCGCCCCCCGCACCACCGGCAGCGGGCCGACCGCGGCCACCGACGTCGCGGCGCTCGTCGACGACGCGCAGGTGCCCGCCCTGGTGGCCCTGCCCGCCGCCCTGCCGGTGCTGACCACCGCCCTGCCGGTGCGGCCGGCGGCCCTGCGCGCCACCAGCGCCGCGACCACTGCGCGGGCCCTGGCGGCCCTGGAGGCCGCGCCGCCCGCCCAGCTGCCCGGCGTCTCCGGAGCACCGGCCCGGCTGCGCACCGACCTCGACGACCTGCTCCGCGACGCCGCCTCCCAGGTCGCCGCCGCGCGCGCCCGGTCGGTGGTGCTGCTCGCCTCGCTGCTCGCGGCGACGGCCGCCCTCGTGGTGCTGGCCTCCTCCCTGCTCGTCGCCCGCCGCTCCCGCGCGCTCGGGGTGCTCCGCACCCGGGGGGCGCCGCTGACCGCCACGGCGGTGGAGGCGGCGGTGGAGGCGGCAGCGGTCGCACTGGTGGCGGTGCTGGTGGGCCTCGCCCTCGCCACCCCCGTCACCGGCTCCCCCCTCACCGGCAGCGCCGCACCGGGCCCAGCACCGGGCCCAGCGCTGGTCCTGCTGCTGGTCCCGCTGCTGGTCCTCGCCGTCGCCGCACCCGCCCTGCTCTCCGCGCTCGCCGCGGCGGCCGTGGACGGGACCGCCCGCCCCACCGGTCCCGTCCACCCCGGCGACCGGCGCGCCCGCGCCCTGGCGCTCGACGCCGCGGTGGTGCTCCTCGCGGTGCTCGCGCTGACGGCGCTGGTGACGTCCGGCACGGGTGGCCCCCCGAGCACGGGTCCCCTCGCCGCCGCGGCCCTGCCCCTGGGGGCGCTCGCCGCGGCCCTGGTGGGGCGGCGGCTGCTCCTGCCGCTGCTGCCACCGCTGCGCACCCGCGCCGCCCGCCGCGGCGGCGCCGTCGCGCTGGTCGCCGCGTCGCGCCTCGAGGCCGCCGCGCGGCGCACCCCGGTGCTCGTCGCGCTGGTCCTCACCACCAGCGGGGCCGCCACCGCGGTGCTCCTGGCCGCCGCCCACCGGGCCGCCCCCGCGTCCGGGACCGCGGCGCCGGCGCAGGCCGCCGCCGCGGTGCTGGCCCTCGAGCTGCGCCACCTCGCCGTGCTCGTCGCCGCGGCGCTCGCGGTGCTGGGGGCGCTCGCCGTCGTCCTCGACGCCGTGGCCACCGAGCCGCAGCGCCGCACCGAGGCGGCCGCCACCGCGGTGCTCGGGACGCCCCGCGCGGCGGTGCGCTCGCTCGCGGTGGCCGAGCTGGTGCCCCTGGCCGCCGCGGGCGCCGCGCTGGGGGTGCTCACCGGTGCGGCGCTCGCGGCGGTCGCCGCGGGTCCGCTGGGGCTCGGCGCCGTCGGACGGCCAGCGGCAGCGGCGTGGGCGCTGGTGCCCGCAGCCGCCGTCGTCACCTGCTCCGTGCTCACCGCCGTGCTCGCCTCGCGGCGGACGCCAGCCGTCAGCGGCCGGTCGGTACCGTGACCCGGTGCGCCTCGTCTTCGCCGGGACCCCGGCCGTCGCCGAGACGGCCCTGGAGGCCCTGCTGGCCTCCGACCACGAGGTGGTCGGCGTCGTCTCACGCCCCGACGCCGTCGCCGGCCGCGGCCGGCGCGCCGTCCAGAGCCCGGTCACGGTCAGGGCGCTGGCCGCCGGGCTGCCGGTGCTGCAGCCCCGCAGCGCCCGCGACCCGGAGTTCCTCGCCGGGCTGGCCGAGCTCGCGCCCGACTGCTGCCCCGTCGTCGCCTACGGCAACCTCCTGCCGCGCGCCGCGCTCGACGTCCCCCCGCTGGGCTGGGTGAACCTGCACTTCTCCCTGCTGCCCGCGTGGCGCGGCGCGGCCCCGGTGCAGCGCGCCGTCATGGCCGGCGACGACGTCACCGGCACCACCACCTTCCTCCTGGAGGAGGGCATGGACACCGGCCCCGTCCTCGGGACGACGACGACGGACGTGCGGCCCCGCGAGACCTCCGGCGAGCTGCTCGGGCGCCTCGCCGCCGACGGCGCGCGGCTGCTGGTGGCCACCCTCGACGGGCTGGAGTCCGGGGCGCTGGTGCCCGTGCCGCAGCCGTCCGAGGGCGTCAGCCACGCCGCCAAGGTGACCGTCGAGGACGCCCGCGTCCGCTGGGACGAGCCCGCCTTCGCCGTCGACCGGCGCGTCCGCGGCTGCACCCCCGCTCCTGGGTCGTGGACCACGGTGGTGCGCGGTGAGGATTCCGCCGGCGGTGTCGAGCGCCTGAAGCTCGGGCCGGTCGAGCCGCTGTCCCCGGTCTCGCTGGCCACCGCGCCGGGGTCGCCGCGCCTGGCGCCCGGCGAGCTGCGCGTCGAGGGGCAGGAGGTGCTCGTCGGCACCGCCACCACGCCCGTCCGCCTCGGGGAGGTGCAGCCCGCCGGCAAGCGGGCCATGCCCGCCGCCGCCTGGGCCCGCGGAGCCCGCCTCGAGGGCGGGGAGGTGCTGGCGTGAGCGAGCGTTCCGGCCCCCCGCAGCGTCCCCAGGGCCCGCAGCGGCCCCAGCGCTCCCAGCGACCCGGCGGGCGCGGCGGTCCCGACCGCTCCCGGCCGTGGACGGCGAGCCGCCCCGCGGCCCGCCCCCGCACCGGCGATCCCGCCCGCCGCGTCGCCTTCGACGTGCTGCGCGCCGTCGAGGAGCAGGACGCCTACGCCAACCTCGTGCTGCCCCGCCTCCTGCGCGAGCAGCGCCTCGACACCCGCGACGCCGCCTTCGCCACCGAGCTCGCCTACGGCGCGCTGCGCGGCCGCGGCACCTACGACGCCGTGCTCGCGGCCTGCGTCGACAGGCCCCTGGACCAGCTCGACCCGCCCCTGCTCGACGCCCTGCGCCTGGGGGCCCACCAGCTGCTGGCCACCCGCGTGGCCCAGCACGCCGCCGTCTCCGAGACCGTGGCCCTCGTCCGCGGCGCCGTCGGCACCGGCGCCAGCGGCCTGGCCAACGCCGTGCTGCGGCGCGTCGCCGCCCGCGACCTCGCCGCCTGGCTCGACGAGGTCGCGCCCCCGAGCGAGGGGCCCGGAGCCGACCCGGTCGGCGCTCTCGCCGTCCGCGAGAGCCACCCCGCGTGGGTGGTCCGCGCGATGCGCGAGGCGCTCGTGGCCGCCGGCCGCCCCGCGAGCGAGCTCCAGGCCCTGCTCGCGGCCGACAACGCCCGCCCCCTGGTCGCGCTGGCGGCCCTGCCCGGTCTCGCCACCGCCGAGGAGCTGGTGGGAGCCGGTGCGCAGCCCGGCCGCTGGTCGCCGGTGGCAGCCGTGATGCCCGAGGGCGACCCGGCCTCCCTGCCCGCCGTCCGCGCCGCCCGCGCCCGGGTGCAGGACGAGGGCAGCCAGCTCGCGGCCCTCGCCCTGCTCGCCGCGCCGCTGCTCGGCTCCGGCGGCTCAGGCGCCTCCGGCGGTCCTGACGAGCGCTGGGCCGACCTGTGCGCCGGCCCGGGCGGCAAGGCCGCGCTGCTCGCCGCCAGCGCCGCCGAGCGCGGGGCCCGGCTGCTCGCCGTCGAGGTGGCCCCCCACCGCGCGAAGCTGGTCCAGCAGGCGCTCGCCGGGGTGCTCGCCGAGCACCCCGGGACCGTCGAGGTGGTCGCCGGTGACGGCCGCGCCGTCGGCGAGGAGCGCCCCGGGCAGTTCGACAGGGTCCTCGTCGACGCCCCGTGCACGGGCCTCGGCGCGCTGCGCCGCCGCCCCGAGGCGCGCTGGCGGCGCACCCCCGCCGACCTCGCCGAGCTGGCCCCCCTGCAGCGCGAGCTGCTCTCCTCCGCGCTGGAGGCCGTGCGCCCCGGCGGCGTCGTCGCCTACGTCACGTGCAGCCCGCACCCCGCGGAGACGCAGGCCGTGGTCGACGACGTCGTGCGGCGCCGCGCCAGGGCCGGTGAGCCCGTCGAGGTGCTCGACGCCCCGGCCGTCCTGCGCGAGCTGGCCGGTGTGGAGGACGCGGGCACCGGGCAGCGGGCCCAGCTGTGGCCGCACCTGCACGGCACCGACGCGATGAGCACGAGCCTCCTGCGCCGCCCCCTCTGACCCGGCCCTGACCCGGCTCTTCCGACCCGCCCGCCCGACCCGCCCGCCCGCCCGGCCCGCACCCGGGGCCGGCGGGACTGCTCCGGAACGGTGATCATCAGCGCCGGTCGTCGAGCCGCGTCGTGGGCGACCGATGGAGCGGTGTGGACGCAGAGGGACCCGCCCGGGCCGGGTGGAGGACGAGGCGCTGGATGGCTGCTGCCGTCGCCCTCTTCAGCCCCACCGTCGTCGGGCTCCCGTGGGGCACGGAGACCTGGCACCTCGTGCTCGGGGTCCTGGGCCTGGTGGCCCTGTGCGCGGCGACGGTCGAGCTCGCGTGCGAGCACCGGCGGATGGTGTCCACGCACAGCTGGCTCGACGCCACCGGTGGGGTCCTCGGGACCGCCGCCGTCCTCATCACCTTCGCCGGTCCTCCTCTGGAGCGCGCGAGCGGGATGGACGCGGTCGAGCGGCTCCTGACCCTCGGCTGCCTCAGCGGCCTGGTCGCGGTGACGGGCCTGGTCACCGCGCTCCTGGTGGACGTCGGGGCGGGGGCGGACCGCCGCGTCGTGCTCCTCGCCACCGGTGCCTGGGCCCTGCTCGCCGCCGGGGCCTCCTACGTCACCGGCCTCGCCGGCCTCCTCGACGTCCCGCTGCTGGTCGACGCGGCCGTGGCCGCGGTCGGGTGCGCGGGCGTGCTGCTCGCCCTGGTCGTGCCGCCTCCTCCCGGCCTGCGGCCGAGGCCCAGCAGCTCGGGCCAGCGGGCCGTGGGCAGCTTCGTGGTCGTCGGCGAGGCGGCCGTGACGCTGCTGATGTCCACGCCCGACTGGAGCGCGCGGGTGGCCGTGGTCGTCGCCGTCGGGGCGCTGGTCTCCGCCACCGCGCGCCTGGGGCTCCTCCTGCGCGACGTGACCTCCCTGCACGCCGCTCGCGAGCTCGCGATGACCGACGAGGTCACCGGCCTGGGCAACCGGCGCGCGCTGCTCGCCGACACCGCCGCGCTGCTCGAGCGGGCGCGCTCCGCCGCCGCCTCCGCCGACCCCGGTGCGGGCGCTGCGCTCCTGGTGCTGGACGTCGAGGGGCTCCACGCCATCACGGACGTCTGGGGCCGCGAGGTGGAGGACGACCTGCTGCGCCAGGTGGGGGCCCGCCTGGCGCCCACCGCGCGCGCGGCGCGCATCGACGGCGGCGTCTTCGGGGTCCTGCTGCCCGGTGCGGGCGCCGAGCAGGCGCTGGCCCTGGCCGGGGTGCTGCGCGACCTGCTGTCCGAGCCCGTCGCCCTGCCGCAGGGGACCGCGAGGCTGCGGGTGGCGGCGGGCGTCGCCCTGCTGGTCGTAGGGCCCGGGGACCGACCCGCCGCGGGCGGGGACGCGGCCGTCGACGCCCTGCGCCGCGCGGAGGCCGCAGCCACCTGCGCCCGCGCCCTCGGCGGCGAGCCCGTGCTGCACGACTCCTCGCTCGACGAGGCAGCGGCCGCCCGGGCGGAGCTCGCCGACGCCCTGACCCGCGCGGTCGAGACCGAGCAGCTGGTCCTGCACTACCAGCCGCAGCTCGCGCTCGGCGGTGCCGTCGTGCAGGGCGCGGAGGCGCTGGTGCGCTGGCGCGACCCGGAGCACGGGCTGGTGCCGCCCGACGTGTTCGTGCCCCTCGCCGAGGAGCTCGGCCTGCAGTCCCGGCTGACGCGCTGGGTGGTCGGCGAGGCCCTGCGGGAGGTCGCGCGCTGGCGCGCCCAGGGGAGCTCGGTCCCGGTGTCGGTCAACCTGTCCCCGAGCGACCTGCGCCCCGAGCTGGTCGACGACGTCGCCCGGGCGCTCGTCGCGGCCGGCGTCCCCGGGAGCTCCCTGGTGCTGGAGATCACCGAGACCGGCATCGTGTCCGACCCCGACGGGGCGGCCGTGGTGCTGACCGCCCTGGGCGAGCTGGGCGTCGAGATCAGCATCGACGACTACGGCACCGGGTACTCCTCGCTGTCGCTGCTCATGGCGCTGCCCGTCACCGAGCTCAAGATCGACAGGGTCTTCGTCAGGGACCTCGACACCGACGCCCGCAGCGCCGTCGTCGTCCGCACCACCGTCGACCTGGCCCACAGCCTGGGCCTGCGCGTGGTGGCCGAGGGGGTCGAGACCGCCGAGGTGCTCCAGCGGCTGTGCGAGCTCGGCTGCGACGTGTCGCAGGGGTACCTGCACAGCCGCCCGCTGCCCGCGGAGGACGTCCGCGCCTGGCTGCTCGACGGCGTGCAGCGCGCGGCCCGGCAGCCGGTCCAGCAGGTGGTGCGGCAGGTGGCGCAGCAGGTGGTGGGCGCCGCGGCGGTCACCGGCGCCTAGGGTCGGCGGGTGGCCGTGACCATCGCCCCCAGCATCCTGTCCGCCGACTTCGCCAACCTCGAGGCCGAGCTCGGGCGCATCGCCACCGCCGACTGGGCCCACGTCGACGTGATGGACGCGCACTTCGTGCCCAACCTCACCCTCGGCCTGCCCGTGGTGCAGCGCCTGGCGCAGGTCAGCCCGGTCCCGCTCGACTGCCACCTCATGATCGCCGACCCCGACCGCTGGGCCCCCTCCTACGCCGAGGCCGGCGCCCACTCGGTGACCTTCCACGCCGAGGCGGCTTCGGCGCCGGTCCGCCTGGCGCGCGAGCTGCGCGAGCGCGGTGCCCGCGCCGGGCTGGCCCTCAGCCCCGCGACGCCGGTCGAGCCCTTCCTCGACTGGCTGGGCGAGGTCGACATGGTGCTCGTCATGACCGTGGAGCCCGGCTTCGGCGGCCAGAGCTTCCTCGACGGGTGCCTGCCCAAGCTGCGCCGCCTGCGCCGCGCCGTCGACGAGCACGGCCTGGAGGTGCGCCTGCAGGTCGACGGCGGCGTCTCCGCCGAGACCGTCGAGCGCTGCGCCGAGGCCGGTGCCGACGTCTTCGTGGCCGGGTCGGCCGTGTACGGCGCCGACGACCCGGCCGCCGCCATCGCCGACCTCCGCCGCCTCGCGGGTGGGTGAACCCTCCTCCGGGGGGACGACGCCGGCGGACCCGGGCACCTAGGGTCGCCGCGTGGACCTGACCCCCGTGCTCGTTCCGGTCGTCGCCATCGGCCTGCTGGTGATCGTCGTGCTGGTGGTGGTCTTCTCCATCGCCCGGCGCTACAAGATCGCCAGCCCGTCGGAGGCGTTCATCGTCACGGGCCGCAAGGGCAAGGCCGTGACCAACCCCGAGACCGGGCAGGTGTCCACCGACCTGTCGGGCCAGCGCGTGGTGATGGGCGGCGGCGTCTTCGTGAAGCCGCTCGTCGAGCGCGTCCACGTGCTGTCGCTGAGCAGCCGCCGGATCTCGGTGAAGATCGGCGGCGCCGTGTCCAAGCAGGGCATCCCGCCTCAACCTCGACGCCGTCGCCATCGTCAAGGTGGGCGGCTCGGAGGACAACGTCCGCGCCGCCGCGCAGCGCTTCCTGCACCAGCAGGACGAGATCGAGTCGTTCACGCAGGAGGTCCTGGCGGGCTCGCTGCGCTCCATCGTCGGCACGCTGACGGTCGACGAGATCATCCGCGACCGCGCCGCGTTCGCCGCGCAGGTGGCCGAGGAGTCCATCTCGTCCCTGTCCAACCAGGGCCTGGTGCTGGACACCTTCCAGATCCAGGACGTCTCCGACGACACCAACTACCTGCGCGACCTGGGCCGCCCCGAGGCCGCCGCCGCGGCCCGCAACGCCGCCATCGCCGAGGCCGCCGCCCGCCGCGAGGCCAGCCAGGCCCAGGCCAAGGCCGACGAGGCCATCTCCGAGAGCCAGCGCGACCTCGACCTGCGCCGCTCGGCGTTCAAGGCCGACACCGACCGCGCCGCCGCCGACGCCGAGGCCGCCGGCTCCCTGGCCAAGGCCGAGCGCGACCAGGAGGTGCTCACCAGCCAGGAGCGCGTGGCCGAGCGGCAGGCGGCGCTGACCGAGCGCCAGCTCGACACGCAGGTCCGCAAGCCGGCCGACGCGGCCCGCTACCAGGCCGAGCAGGAGGCGCAGGGCCGCCGCAACGCCGAGATCTTCCAGGCCGAGGGCGCCAAGGCCACCGCCATCGCCGAGGCGGAGGCCGAGGCCGAGCGCACCCGCCTGGCCACCGCCGCCAACGCCGAGCGCGCCAGGAACTTCGCCGCCGCGGACGCCGACGCCGCCCGGCTGGCCGCTGCGGCCGCCGCCGAGAAGGTGCGCCTGGAGGGCGAGGCCGAGCTCAGCCGGCGCTCCGCCATCGCCAACGCCGTCCGCGCCGAGGGCGAGGCCGAGGCCGCCGCGATCCGCGCCAAGGGCGAGGCCGAGGCCGAGACCCAGCGCCTGCGCGCGGAGGCCTTCGAGCGCTACGGCCAGGCCGCCACCACGCAGATGGTGGTCGAGGCGCTACCCAAGGTGGCCCGCGAGCTGGCCGCGCCGATGGCCGCCATCAGCGACCTCACGGTCATCTCCACCGACGGCGCGAGCGCGCTGTCCAAGGGCGTGGCGACCAACCTCACCGAGACCCTGGAGCTGGTGAAGCGCACCACCGGCGTCGACGTCGGCGCCCTCCTGCGCCGCAGCACCGGCTCGGTCGCCTCCACCGCGTCGACGACCTCGACGTCGGCCCCCTCGCAGGCTGACGACGCCGCGTAGGGTGGTGCCCCTGTCGATGGTCCCGATCTCGGAGACGACCACGGGGGTCCAGCGGTGAGGAAGTCGGCGGCGGTGCCGCTCGTCATCACGTCGTCCCTGGCGCTGGCCCTCGCGGGATGCTCCTCGGACACCTCGAGCAGCGGCACCGCGGGGCCGGCCACGGCCAGCCCCGGCACCTCCGCCGACGACGCGCAGTACCAGGGCGTCTGCGTCGACCCGGCCACCGGCCAGCGCGTCGACGACGACGTCTGCGACGACGACGACGGCAACGGCGGCTACCACGGGGGCGGCGTCGGGTCGGGCCTGCTCTGGTACTACTTCCTGCGCGGTCGGTCCTTCCCCGCTGTCGGGTCGCCGGTCAGCACGTTCCGCGAGGGCAGCGACTACGTCCGCACCGTGCCGACCGGCACCAGCTACGTCTCCGGGGGCGCCGACCGCAACGGGGGCACCGTGTCGTCGGAGAGCCTGCGCACGGCGTCGTCGTCGTCCAGCGGGCGCGTGCTGAGTGCGTCGGAGTCGGGTAGCACGGTGCGCGGCGGGCTCGGCAGCGGCTCGAAGGCCGGCAGCTGACGTGCGGCGCATCCGCACGACGCCGCGCCCCGGGTGGCGCGAGACCGTGGAGTCGCAGGGGCTCGTCTACCCGATGACGCCGGCGCGCAACGGGCTCGGCGAGCAGGAGTACTGGTTCGAGCGGGCCGCCTACGTGCTGGGCGCCGACGAGGTCGACCACCTCGAGGGCGTCACGGAGCGGGCCCACGAGATGTGCGTCGAGGCCGCCCGGTACCTCTGCAGCGGCGCCCTGGGAGACCTGGGCCTCCCGCCGGGGGCGCTGGAGGCGGCGCGCGCGTCGCTCGCCGCTGCGCCGCCGTCGCTGTACGGGCGCTTCGACCTCCGCTTCGACGGTCGCGACGACCAGCCCGCCAAGGTGCTCGAGTACAACGCCGACACCCCCACCGGCCTCGTCGAGGCGAGCGTGGCCCAGTGGTACTGGCTGCAGGACGTCGCCCCCGAGCTCGACCAGTGGAACTCCCTGCACGAGCGGCTCGTGGAGGCCTGGCGGGGGATCCGCCAGCGCAGCGGCCGGTCCGTGCTGCACCTGGCGCACCTGGGCGCGGAGACCTCCGGCGAGGAGGAGATGACCGTCGGCTACCTGCGCGACTGCGCCCAGCAGGCCGGGTGGGACGCGCGCCAGCTGCAGGTCGAGCAGCTCGGGTGGAACCCCGACGCGCAGCGGTTCGTGGGGCTGCACGACGACGTCGTCGAGGTGCTCTTCAAGCTCTACCCCTGGGAGGACGTGCTCGCCGAGGACTTCGGCGCCCACGCGCTGACCACCCTGGAGCAGGGCTCGACGCTGTGGCTGGAGCCGCTGTGGAAGGCGGTGCTGTCCAACAAGGCGCTGCTCGTGGCCCTGTGGCGGTGCTTCCCCGGACACGAGAACCTGCTGCCGGCCTCGATGGACGCCCCCGACGGCATGACCGAGTGGGTCAAGAAGCCCCTGCACGGGCGCGAGGGCGACAACATCGAGGTCTCCTCCCGCGACCTATCGCTGGTGCAGCCCGGTGACTACGGCGCCGAGGGCTTCGTCTACCAGCAGTACGTGCGCATGCCCGACTTCGACGGCAACAAGGCCGTGGTCGGCTCGTGGGTGGTCGACGGGCGGGCCGCCGGGTGCGGCATCCGCGAGAGCGACTCCCCGGTGACCGACTACTTCGCGCGCTTCGTGCCGCACCACATCGACGGCCCGGCGCCCAGCCCGGCCCAGCGCGAGCAGTGGCTCGGCGAGTGATGCACCAGTGATCGAGCAGGAGGTCCGGTGGACGAGATGACGGTCGGGTTGGCGGCGGCGGTCGGGGCCGCGGCGGCGTACACGGCGGTGGGGCTCGGGCTCCTGCTCGTGGGCTTCTACGCCCTCGACCTCGTGGTCCCCGGCCGCCTGGCGCAGCGGGTGTTCCGCGACGCCGAGCCGGGAGCCGCTCTCGTCACCGCCGCGGGTGCCCTCGGCGTGGGGCTCATCACCTTCACGACCATCTGGCGCAACGCCGACGCGGGCTTCGGCGCGGCCCTGCTGTGGACCGTGGTGTTCGGGCTCGTGGGCATCGTCATGCAGGCGCTGGCGCTGTTCGTGCTCGACCTCCTCACCCCCGGCAGGCTCGGCGAGCTGGTCTGCGCCCACCTGCCGTCGGGGGCCATGCACCCGGCGGCGTGGGTGACGTCGGCCTTCCAGCTGGCGATGGCGGGCGTCGTCGTCGCCTCGGTCGCCTGAGCACCCCCTCGATCGGCCGGACGGGCGGGCCGGGGGCAGGGGCCGTCGGGCCGGTCGGGGGTCGGCCCTAGGCTGGCGGCTCGTGAAGTCGTTCGAGCAGCTCTTCGCCGAGCTGTCCGCCAAGGCCGCCGAGCGCCCCGCCGGCTCCCGCACCGTCGCCGAGCTCGACGCCGGCGTCCACGCCATCGGCAAGAAGCTGGTGGAGGAGGCCGCCGAGTCGTGGATGGCCGCGGAGCACGAGGGGCCCGAGCGCGCCGCTGAGGAGATCTCCCAGCTGCTCTACCACGCACAGGTGCTCATGATCGCCTCCGGTCTGGGCCTCGACGACGTCTACGAGCACCTGTGAGCAGCACCCAGATGAGCACCCAGCCCCTGCGGATCGCCGTCCCCAACAAGGGGTCGCTGTCCGAGCCCGCCGCCCAGCTGCTGCGCGAGGCCGGGTACGCCACCCGCCGCGAGGGCCGCGAGCTCGTCCTCGCCGACCCGGAGAACGGCGCGGAGTTCTTCTTCCTGCGCCCGCGCGACATCGCGCTCTACGTGGGCTCGGGCACCCTCGACGTCGGCATCACCGGCCGCGACCTGCTGCTCGACTCCCGCGCGGAGGCCGAGGAGGTCATGCAGCTGGGCTTCGGCGCCTCCACCTTCCGCTTCGCCGGTCCCGCCGCCCAGGTCTCCGACGGCCTCGACGTCACCGGCCTCGAGGGCAGGCGCATCGCGACCAGCTACGCCGGCCTCGTGGAGGACCACCTCGCCGCCGCCGGGGTCAGCGCCTCCGCCGTCGTCCGGCTCGACGGCGCCGTCGAGACCGCCGTGCAGCTGGGGGTGGCCGACGCCATCGCCGACGTCGTCGAGACCGGCTCCACGCTGCGCTCGGCGGGCCTGGCGGTCTTCGGCGAGCCGATCCTGCGCTCCGAGGCCGTGGTCATCACCCGCCGCGACGCCGGTGCCGAGGGCGGCGCGCACCGCCCCGCCGGCCTGGAGGTGCTGCTGCGGCGCATCCAGGGCGTGCTCGTGGCCCGCCAGTACGTGATGGTCGACTACGACGTGCCGCGCGAGCACCTCGACGCCGCCTGCGCGCTGACCCCGGGCCTGGAGTCGCCGACGGTCGCGCCGCTGGCCGACCCGGCCTGGGCCGCCGTGCGCGCCATGGTGCCCCGCGCGGGCACCAACAAGGTGATGGACGACCTCTACGACCTGGGCGCCCGCGCCATCCTGGTGACCACCATCCACGCCTGCCGCCTGTGACCTCCCCGTGAGCACGTCCGACGCCGAGCTCTACGCGCCGTTCCGCCCGGTGCGCGGTCGCCGCGTCTCCCAGGTGGTCGCCGTCGTCGCGGTGCTGTGGGGCATCGGCCTCTCGGCGCTGGTGTGGGGGCTCACGCCGGGTGACCGCGCGAGCTTCATCGGCACTGGGCTGCTGGTCGCGGCCTTCTGCGTCCTGCAGGCGCGCGTGGTGGCCGTGCCCGACCGGGACGGGCTCTTCGTGCGCAACCTCGTCAAGCGGCGGCGGCTGGAGTGGGCCGAGGTCGTGGGCGTCTCGTTCGGCGGCGGCCGCCCGTGGGTGCAGCTCGACCTCTCCGACGGCGACACCCTCGCCGTCATGGGGATCCAGCGCGCCGACGGCGCCCTGGGCGACGCCGAGGCGAAGCGCCTGGCCACCCTCGTGGCCCTGCACAGCCGCTGACCCCCTCCCCGCGGAGACGGGCACAGGGGCGCTCCCAGGGACGGGACGTACCGTGCAGCGGTGCCCGCCGCCCCGCACCGCCGGGCCGCCGCCCTGCGCTGGGCGGCCGTCGTCTGCGGCACCGCGCTGCTGGTCACCGCGGCGCTGACCGGCAGGCCGGCGTGGAGCGCCGGCGGCTCCGCAGCCCCCGACGAGGGCGTCGAGCAGGTCCTGGCCCGCGCGGCCGCGTCGGCCGGCGTCCCCTTCACCGGCACCGCCACGAGCAGCGGCGCCCTGGGCCTGCCCGACCTGCCGCGCCTCGGCGACGTCGCCGCGCTCGTGGGCGAGAGCACCCGCACCCGCACCTGGTGGGCGAGCGAGCAGAGCTGGCGCACCGACGTCCTCACCACCACGGGGGAGCGGGGCCTGTACGCCTCCGGCGGCCAGCTGACGGGGTGGGACTACGAGCGCGACGTCCTCACCACCGGCGCGCCGC
This sequence comes from Quadrisphaera sp. INWT6, assembly GCF_015390235.1. Lineage (GTDB taxonomy): Bacteria > Actinomycetota > Actinomycetes > Actinomycetales > Quadrisphaeraceae > Quadrisphaera. Next base: position 238,713 of record NZ_VUOH01000006.1, on the reverse strand, counting down.
TGTCCGGCGCCCGGCTGCCCCGCGCCTCCGACCTGCTGCCCCCGGCGCTCGCCCGCTCGCTGCTCGCCGGGGCGACGCCCGACGACGCGGCGAGCAGGGCCACCGGGCTCGGCGAGCGCGTCGTCGCGGGCCGGCTGGCCGACGGCGTGCGCCTGCGCCCCGACGCGCAGGAGGCCGACCTCTCGACGGTGGACCACGCCGACCTCTGGGTCGACAGGGCCACCGGGCTGCCGCTCGCCGTCGACGTCGTCGACGTGGTGGGCGGACCCGTCATCGCCAGCTCGTTCGACCAGGTCACCCCCACGAGCCCCGACCCGGTGGCCCTCACCGTCCCCGCGCCGCAGGGCGCCACCGTCCGCACCGCCGAGACCGACGTCGCCGCCGGCGCCGCGACCGCTGCGCCGTGGCTGCTCCCGACAGACCTGGCGGGGCTGCCGGCCCTGCAGGACCCGAGCTCCGCGGGCGCCGTCGCCTACGGCACCGGGCTGCTGCGCCTCGCCGTCGTGTCCCTGCCCGTCGACCAGGGCCGCCAGGCGCTGCGCGCCGCCGAGGCCGCCGGCGCCGGTCCCCTCGAGCCCCCGGCCGGAGACCTCGACCTCCAGGCGCGGACGGCGCTCGTGCGCGCCGGTGCGCTGAGCGCCGCCGTCGTCGTGGTCCCCGGGGCGCGTGGCGACGGCGGGGGCCGCGCGTACCTCGTCTCCGGCGCGGTGCAGCCCGAGCTCCTCAGCCGCGCCGCCGCCGAGCTGACCACCGACCCACCGGAGCGCCGCCCGTGACCCGCCCCGTGACCCGCCCCGTGACCCGCCCGTGAGCGACCTCGCCGTCGAGACCACCGGCCTCACCAAGCGCTTCGGCCGGGTGCAGGCGGTCACCGACGTCGACCTGCGCGTCGCGGAGGGCGACCGCTACGGCTTCCTCGGCCCCAACGGGTCGGGCAAGACCACCACCGTGCGGATGCTCCTGGGCCTGGTGCTGCCCACGTCGGGTCGCGTCCGGGTGCTCGGCGGCCGCGTCCCCGGTGACGCCGCGCGCGTGCTGCCCCAGGTCGGCGCGATGGTCGAGGGCCCGGCGGCCATCGGGCACCTGTCCGGGCGGGCGAACCTGCGCCTGCTCGACGCCGCCGTCCCGACGCCCGGGGGGCGCCGCACCCGCCGCGCCCGCGTGGAGGCGGCGCTCGAGGCCGTGGGCCTGGCCCAGGTGGGCCGACGCCCCGTGCGGGCCTACTCCCTCGGCATGCGCCAGCGGCTCGGCATCGCGTCCGCGCTGGTCCGGCGCCCGCGGCTGCTGGTGCTCGACGAGCCCACGAACGGCCTCGACCCGCAGGGCATCGCCCTGGTGACCGACCTGCTGCTCCAGCTGTCGGCGCAGGGCACCACGCTGCTCGTGTCCAGCCACCTGCTGTCCGAGGTCGAGCACCTGTGCACGCGCGTCGGCGTCATGGACCGGGGCCACCTCGTGGTCCAGGACGACGTCGACGCGCTGCGCGCCCCCACCGGACGCCTGGTCGTGACCCTCTCCGGTGCTGAGACCGGTACTGCCGAGCGCGTGCTCGGGAGGCGGCTGCTCGAGCCGCCGTGCGGGCGGAGCCTCGTGGTCGCCGACGAGGGCGACGTGGTGGGTGACCTGGTGCGCGGCGGCCTCGCGGTCCGGGAGGCCGTGGTGGAGCGCCGCACGCTGACCGACGTCGTCCTGGCGCGGACCACCGCGGTCGGCGAGGGCGCGGGGGTGGCGCGGTGAAGCTGGCGGCGCTGACCTGGGTGGAGCTGCGCAAGCTCGCCCTGCGGCCGCGGACCTGGGTCTCGGTGGCGCTGCTGTGCGCCCTGCCCGTGGTGGTCGCGGCGTTCCTGGCGACCAGCGAGCTGGCGCCCCGGCCCGGGCAGGGGCCGGCGTTCCTGTCGGCGGTGCTCGGCAACGGCCAGCTCTACCCGGCGGCGGCGCTGGGCATCGTCGTGCCGATCTTCCTGCCGGTGGCGGTCTGCGTGGTCGCCGGCGACGCCGTGGCGGGGGAGGCCCAGGCCGGCACCCTGCGCTACCTGCTCGTGCGGCCCGTCGGTCGGACCCGGCTGCTGGTGGCCAAGCTCTTCGCGGTGCTCGCGTTCACGTTCGGCGCCGTCATCGCCGTCGCCCTGGTGTCGCTCGTGGCCGGCACCCAGCTGCTCGGGACCCGCCCCGACGCGCTCGGCACCACCACGGCGTCGCTGTCGGGGACGGCCCTGTCGACGCAGGAGCTCCTGGTCCGCACGCTGCTGGTGATGGCCTACGTCTCGGTCTCGATGATCGGGGTGGCGGCGCTGGCGCTGCTGCTGTCGACGCTCGTCGACTCACCCCTGGTCGCCGCCCTCGGCGGGCTGGCGCTGCTCGTGGCGAGCACGGTGCTGGTGGGGCTCGACGCCGCCTCCGCCGTCCACGACCTGCTGCCCACCCGCTACTGGCTGGCCTGGGTCGACCTCTTCCGCGACCCGGTCCTCTGGACCGACGTGCAGCGCGGCGTGCTCGTGCAGCTCGCCTGGGCGGGGGTGCTCCTGGCCGCGGCTTGGGCCTCGTTCACCACCCGCGACGTCACCAGCTGAGGCTGACCCGGCGCAGAGCCGCAAGGTCGTCACCGTCCTGGCCCGGCGCCCCCTCCTCCGCGACGATCACGCACCTGAGCGCCACTACCCGGCGAGCAGGGCCCGTCCGCGGGCGGTGAGCTCCGCGCAGGAGGACGACGGCGGCGCCGCCTCCAGCACGGGGCCGTCCAGCGCCGCGTCGACCAGCCCCACGGGGAGCGGGTCGGTGACGAGGCCGCCGTGGTCGACGGCCGCGCCGGGGCACACCTGCTGCAGCTCGACGTCGACCGCGCCGCGCAGCGACGAGGCGTCGGCCGGGGGCACCACCACCTGGTCGCTGCTCGACCAGGCGCTGGTCCACGCGACGCCGTCGTCGGCGCCCGGCACCTGCGGCAGGGAGGTGAGCAGGTCGCTGCCGGGCTCCAGCTGCTGGCAGGCGAGGGGGCAGTCCTGCGGGGCGTTCACCGCGGCGAAGCTGGCGAGGTCGGTGCCCTGGTGGGGAGAGCCGAGGGTCACCACGCGGCGCACCGGCTCGTCGGCGCCCTCGCCCGCGAGCCACAGCCGGACCACCACGCCACCCGCCGAGTACCCGACCACGTCGACGGACGGTGCGCCGTCGTCCAGCGCCTCCTGGGCCGCCTGCTGCAGGGGGGCCACCTGGTCGGCGAGGTCGCCCGTGCCGTCGCCCGCGGCCCGGACCACGCGCACCTGCCGCCCCGCCGCCTCCAGCGCCCCGGCCAGCACCTGCAGCCCGCCGGTGCCCCCGCCGTAGCCCGGCACGAGGAGCACCGCCCCCTGCGCGGACTGGTCGACCGCAGCCCGCGAGCCCTGGCCCGTGGCGCCGGTCACACCACCGCCCCCCGCCGGCCGCACGAGCACGACGACGGCGACCACCGCCGCGACCACCGCGAGCGCGAGCAGGACGATCGCCAGCCGGCGCCGGGGTGCCACGCAGCGAGCGTGCAGCACCCCGGGATCTTCTGCGACAGTGGATGCACCGCCCGCACCACCCGCCCCAGACCCGGAGGCCCTCTCCCGTCATGCTCGAAGCGTTCATCGACCTGTTCAACGGCAACGACGCCGCAGCGACCGCTCCTCTCACCGGGACCCAGGCCCTGCAGCTCGTCGCCGTGGCGGCGGGTGCGGCGGTGGGCGCGCTGGTGGTGGGGATGGTCGTCCACGCCGTCGTCCTGCGGATCGGCCGGACGTCCGTGGTGGCCCGGACCCTGGCGAACCGGCTCAAGGGCCCGTTCCGCTGGATCCTCGTGACGCTGGCCGTCCAGCAGGTGTTCGTCAGGTCGACCGGCAACGACGCCTGGCTCGGCGTCGTGCGCAGCACCCTGCTGCTGGCGCTGATCGCGTGCATCGGCTGGCTGCTGGCCAAGGCGGTGCTGGTCGCCGAGGACCTGCTCCTCGAGAAGTACCGCATCGACGTGGCCGACAACCGCCACGCCCGCCGCGTGCGCACCCAGATCATCTTCCTGCGCCGCATCGCGCTGCTCGTCATCGCGCTGCTGACCGCCGGCGCGATGCTGTGGACCTTCCCCGAGGCCCGCGTGGTCGGCACCGGCATCTTCGCCTCCGCCGGCCTGCTGTCCGTGGTCGCCGGCCTGGCCGCGCAGAGCTCGCTGAGCAACGTCTTCGCCGGGCTGCAGCTCGCCTTCACCGACGCGCTGCGCGTCGACGACGTCGTGGTGGTCGACGGCCTCTGGGGCCGCATCGAGGAGATCACCCTCACCTACGTGGTGGTCCACGTCTGGGACGACCGCCGCTACGTGCTGCCCTCGACGTACTTCACCTCGACGCCGTTCGAGCACTGGACCCGCAAGGACTCCCAGATCCTCGGCGTGGTGATGCTCGAGGTCGACTGGCACACCGACTTCGACGCCATGCGCACCGAGCTGCACCGCGTGGTCGAGGCCGACGAGCTGTGGGACCGCCGCGTCGTCGTGCTGCAGGTCACCGACGCCGTCGACAGCTTCGTGCAGGTCCGCATCCTCGTCTCCGCGCAGGACGGGCCCACGATCTTCGACCTGCGCTGCCACGTCCGCGAGGCGATGGTGCGCTGGCTGGTCTCGGCCAACCCGAGGGGCTGCCGCGACTGCGCGTCGCCGGGCTGTCCGGCGCCGCCGAGGAGGCCCTGCCCCGGGCCGCGCGCGTCGAGCCCGTGCCCGAGCCCTCCGGCCACGACCCCCGGAGGACCTCCCAGCCCCCGCGCCGGGCCACCGGCGAGGCCACCGCGGCGACCACGGTGCTCCCGCCCGTCGCGCCGTCGGCGCCGGCGGTGCCCGAGCGCCGCGACGACTCCCTCTTCACCGGCAGCATGGACGCCCTCGAGCGCTCCCGGGCGTTCGCCGGGCCCAGCGAGGCCGAGCAGGCCGACAGGGTCGAGCGGATGCTCCGCGACGAGCAGGAGCGGGTGGAGTCCGAGCTGCGCGCCGTCGCCGAGCGGGAGCGCCGGCAGCAGGAGGACGTCGAGACGCGGACCTCGGTGTTCCCCGCCGTCCCCGACCGCCGCTGACCCCGTGATCATGGGCGTCCGCCACCCCCGGAGGTGACGCCGGACGGGGCAGAGGTCCGCCTGGGGACCCTCTAGGGCCTCGCGGGCCGGGTTCTGCCCGTCCGACGTCACGCAGCGCCAGGCTTGTGCCAGCGGGGTCTGTCCTGCTGAGCTCGTCCCGTCCGCCGGATGAGGACGACGGCGCGGCGCCGCGTGCAACGCCAGCTGCTGCGGCAGCGTCTTCACCGGTGAGCGCCGCCACCGGGCGGCCTGAGCACGGGGGGTGCGGCGTGGAGCGGTCCAGGGCAGGGGCGTTCGGGCTGTCAGCGGTGGCAGTGGTGGCGGCGGTGGCTCTTGGCGGGTGCGGGAACGGCGCACCGCCCGCAGCGGCGGACCCGACGGCCAGCGCGTCCCCCGCCGCGCCGGCCGAGCAGGCGGCGCCCACGTGGCCCGACCCGGCCCTCACGACGGTCACGACCCCGAAGGGCGTCCGCGAGCCCGTGGGCCCCGTCGACGTGGTCCTGCAGCCCGAGGTGGAGTGGTTCGCCGGTGAGGAGGGCATCTCCCTGGAGGAGGCCGCCGCCGAGCTGCAGGACCAGCAGGTCTTCAGCGCCTGGGCCGAGCGCGCCCAGGCGGCGGCGGGCGACCGCTACTCGGCCCTGGCCTGGGGCGACCCGGAGGACGACACCGTCCCGCCGTGGGTCGGCTACACCGGGACGGAGCTTCCGGACGGACTGCTGGCGCTCGCAGAGGAGCTGCCCTTCCCCGTCGAGCTGCGCGGTGGCGCGGTGCTGAGCGACGCCGAGCGCGAGCGCGTCCTGTCGGTCGGGATCGACGCCTTCAGCGCCGATGTCGGCGACCGCGCCTTCAGCGGTGGCGGGCTGGACGCCCCGACGGGCGTGCTCTCCATCGACTACATCCCCGACGGTGCGAGGAAGCGCGCCGACGACGCCACCGCGGCGCTCGTGGTCGACGCGATGGTCGAGGCCCTCGGACGCCGCGCACCGCTCGCCGTCGAGTTCCACTCCGACGACCGCGACCCGGAGACCACGAACCCCGCCACGTGGTTCCTCCCCGCCGGCTTCGTGCCGGATCCCGCGGCCACGAGCGTGGAGGTGCTGGTCGACGAGGAGGGGTGCACCACCGGCCAGGGGGCCGTGGACAACACGGCGCCCCCGCAGGTCGAGGTGACGGACGCGCAGGTCCGCATCGCCGTGTCCACGTACATCCGCAAGGGCGCCCAGGGCTGCCCCGGCCACCCCCTGGCACCGCTGGTCGTGGAGCTCGGTCAGCCGCTGGGCGACCGGACGCTGGTGGACGTCAACGGCGCGCTCGGGGGCGGCGGCACCCCCTTCGGCGGGAACGAGGTCGTGCCCGCGGCGGGCTGATCCGACGAGGCGTCAGCTGGTGCTGCGCCGGCCCGCCCGCGCGGCGAACGCGTCCAGCGCCGCCAGCACCTCGTCGGCCTGCCACAGCCGACCCCGGTCGCGGCCCGTCGTCTCGCGCACCACGCCCGCCTCCACCAGCGGCGCCAGCGGGCGGGCGGCGTTGGCGGAGGAGAGGCCGAGCTCGCGGGCGATGGTCGGGCTGTCGACCACCGGCTGGCGCAGCAGGAGGTCGGCCAGGCGCCACGCGGCGGAGTCGCGACGTGCCACCACCACGTCGTCCCACCGCGCCCGTGCCGCGCGCAGCTCCACCGCCAGCCGCCGTCCGTTGACGACGGCGGCCAGCGCCCCGTGCGCGAGCTCCTCGACGATCGGGTCGACCTCGCCGGTGCGGTACGCGGTCAGGGCGTCGAAGTACCCGCCGACGTCGGTGAGCAGCCCGGCCGAGACCGGCACGGTCACCCGCCGGGCCAGCCCGCGGCGGCGCAGCAGCGCGTGCACCAGCGCCCGCCCGGTGCGGCCGTTGCCGTCGGCGAAGGGGTGGACGGTCTCGAACTGGGCGTGCGCCAGCGCCGCGTGCACCAGCACCTGGAGGTCGCCCCGAGCGCTGAACGCGACCAGGTCGTCGATGAGACCGGGCACGTCGTCGTGGTGCGGCGGCACGAACTCCGCGCCGTGCGGCCCGTACGTGTCACCGCCGATCCACACCTGCTCCGTGCGCCACCGCCCCGCGATGGACGGCGCGCTCGCCTCCAGCAGCGCCCGCTGCATCGCCAGCAGGGCCTCGGGCGTGAGGTCGTCGGCGAGGGCGAGCGCCGCCTGCATCGACCTGACGTTCCCCAGCACCAGCTCCGCGTTGCGGGTGGCACCTCCGCCCAGCTCGGCCACGGCGATCGCCCGCGCCCCCGACGTGAGCCCCTCGATCTGCGACGACGACGCCGACTCGCTGCGCAGCAGCAGGAACGGCAGCGGGCCCGGCCCACCACCGTCCCCGTCGACCCCGGCGAGGGTCACCGCCTGCTCGGCGTCGAAGCGCGCGACCTCGGCAGCAGCCTCCTCCGCCAGCGCTGACGCGACCGCCGACACCCTCGGCGAGGCACTGGCGATGGAGGGCACGACCGAGGCGGCGTAGGGCCCGCGGTGGCGCTCGCGGACCGACCGCGGCACGAGGTCGGGCGGCAGCCTCGGGGTCCAGGGCACCTCGCGGCTACCCAGCGCCGGCCACGACGCGCTTCGGGAATCTGAAGGCACCCAGTGACGCTACCTTCACTCAGCCCCCTAAGTGAAGGTAAGAACACGCGGGACCATCACTTCTGCGGTCCGCGAACCCCTCAGCCGAAGTGCTCACCCGGCCGCGGCGGCACCCTGTCGTGGGCCGCGGCGTCGTCCAGCCCCGCGACCATGAGCAGGTCGACCGTCGCCGAGCGCACCTGCGCCAGCACCACGTCGGCGGACAGCGACGAGCGCGGCACCAGCGTCGAGGCCAGCCCGACGGCGGCGAGGGCGTCGACGGCGTCGTCGAGCCGGCGACCGGAGCCGAGGTCCTCGGCGAGGTGCAGGGTGGCGCTGGCGAGCTCGTCGACCAGCCCGAGGAGCTCCTCGGGGACCACCTCGCTGCGGTCGGTGGCCACGGACAGCCGCCGCGAGAGCACCCGCACGTTGCGCACCGCGCGGTCCAGCGGCACGGCCAGCGCGCTCACCGCCCGCGCCTGCGCGGCGTGGTGCCCCCGGAACGGCGCGAGCCGGGCCACGTCGACGCCCTCGCTGGCCGCGGCGCGCAGTAGGTCCAGGCGGCTCTGGGTGCCGCGGGCGTGCGCGAGGGCGTCGTGGCCGCGCTCGACGTCACCGTCCTTCGCGGCGGACGACGCCTCCAGGAGCAGGTCCGCGACGGTCTCGAGCACCTCGCGGGCCAGCACCACCGGCCGCCGCAGCTGCTGACGCGGCACGAGGGTCGCCAGCACCAGGGCGACCGCTCCGCCGGTGGCGGCGTCGGACCAGCGGCCGATGATCGCGCCGGTGGAGGTCTGCGCGTAGAGCGTGACGAAGACGCCCTGGATGGCGATCTGGTTGATCATCAGCGTGCCGGCGCGCAGCAGGATCGCCACCGACATGCCCAGCCCCACCACCAGCGCGATCTGCCAGGCGCCGGTGCCGAAGGCGCGCACCAGCAGGTCGCCCACCAGGACGCCGATCGCGACGCCGACGACCACCTCGCCCACGCGCCGCAGCCGCTGCCCGTAGGAGATGCCCAGCCCCAGCACCGCTGCGATCGGCGCGAAGATCGGCTGCTCGTGGCCCAGCACGTGCCGCGCGACCAGGTAGGCGATGCCGGCGCCGGTGGCGCACAGCACGACGTGCGGTGCGTGCGCCCGCAGCCGGTCGGCGCGCGCCCGCAGCTCCAACCGGCTCACGGGCACCATCCTGCCGGTCGGCCGGCGTGGACCGTCGGCGGTCAGGTGCGGAGCACGAGGTCGGCGCGCCCGCGCGTCCCCTCGGCGGCGAAGAGCACCCGCTCCTGCGCCGCCCAGCGCTCCCAGTGCGGGCGGTACGCCTCGCCGTCGCGCTCGATGCCGCGCCGCATGCGCTCGTCGTCGTCGGCCTCCACCCAGACCAGGGCCGCCAGGTGTGGGGCGCAGGGCCGCGACCCGCACCCCACCCCCTCGAGGACGACGACGTCGGCCGCCTCCACCGGCACCTGCTCCGCCCACGCGTGCGCGACCCAGTCCCACCGCCGGAACGCCGCCGGCGCTCCGGCGCTGAGCGGCTCGAGCACCTGGGTGGTGACCAGCCCGACGGCGTCGGCGAGGCCGTCCCACCCCGGGTAGAGGTCGTCCATGTGCACCTCGGTGGTGCTGGCGCCGCGCTCCCGCAGCGTCCGCGGCGACGGCGCCGGCGAGGGTGGTCTTGCCCGAGCCGCTGGGTCCGTCGACGGCGACCACGCGGACCCCGCTCGGACCCGCCGGACGGCTCAGCACGAGGTCGGCGGTGTCGTCGGCGGGGTGCGGCACCCGGTGAACGCTAGCCACCCCCACCACCCCCGCCGTGATCACGGGACTCCGGAGCACCTTCCCTCGTGATCATGGGCTTCCGGAACAGGTGCTTCGAGCACCGTTCCGGAAGCCCGTGATCACGGACGGGGAGGAGGGGTGAGGCGTGCCGGAGCGGTGCGCCCGGGCGCCTAGGCTGGGCCGACGTGAGCCTGGCCGTGCGCGTGATCCCCTGCCTCGACGTCGACGCGGGGCGCGTCGTCAAGGGCGTGAACTTCGCGAGCTGCGCGACGCCGGCGACCCCGTCGAGCTCGCCGCCCGCTACGACGGGCAGGGCGCCGACGAGCTGGTCTTCCTCGACGTCACCGCGTCCTCCGGCGACCGCGAGACCACCTACGACGTCGTCCGCCGCACCGCGGAGCAGGTGTTCATCCCCCTGACGGTCGGCGGCGGGGTCCGCACCACCGACGACGTCGACAGGCTGCTGCGCGCCGGCGCCGACAAGGTCGGGGTCAACACCGCGGCGATCGCCCGCCAGAGCTGGTCCGCGAGATCGCCGAGCGCTTCGGCAACCAGGTGCTCGTGGTCTCCCTCGACGCGCGGCGCACGCCCGGGGGCGAGCAGCCCACGCCGTCCGGCTACGAGGTCACCACGCACGGCGGTCGCCGCGGCACCGGGATCGACGCCGTCGAGTGGGCCGAGCGCGTGGCCGAGCTGGGTGCGGGCGAGCTGCTGCTCAACTCCATGGACGCCGACGGCACCAAGGCCGGGTTCGACCTGGACATGCTGGCCGCGGTGCGCGCCAGGGTCGCGGTGCCCGTCATCGCCAGCGGCGGGGCGGGCGCCGTCGAGCACTTCGCCCCCGCGGTGGCCGCCGGGGCCGACGCCGTGCTCGCCGCCAGCGTCTTCCACTTCGGCCAGATGACCGTCGGCGACGTCAAGGCCTCCCTCGCCGCCGCCGGACACCCCGTCCGCTAGGGCGTCACATCCCCAGCGGCACCCCGGAGAACGCCGCGACGGCGTCGTCGTCCCCCGTGACCTCGACGACCGCCGCGCCCCGCCGTCCGGTGGCGTGCAGCACCAGCTCCTCGACCTGCCCGGTGACGACGACGGACCGCTCCCGGCGCACCGCCACCACCCGGGGCCCGGCGGGCACCACGAGCACCACCCCGACCGGCGAGCGGCGGTAGGCGAGCTTCGCGGTGCGGCGCAGCGCGCTCCACAGGGCCTCGCGCTGGCCGGGGCGCAGCTCCTCGTGGGAGGCGGGGTCGGCCGGGTCCCACGCCGGGTCGGCGCGGCGCACGTCCTGGCCGTGCACGTAGAACTCCAGCCCGTTGGCGAGCGCCTCGACCTGCGGGACGGCGAACGGGGTCCAGCGCGGCGGGCCGGTGCGGAAGCGCTGGACCAGCTCGGCGAACGGCAGCGCCTCCAGCTGCTCCTCCACGCGCCGCCCGTGCGCCGCCGCCCGCGTCAGCCGCGGCACGCGGGCGCCCAGCTCGCGGGCGACGAACGCGTCGGGGCGCCCCTCCCGGACCAGCAGGTGGACGGCGAGGTCGCGGGCGTCCCAGCCCGCGCACAGGGTGGGGGCGTCGGGGCCGGCCTGGTCGAGGAGGTCCGCGAGCCGCGCGCGGTCGGGGCTGGTCATGGGCCCATCCTGGCGCGGCCCCCCGACAGCGTCGCGCCGGCAGCGCGAGCTCCCGCCGAGCCCCCGTCCGTGCGCAGGTGGCGGGCGGCTGTCGGTGCTCCGTGTTTCGATACATCGAGTGATGTCCCGGTGAGCCAGCCAGACCCCAGACGCACTGCCAGCACCCCAGCCGCTCCCCGGGTGCAGCGGGGCACGTTCCTGCGCGGCATGCGCGTCCTGGCCCGCGGCGCCCGCGAGGAGCCGCGCCTGTTCGCGTGGGCCGTGGTCGGCAGCGTGGTCTACGGCGCGGGCACCGCCGGCAGCGGCTGGCTGGTCGGCCGGGTCACGCAGGACGTCGTGGTCCCCGCCCTCTCCGGCGACGCGGGCGTGACCACCGGAGACGTCTGGCTCGCGGGCGCCGCGCTGCTGGCGGTCGGCGTCGTCACCGTCGGCGGGGTGCTCCTGCGCCGCATCGCCGCCGGCGCCACCATGTACGCCCTCCAGGCGCGCTACCGCCGGGCGCTCGCCCGCCGCTACCTCGACCTCCCGCTCGCGTGGCACCACTCCCACCCCGCGGGCCGCCTGCTGGCCACCGCCGCGTCCGACGTCGAGGCCACCTGGCAGGCGATGGCGATCCTGCCGTTCGCCCTCGGCGTCGTCGTGCTCATCGGCATCGCGGGCGTGGCGATGGTCGCGGCCGACCCGGTGCTCGGGGGCATCGGGCTGCTCGTCGTCCCCGCGCTCGTCGTCGTCAACGCCCTGTACTCGCGGCGGATGTCGCCGCGGGTCCGGCGCGTCCAGCGCCTGCGCGGCGAGGTCTCGACCGTCGCCCACGAGAGCTTCGAGGGCGCGCTGGTGGTCAAGACCCTAGGCCTCGCCGGTGGCGAGGTCACCCGCTTCGCCCACGAGGCCGACCGCCTGCGCGACGCCAACGTCGCCGCCGGCCGCACGCGCGGCGCCTTCGACCCGGTCATCGAGGCGCTGCCGCAGCTGGGCACCCTGCTCGTCCTCGCGGTCGGTGCCGCCCGCACGGTCTCGGGAGACGCGGGCGTGGGCGACGTCGTGCAGGTCGCCTACATGCTGAGCCTGCTCGCCTTCCCGGTCCGCGCCATCGGGTGGACCCTCGCCGAGCTGCCCCGCACCGTCGCCGGCGACGCGCGGCTCCAGGCGGTCCTCACCGAGGACGCGACCACCCCCTGGGGCTCCCGCGCGGCGGGGGCGGGCCGCGCCCCGGCGAGGCCCCAGGGCCGCGGCGTCGGCTACCACCACCCCGCGCCCGTGCCCGACCCCACCGACGAGGACGACGACGGCGCGCCCCTCGCCGCCGTCGCTCCCGCCGAGGCTGGGCCGGCCAGGGCGCCCCGGCCCGTGCTGCGCGACGTCGACCTCGAGGTCACCGCCGGCACCACCACGGCCGTCGTCGGGGGCACCGGCTCGGGCAAGTCGACGCTGGCGGGGCTGCTGGTGCGCCTGGTCGACCCGACCACCGGCACCGTGCTGCTCGACGGCGTCGACGTCCGCGAGCTGGCCGAGGGCGAGCTCGCCGGCGTCGCCGCCCTGGTGCCGCAGTCCACGTTCGTCTTCGACGACACCGTCCGCGGCAACGTGGCCCTCGGCCTCGACGCCGACGACGTGCCCGCCGCGCGCCGGACGACCGACGACGACGTGTGGGCGGCCCTGCGGCTGGCCCAGGCCGACGGCTTCGTCGCCGCGCTGCCCGACGGCCTCGACACCCGCGTGGGGGAGCGCGGCGCGTCGCTGTCCGGCGGCCAGCGCCAGCGGCTCGCGCTCGCCAGGGCCCTGGTCCGCCGTCCCCGGCTGCTGGTCCTCGACGACGCGACCTCCGCCCTCGACCCGGCCGTCGAGCGCGCCGTGCTCGACGGCCTCGGCGCCCAGGGGCTCGGCACCACGGTCGTCGTCGTCGCCTCGCGCCCGGCGACCATCGCCCTGGCCGACGAGGTGGTCCACCTCGAGCACGGCCGCGTCGTCGACCGCGGCACGGCGGCGGATCTCACCGAGCGCGACGAGGGGTACCGCGAGCTGGTGACGGCCTACGCCCGCGCCGCCCGCGAGCGGGCCGCCGCGACCGCCGAGGAGGCCCGCGCATGAGCGCCGCCGCGTCCGCCCCGGCTGCTCCGGCAGCGCCGGCGAAGCCGCAGGGGGTCGTCGCGCGTGCCCGCGAGCTGGCCCCGGAGGTCGCCCGCGGCCTGCGGATGACGCTGGTCCTGGCCAGCATCACCACGCTGGGCCGCATCGTCGTGCCCGTCGCCGTGCAGCAGACCATCGACACCGGCATCCGCGGTCCGGGCGGACCGGACGTCACCCGCGTCGAGCTCATCGTCGGGGCCGCGGCCCTCGTCGTCCTCGTCACCGCCGGCACGTCGTGGCTGGTGAACTACCGGTTGTTCCGCGCCACGGAGGCCGGGCTCGCGAGCCTGCGGACCCGGGCGTTCGCGCACGTGCACCGCCTCGCGGTCCTCACGCAGGGCGCCGAGCGGCGCGGGTCGCTGGTCAGCCGCGTCACCAGCGACGTCGACACCATCTCCACGTTCCTGCAGACCGGCATGGTCGTGCTGGTGCTCGCCGTCGGCCAGCTGGTGCTGGCGACCGTGCTGATGTTCGTCTACTCCTGGCAGCTCGCGCTGCTCGTGCTGGCCTGCTTCGTGCCGGTGATCCTCTTCCGCCACCGCCTGCAGCGGCCGGTGGCGCGGGCCTACCAGGCAGTCCGCCTGCGCATGGGCGAGCTCCTCGGCTCCGTCTCGGAGACGGTCGTGGGCGCTGACGTCATCCGCGCGCACGCCGCGTCGGCGCGCACCTGGCGCGCGGTCGACGCCGCCGTGGAGGCCCACCGCGAGCAGGCGGTGAAGGCACAGGTGGCCACGGCGGCCACCTTCTCCGTCGGCGTCTTCGTCTCCGGTCTGGTGCTGGCGCTCGTGGTGGTCGCCGGGACGCTGCTGGGCGTCGACGGCGACATCACCCTCGGCCGGATGCTCGCCTTCCTCTTCATCATCGGGCTGTTCGTCATGCCGGTGCAGGCCGCCACCGAGGTGCTCAACGAGCTGCAGAACGCCCTCGCCGGGTGGCACCGGGTGGTCGAGCTCATCGACACCCCCGTCGTCGTTCCCGACCCCGCCGAGCGCGACGCGCTCGACCTGCCCCGGGGCCGGTCGAGGTGCGCCTCGAGGACGTCGGCTACACCTACCCCGGCACCGCGAAGCAGGTGCTCCGAGGCGTCGACCTGCACTTCCCCGCGGGCAGCCGCATCGCCGTGGTGGGCGAGACCGGCTCGGGCAAGACCACGCTGGCCCGCCTGGTGACGCGCCTGGTCGACCCCGACGCCGGCCGCGTGCTGCTCTCCGGCGTCGACGCGCGCCGCATCCGCGAGGCCGCGCTGCACCGCCGCGTGGTGACCGTGCCGCAGGAGGGGTTCCTCTTCGACACCACCGTCGGCGAGAACGTGCGGATGGGGCGCCCGGCGCCACCGACGACGACGCGGCCGCCGCCCTGCGCGAGCTGGGCCTCGGGGCGTGGCTCGACGACCTGCCCGACGGCCTCGCGACCGCCGTCGGGCAGCGCGGTGAGCGCCTCAGCGCGGGGGAGCGCCAGCTCGTGGCGCTGGCGCGCGCCCACCTCGCCGACCCCGACCTGCTGGTGCTCGACGAGGCGACGTCGTCGGTCGACCCGGCCACGGAGGTGCGGCTGCAGAGGGCGCTGGAGCAGGTCCTGAGCGGGCGGACCTCGGTCGCGATCGCACACCGCCTGTCGACGGCGGAGGCGGCCGACGTCGTCGTCGTGGTCGACGCCGGTCGTGTGGTGGAGGTCGGTCCCGCTGCGGAGCTGGCCGACGCCGGCGGCCCGTACTCACGGCTCCACCGCGCCTGGACCGCCCAGCACGTCTGAGCCGTCCCGGAACCGCAGTCGAGCGCCTCGTTGCGGTTCCTGGGGGCCTTGGAACCGCAGTCGAGCGCCTCGTTGCGGTTCCTGGGGGCCTTGGAAACCGCAGTCGAGCGCCTGGTTGCGGTTCCTGGGGGCCTTGGGATCGCAGTCGAGCGCTTGGTTGCGGTTCCTGGGGGCGTTGGGATCGCAGTCGAGCGCTTGGTTGCGGTTCCTGGGGGCGTTGGGATCGCAGTCGAGCGCTTGGTTGCGGTTCCTGGGGGCGTTGGGATCGCAGTCGAGCGCCTGGTTGCGGTTCCTGGGTGCGTTGGAACCGCAGTCGAGCGCTCGGTTGCGGTTCCGGGAGGTGCTCCGGACGCACCGCGGACCGCACCCTCCGCGGAGGGTGCGGTCCCACGGGCCGGAGGCGGTGGCTGTCAGGCCGGGCGCTGGTACGGCTGGCTCGCCGCGGTCAGCGCCGGGTCGGACGCGGCCACGCCGCTGAGCAGCTCGTCGATCTTCGTCATGACCTCGGCGGGCAGGCGCACCCCGGCGGCCTTGACGTTGTCGGTGACCTGCTCGGGCTTCGAGGCGCCGATGATCGCGGCGGCGACGTTGTCGTTCTGCAGCACCCAGGCGACGGCGAGCGCCGCCATCGACAGGCCCAGGTCGTTCGCGACGGGCTTGAGCTCCTGGACGGCGGCGAGCACGTCGTCGCGCATCCAGCGGGAGATCATCTGCGCGCCGCCCTTCTCGTCGGTGGCGCGGCTGCCCGCGGGCGGCTGCTGGCCCGGCAGGTACTTGCCGGTCAGCACGCCCTGCGCCACCGGCGAGAACACGATCTGCGACAGGCCCAGCTCGCGGGACGTCGGCACGACCTGGCCCTCGATCACGCGGTACAGCGCCGAGTACTGCGGCTGGTTCGACACGAGGCGGAAGCCCGCCTGCGTGGCGAGCGCCTGGCCGGCGCGGATCTGGTCGGCCGTCCACTCCGAGACGCCGATGTAGAGCGCCTTGCCGGCGGCGACGACGTCCGCGAACGCGGAGATGGTCTCCTCCAGCGGCGTCTCGTGGTCGTACCGGTGGGCCTGGTAGAGGTCGACGTAGTCCATGTCGAGCCGCTCGAGGCTGTTGTCGATGCCCTCGAGGACGTGCTTGCGCGACAGCCCGACGTCGTTCTTGCCGCCGGGGCCGACCGGCCAGTAGACCTTGGTGAAGACCTCCAGCGACTCGCGCCGCTCGCCCTTCAGCGCCGCGCCGAGGACCTCCTCGGCGGCGCCGTTCGCGTACACGTCCGCCGTGTCGAAGGTCGAGATCCCCGCGTCGAGCGCGGCGCGCACGCACCGGGTCGCGACGTCGTTCTCCACCTGCGAGCCGTGGGTCAGCCAGTTGCCGTAGGTGATCTCAGAGATCTTGAGACCGCTGCGTCCGAGCTTCCTGAACTCCATCACCCCATCCAACCGCGAACGCCGTGAGAGCGCTCACCCGGTCTGACATCAGAGCCGGGCGCGGGCCAGGGCGGTGGGCAGGGCGTCGAGCAGCGCGTCGACGTCGGCGTCGGTGGAGCTCCACCCGAGCGTGCAGCGCACGGAGCTGCGGGCGGCGCCGGCCGGGCCGCCGTCCAGGCCCATCGCCACGAGCACGTGCGACGCGTCGTCGCTGTCCGAGGAGCACGCCGACCCCGAGGAGCAGGCCACCCCCGCGAGGTCGAGCTCGGCGAGCACCACCTCGCCCGACAGCCCCGGCAGCACGAACGACGCGTGCCCCGGCAGGCGCTCCGGCCCCGGCGCCGCGCCGGTCAGCACCACTTCGACACCAGCTGCGGCACCTGCGGCCAGCACTCCCGCCACCAGCCGGTCGCGCAGCCCCGCCAGGCGCACCACCTCGCGCTCGCGCCGCGCCGCGGCTGCCGCCAGCGCCGTCGCCAGTCCCACCGCAGACGCGACGTCGACGGTCCCCGAGCGCCGTCCGCGCTCCTGCCCGCCGCCGAGGGCCAGCGGCTCCAGCGGCACCCCGGAGCGCACCGCGAGCAGCCCCGACCCCCGCAGCCCACCGAGCTTGTGCGCCGAGACGCTGACCGCCACGACACCCCCGGCCGCCGACCCCAGCGCCCACAGCTCGCGCAGGTCGAGCACCCCCGCGCTCTGGACGGCGTCGACGTGCAGCGCCACCCCGCGCTCCGCGCACAGCGCCGCCACCCCGCCAGACCCGTCAGCCCCGCCGGCCCTGCCAGCCCCGGCGATCGGCTGGATCGTGCCGACCTCGTTGTTCGCGTGCATGACGGACACCAGCGCGGTCCGCTCGGTCACGGCCCCGGCCAGGGCCCCGACGTCCACGCGCCCCGACCCGTCGACCCCGACGACGTCGACCCGCCACCCGCGGCGCTCCAGCTCGCGCGCCGGCTCCATGACCGCGGAGTGCTCCACCGCCGAGGTCACGAGGTGCCGGTCGCGCCCCCGAGCGGCGGCCAGCGCCGGGGCGATCCCCAGCACGGCGAGCCCGTCGGCCTCGGTGCCGCCGGAGGTGAGGACGACCTCCCCGGGCCGGCACCCGATCGCCGCGGCCGCCGTCGCGCGCGCACGCTCCAGCCCCTCGCGGGCCTGCTGCCCGGGCGTGTGCACCGACGCCGGGTTGGCCGTCACCTGCACGAGGTAGGGCCAGACCGCCTCCAGCACCTCCCGCGTGGGAGGGGAGGTGGCGGCGTGGTCGAGGTAGGAGCCCACCGGCGGAGCGCCCTCAGCCCGTGCGGGTGCGGGTCGGCGCGACCTCGGCGTCCGCCCCGACGTCGAGCCCGACGTCCAGCGCGTGGGCGGCCTGCGTCAGGCCGCCCACCGAGACGACGTCGACACCCGTGGCGGCGATCGCGGCGATCGTCTCGCGGCGCACTCCGCCGCTGGCCTCGACGAGCACCCGCCCTCCGTGCTCGGCGACGTGAGCGCGCACCGCGGCCACGCCGGCGCGCAGGTCGTCGAGGGTGAAGTTGTCGAGGAGCACGCCGTCGACCCCCGCCGCGAGCACCGCGGGCAGCTGGTCGAGCCTGTCGACCTCCACCTCCACGAAGGTGGTGTGGGGCACCCGCGCCCGCACGGCGGCGAGCGCCGCGGTGACGTCGCCGCCGACGAGGGCGAGGTGGTTGTCCTTGACGAGCACCGCGTCGGACAGCGACCAGCGGTGGTTCGACCCGCCGCCGCAGCGCACCGCGTGCCGCTCCAGCGCCCGCAGGCCCGGGGTGGTCTTGCGGGTGTCGGCCACGCGAGCGGTGGCCCCCGCCGCGGCGACCAGCGCCACGTGCTCGGCGGTCGCCGTCGCGACCCCGGACAGGTGCTGCACGAGGTTCAGCGCGGTGCGCTCGGCCCGCAGCACCGCCAGGGCGCTGCCCTCCGCGCGGCCGAGCACCTGCCCCGGCACCAGCCGGTCGCCGTCGGCGGCGAGCAGCTCGACCGCGGGCGCCTCGGCGCCCACCAGGCGCGCGGCCTGCGCCAGCGCCTCGGGGAGGGCGCCGATGCCGGCGAGCACGCCCTCCTGGCGGGCGCGCAGCACGGCCGTCGTCGTCGTGGTGGGGTCGAGCAGCGACTCGCTGGTCAGGTCGCCCCACGGGGCGTCCTCGGCGAGGGCCCGCGCGACGACGTCGGCCAGCTGCCCGGCGACGGACCCGGCGACGGACCCGGCGACGGACCCGCTCACGGCTGGTCCTCCAGCACGGCCCGCAGCAGCACGTGCCGGGCCCGGGGGGCCTTCGCGGGGTGGTCGGTGCGGGCGTGGGCGCCGCGGCTCTCCTCGCGGGCGAGGGCACCCGCGGCGAGCAGGGCGGCGACGTCGGTGAGCGCCCGGTCCTCGAGCGCCGCCACGCCGGGCCGGCGGGGAGGAGCCGCGCCCTCCCCGAGGTCGGCGGAGCCCCCCGGGACCGTCGAGTCCTCCCCGTCGGTCCGTCCGGTGGCTGCCACCGCGCCGCAGAGGGTCTTGGTGAGCAGCTCCAGGCCGCCGCGGTCGCGCAGCAGCCCGGCGTGCTCCCACACGAGCTCCTGCAGCTCGGCCCGCGGCAGCACGCCGGCCGGCAGCTCGACGGCGACCCGCTCGTCGTCCGGGTCGCCCCGGAACGCGGCTGCGACGGCCGGGGTGCCGGCGACGAGCGCCGCCGCGGCGCGCGCCCCGAAGACCGCGCCCTCCAGCAGGGAGTTCGAGGCCAGGCGGTTGGCGCCGTGGACGCCGGTGGAGGCGACCTCGCCCACCGCCCACAGGCCGGGCAGCGTGGTGCGCCCGTCGAGGTCGGTCAGCACCCCGCCCATCGCGTAGTGCGCGGCGGGCGTGACGGGGACGGGCTCGCGGGTCCAGTCGAGACCGGCGGCGCGGGTGAGGGCGTCGATGCCGGGGAACCGCGCGCGCAGGCCCTCGACGCCCGTGGCGTCGAGCAGGACGGGGGCTCCGGCCTGAGCGGCCATCGCGGCGGCGCAGGCGCGGGCGACGACGTCGCGCGGGGCGAGCTCGTCGGTGAACCGGTGCCCGGAGGCGTCGAGGAGCACGGCCCCCTCGCCGCGGACGGCCTCGGACACGAGGAAGGTCCGGCCGTCGCGGCCGGCGCCCGCCGTCGGGTGGAACTGCACCATCTCGACGTCGCGGGCCACGGCCCCGGCGCGCACGGCGGCGGTGAGGCCGTCGCCGGTGGCGACCGCGGGCGTGGTGGTGTGCGCGTAGACCTGGGCGTGCCCGCCGGTGGCGAGGACGACGGCGCGGGCACCCACCAGCACCTCCTCACCCCCGGGGCCGCGGAGCCGGGCGCCGGTGACGGCGGTCCCGGGGCCGGCGGGGGTGAGCAGCGCCACGAGCGCGGTCCGCTCCAGCAGCGCGGCGCGCGAGGCGCGGACGGCGGCGCCGAGCGCCCGGGCCACGTGGGCCCCGGTGGTGTCGCCGCCGGCGTGCACCACGCGCGGTCGCGAGTGGGCGGCCTCCAGGCCGCGGGCGAGCCGCCCGCCGGGCGCGGCGTCGAGCTGCAGCCCGCGGGCCTGCAGCGCCGCCACCGCAGCGGCGCCCGCGCCGCACAGCACCGCGACGGCTGCGGAGGCGCAGAGCCCGTCGCCCGCGGCCAGGGTGTCGGCGACGTGCAGGGCCACCTCGTCGGAGGGGCCCTCGGCGAGATCGTCACCGGGACCGTGGGGGAGCTCGTCGGGGAGCACCGCGGCGATGCCGCCCTGGGCCCAGGCCGTCGCGCCGTCGCCGAGCGCCCCCTTGGTCGCCACGGCGACGTGCGCGCCGGGGGCGAGGCGCAGCACCTCCAGCGCCGTCGTCAGCCCGGCGATGCCTGAGCCGACGACGAGGACGTCGACGTCGAGCCGCGCCGCCCCCGCGGCGGCCGGTGAGGTGCTGGTCACGGGACGACCGCGAGCATGCGCTCCAGGGCCGTGCGGCCGGCGGCGGCGACGGCGTCGTCGACGACCACGCGGTTCACGACGGGGCCCAGCTCGCTCTCGGGGGCGCCGGCGGCCAGGGCCTGCTCGCGCTCCACCAGCGACTCCAGCACCCAGGCGAGGTACCCGGGGTGGATCCGGTACATGGTCGAGCAGGGGCAGATCACCGGGTCGAGGCAGGTGATGGTCTTGTCGGGGTGGGCGTCGGCGAGGCGGCGCACGAGGTTGATCTCGGTGCCGATCGCCAGGCTCGCCCCGGCCGGAGCGGCCTCGACGGCCTTGATGATGAACTCGGTCGAGCCCGCGCGGTCGGCGGCGTCGACCACGGCCTGCGGGCACTCGGGGTGCACCACGACCTCCACCGAGGGGTCGGCGGCGCGGGCAGCGTCGATCTGGGCGGTGGTGAAGCGCTGGTGCACCGAGCACCAGCCGCGCCACAGCAGCACGCGGGAGTCGACGAGCGCCTGGGCGCTGTTGCCGCCCATCGGCTTGCGGGGGTCCCACAGCGGCATGAGCTCGGCGGGGACGCCCATGGCCTTCGCCGTGTTGCGTCCCAGGTGCTGGTCGGGCACGAACAGCACGCGGCGGCCGCGGGCGAAGGCCCACTCCAGCACCGCCGTCGCGTTGGAGGAGGTGCAGACGATGCCGCCGTGCTCCCCGCAGAACGCCTTGATGGCGGCGGAGGAGTTCATGTACGTGACGGGCACGACCTCGACCAGGCCGTCCTCGCCCGGCACGTCGAGCGGACGCCCGACCGCCTGCTCCAGCTGGGCCCAGCAGTCCTCGACGGCGTCGAGGTCGGCCATGTCGGCCATGGAGCAGCCGGCGGCGAGGTTGGGGAGCACCACGGCCTGGTCGGGGCGGGTCAGCAGGTCGGCGGTCTCGGCCATGAAGTGCACGCCGCAGAACACGACGTACTTCGCCTCGGGCCGCTCCAGGCTGCGCCGCGCCAGGAGGAAGGAGTCTCCGGTCACGTCGGCGTGCGCGATGACCTCGTCGCGCTGGTAGTGGTGCCCCAGGACGACGACGGCGCTGCCGAGCGCCGCCTTCGCCGCGGAGATGCGCTCGTGCACCTCGTCGTCGGCCATGCGGCGGTAGCGCGCGGGGATCTGCTCCTGCACCGGCGTCGTCGGGGGGGCCGTGTCGACGTCCGAGGCGCCGGGCCCGTACTCCGGCGCCGGCGCGGGCAGGCCCGGCATCGCGTCGAGGGTGAACGGGTCCTTCGCGAGGCGGGTGTCGCAGGAGCTGACCGGCGCGCCGCCCGCGGGGGGCGCGGTGCGACCGAGGGTGACGGCGACGGAGACCATGCTCTTCCTCTTCCTCTGACTGCTTCTACGAGGTGGTGCGGGTGGTGCTGGGACGAGCCGGGCTCAGCCGAGCTCGGGGCGCGACTGCCACGGGGGGTAGCCCCCCGCTGCCCCGCCCGGCGGGAGCACCGCGCGGTACAGGCGGGCGGGCCGGTGGGCCGCGCCGGTCTGGACGTGCTCGGTGGCCTCGACCGACCCCGACGCGACCGCGGTGCGGCGGAAGTTGGCCGGGTCGAGGGGTTTGCCGAGCACGGCCTCGTGCACGTGGCGCAGCTCGGCGAGGGTGAACAGCTCACCGAGCAGGTGCTGGGCGATGGCGGCGTAGCTCACCTTGGTGCGCAGGCGCCACAGCGCGTAGTCGACGATCTCGGCGTGGTCGAAGGCCAGGTCGCCCACGGTCTCGGCGAGGGCGTCGGCGGGGGCCCAGCGGACGTTCTCGCCGACCTCGACGTCAGCGGCCTCCGGCGCCCGCACCAGGGCGGTGTAGACGACCGAGACCACGCGGCCGGTGGGGGAGCGGCGCGGGGCGCCGAAGGTGTAGAGCTGCTCGAGGTAGCTCGGGCGCAGGCCCGTCGTCTCCTCGAGGGTGCGGCGGGCGGCGGAGCTCAGGCGCTCGTCGGGGGTGACCCAGCCGCCGGGGAGGGCCCAGCGCTCGGCGAAGGGCTCCCGGGTGCGGCGCACCAGCGGCAGGTGCAGCCGGAGGGCGTCGGCAGGGCGCTCGCCGGTCGGGCCGGCGGGGGAGGCCGCGTTCACGGCGGTGGGGCAGGAGCCCGGCAGCAGCGCCAGGATCACCGTGGAGACGGCGAGCTCGAGGTCCGCCACGCCGCACCTCCCACCGGTCACGCCCAACTTCAGGTGGGCGTGACACTAACAGCACTTGTGGTCGGTGTGACAAGAAGGGGACGACGGGGTCCTCTCCCAGATCGCAACCGGGCGCTCGGCTGCGCTTGGGAGCCCCTCTTGGACCGCAACCGGGCGCTCGGCTGCGCTTCCGAGCCCCTCCTGGACCGCAGCCAGGCGCTCGGCTGCGCTTGGGAGCCCCTCTTGGACCGCAACCGGGCGCTCGGCTGCGCTTCCGAGCCCCTCCTGGACCGCAGCCAGGCGCTCGGCTGCGGTCCAGGAGCGGGGCACGTCAGCGGCGGACGGCGCCCATCGGCACCAGCACCTCGGCCCGCACCCCGGCCACCAGCTCGCGCACCCGGTCCAGGAACGCCGCCGTCGCCGGCCGCGCCTCGTGCGCCGCGTGCCCGCCCTCGGCGTACTCCTCGTAGAACACCCGCGCCAGCGGCTCGCCCTGCACCGCGTTCACGACGTACTGCAGCGTCCCCGGCTCGTCGGCGGCGAACCCGGGCAGCACGTCGGCCACCAGCTCGTCGAACGCCGCCAGCGCCTTCGCGTCCGGCAGGTCGAAGCGCACCGCGATCCCGCTCGCCGGGGCGCTCGCGGCGTCGCGGGCCAGGGCGTCGCGCAGAACGGCGGCGTGGTCGAAGGCCAGCTGTCCCCGCTCGTCACCGCCCAGCGCCTCGGCGACGGGCACCCACGCCGCCTCCGCGGCGTCGTCGCCCCCCTCGACGGCGGGGGCCGCGCCCCGCACCAGCGCCGTCGAGCCGCACCCACCAGGCGCTGCTGACCACCCGGCCGCGGGGGTCGCGCCCCGGAGCGCCGTACACGCCCAGCTCGCGCAGGGCCACGTCGGCGAGGTCGAGCCCGGTCTCCTCACCGAGCTCTCGCAGCGCGGCGACCTGCGGGTCCTCGTCGGGGTCCACGAACCCGCCCGGCAGCGCCCACGAGCCCTCGAACGGCGGCGAGCCGCGGCGCACCAGCAGTACGGAGTCCTCACCGCCACCCGGGCCACCGCGGCGCAGCAGCGCGACGACGTCGGCCGTCAGGGCGGCGTTCGGGCGCGCGGCCGGGAGGTCCTGCTGCTGGTCGGGCTGCTGGTCGGTGGGCTCGCTCATCGCGCCAGCCTCACACCGCCCGCTGCTCCGGGCGCGTCGGTCCAGCGGATCCGGTCACCCCGGACGGACCAACGGGGGGTGCGCAGAGTGACCAGGTGCTCACACGATGTCCTCACCAGGTGACCGACGACCGGGAGGAGCAGCTGATGAGCTGGGTCACGCGCGAGCAGACGATCGCCAGCCGCCGGGGCACGCCCTGGTACCAGCTGGACACCCTCGCCCGCAGCCGCGACGTCAAGACGCGCCTGCGGGTCGCCAAGAACCCCTCGGCCGAGGACGCCGCGCTGTGGGTCCTGGCCCGCGACGCCGACCTGGACGTCCGCGAGCAGGTCGCCCGCCGCGACGACGTCCCCGTCCGCGTGCTCGCGCTGCTGAGCTCCGACGTCAGCGCCCGGGTGCGCTCGGCGGTCGCCCGCAACCCCGGGACCTCCGCCACCACCCTGCGCGGGATGTCGGAGGACCCCCACCACGGCGTCCGCTTCGCGGTTCAGGCCGCCCAGCGGCTGCGCGAGCGCTCCGCCGCCGAGGTCGAGGCCGCCGTCGAGGAGGCGCGGGAGGCCGGGCAGGAGCCCGACGAGCAGCGCACCCCCGCAGCGGGTGCCGCCCGCGTGCCGTCCGTCGCCTGACGCCGCCGGAGCTCGCCCGACGCCTGGCCGTCCCCCCGGCTGGGATGATGGCCCCGTGACCACCAGCCCCACCCCCGCCGCGCCCCCGAGCGCCCTGGACCCCGCCGTCGCCGCGCGCCTCAAGCGCGACGACGCCGGCCTCGTCGCCGCCGTCGTGCAGCAGCACGGCTCGCGCGAGGTCCTCATGGTCGGCTGGATGGACGACGAGGCGGTCCACCGCACCCTGACCACCGGGCGCACCTGGTTCTGGAGCCGCAGCCGCCAGGAGTACTGGCGCAAGGGAGACACCTCCGGCGCCGTGCAGGCGGTCCGCTCCGTGAGCATCGACTGCGACGGCGACGCGCTGCTCGTCGTCGTCGACCAGACCGGCGCCGCGTGCCACACCGGCGACCGCACCTGCTTCGACGCCGGCGCCCTGCCCGTCGCCCGGCCGGCCACCACCCCGGAGGTGCCCGCGTGAGCGCACCCGTCCCCCCGAAGGACCTCGGCGGCGGCGCCACCTGGCCCGACCTCGACGGCTTCCGCGAGCTCGCCCGCGACCGCCGCGTCGTCCCCGTGGTCCGCAAGCTCCTCGCCGACGCCGAGACCCCCGTCGGCGTGTACCGCAAGCTCGCGGGCAGCGAGACCGGCACCTTCCTGCTGGAGTCCGCCGACCACGGCGGCGTCTGGTCGCGCTACTCGATCGTCGGCGCCCGCTCCGCCGCCGTCCTCACCGAGCGCGACGGGCAGGCGCACTGGCTGGGCACCCCTCCGGCCGGCGTGCCCACCTCCGGAGACCCGCTGGTCGCCGTCCGCGAGACCCTCGCCGCGCTCCGCACCCCCCGCCTGCCGGGCCTGCCGCCCCTGACCGGCGGCCTGGTCGGCGTGCTCGGCTGGGACGTCGTGCGCCGCTGGGAGAAGCTCCCCAGCCCGCCGCGCTCCCAGGGCACCGAGCCCCCCGAGCTGGCGCTGTGCCTGGCCACCGACCTCGCCGTCGTCGACCACGCCGACTCCTCCGTGCTGCTCGTCGCCAACGCCGTCAACCTCGACGGCACCGACGAGCGGGTCGACGAGGCCTGGGCCGACGCCGTCGCCCGCCTCGACGCGATGGCCGCCAAGATGGCGGCCCCCGCGCCGTCGACGGTGGCCGTCCTCGACCCGGCCGCAGCCGCCGGGGCCGCCGCCGCCCAGCCCCGCCGCACCTCCACCGCCGCCGAGTACGAGGCCGCCGTCGACGCCGCCAAGCTCGCCATCCGCGACGGCGAGGTCTTCCAGGTGGTGCCCTCCCAGACCTTCGAGGTCGACTGCCCCGCCGACGCCCTGGACGTCTACCGCGCCCTGCGGGCCACCAACCCGAGCCCGTACATGTACCTCTTCCGCTTCGAGGACGCCGACGGCGGCCGCTACGACGTCGTCGGCTCCAGCCCGGAGTCCCTGGTCAAGGTCGAGGGCGGGCGGGCCATGACCCACCCCATCGCCGGCACCCGCCCCCGCGGCGCCACCCCCGAGCAGGACACCGCGCTCGCGGCCGACCTGCTGGCCGACGCCAAGGAGCGGGCCGAGCACCTCATGCTCGTCGACCTCGCCCGCAACGACCTCGCCCGCGTCTGCCGGCCGGGCACCGTCGAGGTGGTCGAGTTCATGGAGGTGTGGCGCTACAGCCACGTCATGCACCTCGTGAGCACCGTCACCGGCGAGGTCCGCGAGGGCAGGACGGCGTTCGACGTGCTGCAGTCCACCTTCCCCGCGGGCACCCTCTCGGGGGCTCCCAAGCCGCGGGCGCTGGCGCTGATCGACGAGCTGGAGCCGGTGCGGCGCGGCCTGTACGGCGGGACCGCCGGCTACTTCGACGTCGCGGGCGACCTCGACATGGCCATCACCATCCGCAGCGCCGTGCTGCGGAACGGCGTGGCCCGCGTGCAGGCGGGGGCGGGCGTCGTCGCCGACTCGGTGCCCGCCACCGAGGAGGCCGAGACCCGCGCCAAGGCCGCCGCCGTGCTCGCGGCGGTGGCCCGGGCCACCGCGCTGCGGCCGCTGTCCGGCGCGTGAGCCAGCCGGTGAGCGGGCCCGGGAGCCGGGCTGCGGGTCGGCCCGGGCGCCGACCGGTGGCCCGCTGGCGGCGCCGCGCCGTCGTCGTCCTGCTCGGGATCGCCTGCGGCGGGCTGCTGCTCGCCTCCACGACGCAGCCGTGGGTGGTCGCCTCCCTGCCGGCCGGGCCGGGCGGCACGGGGTCCGACCTGCCGGTCGCGGGCTCGACGGCCACGGCGGTGGTCCCGGCCCTCGGGCTCGTCGCCCTTGCCGGCGCGGTGGCGCTCTCGACCCTCAAGGGCGTGGGGCGCGCGGTGGCGGCGGTGCTCCTCGTGCTGGTCGCGCTGGGCGCTGCCGCGTCCGTGGCGGCGCTCGTGGCCGACCCGGTCACCGCGGCCCGGGCGGCGGCGCGGGCGGCCACCGGGGTTCCGGAGGTCGAGGGCGCCCGGGTGACCACCTGGCCGCTGCTGGCGCTCCTGCCGACCGCCGGGGTGGTCCTCGTCGGCGTCGTCGCGCTGGTGTCCGGCCGCGCGTGGGCCACCTCGGCCCGCTTCGAGGCCCCGAGCGCCGCGCCCGACGTCGCCGCGGCACGGCCCTCGCGCCCGGCGGCACCGAGCCGGGCGGGCCTGTGGGACGACCTCAGCCAGGGCGTCGACCCCACCCTCGACGAGCCCGCCGACCGACCCGCCGACCGACCCGCCGAGGTGCCGACCGACGCCGAGCACCGCCGCCCGGCAGAATGACCCCGAGACCCCCGGTGGCCGGCAGCGCCGGACCCAGCAGCACCCCGCGAGGAGCGAGATGAGCCAGAACGGCAGCCCGAGCTACCAGGACGCCGTGAAGGCGCGCGAGCACGAGGTCGAGGGCCACATCAGCCACGGCCACTCCGTCGCGGGGTGGACCGGCGCGGGCCTGGGCCTGCTGGGCTCCCTCATCGCCTCGGTGGCCATGGTCTTCGCCTTCGTCCCGGGCTTCTGGGTCGGCATCGTGGTGATGCTGCTGGGCCTGCCGGCCGGCTACCTCCTGGGCAAGAAGGGCAAGGGGCAGAAGCAGCACCCCGACCAGCATGGCAAGCCGACGCCGGTCCGCTGATCCGGCCTCGACGCACGAGGGCCCGGTGACCGCCTGGTCACCGGGCCCTCGCGCGTCACGGGGTCGAGCCCCGGGACCTCAGTTCGCGGAGGTGTCCACGCCGAGCTGGTCGGCGACGCACTGCTGGATCTGCTCCTCCGAGGCGCCCTGCTGGGCGAGCTGGGTGCAGTCCTGCACCTGGGTGCCGACGAAGGCGCCGAAGGCCAGGACGGCGACGGTCAGCAGCACCCCGATGACCCCGAGGATGATCCCGGTGATGGCCATGCCCCGGTTGGTGGCCAGGCCGCGCTTGGCCCGGCGCGAGCCAATGATGCCCAGCACGATCGCCACGAGGCCGAAGAGGCCGCCGATGATGAAGAAGCCGGTGAGGAGCGCCAGGACGCCCAGCACGAGGGCGGCGATGCCCAGGGCGTTCTTGGGGGCCGGTCGCCCGTCGTAGCCGCCCTGGGCGGGGTAGCCCTGGCCGTACTGCTGCGGCTGCTGGCCCTGCGGCTGTCCGTACTGCTGGGGCTGCTGCCCGTACTGCCCGTCGCGGGGCGCGTCGTGGGGCTGGCCCTGCGGCTGGCCGTAGGAGGAGCCGTACTGCGACGAGTCCGAGCCGCCGACGGGGGAGGAGCCGGTGCGCTGCTCGCGCGACGGGTCGGACGAACCGTAGGGGTCCTGCGTGCTCATGGGGGCCTCCTGGTGGCTGGCCCGCCCGGCGGGCGGTGCGCTGGTCTTCCTGCCCGTCAACGCTACTGATCACCCGCGGAACCGCCCGTCGAGACGACCCGGACGGGTGCGTCACCGGCTGCGTCTACCCTGGCCCCCGTGAGCGTTCTCGAGGACATCCTCGTCGGGGTCCGGGAGGACCTCGCCGAGCGCCAGGCCGCCACCTCCCTCGACGAGGTGAAGGAGGCGGCCCGCAGGGCGCCGTCGGCGCGCAACGCCCTGGAGGCGCTGCGGCCCGGTGGTGACGAGCGCGGCCAGGTGACCGTCATCGCCGAGGTCAAGCGGAGCAGCCCCAGCAAGGGCGCCCTGGCCGCCATCGAGGACCCGGCCGCCCTCGCCCGCGAGTACGAGGCGGGCGGCGCGTCCGTCATCAGCGTGCTCACCGAGCAGCGCCGCTTCGGCGGCAGCCTCGACGACCTGCGCGCCGTCCGCGCCGCCGTCGACGTCCCGGTCCTCCGCAAGGACTTCGTCGTCTCCAGCTACCAGGTGTGGGAGGCCCGCGCGGCCGGCGCCGACCTGGTGCTCCTCATCGTGGCCGCCCTCGAGCAGGAGGCCCTGGTCTCCCTGGTCGAGCGGGTGCACTCCCTGGGCATGACCGCCCTGGTCGAGGCCCACGACGAGGACGAGGTCGACCGCGCCGTCGCCGCCGGGGCCCAGCTCATCGGCGTCAACGCGCGCAGCCTCAAGACCCTCGAGGTCGACACCGCCACCTTCGCGCGCTGCGCGCACCGCATCCCCGACGCGGTGGTGAGGGTCGCCGAGTCCGGCGTCCGCTCCGCCCACGACGTCGTCGAGCACGCCCGGGCCGGCGCTGACGCCGTCCTCGTCGGTGAGGCCCTGGTCACCGGGCGCGACCCGCGCACCGCGGTGGCCGACCTGGTCGCCGCCGGCTCCCACCCGTCGCTGCGCGCGGTCTCGCGCAGCGCCAAGCCGTGACCGCGCAGCCGGTCTTCGAGCGCTTCGGCGCCCGGGGCCCGTACTTCGGCGAGTTCGGCGGGCGCTTCGTGCCCGAGGCGCTCATCGCCGCCCTCGACGAGCTCGACGCCGAGTACACCCGCGCCGCGGCCGACCCGGCCTTCGCCGCCGAGCTCGAGCGCCTGCAGCGCGAGTACACCGGCCGGCCGAGCATCCTCACGGAGGCGCCGCGCTTCGCCGAGCACGCGGGCGGCGCCCGCGTGCTGCTCAAGCGCGAGGACCTGAACCACACGGGCTCGCACAAGATCAACAACGTGCTCGGCCAGGCGCTGCTCACCAAGCGCATGGGCAAGACGCGCGTCATCGCCGAGACCGGCGCCGGCCAGCACGGCGTCGCCACGGCCACCGCCGCCGCCCTCATGGGCCTCGAGTGCGTCGTCTACATGGGGAAGGTCGACACCGAGCGCCAGGCGCTCAACGTCGCCCGGATGCGCCTGCTCGGCGCCGAGGTGGTCCCGGTCTCGACCGGCACCGCCACCCTGAAGGACGCCCTGAACGAGGCCTTCCGCGACTGGGTCGCCCACGTCGACGACACCCACTACGTGCTGGGCACCGTCGCCGGCCCGCACCCGTTCCCCGCGATGGTGCGCGACTTCCACCGCACGATCGGCGTGGAGGCCCGCGCCCAGGTGCTCGAGCGCGTGGGGCGCCTGCCCGACGTCGTCGCGGCCTGCGTCGGCGGCGGCTCCAACGCCATCGGCATCTTCCACGCCTTCATCGAGGACGAGGGCGTCCGCCTGCTCGGCCTCGAGGCCGCCGGTGACGGCGTCGAGACGGGCCGCCACGCCGCGTCCATCACCGGCGGGGTGTCCGGCGTGCTGCACGGCGCCCGCTCGATGGTCCTGCAGGACGACGACGGCCAGACCCTCGACTCGCACTCCATCTCCGCGGGCCTGGACTACCCCGGTGTGGGGCCGGAGCACGCCTTCCTGGCCTCGACCGGCCGCGCCGAGTACCGGCCGGTGACCGACGCCGAGGCGATGGAGGCGTTCGGCCTCCTCTGCCGCACCGAGGGGATCATCCCGGCCATCGAGAGCGCCCACGCGCTCGCCGGTGCCCTGCGGGTCGGGCGCGAGCTCGGCCCCGACGGCGTCGTGCTCGTGAACCTGTCGGGACGCGGCGACAAGGACGTCGACACCGCCGCCCGGTGGTTCGGCCTGGTCAGCGACGCCGACCTGGTCGCCTCCGAGGCGGAGCGCGTCAGCGCCCCCGTCGCCGAGACCGAGGGGTCCGGCTGGTGAGCACGCCCACGAGCAGCACGGCGGCCACCGGTCGGCTGAGCAGCGCCTCGGCCGTCGACGCCGCGCGCGCCGAGGGCCGCGCCGCCCTGGTGGGGTACCTGCCCGCCGGCTTCCCCGACCAGCGGGCCTGCGTCGACGCCCTGCGCGCGTCGGTGGCCGCGGGCCTCGACGTCATCGAGCTCGGGCTGCCCTACTCCGACCCCGTCATGGACGGCCCGGTCATCCAGGCCGCCGCCGAGACGGCGCTGCGCGGCGGCACCCGCATCCGCAACGTGCTCGAGTCCGTCGAGCAGCTGGCCTCGGCTCCCGAGGGCGAGCGGGCCCCCGTGCTGGTCATGAGCTACTGGGCGCCGGTGCTGCGCTACGGCCCCGCCGCCTTCGCCCGCGACCTGGCCTCGGCCGGCGGCGCCGGCCTCATCACCCCCGACCTCGTGCCCGACGAGGCGGGGGAGTGGATCGACGCCTCCGACGAGCACGGGCTGGAGCGCGTCTTCCTCGTCGCGCCGTCCTCGACGCCGGCGCGCCTCGCCTCCACGGCAGCGGCCTGCCGCGGCTGGACCTACGCCGCGTCCACCATGGGCGTCACCGGCACCCGGTCCTCGGTCGGCTCCGCCGCCGCGGGCCTGGTCCAGGCGACCCGGGCCGCCGGCGCCGAGCGCGTCTGCGTCGGCCTGGGCGTGTCGACCGCTGCCCAGGCCTCCGAGGTCGCCGGCTACGCCGACGGCGTCATTGTGGGCTCGGCGCTCGTGCGCGCCCTGTCCGACGGCGGCACCGCGGGGCTCGAGGCCGTCGTCCGCGACCTCGCCGCCGGCGTCGCGAGCCCCTCGCGGTGACCGGCGTGCTGGCGTACATCCCGAGCCCGGCGGAGTCCGTCTGGCACCTGGGCCCGGTGCCGCTGCGCGCGTACGCCTTCTGCATCCTCGCGGGCATCGCCCTCGCGGTGTGGCTCACCGACCGCCGGTGGCGCGCCCGCGGTGGTCTCCCGGGCCAGGTCAGCGACATCGCGCTGTGGGCCGTGCCCTTCGGCATCGTCGGCGGCCGGCTCTACCACGTGGTCTCCTCCCCGGAGGCGTACTTCGGGGAGGGCGGCAACCCCGTCGCCGCCCTGTACATCTGGAACGGCGGCCTGGGCATCTGGGGCGCCGTCGCCCTCGGTGCCGTGGGCGCCTGGCTCGGGTGCCGCGCCGTCGGCGCGCGCTTCTCCTCCTACGCCGACGCCCTCGCCCCCGGTCTGCTGCTGGCCCAGGCGGTCGGCAGGTTCGGCAACTGGTTCAACCAGGAGCTGTACGGCCGCCCGACCACGCTGCCCTGGGCGCTCGAGATCGACCCCGCCCACCGCGAGCCGGGCTTCGAGGACGTCGCCACCTACCACCCGACGTTCCTCTACGAGGCCCTCTGGAACGTCGGCGCCGCCGTCCTGCTGATCTGGGCCCAGCGCCGCTTCCGCCTCGGGCGCGGCCGGGTCTTCCTGGCCTACGTCGTCGTCTACTGCCTGGGCCGCGTGTGGATCGAGGCGCTGCGCATCGACCCGGCCGAGCAGGTGCTGGGGCTGCGCCTCAACATCTGGACCTGCCTGGTGGTGGGTCTGGCCGCGCTGGTCGCCTTCGTGGTGAGCGCCCGCCGCCACCCCGGGGTCGAGGAGTCGGTGCTCGTGCCCGGCCGCACCCCCGCCGCCGAGGGCGCCGCCTCGGACGGCGCCGCTGGTGGCGCCGACGACGAGACCGCGGTCACCCCCGCGGCGGCCCCTGCCGAGGAGTCCGGTGAGCGGGACGCAGCGTCTCGCGATGTGAGATAGCACTCTCGACCACGGAGACGGTGCACCGCGTCCGCGGTGCTATCGTCGCTGCTGCGTGCCGGGCCAGCGCCGTCCCCGCTCCACCTGCAGTCGACGACGATCTCCACCCCCGCAGTCCAGAGAGCGCTCCACCAACACCGCCAGCCCCGACGACTACCCCCGGCGAGGTCACCCGCCGGCCAGCCCCGAGGACGGTCCCCATGGCCCCCGACCAGCGCACCTCCCGCGCCCTGGCCCGCTTCTCGGCGCAGCCCGAGGCGCAGGGCCTCTACGACCCCTCCGCCGAGAAGGACGCCTGCGGCGTCGCCTTCGTGGCGCACCTGCACTCCGGCCCCACCCACGAGGTGGTGCAGCAGGCCCTGACGGCCCTGCGCAACCTCGACCACCGCGGCGCCGTCGGCGCCGAGGTCGACAGCGGTGACGGTGCCGGCATCCTCATGCAGGTCCCTGACGCCTTCCTGCGCGCGACCTGGCAGGAGGCCGGGCTGGGCGAGCTGCCCGCCCCCGGCCAGTACGCCGTCGGCCTGGGCTTCCTGCCCGACGACGACGAGGAGGAGGCCGTCGCCAAGGCCGAGATCGCGGCCACCGCCGCGGAGGAGGGCCTGCGCGTCCTCGGCTGGCGCGAGGTCCCGGTCACCTCGTCCCTGGTCGGCCACACCGCCCGCTCCTGCATGCCGCGCTTCCGCCACCTCGTGGTGACCGGCGCGGGCATGCGCGAGGGCGTCGAGGGCCTCGAGCTCGACCGCCTCGCCTTCGTGCTGCGCAAGCGCGCCGAGCGCGAGCTCGACGTCTACTTCGCCTCCCTGTCCAGCCGCACGCTCGTCTACAAGGGCATGCTCACCACCGGGCAGCTGGAGCCGTTCTTCCCCGACCTGTCCGACCACCGCATCGCCACGCAGCTGGCGATCGTGCACTCGCGCTTCTCCACCAACACCTTCCCGAGCTGGCCGCTGGCGCACCCCTTCCGGTACATCGCGCACAACGGCGAGATCAACACCGTGCGCGGCAACCGCAACTGGATGCGCGCCCGCGAGTCCCAGCTCGCCACCGACCTGATCGACGGCGACCTGTCCCGCCTGTTCCCGATCTGCACCCCGGGCGCGAGCGACTCGGCCTCCTTCGACGAGGTCCTCGAGCTGCTGCACCTCACGGGCCGGTCCCTGCCCCACTCCGTCCTGATGATGATCCCCGAGGCGTGGGAGAACCACGCCGAGATGGACGAGGCGCGCCGCGCGTTCTACGCGTTCCACGCCAGCTTCATGGAGGCGTGGGACGGCCCCGCCGCCGTGACGTTCACCGACGGCCGCCTCATCGGCGCCGTCCTCGACCGCAACGGCCTGCGCCCCTCGCGGTACTGGGTCACCGAGGACGGCCTCGTCGTCCTCGCCAGCGAGGTGGGCGTGCTCGACATCGCCCCCGAGCGCGTGGTCAGCAAGGGCCGCCTCCAGCCGGGCCGCATGCTCCTCATCGACACCGGCTCCGCCGACGAGCCGGGCCGGATCATCCCCGACGACGAGGTGAAGGGGCAGCTCGCCGCCGAGCACCCGTACCAGGAGTGGGTCGAGGCCGGGATCCTCAAGCTCGAGGACCTCCCCGAGCGCGAGCACGTCCTGCACACCCACGCCTCGGTGACCCGCCGCCAGCAGGCCTTCGGCTACACCGAGGAGGAGCTGCGGCTCATCCTGGCGCCGATGGCCGCCAACGGCGCCGAGCCCGTGGGCTCCATGGGCACGGACACGCCCATCGCGGTGCTGTCCGAGCGGCCGCGCCTGCTCTTCGACTACTTCAACCAGCTCTTCGCGCAGGTCACCAACCCGCCGCTCGACGCCATCCGCGAGGAGGTCGTCACGAGCCTCGGCGTCGAGATGGGCCCCGAGCACAACGCGCTCACCGCGTCGGCGGAGCACTGCCGCCAGCTGCGCCTGCCGTTCCCCGTCATCGACAACGACGAGCTGGCCAAGATCACCCACCTCGACGCTGACGGCGAGGGCACCGGCTTCGCCACCGTCCGCGTGCGCGGCCTGTACCGCGTGGCCGGCGGCGGCGAGGAGCTCGAGCGCCGCCTGCTCGAGATCTGCGCCGAGGTCTCCGCCGCGATCGACGGCGGCGCGCGCTTCGTGCTGCTGTCCGACCGCGACGGCGACGCCGTGTGGGCGCCGATCCCCTCGCTGCTGCTGACCAGCGCGGTGCACCACCACCTGCTGCGCGAGAAGACCCGCACGCAGGTCGGCCTGGTCGTCGAGGCCGGTGACGTCCGCGAGGTCCACCACGTCGCGCTGCTCATCGGCTTCGGCGCCGCGTGCATCAACCCGTACCTGGCCATGGAGACCGTCGAGGACCTGTGCCGCCACGGGCTGCTCGAGGGCTCCGACCCCCAGCAGGCGGTGCGCAAGCTCATCTACGCGCTCGGCAAGGGCGTGCTCAAGGTGATGTCCAAGATGGGCATCTCCACCGTCGCCTCCTACCGCGGCGCGCAGGTCTTCGAGGCCATCGGCCTGAGCCAGGAGCTGGTCGACCGCTGGTTCACCGGCACCACCTCCCAGCTGGGCGGCGTCGGGCTCGACGTCATCGCCGCCGAGGTCGCGGCCCGCCACGCCCGCGCCTACCCGGTCGAGGGCGCCGCCCCCGCGCACCGCCGCCTCGACGTGGGCGGTGAGTACCAGTGGAAGCGCGAGGGCGAGCCGCACCTGTTCGACCCGGAGACGGTCTTCCGCCTGCAGCACTCCACCCGCGCGCGCCGCTACGACGTGTTCCAGCAGTACACCTCGCGCGTCGACGAGCAGTCCGAGCGCCTCATGACGCTGCGCGGCCTGTTCGCCTTCAAGGACGCCGCGGCCACCGGCCGCCAGCCCGTGCCGATCGACGAGGTCGAGCCGGTCAGCGAGATCGTCAAGCGCTTCTCCACGGGGGCGATGAGCTACGGCTCCATCTCCGCGGAGGCCCACGAGACCCTCGCGGTCGCCATGAACCGGCTCGGCGCCAAGTCGAACACCGGTGAGGGCGGCGAGGACGTCGAGCGCCTGCTCGACCCGGAGCGCCGCAGTGCGATCAAGCAGATCGCCTCGGGCCGGTTCGGCGTCACCAGCGCCTACCTGACCCACGCGACCGACCTGCAGATCAAGATGGCGCAGGGCGCCAAGCCCGGCGAGGGCGGCCAGCTGCCCGGCCCGAAGGTCTACCCGAACATCGCGAAGACGCGTCACGCGACGCCCGGCGTCGGCCTGATCTCCCCGCCGCCGCACCACGACATCTACTCCATCGAGGACCTCGCCCAGCTGATCCACGACCTGAAGAACGCCAACCCGGCGGCGAGGATCCACACCAAGCTGGTCTCCGAGGTCGGCGTGGGCACGGTCGCGGCCGGCGTCGCCAAGGCGCACTCCGACGTCGTCCTGGTCTCCGGCCACGACGGCGGCACGGGCGCAGCCCCGCTGACGTCGCTGAAGCACGCCGGCGCCCCCTGGGAGCTCGGCCTGGCCGAGACCCAGCAGACGCTGCTGCTCAACGGCCTGCGCGACAGGGTCAGCGTCCAGGTCGACGGCGCCCTGAAGACCGGGCGCGACGTCGTCGTGGCCGCGCTGCTGGGTGCTGAGGAGTACGGCTTCTCCACCGCCCCCCTGGTGGTCAGCGGCTGCATCATGATGCGCGTCTGCCAGCTCGACACCTGCCCCGTCGGCGTCGCCACGCAGAACCCCGTGCTGCGCGAGCGCTTCACCGGCAAGCCGGAGTTCGTGGTCACGTTCTTCGAGTACCTGGCCGAGGAGGTGCGCGAGCACCTCGCCGCGCTCGGGTTCCGCAGCCTCGACGAGGCCGTCGGCCAGGTCGGCTCGCTCGACGTGCGCCGCGCCGTCGACCACTGGAAGGCCTCCGGCCTCGACCTCTCGCCGGTCCTGGCCGACGTCGAGGTCCCCGAGGGCGCCTCGCGCCGCCAGTCGGTGTCGCAGGACCACGGGCTGGAGAAGGCCCTGGACCACCAGCTGGTCGCGGCCTCGCGGGCGGCGCTCGACAGCGGCGAGCAGGTGTCCGCCACCTTCGCCGTCCGCAACGTCAACCGCACCGTCGGCACGATGCTCGGCCACGAGGTGACCAAGCGCTTCGGTCCCGACGGCGCCCCCGACGGCACCATCGACCTGACGCTGGTCGGCTCCGCGGGCCAGTCGTTCGGCGCCTTCCTGCCCGCGGGGGTCACCCTGCGCCTGGTCGGCGACGCGAACGACTACGTCGGCAAGGGCCTGTCCGGCGGCCGCGTGGTGGTCCGCCCCCACGAGAGCGCGCCGTTCTTCCGCGACGCCGCCGACAACGTGGTGGCCGGCAACACCGTCGGCTACGGCGCCACCTCCGGCGAGGTCTTCCTCTCCGGCCGGGTGGGGGAGCGGTTCGCCGTCCGCAACTCCGGCGCCTCGATCGTCGTCGAGGGCACGGGCGACCACGCCTGCGAGTACATGACCGGCGGCACCGTCGTCGTGCTGGGCGAGACCGGCCGCAACCTGGGTGCCGGCATGTCCGGCGGCCGGGCGTTCGTGCTCGACCTCCAGCCCGAGAAGCTGAACGGCGCCGCCGTGCGCAGCGGCGAGCTGGTCTCGAGCCCGGTCGCGCCGGGCTCCGCCGAGGCCGAGCTGCTCACCTCGCTGCTCGCCCGCCACGCGGAGGAGACCGGCTCCGCCGTCGCCGCCGCGCTCCTGTCCGAGGGCGAGAACGCCCTGGAGCGCTTCACCGCGCTCGTCCCGCGCGACTTCGCACGCGTCACCGCCCTGCGCGAGCAGGCGGCCGCCGAGGGGAACGACCCCGACGGCGAAGGCGTCTGGCTGCAGATCATGGAGGCCGTCCGTGGCTGACCCCCGAGGGTTCCTCACCGTCCCGACCCGGCAGAACGCGCCCCGGCGCCCCGTGCCGGTCCGCATCCGCGACTGGCACGAGGTGTACCAGCAGGTCGACGGCGCCGTCCTGCGCGAGCAGGCCGGTCGCTGCATGGACTGCGGCGTGCCCTTCTGCCACAACGGCTGCCCGCTGGGCAACCTCATCCCCGAGTGGAACGACCTCACCCGCCGCGGTGACTTCCGCGAGGCGATCGAGCAGCTGCACGCCACCAACAACTTCCCGGAGTTCACCGGCAAGCTGTGCCCGGCCCCCTGCGAGAGCGCCTGCGTGCTGGGCATCAACCAGGACGCCGTGACCATCAAGCTGGTCGAGGAGTCGATCATCGACCGCGCCTGGGAGAACGACTGGGTGCAGCCGCTGCCCCCGGAGCGGCTCACGGGCAAGACGGTCGCCGTCATCGGCTCGGGCCCCGCGGGCCTGGCCGCTGCGCAGCAGCTGACGCGCGCCGGTCACACCGTCGCCGTCTACGAGCGCGACGACGCCCTGGGCGGTCTCATGCGCTACGGCGTGCCCGAGTACAAGATGGAGAAGCGGCACATCGACCGCCGCGTCCAGCAGATGCAGGCCGAGGGCACCCGCTTCCGCACCACCGTCGACGTGGGCGTGGACGTCGACGCCGCCCGCCTGGCCGACCGGTACGACGCCGTCGTGCTGGCCGTCGGCGCGCTGCAGCCGCGCGAGCTCGACGTCCCCGGCCGCGACCTGCGGGGCGTCCTGCAGGCGATGGAGTACCTGCCGCAGGGCAACAAGGAGGCCCTCGGACTCCCGGTGCCCTCGTGGGTGCCCGAGGAGAAGCGCGTCAGCGCCGAGGGCAAGGACGTCGTCATCATCGGCGCCGGCGACACCGGCGCCGACTGCCTCGGCACCGTGCTGCGGCAGAACCCGCGCTCGGTGACGCAGCTGGCCATCGGCCCGACGCCCCCGCCCGACCGCACCGGCAACCAGCCCTGGCCGACGTACCCGCTGGTCTTCCGCACCTCCTCCGCGCACGAGGAGGGCGGCGAGCGCGTCTACACCGCCTCGACCACCGAGCTGGTCGACGACGGCGAGGGCGGCGTCAAGGCGCTGCGCATGGTCGAGGTGGTCCGCCACCCCGACCGCAGCTACACGGTGGTCGAGGGCTCCGAGCGCGAGCTGCCCGCGCAGCTGGTGCTGCTGGCCCTGGGCTTCTCGGGCGTCCAGAAGATGCCGATGGTCGAGCAGCTGGGCCTCGAGGTCGGGCGCGACGGCGCCATCGTGCGCGACGAGCGCTGGGAGACCAGCCGCCCGGGCACCTTCGTGGTCGGCGACGCCGGCCGCGGGGCGAGCCTGATCGTGTGGGCGATCGCCGAGGGGCGCGCTGCGGCCGCCGCCGTCGACGAGCACCTCACCGGCCGGCCCAGCACGCTGCCCTCGCCGGTGACCCCCCACGCCCGGCCGCTGGTGGTCTGACCCCGGCACCTCTCACCGGTCCGCGCCGGTGAACGGCGTGTGAACGCTCACACCCCTAGCCCGCCCGCCCCGCCCCCGCCAGTCGGGGGCGCGGCGGGCGGGCCTAGTCTGGGGCCCATGCGCCGAGCGAAGATCGTCTGCACGCTGGGGCCCGCTCTGGACACCCCGGAGCGCATGGCCGCCGTGATCGAGGCCGGGATGGACGTGGCCCGCCTCAACATGTCCCACGGCGACCAGGCCGACCACCTGCGCCGCTACAACCTGGTCCGCAAGGCGAGCGACGCCGCTGGCCACGCGGTCGCCATCCTGGCCGACCTGCAGGGCCCCAAGATCCGCCTCGGCCGCTTCGTGGCCGGCCCGCACCAGCTCGCGGTGGGTGACGAGTTCACCATCACCACCGAGGACGTGCCGGGCACCAAGGACATCTGCTCCACCACGTACAAGGGCCTCGCCGGTGACGTCTCCCCGGGCGACCCGCTGCTGATCGACGACGGTCGCGTGGGCCTCGAGGTCATCTCCGTCGACGGCCCCCGCGTCCGCACCCGCGTCACGGTCCCCGGCCCGGTCTCGAACAACAAGGGCATCAACCTGCCCGGCGTCGCCGTCAGCGTCCCGGCCCTGTCCGACAAGGACGCCGACGACCTGCGCTGGGCCCTGAAGACCGGCGTCGACTTCATCGCGCTGTCCTTCGTGCGCACCGGCGCCGACATCGTCGACGTCCACGCGATCATGGACGAGGTCGGCGTGCGCCGCCCCGTCATCGCCAAGGTCGAGAAGCCCCAGGCCGTCGAGGACCTCGAGGGCATCGTCGCCGCGTTCGACGGCGTCATGGTCGCCCGCGGCGACCTCGGCGTCGAGCTCCCGCTGGAGCAGGTGCCGATCGTCCAGAAGCGCGCCGTCGAGATGTGCCGCCGCAACGCCAAGCCGGTCATCGTGGCGACGCAGATGCTCGAGTCGATGATCAGCGCCCCGCGCCCCACGCGCGCCGAGGCCAGCGACGTCGCGAACGCCGTCCTCGACGGCGCCGACGCGCTGATGCTCTCCGGTGAGACGAGCGTCGGCGAGTTCGCGATCGAGACGGTCCAGACGATGGCCCGCATCATCGCCAACACCGAGAAGGAGGCGCTCGACCGGATCCGTCCGCTCGGCACCACCCCGCACACCCAGCCCGGCGCGGTGACGTGGGCCGCCCGCGCCATCGCCGAGAACATCGGCGCCAGCCAGCTGGTCACCTTCACCGTCTCCGGTGACTCGGCCCGGCGCATGGCGCGCCTGCGCTCGCCGATCCCCGCGCTGGCCTTCACCCCCGACGCCGCCACGCGCAACCAGCTCGCGCTGACCTGGGGCACCGAGCCGTTCCTGGTGCCCTTCGTCGAGACGACGGACGACATGGTCGCTCAGGTCGACAAGGCCCTGCTCGACATCGACCGCGTCCCGGAGGGCTCCGTCGTCGTCATCTGCGCCGGCTCGCCCCCCGGCAAGGTCGGTTCGACCAACGCGGTGCGCGTGCACCGCGTGGGCGACGCCAAGAACGAGTGAGCCGGCACCCCTGAGGGGGCGCTGACGCAGGAGGGCCCGGGACGACGACGTCGTCCCGGGCCCTCCTGCGTCAGCTCTTGGGGCCGACGTGCTCGTCCAGGAGGGCTACCGCATCCCGCCGCGCCACGGAGACCATGTCGCGGCGCGGGCGCGTCCATCGGATGCCGAGCCGGTCGAGTGCTGAGCAGCAGATGCCGATGATGTCCTCCGAGGCGTTGCTGAACAGGTACCGCGGGTAGCCCTCGTAGCGCTTGCCGCTGGCGCTGGTGGCCCAGTTCTGCACCCGGCAACCGTCGCTGTGGAAGAGCCCTCGGAGCAGCAGGCCCGGGTGCTCGTCGACGATCTCCTGCTGCCACGGGGCGAGAACGATCTCCCGCTCGTGCTTGCGACCCTCCCCGTGCTGGGGGAAGAGGCACGGCCAGTGGTGCCACGAGGCGCTGATGGCGAAGCACCCGTGTCGGAGACGGCGCCAGACGCTGGCACCAGGCTTCACCGCCCTGATGGCCGCCTCGACCTCGTCGCTGAGGTCCGGGTACTTGGCATCGTTGAAGATCGCCAGCAGGCGCGGGATGCCGCGGGCCAGGGCGATGTGCCCGTCACCGAGGTACCAGCCCAGCAGGTGGGCGTAGGCGCCCCGGTCGAGCGGGCCCCCTCGCAGAGCGGACGCGGCGCTGACCCGCTCCGGCCCGGAGCCACGAGCAGCCGCTCCTCGCGGATGCGTCTCCGCCACCGTCCCACGGTGTTGGTGGAGATGCCGAGCCGCAGTGCGACCTGTGCGTCGGTGAGGCCCAGGCCGTGGAGGCGCACGGCCTCCTGCACGACGGGCCAGGGGGTGGGGGCGGGCACCTCGTGATCGAACACCCGTCCACCGACGGTCCGTGCGAGGTGTGTGCCGGGTG
This sequence comes from Quadrisphaera sp. INWT6, assembly GCF_015390235.1. Lineage (GTDB taxonomy): Bacteria > Actinomycetota > Actinomycetes > Actinomycetales > Quadrisphaeraceae > Quadrisphaera. The sequence goes on along the minus strand of NZ_VUOH01000006.1, from coordinate 197,934 downwards.
CGGGATTCGAACCCGCACGCCCTTGCGGGCAGAGCATTTTGAGAGCTCGGTGTCTACCGTTCCACCAACCCGGCCTGCATGTGGGATCACCCTTGTCGGGCGGACCCCGCGGCACGACTAAAGTACCGGTCGTGACTGAGCAGGGTACCCAGGCGGAGCCGGGCGCAGGGCCGCGCCGGCGCGTCGTCGTCGCGGAGGACGAGGCGATCATCCGCCTCGACGTCGTCGAGATCCTCCGCGAGGCCGGCTACGACGTGGTCGGAGAGGCCGGAGACGGCGAGAGCGCGGTGCGCCTCGTCGAGGAGCTCCAGCCCGACCTCGTGGTGATGGACGTCAAGATGCCCGTCCTCGACGGCATCAGCGCGGCGGAGCGGATCGGCAAGGCGCGCCTCGCGCCCGTCGTCCTGCTGACGGCCTTCTCGCAGCGCGAGCTGGTCGACAGGGCCCGTGACGCCGGCGCCATGGCGTACGTGGTGAAGCCGTTCACCTCCGCCGACCTGCTGCCCGCGGTCGAGATCGCCGTCTCCCGCTTCCAGGAGATCGCCGACCTCGAGGAGGAGGTGGCCGACCTCTCCGAGCGCTTCGAGACCCGCAAGCGCGTGGAGCGCGCCAAGGGCCTCCTGATGACGCGCATGGGCCTGTCCGAGCCCGAGGCGTTCCGCTGGATCCAGAAGACGTCGATGGACCGGCGCCTCACCATGCGCGAGGTGGCCGACGCCGTCCTCAGCCAGGTCACCAGCTGACGCTGCGCCACCACGGCGAGATCGTCTGCACCCGCACCGCTGCGGGTGCAGACGCGCAGGTCACGGGTTCGCAACAACCGAGGTCGTGACCTCCTCGGGAGGCTCCGGGGCCCTTACGGTCCTGAGACCGACAGCGGCGCCGCTCCTGGACGCCGCCCCCCGAGAGGACGTCCATGATCCGATCCCTGCGCGGCGCGACTGCGGTCGCTCTGCTCGGCTCCGCTTCGCTCTTCCTCACCGCCTGCGGCGGCTCGAGCGACCCCGCGGCCGATGCGACCGCCTCCGCCACGAGCGCCACCTCCTCGGCCACCAGCACCGCTGGCACCGAGCAGGCGCCCGTCGTCCCCGGTGACGGCACCCTGACGATCGGCTCCCTGCTGCCCCAGACCGGCAGCCTCGCCTTCCTCGGCCCGCCGGAGTTCGCCGGCGTGCAGCTGGCCATCAACGAGATCAACGAGGCCGGCGGCTACAACAACAAGGACGTCGTCTACAGCGAGACCGACTCCGGCGACACCACCACCAACATCGCCTCGCAGTCGGTCGACCGCCTGCTGGCCGCCAACACCGACGCGATCATCGGCGCCGCCTCCTCGGGCGTGTCGAAGACCGTCATCGACGCCATCACCGGCGCCGGCGTCATCCAGGTCAGCCCGGCCAACACCTCGCCGGACTTCACCACCTACGCGGACCGCGGCCTGTACTGGCGCACCGCTCCCTCCGACGTGCTCCAGGGCCGCGTCATGGGCGACCTGCTGGTGAACGACAACCACCTCGACGTGGCCACGATCACCCTCGACGACCCGTACGGCTCGGGCCTGCAGACCAACATCCAGCAGGCGCTGGAGGCCGGTGGCGGCCAGATCGTGCAGAACTCGGTCTTCAACCCCGACGCCGCCACGTTCGACTCGATCGCCTCCGACGTCGCCGCCAAGAACCCCGAGGCCATCGTGGTCATCGGCTTCGAGCAGACCGTCCAGATCATCCAGGCGCTGGTCACGCAGAACATCGGCCCGGCCAACGTGCCGATCTACTTCGTCGACGGCAACCTGTCGAACTACGGCGACGACTTCCCCGCCGGCACGCTGAAGGGCGTCAAGGGCACCCTGCCCGGCGCCGCCACCACCGGTGACTTCCGCGACCGCCTGCTGGCCCTGAACCCGCAGCTGGCCGACTTCAGCTACGCCCCCGAGGCGTACGACGCGACCGTCCTTGTCGCGCTGGCCGCCCAGGCCGCCAAGAACGACAGCGGCACCGGCATCGCCTCGATGATGCAGTCCGTCTCCGAGGGCGGCACCAAGTGCACCGCCTACAAGGAGTGCCTGGACCTGCTGAACGCCGGCACCGACATCGACTACGACGGCTACTCCGGCCCGATCGAGTTCAACGCCCAGGGCGACGAGACCCAGGCCACGATCGGCATCTACGAGTACGGCGACGACAACACCTACACGAACATCGACTACGTCACCGGCTCCATCTGAGGCTCGTCCTGAGCTGAGCGCCGCTGGCGCGAGGGCCCCGCTCCCGGTCTCCGGGGGCGGGGCCCTCTGCTGTTCCGGCGCAGCCGCAGCCGCAGCCGCAGCCGCGCAGCGCCGCCCTGCGCCGCTGGGCCCACGACGCCGAGAGGGCGCCACCCCGACCGGGGTGGCGCCCTCTCGGCGTCGTGGAGCGCGTCAGTTCTTGGCGAGGGTGCCCAGGTAGAGCTCGACCACCTTGGGGTCGGTCGCCAGGTCCTTGCCGGTGCCCGTGTAGGCGTTGCGGCCCTGGTCGAGCACGTACGCGCGGTCGCAGATCTGCAGGCAGCGCGCGGCGTTCTGCTCGACCATCACCACGGAGGTCCCGGTCTTGTTGATCTGGCGGGTGCGCAGGAAGACCTCGTCCTGCATGGCGGGGGACAGGCCCGCCGACGGCTCGTCGAGCAGCAGCACGGACGGGTCCATCATCAGGGCGCGGCCCATCGCCACCATCTGGCGCTCACCACCGGACAGCGACCCGGCGCGCTGGGCGCGGCGGGTGCCGAGGGAGGGGAACAGGTCGGTGACGACGTCGAAGCGCTCCTTGAACCGCTTGGGGTCCTGGTAGCAGCCCATCTGCAGGTTCTCCTCGATGCTGAGCGAGGGGAACACGTTGTTGTTCTGCGGCACGAAGCCCACGCCCTGGCGGACGAGCTTGTCGGCGCGCAGGCCGGTGATCTCCTCGCCCTTGAGCGTGATGCTCCCGGAGCGGATCTTCACCAGGCCGAACAGCGCCTTGAGGAAGGTCGACTTGCCGGCGCCGTTGGGGCCGATGATGCCGACCAGCTCGCCCTCGTGGCAGTAGAGGTCGGTCCCGTTGAGGATGTTGACGCCGGGGAAGTACCCGGCGACCAGCTCGTCGGCCCGCAGCACCGCGCCGTCGGCCGCGCTGACGTGGGCGGAGCGGTCCTGGATGGTGGTGCTCCCAGCGCTCATCGAGCGTGCCCGTCCTTCGCGTCGTCCTGAGCGATCTCCGCCTCGACCTCGGCCTCGATCTCCTTCTCCAGCTCCGCCGCCGCGGCCTCGTCGGCCAGGGAGACGTCGTGGTGCCCGCCGAGGTAGGCCTCGATGACGGCCGGGTCGGCCATGACCGAGTCGGGTGGGCCCTCGGCCACGACCTTCCCCTGGGCCATGACGACGACCCAGTCGGAGATGTCGCGGACCATGTCCATGTCGTGCTCCACGAACAGCACGGTCATGCCCTGCTCGCGCAGGTCCTTGACGTGGCCGAGCAGCGACTGGGTCAGCGCGGGGTTCACGCCGGCCATCGGCTCGTCGAGCATGACCACCTGCGGGTCGCTCATGAGCGCCCGGGCCATCTCGAGGAGCTTGCGCTGGCCGCCGGAGAGGCTGCCGGCGAAGTCGTCGGCCTTCTTGTCGAGCTTGAAGCGGCCGAGCAGCTCCATGGCGCGCTCGGTGTTGGCCTTCTCCTGGCTGCGCCAGATGCCGGCGAACGCGGCGCGCAGCAGGCTCTCGCCCTTCTGGCCCGAGGCGCCCAGCAGCATGTTCTGCAGCACGGTCAGGCGCGAGAGCGCCTTGGTGAGCTGGAACGTGCGGACCATGCCGCGCCGGGCCACCTTGTGGGCGGGGACGCGGGCGAGGTCGGTGCCGTCGAAGGACCACTTCCCCTCGTCGGGCCTGTCGAAGCCCGTCAGCAGGTTGAAGAACGTCGTCTTGCCCGCGCCGTTGGGTCCGATGAGGGCCGTGATGGCACCTCGCTGGATCTCGACGTGGTCGACCGAGACGGCGGTCAGGCCGCCGAAGCGGCGGACCACGCCGTCGGCGACGAGCACCGGGTCGGGCTTCTTGGCCCCCGGGACGCGGGGGACGTCGGCCAGCGCGCGGGTCGCGGCCTCCTTTCGGGTGCCCTGCTGACCCGTCTGCTGGGTCGCTCCTGCCGCAGCAGGGGCGTGCGTGTCACCGGCCATCGAGAGCCAGCTCCCTCCGGTCGCCGAAGATGCCTTGCGGCCTGTAGATCATCAAGAGCATGAGCGCGAGCCCGACCAGCATGAAGCGGACCTGGCCGACCTGCGAGCTCGACATGAGCGCCGCGGGGATCCAGCCCTCCTGGATGGCACCGCGCAGCACGCCGTCGGTGAGCGACAGGACCACCCAGAAGATGGCGGCGCCGACCACCGGGCCGAGCACGCGGGCCGCGCCGCCGAGCAGCAGCACCGTGTAGGTGAAGAAGGTGAACGCCGTGGCGTAGTTGTCGGGCTGCACCGCGGCGCGGCCCAGGGAGAAGACGAACCCGCCGAGGGTGCCGACGAGGCCACCGAGCACCAGCGCCTGCATCTTGTAGGCGTAGACGTTCTTGCCGAGGGCGCGGACGGCGTCCTCGTCCTCGCGGATGCCCTTGAGCACGCGGCCCCAGGGGCTGCGCATGATCGCCCAGGTGGCCAGGGCCACGAGCGCCACGAGGAGCCAGCCGACGAGCAGGATCCAGGTGTTGCGCTCGTTGGCCGCGAACGGGCCGAAGCCGTAGGTGCCCTGCGGGAACGGGTTGAGGTCGTAGAAGCCCTCGGCGAAGCCCGAGAGGCCGTTGGACCCGCCGGTGTAGGCGCCCAGGCTGTTCGAGCGCGCCAGCAGGCGCACCACCTCGGAGGCCGCGATGGTCGCGATGGCGAGGTAGTCGGCCCGCAGCCTCAGGGTGGGGATGCCCAGCAGCAGCGCGAAGACCACCGACCCGGCGAGCCCCACGAGGATGCCCACGACGAAGGGCAGACCCGCGATCGAGACGATCGTCGCGATGCCGTAGGAGCCGATGGCCACGAAGGCGGCCTGGCCGAAGTTGAGCAGCCCGGCGTAGCCGAACTGGATGTTCAGCCCCAGCGCGGCGAGGGCGTAGATGACGGTGTCGAGGCCGATCGCCGCGGCGAGGGCGTTGTTGAGGATCGAGATGTCCACGGGGGCCTCTCAGCCGATCCGCTGGGCGCGGCCGAGGATGCCCTGGGGCCGCACGAGCAGGATGAGGATCAGGATGACCAGCGCCCCGAGGTTCTGGAGCTCGCTGGGGATGAGCAGCGTCGACAGCTCGACGAAGAGCCCGACGATGAGCGAGCCCACGACGGCGCCGAAGGCGGTGCCGAGGCCGCCCAGGGTGACGGCCGCGAAGACGAGCAGCAGGATCTGGAAGCCCATCTGGAAGCTGATGCCCTGCTGGAGGCCGAGGACGACGCCGGAGAGGCCGGCGAGCGCGGAGCCCACCACCCAGACGGTGCGGATGACCCTGTCGACGTCGATGCCGGAGGCCGACGCCAGCGCGGGGTTGTCGGCGACGGCGCGGGTGGCCTTGCCCAGGCGGGTCTTGACCAGCGCGAGCGCCACGACCACCAGCACGACGACGGACAGGCCCATCGTCCACAGGTCGAGGGGGCGCAGCAGCACGCCCGGGAGGACCTGGACGCCGCCCTGCCCGGCGTAGCCCGGGAAGGTGCGGACGCCGCCGTCGAAGACGTAGAGGTACAGGTAGCGCAGGAAGAGCGACAGGCCGATCGACACGATCATCATGGCGATCAGCCCGGTGCCGCGGCGGCGCAGCGGCTGCCAGAGCACGCGGTCGTTGAGGTAGCCGAAGACCCCGCACGTGACCAGGCCCGCGGCGGCGGCGAGCAGGAACGGGAGCCCGGCGATGACCGTGTAGAAGTAGGTCGTCAGCGCACCGAGGGTGATGAGCTCGGAGTGCGCGAAGTTGGTCAGGCCGGTGGTGCCGAAGATCAGCGAGAGGCCGATCGCCCCCAGGGCGATGACCAGGCCGAAGCGCAGGCCGGTCGCGATGCGCTGCAGCACCTGGTCGCCGGCGCCCGCGCCGGCGCTGGAGCCGCCGCCCTCCTCGGAGAGCCGGAAGGCGACGGTGCGGTCGCGGCCCTCCTCGACGGTGGTCGAGATCGTGGGGGAGCGCGGCTCCAGGCCCTGCGCCGACTCCGGCAGCGAGTCGACGTCGAGCTCGACGTCGTACGCGCCGGGGGCGGGGACGGGGAGCGAGGCGCTGCCCTGCGCGTCGGTGGTGCCGGTGGCGACCTGCGCGCCGTCCTGCGTGACGGAGATGCTCGCCCCCTCGACGTCGCCGCCGTCGGCGGTGCGGACCCGGGCGGTGATCGCGAGACCACCGCTCTCGGAGCCGGAGGCCGCCGTCGTCTCGGTCGTCTGACCGGCAGCTGCCGGTGTGGGCGTCTCGGTGGCGGCGGTCGCGGCGCTCGCGCCGACCACCACCGCCATGACGGCCAGCACCAGCGCCACCAGCGCCGTCGCTGCTCTCCGCACGGGAGGACCTCCAGGGTGTTTCTGCAGGGGACGCGCGGGAGGGCGCAGTCCCTCTACCGGGCGCCGGAGCATAACCGCGTGGGAGCCGCCTGCGGGTCGCTCCGGGGGTGGCTGGGCGGGGATCGGCGCGAGTCGTGACCCGACCGTGACCCGGGGAGCGGCGGAGGCCGAACCCGCAGGTGGGGGTGGGGAGATCCACTCGGGGCGCTCGCAGGGGGCGGGTCTACTCTGCCGCTGGACGACGGGGTCGGTGCACGGGAGGCGTGGTGGCGAGGGGTTCGGTCGAGGTGCGTCGTGCGGGCGCGGGCGACCTCCACCTGCTGGAGGCGCTGGTGCGCGACACGGCCGTCGCGGCGCCCGCGCGCGCCGACGTGCCCGCGCAGCGCACCGCCCGCGACGCGTCGGCGCGGCTCCGCCTCGAGGCCCTGGTCGACCACCCCCACGTCGAGGTGCACGTGGCCGTGGTGCCGCGCGAGGGCGGCGAGGAGGCCGTGGGCGTCGCCGTGGTGCGCCGCGCCGAGGTCGTCGTGCCCGTCCCCGCGCCGGTCCTGCACGTCGACCAGCTCTGGGTGGCTCCCGCCTGGCGGCGCCAGGGCGTGGGCCACGCGCTGCTGGGGGCCGTGGCCGCCGTGGCCGAGGCCGCCGGCGTCGACGAGGTGAGCGCCGCGGGAGACCCGGGCCACCGCGAGGCGCAGCGCTTCCTCGCCCGGCTCGGGTTCGGCCGGCCCGTCGTCGTCCGCGCCGCCCCCCTCGCGGTGCTGCGCGCCCGGCTCGCCGCCACCGCTGCCACCGCCGCCGGGTCGCGGGGGCGCCGTCGCGCCGCCCTCGACCAGGTGGTCGCGCTCCGGCGCCGCCAGCGCGAGCGCCCCGCTCCCGCACCGCCCGGTGCGGACCTCAGCGGGGCGGTGCGTCCCGCAGCTGGCACGTGATGCGCGACGTGCAGACGCGGCGCCCGGTCTCGTCGGTGATGACCACCTCGTAGCTGGCGGTGGTGCGGCCCACGTGCAGCGGCTCGGTGCGGCCGGTCACCGCGCCCCCGCGCACGGCCCGGTGGTGGGTGGCGTTGATGTCGACGCCGACGGCCACGCGGCCCGGCCCCGCGGCGAGCGCCGCGGCGACCGACCCGAGGGTCTCCGCGAGCACCACCGACGCGCCGCCGTGCAGCAGCCCGTAGGGCTGGGTGTTGCCCGCCACCGGCATCGTGCCGACCGGCCGCGCGGGGTCGCTCAGGTCGAGCTCGATGCCCATGCGCTCGATGAGGGTGCCGGCGGTGCGCAGCACGGGGTCGTCCGAGTGGTCCGGGGCGCCCGCCCCGACCGCGATGTCGTCCACCCCGCCTAGGCTGGCAGACGTGAGCCCGACCAGCACGAAGGCCAGCCCCACCGACGCCGCCGCGGGCGCCGCCGAGGTCCTCGACGGGGCCCGTCCGCGCCTGCTCCTGGTCGACGGCCACTCCCTGGCCTACCGGGCGTTCTTCGCGCTCCCGGCCGAGAACTTCTCCACCAGCACCGGGCAGACCACCAACGCGGTCTACGGCTTCACCTCGATGCTCATCAACCTCCTGCGCGACGAGTCGCCCACCCACCTCGCGGTGGCCTTCGACGTCTCCAAGCAGACCTTCCGCACCGCCGAGTACCCCGAGTACAAGGCGGGGCGCGCCAGCACCCCGTCGGAGTTCGTGGGCCAGGTCGACCTCGTCAAGGAGGTCCTCGCGGCGCTGCGCGTCACGGTGGTGACCAAGGAGGGCTACGAGGCCGACGACGTCATCGCCACCCTCACCGGCTCCGCCCGGGCCCAGGGCCTGGAGGTGCTCGTGGTCACCGGTGACCGCGACGCCTTCCAGCTGGTCGACGAGGGCACCACCGTGCTCTACCCCCGCAAGGGCGTCTCCGACCTGGCGCGGATGACCCCCGACGCCGTCGAGGAGAAGTACGGGGTGCGGCCCGAGCGCTACGGCGACCTCGCCGCCCTGGTGGGGGAGACCAGCGACAACCTGCCCGGCGTCCCCGGCGTCGGCCCCAAGACGGCCGCCAAGTGGCTCACCGCCCACGGAGACCTCGAGGGCCTGGTCGCCGGCGTCGGCGCGCTGACGGGCAAGGCCGGGCAGTCGCTGCGCGACCACCTCGACCAGGTGCTGCGCAACAAGCGCCTCAACGCCCCGGTGCGCGACCTGGAGCTGCCCGTCGTCGTCGACGACCTCGCCGTCCGCGCCTGGGACCGCGAGGAGGTGCACCGCATCTTCGACGGCTTGGAGTTCCGGGTGCTGCGCGAGCGGCTCTTCGCCACCCTCGCCACCCCCGACCCCGCGGCCGAGGCGTCCCAGGGCGGCTTCGCGGTCGCCGCCGAGCGGCCCACCGGTGACGCGCTCGCGGCGTGGCTCGCCGAGCACGCCCCCGCGGGCACCCCCACCGGCGTGAGCGTGCTGGCGCGCTGGAGCGCCGGCAGCGGCGACGCCTGGGGCGTGGCCCTGGCCTCGGCCGACGGCGCGGCCGCCTGGGTCGACCTGCGCGAGGTCGAGCCCGGCGCCGAGACCGCGCTGGCGGCGTGGCTCGCCGACCCGGCGGCGCCCAAGGTCCTGCACGACGCCAAGACCGCCCTCCACGGCCTCGAGGCCCGCGGCCTGCCGCTGCGGGGCCTGGCCGCCGACACCGCGCTCGCCGCCTACCTGTGCCAGCCCGACCAGCGCAGCTACGACCTCGCCGACCTGGCCGTCAGGTTCCTCCAGCGCGAGCTCCGCGCCGACGCGCCCCCCGCGGCCGCCGAGGAGCAGGGCGAGCTCGATCTCTCCTTCGACGACGGCGACGCCGCCGCGGCCGACCAGCCCGACGAGGGCGAGCTGGCGTGCGTGCGCGCCGCCGCCGTCCTGGAGCTGTCCGGCGTGCTCGCCGAGCAGGTGGCCCAGCGCGGCGGCGAGGAGCTCCTGCGCGACCTCGAGCTGCCGCTGGTACCGCTCCTGGCGCAGATGGAGTCCGACGGCGTCGCCGTCGACGTCCAGGCCCTGGAGCGCCTCGAGGGCGAGTTCGCGGCCGTCGTCGCCGACGCCGCGGAGGAGGCGTACGCCGCGATCGGCGGGCAGAAGATCAACCTGGGCTCGCCCAAGCAGCTGCAGGTGGTGCTCTTCGAGCAGCTCGGCATGCCGAAGACGAAGCGCACCAAGACCGGCTACACCACCGACGCCGAGGCCCTGGCCGACCTCAACGTCCGCCAGCCCCACCCCTTCCTCGACCACCTGCTGCGCCACCGCGACGCCTCCCGCCTGCGGCAGACCGTCGAGGGCCTGCTCAAGTCGGTCGCCGACGACGGGCGCATCCACACCACCTTCCAGCAGACCATCGCGGCCACGGGGCGCCTGAGCTCCACCGACCCGAACCTGCAGAACATCCCGATCCGCACCGCCGAGGGGCGCCGCATCCGCGAGGCGTTCGTGGTGGGCCGCGACGCCGAGCTGCTGCTCACCGCCGACTACAGCCAGATCGAGATGCGGATCATGGCCCACCTGTCCGGCGACGAGGGCCTCATCGAGGCCTTCCGCTCCGGGGAGGACCTGCACCGCTTCGTCGGGGCCCGCGTCTTCGGCGTCGAGCCCGCCGACGTCACCAGCGAGATGCGCGCCAAGATCAAGGCCATGTCGTACGGCCTGGCCTACGGCCTGTCGGCGTTCGGCCTCTCGCGCCAGCTCACCGTGCCCGTCGACGAGGCGCGCGGCCTCATGGACGACTACTTCGCCAGGTTCGGCGGCGTCCGCGACTACCTGCGCGGCGTGGTCGAGGAGGCGCGCGCCACGGGCTTCACCGAGACGGTGCTCGGCCGGCGCCGCTACCTGCCCGACCTCACCAGCGACAACCGCCAGCGCCGCGAGATCGCCGAGCGCATGGCGCTCAACGCCCCCATCCAGGGCTCCGCGGCCGACGTCATCAAGCTCGCGATGCTCGGGGTCGAGCGGGCCCTGCGCGAGCAGGGGCTGCGCTCACGGCTGCTGCTGCAGGTCCACGACGAGCTCGTCGTCGACGTCGTCGCGGGCGAGCGCGACACGGTGGAGGCGCTGCTGCGCGAGCAGATGGGTCCCGTCGTCCAGGAGCGCACGCAGCTGTCGGTGGCGCTGGAGGTCTCGGTGGGCCAGGGCGCCTCCTGGCACGAGGCGGGCCACTGACCCGCTGACCGGGCGGTCCCGGGACTCGGACCGCCCGGGCCGGCGCCGCCGCTGACGGCGCCGGCCGGGTCCGTCACCCGCTGACGCGCTCGCAGACGAACACCGCCGTCCCCGGCAGCAGGCGTCCGCGCAGGGCGCTCCACCCGCCCCAGGTGGGCTGGTCGTCGCGGGTCCACTCGGGCTCGACCAGGTCGAGCAGGGCGAAGCCGGCTCCGCGCAGCAGCCGCACCCAGTCGCCCGCGGTCCGGTGGTGCTCGGCGTAGAGCAGGTGGCCGGCGTCGTCGCGCTCGACGTAGGGAGCCCTGTCGAAGTACGACCTGTCGGCCACCAGGCCGCGCTGGCCGGGGTCGTCGGGGAAGGCCCACCGCACCGGGTGGCTGACCGAGAAGGTCCACCGGCCCCCGGGGGCGAGCACGCGGTGCACCTCGGCCATGACCCCGGCGGCGTCCGCGGTGAACGGGAGCGCCCCGTAGGCGGAGAAGGCCACCTGGGCGCAGCCGTCGGCCAGCGGCAGGGCGCCGGCGTCGGCCTGCAGCACGGGGGTGGGCACCCCGGAGGTGGCGTCCAGCGCGCGGCTGCGGGCGAGCATCCCCGCCGACAGGTCCACGCCCACGGCGCGAGCGCCCCGGGCGGTGGCCCAGCGCGCTCCCTGGCCGGCGCCGCACCCGACCTCCACCACGACCGCGCCCGCCAGCGCCGCGGGGTCGCCGAGCAGCCGGGCGTCGTCCTCGGTCAGGCCCTCGGGCCCCCACACGAGCACGTCGGTGCCGAGGGTTCGGCCGTGGTCCTCGAGGTAGGTGGCCGAGGCGCCGTCCCAGTGGCTGCGGCTGGCGCGCACGCTCTCGCCCGCGCCCGCGGGTCCGTACCCCGCGCTGGAGAGCTCGCCGCTCATCCGAGGTACTCTTGACAGTTGGGTGCGCCAGTGCCTCCGGCACCAGCTCGGAGGCCAGCGGTGCTCCCGCTCATCCTGTCCACCACTCATTCCCTGTCCGCATCGGAGCCCATCCCTTCATGACCGCCACCCTCCCGTCGTCGAGCGCTCCCCAGGTCGCCATCAACGACATCGGCTCTGCCGAAGAGCTGCTCGCCGCGATCGACGCGACGATCAAGTACTTCAACGACGGGGACATCGTCTCCGGCACCATCGTCAAGGTCGACCGCGACGAGGTCCTCCTCGACATCGGCTACAAGACCGAGGGCGTCATCCCCTCGCGCGAGCTCTCCATCAAGCACGACGTCGACCCCAGCGAGGTCGTCGGCGTCGGTGACGAGGTCGAGGCCCTGGTCCTCCAGAAGGAGGACAAGGAAGGCCGCCTCATCCTGTCCAAGAAGCGGGCTCAGTACGAGCGCGCCTGGGGCACGATCGAGCAGCTGAAGGAGGAGGACGGCGTCGTCACCGGCACCGTCATCGAGGTCGTCAAGGGCGGCCTCATCCTCGACATCGGCCTGCGCGGCTTCCTGCCCGCCTCCCTCGTCGAGATGCGCCGCGTGCGCGACCTGGCCCCCTACGTGGGCCAGCAGCTCGAGGCGAAGATCATCGAGCTCGACAAGAACCGCAACAACGTCGTCCTCTCGCGCCGCGCCTGGCTCGAGGAGACGCAGTCCGCGGTGCGCCAGAACTTCCTGCAGACGCTGCAGCGCGGCCAGGTGCGTCCGGGTGTCGTGTCGTCGATCGTCAACTTCGGCGCCTTCGTCGACCTGGGCGGCGTGGACGGCCTCGTCCACGTCTCCGAGCTGTCCTGGAAGCACATCGACCACCCCTCCGAGGTCGTCGAGGTCGGCCAGGAGGTCAAGGTCGAGGTCCTCGACGTCGACATGGACCGCGAGCGCGTCTCCCTGTCGCTGAAGGCGACGCAGGAGGACCCGTGGCAGCAGTTCGCCCGGACCCACGCGATCGGCCAGGTCGTGCCGGGCAAGGTCACCAAGCTCGTCCCGTTCGGTGCGTTCGTGCGCGTCGAGGAGGGCATCGAGGGCCTGGTCCACATCTCCGAGCTGGCCGAGCGCCACGTGGAGCTGCCGGAGCAGGTCGTCAACGTCGGTGACGACATCTTCGTCAAGGTCATCGACATCGACCTGGAGCGCCGCCGCATCTCCCTGTCGCTAAAGCAGGCGAACCAGGGCGTCGACACCGAGTCGGACGACTTCGACCCGTCGCTGTACGGCATGGCCGCGGAGTACGACGAGGCCGGCAACTACAAGTACCCCGAGGGCTTCGACCCCGAGACCAACGACTGGCTCGAGGGCTTCGAGGCGCAGCGCGAGGAGTGGGAGCGGCAGTACGCCGAGGCCCACGCCCGCTGGGAGGCCCACCGCAAGCAGGTCTCCGAGGCGCGCGTGCGCGACGCGGAGGCCGTGGAGTCCGGCGAGTCCACCGCGACCTCGTACTCCAGCTCCGCCCCGGTGGAGTCCGGCAGCAGCAACCGCGCGAGCAGCAGCTCGGGCGGCGGCGCCGGCGAGGGCACCCTGGCCTCCGACGAGGCTCTCGCGGCTCTGCGCGAGAAGCTGACCGGCGGCTGACCCAGCCCCACCTCGACGGCCCCGCACCCCTCCCGGGGGGTGCGGGGCCGTCCTGCGTCTGCGGCGGGTCCGGGCCGTAGGGTCGGGCGGTGCTGTGGGTGGGGCTGACCGGTGGTGTCGGGGCGGGCAAGAGCACGGCGGCGAGGGCGCTGCGCGAGCTGGGTGCCGTCGTGGTCGACGCCGACGCGATCGCCCGCGAGGTGGTGGCCCCCGGGACGCCGGGGCTGGCCGCTGTCGCCCGCGAGTTCGGTGACGCGGTGCTGGCTCCCGACGGGTCGCTGGACCGCCCCGCGCTCGGGCGCGTGGTCTTCGGCGACCCCGCGCGTCGGCTGGCGCTGGAGGCGATCACGCACCCGCTGGTGCTGGAGCGCACCGAGGCGCTCGTGGCCGCTGCGGTCGAGGCTGACCCCGCCGCCGTCGTCGTCCACGACATCCCGCTGCTGGTGGAGCTGCGGCGCGGCGACCGCTACCACCTGGTGCTGGCCGTCATGGCCGACGAGGAGGTCCGGCTCCGGCGCCTCGTGGAGGGGCGGGGGATGGCCGAGGACGACGCGCGAGCCCGGATCGCCGCGCAGGCCGACGACGACGCGCGCCGCGCCGCGGCGGACGTGCTCCTGGACGGCGGGGGCAGCCCGGAGGCGCTGGCCGAGGCCCTGGGCTCCCTGTGGCGCGACCGGCTGGTGCCGTACGAGTGGAACCTGCGCGAGGGGCGCCGCGCACCGCGCCCGGAGCACCCCGTGCTCGTGCCGCCGGACCCGGGGTGGGCCGCCGCGGGTGAGCGCCTGGCGGCCCGGGTGCGCCGGGCGGCGGGGGAGCGCGCCCTCGACGTCCAGCACACCGGCTCGACGGCGGTGCCGGGCCTGCTCGCGAAGGACTGCATCGACCTGCAGGTCGTCTGCGCCGACCTGCCCACCGCGCTGGCCGTGGCCGCCGACCTGCGGGCGGCGGGCCTGGTGGCCGAGCCGGGGGAGTGGTGGGACGAGCCGACGTCCCGGCGCGGCCAGGGGGGTGAGGCGTACCGGCGGGTGCCCAAGGGGTTCGCGGCGAACGCCGACCCGGGGCGGCTCGTGGACTGCCACGTGCGGGACGCGGCCAACCCGGAGGCCCGCGAGGTGCCCGCGTTCCGCGACGCGCTGGTGGCCGACCCCCACGCCCGGGAGGCGTACGCACTGCTCAAGCGGGGGCTGGCGGCCAAGCACCGCACGGTCGACGACTACGCGGCGGGCAAGACGGAGTTCATCGCGGAGGTGCTGGCCCGCTCGTCGTGACCCCCCGGGGGGTCGCCGGGAGATCGCCGGGAACAGCGGATGTCGGACCCGGCGTTCAGACTGTCACCATGCGCCCGGTCACCGATCTCCAGCGTCGCGTCGCGCCCTTCACCGTCGAGTCCGAGTTCTCCCCGGCGGGAGACCAGCCCACCGCCATCGCCGACATCTCCCGGCGCATCCGGGACGGCCAGAAGGACGTCGTGCTGCTGGGCGCCACCGGCACCGGCAAGTCCGCCACCACGGCGTGGACCATCGAGCAGCTGCAGCGCCCCACCCTGGTGCTCGCGCCGAACAAGACCCTCGCGGCGCAGCTCGCCAACGAGTTCCGCGAGCTGCTGCCCAACAACGCCGTCGAGTACTTCGTCTCGTACTACGACTACTACCAGCCCGAGGCGTACGTCCCTCAGTCCGACACCTACATCGAGAAGGACTCCTCCATCAACGAGGAGGTCGAGCGGCTGCGGCACTCCGCCACCAACTCGCTGCTGACCCGCCGCGACGTCGTCGTGGTGGCGTCGGTCTCCTGCATCTACGGCCTGGGCACGCCGCAGGAGTACGTCGACAGGATGGTCACGCTGACCGTCGGCGACACCGTCGAGCGTGACGACCTGCTCCGGCAGTTCGTCACCATGCAGTACACCCGCAACGACCTCGCCTTCACCCGCGGCACCTTCCGGGTGCGGGGCGACACCATCGAGATCATCCCGGTGTACGAGGAGCACGCGATCCGCATCGAGATGTTCGGTGACGAGATCGAGAAGCTGTACCTGCTGCACCCGCTGACGGGCGAGGTGCTGCGCGACGAGACGACCATGCACCTGTTCCCCGCCACGCACTACGTCGCCGGCCCGGAGCGCATGGAGCGCGCCATCACCACCATCGAGCGCGAGCTCGAGGCCCGCCTGGCCGAGATGGAGTCGCAGGGCAAGCTGCTCGAGGCCCAGCGCCTGCGCATGAGGACCACCTACGACATCGAGATGATGCGCCAGGTCGGCACCTGCGCCGGCATCGAGAACTACTCGCGCCACATCGACGGGCGCGCCCCCGGCACCGCGCCGCACACCCTCCTCGACTACTTCCCCGAGGACTTCCTCCTCGTCATCGACGAGTCGCACGTCACCGTCCCCCAGGTCGGGGCGATGTACGAGGGCGACATGAGCCGCAAGCGCACCCTCGTCGACCACGGCTTCCGCCTCCCGAGCGCCATGGACAACCGCCCGCTGACGTGGGAGGAGTTCCTCGAGCGCATCGGGCAGACGGTGTACCTGTCGGCCACCCCGGGTGACTACGAGATGTCGCGCGTCAAGGGCGAGTTCGTCGAGCAGGTCATCCGCCCCACGGGCCTCATCGACCCGCAGGTCGTGCTGCGGCCCACCAAGGGGCAGATCGACGACCTGCTCGGCCAGATCCGCGAGCGGGCCGAGCGGGACGAGCGCGTGCTGGTCACCACGCTCACCAAGAAGATGGCCGAGGACCTCACCGACTACCTGCTCGACCAGGGCGTGCGGGTGCGCTACCTGCACTCCGAGGTCGACACCCTCCGCCGCGTGGAGCTGCTGCGCGAGCTGCGCCAGGGCGACTACGACGTCCTGGTCGGCATCAACCTGCTGCGCGAGGGCCTCGACCTGCCCGAGGTGAGCCTGGTGAGCATCCTCGACGCCGACAAGGAGGGCTTCCTCCGCTCGGCCCGCTCGCTGATCCAGACCATCGGCCGCGCCGCCCGCAACGTCTCCGGCCAGGTGCACATGTACGCCGACCGGGTCACCCCCTCGATGCAGCAGGCGATCGACGAGACCAACCGCCGCCGCGAGCGGCAGATCGCCTACAACGTCGAGCGCGGGGTCGACCCCCAGCCGCTGCGCAAGAAGATCGCCGACATCACCGACCTCATCGCCCGGGAGGACGCCGACACCGCCGACCTGCTCGGCGGGTCCGGCCGCCAGCAGTCGCGGGGCAAGGCCCCCGTCCCCGGCGGCGCCCGCGGCCGCGGAGGGGCTGCCGCCGCGGCGAGCACGGCGGGGATGGCCGGGGCCGAGCTGTCCGAGCTCATCCAGCAGCTGTCCGACCAGATGCACGCCGCCGCCGCGGAGCTCCAGTTCGAGCTGGCGGGCCGTCTGCGCGACGAGATCAGCGACCTCAAGAAGGAGCTGCGGGGCATGGAGCGCGCGACGTCGGCCTGAGCCCGTCCCGGCCCGCGGCGGTCGCTGCGGGCCGGCGGCGCGTCGACGGCGTGCCTCGTGTGGATGTTCACGTTAAGGTCAAGAGAACGTGAGGGGAGTATCCCTGCGCGTCGGCTCGTCATCACGGTTCCACCCCCGAGGGAGTGGGCCCGGGCCGACGGTCCGCACCGCGACCCGGTGCCGGGCGGGAGAGACCTCCGGTCAGTCGCGTCAGCCGTGAACTCCGGAGGTATCCGTGGACGTCCCTCTCTGGGTGTGGGGAATCACCCTCGTCGGCATCGTGGGCATGATCGTCTACGACTTCGTCGGCCACGTGCGCACGCCGCACGCCCCGTCGATCCGCGAGGCCGCGATCTGGTCCGCGGTCTACGTCGGCATCGCCATCCTCTTCGGGGTGCTGGTGCTGGTCTTCGCCGGCCCGACCTACGGCGGGGAGTACTTCGCCGGGTACATCACGGAGAAGGCGCTCAGCGTCGACAACCTCTTCGTGTTCGTGCTGATCCTCTCGAGCTTCGGCGTGCCGCGGGAGTACCAGCAGAAGGTGCTGCTCATCGGCATCGCGATCGCGATCGTGCTGCGCGGCATCTTCATCGCCATCGGCGCGGCGGCCATCCAGAACTTCTCCTGGATCTTCTGGATCTTCGGCGCGATCCTCATCTACACGGCGATCGCCCAGGTCAAGGCCCAGAACGACCACGGCGAGGAGGAGTTCAAGGAGAACGCCGTCCTGCGCCTGTGCAAGCGGATCCTCCCCACCACCGACGACTACCACGGCGACAAGTTCACGACGAAGATCGACGGCAAGCGCTTCGTCACGCCGATGCTGGTCGTCATCATCGCCATCGGCACCGCCGACCTGATCTTCGCCGTCGACTCGATCCCGGCGATCTTCGGCCTGACGCAGGAGACGTACCTGGTCTTCGCGGCCAACGCCTTCTCGCTGCTCGGCCTGCGCCAGCTGTACTTCCTCATCGACGGCCTGCTCGACCGCCTCGTGTACCTGCACTACGGCCTGGCGGCCATCCTCGCCTTCATCGGCGCGAAGCTGATCATCCACGCCATGCACGAGAACGAGCTGTCCTGGCTGAACGGCGGCGAGCACATCACCGTCATCCCGGAGATCCCCATGCCCGTCTCCCTCGGCTTCATCGTCGTGGCGCTGCTGCTCACCACCGTGCTCAGCCTGCGCAAGTCGAAGAAGGACGCCGAGCAGGGCGGCGGCCGCGGTGACGTCGGCTCGGGCAGCGGCCCCGGTGGCGGCACCGAGCCCCGTGACGCCGACGTGCCCGTCTCCGGCCGCGCCGCGCAGGCCACCACCGCGTCCAGCACCGGCGCGACCCGCGACACCCGCAAGGACGGCTGACCGTGCAGGAGCTGCCGACCTGGTTCGAGGTCGGCAGCCTCGCGGTGCTCGTGGGGCTGCTGCTGGCCGACCTGCTCATCGTCGGCCGGCGGCCCCACGTCCCCTCCACCAAGGAGAGCGCCCTGTGGGTGGCCTTCTACGTGGCGCTGGCGATCGTGTTCGGGATCGTCATGCTGGTGATCCCCGGGGGCGGGGCCCAGCAGTCGGGGGAGTTCTTCGCGGGATGGATCACCGAGTACTCGCTCTCGGTCGACAACCTCTTCGTCTTCGTGATCATCATGACGCGCTTCGCGGTCCCCGCGAAGGAGCAGCAGCTCGTCCTGATGGTCGGCATCCTCATCGCCCTGGTGCTGCGCGGGATCTTCATCCTGCTCGGTGCCGCGGTGATCGAGCAGTTCAGCTGGGTCTTCTACCTCTTCGGCGCCTTCCTCATCTACACCGCCGTGAAGCTGGTGCTCGACAGGAACGACGACGAGGACTACGAGGACAACGCCCTCATCCGCCGCCTGCGGAAGGTGCTGCCGCTCAGCGAGCACTACGACGGCGGCAAGCTCCGCACCACGGTCGACGGCAAGAAGCTGTTCACCCCGATGATCATCGTGTTCCTGGCCATCGGCAGCACGGACCTGCTGTTCGCGCTCGACTCGATCCCGGCGATCTTCGGCCTCACCCAGGACCCGTTCCTGGTCTACACGGCCAACATCTTCGCGCTCATGGGGCTCCGGCAGCTGTACTTCCTGCTGGGCGGCCTGCTCGACCGGCTGGTGTACCTGTCGATCGGTCTGGCGGTCGTGCTCGGCGGCATCGGTGTCAAGCTGGTGCTCGAGGCCCTGCACACCAACGAGCTGCCGTTCCTCAACGGCGGCGAGGGCTTCTCCTGGGCCCCCGAGGTCCCGACGTGGGCCTCACTGGTCTTCATCCTCACCACGCTGGCCATCACCACGGTGGCGAGCCTGCTGCGCAGCCGGCAGCTGGAGCGCCGGGGCGAGTCCCCCTCGCACTGACGCCCGGAGCTCGCACGCCAGGGGCCCCGCCGCACCGCGGCGGGGCCCCTGGCTACGTGCTCGGCCGGTGTCGTCACCAGCCGCGGTCGCGGTACTCCTGCAGGCGGGGCCGCTCCGCGCCGAGCGTCGTGGTGTCCCCGTGGCCGGGGTGCACGACCACGTCGTCACCCAGCACGGCGAAGACCCGGGCCTCCAGGTCGTCCACGAGCGACGTGAAGTCCTCCGGCGACCACGTCTTCCCGGGCCCCCCGGGGAAGAGGGAGTCGCCCGTGAACAGGTGGGGGACCCCGTCGACCGCGCCCGCCGGCGCCAGCAGCGCCACCGAGCCGGGGGTGTGCCCCCGCAGCGCGATGACCTGCAGCTCGTGGTCGCCCACCACGAGCACGGCGCCGTGCCCCAGGCGCACGTCGGGCACGCGGGGGAGGGCGTCGGCGTCGTCCTCCCCGGCGGCGGTGGTGGCCGCCGTCGCGTCGGCCACGGCCTCCAGCGCCTGCACGTGGTCGTCGTGGCGGTGCGTGGTGACGATGGTCCCCGGGCCGCGGGCAGCGGCGGGGACCGCCTCGTCGAGCAGGGCCAGCAGGCGGTCGGCGTCGTTCGCGGCGTCGACGAGCAGCCAGCTGCCGCTCCCTCCTCCTCGGGCATCGCTCAGCAGGTAGGACCGGTTGTCGACCGGCCCCACCGAGAGGGTCCTGAGGTCCAGCATCAGCGCTCCAGCTCCTCGGCGTCGTGGTGGTCTGCTCGCTCGTGGCCGCCGGAGCGCCGGTCCGCCGCGGCGAGGGCGTCGGCGGCCCGCACCAGCGCCAGGTGCGACAGCGCCTGCGGAGTGTTGCCCAGCTGGTGCCCCTCGTGCACGTCGTACTCCTCGGAGAGGAGCCCGACGTCGTTGCTGAGGCCCACCAGGCGCCGCATCAGGTCGTGGCCGTCCTGGGCGCGCCCGCTCCGGGCGTACTGCTCGACGAGCCAGAACGAGCAGGCCAGGAAGGGGTGCTCGCCCGGCGGGAGGCCGTCGGAGGAGGCCTCGGTGCGGTAGCGGATGACCAGCCCGTCGGGCACCAGGTCGGACTCGACGGCGGCGACCGTGGCGGCCATCGCGGGGTGGTCCGGCTCCACGAACCCCACCTGCGGCAGCTGCAGGAGGCTGGCGTCGACCTCGGTGGTGCCGTAGTGCTGCACGAAGCAGCCCCGTCCCGGCCGGTCGGCGGTGCCGTGGTCGACGCCGTGCTCCATCACCTCGGCGCGCACCTGGTCGCGCAGGGCTGCCCACCGGTCCGCGGGGCCGTCGAGCCCCCGCTCGCGCACCGCCCGCACGCCGCGGTCGAGGGCGGCCCACACCATCACGCGCGAGTGCACGTAGTACTGCTCCGGGCCGCGCATCTCCCAGATGCCGCTGTCCTTGCGCGAGGAGTGCGCGACCACGAAGTCGAGCAGCGCCCGCTGCATCGGCCAGGAGAACTCGTCCTCCGACAGGCCCGCGCGGCGTGCGGCGTCGAGGGCGACCATGACCTCGCCGAGCACGTCGGCCTGGTACTGGTCGACGGCGCCGTTGCCGATCCGCACCGGCCGGGCGCCGCCGAAGCCGGGCAGGTGGTCGAGCTCGCGCTCGGGCAGGTCCCGCGCGCCGTCGACGCCGTACATGATCTGCAGGTCCTCGGGGTCGCCGGCGATCGCGCGCAGCAGCCACCCCCGCCACTCGCGGGCCTCCTCGGTGTACCCGTGCTCGATCAGGGCCTCGAGGGTCAGGGCGGCGTCGCGCAGCCAGCAGAAGCGGTAGTCCCAGTTGCGCGTGCCGCCCGGCATCTCGGGCAGCGACGTCGTCGCCGCCGCCACGATCCCGCCGGTGTCCTCGTGCGTCAGGGCTCGCAGCACCAGCAGCGAGCGCGTCACCGCGGCGCCGTACGTGCCCTTCGCCGCGGGGCCGTCGCCGCGGTCGGCCCACTCCTGCCACCACCGCCGGGTGCTCTCCAGCCGGTCGCCGACCTCCATCGCCGCCGGGGGCTCGCGGTGGGAGGGGTACCAGGTCAGCACGGTGTCGACCACCTCGCCGGCAGCGACCTTGATCTTGCCGACGTGCGTGCGGCCGCGGGCCTTGGGCAGCTTGCCGGTGGTGCGCAGCAGCACCGCGTCGGGGCCGGCGCTCGCCAGGAGCCCCTTCGCGAGCTCGCCCTTGCCGCCGACGCGGCGCACCCACGGCACCACCGCGCCGTACCCGAACCGGATCACCAGCTCCTGGCGCAGCTCGACGCGCCCCTCGACGCCGGTCACGCGGCGCACCAGGTCGGCGCGGCGGTCGCCCACGGGCATGCAGTCGACGACGTCGACGACGCCGCCGTCGGCCAGCGTCCACCGGGTCCGCAGCAGGAAGGAGTCGCCCTCGTAGGTGCGCTCCACCGACACCACGGCCGGGCCGTCCTCCGCCGGGGCGATCGTCCAGTGGCCGTGCTCGGGGGTGCCGAGCAGCGAGGCGAAGGCCGCGGGGGAGTCGAAGCGGGGCAGGCACATCCACGCGACGGACCCGCGACGGCTCACCAGGGCCGCGGTGTGGCAGTCGCCCACCAGCGCGTAGTCCTCGATGTGCTGCTCGTGCTGCTCGTGCTGCTCGTGCTGCTCGTGCTGCTCGTGCTGCTCGTGCTGCTCGTGCTGCTCGTCGTGCTGCGGCTCGACGTGCTGGTCCTGCTGCTGGTCCTGCTGCTCGTCAGTGGCGGGTGAGGTCACGGGCGTCATCGTGCACCGCCCCGCGATCTTCGGCAGGGTGGGGCCGTGGACGAGCGCTCGCAGCAGGCGGACCAGCACGAGAAGACCCCCGATGCGCACGACAGCAGCGCGACCGGCGGCACCGAGAGCGGTGGCGCGCACGGCGCCGCGGGGGAGCGCGGGCACTCCGGCGGAGACCCGGTGGCGACGCTGCTCGTCCTGGGCGCCAGCGGCGACCTGGCCTCCCGGCTCCTCCTGCCGGGGCTCGCGCGGCTGCTCGTCTCCGAGCGGAACGAGGGCGACGGCCACGGCCACGGCGCCTCGCTGCAGCTGGTGGGCGCGGGCTCGGAGGACTGGGACGACGAGCACTGGCGCGGCGTGGTCACCCGGGCCTTCGCCGGCGCGCAGGAGCACGGCGACGGCGACGGCGCGGGCTGGGAGGCGGTGACCGCGGTGCGCGACGCGAGCCGGTACCAGCAGGTCGACGTCACCGACCCCGACGCCCTGAACGAGCTGCTCCACTCCTGCCGGGCGCCCGTGGCCGTCTACTTCGCGCTGCCGCCGGCCATCACGGCGACGGCCTGCGAGAACCTCGTGGGCAAGGACCTGCCCGAGAGCACCCGCCTGGTGATGGAGAAGCCCTTCGGCTCCGACGAGGCCTCGGCGCACGAGCTCAACGAGGTCGTCGCCAAGCTCGTGCCGGAGGAGCACGTGCACCGCGTCGACCACTTCCTGGGCACGTCGACGGTGCTCAACGTCCTGGGCGTGCGCTTCGCCAACCGCCTCTTCGAGCCGACCTGGAACGCCAGCCACGTCGAGCGCGTCGACGTCGTCTACGACGAGGACCTCGCCCTCGAGGGCCGGGCGCGCTACTACGACAAGGCCGGCGCGCTCAAGGACATGATCCAGAGCCACCTGCTGCAGGTGCTCGCGGTGCTGGCGATGGACGCGCCGACGGCCCTCGACGAGCGCGAGTTCCGCGACCGCAAGGCCCAGCTGCTGCGCGCCACGCGGCTCATGGGCACCCCGCAGGAGGCCAGCCGCCGCGCCGTCTACACCGCGGGCCGGATGGGCGACCGGGACCTGCCCGACTACACCGCCGAGGACGGCGTCGACCCCTCGCGCCAGACCGAGACGCTGGCCGAGGTCGTGCTGACCGTCGACACCTGGCGCTGGGCCGGCGTCCCGTTCCGGCTGCGCTCCGGCAAGGGCCTCGGGAAGGCGCGCAAGGAGGCGGTCATCACCTTCAAGCCGGTCCCGCACCTGATGGCGGGCCTGCACGGCCAGGCCCGGCCGACCCGGCTGAGGCTGACCTTCAAGCCGGGAACCGTCAACCTCGACCTGACGGTCAACGCCGAGGGAGACCCGTTCGACCTGGAGCCGGCCACCCTCTCGGCCACGCTGGGCGACTCCCAGCTCCCGGCCTACGGCGAGGTCCTCGCCGGGGTGCTCGACGGCGACCCGCTGCTCTCGGTGCGCGGCGACACCGCCGAGGACTGCTGGCGCATCCTCGCGCCGGTGATCGCCGCCTGGGAGGCCGACGAGGTGCCGCTGGAGACCTACCCCGCGGGCAGCGACGGCCCGGAGCCGACGGACGCCTTCCCCTCCTTCTGAGGCCGCCCCGACGGCCCGCCCGGCGGCCCGCCCGTCCGGACGGGCGGGCTGTCGGTGGGTCGACCTAGAGTTGACGACCGTGGATCGACTGGTCGTTCAGGGTGCTCGCGAGCACAACCTCAAGGACGTCTCGCTGGACCTCCCGCGCGACAAGATGATCGTCTTCACGGGGCTGAGCGGCTCCGGCAAGTCGAGCCTCGCGTTCGACACGATCTTCGCCGAGGGCCAGCGCCGCTACGTGGAGTCGCTGTCGGCCTACGCCCGCCAGTTCCTCGGGCAGATGGACAAGCCCGACGTCGACTTCATCGAGGGCCTGTCCCCGGCGGTCTCGATCGACCAGAAGTCGACCTCCCGCAACCCCCGCTCGACGGTCGGCACGATCACCGAGATCTACGACTACCTGCGCCTCCTGTGGGCCCGCGCGGGCCGCGCCCACTGCCCCACCTGCCACGAGCCGGTGGCGCGCCAGACGCCGCAGCAGATCGTCGACAAGCTGCTGGAGCTCCCCGAGACCACCCGGTTCCAGGTGCTGGCGCCCGTGGTGCGCGGCCGCAAGGGCGAGTTCCTCGACCTCTTCAACGAGCTCCAGTCCAAGGGCTACGCCCGCGTGCGGGTCGACGGCGAGACCCTCCAGCTGAGCGACGCCGCGAGCCGGCCCACCCTCGACAAGCGCAAGAAGCACACCATCGAGGTCGTCGTCGACCGCCTGGTGATGCGCGAGGGCGTGATGCGCCGCCTCACCGACTCCGTCGAGACCGCCCTCGGGCTCGCCGACGGCGTGCTCCTGGTCGAGCTCGTCGAGCGCGAGGGCCAGGAGAGCTCGGGTGACGGCCCGAAGGTCATGCGCTTCTCCGAGAAGCTCGCCTGCCCGAACGACCACCCCCTGGCGCTGGAGGAGGTCGAGCCCCGCACCTTCTCCTTCAACGCGCCCTACGGCGCCTGCCCCGAGTGCTCCGGCATCGGCACCCGGCTCGAGGTCGACCCCGAGCTCGTCGTCCCCGACCCCGACACGACCCTCGCCGACGGCGCGATCGCCCCCTGGACCGGCCAGGGCACCAGCGAGTACCACCAGCGCCTCATGGGCGGTCTGGCCAAGCAGCTCGGCTTCTCGCTCGACACCCCGTGGCGGGCCCTGCCCGAGCGCGCCACGGCCGCCCTGCTCAAGGGCGAGGGCTACGAGGTGCACGTCACCTACAAGAACCGGTGGGGCCGCGAGCGGTCGTACACCAGCGGCTTCGAGGGCGTCATCCCCTTCATCCAGCGCCGGCACTCCGAGACCGAGTCCGACTCCTCGCGCGAGCGCATGGAGGGCTACATGCGCGAGGTGCCCTGCCCGGTCTGCGGGGGAGCGCGCCTGCGCCCCGAGGTCCTCGCCGTCACGGTCGGCGGCAAGTCCATCGCCCAGGCCTGCGCCCTGCCCGTGGCCGAGCTGCGCGCCTGGCTCGACACCCTGGAGCTGAGCACCCGCGAGGCGCAGATCGCCGCGGCCGTCCTGCGCGAGGTGCTCGCCCGCGTGCAGTTCCTGGTCGACGTCGGCCTGACGTACCTCTCCCTCGACCGCGCCTCGGGCACCCTCTCCGGCGGGGAGGCCCAGCGCATCCGCCTGGCCACGCAGATCGGCTCCGGCCTGGTGGGCGTGCTCTACGTGCTGGACGAGCCCAGCATCGGCCTGCACCAGCGCGACAACCACCGCCTCATCGAGACGCTGACCCGCCTGCGCGACCTGGGCAACACCCTCATCGTCGTCGAGCACGACGAGGACACCATCCACGTGGCCGACTGGGTCGTCGACGTCGGCCCGGGCGCGGGCGAGCACGGCGGCCAGGTGGTCCACTCCGGCCCCGTCGCCGAGCTGCTCGCCAACACCGGCTCGATCACCGGCGACTACCTCTCCGGGCGCCGGCGGGTGCCGGTGCCGGCCACCCGCCGCCCCGTCGACAAGGGCCGCGTGGTCAAGGTCGTGGGGGCGCGCGAGAACAACCTGCGCGGCGTCGACGTCGAGCTGCCCCTCGGCGTGGTCACCGCGGTGACGGGGGTCTCCGGCTCGGGCAAGTCGAGCCTGGTCAACGACATCCTCTACAAGGTCCTCGCCAACAAGCTGAACGGCGCCCGCCAGGTGCCGGGCCGCCACACCCGCGTGGAGGGCGTCGACCAGCTCGACAAGGTCGTCCACGTCGACCAGAGCCCGATCGGCCGCACCCCGCGCTCCAACCCCGCCACCTACACCGGCGTGTGGGACGTGGTCCGCTCCCTGTTCGCCGAGACCACCGAGGCGAAGGTCCGCGGCTACCTGGCCGGGCGCTTCTCGTTCAACGTCAAGGGCGGCCGCTGCGAGCACTGCAGCGGCGACGGCACCATCAAGATCGAGATGAACTTCCTGCCCGACGTGTACGTGCCCTGCGAGGTCTGCCACGGCGCTCGCTACAACCGGGAGACCCTCGAGGTCCACTTCAAGGGCAAGACCGTGGCCGACGTGCTCGACATGCCCATCGAGGAGGCGTCGGAGTTCTTCGCGGCCGTGCCGCGCATCTCCCGCTACCTCAAGACGCTCACCGACGTGGGCCTGGGGTACGTGCGGCTCGGGCAGCCCGCCCCGACGCTGTCGGGCGGCGAGGCGCAGCGCGTGAAGCTGGCCAGCGAGCTCCAGCGCCGCTCCACCGGGCGCACCGTGTACGTCCTCGACGAGCCGACCACCGGCCTGCACTTCGAGGACGTGCGCAAGCTGCTCGAGGTGCTCCAGGGCCTGGCCGACAAGGGCAACACCGTGCTCGTCATCGAGCACAACCTCGACGTCATCAAGAGCGCCGACTGGGTGCTCGACATGGGTCCGGAGGGCGGCTCAGGCGGCGGCAAGCTGATCGCGCAGGGGACGCCGGAGCAGGTCGCCGCCACCCACGAGAGGACCGGCAGCCACACCGGCCGGTTCCTCGGCCCGGTGCTCGCTGCGGCCTCCGCCGCTGCGGTCAGCGGCTCGGAGGTCGATCTCAGGAAGCGCGGAGCCGCAACACCTAGCCTCACCCCATGACGACCGACGCTCAGGCCGCCGCCCCCACCCAGACCCCGTCCCTCGACGAGGCCCACGCCGCTGCTGCGGTGCAGACGGTGAGCGGGGCGCCGCTGGCGTGCTCCCGCCGCTCCCTGCTGCGGCGCGCCGGCGCAGGAGGTGCCGTCCTGGGCTCCGCGGGGCTGCTCGCCGCCTGCGGCGGCACCGGCGAGCAGGCCACCACGGGCACCGGCGGCTCGGACGGCTCGGCGGGCACCGGCGGCTCCGCGTCCGCAGGCGGCTCGGAGTCCTCCGCCGCGGGCGGTTCGGGCTCGGGCGGCAGCGTGGCGGCCTCCGAGGTCCCCGAGGGCCAGGCCGTCGTCGTCGAGGTCGGCGGCGAGGAGGTCGTCCTCGCCCAGCCCACCGCCGGCACCTACGTCGCGTACTCCGCGGTGTGCCCGCACGCGGGCGGCATCGTCCAGGCCGAGTCCGGCACCGAGGTCCGCTGCCCCCTGCACGGCAGCGTCTTCGACGCCGGCGACGGCGGCGCCGTGCTCCAGGGCCCGGCCACCTCGGGCCTGCCGGCCCTGACCGTGACCCCGAGGGCGACCAGCTCGTCATCAGCTGACCCGCTCGAACCCCTCCGACCCGCCCGGCCGCCTCCCGGCCGGGCGGGCGGGTGGGTGGTCGGGTGGATCGCGCTCGACAGGAGCCCCCCTCGGACCACGGGCGGCCCCCAGGTGGCAGGGTTCTGCCGTGCCCGACGCTCCGACCAGCGGTCCCGCCGCGCCCGCCGAGAACACCCCCACCGCTCCGCAGACCGCGGAGCACGCGCGCCTCGAGGCCTGCACCGGCTCCGAGGGCCCGTGGCGCCTGTGGGGGCCCTACCTCGCCGGCCGCCAGTGGGGCACGGTCCGCGAGGACTACTCCGGCGACGGCGACGCGTGGCGCTCCTTCCCGTTCGACCACGCGCGCTCGCGGGCCTACCGCTGGGGCGAGGACGGCCTCGGCGGGTTCTGCGACCGCTACGGCTTCCTCAACCTCGCCGTGGCCCTGTGGAACGGGAAGGACCCGATCCTCAAGGAGCGGCTGTTCGGCCTCACCAACGAGGAGGGCAACCACGGCGAGGACGCCAAGGAGCACTGGTGGGCCGTCGACGGCACCCCCACGCACTCCTGGGCGCAGTGGCTCTACCGCTACCCGCAGGCGGAGTTCCCCTACGAGCGGCTGCGCTCCGAGAACGCGGCCCGCAGCCGCGACGAGCGCGAGTTCGAGCTCGCGGACACCGGCGTCCTCGACGAGAACCGCTTCTTCGACGTGCAGGTGACCTACGCCAAGGCCGCCCCCGACGACGTCTGCGTGGTCATCACCGCCACCAACCACGGCCCCGAGGCCGCGCCGCTGCACCTGCTGCCGCAGCTGTGGTTCCGCAACACCTGGTCGTGGGGACGCGACCTGCGCCGCGGGGCGCTGACGCAGCTGCTCGCGCCCACCCTGACCGTCTCGGGCCTGGAGGCCGTGGAGGCCGAGCACGGCTACCTGGGCCGCTACGTGCTCGCGGCCGAGGGCTCGCCGCAGGTGCTCTTCTGCGACAACGAGACCAACGCGGCGCTCCTCTTCGGCGACCAGCGCGGCACCTCGCCCAAGCACCCCAAGGACGGGATCGACCGCGCGGTCGTCCGGGGGGACGCCACGGGCGTGAACCCCGGCGACACCGGCACGAAGGCCGCCTTCTGGTACTCGTGGGACTCCGTCGCCCCCGGGGAGACCAAGACCGTGCGGCTGCGCCTGGCGCCGTCCGACCCGACCTCGGCGACCTTCGGCCCCGGCTTCGACGACGTCGTCGAGGCGCGCCGCGCCGAGGCCGACGAGTTCTACGCCACCGTCATCGACCCCTCGCTGCCCGCCGAGGACCGCCACGTCGCCCGCCGCGCCTACGCCGGGCTGCTGTGGACCAAGCAGCTGTACCGCTTCGACGTCGCCCAGTGGCTCGACGGCGACCCTGTCGCCCCCTCCCCGCAGCAGCGGGAGGACGCGGGCCGCCGCAACACCACCTGGCGGCACGTGGCCCTGGCCGACGTCATCTCCATGCCCGACGAGTGGGAGTACCCCTGGTTCGCGGCGTGGGACACCGCGTTCCACACGATCCCGCTGGCGCACGTCGACCCGGGGTTCGCCAAGGAGCAGCTCGTCCTGATGTGCCGGGAGTGGGCGATGCACCCCAACGGCCAGCTCCCGGCCTACGAGTGGGAGTTCGGCGACGTCAACCCGCCCGTGCACGCCTGGGCCGCCTGGCACGTGTACCGGATCGACGGCTACCGCGACCGCGACTTCCTCATCCGCGTCTTCACCAAGCTGCTGCTGAACTTCTCGTGGTGGGTGAACCGCAAGGACGCCTCCGGCTCGAACCTGTTCGAGGGCGGCTTCCTCGGGATGGACAACATCGCCCTGTTCGACAGGTCGGCGCCGCTGCCCCCGGGGTACCGCCTGGAGCAGTCCGACGCCACCAGCTGGATGGCGTTCTACTGCCAGCAGATGTTCAAGATCGCCCTGGAGCTGTCGCGCCACGACCAGGCCTGGGACGACACCGCCACCAAGTTCCTAGAGCACTTCCTGTCCATCGCGCAGGCGATGAACAGCTTCGGCACCACCGGCGGGTCGCTGTGGGACGAGGAGGACGGCTTCTTCTACGACGTCCTGGTCTCCCCGGACGGGCGCGCCGAGCCGATGCGCGTGCGCTCGATGGTCGGCCTGCTGCCGATCCTGGGGGCCACCGAGGTCCCGGGCTGGATCACCACCGAGTGCCCCGACGTCACCGCGCGCCTGCGCTGGCTGCAGCGCCGGCGCCCCGAGGTGGTGCGCCCGCTGCGCTCGCGCTCGGGCCCGGAGGGCCGCCGGATGCTGCTGTCGCTGGTGGGCCCGGAGCGCCTGCGGCGGATCCTGGAGCGGATGTTCGACACCGAGGAGTTCTGGAGCCCTTACGGCATCCGCTCGCTGTCGCGCTCCACCGGCCAGGTGTACGCCAACGTCGGCGGGCGCGACGTGTCGCTGGAGTACGAGCCGGGGGAGAGCCGCACCGGCCTGTTCGGCGGCAACTCCAACTGGCGCGGGCCGATCTGGTTCCCCGTGAACGTGCTGCTGGCCGACAAGCTCCGCACGATGGGCCGCCACTACGGCGACAGCTTCACCATCGAGGTGCCCACCGGCTCCGGCAACGTGGTCACCCTCGACCAGGCCGCCGACCTCGTCGACGGCGGGCTGACGGCCCTGTTCCGCCCGGTGCCGCGCGGCGAGGGTCAGCCGGCCACCCGGCGCCCCACCGACGGCGAGCGGGTCGAGTCCACCGACGACCCGCTGTGGAGCGAGCAGGTCACGTTCAGCGAGTTCTTCGACGGCGACACCGGCGAGGGCCTCGGCGCCACCCACCAGACCGGGTGGACGGCGCTGGTGGCTCACCTGCTCAACCCGCGCCTGCCCGCCGACCCCCGCCGGATGGGCTGACCGCTCCGTCAGCGCCCCCGGCCCTGCTGTCGGGGGCGTTCCTTACGCTGGTCGGGTGACGAACCCGGCCTCGTACCGCCCCAAGCCGGGGGAGGTGCCCGACTCCCCGGGCGTCTACCGCTTCCGCGACCCCCAGGGCCGCGTCGTCTACGTCGGCAAGGCCAAGAGCCTGCGCCAGCGGCTGGCCAACTACTTCCAGCCGCTGCACGCGCTGCACCCGCGGACCCAGCAGATGGTGACGACGGCGGCCTCGGTGGAGTGGACCGTCGTCGGCACCGAGGTCGAGGCCCTCCAGCTGGAGTACTCCTGGATCAAGGAGTTCGACCCGCGCTTCAACGTCAAGTACCGCGACGACAAGTCCTACCCCTACCTCGCGGTGACGATGGGCGAGGAGTTCCCCCGCGTCCAGGTGCTGCGCGGGGCCAAGCGCAAGGGCACCCGCTACTTCGGCCCCTACACGCACGCCTGGGCCATCCGCGAGACCGTCGACCTGCTGCTGCGCGTCTTCCCCGTCCGCACCTGCTCCACCGGCGTCTTCAAGCGCGCCGGCCAGGTGGGCCGCCCGTGCCTGCTCGGGTACATCGACAAGTGCTCCGCGCCCTGCGTCGGCAAGATCTCCCCGGAGGACCACCGCGCCCTCGCCCAGGAGTTCGCCGACTTCATGGGCGGAGACACCTCGCGGCACGTCAGGCGCGTCGAGGCGCAGATGCGCGAGGCCGCCGCCGAGATGGACTTCGAGAGGGCCGCGCGGCTCCGGGACGACGCCGGCGCCCTGCGCAAGGCGCTGGAGAAGAGCGCCGTGGTGCTCCCCGACGCCACCGACGCCGACGTCTTCGCCCTCGCCGACGACGAGCTCGAGGCGGCCGTGCAGGTCTTCCACGTCCGCGGCGGGCGCATCCGCGGCCAGCGCGGCTGGGTGGTGGAGAAGGTCGAGGACGTCTCCGCCGCAGACCTCGTGCAGCACCTGCTG
Source organism: Quadrisphaera sp. INWT6 (assembly GCF_015390235.1). Classification (GTDB taxonomy): domain Bacteria; phylum Actinomycetota; class Actinomycetes; order Actinomycetales; family Quadrisphaeraceae; genus Quadrisphaera. The sequence goes on along the minus strand of NZ_VUOH01000006.1, from coordinate 167,173 downwards.
CAGCAGGTCTACGGCGGGGAGTCCGCGGACGCCGTGCCGCGCGAGGTCCTCGTGCCCGTCGAGCCCACCGACGTCGAGCAGACCACCGCCTGGCTGTCGGGGCTGCGCGGCTCGCGCGTCGACGTCCGGGTGCCGCAGCGCGGCGACAAGCGCGCGCTCATGGAGACGGTCGAGCGCAACGCCACCGGCGCCCTGGCCCTGCACAAGACCCGCCGCGGCGGCGACCTCACCTCCCGCTCCCTCGCCCTGCAGGAGCTGCAGGAGGCCCTCGGCCTCGACGACGCGCCCCTGCGCATCGAGTGCTACGACGTGTCCCACCTGCAGGGGTCCGAGGTCGTCGCCTCGATGGTCGTCTTCGAGGACGGCCTGCCCCGCAAGGGCGAGTACCGGAAGTTCAACGTCCGCGGTGACGGCCCCGACGGGCGCACCGACGACCTGGCCTCGATGGACGAGGTGCTGACCCGCCGCTTCCGCCGCCACGTCGACGCCCAGCTCGCCGCCGCCGACGAGCTCACGGGCTCCGGGGAGGTCGGCCCCGGGGTCCGGCCCGGCATCGACCCCGAGACCGGCCGCGCCCGCCGGTTCGCCTACGCCCCCAACCTCGTCGTCGTCGACGGCGGCCAGCCCCAGGTCGAGGCCGCCGCCGCGGCCCTCGCCCGGGTCGGGGTCACCGACGTCGCCCTGTGCGGCCTGGCCAAGCGCCTGGAGGAGGTCTGGCTGCCGGGGGAGGACCACCCCGTCGTCCTGCCCCGCTCCAGCGAGGGGCTCTACCTGCTCCAGCGCCTGCGCGACGAGGCCCACCGCTTCGCCATCACCCACCACCGCTCCAAGCGCAGCAGGACGATGACCACCAGCGCCCTCGACGGCGTCCCCGGGCTCGGGCCCGCCCGCAAGCAGGCGCTCATGGCGCGGTTCGGGACCCTCAAGGCGCTGCGCGCGGCCACCGCCGAGGAGGTCGCCGCCGTGCCCGGGTTCGGGCCCGCCACGGCCGCCGCCGTCGTCGGGGCGCTCGCGGGCGACGCGCCCGAGCCGGCCGTCGACACCGCCACCGGCGAGCTGGTCGACTGATGGCTGCCAGGATGGCGCCGTGAGCGCGCCGGACGACGCCATCCACGAGCCCGACGACCGCCTCGGCGACCACCCGGGGGAGGTGGGCGCCGACGCCGCCGCCGGCACCGGCGGGGCGGCGCCGCAGAGCACCGAGCTGCTCGTCATCACCGGGCTCTCGGGCGCCGGCCGGTCGACGGTCGCCCACGTCCTGGAGGACCTGGGCTGGTACGTCGTCGACAACCTCCCCCCGCAGATGCTGACGCCCCTGGCCCAGCTCGCGGCCCAGGCCGGCGGTGCGGTGCCCAAGGTGGCCGTCGTCCTCGACGTGCGCGGCCGCGGGTTCTCCACCGACCTCGCCGCCGCCCTGGCCGAGGTGCGGGTGCGCCGCAGCACCGTCTTCCTGGAGGCGAGCGACGCGGTGCTGGTCCGCCGCTTCGAGTCCGTGCGGCGCCCGCACCCACTGCAGGAGGAGGGCCGCATCCTCGACGGCATCGAGGCCGAGCGCGAGCTGCTGCGCGACCTGCGCGCCTCCGCCGACGTCGTCATCGACACCTCGGACCTCAACGTGCACCAGCTCGCCGCCGAGGTGACCCGCGCCTTCGGCGAGGACGAGGTCACCCGGCTGCGCCTGACCCTGCTGTCGTTCGGCTTCAAGTACGGCCTGCCCACCGACGCCGACCACGTCGTCGACGTGCGCTTCCTCCCCAACCCCCACTGGGTGCCGGAGCTGCGGCCCCTGACCGGCCGCGACGCTCCCGTCAGCGACTACGTGCTCGGGCAGGACGGCGCGGAGGAGTTCCTCGACCGGTACGCCGCCGCCCTGCAGCCGGTGATCGCCGGCTACCAGCGCGAGCACCGCCGCTACGCCACGGTCGCCATCGGCTGCACCGGCGGCAAGCACCGGTCGGTGGCGATGACCCTCGCCCTCGCCGAGCGCCTGGCGCGCCTCGGCGGCGGGGAGGGGGCTCCCGTGCTGCGGGTCACCCACCGCGACCTCGGCCGCGAGTGAGCAGCCGGTGACCCCCTCCGGCCCGCGCGGCCCCGGCGGCTCGGGCGGCCTCGGCGGCTCGGGCGGCCTCGCGGGCGGCGGCGGCCGCAGCGGGCCCGCCGTCGTCGCCTGCGGCGGCGGGCACGGCCTGGCCGCCTCGCTCCAGGCCCTGCGCCACCTGTCCGAGCGCATCACCGCCGTCGTGACGGTCGCCGACGACGGCGGCTCCAGCGGACGGCTCCGCGCCGAGCTCGGCGTCATGCCCCCCGGCGACCTGCGCATGGCGCTCGCGGCCCTGTGCGACGACACCGAGTGGGGCCGCACCTGGCGCGACGTGCTGCAGCACCGCTTCACCAGCGACGGCCCCCTGGCCGGCCACGCCGTGGGCAACCTGCTCATCGCCGCGCTGTGGCAGCAGCTCGGCGACAGCGTCGAGGGCCTCGACCTCGTGGGGCGCCTGCTGGGAGCCCGCGGCCGGGTGCTGCCGATGTCGTCGGTGCCGCTGGAGATCGAGGCCGACGTGCGCACGCCCGCCACCGCCGGCGCCCCCGAGCGCGCGGAGGTGGTCCGCGGGCAGGCAGCGGTCGCCACCACCACCGGGCGCGTGGAGGGGGTGCGCCTGCTGCCCCCCGACCCGCCCGCCCGGCCCGAGGTGGTGGAGGCCGTGCGCTCGGCCGACTGGGTGGTGCTCGGCCCGGGGTCGTGGTTCACCAGCGTGATGCCGCACCTGCTGGTCCCGGAGCTGGCCGCGGCCCTGCGCGAGACCCCCGCGCAGCGGTGCCTGGTCCTGAACCTCGTGAGCGAGGAGAAGGGCGAGACCCGGGGCATGGGCCAGGCCGACCACGTCAGGGCCCTCACCGCGCACGCCAGGGGGCTGCGCCTCGACGTCGTCCTCGCCGACCCCAGCGCGGTCGAGGACGTCGACGAGCTCGCCGACGCGGCCGCCGGGGCCGGGGCCCAGCTGGTGCTGCGGCAGGTGCGCCGCCGCGGCCGCGTGCGCTCGGGCAGCCGCGGGCAGGGAGCCGCTGCCAGCGGTGCGCCCGCCTCGACGCGGTCCGCCGAGCACGACCCGCTGCGCCTGGCCGCCGCGCTGCGCGACGTCCTGGAGGGGGCCTGGGGCGACGTCGGCTGAGCCCGCCGGGCTAGTCACCCCGGCATAGTCACACCGGTGGAATTCGGCGAGTCGTCCCCCCGGGCGTGTCGCGGTGGCACGATGGCGGCATGGCACTGACCGCGCAGGTGAAGGACGAGCTCAGCCGTCTCCCGGTCCAGCGGTCCTGCTGCCGCAAGGCGGAGGTGTCCGCGCTGCTGCGCTTCTCGGGCGGTCTGCACATCATCGGCGGACGCGTCGTCGTGGAGGCCGAGCTCGACACCGGCGCGGCCGCCCGGCGCCTGCGCCGCGACCTCGGCGACGTCTACCGCGCGGCCAGCGAGGTGCTCGTCGTCGCAGGTGGGGGGCTCCGCAGGGGCTCGCGCTACGTCGTCCGCGTCGTGCACAACGCCGAGTCGCTGGCCCACCAGACGGGCCTGCTCGACCAGCGCGGGCGCCCCGTCCGGGGACTGCCGCCCCAGGTGGTGGCGGGCGCCGCGTGCGACGCCGAGGCCGCCTGGCGCGGGGCGTTCCTGGCCCACGGGTCCCTGACGGAGCCCGGCCGCTCCTCGGCCCTGGAGATCACGTGTCCCGGCCCGGAGGCGGCGCTGGCGCTCGTGGGCGCCGCCCGCCGCCTCGACCTGCAGGCCAAGGCCCGCGACGTGCGCGGCACCGACCGGGTGGTCATCCGCGACGGCGAGGCCATCGGCGACCTGCTCACCCGCCTCGGCGCCCACGGCGCCAAGCTGGTCTGGGAGGAGCGCCGGATGCGCCGCGAGGTGCGCGCCACGGCCAACCGCCTGGCCAACTTCGACGACGCCAACCTGCGCCGCTCGGCCCGGGCGGCCGTGGCCGCCGGCTCCCGCGTGGAGCGCGCCATGGAGATCCTCGGCGAGGAGATGCCCGAGCACCTGCGGGTCGCCGGGGCCCTGCGCCTCGCGCACAAGCAGGCCTCCCTGGAGGAGCTCGGCGCCCTGGCCGACCCGCCGATGAGCAAGGACGCCGTGGCCGGCCGCATCCGGCGGCTGCTCGCCATGGCCGACCGCCGCGCCCAGGAGCTGGGCGTCCCGGGCACCGAGGCCAACCTCACCCCGGACATGCTCGACGCCTGACGTGCTCTAGGGTTCTGGCGACCCCCCAGCAGGCACCCCGCGGCGCGCTGCGCCGCTGACAGGAGGCGCTTCGTGACCATCCGCGTGGGCATCAACGGCTTCGGCCGCATCGGCCGCAACTTCTTCCGCGCCGTGCAGGCGTCCGGCGCTGACGTCGAGATCGTCGGCGTCAACGACCTCACCGACAACGCGACGCTGGCGCACCTGCTCGCGTACGACTCCGTCCTGGGCCGCCTCGAGGGCGTCACCACCAGCGGCGACGAGATCTCCGTGGGCGGCAAGAGCTTCAAGGCCCTGGCCGAGCGCAACCCGGCCGACCTCCCCTGGGGCGACCTGGGCGCTGACGTCGTCGTCGAGTCGACCGGCATCTTCACCGACGCCACCCGCGCCAAGGCGCACATCGACGGCGGCGCCAAGAAGGTCATCATCTCCGCCCCGGCGAAGAACGAGGACATCACGATCGTGATGGGCGTGAACGACGGCGACTACGACGCCGCCGCGCACAACATCATCTCGAACGCGTCCTGCACCACGAACTGCCTCGCCCCGATGGCCAAGGCCCTCGACGACGAGTTCGGCATCGTCCGCGGCCTCATGACCACGGTGCACGCCTACACGCAGGACCAGAACCTGCAGGACGGCCCGCACTCCGACCTGCGCCGCGCCCGCGCCGCCGCCATCAACATCGTCCCCACCTCCACGGGTGCGGCGAAGGCGATCGGCCTGGTGCTCCCGCAGCTCAAGGGCAAGCTCGACGGCTACGCCCTGCGCGTCCCGGTCCCCACGGGCTCGGCCACCGACCTCACCGTCACCGTCGGCCGCGAGACCACGGTCGACGAGGTCAACGCGATCGTGAAGGCCGCCGCCGAGGGCCCCATGAAGGGCTACCTCAAGTACACGACCGACCCGATCGTGTCCTCCGACATCGTGACCGACCCGTCGTCGTGCATCTTCGACTCGGGCCTCACGAAGGTCATCGGCGACCAGGTCAAGGTCGTCGGCTGGTACGACAACGAGTGGGGCTACTCCAACCGCCTCGTCGACCTCGTCAAGCTCGTCGGGGCCTGAGACTCCCTTGCAGACGATCGACGCCCTGGTGGCCGCGCAGGGTGACCTGCGCGGCCGCCGGGTGCTCGTGCGCTCGGACCTGAACGTCCCGCTCAGCGACGGCCAGATCACCGACGACGGCCGCGTCCGGGCCTCCCTGCCCACCTGGCAGCGCCTCCTCGACGCCGGCGCCCGCGTCGTCGTCGTGGCGCACCTGGGGCGCCCCAAGGGCGCCCCGGAGGCGAAGTACTCCCTGGCCCCCGTGGTGGAGCGGGTGCGCGAGCTCCTTCCCTCCACCACCGTCCGCTCGGCGGACACCACCGTGGGCGGCTCCGCGCAGGAGGCCGCTGACGCGCTGGGCGACGGCGAGCTCCTCGTCGTCGAGAACCTCCGCTTCAACGCCGGCGAGACGAGCAAGGACGACGCCGAGCGCGCCGCCTTCGCCCGCGAGCTCGCGGCGCTGGTCGGGGGCCCCGAGCGGGGCCTGTTCGTCTCCGACGGCTTCGGCGTGGTGCACCGCAAGCAGGCGAGCGTCTACGACGTCGCCCAGCTGCTGCCGCACGCCGGCGGCGGCCTTGTCGAGGCCGAGACCTCCGTGCTGCAGCGCCTGACCACCGACCCGGCCCGGCCCTACGCCGTGGTGCTGGGCGGGGCCAAGGTCTCCGACAAGCTCGCCGTCATCGAGAACCTCCTCGGCACCGCCGACCGGCTCCTCGTCGGCGGCGGCATGGTCTTCACCTTCCTCGCTGCCCAGGGCCACGAGGTCGGCAAGAGCCTGCTCGAGGCCGACCAGGTCGAGACCGTCAAGGGCTACCTCGCCACCGCCGCCGAGCGCGGCGTGGAGGTCGTCCTCCCGGTCGACGTCGTCGCGGCGACGGCGTTCTCCGCCGACGCCGAGCACGAGGTCGTCGCGGCCGACGCCATCCCGGCCGACCGCATGGGCCTCGACATCGGCCCGGAGAGCGCGGAGCTCTTCGCGGAGAAGCTCGCCGACACCCGCACGGTGTTCTGGAACGGCCCGATGGGCGCGTTCGAGATGGCCCCGTACGCGGAGGGCACCCGCGCGCTCGCGAAGGCCCTGGCCGAGGTCACCCGCGCCGGCGGCCTCACCGTGGTCGGTGGTGGCGACTCCGCCGCCGCGGTGCGCTCGCTCGGCTTCGCCGACAGCGACTTCGGCCACATCTCCACCGGTGGCGGCGCGAGCCTGGAGTACCTCGAGGGCAAGACCCTCCCGGGGCTCTCCGTCCTCGCCTGACACCAGCACGCCCCGCACCACCCGCGCTCGAGCTCCCCGGCCGCACCCGCGGCCGGGGAGCTCGGCGCGCACCACCCGACGCACGACCCGACGCAGACCCCACCTCAGGAGGACCCCCGTGGCCCGCACCCCGCTCATGGCCGGCAACTGGAAGATGAACGTCGACCACGTGCAGGCCACCGCCCTCGTGCAGCGCCTCGCGTGGACCCTCCGCGACGCCAAGCACGACAGCGCCACCGCCGAGGCCGTCGTCATCCCCCCGTTCACCGACCTCCGCTCGGTGCAGACCCTCATCGAGGGCGACAAGCTCGAGCTCGGCCTGGGCGCCCAGGACGTCTCCGCCCACGAGCCCGGCGCGCGCACCGGTGAGGTCGCCGCCAGCATGCTCGCCCGCCTCGGCGTGCAGTACGTCGTCGTCGGCCACAGCGAGCGCCGCCAGTTCCACGGCGAGGACGACGCGCTGGTCGCCGCCAAGGCCGCCAAGGTCCTCGAGCACGGCATGACCCCGATCGTCTGCCTCGGCGAGCAGCTGGACGTCCGCGAGGCCGGCGAGCACGTCGCGGACTGCGTCTCCCAGCTCGACGGCTCCCTCGCCGGCATCTCCGCCGAGGACCTGCCCAAGGTCGTCGTGGCCTACGAGCCCGTCTGGGCCATCGGCACCGGCAAGGTCGCCACCCCCGAGGACGCGCAGGAGGTCTGCGGCGCGCTGCGCGTCCGCCTGGCCGAGCAGCACGGCGCCGAGGTGGCCGACGCCGTCCGCGTGCTCTACGGCGGCTCGGTCAAGTCCGCGAACGTCGCGGCGATCATGGCCGGCGCGGACGTCGACGGCGCCCTCGTGGGCGGCGCGAGCCTCGACGCGGGCGAGTTCGCCGGCATCGTCACCGGCGGCGCCAGCACGCCGTCCGCGTGACGTGGTCCTGAACGGCTCCCGGCTCCCGTACCCTGGTCGGCTGTGACCGCGCTGCGCATCATGCTCCAGGTGCTCCTGGCGCTGACGAGCCTCTTCCTGACGCTGCTGATCCTCCTGCACAAGGGCAAGGGCGGCGGTCTGTCCGACATGTTCGGCGGCGGGATGTCGGCGAGCGTCGGCAGCTCGGGTGTCGCCGAGCGGAACCTGAACCGCATCACGGTGGCCAACGCCGTGCTGTGGGCCGCCGTGGTGGTGGCCCTCGGCCTCGTCGAGCGCTTCGACCCCAGCGGCTCCTGAGCCGTCCCGAGAAGAGAGGACCCTCCTGTGGCAGGTGGCAACGCCATCCGGGGCAGCCGCGTCGGCGCCGGGCCCATGGGCGAGGCGGAGCGCGGTGACACCGCCCCGCGGCGCCGCGTCTCCTACTGGTGCGCCAACAAGCACGAGACGCAGCCCAGCTTCGCCTTCGACCCCGCCTCGGAGGTGCCGGAGACGTGGGACTGCCCGCGCTGCGGCCTCCCCGCCGGTCAGGACCAGGCGAACCCGCCGCAGGCGCCCAAGACCGAGCCGTACAAGACGCACCTCGCCTACGTGAAGGAGCGTCGCAGCCCCAGCGACGGCGAGGCCATCCTCGAGGCGGCCCTCGCGAAGCACCGCGCCAAGCGCGGCGTCTGACCCGCACGAGAAGACCCCCGGGACGGTGACCGTCCCGGGGGTCTTCTCGTGCGGGTCAGACGGACCCGGCGCCTACGCCGTGCGCTGCGCCAGGTAGTGCTCGATGAGCGCCCGCGTGGAGGGGTCCTGGGCCTCCAGCGCCGACGAGTCGCCGGTGAGCGCGGGGGCGATCTCCTGGGCCAGCTTCTTGCCCAGCTCGACCCCCCACTGGTCGAAGCTGTCGATGCCCCAGACGGTGCCCTCGACGAAGGTGGTGTGCTCGTACAGCGCGATGAGCTGCCCGAGCACCGACGGGGTCAGCGCCGGCGCCATGATCGACGTCGTCGGGCGGTTGCCGCTGAACACCCGGGCCGGCACCACGTCCTCGGCGGTGCCCTCGGCGCGGACCTCCTCCGCGGTCTTGCCGAAGGCCAGGGCCTTGGTCTGGGCGAAGAAGTTGGCCATGAAGAGGGCGTGGACGTCGGCGTCGCCGTCCTGGAGCGGGTGCTCCGGGTCCGCGAACGCGATGAAGTCGGCGGGGATGACGCGCGTCCCCTGGTGGATCAGCTGGTAGAAGGCGTGCTGGCCGTTGGTGCCCGGCTCGCCCCAGAACACCTCGCCGGTGGCGGTGGTCACCGGTGAGCCGTCCCAGCGCACCGACTTGCCGTTCGACTCCATGGTCAGCTGCTGCAGGTACGCCGGGAAGCGGTGCAGGTACTGGCTGTACGGCAGCACCGCGTGGGTGTGGGCGTCGAGGAAGTTGACGTACCAGACGTTGAGCAGGCCGAGGAGCACCGGCACGTTCGTCGCGAGGGGCTCCGTGCGCACGTGCTCATCGACGGCGTGGAAGCCGGCGAGGAAGTCGCGGAACGCCTCGGGGCCGATCGCCACCGCCAGGGACGTGCCGATCGCGGAGTCCACGGAGTAGCGGCCGCCGACCCAGTCCCAGAAGCCGAACGCGTTGTCGGGGTCGATCCCGAAGTCGGCGACCTTGTCGAGGGCGGTGGACACGGCCACGAAGTGCTTCGCGACGGCGGCGCGGCGGGCGTCGTCGTCGTCCTCGAGGGCGCCGGCGGCCGCCAGCTGCTCCCACAGCCAGGCCCGGGCGAGGCGCGCGTTGGTGAGCGTCTCCAGCGTCCCGAAGGTCTTGGAGGCGACGATGAACAGCGTCGAGGCGGCGTCGAGGCCGGCGACGGTCTCCGCCAGGTCGGTCGGGTCGATGTTGGAGATGAACCGCACCTCGAGGTCGGGGTGCTTGTAGGCCTTCAGCGCCTCGTAGGCCATCACGGGCCCGAGGTCGGAGCCGCCGATGCCGATGTTGACGACGGTGCGGATGCGCTCGCCCGTGACGCCCGTCCAGGCGCCCGAGCGCACGTCGTCGGCGAAGGCGGACACCTTCGCGAGCACGGCCTGGACGTCGGCGTCGACGTCCTGGCCGTCGACCACCAGCGGCGGCTGCGCACCCGCCGGGCGGCGCAGCGCCGTGTGCAGGACGGCGCGGTCCTCGGTGACGTTGATGTGCTCGCCGGCGAACATCGCCTGCAGCCGCTCCGGCAGGTGGACCTGCTCGGCCAGCTCGACCAGCGCCGACAGCGTGGCGTCCGTCACGAGGTTCTTCGACAGGTCCACGTGCAGGTCCGCGACGTCGACGGTCAGGCGGCGGGCGCGGTCGGGGTCGTCGGCGAACCACTGCCGCAGGTCGGGGACCTGCTCGGCGCGGTGGGCCCGGAGGTCGGCCCAGGCGGACGTGGTGGTCGGGTCCACGGGAGGGGTGCTCACGAGGAGACGCTAGGGCAGACGGGGGCCGCCGTCGCACCCAGGCTCCAGGCCCACCACCGGGCAGCCGGCAGCCCACCACCGGGCCACCGGCAGCCTGCCGCCGGCGCGCCGCCGGCCCGGCGTCACAGCCGGCTCGCGGCCGCTCGGTCGACGAGCCAGAGGGTCCGCGACGCGCCGTGGGCGCGGCTCGCGGGCAGGCGGCCCGGGCCGGCGAGCGCCTCGGCCACGGCCGGGGCCTTCTCCTCGCCGGCGACGACCAGCCAGACCTCCTCGGCGGAGGTGATGGCCGGCAGCGTCAGCGACAGCCGGGTCGGCGGGGGCTTCGGGGCGTCGCGCACGGGGATGACCTCGACCCCGTCGACGTCCCCGGCCTCGAGGGACGGGTGGCCGGGGAAGAGGCTCGCCACGTGCCCGTCGGGACCCGCGCCGAGCATGAGCACGTCGAAGACCGGCAGGGGACCGGTGACCCCCTCCTCGCGCGCCGCCTCGGCGAGCTCCGCCGCGTAGCGCCGCGCGGCGGCGTCGGGGTCGTCGCCGTCGGCCCCGTCGCTGGCGGGCATGGCGTGCACACCCGAGGCCGGCATGCCGAGGGCGGCCAGCGCGTCGAGCACGGCCTCCTTCGCCTGTCCCGCGTTGCGGTCGGGGTCGTCGGCGGGCACGAAGCGCTCGTCGCCCCACCACAGCGACACCCGGGTCCAGTCGACGGCCCGGGCCGCGGGGGAGGCGGCGACCTCCCGCAGCACCTGCGTGCCGACGGTGCCGCCGGTGAGGACGGCGCTCGCGCGGCCGCGGGCCACCTGCGCGTCCACGAGGCGCACGAGCAGCCGGGCGGCGACGGCCGCCGCCAGGCTGTCGGCGTCGGGGTGGACGACCACCTCTGCTGCGGCGCTGGGGCTCATGACGCGTCCTCTCCCGTGGTCGGCTTCTCGTCGGGCGGCTCGGTGGCCGCGATGCGCGCGGCGCCGGCGGAGGCCTCGGCGTCGAGCCGCGCCCCGTGGCGCTGCTGCTCGGCGAGGTCGCCGACCTGCCCGGAGACCCGGGCCTGGGCCAGCGTGATCCTGTCGGTCTCGGCGTCCAGCGCGGCGAGGCCCTCGGTGAGCACCTCGCCGTAGACGTCGTCCGGGTCGAGGCGGCGCAGCTCCTCGGCCAGGCAGTCTCGGTCGGAGCGCCGCGGCAGCGCGAGGCGGCGGTCGGGCTGCCCCGGCTGCGAGAGCGTCGCCACCCGACCGTCGGGGCGGACGAGCTCGACGGCGCCGTCCTCCCGCTCCAGGCGCACCCCCACGATGCCACCGCCCGCGGGACCTCCGACGCGGGTGACGGGGCAGCCGAGCGCACCGGCCAGCCAGGCCGCCAGCAGCTCGGTGCTGGGGCTGTCGCTGGCGCCGGTCACGACGGCGGAGGTCACCGGCGCGGCAGGGGCCCCGCCGTCGCCGTGGGTGTCGAGCGCCGCCGCCAGGTAGCCGCGCCACAGCGTCAGGCGCGACCAGGCGAAGTCGGTGTCGCCCGGCACGTGGTGGCGGGCGAGGCGGTGCAGCACGTCCACCGGGTCGCCGCAGGCCGCGGCGTCGGTGATGCGGCGCTGCGCCATGGCCCCGATGGGGTCGCTGGCGGGGTCCTCGGGGGCCTCACCGGGCCACCACGCCACCACGGGGGCGTCAGGCAGCAGCAGCGGGATCACCATGGCGGCGCCGTGGGCCGTCAGGGGCCCGTAGCTGCGCAGCACGATGACCTCGCTGGCGCCGGCGTCGCCGCCGACCCGGATCTGGCCGTCGAGGCGCGAGGTGCCGCGCTCGTCGGCGTTGGCGAGCACCACGATGCGGCAGGGGTGCTCGCGGCTCGCGTCGTTGGCCGCCTCGATGGCGAGCTCGGCGTGCTCGTCGTCGGTGGGGACGACCAGGGTCAGCACCCTGCCGAGGGCCACCGCACCGCCGGAGTCGCGCAGGTCGACGAGCTTCTTGGCGATGGCGGCCGTCGACGTGCGGGGCATGTCGACGATCACAGCGCGGTCCTCATGGCCGTCTCCAGGTGCGTCCGGTGCGGGCGAGCATCTCCGTCGCCGCCTCCGGGCCCCACGAGCCCGACGGGTACGGCGGCGGCTGGCCCTGCTCGGCCCAGTGGGCGATCACGGGGTCGAGGATGCGCCAGCTGAGCTCGACCTCCTCGTGCCGCGGGAAAAGCGGCGGGTCCCCGAGGAGCACGTCGAGGATGAGCCGCTCGTAGGCCTCGGGGGAGGACTCGGTGAAGGAGTGCCCGTAGCCGAAGTCCATCGTGACGTCGCGGACCTCCATCTGGGTCCCCGGCACCTTGGAGCCGAAGCGCAGAGTCACGCCCTCGTCGGGCTGCACGCGCACCACCAGGGCGTTCTGCCCGAGCTCCTCGGTGGCGGTGGACTCGAAGGGCAGGTGCGGCGCCTTCTTGAACACCACGGCGATCTCGGTCACGCGGCGGCCCAGGCGCTTGCCGGCGCGCAGGTAGAACGGCACCCCGGCCCAGCGGCGCGTGTCGACCTCGAGGGTCACGGCGGCGTAGGTCTCGGTGGTCGAGTCCGGCGAGATGCCGTCCTCCTCCAGGTACCCCTTCACGGGCTCGCTGCCCTGCCACCCGGGCGCGTACTGGCCGCGGGCGGTGTGGGCGTCCAGGTCGGCGGGCAGGCGCACCGCGGACAGCACCTTCTCCTTCTCGGCGCGCAGGTCGCGGGCGTCGAAGGAGACGGGCTCCTCCATCGCCGTGAGCGCCAGCAGCTGGAGCAGGTGGTTCTGGATGACGTCGCGCGCGGCCCCGATGCCGTCGTAGTACCCCGCGCGGCCGCCGATGCCGATGTCCTCGGCCATGGTGATCTGCACGTGGTCGACGTGGTTGGAGTTCCACAGCGGCTCGAACATCTGGTTGGCGAAGCGCAGCGCCAGCAGGTTCTGCACCGTCTCCTTGCCCAGGTAGTGGTCGATGCGGAACACCGAGTCCTGGGGGAAGACGCTGCCGACCACGGCGTTCAGCTCGCGCGCCGTCGCCAGGTCGCGCCCGAAGGGCTTCTCGATGACGACGCGGCGCCACGACCCCTCGACGGGGTCGGTGAGGCCGGAGGCGGCCAGCTGCTGGGTCACCTGCGGGAAGGCCCCCGGGGGGATCGACAGGTAGAAGGCGTGGTTGCCCCCCGTGCCGCGCTCGGCGTCGAGGTCGCGCACGACCTCGGCCAGCTGCTCGAAGGCCGCGGCGTCGCCGAACTCGCCGGGCACGAACCGGAAGCCCTCGGCGAGGTTGGCCCACACCTCCTCGCGGAACGGCGTGCGCGAGTGCTCGCGGACGGAGTCGTAGACGATCCGCCCGAAGTCCTGCTCCGCCCAGTCGCGCCGCGCGAAGCCCACCAGGGAGAACCCCGGCGGCAGGAGGCCGCGGTTGGCGAGGTCGTAGATGGCGGGCATCAGCTTCTTGCGCGCCAGGTCGCCCGTGACGCCGAACATCACCATGCCGCAGGGGCCGGCGATCCGGGACAGCCGCTTGTCCCGGGGGTCGCGCAGCGGGTTCTGCGCGACCCCCGGGTCCTGCCCGGGGCGGAGCAGGGACATCAGCGCACCACCGGAGCGGCCGTCCGGTGAGCCGCGGCGAGCAGCGGGAGAGCCGTCACGCGTCGGAGCGGGCGCCGGACGAGGCGCGGTCGAGCTCGCCCTGCACGGTCTGGCCCAGCTCGGCCCAGGAGGCGTCGAACTTCTGCAGGCCCTCGGCCTCCAGCTCCTCCACGACCTGCTCGTAGGAGACGCCGAGGCGCTCCAGGTGGTCGAACAGCTCCGAGGACTCCTCGTAGGTGCCCCGGACGGTGTCGCCGGTGACCTCGCCGTGGTCGGCGAAGGCCTCCAGCGTCGCGCCCGGCATCGTGTTGACGGTGCCGTCGGTGACGAGCCCGGCCACGTAGAGCGTGTCGGGCAGGTCCTTGTCCTTGACGCCGGTGGAGGCCCACAGCGGGCGCTGGGCGTTGGCGCCGGCCTCGGCCAGCACCTTCCAGCGCGGGGAGGAGAAGACCTCCTCGTAGGCCTGGAACGCCAGGCGCGCGTTGGCCAGGCCCGCCTTGGAGCGCAGCCCAGCCACCTCGTCCGCGTCCGCGCCGTCGAGGGCGTCGAGCTTGGCGTTGACGTTGGTGTCCACGCGCGAGACGAAGAAGCTGGCCACGGAGTGGATGCCGGACAGGTCCAGGCCCTTCTCGCGGGCCTGCTCCAGGCCGGTGAGGAAGGCGTTCATCACCGCGCGGTACCGGTCGAGGCTGAAGATCAGGGTCACGTTGACGCTGATGCCCTCGGAGATCGCGGTGCTGATCGCGGGAAGGCCCTCGACCGTGGCCGGGATCTTGATGAGCAGGTTGGGGCGGTCGACGGCCGCCCACAGCTGGCGGGCGGAGGCCTCCGTCTTCGCGGTGTCGCGGGCCAGGCGCGGGTCGACCTCGAGGGAGACGCGGCCGTCCTGGCCGCGGGTGTCGTCGTAGACCGGGCGCAGCACGTCGCAGGCCTCGCGCACGTCCTGGGTGGTGACCTCGAAGACGGTCCTGTCGACGTCGGCGCCGTCGGCGGCCAGGGCGGCGACCTGGTCGGAGTACCGGTCGCCCTTGGACAGGGCCGAGGCGAAGATCGTCGGGTTGCTGGTGACGCCGACGACGCTGCGGTCGCGCACGAGGCCGGCGAGGGAGCCGGACTGGACGAGCTCGCGGGAGAGGTCGTCGAGCCACACGGCGACGCCGGCGCGCGAGAGCTCGGCGAGGGGCTGGTTGGTCTGGGGCTCGGGGTTGGTGCTCTGCGTCGTCACGGGGTCCTCCAGGGGTCAGAACCGGGATGTCGCGGGGGTGGTGCTGGCTGTCGCGGGTGTCCGCGGGGTGGAGCAGGCGGGCCCCCGGACCGCGGTGGCGGTCCGGGGGCCCGGTGGGTCAGCGGTCGCCGGTGCCGCCCGTGGGCGACGAGGAGCCGGCGACGGAGCCGGGGCTGTCGCCACCGGCCGCGGCCTCGAGCGACTCGTGGGCCTTGGCGACGACGTTCTCGGCGGTGAAGCCGAACTCCTGCATCAGGCGGGCGCCGTCGGCCGAGGCGCCGAAGTGCTCCAGGGACACGGTGCGCCCGGCGTCGCCGACGATGTCGCGCCACCCGGCGGCCACACCGGCCTCGACCGAGACGCGCGCCTTCACCGACGGCGGCAGCACGGAGGCGCGGTAGGCGTCGTCCTGCTCGGCGAACCACTCGCGGCACGGCATGGACACCACGCGGGTGCCGATGCCGGCGGCCTGCAGCTGCTCGCGGGCCGCCACGGCGACCTCGACCTCGGAGCCGGTCGCCACGAGGACGACCTGGAGGTCGCCCTCGGCGTCCACCAGCACGTAGCCGCCCTTGAGGGTGCCCTCCGCGCTGCCGAAGGCCTCGCGGTCGTAGACCGGCAGGTTCTGGCGCGACAGCACCAGGCCCGTCGGGCTCTCGGTGTGCTCCAGCGCACCGCGCCAGGCGTAGGCGGTCTCGTTGGCGTCGGCCGGGCGGACCACGGCCAGGCCCGGGATGAGGCGCAGCGCGGCGATGTGCTCGACCGGCTGGTGGGTCGGGCCGTCCTCGCCCAGGCCGACCGAGTCGTGCGTCCACACGAAGATCGAGGGGATCTCCATCAGCGCCGCCAGGCGCACCGAGGCGCGCATGTAGTCGCTGAACTGCAGGAACGTGCCGCCGTAGGCACGGGTGCCGCCGTGCAGCACGATGCCGTTGATCGCCGCGCCCATAGCGTGCTCGCGGATGCCGAAGTGCAGCGTGCGCCCGTAGGGGCCGCCGGACCAGGAGCGGGTCTGGCGCGAGGGCGGCAGGAAGGAGGGCTCGCCCTCCATCGTGGTGTTGTTCGACTCCGCGAGGTCGGCCGAGCCGCCCCACAGCTCGGGCAGCACCCCGGCCAGGCCGGTCAGGACCTCGCCTGAGGCCTTGCGGGTGGAGACGGCCTTGCCGGCGGGGAAGGACTTCAGCGAGCCCGTCCAGCCCTCGGGCAGGGTGCGGGTCTTCAGGCGGGCCAGGAGCGCGGCGCGCTCGGGGTTGGCCTCCTGCCACGCGGCGAACCGCGCGTCCCAGTCCTTGCGGGCCTCGGCGGCGCGCGCGGCCAGGCCGCGGGTGCGCTCGAGCACCTCGTCGTCGACGGCGAAGGTCTTCTCCGGGTCGAGCCCGGTGGCGGCCTTGAGGCCCTTGATGGCCTCCTCGCCCAGCGCGGAGCCGTGGGACTTGCCGGTGTTCTGCAGCTTCGGCACCGGCCAGGCGATGATCGTGCGCAGCCGGATGAAGCTCGGGCGGGTGGTCTCCGCCTTCGCGGCCTGGAGCGCGGCCCACAGCGCCTGGACGTCCTCGTGGTAGCCCTCGCCGTCGGTGTGGTCACCCCCGCGGGTCCAGTCCACGGTCTGGACGTGCCAGCCGTACGCCTCGTAGCGCGCGGCGACGTCCTCGGTGAAGGCGACGTCGGTGACGTCCTCGATGGAGATCGAGTTGGCGTCGTAGATGACCGTGAGGTTGCCGAGCTCCTGGGTGCCCGCCAGGGAGGAGGCCTCGCCCGAGACGCCCTCCTGCAGGTCGCCGTCGGAGGCGATCGCGACGACCTGGTGGTCGAAGACCGACTCGCCGGGGGCGGCGTCCGGGTCGAGCAGGCCCCGCTCGCGGCGGGCGGCCATGGCCATGCCCACGGCGTTGGCGACGCCCTGGCCCAGGGGGCCGGTGGTGACCTCGACGCCCTTGGTGTGCTTGTACTCGGGGTGGCCCGGGGTCTTGGAGCCCCAGGTGCGCAGCGCCTTGAGGTCGTCCAGCTCCAGGCCGAAGCCGCCCAGGTACAGCTGGATGTACTGCGTCAGCGCCGAGTGGCCGGCGGACAGCACGAAGCGGTCGCGGCCGTCCCAGGTGGTGTCGGCCGGGTCGTGCTGCAGGAGCTTCTGGTAGAGCACGTAGGCCAGCGGCGCCAGGGAGATGGCGGTGCCGGGGTGGCCGTTGCCGACCTTCTGGACGGCGTCGGCGGCGAGGGCGCGGACGGTGTCGACGGCGCGCGCGTCGACGTCGTCCCACTCCAGCGCGGGGGTGCCGGTTGCCTGGGTGCTGTTCTGCGTGACGGTCACTGCGTGGGTCCTTCCCTCCGCGAGGCGCGGTGGGAGGCGCTTCGCGGGCCTGTGAGTCGGCGTGTCAGGTGGTGGTGCAGGGTCTGGCACGAGCGGGGGCGGGCGGCGCTCCGGGGGAGCGCTCCGGCCCACTGGCTGTGAGCCTACTCACGGCGACCCCGCTCGGCACTGCGCCGGTGCCACCGGTAGCCCGTGCGGGGGCCGTAGAGTGACAGCGACCGTGCCCGGGCCGTGCGCGACGCGCACGACGGGCCCCTGCTCCAGCGAGGACCGCGACCGCCCGTGACCGCCGTCGAGGACGCCCGAGTCGGCCGCACCCGCTGGACCACGCGCCAGCGGCTGGCCGGCTTCGTCGGGCTGACCAAGCCGCGCATCATCGAGCTGCTGCTCATGACCACGGTGCCCACGATGATGCTGGCCCAGCGCGGCCTGCCGCCGCTGTGGCTCCTGGGGGCCACGCTCGTGGGCGGCTCCCTCGCCGCGGGCAGCGCCAACGCCCTCAACTGCTACCTCGACCGCGACATCGACATGCGGATGCACCGCACGGGCAAGCGGCCGCTGGTCACCGGCGTCGTCACGCCCCGCGAGGCCCTCGTCTTCGGCCTCGCGCTGGGCGCCGCCTCCGTGGTCTGGCTCGGCCTGGTGGTGAACCCGCTGTCGGCGGTGCTCGCCGCGGCGGCGATCGCGTTCTACGTGGTCGTCTACACGATGGGCCTCAAGCGCCGCACCAGCCAGAACATCGTCTGGGGCGGGGCCGCCGGCTGCATGCCGGTGCTCATCGGCTGGTCCGCCGTGACCGACTCGCTGAGCTGGGCCCCGTGGGTGCTGTTCGCGATCATCTTCCTCTGGACGCCGCCGCACTACTGGCCGCTGTCCATCAAGTACCGCGCCGACTACGCCGAGGTCGGCGTCCCCATGCTCCCCGTCGTGGCCTCGCCGCTGGTGGTGGGCCGCCAGGTCGTGGCGTACGCGTGGGCCATGGTCGCCGCGTCGCTCGTCCTCGTCCCCGTCGCCCCGACCGGCTGGGTGTACGCGGCCGCCGCCGTCGTGCTCGGCGGCTGGTTCCTGGTGGAGTCGCACGGCCTGCTGCGCCGCGCCAAGCGCGTCGAGACGGCCGACCAGGTGGGGGCGATGCGCCTCTTCCACACCTCGATCAGCTACTTGACGCTGCTGTTCCTCGCGATCGCGCTCGACGCCGTCCTGCACCTCCCGCCCGTCTTCTGACTCCGGCTGCTCCGCAGCTCCGGGCCGCCGGCTCGGGGCCCCGGCGGCCGTCCAGCACCTGGGCCGCCTGCCCCCGCTGACCGCGGTCAGGTGGCGTGTCGTTTGCCCTGGGGTCTGGGTCGCCAGGTGAGCGCGGTCACGTGTGGTGCTGACCGCGGTCAGGTGGGGTGTCGTTTGCCCTGGGGTCTGGGTCGCCAGGTGAGCGCGGTCACGTGTGGTGCTGACCGCGGTCAGGTGGGGTGTCGTTGCCCCTGGGGTCTGGGTCGCCAGGTGACCGCGGTCACCGGTGGTGCTGACCGCGGTCAGGTGGCGTGCTGATGTCCCTGGAGCCCGGGTCGCCAGGTGACCGCGGTCACCGGTGGTGCTGACCGCGGTCAGGTGGCGTGCTGATGTCCCTGGAGCCCGGGTCGCCAGGTGACCGCGGTCACGGGTGGTGCTGACCGCGGTCAGTCGGCGTCCGAGGTGTGCGCCTGTGGGCCCGCAGCGCCGTCCGGACGGTGAGGCCGGTGAGGCCGGGGTGGGCGCGATGGTGCCCGGCGGCGAAGGACCGAGCCGAGCAGGCGCGTCAGGCGGCGGAGACGAGCTCGTCGGTGCGCTCGCGCAGGGAGACCCACAGGGCGGTGACCGCCACCACGAGCAGGCAGGCGCCCAGCATGTGCAGCGCCACCAGGAGGACCGGCAGGTCGGTCGCGTACTGGACGTAGCCGATGAGCCCCTGGACCAGCACGACGCCCAGCACCCACCAGCCGCGGCGGCGGGCCGTGGGGGTGGACGGCGCGATGTGCAGCGCCACCAGGAGGCCGATGAGCAGCCCCACGAGCAGCAGCACGAGGTCGGCGTGGAGCCAGCTCACCGTGCGCGGGTCGAAGCCGTAGCGGGCGGGCTGGTCGACGTCGCCGGAGTGCGGGCCGGAGCCGGTGACGACCGTGCCGACCACCAGCACCGCGGCCGTGGTCACCGACAGCGCCACGGCCAGGGTCCGCACCGCGGTGGGCACGACCGGCCGGGGGGCGCCGTCGCCCTCGCCGGCGCGGAGCAGCAGCAGGGTGGAGACCGCGATGAGGCCCATCGAGACCAGGAAGTGCGTGGAGACGGTGATGGGCGAGAGGTCGGTGTGGACCGTGATGCCGCCGATGACCGCCTGCGCCAGCACACCGACCAGCGGCAGCGCCGCGACGAGCCGCAGCCGCGGCCGGGCGGGGCGGAGCAGCAGCACCGCGACGAGGGCCGCGACGGCGAGGATCCCCACGGGACCGGTCAGGAGCCGGTTGCCGAACTCGATGTACTTGTGGAAGCCCTCCGCCTGGTGCACCACCGGGGCGATGGAGCCCGCCGCGCAGGTGGGCCAGTCGGGGCAGCCGAGGCCGGAGCCCGTCAGCCGGACGACGCCGCCGGTGATGACGATGACCACCTGGGCCACCAGGTTCGCGACCAGCACCGGGCGCAGCCAGCGCCCCTGGCGGGCGCCCTCCAGCAGGCGGGCGCGGAGCCCGCTGCCGGCGGTGCCGCTGGAGGCCGCCGACGGCTCCGCGGTGCGCGCGCCGGAGGGTCGGGGGGCGGTGCTCGTCACGCGAGAAGGGTAGGCGCCCGTCCTGACAGCCCGGGTCCGCGCCGCGGCGGGTGTGACCAGCGGCTCAGGGGCGCGTCAGGACCAGCGGAAGGTGCGCACCACGAGGGCCGTCGCGCCGGCGGCCCAGGCCAGCAGCACCAGGCAGGGCACGACGGCGAGGGAGCCGTCGAGCGCGGCGGCCCGCACGGCGTCTCCCAGGGCCGCCGACGGCAGCACCGCCACCAGGGGGGCCAGGGCCCCGGTCACCTCGCGGGGCACGAGCAGGCCCGCCCCGGCGAGCAGCACCCAGGCCAGGTTGGCGACGGCGAGCACCGCCTCGGCCCGCAGGGTGCCGGCGAGCAGCAGGGCGAGCGCCGCGAAGGCCGCCGTGCCGAGCAGCAGCGCCAGGCCGAGCAGCGGCAGCGCCGCGGGCCCGGCCGCCAGCGGCGACCAGCCCAGCGCCAGCGCGAGACCGCCCAGCACCACGACCTGCAGCACCTCGACCACGAGGACGGCCAGCAGCTTGCCGGCCAGGAGCCCGGAGCGCCCCAGGGGCGTGGTGGCCATCAGGCGCAGGACCCCGTAGCGCCGGTCGAAGCCCAGCCCGATGGCCTGGCCGGTGAAGGCGGTGGAGAGCACCGCGAGGCCGAGCACGCCGGGGGTGACGACGTCGATGAGGGGGAGCTCGGCCAGGCGCCCGCCGGCCGCGGAGGCGGGGGCCACGAGGCCGCCGAGCGGGGTGCGCGCCAGCGCCAGCAGCGCCAGGGCGGGCAGCACCAGGCTGACGAGCAGCTGCTCGCCGTTGCGCAGCAGCACCGACACCTCGAACCGGGCCTGGGCGAGCACCCGCCGGGTGGCCGGGGCGGCCCCGCCGCCGGGGGAGAGCTGCAGGTCGGCGCTCACCGGGAGGCCCCCGCCCGCGCCGCCCCCGCGGGGTCGCGGCCCTCCGGCGCACCGTCCCACGTCGAGGGACCGCCCGTGAGCTCCAGCACGACCTCCTCCAGGGAGCGACGCCCCACCGAGAGGCCCTCCGGCAGCACGCCGTGCGAGGCGCACCAGGAGGCCACGGTGGCCACGACCTGCGGGTCGACGGCGCCCGGCTCCAGCGCCGTGACCTCGTAGCGCCCCGGGGCGGCCTCGGCGGCGGAGACCGTGGTGGGCAGCGCGGTGCGCAGCGCCGCCAGCGGCAGGCCGGCGGTGGCCCCGAAGCGCGCCACCTCGGGGCCGGAGGACGTGAGCTCGGCCACGGTGCCCGTGGCGACGGTGCGCCCGTCGCGGACGACGACGACCGCGTCGGCCAGGCGCTCCACCTCGGCCATGGAGTGGGTGGTGAGGAGGACGGAGGCCCCTGCCGCGCGCAGGCGCTCGAGCAGGTCCCAGACGGCGGCGCGGCCGTGCGGGTCCAGGCCGGTGCTCGGCTCGTCGAGGAAGGCGAGCTCGGGGCGCCCGACGACGGCGCAGGCCAGGGCGAGGCGCTGGCGCTGGCCGCCGGACAGGCGGCGCACCGGGGTGCGGGCGAAGGCGTCGACGCCGAGGAGGCCCGCCAGCGCTCCGACGTCCATCGGGTCGCTGTGCTGGGCCGCCACGAGGCGGAGCACGGCCATCGCGGGGGCGCCGTTGGGGAGGCCGCCGTCCTGCAGCAGGACGCCGGTGCGGGTGGCGAGCTCGCGCCCGTGGCGCGCCGGGTCGAGGCCGAGGACCTCCAGCTGCCCGCCGTCGGGGCGCCGCAGGCCGGTGCAGCACTCCACGAGGGTGGTCTTGCCGGCGCCGTTGGGCCCGAGGACGGCGGTCACGGCGCCGCGGGCCGCCTCGAGGTCGAGCCCGTCGAGCGCGCGCCGCCGGCCGTAGTCCTTGACGAGGCCGCGCACCACCAGCGCTGCGGCGGCGTCACCGCGGGCGGTCCTCACGGGCTGGAGTCTAGGTTCCCCGCCGCGCCGCCCCGCCGGGCGGCGCGGCCGCCGGACCGCTACCCGGGACGGCCCCCGGACGGCGGCCCGACCAGCGGGGCGACCACCGGGGAGTGGATTAGGGCACCATGGTGTTGTGCAAAGCGTGGTCAGCGACGAGAGCCCCGGGAGGCGCCCGGCGGGCAGCCCCTCCGAGGGCCCCGTCGAGGGCGCTGCCGCGCTCGCGTCCCGCGGCACCCGGGAGCGCGTCTCGCGCACCGTGCTGACCCGCGGTCCCGTGACGGCCGCTCAGCTGTCGGCGGAGCTGGGCATCACGCCCGCCGCCGTCCGCCGCCACCTCGACGCGCTGGCCGCCGACGGGCTCGTGCGCCAGGCCCCCCTGGCCGCGGGCAGCCGCGGCCCGGGTCGCCCGGCCCGCGGCTGGGTGGCCACCGAGGCCGCCCACGCCGCGGAGCCCGGCGCCTACGACGACCTCGCCGCCGCGGCCCTGGCCGCCCTCGAGCGCGAGCTGGGGCGCGGGGCGCTGGAGCGCTTCGCGCAGGCCCGCGCCGACGAGCTCGAGGCCCGCCACCGCGAGCAGGTGGAGGCCGCCGGCACCGCGCCCGCAGCGCGGGCCGGAGCGCTCGCGCAGGGGCTGACGGGCGACGGATACGCTGCCCGGGCCGCCGTGGTCGGTGCGCGCCACACCCACCAGCCGGGGGTGCAGCTGTGCCAGGGCCACTGCCCCGTGCAGTCGGTGGCCGCGCGGTACCCGGAGCTGTGCGAGGCCGAGACGGCCGCGTTCTCGCGGCTGCTGGGGGTGCCGGTCAGGCGCCTGGCGACGCTCGCCGCCGGGCACCACGCCTGCACGACGCACGTGACCACCGCACGCCCCGACGAGCAGACCAGCACGCAGACCAGCCAGCCGAGCAGCACCGCCCACCAGACCACCCGGACCGCACCCACCACCCAGGGACGGAGCGCATGACCTCATGAGCACGGACACCAGCGCAGAGAGCACCTCGCAGCTCAACGACATCGAGGCCCGCAACCCCGAGCTCGCCGGTCTCGGCACCTACCAGTACGGCTGGGCCGACCCCGACGCCGCGGGCGAGACCGCGCGCCGCGGCCTGTCCGAGGACGTCGTCCGCGACATCTCGGCCCGGAAGGACGAGCCGGAGTGGATGCTCCGCACGCGCCTGAAGGCCCTGAAGATGTTCGGCCGCAAGCCGATGCCCGACTGGGGCAGCGACCTCTCGGAGATCGACTTCGAGAACATCAAGTACTTCGTGAAGTCGACGGAGAAGCAGGCGACCAGCTGGGACGACCTGCCCGCCGACATCAAGAGCACGTACGACCGGCTCGGCATCCCCGAGGCGGAGAAGCAGCGCCTGGTCGCCGGCGTCGCCGCGCAGTACGAGTCCGAGGTGGTCTACCACCAGATCAACGAGGAGCTCGAGCGCCAGGGCGTCATCTTCCTGGACACCGACTCCGGCATGCGCGAGCACCCGGAGCTGTTCCAGGAGTACTTCGGCTCCGTGATCCCCCCGGGCGACAACAAGTTCGCCGCCCTGAACACCGCCGTGTGGTCGGGCGGCTCCTTCATCTACGTGCCGCCGGGCGTGCACGTCGAGATCCCGCTGCAGGCCTACTTCCGGATCAACACCGAGAACATGGGCCAGTTCGAGCGGACGCTGATCATCGCCGACGAGGGCTCCTACGTGCACTACGTCGAGGGCTGCACGGCGCCGATCTACAAGTCCGACTCGCTGCACTCCGCGGTCGTCGAGATCGTCGTGAAGAAGGGCGCCCGCGTCCGCTACACGACCATCCAGAACTGGTCGAACAACGTCTACAACCTCGTCACCAAGCGGGCCACCGCCGCCGAGGGCGCCACCATGGAGTGGATCGACGGCAACATCGGTTCCAAGGTGACGATGAAGTACCCGGCGATCTTCCTCATGGGCGAGCACGCCAAGGGCGAGACGCTGTCGATCGCCTTCGCGGGCGAGGGCCAGCACCAGGACGCCGGCGCCAAGATGGTGCACGCCGCGCCCAACACCTCCAGCTCGATCATCTCCAAGTCGGTGGCGCGCGGCGGCGGCCGCTCGTCGTACCGCGGGCTGGTCCAGGTGCTCGAGGGCGCCGGGGGCTCGGCCTCGACGGTGCGCTGCGACGCGCTGCTGGTCGACTCGATCAGCCGCTCCGACACCTACCCCTACGTCGACGTCCGCGAGGACGACGTGTCGATGGGGCACGAGGCGACCGTCTCGAAGGTCTCCGAGGACCAGCTCTTCTACCTCATGAGCCGCGGCATGGCCGAGGACGAGGCGATGGCGATGATCGTGCGCGGCTTCATCGAGCCGATCGCGCGGGAGCTGCCGATGGAGTACGCCCTCGAGCTCAACCGGCTCATCGAGCTGCAGATGGAAGGAGCGGTCGGCTGAGCATGGCTGACACGTCCAACAGCACCACCAGCACCCCGGCGGGCCTCGCGACCGACGAGGCCCTCGGCCTCGACGACCTCGACGCCGGTCGTGAGGACCTCGCGCTCGACCTGCCGGGCGGCGCCCCGGCGGCGCTGAGCACCGAGGTCGCCGACACCGCCGTCCCCGACGGGGGCGACGCGGTCGCGACGGCGCCCGCCCAGCACGGCCTGAACGCGCACAGCCACGGCGCGGGGGTCCCCGCGACCAACCGCGCCGAGCGCCGGACGTCGTTCGACGCCGCGGACTTCCCCGTGCCCACCGGGCGCGAGGAGGAGTGGCGCTTCACCCCGCTCGACCGCGCCCGGGCCCTGTTCGAGCCCGCGGGCTCGGCCACGGGCCTGCAGGTGGAGGTCAGCTCCACCGACGGCGTGGCGCACCGCCGCTCGGCCGACGGAGCCGGCAGGGGCTTCGTGCCCGGTGACCGCGCGGCCGCCGTCGCCTGGGGCGACGCGACCGCCGCGGGCGCCGTCGACGTCGTCGCCGTGGAGGCGGAGGCCGAGCTGGTCGAGCCGGTGCTGGTGCGCGTCTCCGCCCCGGCCGGCTCCGAGCGCGCGGCCGGGCACCTCGTCGTGCATGCTGGCCCGTACAGCCGCTCCACGGTGGTCCTGGACCACTCCGGCGGCGGCCTGGTCGCCAGCGGCGTCGAGGTCGTGGCGGCCGAGGGCGCGCAGCTCGTCGTCGTCAGCGTCCACCAGTGGGACGACGACGCCGTCCACCTGGCCCAGCACGACCTGCAGGTCGGTCGCGACGCCACCGTCAAGCACGTCGTGGTGACCCTCGGCGGCGCGCTCGTGCGCGTCGGCTCGACGGTCCGCTACGCCGGCCCCGGCGGCGACGCGACCCTGCTCGGCGTGTACTTCTCCGACGCCGGCCAGCACCTGGAGCACCGCTCCTTCGTCGACCACGAGGCGGCCAACTGCCGCTCCAACGTGGTCTACAAGGGCGCGCTGCAG
This sequence comes from Quadrisphaera sp. INWT6, assembly GCF_015390235.1. GTDB lineage: Bacteria > Actinomycetota > Actinomycetes > Actinomycetales > Quadrisphaeraceae > Quadrisphaera. Next base: position 142,094 of record NZ_VUOH01000006.1, on the reverse strand, counting down.
GGCGAGACGGCTCGCGCCGTCTGGGTCGGCGACGTGCTCATCCGCGCGAGCGCGCTGGGCACCGACACCTACGAGCTGAACCGCAACCTCGTGCTCACCGACGGCGCCCGCGCCGACTCGGTGCCGAACCTCGAGATCGAGACCGGCGAGATCGTCGGCGCCGGCCACGCCAGCGCCACCGGCCGCTTCGACGACGAGCAGCTCTTCTACCTGCAGAGCCGCGGCATCCCCGAGGACCAGGCCCGCCGCATGGTGGTCCGCGCGTTCTTCGCCGACGTCATCCAGCAGATCGGCGTGGCCTCGGTCTCCGACCAGCTGATGGCCGCCATCGACGCCGAGCTCGAGCTCGCCGCCGAGGCCGGTCCGCAGGGCGCGGCCTCGAGCGCCGACGTCCCGGCGGTGGCCGACGGCGTCGAGGCGGAGCTCCTCGGCGCTCGCGCGTGACCCGAGCGGCGGGTCGGCGATGAGCGCGGTGCGGGTGTGCTCCGCCGCGGACGTCCCGGAGTCCGGCGCCCTGCGCGTCGAGGCTCCGGGGCCCCGCGGTGAGCTGGTGCCCGTGGCCGTCGTCCGCGACGAGGACGGCGGGCTCCACGCCATCTCCGACACCTGCAGCCACCAGGCGGTCTCCCTGTCCGAGGGCGACGTCGAGGGCTGCATGATCGAGTGCTGGCTGCACGGGTCGGCCTTCGACCTGCGCACCGGCCGGCCGAGCGCCCTGCCCGCGGTGCACCCCGTGCCCGTGTACGCCCTCACCCTCGACGGCGACGACGTCCTCGTCGACGCCACCACGGACGTCGGCGCCCGCGCCGAGTCCTGACCGTCAGCTCTGACACCACAGTCCTGAAGCACCCTCGACCGAGGAGAACACCCCAGCATGGCCACCCTGGAGATCCGCGACCTGCACGTCAGCGTCAAGACCCCCGACGCCGGTGACAAGCAGATCCTGCGCGGCGTCGACCTGACCGTCCGCGCCGGCGAGACCCACGCGATCATGGGCCCCAACGGGTCCGGCAAGTCGACGCTGGCGTACTCCATCGCCGGCCACCCCCGCTACGAGGTCACCGGCGGCTCCGTCACCCTCGACGGCGAGGACGTCCTCGCGATGAGCGTCGACGAGCGCGCCCGCGCCGGCCTCTTCCTCGCGATGCAGTACCCCGTCGAGGTGCCGGGCGTCACGGTGTCGAACTTCCTGCGCACCGCCAAGACCGCCGTCTCGGGCGAGGCCCCCTCGCTGCGCCACTGGACCAAGGACGTGCGCACGGCCATGGACCAGCTGCGCATGGACCCGGCCTTCGCCGAGCGCAACGTCAACGAGGGCTTCTCCGGCGGTGAGAAGAAGCGCCACGAGATCCTGCAGATGGAGCTCCTGAAGCCGAAGATCGCCGTCCTCGACGAGACCGACTCCGGCCTGGACGTCGACGCGCTGCGCGTCGTGTCCGAGGGCGTGAACCGCGTCGGCGCCACCGGCGAGACCGGCCTGCTGCTGATCACGCACTACACGCGCATCCTGCGCTACGTGAAGCCCGACTTCGTCCACGTCTTCGTGGCCGGGCGCGTCGCGGAGGAGGGCGGCTCCGAGCTCGCCGACGACCTCGAGGAGAACGGCTACGACCGCTTCCTCGGGTCCGGCGTCGTGAGCGCCTGATGTCCGACGTCACCCGCGAGGACGTCGAGGAGGCCCTCAAGGACGTCGTCGACCCCGAGCTCGGCATCAACGTCGTCGACCTGGGCCTCATCTACGGCCTCACGGTCGAGGAGCCGCGCACCGCGGTCATCGACATGACCCTCACCTCGGCGGCGTGCCCGCTCACCGAGGAGATCGAGGCGCAGGTCGCCGACGTGCTGACCGGCGTCGTCGACGACCACCGCATCAACTGGGTGTGGATGCCGCCGTGGGACATGCAGAAGATCACCGCTGACGGCCGCGACCAGCTGCGAGCCCTCGGCTTCAACGTCTGAGCCGGTGACGGCCGACGTGCAGGACCCCGTCGGTGGGGCCCTCCGGGGCCCTTCGGCGGGGTCCTGCACGTCCGGAGCCACGCCGCTCGGGGCGGTGGGGTGAGCAGCCGCCTCGTCGAGGTGGCGCCGGAGCGGCTCACCGGCTGGGTGGAGCGCTTCACGTCCTCGCACGGCCCGGTCGTCGTCAGCGCGGCGCCCGACCGGCTGCTGCTCGCGGGCGACGACGGCGAGGTGGCCGACCTCGAGGTCCCGTGGCCTCCCCTCGTGCTGCCCGGGGGAGCCGACGCCGGCGGTCCCGTCGCCGCGCTGGCGGAGCACGCGGCCCGGCCTCGGACGGCGCTGCTGGTGCTCGTCCGCCGCGGCGGCTGGGCCGTGGGCCTCGCCCGCGCCGGCGAGGTGCTCGACGGGCTGGGCGGCACCCGCTACGTGCAGTCGCGGACCGCCGCCGGCGGCTGGAGCCAGCAGCGCTACGCCCGCCGCCGCGCCAACCAGGCCGAGGGGCTCGTCGGTGCCGCGGCCGACGGGCTCACCCGCGTCCTCTCGCCGGGGCGGGCGCCCGACGTCGTCGTCCCCGGCGGCGACCGCCAGCTCGTGGCCGACGTCCTCTCGGCGCTGCCCACCGAGCTGCGCGCAGCCGTGGCCGCCCTGCCGCAGGGCCCGCTGCTCGACGTCGCCGACCCTCGCCGCCGGGTGCTCGACGACGTCGCCGCGCGCGCCCGCTCGGTGCGGGTCCGGGTGGGGACCCCCGGCTGACCAGCGCGCGCGGGCCTCAGCGCGGTGCGGGACCCGTCGAGGCGCGGGCGACGAGCTCGGGGTCGAGGAGCTCCGAGCCCCAGGTGCGGCCCTCGATCCGGGCGAGCAGCAGCGCGAACCCCCGACGGCCCATCTCGTGCATGGGGGAGCGCACGGTGGTGAGCCCCACGGGCAGCTCCGCGGCGAGGGGCACGTCGTTGAAGCCGACGACGGACACCTCGCGGCCGGGGGTCAGCCCCCGGTCGCGGACGGCGCCCATGACGCCGATGGCGGCGAAGTCGTTGACGGCGAAGACCGCCGTCGGCAGCGGGCCGGTGGCCAGGAGCGCCTCCGCGGCCTCGCGGCCACCGCGCACGTCGAAGCCCGACCGGCGGACCCGGTGGTCGGGCACGGGGTGCCCGGCCTCGGCGAAGGCGGCGAGGAAGCCGCCGGTGCGGTCCAGGCCGGTGCTCGTGTACGGCTCGCCCGCGACGACCGCCACGTCGCGGTGCCCGAGGGCGAGCAGGTGCTCCGCCGCCAGGCGGCCCCCGGCGAGGTCGTCGCAGGTCACCGAGGGGTGGCCGGGCGCGCGGCGGCTGACGAGGGCGTACGGGACGCCCCGCTCCACCAGCAGGCCCAGCGAGGACCCGTCGACAGGCGCGTCCCCGAGGAGGATCCCGTCGACCCGGCGGGCGAGCAGCATGTCGGTCCGGTCGGCGCGGCGGGCCACGTCGTCCTGGCTGTTGGTGACGAAGGTCGAGTACCCGGCGCGGCCCGCGGCGTCCTCGACGCCCTCGTAGATGGTGGCGAGCACGAGGTCGGCCAGGCGGGGCACGAGGACCCCCACGAGGTGGCTGCGGTTGGTGCGCAGGGCGCGCCCGTGGGGGTCGGGCCGGTAGCCGAGCTCGGCGGCGATCTCGCGGATGCGCTGCGCGGTCTCGGGAGAGGACGTGCGCACCGCCTGGGCCGGCGGCGCGAGCACCCGGGAGACGGTGGTGACGTGGACGCCGGCGAGCTCGGCGATGGTCCGCAGCGTGACCGGGCCGCGGCGGGGCGTGGGGTCGGGGTCGTCTGCCGGGCCGTCCACGCCGCCACGGTACGTGTTGCGGGCAGGTGATCCGCGGGCGCCGCGTGTGACGTCCCTGTTAAAGATCGCGCCGCGCCGCCGCGACTCGCGCCCAGGGCCTTGACGCGTCGACCGCGACCCAGTTCTCTACTCCTCAACCGCAGCGCAATCGTTTGGGCACGCCGCCCAAACGATTGGGCGGAGTCGACGTCGACCCCCACCCGCGCGCTCCCACGCTGTTCGAGGAGGACCCGTGCGTCGAGCCGTCGTCGTCACCACCGGTGGCACGATCGCCAGCCTGAGGACCCCGGAGGGCGGCCACCGGGCCGGCCTGTCGGGGGCCGACCTGGTCGCGCGCGTCGACGTCCCCGAGGGCGTCACCGTCGAGGTCCTCGACGCCGGCCTGTGGAACGGCTTCGCCCTGCGCCCCGCCCAGCTGGGCGAGATCGCCCGCGCCGTCCGCGCCGCGCTCGCCGACGAGGACGTCGACGGCGTCGTCCTCACCCACGGCACGGACACCACCGAGGAGACCGCCCTCCTGCTCGACCTCGTCCACGACGACCCCCGGCCCGTCGTCCTCACCGGAGCGCAGCGCCCCGCCGACGACCCCCGCACCGACGGGCCCGCCAACCTGCGCGACGCCCTGCTGGTGGCGACCTCCCCGCAGGCCCGCGGCGCGGGCGTCCTGGTCTGCTTCGACGGCTCGGTCTTCGCCGCCCGCGGGGTCCAGAAGGTCGACACCCTGGCGACCCAGGCCTTCGGCGCCCCCTCCGGCGGCCTGGTCGGCCGCGTCGGTCCCGACGGCGTGCACCTCGCGGCGGCGTCCCAGCGCCCCCCGGCCCTCGACCTCGACGCCATGGACCTCGGCCGGGTGCGGGTCGACGTCGTCGCCACCTACCCCGGGGCCGACGACACCGCGCTGCGCGCCTTCGCCGCGGCCGGGGCCGACGGGATCGTGCTGCAGGGCCTGGGCGCCGGCAACGCACCCCCCGCGATGCTCGGGGCGGTCACGGCCCTGGTGGCCTCCGGCGTGCCGGTCGTGCTGTCGACCCGCGTCCCCGCGGGCCCCGTGGCCGCGATCTACGGCGGCGGTGGCGGCGCCGACCTGGTCGCCGCGGGCGCCGTCCCCTCGGGGCTGCTCCGCCCCGGGCAGGCCCGCGTGCTGCTGCTCGCGCTGCTCGCCGCCGGCACCGACCGCGCGGACCTGCCCGCGGCCTTCGCCGAGCGCGCGGTGGCCGTGGTGCCGCACGCCGCCCTCACCGACTGACCACCCAGACCGTCAACACCGTCAACACCGTCAAGCCCCACCCACCCAGGAGGTAGTGCTGTGCCCAAGGAGATCCTCTGCGCCTTCGGCGTCGACGTCGACGCCGTCGCCGGCTGGCTCGGCTCGTACGGCGGGCAGGACTCGCCCGACGACATCTCGCGCGGCATGTTCGCCGGCGAGGTCGGCGTGCCCCGCCTGCTCGAGCTGTTCCGCCGCCACGACATGAGGACGTCGTGGTTCATCCCGGGCCACTCCATCGAGACCTTCCCCGAGCAGACCGCGGCCGTCGCCGCGGCCGGCCACGAGATCGGCATCCACGGGTACTCGCACGAGAACCCGATCGCGATGAGCCGCGAGCAGGAGACCGAGGTCCTCGACCGCTGCATCGACCTCGTCACCGAGGTCACCGGCCGCCGTCCCACCGGCTACGTCGCGCCCTGGTGGGAGTTCTCCCGCGTCAGCAACGAGCTGCTGCTCGAGCGCGGCATCAAGTACGACCACTCCCTCATGCACCGCGACTTCGAGTGCTACTACGTGCGCGTCGGCGACTCCTGGACGCCGATCGACTACTCCCAGCCCGCGAGCAGCTGGATGAGGCCGCTCGAGCGGGGCGAGGAGACCGACCTGGTCGAGATCCCCGCGAACTGGTACCTCGACGACCTGCCTCCGATGATGTTCATCAAGACGAGCCCGAACAGCCACGGCTTCGTCAACCCCCGCCACCTCGAGGAGATGTGGCGCGACCAGTTCGACTGGGTCTACCGCGAGACCGGTGACGGCGACGACGACGCGCCCGCGGTCTTCACCCTGACGATCCACCCCGACGTCTCGGGGCGCCCGCAGGTGCTGCTGATGCTCGAGCGCCTCATCGCGCACATCAACAGCCACGAGGGCACCCGCTGGGTGACCTTCGACGAGATCGCCGACGACTTCATCGCCCGCAACCCCCGCCGCGCCTGACCCCTGCTCGCCCCGCCGCTCCCGCACGCCCGAGAGGACCTCCCCATGAGCACGTCCGAGTCCGCCGCCCCGCCCAGCAGCCAGCCCTCCAGCCAGCCCAGCAGCCCGGCCGGCGCCAACCCCTGGCGCCGCCACCTGGTCTCCGTCCGCGAGACCCGCAAGGGCACCCTGTTCGCCCTGATGGCGTGGGTCTTCGCCGTGTACGACTTCATCCTGTTCGGCACCCTGCTCCCGGCGCTGCAGGCCGACTTCACCTGGTCCGCCGCGACCGCCACCGGCGTCGCCACCCTCATCTCCATCGGCACCGCGTTCGTGGTCCTCGGCGTCGGCCCGCTGGTCGACCGCCTCGGCCGCCGCCGCGGCATGCTCGTCACGGTCGCCGGCACCGCCCTCGCCTCGGGCCTGACCGCGCTGACCTGCAACCCCGCGTACCTGGTGGCCGTCCGCTCCCTCGGCGGCCTGGGCCTGGCCGAGCAGTCGGTCAACACCACCTACCTGAACGAGATCTACGCGGTCTCGGAGGACGCCGTCATCAAGAAGCGGCGCGGCTTCGTCTACTCGATCGTCCAGGGCGGCTGGCCTCTGGGCACCCTGCTCGCCGCGGCCTTCGCCGCCGCGCTCCTGCCCGTCGTCGGCTGGCGCGGGTGCTTCCTGCTGGCCACGTTCCCCGCGATCGTCATCCTGCTGCTGCGCCGCACCCTCAAGGAGACGCCGCAGTTCCAGATCGCCTCCCGGCTCCGCACCCTCGTCAAGGAGGGCCGCACCGACGAGGCGCGCGTCCTGGCCGCCGAGTACCACCTCGAGGCCGAGCCCAAGGCGCCGCTGCGCCAGATCTTCGCCCCCGCCGCGCGCCGCAACACCGTCGCGCTGTCCCTCGCCTGGATCTTCAACTGGTTCGGCATCCAGGTCTTCAGCGTCCTGGGCACCAGCGTCCTGGTCGAGGCCAAGGGCGTGGACTTCGCCTCGGCCCTCGGGATGTTCATCGTCATCAACATCGTCGCCTTCTGCGGCTACCTCTTCCACGGCTGGGCCGGTGACCGCTTCGGGCGCCGTGGCGTCATCGTCGTCGGCTGGTTCGTCTCCGCCGCCGCCTTCACGCTGATGCTCAGCCTCACCACCGGCCCGGTGATGACCGTGGTCCTGTACTCGGTCGGCATGTTCTTCCTGGTGGGCCCGTACGCCGCGCTGCTGTTCCTCATGGGCGAGGCCTACGACGTCGACTGCCGCGCCACCGGCGCCACGTTCCTGGGCGCCATGAGCCAGCCCGGCGCCATCGTCGCCGGCATCACGGTGACGGCGCTGCTCGCGGCGGGCACCTCCTGGTCGTCCGCGGCGCTGTGGGTCGGCGCCGGCGGCATCCTCCTGTCGGCGGTCGCGATGCTCGGCTGCCGCCCGGTCGCCGTGCTCGAGCAGGTCGACCCCGAGCTGGTCCCGGCCGGCGCCCCCGCGGTGGCGTCGCACTGATGGCGCGGGTGGCCGTCATCTCGGGCGCGGCGAGCGGCATCGGCCGCGCGCTGGCGGTCGCCTACGCCGAGCAGGGCGTGCGGGTCGTCGCGGGGAGCTACCCCGGCGACCCGCACGACCCCGAGCACACGGCGGCGCTGGTGCGCGCCGCCGGCGGCGAGTGCGTCGTGGCCGAGGTCGACGTGCGCGACCCGGCGCAGGTCGACGCCCTCGCCCAGCGGGCCCTCGACGAGTGGGGCCGGCTCGACGTCGCCGTCGCCGCGGCGGGGGTGCTCCGCAGGGCGCCCCTGGCGGAGCTGACCGACGGGGCCTGGGACGACATGCTCTCGGTCGACCTCACCGGGGTGCTGCGCGTGCTCCGCTCCGCCGCGGCCCGGATGGACGACGGCGGCGCGATGGTCGCGGTCTCCTCGATCGCCGGGGGCGTCTACGGGTGGGGCGACCACGCCCACTACGCCGCCGCGAAGGCCGGCGTCATCGGGCTGTGCCGCAGCCTGGCGGTCGAGCTCGCACCCCGCGGCATCCGCGTCAACACGGTGGTCCCGGGGCTCATCGAGACCCCGCAGTCCTCCGACCCCGTCAACTCCCTCGGCCCCGAGGGGCTGCGCGCCGCCGGCGCCGGCATCCCCTGGGGCCGGGTGGGCCGCCCCGAGGAGGTCGCGACGGTCATCCGCTTCCTCACCGGCCCCGACGCCGCCTACGTCACCGGCCAGGAGCTGGTGGTCGACGGCGGGCTCACCGTCAGGATGCCGGCGTGACCGGCGCGCTCGAGGGGCGCGTCGCGCTCGTGGTGGGGGCGGCCAGCGGCATCGGCCAGGCCGTCGCGGCCGCGTACACCGCCGAGGGAGCCGTCGTCGTGGCGGCCGACCGCGACGGCGACCGCCTCGAGCGCGCCGCCGCCGCGGCCGGTGCGGCCAGCTCGGTGCGCGTCGACGTCACCGACGAGGCCTCGGTCACCGCCGCGGTCCAGCACGTGCTGGACCGGCACGGCAGGGTCGACGTCCTGGTCAACAGCGCCGGCGTGCTCGACGAGGGCCCGCTGGCGCAGATGCCGCTGGCCCAGTGGCAGCGCACGCTCGACGTCGACCTCACCGGCGTCTTCCTCGCCTGCCGCGCGGTGCTGCCCTCCATGCTCGCCGCGGGCAGCGGCCGGATCATCAGCATCGCCTCCCAGCTGGGCCTCAAGGGCGGGGTGGGCCTGGCGCACTACAGCGCCGCCAAGGCCGGCGTCATCGGCATGACCAAGGCGCTCGCCCGGGAGGTCGCCCCCGCGGGGGTGCTGGTCAACGCCATCGCCCCCGGGCCCGTCGAGACGCCGATGGTCGCCGGGATCAGCGAGGAGTGGAAGGCGGCCAAGCGCGCCGAGCTGCCGCTGGGCCGCTTCGGGGTGCCGGCGGAGGTGGCCCCCACGGCCGTGCTGCTGGCCAGCGACCCCGGCGGCAACCTCTACGTCGGGCAGGTGCTCGGTCCCAACTCCGGCGACGTGATGCCCTGATGTGCGGGGGCTGCGGCGGCGGAGGGGGCCGCGACTGGGCGTCCGCCGCCGTCGCCGGGCCCGCGGCCCGGGCGGTCGCCGCGGTCACCGCGACCGCGCTCTGCCGCGCCCTCGGCGAGCCGACCCGGGTCGCCGCGAGCCCCAGCGGGTGGCTGGTCTCCTCCCCGACGGGAGCGACCACCGTCGCCGCCACCCTCACCGCCCTGTGGGCCGCCGTCCCCGCGCTCGCGGGCCGCGCGGCCGAGGCGGGGGTGCCCGGTCTCGACCAGCTCACCGGCGCCCGGGCCGCAGCCGGTGGTCCCTCGGAGCTCGCGGGCGGAGCCGGTGCACCGGGCCGGAGGGTCGCGGTGCTCGTCGGCGAGCCCCGGGCCCCGGAGGGGTCCTGGGCCGACGCGGTGGTCGAGGCGGCCGACGATGACGACCCCGCAGCCGTCGTGGACGCGGTCGACGCCGCGGAGGCGGGGGCGCGGGTGCTCGTGCGCTGCTCCTCCGACGCTGCGGCCTCCGGCGCGCTGGCGGCGCTCGCCGCTCCCGGCCCCGTGCAGCGCAGCACCGTGCTCGCGGTGGTCTCCCGCGGCCGGGCGGGGCACCCCTGGGCCGACGACCTCGACCCGCTCGACGGCGCTGGCGCGCTCGCGCTGCTGGACGGCGCGGCCCCCACCGGCCGCGGGGCCGCCGGGGCCGTGCTCCGCAGCTCCGGTGCCCACCCCGCCGCCGCGGCCTGCTGGGGAGCGGCCGCGCTGGCGGCCGGTGGGACCGCCGGCCGCAGGACGCGGCTCGTCGTGGACGGCGACCGCGTCGTCGTCGACCTGCTGGACCGGGGAGCCGTGGCGCTGCGCCCGCTGCCGTGACCTCTGGCACCCTGGAGCGGTGATCAGCACACGACGCAGCGTGATGACCCTCGTGGCGGGCGCCGGGGTCGCCCTGGCGCTGACCGGCTGCTCCGCGGTGGGCGACGTCGCCTCCGCAGCGGGGGAGGGCGCCAGCTCGGCAGCCGTCGGGGCCGCCCGCGGCGCGGCCCTGCAGCAGGTCTGCGGGTACGTCGAGGACGGCCAGCTCAGCGAGTCCGACCTGACGCAGCTGCGCGCCGCGGTGCGCGCCGCCGAGGCGGCCGGCGTCGAGGGCGACGTCGTCTCCCAGGCCGACGAGCTGCTGGGCGACGGCGGGCCCGACGAGGGCCAGGTGGCCCAGCTGCAGGCCGCGTGCGCCCAGGCGGGCCAGACCCCCAGCTCCTGAGCCCGCCGGTCCGCGACGCACGAGGGCCCCTCCACCGCGCGGTGGAGGGGCCCTCGTGACGAGGCGGGTCAGCGGGTCGGGCGAGCCAGCGGGCTCACCCCCGCAGGCGGGTGCTCAGCTGCCAGGCGCCCGGGAGCGCGACCCCGGCGATGACGGCCTTGACCAGGCCGCCGAGCAGGAACGGCGTGAAGCCGGCGGCGACCGCCTGCGACGCGGTCATGCCGGTCGTCAGGGCGAGCCACGGCACGCCGACGGCGAAGACGACGAGCTGGCCCGCGACGAAGAGCGGGACCGCGCGCCACCAGTGGCGGTCAGCGCCGTGGCGGGCGGCCAGGCCGATGAGGAACGCGGCGGGGATGCAGCCGACGATGTAGCCGCCCGTCGCGCCCAGGACGACGTGCAGGCCACCGGACGCGTCGGCGTAGAAGGGCAGGCCGACGGCGCCGAGCACGGCGTACAGGCCGAGGGAGCTGAGCGCGCGGACCGGGCCCAGCGAGGCCGCGACCAGCACGAGCGCCAGGGTCAGCCCCGTGACCGGCACCGGCGTGAAGCCCAGGTGCACGACCACCTGGGCGAGCAGCGCGGTGAAGAGCGCACCGCCCACCACCAGCAGGGCGTCGCGCACGCGCGTGGACGCGCCGACGGCGGGGACGAGGTCTGCGAGGACGGCGCGCCGCGGGAGGCGGCTCGGCACGGGAGCGGTGATGGCCACGGGCACACCCTGGCACAGCTCTGCGGCGCCTAGAATGGGGAGGACATGATCACAGCGACTGACGTAGAGCTCCGCGCGGGCGCCCGCCTCCTGGTCTCCGGGGCCACCTTCCGCGTCGGTCGCGGCGACCGGGTGGGCCTGGTGGGCCGCAACGGCGCCGGCAAGACCACCCTGACCCGCGTCCTGTCCGGCGAGACCCAGCCGGCGGGCGGCTCGGTGACCTCCGACGGCCCGGTGGGCTACCTCCCGCAGGACCCGCGCACCGGCGACCTGGAGCAGTCCGCGATCGCGCGGGTGCTCAGCGCGCGCGGCCTCGACGCCGTCGTCACCAAGATGCGCACCGCCGAGGCCGAGATGGCCGGCGACGACCCCGTCCTGCGCCAGCGCGCGATGGACCGCTACGCCAAGCTCGAGGCGCGCTTCACCGCGGCCGGCGGCTACGGCGCGGAGTCCGAGGCGCACCGCATCGCCGCCAACCTCAGCCTGCCCGAGCGGGTGCTGTCGCAGCCGCTGGGCACGCTGTCGGGCGGCCAGCGCCGCCGCGTCGAGCTGGCGCGCATCCTGTTCTCCGACGCCGAGGTGCTGCTCCTCGACGAGCCCACCAACCACCTCGACGCCGACTCGATCGTCTGGCTGCGCGACCACCTGAAGACGTACTCCGGCGGCCTGGTGGTCATCAGCCACGACGTCGGCCTGCTGGAGGCGGTCTGCACCAAGGTGTTCCACCTCGACGCCAACCGCTCCCAGCTCGACCTCTACAACGTCGGCTGGAAGCTCTACCTCGACCAGCGCCGCATCGACGAGGAGCGCCGCAAGCGCGAGCGCGCCAACGCCGAGAAGAAGGCCGGCACCCTGATGGCGCAGGCCGACAAGATGCGCGCCAAGGCCACCAAGGCCGTGGCGGCGCAGAACATGGCCAAGCGCGCCGAGAAGCTCGTGGCGGGCCTGGAGGACGTGCGCCAGTCCGACCGGGTGGCCAAGCTGCGCTTCCCCTCCCCGGCCGCCTGCGGGCGCACCCCGCTGAGCGCCGAGCACCTCAGCAAGTCCTACGGGTCGCTGGAGATCTTCACCGGCGTCGACCTCGCCATCGACAAGGGCAGCAAGGTCGTGGTGCTGGGCCTGAACGGCGCCGGCAAGACCACCCTGCTGCGCCTCCTGGGCGGGGTGGAGACCCCCGACACGGGCGCCGTCGTCCCCGGGCACGGCCTCCGGCTGGGCTACTACGCCCAGGAGCACGAGACGATCGACGTCGACCGGTCGGTGCTCGAGAACATGCGCTCGGCCTCGCCCGACCTCGACGACACCGGCGTGCGCAGCGTGCTGGGCTCCTTCCTCTTCGTCGGCGACGACGTCCACAAGCCCGCGGGCGTGCTCTCCGGCGGCGAGAAGACGCGCCTGGCGCTCGCGATGCTGGTGGTCAGCGCCGCGAACGTCCTCCTGCTCGACGAGCCCACGAACAACCTCGACCCGGCCAGCCGGGAGGAGGTCCTCGACGCGCTGCGCCGCTACGAGGGCGCCGTGGTGCTCGTCACCCACGACGAGGGCGCCGTGCACGCCCTCGAGCCCGAGCGCGTCGTCCTCCTGCCCGACGGCCAGGAGGACCTCTGGAGCCCGGAGTACGCCGAGCTCGTCTCCCTCGCCTGACCTCCTCGATCGTTCCCATAGCGAACCGGCCCGGGAGGGCGCAAGATCTTCCAGGGGGACCCCGCTGCGGCACGCCGACAGGGGAGGCCCCACCATGGTCGTTCCGGTTCTCGGTGCAGTCATCTGCCGGGATCACGGGCGCGGCCAGCAGGGGACTGGTCGAGGACGACGCAGGAGGCAACACCGATGAGTGACAGTCCGATCATCAAGAAGGGCGCCCGCATCACCGGCGGCGAGCGCACCACGCTGGCCGACGACCTGAAGGCGAAGTACGCCTCGGGGGCCAGCATCCGGGCCCTCGCTGCGGAGACGGGGCGGTCCTACGGGTTCGTGCACCGTATCCTCAGCGAGAGCGACGTCTCGCTCCGCAGCCGCGGTGGTGCGACGCGGGGAGCGCGCAAGGCCGGCTGAGCCGTCCGCACAGCCCGGGGCGGTTCGCTCAAACAGCGAGGCGACCCGCTCACGGGACCACCGGCACCGACGACGGCGCCGGCAGCCACCACAGGACGCGAGCACCACCACGAGTCCCACCACCAGCACCACCACGAGCCTCCCGAGCAGCGCGTGAGCACCCGGTGAGCAGCACGAGCGGCTGGTCCGCCATGCGGTCCTTCAGCCGCGACGGGAAGGTCCTGGAGCACCGCCTCGCCCCCGGGACCCTGCGCAGGGTCGCCGCCCTCGCCCGGCCCCACCGCAGACCCCTGTCGGTCTTCGTGGCCCTGGTGGTCCTCGACGGCGCGCTGGTCGCCGTGCCCCCGCTGCTGCTGCGGCACCTCATCGACGACGGCGTCCGCACCGGCGACCGGTCCGTCGTCGTGGTCCTGGCGCTGTGCGTGGCCGCGGTCGCGCTCGCGGAGGCCGTGCTGTCGCTGGTGCAGCGGTGGCTCTCGGCGCGCATCGGCGAGGGCCTCATCTACCAGCTGCGCAGCACCGTCTTCGAGCACGTCCAGCGGCAGTCGATCGGCTTCTTCACCCGCAGCCAGACCGGCGCGCTGGTGTCGCGGCTCAACAGCGACGTCGTCGGCGCCCAGCAGGCGTTCACCTCCACCGCCGCCGGGATCCTGTCCAACGCGGTGACGTTCCTGGCCGTGGTCGCGGCGATGCTCGTGCTCAGCTGGCAGATCACCCTCCTGGCCCTGCTGGTGGCCCCGCTGTTCCTGCTGCCCGCACGGCGCGTCGGGCGCCGGCTCGCGGGGCTGCGCCGCCAGGCGATGCAGCGCAACGCCGACCTCGGCGACCGGATGACCGAGCGCTTCGGCGTCTCGGGCGCGCTGCTGGTGAAGACCTACGGCGACGCCGGCACCGAGGCCGAGCAGTTCCGCACCCGCGCCGGGGCCGTCCGCGACATCGGCGTCCAGACCGCCCTCTCGAGCCGGGTCTTCTTCGCCGGCCTCACCGCGCTCGCGGCGCTGGCCACCGCCATGGTCTACGGCGTCGGCGGCTGGCTGGCCATCAGCGGGGCCGTCACCACCGGCTCCCTCGTGGCCCTCGCCGCGCTCCTGGGCCGCCTCTACGGGCCCATCACGGGCCTGTCCAACGTGCAGGTCGACGTCATGACCGCCCTGGTGTCCTTCGAGCGCGTCTTCGAGGTCCTCGACCTCGAGCCCGCGGTGCGCGACCCCGAGCACCCCCGCCCGCTCCCGGACGGCCCGCTGGACGTCGAGCTCGACGGCGTCGTCTTCACCTACGGCTCGGCCGGCTCGCTGGCCTCCCTGGAGGGCGGCGCCGCAGCCGGCGCACCGGGGCCGGTCCCGGAGCAGCACCCGGAGCTGGACGAGGGCCCCGTGCTCCACGGGGTGTCCCTGCGCGCGGGAGCGGGGCAGGTGGTGGCGCTCGTCGGCCCCAGCGGCGCCGGCAAGACCACCATCGCGTCGCTGGTCGCCCGCCTCCACGACGTCGACCCCGGCGGCGGGGCGGTGCGCGTCGGCGGCGTCGACGTGCGCGACGTCACCCAGGACGAGCTGCGCCGCCGCGTCGGGGTGGTCAGCCAGGACGCGCACCTCTTCCACGACAGCGTCCGGGAGAACCTCCTGTACGCCCGCCCCGGCGCCACCGAGGACGACCTGTGGGCCGCGCTCGCGGCCGCGCGGGCCGACCGGGTGGTCCGCGCGCTCCCGCAGGGCCTCGACACGGTCGTGGGCGACCGCGGGCACCGCCTGTCCGGCGGGGAGAAGCAGCGGGTGGCCCTGGCGCGGCTGCTCCTTCGCGCCCCGAGCGTCGTGGTCCTGGACGAGGCCACCGCCCACCTGGACAGCGAGTCCGAGCGCGCCGTGCAGGAGGCCCTGGACGCCGCGCTGGTCGGCCGCACGAGCATCGTCATCGCCCACCGGCTCTCGACGGTGCGCTCGGCCGACCTCATCTGCGTGGTCGACGGCGGCCGCGTGGTGGAGCGCGGGCGGCACGCCGAGCTGCTGGCCCGGGGCGGGCTCTACGCGGCCCTGCACCGCACGCAGTTCGCCGGAGGCACCGGCGACGCCGGTGACGCCCCCGCCGCCTAGCGGCCCCGGACCTGCCGCTGGGAGGCGTCGCGCGCGGCGGCGATCATCGCCTCCACCTGGGCGTCCTCGACCTCCTCGTCGGACGGGACCCGGTCGGGGTCGTAGGTGACGACCTCCGCGCGGCGCTCCCGGCGGCCCGCGGCGACGTCGGTCTCGTAGGCGGCCCGGCGCAGGTGGACCACGAGGAAGACCCAGGCGCCGACGGCGAACAGCAGCCACTGCACCGTGTAGCCCAGGTGGGGGCCCTCGTCGAGGCTGGGGGAGACCGCGGGCAGCGGCGGCTGCTCCGCGGGCGGCGGCGTCTCGCTGACCAGCTCGCCGTAGGCCCCGGTGATGATCGCGGGGGCCGCGGCGGCCCCCTGCGGCCCGGAGGCGGCCACGCCGGCGGCGACGGTGCCGCCCAGGTCGATGGCCTGCACCTGCCCCGGGGGCGCCTGGCGCCCGTCGACCGGCTCGCCCGGGCGCACCCTGACGACGACGGTGGTCGTCCCCGAGGGGGGCGCGGGGAGCGCGGCGGGGGCGTCGCGGGAGGCGGCGACGTCGGCGGGCACCCACCCGCGGTCGACGACGAGCACGCGGCCGTCGGTGAGCAGGAGGGGGACGAGCACCTCGAAGCCGTAGCCGTCGGTCTCGTGGGCCCGGTGGCGCACCACCAGGCTCGCCCCGGGGAGGTACGTGCCCGTGGCGGTGACGGGCGTCCAGGTGCGGCCGACGGGCAGGTCGGTCGTTCCGGGGGGCAGGACCGCGTCGAGCGGTACCGGCGTCGCGCGGTAGTTGGCCTGCACGAGGGCGATCTCCGCGACGCGCGCGGTGCGGCGGTCCCACTGCCAGTGGGCGAGCAGCAGGCAGGCTGCCGTGAACAGGGCGGCGAGGGCGACCGCCCTCAGCCACCGCCGCTCGAGCAGCAGCCGGTGCACCCGACCACGGTACGTCGCCCGGAGGGGGCCTGTTGCCGGGTGCCCCGCTGGTCAGCGGGCCGGCCGGTGGCCCCCGGGTCAGGCGGTGCGCTGGGAGGCGGCGAGGGGCGCGGCCTCGACGGCCTCCACCTCGCGCAGGAAGCCGCGCACCTGCAGGTGCGCCGACAGGTGCTCGCGGTGCTCGTCGCACGCCAGCCACGTCTTGCGGCGCTCCGGGGTGTGGAGGCGGGGGTTGTTCCAGCGCAGGGCGTGAGCAGCCCCGCTGCGGCACCCCCGAGCGCTGCACACCAGGTCGGGAGCGGGCTCGTGCAGCTCGAAGGCCATGCCGCCATGGTCGCACCCCGGGGCCCCCGGGAGGAACCCCGCGGGGCGTCCGGGTTGCTGGCAGGTGTCCGGGAGGTGACCGGCCTCAGGAGGCCCGGTCGACCCGGTGGGCCCCGGCCCCAGACCCGTCCGGGGCGTCGCCCTGCGCCTCGGCGCCTGCCCTGCCGCCGTGGGGCCGGGGCGCGGGCTCCCGCTCGGACGGGGTCTCGACGGCCTCGCCCTGCACCACCTCGACGCCGCCCAGCTGCACCGGGGGCGCCTCGGGGGCCTCGCGGTGGGGCGAGGGGACCTCGCCGCCCTCGCGCCGGGCGCCCCACGCCACCGGCAGGCGCTCCCGCCCGGCGTTCGCGATGAGCACCGCCACGTACGGCAGGAGGATCGCGCCCGCGGCGGCGACCCACTTCCACGGCCACGGCAGCACGAAGATGAGGATGAAGCAGACCGTGCGGATGCCCATGGCGAGCGCGTACTTCGCCATGCGGGAGTCGATGTCCTGCTGGTGGGAGCGCGTCGCCGTGGTGATGGAGGGGGTGTCCGCCGCCGGCCTGCGGCGGTGGTGCTGCGGGTGTGCGTCTACCACGTGTCCACCGTACGTCCGCTCGCCGCGGGCAGCCCCTGCGTGCAGCCAGCCCACCGGGCCGCGGGCGCCTCCTGATCACGCCCCTGACCACGCGGAGCGCCCTCGCGCTGCCCGGTCGGAGCGGGCTCGCGGGCCGGTCGCGGGCCCCTCGAGGCCCCGCCGGGAGACGGCGGGGCCGGGCCGAGCGGGCGCAGCCGGTAGCGTTCGGGCCGACGGGGTGCCCCTCCGGACGGCCGTCCGGAGCGGCCGCACCCGCGCTGAGCAGGAGGTGGGGCGTGCCGGAGGGCCGCAGCGTGCTGGTGACGGGTGCCGACCGGGGGATCGGGCGGGCCATCGCCGAGGCCTTCGTCGCCGCGGGCGACAGGGTGGTGGGCACGTACCGCACCGGGCGCCCGGAGGACGTCCCCGAGGGGGCCGTCGCCGTCCGCGCCGATGTGACCGACACCACGTCCGTCGACGCCGCGTTCAGCCGCGCCGAGGAGCTGCACGGGCCCGTCGAGGTGCTCGTGGCGAACGCCGGGGTCACCCGCGACGCCCTCCTCATGCGCGCCACCGACGACGACTTCGCCACCGTGCTCGACACCAACCTCGGGGGCGCGCACCGGTGCGCGCGCCGCGCGGCCAAGGGCATGGTCCGCCTGAAGCGCGGACGCATCGTCCTCATCGGCAGCGTGGTGGGCCTGTACGGCTCGCCCGGGCAGGCCAGCTACGCCGCCAGCAAGGCCGCCCTCGTGGGCCTGGCCCGCGCGCTGACGCGCGAGCTGGGCGGCCGGGGCATCACCACGAACGTCGTCGCGCCGGGCTACATCAGCACGGCGATGACGGACGCGCTGCCGGAGGCCCAGCAGAAGGCCTACCAGGACGCGATCCCGGCGAGCCGCTTCGGCGCCGCCGAGGAGGTGGCGAGCGCGGTGGTCTTCCTGGCCTCCGACGCCGCCGGGTACATCAGCGGGGCGGTCGTCCCCGTCGACGGAGGATTGGGGATGGGTCACTGATGGCTGTGCAGGGGACTGGGCTCCTCGAGGGCAAGAAGCTGCTCGTCACGGGGGTGCTCACCGACACCTCCATGGCGTTCCACGTCGCGCGCCTCGCGCAGGAGCAGGGCGCCACCGTGGTGCTGTCGAGCTTCGGGCGCCAGATGCGCATCACCGAGGTCATCGCGCGCCGCCTCCCGCAGCCCGCGCCCGTCGTCCAGCTCGACGTCTCCAGCGCCGACGACCTCGCCGCCCTCGCCGGCCGCATCACCGAGCACCTCGGCGAGGGCGCCCAGCTCGACGGCGTCGTCCACTCCATCGGCTTCGCGCCGCAGTCGGTCATGGGTGACGGCTTCCTCTCCGCCGAGTGGAACGACGTCGCCACCGCGATGCAGGTCTCGGCCTACAGCCTCCAGTCGCTCGTCGTGGCCGCCCGGCCGCTGCTGGCGCCGGGCGCCGGCGTGGTCGGCCTGACCTTCGACGCCTCCCTCGCCTGGCCCGTCTACGGGTGGATGGGCGTGGCCAAGGCCGCGTTCGAGTCCGTCAGCCGCTACCTGGCCCGCGAGCTCGGCAAGGACGGCGTGCGCTGCAACCTCGTGGCCGCCGGTCCCGTCCGCACCACCGCCGCGAAGGCCATCCCCGGCTTCGAGGCGTTCGAGAGCGTCTGGTCCGAGCGCGCCCCCCTCGCGTGGGACGTCAAGGACCCGGTGCCGCCGGCCCAGGCCGTCGTCGCGCTCCTGTCCGACTGGTTCCCCAAGACCACCGGCGAGATCGTGCACGTCGACGGCGGGGTCCACGCCGTCGGCGCCTGACGCCGTGACGGGCGCGCAGCCGGGATCGGCGGCCAGGACCCTCGTCCTGGTCCGCCACGGCGAGGCCGAGGTCGGCTCGACCGACGGCACCGACCACGGCCGCGCCCTCGCCCCCCGTGGAGCCGCCCAGTCCGCCTCGACGGCCGCCTGGCTGGTCGAGCGCGGCCTGGGCGCCTCCGACCTGGTGCTGGTCTCCTCGGCGCTGCGCACCGCGCAGACCTGGGCGGCGATGGCGCCGGCGCTGCACCCCGGCACCGTGCGGGAGGAGCCGGCCCTCTACGACACCTCCGCGGAGGAGCTCGTGCACCTGGTCGCCGGGACCCCCGACGAGGTGGTCTCGCTGCTGCTCGTCGGCCACGAGCCCGTCGTCTCCGGCGCGGCCGACGCGCTGGCCGGTGCCGGGTCCGACGGCGCGCTGCTCGCCCGGGTGCGCGCAGGCGTCAGCACCGGCGACGCCGTGGTGCTCGAGCTCGACGGGTCCTGGAGCGGCCTGGAGCTGGGGTCGGCGCGGCTGGTGGCCCACCACCACCCCTGACGGTGCCCCGCGCCCGTCAGGCCGACGAGGCGGGCGGGGCCTCGACCGAGCGCAGGTGCGCCCAGACGACCTTGCCGCCGGGCACGTCCTCGACGTGCCAGCGCTCCGCGAGGGCGCTGACCACCAGCATCCCCCGGCCGCCGCCCTCGTACGCCGCCACCAGCTCGGGGTGGCGCCGCGCGTCGTCGCGGACGCCGACCGACACCGACCGCGCGTCGGCCTCGACGAGGAGCACCACCTCGCCGCCGCCGGCGTGGCGCACGGCGTTGGTCACGAGCTCCGAGGTCACCAGCACCGCGGCGTCGAGGAGGGAGCCGGGCGCCCCCACCGAGGCCAGCAGCGCCGCGGTCACCGTGCGGCCGACGCGGGCGGAGGCGGGCTCGGAGGGCAGCACCCGGGTCTGCCGGGTCCGTCCCACGGCGGGCTAGCCCAGCGGGGTGGCCCCTGCGGGCACCCGCTCGTCGGCGGGCGGGGGCGGCGGCGCGGTGCCGTCGCCGAACGGGCGGCCGCCCAGCTGCTCGCGGTGGTGCGGCTCCAGCCACCCCGCCAGGTCGGGGCCCTTCGGGACGACGCCCGAGGGGTTGATGTCGGTGTGCACCCGGTAGTAGTGCGCCTTGATCTGCGCGAAGTCCGTCGTGTCGCCGAACCCGGGCGTGGTGAACAGGTCGCGCGCGTAGGCCCACAGCGCCGGCATCTCGGACAGCTTGTTGCGGTTGCACTTGAAGTGGCCGTGGTAGACCGCGTCGAAGCGGGCCAGCGTGGTGAAGAGGCGCACGTCGGCCTCGGTGATGGTGTCGCCGACGAGGTAGCGCTGCGCCGTGAGGCGCTCCTCGAGGGTGTCGAGGGCCGTGAAGAGCCGGTCGTAGGCGGCGTCGTAGGACTCCTGCGACCCGGCGAAGCCCGCGCGGTACACGCCGTTGTTGACCTCGGTGTAGACGAGGCGCATGACGGGTTCCATCTCGTCGCGCAGGTGCTCGGGGTAGAGGTCGGGCGCGCCCTCGCGGTGGTGGGCGGTCCACTCGGTCGACAGGTCGAGGGTCATCTGCGCGAAGTCGTTGGTGACGACGGCGCGGGTGGGCACGTCGACCAGCGCGGGCACCGTGATGCCGCGGGGGTAGTCGGGGAAGCGGGCGAAGTAGGCCTCCTGGAGGCGCTCGTACCCGAGCACCGGGTCGCGGCCCCCCTCGTCGAGGTCGAAGGTCCAGCTGCGCTCGTCGTGGGTGGGGCCGCACAGGCCCATCGAGATGGCGCCCTCCAGGCCGAGCAGGCGCCGGACGATGATCGCCCGGTTGGCCCACGGGCAGGCGCGCGCGGCGACGAGGCGGTAGCGGCCCGCCTCGACCGGCCACAGCTGGACGCCGTCGTCCGAGGGCCCGGTACCGCTGGGGTCGGCGACGACGCGGTCGGTGATGTACCGGGTGTCGCGCGTGAACTCCTGACCGGGCTTGGAGTAGACCCCGGGGGTCCCGTGCTCGGGGCGCTCGGCGCCCTGGTCGCGGTCGGTCGCGTCGCTCACGGGGTGACAGTAGGCGGGGCCGTCCGCTCCCGCCTCCGAGGGCCGCACCCCGCTGGGCCAGGAGGGGAGGCGGTCCCCGGAGGCCACCAGCCGCCGCCGCGGCGCTCGGGGGGTGGTGCTGCTCGCTCCGGCGGGTGCACGATGGCCGCACCGGTCCGCGCAGGTCCCAGCCGGAGGTGGCTCGTGGTCGAGGTGTCGACGTCGTCGGGTGCGCCCGGCCTGCTCCCGGTGCTCTCGGCGGGCAGGCACCGCAGCCCGCGCCGCGGGGCGTGCTTCATGGAGATGGCCTCCTACCTGGCGGGGGAGCGGTGGAGCGACCACCCCGCCTGCACCCACCCGCTCCTGGCGTCGGCGGCCCGGGCCGTCAACGACGCCACCTCCGACACCGCCCGGTCGCGGCTGGCGCTGCTGGTGCCGTCCGTGGTCGGCCTGACCAGCTCCGACCCGCACCTGGGGCCCCGGCTGGTGCGAGCGGCGGCCCAGCACGCCCTGCCGGTGGTCGCGCTGGAGCGCCAGCACGTGCTCGCCGCCGGCGTCCTGACCTGCGACCGGGTGCTCGCCGCCCTCGACGGTCGCGACCCCGCCCGCCTGGAGGAGGCGACCTGCGCCGCCCTCGCGCCGGCGCCCGGGGCGAGGCGCTGGGCCGAGGGCTTCGCCCGCGACCTCGTGCCCGACGGCGTCGTCAGGCGCCGGACCTTCGAGCGCGAGGCGGCCCCACGGCTGCTGCACCTGGCCGCCACCGGCATCGCCGCGGCCGTGGTGCCGGACGCCGACGAGCGCCTGCACGCGCTGCTCGCCGAGCTGGTCTCGGTCGCGCGGGCCCACGCGGAGGCGCCGTCCTCGGAGGGCGCCGTCGGCGGTGCGCGCTGGGACGACGTCGTGGGGATGACCGCGGCCCGCTGACCGCCGCCCGACCGCCGCCTGACCGCCGTCCGACCGCCCGCTGGCGGCCCCGTGGACGACCGGGGGCCGGCGGGTGATCACCCCGCCGTCGACCTGCGGATGAGAACAGTTATGGTTTGCGCGTGGAGGCGCTCACCATCAGCGGACTGACCGCCGACGCGGCGGGCGGGCGCCGCCTCCTCCACGGCATCGACCTCCAGGTCCCCGCCGGCGGCGCGCCCGGTGCCCGGACGGCGGTCGTCGGGGCGTCGGGCTCGGGCAAGTCCCTCACCGCGGCGGCGGTGCTGGGCCGCCTCCCGCGCGGCGTCCGCGCCGCCGGCTCGGTGCGCGTCAGCGGCCTGGAGGTGCTCGGCGTCCCGCCCCAGCGGCGGGAGGGCGCGAGCCGGCCGAGCGCCGTCGGGCAGGACCCCGCGCGCGCCCTGCACCCCCTCGTCGCCGTCGGCGCCCAGGTCGCCGCCCCGCTGCAGGCGCTCGGCAGGGGCCGGCGCGCGGCGCGGGCCGAGGCGCTGGAGCTGCTCGCCGCGGTCGGGCTGCCCGACCCCCGCGCGGCCGCGTCCGCCCGCCCGGCCGAGCTGTCCGGCGGGCAGCGCCAGCGCGTCTGCCTCGCGGTCGCCCTGGCCCGCCCCGGACCCCTCCTCGTGGCCGACGAGCCCACCACGGCCCTCGACGTCGTCACCCAGACCCGCGTGGTCGAGCTGCTGCGCGAGCGCACGGGCGGCCCGGGCCAGCCCGCCCTGCTCTTCATCACCCACGACCTCGCCGTCGCCGCGCAGCTGTGCGAGCGCGTGGTGGTCGTCGAGGCCGGGCGGGTCGCCGAGACCGCGCGGGCCTCCGACCTGCTCGCGGCGGCCACCAGCACCGCCGGGCGCGCGCTCGTGGCCGCGGCCCGCCGCGCCGAGGCCGCGCTGCCGTCGCGCCCCCTCGCCGGAGCGTCGCGGTGACGGCGCCGACGACCCCTGCGCCGGACCGCGCCCTGCTGAGCGCCCGGGGGCTGGTGCGCCGCTACAGCACCCCCGCGGGCACCCGGACGGTGCTCGACGGCGTCGACCTCGACGTGCGCGGGGGCGAGTCGGTCGCCCTCCTCGGGCGCTCGGGGGCGGGCAAGTCGACCCTGCTGCGGGTGCTGCTGGCCCTGGAGGCACCCGACGCCGGCGCGGTCAGCGCCCGCGGCGAAGACGGCGGCGCCCTGCGGCGCGTCGAGCCCCGGTGGCGCACCGGGGCCCTGCGCTGGTACCGCCGCGCCGTCCAGCACGTGCCACAGGACAGCGCCGCCAGCCTCGACCCCCGGCTCAGCGCGCTGCAGGCCGTGGAGCAGCCGCTGGTGCGCCTCGGGCTGCACCGCGCGGGGAGCGCCGAGGCGCGCGAGCGCGCCGCGGAGTGCCTCGAGTCCGTCGGCGTCGACGCCGCGCTGCACGGCCACCGGCCGCGGCAGCTCTCCGGCGGGCAGGCCCAGCGGGTCGCCATCGCCCGCGCGCTGGCGCCCCGCCCCGCGCTCGTGCTGGCCGACGAGCCCGTGAGCGGTCTCGACGCCCCGCTGCGCGCGCAGGTGCTCGACGCGCTCAGCCGCGTCCGGCGCACCACGGCGCTGGTGGTGGTCAGCCACGACCTCGCCGCCGTCGCCGCGCTCTGCGACCGCACGGCCGTCCTGCACGACGGACGCCTCGTGGAGGACCGCCCCACCCACGACGTGCTCACCGACCCCCGCCACGAGGCCGTCGCCGAGCTCGTCGACGCCCTGCCCCGCCTGCCGCTCGCGCCCACCGGCGGCCTGCCGCTGCCCGCCTGAGCCCAGCACCCACCAGCCAGCACCACCCGCACCTCGGAGGACCCGTGCCCACCCCTGCCCTGCCGCCTGCCCCCGCCCCGGCCCCCGCCCGGAACCGGTCGCGCGCCTCGCGCCGCCTCGCGCTGAGGCTGGCCGTGCCCGCCGCCGGCCTGCTGCTCCTCACCGGCTGCTTCTCCGGCTCGACCGGCGGCACCGACGACGCCGCCGGGTCCACCGGCACCGGCGCCGCCACCAGCGACGCCCGCATCCGCGTCGCCCACCTGCAGCCCCCGCGCTCGGGCTTCTCCACGATCACCGACGACGCGTTCAAGATGGGGCGCTGGTCGAACATCGAGCCCCTGGTGGTGCTCGACGAGAACGGCGACGCGCAGCCGCTGCTCGCCACCGGGTGGTCGCAGGTCGACGACACCACCTGGCGCTTCGTCGTCCGCCAGGGCGTGCAGTTCCACGACGGGCAGGCCCTCACGCCGGCCGCCGTCGTCGGGTCGCTGGGGGCTGCCGCCGCGGCGTCACCCCCGCCGCGCATCCTCGACGGCGTGGGCCTGACCGCCGAGGTCGACCCCTCGGCCCCGGACGAGGCCGTGCTCGTGCGGACCACCGCTGCCGACCCGCTGCTGCCCCAGCGCCTCTCCAGCCCGCAGCTGGCGATCATGTCGCCCGCCGCCTACTCCACCGACGGCTCCGGGACCACTGTCGTGGACCCGGTCCGCCACGCCACCGGGCCGTTCGTGCTGACCGCCGTCAACGGCACCTCCAGCGCCAGCCTCGACCGGTTCGACGGCTACTGGGGCGAGAGGGCTGCGGCCGCCGGGATCGACGCCACCTTCGTGCCCGACGGCACCGCGCGCGCCGCCGCGATGCGCACCGACACCGCCGACGTCGTCGAGGCCGTGCCCGCGGGCCAGGCGTCGCTGCTCGACCCGGCGCTGCTGCACGAGGTCAAGATGCCGCGCACCAACACCCTGTACCTGAACACCTCCAGCGGCGCCTTCGCCGACCCGGCCGTGCGGGCCGCGGCGCGCGAGGCGATCGACGCCCAGCAGGTCGTCGACACCGTGTACGAGGGCCGCGCCGACGTGGCGCAGGGCCTGCTGGGCCCGGCGCTGCCGTGGACCGCGGACCGCCCGCAGCGCACCCAGACCGCTGCGCCGGCCGGTGCGGCGGACGGCAAGACGATCACGATCGGCACGTTCACCGACCGCGCCGAGCTCCCCGAGGTGGCCGTGCAGCTGCAGGCCCAGCTCGAGGCCGCCGGCTTCACCGTGCGGCAGGACGTGCGCGAGTACGCCCAGATCGAGGCGGACGCCCTCGCCGGGAGGTTCGACGCGTTCGTCCTGTCGCGCGCCACGGTGCTCGACTCCGGCGACCCGGTGGCCTACCTGGCCAGCGACTTCAGCTGCGACGGCTCGTTCAACATCTCGCAGTTCTGCGACCCGGCCGTCGACGCCGCCATCGCGAAGGCCTCCGCGACCCCGGCGGGTGACGACCGTCGCGCGGCCGTGCTGGAGGCGGAGAGGCTGGTCCTGGAGGCCGACGCCGCGGTGCCCATGCTCCACGAGCGCGTGCTCCAGGGCGAGCAGGCCGACGTGGTGGACGCCGCCCGCGACCCGCGCGAGCGCGCGCTCGTCACCACCAGCACGACCGTCGGGGCAGCCTCGTCGTGAGGACGCCGAGCGGGGTGGCGTCGGGGTCGCTGGTCGGCGCCTCGCGCCTGGGGGCGCTGGCGGCGGCGCTCGCCGTCGTCGGCGCCCTCCCGTGGCTGTCGGGGCGCGACCCCGCGCTCAGCGTGCTGCGCGCCCGCTCCGAGGAGCAGGTGGCCACCCCCGAGGCCCTGGCGTCCGTGCGCGAGGACCTCGACCTGGCACCCACCGCCGGGGGCCAGCTGGTGCGCTGGGCCTCCGGCGTGCTCCGCGGCGACCTCGGCGACTCGTGGGTCAGCGGGCGCCCGGTGCTCCCCGACGTGCTGGCCGGTCTCGCGGTGTCGCTGACGCTCGTGGGGTTCGCGCTCGCGGTGGCCGCGGTGGTCGCGGCGCTCGTGGTGCTCCCCGCGCTGCGCGCGGCCGTGCGCGGCTCCTCCGCCCGCAGCGGAGGTGCCGTCGCAGCGCTGCTGACCTCCCTGCCGGAGTTCCTCCTGGCGACGGCGCTGCTCGTGGTGCTGGCCGTGCACCTGCGCTGGCTCCCGCCGTACGGCTGGGAGGGGCCGCAGCACGCGGTGCTCCCGGCGCTCGCGCTCGGCCTGCCCGCCGGGGGCCTGCTCGGCCGGCTCCTCTCCGACGCGGTCAGCTCCGCGGCGGCCGAGCCGTGGGCCGCGACGTGGGCGGCCGCCGGCACCACCCGGGCCCGCCTGGTGGGCGGGCTGCTGCTGCGCGCCGTTCCCGGCGTCGCCCCGCAGGTCGGCATGGTGCTCGTGGGCCTGGCCGGGGGTGCGGTGGCCGTCGAGCGGGTCTTCGCCATCCCCGGGATCGGCCGCACCTCCCTGGGTGCCGCCGGTGCGCAGGACGCCCCCGTGCTCCAGGGCTGCGTGCTCGCGCTGCTCCTCGTCGGCGTCGTCTGCGGCGCGGGCGCCTCGCTCCTGCGGCGCGCGGTGCTGGGCCGCGCGCTGCGCACCGCCGGGCTGTCCGTGGCCGAGCCCGAGGGCGCCCGCGGGTGGGGTGCGCGCGCGGCGCCCCTCGTGTGCGTCGTCCTCCTGGCGGGCACCACCCTCGCGGGCCTGCTGCGCGACCCGTACACCCCCGAGCACTCCCGCCTCCAGGCGCCGAGCCTCGCGCTGCCGCTGGGCGCCGACGCCTCCGGGCGCGACCTGCTGGCCCGCGTCGGGCACGGCGCCGCCAGCACCGTCGGCACCGCGGTGCTCGTCTGCGTGCTGGCGGCCGTCATCGGCATCGCCGCCGGGCTGCTCCCGCGGCTGTCCACCGGCCCGGTGGAGGTCACCAACGCCGCGCCGCCGGTGCTGGCGGGTCTGGTGACGGCCGCGGCCCTGGGGCCGACGTCGCAGCCGGTCGGGAGCGCGGCGATCGCCGTCCTGGTGGTCTCCTGGGCGCCGCTGGCCGCGCACACCGCGGCCCTGGTCACCGAGGCCCGGGCGCAGCCGCACGTCCGGGTGCTGCCGCTGCTGGGCGTCGGGCGCGCCCGCCTGCTGCTCGTGCACGTGCTGCCCGACGTCCTGCCCCCGGTGCTGCGCCACGCCGCGCTGCGCCTGCCGGGCACCGCCCTGGCGCTGGCCTCGCTGGGCTTCCTGGGCCTCGGCCCGCAGCCGCCCGCCCCCGACTGGGGGCTCGTGCTCGCCGAGGGGATGCCCTACGTGGAGAGGGCTCCCTGGGCCGTCCTCGCACCGGCCGCCTCGCTGGTCGCGCTGTCGGTGCTCGCGGTGACGCTGTCGTCGCTGGGCGGGGTGACGAGGTGGCGGCGCACCGCCACGAGCAGCAGCGCGCTGGCGGCGGGCACCAGCGCCAGCACCAGCCACGGCAGCGCCCTGGCCGGCCCGTCGGGGGCGGCGACGTCGACGACGGAGCCGACCAGCCAGCTGCTGAGCAGCACCGCGGCGCCGCCGCAGGTCGAGACCAGGCCGTAGCGGGCGCCCAGGTCGGACGCCGGCGAGAGCGCTGCGACGACGTCGCGTCCGACGGGCACGAGGAGCATCTGCCCCGCGGCCACCAGGACCACCAGCACGGCGGAGCCCGCCAGCGCGGGCACCGCTCCGCCGACCTGACGCGACAGCGCCCCGGCGAGCACCGCCGCGGCCAGCAGCCCGTGCCCCGCGAGCAGGGTGGTCGGTGCTGACCACCGGCGCCCGGTCCACCGCAGCGCGGGCATCTGGCCCACCACCACCAGGGCGGCGGCGAGGGCGAAGAGGACCCCGACGGCGACGTCGGCGACCTCGCGCGAGACCCCCGCGCGGTCCAGCTCGAGCGGCAGCGCCAGGTACAGCTGGTTGTAGACCGCCAGGTACCCGGCCTGGGCCAGCGCGACGGCGAGGAACACCGGCTCGCGCAGAGCCCCCAGCGCGCCGGAGAGCAGGTGGGCGCGCTGGGTCCCGGTGGCGCTGGTGGCGCTGGTCGCGCTGGTGGCGTCGCTGGGGCTGGCGCTGTCGCTCCCCGCGCGGCGCGGCAGGAGGCGCCAGTGCGCCGCGAGCACGACCACGAAGACCCCGGCCGCCACGAGGCACGTGGTGCGGAACCCGACGAGCAGGAGCACCGATCCGAGCACCGGACCGCCGAGGGCCCCCACCTGGCCGGCGACGGAGAACAGCCCGAACGCCTCCCGGCGGGCCAGCCCCGCGCCCGGGGCGCCGGCGGCGCGGGCCAGCTCCGACTCGACGGCTGGGGAGAACAGCGCCGCGGCCACCCCGGTGAGCAGGGCGCCGGTGATGACGCCGCCCGCCGAGGAGGAGGTGCCGAGGACGACGAACCCGACGACCCGCACCGCGCAGCCGGTGAGGACGAGGGGGCGGGGGCCGAACCTGTCGGCCAGCACCCCGCCGACCACGAAGAGCCCCTGCTGGCTGGCGGTGCGCAGCCCCAGGACCAGCGCGACGGTGCCCGCGGCGAGGGCGAGGTCGCTGGCCAGGTGCACCGCCAGGAACGGCAGCACGAGGTAGAACCCGGTGTTGAAGGCGAGCTGGCTGAGCACCAGCAGCCGCACCAGGGGGCTGGCGCGGCGCAGCAGGCGCAGGCTCGACACGACAACCATTCTCACCTACGGGTGGTGTCGTCCGGTGACCCACCTCGCGCGGACGCGCCTCGTGGACCGCAGCCGAGCGCCTGGTTGCGATTCCTGGTGCCCCCGGGATCGCAGCCGAGCGCCTGGTTGCGATTCCTGGTGCTGCCGGAACCGCAACGAGGCGCTCGGTTGCGATTCGCAGGGGGTGCGGAACCGCAACGAGGCGCTCGGCTGCGAGTCAGAGGGGGAGCGAGGTCCGTCAGGAGGGGCCGAAGCGCTCCACGCGGATCGCGTCGGCCGGGACCCCGAGCTCCCGCAGCAGCCGCTCGGCCGCCGTCGTGAACGGGGTCGAGCCGCACAGGAACACGTCGGCCCCGTCGTCACCGGTGGTCAGCGCACCCAGGCGCTCCGCGTGGGGGAGCAGGTCCTCGGCGCGCAGGCGGCCCGCGGGCCTCCCGGGGCGACCGGGCCCGGCGTCGTCCTCCCGCGACAGGACGACGGTGGTGTCCTCGGCGAAGGGACCGGTCAGCTCGTCGGCGTACAGCAGCTCGGCCCGCGTGCGGGCCGCGGCCACCAGGTGCACCGGCGCGGGGGTCGCGCCGGTGGCGAGGCGCGCGGCGCGGGAGCGCAGCACGCAGGCGAGCGGGACGACGCCGGAGCCGCCACCCACCAGCAGGGCCGGGCGGTCACCGCGCCACACGAACCAGCCCCCGAACGGGCCGCGGACCTCCAGCGGGCTGCCGGGGCGGACGTGGTCGTGCAGGTAGCCGGAGACCTCGCCGTCGGGCAGCCGGTCGACCGTGAGCTCGACGACGCCCGCGTCCTCCGGGGGGCTCGCGGCGCTGTAGGAGCGCTGCGCGCGGTACCCGTCGGGCGCGGTCAGCCGGACCAGGTAGTTCTGTCCGGGCAGGTGCGGCTGCCACTGCTCCAGCTGCACGCGGTAGGTGGCGGCGTGCGGGGTCTCGCGCCGCACCTCCAGCACGGTCCCGGTCTGCCACGAGCGCTTGGCGCCCGTCGGCGGGACGCGCCGGCGCGGGGAGTCGAGGACGGGGAGCGCCGGCAGGCCGGTGCCATCAGCGCTGTCAGTCACCGGCGTACCTCTGCTCCGCCCAGGGCTCGCCGCGCTCGTGGTAGCCGTTGCGCTCCCAGAACCCGGGCTCGTCGTGGTCGAGCAGGCGCAGGCCCGCGACCCACTTGGTCGACTTCCAGAAGTACAGGTGCGGCACGAGCATGCGCACCGGGCCGCCGTGCTCGGCGCTCAGCGGCCGGCCCTCGTGCTCCCACACCAGCCACGCCCTCCCGCCCGTCACGTCGGCGAGGGGGAGGTTGGTGGTGTAGCCGCTGCTCGCCCACGCCAGGACGTGCGTGGCGCTCGGGCGCACCCCCACCTGCTCGAGCAGCACGTCGAGGGAGACCCCCGAGAAGCTGGTGCCGAGCTTGCTCCAGGTGGTGACGCAGTGGATGTCGCCCTCGTACGCCGAGCCCGGGAGGGCGTGCACGCCGGCCCAGTCCCACGTCGTCGGGGTCTCGACCTCGCCGTCGACCCGGAAGGTCCAGGTCTCCTGCGTCACGTTCGGCGTCGCCTCGGCGGTGAGCACCGGGAACGAGCCGCCGACGTCGTACTGGCCCGGGGGCAGCCGCGGGTCGCGCCCGCGCCTGCCGGAGAAGCCCTCGCTGACCACGCTCACCGGGACATCCCACCAGGGGCGCGACCGGAGGGCGCGTCGGGGCGCGCGTCAGCACGGGGCAGCCGGTAGACCACGTGGTCGCGCGGGTCGAGGGGGTTGTCCGGGGTCATCTCGCCCTGCGCGGCGCGGGTGAAGCCGGCCTTCTCCAGGGCCCGCCACGACGCCCGGTTGCCGAGCGCCACCGAGACCAGCACCTCGCCCGCCCCGCGGTTCGCCGCGAGGGCGTGCGCGGCGCACGCCGCCACGAGGGCCGCGCCCAGACCCCGGCCCTGCAGGTCGGGCTCGCCGATGAGGTAGTCCAGGCCCAGCGCGCCGGAGGGCACGTCGACCAGGGCGGCGAGCGCCGCGCGGCTCTCGGGCTCGTCGTCGTACCGGTAGCTCTGCACGAAGCCGAACGGCCGCCCGGCCGCCGTCAGCGCCAGCTGCAGGACGGTCGGGTCGGTCCCGTCGATGCTGGGCCCGTAGTCGGCCTCCAGGTCGGCGGGGGTGTGCGCGTCGGGCCACCAGCGGGCCACGCGCGGCTCGTCGAGCCAGCGGCCCAGCAGCGGCAGGTCCTCCCGGGCCAGGGGGCGCAGCACCACGGCGGCGGCAGCGCCGTCGTCCTGCGCGCCCTCGGAAGCCACCGCGGCGGCGGGCCGGCGGACCTCGTCGGCCTCCTCGCGGCTGATGCCCAGCAGGTGCAGCACGTTGTCGAGGTACGGCGTGGTCAGGGAGGTGTCGGCCTGCTCGCGGACCAGCGGCTTGGCGTTGAACGCCACGCCCAGCCCGGCGGCGGCGATCATGTCGAGGTCGTTCGCGCCGTCGCCCACGGCCACCGTGCGCTCCAGCGGCAGGTCCTCGGCGGCGGCGAACTCCCGCAGCGCCGCGGCCTTGGCGGCCCTGTCGACGACGGGACCGCTCACCCGGCCGGTCAGGCGCCCGTCGACCACCTCCAGGCGGTTGGCCCGCACCCTGGCGATGCCCAGGCTCGCGGCCAGCGGCTCCACCACCTCGGCGAAGCCGCCGGAGACCAGCGCCATCACGAACCCGAGGCGCTGCAGCACGGTGGCGAGCACCTCGGCGCCGGGGGTGAGGCGCACGGAGGCGCGGACGTCGGCGAGGACCCGCTCGTCGAGCCCCGCCAGGGCCGCGACCCGCTCGTGGAGGGACTCCGCGAAGTCGAGCTCGCCGCGCATCGCCCGCTCGGTCACCTCGGCCACGCGGCGCTGCGCCTCCGGACCGGCGTGGGCCGCGATGAGCTCGATGACCTCGTCCTGGATGAGGGTCGAGTCGACATCGAGCACCACCAGCCGGCGCCCGTGGCGCACCAGCCCGGCGGGTGAGACGGCGACGTCGACGCCGGTGGCGGCGGCCACCGCGGCCAGGTCGCGCCGCAGCACGGCGGGCTCGGCGCCGCGGACGTCGAGCTCCAGGCACGTCACCGGGTGCTCGGGGGTCGCGGTGGCCAGGCGGCGGATGGCGTCGATGGAGGCGCCGGCCCTCGCCACGGCCCCCGCCACCTGCGAGAGCTGCTCGGGGCGCAGGGGGGCGGCCAGGACGGCGACGTGGGAGCGGGGGGACGCGGGGAGCGCCTCGGCGGTGGTGTCCCCCGCGGCGTCGTCGGCGCGGCTGGTCGCCGTCCGCACCTCGAGGTCGAACGGTGCGGCCGCCTCGCGCAGGGCCGCCTCGTCGGCGGTGGAGTCGGCGCCGGCGGTGACCAGCACCGCCAGCGTCAGGTGTCCGCGGACCACGTGCTGCTCGACGTCGAGCACCTCCAGGCCGCGGCCCGCCAGCGCGCCGACGACGGCGGCGGTCACCCCGGGGCGGTCGGTACCGGTGATGGTGGCGAGCAGGGTGCTCTGCGAGGCGTCCTGGGGCACGGCCGAACGCTACCCACCCCCGTGGTCGTGGACGGCCAGCCACCTCGCGGGGCGGTGGCCGAGCGCCCACGGTCACGGGGGTCGGGCGTCAGGCGTTCTTCTCGTCGCGCCAGGCGAGCCAGTCGCGCAGGCGGCCGAAGTCGTAGTCGGGGCCGCCGGCGCCGATGGTGAACAGCGTGGCGCCGCGGCGCAGCAGCTCCTCGCCCTGCTCGGCCGGGTCGGCGGTGCCCTCGACGCCGATGCTGCGCTCGACGGCCACCGGCTCGCGGCCGGCCTCGCGGGCCCAGCGGTCGAGGATCCCGCTCTTGCGGGTGAAGGTCTCGGCGTCGCCGAAGGAGTGCCACGCGTCGGCGTGGGCGCCGACCATGCGCAGCGTCTTCTTCTCGCCACCGCCACCGATGAGCACGGGGATGTGGCGGGTGGGCGCCGGGTTGAGCTCGCCCAGGCGGCGCTCGATGCGGGGGAGCGCCTCGCCGAGCTGGTCCAGGCGACCGCCGGCGGTGCCGAACTCGTAGCCGTACTGGTCGTAGTCCTTCTCGAACCAGCCGGAGCCGATGCCGAGGATGAGACGGCCCTCGCCGCCCTTGGCGGAGATGTGGTCGACCGTGCGGGCCATGTCGGCCAGCAGCTCGGGGTTGCGGTAGCTGTTGCAGGTCACCAGGGCGCCGATCTCGACGCGCTCGGTGGCCTCCGCCCAGGCGGCGAGCAGGCTCCAGCACTCGAAGTGCAGGCCGTCGGGCTCGCCGTACAGCGGGTAGAAGTGGTCCCAGTTGAAGGCGACGTCCACGCCGGCCTCCTCCACGGCGGCCACGGTGCGGCGGATGCCGGCGTAGTCGGAGTGCTGCGGCTGGACCTGCACGCCGATCCTCACGGGGTACCGCTCGCGCAGGGCGCTCACGGCCTCGGTGTCGATCGGGGTGGGCTCGGGAGTCTGCTCGCTCACGCGTCGAGCCTAGGCACCGATGCCACTGCACGCAGCCGAGCGCCCGGCTGCGGTTCCGGAGGGTCCGGGAACCGCAGCCGGGCGCTCGGCTGCGAGAGGGGTCAGCTGGCCAGCGGGAGCAGCACGCCCTGCACGTCGGGGTCCGTGGCGAGGTACTCCTGGACCTTCGGGTCCTGGAAGGTCTCGACGAGCGCCTTGATGTTGTCCGAGTCCTTCCAGGTGGAGCCGATGGTCAGCTGGCCGGCGAACTCGTCGGGCGGCGTCGGCGCGAAGATCTGCTGCTCCAGCGGGATCTTGGCCGCGAGGTAGTACTCGGTGTAGCCGACGGCCGCGTCGAGGTCGGGCAGGGCCCGGCTCTGCGCGCCGAAGTCCAGCAGCGTGAACTGCAGGTCCTTCGGGTTGCTGGCGATGTCGTCGACGGTCGCGGAGCCGACGTCCACGCCGTCCTTCAGCGTGATCAGGCCCGCCTGCTGCAGCACGTACAGGCCCTGCGCCTCGTTGGCGGGGTCGGAGTACAGCGAGACCGTGCCGCCCTGGGGGATCTCCTGGGGCGTCTTCCACTTGGCCGACCACAGCCCGAAGCCCCAGCGGAACACCGGCGTCGCCGCCTCCTCCTTGAAGTCGGGGTTCGCCTCGAGCACCTGCCCCAGCCACAGCTCGTGCTGGTAGATCGTCCCCGCCACCTCGCCGTCGCTCACGGCGCGGTTGATGGTGTTGCTGTCGGCGAGCGCCTTGAAGGCGACCTTGATGCCGTGGTCGGGCGCGACGTCCTTCGCGATGTACTCGATGAGCGCCTGCTCGCGCGCGTTGCCCTCGGCGGTCGCCACGTAGAGCGTGGCGCCCGGCGTCGTGTTGGCCGTCTCCTCGCCGCCCAGGCGCGGGACGACGACGGCGGCCGCGACGGCCAGCACGGCCACCGCGCCACCGGCGACCCACGGCCACCGCCTGCGCTGCCTGACCTCGAAGCCGTGGTCGCCGGAGGTCGGGGTGGGGCGGGTCTCAGTGGTGGACATCGGTGAGCTCCTTGCTGCGCGGGGTGGTCGTCAGGGGGGACTGGCCGTCCAGCCGGGGGAGCCGGTGGAGGCGGGGGGCGCGGGGGCGCGAGCCGCCGCGGGAGTGGGGGGTGGTGGCGCGCACGGCGGCGTCGCCGAGCGCCTGGACCGCGGCGACCAGGGCGACCAGCACGACGATCGTCGTGACCATCACGCCGTGGTCGAACCGCTGGTAGCCGTAGGTCACGGCGACGTAGCCGATGCCGCCGGCGCCGATGGTCCCCGCGATGGCCGAGTACTCGATCATCGCGATGGTGTTGATGGTCAGGCCGCCGAGGATCGACGGGACCGCCTCGGACAGCTTCACGCTGGTCAGCACCTGCAGCGGCGAGGCGCCGGACGCCCGGGCGACGCGCACCAGCGACGGCGGCACCGACCGCAGCGAGTTCTCCACGATGCGGCTGAAGAACGCCGTGCCGGCCAGCGCCATCGGCACCACCGCGGCGGGGATGCCGATGTTGGTGCCGGTGACGAACCGCGTGAACGGCACCAGCGCCGCCATGAGGATGAGGAACGGCAGCGACCGCCCCGTGCTGACGACGGCCGACAGCACCTTGTGCAGCACGGGCCGCGGGGTGAGGCCGTCGGGGCTCAGGGCGTCGAGGGCCACCCCGAGCGGGACGCCGAGCGCGACGACGACGAGCATCGTCACCCCGACCATGACCAGCGTGTCGCCGAGGGCCGGGAGCACCAGCGCCGGGATCTCGCCCCAGCTGAGGTCGGTGCTGGTGGCGGCGAGCACGCCGCTGGTCAGCACCCCGCCGGCGGGGGGCGTGCTCATGCGACGACCTCCAGCGCCTCGGCGGCCCGCCGCTGCTCGCGGCTGTCCGACTCCTCGCGCTGGGCGTGCAGCCCGAGGCCGATGAGGGCGGCCTCGACGTCGGCGTCGTCGAGGTGCGGGGCCGCGCCGACGACGGCGTGCCCCACCTGCACCCGGCCACGGTGCTCAGCGAGGCGCCGAGCAGCTCCAGGTCGGTGCCCAGCGCCCGGGAGGCGCGGACCAGCCAGTCGCCCGGGACCCGGTTGCCGGCGTGGCTGACCACCCAGACCGACAGCGGCGGGCGGGCGGCGTCGTCGTGCTCGCCGGCGCTGGCGCCCGCGTGCGAGCGCCGCGGCAGCAGGGCGCGACCCAGCGGTGAGGCCGGCGTGTGGAGCAGGTCGACCAGGGCGCCGTGCTCGACGATCCGACCGGCCTCGAGACGGGCCACGGTGTCGGCCACCGCGACCACGGTGTCCATCTCGTGGGTGATGAACAGGACGGCGAGCTGGAGGTCGTCGCGGAGCTCCTTGAGCAGCCCGACGATGCTCGCGGTGGCCTGCGGGTCGAGGCCCGAGGTCGCCTCGTCGGACAGCAGCACGCCCGGGCGCAGCGCGAGGGCGCGGGCGATGCCGACGCGCTGGCGCTGGCCGCCGGACAGCTCGTGCGGGTAGCGGTGGGCCTTGTCGGCCAGGCCGACCCGCTCGAGCAGCTCGACCACGCGCGCCCTGCGCTGAGCGGGCACCACGCCGAGGTGCCTGAGCGGCAGCTCGACGTTCTGCGCGGCGGTCCGGCGGGTCAGCAGGCCGTCGGCCTGGAAGACGGTGCCGATGCCGCGGCGCGCCTCGCGCAGCTCCCTCTCGCCCAGGGCGGTGAGGTCGCGGCCGCCGACGAGCACCGCGCCCGACGTCGGGCGCTCCAGCAGCGTGGTGCAGGCGGCGAGCGTCGACTTGCCGGCGCCGGACGGGCCGACGACGGCGGTGATCTCCCCGGGGGAGACGGTCAGGTCGAGGGAGTCCAGCACGGTGGTGGCGTGCTGGCCCTCCCCGTAGGTTTTGGTGAGCTGGCGGAGCTCGATCACGGCTGGGTCACGGCGGGGTCACCGGGTCTCTCGGGGTCGGGTGGGCAGGGGGCATCGCCGCTCGGCAGTCACGCACGGTGACGGTGAGCGGTGGGTGCGGGGGCGCTGCGCAGGGTCGGCGGGCAGCGGTGGGGAGTGGCGACGCGCGGGGCAGCCAGGCACCGACCGGACGCCGGAGGCGGCGGGGTCGGGACCTGCGGAGGTGCTGGGCCGGGGGTGCCGGCGGCTCAGCGGGCTGCGGTCAGGCGCGTCGCCAGCGACAGGCGTCGCTGGTCAGGGCGTGCGTGCGCACGTCGGCTCCTCGAAGTCGTCCTTGCTCGTGCCGGAGGGCACGTGCCTGGTCCTCACCCGGAGCACCCCATGACGAGCAGGGTTGCCGGCCAGCGAGCCGGGGCTTCGCGCTGGCGCTCATGACCTGGGCAGGACCGTAGCGGGTCGATCGTCCGCGAGTCAACGCTCTGTCACGACTCGCGTGTCAGTGCCTGCTCCGGCGGCCCTCGTGCTCGCACCGCGGGAGCGAGGGCGTCCCGCCGAGCATGCACACGACCCGCCGTGAGGCCCGCAACGACGTCGTGCGGGGTCTTGTGCATGCTGGACGGACCGCCCGAGCCGCTCCGGTCCGCCCCGTGGCGGGATCTCCACGGCCGGTGGCAGGTCCGCGCCTGCCGCCCGCGCCGCGCCGGCGGCTAGCGTCCGCGCGTGGAGACGAGCCGCGCCGCCGACCTGGTCCAGCGAGAGGCCACCGCTCTGGCGGCCCTGCTCGCTCCTGGAGCGCTGCAGGCGCACGTGCCGGGCTGCCCCGGGTGGCGGCTCGTCGACCTGGCCCGCCACACCGGCGGGGTGCACCGCTGGGCCACCGCCGCCCTGGCCGCACCGCCCGACGGCGACCCCGGGGGCGAGCCCGCAGGTCCCGACGACGACACCGCGGTCCGCGAGTGGTTCGCCCGCGGTGCCGAGGCGCTCGCTGCGGCGCTGCGCTCCACCCCGGCGTCGCAGCCCTGCTGGACCTTCGCCGTTCCCGAGGCTCCCGCCACCGCGGCGTTCTGGGCCCGGCGCCAGGCGCTGGAGACGGCGCTGCACCGCTGGGACGCCGAGGCGGCGCTCGCGGCGGCCGGCCTCGGCGCGGAGCCCGACCCGGCGACGTGGCTGGCGGCCGACGTCGCCGCTGAGGGCGTGGCGGAGGTGGCCGAGGTGGTGGCGCCGCGGCAGGTGAGGCTCGGGCGCACGCCGCCGCTGCCGGGCACCGTGTCGCTGCAGGACGCTGACGGCGGCGCGGTGCTCCTCGGGGCGCCCGGTCCTGCGGGCGGGAGCCCGGACGCCACCGTCGTCGGACCGTTCCCGGTGCTGCTCCTGCTGCTGTGGCGGCGCACCTCGCTCGAGCGCGAGCTGGCGTCGGCGCGGCTGCGGCTGACGGGCGACCGGGCGTCGGCCGAGCAGGTCCTCGCCGCGGCCCTGACCCCCTGACCCCCTAACCACCCGGCTCCGTCGTGCGCGCTCTCCGCGGAGGGTGCGGTCGCGGGGGCGGGTCAGAGGAGGCGCAGGCCCAGGTGGGCGGCGAGCTGGGGCGCCAGGCCCACGAGCTCGGCGGTGTCGACGGCGCACCCGCGCAGCCCGTCGACACCGCGCAGGTCGTCCAGGGTCGCGCCGCGCAGGTCGACGTCGTCGCAGCGAGCCCCCGCCAGATCGGCGCCCGAGAGGTCGCACCCCGTGAACGACACCCGCTGCAGCCGCGCCCCCGTCAGGTCGGCGCCCCTCAGGTCGCAGCCGTCGAGGACGACGTCGACCAGCGCCGCGTCGCGGAGCACCGCGCCGTCGAGGCGGCACCCCCGCAGCGCCACCCGGTCGAGGCGCGCCGCCGGCAGGCGCAGCGCGGACAGCCGCGCCCCGGTGACCTCGACGTCGGCCCACTGCGAGCGCGCCGCGTCGGCCGCGACGGCGGAGACCCGCTCCCACCGGCTGCTCGAGCACCGCAGCGCGGCGAGGAGCGCGCCGTCGAGCACGGCGTCCTCGACGGCGCACTCCAGCACGACCAGGCCCTCGAGCCGGGCGCCGGACAGCTCCGCGCCGTCGACCAGGACGCTGTCCCAGCGGCCGCGCAGCAGCTCGCCCTCTGGCAGCACCTCGAGGTCGGGCAGCACGACGTCCGGAGGACGGGGTGCCGCCAGCCGAGGCGTGCGGCGACGGGGGTGGCTAGCGCCCATGATCACCGCCTGGGGCGTCGGGGGAGGTGCCGCCCGGGAGCGGAGACGCCCCCGGCCCGGACGCGACCGCGGGGTCGGCGTCCGGGCCGGGGGCGTGGGGGACGTCCACGGGGACCACGAGCGGAGGTCAGGGCTCCACGGTCTGGTGCTTGCCGACGATCGTGATGCCCGACTCCGTCACCGTGAAGCCGCGCTCGCGGTCGCGGTCCGGGTCGACGCCGACGGTCGCGCCCTCGGGGACCACGACGTTCTTGTCGATGATCGCCCGGCGCACCACCGCGTGGCGGGCCACCTGCACCCCGTCCATGAGCACCGACCTGTCGACCGACGCCCACGAGTGCACCTGCACGCCGGTGGCGAGCACGGAGTCCTCGACCAGCGAGCCGGACACGACCGAGCCGGGGCCGACCACCGAGTTGATGGCGTGGCCGATGCGGCCCTGCCACCCGTGCACGAACTTCGCCGGCGGCAGCGGGGGCTGCTGGCTGTAGATCGGCCACTCGTAGTTGTAGAGGTTGAACACCGGGTGCACCGAGATGAGGTCCATGTGGGCCTCGTAGTAGCTGTCGAGCGTCCCGACGTCGCGCCAGTAGTCCTTGTCGCGCTCGGTCGAGCCGGGCACGTCGTTGTCCTTGAAGTCGTAGACGCCGGCGCGCCCCTGCTCCACGAACCACGGGACGATGTCGCCGCCCATGTCGTGGCGCGAGCCCTCGCGGTCGGCGTCCTTGCTCACCGCCTCCATGAGCGCCTTCGCGTCGAAGACGTAGTTGCCCATCGAGGCCAGGACCTCGCCGGGGGAGTCGGGCAGGCCCTCGGGGTCGGTCGGCTTCTCGAGGAAGGCGCGGATCTTGCGGCGGTCGGTCGGGTCGACGTCGATGACGCCGAACTGGTCGGCCAGCGCGATCGGCTGCCGGATCGCCGCGACGGTCGCGGCGGCCCCGGAGTCGATGTGCGACTGCACCATCGCCGCGAAGTCCATCCGGTAGATGTTGTCCGCGCCGACGACGACGACGATGTCCGGCCGCTCGTCGTTGATGAGGTTGCTGTTCTGGTGGATGGCGTCGGCCGAGCCCAGGTACCAGTGCGGGCCGCGCCGCTGCTGGGCCGGGACCGGCGTGACGTAGTTGCCCAGCATCGTCGACATGCGCCACGTCATGGTGATGTGGCGGTCGAGGCTGTGGCTCTTGTACTGCGTGAGCACCACCGACTTGAGGTAGCGCGAGTTCACGAGGTTGGACAGGGCGAAGTCCACCAGCCGGTACGTCCCGCCGAACGGGACGGCCGGCTTCGCGCGGTCTGCGGTCAGCGGCATGAGCCGCTTCCCCTCGCCGCCGGCCAGGACGATGGCCATCACCTTCGGTGCCATGCGGCGAACCCTAGGACCGCTGGTCACCGCCCGCACAGGCGGGTGCGCGACTTCTCACCCGCTGGGCGCCCCGCGGACGCCCGCTGGACGCCGCAGGCCCCCTCGGCAGCCCCCTTCGCCCCTCCTGCCCCGTTCTGGGGGACCCGGTGCCCGGTGGTGGTCCCCCGGACGGGGACGCGGTGGTGGGCGGCGCGCGCCGGGGTCTAGGTTCCGCCCATGCGCGTCGACGTCCTCACCCGTGAGTACCCGCCGGACATCTACGGCGGCGCGGGGGTGCACGTCGCCGAGCTGGTGGCCGTGCTCCGCCAGCTCCGCGCCGACGGGCCGGGCGGTGACCCGCTGGACGTGCGCGTGCGCGCCTGGGCGCCCGCGGAGGGCTCCCGCGACGAGGCGGGCACCACCGACCACGCCGAGCTGGCCGAGCTGGCCGGCGCCAACGCCGCGCTGCGCGTGCTGGGGGTCGACCTGTCGATGGTCGCCGCCGTGACCTCCGACGCCGGTGCCGCGGGCGGGACCGACCTGGTGCACTCCCACACCTGGTACGCCAACCTCGCCGGCCACCTCTCGGGCCTGCTGGCCGGGGTGCCGCACGTGGTCAGCGCCCACAGCCTGGAGCCGCTGCGCCCCTGGAAGGCCGAGCAGCTCGGTGGCGGGTACGCCCTCTCGAGCTGGGCCGAGAAGACCGCCTACGAGGCCGCCTCCGCCGTCATCGCCGTCTCCGCGGGCATGCGCCGCGACATCCTGCGCTGCTACCCCGACCTCGACCCGGCCCGCGTGCACGTGGTGCACAACGGCATCGACCCCGACGCGTGGGCCCGCGACGACTCGCCCGAGGCCCACGAGGCCGTGCGCGCCCTCGGGGTCGACCCCGACGCCCCCAGCGTGGTCTTCGTCGGGCGCACCACCCGCCAGAAGGGCCTGCCGCACCTGCTGCGCGCCGCCGCCCAGCTGCCCCCCGACGTGCAGCTCGTGCTCGCCGCGGGCGCACCGGACACCCCCGAGATCGCCGCCGAGGTCGCCGGGCTGGTGCAGGAGCTCAAGGCCACCCGCCGCGGCGTCGTCCTGATCGACAGGATGCTGCCGCGCACCGACGTCATCCGGCTGCTCTCGGCGGCCACGGTCTTCGTGTGCCCGTCGGTCTACGAGCCGCTCGGCATCGTGAACCTCGAGGCGATGGCGTGCGGCGCCGCCGTCGTCGCCAGCGCCACGGGCGGCATCCCCGAGGTCGTCGACGACGGCCGCACCGGCTGGCTGGTCCCCATCGACCAGGTGCAGGACGGCACCGGCCGCCCCGTCGACCCGGCGCGCTACGAGGCCGACCTCGCGGCGGCCCTGACGGAGGCGACCTCCGACCCCGCGGAGGCCCGCCGCCGCGGTGAGGCCGGGCGCGCCCGCGCCGTCGCCGAGTTCGGCTGGCACGCCATCGGCGAGCGCACCCTCGACGTCTACCGCGCCGCGCTCGCGGACCCGCTGCGCCCCTGACCGGCTGAGCGGCTGACCGGCTGACCGGCTGACCGGCTGACCGGCTAGCGGTCGGCCCCGGGCGCTCCGGGGTCGGCCGCGGCGTTGACGGCCACCGCCAGCGCGCGGCGGGCGCTCGCGTCGACCTCGCGCAGCGAGCGCGCCCGGGCGAGCGCCTCCCCGCTGGAGACGGCGGCGCCGTCGTCCTCGGTGGCGAGCTCGACGATGGCCCGCACCCGCGCCGCCGACGCCGCCACCCGCGCGGCCCGCGCCGGGGTCCCGGGCGGCAGCTCGCGCAGGCCGAGGGCGCCGTCGCGGACGCTGGTGATCCGGTCGGCGGCGTCGTCGCGCCAGCGGGCCACGTCGAGGCCGGCGAGGACGGCGGTGGCCTCGGCGAGCCCGGCGCGCAGCTGGCGCTCGGCGTCGGACAGGGTCGTGCCGTCGGGCGCCCGCGGCGACCAGACGGGCTCGCTGCGCCACAGCACGTGCGTCCCGGGCTCGTGGGCGGAGCCGAACAGCGTCAGCTCGGGCACCAGGCCGAGGCGGCCGACGCCGTCGGCCAGGAGCAGCTCGCCCTCGACGAGCACGGCCTCGCCGGCGTCGACGGCCTCGGCGGTGAACGCGGCCGGGCCGGGCAGGCCGCCCGCGTCGCCGGGGGCCGGCAGGGCCACGCGCATCCCGGTGGCCCCCGAGGCGACCAGCGCCGCGAGGAGCCGCTCGAGCGACGACGACGACGCGGCGTCGTCGTCCGGCGGCGCGAGGTGCCCCTCGACGGCGTGGGGCTCGTCGTCACCGGTCACGGCGCGGACGGCGTCGGCGGGGGTCGCGCGACCGGCGATCGCGGCGCTGCCCCAGGCGGCCAGGCGCGCGGAGCGGGGGAGGACCAGCACCGACCCACCCTAGGCGGCCCCCGGCGGGGCGCCGCTAGGGTCGTCGGCGTGGTGAGCGCGGTGTCCGGCGGGGTCGACGAGGTCCTCGGCATGGAGGCGGTGACCGTCGTCCGCGGCGGCAAGGAGCTGGTCTCCGAGGTCGACTGGACGGTCCGCGAGGGCGAGCGCTGGGTGGTGCTCGGCCCCAACGGCGCCGGCAAGACCACCCTGCTGCAGATCGCCGCGACCCGGATGCACCCCACCCGGGGCACCGTCCGCGTGCTCGGCGAGCAGCTGGGCCGGGTCGACGTCTTCGAGCTGCGCCCCCGCATCGGCCTGGCCAGCGGCAACCTCTCCGAGCAGGTCTCGCGCTCCGAGAAGGTGCGCGACGTGGTCGTCACCGCTGCGTACGGCGTGGTGGGCCGCTGGCGCGAGCAGTACGACGCCGCCGACCACGCCCGCGCCGGCGCGCTGCTGTCGGTGATGGGCGCGCACGCCCTGGCCGACCGGCGCTTCGGCACCCTCTCCAGCGGCGAGCGGGGCCGGGTGCTCATCGCCCGCGCCCTCATGACCGACCCCGAGCTGCTGCTCCTCGACGAGCCCGCCGCCGGCCTGGACCTCGGCGCCCGCGAGGACCTGCTGCGCCGCCTGGCGCGCTTCGCCTCCGACCCCCTGGCGCCCACCAGCGTGCTCGTCACGCACCACGTGGAGGAGGTGCCCGTGGGCACCACCCACGCGCTGCTGCTGCGCCAGGGCCGCGTCGTGGCCGCCGGGCCGGTCGGCGAGGTGCTGCGCGACGGGCCGCTGTCGACGGCGTTCGGCCTGCCCCTGGCCGTGGAGCGGGTCGGCAAGCGGTGGACCGCTCGGGCGATCGGCTGAGCCCCACCGGGTGACGGCCCCCGGGACCGGGGCGGCTGTCAGCCGCGGCGCATAGGGTCGGAACATGGCTGCGCTGTGGTGGGTGATCGCGGCCTTCGTGCTGGCCGGTCTCGAGGTCTTCGCGCTGAACCTGGTGTTCGGCACGCTCGTGGTCGGGGCGCTCAGCGGCTCGCTCGTCGCCCTGCTGGGCGGCGGCTTCACCGCCCAGGCCATCACCGCCAGCGCCGTCTCCGTGCTCGGCCTGTTCCTCGTGCGCCCGCTGCTGGTGAAGCGGTTCCGGGTGGAGGGGCGCTTCTCGCCCACCGGCACCGCTGCCCACGTCGGGCGGCCCGCGCGCGTGCTGGCCGAGGTCACCGAGGACGGCGGGCGCGTGAAGCTCGCCGGCGAGGAGTGGTCGGCGCGCACCCTCGAGCCCGGTGCGGTCTTCGCCGTCGGGGCGCAGGTGAGCGTCGTCTCGATCGACGGGGCCACCGCCGTCGTCACCGCGGCCCCCTCGGCGGCCCCGTCGAACCACCCGGCCGAACCCGGCGCCGGACCCCAGGCCGGCTCCCCGCCGGCCCCGCCCCGACACCCGGAGGGCTGACCCGTGGACCCCACGAGCTTCCTGCTGACCGTCGTGCTCGTCCTGCTGCTCGTCTTCGTGGTCATCACGGTGGTGAGGGCGGTGCGGATCGTCCCGCAGGCCTCCTCGCTCATCGTCGAGCGCCTGGGCCGCTACTCGCGCACGCTCGAGGCCGGCCTGCACATCCTCGTGCCGTTCTTCGACAGGGTCCGCGCCCGCGTCGACCTGCGCGAGCAGGTCGTCACGTTCCCGCCGCAGCCGGTGATCACCTCCGACAACCTCGTGGTGAGCATCGACACGGTCATCTACTTCCAGCCGACGGACCCGCGCGCGGCCACGTACGAGATCGCCAACTACATCCAGGGCATCGAGCAGCTGACCGTCACCACGCTGCGCAACGTCATCGGCTCGCTCGACCTCGAGCAGACCCTGACCAGCCGCGACCAGATCAACGGCCAGCTGCGCGGGGTGCTCGACGAGGCCACCGGCCGCTGGGGCATCCGCGTGAACCGCGTCGAGCTGAAGGCGATCGACCCGCCCGCGTCCGTGCAGGACTCCATGGAGCAGCAGATGCGCGCCGAGCGGAACCGCCGCGCGGCCATCCTCACCGCCGAGGGCTCCAAGCAGAGCCAGATCCTCACCGCCGAGGGCGAGAAGCAGTCCGCGGTGCTGCGCGCCGAGGGCGCGGCGCAGGCCGCGATCCTGAAGGCGCAGGGCGAGGCCCGCGCCATCCAGCAGGTCTTCGACGCCATCCACCGCGGCGAGCCCGACCCGGGCCTGCTGGCCTACATGTACCTGCAGACGCTGCCCAAGCTCGCCGAGGGCCAGGGCAACACCACCTGGGTCATCCCCGCCGAGCTCACCGAGGCGCTGCGCGGCATCGGCTCCGCGCTCGGCGG
This sequence comes from Quadrisphaera sp. INWT6, assembly GCF_015390235.1. Taxonomy (GTDB): domain Bacteria; phylum Actinomycetota; class Actinomycetes; order Actinomycetales; family Quadrisphaeraceae; genus Quadrisphaera. The sequence continues at coordinate 98,438 of NZ_VUOH01000006.1, read as the reverse complement.
CCGTGACGGCGCCCCTGACTCCGGCTGGGCCGCGCAGGTCCGCCCGAAGCGCGAGCGGCCGCTGGCCGAGCCGGGCACCCCCGCCGACGACGTGTTCGGCGACGCCCGGCTGCAGGACCCGGCCGAGGCGCTGCGGGCCGCCCGCGAGGAGGCCGCCGGCGCCACCCGCGAGGCCGAGCGCAGCACCCCCGACGCCGGCGCCGGTCGCGCTGCGTCCCAGCAGGCCCCCGCGCGGGTCGCCGAGCATCCTGCGCAGCAGCAGCCCGCCCAGCAGCCTCCCGCGGCGCCCCGGCCCCCGGCTGACGAGCAGCGGTGACCCAGGAGGCGCAGGACCCGTACCCGCCGCTGGCGGGCTACGGCCCGCCGGCGGGGGCGCCGCCGTGGGCGCACGTGCGCCCGACCAACACCAAGGCCGTGCTGTCCGTGGCGCTGCTGTGGGTCCCGGTCGCCTCCATCGTCTTCGCCGTCCTCGCCCGCCGGGAGATCGCCCGGACCGGTGAGGCGGGGGCGGGCCTGGCCGCGTGGGGGCTGGGCATCGGCATCGCCATCGCCAGCCTGTACGCGCTGTACGCCGCGGGCCTGTTCCTCTACGCCGCGGCGCTCTTCGCGCTGGTCGGGGTGGGGGCGTCGTCGGGAGGGTCGTTCGGGTGAACCCGCTGCTGTCGCTCGTGCTCCTCGTCGGGGGCCTGCGCGCCGCCCGGACCCAGGGGGCCCCCGACGCGCTCGTGCGCGCCCCCGGGCCGGCCGACGCCGCCGTCGTCGCGGGGCTCGTCGGGCTCGTGGCCCTGCTGGCCCTCACGGGTGTCGTGCTCGCGTGCTGCGCGCTCGGGCTGGCGGTCGTGCTCTTCGTCTGATCGGCTCACCCCGTGGCAGACGACACCGCCGGCGGGGCAGCAGCGGGATCCGGCGACGGCGTGCGGTGGCTCTTCGCCGACCAGCTGGGACCGCACTTCCTCGACAGCACCTCCCAGCGGGCGGTGCTGGTGGAGTCGACGCGGGTCTTCGCGCGCCGCACCTACCACCGCCGCAAGGCCCACCTGGTGCTCTCGGCGATGCGCCACCGCGCCGCCGAGCTGGGCGAGCGCGCCGTGCTCGTCCAGGCGGCCACCTACCGCGAGGGGCTCGCCCTCGCCCGCGAGCAGCTCACCGACGCGGAGCGCGCGGCGGGCCTCAGCGTGTGCGACCCGACGTCGCGCGCCGCACGGCGCTTCGTGCGCGGGCTCGACGGCGTGGAGGTGCTCCCGGCGCGCGGCTGGGCGGTGACCGAGGCGCAGTTCGCCCACTGGGCGGGCCGCAAGGGGCAGCCGGGGCAGCCGCGGCTGCTCATGGAGGACTTCTACCGCGAGGTCCGCAAGCACCACCACCTGCTGCTGGAGGGCGACGGCTCACCGCTGGGCGGCACCTGGAACTACGACCACGACAACCGCGAGCCCGCCCCCAAGGCGCCGACGCTGGAGGAGGCCGCGGGCGTCGCCGAGCCGTGGTGGCCGCACGAGGACGACGTCGACGCCCAGGTCCGTGAGGACCTCGACCGCATGGTCCGCGACGAGGGCGTCACCTTCGTCGGCGAGGACGGGCCGCGGCGCTTCGCCGTCACCCGCCGCGAGGCGCTGGCCAACCTGCGCCACTTCCTGACGCACCGGCTGGAGGCGTTCGGCCCCTACGAGGACGCGATGCTCGCCCAGGACCGCTGGATGGCGCACTCCCTCATGTCCGTGCCGCTCAACCTCGGGCTGGTGCACCCGGTGGAGGTGGCCGAGCGCGCCGAGGCCGCGCACCGGGAGCAGGGCGTGCGCCTGGCCAGCGCCGAGGGGTTCGTGCGCCAGGTGGTCGGCTGGCGCGAGTACGTCTGGCACCTGTACTGGCACCTCGGGGAGGACTTCGAGCGGGCCAACGAGCTCGGTGCCCGCGAGCCGCTGCCGCGGTGGTTCACCGACCTCGACGCCGACGGCGAGGTCCGCGCCGCGTGCCTGTCCGACGTGCTCGGCACGGTGCGCGAGGAGGGCTGGGCCCACCACATCCCGCGCCTGATGGTGCTGGGCGGGTACGCCCTCGCCCGCGGGTGGGACCCGCAGGAGCTCACCGCGTGGTTCCACACCCGCTTCGTCGACGGGTACGCCTGGGTGATGGCCGCCAACACCATCGGCATGAGCCAGCACGCCGACGGCGGGGTCGTGGCCACCAAGCCGTACTGGTCGGGCGGGGCCTACGTCGACAGGATGAGCGACTACTGCAAGCGCTGCCCGTACGACCCGAAGAAGCGCCTGGGCGAGGACGCCTGCCCCTTCACCGGCGGCTACTGGGCCTTCACCGCCCGGCACGAGGAGCGGCTGGCGGCCAACCGGCGCACCTCGCGGGCGGTCTCCGGCCTGCACCGGCTGCCCGACGCCGACGCCGTCGTCGCGCAGGAGGCCGACCGGGGCTCCTCGGCTCCCTGATCAGCCTGCCGGCCGGGGCTGGTCGGGTGGGCCGTCGGCGCGGTGCAGCGCGTGGTGCTGCGGGTGCATCCGCACGCCGAGCAGGGCGACGTCGTCGGGGGCCTGGCGCGGCACCAGCTGCAGCAGCACCGCGTCGCACAGGTCGTCCAGGTCGTGGTCGCGGGCGGCCTCCACGGCGCGCAGGAAGCGCTCCACCCCGACGTCGAGGGGGGCGTCGCGGCGCTCCACGAGACCGTCGGTGCACAGCAGCACCGTGCTCCCGCGCGGCACCGACTCGGTGTGCTCGTGCCGCCACGACCCTCCCGTGATGCCCTCCAGCCCCAGCAGCAGGCCCGTCGCGCCGTCCAGCAGCCGGGCGCGGCCGTCGGGGGTGAGCACCACCGGCGGCAGGTGCCCCGCGCTCGACCAGCGCAGCGTCGTCGTCCCGGCGCGGCGCTGCGCGGGGGTCTGCTCGAGCCTGGCGACGACGGCGGTGGCGGTGGTGTCGATGTCGAGGCGGCGCATGGCGGTGTCGAGGCGCGCGAGCAGCTGCGCGGGGGGCACGTCCTCCACCACCCCCAGGCCCCGGAGCATGCCGCGCAGCTGCCCCATGGCGGCGGCCGCGGCCGTGTCGTGGCCGACGACGTCACCGATGACCAGCACCGTCGACCCTCCCGGCTGCACGAAGGCGTCGTACCAGTCGCCCCCGACCTGCGCGGAGTGCGCCGCGGGGGTGTACCTGACCACCACCTCCAGGTCGTCGGGCTGCGGGGGAGCGGTGAGCAGCGCCCGCTGCAGCGCCTCGGCGATCTGCTGCTGCGACGTGACCACCCGCGCCGACTCCACGGCGAGCCCGGCGCGGGCGGCCAGGTCGACCAGCAGCTCCAGGTCCTCCCCGCAGGGCACCGGGCGCCCCCGCCCCGTGAAGCACGACAGCACGCCGACCACCTCCTCCCGCCCGAGCAGCGGCAGCAGCACGGCGCCCTCCGGGTCGAGCTCCAGCACGGCGTCGCGGGCCCCGCCCTCTGGCAGCTGCGCCGCCACCTGCTCCGCCGCGCCCTCGCCCAGGACCACCACCCGGCCCCGCAGCAGCAGCCCGAACGGACCGGCCGCGACCTCCTCCGGCGCGGGCCCCGCCTGCACCAGCTGCTCCGGCGGCAGCGCCGCCGCCCGCGCCACCAGCGGCAGCAGCCCCGCGTCGGCGTGCCACCACCCCGCGCTCGTCATCGTCGCCCGCGAGGCCGGGCCGTCGCCCTCCACCACGCTCACCACGCACCAGTCGGCCAGCTGCGGCACCACCAGCGTGGCGAGCTGGGTTCCCAGCACCCCGACGTCCGAGCGGCTCCCCAGGTCGTCGGCCGCCCGCGCCCGCAGCGCCGCGCGCTGCGCCTCCAGCCGCGCCCGCTCCTCGGCCTCCTCGAGGGCCCGGTGCACCTCCGTCGTCTCCACCGCGGCCCCGAGGACCCGCAGCACGCCGTCCTCGCCCTGGACGGCGCACCCGCGCAGCGAGAAGTGCGCCACCGACCCGTCGGGCCGCACCACCCGGTGCGCGTCGGAGAACTCCGCGCGGTCCTCGACCGCGGCCCCCACCGCACCGAGCAGGCGCTCGCGGTCGTCGGGGTGGACGCGGCCGACCACCGCGCTGATGCCCGCGGCGGTCTCCTGGCGGGTCAGGGCCAGGGACTCGCGGAAGCGCTCGTCGGTGCTCAGGACGTCGGCGGCGGGCTCCCACACGAACGTCCCGACGCGGGCGGCCTCGACGGCGAGGTGGCGCAGCTGGTCCTCGACGGCCGCGTTCCGCACCGGCTCCACACCGACCACCCCCGCGTCGGCACCCGGTGGGCGCCCGCGGTCACGGGCGGAACGGCTGCCACGGGCCCACCGTCCTCCCTCCTCCGGCTCGGCGCACGGCGACGACGGCGGAGCCGACGACGGTGACGACGCCCACGACGACGTAGGGTCACCGCCCGTGACCTGGCTCGAGGTGTCCCTGATCCTCGTGGCGGGCCTGTGGGCCGGCACCATCAACGCCGTCGTCGGGTCCGGCACCCTCGTCACCTTCCCCACCCTCGTGGCGCTGGGGTACCCGCCGCTGACCGCGACCGTCAGCAACGCCATCGGGCTGGTGGCCGGCGGGGTGTCGGGCGCGTGGGGCTACCGGCGCGAGCTGCGCGGCCAGGGCCGCCGCCTGGCGCTCCTCGTGCCCGCCTCGGTGGTGGGCGGCGTCATCGGCGCCTCGCTGCTGCTGCACCTGCCCGAGAGCGCGTTCGAGGCCGTGGTGCCCGTGCTCATCGTGCTGGCGCTGGTGCTCGTGGTCGTCCAGCCGCGCCTGCAGCGCCGGCTGCGGCGCCGCGCGGAGGAGCGGGCCGGCACCACGGGCGGCGCCACGGACAGCCCGGCCGGCACCGGCCCGCTGCGGCCCTCGCGGCGCGTGCTCGTCGCCGTCGTCCTCTCGACCCTGCTCATCAGCGTGTACGGCGGCTACTTCACCGCGGCGCAGGGGATCCTGCTGGTCGCGGTGCTCGGCAGCCTCCTCGACGAGGGGATGCAGCGCCTCAACGGCCTCAAGAACGTGCTGACGCTGGTGGTCAACCTCGTGGCCGCGACGTCGTACGTGCTGTTCGGCGCTGACAGGATCGACTGGGCCGTCGCCGGGCTGATCGCGGTGTCGTCGCTGGTGGGCGGCGCGCTCGGCGCCCGCTACGGCCGCAGGCTGCCGCCGGTGGCGCTGCGCGCCGTCATCGTGGTGCTCGGCACCGTCGCACTGCTGCGCATCATCGGGGCGCAGGCCGGCTGGTGGTGACCCGGCGTCACCGGGCCGACGGGTCACCCGGCGCCAGCTCGAACCACACGGCCTTGCCGGTGCTGCCCGGCTCGACGCCCCAGGCCGAGGACAGCAGGTCCACCAGGAGCATGCCCCGGCCACCGACGTCGTCGACCGCCGGCGTGCGCACCAGCGGCTCGCTCGTGGCGCCGTCGGTGACGCGCACGTGCAGACCCGCCTGACCGCGGCACCCGACCTCGGTGGTGATCGGGGGGCTGCCGTGGCGGACCGCGTTCGTGACGAGCTCGCTGACCAGGAGCTGGGCCTCGTCGAGCACGGAGGCCGCGTGGTGGTGGCAGTGCGCCTGCGCCAGGAAGGCCCGCGACCTGGCGGGTGCGGCCGCGTCCATCGGCAGGGTCAGCGAAGCGGTCGGGGTCTCTGCGCACACCCGTGCAGCATGACGCTCGTGTTGATCTCCACGCCCCCTGGACGCACGCGGAACGAGCACCCGAACGGGGGGCTTGCGCGGTCCGCGGTGCCGGGAGGGCCGTGTCGACCAGGACGCCCCACCTGGTGCCGGCCGTCTCACGGCCCCCGGTGGCGGACGCCGCGGTCGGCCTCAGGCCGACGCGCTGCACGCCGCGGACGACCGGGAAGAGGTCTCCCCAGCACCTGACGATCTTGCCGTCCGTGACGCGGTAGACGACCAGCTCCTGGACCTCGATCCGCCGTCCGGTCGGCGCGACGCCGCTGGAGGGACCGGTGTGGGGCCCTCGACCAGTCAGCCGGACCGCGATGGTGTCGCCCTGGACGAGGCGGTCCTCCACGTCCCAGTGGTCGTCGGGGAAGGCCGTGCACACCTCCCTGACACCGGCGGTGCAGGCGGCCAGCCCGTCCACGGGCGCGGAGCCGCTGACGTCCTCGAAGACGAGGTCGCCGAGGTCGTCGACGCGGTGCTGGGGGACCGGCAGCCGGCGCTCAGCGCCTAGCGGACACGACTGGTACGGGGTCCAGACCCGGAAGAACCACGTGGACAGGCGCCGCGCGGGACGGCACAGTCGCCGTCTCGGTGGAGTGGTGACCGCCGAGCTCGGCCGCTGCCTCGTCGTCGACGTCGCCCCGCCTGGGCGTCGGTGTCCGCTGTGGAGGGGAGCTGCCCGTTCGAGACGGGCCGGTGCAGGCACCCGCCGCGCGGCGATGTGACCAGGTCACCCGACCCGCCGCGCGGCGGTCACCGCGCCCCGGTGCGGTCTGCGGGACGAAGACCAGGACCCAGGCGGATCCGAGCAGCCGCAGACCGGTCAGGCCGGTGTCGGCGAGCTGCGCGTCCGGTCGAGGCAGCAGGACGGGTGGTGGGGTCTCCAGGCCCTCCGGCGAGCGGTGGCACCGGACGGATGCTGGACCGGCTCTCACGCACGAGGACTGGCGCCCGGTGCTGCGTCCGGGGTCGACGGCACGTACAGCCCCTCGCGGTCAGCCCGCACAGCGGCCAGCGTCCGGGTCGGCGCGTCCAGCTTGCGCAGGACGTGCTCCAGGTGCGTGGCGACCGTCCGCGGCGTCAGCACCAGCTGGCGGGCGATCTGGGCGTTGGACCACCCCTCCACGAGCAGACCGAGCACCTCCAGCTCACGAGGGGTGAGCCCCCTGCAGGAGGGGACGGCGGACAGGACCACCGCACCGAGCACCGACGCCGAGGAGCGCTGCTCGTCAGCCAGCACCGTCACCCGGGCGTACCCGTCGGGTGCCTGGCGAGTCCCTCTCGGCCACAGGAAGGAGCGGAAGGGGCGTCCCGTGCTGAGGAAGGTCCGTGCCACCGCCAGGACCGGCGAGCCGGCGGCCAGCAGCCCGTCGTCGTCCAGGCCCGGCAGCCCACCGCACACCCCCCGTCGGTAGAGCACGGCGCCCGCGGTGGCGCCGTCGAGGAGCTGGGCCGCCACCGACAGGTGCTGCAGGGGGTCGACGGCGCGCGCGACCACGGGCACGAGGTGCTGCAGCGTCCGCCGTGCGCTCACCTCGGGTGGTCTGCAGGAGCCGTGCAGCAGCGTGAGGAACCCGATGTGGCGCTCGTGGTGGGCCAGGACCACGGAGAGCGCCTCGCGGACGCCCGCCGGGAGGAGGCACCCCGCCCGCGTCGGCGTGTCAGCCGCCGGGTGGGGGACGCCCGACGGGCGCAGGGGTGGGCGGGGCCGGTCGGCCCGGGTGAGCTCGGTGTCGCGGGCCGTCTGGGGCCCGCAGAGGTGGGCCACGGTGCTGCGGCTGAGGTCCGCGCTGGCGGCCGTGGTGCAGTCTCCGCCGCTCGGCTCGAGGACCTCCATCCACGCGGCGTCGCACGGCACGTGCCGCACCAGCACGTCGAGGACGTCCTTCGCGCGCTCCTGCACCGGTGCGGCGTCGGTGCCCGCCTCCGCCAGCTCCGCGATCGCTGTCTCCAGCACCAGGTCCTCCGGACCTCCGGGCTGCAGCGCCGGGTCCCGCCCCTCCGTGGACCGGCCGGCGCGTCCCGGCACGTTCCTACCCCCACGACCGCAGCGCCGCCAGCCCGAGGTCGTGCCGGGCGCGCAGGGGGCGGTCGACGAGGACGCCCCGTCGACCGCCCACCTCGGACGTCAGGTCCGGCGCCTCACCCGTCGAGGCGGAACACCGAGCGCACGCACCCGTCCTCCTTCTCCTTGAACATCCGGTACCCGGCCGGCCCCTCCTCCAGGGGCATGACGTGGGTGGCCAGGTGCTCGGTCCTCACCTCGTCCCGGCTCATCCGCTCGAGGATCTCCGGGATGTAGCGGTGCCCGTGCTGCTGGGCACCGCGCAGGGTCAGCGCCTTGTTCATCACCGCCCCCAGGGGGAAGGAGTCCACGAACCCGCCGAAGACGCCGAGCGTGAACACCGTCCCGCCCTTGCGGCACGCGTAGATCGCCTCGCGCACGGCCCCGGGGCGGTCGGTCTGCAGGCGCAGCTGCTGCTTCACCTGGTCGACCAGGTGCACCACGCCCTTGCTGTGCGCCTCCATGCCGACGGCCTCGATGCAGACGTCGGGTCCGCGGCCGCCGGTCATCTCGCGCAGCGCCGCCGGCACGTCGACCCGGGAGTGGTCCAGGGTCTCCGCACCGATGTGCGTGCGGGCCTGCTCGAGCCGGTTCGGCAGCCTGTCGATGACGACGACGCGCTCCGCGCCCCTGAGCATCGCCGCGCGCGCCGCCATCTGGCCCACGCCGCCCGCGCCCCACACCGCCACGGTGTCGCCGGGGGTGACCCCGGCCTGGTCCGCCCCGGTCCAGCCCGTCGGTGCTGCGTCGGAGGCGAACAGCGCCCGCTCGTCGGAGACCCCGTCGGGGACCACGAAGGTGCCCTGGTCCGCGTAGGGCACCCGGATGTAGCGGGCGTGGCTGCCGGCGTAGCCGCCCATGGCGTGGGAGTAGCCGTAGCAGCCGCCGATCGCCTGGCCCCACAGCGCCTCGGTGATGCCGGGGTTCGGGTTGCCGTTGTCGCACAGGGAGAACAACCCCTGCTGGCAGTACCAGCAGCGCCCGCAGCTGGTGAAGGAGACCACCACCACGCGCTCCCCGACCCGGCGCTCGCGGACCCCGCGGCCCACCTCCACGACCGTGCCCATGAACTCGTGACCGAGCACGTCACCGGCGCGCATGGCCGGGATGTAGCCGCCCAGCAGGTGGAGGTCGGAGCCGCAGGTGGCGCTGAGCGCCACCTCGATGATCGCGTCGTGCTCGTTGAGGAGGGTCGGCTCGGGGACGTCCTCCACCGCGACCTCGTTGACGCCGCGCCACGTGAGCGCCTTCACCGCACACCCGCCTTCGGAGCCGCCGTCGTCCACCGCTCGATGAGCGCCCCGCCGCGCGAGCGCGTGCGCTCGCCGTGGGGGACCGGGTCGACCACTAGCACCTCACCGACCTCGAGCAGCTGCTTGGCCTGCCGCAGGGCGACCCGCAGCTCGGCCTCGGGGTCCTTGCCGCCCAGGCGGGCGGCCCTGCTGCTGCCCCGCGGTGCGTCGAGCAGGCGCGCGGCGAGCTCGGTGCCCCGGTCCCGGCTGGCCGGTGAGGTGCGGACCTCGATCCGGTCGTGGAGGGCGGCCAGCGGTGCGGGCAGGTTGTTGACGTCGACCTCGTCGACCGGGCGCAGCACGGTCACGGCCAGCCACCCCGAGAGGCCCCGCGACCGCCGGGCGCCCCCGCCCGGTCTGGGCACAGCGGACCTCGCCGACCGCACCGCGTGGAGGACGCTCTGGACCCGGGGAGCCACGTCAGGCCCCAGCCGGCTTGAGGACGACCTTGGTCCAGCCCTCGTCGCGCGCGTCGAAGTGCTGGTAGGCCTCCGGGGCCTGCTCCAGCGGCAGCTCGTGGCTGACGATGAACGACGGCTCGGCCTTGCCCGCGGCGATGAGGTCGCGCAGCTGCCGGTTGTACTTCTTCACCGGCGCCTGGCCGCTGCCGATGTGCTGCCCCCGGAACCAGAACTGGCCGTAGTCGAAGGCGATCTGACCCTCCTTCGCCAGCTCGTCGGGACCGCCCGGGTCCTGGGGGACGAAGACGCCGATCGAGCCGATCTTGCCGGTGAAGCGCACCGAGGCCACCAGCTTGTTCATGGTGTCGTCGGGCTGCTCCTGCCCGGAGGGGTCGTGCGCCTGGTAGCCCACGCACTCGCAGCCGTTGTCGGCCCCCAGACCCAGCGTCTGCTCCAGGACGGCCTGCACCGGGTCGACCTTCGAGTCGTCGATCGCGATGGCGCCGATCGACTCCGCCAGCCGCAGCCGGTCCGGGTGGCGGTCGACGACCATCACCGTGCTGGCGCCGCGGACCGTGGCCGAGAGCGCCGCCATCAGCCCGACCGGGCCGGCGCCGTAGATGACCGTCTGGTCGCCCGGCGAGACGCCGGCCAGCTCGGTCGCGTGGTAGCCGGTGGGCCAGATGTCGGCGAGCATCACGTAGTCGGAGGCCTTCTCGTCGGCGTCCTCGCCCAGGCGCAGGCAGTTGAAGTCCCCCCAGGGCACCCGCAGCAGCTCGGCCTGCCCGCCGGCCCACGGGCCCATGTCGGCGAAGCCGTAGGCGGCCCCCGCCATGCTCGGTTCCGGCTGGGCGGTCAGGCAGTAGTTGGTGAGCCCGTGCTCGCAGTTCTTGCAGTGCCCGCACGCGACGTTGAACGGCAGGACGACGCGGTCACCCACCCTGACCTTGTCGACGCCGGCGCCGACCTCGACCACCTCGCCCATGTTCTCGTGCCCGAACCACCGCCCGGTCTCGAAGTCGGTGCGGCCTTCGTACATGTGCAGGTCGGAGCCGCAGATGTTGGTGGTGGTGATGCGGACCAGGACGTCGGTGGGGCGCTCGATGCGCGCGTCGGGCACCTCCTTCACGCTCACCTGGTGCGGGCCCTCGTAGACGACCGCCTTCATGGCCTGGCTCCTCTCCAGCTGCTGCACCGGCGCCCGTGCTCGACGTCGCGCTCCTCCATGTCACGCCCCCGGCCACCGCTGGCGCATCGGCAGATCTGCCGATGTCCGGAGGAGCGGTGGCCCGCTTCGATGGAGGAGGTGGGGTCCAGCGCGGTGGCCCCGGTGCGTGCGAGGAGGGGACGTGGCGGACTCGACCGGCGGACAGCAGGTGCTGTCCTGGCGGCGCCTCCTGACCTGCCTGGGAGCGGGCGCGGTGGTGGGCGGGGTCACGGCGGTCACCGGGGCCCCTGGCCTGGCGCTCCTGCTCGGGTGGTGCGTCGCCGCCGGCGGTCTGCTGGCGTGGGTGTGGCGGGCGTGCTGGCCGCGCGACGCCTCGGCGACCAAGCAGGTGGCCGAGGAGGAGGGCCGGACCCGGTCGACGGACGCCGCGGTGCTGTGGGCCACGGTCATCAGCCTCGGAGCCGTCGTCGAGGGGCTCGTGCGGTCCGGGTCGTCGGACGCGGTCGGGGTCGCCGTCGTCGTGCTCAGCGTCGTCGTCGTGGTCCTGTCCTGGGGGCTGGTCAGCACCGTCTTCGCCTTCGAGTACGCGCGCCGGTACTACTCCGGGGGTGACGGGGGCATCGACTTCGGACAGAAGGAGTCTCCGGCGTACAGCGACTTCGCCTACGCCGCGCTCGGCGTCGGCATGAGCTACGCGGTGCCGGACGTCCAGATCACCGACACCTCGCTCCGCAAGGTGGCCCTGGGCCACGCCCTGCTGTCGTACCTGTTCGGCACCGTGCTGGTCGCCGTCGCGGTCAGCCTCATCACCGACCTCGGCTGACCCGGAGAGGATCGTCCCCGGGGGGTCGGCCGGACCCGGCGGTCGCACTCCGTGCGCCGCACGAGCACAGCGGCGACCGGGGTGTGACACCCGGTGCTGCGCCGGACATGTAGGGGTGTGAGACGAACAGCCCACCGTCGGAGACCAGCGTGAGCGCCGGGCGCACGCGGCACCTGTGGTCCTCGCCGCGCCCCTCCCGCCCCTCCCGCCCCGCCGGGCCGACGACCCCGGACGCGTCCGGTGGCGCCGACCCCCGAGCCCGCCTGACCGAGCTGCACGAGGCGTCCTACGCCGACCTGCTGCGCTTCGTGCACCGCCGCCTGCCGGGTCCTGAAGCCGAGGACGTGGTCGCCGCCACCTTCGAGACCGCGTGGGCGCGCGTGGACGAGGTACCCGCAGACGCCCGTCCGTGGCTGTTCGGGGTCGCCCGGAACGTGATGGCCAACCACCACCGCGCCGCTGCGCGGCGGAGCGGTCTGGCGGTGCGGCTGGCCGCCGCGACGACCGCGGACGCGGACGTGCACAGCGACGACCACGAGGGGGTCGGCGCCCGCATCGACCTGGTGCGCGCCTGGCGCACCCTCGCCGAGGCCGACCAGGAGGTGCTGTCCCTCGTCGCCTTCGACGGCCTGCGCGGTGAGCAGGCCGCTCAGGTGCTGGGCATCACCCGGTCGGCCTTCGCGATGCGGCTGCAGCGCGCCCGCCAGCGGCTGGCCGGCGCCCTCCGGGCAGATCCCGCGGACTCCGCGCACGTCCCTGACAGCCGCAGGGGTGCGGGTGGCGGTCCGAGCGCGTCCAGCACCGACCCGGCCAGCGACCCGGCCAGCGACCCGGCCAGCGACCCGCCCCGCGCAGCGACCCGTGCGCCCGGCGACCGCCGCGCCCACACCGCGGCGAGCCTCGACCACCTCCAGGAGATGACATGGCCCAGCACCTGACCTCCCACCCCGACGACGCCGCCGACGACGAGCTGCTGCGCGGCCTCGGGCGCCTGGACCCCCAGCGGGGCGCCGAACCCACCCCCGCGCAGTGGGCGCGCTCCCGCGCTCACCTCCAGCAGCTCATGGCCGCCCCGACGCACACGGAGGGGGCGCCTCAGGCGGGCACCCGGAGGAGCGGCCGTGCCGGCGCGGCACCGGTGGCGCGCGGGCGGCGCGGGGTGGTGCTGGCACTGTCCGCGGCCGCCGCCGCGGTGGCCATCACGGGCCTCGGGGCGGTCCTGCCCTCTGCCCCGACCGTCGCCTACGCCGGCTCGTGGAGCGCCGTCCCCAGCGAGGCGGGCGCCGCCGCGGGTCTCGCGCAGGCCCGTGGGTGCGCGGCCACCTGGCAGCAGCAGCCCGTCGGTGGCATCAGCGCTGCGGACGTGCTGATCGCCGAACGGCGCGGGTCGTCCTCGGTCACGGTGGTGCGCAAGGACGACGGAGCGGTGCTGTGCACGGCCATCGGCAGCGCCACCCCCACCGGGTGGGAGGCGCTGGCGCCCACGCGGGCGCTGGGTGCGGAGGAGGTGACGGTGGAGTCCTCCGGTGACGGAGGGACGTGGCCCCTGCGCCGCTCGACCATCTCCGGCCAGGTCGGGTCCGGCGTCACCGGCATCGAGGTCCTCGCCGGGGGCAAGACGATCACGGCGTCGGTGGCCGGCGGGCGCTGGGTGGCGTGGTGGCCCGGCAGCGAGGGCGGGGAGGTCGGGGCGGTGCGCGTCGTCATCCGCACCGCCGCGGGTGAGCGGACCGTCCCCTCCAGCGACCTCTACGTCTGACGGACCACCCACCGGCCTCGCCACCCGGGAAGCGGTGGAGGCGCTTCCCGGGTGGCGAGGTCGAGCTGGTGCATGAGGTGTCGCTCCGGCGACGGCGAGCGGCGGGTCGCCGTCCCCGGAGCGACCCGCTCACGAGCGGGTCGCTGGCTGCGCAGGCGGTGGGGGAGTGGTCGCGCCTGCTCCGAGGGCCCAGAAGGCGACGGCGCTCGCGGCGGCGACGTGGAAGCCGGCGTCCTTGAGCTGGGTGATGCCGGCAGGCCACGGCTCGATGCGGGTCCAGGGCACCTGGAAGACGGTGCCCATGCTGACGCGCACGCTGCGGCGGTAGAGCGGGTCGGCGCAGCGCGGGGTGACCAGGACAGCGTCGACGCCGAGGCCCGCAGCTGAGCGGAACACGGCACCCGTGTTCGTGTGCGTCGTCAGATCACACCCCACCACCGTGTGGGCCGCACTTGGTCGTTGAAGGGCCGTTGCAGGTGTTCGTTGACCGATCGCTACCCGGGCGTGCGGCAACTCGGTCTGGACGAGCCCCGCCGGCCTCACCCAGCAGCCGCCTCGGCTGTGGCCTCCCGCAGGTGGCCCGCAGGCCTGCGCCGGCGGGAGCCCACCGGCGCAGGCCTCGACGGACGTCAGGCGCGGCGTCGTCCGCGGGTGGCCTGGTAGATGGCCAGCACGATGATGGCGCCGATGATCGAGCCGATCCAGCTCGAAGGCTGGACGAAGCCCTCACCGCTGCTGTTGCGCCCGAGCAGGAAGTAGCCGAGGAAGCCGCCGACGAAAGACCCCAGGATGCCTAGCAGCAAGGTCCCGCCGACACCAAGGCCAGAGTGACCGGGCACGACGAGGCGAGCGATGTAGCCGGCGATGATGCCGATGATGATGAGGCCGATGATCGTGCCGAGCATGGTGACCGCCTTGGTGTGAGGGGGACGTGCTCGGAGGACGCTAGGGGCGGCTCCGACTCACCGCGACGTGGATCACCCCGCGGATGTCACACGCTGGACTCTTGCCAGATCCGTGTCCACGGAGGCGGTTTACGTCGTAAGAGCAAGGGGTAACCCAGGTCCGTTGGGCTGCAGCGCGCCGGCCCACTCCTGCCGCCGAAGGCCCCTGACACCGGGCTGGCGGCTTCTGACGGGGAGCACCATGCCCATCGACACCACCTCCATCGACGCTCTGCGCGCCGCCACCGTCTACTCCTCCGACGGGGACAAGATCGGCCGGGTCGGCGACGTCTACCTCGGCGACCACTCCGACCAGCCCGAGTGGGTCACGGTCAAGACCGGCCTGTTCGGCACCTCGGAGTCCTTCGTCCCCCTGGCCGAGGCTTCGCTGAGCGGTGACGAGGTCCGCGTCCCCTACTCCAAGGACCAGGTCAAGGACGCCCCTCGCACTGACGCCGACGGCCAGATCAGCGAGGCCGAGGAGGACCGCCTCTTCGACTACTACGGCCTGAAGGGCTCGAGCGCGACGGGGACGACTAGCACCGCCGGCGCCGCCGGTCTGGGCGGCAGCGATGCACGCCACCGCGGCGAGACGGGGGACCTTCCCTACGACCAGACCACTGACCAGACCTCTGTGCAGCGCCGCGACCTCACCGGCCGGGCCGGCGTCCAGGGCCATGACACCTCAGGGCCCACCACGGATGATGCGATGACCCGCTCGGAGGAGCGCCTGCACGTCGGGACCGAGGTCCGCGAGGCCGGACGCGCCCGGCTGCGCAAGCACATCGTCACCGAGTCCCAGACCGCCCAGGTGGCCACCTCGCACGAGGAGCTCACCATCGAGCGCGAGCCGATCACCGAGGCCAACCGCGGCGCGGCCACCTCCGGGGCGCAGCTGTCGGAGGAGGAGCACGAGATCGTCCTGCACGAGGAGGTCCCGGTGGTCTCCAAGACCGTCGAGCCCGTCGAGCGCGTGCGCCTGGGCACCCAGACCGAGCACGACACCCAGACCGTGGCCCGCCGATGTGCGCAAGGAGGAGATCGAGCTCGACACCGACAGCACGGTGACCACCGGGCACGGCGGCGGCGACCGGCGCGGCCGGCACAGCTGAGGCACCGGGACGGGTCCACCCGTGAGCACTACGACGGGCGACGACGCCACGACCCCGCTGCTCGCTGAGCGTCCCAGCACCTTCCCGGAAGGGGCTGGGGCGCCCGCAGGGGTGGAGGTGGCGCTGTCGGCCGAGCGGATCGACATCGCCGTGCACCGGCTGCCTCGTGAGCGAATGCGGCTGCGCCGGGAGATCCACACCCGCGAGGTCGAGGTGAGAGTGACTGTGCGGCGCGAGGTGCTGCGCATCGAGCGCTCGCCGGTGGAAGACGGTGGTGTTGTCGGTCCCACCGCAGGGACCACCGCTCCCACCGAGCCGTCCCTGGACTTCGTGCTGCTCGAAGAGCGGCCGGTGGTCGGGGTCGAGGTCGTGCCCTACGAGCGGGTGCGGATCGGCGTGGACGTCGTGCCGTCCACATCACAGGTGGACACCACGGTGGCCCGTGAGGTCCTCGACCTCACCTTCACGCCCGCGGCGCCTGCCACAGCGACCGAGTTCGACGAGCCGTCCACCACCACCTCCGCCACGACCAACGACTGATGAGGAACCCATGAGCACCTCCGCGAACGACCACCCGCCCCACGCCCGGGGCACGGCCGCCACGAACGGCCATCACGGCGCCTCGCAGATCGACCCGCGCCCTGAGCACCGACGCGTCGTCGAGGCCCAGAAGGAGCAGTTCGGGGGCATCAAGGTCGGCAGCGCCTTCTTCGGGTGGCTGACCGCCACCGGCACCGCCGTCCTGCTCACCGCACTGCTGGCCGCTGCCGGCACCGCGGTGGGCTTGGCCACCAACGCTGACCCGAGCCAGGTCACCGACGACGCGGTCGCCGCTCCAGGCACCATCGGCGTGGTCGGCGGGATCGCGGTGCTCGTCGTTCTGCTGGTGGCCTACTTCTGCGGCGGCTACGTCGCCGGTCGCATGGCCCGCTTCAACGGGCTCAAGCAGGGCCTAGCGGTGTGGTTGTGGGCCGTGGTCATCGCCGTGCTCGTCGCGGTCCTGGGCGCGGTCGCCGGCTCGCAGTTCAACATCCTCGGCCAGCTCAACAGCTTCCCCCGCATCCCCATCGACGAGGGGACCCTGTCCACAGGAGCAATCATCACCGTCGTGGCCGCGGCACTGGTCGCACTGCTCGGTGCGCTGCTGGGCGGACTGACCGGGATGCGCTTCCACCGTCGCGTGGACCGAGCCACCCTGGCCCACTGAGCGGTGAGCACCACCCCTGCACCCGCAGACTCCTGTACGCAGCGCCGCCACGAGGAGGCGCAAGTCAGGTCAGCAGCCTCTCAACGGGAGCAACCGCGCGAGGCTGGCGAAGCCGCTCAGCGTGGCACGGCGGGTACGACGACCATGTCAGACGACGTGGTTCGCCAGCTCGTCTCCATCGCTGCGCTGCGGGTGGAGGGCGTACATGCGCTCGCTCGTGAGCCTCGCTCCGGCATCCACCTTGCGCATCGCGCTCGGACCGGCGCGGTGGGTGCCGGCAGTGTGTGCATCGACATCGCCGGTCAGCAGGTCGTGGTGGGCGTGGCTCTCGTCGCGGTGGACGGTGTCGCCTTGCCTGTGGTGGCCGAGAACGTCCGTCGTGAGGTGGCTACAGCTGTCAGTCGCATGACCCAGCTGCGCGTCATCCAGGTCGATGTCCTCATCGCGGACATCGACCTGGAGGTCTTGGAAGAGCAGTCGTGAGCTCGGGAACCGTGGCCGCTTCAAATGAGAACCGGCGACCGGGCACCTGCGGCCATTCGGGCCGGCTCGACCGACAACTCGAGCCCGGTCGCACTCGGGGATCCCCGACCGGTCAGCGGAACGCCGACCATCGATGAAAGGGCGCTCTCGTTACTCGAATGCCCCCGTCGGGATGATGCAGCCGTCTCGATCGCGGATCCCCCTCTGCAACGGCCGGCGACTGGACCCGCCGGCGCCTACCGGACGCCGACGCGGGGTGCGGTCAGCGGCAAGGCCAGCAGCAGGCACAGTGCCCTCTCGAAGATTCAGACCACCGCGGGCAGGACGAGCCCCCACCGCCGTGCCGCCTCCGCGTCGGCCACGAGGTCAGGTCCCAGTGGCTGCGGGAAGTCTCGCCGTGACCATGCCCGAGGCGACTGCCCCCAGTAGCTGCTCCACCTGGTGCACGCCCTGGCTTCCCGCGCCAGTGATCTCCACCCCGACCACGACGTCACCGACCTGGGCCGCCCCGTGCACCACCGGCACACCGTTCTGCAGCGACGACGTCGCCGCCCAGGCGTTCGCCGTGCCGGGCACGTCAACCTCCACCGGTGTCTGCTCCTCCATGAAGCGACAGATACCGGCGTCGCGGACGACGTCGTCGAAGGCCGCTGGGCCGCGTCCAGCACGCCACCCCGTCACCGTGACGCTGACGCTGGCGAACCCCTCGCGGTACCAGCTCCACTGACGACCGGCGACGTTGAACGGCGCCCTGCTGGAGCACGCCTGCCCCGGCACGACCGGCTGCAGGCGGTACTGCCCCGAGTCCTGCAGCTGCCAGCTGCCCACCGGGGCCGGCGGGACAGCAGCGACGGCGGTGACGAGGTCGGGGATGGAGTAAGCCACGCCTGTCCCCACGGGGACCCCCGAGTACTGCCCGCCTGAGGTGGTGGGGGCAGCCGAACCGTCCGCGCCCGCGACCGGCGTCATCTCCGGGAACTGCCGGGGCTCGGTGACTTCAGGGTCAGGCGCATCCGAGGGCGGCAGCGCAGTCAGGACCAGCGGCGCAGGCGTTGGCGTGGACATCGCCGCGCCTTGGACAGAGGGCGTCGCCGAAGGCGAGGCGGAGCTTGCGGTGTACCCGGTGAGTCCCTGCGCGAAGGGCACACCGACGGCACATGCGCTCAGCACCACACCAACAGCAGACACCCCCAGCGCGATCGTGCCGAGCTTGCGCTGCCGCCGGGGAGAATGGGCACCGCCTGGATCCCCGGACAGGGGCGAAGTCATGCGGGGCGCGTCCTCACCGGCAGGTGTTCGATCGTCATGTCCAGCACTGGCCATCTGGCGCCCCTTCGCGGACAGGTCACCGGCTCGACCCCCTTAGGAGACGACGGCGACGCCGTGGGCCCGAGTCTGCCGCGGAAGGACGCGCTGAGGCAGAGGACTCTCCGAAGGAAACTCGCTCGTACCCAGTCCTCGCGACAGCCAGACGTGCGCGATGAGATCCCGTCCACGAAGTGACAGCCCTGGTAGGCGAACTTCAGCCGCCGACAGCGATCCCAAGGTGCCCGGTGGTCGACCGCTACCCGGTCAGCGTCTCGCCCCTCTTGTGCGGTCAGTTCGCTCGGGAACGGTGATTGTGCAGCGCTACGACGACGAGCACCGGCCCGAGGATGCACACCGCCATGATCCCTATGGCCGCCAGAAGGCCGATTTCTGAGCGTCCGATGGTGGTACCGGCGAAGACGCTGATGAGGCCTATCACGTAGAGAGCCGATGCCCTGCGTGGCTGAGCTAGCGGACGACCTCGCCAGGCGAAGGTAAGGGCTGCATCTGGGTGGGCGCGGGAGGTGGTTCTGACTGATGCGACGATCGCTAGGGCCCCTAGGACCCATAGAGGCACTGCGAGTAGCACTGCCGCACTGTGACATCCGGAAGTGAGTATGACCAGCACTCACTGGGACACGCCGCTGCATCGCCTGCCGGTTGCCGGCTGGCCACCGCTGTCCGGTCAGCGTCTCGCTGACCACCGCCGACTGGCCGCTTCTTAGGTTCCAGGACTACTCGTCTCGACGACGCAAGCCGTCTCACCCGCGGATGCCTGGGCTGGCCGGAGTACGGCGACGTCCAGACCGGCCGCCCGACCTCAACCTCGCCTACCGCAGCGGACGGCTACTCGGCGGCGTGCTGATGTTGCCGGTCGTTGAGCACCCACAGCAGCGTCCAGAAGATGAGGCCCGCGCCGCCACCCCAGTTCTGGATCGGAACGTCACGCACAAGCCCGAGTACGACGGTGGCGATTGAGAGCGCCACGAAGCTCAAGAGGCCCACCGAGAGCGGACTGCGGCGCCATCTGGGGCGCATCCTTGACCTCCAACCGTCGTGCCGTTCGCCAAAGCTTCGGCATGTCGGCTGTCCGTCGACAGCCTGCCTCCCCCTGGCCTTCCGCTTGGAGAGTTGACGAGCACGCAGACGTCATCCGCAGATGCGCTGCGATTTTTGGTGCCCGCTCAGCGACCGTTGAGCGGGCACCCTCGTCGGTGTCCCGGGCATCGGCAGGAGGCGCCGCGGTTCGTCTCCCTGACCATCGGCGACCGGTCCCGGGGGGGGGGGGGCGACACCGCAGCGGCGCGGCTTGGGGGTGTCACGTCCGCTGGCCACGAGAACATGGCGCATGGCTGCCGGAGGATCCATCGCCGTGATGCTGCTTCTGGTCGTCAACGCTGCCTGCATCGCGGGCATCTTGGTGATCATCGTGCGCAGGCAGCCAGGGTGGGCGGCGGTGGGGGTCATCGCGCTGTGGGGCGTGTCCGTCGTCACTACCGCGGTGCTTGCATGGCAGATCGGTCACCTCATGACGGCCTTCGACGAGGTCTACGGCTGAGGGCGCTGTGCGTGGTCCGGTCAAGGACCGCTGACCGGGCGCCTTGGCCGTCACCTGACGCCCTGACTGGCACCTCAGAGGAGACCTTCTCGCCTCGCTAGCGAGACGACGGCGCGGGAAGACTTCTCCCACACCTCGACGACGACGTCCTCGTCTCGCCAACCACCCAGGCGCTGCAGCTCAGCAGCGGCCTGGATCGTGGCGTGCACCGCGTCACCGCCTTGGGGGTAATCCGCCACGGCCGTGGCGCCAGTGGGCGGCCAGCAGCGTGCCGCCTTCCTGCAGGGAGGCGACTACGGCACTGACCACCTCGGGCAGGTCCGCGGCGCTGAGGTAGTAGCCGACCTCTGACAGGACGACGAGGTCAAAGGCGTCCTCGGGCCACGGCTCGCCCAGGCCCCACCTGCGCAGCTCCACGTTGTCGGGGACCCTGGAGGCGGCTCTGTCCAGCGCTGCTTGGGAGACGTCGGTGGAGATGAGGACGTCGCAGCGCTGGGCCAGCTCCGCGCTGAGCACCCCCAGGGAGCACCCGGGCTCGAACCCTCGTCGGTAGCGCCGCGCTGGGAGGGCAGCCAGGGTCAGGGCGCGCTTGCGCTGCTCGTACCAGCGGTCGGTGAAGCCCCACGGGTCCTGGTGGGTGGCGTACAGGTCCTCGAAGTAGCTGGGCGGCAGGCTCATCGCCTCGCCGGGATCCGTCGCTGGTGTCATAGGACCAGCGTCACCCGGGCGCTCACGCGTCGCGAGAGGTCACTGGGCGGTCAGTTCCGCGGACGATGTCCATGTCCTTAGTTGCACGCTCACGACCGTCTTCCGGACTGCCCGGCGGTCGACAGGGTTGCGCGCGTGGCGTTGCCCCCTGCGACGGTGATGCCGTGCTGGACTCCTGAGGACAGGACGCGTCGACGACCTCGACACCTCACCGCTGCAACGCGCCGCCAGGCACAGCCGTCCTGCATGGGAAGACCTGACGTCGAGCAGGAGCGTCACGATGAACAAGGCCACGGCAGCTGCGGCATCGGCCGCTCTCCTCGCGCTCGCCCTGGTGGGCTGCACCATCGCCGCGCCGCAACCCGTGCTGTCCTCGCCTTCTGCGGCGCAGGACGAGGGATCGCTCGCCGGGGCCGCGGACACCCCCAACGCGTTGGAGCTCGCCGACGGTTCCAGGGTGCTGGTCGGCGCGTCCGAGCGCGGCGGGGTCACCTTGGCCCGGATCAGCGGAAAGATCGTCTCGATCGGAACGTCTTGCTGGGGATTCGAGGATGAACGAGGCGTCCACGCACTTGCCGTCGATCACGGCTCTACGGTCGGCAGCGATGGGCTGTCGGTCGTGACGCCCAACGGGATGAGGATCGCGGTGGGCGATGAGGTGTTAGGCGGGTCCGGGGGCGGCGTGCGCGGGACCGGACGTGAGGAGCAGTGGCGCTCTGCGCTGCCGGACTGTCTTGAGGGCCGGGGGGTCTACCCGGTGTACATCGACACGGTGACTCCGCCGGCACAGCGCTGACAGGTCCGCGGCCATCCCAGATGGGACCGATGACCGGGCGCTCCAGACGCCCTGTCGCTCCTCAGCGATGCGGGCCTGGATCCGTCTCACGACGGATCGCTACCCGGGCGCCACGACGACCTGCACCTCGTCCTCATAGAGCACTCGGCCCGGGTCGTCACTCAGCACACGACGCCAAGGGACGCAGTGGGCATCGAGCAGCTGCAGGTACCCGGGCACACGCTCGATGAGGTGCAGCGCATCACGCTTGAACCAACAACTCACCAGCGGGTGGACCCTGCGGTTGAAAACCTCCGGGTCGGAGATGGCGGGGTCGGGGTACGCCTGGTCGAGCCAAGCGTTGCTGGCGGACCACCAGCGGTGTTCCTGCTCGCTGAGACGACCTTCGGCAGCCAGACCGTTCGCCAAGCCGAAGACGCCCACGTGGTGGCCGCGGTGGTTGGCCGTGGCGGCCTGGTAGCGGACGAAGCGCACGAGCAGCAGTCTGCCCGGGATCGGGCCCTTGAGGCGCCTCGGTCTGCTACCACGCGTAGCCACCTCGGCAAGCCTCGCGCGCCGACCGCTGCTGGACGTCCCGAAGCTCCTCGCGGACGGTGATGGCTGGCGTTGGCGCCGTCGCAAAGAGGATTGCCATCCGGGCGCCATGACGAGGCGCCCACCAGTTGCTGCATCCGGACGTCGGCGGTGGACAGGGCCGGCAGGCTCACCACGAGCAGGCCCTCTGGGTGCGTAGCGCCCCGGCCAGCCCAAACGCCACCAGCCCCGCCAGCGGCACCACCAGCAGCCCAGCCCGCAGGCCGACCTCGTCAGCGACCAGACCCACCACGGGCGGGGAGACCAGGAACCCCAGCCGCATCAGCCACGACACCAGCGTCAGACCGGTCCCCGGACGCAGGCCCGGCAGCTCGTCCGCCTCGTGCATCGCCGCGGGCACCAGGGTGGCCACGCCCAGGCCCGCCGCGGCGAACCCCGCGATGGTCCCCGGCACGCTGGGAGCGGCCAGCGCCACGCCCATCCCCACGGCGGCGAGCAAACCTCCGGTGCGGGCGACCGCGCGCTGCCCGAAGCGGTCCACCAGGCGGTCACCCACCAGGCGGCCCACGGTCTGAGCGCCCACGAGCGCCACGAACCCCAGCGCGGCCAGTGCCGCCGGCGCCCCCAGGGGACCCGAGAGGTAGACCGCGGCCCAGGTGCTGCCGGCGTCCTCGACCAGGACCCCGGCGATCGCGATCGCCACCAGGGCTGCGGTCACCACGGCCGTGCGTCGGGTGAGCACCGCCCGCACGAGCTGAGTGGTGCCTGGGGGGCTGTCGCCGGGCACGGCGGAGCCGTCGGGCAGGACCTCCTCGCGGGTGTCAGGACCGGGCAGGCAGAACCGCAGCGCCGTCACCGCCACGACGGCGAAGACCACCCCGGCCACAGCCAGGTGCACCCCGCGCGAGACGCCCAGGGCGATGGCCGCAGCTGCCATCCCCCCACCGATGACCGCACCGATCGACCACACGGCGTGGAAGGAGTTGATGATCGAGCGGCCGTAGCGGCGCTGGACCCGCAGCCCGTGGGCGTTCTGGGCGACGTCGGTGATGGCGTCAGCGGCCCCGGCCAGCAGCAGCGCGGCCACCAGCGCCGCGATGGAGGGGGACAGCCCCGCCAGCAGGATCCCGACCGCGGTGACGGCCGTCCCGGTGACGGCGGCGCGTGCGGAGCCGAAGCGGCGGATCAGGGTCGCGGCCGCCAGGCCCGCGAGCAGGGCCGCTGCGGGGTAGGCGATCACCGTCAGGCCGTAGGCGGTGTTCGACAGGCCCAGGTCGGCCTTGATGCCGGGGTAGCGGGGCACGAGGTTGGCGAACAGGGCCCCGTTGGTCAGGAAGAGGGCGGCGACCGCGGCGCGGGCCCGTCGCTCGGTCGTGGTGGGGCGCGTCAGCACCTCGGACGTCATGTGTACGACTGTACACATGCATGGTGCCTCGCTACGTCGCCATCAGCCTCTGAAGGGCGCCGCGCGTCTCGGCGGGCGCCTGCGGGTCGGGGCTCAAGGCGATGTGCAGCGCGGCGCCCTCGACGTAGGCATCCACCCGGCGCGCGACCTCGGCGGGCAGGTGGCGCTCCAGGGCGCGGCGACTCGCCTGCATCCAGGCCTGCGTGAGCTCGCGGAACTGCGGGCGCCGAGCGGCCAGCGTGTACAGCTCGTAGGTCAGCACGTGTTCCGCCGCCGAGCGCTGCAGGTCCTCGTGCACCAGTGCCACCAGCGCCTCGAGCACGGCCTCGGCGTCAGCGGCCCCCGCCAGGCGATCCTTGAAGGCGGCGGCGATGGTCTCGGCGAAGCGCGTGAAGGCCGCCACGAGCAGGTCGTCCATGCCCTCGAAGTGGTAGGTCATCGATCCCAGCGGCACGTCGGCGCGCGCAGCCACCCTGCGGTGGGAGGTCCCGGCGACGCCGTCGGTGGCGATGCACTCCAGGGCGGCGTCGATGATGCGGTCGCGCCGCTGGGGGTCCAGGCGGCGGGTGCTCACTCCTGCACCGCCGGCTCGGCCGGGGCGCCCGTCAAGCCCGTTGAGGAGTCGGGCGGCGTGCTGGGGGCGCCCGGCACCTCCTTGATGACCCGGGCGGGGTTGCCCACCGCGACCACGCCGGGCGGGACGTCCTTGGTGACCACCGCGCCGGCTCCGATGACGCTGTCGGCGCCGATGGTCACGCCGGGGCAGATGATGGCGCCGCCACCGATCCAGACGTTGTCGCCGATGGTGATGGGCTCGGCCGCCTCGAGCTTGTCACGCCGGGGCTGGGCCTCCAGTGGATGGGTGGGGGTGAGCAGCTGCACGTTGGGGCCGATCTGGCAGTCCTGCCCAATGGTGATGGGCGCGACGTCGAGGGCGACCAGGCCGTAGTTGGCGAAGGTGCGCGCGCCGATGCTGATGTGCTCGCCGTAGTCCACGAACAGCGGCGGCTTGACGAAGGCGCCTTCGCCGAGGTGGCCGACCAGTGCCTCCAGCAGCGGCATCGCGGCCACCGGGTCGACCCGGCAGGCGCGGTGGTAGGCGTCGGCCAGCTGTGCGCCGCGGCGGGAGCGCTGCTCGTTGTCGGGGTCGTCCGCGACGTAGGGGTCGCCGGCGAGCATGCGTTCCCGGTTGGTGCGGGTGTCTCCGGCGAAGTAGTCGGTCACGGACCCAGGCTAGGCGGCGGAGTGTACGAACGTCCACATCAGTATGAGTGCACGTCGGGCCCCGGCCGCCACGCTCAGAGGTCGTAGCGCACTGCTCCTTGGAGGACCGCTCTCCGGGCTGCTTCGCGGACGACGGTTGAAGGCACGCTATGGAACTCGTTGCGAACGCCGACGGCGAGAGCCGCCGGCCGTCAGCTCAGGAGCCGCTACCGGCATGATCGCCGATGTCTGACGGGTAGACCGGCTCTCAGGCGTGCTGAACGTCGTCGATGACGAGTACGCCGCCAACCAGCGCGTCGCAGTAGCGGCCCTTGCCCTCGAAGTAACTGCCGGGGCTGTCTCCTGAGGGGAGATCTGCCAGCTGCACGAGACGGCCGCTGCCCGTGACGCGTTCCTGGTCGGCGTAGACCTCACCGTGCACGCGTGCGCCGTTGCCGGACTGGGTGGCTGACAGCACCAACTCAGCACCGGTGGGCCAGACCGTCCAGCGGTCAGCGGTGTTCCCAGCGGGGTCTGTGAGGCGGACCATCAGACAGCCCTGCGGTCCGATGTGAAGGACTCCCTGGAAGGGCACCGACTCAGCGTCGACGTGCTCCTCGGCGGACAGATGAGGGAGGTCTCCACCGCCGAGGCCTTCGCCGTGTGCGCAGCCCCCTAGAGAGGCGAGGGCGAGGGCGAGCAGGGCGGCGCCGACAGCCAATCTTGCCCTCGAGGGCTTCCCGGTGCTGCTCACGGTGCCTCCTGTGCGTCATCGGCGACTTCGTCATGATGACGTCGACCAGCAGGCCTCTGTTGCAGCGGCACGCCGTCGTCGGCGTGGCGAGTGAGCGCCTTCCGACCCGTCGGACGGCCCGGACAGCGACCGCTGACCGGGCACCCCATGACGGTGCGTCACCACGTTCGAGCCCCTGACCTCCGGTGCCCGGATACCCCGCTCGGTGGTCCGTCTCACCCAGCGGGCGCCCTACGAAGATCCGGTGCTGGTTCCCGGTGGGCCATGGCCCCGGGTCGCGGGCCAGTGCGAGGCGAATCGACCTTGAACAGCTGGATCGTCAGCTGGCCTGGCCAGCATGGCGACGACTCGTGCAGGTCGGCCAGCCCTCGCGTCCACTGCCATCGTCGGGGCAGGTCGTCCCCCGTGCTGCCGCGACTCGAGGTCACCGGGTCGTGGTCATGGCTCGGCCTGTCCGCGCGCCTGGCCGGGCCCAGCGGTGTCGGGCTATGCCGGTGGGGGAGTGGCGTCGGCCCCCAGGGCCCAGAAGGCGACGGCGCTGGCGGCGGCGACGTTGAGGGAGTCCACTCCGCCGTGCATGGGGATGCGCACGACGGTGTCGGCGGCGGCGACGCTGGCGGGGGTCAGGCCCGCTCCCTCGGTGCCGAGCAGCAGGGCGAGCCTGTCGGGGCGGTGGCGGGCGAAGTCCTGCAGGGGCACGGAGTCGTCGGACAGGGCGAGGGCCGCGACGTGGAAGCCGGCGTCCTTGAGCTGGTCGACGCCGGCCGGCCACGGCTCGATGCGGGTCCAGGGCACCTGGAAGACGGTGCCCATGCTGACGCGCACGCTGCGGCGGTAGAGCGGGTCGGCGCAGCGCGGGGTCACGAGCACCGCGTCCACAC
Organism: Quadrisphaera sp. INWT6; assembly: GCF_015390235.1. Taxonomy (GTDB): domain Bacteria; phylum Actinomycetota; class Actinomycetes; order Actinomycetales; family Quadrisphaeraceae; genus Quadrisphaera. The sequence goes on along the minus strand of NZ_VUOH01000006.1, from coordinate 72,378 downwards.
CGAGGCCCGCGGCCGACCTGAAGACGGCACCCGTGTTGGTGTGGTCGACGACGTCCTCCAGCACGGCTACCGTGCGCGCGCCGCGGAGCAGGTCGGCGACGGGGGCGAGCACGGGGCGGTGCATCGAGGCGATGGCCCCGCGGTGCACGTGGAAGCCGGTGATGGCCTCCAGCACGTCCTCCTCCGCCACGAACACCTCGGCCCCGGCCTCCTCGCAGGCGGCGAGGACGTCGGGCGAGGTCGGGGAGCCAGCGCGGGGCGGTGAGCAGCGAGCGCGGGCGGTGCCCGGCGCGCAGGGCCCGGCGGATCACCTGGCTCGACTCGGCGATGAAGAGGCCCTCGGCGGGCTCGCGGACGCGCCGGAGAGCGACGTCGGTCAGGCCCGTGTAGTCGTGCAGGCGCTCGTCGGTGGGGTCGGTGAGGTGGATCACGGTGCTCGGGTGCTCCTGGCCGGGGGCTGTCGTGGGGGCCCGCTGCGCGAGCCGGCGCCGCGACGCTATCCGCCTCCGACCCGCCGAGCCCCGGGGGAGCCAGGGCAGGGCTCGGACCGGGCCCCGGAACAGACCACGGGGAGGGCGCTGGCCAGCGAAGATCGTCACAGGGGGCGGGGTGGCGGGCGCCGACCTACGATCACCGCGGCGGTAGGTCGGGGAGCGTCGAGCGGTCCTGTCGGAGGACGGGGCGGGTGACCCTGCGGGGCAGCAGCGGGCGCGGTGACGCAGTCGTGTCCCTGCCGGCGCGCAGCCCCCGCGGGCACCGCGACCCCGTGAGCAGAGGCCCTGCCGCCCCGCTCTCCGAGAGGCCCCAGCCATGACCGCGAACCCCGCAGCCGACAGCACCGCGTACTCCACCTACGACGACGTCCTCGAGGGGAGGTGCCCCTTCGGCGGGAACACCGTCGGCGGCGCGCAGGCGACCCCGCCCACGCTCTCCGACTGGTACCCCGACCGGCTGCGCGTCGAGCAGCTGCACCGCGACGGACCGGCCGCCGACCCGCTGGCGGACCTCGACCACCCCGCCGCCTTCGCCACCATCGACCTCGCCGAGCTCAAGGCCGACATCACCCGGCTCCTCACGACGTCGGTCTCGTGGTGGCCCTCGGACTACGGGAACTACGCGCCGCAGATGATCCGGATGGCCTGGCACTCGGCCGGCACGTACCGCATCGCCGACGGCCGCGGCGGCGCCGGTCAGGCGATGCAGCGCTTCGCGCCCGTCAGCAGCTGGTGGGACAACGGCAACACCGACAAGTCGCGGCGCCTGCTGTGGCCGATCAAGCAGGAGTACGGCGCGGCCCTGTCGTGGGCCGACCTGATCGTCCTGACCGGCAACTGCGCGCTGGAGGTCATGGGCTTCCCGACCATCGGCTTCGGCGGGGGCCGCCGCGACGCGTGGGAGGCGGACGACGCCACCTACTGGGGGCCCGAGCACCTCGACATGACCGACCCCGGCTCCTACGACGACATGGTCGACCGCTCCGGCCGGTGGACGGCGGAGCCCGGTGAGCCCGGCTACGAGCTGCAGCAGCCGCTGGCCGCCTCGCACCAGGCGCTGATCTACGTCAACCCCGAGGGCCCGAACGCCAACGGGGACCCTGCTGCCTCCGCGGTCGACATCCGCATCACCTTCGGCCGCATGGCGATGGACGACGTCGAGACCGTCGCGCTCATCGCGGGTGGCCACGCCTTCGGCAAGAGCCACGGCGCGGTGCCGGCCGACCAGATCGGCGCCCCGCCGGAGATCGCCCCCATGGAGGCGATGGGCCTCGGCTGGCACAACCCGGTGGGCAGCGGGAACGCCGAGCACACGATGACCAACGGCATCGAGGGCTCTTGGACGCCCAACCCCACGCAGTGGGACAACGACTACCTGGAGAACCTCTTCGCGTACGAGTGGGAGCAGACCCGCAGCCCGCCGGCGCGCTGCAGTGGACGCCGAAGGACCCCTCGGCGCCGAGGACCCCCGACGCGCACCGCGACGGCGTCGACCACGCGCTGATGATGATGACCAGCGACATCGCGCTCAAGGTCGACCCGGTCTACCGCGAGGTCTGCCAGCGCTTCCTGGCCGACTTCGACCTGTTCACCCGCGAGTTCGCCAAGGCCTGGCACAAGCTGACGCACCGCGACATGGGGCCGAAGTCGCGCTACCTCGGGCCCGACGTGGCCGCGGAGGACTTCATCTGCAGGACCCGCTGCCGGCGCGCGAGCACCCGCTGGTCACCGGCGCGGACGTCGACCGGCTCAAGCGGGCCGTGCGCGACACGGGCCTGCCGGCCTCCGACCTGGCCTTCACCGCCTTCTCCTCCGCGGTCACCCACCGCGGCTCGGACAAGCGCGGCGGGGCCAACGGGGCCCGGATCGCGCTGGAGCCGCAGAGGAGCTGGACGGTGAACCGCCGCACCGTCCCGGTGGTAGCTGCGCTGCGCGACGTGGTCGAGGACTTCAACGCCTCGGGTGCCGGCGGGAGCGCGCGCGTCAGCCTCGCCGACGTCATCGTGCTGGCCGGCTGCGTGGCGGTGGAGGACGCCGCGGCGGCGGCGGGGTGCACCGTCGAGGTGCCGTTCACCCCCGGACGGGTCGACGCGACGCAGGACCAGACCGACGTCGCCCAGTTCTCCTGGCTCGCGCCGGTGGTCGACGGGTTCCGCAGCTACGAGCAGCCCGACCTCGCGACCGTCACCGACGTCGCCCCCGAGCGGTTCTTCCTCGACAAGGCGGCCCTGCTCGGTCTGAGCGCGCCGGACTGGGTGGTGCTGACGGGCGGTCTGCGCGTGCTGGGCTGCAACCACGACGGGTCCGCCACGGGCGTCTTCACCGACCGGGTGGGCGCGCTCACGACCGACTTCTTCACCACGCTCACCAGCACGGACCTGGTGTGGACCAGGGTCGACGAGGCCGGGACCCGCTTCACCCTCGACGACCGCGACACCGGGGTGGCGGTGCACACCGCGACCCGCAACGACCTGGTGTTCGGGCGAACGCCCAGCTGCGCGCGGTGGCCGAGGTCTACGCCGCCCGCGACGGCCAGGAGCGGTTCGTGCGCGACTTCGTCAGGGTCTGGGACGAGGTCATGATGGCCGACAGGTTCGACGTGCCGGCGACCGAGCCGTCCTCGCCGGCGGCCCCGCGGGTCGGGGCGGGGCGCGCCACCTGAGACTGCCGCCCGACCCCCTCCAGGTCCCGGCGCTCGCCGCCGGAGCCTCGAGGGGGTTGGGTGGGCCCATGAGCGAGCTCAGCGACGCCGACGTCGACCTCTCCTTCCGCCTCGACGGGAAGGTCGCCCTGGTGACGGGCGGCGTCTCGGGGATCGGCAGCGCCATCGCCGGTGCGTTCGCGGCAGGCGGGCGCCCGCGTCGTCGTCGTCGACCTCGACGCGGAGGCCGCTGGGCGCCGCGCTGCTGAGCTGGGCGGGGGCGCGTTCGGGCTCGGGTGCGACGTCTCCGACGCGGACTCCGCGCAGGCGGCCGCCGACGCCGCGGTCGAGCGCGCCGAGCACGTCGACGTGCTGGTGAACTGCGCCGGCATCGTCGACCTCGCCCCCGCCGAGGAGCTCACCACCCGGGCGTGGGACCGCACCATCGCGGTCAACCTCACCGGCACGTTCCTCATGAGCCAGGCGGTGGGCCAGCACATGCTCGCCGCGGGCCGGGGCAAGGTCATCAACCTCGCGAGCCAGGCGGCCAGCGTCGGGCTGCTGGAGCACGCCGCGTACTGCGCCTCCAAGGCGGCGTGCTCGGGCTGACGCGCGTGCTGGCCGCCGAGTGGGCGGGGCGCGGCGTCACCGCCAACGCCATCTCCCCGACGGTGGTGCTCACCGAGCTCGGCAGGAAGGCGTGGGCGGGGGAGAAGGGCGAGGCGGCCAGGGTGGAGATCCCCGTGGGGCGCTTCGCGCTGCCGCGCGAGATCGCGGGAGCGGCGCTGTTCCTGGCCAGCGGTGCGGCCGACATGGTCAACGGCGCCGACCTCGTGGTCGACGGCGGTTACACGATCCGCTGACCGGCGGTGGGCGGCGGCGCGCGATGATGCGGCGGTGAGCGCGCGCGTCGACGGGCTGTTCGTCTACCCGGTCAAGGGGCTGACGCCGCAGCCGCTCGACGACGTGCTCCTGGAACCGGGACGCGCGTTCCCCTCCGACAGGGTGCTCGCGCTCGCCCGCCCCGACGGTCCGTACGCGCCGGGGCTCGACCACGGCATCTCCAAGCGGTCGTTCTACGTGCTCGTCGCCGAGGCGCGCTTGGCCGGGCTCGACACCCACCTCGACCCCGCGACGCAGGTGCTCACCGCCGACGTCCGCGGCCACCGCGTGCTGACCGCCGACCTCTCCCGGGAGGCCGGCCGGGAGGACGCACTGTCCTTCTTCGCCCGCGTGCTCGACCTGCCCGACGGCGTGCGCCCGGTGCTCGCCCGCGACGCCGGACGGCGCTTCACCGACTGCGCCCCCGACTCCGACCGGGCCATGGAGTTCGTCTCGGTCATCAACCTCGCGTCGGTGGCCGACCTCGCCCGGCGCGTCGGCGCCGAGGTCGACCCGCTGCGCTTCCGCGGCAACGTGCACCTGGCCGGCCTGCCGGCGTGGGAGGAGCTCGGCCTCGTGGGCCGCGAGTTCACCCTGGGCGGCGTGCGCCTGCGGGGGATGGCGGTCACCGAGCGCTGCGCCGCCACCGAGGTGCGGCCCGGCAGCCCCGTCCGCGACCTGCCGGTGCCGCGGCTCCTCGTGGAGCACTACGGCCACGCCTACATGGGCGTGTACGCCGAGGTGGTCGACGGCGGCCGGCTGGCCCGCGGCGACGTGCTGGAGCGGGGTGGGTTCGCTGCCTGAGCTGCTGCGCCTGGTGGTCGAGGAGCGCCGGGAGCTCACCCGCGACGTCGTCCTGCTCGCCCTCGCCGCACCCGACGGCTCGGCCCTGCCCGGGTACGACGCCGGGGCGCACGTCACGGTCACCGCGCCGAGCGGCCGGCGGCCCAGCTACAGCCTCGCCGAGGCCGGCAGCACGGCCCCGCGGCGCTACGTCATCGCGGTGCGGCGCTCCGAGGTGGCGCTGGGCGGGCGCGGGGGCTCGGTGAGCCTGCACGACGACGTGCGCGTCGGCCACCAGCTCGAGGTGACCCCGCCCCGCAACGCCTTCGCGCTGCTGCCGGCGCGGCGGTACGTGCTCATCGCGGGCGGGATCGGCATCACCCCGGTCCGGGCGATGGCGCAGGAGCTGCGCGCCCGCGGAGACGCCGCCGTGGAGGTGCTGTACCTGACGCGCGACGCCGCGAGCACGCCGTTCCTGGAGGAGATGACGGCCGACGGCGCGGTGGTGCACCACAGCGCCGGCAGCACGGGGAGCTCCGGCGGCGCGGGGAGGGGCCGGCTCGACCTGTGGCCGTGGCTGGCCGAGCCCGACGACGACGCGCGCGTGTACTGCTGCGGCCCGACGGCGCTGCTCGACGAGGTGCGCGCCCTGACCGTGCACTGGCGGCCGAGCCGCGTGCACGTGGAGGAGTTCGCGGGGGTCGACGCCACCGGCATCGGCGCCGAGCCGTTCACCGCCGTGTGGGAGCCGACCGGCGAGCGCGTCGAGGTGCCGGCCGACCGGTCCCTGCTGGCGGCGCTGCGCGGTGCCGGGCTGCCCGTCGACGGCGACTGCGAGGCCGGGACCTGCGGCACGTGCCGGCTCCGGCTCGTGGCGGGGGAGGCGCACCACCGCGACGTCGTCCTCGACGAGGGCGAGCGCGCCGGCGCCGTCATGCCGTGCGTGTCACGAGCTGTCAGCGAGGAGCTGGTGGTCGCCCCGCCGGTGCGCTGAGGAGGTCGGTGAGGCCGGACTCGATGGTCGCCAGGTCGGTGAGCAGGACGTCGAGCGCGTCGTCGTCCAGCGGGCGCTGCCGCGCCAGCTCGGCGCGCACCGGGGCCAGCAGCGGCGCGTACTTGCGGGCCAGGCGGCGCACCTGGTCGGGGTGCTCCCCTGCGTGGTGGTGCAGGGAGCCGGCGTTGTCGTAGAGGTCCGTCGTCTTCACCAGCAGCACCGCGGGGTCGCTGCGGACCGCCTCGAGCACGTGCTCGCGGTAGGCCCGGCGGCGCTCCTCGGGGTCGGCCGGCGCGGGCCGGCGGGGTTGCTCACCGCGGACACGAGGTGCGCGACGCGTGAGCCGAACGCGGGGGCGATGACGTCGTGGAGCGCGCTGGCGGCTGCGGTGGCGTCGTCGTCGGGCACCGGGAGCCCGGCCAGGGCCAGCAGCTCGGGCGCGGCGTCCTCCACGACGTCGTGCAGCACCGCGGCGACCAGGACGTCGAGGTCGGTCACGCCCCAGCGGTGCAGCCGCAGGGCGCCGCGCAGCGGGTGGGTGATGTAGCTGTCGCGGGGGAGGGGGCCGCGGCGGGCGCGGGTGGCGTCGCGGTGCAGGTAGCCGGCCAGCTCGACGGCGCGGCGCACCACGTGCTGGCCGTCGAGGGGGTCCACCGCGCGCAGCAGCGCGGTCGCGAGCAGGGCGCCCTCCATGTCCTTGAGGGGGAGCTCGGTGAGCGCTGCGGCCAGCCCGGCGTCGAGCCCGGCGTCGGGCGCAGCCTCGGCGGGGGCGGGCGTGGGCAGCGTCACACGGCTGACGCTAGTGGTCAGCCCCGTCTGCGGAACGCGACCCCGAGCACGGGTGTTGCACCAGGTGATGCCGACCGCGATGCCCACCGCCGCACCCCCCGCCGCCACCCCTGACGTCTCCCCCGACGTCTCGGAGGCCCTGCCCACCGCTCCCACCGCCGGCCGGGCGCCCCGCCGCTGGCTCCCGAAGCGCGTCCTGGTGACGGCGTCCGCCGCTGAGACGCCGCACGGGCGGCAAATCGTCGAGCGGGTCACCGCCGCCGGCGTCGAGGACGTGCAGCTGCTGCGCGCCGACCGCCTTCCCTCGCTGCGCGGCGACGACGAGCGCGCCACCTACGCCCTCGCCAAGTCGACGATGGCGGTGGTGACCTCGCCGCCGTCGGCCCGGAAGCTGGTGCCGATCCCGCCCAGCGCCGACTGGCGCCTCGACCTCGCCGTCGGCTGCCCCGCGCACTGCCAGTACTGCTACCTCGCCGGGTCGCTCGCGGGCCCGCCGGTCACGCGCGTCTACGCCGACCTGCCCGAGGTGCTCTCCGCCATCGACGCGCACGTCGGCCGCGGCGGCGTCACCACCGGCACCGAGCGCCACGGCGAGGGCACCACCTTCGAGGCGTCCTGCTACACCGACCCCCTCGGCATCGAGCACCTCACCGGCTCGCTGGCCGCGACCATCGCCCACGTCGGCACCACGGAGTGGCCGAGCCCGGTGGGCCTGCGGTTCACCACCAAGTTCGACGACGTCGAGCCGCTGCTCGCCCTCCCGCACGGGCGCCGCACCCGCGTGCGCTTCAGCGTCAACAGCGCCGGGCCCAGCGGCGGTGAGCGGTTCGAGGGCGGCACCGCCCGCGTGCGCGAGCGGCTCGGCGCGCTGCGCCGCCTGGCGCTCGCCGGGTACCCGGTGGGGCTGACGATCGCGCCCGTCATCCCCGCGCCCGGCTGGCAGGAGGCGTACGGGCAGCTGCTCGACGACGTCGCCGCCGCGGTGGCCGGCGCGCCGGACCTCGACCTGACCGCCGAGGTGATCACCCACCGGTTCACCCCGAAGAGCCGCGACGTGCTGCTCGGCTGGTACCCCGGCACGAAGCTCGAGATGGACCCGGAGCAGCGGACCACCAAGCGCGGCAAGTACGGGTCGGTGAAGCACGTCTACCCGAAGGACGTGATGGTCGACGTCCGCACCTGGTTCCAGCGCGAGCTGGCCGCGCGGGTGCCCGCGGCGAGGTTGCTCTACTTCACCTGAGGGCTCGGCGCGGGTCGGACGGGTGACCTGACGACGACGAAGAACTCCTCGCCGGAGGGGAGGTCGACGCCGGTCCAGAGCTGCTCGAGGTGGCCGTCGTCGTCGGGGTCGAACCCCCGCAGGGCCCGTCCGCTCGGCACCCGGTGGACGGGCTCGGGCTCGCCGCTCGCGCGGACCACGAGCAGGTCGACGACCCGGCCGCGGACGTCGACCTCCGGCTCGAGGTGGTGGTGGGTCCTCGTGAGCCGCAGACCGCCTGTGCCGCTCGCGCCGTCGTCGCCGGTGGTGCGCAGGCAGCCCCACTCCACGAGCTGGTCGCGCTCCACGGCGTCACCGCAGCAGGAGTGCTCCCAGCCGCCCAGGTGGACGACGACGTCGACCGCCGGTCCCGCGGGCAGTTGGCTGCTCTGCCGGCGGCGGCTCACGGCTCGTCCAGCCGGGGGCGGGTGACGGGACCGGTCAGCAGGACGAGGCGGGTGCCGTCCGCGGCGCGCCACGACTGCACGGCACCTCGGGCGAGGCGCACGAAGCCCGCGCTGGCGAGGCGCGCCCGCGACGCCTCCGACAGCACGCGCAGCCCGCCGACCTCGGGGCTGCCGGGGGTGCAGTCGTCCAGGGCCTCCACCACGACGTCGGCCTCCGCGAGGAGTGCGGCCTGGTGGCGGCGGACGTCGTCGTCGTCCAGCGCGTGGAGGCGCTGGCCGTCCCAGAAGCGGCCGTCGTCGGTCCACGACGGGGCATCGAGCTCCAGCGGGTGGCCGAAGTGGTCACCGGGTCCGGCGGGTGCGGCGGGTGCAGCAGCGCGGCGGGACACGGCGCCCATGGTCATCGTCAGCTGGGCGGGAGGCCAGCGGTTTCTGCGCCGTGCCGGCGTGAGACGCGCCAGCCGGCTGCGGCGGCGAGGGCGGCGAGCGCGAGGAGCGCCACCACGGGCGGCCACAGGGAGGCGACGGCGTCGGCGCGGTCGGCACGGGTCTCCTCGAACGCCATCGGCAGGGCGGTGACGGCCGCGGCGACCAGGAGGAACGGCACCGCGAGCCACAGCCACAGGACCAGCCACGGCCGCGGGCGGGGGCGGGTGCTCACGGACCGAGGGTAGGCACCGCGACGGGCTGCTCCGCTGGCGCAGCGCCGACGCTGCGGCGCACGCCGATCCCCCAGCTCGCCGGGCACCTCGGCCAGCCCGGGGGGCGGTGACGACGGCGGCGACCTCGACCCCCGCGGCATCGAGCGCTCGCGGGCGCTGGCCGCTGCTGCGGCTGGCCACGCGGCGGTGGCGCACCGCCTGGGTTGCACCCCGGCCGAGGCCCGGGCCGCGCTCGACGTCGTCCTGCCCGCGGAGCTCACGCGCTCCTAGCTCGTGCCCCGGGCGCGGCGGTGCTGGCGACGGTGGGGCACGCGATGCCGTGCTGGCCGAGCCGCGTCGGGCGGGCCGCCTCGTCGACGGGCCTCGCGGGGTCGTCCTGCGTGCGGTGGACCCCGGGGCCGCACCACACGCGCGCCCCGGACTTGCCGGTGGTGACAGGGGCCGAGACGCTCGTGGGCTGATCCTCCCGAGTCTGCTCGGTGCTCTGTTCGAGTGAATCTCGACTTGCGTCGATCATGCCTCTGTGCAGGGTCTTTGAACGTGCATTCGACTGTCGGAGGTCACCCCTAGCGTCCTCCACATGACCTGGACCGCCGCCGACGCGCCTCGCGAAGAGGGCGACGACGGCGGTCTAGGTGCTGGCCCCACCTGGGAACCCCTGGCCCCCGGCGCCCTGGGCGCCGCCCCCCGACCTGCAGCCGTCGGCGAGCTTCCGGGCGCACTCTTCGGCGACCTCCCACCCCTGCCCCTGACCGGGCCCCTGGCCGACGCCCTCACCACCGCCCGCACCGCCCTGGACCAGGCCGTCACCGCTACGACCCACCTGACCTCGCTCGGACCCACCCAGCGCCTGGACGCCCTGCGCCAGCTCGCCACCACCCGTCACACCACCGACGCAGCCATCGCCCGCCTGGCCACCTCCTTCACCCCCGACGACGTCCGCGCCCTGGGCGCCACAGACCCCGTGGACCTGCTCGCCACCCACACCGGTGCCGACCCCAGGAACGCCGCCGCCACCCTCAAGCTCGCCACCGCCCTGACAGCCCCACCCGTCCAGCCCCCCGCTGCGCACACCGACGAGGACGCTGACGGCGCTGACGAGGGCGGCGACGACCCGGACGGCGCGGCCACCACTCCTGGGGTCGACGCCGGACCGGGTGCTGGTTCCTCCCGGGTCGCCCTGGGGCTGCTCGGCGCCGCCCACGCCGCCGGCACCGTCTCCACCGACATCGCCGCCCTGGCCCAGCGCACCCTGGCAGACCTGCCCGCCCGCATTCGGCGCGCCTGCATGCCCACCGCCGACGCCTACCTCGCCGAGGCGCTGCCCGGCCTGAGCCACACACAGGCCCAGCTGGTGTGCACCACTTTGGCCCACACCCTGGACCCCGACCGTGCCGACCGCGGCTTCGACCCCGACGACCTCGAGCGCCGCTCCACCCACGTCACCGTCCACTCCGACGGCTGGGTCGACGTGCGCGCCCGCTTCGACCCCGTCACCGGCGCCTGGGTCAAGGCCACCCTGGACGCCGCCTCCAAGCCCGCCCCCACCGTGACCGCCCCCCTGGCCGACACCCCCGACGACGGCCAGGGCGAGCTCGACGGGCTGAGCGGTGCTCAGGACGACGCGGACGCGGCTGCCGGCAGCGACGGGGGTGCTGCTCAGGGCGCGCCCGGTGGGGTGCGGGTGCGTGATGAGCGCACCGCCCCCCAGCGACGCGCCGACGCCCTGGCGGCACTGCTGAAGAGCGGCGCCGCGGGCGACCACGGACCCAACGCTGCTGGCACCGCTGCCCCTGGTGGGCTGGGCGCCCGCGTCATCGTCACCACCACCGCCGAAGCCCTCACCGGAGGCACCGGCGCCGCCCCGGCCCACTGCGAGACCACCGGGCGACCCCTGACCACCGCGGCGCTGCGCACCATCGCCTGCTCGGCCTCGTTGCAGGCGGTACGGCTGTCGTGTGACGGCGCGGACGCGGCGGTGCTGTCGCTGGGGCGCACGGTGCGCCTCTTCACCGCCACCCAGCGCCGGGCGATGCTCGCTCGTGACGGGGGCTGCGTGATCCCGGGGTGCACCTCCCCACCGGGGTGGTGGGAGGCCCACCACGTGCACGAGTGGGCCGCCGGCGGACCCACCGACGTGGCCTCGGGGGTGCTGGTGTGCACTCGCCACCACATCCTGGTCACCCTGGGGATCTGGCAGGTGCGGATGGTGGACGGAGTGCCGCAGGTGCGGCCCCCGCGCACGGTGGACCCGCTGCGGCGCTGGGTGCTCAACCCCCGCCGGGGGTTGCGGGCGCGCACCGCGCGGGCGGCGCGGCAGATGAGGCTGGGCCTGGACCTCGACGGACCACCGGGGGATCCGCCTGAAGCGCCGGACATCCCCTCACCGCGCGGCACCTGTGCCTGCTGACGCCAGTCGCTCCGGCGCGCCCGTCAGCGGGTCAGTGGCGCCCGTCCTCCTGTCTCCCGGCGGCGCGCCGGGGCTGCTTCGATGACCCGGTGCCCGACCAGCTGCTGCCCTTCCTCGTGGTCGTGGCCGTGCTCACACTGACCCCCGGTCCCGACATGGCGCTCGTGCTGCGCAACGGCGTGCGCGGCGGCTCCTCCGCCGCCTGGTGGACGGGCCTCGGCTGCTGCACCGGTATCGCGGGGTACGCGGCGGCGTCGGCGGTCGGGCTGGCGGCGCTGCTGGCGGCGTCGGCGACCGCGTTCACCGCGCTCAAGCTGGTGGGGGCGGCCTACCTCGTCTACCTGGGCGTCATGGCGCTGTGGCACTCGCGGCGCCGCCCGGCGGCCCCCGCGGCCGGTGCGGCCGGTGCGGCCGGTGCTGCCTCCGCGGCCGGTGCCGCCGCCGCCCGTGCCGCTGACCGGGAGGCTGGCGACCCCGGCGTCGACGCATCTGCGCTGCGCCGCGCGACCGCCTTCCGCCAGGGCCTGCTGAGCAACCTCCTGAACCCCAAGATCGCGCTGCTGTTCCTGACGCTCATCCCGCAGTTCGTCACGCCGGGGGAGCCCGTGTGGACCACCGGGGTGCTCGCTGCGGTGTTCCTCGCCGTCGCGGTGGTGTGGTGGCGCGCCTTCTCCCTGGCTGTGGGCGCGCTGGGCGCCCTCCTCTCGCGGGAGCGGGTGCGCACCGCTGTCGACAGGGTCGCCGGTGTCGTCCTCATCGGGCTCGGCGTGAGGGTCGCCCTGTCGCACCGCTGACCGGCGGCGGCGCGGAGACGTCGCTCGTGACCGCCGTTGTGAGAACTGTTCTCATTATGGTTGGGTGGCTGCCATGAGCACCCCCACCCGGTCGGGCGGGCGTCAGCGCCTGCTCGCCCTCACCCCCCTGACCCTCCTCCCGCTCGTGCTGGCCGGCTGCGGCACGGGCTCCCCGAGCAGCACCGGTGCCGGTGCGACGACGTCGGCGCCAGCGACGCAGGAAGCGGCGACCGAGCAGGCCGCCTCGACCCCGCGCCTGGCGGTCACCCACGACGGCGGCGTCACCGTGCTGGACGCCACGACCCTGGAGCAGGTCGGCGAGGCCGAGCTGCCCGGCTACCTGCGGCTGAACGCCGCGGGCGACGGCCGCCACGTGGCCGTCAGCTCCACCGGCGGCTTCCGCCTGCTCGACACCGGCACCTGGGCCGAGCCCCACGGCGACCACGACCACTACTGGACCACCGACCCCGCCCTGACCGACGTGACCTACGCGGCGACCGAGCCCGGGCACGTGGTCGTCCACGAGGGCCGCACGACGTTCTTCGACGACGGCACCGGGAAGTTCACGACCGTCGACGCGGCCGACGTCGCCGACCCCGCGGCGCAGCGCCTCGACCTGCAGACGCCCGCGGCCCACCACGGCGTCGCCGTCCAGCTCACCGACGGCGCCGTCGTGGTCTCCGAGGGCACCCCCGACGCCCGCACCGGCATCCGCGTCCTCGACGCGGACGGCACCGAGGTCAGCCGCAACGACCAGTGCCCCGGCGTGCACGGCGAGGCCGTCGCTGCCGACGAGGCCCTCGTGATCGGCTGCAAGGACGGCGTCCTCGTGCACACCGGCGGCCTGGACGGCACCACCACCAAGGTGCAGGCCCCCACCGAGTACGGGCGCATCGGCAACCAGGCCGGTGACGAGGACTCGCCGTTCGTGCTGGGCGACTACAAGTCCGACGGCGCCGCCGCCGCGGCGGAGACCCTCGAGCGCCCGACGCGCGTCAGCATCATCGACACCCGCGACGCGTCGCTGCGCCTGGTCGACCTGCCCGCGTCGTACACCTTCCGCTCGCTGGCCCGGGGCGAGGACGGCGAGGGGCTCGTCCTCGGCACCGACGGATCGCTGCACGTCATCGACCCGGCCAGCGCCACCGTGGTCCGCTCGGTCCCGATCGTCGCGCCGTGGGAGGAGCCCGAGGAGTGGCAGGAGCCGCGGCCCGCGGTGCGGGTCCACGACGGCACCGCCTACGTCACCGAGCCCGCCACCCGCGAGGTGCACGCCGTCGACATCGCCACGGGCGAGGTCTTCGCCACGACGACCCTCAGCGCGGTGCCCGACGAGCTGGCCGTCGCCACCGGGGAGGCCCCGCACCAGCACGGCGAGCACGAGCACGAGACCGCCTCGGCGTGACCTGCCCGCACACCCCTCGCAGTGCCGCCGCCGCCACCTCGGTGGCGGCGGCGCTGCTGCTCGCCGCGTGCTCAGCCCCGGCGGGGACCACCGCCGCGCAGGACGACGGCGGCCCCGCCGTCGTCACCAGCGCCTACCCGCTGCAGTGGGTGAGCGAGCGGGTCGCCGGTGACGCGGCCCGGGTGAGCAGCGCGCTCCCGCCCGGCTCGGACGTCCACGAGGCCGAGCTGGCGCCGTCGCAGGCGCTCGCGCTGTCGGACGCCGACCTCGTGGTGACTCTCCCCGGCCTGCAGGCCGGGGTCGACGCCGCGCTCAGCAGCACCCCGCCCGAGCGCGTGGTCGACGTCACCGGGGCCGCCGCGGTGGTCGACGACGACCTGCACTTCTGGATGGACCCGCTGCGCCTCGCGGCCGTCGGTGACGAGGTCGCCGAGGGCCTGGCCGCGGCCGACCCGGACGGTGCCGACGGCTACCGCGCCCGCGCGGACGCCCTGCGCGCCGACCTCGCCGCGCTCGACGAGCAGTACGCGCGGGTCCTGGCCCCGTGCCGCGGGGCGGTCCTGGTCACCTCGCACGAGGCCTTCGGCTACCTCGCGGACCGCTACGGCCTGGAGCAGGTCGGCATCAGCGGGCTCGACCCCTCGGTGGAGCCCACCCCGGCGCGGCTGCGCGCAGCGACGGCCGCGGTGCAGGACTCCGGGGTGCGCACCGTCTACTTCGAGACCGAGGCGACCGACGCAGTCGCCAGCGCCCTGGCGGCGGCCCTCGGCACCGGCACCGCGGTGCTCGACCCGATGGAGACCAGCCCCGCCGAGGGCGGTGACCTCCTGGCGACGGCGCAGGAGAACCTGGCCGCCCTGGAGGCCGGGCTCGCCTGCTGACGCACCCGCGACCCGTCCCCCCGGGGGCTCGGAGATGACCGTTCCCGCGCGGCCCTGCGGCTCCCGACCGACCGGGCTGGTCAGCCGGCGGCGGGCACGCCGGCGAACACGTCGCCGTACCGCGACAGCCACGTGAGGCGGTCCAGCGACCAGACGGTGACGACGGCGCGACCCACGACGTCGGTGACCGGGACCGTCCCGCCGCCCGGCTCGCCCTGGTGCAGGCGGGAGTCCCTCGAGTCCTGGCGGTTGTCGCCCTCCACCCACAGCGCCCCCGCCGGCACGGTGACGTCGAAGTCGAACTCGCACGGCACCGCCCCGGCGGCGAGGTAACTCTCGTCGAGCGCCACCCCGTTGACCGTGGTGGGACCGCCGACGGCGCACGCCACGTGGTCACCAGGGAGCCCGATGAGCCGCTTCACCAGGTGCTGCCCGGAGTCCTGCGGCAGCACGCCGACGAACGTGAGCGCCGCCACGAGGCCGTCGACCACCGGTCCGCGCGACTCCTGCGCCTCGGGCTCGAGCCAGCCACCCGGGTCGGCGAAGACGACGACGTCACCGCGCTGCAGGTCGAACGGTCCCGGCGTCAGCTTGCTGACGAGGATCCGGTCGCCCTCGAGCAGCGTGTCGTGCATGGACGCCGACGGGATGACGAACGCCTGCACCAGGAACGTCTTCACCAGCAGCGAGAGCACCAGCGCCGACACGACGACGATGCCGACCTCGCGCGCCGCGGCCAGGGCGCGCCGACCCGGCGTCGACCTCGGGCCGGCCGCAGGCCCCTCGACGGGCTCGTGCTGCAGGTGGGTCACTGGTCCTCCGCGGAGCCGCGCCGGGCGGAGCGCCTCGGTCCTCGTCAGGCTACGAGCCGCGCACCCACCACCGCCGGAGATCGATGCAGCCTCCCGCCGACGGGGGAGGGGCCGGTGCGCCGCCGTGGTCCTCCGGGCGGACGCGCCCGCGGCCGTCAGCCCCCACGCTGGAGGGGTGACCCCGCCCCGGCCCGTGCGCGCGGTGAGCGGGGGCGCCGCCGTCGTCGTCCTGGGGGCGGCCCTGGCCGGCTGCACCGCCGGCGGCTGGTCGGACCTCCCGGCGCCCGGGACCCCGTGGACCCTCGCCGACGTCTACGGCGGCGGCTGGGACCGCGCCCTCGTCGCGTGCCCGTACGAGACCCCCGAGACCTTCTCGACCGTCCACGGGCTCCCGTACCCCGGGCCCGACCTGACCTCCCGCGACGACGTGCAGGTGGTGGTCCTGCTCGACGGCGACCAGGTGGTGGAGCAGGACGTCCTCGCGCGCGACGACGTCGACCTGTGCGCCACCGACCTCGGGGAGCTGACCCCCGACGACCCCCTGGTGGTCGACGCCTCGCTGGCGCCGGAGCGGGCCGTCCGCCCCGCCTGAGCCCGGCCCAGCCGAGCCCGGCCCAGCGGAGCCCGGCTCAGCCCAGCAGGCGCAGGGCCCGGGTCTCCAGGTCGTGCAGGCCCTCGAGCCGCAGCGTCGTGGTGGTCTCCGGCAGCCCCGCCTCGGGCCAGGCGACGGTGAGGTGGAGCAGCCCGTCGTCGGGGACGCCGGGCAGCCAGTAGGCGGCCTCGGCGGTGAAGTCGTCGTCGCCGGCGGAGGCGGTGCCGTGCGCAGAGTCGAGCTCCACCTCGCGGTCACCGGCGCGGGCGACCACGCGCACCGCGGACCCGAAGACGTCGGCGGCGTCGCCGTCGGGGTGGACGGGGTCGCTGCCGCCGAACGTCTGGCGCGACGCCGCGTCGGCGTGGACGCCGCGCGCCTGGACGACCACCGGGAGCAGCAGGCCCTCGGGCCGCGCCCACACGCAGCGCAGCCCGGCGGCGATGTCGGGCGCCTGCGCGAGCAGCGCCGGCCCGTGGGCGACGACGCCGAGCCTCTCGGGCAGCTCCAGCGAGGGCCAGTCGTCAGTGGTCACGCGACATGGTCCCGCCCGGCCGCTGGGCTGGTGCAGCAGGGCGGCGCCTCAGCGCAGCCAGAGGACGGCGACGACGGCCAGCAGCGCCCACCCGCCGGTCAGCCGCCGCGAGCCGGGGCGCTGCGACGGGAGCAGCGGGGCGGGGCCCGACAGCAGCAGGCACGCGACGACGCCACCGGGCAGCAGCGAGAGCCAGGACCACGCCCACCGCGTGGCCCAGAACGGCTCGGGTCCCCCGCGAGCAGCGTGATCGAGCAGATCCACCACGCCGCCGCCAGGAGCCCGAGCGCCGTGGGCACCTGGAACCCGAAGGCCGACGACGACGAGTACGGGGACTCGAAGGCGCTGACCGCGAAGTCACCGGGGCGAGGGCTCGCAGCTGCGGGACGACGTCGAGCCCGGCGAACGGCAGATCGGTGTCGGTGGTGCGCTCCCCGGGGCTGGCGACCGCGACCTCGGTGCGGCGCTCCACCAGCCCGTCGCGCCAGCGGACCTCCTGGACGCCGTACCCGGTCACCGACGAGTCGTCGAACCCCCGCTCGGCGGAGACCCTGGTGACCGCTCCGCTCTCCACGGCTCGCTGCAGCTCCGTGAACGAGGTCGTGAGTGACCCGGTGACCAGGACCGCCACGGCGATCGCCGCCCAGCCCAGCAGCAGGAGCACCCTCGCCGCCCCGATGGGCCCCACCCGTCGGGCGGCGGGCGGTGGTGCGACGTCAGGTGCCCCGGTGATCGTCACCCCGCGGACCCTAGAGCCACCGACCACCGCGCGTCACGGTCCCGCTGCCGACCCCTGCTGCGTCAGGCCTTCGAGCCCGACAGCGGCAGGGTGCCCCCGAGGCCGACCATCATCACGCCGCCGGTGGCGCTGAGCGTCGAGATGCGCCGCGGCGAGCGGGCGAACCACGCCCGCGCCGTCCCCGCGGCCAGGGCCCACGTGCTGTCGCACACGAGCGCCAGGAGCTGGAAGACGACCCCGAGCACGAGCAGCTGGGCCCACACCGGCCCGGCGGCCGGGTCGACGAACTGCGGCAGCACGGCGACGAAGAAGGCGATCGTCTTCGGGTTGGTGGCCCCGACCACGAAGCCCTGCCGCAGGAGCCGGCCCGTGCTGGTCGGCGCCGCGGTGGTCACCGCGGTGTGGTCGTGGCGGTGGCGGACCGCCTGCACGCCCAGCCACACCAGGTACGCAGCCCCGGCCAGCTTGAGCACGGTGAAGGCCACGACGGACGCCGCGACCAGCGCCCCCACCCCGAAGGCGACGGCGAGCACCGCCGGCACGGTGCCGAGGGCGTTGCCGAGCACGCTCAGCACGCCGGCGCGGCGGCCGTGCGCGATCGAGCGCCCCAGCACGAACAGCACGCTCGGCCCGGGGACCACCACGAGCACGGTGCTCGCGACCACGAACGCGGCGAGGTGCTCCCAGGGGACCATGATCGGAACCTACCCGCTGGCCGGCCCGTCCGGGGGCGTCACGAGCCCGGTCGGGCCCGCGCGGGAGGGTGCCGTCGCAGCGTCAGGTACAGCCGGTGCCCCGTGACCACGAAGCCCACCCACAGCAGCCCCAGCAGGTAGGCGACCAGCACGTCGGTCAGCCAGTGGTGGCCCAGGTAGACCCGGCTGGCCCCGACGGCGAGCGCGAAGGCCACCGCGGCGACCACCACCAGCACGCGGGCCCACCGCGCCGCGAGGTGGCGCAGCACCACGTAGACGACCACCCCGACGAACACCGTCGCGTTGAGCGTGTGCCCGCTCGGGAACGACGCGCTCGTCTCGTACGGCGGGACGGCGTCGGCGAGCGGCGGGCGGCTGCGCCCCACCACCACCTTGCCGGCCACCGTGAGCGCCACGGACCCGAGCATCGCCGTCACGACGAGCACGAACGGGGTCCAGCGCCGCCGCACCAGCGCCAGGACCACCGCGGTGGCGAGGGCCAGCAGCGTCATGCCGACCACGTCGGCGACGTCGCTGACCACCTGCGCGACCGCCGTGAGGTCGGGGGTGCGGTGATCGACCGCCGCCTGCAGCACGGGGTGGTCCACCGCGTCGACGCCGTCGCCCTCGACGACGGTCCGGTAGAGCCAGGCCCCGACGACGACGAGCAGCGCGTCGAGCACCAGCCCCAGGCCGAGCACCGCCGCCCACAGCCGCGCGGGGGAGAGCCACGGGCTGACGGCGTGCGCCCCGCGGAGCACCACCTGCCCGCCGGCGCTGGGCCAGCGGGTCAGGTCGCGGTCGCCGATCCTGTCGGTGTCAGCGCCCTCGTCGAGGGGGGTGGTCTCCACCCCGCCGCCGGTGCGGTCGGTGCGCCCGGTGTGGTCGGTCCGGTCAGCGCGGTGGGGCGGGCCGGGGCGCGGCGCGGCGGTGCTCATGGTCCTCCACGGCTGCGCCCGTCACCGGCTGTGACGGGGTGCGGCCGTCGGGCAGGCTGTCACGCCCCGCTGGGAGGTGCAGCCCCGGAGGAGCGGCGGGCCAGGTGGCCGGTCAGGCGGGGGCGGGGCCCGGCGGGGTGGGTGCCAGGAGCACGACGCCCTGCTCGCGGTCGCCGAGGGCCTGCACCGACGGGCCCCACCCGGCGAGCGCGAGCACGTGCAGCAGCCTCAGGAGGCTCGCGCTCGGCTGGAGCACGAGCACGGGCTCCCCGGTGCGCGACAGGGAGCACAGGGCGCTGAGGCCCGCGAGGTCGATGAAGGTCACGCCGGCGGCGTCGACGACCGGTGGCTGCGCCCACTCGCCCAGCAGGCGGCCCGCGTTCGCGAGCCGCTGGGCGCAGGTCATGTCGAGCTCGCCGGAGAGGACGACGACGGCGCTGCCGGCCGACCACCTGACGAGCAGCGATGCGCCCTCGGAGTCGCGGGTCGCGGCGTCGGCGGCGCCCGCGGGAGCACGCAGCTCCGCGCGCCGGGAGCGGTTCTGGAGGGGGAGGGCGGCTCGGGAGTCCGTCACGGTGACCTCGCGGGGGAGGAGGCTCTGGGCCGGACCATCGACCTCCGCCGAGGGTAGCGACCGGGCTGGCTCGGCACCAGGGGTGAGGCGGCGCTCACCGGGGGTGGGCGACGTCCTCCACGGCGACCTCGCCGGCGAGCACGGCGCGTGCGAGCTCGTTGAGGGTGCGGCCGCTGGTGAAGGCGTGCGCCCGCATGCGGCTCAGCGCCTCGCCGGCGCTGGCGCCCAGGTGCTCGGCCAGCATCCCGCCCACCACCGCCAGGTCGTCGTTCGGGTCGGCGTCGACGGCGATCAGCTCGCCGGTGCCCGCGCGGTGCACGAGCACCGCGGCGACCACCGCTGCCAGGTGCGCCAGGACGGCCACCTGCGCCGGTGTGAAGGGGTCGACGTCGTCGCGCCCCGCGATGAGCACCCCCAGGGCCGGTCTCGGCGGGGCGGCCCGCCGCGTCACCGCGGAGCTGCAGGTGGCGGGGACCAGCAGCGGCACCACGGCCATCGAGCGCACCGGCAGGTCCGCGGGCGTGACCGAGGCCAGCAGGGGCCACGGCAGCCGGGCGTGCAGGTCGTCGACCACCACGGGCGTCCCCGCGGTGAAGGCGTCCAGGCTCGGCCCCTGCAGGAGCGTCTGCTGGAGGTCGCAGTAGCCCTCCAGCACCGGGTCCGAGCCGCGCAGGGCCGCGCGCGTGTCGACGTCCCGGGCCACGACCACCACCACCCGGTCCCAGCCGACGGCCTCGCGGGCCAGGCCGCAGAGGCGGAGCTCGGGCGAGGGGTCCTGCGGCTCGGCGCTCACCCGGCGCTCAGCGGTCGCCGGGGCGCGGTGAGCGGTGCTGGGGGCGCTGCTGGGGGCGCTGCTGCGGCCGGTGCTGGGGGCGCTGCGGCAGCTCTCCGGTGGCGGCCAGGTCGGCGGCGATGTCGTACAGCTTGCGGTTGAGGTCCTGGCTGATGCTCGCCAGCAGCGCGAAGGCCTGGTCGGCGCTCAGCCTGTGGCGCTCCATGAGGATGCCCTTGGCCTGGCCGATGACGTCGCGGTGTGCGAGGCCGAGGTGGGTGTGCTCGAGGTCGCGGGCGTCGGCGACGGCGACCGCGGCGTGCGCGGCCAGCAGCAGCCCGACGTGCTCCGAGGTGTCTCCGAAGGCCGCCGGCTCCGCGCCGAGGAGGTTCAGCGCCCCGAGGTTGTCGCCGTCGACGAAGAGCTGCAGGCACAGCATGCTCGGCAGGCCGATCTCGTCGGCGCGCGCCGCGAGGGCCGGCCAGCGCTCCGTCTCGCGGGCGAGGTGGTCGACGCGGGTGCTGCGCTGGGTGTAGACGGCGTCGAGGCAGGGGCCCTCGCCGAGCTCGGTCTGCAGCTCGTCCAGGTGGCGTGCGGCGGCGCTGGTCGCCGCGGCCGAGGTGACGGTGCGCCGCGACCGCACCAGGGAGATCGTGCCCTCCGCCGCCCCGGGGACGAGGTCGACCGCCGTCGCGACGGCGCGGTCGAGGACCTCCTGCGGCGAGGAGGCGCTCTGGAGGGCCCGGGCGAGGTCCGCCAGCTCGCGGGCCAGGACGTCCAGCCCCTCGGCGCCGCCGCTGTCGTCCGCGGAGGCGCGGCCGGGTCCGGAGGGGGTGGGGGAGGGGGTGGCGCTGTGGTGCTCGGCGTCCATCGGGGGCGTCCTTCGCTGGAGCAGCCACCGCGGTCTGCCGGTCGGGCCCGTCCGCAGCGCTGCCGGACCGGGACCGCGGTCGGGGACCGCCGGGGCCGGGTGGGGCCGGGGCATCGACCGGTGTCGACGGTAGTGGCCGTGGGTGACCGGCGCGAGTCCCCGCCGAGGGGCACCCGCGCGGGTTCCAGGTCGGGTCGGTGAGGGGTCAGCGGCGCAGGGTCGCGCCCGGGGGCTCGCCGAAGGCGCCGCGGTAGGCGGTGGCGAAGCGCCCGGCGTTGGAGAACCCCCAGCGGGCCGCCACCCCGGCCACGGTGGTCCGCCCGCCGTCGCCCTCGGGGGGCGCCGCGCGCAGCTCCTCCCGGGCCCGCTCGAGGCGGACCCGTCGCAGGTGGCCCAGCGGGGTCGTGTCGAGGTGCGTGCGGAAGCCCACCTGCAGCGAGCGGACGCTCGTGCCCGCCGCCGCCGCGATCTCGGCCAGCGGCAGCGGCTCGCCGGCGTGGGCCTCCATGTGGGCGACCGCGCGCCGCACCGCGGCGGGGGCCGGGGTCCTCGGGTCCCGGGGGAGCCGGTCCGCCGTCGTCACCACCGGGAAGACGTGCAGCGCCGCGTGCGCGACGGTGCGGGCCGTCTCCGCGGCCAGCAGCGGCTGCCCCAGCGGCGGGTCGGGGTCGGTCAGCGCCCCGGCGACGAGCGACGTCAGCGAGCGCCAGTACCGCAGCATCGCCGGGGAGACCGGAGCCGTGCCCCGCAGGCGCACCTCGACCGGCCGGCCGACCTCCTCCTCGGCGGCCTGCCGGAGGCGCTCGACCGGGAGCCGCACGGTGGTGACGTCGAAGTGGCGCATCCGGAACGCGACCGGGACGCCGAGGGGGTAGCAGGCGGCTCCCCCCGGACCGGTGACGACCTCGTCGCCGCGGCTGGCCACGCCGACGGTGCCCGCGTGGACGATGAAGGCCACGAGGTCGTCGAACCCCTCCTCGCTCGTGCCGTCGTAGTCGATCGACGTGCGCACGCGGTCGCTGCCGAGCGAGGGGACGTCGTGCAGGAGCGCCGTGAAGCGGGCGCCACCGGTCACCGGGGCGAACCGGGTCGTGCTCTCCGCGTACGTCTGCCGGATGAAGGAGGTGACCTCCTCGGCGTCCGCGGAGGCGAACGACGCGCGGTGCACGCCCGCCGGCGGCGCCGGGTCCTGGGACCGGAGCGGTTCCGTCACAGCGGGCTCCTCGCAGCGGACGGCGACGGCGACGGCTCCACCTCGGGACAGGTTACGCAGAGCCGGGACGCTGGGCGCAGCGTCCCGGGCGGGTCTGGTGCACCGCGGCCGCGGCGGTGCCACCGTGGAGGTGCGCCAGGTCGAGCCCGGGCTCCACCAGCGGCGTAGTCCGGGCGGGTTCTACCCCCGAGCCCGCCCGGACGCCCTTGCACCGCCGTCAGCCGGGCGGGGCGCCGAAGCCCGCCGCGGACAGCACCGCCTCGCCCCGGGGGCCGGTGACGAAGTCCACGAACGCCGTCGCCAGCCCGGCGTCACCGGCGCCGGTGAGCGCCGTGACGGGGTAGGTGTTCACCGCCCGGGAGGACTCCGGGAAGGCCACGCCGGTGACCTGGTCACCGGCGCCGGTGACGTCGGTGACGTAGACCAGCCCGGCGTCGGCCTCCCCGGAGGTGACCTTGCCGAGGACGTCGGTCACGGAGCCCTCCTCGCTGACCGGGGTGAGGTCGACGCCGGTGGCCGCCTCGACCTTCGCGGCCGCAGCGCCGCAGGGGACCTGGGGCGCGCACACGACCACGGAGGTGCCCGGGCGGGCGAGGTCGGCGAAGGAGGTGATGCCCGCGGGGTTGCCCGGCGGGGTGGCGATCTCCAGGGTGTTGGTCGCGAAGTCGACCGGGGTGCCGGCGACCAGGCCCGCGTCGGTGACCTCCTGCATGGTGCCCTCGTCGGCGGAGGCGAAGACGTCCGCGGGGGCTCCGGAGGTGATCTGGGTGACCAGGTCGGAGGAGCCGGCGAAGCTGAAGGTGACGGTGACGCCGGGGTTGGCCGCCTCGAACTGCTCGCCGATCTCGGTGAAGGTGCTCTTGAGCGAGGCGGCGGCGAAGACCGTGAGGGTCCGCTCGCCGCCCGCGGTGGTGCCGGTGGTGGACGACGCCGGGGCGGACCCGCCGCCGGTGCTGCCGCACGCCGCGAGGAGGAGTGCCGCGGCGGCCGTCACGGCCAGGGGGTGGAGGCGTCTCACGTCTGGCTCCTCGGTGCCGGTGCCCGTCATGCGACCGCAGGTGCGGCCCCAGAAGATCCTAGGGGCCGCACCTGCGGTGGTCGCCGGAGTGCTCAGGCGTCGGCGGGGGCGTGCTCGTCGGTGCTGCGCGAGTCGGTGAGCGTCATCGCGCCGAGGCCGGCGACGACCCCGACGACGACGGCCAGCGCCGTGAACGCGACCCGCTCGCCGTGGAAGAACGAGGTCACCAGCTCGCTGCTCCAGGTGCCCGCGGGCAGCGACGCCGTCACCAGCGCGGCGATGAGCGTGCCGACCACGGCGGTGCCGACGCTGGTGCCGACCTCCTGGGCGGTGTCGTTCAGCGAGGTGGCCAGCGAGGTGCGGTTCTCCGGCGCGGCGCTGACGAGGGCGACGGCGCAGATCGTCATCACGGTGCGCAGCCCGACGGTCATGACCACCATGCAGGCGGCGATGGCCGGGTAGCCGTGGTCGACGCCGACGGCCAGGCCCGCCAGCGACGCGGCGAGGAGGCCGGCGCCGACGAGGCAGGCGGTGCGGTGCCCGAGGCGCTTCGCGAGCTGCTCGGAGACCGGCGACGCCGCGAGCATCGTCAGGATGATCGGCAGGTTGGCCAGGCCCGCGCGCACCGGGCTCCAGCCGTAGGCGTACTGGAAGTGCAGGACCAGCGAGAACATCACCGCGGCCATCGCGATCGACGTGCCGACCTGCGCCAGGGCGGCGCCGCGGACGGTGCCGCTGCGGAAGACGTCCAGGTCGAGCATGGGCTGAGCGGTGCGGCGCTCGTGCCGGACGAACGCCACCAGGGCGAGCACCGCCCCGAGGGCCGAGCCGGTGGTGGCCAGCGAGAGCCACCCGTGCTCGATGCCGCTGGTCAGCGTGTAGCAGGCCAGGCCGATCGTGGCCGTCGACAGGACGGCGCCGGGCAGGTCGAGGCGGTCGTCGGTGAGGTCCTCGCGGCGGTCGGCCGCCACGCCGAAGCGCACGCCGAGCCAGGCGACGAGCGCGATCGGCGCGTTGACCACCAGCAGCCACTCCCAGCCCACGTGCGCCAGGGCGGTGCCGCCCAGCAGCGGTCCGAGCACGAAGCCGCTCATGCCGACGACGATCATCACCGTCATGGCGCGCATGCGGAGCGCCTCGTCGTCGAAGAGGCGGAACACCAGCGAGTTGGTGATCGGCGCCATCATCGCGGCGGCCACGCCCAGGGCGGCGCGCAGCGCGATGAGCTCGCCCGCCGTCGTGACCAGCGCCGCGAGCAGGCTGATGAGGCCGAAGGCGCTCAGCCCGACCAGCAGCACCCGGCGGCGGCCGAGCCGGTCGGCGGCGGAGCCCGCCGTGAGGAGCAGGCCGCCGAAGGTGAGGGAGTAGGCGCCGGTCACCCACTGCAGGGCGGTGGTGCCGCTGCCGAGGTCACGGCCGATGGTCGCAGCGCGATGGTCAGCAGGGTGTTGTCGACCATCTCGACGAAGAAGGCCAGGCACAGCGCGAGCAGCGGGACCCACGCGGCTCCCAGCGAGGTGTGCGTGTGCGGGGTCGGGTCGGTGCCTGGGGTGGTCGTGGGCGTCTGGGCGGTCTGCGACGACGTGCTGGTGCTCATGGCGTCCCTCCTCTCGAGAAGCGGTCCGCGCTGTATCGAACGCGGTTCGGTAACTCTAGAACGCTGTTCGGTCCGCGCGCAAGCATGTGGTGGGATGGCGTCATGGCCGAGACCCGGAGCACCGCTCGGACCGGCGGGTCGCGGCAGCGCGCCTCGCACTCCCTGGAGGCCGTCGTCGGCGAGGCGGTCGCGCTGCTCGACGAGGACGGCGAGGCCGCGCTGACCTTCCGCGCGCTGGCCGCCCGGCTCGGCGGGGGCGTCGGCAGCATCTACTGGTACGTCTCCGGCAAGGACGAGCTCGTCGCCCGCGCCAGCGACCACGTGCTCGCCGGCGTGCTCGCCGACACCGAGGGCGCCACCGGCTCACCGGACCCCGTGGACGACCTCCGCGCCGTCGCCGTCGCCTTCTTCGAGGCGGTCTCCAGCAGGCCGTGGCTGGGCGCGTACTTCCTGCGCGACGTCGACCTGCAGCCGAACGCGGTGCTCCTCTACGAGCGCCTGGGCCAGCAGGTCCTGCGCCTGCACCTGCCCCCGCGGGAGACCTTCCACGCCGTCTCCGCCGTCATGGGCTACGTCATCGGCACCGCTGCCGACCTGGGCCGCCGCCCCGAGGCAGCCGGTGGCGACGCCGCCGAGCCCGAGCGGGGCCTCGACGACCTGGTGGCGCACTGGCGCGGGCTCGACCCCGAGCAGTTCCCCTTCATCCGCCACGTCGTGGAGGAGTTCGCCGTCCACGAGGACGCCGAGCAGTTCCGCGCCGGCCTCGACCTCCTGCTCGCCGGGCTCCGCCTCCAGGCCGACCGCCAGCGCTGAGCTCACGGAGGCACGGACCGGCGGGGAGGACTCCACCCCCTCTGTGCCGGACCGGGTGGACCTGCCCGTGGGCGAGTCCTCCCCGCCGGCTCCGCGGCTGCGGGCAAGACCACCGCGCTGGACGGGCTGCGGCGCACCGGTGCGCTCGACGGGGTCGAGGTCGGCCGTCGGCCCCTCGACGGACCCGCCCTGCGCGCGCTCGACCGGACCTGAGCAGCCGGTCGGGGCCCGTCAGCGGACCAGGCGGCCCAGGGCCAGCCCCGCGAGGGGCGCGTAGGCGACGACGACGGGCGCCGAGCCGGTGACCAGCAGCGTCGTGGCGCTGCCGGCCCTGGCGCCGAGCCCCCTGTCGCCGAGCCCGCTGTCGAGCCCGCTGTCGAGCCCGCTGTCGAGCACGGCGTGCACCAGGTGCAGCCGCCCCAGGCGCTGGAGCGGCTCCGGCAGCGGCAGGCCCCCGGCGCGCCGGGGGACCACCGACCACGACCAGCGGCGCGCGGCGTCGTCCACCTCCTCCACGAGGAAGTCGAGCAGCAGGCCGCCGTGCCCGCGGACCACCCCGGTGGTCCCGCTGGCCAGGCGCGGAGTGCTCGTCCGCACCGACGCGATCTGCGGCGACCACGTCGGCCACAGCTGCGGGTCGGCGTACCGCTCCCACGCGACGTCGGCGCTCGCGGGCCCTGCCGCGGCCAGGTGCCGCCTCACGGGTGGCGGAGGCCCATGATCACGGGGCGGTGGCGGGCAGGGGGACGCCGAGGCCCTCGGACACCTCGGCCCCGGGCAGCTGGGCGACGAGCCAGCCGGGAGGGCCAGCTTCGAGCGGCGCAGGCCGGAGCCGATGACCGCGTCGTCGACGTCGAGGACGGCGACGTCGACCAGCACCTGCCACGCGCGCGGCAGCCCCACCGGGGTGATGCCGCCGAACTCCATGCCGGAGCCCGTCACGGCGGCGTCGTGGCCGAGGAACGACGCCTTGCGGGCGTCGAGGCGGCGCCGGACCAGGCCGTTGACGTCGGCGCGGGTGGTCGCCAGGACCACGCACGCGGCGACCCGCTCGACCTCGCCGCGGCGCCCCGCGACCACGACGCAGTTGGCCATGACGCCAGCGGGTGCCCCGGTGGCCTCGACCAGCGCCGCGGTGTCGGCGAGCTCGGGGTCGATCTCGGCGACGCGGACGGCGCTGGCGTGCTCCCAGCCCCGCAGCGCCTCGGCCACGGGCGGGGCCAGCAGGTCCGGGCGCTCCAGCGCCGGGACCCAGGTCAGCCCGCCAGGACCGCCGCCCGGGCCCTGCCCTGCCGTCAAGCCGGCACCTGGTATGTCGGCGTGACCACGGCCCGGCCGATCGTGTGGAACAGGGCCGTGAACGCCACGACGGTCGGGGTGGCGGAGGCGTCGAGGCCCAGGTCGTCGGTGTCCAGGGCGTGGACGGCGAAGGCGTAGCGGTGCGGGCGGTCGCCGGGAGGCGGCGCGGCGCCGGTGAAGCCGGCCCCGCCGACGTCGTTGCGGACGGCGGTCCCGCCCTGCAGCGCCAGCGAGCCCTCGTCACCGGCGCCGGTGGGCAGCTCGGTCACCGAGGCGGGGATGCCGAAGACGGTCCAGTGCCAGAAGCCCGCCGGGGTGGGGGCGTCGGGGTCGAAGCAGCTCACCACGAACGACTTCGTGCCCTCAGGGAACCCGCTCCACGCCAGCTGCGGGGAGGTGCTGCCGCCCTCGGCGGAGTGGCGGTCGGCCATGGGCTCGCCGTCGGCGACGTCGGTGCTCGTCACGGTGAACGCGGGCACCTTCGGCAGCTGGCCGTAGGGCTCGGGGGCGGTGGGGCGGTCGAGGTCCACGGGATCTCCTCGGTCAGCGCGTCAGGGGCGGGGCGGGGTGGGTCAGTGGTCCTGCGCGGGGGAGCCGATGGCGGGCTCCTGCACGGGGCTTCCGGGGGCGGTGTCGACCACCTCGTCGACGCCGTGGCCGGGCAGCTCGGCCGTCGCGGCCGCGTCCGGGTCCTCCTCGCCGGCGTCGAGGGGGCTCGCGACGCCGAGCGGGTCGTCGAGCGGGATCTCGACGGACGACGAGCCGGGCGTTCCTTCGAAGGTCACGAGCGCCACTGTGCCGGGGGCGGGGGGCGCGCGCGACCGGTGGGCGCCGTCCCCCGCGGGGGCAGCGGCGGGGGCAGCGGCGGGGCAGCGGCGGGGGCGCGGCCGGGTGATCGCCGGCGGGTGGAGGGGGGCGTCCTCACCTACGCTCGCCGGTGATGATGCCCCTGCTCGCCTCTGCGACCACCTCGAGCTCCCACGGCCTCACCGGGCTGTCCGGGTGGGTCGCCGACGTCATGGACGCCCTGGGGTGGCCCGGGGTGTTCCTGCTGACGCTGCTGGAGACGGTGTTCCCGCCGATCCCCAGCGAGGTGGTGCTGCCGCTCGGCGGGTTCCTGGCCTACCAGGGGCGCATGGGCCTGGTCGCGGTCTTCCTCGCCGCCACCGCCGGCGGGGTGCTGGGGGCGGTGCTGCTGTACGAGCTGGCCCGCCGGATCGGCCAGCGCCGCGCGGTGGCCCTGCTGGCGAAGATGCCCCTGGTCGACGCCGACGACGCCGACGCCGCCACCCGGTGGTTCCGCCGCCACGGGCGCTCCGCCGTCTTCTTCGGGCGCCTCATCCCCGGCGTCCGCAGCCTGATCTCCCTGCCGGCCGGTGCCGCGGAGATGCCGATCGGGCAGTTCCTCATCTACACGACGGCCGGGACGGCGCTGTGGAACGCGCTGCTCATCGGCGGGGGGTTCTACCTCGGCTCCCAGTGGGACCGCGTCTCCGGCTACGCCGACGTCCTCGACAAGGTGGTCATCGGCGCCGTCGTCGTGGCCGTCGCGCTCCTCGTGGTGCGTCGCGTGCGCAAGCACCGGGCGGCCCAGCGCGCCTGACGGCGCCGGGCCGGGCCGGGCCTGGCCGGGCCGGGGCCTGTGGGCCCGGGCGTCCGGGTGACGCTCCCTCCCTGCGCCGGGCGGTCGTCAAGGGGTGCCGCACCCCTGCCGATGCGGGGGCGTGACCTGCCACCGAGACGGCGCCCGCCACTGCTCCTGCGCCCCCGCCGCCGCTGACGTCGCCCCCGGCGCCGACGCGCCCCAGCTGGTGCTGACCACGCCCGACCCGCGCGCCCACGCCGCGCTGCGCGCGCTCGCCTCGCCGCTGGAGGTGGAGGTGGTGGCGACGGGCCCGTCGACGTCGTGCGTCACCGGGGACGTCGGCGCGCTGCTGCTGGCCGCCGTCGGGGCGCTGCCCGTGGCCGGTCTGCCCGCACCCGCGCCGTCGGACCCGTCGCTGGAGGTCCGCTCGGCCCCCGAGCGCCTCGAGGGGCTCGAGCCCGTCGACGGCCCGGCCGCCGACCTGGCTGCGGAGACCGCCGACCCGACCGCCGAGGCCTCCGAGGTGCGGGACGCCCGCCCCCTGGGTCCGGTGCCGCTCGACCTGCGGCCCGACCTGCGCCCCGAGGCGCGCGCGTCGCTGCCGCTGCGGGGCGACCTGCTGGCCTCCCTCACCCGCGAGCTGGGCCGCCAGCGGCCCGGCACCACCACCGGGCTGCTGTTCTGCGCCACCGGTGACCGCACGCCCGACGGGACCGTGCTCGGCGTCGTCGCCAGCCGCCTGCGGCGCCACGTGCGGCGCAGCGACGCGGTCGCCCACCTCGGCGGCGGGCGGTTCGTGGCGGTGATGTCCGAGCTGCCGCTGGACTCCGGCGAGGCCGCCGCGGCGCGCGTGGTGACCGCGGTCCGCGACGCGCTCGCCGAGCCGGTCTCGACCACGGCCGGCCTGTTCCCGCTGCGCACCGTCGTCGGCGTGCTGGTGCACCCGGGGGACGACGCCGAGGGCTGGGAGACGGCGCCGACCGCCGAGGACATGCTCGTGGTGGTCGAGCGGGCCATGGAGCGGGGCGACCTGCCCACCGCCTGAGGCCCTCCCTGCGGCCGCTCCGGGGGAGGGTGGTCGCGTCCGCTCGAGACCTGCGGGACCATGGGGGAGCGGGTCGGCGCGTCGCCGCCCGCAAGAGGAGTCCCCAGATGCCGCCGAGCGCCGACGCGCCCGCCACCCCCCAGCCCGACGAGACCCCCGGAGCCGCTCCCCAGGAGCAGGCCGTGGAGGTCGTCGAGCAGTCCACCGACCAGCCGACGGCCCAGGCCGCCGACGCGTCGTCCGAGGAGCCTGCCGAGCAGGCAGCCGACCAGCCGTCCGCGCCGGCCGCTGACGCCGACGACGAGCCCCAGCCGGCCGCCGAGCAGCCGGCTGAGCAGCCTGCTGAGCCGGCCGACGAGCCGGCCGACGAGCAGCCGGCCGACGAGGCCCCTGCCCGCGCCCCGCAGCGCCCCCGCCAGCCCGAGGCCGTGCGCTTCGCCGACCTCGGTCTCGGCCCGGAGCTGCTGGCGGCCCTGAACGACCTCGGCTACGAGGAGCCCACCCCGGTCCAGGCCGAGGCGGTGCCGCACCTGCTCGCCGGGCGCGACCTGCTCGGCCGGGCCGCCACCGGCACCGGCAAGACCGCGGCGTTCGCGCTGCCGCTGCTGCAGCGCCTCGCCGACGCGAGCCGCGCCGGCGAGCCCACCGGCCGCGGCCCGTCCGCGCTGGTGCTCGCCCCGACCCGCGAGCTGGCCCTGCAGGTGGCCGCGGCCACGACGTCGTACGGCTCCGGCCTGGGCGTCCGCGTGCTCGCCGTCTACGGCGGCGCCCCGATCGGCGTCCAGCTGCGGGAGCTGCAGCGCGGCGTCGACGTCGTCGTCGGCACCCCGGGCCGCGTGCTCGACCACCTCTCCCGCGGCAGCCTGGACCTGTCCGGCGTGCGCACCGTCGTCCTCGACGAGGCCGACGAGATGCTCGACGCCGGGTTCCAGGAGGAGATCGAGGGCATCCTCGAGAAGGCCCCGCGCGAGCGGCAGACGGTGCTCTTCAGCGCCACGATGGCCGGCCGCATCGAGCGCATCGCCCGCACGCACCAGACCGACCCGGTGCGCGTCGTCCTGCAGCGCGAGGTCCCCGCCAGCGGTGCGCCGCTGGTGGAGCAGCGCGCCCACGTCGTCCAGCGCGCGTGGAAGCTCCCGGCGCTGCGCCGCGTGCTCGACGTCGAGGCCCCGGCCGCGGCGATCATCTTCTGCCGCAGCCGCGGCGAGGTCGACGAGCTCACCGAGGCCCTCAACGGCCGCGGCGCGCGCGCCGAGGCGCTGCACGGCGGCATGAGCCAGGACCAGCGCGACCGCGTGATGGGGCGCCTGCGCTCCGGCGTCGCCCAGCTGCTGATCGCCACCGACGTCGCGGCCCGCGGCCTCGACGTGGAGCAGCTCACGCACGTCATCAACTACGACGTGCCCGCCTCCTCCGAGGCGTACGTGCACCGCATCGGCCGTGTGGGCCGCGGCGGGCGCACCGGCGTCGCCATCACCATCGCCGAGCCCCGGGAGGCCCGGTACATCAACGGCCTGGAGCGCGCCGCCCGCGCCTCCATCGCGGTGCTCCCGGTGCCGACGGCCGCCGACCTCGCCGCCAAGCGCGCCGAGCGGACGGCCCTCGCGGTCGACGCCGCGCTGACCGGTGACGACGACGGCCCCGCCGGCCGCCGTCGGATCGCCGCGGCGCGCGAGCTCGCGGCGCAGCTGTCCGCCGAGCGGGAGCCGCTGGAGGTCGCCGCGGCGGCCCTGGCGCTGCTCGCGCAGGTGCGCGGCGAGGACACCGACGAGCCCGACGTCCCCGACGCCTCGGTGCGCGCTCCCCGGTCCGGCCCCCGCGCCGGGCAGGAGCGCTCGCTGGGCCGCTCGCCCGTCGGCGGCTCGCGCGGCGAGGGGCGGCGCGCGCCGCTGTCGGCCGCCGGCCCGCCGCGGGCGCGCAAGCCCCGCCTGTCCGGCGACGTCTCCCGGGTCTGGGTGAGCCTCGGCCGCCAGGCCGGCGTGCGCCCGCAGGACCTGGTCGGCGCCATCACCGGCGAGTCGCGCCTGGGCGGTGGCGACGTCGGCACGATCACCGTGCACGAGCGCTACAGCCTCGTCGAGGTGCCCGCGGGTGCCGCGGACGACGTCGTGCAGGCGCTGTCGGGCAGCCTCATCCGGGGCCGCAAGCCCCGGGTGCGCCCGGAGCGCCCCGACCACTACTGAGCCGCCTGGCCGGTCTCACGGCTGGCGACGCGCCCCGCCCGGCCCCTGGTCTCAGGGGCTGAGCGGGGCGCTCGTCATCACGGGGTCGATGACGGGCGCCAGGTAGCCCTGCAGCGGGCTGAAGGCGACGACCCCGACGACGGCGGCCACCGCGAACATCGTGGCCACCACGTGCTCGGTCTTGGCCCCCGTCTTGAACAGGCCCGCCGACAGGCGCACCGAGTGCCCGCCGACCCACGTCAGCGGTACGGGGACGCCGCCCACGGTGAGCCAGTCGCCGAGGATGTGGACGACGACGCCGCCGGCCACCGCCCACGGCAGCCACTCCAGGGCGTGGTTGGCCGTCCCGGTCACCCACCAGGCGCCCAGCGCCGAGATGACGACGTTGCCGATGACGGTCTGCTCGACCCTGCCGGGGATGACGACGTGGAGCGCCTGCAGCGCCAGCCCGATGCCGAGGGCGATGACCGCCATCGACGCGTAGGTGTTGTGCGCGGCGAGGGCCGTGAGCAGGCCGAAGATGGCGGGTGCGAGCAGCAGGTCGTGGGTGCCCTGGCGGTGACCGCCGGCGATCTTGCCCACCGCGCTGGCCAGCGTCGTGGTCACCGGGCCCCACATGCGGGCCACGGTGGAGCCGGTGGAGCTCGGCATGACGCCGCGCCAGTGGATGCCGCCCTGGTCGAGGTCCGGCAGCATCGCGAAGCCGCCCCAGGCGGCCACCCACGCGAGCTGCTCGACGGGTCCGCTGACACCGACCTGCCCGGCCCACGGCAGCGTCGCCGCACCGGCAGCCAGCCCCGACATCGCGTGCGAGTGACCCAGCACCGCGCTCGCCTCCCCGCTGTTCGACCGGCTGTCCGACCGGGTGACGGCTCGCCACCCGGCGTCACACGCTAGTCACCGCGGGCGGCGGAGGTGGTGGCGCCGCGCCGTTCCGCCCCGTTCGTCGGGGTCTCAGCGGCTCTCGGCGGCTCTCGGTGGGTACCGGCCTGCAGATCTTGGCGATCGGTGGCTCGTTGAGGGCCCCGCGACCCACCGATCGCCAAGATCCGCACCCGACCGGGGCCGCCCACCCACCCCTCGTGATCATGGGCGTCCGCCACCCCCGGCAGCCTCCTCTCGACGGCACGGGGTGGCCCTGCGCCGTTCTTGAGTGGCGCAGATCCCCCCACGGGGGCTTCGGGGGCGTACGCAGCGCTGCGTACGGGCGGCTCAGCCAGCAGGACGACGACGCCAGCGGCTCCGGTGGCTAGCGTCGAGCGGTGACCTCCGACCGCTCGAGCGCCGGGCCCCCCGCCGCGCACGGACGGTCACCGGAGCCGGACCCCGACGCGCCCCACCCGGCGACCCCGGCCGACCCGGCTGACGAGCCCGACCCGGCTGACGAGCCCGACCCGGCTGACGCCGCCGACCGCCAGCGGAGCCGGCTGCGGCTGGTGGCCCCGGCGGTGGTGGTCGCCGTGGTCCAGGTGGTGGGGTCGCGGGCCGTCACGCGGGTCCTCGGGGAGTCCGTCGAGCCGTTCGCGGCGCTGCTGCCGGTGCTACTCGCCGGGCCCCTGGCCCTGCTCTGGCGCCGCCACCCGCACGCGGCCCAGGTGGTGGCCGGTGCAGCCGTCCTGGTCTGGGTCGGCGTCGTCGGCACCAGCGGACCGGTGTGGCTGGCCGCTGCGGTGACGGCGGCACTCGCCGTCGCCGGCTCGCCACCCGGCCGCACGGGCCTCGTGCAGCGACGGCGTGCGTACGCGCTGCTGGCGGTGACGCGGGCCGCGACGTGGTTCGTGCTGCCGGCGTGGCTGCCGGTGTTCGACCCCTGGTCGTCGGTGCTCGGGTCGCTGGCGTGGCTGCTGGTCGTCGTCGCGGTGGCCGAGGCCGCGCGCAGCCGCCGGGCCGCCGCCGCCGACCGCCGCCTGCGCGCCGAGCAGGAGCGGCGGCGCCGCGCCAGCGACGAGCGCCTGGCCGTGGCCCGCGAGCTGCACGACGTCATCGGCCACAGCCTGTCGATGATCACCGTGCAGTCCGGGGTGGCCCTGGAGCTCATGGACCGCAGGCCCGAGGTCGCCCGCGAGGCCCTCACCGCCATCCGCTCCGCCAGCCGCGACGCCCTGGTGGAGGTGCACGGCGTGCTCGCCTCCCTCCGCGGTTCCGACGACGAGCCGCTCCGCGCCCCGCGCTCGCCAGCACCCGCCCTGGCCGACGTCGACGCGCTCCTGGCCCGCGCCCGCAGCGCCGGGCTGCCGGTCACCGCCGACGTCGAGGGCGACCTGGGCGGGCTGCCCGTCGCCGTCGACCTGGCCGCGGTCCGCGTGGTGCAGGAGGCCCTGACCAACGTCGCGCGCCACGCGCCCGGCTCGGGGGCGCGCCTGCTGCTGCGACGGAGCGAGGGCGAGCTGCTGGTGAGGGTCGACGACGACGGCGGGGCCGCCCCGGCGCCTCCGGCGGCGAGCCCCGCCGCAGGCCCGCCCTCCGGCGGTGGCGGCCTGCCCGGCATGCGCG
The DNA here is from genome assembly GCF_015390235.1 of Quadrisphaera sp. INWT6. GTDB lineage: Bacteria > Actinomycetota > Actinomycetes > Actinomycetales > Quadrisphaeraceae > Quadrisphaera. The sequence goes on along the minus strand of NZ_VUOH01000006.1, from coordinate 38,204 downwards.
AGCGCGCCCACGCCCTCGGCGGCCGCCTGGAGGCGGGGCCGAGGCCCGGGGGAGGCTGGCGCGTGGAGGGGGTGCTGCCGCTGTGAGCGAGCCGGTCCGGGTCGTGGTCGCCGACGACCAGCTGCTGGTCCGCGCGGGCTTCGCCGCCCTGCTCGACGCCCAGGACGACGTCGAGGTGGTCGGCCAGGCCGACGACGGCGAGCAGGCCCTCGCCCTGGCCCGCGAGCTGCGCCCGGACGTGGTCCTGATGGACGTCCGGATGCCCCGGCTCGACGGCATCGAGGCGACCCGGCGCATCACGGGCGACCCGGCGCTGGCGGGGGTGCGCGTCGTCGTCCTGACCACCTTCGAGCTCGACGAGTACGTCTTCGACGCGCTGCGCGCCGGCGCCACCGGGTTCCTGGTGAAGCACACCGAGCCCGCCGACCTGGTGCGGGCGGTGCGGGTGGCGGCGGCGGGGGAGTCGCTGCTGAGCCCGGGGGCCACGCGGCGCCTGGTCGCGGAGTTCGCGGCGCGCTCGGCCCCGCCGCCCCACGACCACCGCCTGGACGCGCTCACCGACCGGGAGCGCGAGGTGATGGCGCTGGTGGCCGAGGGGCTGTCGAACGAGGAGGTCGCCGCCCGGCTGGTGCTGAGCCCCGCGACGGCGCGCACGCACGTCGGGCGGGTCCTCGCGAAGCTCGGTGCCCGCGACCGCACCCAGCTGGTGGTGCTCGCCGACGAGACGGGGCTGGTCCGCCCCGGCTGGCAGGGCTGAGCGGGTCCTGGCGACCCGCCGGGCCGCCCGTGTACGCCGTGGGGCGCAGCGCAGGTGACGCGCGCAGGCCGACGCGGCGGGCGGCTCGGCCCGAGCACCGTGGTCGGCATGGACGCACTCCTGACCAGCACCGTCACCGGCACCGCCGCCGACCCGCGCTGGGGCTCCGGTCCCTGGCACGGCGGTGGCCCCGGCCCGTGGGTCCTCGTGCCGCTGCTCTTCTGGGTGCTCGTCATCGGGGCGGTGGTGTTCGCCGTGCGGCGTCGTCACCGCCGCGGCGCCGAGACCGTGCTCCGCGAGTCCTTAGCCCGCGGGGAGGTCGACGAGGAGGGCTACCGCGCCCGCCTCGCCGTCCTGCGCAGCACCCGCAAGTAGGCGCCACCCCTCCGTGATCATGGGCGTCCGCCACCCCCGGGGTGGCGGACGCCCATGATCACGGAGGGGAGGTGGGGGTCAGCGGCGGGCGGTGGGGGCCTCCTGGGCCAGGCGGTCCAGGTCGAGGCCCTCGCCCGCCGGCTCCGGCACGGCCAGCGCCTGCTCGGGGGTGTCGCCGTGGGCGGCGGGGGCCGCGGCCTCCGCGCTGGCGAGCATCCGGTGCCCGGTCGCGAGGATCGCGATGGCCACCACGAGCGCCCCGGCGCCGACCCAGAACGCCAGCGCGAACCCACCGCTGGCGGCGGTCAGCTGCCCGGCGACGAACGGCGCGAGCCCGCCGCCGATGAAGCGCAGGAAGCCGTACGACGACGACGCGACGGGCCGCTCCACCGGCGACACCAGCATCACGGCCTGCGTCATCAGCGTGTTGTTGATGCCGATGAAGGCGCCCGAGGCGATGGTCGCGGCGATGACGACGGCGGGGTGGTCGATCCCGGCGGCGATGACGCCGAGGAGCACCGCGAGGGCCGCGAAGACGGCGTACATGGTGGGCGCGGTGCCGAAGCGGGCCTGCAGGCGCGGGGCCACCCAGACGCTGAACGCGGCGACCAGCAGGCCCCAGGCGAAGAAGACCAGCCCGAGCTGGTGCACGCCGAGCTCCATCGGGTACGGCGCGTAGCGAGCAGGGTGAAGAAGCCCCAGTTGTAGGCCAGGGCCGCCAGCGCCATCGTCAGCAGCGAGCGGTGCCGCAGCGCCTTCAGCGACGCGAGCACGGGGGTGGGGCGCGCGGGCTTCGGGGCCGACGGCACCAGCAGGACGGTCAGGGCCAGCGCGAGGGTCATGAGCACCGCGACGCCGAAGAACGGGCCCCGCCACGAGATGCCGCCGAGCAGGCCGCCCACGAGCGGCCCGACGGCGATGCCCAGGCCGAGCGCCGCCTCGTACAGGATGATCGCGCCGGCGAAGCCGCCGGTGGCGCTCGCGACGATGACCGCCAGCGACGTGGCGATGAACAGGGCGTTGCCCAGCCCCCAGCCGGCGCGGAAGCCGACGATGGCGTCGACGCCGCCGGCGGCCCCGGCCAGCGCCGAGAACACGACGATGATGGCGAGGCCCGCGACCAGCGTCTTCTTGGCGCCGATGCGGCTGGAGACCGCGCCGACGAACAGCATCGCGACCGCCGTCACCACCAGGTAGCTGGTGAACAGCAGCGACACCTGGCCGGGCGTGGCGCCGAGCTCGTCCTTGATGACGGGCAGGATCGGGTCGACCAGCCCGATCCCCATGAACGAGATCACGCAGGCGAAGGCGACCGCCCACACGGCGCGGGGCTGCTCGCGCAGCGCCTTCAGCGAGGTCGGCGAGTGCTGCGCGGCAGCCGGTGCTGCAGCGGTCGAACGGGTGGAGCTCACGAGAGCGGGGTCCTTCCGGTGTTCTGGGTGGTGTGACCGGTCTGGCTGGCCTGAGCGGTGGAGGCGGCGCGCCCGAGGCGCACCAGGGCCGGCGTCGCGCCGTCGAGCGCGGCGGCGTCCTCGGGGCCGGCCGCGTCGACCAGCGCCGACAGCGCCCGGGCCCGCTGCGCGCGCCGCTGGGTGACCACCTCGCGGCCGGCCTCGGTGAGGACGACGACGAGCGCGCGCCCGTCGTCGGGGTGGCGCTCGCGGGTGAGCAGGCCGTCCCGCTCGAGGCGGGCGACCATCTGGCTCATCGCGGGCTGGCTGACGCCCTCGGCGACGGCGAGGGCGGAGACGCCGGCGCCGCCGCTGCGCGCCAGCCGGGCCAGCAGCGCCGTCGAGGCGAGGCTGAGCTCGCCGGGCGGCACGAGGCGGCGGGCCCAGGCGAGCAGGTCCTCCAGGGCGGCGGCGAGCTCAGCCCGCGGAGCGCCGTCGGCGTCCGAGGTGGTTGCTGAGGGCATGCACTATTTGTATCACTCGCTTATGCACCTGTCGACAGGAGTGCGCTGAGGTGCAGGTCCGTGCGGCGCGCCTCCCCGGATCCGGGACCGGGCGCCCCTAGCGTCGTGCTACGGACAGCAGACCCGAGGAGGCCGCCGTGCCCGACCCGACCACGCCAGCACCCCGCGCCGGTGAGCCCGCGCGCATCACCTGCTCGTGCCCGGTCTGCGGGGCCATGACCCTGCCGGCCGACGCGTTCGACCTCGTGGTCTGCGCGTCGGACCCGAGCCGCAGCTTCTACCAGTTCACGTGCCCGACGTGCTCCGGCCTGGTCACCAAGCAGGCCTCCGAGCGCGTGGTCACGGGGCTGTCGGCCCGGGGCGTGCGCGTCTCGAGCCTCCCGATGGAGGCGATGGAGGTCCACGCGGGCCCCGCGCTCACCATGGACGACCTGCTCGACCTGTCCATCGCGCTGTCCGAGCAGGACGTCGTCGCCGCGCTCACCGCCACCAGCTGACCAGCGGCTGATCACCAGCTGACCCCTCCCAGGGAGCCGAGCGGGCCCCCCGCGCCGTCACCGGCGCCGGGGGCCCGCTCGTCGTCCGGGGCACCCAGGGGCCGGGGATCATCCCGTGCGCCCCGCGGCGCCCGCCACGAGCATGGCCCGGTGGACGACGCCGACCTCGCGCCCCGCGGCGAGGCCCTGACCCAGCTCGACCGCCACTGGGCCGAGCTGCTGCAGGAGCTCCGCGTGGTGCAGACCGGGGTGCAGGTGCTCACCGGGTTCCTGCTGACGCTGCCGTTCCAGCCGCGCTTCGAGGCCGCGCCCACCTGGCAGGTGGCCGTCTACCTCGTGGCCGTCGGGCTGGCGGTGCTGGCGACGGCCCTGTTCGCCGCACCCGTCAGCACCCACCGCGCCCTGTTCCGCCGCCGCGCCCGCGCCGAGCTGGTGCAGGTGGGGCACCGCTGCGCCGTGGCCGGGCTGGCGTGCCTGGCGGGAGCGCTGGTCGCCGTCGTCCTGCTCGTGGTGTCGGTGCTGCTCGGCGGCGGCGCGGGGCTGGTGGCGGGCGGGGTCGCCGCCGTCGTCTTCGCCGGGCTGTGGCTGGTGCTCCCGTGGCGGCTGCGGCTCAGCGCTCCTGGGCGCTCTGCGAGTGCACCATCCCCACCGGGCAGCGGGCGTGGTGCAGCACCGCTCGGCTGACCGAGCCGAGCAGCAGCCCGCGGAACCCGCCGGAGCCCCGCGAGCCCACGACCAGCAGGTCCGCTCCGCGCGCGGACTGCAGCAGCGCGTCGACGGGGTGTCCCTGGACGACGACGGCGCTCACCTCCAGGGCGGGCCGGGGCCCGGCGGCGTCGAGCGCGGCGGTGACGTCGGCGTCGAGCAGCTCCTGCTCGGCGCGCTCCAGGTCGGCGACGCGCGCCCCCGGGGCTGGGTGCTGGCCGGAGCCCCACAGCGAGGGCACCTGCCAGACCCTCACGGCCTTGAGCGCGGCGCCGCGCTGGGCGGCGGTCTCCACGGCGAAGGCCAGCGCCGCCCGGGCGGCGGGGGAGCCGTCGACCCCGACGACCACGCCACCCGTCGCTCCCGGCGCAGCTCCGCCGCCGGCGGGGCCGGGGGGCCGCACGACGACGACGGGGCAGTGCGCGTGCACCGCCACCTGCGCGCTCGTCGAGCCGAGCATCAGGTCGGCGAACGCGCCGCGCCCCCGCGAGCCGAGCACCACGAGCTGGGCGCGCTCGCTCTCGGCCAGCAGCGACGGCACCGGCGGCGCCCACGCCCGCACCTCGGTGCGCACCCGGAGCCCCGGGTGGTCGGCGCGCAGGCGGCCGACGGCGTCGTCGGCCAGCTCCTGCCCCACGACCTCCAGGTCGGGCGCGCTGACCAGCACGCCGGCGGCCTCCGGAGAGCTCACCGGGTGCCAGTCGGTGCAGACCGTCACCTGCAGCACCGCGCTGCGGCGCTGGGCCTCCTCAGCCGCCCAGGACAGGGCCCGCCGGGCCCCGTCCGACCCGTCGTACCCGACCACCACGGGCCCCGGGCCCGCCTCGCCGTCGTGCGTCGCGCTGGTCATTCCCCTGCTCCCTCCGGTGCGAGCTGGCTCGCGACGGTAGGCCTCCGGACGCGCCGGGGGAAGGGGCCGCAGGGGCGACCTGACCCGGGTGCTAGTGTCACTCCCGCACTCGTCCGGGTGGCGGAATAGGCAGACGCGCTAGCTTGAGGTGCTAGTCCCCGAGAGGGGGTGGGGGTTCAAGTCCCCCTCCGGACACCGAGTCATCGAAGGGCCCCTGACCAGATCTTCTGGTCAGGGGCCCTTCGGCGTCAGGGGACCGGGGCCGCCGGAGCTGGTCGGTCGGTCCGGCGGGTGCGCTTCTGCGCGTACGTGCGGGCGTCTGCCGCGGTGAGCAGCTCGTCGGCCGAGCAGGGGCTCGTGGCGAGCGCCGTCCCCGTGCTGGCGCCCACGCGGACGCGCGCGCCGCCGTCCAGCACCACTTCGGCCGCGACCCGCGCGCCGACCCGTCCGGCGACCGCCCCGACCTCGGCCTCACCGGCGACGCGGGTGAGCACCAGCACGAACTCGTCACCGCCGACGCGGGCCACGGCGTCGCCGTCCCGCACGCAGCTGCGCAGCCGCGACGCCACCTCCACCAGCAGCGCGTCACCGGCGGCGTGGCCGTGCGCGTCGTTGACGGCCTTGAACCCGTCGAGGTCCACGAACAGGACGGCGCAGGCGCGGTCCGGGGCGGCCTGCGCGCACGCCGCCTCCAGCCGCGCCTCGAGGCCGCGGCGGCTCAGGAGCCCGGTGAGGGCGTCGTGCTGGCTGGCGTGCTCCAGCTCCGCGACGTGCTCCAGCCGCTCGCGGGAGGCCCGCTCGGAGGCCTCGAAGGCGTTCATGACGCTGGGCCAGGTGATGGCGAGGAAGGCGAGCGAGAGGGCCGTGGACGCGGGCACCGGGAGCAGGCCCGCGGCCAGGCCGAGGCCCTCGGCGGTGAGCGAGCCCGCCGTCACCACGGCCGTGATGACGAAGCTCTGGACCGCGCGGCGCCGCTGCGGGGCGACGACGACGGCGTGCATGGCCGCCCCCGTCGCCGCCGCCGGCACGAGCACCCCGATCCCCAGCCACGTGAGCAGCGCGGCCAGGCCGGCGCACCACGCGAAGAGGACGGGGACGGCGGAGCGCCCGCTCGCTAGGGCCTCGATGCGCAGGCGCGCCGCGGGGCTCCCGACCAGGCCCAGCACGAGCGCCAGGGTGAGCGTGGCGTCCAGCGGCAGGTCCACACCGGCGGGGTGCAGCACCGCGCGGGTCAGCAGCGCCGCGGCGGTGAGCGCGGCGGAGCAGAGCGCCCACTGGACCAGGGCGCACCTCCTGCTGGCAGTCGTGCGCACGAGCTCGCGACCCCTCTCCCGGGCGCCGTCCCTCGCGGCGTCCACCTCCTGCTCCGGCACGGCGGCGGCTGGCTGGAGCCCTGGACGATCATGAATCTGCCGCTGCGGTCAGCGGATGCGTCTTGTGCGGTCCGCGCGACAGACCCACCCTGGGAGCGTGCTCGTCGACGCGCTGCGCCGCCTCGTGGCGCGGTGGACCGCCCCTCGTGAGGAGTGGCTGCCCGAGCTGGCCGACGTCGACCGGCAGGCGGCCGTCGCGATGACCCTGTGCACCTGCGGCCACATGTGGCACCTGCACGAGCACCCGCACGTGCGGACGGGCTGCGACGCCTGCACCTGCCAGCGGTTCCGCCCCCTCGCGCCGCCGGAGACCCGGGCGCTCGGCTGAGCTGGTGGGGCGTCAGACGACGTCGGGCATCGGCTCGGCGAAGACGCGGAACCCCGCCCGCTCGGCGTGCATCCGCCACAGGTGACCGGCGAGCACGTCGGGGTCGTGGGTGGGGTGACCCACGGCGATTCCCCCGGGGACGATCAGCTGGCCCACGTGCACGCCGTCGTCGGCGAGCACGTCGTGCAGCATCCGCGCGTAGGCGCTCTCACCGGCGAAGGCGACCGACGTCCCGGCGACCGCCGGGTTCGGGCGCGCGCCGCTGCCGCCGTTGACGAAGAGCAGGGTGCCCCGCCCGAGGGTCCGCATGCCGGGGAGCACCTCGCTGACGACGGCCTGCGGACCGAGGATCGAGAACTCGACGGCGGCGCGCAGGTCGGCGGCGTCGGTCTCCAGCACCGGGCGCAGGAACTCGCGCTGGGGGATGGGGCTGTACTGCACCACCTCGACGGGCCCGAGGTCCCCGGCGGCCCGGCGCAGCGCCGTGCGCAGCGAGTCCAGGTCGCGCACGCTCGCCGCGTAGCCGCGCGCGGTGACGCCCCGGTCGCGCAGCTGCTCGGCGAGGGCGTCGACGTTCGCCTGGGTCCGGGACACCAGGGCGACGTCGAAGCCCTGGGCCCCGAAGCGCCGCGCGGCAGCGGCCCCCAGGCCCGGTCCGGCTCCGATGATGACTGCGGTCGTCATGACCTCATCATCGGTCGAGCAGGGACGGGGGCGGCCCGGAGGTCTCCCCGAAGCGCAGCGGCGCGAGCGAGCCGTCGAGGTTCGCCCCGCCCCGGTAGCGCGTCGCGGGGTGGGTCTCCGGCAGCCGCGGCCCCCGCCCGAACAGGGTCTCCCGCAGCGTCTGCGGCGACTCCGGCCGCTCGGCCAGGCGCCCGCGGCGGCGCAGCTCGGGCACCACCAGCTCGGCGAACCGGGTCAGGGTGTCGAAGGAGTGGTACTGCCGCAGGTTGATGCCGTCGACGCCGTCCTCGTCGAGCCAGCGCTCGATCTCGTCGGCCACCACCGTCGGTGTGCCGACGACGAAGTAGCGGTCCTCCCGCTGCTCGGCCGCTGCCCGCAGGGCCTCCCCGACGGTCGTCTCGGGCGTCACGCCGGGCAGCGCGCTCGGCGGGAGGCCCGCCTGGTCGAGCGCGTCGACCACCCGCAGCTGCGGAGGCAGGTTGGGCAGGTCGATCGGGTAGCCCCGGTGGGCGAGGATCCCCTCGACGCTGGAGTGCTTCCGGTACTCGTCCCAGGTCCGCCTCGCCTCCTCCTCGGTGCGCCCGACCACGACCCCGGCCTGCACGACGAACTTCAGCTCGTCCCCGCTGCGCCCGTGCAGGGCCGCGGCGTCGCGCATCCGCTGCGCGTTCGCGCGGAAGTCGGTGGCGGTGCGACCGCCGGTGAAGACCACCTCGGCGTGACGGCCGGCGAACCGCGTGCCGGCGGGGGAGCCGGTCGCCTGGAACACCACCGGGGTGCGCTGCGGCGACGGGGCCGACAGGTGAGGCCCCTGCACGCTGTAGTGCTCCCCGACGTGGTCGATGCGGCGCACCTTCGAGGGGTCGCTCCACACGCCGCCGTCGGCGTCCGCCACCACGGCGTCGTCGTCCCAGGAGCCCTCCCACAGCTTGTAGGTGACGTCGAGGAACTCGTCGGCGATCTCGTAGCGCCGGTCGTGCGGCACCTCGCCGGCCAGCCCGAAGTTGCGGGCGGCGTTGGGCAGGTAGGAGGTCACCACGTTCCACCCGACGCGGCCGCGGGTGAGGTGGTCGAGCGTCGACATGCGCCGCGCGAACGCGAACGGCGGCTCGTACGTGGTGGAGAAGGTGATGCCGAACCCCAGGTGGCGCGTCACGGCGGCCATCGCGGGGACCACGAGCAGGGGGTCGTTGGAGGGGATCTGCAGCCCCTCGCGGATCGCGGTCTCCGGCCCGCCGCGGAAGGTGTCGTAGGCGCCGACGACGTCGGCGAGGAACACGGCGTGGAAGCCGCCGTCCTCGGCGAGCTGGGCCAGCTCGGTCCAGTAGTCGAGGTCGCCGAAGCGGTGGCGGTTGTTGCCGGGCAGCCGCCACAGGCCGTGGGTGATGTGGCTGACCGTGTTCATCTCGAACAGGTTGAGGACCAGCTTCTTGGGCTCGTCCGCGGGGGTGCGGGGCACGGGGGTCTCCAGGTCAGCCCTCGCCCACGGTCCACCACGACGGCAGCGGGGTGCCGTTGACGAGGTGGTCACCGAGGGCCCGGGCCTTGTAGCGGGCGGGGTTGTGGGACGCGACCGTCCTGGCGTTGCGCCAGTGGCGGTCGAGCGCCAGGTCGGTGGCCAGCGCGGACGCGCCGCCCACCTCGAACAGGTCGGTGGCGGCGGTGAGCACCTGGGGCAGGACGACGAGCTGCGCCTGCGCCACCGCCAGGTCCGACGCCGCGACGAGTGCCACCACCTCAGCCTCCGGTGCTCCGGCGCGCAGCGCCTCTCCGGACGCCGTCAGGGCTGCCGCGCCCTGGCGCACGCACGCCGTCGCCGCGGCCGACCGCGCGGACAGGTCACCGACGACCTCCTGGACGAGCGGGTCGTCCGCGGCGCTGGTGCCGCCGCCGTGGCTGAAGCGCCGGGTGCGAGCCCTCACGTACGTGACGGCGTCGTCGACGACGGCGCGGGCGATCCCCGCGAGCACCGCGAGGAGCACCAGCTGCACGAACGCCCCGCCGTGCCCGGGCGCTCCGCGCTCGACCACGTCGTCGTCGTGCACCCGGACGCCCTCGAAGACGGTCGTGCCGCTGCCGGTGAGGCGCTGGCCGAAGCCGTCCCAGTCGTCCAGGCGGTGCACGCCGGGCGCGTCGGTGCGGACCAGCGCGCTGACGCTGCCGGTGGGCGTGGGGACCGCGACGGAGACCAGGTCGGCGTAGAGCGTCCCGGTGCTGTAGTACTTCGTGCCGTCAAGCCGCAGGCCGTGCTCGTCGCGGGTGAGCGCCGCGCCCGGTGCGCCGCCGGAGCGCTCGAACGTGGCGTTGCCGTGGACGGCGCCGCCCGCCAGCAGCTCCAGCCGCGACGACCTCGCCCGGGACGGCGGCGCGAGCACCGTCCTGTCGACGAACGAGAAGTGCGACCGCAGCGCCTGCGCGAGGTTGGAGTCGCGCCGCGCGAGCTCGGTGAGCAGCTCGAACAGCGCCTCGTACCCCGCGCCGTCACCGCCGTGCTCGGGCGGCAGCGCGGTGCGGGTGAACCCGGAGGCGCGCAGCAGCTCCACCTCGGCCAGCGGCAGGCGCCGCTCCCGCTCGCGCTGCACCGCCTCGGCGCCGACGGCCTCGAGGACGCCGGCGTAGCGGTCGAGCAGCTCCGGAGTCGTTGGCGGCGGGGTGGACGGCGGCGGGGTCGTCGGCGCCGTGCGGGGCGGGGTGGTCGTCGTCATCGACCGGGCGCCTTCCAGTCGGGCAGCTCGCCGCTCAGCTCCCACAGGCCGACGGCGCGGGTGCGCTGCAGCGCGGGGTTGTGCGAGGCGACGGTCCGCACGTTGCGCCAGTGGCGGTCGAGCCCGGCGCTCAGCGACAGCGCCGACGCGCCGCCCACCTCGAACAGCCGCGTGGACGCGTCGAGCACGAGCCGCGGCACCACCTCCTGCGCCTTGAAGACCTCCCGCTGCACCACCGCCAGGGCCTCGCGGCGCTCGGGCGGCGGGGCGGCGACGGCGGCGTCGACGTCGTCGGCCAGCGACAGCACGAGCCGGCGCGCGGCGGAGGCCGCCGAGCTCAGCTCGCCGACCACCAGCTGCACCAGCGGGTCCTCGCGGGGGAGGGTCTCGCCGGCGAACCCGAAGGTGCGCCGCCGCCCGCGCACGAAGGCCGTCGTGTCGTCGAGGGCCCGCTGGGCGACGCCGGCCACGACCGCCAGCAGGCACAGCTGGAACACCGAGCCCAGGTGGTGCCACCGCTCGGGCTCGTCGCTCGGGGCGCGCACGTCGGCGGGGTCCACCGGCACCCCGTCGAACGCGGTGGTGCCGCTGCCGGTGAGCAGCTGGCCGAAGCCGTCCCAGTCGTCGGTGCTGGTCACACCGGGGTGCGACGCGTCGACGGTGAGGGCCACGCGCTCGCCGTCGTCGTCCAGCGCGGCGACGTGCACCCAGTCCGCGTAGAGGCTGCCCGTCGTGTAGTACTTGCGGCCCGTCAGCCGCAGGACGCCGTCGGCGCCGCGCGCCAGGCGCGCCTCGAGCTTCGCGGTGGGCTGCCGCTCGGACTGCGCGTTGCCGACGAAGCCGCCGCGCACCAGCCGCGGGTACCAGCGCCGGGCGTGGTCAGCGGGGCCAGAGCCACCAGCGTCGTGGTCGAGGCGCAGGGCCTCGACGAAGGCGACGTGGCCGCGCCACACGTGGCCGAGGCTCGCGTCGGCGGTGGAGAGCCGGACGACGTGCGCGAGCACCTCGCGGAACGACGCGCCGCCCCCGCCGTGCTCGACGGGGACCGCCAGCGCCCCGAAGCCGAGGCCGCGCAGCGCACGGAGCTGGTCGTGGAGCAGCGTGCGCGTCTGCTCGCGCTGCACGGCGTCCTCGGCGGCGCGGACCAGCAGCGCGGCGAAGGCGGCCTCGTCGAACGGAGCGGCGACCTGCCGGCGGAGGGTGGCGACGGCCATCAGTGCATCACCCTCCTCGCGACGAGGTTGCCGCCGGCCTGCACGGCCTGCACCAGCACCACGAGGGTGACCACCACGATGACGATGACCGTGTAGTCGAAGCGCGCCCAGCCGTAGTTGAGGGCCAGGTACCCCAGGCCGCCGCCGCCCAGCGCTCCGGCCACGGCCGTGGCGTCGAGCAGCGCCACCAGGATGTAGGTCAGCCCCAGCACCACCGGCCCCAGCGCTTCGGGGACCACGACGGTGAACAGCACGCGCGCCGGGCTGGCGCCCATGGCCGTGCCCGCCTCCACCGCCCCGGGCGCGACGGCCACCAGGTTGGACTCGACCACCCGCGCGATCGCGACGCTCGCGACGATCGACAGCGGCAGGGTCTGCGGCAGCGGGCCCAGGCCCGTGCCGAAGACCAGCCGCGTCAGGCCCACCACCGCGATGGCGACGATGAGGAACGGCACCGGCCGGACGAGGTTGATCACGAAGTTGAGCACCGCGAACACCACGCGGTTCTCGAGGATGTTGCCCGGCCGCGAGGCGTAGAGCCACAGCGCGAGCAGCACGCCCAGCACCCCCGCCACCACGAACGAGACGGCGGTCATGACGGCGGTGTCGCCGAGGGCCTGCCAGAACCGGGGCAGGAACGTCTCCAGGTCGAACTCACGCACCGACGGCCACCTCCTCGGCCAGGCGCAGCGCTCGCGACGGCGCCGGCGGAGCCGCGGCGTCGAGATCCACCACGGTGGTGCTCACCCGGAGCTGGGCGACGGCGGCCTCGACGGCCGCCGGCTCGCCCAGCAGCTCCAGGGTGAGACTGCCGAAGAGGCGGTCCTGCAGCTCCTCGACGCCGCCGTAGACCACGTCGAAGTCGACGCCGGTGCGCCGCGCCACCTCCGAGAGGAACGGCTGGTCGGTCTCGCGGTCCTCCACGTGCAGCTGCACCAGGCGGCCGCGGTGCACGCGGCGGATGGTGGCGAGCGCGCCCTCGTCGGGCACCGAGCGCAGCACCGAGGAGACGAAGCGCCGGGTCACCGCGTGCTGGGGGCGGGAGAAGACGTCGTAGGTGGTGCCGTCCTCCACCACCCCGCCGGCGTCCATCACGGTGACCCGGTGGGCGATGTCGCGCACCACGTCGATCTCGTGGGTGACCAGCAGCACGGTGACCCCGTACTCCTCGTTGGTGCGCTGCAGCAGCCCCGCGACCTCGGCCGTGGTGGCCGGGTCGAGGGCGCTGGTGGCCTCGTCGGACAGGATGATCTGCGGCTCGGTGGCCAGCGCCCGCGCGATGCCGACCCGCTGCTTCTGCCCGCCGGACAGCTGCGACGGGTAGGAGAGCGCCTTGTCGGTGAGCCCGACGAAGGCGAGCAGCTCCTCGACCCTGTCGAGCACCGCGTCCTTCGAGAGCCCCGCCAGCCTCAGCGGGTAGGCGATGTTGCCGTAGACGGTGCGGGCGCTCAGCAGGTTGAACTGCTGGAAGATCATCCCGGTCTGCTGGCGGGCCGCGTACAGCTCTTTGCCGCTCAGCGCGGTGGTGTCCCTCCCCGCGACCACGACGCGGCCGCTGGTCGGCCTCTCCAGCCCGTTGACCGTGCGCAGCAGGGTCGACTTGCCCGCACCCGAGCACCCGACGACGGCGTGGATCTGCCCCGCCTGCACCGACAGCGACACCTCCCTCAGCGCCTCCACGCGGGAGGTGCCGCTGCCGAAGACCTTCGAGACGCGGTCGAACTCGATCGCGGTGCTCATGCGGCTGCGCCCTGGGCCTGGAGCTCGGCGAGGGTGTCGCGCAGCTGCTGCACGGGGACGTCGACCAGCACGGTGCTGCCGAAGTTCTCGGCCTCGAGCGCCTGCGCGACGCGCGGGTCGGTGTAGGCCTCCTCGAGCACGGCCCAGGCCGGGTCGTCGGCCTTCTCGGCGGTGGTCGCGACCACGTTGACGTACGGCAGGTTCTTGTCGGCGAGCGAGTCGTCGAGGTACAGCGCGTCGTCCTTGGTCACGCCCTGGGAGGGGTCGAAGTACGACGTGCCGACCACCACGGCCGACAGGCTCGGGTCGGTGAAGTTCTGCGGCATGTTGCGGGCCGGGACCTCGACGAACTGCAGGTCCTTCGGGTTGCCGGTGACGTCCTCGGTGGTGGGGAAGACCCCGGCGGCGTCGTCCACGGTGATCAGCCCCGCGGCGTCGAGGATGCCGAGGGCGCGGCCCCCGTTGGACGGGTCGTCCGGGATGGCGATCCGGCCGCCGTCGGGGATGGCCGCGACGTCGTCCAGCGTCGAGGAGAAGATCCCCCACTGCGTGATGACGGTCGAGAAGACGGGGGTGATGTCCGCGCCGTTCTCGCGGTTGAACGCCGACAGGTACAGCACGTGCTGGAAGGCGTTGCCGTCGACGCTGCCGGCCACCAGCTCGGTGTTGGGGAGCACCCAGTCGTCGACGTTGGTCCAGGTCACGTCGAGGCCCTTCTCCGCCGAGACCTCCGTGATGGCGTCCTGGAACTGGGTGTCCTCCGCCACGGCGAGGTTGAGGCTGAGCCGCTCCTGCGGCGCACCGTCACCACTGGAGCCGCCCGCGCCGGCGGCCTCCGCCGACCCGCCCGAGGTGTTGGCGACGACGACGCCCGCGACGACGCCGGCCACGGCCAGGGCCCCGACGACGGCGGCGATGACGCCCCTCCGGCGCTCCTGGCCGCGGGCGGCGACGGCGGCGCGCAGGTCGCTCGGCTGCTGGGGGGTGCTGTTGTCAGACATGGCTGTCCCTCGGTGTGGGCGCGCGTCAGCGCTGGGATGGGGGTGCTGGGGGGTGTTCTGGGTGTGCGTCATCGCCGCGGCGGGCCGTCGACGTGACGGCTCCGCCCCGGTGGAGGCGCGGGGTGGTGCGGGGTGGGGTACCGCTGGCTGCCGACCCGCGTCAGGCGGGTCGCGGCGCTGCGGGGGTCGCCTCGGCGACCGGTGCGCAGCGCTCCGTCAGCGCACGAGCGCGTCGGGCAGGTGCAGGGGCGGACCGGTCAGACGGCCGACGGCCGACAGCGCAGCCCGGGGACGGGCGCGCAGCACGAGAGCCCGGAACGGGCGGAACAGGGGTGCATCACAGGAACTGCCTCCATCGGTCCTGGCGGGAGCACCTGCCCGGAGGCTGGTTGCTGCGGCGTCGACGAGCCAGATCTCTCGGCCGCTCTGGATGGGTTGACCGAATGTCTACCGACCCCGCGCAGCCCTGTCAACGCTCCGGGTGTCATCCGCCCCGGCGCGGCGCGGGTGCCGGGCCTCCGGCGGCGGGTCGTTGACGAGGGGGGCGGCCGTCCCTACCCTCTGCCCCGGACGGTCATGAGCGGCAGCACCGAGCCCTGGCTCGCTGCCCAGCAACCCCCTCTCGCGGTGGGGTGCTCCAGGTGAAGACCGGGCGGGTCCCGACCAGGGCCCGTCAGCGCGAACCCGCAGGAGGAGCAGCACGGGACACGTCTCGCCCCATTACGCCATCAAATGGGGCAACCCTCCCGTCCGTCCTCTCGGCGTCCCACGCCCCAGCCCCACCACGCCCAGCCACACCCCAGCCAGCCCAGGAGACGACCATGAGTGCTGCCACGGCGCACGACGACTACGCGCAGGTGCGCGTCCCCACCGAGGCCCGCTACCCGTGGTGGTCGGTGGCCATCCAGCGCTTCGGGATGCTCTCCGCCTTCGGGCAGTTCCTCCTCGGCGCCACGCTGGGCTTCGGCCAGAGCTTCTGGACGGCGTTCTGGTCCATCACCCTCGGCGCGGTGATCCTCGAGGTCGTCTCGATCTTCCTCGGCATCATGGGCATGCGCGAGGGCATGCAGACCTCGATGCTGTCGCGCTGGTGCGGCTTCGGCCGCGCCGGGTCGGCGATCATCGGGCTGGCCATCGGCGTGAGCCTCATCGGCTGGTTCGGCGTGCAGTCGGGCGTCGCCGCGGCGGGCCTGGGCGCCCTGGTGCCCTCGGTGCCGGTGTGGGTCTGGTCGATCGTCGCCGGCCTGGGCGTCACGGCCATCTGCGTCTACGGCTTCAAGTCGATGGCGTGGACGGCCTACATCACCGTCCCGATCTTCCTGGTGCTCGTGGGCTGGGCCATCGTGGCCGAGCTGCAGCGCCACAGCCTCAGCGAGCTCGTCGCCTCCGCCCCCGCCGGCCCGGAGCTGACCCTGCTGCAGGGCACCACCCTGGTGGCCGGCGGCTTCATCGTCGGCGCGATCATCAGCCCCGACCTGACCCGCTACAACCGCTCCGCCGCGGACGTGGTGAAGCAGACCGTCATCTCGGTCTCCCTCGGCGAGTACCTCATCGGCCTGATCGGCGTCCTGCTGGCCCACGCCGTGCGCTCCGCCGACATCATCACCATCGTGACCTCCAGCGTCGGCTGGGTCGGCATCCTCATCACCATCGTCGGCGTGCTGAAGATCAACGACTGGAACCTGTACTCCTCGGGCCTCGGCATCGTGAACTTCGCGGGCACCGTCTTCGACCGGCGCGTCAACCGCGCCGTCGTCACCGCCGTCATCGGCGTGGTCGGCAGCGTGGCGGCCGCCGTCGGCATCCTCGGCGTCTTCATCCCCTTCCTGATCGTGCTGGGGTCGGTCTTCCCGCCCATCGCCGGCATCTTCGTGGCCGAGTACTTCGTGGTGAAGCGCTGGCGCGCCGACCTCGAGGCCACCCGCCACGGCACGGACGTGCCGCCGGTGGCGCCCCAGTGGGTCCCCGCCACGCTCGTGATCTGGCTGGTCTCCGCGGTGGTCGGCTACTTCGTCACCTGGGGCCTGCCCAGCATCAACAGCCTGGTCGTGGCGTTCGTCCTGTACGTCGTGGCGGGCAAGGCCGGTCTCGTGCGCGGCTACGGCGAGGGCCGCACAGAGACCTACGACGCCGCGCGCTCGGGTGGGCTCACCGGCGACGAGCGCCAGACCGTGGGCGCCTGACGTGCACATCGGCATCGACGTCGGGGGCACCAACACCGACGCCGTCCTGGTGGAGGGCTCCCGCGTCCTGGCGGCCGTGAAGACGTCCACCACCGAGGACGTCTCCTCCGGCATCGACGCGGTGCTGGCGGCGCTGGCCGCAGCGCACCGCTTCGGACCCGCCGACGTGCGCGCGGTGATGATCGGCACCACCCACTTCATCAACGCCCTGGTCGAGGGGCGCCACCTGGCGCCGACGGCGGCTCTGCGGCTGGGCCTGCCCGCCACGGCGTCGCTCCCGCCGCTGGTCGACTGGCCCGAGCGCCTCGTCGCGGCGTGCTCGGGCACGCCGTACCTGGTGCACGGCGGCCACGAGTTCGACGGTCGCCGCATCTCCGACCTGCGCGAGGCCGAGGTGGTGGCCGCGGCCCACGACATGGCCGAGCGCGGCATCGCCAGCATCGCCGTCAGCAGCGTCTTCTCGCCGGTCAGCGCCGAGTTCGAGGAGCAGGCGGCGGCGATCATCGCCCGCGAGCTGCCCGGCGTGCCGATCTCGCTGTCCAGCCAGGTGGGCAGGGTCGGGCTGCTCGAGCGCGAGAACGCGACCGTCATCAACGCCGCCCTGCGGCTGCTGGCCGACGGCGTGGTCGCCGGCCTGGACGCCTCCGTGCGCCGGGCCGGCATCTCCGCCCCGCTCTACCTCTCCCAGAACGACGGCACGCTGATGGACGTCGAGCGGGCACGCGCCTACCCGGTGGCCACCTTCGCCTCCGGGCCGACGAACTCCATGCGCGGGGCCGCCTTCCTCTCGGGCCACGGCACGTGCGCCGTCGTCGACGTCGGCGGCACCACCGCCGACATCGGCATGCTCGTGCACGGCTTCCCCCGGGAGGCGACCACCGAGGTCGAGGTCGCGGGCATCCGCACCAACTTCCGCATGCCCGACGTGCTGAGCATCGGCATCGGCGGCGGGTCCCTGGTCCGCGGCGCCGGCTCCGGCGGCTCGGGCGGTCCGGTCACCGTGGGCCCCGACTCGGTCGGCTTCCGCCTGACCCAGAGGGCCCTCGTCTTCGGGGGCGACGTCCTGACCGCCACCGACGTGGCGGTCGCGGCGGGTCTGGCGGACGTCGGCGACGCCTCGCTGGTGGCCCACCTCGACCGGTCCCTCGTGGACGCGGCGCTCGCGCGCATCGGCGCCGACGTCGCGGAGGTGGTCGACAGGATGCGCCTCAGCGCCGAGCCCGTGCGCGTCGTCGCCGTCGGCGGCGGGTCGATCCTCCTGCCGGAGGAGCTGCCCGGCATCGGGGCCGTCGAGAGGCCCGAGAACCACGCGGTCGCCAACGCCATCGGCGCCGCCATCGCCCAGGTGGGAGGAGAGGTGGACCGCGTGTTCGCCGTAGCACCGGGCCAGCGCGACGCCGTGCTGGACGCCGCCAAGTCCGAGGCCGTCGACCGCGCCGTCGCCGCAGGCGCGGACCGCGCCAGCACGCAGGTGGTCGACGTCGACGAGGTCCCCATGGCGTACCTGCCGGGGGGCGCGACGCGCATCCGCGTCCGCGCCGTCGGCGACCTCGTGCTCGACGCCCTGGCGGGTGCCCGATGAGCCCGTCGGTGAGCCCCGCGGTGAGTGCCCCCGCGGTGCTGGCCGAGCTGCGCGCCGAGGACGTCCCCGACGTCGCCGCGGGAGCAGCGGTGCTGGGCACCGGCGGCGGTGGCGACCCGTACATCGCGGCCCTCCTCGCCCGAGCGGCCCTCCTCGAGCACGGCCCGGTGCCGATCGTCCCGCTGGAGCGGGGCGCTCTGGCCGACGACGCCGCGGTGTACTCGGTGGGGATGATGGGAGCGCCGACCGTGATGGTCGAGAAGCTGCCGCCCGCCGAGCAGCCGGCCCAGGCGATCCGGGTGCTCGCCCGGTACCGCGGCCTGGAGCCGTCGCACGTCGCGTGCCTGGAGATCGGTGGGCTCAACGCCCTGCTGCCGTTCGTCGCCGCCGCCCAGCTGGGCCTGCCGGTGCTCGACGGCGACGGCATGGGGCGCGCCTTCCCCGAGGTGCAGATGGTGCTGCCGACCACGTACGGCGTGGCGACCACCCCGATGTCCATCACCGACGAGAAGGGCAACGGCGGGATCTTCGACACCGCGACCCCGCTGTGGGCCGAGCGCCTGGCCCGCACCGCGACGGTGGAGATGGGCTGCTCCGCGACGATCTCGCTGTACCCCATGACCGGGCAGCAGGCCCGCACGTCGCTGATCCCGGGGACCGTCTCCCTGTGCGCGCGGATCGGCCGGCGCCTGCGCACGGCCCGCGCCGAGCACCTCGACCCGGTCGCCGAGGTCGTCGACGAGGTGGGTGGCCGCGAGCTGTTCGCGGGCACCGTCGTCGACGTCGCCCGGCGCACCGAGACCGGCTTCGCCCGCGGCACCGCCACGGTCGCCGGGGCACCGACCGGTGGCGACCCGGCCGCGCGGACGCACTCCGCGCGGCTGGAGTTCCAGAACGAGCACCTGCTGGTCGCCCTCCGCGAGGCGGCTGACACCACCGGTGAGGGCGAGCAGCTGCTGGTCACCGTGCCCGACCTCATCTGCGTGCTCGAGGCAGACACCGGCCAGGCCGTCACCACCGAGAAGCTGCGCTACGGCCAGCGGGTGCGCGTCATCGCCATCCCCGCCGACCCGCGCTGGCACTCCGAGGCCGGGGTCGCCCTGGTCGGACCGCGCTACTTCGGCTACGACACCGACCCCGTGCGCGTGGCCGGCGCGGGCGCGGTCCGGTGACCGCCGTCGACGGGCGCGCCGCGGAGTGGGAGCGGTGGCGCGCCGGCCGGGAGGCCTCGGTCCGCACGGTCCCGGGGAACCTCGCGCTGGTGTCGTACCAGCCGCTCACCGCTCACGGCGCGCCCGTCGACGTCCTCGCCGGCGGGCCGGCGGCAGGAGCGCTGGTGCGCCGCTCCGCTCGGGGAGCGCGCTTCGTGCTCCCCGAGGGGGTCGCGCACCTGGACGGACGCCCCGTCTCCGGTGAGGTGGACGTGGCCCTGCTGGGGGCCGACGGCGCCCCGGTGCTCCGGCTGGGGCGGTACGCCGTCGACGTCTTCAGCCTCGACGGCGCCGACGCCGAGCTGCGCGTCTACGACGAGAGGGCGCCGGCGCTGGAGCGCTTCGCCGGCATCGACGCCTACCCCTACGACCCGGCGTGGGTCCTGCCCGCGCGCTGGTCACCGGCTCCTTCGGTGAGCGCCGTCCCGTGGGGCTTCAGCCGCGCGGCCGACACCGGGCACGCGAAGAAGGTCCCCGGGACCCTCGCCGTGGAGGTGGACGGCCAGCACCTCGACCTGGTCGCCTTCCTCGACGGGGAGGCCCTCGTGCTCGTCTTCGCCGACGGGACGACGGGCGCCGAGTCGTACGCGCCGGGGCGGTTCCTGCGCCTGGACCGCCCCGTGGGCAGCGAGGTCGAGCTCGACCTCAACCGCGCCTTCGTCCCGCCCTGCGGCTTCTCGGACTGGTACTCGTGCCCGCTGCCGCCGGCGGAGAACCGCATCGCGGCTCCGGTGCGGGCCGGGGAGCGCCGCGTGCTCTGGCGGCCCGGGGGCTGAGGCGCCGCCGCCCGGCGTGGCGCGCGCGGCGGTCGTGGGACACGATCGCCGGACGTCGTCGCGAAGGAGCGGACCATGGCGAGCACGACCCCCGGCACCCCCACGAGCACCCCCACCGGCACCCCCACCGGCACCCCCACCAGCACGTCGGGGGGCGCTGCGCCGGAGCCCGAGGTGCGCCGGGGGCTGGCCGGCGTCGTCGCCGACACCACCGCGATCTCCAAGGTCGACCCGGCCTCGAACTCCCTGCTCTACCGCGGCTACCCGGTGCAGGAGCTCGCCCAGCGGTGCTCGTTCGAGCAGGTCGCCTGGCTGCTGTGGCACGGCGAGCTGCCCGACGACGCCCAGCTCGCCGCCTTCACCGCCGCCGAGAGGGCCGGGCGCGCCCTGGACGAGCGGGTCCGCGCCGTCATCGACCAGCTGCCGCTGTCCGCGCACCCCATGGACGTCGTGCGGACGGCCGTCAGCGTGCTGGGGGCCCTGGACCCCGACGCCGGGGCGAGCACCCCGCAGGTGGAGGCGGCCAAGGCCGAGCGCCTGTTCGCGGCCCTGCCCGCCGTGGTCGCCCTGGCCCAGCGGCGGGCCCGCGGCCTCGACGTCGTCGCCCCGCGAGACGACCTGGGGCACGCCGCCAACTTCTTGTGGATGACGTTCGGAGAGGAGCCCGACGCCGGTGTGGCGCGGGCGTTCGAGGTGTCGCTGGTGCTGTACGCCGAGCACTCCTTCAACGCCTCGACGTTCACCGCGCGGGTGGTGACCTCCACGCTGTCGGACCTGCACTCGGCCGTCACCGCGGCGGTCGGGGCGCTGAAGGGGCCGCTGCACGGCGGTGCCAACGAGGCGGTGTGGGAGGTCTTCGAGGAGATCGGGCTGGGGGAGGGCTCACCGGAGCGGGCGCGGGCCTGGCTCGACCGGGCGCTCGCGGAGCACCGCAAGATCATGGGCTTCGGCCACCGGGTGTACCGCTCGGGCGACTCGCGCGTTCCCACGATGCACGCGGCGCTGGTCGAGCTCGCCGGGCAGCTCGGCCGCCGGGACGTCCTCGACCTCTACGACGCCCTCGAGGCGGCGATGACCTCCGCCAAGCAGATCCAGCCCAACCTCGACTACCCCTCCGGCCCGGCGTACCACCTCATGGGCTTCGACACGGCGCTGTTCACGCCGATCTTCGTGGCTGCCCGCGTGGTCGGGTGGACCGCGCACGTCATGGAGCAGCGCGCGGCGAACTCCCTGATCAGGCCGCTGTCGGCCTACGACGGCCCTGCCGAGCGCCACCTGTCCTGACCCACCGCCCACGCGCGGAGCCCGGGGGCCGCCCCAGCCAACGAGGTGACGACGACGTCGGCCCCCGCCGCCACCAGGTCGGCGCGCGGGTGTGACGACGTCAGTCCCACCACCCGCATCCCTGCGCTGCGGCCGGCGCGGACCCCGGCGGGGGCGTCCTCGACCACGACGCAGCCCGCGGGCTCCACGCCGAGGCGCTCCGCGGCCAGCAGGTAGCCCTCTGGGTCGGGCTTGCCGCGGTCCACGCTCGCGCCGTCGACCAGCACGGTCGGCAGCGGGAGTGCGCCGGCAGCCAGCCGGGCGCGGACGCGGTCCGCATCTCCCGAGGTGACCACCGCCCACCGGTCCGGTGGCAGCTGAGCGAGCAGGGGGGCAGCGTCCGCGAACACGAGGAAGGCCTCGGGGGTCTCGTCGACCAGCCGGGTCAGCCACGCGTGCTCGGCCACGGGATCGAGGTGGGGTGCGACCTCCGCGATGGTGTCGACCGGCCGCCGAGCGTGCGTCGCCTCCAGCACGGCCACCGGGTCGAGCCCGTGTCGGCGCGACCACCGCTCCCAGACACTGGCGTACCCGGCATGGGAGTCGACCAGCACGCCGTCGGCGTCGAAGAGCACAGCCCGTCGTGGCGGTCGTGGCGGCGTCGTCATGGTCGTCACTGTGCCTGACGGGGGTGGCGACGTGGAGTGCTCCGCTGGTGCGCCCCTTCGTCGTGAGCGCGCGGTCACGCTGATGGGGCGCATCTCCGGAGCGCCGCCACCTGGTCGCCTGGACCTGCTGGGCCTGCTGGGCCTGCTGGGCCTGCTGGGCCTGCTGGGCGGTGTTCCTTGTGCTCCGCAGGTGCGCCCCTTCGTCGTGAGCGCCCGGTCACGCTGAAGGGGCGCACCTGCGGAGCCTCGGTCCTGACCGAGGCGGTCGACGGGCACCGCAGCGCCAGCGCGGGTAGGCATGATCTCCGTGAGCACCCACCACGTCCCGGTCGACCACCGCCGCGCCGTCGTCATCGGCGCCGGCCCAGGGCTGGGTGCGGGCATCGCCCGGCGCTTCGCGCGCGAGGGGTTCGCCCTCACCCTCGTCGCCCGCAGCCAGGAGACCCTCGACGCCGTCGCCGTCGAGCTGCGCGCCGCGGGAGCGTCCGTCGACACCGCGACGGCCGACGCGGGCGACCCCGCCGCGTTCCGGGCGGCGCTCGCGGCCCTCGCCGAGCAGGCGGCTCCCGGCGTCGTCGTCTACAACATCGGGCTGGTGGTCAGCGACGGGCTCCTGACCAGCGACGAGGACCACCTCGTGCACGCCCTCACCGTCGACGTGGTCGGTGCCCTCACCGCGGCGCAGGTCCTCACCCCCGCGATGCGCGCGGACGGACGCGGCACCTTCCTGGTCACCGGCGGTGGCCCGGCCCTGTACCCGGACCCCGAGCACGGCACGCTGACGATCGGCAAGTCCGCGCTGCGCTCCGCCGTCACCGTGCTGCACGAGGAGCTGGCCGACGACGGCGTGCACGTCGCCAGCGTCACCGTCGTCGGCGTCATCGACCCGGGCACGGCGCTCGACCCCGACGCGCTCGCGGAGGAGTACTGGGCGCTGCACGCGCAGGCCCGCGGGGAGTGGACCGTCGACACGGTCGTCGACGGCCGCTGACCTCCATCGGCAGCCGCTGGCAGCCGATGGCGCAGCCCCGCTCCGGTGCTCGCGGCACCGGAGCGGGGCTGTGCGGTCAGGTCGAGGTCAGATCAGGTCAGCGCGTCCTTGATCTTGCCGGCGACGGTCTTGGCGCCGGTGGCGGCGGCCCCGCCCGCGGTGCCGGGGGCACCGGGGCCCTGGTCGCCGTCGTAGGTGGCGAACAGCTCCGGGTCCGGCGGGGGCAGCAGTCCGTCGTCGTCGGTGAGGGCGGCGGGCTCGGGCAGGTACTGGATCTGCTGGTCGCCGACGAGCGCGGGACCGCTGGCCCAGCGGCCCTCGGCGGCACGGCTCGGCTCGGTGCGGAAGGACCAGAAGGTGTGGTCGTGGACCTTGTCCTCCTCGGCGGAGCGGGAGTCCTCCAGCGGTGAGTCCGAGAGGCCGTCGTCGATGAGGTTCTGGATGCCGAGCAGCCACTGCTGCTGGTGGAAGGTGTCGCGGGCCAGGTTGAACTGCAGCATCGCCTTCACGCCCGGGTCGTCGGTCATGCCGTAGATCCGGGAGGTCTGCAGGCGGCTCTGGGCCTCGGCGGAGACGTTGGACCGGAAGTCGGCCAGCAGGTTGCCCGACGCGACGATGTAGCCGGCCTGCCAGGGGATGCCCTGGCTGTTGAAGGGCAGTGCGCCGCCGCCGCCGATGATGGCGTGCTGGGGGTTCATGCCGCCGATGATCGCGCCGAGCACCGGGTTGGCGGCCACGGCCTTCTCGGTGGTCTCGGCGGGAGCGCCCTCCAGGAGGCGGGCGACCATGGTGGAGAGCATCTCGACGTGACCGATCTCCTCGGTCCCGATGTCCATGATCATGTCCTTGTACTTGCCGGGCATGCGGCAGTTGAAGCCCTGGAACAGGTACTGCATCATCACGGTCATCTCGCCGAACTGGCCGCCGATGAGCTCCTGCATCTTCATGGCGAGGACCGCGTCGGGCTTGTCGGGCTTGCTGGTGAACTGCAGGTGCGGGTCGTAGCGGAACACGGGTGACCTCCGTCGGTCGGGGGTGTTCGGGCGCGCTGGCTCGGCGCCGGAGTGCTGCGGGTGGTGGGGGCGGCCCCGGGGGCGCCGGGTGTCAGCGCGCGGCGAGGAACGCGCCGGTGTGCTCGTCGTCGCCCTCGACCTCGCGGGCCAGCAGCCCCGAGCCGAGCGCCCACAGGGCGGAGCCGACGATGGCCACGTAGACGCCGACCTGCGCGGCGAGGTCGTCGCCGCGCTCGAGGCCGCCCATCGGCTGGACGGCGAAGGCCACGAACTGCACGGTCGCGGCGAGGCCGGCCGCCATGGACACGAGCGTGAGGCCGCGGTGCTGCCCGCGGCGGGCGCGCGAGGCGGCGTAGAGCATCGCCAGCAGCAGGCCCAGGGCCAGGTAGGCGGTGAAGGGGACGAGGGAGTCGGTGGCGTAGCCGGTGCGGGGGTCCCCGTCACCGGCCGGGTCGACCCAGTCCATGAACGGGGCGACGTTGAGGACGACGACGCCGAGCGCCGCGACCCCGAGGCCGGCCTTGCCGGCGCGCCGGTCGTCGTGCCGGTCGTGCCAGTCGGGGGTGGTGGCGCCGTCGGCGCGGGGGGTGGGGGAAGTGGCGTTCTCGGCCATGGCGATGTCCCGTCGAGTCCAGGGGACGAGTCGGCTGGGGTTGAACCGAGGGGGTGCTCCCACTGTCGCAGCGGCCTGTGACGCGCGCCACCGCACGCGCCACAGGTCCGCTGGCGGGACTCAGACCTGCGGGAACAGGAGGGCCAGCACGAGCACGGCAGCGGCGGCGAGCACCATCGCGAGCTGCAGGCGGGCCGTGCGGCGCTTGTAGCGGCGGACGCCCTCGGGCGTCGTCAGGGCGCGGTCGTCGTGCCGGTCGTCGTGCCGGTCGGTGGTCCGGTCGGTGGTGGTGGACATCGGGGGCTCCTCCGTCGGCGGTGGTCCCCCGAGCCTGCGCCGGTGGGGGCGCCCGGCGGATCAGCCCGGCAGCTGGGCCCGCCCCGCCCGGTCTCCGCCCGTGGGCGGACACCGCACGCCCCCTCGGCGGAGTCCCGCACTGGTGATCGAGGGCCGCGGCGCCGACCCTCGGGGGATGAGCCGGCCCCGCGCGCCTCGTGGCCACCGGCCGAAGACCCTCGCGGAGGTCGCCTCCTTCCTGGGGGCCGCACCGCCACCGGGTCAGCCGGGTCCCGGCGACGGCCCCGTCGTCACCGGGCTCCACCACGACTCGCGCCGCGTCGGACCCGGTGACCTCTGGCTGGCCCTGCCCGGGGCGGGGCGCCACGGAGCGGGCTTCGCGCCGGCGGCCCTCGCCCGGGGCGCCGTCGCGGCCGTCAGCGACCGCCCGTGCCCCGGGCTGACGACGCTGCTGGTCAGCGACCCGCGCGCCCGCGCCGGCCCCCTGGCCGACTGGCTCTACGACCACCCCTCGGCCGAGCTCGACGTGATCGGCGTGACCGGGACCAACGGCAAGACCAGCACCACCCACCTGCTCCACGCGGGCGCCGCCGCCGCTGCCGCTGGGGCGCTCGGCGCCGGCGGGCGACCCGCGGGACTGCTCAGCGGCGTCGTCACCCGGGGCCCCGGCGTCGACCGGCCCGCCGTCCTCACCACGGCCGAGGCCGCCGACCTGCAGCGCGACCTCGCCGTCTTCCGCGACGCCGGCGTGGCCACCGCCGCGCTGGAGGTCTCCAGCCACGCTCTCGCGCTGCACCGCGTCGACGGCACCCGCTTCCGCGCCGCCGTCTTCACCAACCTCGCCGCCGACCACCTCGACCTGCACCGCGACATGGACGGCTACTTCGAGGCCAAGGCGCGCCTGTTCGAGCCCGGGCGCTGCGCGCTCGCGGTGGTGTCCGTCGACGACCGCTGGGGCCACCGCCTGGCCCGCCGGGTCGCCGACGACGGGCGCGTGCCCCTGGTCACCACCTCGGCCCGCGGGCAGCCCGCCGACTGGACCGCCACCCGCGTGGAGGCCACGGCCACCGGCACCCGCTTCCGCCTGCGGGGCCCCACCGCCGACCGCGCCGTCCACCTGCGCCTGCTCGGAGCCCACCAGGCCGACAACGCCCTGTCGGCGCTCGCGGCGCTCGCCGCCACGGGGGCCGACCTCGACGCCGCGGTCCTCGGCGTCGAGCGGCTGGCGCTCGTGCCGGGCCGCATGGAGGTCGTCGACGCCGGGCAGCCCTTCCTGGCGCTGGTCGACTTCGCCCACAACGCGCACGGCGTCGAGCGCGCTCTGGCGCACCTGCGCACGCTGACCGCGGGGCGCCTGCACGTGGTCGTCGGGCAGCGCGGGGGCAGGGACCCCGGCAAGCCCGGACCGCTCGGGGCGGCGGTGGGACGCCTGGCCGACGTCGTGGTGGTCACCGACGAGGGCGCCCACGACCAGGACCCGGCGCTCCTGCGGGCCCTCGTCGCCGCCGGTGCCCGCAGCGGCGGTCGCGCCGTCGTCCGCGAGGTGCCCGACCGGGCCGACGCGTTCGCCGCCGCCGTGGCCGGTGCCCGGCCCGGGGACGTCGTGGTGGTCCTCGGGCGCGGCGCCGGGCGCGAGATGACGACGGGGACGAGGACCGACGGCTTCGACGACCGCGTCGCCCTGAGGGCGGCCCTGGTGGCCGCCCGGGGACCGGTGCTCAGGCCAGCCAGCGCCGCCAGCGCGACGGCTCGACGTCGACCAGCGGCTCCTCGCCCAGGGTCCGGGCCGCCTCCGTGACGTCGCCGGCGGTGAGGGTCACGACGTCGTCGCGCTCGAGGGCGTCGGGGGCCGCGCCGTCGCGGACCAGCCGCAGCGCCTGGCGGTTCAGGGCCTGCTCGAAGAGGGTCCGGGCGAAGCGCGCGTTGCCCGTGCCGCCGCCGGAGCCTCCACCGGCTGCGGCGCCCGCGAAGACGCGGCGGAGCACCGCGCGGGCCTCGTCGTCGAGGACGTACTCGTGCTGCTCCGCGGTGCCGCCGAAGATGGCCAGCAGCTCGTCGACGGAGTAGTCGGGGAAGTGGACCTCGCGCGCGAACCGGGAGCGCAGCCCGGGGTTGGAGGCGAGGAACGCGTCCATGAGCCGCGGGTAGCCGGCCACCACCACGACGAGGCGGTGGCGGTGGTCCTCCATGCGCTTGAGCAGCACCTCGATGGCCTCGGGGCCGAAGTCGAGCCTGCCCTCGCCCTCGGGCGCCAGCGAGTACGCCTCGTCGATGAAGAGCACGCCGTCGAGGGCCTGGCGGATGACGCGGTCGGTCTTGATGGCCGTCGCGCCGACGTACTGGCCGACCAGCGCCGCCCTGTCGACCTCGACGAGGTGGCCCCGCTGCAGCAGGCCGATGGCGCGGTACATCTCCGCGAGCAGCCGGGCCACGGTCGTCTTGCCGGTGCCGGGGTTGCCGAGGAAGACCAGGTGCTGGGAGGTGGCGACCTCCGGCAGCCCGTGCTCCTTGCGGCGCGCCTGCACCTGCAGGAACGCGACCAGCGCCCGCACCTGCTCCTTGACGCTGTCGAGCCCGACGAGGGCGTCGAGGTCGGCCTGCACCAGGGCGAGCGGGCGGGCCGGGGGCAGGCGGGGGCGGAACAGGTCGCCGAGGCGGTCCTCACCGCCCTGGCCCGGGCGGGGGAGGTGGTCGCCGACCCTCTCGCCGAGGCGGCCGGCGGCCTGGCGCAGGTCGTCGAGGGGACGGCGGCGGGGAGCCATGCTCCGGAGCGTAGGTCGGCTCCGGTCGCACGGCCCCCCGCGACCTCGAGCGGTTCGGGTGCGGCTCACTCCGCGAGCAGGGCCCTCCCCGCCCGCTCGACGATGCGGGCCAGGTCGGCGCGGGCGTCAGCGCCGATGGCCGTCTCGACGGGAGCGCCGGTGACCGCGCCCTCGACGAGGTGCTGCAGCGCGGCGGGAGCGACGTCCCAGGTGAGCATCCACGCCTGGAGCTCCAGGGCGAGCTGGCCCTCGGCGTCGACGTGGAGGCTGGGGCCGGCGGAGGGGCCGGCGGAGGTGCCGGCGGGCGCCAGCAGGGCGGCGAGCGAGGGGGGCATCAGCCGATCACCGGAGCCAGCTCGTCCTCGAACGTCTCGGCCGTGAACGGCTTGGCGATGAGGAACAGCGCACCGGCCGCCGAGGCGGTGGAGCGCATGTCGTCGGAGCCCTCGGAGGTGACGAACCCGAAGGGCACCTGCGAGCCGGAGGCGCGCAGCGCCCGCAGGCACTCGATGCCGGTCATCTCGGGCATGTTCCAGTCCGACAGGACCAGGTCGGGGGCCTCGGAGGCGACCTTCTCCAGGGCCTCGCGGCCGTTCTCGGCCTCGACCACCTCGTGGGAGTCGTACCCGGCCTGGCGCAGG
Source organism: Quadrisphaera sp. INWT6 (assembly GCF_015390235.1). GTDB lineage: Bacteria > Actinomycetota > Actinomycetes > Actinomycetales > Quadrisphaeraceae > Quadrisphaera. The sequence goes on along the minus strand of NZ_VUOH01000006.1, from coordinate 10,060 downwards.
GTGCGGATGACGATCTGCCGCATGACGCGGCTGTCGTCGGCGACGAGGATCTTCATGGTGGTGCCTCCCCGGTGTGGAACACGTTCGTGGTGTCCCCATCGGCAGACGGGGGCCGGACCTGTTGCCTCGGCGACGGGTTTCTCGCACCGGTGTCACATCCCGGCCCGCCGCGGTGCTGAGGAGGTGTGGACGCCGCAGACCGGACCAGCGCCGGACCCCCGGGGCCGCCGCTCGCCCTCGCCGCGCCGGCGCGCACCCTGGGGGCGGGCCGCACCCGCGCGCCCTCGGGAGGTGGCGTGCTGGAGCTGAGGCCGGACCTGGAGGCGGTGTTCCGCCGCGACCACGCCCTCGTCGTCGGCGTGGCGGCGCGGGTGCTCGGCACCAGCGCGGACGCGCGCGGCCAGGCCGAGGACGTCGCGCAGGAGGTCTTCCTGTCCTTCGCCCGCTCCCGGGTCCCCGCCGACCAGGCCCGCGGCTGGCTGTGCGTCGCCGCGACGCACACCGCCCTCAACGCGCTGCGCACCCGCCGCCGCCGGACGGCCCGCGAGGACGCCGTCGTGGCCGGGCGCGCTGACGACGAGGCCGTCGCGGGGGACGTCGCCGACGACGTCGTCGCCGCCGAGGAGCGCCGCGGCGTGCGCGAGGCGCTGGCCCGCCTGCCCCGCAAGCAGGCCACGGCCCTGGTGCTGCGGCACAGCGGCCTGAGCTACGCCGAGGTCGCCTCGGCCCTGCACCTGTCACCCACCAGCGTCGGGACCACGGTCCGGCGCGCCGAGAGCGCACTGCGCGAGGAGCTGAGGAACCATGCGTCACCCCGCTGAGGGCGTCCTGCGCCGCGTCGTCGACGAGCCCGCCGGCGTCAGCGACCCCGACCACCGGCACGTCGCCGCCTGCGCGCGCTGCCAGCGCGTGCTGAGCGGGGTCCGGGCCGACGCCGACGCAGCTGCGGGGGCCCTGGGCGGCCACCGCACCGTGCCGGAGGCGCGCACCGACGCCGCGTGGCACCGCCTGCAGACCGCGGCGGCCGACGGCGGGTCGCGGGCCGCCGCCGCGGGACCGTCGGGGCGCTCGCGCGGCTGGCTGCGCCGCCCGGGAGCCGTGGCGCTCGGCGTCGCCGTCGTGGTGGCCGGTGCCAGCACCGCCGCCGCCTCGGACTGGTTCCGCATCTTCGAGGCCGAGAGCGTGCAGCCGGTGAGCTTCACCTCCACCGACCTCGTGGACCTGCCCGACCCCAGCGCGTTCGGCGAGGTCTCCACCTCGTCCACCGAGCAGGAGGTGCAGGTCCGCGCCGTCGACAGCGCCGCCGCCGCCGAGGCGGCGACCGGCATCGCCGTGCCGCGGGTGGCCGAGCTGCCCCGCGGGGTCACCGGCCAGCCGACCTACCAGGTGGGCGACCGGGGCAGCTCGAGCTTCACCTTCTCCGCCGCCCGCGCCGCGGCCTCGGCAGCGGCGGCCGGTGAGGACCTGCCGCCGGTGCCCGCCGGCCTCGACGGCACCACCGTGCGGCTCACCGCCGGCCCCGGGGTGCTCGCCACCTGGTCGTCGTCGACGGGCCTGCCCGCCCTCGCCGTGGCCCGCGGCGTCGCTCCGACCGCCGACTCCACCGGCGCGCCCTTCAGCGAGGTCCGCGACTACCTGCTCTCGCTGCCGGGCCTGCCCGCCGACGTCGCGGCGCAGCTCGCGACCTTCACGGGTGACGGTTCCACCGGGTCGACCCTGCCGCTCCCCGTCCCGAGCGACCGGGCGACCACGGGGACCGCTGACGTCGACGGCGTGCCCGCCACCACCATCACCGCCCGTGACGGCAGCACGGCGGCCGTGGTCTGGACGCAGGACGGCGAGCTGACGGCGGTCGCCGGGACCCTCGGCACCGACGAGCTCCTCGCGGTGGCCCGGGGCCTGCGCTGATGAGCCCGGGGGAGCACCCCACCGCTGAGGGGTCCCCAGCGACCTCCCCGGCGGTGTGGTGCTCCCACCTGCGCAAGCGCTTCCGCCGCCACCAGGCCGTGCACGACGTGTCGCTGCAGGTCGGGCGCGGTGAGGTGGTCGGGCTGCTCGGGCCCAACGGCGCCGGCAAGACCACCGTCATCAAGATGCTGCTGGGCCTGGTCCGCCCGGACTCCGGGGAGGTGCTGCTGCTCGGCCGTCCCGTCGACGACCCGGCCGCCCGCGCCGGCGTCGGCTACCTGCCCGAGCTCTTCCGCTACCAGCCCTGGCTCACCGCCGCCGAGGTCGTGGCGCTGCACGCCCGCCTGTCGGGGGCGTCCGTGCCCGCCGCGGAGCAGCGCGACCGGCTCGCCCTCGTCGGGCTCGGCCAGCGCGGCGACGACCGCGTCGGCGGGTTCTCCAAGGGGATGCAGCAGCGGCTGGGCCTGGCCGTGGCGCTGGTGGCCCGCCCGGCGTTCGTCGTCCTCGACGAGCCGACCAGCGCCCTCGACCCCGTCGGCCGCGCCGACGTGCGCGACGTGGTGCTCGGCCTGCGCGAGCAGGGGACGGCGGTGCTGCTGAACTCCCACCTCATCGGCGAGGTGGAGCGCGTCTGCGACCGCGTGGTGATCCTCGACCGGGGCCGGGTCGCCGCCGCCGGGACCCTCGCCGAGCTGCTCGGCCAGCGCCGCCTGCGCCTGGAGCTGTCCGGCGTCACCGCCGCCGCCGAGCAGCGGCTGGCCGCCACCGGCCCCGTCGAGCGCGAGGGCGACACCTGGACCGTCGCGCTCACCGCCCTGCCGGAGGGCGACCAGGGCGACGACGGCGGTCGGGTGCCCGCCCTCGTGCGCGACCTCGCCGCCCTCGGCGTGGCCGTCCACGCCGTCGAGCCGGTGCGGGTCAGCCTCGAGGAGCGCCTGCTCGGCATCCTGCGCCACCCCGACGGCCACCCCGACGCCCAGCCACAGCACCAGGAGGCCTCGCGGTGAGCCACCAGCTGCGCAGCACCGGCGTCATCGCCCTGCTGACCCTGCGCGAGGCGGCCCGCCGCAAGGTGGTGCTGGCCCTCGCCGCCCTGACCGTGCTGCTGCTGGGCCTCGCGGGCTGGGGCTTCTGGCGCCTGGGCGCCGAGCTGACCAGCGGCGAGGCGCGGGTGGCCGCCTCCCAGGTGCTCAACCTCGTCCTCTTCGGCCTCAGCCTCATCGCGGCGCTGGGCACGGCGTTCCTCACCGGCCCCACCGTGGCGGGGGAGACCGAGTCGGGGGCGGCGCTCGCCGTCCTCGCCCGGCCGGTGCGCCGCTCCGCGTACCTGCTCGGCAAGTGGCTCGGGCTGGCGGTGTTCGGCGGCACCTACGTCGTGGTCGCGGCGTTCGCGCTGTGCCTCGTGGTGCTGTGGGCGGTGGGCTACTGGCCGCCGGACCCGGTGGCGGGCCTGCTGCTGCTCGCCGGCCAGACGGTGGTGCTCCTGACGCTGGCGCTGCTGCTGTCGACGGCGGTCTCGCCGATGGCCTCCGGCGTCGTGGCCGTCGGGCTCTTCGGGGCCACCTGGATCTCCGGGGTGGTCGGCGGGGTCGGCTCGGCGCTCGGCAACGAGGGCGTGGCGCGCGTCGGTGAGGTCAGCCGCGTCGTCCTGCCCACCGACGGGCTGTGGCGCGGGGCGATGCACGCCTTCCAGGACCCGACGGCCCTGGCCGCGATGGGGCAGGGCGCCGAGGCATTCCCGTTCCTGTCCGTCAGCTCGCCGACCCCGCTGTACCTGCTCTGGTCGGCGGTGTGGGTGGCGATGGTCCTGTGGGTGGCGACCACCGCCTTCGCCCGCAAGGACCTCTGAGTCCGGGCCTCAGACCTCGAGGAGCGCCCGCGCCAGCCCGGAGTGCGTGACCAGCGTGTCGACCAGCCCGCTGCGGGCCACGGCGGCCACGGCGCCGGCCCGCCCGGCGCCGACCCCCAGCGCCACCACCCGCGGCGTGCGGCGCAGCTGCTCGGCGCTGACGGCCAGCACCCGGTCGGCGAGGACGTCGACCACGCGCCCCCCGGCGTCGAGCAGGAGCCCGGTGGTCTCCGCGACGACGCCGGCGCCCGCGGCGACCTCGCGGTCCGCCTGTCCGAGGTTGTCGAACACCGTCGACTCGCCCGGCGCCCAGGCGCCGATGCTGACGACCGCCAGCGTCAGCTCGTCGAGCTCGGCGAGCGCCTCGCGGACCCCGGCCTGGTCGCGCAGCGCCGCGGCGCTCGCGGCGTCGGGCATGAGCAGGGGCGCGTAGTAGTAGGCGGGGGTGCCGCCCGCAGCCGCCGCCGCGGTCCTCACCAGGCCGGGGGCGTCGAGGCGGACGTCGGGCCTGCCGATGGTGCCGGCCAGCTGCACGAACCGCGCCGGGGTGTGCTCGGTCCAGCCGGCGCTCACGGCCGACATCGCGTGGCCCCAGGCCAGCCCGACGACGTCGTCGGGGGAGACCAGCTGCTGCGCGTAGTCCGCTGCCAGCCGGCCCACGGCGCCGCCCAGGGGCCCGGCCTCGGTGTCGTCGTCGGCGTCGTGCTCACCCGTGAGCACGAGGGCCTGCCGCAGGCCGTACCGCTCGCGCAGGGCGTCGCCCAGGGCGCCGTCGAGCTGCGGGGGCGCACCGATGCGGATCTGCACCACCCCGGCCGCGCGCGCGGCCTCGAGCAGCCGCGCCACCTTGAAGCGGCTGACGCCGAGGTCGGCGGCGATCTGCACCTTGGAGGCGCCCTCGAGGTGGAAGCGGCGGGCCGCCTCGACGGCGAGGGCGAGGCCACCGGTGCCCAGGCCCGCTGCTCGGGCACCGCCCCTGGTCTGCGCCACGCCGGGAGCCTGCCACAGCCGTTGACAGCCGCCGCTGCGCAGCCCCAGACTTCACTCATCTGAGCGATGCCGCTCAGATGAGCGGTCTTCACCCAGGGAGAGGTCCCCGATGCGCGCAGCGTTCCTGCCCGGAGGCAGCCAGGTCGACCTGCGGGAGGTCCCCGACCCCGAGGTCGGCCACGGCCAGGTGCTCGTGGCCACCCGCGCCTCGACCATCTGCGGCTCCGACCTGCGCGCGATCTACCGCGAGCACCTGGGCGAGGGGCCCGAGGCCTACCAGGGCGTCGTCGGCGGCCACGAGCCCGCGGGGCGCGTCGTCGCGGTGGGCTCCGGGGTCGAGCGGATCGCTGTCGGAGACCGCGTGGTCGTCTACCACATCTCCGGCTGCGGCCAGTGCGACGAGTGCCGCGGCGGCTACCAGATCTCCTGCACCGGCGCGGGGCGCGCGGCCTACGGCTGGCAGCGCGACGGCGGCCACGCCGACCTGCTCCTGGCCGAGGAGCGCGACCTGCTCGTGCTGCCGACGAGCTCACCTTCCTCGACGGAGCGGTGGTCGCCTGCGGCTTCGGCACCGCCTACGAGGCGCTGTGCCGCGTCGACGTCTCCGGGCGCGACCGGGTGCTGGTCACCGGGCTCGGCCCGGTCGGCTGCGCCGTGGGCCTGCTGGCCGGGGCGATGGGCTCACCGCTGGTGGTGGGCACCGACCCGAGCCCGGAGCGCCGCGCGCTGGCCCTGGAGCTCGGCGCCGTCGACCACGCGGTGGCCGGCTCCGACGAGGAGCTCGACGCCCTGCTGCCCGGCCCGGGCGGCGGGGGCGCGGAGGTGGCCGTGGACTGCTCCGGCAACGGCCGCGGGCAGCTGACGGCGCTGCGCCACACCCGCCGGTGGGGCCGCGCGGCGCTGGTCGGCGAGGGCGGCCAGCTCACGGTCGACGTCTCGGAGGTGCTGATCCACCGCCAGCTGACGGTGCACGGCTCGTGGGTCACCTCCACGGGCGGATGAGCGAGCTGCTGCGCAACCTGGTGCTCTGGGACCTGCACCCCGAGCGCCTGGTCAGCGACACCTTCTCGATCGAGGACGCCGAGCGCGCGTACGCGGTGGCCGACGCCGCCCAGGGCGGCAAGGTCGGCATCACCTGGCCCGACGGCGCTGACGGCGCCGCACCGTCAGGGCGGTGAGCACCCACACCTCCCACGCCGTCGGGCTGGGGCGCCTCCTGACGGCGGCGGGCGCTGTGGCGGACCGCGCCGGCGACCCCGCGGTCGCCCAGCGCTCGGGCGGGGGCCTGGTGGGCAGCGAGCTCCTCGTCGTCGCCCTGCTCGACCTCCAGCGGATGCTGCGCGGCCTGGTGGCCGTGAGCTCGGCGGTCAGCGACGCCCCCTGCGGGTACCGGCCGGACGGCCGCAGCCCGTGGGTCAGCGCCGCCGAGCACGAGGCGCTGGTGCGGGCGACCGCCGCGGCCCTGGTGCGCACCGAGGTCGTCGCCGCGGAGGTGGCGGCGGCCGTCGACGCCGTCAGCAGCGCTGCCGTGGCCCTCGACGACGGGGCGCTGCGCCCCGAGGGCGCCGTCGTCTGCACGGGTGACTACCTGGGTGCCTGGGCCGACCTCCTCGACGTCCGCACCGCCGCCCTCGGGCCGCTGGTCAGCGCGGGTCGCTGACCGGGAGGCGACCGCGGCGCTGGCGCGTCAGGACGACGACGGCGGCCCCCACCAGCACGCCGAGCAGCGTCTCCAGGCCGCGGTCGGCCAGCCGCGCACCCACCGGCACGGGGTGCGCGAGCTGGCCGACCAGCAGCGCCAGCGGGGTGATCGCGAGCATCGCCGCGCCGTAGTGGCGGGTGACGAGCAGCTCGGCCGCTACCTGCAGCGCGACGGCGACGGCGACCACCGCCCAGGTGCCCAGCGGCAGGGCCAGCAGCGCCCCGGCCAGCACCAGGCCGCCCAGGGTGCCGACCACGCGGTGCGCGGCCCGCAGCAGCTGCCCGCCGAGGGTGGCGGCGGCCATCGGCACGACGGCGGCGACCATCGCCCAGTACGGGTGCTGCCCGGGGGCGGCCGTGGCCAGCGCCCCCGCGACCAGCACGGCGACGCCGCACCGCAGGGCCTGGACCCGCTGCCGCGACGCGGGCGCCGGGGCGGCGTGCGCCGTCGTCGGGCGGGCCGGTGCTGCGCGCCGGACGGGAACCACCCCGCTCACCGCGCTGACCACCAGCGCGAGGACCGCGGCCCCGACGCCGACGCCCACCGACGCGGCCGCCTGGCCCGGGTCGGCCCGGGCCACCGCCGAGCAGGCACCCACCGCGAACACCGGGAACAGCGGGCCCGGCGGGCGCCAGTGCTGGCGCTCCGAGAGCGCCGCAGCGCCCGCCGCCCACGCCGCCGCGACGGGCACCGCGAGCAGGGCGCGGTGGTCGCTGAGGGCGACGGCGCACCCGGTGGCCACCGCCGCGACCAGCACCACGGCGTGACGCGCCTGCACGCGGACGTCGGCGCTGCCGTCGGGCCGGCGCCCGTACACCGCGGTGAAGGCGCCGAAGGTGGCGTAGAGCGCCAGGTCGACGCGCCCCCGCCGCGGCGAGCAGCACCAGCGGGACGGCGACCGTGACGCCGGCGCGGACCGCCGCGGGGCCGGTCCCGGTCTGCGGCGTCCACCGCAGCAGGGCCCGCAGCCCCCGCACGGAGCTGTCGACGGCCCGGCCGGTGGTGCTGGGGGAGGAGGCGGGCACCTCACGACGGTACGACCCGCCCTGCACCCCCTCGACGACCACGCGCCTGCGCGCCACCGGCCCCGAGGTGCACGGGTCGGTCGTGACCGTCGCGGTCCACGAGCGGCGCACAGGGTCCGTCCAGGGGCGGCGCCGGCCCCGACCCCACGCTCGGACCGTGATGCAGACGGCGCCGGCCCGGCGGGACGTGGTGGCCCTCGTGAGGTTCGTCGCCGCGGGCGGCGCGGGCAACGCCGTCTACTCCCTCGTGTACCTGGCGCTGGCGCAGTCGGGCGGCGCCGTCGTCGTCCCCAGCGTCGTGGCCAGCGCCGTCTCGACCCTCGCGGTCAACGAGACCCACCGCCTCTGGACGTTCCGGGGCACGGGGCGCCCGTCGCTGCGCGACGCGCACCTGTCCGGGGCGGCCTCCGCGGTGGTCGGCACCGCGCTGACGGCGGCGGTCCTGGCCCTGGCGGACGTGCTCGCGCCGGGGACCTCGACCACCACCCAGCTCGTGCTGTCGTGGGCGGTCACCGCGCTGGTCGGGGCCGCGAACTTCCTGCACCTGCGCTGGACGGCGGCCACCGGACGAGCCGCGCGGGGCGTCGACGACGTCGCAGCGCTCGAGCAGCCCCGCGCGGGTGGTCCCTCAGGGGGCGGGCGACGGGAGGACGGGGCGGAGGCGCTCCAGCAGCGCGTGCCCGTCGGGTCCGCGCACGACCGGCACCGGGCCGTGGTGCTCGGCCACCGGGGCTGAGGCCGCTCCGACGGCGACCTGCCGCAGGGCGACGGCGACCACGTGGTCCGGGTGCTCGCGGGCGAACTCCTCATAGATCGCGGGGTCGTGCTCGCCGTCGTCGCCCACGAGGAGCCAGCGGACGTCGGGGAGGTCCGCGTGCAGCCGCCGCAGGCTGCGGCGCTTGTGGGCGCGGCCGTCGCGGAAGAACCCCTGGTCGGTGGGGCTCCACTGCGTCAGCAGCAGCGGGCCGGCGGGGAACCCGCAGCGCGCGAGGAAGCGGACCAGCGGGCCGTTGAAGTTCCACGGACCGTTGCTCAGGTAGACGACCGGGGTGCCGGTCCCGCCCAGCTGCGCGTGCGCGGCGCTGAGCAGGTCGGCCATCCCCTCCACGGGGACCCGCTGGGCGAAGGCGCGGCTCATCGTCTGCCAGGCCGCGCGCAGCGGGTGCGCCAGGCCCGTGACCAGGGCGGTGTCGTCGACGTCGCAGACGATCCCCGTGCGGGCCGCCGGGTCGGCGACGTGCACGGTCGCCTCCACGGGGGGCCTGCGGCCGACCCGCAGGAGCACGGTGCGCTCGCCGGGCTCCAGGGCCCAGGGGAGGGTCGCGTCGACGAACCCGCCCGGGCCGCTGCGGACCCGGTGCCCCTCGCCCTGGCCCGCAGCGGTGACCTCGACGTCGACGCGGGAGCGCTGCAGCGTCACCAGGCGGCGCCACGCGGCGACGCCCCGGACCTCGCTCGGCTCGCGCCCGGGCGGGGCGAGGACGACGCGGGCCAGCACCCGCGTGCTCCCGCCCGCGCCGTACCCCGGGTACGGGAGGACGGCGCAGCTCCAGCCCCAGCGCTGCAGGACGGAGGCGAGGACGTCGCGCCGTGCGCGTCCGAAGCGGAAGAGGGCGCCGCCCAGGCGCGAGGTGGGCTCGGGCGGGGCGGTGTCTCCCGGGACGCTCACCGGTCGAGTCTGGGGTCGCCGGGTCCGTCGCACCCGGTGAGCGGTGCTGGGGCGACGCCCGCGACCCCTCAGGCCGTCGGGCCCGCGACGACGCGGGAGCCTCAGCCCAGGCGCGGGGTGCGGGGCGGGGCGACGCGGAGCGGTCCGAGCGCCTCGAAGGCCGAGCCGAGGACGAGCAAGCGCGGCGTCGTCGTGCGCGCGCCCCGCGAACGTCAGGCCCACCGGCACGCCGGTGTCGGCCATGACGCCCATCGGCACGGTGACGGTCGGGATGCCCAGGTGCCGGACCGCGAGGTTGCCGTTGGCCACCCACACCCCGTTGCGCCACGCGGCGTCGGCCGAGGCCGGGTCGACGTCGGCGTCGGCGGGCCCGACGTCGGCGACGGTCGGCATGACGACGGCGTCGAGGTCGTGGGCCGCCATCCACTCGTCGAGGTCGAGGCGGCGCGTCTCGTCCAGGCCCCGCAGCCCGGCGGGCAGCTCGGTGAGGTCCTCGAGGCGCGTGCCGGGGTGGGTGCGCACCCACTCGGGGTACTCGGCGACGTCGTCGTCGAAGCCGGTTGTAGCGGTCGGGCAGGGCGCCCTCGGGGTGGGGGAAGACCGTCGCGCCGTCGACGTCGGCGAGCGTGCCCAGCGCCGGGTCGCCGTTGGCGCGCAGGAACTCGTCCCACGCCCAGGCGCACAGGTCGACGATCTCCTGGCGCAGGTAGGCGGGGGAGACCAGGCCGCGGGTGGCGATCGTGGGGGCGCCGGGGCGGTCTCCCTCGTAGTTCGAGACCACGGGGAGGTCCACGACGACGGTGGTGGCGCCGGCCGCCTCCAGGCGGCGGCGCGCGTCCTCCCACAGCGCGACCACCGAGTCGCGCGTGCGGATCGGCCGGCCGGTCGAGCCGCCGATCCCGGGGTGCTCCCCGGTG
>NZ_VUOH01000005.1 GCF_015390235.1 Quadrisphaera sp. INWT6 | reverse complement strand
CCGGTACGGGCGCCGCCGTGGGCGCCGGCGGGTCCCGGCGTCGGCAGGGACATCGGCGAGCGCGGGTGCGACGAGGGCATGGTGACCATCCTGCCGCCGGGGCCCCGCACGCCGCCTGCTGGCCGCCCGCTGGCCCCCCGCTGCCCGTCCGCCGCCCGACGGCCACCGCGGCCGCCCCTGCTCCCGCTCCCCAGCGTGAGCTACGGTCGCTCGCTGTGACCAGGGGGGCGGACGCGACCGGAGGAGCGCGGTGATCGAGGGCGCGGTGAGCGGGTCGGAGCTGACCATCACCGCCGCGGGTGACCTCGACCTCGCCGAGCGCGCGCAGTTCCCCCCGCTGGTGGCGCTGGCGGAGGCGGACGGCGTCGACCGCGTCGTCGTCGACCTGTGCGGCGTCGGCTTCGTCGACTCCTCGGGCGCCTCCTTCCTGGTGCAGCTGGCCGCCCGGGTGCGCCGCGCCGGCGGACGGGCGGTGCTGCGGGGCGCGGACGACGGGGTGCTGTACGTCCTGCGGGTGTGCGGCACCCTGGCCGCCTTCGACGTCGACGCGACCCACCGGTGCCCGCCCACCTCGGGCCGCGGGCCCTGGCGGGTGGACCGCGGATGACGGCTGTCTGCCCTCGGGGTGACGCTCCCGACACCCTCTGCCACGGGGGGCGGCTCACCCCGTATGGTCCGGGGGTCCGACGGCGTCCAGCAGCGGCGTCGGAGGAAGACCGCAGGCGGGGGCGGTGACTGCGCGTGGAGGGTGAGGTGCGGGTGGTAGGTGCAGGTCACGGGACCGACGGCGAGGAGCCCGGTTCCGTCCACGTCATCCTCGGGAGCCGCAAGACGCGCGTCGTCCTCACCGGTGAGGTCGACGCCGAGCTCGGGCAGGACCTGCTGGAGGCCTCGGCCGACGCGGAGTCCGCCGGTCGGCCCGTCGAGGTCGACGTGCGCAACGTGACGTTCATGGACTCCACCGGGGTCGCGTTCCTCGCGCGCCTCGCCTCGCGGAGCCCCTCGAAGCTGGTGCTGATCCGCCCGCCCGACCTCGTGCGCTTCCTGATCCAGGTCACGAGCATCAACCAGGTGCTGCGCGTGGTCGAGGAGGACCCGGGCATCGACCACACGCTGCCCGACGGCAGCGACGACGGCCCCCGCGGCGGGCCCGACCTCGTCGCCTGAGGCCAGCAGCACGACCGGTCCGACAGCAGGTCCGACAGCAGGTCCGACAGCAGGTCCGACAGCAGGTCCGACGCGAGAGGCCGGCACCCCCGCGGGGTGCCGGCCTCTCGTCCGTGCGGGGTCGCTCAGCCGTTGAGCGAGGTGCCCGCGGAGCGCAGGTGCTCGCAGGCCTCCTTGACGCGGGCGGCCATGCCGGCCTCCGCGATCTTGCCCAGGCGCGCGGGTCGTACTGCTTCTTGTTGCCGACCTCGCCGTCGATCTTCAGCACGCCGTCGTAGTTCTTCAGCATGTAGTCGACGACCGGACGCGTGTAGGCGTACTGGGTGTCGGTGTCGATGTTCATCTTGACGACGCCGAAGTCGACGGCCTGGCCGATCTCCTCGGCCGTGGAGCCGGAGCCGCCGTGGAAGACGAGCGCGAAGGGCTTGTCGCCGCCGCCGAACTCCTTCGAGACCGCGTCCTGGGCGGCCTTGAGGACCTCGGGCTTGAGCTTGACGTTGCCCGGCTTGTAGACGCCGTGCACGTTGCCGAAGGTCAGGGCGGTCAGGTAGTAGCCCTTCTCCCCGACGCCGAGGGCCTTCGCGGTGGCGATGGCGTCCTCGGGGGTGGAGTACAGCTGGTCGTTGATCTCGTTGGCGACGCCGTCCTCCTCGCCGCCGACCACGCCGACCTCGATCTCGAGGACCACCTTGGCGGCCGAGCAGCGCTCGAGCAGCTCGGTGGCGATGGAGAGGTTCTCGTCGAGCGGGACGGCCGAGCCGTCGAACATGTGCGACTGGAACAGCGGGTCGCGGCCGTTCTTGACGCGCTCCTCGCTGATGGCGAGCAGCGGGCGCACGTACTTGTCCAGCTTGTCGGCCGGGCAGTGGTCGGTGTGCAGGGCGATGTTGACGCCGTAGCCCTTGGCCACGTGGTGGGCGTACTCGGCCAGGGCCTCGGCGCCGCGCACCATGTCCTTGACGGTCGAGCCGGAGGCGTACTCGGCGCCACCGGTGGAGACCTGGATGATGCCGTCGCTGCCGGCCTCCGCGAAGCCCTGGATGGCCGCGGTGACGGTGGACGAGCTCGTGATGTTGATCGCCGGGTAGGCGAAGGAGCCGGCCTTGGCCTTCTCCAGCATCTCCGCGTAGACCTCGGGGGTCGCGATGGGCATGGGGGATCTCCTCGGTGTCGGATGCTTCAGCGCGATCCTCCCACCGCCGCGGGCCAGCGCTGACACCCCGGTCAGCCGGGCGGCGGCACCTGCCCGAACGCCCACCTCCGCAGCCAGGCGTGGACGGCGACGGCGCCGGCCGCCCCGGCGTTCAGCGACCGGGTCGAGCCGAACTGCCCGATCTCCACCAGCGCGTCGGCGGCGGCCAGCACCTGCGCCGACAGGCCCGGCCCCTCCGAGCCGACGACCAGCGCGCACCGGGCCGGCAGGTCCGCCGTCTCCAGCGGCACCGCGCCGGGGGCGTTGTCGAGGCCCACGAGGGCCAGGCCGCGCTCGCCCACCCAGGCCAGCAGCGCGGCGGCGTCGGCGTGGTGGTGCACCGGCAGGTACCGGTCGGTGGCCATGGCGCCGCGGCGGTTCCACCGGCGGTCGGCGACGACGTGGAAGCCGTCGGCGTTCGCGGCGTTGGCGGTGCGCGCCACCGAGCCGACGTTCATGTCGTGCTGGAAGCCCTCCACCACGACGTGCAGCTCGGTGCCGGGTCGCTCGCGGAGGCGGCGCTCGGCGAGGTCGGCGCGGATGGCCGCCTCGGTCCAGTACCGGTAGCGGTCGACCACGTTGCGGCGGTCGCCGGCGGCCAGCAGCTCGGGGTCGAGCCGGTCGTCGGCGGGCGCCGGCCCGCCCCGCTCGGCCTCCCACGGGCCGACGCCGACCACCCGCGCGCCGTCGTCGTCCACCGGGACACCCTGCCCGATGACGGGTCCGTGACGGCGGGGCGAGGGGTCGCTGGACGTCCACAGCAGGCGCACAGCGCGCTCCCCGGGACGGCGCCGGCGGGCCGCCGACAGTCGTCGCAAGTCGTCACCGCGGTGTGCGGGGCGCAGGACGGTGGGGAGTCGCGACATGGGCCGCAGGGGTCTGCGCACGTACGAGGGGCGCGTGCTGGCGAGGCAGGACGAGGACCTCGACGACCAGGGCGCCGGTTTCGACATCGGCACGCTGCTGGGCCGTCGGCGCCTGCTGCAGCTCGGCGGCGCCGGCGCGGCCGCGGGCCTGCTGGCGGCCTGCGGGAGCAGCGCCACCGCGACCACCTCCGCGGCGACCGCGACGGCGTCCGCGACGTCCTCGTCGGGCCTGGCCGAGATCCCCGACGAGACCGCCGGCCCCTACCCCGGTGACGGCTCCAACGGCCCGGACGCGCTGGAGGAGAGCGGCATCGTCAGGTCGGACATCCGGTCCAGCTTCGGCACCTCGACCACGACGGCCGAGGGCGTGCCCATGACCCTGCAGCTGAGCGTCTTCGACCTCGCGGACGGGGGCGCGGCCTACGAGGGCGCTGCCGTGTACGCGTGGCACTGCAACCGCGACGGCGAGTACTCGATGTACAGCGAGGGCATCACGCAGGAGAACTACCTGCGGGGCGTCCAGGTGGCCGACGCCGACGGCCTGGTCACCTTCACGAGCATCTGGCCGGCCTGCTACGACGGGCGCTGGCCGCACATCCACTTCGAGGTCTACCCCGACGTCGCCTCGATCACCGACTCCGCCAACGCGATCGCCACCTCCCAGGTGGCGATGCCGCAGGCGGCGTGCGAGGTCGTGTACGCCACCACGGGCTACGAGCAGTCGGTGACGAACCTGTCGAAGGTGTCGCTGGCCACCGACAACGTCTTCAGCGACGACCAGGGGGCCAGCCAGACCCCGACGGTCAGCGGTGACGCGACCAGCGGGTTCGTCGTCGCGCTCCCCGTGGGCGTCGACGCGACCACGCAGACGGCCACGGGCATGGGCGGGAGCGCACCCGCCGGCGGTGGCGGCACCCCTCCCGACGGCGGGACCCCTCCCAGCGGCGCGCCGGGAGCCGCCACGACGTCCTCGGCGACCTCCTGACGGCCGGAGGGGGCCGGGGCCGCCGGCCGGGTCGCCCGCTCGTCCACCCGGCCCCGGAGGGCCGCCGCCCGTAGTGTGGCCGTGTGATCGAGCGGGCGACCCCGACGGCGTGGCTGACCGACATGGACGGCGTCCTGGTGCACGAGGGGCACGCCATCCCCGGCGCCGCGGACTTCCTCGCGCGCCTGCAGCAGCTGGACCGCCCGTTCCTGGTGCTGACGAACAACTCGATCTACACCCCGCGCGACCTGCGCGCGCGGCTCCACGCCTCCGGTCTCGACGTCCCGGAGGAGGCCATCTGGACCTCGGCGCTGGCCACGGCGCAGTTCCTGGCCGAGCAGAACCCGGGCGGGTCGGCGTACGTCATCGGCGAGGCCGGCCTGACCACGGCGCTGCACGAGGCGGGCTACACGCTCACCGAGACCGCGCCCGACTACGTCGTCCTCGGCGAGACCCGCACCTACTCGTTCTCGGCCATCACCCGCGCGGTGCGCCTCATCGAGGCCGGGGCGCGCTTCATCGCCACGAACCCCGACGCCTCCGGCCCCTCCCTGGAGGGCAAGCTGCCGGCCACGGGCGCCGTCGCCGCGATGATCACCAAGATCACCGGGCGCGAGCCGTACTACGTGGGCAAGCCGAACCCGATGATGTTCCGCTCGGCTCTGAACACCATCGACGCGCACTCCGAGTCGACCGTGATGATCGGCGACCGGATGGACACCGACGTCGTGGCCGGCATCGAGGCGGGGCTCGAGACGATCCTCGTGCTCACCGGCTCGACGGCGCGGGCCGACGTCGAGAGGTACCCGTTCCGCCCCCACCGAATCCTGGACTCGATCGCCGACGTCGTCGACCTCGTCTGAGGCCGGGAGCGTGCCCGACCTCGCAGAGCTGTCGGCGGGGGCCCTCTACGCCCTGGTGTGGGGGCTGGTCTTCGTCGAGTCCGGGATCCTCATCGCGTTCTGGATGCCGGGCGACACCGTGCTGTTCACGGCGGGGCTCGTGGCGCAGGCCTCCCCCGGGGTCGACCTCGTGCTGCTGTCGGCGGGCACCGCGGTCGCGGCGACGGCGGGCAACGCCGTCGGGTACTGGACGGGGGCGCGCTACGGCCGGCCCTGGCTGGAGAAGCGGCCCCCCAAGGTGCTGCAGCACCTGGCGCGGGCCGAGCGGTTCTACGAGCGGTTCGGGCCGGTGGCCCTGGTGGTGGCGAGGTTCATCCCCTGGGCGCGCACCTTCGTGCCGGTGCTGGCCGGGGTCTCGCGGATGCGGTACTCGCAGTTCCTGCTCGCGACCGTGACGGGTGCGCTGGTGTGGGGCTCGGGGCTGATCGTGCTCGGCTACTACGCCGCCACCGTGCCGTGGCTCAAGACGGCGGCGTACGTCGTGGCCGGCACCGCCGTCGCGATGTCCGTGGTGGTGCCGGTGGTCGCCGCCGTGCGGCGCCGGCTCGCCGCCCGCGCGGGGGCGGACGGCGGTCCGGAGGCTTCGAGGAGCTCCCCTCAGAGCCCGAGCTCGGAGACCGAGTAGGCCGCCAGGTAGGGCAGGCCCTCGGCCTCGACGACCTCCTTGGCGCCGGTGGCGCGGTCGAGGATGACGGCGACCGCCACCACCTCGGCGCCGGCCTCGCGCAGCGCCTTCACCGCGGTGAGCACCGAGCCGCCGGTGGTGGAGGTGTCCTCCACCGCCACCACGCGGCGGCCCGCGACGTCGGGGCCCTCCACGCGGCGCTGCAGCCCGTGGGCCTTGGCCTCCTTGCGGACCACGAACGCGTCCAGCGGCTGGCCGCCGGACGCCGCGGACGCGTGCAGCAGGGAGCACGCGACCGGGTCGGCGCCCATCGTCAGGCCGCCGACGGCGTCCACGCCCTCGAGCCCGCCGGGCAGCCCGGCCTCGAGCAGGTCGAGCAGGACCTCGCCGACGAGCGGCGCGGCCTCGTGGTGCAGCGTCACCCGGCGCAGGTCGACGTAGTAGTCGGCCTCGGCGCCCGAGGACAGCGTCACGCGGCCGCGGACGACGGCGAGCTCGCCGACCAGCTCCAGCAGGCGGGCGCGGGCGTCGGGGGCCCCGGGGGTGCGGGGGCTGGTGGGCGAGGGGTCCGAGGCGGTGGTCACGGCCACCGAGGCTAGTGAGCAGCGGCGGGACGGGACCCACCAGCACCGCCCGGATGCCGTGACGAATCTCCTACAACGTGAGAAACTCCACAGGAGCACCTCGCTCCCCCCTCCTCCACGGCGCCTGCTGACCAGTGCCCGCTGCCTCCGCCTGCCCGCCCCCTCTCCGCCGCCTGCCTGACGCACGCACGAAGGACCATGACGACTGAGACCGTCGCGCCCGAGCGCGACTTCACCGCCCTGCCCCTCCGACGCCGCGCCTCCTGGGTCGTCCTCCTGGGCTCCCTCGCCGCCCTGGGCGCGTTCACGATCGACCTCTACCTCCCGGCCTTCCCCGAGCTGGAGACCGAGCTCGGCGCCTCGACCTCGGCGGTGCAGCTCACGCTGACCGGCACGATGGTCGGCGTCGCCCTCGGCATGCTGCTGGTGGGCCCGCTGTCCGACGCCGTCGGGCGCCGCAGGCCGCTGCTGGTGGGGCTCGGCGTGCACGTCGTCGCGTCCCTGCTCTGCGCGCTCGCCCCGACCATCGAGGTCCTCACCGCGCTGCGGGTCCTGCAGGGCCTGGGCACCTCCTCCGCCGCCGTCATCGCCCTGGCCGTGGTGCGCGACAAGTTCGACGGGCGCGGCGCCGCGCGCCTCCAGGCCCGCCTGATGGTGATCGTCGGCGTCTCGCCGCTGTTCGCGCCGTCGATCGGCGGGGTCCTGCTGGAGCTCTTCCACTGGCGCGGGCTGTTCGTGGCGCTGGCGCTGCTGTCCGGCGCCCTCGCCGTCGCCGTCGCCGTCCTGCTCCCCGAGACCGTCCCGGCCCACCACCGCCGCCGGTTCGCCCTGCGCCCGGCGCTGCGCGGGTACGCCGGGCTCCTGCGCGACCCGGCCCTGATCGGGCTGGTGCTCGTCGCCGGCCTGTCGATGTCGGCGATCTTCGGGTACGTCGCCCAGTCGTCGTTCGCGTTCCAGCAGCAGTACGGGCTGAGCGCCGCCGCGTTCGGCGTCGCCTTCGCCACCGGCGGCGCGATGCTCGTGGCGGGCACCCAGGTCAACGGCTCGCTGGTCCACCGGTTCTCCTCCCAGGGCCTCCTGGTCACCGGGCTGGTCTGCGGCGCCTCCAGCGGCGTGCTGCTGCTCCTGGCCGCGGTCACCGGGCTCGGCGGCATGCTGGGCCTGCTCGTCCCGCTGTGGATGACGATGTTCTGCGTCGGCCTCGTGATGCCCAACAACCCCGTGCTGGCCCTCGAGCGCCACGCCACGGCGGCGGGCGCCACCGCTGCGCTGCTCGGCGCCTCGCAGCACGGCGTGGCGGCGATGGCCGCGCCGCTGGGCGGGGCGATGCCGTTCCCGCCGGCCACCTCGATGGCCGTGATCATGAGCGGCGCGCTGCTCGCGGCGCTGCTGGTCTACGCGCTCTTCACGCGCCGCACCCTCGCCCGGCCGCCCGTGCTGCACGGCGAGGAGGCCCGCACCGCCGCGCTGCGCGAGGCCGAGCGGGCCCGGGCGGTGGAGGCCGAGGCCGAGCTGCTGGCCGCCGCCGGCACCGACGACCCGGAGGGCGCACCCCGCTCGACGGCGTCCGGGCCGGTGCCGAGCACCTGCTCCCACCCCTGAGCCCGCGAGCCCCTCGTCGTCGGCCCCCGGGCCGACGACGAGAGGCCGTCGGCGCCGTCCAGTAGCGTCGAGCACGTGCGGATCGCCACCTGGAACGTCAACTCCGTGCGCGCCCGGGTCGACCGGGCCGTGGCCTGGCTGCAGCGCAGCGACGTCGACGTGGTGGCGCTGCAGGAGACCAAGTGCAAGGACGCCCAGTTCCCCTACGAGGCGTTCCGCGAGGCGGGCTACGAGGTGGCCCACGCGGGCCTGAGCCAGTGGAACGGCGTCGCCGTCCTCTCGCGGGTGGGGCTGGAGGACGTCGAGGTCGGCTTCCCGGGGCAGCCGGGCTGGTCGTCGTCGGCGGAGGTCGAGCCGGCGCCCGAGGCCCGCGCGGTCGGCGCCACCTGCGGCGGCGTGTGGGTGTGGAGCCTCTACGTGCCCAACGGCCGCTCCCTGGAGGACCCGCACCTCACCTACAAGCTGGAGTGGCTCGCGGCGCTGCGCGAGCACGGCGCCGGCCTCCTCGCCGCCGACCCGGAGGCGCAGGTCGCCCTCTGCGGTGACTGGAACGTCGCCCCGACCGACGACGACGTGTGGGACGTCGCGGCGTTCGAGGGGTCCACCCACGTCTCGGCGCCCGAGCGGGCCGCGTTCGAGGCGGTGGTCGACGCGGGCTTCGCCGACGTCGTGCGGCCCCACGCCCCCGGCCCGGGCGTCTACACCTACTGGGACTACAAGCAGCTGCGCTTCCCGCGCCGCGAGGGCATGCGCATCGACTTCGCGCTGTGCTCACCGGCGCTGGCGCGCCGGGTCGAGGGCGCCTTCGTCGACCGCGAGGAGCGCAAGGGCAAGGGCGCCTCCGACCACGCGCCCGTCGTCGTCGACCTGCGCTGACGCGGCGCGGAGGCTCCCGTGGACGGTCGGTCGGTCCGTCGTCACCCCGCCGGGGGCCCTCGGCGCCCCGCTCGGGCCGTCGACCTCGCAGGGTCCCCGCGGCGCCTCGGCGGTGAACGCCCCGGGCGCCGCGGACAGCGCGGTCCGCTGGCGGGAGCGCTGGCGGCGGCCTCCGGGGAGGTCGCCGGGGAGGTCGCCGGGGAGGTCGCTGAGACCCCGGGACCCCGGCCCGGCGCGCGGGAGCCCGACGGCTGGGTGCTCGCCGACGACGGCGCCGCCCTGGCCGCCTGGGTGCACGAGCCGGCGCGACCGCCCCAGCCGCGGTGGCGCGACCGCGTCCGCGGCAGGACGCCCGCCCCGCCGACGGTCGTGCTCGTGCACGGGTGGACCCTCGCCGCCGTCGTCTGGGACCGGGTGCTGGGCGAGCTGGTCCAGCGCCGCCCGGACGTGCGGGTGGTCCGCTACGACCAGCGCGGCCACGGCTCCTCCGCCGCCCGCGGGCCGCTCTCGCCGCTCGGCCCCCGCGGCGGGTCGGTGGCCTCGATCCGGCGGCTCGGGGACGACCTCGCCTCCGTCGTCGACACCTGCGCCCCCGAGGGGCCGCTGGTGCTCGTCGGCCACTCGATGGGCGGGATGGCGCTGCTCTCCGCGAGCGCCCGGGCGCCGGGCCTGCTGGACGCCCGCACCCGCGGGCTCCTGCTGGTGAGCACGTCGGCCGGTGGGCTGTCGGCGGCGGGCCGCCCCCTCGCGCCGCTGATGTCCGCGCTGGCCCGGCTCCCCCAGGACCTGCTCGTGCCCCGCGCGCCGCGGCTGCTGGCGCAGCGGGCCAACTACGGCCCCGGGGTCGACCCGCGCCTGGTCGGCGACACGATGCGGGCGATGGGGCGGGTCTCGGGGCGGACGACGGGTGAGTGGTTCGCGGCGCTCATGGCGCACGACGAGAGCGCAGTGCTCCCGCACCTGGCGGCGTCGGGCGTGCCGGTGTCCGTGCTGGTGGGAGACCACGACCGCCTGACACCGCCCGCGCACGCCCGCGCCCTCGCCGAGGCGGTGCCGCAGGCGCGGCTGCGCGTGGTCGGGGGGACCGGCCACATGATGATCGTGGAGCGTCCTGACGCCGTGGCCGACGCCGTGTCGGCGCTGCTGGAGCAGCCGACCGGGGAGCGTCGCGCGCAGGTCGCCGCACCCTGAGCACCCGGGTGCTCCTGTCACCCGTCAGGGTGACAGGGACACCGCGCGGCCCGGTCGGAGGGTCATCGTGTCTCTCATGATCACTCCTCCGCCGCGCCCCCGGCCGGTCGCCCTCGCCGTCAGGCTCGTCGTCGCCGTGGCGTCGGTCGCCCTCCTCGAGGCCCTCCTCATCGTGCTCGACGCGGGTGGCGCTCGCTCCCGGGCGATCACGGCCACCGGCGCCGACCCGCAGCTCACCGAGACGCTCACCACGATCGCTGTCGTGGCCGGTGTCGTCGGCGCCCTCGTCGGGGCCGCCCTCTGGCTCGTCTTCGGCCTCCTGGCGGGGCGCGGCCACGGCTGGGCCCGCATCGTGGTCACCGCGTTCGCCGGCCTCGCCGCGTTCTCGAGCCTCACGTCCCTGACCGACGGCTCGCTCCTCGCCGTGACCGCCGCGCTGCGCCTGGTGCTGGCCGTCGCCGTCATCGTGCTGCTCTTCCGGCCCGAGTCCAACCGCTGGTACGCCCAGGTGAAGGCGGCCCGCCGGCCGGCAGCGGCCCCGGTGCCCACCGGGTGCCCGCCGGTCGCCTGACCCGCGCCGCGCGGCTCCCCGCCCGGGGGCCGCGCGTGCGACAGGCCCGGCCCGCGCCACCGACCAGACCCCGGAGGTCCCCCGTGTCCCAGCCGCCGACCGGCTGCGGCGACGACAGCTCGCTGCAGCACCCGCCCCCCACGGAGACCACGGCGGTGCTCGCCCTGGTCTTCGCCTTCGTCTTCGCGCCGCTCGGCATCGTCTTCGGCGTCATCGCGCGCCGGAGCGTCCGGCAGAACGGCACCCAGGGCCACGAGCTCGCCACGGCGGGCCTGTGGATCAGCGTCGTGATCACCGCGCTGGCGGTGGTGGCCTTCGTGGCACTGGTCGTGGTGCCGTTCGTGTCGCTGCTGCTCTTCGTGGCCGTGGCCGGGTCGACGGCGCCGTGACCCGCCGCGCGCACGCCCTCACCGCCGGGGCGGTCGCGGCGGCCGTCCTGGTCGGCGCGTCGCTGGCCGGCTGCGGCGGACCGCAGGCCGGGAGCGACCCCGCGCCCAGCACCACCGCCCCCGCGAGCTCGCCGTCCACCTCGACGTCCAGCCCTCCGGACGCCTCGCCGACCAGCGCGGGGACGACCGACGCGAGCGCCTGCGCCGGGTTCGGCGAGGCGGGCGTCGAGGAGCGCCTCACCGAGGTCCACGACGACGAGGCCGCCTCGCAGGCGCTCGTCGACGAGTACGCGGGCGCCCCCCGGTTCCAGGAGGGCCTGGAGCAGACCCTGGAGCTGCTGCGCTCCTCGGGCGGGGAGCTCGAGGGCGACTTCCTCGCGCAGGCCTGCGGCAGCTGACCGCGCACGCAGCCGGAGGGCCCGACCGCGGTGTGCGGTCGGGCCCTCCTCGTCGTGCGCCGGTCCGGCCTCAGGCCGGGGGCAGGGCCCTCGCGCCTCCGGCGCCGAGCTCCGGCGCCCCGACGCCGTCCGGGCGGTCCGGGCCGTCCGCGGCGCCCTCCGGCGTCCCCGAGGCGCGCCCGTCGACGTGCTCGCCGGGCTCGAGGCGGCGCACCACGAGGGCGCTGCGGCCCGCGGTCCCGCCGATGGGCTCCGCGGAGCGGTCGACGAGCACGGCGTCGCCGTCCTGCACGCGGCCGGCCAGCAGCTCCTTGGCCAGGGCGTCGCCGATCTCCCGCTGCACGAGGCGGCGCAGGGGCCGCGCGCCGTAGGCCGGGTCCCACCCCTCCAGGGAGAGGAAGTCGCGCGCGGCGGGCGTGACGTGCAGCACCAGGCGGCGGTCGGCCAGGCGCCGCGCGAGCGCGTCGACGTGGAGGTCGACGATCCGCGCCAGCTGCTCGGGGCTGAGCGCCTCGAAGAGCACCACCTCGTCGAGGCGGTTGAGGAACTCCGGCTTGAACGCGGCGCGCACCGCGGCCATGACGCCCTCGCGCTGGACGTCGCGCGACAGGCCCGGGTCGACGAGGAACTGGCTGCCCAGGTTCGAGGTCAGCACCAGGATCGTGCTGCGGAAGTCCACGGTGCGGCCCTGTCCGTCGGTCAGGCGGCCGTCGTCGAGGACCTGCAGGAGGACGTCGAAGACCTCCGGGTGGGCCTTCTCGACCTCGTCGAGCAGCACCACGCTGTAGGGGCGGCGCCGCACGGCCTCGGTGAGCTGGCCGCCCGACTCGTAGCCGACGTACCCGGGGGGCGCGCCGACCAGGCGGGCCACCGAGTGCTTCTCGCCGTACTCCGACATGTCGATGCGGACCATGGCCCGCTCGTCGTCGAAGAGGAAGTCGGCCAGGGCCTTGGCCAGCTCGGTCTTGCCGACGCCGGTCGGGCCGAGGAACAGGAACGAGCCGGTCGGCCGGTCGGGGTCGGAGATGCCGGCGCGGGCGCGGCGCACCGCGTCGGAGACGGCGCCCACGGCCTCGGACTGCCCGACGAGGCGCTCGCCGAGCACCTCCTCCATGCGCAGCAGCTTGGCGGTCTCGCCCTCCAGGAGGCGGCCCACCGGGATGCCCGTCCACGCGGCGACGACGGCGGCGATGTCGTCGGGGCCGACCCTCTCGCCCACCAGGGGCTCGCTGGCGCCGCCGCGGTCCTCGGCGGCCTGGGCCTCGGCGAGCTCGCGCTCCAGCGAGGGGATCTCCTCGTACTGGATGCGGGAGGCGGCGGCGTAGTCGACGTCGCGGTAGGCCCGCTCGAAGCGGGAGCGCGCGTCGTCGAGCTGCTGCTTCAGCTCGCCGACGCGGTTCAGGCCGGCCTTCTGCGCCTCCCAGCGGGCGGTGAGGGTGGCCAGCTGCTCGGTGCGGTCGGCCAGGTCGGCGCGCAGCCGCTCCAGCCTGTCGAGCGAGGCCGGGTCGGACTCGGCCGCCAGCGCCATCTCCTCCATGCGGAGGCGGTCGGTGGAGCGGCGCAGCGCGTCGATCTCCTCCGGGGAGGAGTCGATCTCCATGCGCAGGCGGGAGGCGGCCTCGTCGACGAGGTCGATGGCCTTGTCGGGCAGCTGGCGGCCGGTGATGTACCGGTCCGACAGCGTGGCGGCGGCCACCAGCGCGGCGTCGGTGATCTCGACGCCGTGGTGGGCCTCGTAGCGCTCGTTCAGGCCGCGCAGGATGGCCACGGTGTCGGGCACGCTCGGCTCGCCCACGAAGACCTGCTGGAAGCGCCGCTCGAGGGCGGCGTCCTTCTCGATCCGCTCGCGGTACTCCGACAGCGTGGTGGCGCCCACCAGCCGCAGCTCGCCGCGGGCGAGCATCGGCTTGAGCATGTTGCCGGCGTCGAGGCCGCCCTCGCCGCCGGAGGCACCGGCGCCGACGACGGTGTGGAGCTCGTCGATGAAGGTGATGACCTCGCCGTCGGAGCCGCGGATCTCGTCGAGGACGGACTTCAGCCGCTCCTCGAACTCACCGCGGTACTTGGCACCGGCGAGCATGGCGCCGAGGTCGAGGCTGATGAGGCGGCGCCCGCGCAGCGACTCCGGGACGTCGCCGTCGACGATGCGCTGGGCGAGGCCCTCGACCACGGCGGTCTTGCCGACGCCGGGCTCGCCGATGAGCACGGGGTTGTTCTTGGTGCGGCGGGCGAGCACCTGCACCACGCGGCGGATCTCGGCGTCGCGGCCGATGACCGGGTCGATCTTGCCGTCGCGGGCGCGGGCGGTGAGGTCGACGCCGTACTGCTCGAGGGCCTTGAACGTGCCCTCGGGGTCGGCGCTGGTGACCTGGGCGCCGCCGCGGACGCCGGGCAGCGCCTCGATGAGCGCGTCACGGGTGGCACCGGCGCGCGAGAGCAGCGGGGCGACCGACTCGGGGCCCTCGGTGCTGGCCAGGCCGACGAGCAGGTGGTCGGCGGAGACGAAGGAGTCTCCGTGGGCCTCGCTGGCGGTGCGCGCGGCGGTCAGCGCCTGCAGCGCGGGCCGGGAGAGCTGGGGCGTGGCGACGGTGGCGCCGGACGCCGAGGGCAGGGCGGTGAGCTGGGTGCGCAGCTGCTCCCGCACGCGGGTGACCGCGTCGGGCGAGGTGGCGGCGGCCAGCAGGGCGGCGGCGACGCCGTCCTGCTCCAGCAGGGCGAGGGCCAGGTGGGCCGGCAGCACGTGCGCGTGACCGGCCTCGACGGCGCGCGACGCGGCGCTCGCCAGGGCCTCCTGGCTCTTGGTGGTGAGCTTCAGCTCCAAGCGGGACCTCCGGGGGTGGTGCGGAACGGGTTGAGCCTATGAGACTCAACCTCGACCGCACCACCCCTGTTCCCGTCAGGAGGTGGGACCGAAGCTGCTCTCGACGTCGGCGACCTCGAGCTCGGCCGTGGCTGCGATCAGGTCGAGCAGCTCGGTGTCGACGCCGGGGGCGTACTCCTCGAAGCGCGGCGGCGCGACGGTGATCGGCTCGCCGTCGGTGGGCGCCTGGGCGGGCACCGACAGGTCGGTGCCGTCGTTGGACGGCGAGGGGCCGCGCAGGATCTTGCTGGCCTCGCTGAGCCCGGTGAGGTCGAAGGTGTAGTTGACGCTCTGCAGGCCCTTGTCGACCAGCGCCTTCACCTCGGGGAACCGCTCGGCGTTCGTCTTGGGGATCGGCAGGGTCTTCTTCCAGTCGACCCCGAGCGTCTCCAGCGCCTTCGCGTACGCGTTCTCGTGGGCCTGGTCGCGGACGATCAGGTAGGCGATGGTCGAGCGGGCCGTGGCGTTGTCCGTCATCTCGTAGATGCGGCTCTTCTGCAGGCGCCCCGTCGACTCGAGCATGAGGTTGTACAGCAGGTCGAGCACGAGGTTGCCCGAGTTGTAGACGTAGCTGCCGCTCCACGGGTTGCCCGCGGAGTCGACGGGCAGCGCCCCCTGGGCCCCCACGAGGTAGTGGTGGATGTTGCCCTCGGTCAGCGCGCTGGCCAGGGGCGTCGCCCCGCCGGCGCCGGGGACGTCGAGGTCGTCGGACTGCTTGCCCTGGTAGCGGGGCGAGCCGTCGGTGAGGCGGGCGATCGTCGTCCCGATCAGCTCGACGTGGCTGATCTCCTCGGTGCCGATGCCCTGCATCAGGTCCTTGTAGGGCTTCGCGCGCGGGTCGCCGCGGAAGTTCATCGACTGGAACAGGTACTGCATCATCGTGCGCATCTCGCCGAACTGGCCGCCGAGGCCCTCCTGGAGGGCGTTCGCGGCCGCGGGGTCCGGCTCGTCCTGGGCGATCTCGTGGATGAGCTGCTGGACGTGGAGGTACACGGGTTCTCCCCTGCGGTGGAGCGCTGCCGGCACGTGGTCTCGACCGGCGGTGGTCACCTCCTACCCGCGACCACCGCCGGTACGCGCTCACGAGCCGGTCCGTGCGACCGGCCCTCAGGCCGCCCCGGACGGCGGGAGCGCCCGGACCGAGGTGACCGCCTGGCCCACGTCGAGGCTGGCGAGCTCGGCCGCCGCCCACCCGGAGGCCCAGCCCGCCCGGTCGAGGGTGCGGGGACCCCGCCGGCTCACCAGCTGCGGGAAGGCCTGCGCCACGGCGTCGTCGACGGCCGCCGAGCGCGCCGCGAGCACCGGCAGCAGCCGACCGCCGTCGTCGAGGTCTCCCGCGGCGGCCGCGGCGGTGGCGGCCTCGTCGAGGCGCTGCCCGATGCGCCGCGCGAACGACTCCAGGTAGGCGCGGCGGAACTCGGGGCGCCGGGTCGAGGCCCCCGGGCGCGCGTCGGCGCCCGCCGCGGTCATGCCGCGCACGGCCTGCGTGAGCAGGGACGCGAAGAGCACCTCGACGGCGGCGAGGTCCGCGCTGAAGCCCACGACCGTGGAGCAGCCCAGGTGGCGGGTCCAGACGGCGCTGCACCGGTTGGCGCGCGCCACCGCCGCCAGCAGGGCCGCCTTCTGCCCCTCGTAGGGCGCGTCGACGCCGATGCGGACCCCGCCCGGCGCCGCCTCCCCGCCCGACGTCCCGGCGGCGAGCGCGGCCTCCAGGCTGTGGCGGCTGATGAGGCTCTGCGCCGCGGCGGTGAAGGTCTCGGCCTCAGCGGGGAACGCCGTCGACTCCGCCTTCGCCAGCAGCAGGCGCACCTTCTCCAGCACCCTTCGGTCAGCCGCTCCGGCCGCCGCGGACGCCACCCCGCCACCGCTGCCGACGACGGGCATCGCCTCCTGGCGGTCCAGCGCCAGGACCAGGGCCAGCGCCTCGGCGGACACCTCCGCCCACGCCGGCACCCGGCCGTAGCGGCCCCATCCCGACGAGCGCTGGCCCGCACCCGCCTCGGACAGGAACCCGCTCGTCCCCTCGCGGACCTCGACGTCGTGAGCGGCCGCCTGCTGCTGCCACCGCGGGGACAGGTCGACCTGGGGACGGCGGGCGAGGGAGGCGCCCACCGCCAGCCGCAGCAGCGGCGCGGTGGCACCACCGGGGCGGCGGCGCGCCCACCGGAGGACGTCGGCGGGCTCCCACCCGTCGCCCCACAGGCGCTCGAGCGACTCCAGGACCCGCGCGGCCACGAGCGGCACCAGCTCGGTCTCCGGAGCAGCGGCGAGCACCGCCGTCGCGCCCGCCACCGAGCCCCGCCGGAGCTCGTCGAGCGCGACGGCCAGGGCAGCCTCCGCGGTGAGCTCGCCCACCTCGTCGTCGGCCCCGTCGTCGAGGTCGTCGTCGGCCCCGTCGTCGAGGTGCTCGTCCGGGTCGTCGTCCCAGTACCCGCTGCCCGACGGGTCGCCGTACCAGGCACCCTCGCGCTCGTCGCGCTCGACGTCGCCGTCCCTCCGCTCGTCACCGGCCCAGCCGTCGAGCCCCACCGACCGGCCGCCGTACGTGCAGCCGGGCCGCCCGCACGGGCACCCCCGACCCCACGGCCCCTGCCTCACGGTCCCCATCGCGCCACCTCTCCCGCGGGCCGCGCGGCCCGCACACCACCGAGGGTGGACGCGTCCGAGGACGCCGCAGGCGGGTGCCGCGGGCCCTGTGGACGGGGCCGGCGCGACACCCGCCTGTGGGCGAGCCGGTGCTGCTGGCTGCTGCTGGCTGGTGCGGGAGCGGGTCAGTGGGGGTTGTGGCTCCCCTGGCCCTCGGTGTCCTGGCGCTCCTCGGAGCCGTCACCGGACCACAGCGTGTGGTAGGTGCCCGGCTTGTCGACGCGGCCGTAGGTGTGCGCGCCGAACAGGTCGCGCTGGCCCTGCACCAGCGCCGCCCCCAGCCGCTCGCGGCGCAGGCCGTCGTAGTACGCCAGCGCGCTGGAGAAGCCCGGCACCGGCACCCCGATCCGCACCGCGGTGGCCACCACGCGGCGCCAGGAGTCCTGCGCGTTCGCGACCGCGGAGGCGAAGTAGTCGTCCAGCAGCAGCGAGGCCAGGGAGGCGTCCTTGTCGTACGCGTCCTTGATGCGGTTCAGGAACTGCGCCCGGATGATGCAGCCGCCGCGCCAGATGGTGGCCATGGCGCCCTTGTCCACGTCCCAGCCGTACTGGTCCGACCCGGCCTGGATCATGTCGAAGCCCTGGGCGTAGGCGACCACCTTGGAGGCGTACAGCGCGTCGCGGACCGCGTCGACGAAGCCCTCGGCCTCGGCGCCCTCCAGCGAGCCCGAGGGGCCGGTGAGGGTGCCGGCGGCCTGCACCGCGCGGCGCTGGTCGACCGAGCCGGACAGGGAGCGGGCGAAGACCGCCTCGGCGATGCCGGTGGTGGGCACGCCCAGCTCCAGGGCGGTCTGGACCGTCCAGCGGCCGGTGCCCTTCTGCTCGGCGGCGTCCACGACCAGGTCGACCAGCGGGGTCTCGGTGCCGTCGGCGGAGGGGTGGGTCTTGGCCAGCACCGTGGCGGTGATCTCGATGAGGAACGACTCCAGGTCGCCCTCGTTCCACTGGGAGAAGACCTCCGACAGCTCCGCGGGGGTCTTGCCCAGGCCCTGGCGCAGCAGGTCGTAGGCCTCGGCGATGAGCTGCATGTCGGCGTACTCGATGCCGTTGTGCACCATCTTGACGAAGTGGCCGGCGCCGTCGGGCCCGACGTACGTGCAGCACGGGGTGCCGTCGACGTCGACGGCGATGGACTCCAGGATCGGCCCGAGCGCCTCGTAGGACTCCTTCGAGCCGCCGGGCATGATGCTCGGCCCGTTGAGGGCTCCCTCCTCACCGCCGGAGACGCCGGTGCCCACGAAGTGCAGGCCCTTCGCGCGCAGCGCCTGCTCGCGGCGGCGGGTGTCGTCGAAGTGGGCGTTGCCGCCGTCGATGACGATGTCGCCCTCCTGCAGGAGGGGGACGAGCTCGTCGATGACGGCGTCGGTGGCCTTCCCGGCCTTGACCATGATCATGACGCGGCGCGGACGCTTCAGGGAGGCCACGAAGGACTCCAGGTCGGTGGAGGCGACGAAGTCGCCCTCGTGGCCGAACTGCTCGACGAGCTCGTCGACGCGCGACTGGGTGCGGTTGTGCAGCGCGGTCGTGTGGCCGTGGCGGGCGAAGTTGCGGGCCAGGTTGCGGCCCATCACCGCCAGCCCGGTGACGCCGATGTCCGCGCGCGCCGCGGACGGTGAGGTGCTCTGCTGGTCCTGGTCTGCCATGGCGCGATCCTGCCGGGCGTCGGCGCGCCCCCGCCAGCCCGCCCCCCGGAACCCGTCGGCGGACCGGCGCGGAGGAGCCCGTCTCGCCCGCGCACCGGAGGTGGACGAAGATCTCTGCGGCGCACCGGGGGGCGGTGTCGGAAGGGGGACCGTGGTCGCGGTGCTGCAGGTGGTGGTGGCTGCCGCCTCCCTGCTCGCCGTCGTCGCGGCCCTCGCGCGCCCGGCCCACCGCCGTCCGCCGGCGCTGCCCGCGCTGGTGGTCGTCGCTGCGCTGCTCGTCGTGGTGCTGCTGCCCCCGCCGTCAGCGGACGGGAGCGGGGTGCAGCCCTCGAGCGCCGCGGCGGGAGCGGCCGTGGCGGCGCTGGCGGTCCTGCAGATGCAGCTGCTCCGCCGCCGGCTGACGACGTCGGCCACCCGCTCGTGGCTCGACCTCGCCACGGGCGTCCCTGCGGGGCTGGCGCTCGTCTGGGCCTTCGCCACCACCCCGGTGGCCCTGGGCGCGGGCGTCTCGGAGGGGCGGGCGGCCGTGCTGCTCGTCCCCCTGGGCCTGGCGTGGCTGGTCCTGACCTTCTGCCTGACGACCACCGCGCTGCTGCGCCCCCCGGACCGGCGGATGCTGGTGCACGCGGTCGCGGCAGCGGTGCTGGTGGTCGCCGAGGTGTCGAGCGCCTCGGCCCTCGCCGGGCAGTCCGCAGGGGCCCTCGCCGACGCGGCCCACCCCACCGCCGCGGCCCTGGTGGCCCTGGCGGCGTGGCTGCGCGACCCCCACGCCGACGAGCGGGCCCTCGAGAGCGGCGGGGACATCGTCATCGGCCCGGTGTCCCTGACGCTCCAGAGCACCGCCCTGCTCGGGTGGCACCTGGTCTCGCCCATCCCCGAGCCCGCCGCCTGGGCCTCGCTGGCGATCATCGTGCTCGTGACGGCGAAGACCGCCGTCGTCTTCCAGCAGCTCGACGTGCTGAACGCCCTGCGCTCCCAGGCCACCACCGACGCCCTTACGGGGCTGGGCAACCGGCGCGCCCTCGACCACGCCCTGGCGGTGGTCGACGCCGGGGTGCCCGTGGCGCTCGTGGTCCTGGACCTCGACAGGTTCAAGGCGGTCAACGACACCCTCGGGCACCGCGCCGGCGATGACCTGCTGGTGGCCCTCGCGGGGCGCCTCCGGGAGGACTCCGGCTCGGGCGAGCACGTGGTCCGCCTCGGCGGCGACGAGTTCGCGCTCGTGCTGACCCACAGCGACCTGCCCGCTGCCGAGCGACGCGCCCGCTCCGCCGTGGCGGCGCTGGCCCGTCCGGTGGACCTCGACGGCGGGCCCGTCCAGGTGGGGGCCAGCGCGGGGGTGGCCGCCGCTCCGCTGCACGCCACGAGCTCGAGGGCGCTGTGGGAGTGCGCCGACGCGGCGATGTACGCCGCCAAGCGCCGCGACGGCGCCGTCGTCGTCGCCCCCCTGCCCGAGCCCGCGGCCGGCGCCGCGGCCGACGCGGTCGATGCGGGCCCGGACGACGACCGCCGCCGCACCGACCGCCGGGTGGCGGAGCGGCGCGGCGGCGGCTGAGCCTCAGTTCAGGGCGCGGGTGCCCGGGGGAAGGACGCCGCCGGCCAGCAGCTCGGCCGTCGCGTCCTGCAGGGCGGTCAGCGCGACGCGCTGGGTGAACGGGCCGGTGGAGAGGCGGGCGACGCCGAGCGCCTCCAGCTCGCGGGCCGGCAGGCTCACGCCCGGGATGGAGATGAGCGTGACGACGCCGCGGCCCAGCTCGCCGACGACGGCCTCGACGTGCTCGCGCTGCGCGAGGCGGGGGATGAAGACGACGGGCGCGCCGACCTCCAGGTAGGCCTTCGAGCGGCGGACGGCCTCGGCGAGGGTGTCCTCGGCGCTCTGGCCCTCGGGGGCGCGGGTGAAGGCGTCGGTGCGGGCGTTCAGCACGAAGTCGGGGACGCCGGCGTCGCGGGCGGCGCGCAGGCTCGCCTCGACGGCGGCGACGGACTCCTCCAGCGGCCTCATCTGGTCCTCGAGGTTGCCGCCCACCGCGCCGGCGGCGATGGCCCGGCGGGTGGTCTCCCCCGCGTCGCCGTAGCCGGCCTCCATGTCCATGGTCAGCGGCAGGTCGACGGCGGAGGCGATCCTGGCGACCATGTCGAGGTGCAGGTCGAGGGGGATCTGCTCGCCGTCGGCGTAGCCGAAGGTCGCGGCGATGCCGTGGCTCGGGGTGGCGATGGCCCTCGTGCCCTCGGTCGCGGCCACGACCTGGGCGGAGACGACGTCCCAGGCGTTGGCGAGCACGAGCAGCTCGGGGGCGCGGTGCAGGTCGAGGAGGGTGGTGGCCTTCGCGGCGAGATCAGTCACGGGCTCGGACGCTAGCCGCGCCCCCGGCCGGCTCGCACCCCGGCCCTCGCCCGCGGTGACCCGCCCCGCCGGAACGGGTAGAACAGCGCCCGTGGCAGCGGAGCGGCTCGGCCTGGGACTGGCGGCGCTGGGGCGCCCGGCGTACATCACCGCCGGACGCGAGGGTGACCTCGGCGCCGACAGGTCGGTGGAGGCGATGCGCGACCGCGCCGCCACCGTCCTCGACGCCGCCTGGGACGCAGGCGTCCGGTACGTCGACACCGCGCGCTCCTACGGCCGCGCGGAGGAGTTCCTGGCGCACTGGCTCGAACGGCGCCCCGACGTCGCCGCCGACCCGTCGCTGGTGGTGGCGTCGAAGTGGGGCTACCGCTACGTCGGGGACTGGCGGACGGACGCCGCGGTCCACGAGACCAAGGACCACTCGCTGGCCGCGTTCCGCCGCCAGCTGGGCGAGTCGCAGGACGTGCTCGGCGACCACCTCGCCGTCTACCAGGTGCACTCCGTGACGCCCGACAGCCCCGTGCTGGACGACACCGAGCTGCTGAGGGCCCTCGCCGCCCAGCGCGACCGGGGGCTGCGCATCGGGTTGTCCACCTCAGGGCCGCGCCAGGCGGACGTCGTCCGCACTGCGCTCGACATCGCCGTCGACGGCGAGCCGCTCTTCACCGTGGTCCAGGCGACGTGGAACCCCGTGGAGCCGTCCGCCGGTCCAGCGCTCGCCGAGGCGGCCGACGCCGGGTGGTCCGTGGTGGTCAAGGAGGCCCTCGCCAACGGGCGCCTGGCCCCGGGCGGCGACGCCCGTGCCGAGTCCGTCGCGGCAGAGGTCGGCGTGCCGCTCGACCAGCTGGCCCTGGCCACGGCACTCGCTCAGCCGTGGGCCACGCGCGTGCTGTCGGGAGCCGTGACGGCGGAGCAGGTGCTCCGCGGCGTCGGAGCCGTCGCGCTCGAGCTCGACGAGGGAGTGCTCGCGGCGCTCTCCGACCTCCGGCAGGACCCGACCACCTACTGGCACGAGCGCTCGACCCGTGCGTGGCACTGAGGCAGGACGCAGCCGTGAGGCATCGCTGCTGACCCTCACCATCTTCACGGCCGCCAGCGTCATCACCCCCCTGCCCTGGTTCTCCAGGCTCGGGTGGTCGGTGATGACGGTCTACGGCGTGACCCAGGCGATCCGCTCAGGCGCGCAGGGCGCGACGTCCGGGCGAGAGAGCGCCTGACCCGCGCCGCGAAGGCGGATGGGCTCAGTCATCCGATCGGTGCGGGCCCAGGAGTCCGCGTGCAGGACCGTCAGTAGTGGTAGCGGACCTGGACGACCACCAGGTCACCGGCGATGACCGTGTAGACGAGCCGGTGCTCCTGGTCGATCCGGCGCGACCAGTAGCCGGCGAGGTCTCCCGAGAGCCTCTCCGGCTTGCCGATGCCCGTGCCCGGGTCACGCTTCGACTCCCCGAGCATGCGGTTGATCCGGAGGAGGACCTCGCGCTGGTCGACCCAGCTCTCGTAGTCCTCCCAGCCCTCGTCGGTGAAGACCAGCCTCACGAGCCGGCTGTGACCGAGGGATCGACGAGGGCGTGCTCGCTGGCACGGCCGCCGTGGGCGGCAGCCACGCTCGCTCGCAGTCGCTCAGCGTTCACCGGTGAACGCAGGAGGTGCATGGTCTCGAGGAGGGACTCGTACTCCGCTGCAGGCACCAGGTAGGCCGTGCCCTTCTTGGAGACGATCTCCACCGCCACCTGGTCGTCGTTGACCTGCTCGATGAGCGGGAAGAGCCTGGCACGCGCCTCACTAGCCGTGACGGACACCTGCACCACCTCCGAGAGGGTCATCGACACCGGTACGAGAAACTGTACCGGCCGATCGACGGTCAGGTGAAGGTGCGCGGAGCAGCGATCTTCGGGGCGCGGCCGAACAGCTGCTGCTCCCTGGTGCTGGTCGCCCAGGCCGGGTCCCACGGCCAGCGGTCGGCGTCGTCGGCCCAGACCACCTGGAGCGCGGGTACGGGCTCGTCACTGCCGAGCATCGCCTGCGCCGCCACGAGCGCCTCGGGGGCGGTGACGCGCAGCAGGAGCAGCGGGGGCCAGGGCGCCGAGCGGAGCACGTCACCGACGTGGAAGCGCCGGCCGGCCAGGACGGCGTCGGCCAGGGAGCCCAGCAGCACCTCGGCCTCGGCCCCGCCGCGGCCGCTCACGAGGAGCTCCGGGTGGCCGGCCCGGTCGAGCCCGACCGTGTGGGCGAAGGGCAGGGCGCGGCGCCCGCCGCCGCTCACCTCGATGACCGACCAGCCGTGCTCGTCGACCTCCTGGCGGTGCTGGTCAAGGACCTCGGAGACCCTGCGATCGGCGCGCATCACCGGAGCGACCTCCTCGAACAGACCCAGACACCACTGGGCAAGGTGTGACAGATGTGACTGATGTTAGCGATGTGGACCCGCGAGGGCTTCCCCTCCCTCGCGGGACACCACGACTCTAGAACACCTGTTCGACATCCGCCAGCACTCCGGAGATCTCGTGCTGACGAGGCGGACGCTAGCGACGGGGTCCGACAGCCGACCTCAGCGCGGCGGCGGCCGCCACACCACGAGCGCGCCCGACGCGCCGAACACCCCCGGGCGCGAGGGCCGCTTGCCGCGCTCGACCGCGACGACGTCTCCTCGCGGCCCCGCCGCGAACACGCGGGCGGAGCGCTGCAGCGCGTCGTGCGCGCGGGCCAGCTCCGAGGTCAGCTCCTCCACCTGCTCGCGCAGGGCGAGCACCTGGTGCTCGAGCTCGAGGATCCGCTTGATGCCGGCGAGGTTGACGCCGTCCTCCTGGGAGAGGCGCTGCACCTCGCGCAGCACGACGACGTCGCGGGGCGAGTACCGCCGCCCGCGCCCGCTCGCCCGTGACGGCGAGACCAGGCCCAGGCGGTCGTACTGCCGGAGCGTCTGGGGGTGCATGCCGGCCAGCTCGGCGGCCACGGAGATGACGAAGACGGGCGCGTCGGGGTGGAGGCCCCCGGGCGCACCGCCGACACCGCTGACACCGCCGACCCGGTCGGTCCCGTCCGGCATCACCGAGGGGCCCCCTCCGCGCGGGAGGCGGCGCGGGCCCGCGCGACGAGGTCGGCGCGCGGGTCGCCACCGCCCTGGGCTGCGACCGCGGCCCGGAAGGCCTCGACCGCGGACAGCGCGTCGCCGTCGAGCCGCTGCGGGACCACCACCTGGGTCGTCACGAGGAGGTCTCCGCTGGCGTCACCGCGCTTCACGCCGCGCCCGCGCACCCGCAGGGTGCGCCCCGACGGGGTGCCGGCGGGCACGCGCAGGCGCACCGTCCCGCCGTCGAGCACGGGCGCCTCGACCTCGGCCCCGAGAGCCGCCTCGTCGAAGGTGACCGGGAGGGTGACGCGGAGGTCGTCGCCGTCGCGGGTGAACACCGGGTGGGGCGTGACCCGCACCGTGATGAGGAGGTCACCGGGCTCGCCACCGCGGGGGCCGGGCCGGCCCTTGCCCCGCAGGCGGATCTTCTGGCCGTCACGCACGCCGGACGGGATGCGGGCGGTGACGGGGCTCCCGTCGACCGACAGGGTCACCGTCGAGCCGCCCACGGCGTCGGTGAAGGACAGCGTGGTCTCGGCCTCGAGGTCGACCCCGCTGCGACGGCCGCCCTGGCCACCGGCGCCGCCGGGGGCGGGTGCCTGGAAGCCGGCGGGCCCGCTGCGGCCCGCTGCGCCGCCGAACATCCCCGCGAGGAGGTCGTCGAGGTCGGGCTGGCCACCGCCGCTGCGCCCCGGAGCGCTGAACCCGGTGCGCTGGCCCCCGCCGCCCGCGCCGCCGAACAGGCCCCCGAAGAGGTCCTCGAAGCCGGCGCCACCCGGACCACCAGCACCCCCGGCACCGGCACCGCCGGAGGCGAAGCGGGCGCGCCCGCCCGCCATCGCGCGCACCGCGTCGTACTGCTTGCGCTGGTCGGGGTCGTTGAGGACGGAGTACGCCTCACCGACCTCCTTGAAGCGCTCCTCGGCCGCCGCGTCACCGGGGTTCGCGTCGGGGTGCAGGGTGCGCGCGAGCTTGCGGTACGCCTTGCGCACGTCGTCCTGGGACGCGTCGCTGGAGACGCCCAGCGCTCGGTAGAAGTCCTTCTCGAGCCAGTCCTGGCCAGCCATGCAGATCCTTCCGGAACGCCCCGACCCGCGCCCCGGTGGACGGGGCGCGGGTCGGGGCGGGTGACGTGGGTCGGTGCGGGTGTCAGGCCGGGGAGGTGACGGCGACCCGTGCGGGCCGGAGCACCTTCTCCCCGACCAGGTAGCCGGGCTGCAGCACCGTCGTGACCACCGTCTCGGTGACGTCGGGGCTCTCCGCGTGCATCAGCGCCTCGTGCACCGACGGGTCGAAGGCGTCTCCGACGGCGCCGTACCGGGTGAGCCCGAGCCGGCCCAGGGCCGCCTCCAGCTTGTCGCTGATGGCGGCGAAGGGGCCGCCCTCGAGGTCGCCGTGCTGGCGGGCCAGCGCGACGTCGTCGAGCACGGGGAGCAGCGCCTCGAGCACGCTCGTGGTCGCCGAGGTGCGCGCCACGTCGCGGTCGCGGTCGACCCGCCGCCGGTAGTTGACGTACTCGGCCTGGAGGCGCTGGAGGTCACCCAGGCGCTCCTCGGCGAGGGCGTTCGCCGCCGTCAGCGCCTCGTCGGCCTCGGGAGCAGCAGCCCCCTCGGCCGCCGGGGCCTCGGCCGGCTCGGTGGAGCCGGCATCGGGGGCGCCCGCCGCGCCGGGGAGCGGGGACTCCCCGGGCGGCGTGCGGACCTCACCGGTCTCCGGGTCGAGGCGGCGCTTGTCGCGGTACACGACGGGCTCCTCGTTCGGGTCGGTCATCGTCGAGGGGCTCACTTCTTGGGCTGGTCGTCGTCGACGACCTCGGCGTCCACGACGTCGTCGTCCTGCGACGACGCGGAGGACGACGCGCCCGCGGAGGCCCCGGCACCCGAGGCGGCGTTGGCCTCGGCGTCGTTCTGGGCGTACAGCGCGGAGCCGAGCTCCTGGCTGATGCGCGCCAGCTCCTCCTGCTTGGACTTCACCGCGTCGACGTCGTCGCCCTCGAGCGCCGTGCGCAGCTCGGCGATGGCGGTGCGGACCTGGGTCACGCCGGCCTCGGGGAGCTTGTCGGTGTTCTCGGAGACGAACTTCTCGGTGGAGTAGGCCAGCTGCTCCGCGGAGTTGCGGACCTCGGCCTCCTCGCGGCGCTTGGCGTCCTCCTCGGCGTGGGCCTCGGCGTCCTTGACCATGCGCTCGATGTCCTCCTTGGACAGCGCGCTGCCCCCGGAGATCGTCATGCGCTGCTCCTTGCCGGTGCCGCGGTCCTTCGCCGAGACGTGGACGATGCCGTTCGCGTCGATGTCGAAGGTGACCTCGACCTGCGGCACGCCGCGCGGGGCGGGGGCGATGCCGGTCAGGTCGAAGGTGCCGAGCGCCTTGTTGTCGCGCACCAGCTGGCGCTCGCCCTGGTAGACCTGGATGAGCACGGACGGCTGGTTGTCGTCAGCCGTGGTGAAGACCTCGGAGCGCTTGGTCGGGATGGCCGTGTTGCGCTCGATCAGCTTGGTCATCACCCCGCCCTTGGTCTCGATGCCGAGGCTCAGCGGCGTGACGTCGATGAGCAGGACGTCCTTGCGCTCGCCCTTCAGCACGCCGGCCTGGAGGGCGGCGCCCACGGCGACGACCTCGTCGGGGTTCACGCCGCGGTTGGGCTCGCGGCCGCCGGTCAGCTCGCGCACGACCTCGCCGACGGCGGGCATGCGGGTGGAGCCGCCGACCATGACGACGTGGTCGATCTCGCTGAGCTTGACGTCGGCGTCCTTGATGACGCTGTTGAAGGGCGCCTTGGTGCGCTCGAGCAGCGAGCGGGTCATGTCCTCGAAGGCGGCGCGCGTGAGCTTCTCGTCGAGGTGCACGGGGCCGTTCTCGGTCATCGAGAGGTACTGCAGGCTGATGTTGGTGCTCGTCGCGGAGGAGAGCTCCTTCTTGGCCTGCTCGGCGGCCTCGCGGAGGCGCTGCATCGCGATCTTGTCCTTGGAGAGGTCGACCCCCTCCTTGTTCTTGACCTGCTTGACCAGCCAGTCGCGGATGGCGGCGTCCCAGTCGTCACCACCGAGGTGGTTGTCACCGGAGGTGGCGCGCACCTGGATGGTGGAGAAGCCGTCCTCGGGGTCCTTGCCGACCTCGAGAAGGGAGACGTCGAACGTGCCGCCGCCGAGGTCGAAGACGAGGATGAGCTCGTCCTCCTTGCCCTTGTCGAGGCCGTAGGCCAGGGCCGCCGCGGTGGGCTCGTTGATGATGCGCAGGACGTTCATGCCGGCGATCTCGCCGGCCTCCTTGGTGGCCTGGCGCTGCGCGTCGTTGAAGTACGCGGGGACCGTGATGACCGCGTCGGTCACCGGCTCGCCGAGGTACTCCTCCGCGTCGCGCTTCAGCTTCTGCAGCACGCGGGCCGAGATCTCCTGCGCGGTGTACTTCTTGTCGTCGATCGCCTGCGTCCAGTCGGTGCCGACGTGGCGCTTCACGGACGAGATGGTCCGGTCGACGTTGGTGACCGCCTGGCGCTTGGCGATCTCGCCGACCAGCGGCTCGCCCGACTTGGCGAACGCGACGACGGACGGCGTGGTGCGGGCGCCCTCGGCGTTGGCGATGACGGTGGGCTCCCCGCCCTCCAGCACCGCGACGACGGAGTTGGTGGTGCCCAGATCGATGCCGACCGCACGGGCCATGGTGGTTCCTCCTGGAGAGCTGACTGCTGAGTGTCTCGCGCTCAAGTCTTGCAAGCCGGGTCGGCTCTGTCGAGCCGGGCCCCAGGACTTGAGTCTGATCGTGTCAACCCTCTCGGAGCGCCGGGTGTTCCCGCCCCCGGCGGCGGTCTCGTCAGCGGCCGGCGAGCTCCCGCAGCGGGCCGACGCCGTCGAGCGCCGACCGCGAGACGTGCACCCGGGGGCACCGGCCGTGGGCGTGGCGCTGGCCCCGGACCCGGGCCCCCAGGCCGGTGAGCAGCGCCTGGGCGGCGACCGGGTCGGCGTCGGGGTGCACCTGCAGCTCGGTGCGGCCCATCAGCAGCAGGGCGCCGGCGAAGTGCTCCACGAGCGTCGAGCCGATGCCGCGCCGCTGCCAGGCGTCGTGCACGAGCAGCTCGACGGCGCCGGCGATCGGGTCGTCCTCGCCCGTGCAGGTGGCGGGGCGCAGGGCGCCCACCGCGACCAGACGGCCCGGGGCCCGCTCGACGACGACGCCGCCCGGCTGGCGGAGCCACGCCTCCTGCTGGGCCAGCGGCAGCACCGTGCCGCCGCGTCCGGACCACCCCAGGCGCGTGGTGGGCGAGCACCGGACGAGCAGCTGAGCCAGCGCCGGGAGGTCCTGCACGCGGGCGGGGCGCACGGCCAGGGGCTGGCCGCCGGCCACGAAGCTCCAGGGCTGGGCCAGCAGCGCGGTGCCCGTGGCGGGGGCCGGCGACGGGGCAGCGGTGTGGAGGACGAGGGTCTCTGCGCTCACGGGTCCGAGGTTGGACGCGGCGGCGCCTCCGGGTGTTCCGCGCGTGTGACAGGAGTGTGACGCGCCACCCGGAGCCTGCTCAGCAGAAGAGGTACCCGCAGGTCAGCCCACCCAACCCGCCCTGGGTCACGATCGGGTCACGATGCCTCGGGGGCCCTCGGAGGGCTCCGGGATCAGGTCAGCAGCAGCTGCCAGGTCCCTGCGAGCACGCCCGCCGCCGTCGCGGTCGCGGCCAGCAGCACCCCGCCCGCGACGACCACCGCGTCGCTCGCCCGCAGGCGGCTCGGCCGCGCCCAGGTGCGGTCCGCGCCCTGCCCCTCCCCCGCGCCGAAGCCCCGCGCCTCCATCGCCGTGGCCAGCACGGCGGCCCGCCGCACCGCGATGACCAGGAGCACGAAGACCCGGCCCGCGAGGTCGCGGACGCCGGCCAGCAGCCCGTCGCCCCCCAGGCCGCGGGCGCGGCGGGCCAGGCCCAGCTGCTGCCACTCCTCGGCGAGGACGTCGACGACGCGGAACGCCGCCAGGGCCGCGAGCACGAAGCGCGGGGAGAGGCGCAGGACCTGCGCCAGCGCGTCACCCAGGTCCGTCGGGTCGGTGGTGGCGAGGAGGACGACGCCGGGGAGCGCGATCGCCACGACGCGCAGGCCGACGGCGGCACCGGACTCGAGGGAGCCCGTGCTGATGCTCAGCGGCCCGGCGTCGAGCAGCACGGCGCCGGAGTCGACGCCCACCAGGACGGTCAGCACCGCCACCGGCACGGCGGCGACCAGCAGCACCGCGCTCCGGCGGAGCAGGCCGCCCATCCCCAGCCCGACGAGGGGGAGTGCCAGCACCTCGAGCAGGACGGCCGTGCCGGCCGTCACCACGTCGACGCTGAGCAGCAGGACGACGGCCAGCAGCGTGGCCACCGCCAGCTTCGTGACGGGGTTGGAGCGCGCCAGCACCGTCGGACGGATCGCACCGGGGTCGAGCAGGCCCGTGCTCACGGCGCGCCCACCAGCGCCTCGACGCGCAGGCGCCCGTCTCCGATCCACCAGGTGGTGTCGGCGAGGGCGTCGCAGAGCTCGACGTCGTGCGTCGCCGCCACCACGGCGGTGCCGGCGTCGCGCAGGCCGGCGAGGAGGTCGACCAGCTCGGCCCAGGTCCGGGCGTCCTGGCCGAAGGTCGGCTCGTCGAGCACCAGGAGCCGGGGCCGGGTGGCCAGGGCGGTGGCCACCGACAGCCGGCGCTGCTCGCCGCCCGAGAGCGTGAAGGGGTTGGCGCGGGCCAGGCGGTCGAGGCGCAGCCTCTCCAGGAGCTCGGTCGTGCGGACGTCCACCTCCTCCTCCGACAGCCCGAGGCGGCGCGGGCCGACGGCGAGCTCGTCCGCCACGGTCTGGGCGACGAACTGGTGGCGGGGGTCCTGGAAGACCGACCCGATCCGCGACACCAGGTCACGGGGTGCCCACCCCGCCGGGTCGTCGGCTGCTGCCGAAGAGCCCCACGGACGCCGTCGTCGTCGTGCGGCGAGGCCGCCGGCCAGGGCCGGGTGGGCGCGGACGCGCCCGGACACCGGGGGGACCAGGCCAGCGACGGCGAGGGCGAGCGTCGACTTGCCGGCGCCGTTCACCCCGCGCAGCGCCGTGAACGAGCCCTCCCGGACCTGGGCGTCGACGCCCGTGAGCACCCGTGCACCCGACCCCCGGCGCCCGACCGCGACCCCCTCCAGGGACAGCAGCCCGTCCCCTGCGGTGCCAGACCGCCGGGGCTGCGCCCGGCCTCCCCGGCCCGGCGCTGCGGAGCGGCCCGGGAGCCACACACCAGCCGCAGCGAGCTCGTCACCGCGCTCGTCGAGGACCCGCCACACCGGGCCGTCGGCGAGGACCCCGCCGCCCGGGGCCAGCACGACGACCCGGTCGACCAGGTCGACCCACAGGTCCACGCGGTGCTCCACCAGCAGCAGGCCGGCACCGGTGGCGGCGAGGCGCTCGGCGACGACGCCGCGCAGCGCCGCAGCACCCTCCGGGTCGAGCATCGCGGTCGGCTCGTCGAGGAGCAGCAGCTGCGGCTGCAGCGCGAGCACGCCGGCGAGGGCGAGCCGCTGCCGCTGGCCGCCGGACAGGCGCGAGGTGGGGTGGTCGCGGGGCAGGCGCAGGCCGACGTCGTCCAGGGCCGCGTCGACGCGCGGCCAGATCCGCTCCGGCGGCACGGCGTGGTTCTCCAGCCCGAAGGCGACGTCGTCACCGACCCGGGCCAGCACCGTCTGCGCCTGCGGGTCCTGCAGCAGCAGGCCGGTGCGCGCCCTGCCCTCACCGGCCTCCACCGCCCGCTGGCGCGCCTGCTGCGCGGGGACGCCGTCGACCAGCAGCTCGCCCTCCTCCTCGCCGGTGCCGTCCGGGCCGCCGTCGAGCAGCCCGGCGACGCCGGCGAGGAGGGTCGACTTGCCGGCGCCGCTGGCGCCGAGGAGCAGCACCCGCTCCCCCGCCTCGACCTCGAGGTCGAGGCCCTGCACGGCGTGGGCACGGCGCGCGTTCCAGCGCCACCCCCAGCCGCGGGCGCTCAGCAGCGGGCTCACCGGGGGGTGCTCAGACGCGCTGGGCGTTGCGCCCGGACGCCAGGGGCGCCAGCGCGCCGGTGCGCGCCAGGGCCCGGGTGAGCGCCCACCCGCCCAGGCCGGCGATGACGATGCCCGAGACGACGGCGCTCGCGCCGTAGACGAGCTTCAGCCCCGCGGAGAACTCGGGGTAGTAGAGCGTGGTGTCCAGGACGCCGACCACCACGCCCGCGCCGATCCCGGCCCCCACCGCGGCGACCGCGCCCCACTGGCGGTAGAGGAGGACGGCGAGGACGACCTCGGCACCGAGGCCCTGCAGCAGGCCGTACCAGACGGTCGCGAACCCCCACTGGTTGCCGATCAGAGCGGAGACGACGGCGGCCACGACCTCGACGAAGACAGCGGCACCGGGCTTGCGGACGACGAGGCCGCCGACCACGCCGCCCAGCAGCCAGACCCCGACGAACAGGCCCTTGACCGGCGGGAAGAACTCCAGGGCGTTGGACAGCGGGCTCCAGCCGAGGTTCCAGACGGTGAAGACGAGACCGAGGGCGACGCCGAGGACCGCCGCGACGACGATGTCGACGACCCGCCAGGACCGGCGCGGCGCGGTGCGCCAGCCCACGAGGGCCAGGGCGCCGAGCACGAGGGTCATGACGCCGACGAGGGGGCCGGCGACGGAGCCGTTGTCCGGGTCGGCCGCGACGCCCCTCCAGAGCAGGATGGCGACGACGACGACGGCGAGCGCCGCGACGGCCGTGGCGATGACGCCCGCGCGGCGGGCGGGGGGCTCGGCGGTGGTGCTCGCCGAGGACTTCGAGGTGGTGCTCATCAGGTGCCTCCCAGCAGGTTCGCGAGGAGGGGTGCCGCCCGGACGCCCGCGGACGGACGGCCGGTGCAGCAGAAAGCTCGACTCCCTACGCCGGTGCGAGCCGGATCAGGTTCGAGGGTCTGCGGTCTCCCGCACTCTCAGCGCTGCCCGCGGGCAGCGCTCCCCTGTCGATCGGGTCGACACTACCGCCTGGACTGGACGGCCCCCGCCGCGCTTGGGAGGCTGGTCGCGTGGGAAACCTCGTGTGGACCGTGCTGGGCACGGGCAGCGGTCTGGCCGCGCAGTCGGCGGCGCGCTCCGTCATCAAGAAGCTGTGGGTGCTCGCCACCGGCAAGCAGCCCCCGGCCAACCCGCTGAGCCCCCACGTGGCCCTCGCGGAGGCCGTCGGGTGGGCCGTGGTCTCGGGAGCCCTCGTGGGCGTGGTCCGCATGCTGGCCACCCGCCAGGCCGCCAAGTTCTACGAGAAGAGCGCCGGGCACCTGCCCAAGAAGATGCAGGACGTCAGCGCCTGAGGCGACCGTCCCGGTGGACGGCCTGCTGAGGTCGCTGCGCGAGCCCGGCGCCGGGCGCCCGTCGCCCCTGGCGCGCGTCGTCGCCGTCCTGCTGGTGGTGGGGCTGCTCGGCGTCACCGCGCCGGTGGTCGCCCTCGTCCTCAGGCCGGTGCTGCGCTGGCTCGGGGACGTCGTGCTCTGACGGGTCAGTCGACGGGGAAGCCGTCGGCGTCGACGACGACGCCCCCCACCGCCGCCGCCACGGCGTCCGTGAGCGCCACCACGACGGCGGCCGCCTCGTCGCGCGCGGCGCGGACGTCGGGTGCGGGCACCTCGTGCTCGGCGCTGGCCGGGTCCTCGGGCCACCACGCGGCGGTGTACGTGACGGCCTCCTCGGCCCACGGCACGCCCCGCAGCACCGCCGGCGGCTCGGGGACCCCCGCCACCTCCAGCTGCACCACCCCGCCCGAGGGCAGGTCGACGACGACGGCGTAGGCGTCGAGCACGTCCTCGCCGGCGAGGGCCGCGGCGTCACGGGCGTCGGCGGCCCGGTGGAGGGCCTCGCGCAGGTCGGGTGCGGGGGCGTCGCGGGCGTCCGTCGCCTCGAGCGCCTCCACGGCCTCGGCGCGCAGCCCGGTCCACGCCTCGGCGTCGGTGGCGAGCTCGGCGCCGGGGGCGGCCAGGCCCGCGACGTCGAGGAGGTCCTGCGGGGTGGCCCAGTGCGGGCTGTACACGGTGCGGTCGACCCACGAGACCGGGTCCGGACGCAGGAGGGTGCCGCCGACGACGCGCACGGCGCCCTCGAGGCGCCGGGCGAGGGCGAGCCCGAGGTCCACAGTGCGGCGCTCGGCCATCACGGGCAGGCCGTCGGGGAAGGCCCGGTGCAGCCCCTCGCGGTCGGTGGTGCCGGGCAGGGGCGGGTCGCCGCGCTCGACGGGGCACTGCAGGACCCACGCGCAGCGCCACGGGTCGGGGACGCCGGCGCCCGCGGCCGCGGCCGTGTCGAGCAGCAGCGGCCCGCGCAGCACCGTCCAGCGGCCCGTGCGCCAGCCGCCGTCACCGGTGGAGGCGACCTCGGGGTGCCGGGCCCGCACCAGGCCGAGGACGACGGTCTCCGGCAGCTCGTCGGGCAGCAGGAGCAGGTGCGAGCCGGCGAGGGCCCGCCCCGCCTCGCGGCCCAGCACCAGGGAGGCCACCGGCGTCGTCCTGCCCGTCAGGCCCGCTCAGGCGCCGTCGGGCGTCGAGACGGGGCTGGAGGCGGGGCTGGACACCGGGGTGCGGTGGAAGTTCAGGTAGGACCGGGACGCCGTCGGGCCGCGCTGCCCCTGGTAGCGGGAGCCGTACCGGCTGCTGCC
Organism: Quadrisphaera sp. INWT6; assembly: GCF_015390235.1. Classification (GTDB taxonomy): domain Bacteria; phylum Actinomycetota; class Actinomycetes; order Actinomycetales; family Quadrisphaeraceae; genus Quadrisphaera. The sequence goes on along the minus strand of NZ_VUOH01000005.1, from coordinate 472,882 downwards.
GTAGGGGTGCTCCGCCGGGCTGGTGAGCCGGAAGAAGCACAGCTGGCCGATCTTCATGCCCGGCCACAGCTTGATGGGGAGCGTGGCGACGTTGCTGAGCTCGAGGGTGATGTGGCCCGAGAACCCCGGGTCGACGAAGCCCGCGGTCGAGTGGGTGACCAGGCCCAGGCGGCCGTACGAGCTCTTGCCCTCGACGCGGCAGGCGAGGTCGTGGGGGACGGTGACGGCCTCGTACGTGGAGGCCAGCACGAACTCCCCGGGGTGCAGCACGAAGGGCTCGTCGTCGTCGACCTCCACCAGCCGGGTCAGCTCGGGCTGCTCCTGGGAGGGGTCGATGACCGCGTACTTGTGGTTGTCGAAGAGCCGGAAGTAGCGGTCGAGGCGCACGTCGATGCTGGAGGGCTGCACCATCGCGGCGTCCCAGGGCTCGAGCACGACCCGACCGGCGTCGACCTCGGCGTGGAGGTCGCGGTCGGAGAGCAGCACGGAGCAAAGGTAGTGGGCTCCGACCGGGCTCCAGGTCAGCCCCTGACCTGCCGATGTCACCCGCGGGCAGCCAGGCCGTCACCCCCGGATCTCGCGGGGGAGGTGGTCGGATCGCCGAGCACGGGCCATCATCGGCGGCGGAAGGTGCTTCGTCGACGGGGACGGCTCGCTGCGACAGACCGCGCCCCTCCCGGGCTCGGAGGACGGACGGGACGGAATGGGCGGCATGGACGTCGGCGAGGACACGCTCCAGAAGGCGCTGAAGATCAACCTCGACCCGCGCTGGTACGGCACCATCGCCGAGATCGGCGCCGGCCAGGAGGTCGCGCGGTGGTTCTTCCGCGCGGGCGGTGCCGCCGGCACCATCGCCAAGTCGATGTCCGCCTACGACATGGCCGTCTCCGACGCCGTCTACGGCCGCTCCGACCGCTACGTCTCCCTCGGCCGCCTCCAGGCGATGCTCGACCACGAGTACACGCTCAACGTGGAGCGCCTGTCCGAGGCCCGCGGCGACGACACCTGCTTCTTCGCCTTCGCCGACACCGTGGTGGCCCGCAGCTACCGCGGCGGCAACGAGTGCCACGGCTGGATGGGCGTGCGCTTCCAGGCCCACCCCGAGGACGAGCCCAACGAGATCGTCATCCACGTCCGGATGCTCGACGACGACGCCGCGCAGCAGCAGGAGGCGCTGGGCATCGTCGGCGTGAACCTCCTCCACGCCGCCTTCTTCGAGCGCTCCGAGCCTGACGAGGTGGTGGCGAGCCTGCTCGACCGCCTCAACACGGGGCGCATCGAGGTCGACATGATCAAGTTCTCGGGCATCGAGTTCCGCAGCGTCGACAACCGCCTCATGGCCCTGCAGCTGGTCAACCTGGGGCTCTCCGGCGTGGCGATGTTCGGCGCCGACCGCGAGGTGCTCCAGCCCTCCGAGGCGCTGCGCAAGCGCCCGGTGCTGGTCGAGCGCGGCTCCTTCAAGCCCCCGACCCACGTCAACGTCGACATGCTGGAGTGCGCCAGGCGCGAGTTCGCCAAGGACCCGGCCGTCGCCGGGAAGCAGGTCCTGGCCCTCACCGAGCTGACCATGAGCAACCTCCTGGCCGGCGGCTCCAAGGTCGACCGCCGCGACTTCCTCGCCCGCGCCGACCTGCTCGCCGCCACCGGCAACGCGGTGCTCATCTCCAACTTCGCCGACTACCACCGCCTGGCCGCCTACCTGCAGGCGCGCACCTCGGAGCGCATCGGCATGGTCATGGGCCTGCCCAGCCTGGAGGTCCTCTTCGACGAGGCCACCCACGCCCACCTGCAGGGCGGCCTCCTGGAGAGCTGGGGGCGCCTGCTCAAGAACGACCTCAGGCTGTTCGTCTACCCCAAGCGCGACCTGGAGACCGGCGCCGTGGTGACGGTCGAGGACGTGCAAGTCGGTGACCAGCTGCAGCCGCTGTTCGACTACCTCTCGGGCCGCGGCAGCTTCGTGCACCTGGCCGACTTCAACCCCGACTACCTGTCGATCCTGTCGCGCGACGTCCTCAAGCGGATCGCCGCGCACGACGAGACCTGGCAGGACATGGTGCCGCCGGAGGTGGCCGAGCTGATCTGCAAGCGCTCGTTCTTCGGGTACCGGCGGGACGCCGTCTGACGGCTGCCGCGCCGCTTGCTACCCTGGGGGCGGTCGTCTCGACGAGGCGCCCTGCGGATGTAGTTCAATGGTAGAACTTCAGCTTCCCAAGCTGATAGCGCGGGTTCGATTCCCGTCATCCGCTCAGCACGCAGAAGGCCCCCGCTCCTCGGAGCGGGGGCCTTCTGCGCGTCAGGGTCAGCCCCGGCTCGGGCGCGTCTCAGACGTCGAAGCCCCCGAAGTCACCGCCGCCGAGGTCTCCCCCGCCGTCGAACCCGCCGCCGTCGTAGCCCCCGCCGTCGTCGTAGCCCGCGTCCGCGCCCTGGTCGCCGACGTCGGACTCCGCGCCGTCCTCGAAGCCCTGGGCGTACTCGTCGCCGTCGAAGCCGTCGAACATCGCGTCGGCGATGGCCGTGCCCACGAAGGCGCCGGCCACACCGGCCAGCAGGCTGCCGCCGATGACGGCGCCCATGCCCATGCCGCGGCCGCCCCCGGCCCCCGCGCCGGAGAAGCTGCGCTCCAGGGTCCCGGGCTGCCTCATCTCCGCGCGCGTGGCCATGCGGGCGAGGTCACGCGGGCTGTCGGTCTGGGCGCGCTCCGCCGCGGGCACCTGGCCGCTGAGCTCGCTGAGCACCTGCTGGCGCTGCTGGGGCGTCAGCTTCTCGAACGCCTCCGCGTGCGCCTGCTCGACCTGCTCCGGCGGTGCGGTCCTGAGCAGGTAGCGGTAGCGCTCGACGGCGCGCTCGTCGTCGGTCTTCGGCTGCTGCGCGCCCCCGGAGCGCTGGGTCTGGCTGACGGGCTGGCCGGAGGACGGGTAGTCGGTCCGGTAGCCCCCCTGCTGCCCGGTCGCGTACCCGGTCTGCGCCGGACGGCGCTCCTCGCGGCCCAGCAGGCGGTCGAGGAAACCCATCGTGATCACTCCCAGGTCATCGGGGCCGAGCGGTCATCGACCGTCACGACCACGCTACGGCCGCGGCCTGCGAGCCGCCCGCCCGCGGCCGGAGGTCAGACGGTCGGCGGCAGCTGGTCCTGGCGCTCGACGTACGTGGTCCGGGCGACGGCGGACCGCCGCCCCAGCGCCATCGTCAGCACGATGGCGAGCACGCCGGCGCCCATGCAGATCCAGCCGACGGCGGTGAGGTCGACGGCGTCGAGGCCGTCCCTCACCGCGAAGGCCAGCACCGCGCCGACGACGAGCAGGAAGATGCCGGTTCCGAGTCCCATGTCGACGATGGTGGGAGCGCTCGGGCCGGGCACCAGCCGAGGTCGTGGGGGGTCACCCGGACGGACCCCGCCACCCCGGGCGGGGGCCTCAGAGCGGCGGAGCGACATCGACCAGCGCGGCGGAGGCACGGGGCCGGCGGGTGCGCAGGCGGCGCACCACGGCGTGCACCGGGAACGCCAGGGCGCCGGCGGCGAGGCAGACGCGGCCCACCGCGGCGAGGTCGGCGGCGGGGGTGCTGAGCACGACGGCGGCGCGGTCGGACGCTGCCAGGAGGGCGACCCCCACGGCGAGCAGCACGACACCGGATCGCAGTCCCACGCGACGATCCTCGCGGCCCGGGCAGGGGCTGCCAGCCCAGCCGTGGCGCCTCACCCGGTCAGCCGCCGCCGGCCCCGGTCAGCCGCGGGCGGGGTCCTCCGGGCCGCCGGGGCGGGCGCGGTCGCGGCTGGGCTGCACGCGCTTGGGCTCGCCGTCCTGCTTGGGGTGGTTCGGCGGGAACGGCATCTCGCCCTCGCCGGCGGCGGCGTCGCGCTCGGCCATCTCCAGCAGCGGGGCGAGGTCGTGGGCGACGTCGTCCAGGGCGCGCATCGGGTCACCGCGGCGCGCCAGGAGCACGGGGACGGTCGCCATCGTGAGGTCGTCGGGCTCGACGTCGGCCAGCTCCGCCCAGGTCACGGGGGCGGAGACGGTCGCGCGGGGCGTGCGGCGCACCGAGTACGCCGAGGCGATGGTGTGGTCGCGGGCGTTCTGGTTGTAGTCGACGAAGATCGCGCTGGTCCGCTGCTCCTTCCACCACGCGGTGGTGACGCGGCCGTCGGCGCGCCGCTCCACCTCGCGGGCGAGGGCGATGGCCGCCGTCCTGACCTGCCTGATCTCCCAGCGCGGCTCGATGCGCACGTAGACGTGCACGCCGCGGCCGCCGGAGGTCTTGGGGAACCCCGCGTACCCGAGCTCGTCGAGGAGGGGCTGCACGACGTCGAGCGCCACCGCGCGGGCCTCGGCGAAGCCGGTGCCGGGCTGCGGGTCGAGGTCGATGCGGAGCTCGTCGGGGTGCTCGACGGCGTCCGGATCCTCGTCGGAGGCGCGGGTGGGCCACGGGTGGAACGTCACGGTGGACATCTGCGCCGCCCAGACGAGGGGTGCGGCGGCGTCGACGCGCATGGCGTCGGCGTGGCGGCCGGAGGGGAAGGTGACCCGCGTGGTGCGCACGTACGGCGGTGCGTGGGGCGGCACCCGCTTCTGGTAGACCTCCTCGCCGTCCACTCCGTCGGGGAAGCGCTGCACGTAGGTGGGCCTGTCGAGCAGGGCGCGCACCAGCGGGCCGAGCTCGCCGTCGTCACCGCGCTGGGCGACGGAGCGGTAGTACTCCACGAGGTGCCGCTTGGTGCCGCCCTCGGCGCCGAGCGCCGGGAAGACGACCTTGTCGGGACTGGTGAAGCGGACGGCGACGCCGTCGACGTCGAGCTCCTCCGCCGGTGCCTTCGGTGCCACACGAGCACTGTGGCCCCTCCGCGGCGCGACGGCAGCCCGCCGGGCCGGCGTCCACCCGTCCTGCCCCGCCGGGAGCGGGGTCAGGGGAGGCCGAGCAGGCGCAGCAGCGCCGTGGTGGCCGCCGCGGCGAGGACCACCGCGAGGAACGGCGCGCGCCGCCACACCAGGACCCCGGCGACGACGACGCCGAGAGGACGGGCCCACCCCGCGGCCTCGCGGCCGTCGAAGAGCGCCTGCGTCACCACGAGCCCGGCGAGGACGGCGACGGCGAGGCCCGCCAGCAGCGCGTCGGTGCTCTCGGCGCGCGCCCCTCCCCCGACCCGCGCAGCGAGCCAGGGACCCAGCAGTCGCAGCGCGAAGGTGGCGACGGCGAGGACGCCCAGCCCCACCCAGTGCTCCGCCCCCCAGGTCACGAGCCCTCCCCCCGTCGGCCGGTGCGCGCTCCCGAGCGCCCGGCGAGCACCCCGAGCACGGCAGCGACCGCGGGGAGCCCGACCGGGAGCACCGGGACCGCAGCCACGGCGACGGCGGCCCCGGCGACCGCGGTGCGGCGGTCGGCGCGCGTCCGCAGCGCGGGGACCAGCAGCGCGAGCAGCACCGCGGGGAACGCGGCGTCGAGCCCGAGGTCGGCGGGGTCGACCGAGGCCAGCACCGTGCCACCGAGGCCGGCTCCGACCATGACGCCGAGGTTCCACAGCACGAACAGCAGGACCCCCGTCAGCCAGAACGCCGAGCGCCGCTCCCCCGGGTCGCGGCGGGGCAGGGTGAACGCCGCGGACTCGTCCGTGAGCAGGTGAGCCGCCAGCAGCCTGCGCCAGCCGCTGCGCGGGACGACGTCGGCGACGCCCATCCCCAGCGGCACCATGCGGGCGTTGAGCACGGTGCCGGTCAGGGCAGCGACCAGGGGCGAGCTGCCCCCGGTGACGAGGGCGACGAAGACGAACTGGCTGGCCCCGGCGAAGACGACGACGGACAGCAGCACGGGCAGCCACAGCGGGGCACCGGAGGCGACGGCCACGGCGCCGAAGGACAGGCCCACCACGCCGTCGGCGGCGCAGACCAGGAGGACGTCGCGCAGGAGCTCCCTGTCGACGCTCCGGATCCGGTTGGCGAGCCCGGGTGTTCGGTTCAACGAACGCACTCTGCGAGGATGGGGGCATGGGACGACGTTCGTCAAGGCGAACCGCATGACCGACGAACCGAACAAGGCGTCGGTGCAGGGTGGAGCGCCGATCGCTGCCATCGCGGCGGCGCTGCGCCAGCACCGCCAGCGCTCCGGCCTGACGATGGGCGACCTCGCCACCCGGGCCGGCGTCGCCAAGTCGACGCTGTCGCAGCTGGAGTCGGGCTCGGCCAACCCGAGCGTGGAGACGCTGTGGTCGCTGGCCACGGCGCTCGGGGTGCCGTTCTCCGCCCTGGTCGACCCGCCCGCCCCCGCAGTGCGCGTGCTGCGCGCCGGGGAGGGGCCGACGCTCGCCGCCGAGAGCGCCGCGTTCCGCGCGACCCTGCTCGCCGCGAGCACGCCGGGCGTCAGCTTCGACCTCTACCGCATCGCTGCGGAGCCCGGTGCACCTCGCGACTCCGAGCCCCACGCCACCGGCACGGTCGAGCACCTCGTCATCGCCACCGGCCGGGCGCTCGCGGGCATCGCCGACGACCCGGTGGAGCTGGGCCCGGGCGACTACGTCGCCTACCCCGCGGACCTGCCCCACACCTTCCACCCGCTGGAGCCGGGCACCACCGCGGTGATGGTCAGCCAGTACCGCTGACCACCACCGCTCCGGCGGTGACGCCCCCGGGCGGGTCAGGCGCCGCGCAGGTCCAGGGCCAGCGCGGAGGGACCGGCCTCGTCGAGCACGACCGGGATGCCCCAGTCCTGCTGGTAGAGGTGGCACGCGGCGAACTCGGGCACCTCCCCGGTGACCGGGTCCCCGTCGCACGCGGCGGCCTGCACCGAGACGTGCAGCACGCCCGTCGCGCCCGGCGCGAGGGCGGAGGGGTCGATGACGAGGTCGCGGGTGAGCCCCTCGGCGTCTCCGGCTCCCCCGCTCAGCAGGCCCTCCGGCGAGGAGGAGACGACCAGGCGCGTCGGGTCGCCCCAGCGGTGGTCGAGCTTCTGCCCGGTCGGCGGGGTGAACGCCACGCGCAGGGCCACGGGGCCGGGCGCCAGGGGTGTCGGCGGGCGCTTCACGCGCTGGGCCTCGCCGGCGAGCTTCGAGGCCGCGGCGGGCACCTGCAGCCGGGTGAGCCGCGACGCCGCGGACTCCACGACGGCGAAGGTGGCCGCGCGTCCGTCGTCGTCCAGCTCGACGGCCACCGCGGTGGGCTCGGCGAGGTCGCTGGCGAGGGTGGTCACCTCGTGCTCGAGGGGGTCGTAGCGGCGCAGCGCGCCGTTGTAGGTGTCGGCCACCACCACGGAGCCGTCGGGCAGCAGCGCGACGCCGAGGGGGTGCTGCAGGAGCGCCTGGCCGGCGTCGCCGTCGCGCAGGCCGAACTCGAAGAGCCCGGTGCCGACGACGGAGCCGACCTCGTACCCGGCCCCCGCGACCGGCAGGACGTTGGCCATGCGGTCGTCGTCGACGTCCTTCACCGCGCGGTCGACCTCCCCACCAGCAGCGTCACCGGAGCGCTCCAGCCAGCGCAGCGCCGACGTCTCGGAGTCCAGCACCCACAACCGCCGGCCGTCGGCGGAGGTCTCCAGCGCGCCGGTCTGGGCGAACCACGCCTGCTCGGCGGCGCCGTCGCGCAGCCCCTCGGCGGTGGTGCCGGCGAGCACGCGCACCACCCCGCCCGTGGCGTCGACGGCGCCGGCCGGGCCCGCCGGGGCCGGGTCGAGCGCCCACAGCTGGTGCACGCCGGCCATGGCGATGACGAGCTGGTCGTCGAACCAGGCGGTGTCGAGCGGGGTGGACAGGTCCTGCTCGAGCGCCGGTCCCCCGCCCTCGCGGCGGCGCAGCTGCCGGCCGGTGCCCGCCAGCGTCACGAGCGACAGGTCGGCCAGGCGCAGCCCGCGGACGGCGTGGTTGGTGGAGTCGGCGACGGCGACGTCCCACCCCACCCGCGCGGCGACGTCGGGCGGCAGCAGCGCGAGGCCCACCGGCTCGGACAGCCGCGACTGGTCGGGGCCGCCGTCCACGAGGCCGCGCTCGCCGGTGCCGATGCGGGCGCGCTCGGTCTCGAGGTCGTCGTCCAGGACCACGAGCTGGTGGTGGGCCGTGTCGGAGAGGAGGTAGCCGCCCGGCTGACCGTCGGCGCCGGCCGGGAGGCGCAGCAGCGCCGTGGGCAGCGCGAAGGCGGAGTCGGGGGCGGGCGGCGGGACGTAGGGGGCGTCGCCGCGGCGCAGCGTGCCCTTCGCCTCGTGCTCGGCGACGAGCTCGCGCAGCAGCACCCCGAGCCCGTGCGCGTGGCCCTCACCGCTCATCGAGGCGACGACGTAGCCCTCCGGGTCGATCACCGTGAGCGTCGGCCAGGCGCGCGCCGCGTAAGCCTGCCAGGTGGTGAGCTGCGGGTCGTCGAGGACGGGGTGGCGCACGTCCCAGCGCAGGACGGCGGCGTCGACGGCCTCGACGGTGCCCTCGTGGGCGAACTTCGGGGAGTGCACCCCGACGACGACGAGGACGTCGGCGAACTCGTGCTCCAGCTCGCGGAGCTCGTCGAGCACGTGCTGGCAGTTGACGCAGCAGCTGGTCCAGAAGTCGAGCAGCACGATGCGCCCGCGCAGGTCGGCCAGGGAGAGGTCGGCCCCGCCCGTGCCCACCCAGCGGCGGCCCACGAGCTCGGGGGCGCGGACCCGGGTGCGCTTCGGCGGGGTGGCCGAGGAGGCCGGCTGTCCGTGGTCACGGACGGATGAGGTCATGCGAGGGCTCCAGCGGGGGTGTTCGAGGTCAGACGAGGGCGGTGTCGTCGTCGCGGTGGACGGCGCCGAGGGCGTCGAGGGCGGTGTCGAGCACCTCGGCGACGGCGACCGAGTCGGTCATCGGCATGACGGGGCTCTCCACCAGCCCGGCGGCCAGGCACTCGTGGACGTGCTCGACCATGTGGACGTAGCCCCGGCCCGTCACGGGCAGCTCGACGACCTCGCTGGGCTCGTCGTCGCGGCCGACGCCCTCGGCCCACACCTGCAGGCGGGACGGCTTGTGCAGCGGCCCGGCCACCTCGATGCGGCCCTTCGTGCCGGTGATGGTGCCGGCACCACCGGCGTGCGCCAGCAGCGTGGAGCCCAGGCGCGCGGTGCGGCCTCCGCCCCAGTCGAGCAGCAGCGACGCCTCGGCGTCGACCCCGTTCTCGGAGAGCACGCCGACGGTGTGCACGGCCTGCGGGGAGCCGCCGAAGACGCCCTGCGCGAACGACACCGGGTAGACGCCGGTGTCGAGCAGGGTGCCCCCGCCCTGCTCGGGGTCCCACAGGCGGTGGGCGGGGTCGTGGGGGAGCGCGAAGCCGAGGTCTCCGGCCACCGACCGCACCTCGCCGATGACGCCGCTGGCGAGGACCTCGCGGAGCCGGACGTGGTTGGGCTGGAAGCGCGCCCAGAGGGCCTCCATGACGAAGACGCCGCGCTCGCGCGCCAGCTCCGCCAGGCCGCGGGTGGCCGCGGCGGTGCAGCCGACGGGCTTCTCCACGAGCACCGGCAGCCCCGCCTCGACGCACGCCCGGGCCAGCACGACGTGCTGCGCGTGCGGGGTGGCGATGTAGACGGCGTCGAGCCCCGTCTCGCCCGACCGGTCGGCACCGGCCTCGATCAGCTCGCGGTACGAGCCGTAGGACCGGGCGAAGCCGTGCTCGTGCGCGAACGCGGCCGCCCGCCCGGCGTCGCGGGAGGCGACGGCGGCGAGCTCCGCGCCCGGCACGAGCGCGATGTCACCGCTCACGGTGGCGGCGATGCTGCCGGTGGCGAGCACGCCCCAGCGGACGGTCGCGGTGCCCGTCCGGTCGGTCGGCTGGTCGGTCGTCGGCGTGCTCATCTGCTCGGTCAACCCAGCTCCTCGGGTGCGGTCCAGGGCCGGCCCAGCACGTGCTGGTCCAGGAAGGCGAAGACGGTGGCGTACCAGAGCCGGGCGTTGCCAGCCCCCAGCACCCAGTGCCCCTCGTCGGGGAAGAGCAGGAAGCGGTGCGGCGACCGCCCGTCGGGTGCGGTCGACCTGCTCAGCAGGTCGTACCAGAGGCGCAGCGCCTCGCCGACGGGCACGCGGTCGTCGTCGTCCCCGTGGATGACGAGGACGGGCGTGGTGATCGCGTCGGCGTGGTCGTGCGGGGAGTTGTCGCGCACCATCTCGGCGCTCATCTCCCGCGCCCACTCGGCGGGGAAGTCGGTGGTGCCCGAGAACTGGTCGAGCGCCCACAGCGAGGCGTGCGTGACGACGGCGCGGAACCTGTCGGTGTGCCCGGCCACCCAGTTGGCCATGTACCCGCCGAAGGAGCCGCCCATCGCGGCGGTGCGCTCGGCGTCGACGTCCTCGCGGGCGACCGCGGCGTCGGTGATGGTCATGAGGTCGGTGTAGGGCTCGGCGCCCCATCGCCCCAGCCCGCGCCGGACGAAGTCGAGGCCGTACCCCGTGGACAGGGCCGGGTCGGGCAGGAGGACGGCGTACCCGCGGGCCGCGGCCAGCCACGGGTTCCAGCGCCAGCTCCAGGCGTTCCAGCTGCTCAGCGGGCCGCCGTAGATCCACAGCAGCAGCGGGGCGGGGCTGTCCGGGCCGGCGCCCCCGGGCAGGGCGAGCCAGGCGCGCAGCGGGCTGCCGTCCTCCGCGGTGGCGGTGACCTCGGTGAGGGTGCCCGGCAGCTCGGGGCCGGCCTGCTCCCACGCGCCCAGGGCGTGCGCGGGCGCCCGCAGCGGCTCGGGCGCGCCGCCGGCGGCGGGGATGCGCACCGGGGCCGGCGGGGAGCCCACGGTCGAGCGCAGGGCGTAGACCCAGGCGCCGTCGGGCGAGGGGACGACGTCGGAGTACGCGCCGTCGTCGGGCGTGAGCCGCTTGACCGCGTCGGCACCAGCGCCGTCGGCACCCAGGCGGAAGACGGGGCAGCGCCCGCCGTCGTCGGCGGTGAGGAGCAGCGAGGCGCCGTCGGGGGCCCACGCCAGCGACGCCGGCCAGCGGTCCCACCCGGCGGCGAGCACGGTGCTCTCCCCGGTGGTGGGGTCGACGACGACCACGTCGACGTCCATCGACTGCGATGGCGTCGCGCGCCTCCACCGCACGCACGCCACCCGGGTGCCCGTGGGCGCCGCGACCGGCGAGGTGTGGTCGAAGTCGGGGTCGTCGAGGAGCGTGCGCCGCTCGCCGGTGGCCACGTCGACGGCCACGAGGGCCACCCGGTGGTCGGCGCGGGGCTCGGCGACGTTCCACTGGGTGACGGCGGTGGAGCCGTCGGCGGTGAGGGTCCACGACGGGTCGTCGGGCAGGGCGCCGCCGACGTGCCCGGTGAGGTCGCGCAGGACCACCCGGTCGGCGCCGGAGCCGGCGGCGCCCCCGGTGCCCGCAAGCACGTCCTCGAGACCACCACCCGTGCTCACCAGCAGGCGCGGGCGGTCGGGGCCGAGGTCGTGGTCCCAGTCGCGCACCGGGCTCGCCTCGTGCAGCACGCCGGTGGTGCGGGTGTCCTTGCGCAGGGCCCGCAGGCGCGCGTCGTCGACGGCGTCGGTGGCGGAGGGCAGCGTCGGGCTGCCGAGCAGCACGGTGCCGGCCTCGCGGGCGACCACGACGCCGTCGACCCCGCCGGGCCGGGTGGCGACCACGCGGGCCTCCCCGCCCCCGGCGGGCAGGCACCACAGGGCGGCGGGGGCGTCGTCGCCCCCCTCGCCCTCGACGGCTGCCGGGTCGGGTCGGGAGGAGGTGAAGAGCAGGTCACCGGCGGGGGTGAACACCGCGGAGGACTCGCCCCGCGCGCCGCGGGTGAGCCGCCGGGCGGCCCGCTCGCCCGCCGGGTCGACCTCCCACAGCGACGTCGTCGAGCCGCCACCGCGCTGGTCGAGCAGGGAGACCGCCGTGACGAGCCGGGTGCCGTCGGGCGACAGGGCGAGGCCGGACGTGCGGGGCAGGCGCGTGAACGCCGTCAGGTCGTGGAAGGGACCGGTCACTGCTCCTGCCTACCAGCACCCGACCCACCGGTGCCCGAGCGGGCGGCGAGCATCGCGTTGTAGGCGGCGAGCTCGGCGTCGCCGTCGCGGTCGGCGGCGCGGTCGCGGCGCTTCTGCTCCTTCTCGTCGCTGCGCGACCACTGCACCGCCAGCACGACGACGAGCAGCAGGGTGGGCAGCTCGCCGATGCCCCAGGCGATGCCGCCGCCGGTGCGCTGGTCGGCGAGGGCGTCGACGCCGAGGCCGAGGCGCGAGAACCAGTCGGCGGCGAGCAGCTCGTTGCCGGTGGTCAGGGAGACGCCGAAGAAGGCGTGGAAGGCCATCGTGGCCAGCAGCAGCACCAGGCGGAGCGCGTACGGGGTCTTCCACTCGCTCGGGTCGACGCCGATCACCGCGGAGGCGAAGAGGTACCCGGTGAGCAGGAAGTGCACCTCCATCAGCTCGTGGCCGAGGTGCGTGGAGAGCGCCAGCCCGAACAGCGGCGAGAAGTAGAAGACGATGACGCTGCCGGCGAAGAGGACGGCGGCGACGACCGGGTTGGTGATGGACCTCGCCCAGCGGGAGTGGACCAGGACCGTGAGCCACTCCCGCGGGCCGCGGCTGCCGTCGCGGCGCTTGGGCAGGGTGCGCAGCGCGAGCGTGATGGGCGCTCCCGCGACGAGCAGCGGCGGCACCACCATCATGATCGTCATGTGCGCCACCATGTGGGCGCTGAACAGCAGGTCGATGTAGGCCTGGGGCCCGAACGAGGTCACCCACGCGAGCACCGCGCACCCGGCGAACCAGGCGATCGAGCGGCCGACGGGCCACCGGTCACCGCGGGCCCGCAGTCGCTGCAGACCGGCGGCGTAGGCGACCACGAGCGCACCGGCCGCCACGAGCCACAGCAGGTCGGGGGCGGGCTGCAGGAGCAGCCGCGGCAGCGTGGCGGGCAGCGGCGGCACGACGTCGCTGGTGAGCTGCGCCGCGAGGGTGCGGGGGCCGTCGCCGGCGGCCGAGGCCGGAGGGCCGGTGCGCACGAGGGCGACGGCGACGCCGATGACCGCCGCCATGAGGACCACCTCGCCGGTGACGAGGCGCCAGAACGGTCGCTGCGCGGTGGCGCGCCCGGCCGTGCCGGAGCCGACGGAGCCGCCGCGCCCGCCGGCGCCGCGGGCGTCCAGGGCGGCCAGGGCGTGGCGCCGGTGGGCCCAGCCGGCGGCGCCGAGGGCGACCGTCGCCGCGGTCTTGACCCCGAGCAGCGCGCCGTACGGGCTCACCAGGCCGCTCGCCGTGGCGCCGACCTGCACCCAGCCGTTGGCGAGCCCGGAGACGACCACCAGCACGAAGGACCCGAGCGCGAGGGCGGAGTAGCGGCGGGCGATGACGGCGAGCCGGTCTCCCAGCTGCGGTCCCACGACGGCCAGGGCCACCAGACCGCCGGCCCAGGCGCCCACGCCCAGCACGTGCAGCCACCACCCGGACACGGCGGTGTGGTGGCCGCCCTCGGCGCTGCCGTGGCTGCCGAGGGCGATGGGCACCAGCGACGCGGCCACCAGCAGCGCTGCGGCGCCCGCCCCGCTGGCGGAGGTGATGCCGAGGCACACGACGGTGCCGGCGAGCACCGCGAGCACCGCGGCGCTGAGCAGCACCTGGCCCGGGGTGACCTCGGTGAGGAAGTACACGATCTGGCTGCCCAGGTCGGGGGCGGTGAGCGGGGTGCCGGCGATGTCGGCGAACGACAGGACGGGCTGGACGACGGCGGCGAGGACCCACGCGACGGCGGCTCCGGCGGCGAGGCGGGCGGCGGTGCGCCACGCGGCCGTGTCGGGGACGAGCGCGAAGGCCATCAGCAGGAGCGTGCCGAGCACCACGGAGACGGCCAGGTCACCGGCGGTGCGGACGACGGGCAGGCCCCAGCGCACCAGCGCCCCCGCGTCGCCCAGGACGCCCGGGACCGCCGCTCCGGTGGCGACCATGCTCACGACCAGGGCGAGGAGCGCCACGGGCACGCCCAGCACCAGGGCGAGCCCGGCGGGCGACCGGGTGGGGCCCGCGCTCGGCGGACGTCCCGCACCCGACCGCCCTGCGCCCGGCGCACGACCCGACGCCTGCTGCTGCACCACCACCCGAGAAGGGTAGGTCTCGCCGACGGCAGCCCCACCCGTTCCGAGAACCGGAGTAAGGCAAGCCTTGCCTGATCTAGCGCCACGGCCCCACACTGGCGCCCATGACCGCCTCCCCCACCTCCCCGGCCCTGCTCCCCGCGGCCGTCAGCGCCCGGACCATCGCGGCGGGCAGCGGCGTCGCCACCCTCGCGGTCGCGGGCTGGCGCAGCACCGGGGTGCTGCACGGCTGCGACGACCTGGGTCGCCTGGTGCTGCTGCTCCCGCCCGACGCGGTGCTGCCCGACCTGCCGCCGACCGGCCCGCCCGCGGGCACGACCGTGCTGGAGGTCGAGCGGAGCGCCGCCCTGCCCGACGCGACCGTGCCCCTGACCAGCATCCAGGCCTGGGTGGAGCTGGAGGAGGTGCCGCCGAGCGAGCGCGCCGACGCCCTCGAGCTGCTGGCCTCCTGCCACAGCCTGGCCGGGGCGCTGCGCAGCTGGCGCGGTCGGCGGCTGCTGCGCGGCACCGTGCTGCACGCCCACTGCCACCGCGCCCCGCGGTGCGAGGAGGTCGACGGCGCCGACTTCACCGCCGCGCGACCCGACGCCGTGGCCCCCTGGGAGGCGGACGCCCTCGAGCGCGTCCGGCTCGAGCTCCGCGAGGAGCTGCTGTCCGGGCTGCGCCGCTGCGGCTCCTCGGGGCGCTCGGCGCTGGTGCTGGACGGCCCGGCGTGGCGCGGCACCGGCGACCTCGCCGACGCGCTGCCCATCGCCGTCGACGAGCGCGGCATCACGGTGCTCGGCGTCCTGTCCGACGGCGACCGGCTCCACCTGCGGCTGCCGTTCGGCGCCGTCCCTGCCGACGTCGAGGACGTGCTCGACCTCACGGCGACGGCCCTGCACGAGGCGGTCGCCGCAGCCGCCTGACCGACCGGACGTGGCGCTCCGTCGCTTGATCGTCGCCGGGGTTCGACCCCACCCCGGCGACGATCATGCAGGTCCGCGCCACCTGGCGACGCGGACCGGGGCCTCAGAGGCGGCGGTCGGCCAGCACGGGGAACCGCTCGCGGCAGGAGGCCACCTCGTCGAGGTCGACGTCGACCGACAGGACCTCCTCGCCGGCACCGGCCTCGGCGAGGTCCTCGCCCCACGGGGAGACGACGGCGCTGTGCCCGGCCATCTCCGTGCCGGCGTGCGTGCCTGCGGTGCCGACGGCCACGAGGACCACCTGGTCCTCCACGGCCCGGGCGCGGGTCAGCAGCCGCCAGTGCGCGAGGCGCGCCGCCGGCCAGGCCGCGGGCAGCAGCACCAGCTCGGCGCCGAGGTCGACCTGGCGGCGGAACAGCTCGGGGAAGCGCACGTCGTAGCAGGTGGCGAGCCCGGTCCTGGTGGTCCCACCCGCTGCGTCGAGCGGCAGGTCGACGACGACGACGTCCTCGCCGGCCTCCATGAGCTGGGGCTCCCCGACGCCGAAGCCGAAGCGGTGCACCTTGCGGTAGGCGGCGGCCACCGCGCCGTCGCGCCCGAGCACCACCGACGTGTTCCAGAGGTGGCGGCCCTGCGGACCGGGCTCGGCCGTCCGCTCGACCAGCGACCCGGCGTGCACCACGGCGCCGGCGGCGCGCGCGGCGTCGGCTAGGGCTCGCAGCACCGGGCTGTCGTCCAGGGGCTCGGCGCGCTGCTCCCACTCCCGGTAGCTGAAGCCGCCCGGGGCCCACAGCTCGGGCAGGACGACGAGGTCGGCCCCGCGCTGCTCCGCCACGAGCGCCGCGACGCGCTCGACGCGGGCGGCCACCGGCTCGTCGTCGCCGTAGCCGACCTGGAGCACGCGCACGTTCACCGACCTGGACACGGCTGGCACCCTAGGCGCCGTGAGCGCACCCGTCCTCCTCCTCAACGGCCCCAACCTCGGGCGCCTCGGGCTGCGGGAGCCCGACGTCTACGGCTCGACCACGCTGGCCGAGATCGAGACCGCCTGCACGGCGCTCGCCGGTGAGCTGGGGCTCGACCTCGCGTGCCGCCAGACCGACCACGAGGGCGAGATGATCGGCTGGGTCCACGAGGCCGCCGACCTCGGCGCCGGCGTGGTGCTCAACCCGGCCGGGTGGACCCACACGTCGGTGGCCCTGCGCGACGCGTGCGCGCAGCTCACCGCGCCGCTGGTGGAGGTGCACCTGAGCAACGTGCACGCCCGAGAGCCGTTCCGGGCGCACTCCTACATCTCACCGGTGGCGGCAGCCGTCGTCGCCGGGATGGGTCCCGAGGGCTACCTGGCCGCGCTGCGCTACCTCGCCGGGCGCCTCACCACGAGCTGACGCCCCCTCCTCCGCAGCCGGGCGCCTCACTGCGGTTCCCGACCCTCTCGGAACCGCAGCCAGGCGCCTCACTGCGGTTCCCGGCCCCTCCGGAACCGCAGCCGGGCGCCTCACTGCGGTTCCCGACCCTCTCGGGACCGCAGCCAGGCGCCTGGCTGCGGTCCGGGGAGGGGTCAGGCCCAGCGCAGGGCGGTGTCGGGGCGCTCCAGGACCCGGGCGACGTCGGCGAGGAACTTCGAGCCGAGGTCGCCGTCGACGAGGCGGTGGTCGAAGGACACCGACAGGTCGACGACGTCGCGCGGGCGGACCTTCCCCTTGTGCACCCAGGGCTTCTTCTTGACCTGGCCCACGCAGAGGATCGCGGCCTCGCCCGGGTTGAGGATCGGCGTGCCGGAGTCGACGCCGAACACGCCGATGTTGGTGATCGAGATCGAGCTGCCCGACAGGTCCGCCGGCGACGACCTGCCCGACCGCGCCGTCTGCACGAGGTCGCCGAGGGCGTGCGCGAGGTCCTTGAGGGACATCGTGTGCGCGTCCTTGATGCTCGGGACGATGAGCCCGCGCGGCGCGGCGACGGCGATCCCCAGGTTCACGTAGTGCTTGACCACGATCTCCTGGGCGAGCTCGTCCCAGCTGGCGTTGATGCCGGGGTGGCGGGCGGCGGCCAGGCAGACCGCGCGCGCCACGAGCAGCAGCGGGGAGACGTGGACGTCGCGGAACTCCCGCTCGCCGCGGATGCGCTCGAGCATCTTCATCGACCGCGTCACGTCGACGGTCACGAAGGCCGTGGCGTGCGGGGCCGTGAACGCGCTGGCCACCATCTGGCGGGCGGTGGCGCGGCGCACCCCGCGCACGGGGATCCGGGTCTCGCGGGGCTGGGCGGGGACCATCGGCACCCCGCCGACCAGCACGTCGTCACCGGCCGGGGGCTCGGTGACCGAGGCGCCCGCGCCCGGGCCGGCGCCGTGGCGCGGCGGGGGCGGTGAGCTGAGGTCGACGCGGGCGTCGACGAAGGCGCGGACGTCGTCGCGGGTGACCACGCCGCCGTCGCCGGAGGCGGGCACGCGGGTGAGGTCGACGCCCAGGTCGCGGGCGAGGGCCCGCACCGGGGGGCTGGCCAGGGGGCGGCCCGTCTCCTGGGAGGGGACCCGCGAGGGCGCGGCGGGGGCAGCAGCCGCGGGGGCGCCGTTCCGGGCGGACGCCGCGACGGTGCGGCGGCGGCGGGCGGGGTGCCCGGCGGTCGCGGGCCGCACGCCGTACCCGACCAGGACGGCCTCGCGCTCGGCCTCCTGCTCGTGCTCGACGGCGGAGACGGCGCCGCCCTCGCGGCCGGAGCCGCCCTGGCCGGTGGGGGCGACGGGCGCCGGGCGGTGCGGGTGGTCGGCCTCGACGGAGGGGGCGGTGGTCTGCACCGCGATGAGCGGGGTGCCGACGTCGACGGTGGTGCCCTCCGGCACCAGGAGCGACACGACGGTGCCGGAGAACGGCGTGGGCAGCTCGACCACCGACTTGGCGGTCTCGACCTCGACGACGGGATCGCCGTCGGTGACGACGTCGCCCACGGCGACGCGCCAGGTGACGACCTCGGCCTCGGTGAGGCCCTCGCCGACGTCGGGGAGCAGGAACTGCTGGGTGCTCACGGTCTCCTCCTGGTTCTCGGTCTCGGCAGCGGGGGCGGTCAGCGCGCGAGCACGCGGTCGACGGCGTCGAGCAGCCGCTCGGCGTCGGGGAGGTAGTGCTCCTCGATGCGGGCCGCCGGGTAGGGCACGGCGAACCCGCCGACGCGCAGCACCGGCGCCTCGAGGGAGTGGAAGGCGGCCTCGGTGACGCGTGCGGCGACCTCCGCGCCCAGGCCGAGGAAGACGGGCGCCTCGTGGACGACCACGACCCGCCCGGTGCGCCTCGCGCTGGCGACGACGGTGTCGGTGTCGAGCGGCGAGAGGCTGCGCAGGTCGACGACCTCGAGCTCCACGCCCTCCTCCGCGGCGGCCTGGGCGGCGTCGAGGGCGACGCGCACGGTGGGCCCGTAGGCGACGACGGTGGCGGCGCCACCAGCAGCGGCGCGCTCGGCGGTGACGGGGCGGGCGACCCGCGCGGAGTGCAGGGACGGGGCCTCGGCCAGGGACGCGGCCCCGGCGGTGACGTCGCCCTTGTCCCAGTAGCGGCGCTTGGGCTCCATGACGACCACCGGGTCGGGCTGGGTGAGCGCCTGCCGGAGCATCCAGTAGGCGTCCTGCGGGGTGGCCGGGGCGATGACGCGCAGCCCGGCGGTGTGCGCGAAGTACGCCTCGGGCGACTCGCTGTGGTGCTCCACCGCGCCGATGCCGCCGCCGTAGGGGATGCGCACGACGACGGGCACCGTCCCGGCGCCCGCCAGGCGTGCGGGCATCTTGGCCAGCTGGCTGACGATCTGGCTGAAGGCGGGGTAGACGAACCCGTCGAACTGGATCTCGCAGACGGGCCGGTAGCCGCGCAGCGCCAGCCCGACGGCGGTGCCGAGGATGCTGGCCTCGGCGAGCGGGGTGTCGACGACGCGGTCCTCGCCGAAGGCGGCCTGCAGCCCGTCGGTGACGCGGAAGACGCCGCCGAGGCGGCCGATGTCCTCGCCCATCAGCAGGACCTTCTCGTCGGCGGCCATCGCGTCGTGCAGCGCGGCGGTGATGGCCTTGGCGAGGGTCAGCGTCGTGGGGGTGCTCTCGTCGGCACCTCCGGCCGGGCTCGGCGCGGGGCGGGTGGCGGTGGTGGTCATCGGGCCTCCTCCGGCTCGGTGGCGATCCAGGTCTCCAGCCAGGCGCGCTCCTGCGCGACCAGCGGGTGGTCGCCGGCGTAGGCGTGGTCGAACATGCTCAGCGGCTCGGGGTCGGACATCTCCCGCACGCCGCGGCGCACGCGGGCGGCGAGCTCGTCACCCTCCGCGCGCACGGCGTCGAAGAAGGCGTCGTCGGCGCCGCCGGTGGACCGCAGGTGCGCCTCCACGCGGGTCAGCGGGTCGCGGGTGGCCCAGAGCTCGTCCTCCTCGCGGGGGCGGTAGCGCGAGGAGTCGTCGGAGGTGGTGTGGGCGGCGACGCGGAAGGTGAGCGCCTCGACGAGGGTCGGTCCGCCGCCGCTGCGGGCGCGGTCGGCGGCCTCGCGGACCACGGCCTCGACGGCGAGGACGTCGTTGCCGTCGACCTGCACGCCCGGGACGCCGAAGCCCTCGGCGCGGCGGGCCAGGGGGGCGGCGAACTGGCGGGAGGCCGGCGAGGAGATCGCCCAGCCGTTGTTCTGGCAGAAGAAGACCACGGGGGCCTGGAAGACGGCCGCCCAGTTGAGCGCCTCGTTGACCTCGCCCTGGGAGCTGGCGCCGTCGCCGAAGCAGGCCAGGACGGCCGTGTCGCGCGCCGGGTCTCCGGTGCCGACGTCGCCGTCGCGCTGGACGCCCATGGCGTAGCCCGTGGCGTGGGGCAGCTGGGCGCCGATGACGAGCGTGTAGGGGTGGAAGCCGCTGGCCGTCGGGTCCCAGCCGCCGTGGCTCGCGCCGCGGTAGAGGCTGAGCACCTGCAGCGGGTCGACGCCGCGCACCCAGGCGATGCCGTGCTCGCGGTACGTCGGGAAGACGTGGTCCTGGGCCGCCAGGGCCCGGGCGGCACCGATCTGCGCGGCCTCCTGGCCGGTGCCGCTCGCCCACAGGGCCAGCTCGCCCTGGCGCTGCAGGGCCGTGGCCTCCGCGTCGAAGCGGCGGACCATCGCCATGTCGCGGTAGCGCTCGCGCAGCTGCTCGGCGCCGACGCCGGAGACCAGCTCGGCGTGGCGCGCGCGGTCGCCGGAGGCGTCCTGGCGGACGCCGTCGGGGCTCAGCAGCTGGACGGGCTCTGCGGTGGCAGCGGGCACGCGACCTCCTCGGACGGACTACCTACGGGTCCGTACCTTACGGTTCCGTAGGTCCGAGGGGAAGCCGCGCCACCCCACCGCCCCCAGCCGTCACGCAGCACCCGGCCGCGGGCCGGGTCAGCCGACGCGGTCGGGGCTCCAGGTGGGGAGGAAGGCCCCGCACACCTCGAGCAGCACGTCGTCGGCGGCGACGTCGCCGACGGTGGCGCGCACGCCGTCGTCGCCGTAGCCGCGCACCGACAGGCCCGCCCCGGCGCACGCGGCCACCAGCGCCCCCGTCGAGCTGCCGACGGGGAGGAAGACGAAGTTCGCCTCCGACCGCGGGAGCCGCCAGCCCTGGCGGGTCAGCTCGGCGACCACCCGCTCGCGCTCGTCGACGATGGCGTCGACCCGCTCCAGCAGGGCCTCGGACTGCTCCAGCGAGGCCACCGCCGCCAGCTGGGCGATGCCCGAGACGCCGAAGGGCACCGCGGTGCGGCGCAGCGCCTCGGCCACCGGCTCGTGCGCCACGGCGTAGCCGACCCGCAGCCCCGCGAGCCCGTAGGCCTTGGAGAAGGTGCGCAGCACCATGACGTTGGGGTGCGCGCGGTGCGCGGCCAGGCCGTCGGCGGCCTGCGGGTCGCGCACGAACTCCAGGTACGCCTCGTCGACGACGACGAGCACGTCGCGCGGCACCCGCGCCAGGAACGCCTCCAGCTCCTGGGCCCCCACCACCGGACCGGTGGGGTTGTTCGGCGTGCACACGAGGACCAGGCGGGTCCGCTCGGTGATGGCACCGGCCATGGCGTCGAGGTCGTGGCGGCCGGCGCCGTCGAGCGGCACCGGCACGGGCGTCGCCCCGGAGAGGCCGACGACGATCGGGTAGGCCTCGAAGGAGCGCCACGCGAAGACGACCTCGTCACCGGTCTCGCACACCGCCTGCAGCAGCGAGCCGAGCACCCCGACGCTGCCGGTCCCGGGGACGACGCGCGCCGCGGGGACGTCGAGGTGCTCCGCGAGCGCGCCGACGAGGTCGGCCGAGCTCATGTCGGGGTAGCGGTTGAGCTGCGCGGCGGCGCGCTGGACGACCTCGAGCACCGCCGGCAGGGGCGGGTAGGGGTTCTCGTTGGAGGAGATCTTGAACGAGGCGCCGCCGGGCCCCACCGGGGCCGGCCTGCCGGGCACGTAGCCGGGCAGCGCGGTGACGGCGGCGCGCACGCGCGGGGAGGTCGGGCTGGTCATGCGCGCCACGGTAGACACCGCGGGGCGCGCCGCGTGCTCCACGCGGTGGACCGGTGATCACTCCCGCGTGCGGACTCCGCCGCGCAGGAGCACCCTCGCGAGGTGAGCAGCACGACACAGCCGCGCAGGGGCGGCGCAGAGGGCCAGGAGAAGACCACCGGCAAGGTGATCGCGATCGCCGTGGTCGCGGCCGTCGGCGGCTTCCTGTTCGGCTTCGACAGCTCGGTGGTGAACGGCGCCGTCGACGCCCTCGCCGCCCAGTTCAGCATCGGGGCGCTACTCAAGGGCTTCACCGTGTCGTGCGCACTGCTGGGCGCAGCGGTGGGCGCCTGGTTCGCCGGCCCGCTGGCCGACAAGTACGGCCGCACCCGCGTGATGGTCGTCGCGGCGGTGATCTTCGCCGTCAGCGCCGTCGGCTCGGGCCTCGCGTTCGCCGTGTGGGACCTCATCCTGTGGCGCGCCGTCGGCGGCATCGGCATCGGCGCCGCCTCCGTGATCGCCCCCGCCTACATCGCCGAGGTCTCCCCCGCCGCCATCCGCGGGCGCCTGGGCTCGCTGCAGCAGTTCGCCATCACGATCGGCATCCTCTCCGCGCTCGTCTCCAACGCCCTGCTCGCCGGGGTGGCCGACGGCGCGAGCGGAGACCTGTGGTTCGGGCTGCCCGCGTGGCGCTGGATGTTCCTCGTGGGGGTCGTCCCCGCCGTCGTGTGGGCCGGGCTCGCGCTCGCGGTGCCGGAGTCTCCCCGCTACCTCGTGGCCAAGGGCCGCAAGGAGGAGGCGGGTCGGGTGCTCGCCAGCATCCAGGGCCTGCGTGACGGCGCCCTGGTGAAGCGCCGCATCGCCGAGATCGCGAAGCACCTGGCCGCCGAGCGCGACCCGTCGCTGCGCGACCTCAAGGGGCCGCGCCTGGGCCTCAAGCCGATCGTCTGGGTCGGCATCCTGCTGTCGGTGTTCCAGCAGGCCGTGGGCATCAACGTGATCTTCTACTACTCCACGTCGCTGTGGAGCTCGGTCGGCTTCGACGACTCGCAGTCCGCGCTGTTCTCCGTCATCACCGCCGTGACCAACGTGCTCGTGACCCTGGTGGCCATCGCGCTGGTCGACAAGGTGGGCCGCCGGCCGATGCTGCTGGCCGGCTCGCTCGGCATGACCGTGTCGCTCGGTGCCATGGCGCTGGCCTTCACGCAGGGCACGGCCAGCGGCCAGGACCTGACGCTGCCGGCCCCCTGGGGCCCGGTGGCCCTCGTGGCGGCGAACCTCTTCATCGTCTCGTTCGGCATCACCTGGGGCCCGATCGTCTGGGTGCTGCTCGGCGAGATGTTCCCCGGGCGCATCCGCGCGGCTGCGCTGTCGGTCGCCGCCGCCGCGCAGTGGATCGCGAACTTCGTCATCAGCACCACGTTCCCGCCGCTGGCGGAGATCGGCCTGCCGGTGGCGTACGGCCTCTACACGGTGCTCGCGCTCCTGTCGTTCTTCTTCGTGCTCAGGGCGGTCCCCGAGACGAAGGGCCGCGAGCTCGAGGACATGGACGACCTCAAGGTGGAGCGCCGCCAGCGCTCCCACGCCTGAGGTCTGCGCCCACCGACCCGCTCCCTCACCCGTGGGGCGTCGGGTCGACGGTCCTGCCCACCACCTCGGTGACCGCCGAGGTGGCGCCGGGCCCGGCCGTGAAGGGTGCGAGGTGCTCGCGCCAGGCCACCAGCGAGGGCTCGTCGGAGGCGTCCACCCGCTCCGCGAGCTCGACGTAGCCGTCGCCGTCGTGGGCCCCGAGACCCTCCGGCGTGGGCGCCACCACGGTGGTGCGGCCCGGTGCGTCCGGGCTCGGGGCCAGGTCGAGGGCCGGCACCAGGTCGTCGGGGTGCTCCATCGACAGGACGGTCACGCCGGGCGGCACGTCGGCCGCCCCGACCGGTGACCCGGCCGTCACGACCGTGGTGACGGTGAACCTCTCGGCGACGGCGGGGTCGCCGGCGACCTGCGCCGCGGCGATGCCCCCCAGGCTGTGGCCGGCGAGCATCACCGGCTCGTCGCGGGCGACGCCCGCCTCCTCCAGGGCCTGGACCACGAGGTCGGTGTAGGCCGAGGGCATCCCCGCCTCCGCCCTCAGCGCCGTGCCCGCCGACATCGGGTTGCGCGAGTCGGGGTCCCAGTCCTGCACCCCGGGCATGTAGACGATGGCGCTCCTGCGGCCGTCGGCCGCCGTGACCACCTCGACGCGGACGCGCCCGGCCGGCCCGGTGTGCTCGTCCGCCGTCGCGCGCACCCGCGCCATCACGGCCCCCGTCCCGCTCGGTGGGCCGGCGGTGGCCACCGCAGCGGGCACCGGCACCACCGCCGTCGTGACGCGGGTGGCGTCGGCGGTGCCCGAGACGGCTCCGACCTCGAGCAGCCCCCGGGCGACGCGGGGCGAGGGCGACCGGCCCGCCACCACCGCACCGGCTCCTCCGACGACGGTGCCGACCAGCGCGGACAGCAGGAGGCCGGGGTCGGCCAGGCGGACGCCCACGGACGGTCCGCCCGCAGCTCCCGCACCGGTCGCCCCGGGCACCCCGGCGACCACGGCGTCGGTCATCTGCTGCGCCGTCATCCCCCCCACCGGTGCCGGGGCGGCCAGGGCACCGACGAGCCGGTCGGGACCCAGCTGACCGCTGGGTGCTCCCCCGCCCAGCGGGCCGGCGAGCCCGGTGGTGGGCCGGCGGGCCGTCTCCTCGGCGTCGGGGACGGCTCGGTCACCGCCGTCCCGGAGGAAGGCGCCGACCGCGGGGAGCGCACCGACGGCGGCGCTGAGCAGCAGGGGCGAGGCGGCGACGACGGTAAACCGCGTCACCACCCAGAGGCCGTCGGCCGTCGCCTCGGCCTGCCGGTAGGCCGCCGCGGCGAGCTGCACGGCGGTGGCGAGCTGGTCCTCCTGGTCGCCGCCGTCGCGCAGCCGGCGCACGGCGGCGACCACGTCGCCCTCCAGCTCGAGCACGCCGCCGGGGCCGGCGGCGAGGCCCGCGAGACCGTCCAGGAGGCTGCGGCCGAGCCCGAGGTCGGCCGCGGCGTCGTCCAGGGCCGCGGCGCTGGAGCGCAGCCGGACGACGGCGGCGTCCAGGTCCTCCAGCTGGGCGGCGGTGCCGCCGGAGCCGCCCCGGACCCGCAGGTCGCTGCTCACCACGCGTCCCCCGAGACGAGCCGGGCGCGGCGGGCCGCCTCGTCGGCGAGGTCCAGGAGGTGGCGCTGCACGTCCAGCAGCTGGGCGGACCGCTGCTCCAGGACCCCGGTGAAGGCCCCGGCCGCAGCGCCGTGCCAGTCGGTGCCGACGAGCTGCTGGTGCACGGCCACCTGGGTCGAGACCACGGCGGCCGCGGCGCGGGCCCGCGCCGACAGCGCCTCCAGCGCGGCGGCGGCGAGCGCGGCGAGCTGGGCCTGCACGGCCGCCGCGGTGCCAGCGGCGTCGGCGGCGGCGGGGTCGGGGAGGAGCGCGGTGGCTGGCACGGCGAGAGGCTGGCAGGAACGGGTCCACACCTGCGGCGACGTCGGGTCCGCCTGTGGAAAACCCCGCCGACCGAGGGCGCCGCGCCCCACCGGGCCGGGGCCGGAGGTGCACGACCTGTCGCTCGCGACGTACCGTCCGGTGCCGTGGACGACGCACGACCCGTCTGGCAGGGGCTCGCCGAGCCGCAGGAACCGACCTTCGCCTGCTCCCCCCCTCCGGGGACGGCGCGCGTCGACGTCGTCCTGGCGGCCGCCGGCGGTCGGGTCCCGCAGTGGGTGCTGCGCCGCCTGCCCGAGGGCTACCGGCCGGTGCCGGTGCCGATGGACGCCTCGGCCCCCGACGGCCTGAGCAGCGCCTGGGCCGTGGGCCTGTCCCGCTCCACCGCGCCGGTGGTGGCGCTGCTGGACGGGCGCAGCGGCGTCGACCCCCACGAGCTCGAGCGCCTGGCGGAGCCGGTGGCGAGGGGCAGCGCCGACGTCGTCGCCGGGGCCCGCCGGGCGGGGCTCGGCCCGTCCGCGCTCGCCTGCTGGCCCCCGCACCGCCGGCTCGCGGCGCGCCGGGCGACCCGGCGCCTGCAGCAGGACCCGGCGCTCGCGGCGCTGCGCCCCACCGACGCGGTGCCCGCCCTCGCGGGGCGCCGGCAGCTGCTGGCGGCCGTCGCCGTCCCCGGCCCGCGCGAGCTGCTCGCCGCGGCCGCGGACGGCGGGTGGCGGTTCGCGGAGGTACCCGTGCGCTGCGGCTCAGGGACGCTGTCGCGGTGACCCCCGGCGCGTCGCCGGCCACCTCGCCCGAGGAGCTCCTGGCCGGCCTGGTCCACCGCGTCGAGGTCGAGGTGCTCCACCTGCTCGTCTCCCCCGTCCACCGGTACTTCGGGAGGCCCAAGGACGGGCCGCTGCCCTTCGACGGCGCCGACGGCGCCGAGGACGGGGACGACGGCGCGCGCGGCCCCGCGAGCGAGGACCGCGAGACCGCCGACGTCGTCGCGGGGCGAGGGATCGTCGGAGACCGCTTCTTCGGCAAGGCCGCCCACATGGACGCGGCCGTCACGCTGCTCGCCGTCGAGGCTCTCGAGGCGGTGGCCGCCCAGCTCGGGGTCGCGCCGTTCGACCCGCTGCTGGCCCGCCGCAACGCCGTCCTGCGCGGTGCGGAGCTGGAGCCGCTGCGCGGGGGGCCCTTCGCCCTCGACTGCGGTGACGGGCCGGTGCTGCTGGCGGGCCGCCGCCCCGCCGCGCCGTGCGCGTGGATGGACCGGCAGCTGGCTCCCGGGGCCCACGCGGCGCTGCGCGGGCGGGGTGGCCTGCGGTGCGAGCCGCTCGGGTCCGGCCGGCTGCGCCGCGGCCCGGCCCTGCTGCTGTCGCCGGTGCCGCTCGACCCGGCGCGGGCCGGGGACGCCGTGCTCCCGCGGGGAGGCCGCCGGCTCCCCTGAGGCGGCGCACCCCGGTGGTCCCTCCCGGCCGTCCCCCTACACCACCGGACCCCGCCGGAAGGATCTCGACGCGCCCACGGCGTGGCGCCACCGTTCGACCACGCTGCGTACCTAGCGTTCTCGTGGTGACCGCTGTGCCGGAGATCCCGCACCCCTCCCGCTCCCTGCTGGAGGAGCTGGTGCTGCTCGAGGGCGGTGCCCAGGAGCGGCCCGTCGGCGGCGTCCCCCGCCCGCGCGCCGGGCTCGAGCTGGTCGACACCCCCGCGGCCGCCGCGAGCACCCCCCTGTCGGTCCGTGCCTGCGCTCGGGTGCGCGGCGCCGCGTCCGCGACCGGGCTCGGCCTCGTGGTCACCGGCATCGCGCTGCACCTGCTGCCGCTGCCCTGGCCGCTGCTGGCCGGCGACGCCGCCACGGCCGCGGGCCTGGCGGGGGTGGCCCTGGTGGGTCTCGCCTCGCTGCTGTCGGTGCTCGCGCCCCGCGGCCGCTGGAGCGCGCTGCAGGTCATGGGCACCCCGCTGGCCGGTCGCAGCGTCGAGGTCGACGACTCCAGCGCCGGGCCCGCCGCCTACGGGCGCGCCCACGCCGTGGGGCTGGTGCTCGACGTCGCCGTCCCCGACCCGGCCGCCGTCCCGGTCCCCGGACGGCGCGCGGCGCTGGCCCGCCGCCTCGGCCTGCTCCCCGTGGGCGACGCCGCGACGTTCGGCCAGCCGGTCCTGGCGCCGGCCGACGCCACCGTGGTCCGCGTGGTCGACGGCGTGCGCGACCACGCCTGCCGCGCGAGCGCCCCGGCGCGGGTGCTGGGCGGGCTGCTCGACGCCGGCCGCGAGCTCCTGGGCGCCCGCGCGGTGCTGGGCAACCACGTCGTCCTGGACTGCGGGGGCGGCCGCTACGCGGTGCTGGCGCACCTGCAGCGGCGCTCGGTGCGGGTGTCGCGCGGCGACCGCGTGCTGCCCGGCCAGGTCGTCGGCTCGGCGGGCTGCTCTGGCGCCGTCGCCGAGCCCCAGGCCCAGCTGCTGTGCGTCGACACACCCCGCCTGCGGGTGGCGGCGGGCGTGCCGGTGCGCCTGGTGGTCCAGCTCCCCTGACCTCCCGGCGGCGCACCGGTCACCCGGTCGGCCGCACCTCTCCAGGGCCCCCGCACCGCTCGGCGCGGGGGCCCTCGTGCACCTGGGAGGATCGGGCTCCGTGACCACCTCGAGCACCCCCCTGGCCGACGCCGGCTACGCCCTCGGTCCCCTCGACGGCCGCTACCGCGGTGCGGTGGCCCCGCTGGTGGAGCACCTGTCCGAGGCCGCGCTCAACCGCGAGCGGCTGCGCGTCGAGGTCGAGTGGCTCCTGCACCTGACCACCACCGGTGCCGTTCCCGGTGCCCGTCGCCCCGGCGACGACGAGGCGGCGCACCTGCGGGGCCTCGTCTCCGGCTTCGGCCCGCAGGCGGTCGCGGAGATGGCCGAGATCGAGCGCGAGACCGTGCACGACGTGAAGGCCGTCGAGGTGTGGCTGCGCCGCCAGATGGCCGGCACCGCCAGCGCCGACCTCACCGAGCTGGTCCACTTCTGCCTCACCAGCGAGGACGTCAACAACCTGTCGTACGCCCTGATGGTCCAGGGCGCCGTGCACCGCACGTGGCTGCCCGCGGCGCGCGCCCTGCAGGTCCAGCTGGCCGGCATGGCGCACGACGCCGCCGGTGCCGCGATGCTGGCCCGCACCCACGGCCAGCCGGCCACGCCGACGACGCTGGGCAAGGAGCTGGCCGTCACGGCCGCCCGCCTGGACCGCCAGCTGCGCCGCGTGGAGCGCACCGAGGTGCTCGGCAAGCTCAACGGCGCGACGGGCACGTACGCCGCCCACGCCGTCGCCGTCCCGACCACCGACTGGCAGGAGGTCTCCCGGACGTTCGTGGAGGGCCTGGGCCTGGTGTGGAACCCGCTGACCACCCAGATCGAGAGCCACGACTGGCAGGCTGAGCTGTACAGCGACGTCGCCAGGTTCAACCGCGTGCTGCACGACCTGTGCACCGACGTGTGGAGCTACATCTCGCTGGGCTACTTCGCCCAGGTGCGCGGGATGGGCACCGTCGGCTCGTCGACGATGCCCCACAAGGTGAACCCGATCCGCTTCGAGAACGCCGAGGCCAACCTCGAGGTCTCCAGCGCCCTGCTCGACGTGCTCGCCTCGACGCTGGTGACCTCGCGCCTGCAGCGCGACCTCACCGACTCCTCGATGCAGCGCAACGCGGGCACCGCCTTCGGGCACTCGCTGCTCGCGGTCGAGAACGTGCGCAAGGGCCTGGCCGGTCTGGACGTCGACGAGGCCGCGATGGCCCGCGACCTCGACGCCAACTGGGAGGTGCTGGGCGAGGCGGTGCAGTCGGTGATGCGCGCGGCCTCCGTGGCCGGCGTCGCGGGCATGGACGACCCGTACTCCCGCCTCAAGGAGCTGACCCGCGGCCGCCGCGTCGACGCCGAGGGCATGCGCGCCTTCGTGGCGGGCCTGGGCCTGCCCGACGAGGCCCGCGACCGCCTCCTGGCCCTCACCCCGGCCGGCTACACGGGCCTCGCGGCGGAGCTGGCCCGCACGGTCTGACGACCGCCCGGCGAGGGGCGGGTCCGGTCGGACGCCGACAGGACCCGCCCCGCCGCGGCGTTCAGCCGCGGGCGGCCGCGATCGCCCGCACCTCGTCGGCCGACAGCTCCACCGACGCGACCGCCAGCAGGGCCGGCAGCTGCTCGGGGCGGCTCGCGGAGGCGATCGGCACGGCGCCGAGAGCGCGCAGGTAGGCGAGCGCCACGGTCGCGAGCTCGGCGTCGCGGTCCTGCGCCACACCGCGGACGGCGTCGAGCACGGCCCAGCCGCTGTCGGTGAAGTGCTTGCCCTGCACGCCGCTGGCGCGGGGCGACGTCGGCAGCTCGCCGTCGCGGGAGTACTTGCCGGTGAGGAACCCCGACGCGAGGGTCGAGTACGGCAGCTGCACGAGACCGTGGCGCTCGGCGGCGTCCACGACGCCGGCGGAGGTGGGGACGACGGCGCTGCCGGGGTCCTGCACGGCCACGGGGCCCGGGACGCCCGCGCGGCGGGCGGCCTCGACCGCGGCGTCGATGCGCTCGGCCGACCAGTTGCTCACGGCCCAGGCGCGGGCGCGGCCGTCGGCGACGGTCGCGGCGAACGCCTCGACGACCTCCTCGACGGCGCGGTCGGGCTCGTCGCGGTGGGCGTAGAAGAGCGTGACGGCGTCGAGCTGCAGGCGCTCCAGGGAGCCGTCGAGCGAGCGGGAGACCGACGCCGGGGAGAGGTCGGTGGGGTCCTTCGCGCCGGTCTTGGTGGCGATGTGCACGCCGCCCTCGCTGGCACCGCTGCGGGCGAGCCAGCGGCCGATGACCGCCTCGCTCTCGCCGCCGCTGTGGCCCTCGACCCAGGCGGAGTACACGTCGGCGGTGTCGACGAGGTTGCCGCCGGCCTCGCGGTAGGCGTCCAGCACGGCGTGGGAGGCGCCCTCGTCGGCGGTCCACCCGAACACGTTGCCCCCGAGGCACAGGGGGAAGAGGCCGACGCCGGTGCCGCCGAGGGCGACCGTGCCGGTGCCCGAGACCGAGGTGCTGCCGGTCGGGTCGGCCGGGGTGCTGCTGGGAGCGCTGGAGCTGGTGGTCATGAGCGGCTCCTACCCGCACCCGGCCCCGGGATGCGTCAGCGGCGCGGGGGGCGCTCGGCGTCGGGCGGGGTGGTCTGGTCCCAGCCCTTGAGCACGGGCTCGCGGATGGTCTCGCGCGGGCCCTCGCGCCGCGCGCTGCGCATGGCGTGCGCGACCATCGCGATGAAGAAGCCGATGAGGATGATCGTCCCCCAGAGGACGACCCCGACGATGCCCGAGCTCACCTCTCCACGGTACGTCCGCGGCCGGCGTGCTCCCGACCGCCGATCGCGGACGTGGTCGCGGTCACGACGGGCGGGCGCGACCACCCGGGTCTAGCGTCCGTCGGGTGTCGACGCCGACCGCCGCCTCCGGGCAGGGCTCCTCCGCCACGGCCAGCACCACGGGCGGTCGCCGGCACCGCGACAGGTCGCACTGGCTCTACACCGCCGTCATCGCGGCGGTGGTGCTCGGGGCGCTCGTCGGCGGTCTCTTCCCCGACGCCGGTGCGTCGCTGTCCGTGCTCGGCGAGGCCTTCGTCCGGCTGATCACGATGATGATCTCGCCGGTCATCTTCTGCACCATCGTGCTGGGCATCGGCTCGGTGCGCGCCGCCGCCACGGTCGGCAAGGTGGGCGTGCTGGCGCTCGTCTACTTCGTGGCGATGTCGACGTTCGCCCTCGCCATCGGCCTGGTGGTGGGCAACTTCGTGCACCCCGGCGACGGGCTGCAGGTGCGGGGCACGTACGAGCCGCCCGCCGGGGAGGCGGAGGAGGGCGGGTTCCTCCTCAACCTCATCCCGACCACGCTGATCTCGCCGCTGGTGCAGGAGCAGGTGCTGTCGACGCTCTTCGTGGCGCTGCTGGTGGGCTTCGCCATCCAGTCGCTCGGCGGCAGCACGGCCGAGGCGGCGCTGCGGGGCATCGGCACGTTCCAGAAGGTCGTCTTCAAGGTGCTGGCCATGATCATGTGGGTGGCGCCGATCGGGGCCTTCGGGGCGATCGCCGGCGTGGTGGCCGAGACCGGGTGGGACGCCCTGCTGGGCCTGCTGCGGATCATGCTGGCCTTCTACGCGACCTGCGCGATCTTCGTCTTCGGCGTCCTGGGCACGATCCTGCGCCTGGTGACGGGGGTGAGCGTCTTCAGCCTGCTCAGGTACCTGGGGCGCGAGATCCTGCTGATCGTTTCGACGTCGTCGTCGGAGACCGCGCTGCCGCGCCTGATCGCCAAGATGGAGCACCTCGGGGTGGCCCGGCCGGTGGTCGGGATCGTCGTGCCGACGGGGTACTCGTTCAACCTCGACGGCACCGCGATCTACCTGACGATGGCCTCGATCTTCATCGCCGAGGCCACCGGCCAGCCGCTGAGCCTCCCCGAGCAGGTCAGCCTCCTGGTCTTCATGATCATCGCCTCCAAGGGCGCGGCCGGGGTCACCGGGGCGGGCCTGGCCACCCTCGCGGCGGGCCTGCAGAGCCACCGCCCCGAGCTCGTGGGCGGGGTGGGCCTCATCGTCGGCATCGACAGGTTCATGTCGGAGGCCCGCGCGGTCACCAACTTCTCCGGCAACGCCGTCGCGACGCTGCTCGTGGGCCACTGGACGCGCCAGCTCGACCGGGAGCGCGTCACCGAGGTGCTGGCGGGCCGGCGGCCCTTCGACGAGGCGACGATGCTCGACGACGGGCACGGCGGCGGCGCCCACGACGCCGCGACGGAGACCGCGCGCGGCGACGCCGCGGACGCCGTCCACCGCTGACCGGCTCCACCCCAGCGGTCGGGACGCCCCCTCACAGCGGACGCCCAGCCCGCGCTCGGACACTGGGCCGCGTGACGCAGGTGGAGCCCGCCCACGAGGGCCAGCACGAGCAGCCCGAGCAGGAGCTCGCCCGCGGCCGCGTGGCCGCCGAGGTGCTGCTGGTGGCGGCGCTGTCGCTGGGGCGCTCCGGCGTCTACGCCGTCGTCCAGCTCGTCGCGCTGGCGACGGCGGCCGGCGGCGTGGCCGCCGGCACCGCGACGCTCAACCCCTCGCGCAGCCAGCGCCCCTACCTCGACCTCACCTACCAGCTGCTGGGCATCGGCTTCGCGCTGGTGCCGGTGGCGCTGTGCCTGTTCCTGCTGGCCGGTGGCACGTCGGGCCGCGGGCCGCTGCTCCCGGCGCTGGGGCGCACCTGCCGACGGATCGGGTTCGACCTGCGGCGTCCGGGCCGCGACCTGCTGCAGGGCGTCGGCCTGGCCGCCGTCATCGGGATCCCCGGCCTCGGGCTGTACTGGCTGGGGCGCCAGCTCGGGTTCACGGCCGACATCCAGGCGTCGGCGCTGAACACCCTGTGGTGGACCGTCCCCGTGCTCGTCCTCTCCGCGCTGCAGAACGCGGTGCTGGAGGAGGTCGTGGTCGTCGCCTACCTGCTCGACAGGCTGCCGCGCCTGGGGCTGCGGCGCCCCCGCTGGCTGGGCCGGCTGTCCCCCTCGGCGTGGACCGTGGTGTGGGTGGTGGCCGCCAGCTCCCTGCTGCGCGGCAGCTACCACCTGTACCAGGGCTACGGCCCGGGCTTCGGCAACCTGGTCATGGGCGTCGTCTTCGCCCTCGTCTACTGGCGCACCCGGCGCGTGATGCCCCTCGTGGTGGCGCACACCCTGCTCGACGTCGTCGCGTTCGTGGGCTACCAGTACCTCGGAGGGGCGCTGGGCCTGCGCTGACGACGAGCCGACCGACGGCGGGCGGCTCAGCGCAGGAGGTCCGCCAGGGCGTCGATACCGGGGACCGCGAGGTCGGGCTCGGTCATGACCGCCGGGTGCGGCCCGAGCGCCCCGGCCCGGCCCGGCCTGTCGACCC
This sequence comes from Quadrisphaera sp. INWT6, assembly GCF_015390235.1. Taxonomy (GTDB): domain Bacteria; phylum Actinomycetota; class Actinomycetes; order Actinomycetales; family Quadrisphaeraceae; genus Quadrisphaera. Next base: position 440,139 of record NZ_VUOH01000005.1, on the reverse strand, counting down.
AGGCCGTGGTCAGCCCGGCGCGGGCGGCCCCGTCGACGTCCCAGGGGTGGGCGGCCACGAGGAGCGCCTCCTGCGGGGTCACCCCGGCCTGGTCGAGCGCCCAGGCGTAGGTGCTGGGCGCGGGCTTCCACAGGCCGCCGGGGGCGTCGGCCACCGACAGCGCCCCCTCCACCAGGTCACCGGCGCCGCCGGCGGCCAGCAGGCGGTCGGTGGTGCCGGCCGCGCCCTGCGACAGCGGCACGAGCCGCAGACCGCGCTCGCGCAGGGCCTGCAGGCCGGGGAGCACGTCGGGGTGCAGCGGCAGCTCGCCCACCGCCTCGACGACGGCGAGCGCGGCCTCCTCCAGCCGCTCCGCGGGCAGGCCCGCGTGGTGGAGCACCGAGCGGGCGCCGGCGAGGCCGACGTCGGTGAAGCGCTGGGCGTCGCCGTGCAGCGCGAGGGCGAAGCCGTCGCGGAGCACCCCGGTGAACCAGGTCTGCGCGAGGTGGCCGGGGGCACCGACGGCCTCGAACGCCCCGGCCAGCTGGGAGGTGTCGGTCAGCGTCCCGTTGACGTCGAGGAGCACCACGCGCAGCGGGGGCTCGGCGCCGTCGAGGGCGTCGCCCCCCTCGCGCGCGGCGTCGCGGGAGGTGTCGGCGCTCGGGGTGGCGAACCTGTCGTCGCCGGGAACGGTGCTCACCGCACGAGCCTGCCCCGGCCCTCACGCTCCCGCCTCACGAGCAGCTCACGGACGGGGCACGAGCAGCTGGGTCGCCGCGAGCTCGCGGTACAGCGGCGCGGTCTCGAGCAGCTCCTCGTGGCGTCCGGCGCCGACCACGCGACCACCGTCGAGCACCACGATCTGGTCGGCGTCCACCACGGTGGAGAGCCGGTGGGCGACGACGACGAGCGCCGTCCCCCCGCCGTGGCGCTGGACGGCGGCGAGCGCCTCGGCGAGCGCGGCCTCGTTGCGGGCGTCGAGGCTGGCGGTGGGCTCGTCGAGGAGCAGCAGCTCGGGGCGGGCCAGGAGGGACCGGCAGATGGCCAGGCGCTGGCGCTCGCCGCCGGAGAGCATCACGCCGGCCTCCCCGACCTGCGCCTCCAGGCCGAGGGGCGAGCGGGTGGCGAGCGCGGTCAGCCCGACGGCGGCGAGCACCTCGGCGACCTCCGCCTCGGTGGCGCCCGGTGCGGCCAGCAGGAGGTTCTCGCGCAGCGTCCCGGCGAGCACGGGCGCCTCCTGCTCGACGTAGCCCAGCCGGGCGCGCAGTGCGGCGCGGGGCAGGTCGCGCAGGTCGGTGCCGTCGAGGCGGATGCTGCCGGAGGTCGGGTCGTCGAAGCGCTCCAGCAGCCCGAGCAGCGTCGACTTGCCGGCGCCGGAAGGGCCGACCAGGGCCGTGCGCGTGCCGCGGGGGACGCTGAACGAGACGCCGTCGAGCACGAGGCGGTCGCTGCCGCGGTGGGCGAAGGAGACGGCGTCGAGGGCGAGCAGGGGGGCGTCCGGTCGCCGGGCGAGGGGATCGCCGGGCCGGGTGGCGGCCGCGGTGGGGCGGGGTGCCGGGTCCTCGGGGTCGAGGGCCAGCACCTCTTCGACCCGCTCGAGGGCCCCCAGCCCGAGCTGCAGCTGGGAGTAGGCGCCGAGCAGCTGCCCCAGGGGCATGACCAGCAGGAACAGGTAGAGGATGAACGCCACCAGCTCGGCGACCCCGAGGGCGCCGCTGGCCACGCGGTACCCGCCGACGCCGAGGACGGCCACGAAGGCCCCCTGCACCGAGACGCCGACCAGCGGGGTGATGAGGGCCTGCACCCGGGCGGCGCGGACGCCGGCGTCGTAGGCCTGGGCGGCGGCGGCGCCGACGGCCTCGACCTCGCGGTCGGTGGCCCCGGAGGCGCGCAGGGTCCGCACCGCCCCGAGCGCCCGCTCGACGGCGGCGGTCATCGCGCCGACGCGCTCCTGGGAGGCGCGGGCCAGGGCGCGCAGCCGGCGGCCCACCGAGACCCCGGCGACCATCCCGACCGAGACGGCGGCGAGGGTGACGAGCAGGAGCACGGGGTCGACCAGCGCCATCGCGACCACCGCACCGACGGCCACGACCACCGAGGAGGCCACCTCGACCAGGCCGGAGGTCACCACGGCCCGCAGCAGGGTGGTGTCGGCGCCGACGCGGGAGATGAGGTCGCCGGTGCGGCGGGCGTCGATCTCGGCGACGGGCAGGCGCAGCAGCCGGTCGACCAGCCGGCGGCGGGTGCTGAGCACCACGCCCTCGGCGGTGCGCTGCAGGAGGTACTGCTGCGCCGCCCCCAGCAGCGAGGCCGCCACGAGCACGACGACGACGGCCACGACGGCGCCGCCCGCGGGCCGGGAGCCCTCGACGGTGGTGATGACCCGGCCGACGAGCAGGGGCTGCGCCAGCGACGCGGCGGCTCCGACGAGCGACAGGCCAGCCGCCCCCAGCAGGGGGCCGCGGTGTGCCCGCAGGTGCGGCAGCAGGGTCCGCAGGCCCACCCGACCGCTCGTCGGCGCCGCGGAGCTCATCCCCGCGCCCCGGTGGCCGCGGACGGGCGGGCGGGTCTGACCAGAGCCGCCAGCAGCAGGGCGAGGGCGGCGCCGGTGCACCAGCCCGCGAGGACGTCGGTCAGCCAGTGCGCCCCCAGGTAGACGCGCGTGAGCCCCACCGCCAGCGCGAACGCCCCCGCCGCACCGACGGCGAGCACCCGGGCCGAGGCGCTGCGCAGGGCGAGGACCGCCAGGACGGCGAGCGCGGTGGCCAGCGACGCCGACGCGGTGGCGTGGCCGCTGGGGAAGGACGGGTCGAGCGGGGCCTCGAGGGCGTCGGTCGCGGGAGGCCGCGGCCGGTCCACGAGGCGCTTGGCGCTGGCGCTGACGGCCGGCGAGAGGCCGACCACCAGGAGGCCGTAGACCGCCGGCCGCCACGAGCGCCAGCGCAGCGCCAGGGGCACGGCCACCGCCGCCGCCAGCACCGCCCGGTAGGGCGTGGTGCCGAGGTCGGAGACCGCGTGCACCACCGGTGTCAGGCCGGGGGAGCGCAGCGCCTCACCCGCGGCCTTCGCGGGAGCGTCGAGCCGGGCCAGCAGCCCGTCGTGCGTCGCGTCGGCCCAGACCGCGACGGCCAGGGCCGCCAGCACGCCCGCGGCGACGAGCAGGAGCCGCCGCGCCCGGTGGCTCACCGGGAGGTCCCCCCCAGCCGCGCAGCGCGGGAGCGGGCGTCGGCGGCGGCCGTGCGCAGCATGGTGCCCCGCGGGGAGGTGGCCATCAGCGCCAGCTCCTCGGCGGGGCTCGTGACCCCGTCGAGGAAGCGCAGCACCCGCTCCGGCGGGTTGCGGCGGAAGAGCCGGACGAAGAAGTCGGGCCCGTCGAGACCGCCCCGCTCGCCACCGGCCAGCAGGCCGCGCAGCACGAGGGCGTCCATCCAGGCGTGGCGGCGGGGGTAGGGGCGCGGCAGGTCGACCCGGTCGCCCGCGACCCCGCCGACCAGCTGCTCGGCCAGGGCGCGGGCGTCGCGCTGCATCGCGGAGAACGCGTACCCGGTGGAGGGGCGCACCGCGCCACCCGCCGTGCCCAGCCGCAGCACGCGGCTGCGGACCAGACCCGGCGGCGGGGAGGCGCGGCGGGAGAACACCGCGTCGGTCATGGGGATGGCACCGGTCTCGGAGTGCTCGACGGTCCCGGCGGAGGTCCCCAGCGCCCGCTGGCGGTAGGTGGCCAGCTCGGCGGCCTGGGTCGCACCGTCGAGCAGCTCGGGCACGAACGCGGTGTGCTCCACGAGGGCGGTGGAGGCGTCGGTGGGCAGGCAGTAGCCGAAGGCCAGGCCCGTCGGAGGCTGCGGCACCGAGAAGTCCATGAGCACCGCGCGGTCCGGGTCGACGCCGGCCGCCGGGACCCTCACCCGCTCCCCGAGGAAGTGCTGCACCAGGGAGCTTGTCGCCGCCCGCACCGGCGGCGCCGGACGGGAGTCGAGCACCAGCGACCCGCGCACCTCACCCGCCCCGGTGGTGACGACGGCGCCCGCGCCGTCCTCCCGCACCCCGTCCGCCGTCGCGGCCAGGTGCTCGACCTCCAGGGCCCCGCGCTCGCGGGCGCGGTCGACCAGCGCGGCGACGTGGGCGTAGTAGTCCTCGCCGCGGACCATCGCGTACCGCAGGCGCCCCAGGTCGAGGGGGAGGTCGGCGCCGCCGGGGGCGACGACGTGCACGGCGTCCCAGGCGCGGTGCACCGCGGGGGCCAGCGACGCCTCGGCGGCGGAGCCGCGCTCCACCCAGGAGCACCAGGTGCGGTCGGCCGGGCGCTCCACCAGGCGGTCGAGCGGGTCGACGACGACGACGCGCAGCGGCGCGCTGCGACGGCCGCCGGCACCACCGGGCCCCTCCAGGGCCAGCGCGAGCTGGTGGAGCACCGCCGTCCCCGCTCCCCCGGAGCCCAGGAGCACCGCGTCTGCCGGGAGGGACGCTCGTCGCACCCGTCGATGCTCGCCCACAGGCCGGCGATCGTCACGCGGAGGGGTCCCGGACGAGCGCTACCGTGTCGCCCGTGAGCACCCTCGTGACCACCGAGCGCCTCGTCGTCCGCGACTGGGAGCCCTCCGACGTCGCCGCAGCGCTGGCCGTCTTCGGCGACGACCGCGTCGCCCGCTGGCTGGCCCCGGCCGCCGAGGCGGTGGCCGACGAGGCCGAGATGCTCGAGCTCTTCGAGGCGTGGGAGCACGAGCAGGTCCGCCAGGACGGCGACCTCGAGCAGTTCGTCGGCCGGTGGGCGCTCGCCCGCAAGGACGACGGCGTCGTGGTCGGCGCCCTGGTGCTGCGCACGATGCCCCCGCACGACGCCGACCTCGAGATCGCGTGGCAGCTGGCCCCCGAGCACTGGGGCCACAGCTACGCCAGCGAGGGCGTGCGCGGCCTGGCCGCGTGGGCCTTCGAGCAGGGCGCCGCCGAGGTGTTCGCCGTCATCCGCCCCGGCAACGAGCGCGCCGAGTGGATCGCGCGCCGCCTGGGCATGGAGTGGGTCGGCGAGACCGACAAGTACTACGACCTGCACCTGCGCGCGTTCCGGCTCCGCCCGAGCGACCTGGCCCCGCCGGACCCGGTCACCACCGGGATGATCCCCGTGGTGAAGGCGACGCCGCCCCCCGCCTGAGCGGAGCTCAGCGCCGGCGGCGGCCCTCGTCGGAGCGCACCCGGCGCGGGAACCGCTGCGCCAGCGCCACCCTGATCGGGGGCACCACCACGCCCTCGGCGGCCAGCTGCGCCCGGACCTTCCGCCGGGTGGCCAGCACCCCGACGAGGCCGACCGCCCAGATGACGTACTGGACGCTGAACGCGGTGCGGAAGTCGTCGAGGGAGTAGTCGCCCCCGGTCGCGTCGAGCACCACCCCGACGGCCAGCACCACCACCAGGCTCGCCACGAACCCGCCGACGTTGACGATGCCGGTCGCGGTGCCCTGCCGGTCGGCGGGGTTGAAGGTGCGGGCGTAGTCGAAGCCCACCATCGAGCCCGGTCCGCCGCTGGCCAGAGCGAGCACCAGCACCCCGAGCAGCCACAGCGGCGCCGGCCCCGGCCAGGCGATGACCGCCGTCCACGCGGCCGCGTTGAACGCCACGATGGTCAGCACCAGCCACGACCGCCGCAGCGGGTGCCGCGAGACCAGCACCCCCAGGAGGGGACCGGCCACGAGGCCGGCCACCACGTACGCGGTGAACAGCGCGCTGACCGTGGCCTGCGGGACCCCCTCGCCCCGCTCCAGGAACGGGAAGCCCCACATCAGCGCGAACACCGTGCCGGGGAACTGCGTGACGAAGTGGCTCCACAGCCCCAGCCGCGTGCCGGGGTGGCGCCACGCCCGCACCAGGTCGCTGCCCGCCTTCGACCAGCTCAGCGGCGGCCCCGAGCGCGAGCGCACCCCGGGGGCGTCGCGCACCACGAGGGCGACCAGCACCGCCGCCAGCACGCCGAGCGCCGCGGCGGACGCGAACGCCGTCGTCCACCCCCGCACCGCCAGCAGCGCCACCAGCGGCACCGCCGAGAGGACCTGGCCCAGCTGGCCCATCAGACCGGTCAGCTGCGTCACCACCGGCGCGTGGCGCGCGGGGAACCAGGCGCCCACCAGGCGCAGCACGCTGATGAACGTCAGCGCGTCACCGGCGCCCACCAGCACCCGCCCCAGCACCGCCAGCGGCAGCACCGCCCCCACCGCGAGCACCAGCTGCCCCAGGGCCATGAGCAGGCCGCCCGCCACGACCAGGCGCCGCGTGCCGTACCGGTCGAGCAGCACCCCCGCGGGCACCTGCAGCGCCGCGTAGACCACCAGCTGCAGCACGGTGAACAGGGCCACGGCGCTGGCGGTGGTGCCGAACCTCTCCACGGCGTCGAGCCCGGCCACGCCGAAGGAGGTCCGCTGCAGCACGGCGACCACGTAGGCCACCACCGCCACCGCCCAGACCGTCCAGGCGCGCCACGGTGATCTGGTGCTCGCCACGGGCCCAGTGTGGCGGAGGGTCAGACGTCGAGCTCGAACCACACGACCTTGCCGACGGGTGCGTCGTCGACGCCCCAGCGGCGGGCGACGACGTCGAGGATCGCCAGGCCGCGGCCGTCCAGGGCGCCGGCGTCGCTCTTCTGCACCTTGGGGCGGCGGGAGTTGTCGTCGCCGACGCGCACTCCGACCCGGCGGCCGTGGACGGCCAGCTCGAGGTGGACGTCGCTGCGGCCGTGGAGCACGGCGTTGGTGACCACCTCGCTGACCAGCAGCTCGAGGGTCTCCAGCTCGTCCTGCCCGACGCCCGCCTCGCGGCAGCGCTGCACCACCAGCCGCCTCGCCGCGCCCGCGGACGCGACGTCGCACGGCAGGTCGAAGGAGACCCGGACCGTGTCGAGGGGAGGGAGGTGGCGCGCCATGGGGGTCTCAGTGTCTCCCGGCGGCGCCAGACGGCAACCGCCGGCCGTCACAGCGCGTGACGACCGGCGGTCGGAGAGCGGTGCCGGCGCGCTCGGCGCCGGGCCCCGCGGGGCTCAGCGGGCGGTGTAGGTGAGGCAGGCGGCGGTGTCCGCGCCGCTGGCGCCGGCGCCCACGCGGATGGAGCTGGCCGAGCACTCGAGGTCGGCGTTGAACGAGCACTCGGTGCGCGAGCAGGCGCCCACCTGGGCGACGACCTTGTCGAGGCCGCCCTTGGTGCCGAGCGGGATGAAGGTGCCGCAGTCGGCGGAGCCGTCACCACCGCTGACGGTGATGGCGAAGGCGTGGCAGCCGTCGTGGTTGTACGAGCAGCCGGCGACGGTGCACTCGCTGACGGCGGGCATCTCGAGCGTGGCCATGGTGACCTCCAAGGTCGTCGGAGAAGCAATTCTTTTGGCTCACCATAAGGCGGAGACTCGAATTCCACCAGCGCGACACCCCAGGTCAGAGGCCGTTCGAGATAAACAACAACGCCGTTCTCATATTCGGTGAGGCTGCCCTCAGGAGAAAGAGGAAGGGCAGCCTCACCAGAATTCGGTGAGGCTGCCCTTCCTCGTCAGGAGGTGCTGTGCGTCAGCGGTACGACGAGGTGGTGTACGTCGTCGGTCCGCCGCTGCGACGGGCGCTGCCGCCGCGGCCCTGGCCGCCGCTGGAGCGCTGGCCGGTGCTGCGGCCGCCAGCCGCCCCACGACCGCCCGAGCCGCCGCGGCCGCCCGAGCCGCCGCGCCCCGCGGACGAGCGCGCGGGCTGCTGCTGCACCGGGGCGACCGGCGCGGGCTCGACGTGGGGGGCGACCTCGCCGGTGAGGCGCAGGACGACGTCGGACGCCGCCGTCGTGCGCTGGTGCTGCTCGGCGGTGATGCGCGCCTGGCGCATCATCACGGCCACCTCGCGGTTCTGCTCCGGCAGCACGACGGTGACCACGTCACCGCCGGAGCCGGCGCGCGCGGTGCGCCCGGAGCGGTGCAGGTAGGCCTTGTGCTCGGTCGGCGGGTCGACGTGCACGACGAGCTCGACGTCGTCGACGTGGATGCCGCGGGCCGCGATGTCGGTGGCGACCATCACCTTCACCTCGCCGGAGGAGAAGGCGTCCAGGTTCCGCACGCGGGCGTTCTGCGACAGGTTGCCGTGCAGGTCGACGGCGGGGATGCCCTGGGCGGTGAGCTGCTTGGCCAGCTTCTTGGCCTGGTGCTTGGTGCGCAGGAACAGCACGCGGCGCCCGGTGCCGGAGGCGAGGTGGCGCACGACGTCGTTCTTGGCGCCGACGTCGGAGACGTGGAGCGCGTGGTGGGTCATCGCCGGCGGCGGGGCGGTCGCGCTGTCGACCGAGTGCGTCAGGGGGTTCACGAGGAACCGCTTGACCAGCACGTCGACGCCGTTGTCCAGCGTCGCGGAGAAGAGCAGGCGCTGGCCGCCGGCCGGGGTGGCGTCGAGCAGGCGGCGCACGCCGGGCAGGAAGCCCAGGTCGGCCATGTGGTCGGCCTCGTCCAGGACGGTGACCTCGACGCCGTCGAGGGTGAGCTCGCGCTGGCGCAGCAGGTCCTCGAGGCGGCCCGGGCAGGCGATGACGATGTCGACGCCGCCCGCCAGGGCGGTGACCTGGCGCCCCTGCGGGACCCCGCCGAAGATCACGGTGGTGCGCAGGCCGGCGGCCTTGGCCAGCGGCTCGACGGTCGCGGCGATCTGGGTGGCGAGCTCGCGGGTCGGGGCGAGCACGAGGCCGCGGGGGCGGCGGGGGGCCCGCGCCGCGGAGCCGGCGGCCACGCGCGCCACCAGCGGCAGCGCGAAGGCGATGGTCTTGCCCGAGCCGGTGCGGCCGCGGCCGAGCACGTCGCGGCCCGCGAGGGTGTCCGGCAGCGTGGCGGCCTGGATCGGGAACGGGCTGGTGACACCGGACGCGGCCAGGCTCGCTACGAGCGGGGCCGGGACGCCGAGGGCGGCGAACGACGGCGCCGAGGCGTCGGCGGCGGTGGTCGCGGGAGCGCTGCCCAGCGGGGCCGCCGGGGTCGCTGCGGCGGGGGCGGCCGGGGAGTGCTCCGGGGCCGCGGGGCGGACGGGCCGCTGCGAGGGCACCGCGGCGGCGCGGTCGGCCGGAGCCGCGTCGCGCGCGTCCCGAGGGGCCTGGCCGGCGGCCGGGGGGCCCTGGGGGGAGCCGCTGCGACCGCGACCGCCGCGGCGGCGGCGCGGGGCGCCGGAGCCGGCCTCGCGGGCCGGGCCCTGCGCGCTGTGGCCGGGGCCGTTGTGGCCGGGGGTGTGGTGACCGGGGGTGGTGGGCATGGGGGTCCTGTCGTCTCGTGCCCCGGGCACGCGCAGCGCGCGGCAGCAGGGCGTCGGGCGGGCCCGCTGGGGGCCGCTCCGGGCTGGTCACCTCCCGCCGGGGCGTCACGCCGGCGCGGCGCGGGAGGTGGTGCTGGGGATCGGCGGCCCGGGTCGAGCGCTCGCGCTCGACGTCCCAGGCGCTGCCGCGCACCCCCAGTGTGCCTCATGCCGCGCGCCGACCGACAGCGACACACCACATCCGTCACACGTGGAACACGAGTCCCGTGCGTCACGCCCCAGCGTCACCAGGTCGGCGGATCGGCGACCTGCAGCGCGTCGTCGTCCACCCGGAAGGTGCGCGCCTTCCCGACCCCCGTGTGCGGACCCTCGAACCGCACCGTCACGCGGCCCACCCCGGACCCCTGGACCCAGCCGGCGCCGTGCTCGTCGTGCACCACGTCCTGTCCCGGGCGCCACTGCCGCTCGGCGGGTGCGGCGGGTGCGGCGGCATTCGGCGGCGCGGCGGCCTCGACCTCCTCGACGTCCTCGACCCCGGTCGCCGCGTCGACGTCGCCAGGAGCTCCGTCCGGGGCGCCGCCGCCGTGATCGCGGTGCTCGGCGTGCTCGGCCTCCACGTCGGCGAGGGCGGCGAGGAGGTCGGTCTGGACCGGGGCGTCGAGGTCGTCCGTCGCCCCCACCAGCCCGGAGACGCCCACCCCGAGCAGCCTCAGGCCGCCGGTCGCGTCGATCGCCTGGAGCAGCGGGAGCGCGGCCGCGACGATCTCCTCGGCGCTGGCGACGGTCCCCGCCCCCGCCGTCGTCCCCGCCGTCGTCCCCGCCGCCGTCGTGGCCGACCGGGCCAGGGTGGAGAAGTCGTAGCGCTTGGCCTTGACCGTCACGGTCCGCCCGCGCAGGTCCGCGGCCTGCAGCCGCTCGGCCACGCGGCCGGCGATCCTGCGCAGCTCACCCGCGAGCACGGCCCTGTCGACGACGTCGGTGGCGAAGGTCTCCTCCGCGGAGACGGACTTCGCCTCGCGCTCGGGCACCACGGGGCGGTGGTCGACACCCAGGGCCGCCGCGTGCAGCGCCGCTCCGGCCGCGCGACCCAGGAGGCCGACCAGCTCGCGCTCGTCGGTGGCCGCCAGCTGCCCGACGGTGCTCACCCCCAGCCCCGCCAGGCGGGCCTGCGTGGCCGGCCCCACCCCCGGCAGGCTCCGGACGCCCAGCGGCGCCAGCACCGACCGCTCCTGACCCGCGGGGACGACCAGCAGCGCGTCGGGCTTGCGCAGGTCCGAGGCGACCTTGGCCACGAGCTTGCTGGTCCCCACCCCCACCGACGCGGTCAGCCCCACCTCGGTGCGCACCCGCTCGCGGAAGGCCGCCGCCGCGGCGAGCACGCCGTCGTCCTCCGGACCGGTGGAGGAGCCGGACAGGTCGACGTACGCCTCGTCGAGCGAGAGGGGCTCCATCAGGCCCGCTGGCCCGGCCAGCTCCGCGAGCAGCGCCATGACCTGCGACGACGCCGTCCGGTAGGCCGAGAACCGGGGCGAGAGGTAGGCGGCCCACGGGCAGGCGCGGCGAGCGGCCGCCGTGGGCATGGCCGAGCCGACGCCGAAGGCCCGCGCCTCGTACGACGCCGTGGCGACGACCCCCCGCCACGCGGTGCCGCCGACGACCACGGGCTTGCCGCGCAGGGAGGGCTTGTCGCGCTGCTCGACGGCGGCGTAGAAGGCGTCGAGGTCGACGTGCAGGACCGTCCGACCGGCCGGGCCCGCGGGGGTGGGCGGCACCCGCTGACGGTAGGCGCCCGGGGCGCCGCGCGCTCGCGCCGGGGAGCGCGACCGGCACGGCGACCGGACGCGACCGGCCATCCGATGACCGGCCGTCCACAGATCTGGCCGGATTCCCACCAAAACCTGTCGGAGGCGCACAGGGTCTGCGTAGGTTGTGGGCGTTCGCCCCGCAGCGCTGGGCCCCGGCCGACCACGTCGTCCGCCGGGGCGGCGCGCGCCCGGGGGCTCACCGACACGGAGGTCATGACCCTTGAGCGCATCCACGGCACGCCACCGCGCCCAGACGCAGCCGAACCGGGTGGCACGCCGTGCGCTCGGGATCGCCGCCACCGCCGCCGTGGCCGCCGCGCCCGTGGTGGCCGTCGCAGCGCCGGCGTCCGCGGCCAGCGGGTCCACGTGGGACCGCCTGGCGCAGTGCGAGAGCACCGGCGACTGGTCCATCAACACCGGCAACGGCTACTACGGCGGCCTGCAGTTCTCCAGCGGCACCTGGAAGGCCTTCGGCGGAGGCGACTACGCCTCCCGTGCCGACCTGGCCAGCCGCGAGCAGCAGATCGCCACGGCCGAGAAGGTCCTCGCGAAGCAGGGCTGGGGCGCCTGGCCCTCGTGCTCGCGCAAGCTGGGCCTGAGCAACGCCGACAAGGCCGGCTCGGCCGCTGCGGCGCCCGACGTGACGCGCACCGCGCAGGCCTCGCGCTCGGCGGCGCGCACCGCCGCCCCGCCGGCTCCGAGCGGCTCCTACACGGTCGGCGCCGGCGACACCCTCGCCTCGATCGCCGCGGCGCGGGGAACCACCTGGCAGGCCATCTGGTCGGCCAACAAGGGCGTCATCGGCAGCAACCCGAACCGCATCTTCTCCGGCCAGGTGCTCAGCGTCTGACTCGCCGGGCTGACCTCGGCAGACGCCTGCCGGGGCCGGCCCCCAGACAGGAGATCACGCAGAGCGACCCCCGAGGAGGAGGTCGACACTCTGAGTGATGTGTGTCAGTTTGGGTCGCGATGACTGAAATGACTCGAACCTTCCGCGTCCGACGTCCCTCGACCCGCCGCCTCCTCGCAGGCGTCGCAGCAGCATCGCTCCTGACCGCTCCGCTGGTGGCCCTGACCGGCACCGCGGCCCAGGCCGCCACCGGGTCCACGTGGGACCGCCTCGCCCAGTGCGAGAGCACCGGCGACTGGTCCATCAACACCGGCAACGGCTACTACGGCGGCCTGCAGTTCTCGCAGAGCACGTGGCAGGGCTTCGGCGGCGGGCAGTACGCCTCCCGCGCCGACCTCGCCTCCCGGGCCGGGCAGATCGCCACCGCCGAGAAGGTCCTGGCCGTCCAGGGCTGGGGCGCCTGGCCCTCCTGCTCCAAGAAGCTCGGTCTGTCGAGCGCCGACGAGGGCGGCTCGGCCGCTGCCGACGAGGTGACCGCCTCCCGCAGCGCGACGAGCGCGTCGCGCTCCAGCGACCGCGCCGCGGCCCCTGCGGCCGCGACCTCCGGAGGCTCCTACGTGGTGCGCAGCGGAGACACGCTCTCGCGCATCGCCGCCGCCCACGGGACCTCGTGGCAGGCCCTGCACGCCGCCAACACCGCCGTCATCGGCGCCGACCCGGACCGCCTCCGGGTGGGGACCACCCTCTCCGTCTGAGCGCTCCTGGCGTGCACACCGTTGTCTTAGGTCTGCCTAACATGGCGTGGTGCATGCAGACGTGGTGCGGACCGAGAAGCTGACCCCCACCCTCGTGAGGGTGGTGCTCGGCGGCCCCGGGCTCGACGGCTTCACCATGGCCGACGGCACCGACGCCTACGTCAACCTGGCCTTCGCGCCCGAGGGCGCGCCCTACGGCCCGGTGTTCGACCCGCAGGAGGTGCGCGGGCTGGGGCTCCCCCGGGAGCTCCAGCCCGTGCGCCGCCGCTACACCGTCCGCTCGTGGGACCCGGTGCTCCGCGAGCTGGCGATCGACTTCGTGGTGCACGGCGACGAGGGTGTGGCCGGGCGCTGGGCCGCAGCCGCCCGGGCCGGTGACGTGCTGGTCCTGGAGGGTCCCGCCTGCGGCTACCGGCCCGACGCCGATGCCGCCTGGCACCTGATGCTGGGCGACGAGTCGGCCCTGCCGGCCATCGCGGCCTCCCTGGAGGCGCTGCACCCCGACGCAAGGGCCGTGGTGCGTCTGGTGTGCGACGGCCCGGAGCACCGCGTGCCGCTGTCCAGCCCCGGCGACGTCGACGTCGCCTGGCTCGTCCGCACCGGCAGCGCGTCGGACGGCGAGCTCCTCGCGGAGGCTGCGCGCGCCCTGGACTTCCCGCCCGGGCAGGTGCACGCCTTCGTGCACGGGGAGGCCGAGGAGATCCGTGCGGTGCGCCGCCACCTGCTCGTCGAGCGCGGGCTGCAGCGCTCGGACATGTCGTGCTCGCCGTACTGGCGCCGCACGATGACCGACGAGGCGTGGCGCGCGGTGAAGCGCGACTTCATCTCGGCGATGGACGCCGACGTCGCCTGAGGCCCCGGCTCGCAGCTGGCGGGCCGCTGGCGTCAGCCGGCGGCCATGTCGACGAACCGCGAGTAGTGGCCCTGGAAGGCCACCACGATCGTGTCCGTCGGTCCGTTGCGGTGCTTGGCGACGATGAGGTCGGCCTCGCCGGCGCGGGGGCTCTCCTTCTCGTAGGCGTCCTCGCGGTGCAGCAGGATGATCATGTCGGCGTCCTGCTCGATCGCGCCGGACTCGCGCAGGTCGGACATCGCCGGCTTCTTGTCGGTGCGCTGCTCGGGGCCTCGGTTGAGCTGCGAGATCGCGATGACGGGGACCTCGAGCTCCTTGGCCAGCAGCTTCAGCGCGCGGGAGAACTCCGAGACCTCCTGCTGGCGGCTCTCGACCTTCTTGCCCGACGTCATCAGCTGCAGGTAGTCGATGACGACGAGCTTGAGCCCGTGCTGCTGCTTGAGGCGCCGGCACTTGGCGCGGATCTCCATCAGCGTCATGTTGGGGCTGTCGTCGATGAAGAGCGGGGCCTCGCTGACCGCGCCCATGGTCTTGGCCAGGCGGGTCCAGTCCTCCTCGCGCATCGTGCCCTTGCGCATGTGCTGGAGCGGCACCTTGGCCTCCGCGGACAGCAGGCGCATGGTGATCTCCGTCTTGCCCATCTCCAGGGAGAAGACGACGGCGGGCATGTTGTTCTTGATCGAGGCCGACCGCAGGATGTCCAGCCCGATCGTGGAGTTGTGCGTCGGCACCATGGACCGCGTCGCGAGGTACAGGTGCGACGGGTGCTCGATCTCGATGCACCGCACCGGCACGCTGGGCACCGGAGCGACGCTGACGACGGACCGCTGACGCGTGCGGGCCGTGCCCGGGCGGCGGCGGTCCTTGTGCACCAGTCGCTTGCGCTCGAGCCAGAAGACGTCGTCCTCCGTCGTGAAGGTGATGGTGGAACAGGTCGCCCGTGCTGCGTTCCGCGTCCTGACCTGCTTCTGCGACACCCCGCAGCGGTACCCCAGGCTCAGGACGAGCTCCTGGACGTCCCGCGCCAGGCGCTCGTCGGTCACCGCGAACTGCACGCTGCCCGTGGGGTTGACCGTGCCGTCGCTGTCGAGGAGGCCAGCGAGGAGGGCACGCCGCTGCGACTCGCTGCTCCTGAGGTACGCCGCAGGGATGTGCTTCTCCCCCAGCACACCGAGTCCCCGCAGCAGAGCCCGGACCGAACCGCGCTCCTGGTGGCAGGTCGAGCAGCGGCCCAGCCCTGTCGACGGCCGCCCGCAGTCCGGACACGTGGGAGCCGGCGAGGGCGCGCTGACGGCCTGCGCCCGACCGCCGCAGGAACGCCCGCACGTCCGCACCTGTGACGTGCGCGGACGGAAGGTGGCCGCGCAGACGACGCAGGACCGGTCTGAGACCTCCGGGTGCACGAGGGACCACCCGTAGCTGATCGTGCTGCCGACACGGCGCATCTCGTAACCCTCGGACTCGAGGTGCATGACGACCTCGTGGTCAGCGGTCGAGATGCGCGCCGAGTCCGTGTGACCGTCACCGAGCCAGATGCCCAGGGCGTAGGGGGTGATGGGGAGCTGTCGGTCCCCCAGCGCCAGGGGAGCAGCGACCGCCACCGTGTGCTCGGCGCGACCGTCAGCTGTGCCGCACCGCACCGTCCGTGCCATCTGCTCGGTGGTGCGGATCCGCGGCGGGGCTCCCCTGCGTCGCTCCGAGCGGTCCTGCGTGGCCCACTGGTGCTGGGCGTCGGCGACGACGGTGGTGCCGTCGTCGAAGACCACCTCGTAGCAGGGTCGGTCGACCAGCACCTCGGTCGCCGCGACGACCCGCGTGGGGGTGCCGTCGGCCGCGATGACCTCGTCGCCCACGGCGACCTCGCCCATCGTCGTCCAGCCCGTCGGCGTGGGCAGGGGCGTGTCGAGCGCCAGGGCCTTTCCGATGGCGGGGCGGGCGGCGATGACGATCATCTGGCCGCCGTGGAGGCCGTTGGTGAGGGCGTCCAGGTCGGTGAAGCCGGTGGGGACGCCGATCATCCCGTCGCCGCGGTGGCTGGAGGCCTCGATCTCGTCGATCGTCGCCTCGATCGTCGAGCCCAGGGGCACGTAGTCCTCGGTCTGGCGCTGGTCGGTGACCGCGTAGACCTCGGCCTGGGCGGTGTTGACGAGCGCGTCGACGTCGCCGCCCTCGGCGCTGTAGCCGAGCTGGACGATGCGGGTGCCGGCCTCGACGAGGCGGCGCAGCACGGCCCGCTCGCGCACGATCCGGGCGTAGTAGCCGGCGTTGGCCGCGGTGGGCACCGAGGAGATCAGCGTGTGCAGGTACGCCTGCCCGCCGACGCGGCCGATCTCGCCCTTGCGGGTCAGCGTGGCGGCCACCGTGATGGCGTCGGCCGGCTCGCCGCGGCCGTAGAGGTCCATGATCGCGTCGTAGACGAGCTCGTGGGCCGGGCGGTAGAAGTCGGTGCCGCGGATCTGCTCGACGACGTCGGCGATGGCGTCCTTGCTCAGCATCATGCCGCCGAGCACGCTCATCTCCGCGGCGACGTCCTGCGGGGGGCGTGCGGCCCAGCTCCTCGCTGGGGCCGCCGGAGGACTCGTAGTGCTCCAGGTCAGCCAGTGACATCCGCGCCCGCCCTCCCGTCCTGACCCGAGCGGTCTCCCGCTCCTCCTGGTCCTGCTCCTGCACCCGGTCCCGTGCACCCGGCCACCCGCACATCAAGCCACGCACCACTGACATCCCGGCGACCCACCCGGTGAGCAGTCGTCGGAGGAAGGGGCGGAGGCCGGGACGTCGCTGCTGCGGGGGCGGTGCACCCGGGGGTGCACCTGCGACGGTAAGCGCCCCGCGGGCTCCACCGGAGCGGTTCTGCACCGGCGGCGCGCGGGGCCTGTGGACAGCGAGCGGGGCGGGCCTCCCACCTGCACCGGAAGGGCGCAGAGTTATCCACAACCTGGGGACAAGCCTGTGGACAACTGTGGATAACTCCGTGTGGATCACCGCAGGACAGGCTGTGAGCAGCCTCGATGTCCATCCACGGGGTGTGGACAGTTCGTCATCCACAGGGTGAACCGCAGGTGTCGGCGTGTCGTGACACCGGCGTGTCGCGGCAGACGCGCCGGTGGTGACGCTGCGGTGATCCGCGACTCCCACCCGCTGCGACCCACCGTCCACCTCGTCGGCCCAGCGCCCACCGGCCTCAGCGGCCACCCCCGGCGAGGGGTGGACTGCTGCAGGTCTTGGCGGTCCGTGGCCCGCAGAGCCCCTGGGAGCCCACCGATCGCCAAGACCTGCACGGAGCTGCCCGCGTGCAGCCCCAAGGCCCCCAGGGCCACCCGCTCGCGGCGACCACAGGACCACCGGCACGGCCCGCGCCCCGCACGCACGACGCCGCCCGCCCCGCGGGGTGCGGGACGGGCGGCGTCGGGTGCTGCAGCGGCGCTGCAGGAGGCCGGGGCTCAGGCCTCGGCGACGACCTGCACGTCGATGGAGGCCGAGACCTCCGGGTGCAGGCGGACCTGCACCGTGTACTCACCGGTCGAGCGGATCGGGTTGCCGATCTCGATCTTGCGGTGGTCGACGGAGGTGCCGGTGCTGTCCTTGACCGCCGAGGCGACCGAGGACGGCGTCACGGAGCCGAACAGGCGGCCGCCGGTGCCGGTGCGCACCGCGAGGCGCACGGAGGCGTTCTCGAGGCGCTGCTTGACGGCCTTGGCCTCGTCGACCGAGGCCAGCTCGCGGGAAGCGCGGGCGGCGCGGATGGACGCCACCTGCTTCTCGCCGCCCTTGGTCCAGCCGGTGGCCAGACCGCGGGGCACGAGGTAGTTGCGGCCGTAGCCGTCCTTGACCTCGACGATGTCGCCGGGCGCACCGAGGCCGGTGACCTCCTGCGTGAGGATGAGCTTCATCTCGTCAGTCCTCTCAGCGGGGCGAGCTGGTGTAGGGCAGCAGGGCCATCTCGCGCGCGTTCTTCACGGCGGTGGCGATCTGGCGCTGCTCCTGGACGGACACCCCGGTCACACGGCGGGCGCGGATCTTGCCGCGGTCGGAGATGAACTTCCGCAGCAGCGCGGTGTCCTTGTAGTCGACCGTGGTGATCTTCGCCGCCTTGAGCGGGTTGACCTTCTTCTTGGGCTTGCGCACAGCGGGCTTGGCCATCGTGGAGCTCCCTCTCTCGGAGCCCGGCCCCGCTGGCAGGGGCCGGGATGGTGGTGGGTCAGACGGGCGGGAGCGGGTGCTCCGCCCGCGTGTGGAGCGGGTGGTGCTGGTGGTTCAGGCCTGGTGGCCGACCGGGCCGACCGTCAGAACGGCGGCTCGTCGTTGAAGGAGCCGCCGCCCCAGCTGCCGCCGCCGGAGGACGAGCCCCCGCCGGAGCCGCCGGAGGACGAGCCCCCGCCCGACGGGCCGGTGGCCCACGGGTCGTTCGACTGCTGGCCGCCGCCGGAGGACGAGCCCCCGCCGGAACCGCCGCCGAAGCCTCCGCCGCCGCTGCGCTGGGTCTTGTTGACCTTCGCGGTGGCGTAGCGCAGGGAGGGACCGACCTCGTCGACCTGCATCTCGACGACGGTGCGCTTCTCGCCCTCCTTGGTCTCGTACGAGCGCGAGACCAGGCGGCCGACGACGACGACGCGCGAGCCGCGGGTCAGCGACTCGGCCACGTTCTCCGCGGCGTCGCGCCAGACCGAGCAGCGCATGAACAGCGTCTCGCCGTCCTTCCACTCGTTGCTCTGGCGGTCGAACGTGCGCGGCGTGGAGGCCACGGTGAAGCCCGCCACGGCAGCCCCGGACGGGGTGAACCGCAGCTCGGGGTCGCTCGTCAGGTTGCCGATCACGGTGATCGTCGTCTCGCCGGCCATGGGGGCTCCTCGGGTGTTCTCGTCAGCGGCTGGGCGTCGGTCGCTGGTCCGGCTGCTGGTCTAGCAGCCGCCGGTGACAGCGGGTCGACGTCGGGTCAGCGGGCGTCCGGGCGCATGAGCTTGGTCCGCAGCACGGCCTCGTTGAGGTTGAGCTGGCGGTCGAGCTCCTTGGCCGTGGCCGGCTCGGCCTGCATCGTCACGACGGCGTAGATGCCCTCGGACTTCTTGTCGATGTCGTAGGCCAGGCGACGACGGCCCCAGATGTCGACGTTGTCGACGGTGCCACCGTCGTTGCGGACGACGTTCAGGAACCGGTCGAGCGAGGGAGCGACGGTGCGCTCCTCGAGCTCGGCGTCGAGGATGACCATCAGTTCGTAGGCGCGCATCAGCGACCCACCTCCTCTGGACTCGGCGGTCACGGTCTCTCCGTGACAGGAGGTGCCGCTCCCCACCAGGGCGGTGGAGGCAGCGGCGTGCGGTCCGCACAGGCGGACCACCCCTCATGCTACCGGTTGCTCCAGCCGCTCCGGTCCCGCCGCTGGTCCGGGCTCGGCCGACCCCGCCGAGCGCTCGCGCGGGCTGCGCCGCCCCACCAGCCGGACCCCCTGGGCCGCGAGCCAGCCCACCGCCAGGAGGCGCACCACGAGGACCACCGCGTAGCCGCCGGGCGAGAGCCCCCGGCCGTCCTCGGAGCTGGTGGCGTAGATGTACAGCCAGGTGCCCGTGGCGGCCGCGCACTCGGCGAGGCCCCAGAGCAGGTGGTCGCGCCAGCGGGGTGCGGCGACGGCCGCCAGCGGCAGCAGCACCAGGGTCGCCTGCACCGGCACCGAGGGGGAGACGACGAGCGCGCCGCCCACGAGGACGAGCGCCACGGCCGCCAGGCGCGCGACCGGGTCCGCGCCGACGGTCCGCGCTGCCGCCGCGGCGCCGAGCAGGACGACGACGAGCAGGCCGACCCCCGCCAGCACCGACACGGCGGTGGCGGGCAGCGGGCCCCAGGGCACCTGCGAGCCGTCGGGCAGGGTGCCCTGCAGGCTCGGGAGCAGCCAGACCGAGCCGAAGCCCGCACTGCCCCCGCCGTCCCACCAGCGCGAGCCACCCGGCTGCGTGCTCGTGCCCACCCGGGCGGCGAGCGTGACCAGTCCTGCGGCCAGCACGGCGGCGGCGGTGGCGGCGAGGGCCTCCAGCGGTCCGAGCGGCTCCCCGGCGTCACCGCTGCGCCGGCGGGCGCGGGCGTGCTCGCGGCGCCCGACGAGGACCACCAGCCACAGCGCGACCAGGACCAGGGCCGCCACCGGCCGGACGCCGGCCGCGAGGCCGACCAGGGCGCCGGCCACGGCCGGTCGGCGCCGGGCGAGGGCCAGGAGCGCCCCCGCCAGCAGCGCGACGCCGACGAGGTCCACCGACACCAGCCCGGCGACCACGACGACGGGGCTCAGCGCCACCAGCGCCGCGTCCCAGGGGGAGCCCGAGGTGCTGCGCGCCCTGACCACCAGGACCGCCGCCACCGAGAGGCAGAGGGCCGCCAGCACCACCGACAGGTCGAAGGCGCCGCGGGGAGTACCGGTCGCGAGGTCGAGCAGGCGCAGGACGACGGCGGTGGTGGGCGGCTGACCGCTCGCGCCGCCGGGCGCTGCGCCGGTGCCCACCAGGGCCGGGACGTCGGAGTAGCAGGCGTGGACGTACTGGTCGGGCGAGGCCCAGCCGGTGGTCCGGCAGTGCTGGCGCAGCAGGGCCGCGAGGGCCACGGGCAGCACCGCCGCCAGGGCGAGCAGCACCGCCGGACCCCGCGCTCCTGTCAGCGTGCTGCCGGCGCGCCGGCCGAGGGGCCCCCCGACCAGCGCGCTGGCGGCGCGGACCACCGGGTCGTCGTCACCGGGCCGGTCGGGCCGGTCGACCCGGTCGGGCCTGTCAGCGGAGCCGGGACCCGCGGGGTGCGCCACCGCCCGCGTCAGCCCTGCGCGCGGCCCGCACCGGGGCCGGCGGCGGGGCCACCCGCACCCCGGCCCTGCCCAGGACCGCCCTGGGCCGCCTGGGCGGCGGCGCCGAGCCGCGCCGCGGCGCGGTCGGCGATCGAGGGGGCACCGGCCGCCTGCGGGGTGTCGCCGGCGTCCTCGGTGGGCCCCTCGGTGGCGCCGTCCTCCCCGTCGGTGGGCGACTCCGAGGGCGAGGCCGAGGGGTCGCCCGTCGGCGTCGCCGAGGCGGTGTCGGTGGGCGTCGGGGTGGCCGTCGCCGTGGGCGAGGGGCTGGAGCTGACCTGCTTCGACGGGCTCGCGAACTTCTCGACCTTCGTGTCCTTGAGCGCCTTCGTCATGTACGAGGTCCATATCTTGGCCGGGATCGTGCCACCGGTGATGTCGCTCTTGACCCCACCCCACCGGCCCAGGCCGAGCTCCTCGTAGTCCGGCGCGGGCCCGGGGTTGTACAGGACGACGGCTGTCTCCAGCTGCGGTGTGAAGCCGTTGAACCACGCCGCCTTGCTGTCGTTCGTGGTGCCGGTCTTCCCGGCGATCGGGCGGTTGCCGAACGCCTTGCCGACGCTCGCCGCCGTGCCGCCGCTCTTGGTGACGGCCTGCATCGCGTAGACGGTGTCGGCCACGGCCTGCTCGGAGAAGGGCGTGGTGTCCTTGTCGCGACCTGCCCTGTAGCGCGTCTCGTCGCCCTGGCGGACCTCGGCGACGAAGTGCGCCGGACGGACCGTTCCCCCGTTCGCCAGCGCCGCGTAGGCCTGCGCCATCTGGAGCGGGTTGACCGCCGAGCTGCCCAGCACGTTGGAGACCGCGGACTTCGCGCGGTCGTCCATGTCGATGCCGAGGGCTGCGGCGGCCGCAGCGGTCTTCTCGGGGCCGATCTCATCGTTCAGCTGCATGTAGATCGTGTTCACGGAGTCCGCCGTGGCAGCGACAAGGTTCATCTGGCCGAGGGACTGCCCACCGAAGTTGCTCACCGGTGTGTTGGCGAAGGTCATCGGGCTGCGTCCGCTGAAGGTGCTGCTCAGGGTGATGCCGCTGCTGGGTCGTCCAGAGCAGCGAGCAGGGTGATCGGCTTGAACGTCGAACCGGCCTGGGCGCTCGCCTGGGTGATCGCGTTGACGCCGGTCGTGGCTCCGAGCGGGTCGGGGCCGCCGTACATCGCGACGACTCCGCCGGTGGCCGGGTCGATGGAGACGAGGCCCGCGCGAACGGTGTCGGGGCGCCCGCTGGTGGGGTAGGCGTTCTTGTCGTTCATCGTGTCGATGGCGGCCTGCTGCTTGGTCGCGTCGATGGTCGAGACGATCGACAGGCCCGAGGTGGCCACCTGGTCCGACGTCGTGACGCGCTGCGAACCACCGTCGAGGGTCGCCACCGTGAGCCCGTTGTCGAGACCCTTGACCTCATCGACGACGGACTGGAGCACGTACCCGTTCGGCCCCTGGAACCACTGCGGCTTGAGCTGCTCGGCGATCGTGGGGATCGTCGGGTTGGCGGCGACCTCGTCCGCGGAGATCTTGCCCATGCCCTGCAGGGCGCCCATCACGTAGGTGTAGCGCTTCTGCGCGTTCCCACCCGTGTCGGTGGCCGGGTCCCAGGCGGAGGGCGCCGGGAGGATGCCGATGAGGAAGGCGGCCTGCTCGTGCGTGAGCTGGGTCGGGTCGACGTCGGGCCCGAAGTACGCCTCGGTCGCCGCGCCGATGCCGTAGGCGCCGCGCCCGAAGTACACCGTGTTGAGGTAGCTCGTGAGGATCTGGTCCTTGCTGTACTTCTGGTCGACCTTGAGGGCCTGGATCGCCTCGGTGGCCTTGCGCGTGTAGGCGCGCTGGTCGTTGCCGGTGATGTTCTTGACGTACTGCTGCGTGATCGTCGACCCGCCGCCGAGGTCGGAGTTGCCGGTGATGACGCCCCAGACCGCGCGGCCGATGCCGGTGACCGAGACGCCCTTGTTCTCGTAGAAGGTCCGGTCCTCGCTGGCGACGGCCGCGTCCTTGGCCGCCTGGGGCATCTGCTCCGCGGTGAGCGGCTTGCGGTCGATGCCGTTGTTCAGCTCGCCCATGACGGTCGTGCCGTCGGAGTAGTAGACGGTCGTCGTGGCGACGAGCGCGTCCTCCTTCATGGTGGGCACCGACGTCGAGGCGTAGGCGAACGCGCCGACGCCGGCCACGACGAGGACGATCAGCAGCATCCCTCCCAGCACCGCCGGGAGCCAGCGCCGGCGGCGGGCGGGGCGTGCGGGGGGCCGCTGGCCACCGCCCTGGGGGCGCGGGGAGCCCCCGCGAGCAGCAGGAGCGGAGCGCCGGCTCGGCGCCGGGGTGCGAGCAGCCACCGGGTGCGTCCCTCGGGTCTGGGGTGCCCCGGCTCGTCGCCGGGGAAGGTCACGGACCTCCCCAGTATGGGCCGACCGGCTGAAGCCGACCTGGACTTCGAGGGAGCCGAGCACGGTCGGTTCGCGCCCGTCGGAGTCGGTCGCTACAGTCCTGTGATGTATCGGTTCGATACATCAGTGGTGAGCGCCCCAGCGGTGCGGCAGGGGAGGTGGCTCGTGGCGCGCGGTTCCGACGCCCTGACCATCGCCGTCCTCGGCCTGCTGGACGACTGCCCCCTGCACGGCTACGAGCTGCGCAAGCGCATCGACCTCGTCATCGGCCCGCTGCGGCGCCGCATCTCCTTCGGCAGCCTGTACCCGGCGCTGCGCTCGCTGGAGGCGCAGCAGTGGATCACGCAGAGCACCCCCACCAGCGCCGTCTCGCCGCTCACCGGCCGCCGCAGCCGCGTCGTCTACCAGCTGACCGACGCCGGCCGCGAGCAGCTGCGCTCGCTGCTCGCCTCCTCCGGGCCCGCCACCTGGGAGGACGAGCAGTTCGACGTCCACTTCGCGTTCTTCGGCAGCACCGACGCCACCACGCGGATCCGCATCCTCGAGGGCCGGCGCACCCGCGTGGTCGAGCGCCTGGAGCGCGTCGGCGCCGCCCGCGCCAGCGCCCGCCCCGACAGCTGGAGCGCCGAGCTGCACCGCCACACCACCGAGTCGCTCGAGCGCGAGCTGCTATGGCTCGACGAGCTCGTCGAGCGCGAGCGCTCGGGCCGCGGCCCCGCGCCATCCCCGACCACCTCCCGGCCGTCGCAGCGCCCAGCTGACGCCGCCGGGCAGGTCCGCACCACCCGCACCACCACCAGCGAGCCGTCCGGCCAGCTGTCGTCCGAGCCGTCCAGCTGAGCGCTGGACGACGACCAGAGGAGATGAACCGGATGAGCTCCATCCGCGTCGCCGTCGTGGGCGTCGGCAACTGCGCCGCGTCCCTGATCCAGGGTGTCGAGTACTACAAGGACGCCGCGGACGACGCGACCGTCCCGGGCCTGATGCATGTCCGCTTCGGCGAGTACCACATCAAGGACATCGAGTTCGTCGCCGCGTTCGACGTGGACGCCAAGAAGGTCGGCTTCGACCTGTCCGAGGCGATCTTCAACTCGGAGAACAACACCATCAAGATCGCCGACGTGCCGCCGCTGGGCGTGCCGGTGCAGCGCGGCGTCACCCACGACGGCCTCGGCAAGTACTACCGCGAGACCATCGAGGAGTCCGACGCCGAGCCGGTCGACGTCGTCCAGGCCCTCAAGGACGCCCGCGTCGACGTCCTGGTCTGCTACCTGCCCGTCGGCTCCGAGGACGCCGCGGAGTTCTACGCGCAGTGCGCCATCGACGCCAAGGTCGGCTTCGTGAACGCCCTGCCGGTCTTCATCGCCTCCGACCCGGAGTGGGCCAAGAAGTTCACCGACGCCGGTGTGCCGATCGTCGGTGACGACATCAAGAGCCAGATCGGCGCGACCATCACGCACCGCGCCCTGATGCGCCTCTTCGAGGACCGCGGCGTCATCGTCGACCGGACGTACCAGCTCAACGTCGGCGGCAACATGGACTTCAAGAACATGCTCGAGCGCGACCGCCTCGAGTCGAAGAAGATCTCCAAGACGCAGGCCGTGACGAGCAACGTCGACCACGACCTCGGCAAGCGCAACGTCCACATCGGCCCGAGCGACTACGTCGAGTGGCTCGACGACCGCAAGTGGGCCTACGTGCGCATGGAGGCCCGCAACTTCGGCGACGTGCCCCTGAACATGGAGTACAAGCTCGAGGTCTGGGACTCCCCGAACTCGGCCGGCGTCATCATCGACGCGCTGCGCGCCGCGAAGATCGGCCTGGACCGCGGCATCGGCGGCCCGCTGACCTCCCCGTCGTCGTACTTCATGAAGTCGCCGCCCGTGCAGAAGCGCGACGACAAGGCCAAGGACGACGTCGAGGCCTTCATCGCCGGCACCAACGAGCGCTGACCGGCGGGCCGCGGCTCCTCCGCTGGGGGAGACTGGGCCCATCGACGCTCACCACACCGACGGCCCGGTCCCCCTGGGGGGCCGGGCCGTCGGCCGTCTCCGCCGCCCGCACCCACCTCGGGCCTGCTGGCGGGGGCGGCGGCCGTCGCCCGTTCCACGGGAGCCCGGCGGCTGGTGTCCGTGCGGCTGCTCGGACAGGCCGGCGACGGCGTGCTGCAGGCGGCGCTCGCGTCGTTCGTGCTGCTCTCCCCCGAGCGCGCCGCCTCGCCCGCCGCGATCGCCGGGGCGATGGCGGTGCTGCTCCTGCCGTTCACGCTCGTCGGGCCGTGGGCGGCGACCGTGCTCGACAGGTTCCGGCGCCGGCAGGTGCTCGTGGTCGCCTCGGCCGTGCGCGCCGTCATCGCGCTCGTGGCGGCCGTCGCCGTGGTCACCGCCCCGCCGCTGGTGGTGCTCGTCGTGGCTCTGGCCTACCTCTCCGTCAACCGGCTGCTGCTCGCCGCGCTGTCCGCCTCCCTGCCGCGCGTGCTGCCGGCGCGCGACCTCGTCGCCGCGAACGCCGTCGTCCCGACCGCTGGCAGCGCCGTGGCCCTGGGGGCCGGAGCCCTCGCCCTCGGGGTGCGGCCGTGGGTGGGTGCGGGTGACGCCGGGGACGCCGGGGACGCCCAGCTGCTCGTCGTGACGGCGGTGCTGTGCGCCGCCGCGGGTGCCGTGGCCCTCCGGATCGGGCGGGACGCGCTCGGCCCGAGCGCCCAGGAGGTGGCCGAGCGAACGCGCCCGGAGCGCGACCTCGTGGGCGCGCTGCGGCACCTCTGGGAGCGCCGGTCGGCCGGTGGGGCCCTGCTGCTCATCGGGGCCCACCGCCTCGGCTACGGGATCGCCCTCGTGATGTCCCTGCTGTACGCGCGGACCGCCGTCGACGGCTCGGCAGCGGGCGCCGCCCCCGCCGGTGCCACGGGGAACAGCTCCGGGCTGCTCGCGGCGACCGCGCTCGTCGGCGCCGTGACGCTCGCCTCGGGTCTCGGCTTCGCCCTCGCCGCGGCCCTCACGCCGGTCGGGGCGCGGTGGCTGGGTCCGGCGCGGTGGGGTCGCCTGGCCGCCGGCTGCTCGGCCCTGGCTCCCCTGGCGCTCGCCGTGGCACCAGGCCCGGTCACCCTCGTGGTCGCCGCCGGAGCCCTGGGGCTCACCGCGCAGTGCGTGAAGATCTCCGTCGACACCCTGGTGCAGACCGGCGTCGACGACGCGTTCCGCGGTCGGGTGTTCGTCCTCTACGACGTCCTGACGAACGCGGCGACGATCGCCGCAGCGGGGCTGGCCGCGCTGGTGCTCCCCCTCGACGGCTACTCGGTGCCCGTGCTGCTGGCCCTGGCGGTGTGGTGGGTGGCCCTGGCCGCAGCCAGCGGGCTGCGGCGCTCCGCCACCCGCACCTGACGCCGTTCCAGGGCGTCCGCGTTCCACGGGGAACCGGGCCGCACTCTGTCGCGGTGGCGAGAAACCCGTGAAACGACGCCACCGGCAGGAGCAGGCTGCCGCACGTGGACCCCGAGCGCACGACGCGGATGCCGCTGGACGAGGCGCTGCGCGTCCTCGACGTGCTGGAGGCGCACGGCGTCGGCGCGGTGGTCGGCGGCGGCTGGGGCGTCGACGCCCTCGTCGGCCAGCAGACGCGCGAGCACTCCGACCTCGACCTGTGGCTGACCGCCGAGGCCTTCGAGCCGTTCGTCGTGGCTGCGGGGGAGCTGGGCGTCGACAGGCTGTCACCGTGGCCGGGGGACAGGCCGTGGAACTTCGTGGTGACCGACGGAGCCCTCCTGCGCCTCGACCTCCACCTGCACGAGGAGCTGCCCGGCGGCGAGGTGCACCACGGCAGCGCCGCTGCAGGGGTGCGCTTCCCACGGGCGGCGCTCCAGGGGACCGGGGTGATCGGAGGGCGGTCCGTGCGGTGCGAGGCCCTCGAGTGGTCGCTGCGGTGGCACCAGGACTACCCGCCCCGCGCCGTCGACCGCCACGACGTGGCCCTGCTGTCGGGCCTCGCGGGCCGTCCCGTGCCGGAGGGCTACGAGGTTCCACGCGGCACCTGACAGACCCGCCCTGGTCGTACCGGCGGGCAGACGATCCGTGTCGACCCGCGGTCCAGCCCGGCCCGATGACGTCGGCACACCGCTGTGACCACGACCAGATCCGTGGACGAGATCCACGTCGTCCAGCTCGACCCGGAACGCTCGACGGGTGGAGGTCGCGGAGGTGCGTCGTCAGGTCTGGCAGCTCGGGGGAGTCGCACGTCGCGATGAGCTCGACGTGCACCACCGCGCGCTGGCGCGGGCACCGGACGGCGGAGCCGTGGTGCGCGTGGCTCGCGGTGCGCACGCGCGGTCCGACCAGCAGCCGGCGCCAGCCGCAGCCGCACGGGCCGGGGGAGTCGCCTCGCGCGCGAGCGCCCGCAGCTGTGGCTGCTCGACCTCGTCCCTGCGCCTGCACGTCCCCACGTGACCGTCCGCCGGAACCGCCGGATGGCGCTGGCTGCTTCCGCTGGGCTGGTTCCGCACTGGTCCGACCTGAGCGACGACGATGTCGACGGACTCGTCACGAGCCCCCCTCGTCCGAGCGGACCAGACCCGCGGTGCCGGTCGACTGGCGGTCCTGCGCGTCGCGCGGCGCGCCTCGACCGAGGCCGCCAGCCCCTTCGAGTGGCACGGGCAGCGCCGGGCGCTCGTCACTGACTGCCGCCGCCACGACGACCTGGTCGCTGACGGGTGGAGCGTCCTGCGGTTCCGTGGGAGCAGGTCGCGCTCGACGAGGAACGGGTGGCTCAGGCGCTCACCGACACCGCAGCGCTCCGCCGAGCGCGGACCGGCGGTCGTACCGGCCAGCAGGGCTCGCAGCTGAGGCAGCGGTTCCCCGTGGAACGACGGCGCTCGCGGAAGACGCCGACGCGGGGGGGGCCGGCCGCCCGCGCGAGCAGCTCCCCCGGCGGCTCGCCCGAGCCGTCAGCCGCCGGCGGGCAGCTCGTGGTCGGCGGCCTCGGGCTGCTCGGCCCACCACCGGAGCAGCTCGGCGCGAGCCGCCTCCTCACCGAGCATCCCGGCGTCGAGGCGCACCTGCAGCAGGTGCCTGTACGCGCGCCCCACCACCGGACCGGGCCGGATCCCGAGGATCCGCATCACCGCGGCGCCGTCGAGCTCGGGGCGCACGGCGTCGAGCTCCTCCTGCGCACGCAGCGCGGTGATGCGCTGCTCGAGCTCGTCGTAGGTGCGCTGGAGCCGCTCGGCGGTGCGCTTGTTCCGCGTGGTCGAGTCGGAGCGCGTGAGCGCGTGGAGCCTGTCGAGGAGCGGCCCGGCGTCCGTCACGTAGCGGCGCACGGCGGAGTCGGTCCACTGGCCCCCGCCGTAGCCGTGGAACCGCAGGTGCAGCTCGACCAGCCGCGAGACCTGCTTCGTCGTCTCCTTGTCGAACTTCAGCGCCTTCAGCCGCCGGGCCGTCATCTTGGCGCCGACCACCTCGTGGTGGTGGAAGCTCACGCCGCCGCCCGGCTCGAACCGCCGCGTGGCCGGCTTGCCGATGTCGTGCAGCAGCGCCGCGAGGCGCAGGACGACGTCGGGTCCGTCGGCGTCGAGCCCGTACCGCTCCTCGAGGGCGATCGCCTGGCGCAGCACGGTGAGGGAGTGCTCGTAGACGTCCTTGTGGCGGTGGTGCTCGTCGACCTCCAGCTGCAGCGCCGGCAGCTCGGGGAGCACCACCTCGGCGAGGCCGGCGTCGACCAGCACCCGCAGGCCGGGCACCGGGTCGGTGGCGCGCAGCAGCTTCACCAGCTCGGCCTGCACGCGCTCGGCAGACACGATCTCGAGCCGCGAGGCCATCGCCTGCGCCGCCGCGAGCGCCTGCGGTTCCACGTCGAACCCCAGCTGTGCCGCGAAGCGGGCGGCGCGGAGCATGCGCAGGGGGTCGTCGTCGAAGGAGCGCTCGGGGGCGACGGGCGTGCGCAGGTACCCGGCGGCGAGGTCGCCCAGGCCGTCGAACGGGTCGGCGAAGACCATCTCGGGCAGGCGCAGCGCCATGGCGTTGACGGTGAAGTCGCGGCGGGCGAGGTCGCCCTCGAGGGTGTCGCCGAACTCGACCACGGGCTTGCGGGTGGTGGGGTCGTAGACGTCGGAGCGGTAGGTGGTGACCTCCACCACGACGGGCTGGCCGCCGCCGCCGCTGCGCCGCGAGCGCGCGCCGATGGTGCCGAACGCGCGGCCGGCGTCCCACGTGGTGCTGCCCCAGGCGGCGAGGATCCGCTCGGTCTGGTCGGGGCGCGCGGAGGTGGCGAAGTCGAGGTCGAACTCCCCCTCGCCGCCGAGGCGCCCGAGCAGGGCGTCGCGCACGGAGCCGCCGACGAGGGCGAGCTCGTGGCCGGCCTCGGCGAAGCGCGCGCCGAGCGCGGTGACGTCGGGGGCGACGCGCGCCAGCTCGGTGACGGCGCGGCGCTGGGCCGCCAGCAGCGCGTCGTCGCGGGGGTCGTCACCCGCGGCGCCGGAGGGCTGCTCCTCGGGGTGCTCGGGGGTTCCGGATCCAGGGGGAGGCGCGACCACGAGCGTCAAGGCTGCCAGAGGTCCTCTCGTTACAGTGGCGGACATGTCCTCAGGCGATCGTCGGCAGGCGCCGGGGCAGCGGCGCGGCGGTCCGGGCTCGAGCCCGCGCGGCCCCTGGCGGACCACCGGGCGCACCGTCGAGGAGGTCTCAGCCGGCGGCATCGTGGTGGAGACGTCGACGGGGGAGGCGCGGGCCGCGCTGATCGCCCGGCTCAACCGCGCGGGGCGCCTGGAGTGGTGCCTGCCGAAGGGGCACCTCGAGGGCGAGGAGACCCCGGAGGAGGCCGCCGTCCGCGAGGTCGCCGAGGAGACGGGCATCACCGGTCGCGTGGTGGGCACCCTCGGCACCATCGACTACTGGTTCTCCGCGGAGGGCCGCCGGATCCACAAGACCGTCCACCACTTCCTGCTCGAGGCGACCGGGGGAGCGATCAGCGTGGAGGGCGACCCGGACGCCGAGGCCGTCGAGGCGGCGTGGGTCCCCGTGGCCCAGCTGCGGGAGCGGCTGGCCTTCTCGAACGAGCGGCGCATCGCCCTGGCCGCGAGCGAGCTGCTCGCCGCCGGCGAGTGAGCGCGACCCGGCGCTGCGGCGCTCGCTCGACCGTCCGCCGGGTGCTGGGCGCGCTGGCCGTCGGCGCGCTGGGGCTCGCCCCGCTCGTGGTGCCGGCCGGGGCCTCGGCAGCGGCCGCTGCTCTGCCCACCGCCGTGCCCGCCGCGCTGACGGCGGCGGTTCCGGCGTCCGGCGTCGACGTCGAGCTGGAGCAGGTGCAGCCCTCGGCCCTGGTGCCCGGTTCCGACCTCGTGGTGCGGGTGCGGGTCACCAACGCCCGGACGACGTCGCTCGACGGCGCGAGGGTGCGCCTGTTCGTGAACTCGCCGGTGCTCGCCACCCGCTCCGAGGTGGCGTCCTGGGCCGCGGGGGAGGGGGTCCAGGGCGGTGACCGCTTCGTCGGCGTCGACGGCTCCGAGCTGCCGCTCGACGTCGACCTGGCTCCCGGGGCGAGCACCGAGATGACGTTCGACGTGCAGGCCGACCAGCTCCGGCTCGGCGAGGAGTTCGGCGCCCGGGGGATCACCGTCGACGTCCTCGACTCCTCCCTGCAGCGCCTCGACGCGCTGCGGTCGTTCGTCGTGTGGATGCCCCAGGGCGCTCCCCCGGCCAGCGCGGGGCTGACCGTCCTCGCACCGGTCGTCGCCGGGGCACCCGACACCGGCACGGGGCAGCTGCCCCTCGACGCCCTGGAGCCCGAGGTCACCGGTGACGGCCGGCTCGCCCGCGTCATCGGCTCGGTGACCACGCCGGCCACGAGCCTCGTGGTCGACCCGGCGGTGCTCGGCCCCTACGCCCGCTCCGCACAGGACCCGACCGGGTCCGGCGCGACCGCCTCCCCCTCGTCCTCCGGGACGCCCACCGGATCCGCGAGCGCGACGACGACGGAGGCGCCCAGCGCGACCGCGAGCCCCTCCACCACGGGGACCCTCGTGGCCGGCGACGGGGGTGACGCCCCCGCAGCGGTGCAGAGCTGGCGGGCCCGGCTCCTGGCCCTGAGCCCCGGGGGTGTGGTGGCGCTCCCCCGTGGCGACACCGACGTCGCCGGGGTGGTCGGCGCCGGCACCACCGGCCTGCTCTCCCTGGCGGTCGCCCAGGGCACCGCTGCCGTGACCACGGCTGCCGGCGCTCCCCCGGCGGCCGGGCTCGTGTGGCCGGTGGCCCCCGTCGCCGCCTCGCAGCTCGTGCTCGCCGCCTCCGCCGCCGCCCAGGACGGCGAGGCGCCCGCCGTCGTGGTCGACGCCGCGGCGGTGCCCGGTGCCGTGTCCGCCCAGGGCACCTCCGCCTCCACCGCACAGGTGCAGGCGACCGGGTCCGACGGGTCGACCTCCGCGCCGGTGCGGGCCGTGCTCGTCGACCGGACCGACTCGTCCCTGCTCCTGAGCGCCACCCAGCCGGCCACCGACGGCTCGGCCGCCGACCCGGCGGAGGTGGGGGCCCGGCTGCTGGCCGACAGCGCGGTGGCCGCGGCAGCGGGCGCGGGAGGCCAGGAGCAGGGCCTGGTGCTGGCGCTCCCCCGCACCTGGGACCCCGACCCCGTCGCGGCGAGCTCCGTGCTCAGTCAGCTCAGCTCCGCGCCCTGGGTGCGCAGCGAGCCGCTGACCGACCTCCTCTCCTCGGACGGCGCCACCGCCGGTGACCCCGTGACCGTGGGCGACGACGCCACCCCGGCCGCGGCTGAGGTGTCCGCGGTCCTCCCCGCCGACGGGCTGATCACCGCCCAGAGCGCGGTGGACGCGGTGCGGCGCGCGGGGACGCTGGTCGACGACCCCGCGCTGCTGGAGCAGCCGGTCGAGATCGGCGCGGTCGCCGCCGCGTCCGCGGGGTGGGCGGACGAGCAGGACGCGTGGCGCACCCAGCTGGCCGCGCTCGCCCAGCGCCGCGAGCAGCTGGGTGGGGCGGTCGCCGTCGTCTCGGGGAGCCCGCTCGTGGTCGTCAACAAGGTCGTGAGCCTGCCGGTCACGGTGCGCAACGACCTCTCCCAGAACGCCAGGGTGTGGGTCAGCGTCACCTCCACCAGCCTGCGGCTGCAGCCGGGGGCGGCCCAGGAGATCGTCGTCCCCGCGGGGTCGACGCAGGTCGCCTACCTGCCGGTGCGCGCCGTCTCGAGCGGTGACCTGACCCTCTACGCACGGCTCACCGACCGCGCAGGACAAGCCGTGGGGGGGCCAGGTGAAGGTGCCGGTGAGCGTGCGCGCCGACTGGGAGAGCCGCGGCATCGCCATCGCCGGCGTCGTGGTCGTCCTGGTCTTCGTGGGCGGCGTGGTCCGCACGGTCGTCCGCGTGCGCCGCCGTCCCGCTCCCCCCGTTGTGCGCACCGCCGAGGAGGCCGACGGCGACGGCCCGCCCGCCCGCAGACCCGAGGAGTCCACCCGTGGCTGACCCCACCCCGCCCCCGCCTCGACCGCTCCGGCAGCTGCCGCTGGCGAGCCGGGTGCCCCGGAGGCGGTGGACGCCGGAGGGCGCCTCAGCACCAGGGCCCTCGGACGGGCGAGCGCGGTGATGGCCGCGGGGACAGCCGCCTCTCGGCTGCTCGGCTTCGTGCGCGCAGCGGTGCTGGCGGCACTGGTCGGCGGAACGATCTCGGTGGGTGCCAACGCCTTCGGCCTGGCCAACACGATCCCCACCAACCTGTACCTGCTCATCGCCGGTGGCGTCCTCAACGCCGTCCTGGTGCCCCAGGTGGTCAAGGCGATGCAGCGCCCGGACGGCGGCGCCGAGTACCTGGACCGCCTGGTGACCGCGGCCGTCGTCGTGCTCGCCGCCGTCACGCTGGTGCTCACGCTCGCGGCTCCGGCCGTGGTGTGGGTCTTCTCCACCCAGGCCCCCTCGGACCAGAGGGCGCTCGCTGTCGCCTTCGCCTTCTGGTGCCTCCCGCAGGTCTTCTTCTACGCCCTCTACACGCTGCTCGGACAGATCCTCAACGCCAAGGGCCTCTTCGGGGCCTACATGTGGGCCCCCGTCATCAACAACGTCGTGGCGCTCGTGGGCATGGGGGTGTTCTTCGTGGCCTTCGGCGGCATCAGCGCCGACGCCTCCACCCAGGCGTGGACCCCCGCTCGCACCAGCGTGCTGGCCGGCACCTCGACGTTGGGCGTGGTCGCTCAGGCACTGGTGCTCGTGGTCCCGCTCCGACGCGCGGGCATCCGGCTGCGGCCGAGGTGGGGCGTGCGCGGCATGGGCCTGCGCAGCGCCGGGAAGGTGGCCGGGTGGACCTTCGGCGCCCTCCTGCTGAGCCAGGCGACGGCTCTGGTCGTCAGCAACGTGACCACCTCGGTCCCCGGGTCGGCCGGCGCTGGCAACGGCGCCTGGGGCAACGCCTTCCTCCTGTTCATGCTCCCCCACTCGCTGGTGACCGTGTCGCTCGTCACCGCGATGTTCACGCGCATGAGCGCCGCCGCTGCCCGCGGTGCGGTCGACGAGCTGCGGTCCGACGTCTCCCTCGCCCTGCGCACCGTGGGCGTCGCCATGGTCCTGGCGACGGCTGGCCTGGTGGTCACGGCCGACGCCGCCGGGTTCCTCGTGGGCGGCTTCCGGGCTGACCAGGCGCGGCAGCTGGGTCCGGTGGTGGCCGTGGCCGCCCTGGGCCTGGTCCCCTTCAGCGCCACCTACCTCGTGCAGCGCGGCTTCTACGCGCTCGAGGACGCGCGGACGCCGTTCTTCGTGCAGTGCCTCGCCACAGCGCTGTGGGTGGGCGGGGCCCTCGCGTCCTTCGCGCTGCCCGAGGCGCAACGAGTGGTCGGCGTGGCGGCGGCCCTGGCGGTGTCCCAGTGGGCTGGTGCCCTGGCGGGTGCGTGGGCCCTCCACCGGCGCCTGGACGGCATCGAGGGGCGCCAGGTCCTGCAGACGCACGTCCGGCTCCTGGTCGTCGGTCTCGCCGCCGCGGCAGCGGGACTCGCCGCCACCCGACCGCTCGGCGGCCTGCTCGACCGCGGGATCCCCGGGGCGGTGCTGCTCGCCGTCGTCGGCGGCGCCGTGGTGGTCGCGGTGTACGCAGCCGGGCTGTGGCTGCTGCGGGTCCGGGAGGTGCAGCCGCTGCTGCGCCGCCTCCCCGGACCGCTCCGCCGCCGCTGAGCCACCGCCCCCTCGGGCACGCCCCCACCCCTCACCGGGCAGACGCGGACGAACCCCCGCGAGCCGGGCGCACCGCCCTGCCCCGACCCGCGACGCGCCCTCGCGACGCGCGCTCGCCTCCGGGCTCCGGGAGGTCTCCCGGCCTAGCATGGGCTGACGTCTCGCACGCGCCCCGGACAGGCCGGGAGCCCCGGGCGGAGCATCGCGGGGAGGGTGGGCAGTGGTGAACGGCCAGTCAGACCTGTCGGCGCCGACCTCGGACGGCACGGCCACGGGCCCCGCTGCGACGGGCGCCCGCGCCCGGACCGCCGCCGGCTCCGTCGGGGTCCTGCTGGACGGCCGCTACCGGCTCCTGCAGCGCCGCACCAAGGACGGCCCTGCCGCCACCTGGGACGGCGAGGACGACCAGCTCCTGCGCCCCGTCGTCATCCACGTGGTCTCGGGCGCCACCGCCGCCGAGGCCGTCGACGCCGCCCGCCGCTCCGCCGCCGTCGAGGACGAGCGGCTCCCCCACCTGCTCGACGTCGGGCTCGAGCGCGCCGCCGACGGCAGCGCCCTCGGCTGGGTCGTGACCGAGCGCTCGCCCGGGCGCACCCTGGCGGACCTCCTCCGCGAGGCCCCCCTGCCCGCCTCGCGGGCCCGCGCCCTCGTCGGCGAGGCCTCCGCCGTGCTGGCCCGTGCCAGCCGCTCGGGGCTGCACCACCGCCGCCTCGACCCGAGCTCGGTCGCGCTGACCGCTGACGGCGCCGTCAGCGTGCTGGGCCTGGAGATCGCCAGCGCCGCCGCCGGCCTGCCGCCCCGCACCCCCGCCGAGGCCGAGCGCGAGGACGCCGAGGGCCTGGTCCGCCTGCTCTACGCCGCGCTGACGGGCCTGTGGCCCGCTGGTCGGAGCGGCTCGCTGGGCGCGGCCCCCACCGGCCGCGGCGGTGCCCCCGTCACACCCGGCCAGCTGTCCACCGGGGTCCCCGACGACCTCGACGCGCTGTGCGCCGCCGTCCTGGGCCCCTACCGCGAGGGCCCGGCCACCCCCTCCGACGTGGCCGCCGTGCTCGCACCGTGGGGCAGCTCCACCGGGCCCGTCACGCGCACGGGGCTGGGCGTCAGCGTCCCGGAGAGCTGGCCCGTCCCCGACCGCACCGCCTCCGCTGCGTCCCCGAGCGCCGGCGCTGCCGACGCCGCCGGGACGGCGGACGCCCCCGCCCGGGCGTGGTCGTCCGCGCCGGTGCGCGCACGGCTCGGCGGCGGTCCCGGACTCCACTTCGCGGGTGCTGCCGGTGCCGGTGCCGGTGCTGGTGCTGGTGCCGCCGAGGAGGCTGGCGCAGCACCGGGTGCGCCGGTGACCCCGGCGCCCGAGACCCGCGCCTCGCGGCGAGCCGCCCAGCGCCGGGCCGAGCGCGAGGCCGCCGGGGGCGACGCCTTCGAGGCGCTCCTCGGACCGGTCAGCGGCCCCCGGCCTGCCGTCCCGCCAGCCGCCCCGGTCGCCACGGCCCCCGTGGCCCCGCCGGAGCCGCGCCCAGCCGCTGCCGCCCCGAGCGCCGCTGCCCCCGCCGCCCCCGCAGCGACCACCCCCCTCGCGCCGGCGCGCTCGCCCCGCGAGACCACCGCCGCCTTCGACGACACCGACGCCTTCGACGACACCGACGCCACCGACTGGGTCGGCGCGGGCTGGGGCCACGCCCCCGCCGGCGCCCGTCCTGTGGCTCGACCCGAGGCGCGACCCGCGGGCCGCGCCCGTCCTCGCCCCCGCCGGTCCGAGAGCCGGCCCGCCGCGGTCGTGGCTCCCGCCCGCGCCCGGGTCCAGCCGACCGCCGCGCTGCACGAGGACGTCCAGGACGACCACCCCCACGACCACCCCCGCGAGCGCCGCCGCCGCGGACCGGTGCTGGCCGTGCTGGGCCTCGTGGCCGCCCTCCTGGTGGCCCTCGTGGTGCTCGTCATCGCCAACGCCTCCGCCCTCGGAGGGGTCCTGGGCATCGCGCCGTCGGACGCCAGCACGGGCAGCGCGGCCGCGCCGCACGCCGCAGGCGCTGACGGCGCCGCCCCGGGCACCGGCGCCTCGGAGCCCGCCGCCGA
Organism: Quadrisphaera sp. INWT6; assembly: GCF_015390235.1. Taxonomy (GTDB): domain Bacteria; phylum Actinomycetota; class Actinomycetes; order Actinomycetales; family Quadrisphaeraceae; genus Quadrisphaera. The sequence goes on along the minus strand of NZ_VUOH01000005.1, from coordinate 404,250 downwards.
CGGTGCCACCGAGGGCGCCCCGGCGGCGGAGGTCACCGGGGCCACCCCCGCCGACCCCTTCGGCGACGGCACCGAGAACGACGCCGCCGCGAGCCGCGCGGTCGACGGCGACCTCGCCACCTCCTGGACGTCGAGCACGTACACCAGCGCCGCGCTGGGCAACCTCAAGCGCGGCGTGGGCCTCTCCCTGCAGCTCGGCGACGGCACCACCCCCAGCACCGTGACCTCGCTGTCGCTGACCACGCAGGGCACCGGCGGCACCGTCGAGGTCCGCAGCAGCCCCGACGGCGGCTACGAGGGCAGCACCGTGCTGACCACCACCGCCGCGGGCACCGGCGGCCAGACCGTCGAGGTCCCCCTCGACCAGCCCGCCACCGCCACGCACCTGCTCCTGTGGTTCACGCAGCTCCCCGCGAACGGCACCGGCTACGCCGCCGCCGTCGACGAGGTCTCCGCTCGCTGAGCCGCCGAGGCGCGGCCGGGGAACACCGCGCGCCTACGATCCGTTGCACGAACGGCGCCGGGAGACCCCGGCGGCTCGATGTGGCGGAGGAGCCTGCCTGTGACTTCGGACGACGTCCGCGACCTGGTGATCGTGGGTTCTGGGCCCGCCGGCTGGACGGCGGCGATCTACGCCGCCCGCGCCGACCTGAGGCCCGTCGTGGTCGCCGGCTCGGTGACCGTCGGCGGTGCGCTGATGAACACCACCGAGGTCGAGAACTTCCCCGGCTTCCCCGAGGGGCTCATGGGCCCCGACCTCATGGAGCGCATGCAGGCGCAGGCCGAGCGCTTCGGCGCCGAGGTCGTCTACGACGACGCGGTCGAGCTCGAGCTGACGGGTGACGTCAAGGTGGTGCGCACCGGCCTCGGTGAGACCTACCGCTCGCGCGTCGTCGTCCTGGCCACCGGCTCCGCCTACCGCGAGCTGGGCCTGCCGAACGAGAAGCGCCTCTCCGGCCACGGCGTCTCCTGGTGCGCCACCTGCGACGGCTTCTTCTTCAAGGGCAAGGACGTCGCCGTCGTCGGCGGCGGCGACTCCGCCCTGGAGGAGGCGACCTTCCTGACGCGCTTCGCCGAGTCGGTCACCCTGGTGCACCGCCGCAGCGAGCTCCGCGCCTCGAAGATCATGCAGACCCGGGCGCAGAACGACCCGAAGATCCGCTTCGCCTGGAACAGCGCCGTCGAGGACGTCCTGGGCGAGGGCAAGGTCACCGGGCTCCGCCTGCGCGACACCACCACCGGCGAGCTCCGCGACCTGCCGGTGGAGGGCGCCTTCGTGGCCATCGGCCACGACCCGCGCACCGACCTGTTCACCGGCCAGGTCGACCTCGACGACAAGGGCTACGTCGCGGTCGACGGGCGCTCCTCGCGCACCAACCTCCCGGGCGTCTTCGCCTGCGGCGACGTGGTCGACCACGAGTACCGCCAGGCCATCACCGCCGCCGCGTCCGGCACGGTCGCCGCGCTCGACGCCGAGCGCTACCTGGCGGCCCTCGCCGACACCGACTCCCCGCGGGTCGCTGCCGTCGAGGCCGAGGAGGTCGCCGAGGCGACCGCCGTCGGCTGACGAGCCCCGCCGCGCACCACCAGACCACCTGACCGTCCACCGACCCACCGCAGAGAGGAACCGCCATGACCGCTCGCGCCGTCACCGACGCCACCTTCGACACCGAGGTGCTGCAGTCCGACAAGCCCGTCCTCGTCGACTTCTGGGCCCCCTGGTGCGGCCCGTGCCGCCAGGTCTCCCCGATCATCGAGGAGATCGCCAGCGAGAACTCCGAGGCGCTCGACGTGGTCAAGGTGAACACCGACGAGAACCCGCGCACGTCCGCGGCGTACGGCATCACCTCGATCCCGACGCTCAACGTCTACAAGGGCGGTGAGCTGGTGAAGCAGATCATCGGCGCGCGCCCGAAGCCGGTGCTGCTGAAGGAGCTCGCCGAGTTCATCGGCTGACGCACCCGTCCACGACGAAGGCCCCCGACCGCGAGGTCGGGGGCCTTCGTCGTGCGGGCGGCCAGAGCCCCGCCGCGACCCCCTGGCGGCCCTGTGACGGCCCTGTGACAGCCCGGAGGGGTCGGTCAGACCCCGGAGAGGACGGGCACCCGCGCGCGCCCCAGGATGCGCTCCAGGGCCGCCTCGACGTCCTCGCGCCACGACAGGGCCGTCCGCAGCTCCAGGCGCAGGCGCGGCCAGCGGTGGTGGGGCCTCACCACGGTGAAGCCGACGGCCTCGTAGAAGGCCGCGGGGACGACGCAGTCCGCCGACAGGCCCAGCCGCCGCTCGTCGACCTCCGGGCCGGCGGCGCCGAAGGCCTCCAGCGCCCGCACGCCGCGCTGGGTGAGGTCCTTCGCCGCGCTCTGCACGAGCATCCGCGCGATGCCCCCGCCGCGGTGCTGGGGCAGCACGTGGCCCGTCATGAGCAGGACGGCGTCACCGCTGACCGGTGAGGTGGGGAAGCTGCGCGAGCGGGGGACGTGCACCGGCGGGGCGTAGGTGACGAAGCCGGCGAGCGCGTCGTCGACGTACGCCAGCCGCCCCGCGCTGCCCCACTCGAGCAGCACCGAGGACAGCCACGCCTCCTTCTCGAAGGCGGTGCCCCCGGCGGCGACGGCGCGGCCCGCCGAGACCGGGTCGAGCTCCCAGGACACGCAGCCGCGGCAGCCCGAGGGCAGGTCCGGCAGGGACTCCAGGGTCAGCGGGGCGATGCGGCGCGACACGCCGGTCCGTCCGGAGGGGTCAGAGGGCGCCGGTGGGTGCGTCCGCACCCTCGGCGTCGTCCGCGGCGGCGGCCCCGGCCACCGAGCCGGCCTCGTCCGGCGCGAGGGACCCGAGGATCCTGTCGAGGTCCTCCAGGGTCGCGAACTCGACGGTCAGGCGGCCCTTGCGGGCGCCCATCGCGACGCTCACGCGGGTGTCGAACCTGTCGGACAGGCGGGCGGCCAGGTCGTCGAGGACCGGAGCGGACGCCGAACGCACCTGCTCGCGCGACGGCCGGGGCGCGCCGACGCCGCCGAGGGCCACGAGCTCCTCGGTGGTGCGCACCGACAGGCCCTCGGCCACGATCCGCTGCGCCAGGCGCTCCATCGCGTCGCCGGTGGGCAGCCCGAGGAGGGCGCGGGCGTGGCCGGCGGACAGCACCCCGGCCGCCACGCGCCGCGCGACCGACGGGGGCAGGCGCAGCAGGCGGATGGTGTTCGAGATCTGCGGCCGGGAGCGCCCCAGGCGCTGGGCGAGGGAGTCGTGCGTGCAGCCGAAGTCGTCGAGGAGCTGCTGGTAGGCGGCGGCCTCCTCCAGCGGGTTCAGGTCGGAGCGGTGGAGGTTCTCCAGCAGCGCGTCGCGCAGCATGTCCTCGTCGGTGGTGTCGCGCACGATCGCGGGCACCGTGGTCAGGCCCGCGCTCTCCGCGGCGCGCCAGCGGCGCTCGCCCATGACCAGCTCGAACGACATCTGCTCGTCGGGGCCCTGGGCGGCGCCGTCGGCGCGGCGCAGGGGCCTGACGACGACCGGCTGCAGGACGCCGATCTCCTTGACGCTGTGCACCAGCTCGGCGTGCGCGTCCTCGTCGAAGACGAGCCGCGGCTGGCGCGGGTTGGGGCTCACCGAGCCGACGGGCACCTCGGCGTACCAGGTGCCGGGGATCGGGAGGAGGTCCTCCTCGTCGGCCCCCGCCGTGGACCGCGATCCGCCGCGGCGCGGGGCCTGGCGGGCCGGGGCGCCGTCGCGCAGGTCGATGACGGCGGGGTCGGCGGTGCCGCCGTCCTGGGCCGCCGCGGCAGCCGGCGCCGCGGCGGGGGCGGCTGCGTCCTCGCGGGGCCGCTCGGCGCGGGCGGTCGGCCGCACGGCGGTGAGCTGGCCGGTCACCTCGGGTGAGACCGCGTCGGGGATGAGGGCTCCCAGCCCGCGGCCGAGCCCCCGGCGTCGCTCGCTCACGACCGTCCTCCTGCTGCTCGGCGCTGGCCCCGGGTGCTGCGGTCCGGCGTCCACGACCCGCGCAGGTCGAGCGGGCCGGTGCGCAGGTCGACGACGTCGGACGGGCCGCCCTGCGGCTCGGGCCGCTCCTCGGGCCCGTCCTGCGCCTCGACCGGAGCGGGCTCCTCGGCCGCGGCGGGCTCCTGGACGGAGACCCCGGGGGCCGGCGCGGGGGTCGGCGCCTCGTCCTCGGCAGCCCCGGGCGCCTCGTCAGCGACCTGAGCTGCCTGGGCCGCCTCGGCGGCCTGGCGCACGCGGGCCTCGTGGCCCTCGGAGAGCTCACGGGCCGCCTGGAGGTACGACAGCGCCCCGGAGTTGCCCGGGTCGTAGGTCATGACCGTCTCGCCGTGGCTGGGGGCCTCGGAGATGCGCACGGAGCGGGGGATGGAGGTCTCCAGCACCCGGTCCGGGAAGGCGCGGCGCACCTCGTCGGCCACCTCGCGGGCGAGGCGGGTGCGCGCGTCGAACATCGTCAGCAGGATCGTGGAGATCTCCAGCACCGGGTTCAGCGACCGCTGGACCAGCCCGATGTTGTTGCGCAGCTGCGTGAGGCCCTCGAGCGCGTAGTACTCGCACTGGATGGGGATCAGCACCTCGCGGGCCGCCACCAGCGCGTTCAGGGTGATCAGGCCCAGGCTCGGGGGCAGTCGAGCAGCACGTAGTCGAGCCGGGGGCGCCCCTGGGCCTCGCGCTCGGCGACGTGGTCGGCCAGCGCGGTCTTCAGCAGCGAGACGCGGGCCACCATGTCGGGCTCCTGCGCCAGCTCCATCTCGGCGCCGGCGAGGTCGATGCTCGCCGGGCAGACCTCGAGCCCGCGCACGTCGGGGCAGGGGCGCACGGCCTCGGACAGCGGCAGTCCGTCGACCAGGACCTCGTAGGTGCCGGGCGTGCGGTCCTCGTGGGCGACGCCCAGGGCCGTCGAGGCGTTGCCCTGCGGGTCGACGTCGAGGACCAGCACCTGCAGCCCGCACTGGGCGAGCGCGGCCGCCAGGTTGACGGCGCTGGTGGTCTTGCCGACGCCGCCCTTCTGGTTGGCGACGGTCAGCACGCGGGTCTGGTCGGGCTTGGGCAGCGTGCGGCCCCGCAGCCGGATGCGGCGGCGGGCGTCCTCGGCGGCCTGGCGGGCCAGCGGGGTGTCCTCGCCGGCGTCGGGGATGGCCTGCGCGAGGAGCGCCCTGCGGGCGGTCTCCTCGGCGTCGCTGGTCAGCTCGGGCGCGCGCTCAGCCACGTGGCTGCCGCGTGCGCCTGCGCGCCGCTCGTGATCGACCACCGACGTCCTCTCCGCCTGGCGCACCCCCGGCCGGGTGATGAGCGGCACCCACAGTAACGCTCAGCACGGTGGTCGGGACGGGGACGACGCCGGTCCCGGCCTCCAGCAGGCGGGGGTCGAGCCCACCGGCGCGCGCCAGCGCCCCGCGCGAGGCCTCCAGCTCCTCGGCCGCGCTGCGGCCCTTGAGCGCCAGCAGGAGCCCGCCCCGGCGCGCCAGCGGCAGGCACCAGCCGGCCAGGCGCTCCAGCGGCGCGACGGCGCGGGCGGTGACGACGTCAGCGGGCTCGAGGGCCAGCGGGCGGCCGGGCGCGGCGTCCTCGGCGCGCCCGCGCACCACCCGCACCCGGGAGCCCAGGTCGAGGTCGGCCACGACCTCCCCGAGCCAGGTCGCGCGCCGCTCCAGCGGCTCCAGGAGCACCACGGACGCGTCGGGGCGCGCCAGGGCCAGGCACAGCCCGGGCAGGCCCGCCCCGCTGCCGACGTCGACGACCGACGCGCCCTGCGGCAGCAGCTCCCCGACGACGGCGCAGTTCAGCACGTGGCGCTCCCACAGCCGCGGGACCTCCCGGGGCCCCACCAGACCGCGCTCCACCGCGGAGGTGGCCAGGTGGCCGGCGTAGCGGCGCGCCAGGGGGGCGCCGTCGCCGAAGACGGCGGCGACGGCCCCCCGGAGCTCCTCGGGCTCGACCAGCTCGGTCGGCCCGGGCAGCTCGGTCGGTCCGGTGGGCGTCACCTCAGCCGGCGGCCGAGACGACGACGCGCCGGTGCGGCTCCTCGCCCTCGGAGTCGCTGACCAGGCCGGCGGCGGCGACGGCGTCGTGCACGACCTTGCGCTCGAAGGGGTTCATCGGGTCGAGGGCCACGGGCTCGCCGTGGCGCTGCACCTGCTGGACCGCCTCGGCGGCCAGGCCCTGGAGCTCCTCGCGCCGGCGGGCGCGGTGGCCCGCGACGTCGAGCATGAGGCGGCTGCGCTCGCCGGTGCGCGCCTGGACGGCCAGGCGCGTGAGGTCCTGGAGGGCCTCGAGGACCTCACCGCGCTGGCCCGCGAGCCGCTGCAGCGCGGCGCCGTCGGCGCCCTCGCCCACCACGGAGACGGCGGCGCGGCCGTCCTCCACGTCGATGTCGATGTCACCGTCGAGGTCGGCGATGTCGAGGAGCTCCTCGAGGTAGTCGGCGGCGACCTCGCCCTCCTCCTCCAGGCGGGCGATGCGCGTGCGCCGCTCGCCACCGGCCTCGGTGGTGGCCGCGGGGGCCTCGTCGCCGGCGGGGGTCCCCACGGCTCCGGGGGTCTCCTGCGCGTCCTGCTCAGCGTCCAGGTGGGTGCTCACCACGGCCTCCTCGTCGTCTCGTGCGCGTCGTTCAGTTCTGGGAGCGGGCGGGACCGCGGTTGCGGTCCTTCCGCTTGGGCTGCGTGCGCTGCCCGGCGCGGGCCGCGGGCTGCTCCTCGACGACCTCGCCGGCGACGACGTCGGTCGAGGCCACGCCGTGGCGGGCGCGCTTGCGGGCGCGACGGGCCTCGAGGGCCTCCTCGGCCTTGGAGCCGGGGGCGGGCATGCGCCGGATGACGTAGGCCTGCTGGCCCCCGGTCCACAGGTTGGTGGTGAACCAGTAGATGAGGACGCCGATCGGGAAGTTGACGCCGGAGACGGCGAAGATGATCGGGAACAGGTACATGATCAGCTTCTGCTGCTGCGCGAACGGGTTGTCCAGCGCCGAGGCCGGCATGTTCTTGATCATCAGCTGGCGCTGCGTCGTGAACGTCGTGGCGCTCATCGCGACGATCAGGATCGCCGTGAGGATCTTGACGTTGAGGTCGTCGCTGCCGAGGAACGTGTCGGTCAGGCGCGCGCCGAAGATGCTGGACTCCGCGGCCTGGCGGGCGAGCTCGCTGGTCAGCGGGCCGACGCCCTCCTCGTTGCGGATGCCGTAGTTGAGCACCCGGAACAGGGCGAAGAAGATCGGCGCCTGGAGCAGGATCGGCAGGCAGGAGGAGAAGGGGTTCGTGCCGCTGGAGCGGTACAGCTCCATGGTCTCCCGGCTCATCGCCTCGCGGCTGGCCGGGTCGGTCTTGCCCTTGTACTTCTGCTGGATCTTGCGCATCTCCGGCTGGAGCAGGGCCATGCCGCGGCTGGCCTTGATCTGCTTCACGAACAGCGGGATCAGCACGATGCGGATGATGATCACCAGCGCGACGATCGAGAGCGCCCAGGTCCAGCCCCCGCTCTCGGGCATGCCCAGGGCCGTCAGGCCGGCGTGCGCCTGCACCATGATCCAGGCGACCACCCACTCGAGCGGGTAGATCAGGCTCTCGAAGAAGTTCATCGCGTCCTCGCGGGCTCGGGGCGTGCGGGCCCGTGGTCTCGGTGGTGGCGGGTGCTGGCGTCGTGCGGCGCTGGGCGCCGGCTACCAGTGTGGGCCCTGCGCGCCCGCGCCCGTGCCGAGCGGCTGGGGACCGGGTCCCACCCGCCGCGGGCCCAGGGGTGGCAGCGCAGCAGCCGGCGCGCGGTCAGCCAGGTGCCGACCGCGGCGCCGTGCTCGCGCAGGGCCGTGGCCCCGTAGGAGGAGCAGGAGGGGCCGTAGCGGCACACCGGGCCCAGCAGGGGGGAGACGAGCAGCTGGTAGCAGCGCACGAGACCCAGCAGGAGGAGGGCGACGGCCCGGTCCACCCGCGGAGCACGAGCAGGAGCGCCCGCAGCGCCGCGCTCACGAGCGGCCGCGGCGGGGCTGGCCCGCGGGGGCCTCGCGCAGGACGCGCTCCAGGGCGCCGGCGAGGTCGCGGTCGAGCTGCTCGTGCGTGGCCCCGGCCGCAGCGGGGTTGGCCCTGACGACCACCCGGCACCCGCCCGGGAGCGCCCCGAGGCGGTCGCGCACCAGGTGGCGCAGCCGCCGCTCGACGCGGTTGCGCACGACGGACCCGCCGACGGCCTTGGACACCACGAAGCCCACGAGCGGGGCCGCGGGCTGCTCGCCGGTGCCGACGGGCGCGGCGAGCAGGTGCACCACGACACAGCGACGCCCCGCCCTCCTGCCACCCCTCACGACGGCCGAGAAGTCGGCCGAGCGGCGCAGGCGGTGCGCAGGGGGCAGCACGGAGGGCGGGGCGTCCGCGGTCGCCTCAGGCGGAGAGCTGCTCGCGGCCCTTGGCGCGGCGCGCGGCGAGGATCGCCCGGCCGGCGCGGGTGCGCATGCGCAGCCGGAAGCCGTGCACCTTGGCCCGGCGCCGGTTGTTCGGCTGGAAGGTCCGCTTGCTCACGCCCGTCACTCCATCACGTCAGTGGTCAGCTCGCTGTCGCGGGCGGCCGGCGGTGCGGAGCACCCGACCTCACCCGACGGCCGGGTGCTCCGCACGACCCCGCGAGGGGGTCCTGGGGCAGCACGATCTCCAGCCGCAACCGCTCCACGGTAGGTGCCGGGGGGCCGCAGGGTCAACCGAGCCGTTCGGGGCGCCGGCCGCCGGAGCGCGCCGCAGGGTGCCACAGCGGCCCGGACGGGGACGGCGGCGGGTCGCCTTGTGCCGGGCTCGCCGGTGCCGCTAGCGTCTGGCGCTCCCGCTCCGGGGTCGGCACCGCCGCCACCCGAGGGTCGCCGTCCCCACCTCCGTCCACAGCCTGTGGACAACCCTGTGGACGGTGCGAGCAGGTCCGACGGACCGCGTGGGAGGGTGGGCCGGTGGCCGACGAGCAGGACCTCCCGTCCGCCTGGCCGGCGGTCATCGCCGCGCTCGGCGCCGACACCCGCATCTCCCGCCAGCAGCTGGCGTTCCTCAGGCTGACCAGGCCGCTGGGCCTGCTCAACGACATGGTGCTGCTCTCGGTGCCCAACGAGCTCACCAAGGAGATGATCGAGCAGCGGCTGCGCGAGCCCGTGGCCGCGGCGCTGTCCGAGCGCCTGGGCCGCGAGGTGCGCGTCGCGGTCGCCGTCGACACCTCCCTGACCGACGCGCCGCCGCAGGAGGCACCGCCCGCCCCCGCCCCGGCGGCGGCGCCGGTGGCCGGCCGCGATGGCGCGGAGGACGGCTCCGCCGGCGGGGTCGGTGCCGGTGACGACGAGGACGACGCCGAGGACGGCGACGGCGCCGAGCTGCTCGCCACCGGTGAGGACGGCGCGCTGTTCGGCGTCAGCCGTCCCTCCCAGGTGCCGCGCAGCCGGCGCGGCGAGCAGTCGCGCAAGGACGCCGAGCCGGCCCGCCTGAACCCGAAGTACACCTTCGACACGTTCGTCATCGGCTCGTCCAACCGCTTCGCGCACGCGGCGGCGGTGGCGGTGGCCGAGGCGCCGGCCAAGGCGTACAACCCGCTGTTCGTCTACGGGCCCTCCGGCCTGGGCAAGACGCACCTCCTGCACGCCATCGGGCACTACGCCCAGCACCTCTACCAGGGTGTGAAGGTGCGCTACGTGAACTCGGAGGAGTTCACCAACGACTTCATCAACTCGATCCGCGACGACCAGAAGAACTCGTTCCTGCGCCGCTACCGCGACGTCGACTTCCTCATGGTCGACGACATCCAGTTCCTGTCGAACAAGGTGCAGACGCAGGAGGAGTTCTTCCACACCTTCAACGTGCTCCACAACGCCAACAAGCAGGTGATCATCACCTCCGACCAGCCCCCCAAGAACCTCTTCGGGTTCGAGGAGCGGATGCGGTCGCGCTTCGAGTGGGGCCTGACGACCGACGTCCAGCCGCCCGACCTCGAGACGCGGATCGCGATCCTGTCGAAGAAGGCGATCACCGACCGCATCTCGGTGCCCTACGAGGTGCTGGAGTTCATCGGCTCGCAGATCTCCACCAACATCCGCGAGCTCGAGGGCGCCCTGATCCGCGTCACGGCCTTCGCCAACCTCAACCGGGCCGCGGTCGACCTGTCGCTGGCGGAGGTGGTGCTCAAGGACCTCCTGACCGGGGAGACGGCCCAGATCTCCCTGGCGACGGTCATGGCCCAGACGGCCGACTACTTCAAGGTGACCATCGAGGACCTCTGCGGGCCCGCGCGCGGCCGCGCCGTCGTCAACGCCCGCCAGGTCGCGATGTACCTCTGCCGCGAGCTCACCGAGCTCAGCCTGCCCAAGATCGGGCAGGCGTTCGGGGGCCGCGACCACACCACCGTGATGCACGCGAACCGGAAGGTGCGCGAGCAGCTGACCGAGCGGCGCCAGACCTACAACGAGGTCACCGAGCTGACGAACCGCATCAAGCTCCAGCACCGGGCCTGAGGTCGGCGGTCGGTCGGCGAGCCCCTGACCTGCGACGACGCGAGTTGTCCACAGGCTGTGTCCACACGTGGGGGCGGTCCACAGGCATCCACAGCCCCTGTGGACAACTTTTTCCACAGCTCCTGTGGAAAAGGCCCTCGAACCTGTGGAGAACGTGTGGACAACTGGGGGTCGTCCTGTGGACGGCGTGTGGACAGTTTTCAGCCGTCCACAGGGAGCCGTAGTTTTCCCACAATCCGTCCACAGGTCTGTCCACAGGTGTGAACAACCCCCGACCTGCGAAGACGGGGGTTTTCCACAGTATCCACAGGCCCTATGACTACTACGGAACTCTCTAGTCAGCGGATCGATCAGCGCACCAACATCTGGTCCGAGCGCTCCGACGGGCCCGACGGGGGGCCTGTGGGTCGGCGCGAGGGGAGGACCCCCGGGATCGGTATCCTCGCCGTCACGGCCCTTCCCCGGGCGGTGACGGGCTGCACCGCAGCGCCGGCGGCCCCCGCCGGAGACAGCAAGCACTGCATGGAGGTGGACCCGTGAAGTTCGGGGTCGAGCGCGACGTCCTGGCCGAGGCCGTCGGGTGGACGGCGCGGACGCTGCCCGCGCGCCCCCCGGTGCCCGTCCTCGCGGGCGTGCTCCTGGAGGCGGCGGAGCCCGGCGTCCTGAAGCTCTCGAGCTTCGACTACGAGGTCTCCGCCCACGTGGAGGTGCCCGCGGAGGTCCACGAGCCGGGCCGCGTGCTCGTCTCGGGCCGGCTCCTGGCCGACATCGCCCGCTCCCTGCCGGCCCAGCCCGTGCAGGTCTCGGTCCAGGGCCCCCGCGTGGTCGTCGTGTGCGGCTCCAGCCGCTTCACGCTGCTGACGATGCCCGTCGAGGACTACCCCGCCCTGCCCGCGATGCCCGCGGTGCTCGGCAGCGTCGCCGGAGACGTCTTCGCCTCCGCCGTCGCGCAGGTCGTCGTGGCCGCCAGCCGCGACGAGACCCTGCCGGTGCTCACCGGCGTGCGCGTCGAGATCGAGGACGGCGAGGTCACGCTGCTCGCCACCGACCGGTACCGCCTCGCGGTCCGCACGCTGCCCTGGAGCGGCGGCGAGGACCGGCCCTCGGCCACGGCCCTGGTCCGGGCGCGCACGCTCTCGGAGGTCGCCCGGTCGATGGGGAGCGGCGAGGTGGTCCTCGCGCTGTCCCCGGAGGCCGAGGGCGAGCCGGGCCGGGGCCGGGGCGCGTCCGGCCTGGTCGGCTTCGAGGCCGGCGGCCGCCGGACCACCTCGCTGCTCGTCGACGGCGACTACCCCAAGGTGCGCTCGCTGTTCCCGCCGGAGTCGCCCATCTCCGCCGTCGTCGCCGTCCCGGCGCTCGTCGAGGCCGTGCGCCGCGTGGCCCTCGTGGCCGAGCGCAGCCGGCCCGTGCGGCTGTCCTTCACCCAGGGCCAGGTCGTCCTGGAGGCCGGTGACGGCGAGGACGCGCAGGCCTCGGAGGCGATCGAGGCCCAGCTCGACGGCGACGACATCTCCATCGCCTTCAACCCGCAGTTCCTGCTCGACGGCCTGGGCGCGCTCAACGTGCCGTACGTGCGGCTGTCCTTCACGCTTCCGACGAAGCCCGCCGTCCTCACCGGCCAGACCGAGGCCGACGGCGAGCCGATCGACGATTACCGCTACCTGCTCATGCCCGTGCGGATGGCCGGCTGAGGCTCGTCCCCAGCCCTGCCGACCACCACGTGAGCAGCCCGAGCACCCCCGAACGCGACGCTGGAGGAACCATGCACATCGGTCTTGTGGGCCTGGGCAAGATGGGCGGCAACATGCGCACCCGCCTGCGCCGCGGGGGTGTCGAGGTCACCGGCTTCGACAACAACCCCGACCTGTCCGACGTCCCCAGCATGGAGGCGCTCGTCGAGGCGCTGCCGGCGCCCCGCGCGGTCTGGGTGATGGTCCCCGCGGGCGAGATCACCCACAAGGTCATCGACCAGCTCAAGGGCCTGCTGTCCGAGGGCGACGTCGTCATCGACGGCGGCAACTCCAAGTACACCGACGACGCCGCGCACGCGGAGTCCCTCGCCGAGAAGGGCGTCGGGTTCGTCGACTGCGGCGTCTCCGGCGGCATCTGGGGCCTCGACAACGGCTACGGCCTGATGTGCGGCGGCGAGGCCGACCTGGTCGAGCGCCTGCTGCCCGTCTTCGACGCGCTGCGTCCCGAGGGCCCCCGCGAGGAGGGCTTCGTGCACGCGGGCGCCGTCGGCGCCGGCCACTACGCGAAGATGGTCCACAACGGCATCGAGTACGGCCTCATGCAGGCCTACGCCGAGGGCTTCGAGCTGCTCACCGCCAAGGACATCGTCACCGACGTCACCGGCTCCTTCAAGGCGTGGACGCGCGGCACGGTCGTGCGCTCCTGGCTCCTCGACCTGCTGGTGCGGGCCCTCGAGGCCGAGGGCACCAGCCTGGGCTCGATCCGCGGGTACGTGAACGACTCGGGCGAGGGCCGCTGGACGGTCGAGGAGGCCATCAACGAGTCGGTCCCGATGCCGGCGATCACCGCGGCGCTCTTCGCCCGCTTCGCCTCCCGCCAGGACGACTCCCCGGCCATGAAGATGGTGGCCGCGCTGCGCAACCAGTTCGGCGGCCACGCCGTGGAGTCCCTCGGCGGGGACGACGCGGCGGCCGACCAGACCAGCGGCGGGGAGCCCGAGCAGGGCGCCCAGGAGGCCAGCGCCGCCGAGGCCGGACCGAGCTCCGGCACCGGCTCCACCTCCCGCTGACGGGCGGGGCCGGGTGCACGTCACGCACCTGTCCCTGGTCGACTTCCGCAACTACGCCGAGGCGGATGTCGAGCTCGGCCCGGGCCCGACCGCCCTGGTCGGGCCCAACGGGCAGGGCAAGACCAACCTCGTCGAGGCGATCGGGTACGTGGCCTCCCTCGGGAGCCACCGGGCTGCCACCGACGCCCCCCTGGTGCGCGCCGGCGCCGAGCGCGCCGTGGTGCGCACCAGGGTGCAGCGCGAGGAGCGCTCGACGCTCGTCGAGCTCGAGATCTCTCCCGGGCGCGCCAACCGCGCACGGCTGAACCGCGCCCAGCTGCCGCGGGCCCGCGACGTGCTGGGCACCCTGCGCACGGTGCTCTTCGCCCCGGAGGACCTCGCCCTGGTCAAGGGCGAGCCCGACGGGCGCCGCCGCTTCATGGACGAGGCCCTGGTCGCGCTGGCACCGCGCCTGGCCGGGGTCCGCTCCGACCTCGACCGCGTGCTTCGGCAGCGCGGGACCCTGCTGCGCCAGGCGGCGGCCGCCCGCCGGGGCTCCGGGGCCGGCGGGCGCGGCTCGCGGGCGCGGGAGCGGGCCTCGCAGGCCGCGCGCGAGGCGGGCTGGGACGACCCTGCCGCGGCCGAGGCCGCCACCCTGGAGGTCTGGGACACCCACCTGGCCGCCGCGGGCGCCGAGCTGCTGGCCGCGCGCCTGCTCCTCGTGCAGCGCCTGCACCCGCACGTCAGCAGGGCCTACGCCGCCGTCAGCGGGCAGCCGGGCGCGGACGGCGCCGGTCCCGTGCGCCTGGGGTACCGCAGCTCGCTGCCGCTGCTGGCCGACCTCGACCTCTCGGAGCCCGACGCCCCGCTGCCCCCGCGCGCGGAGCTGGCCCAGGCCCTGCTCGAGCAGATGGCCCAGGTGCGCAGCGACGAGCTGGAGCGGGGCACCTCCCTGGTCGGCCCCCAGCGCGACGACCTCGCGCTGGACCTCAACGCCCTGCCGGCGCGCGGCTACGCGAGCCACGGGGAGTCCTGGTCGTACGCCCTGGCGCTGCGCCTCGGCCTGTACGAGCTGCTCTGCGGGGAGGGCCCGCGCGACCCGGCCACCGAGCCCGTGCTCGTCCTCGACGACGTCTTCGCCGAGCTCGACGCCGGGCGCCGCACGCGGCTCGCGGGCCTGGTGGCCGGTGCGGAGCAGGTGCTCGTGACCGCCGCCGTCGCCGAGGACGTGCCGCCCGAGCTGGCCGGGAACCGGCTGCAGGTGCGGGGGGGCACCGTGACCGCCGGCACCGTGACCACCAGCACCGCCGCCCCGGGCGTCCCGGGTGCCTGAGCAGCCCCCGGCGGGAGACGCGGCCGCCGACGACGGGCCCGACGCGGCGGCGACGGCCCTGCACCGCGCCCGGGCCGCCGCCCGTGCGCGGGGTGCCCGGCCCGGGCGCCCCGGGTCGCTGACCCCGGCGCGCGGCGGGGGCGCCCCCGGTGCCGGCGGCGGGCAGCCCGGCGCGGCCGACCGGGGCACCGCCGGCCGCAGCGGCGCCCGGCCGGACGCCCGCGACCCCCAGACCGTGAGCTCGAGCATCGGGCGCCTCGTCAGCGAGCGGGGCTGGCGCACCCCCGTCGCCGTCGGCGGGGTGATGGGGCGCTGGGAGCAGGTGGTCGGGGCCGAGGTCGCGGCCCACTGCGAGCCCGAGACCTTCGCCGAGGGCGAGCTGGTGGTGCGGGCCGACTCCACCGCCTGGGCCACGCAGGTGCGCCTGCTGAGCGCCGCCGTGCTGCGGCGCCTCGGCGAGGAGCTCGGCGAGGGCGTCGTCACCCGGCTCGTGGTGAAGGGGCCCGCGGGGCCGTCCTGGCGCGCCGGGAGCCGCTCGGCCGGTGGGCGGGGACCGCGGGACACCTACGGCTGAGCCCCAGCACGACCGCAGCGGGAAAGGAGCAGGGCCGCCGCAGGACCCCCGGGTGGACCCGGGGGCTGCCCGGAGGGCTGCTGGGCCCGCAGAACGGCGTCTACGGGCCGCAGACGGGTGGGTCTGGAGCCGGGGAGGCGCGTCCGGGACGGGCTGTCGGAGGGCACCGCGTAAGATGGACGCCCTGGGCGCCCCGCTGGGCGCGCTGATGCTCGAGGAGGACCGTGGCCGACCCCACCGACGACGCCGAGGGCGCGCAGCCCACCCCGGAGGCTCTGGTCGAGCCGCTGGCGGAGCCGCGCACGAGCACCCCGCCGTCGTCCACGTACGACGCCAGCAACATCCAGATCCTCGAGGGCCTGGAGGCGGTGCGGAAGCGCCCCGGCATGTACATCGGCTCCACCGGTGAGCGGGGCCTGCACCACCTGGTCTGGGAGGTCGTCGACAACTCCGTCGACGAGGCCCTCGCCGGCCACGCCACCACGATCGACGTGGCGCTCCTGGCCGACGGCGGCGTCCGCGTCGTCGACGACGGCCGCGGCATCCCGGTCGACGTCATCCCCTCCGAGGGCAAGCCGGCCGTCGAGGTCGTGCTGACCGTCCTGCACGCCGGCGGCAAGTTCGGCGGCGGCGGCTACGCCGTCTCCGGCGGCCTGCACGGCGTCGGCATCTCCGTGGTCAACGCCCTGTCGCAGCGCGTGGAGGTCGAGGTCCGCCGCCAGGGCCACGTCTGGCGCCAGGCGTACCGCCACGGCGTCCCCGAGGCCCCCCTGGTGAAGGGCGAGGCCAGCGACGAGACCGGCACCACGGTGACGTTCTGGCCCTCGGAGGAGACCTTCGAGACCGTCGTCTTCGACTACGAGACGCTCCGCGCGCGCCTGCAGCAGTACGCCTTCCTCAACCGCGGGCTGCAGATCCGCCTGTCCGACGAGCGCCCCGCCCCCACCGAGGAGGGCGAGGACTACGACGAGTCCGTGAAGGCCCGCTCGGTCACCTACCGGTACGACGGCGGCCTGACCGACTACGTCCGGCACCTCAACAACCAGAAGCGCTCCGAGGCCGTCCACGAGACCGTCATCGCCTTCGACGCCGAGGACCCCGACCGCGGGATGTCGCTCGAGGTCGCGATGCAGTGGACCACCGGGTACTCCGAGTCGGTCCACACCTACGCCAACGTCATCAACACCCACGAGGGCGGCACCCACGAGGAGGGCTTCCGCGCCGCGCTGACCGCTCTGGTCAACCGCTACGCGCGGGCCAACAACCTCCTCAAGGAGAAGGACGAGAACCTCACCGGCGACGACGTCCGCGAGGGCCTCACCGCCGTCATCTCGGTCAAGCTCGGCGAGCCGCAGTTCGAGGGCCAGACCAAGACCAAGCTCGGCAACACCGAGGTCAAGGGCTTCGTCCAGAACCGGATGACGGAGCACCTGTCCGACTGGCTCGAGCGGAACCCGGCCGAGGCCAAGGCCGTCGTGCGCAAGGGCATCAGCGCCTCCCTGGCCCGCCTGGCCGCCCGCAAGGCCCGCGAGGCCACCCGCCGCAAGAGCTTCCTCGACGGCGTCGGCCTGCCCGGCAAGCTCAAGGACTGCCAGAGCAACGACCCGGCGCGCTGCGAGGTCTTCATCGTCGAGGGCGACTCGGCCGGAGGCTCCGCCTCCAAGGGCCGCGACCCCGAGACCCAGGCCATCCTGCCGATCCGCGGCAAGATCCTGAACGTCGAGAAGGCCCGCCTGGACAAGGCCCTGGGCAACCAGGAGGTCCAGGCGCTGATCACGGCGTTCGGCACCGGCATCGGCGAGGAGTTCGACCTCTCCAAGCTGCGGTACCACAAGATCGTGCTCATGGCCGACGCCGACGTCGACGGCCAGCACATCACCACGCTGCTGCTCACGCTGCTGTTCCGCTACATGCGGCCCCTGGTCGAGGCGGGCCACGTCTACCTGGCCCAGCCCCCGCTGTACCGGGTCAAGTGGTCCAACCGCGAGCACGACTTCGTCTTCTCCGACCGGGAGCGCGACGCGGTCGTGGCCGACGGCACCGCGAACGGCGGCCGCCTGCCCAAGGAGGGCGCCGTCCAGCGCTACAAGGGCCTCGGCGAGATGAACTGGGACGAGCTCGCGACCACCACGATGGACCGCGCCCACCGCACGCTGCGGCAGGTCACCCTCGACGACGCCGCCGCCGCCGACACCATCTTCTCGGTGCTGATGGGGGAGGACGTCGAGTCGCGTCGCTCCTTCATCCAGCGCAACGCCCACGACGTGAGGTTCCTCGATGTCTGAGCCGCCCACCACGACCGCCGTCGCCGGCAGCGGCGGCTCCGGCGACCGGATCGAGCAGATCGACCTGCAGCTGGAGATGCAGCGGTCCTACCTCGACTACGCCATGAGCGTCATCGTCAGCCGGGCGCTGCCCGACGTGCGCGACGGCCTCAAGCCGGTCCACCGGCGCGTGCTCTACGCGATGTACGACGGCGGCTACCGCCCCGACCGGCCGTACTCCAAGTGCGCGCGCGTCGTCGGCGACGTCATGGGCAACTACCACCCCCACGGCGACACGGCGATCTACGACGCCCTGGTCCGCCTGGCCCAGGACTGGTCGCTGCGGTACCCGCTGGTCGCCGGCCAGGGCAACTTCGGCTCGCCGGGCAACGACCCGGCCGCCGCGCCGCGGTACACCGAGTGCCGCATGGCGCCGCTGGCCCTGGAGATGGTGCGCGACATCGACGAGGAGACCGTCGACTTCTCGCCCAACTACGACGGCCGCGAGCTCGAGCCCGACGTCCTGCCGGCCCGGTTCCCGAACCTGCTGGTCAACGGCTCGGCGGGCATCGCCGTCGGCATGGCCACCAACATCCCGCCGCACAACCTGCGCGAGGTGGCCGACGGCGTGCAGTGGGCGCTCGCCCACCCCGACGCCACCGACGAGGAGCTGCTCGACGCGCTGCTCGTGCGCGTGCAGGGCCCCGACTTCCCGACCGCGGCCACGATCCTCGGCCGCTCCGGCATCGAGGACACGTACCGCACCGGCCGCGGCAGCATCACGATGCGCGCCGTGGTGCAGGTCGAGGAGATCCAGAACCGGCAGTGCCTGGTCATCACCGAGCTGCCCTACCAGGTCAACCCCGACAACCTGGCCTCCAAGATCGCCGACCTCGTCCGCGACGGCCGCCTCGCCGGCATCGCCGACGTGCGCGACGAGAGCTCCGGCAAGACGGGCCAGCGCCTCGTCGTCGTGCTCAAGCGCGACGCCGTCGCGAAGGTCGTGCTGAACAACCTCTACAAGCACACCCCGCTGCAGGAGAACTTCAGCGCGAACATGCTGGCGCTGGTCGACGGCGTGCCCCGCACGCTGCCGATCAACGCCTTCGTCACGCAGTGGATCACCCACCAGCTCGAGGTCATCGTCCGGCGCACGCAGTACCGCCTGCGCCGCGCGCAGCAGCGGGCGCACATCCTCATCGGCCAGCTGAAGGCCCTCGACGCCCTTGACGCCGTCATCTCGCTGATCCGGGCCTCGGCCACCACCGACGACGCCCGCACCGGTCTGATGGGCCTGCTCGACATCGACGAGCTGCAGGCCAACGCCATCCTCGAGATGCAGCTGCGGCGCCTGGCGGCCCTGGAGCGGCAGAAGATCATCGACGAGCACGACGCCCTCGTCGCGCAGATCGCCGACTTCGAGGACATCCTCGCCCGCCCCGCCCGCCAGCGGACGATCGTCGGCGAGGAGCTCTCCGAGATCGTCGCCAAGTACGGCGACGAGCGGCGCACGCGCATCGTCCCCTTCGAGGGCGACATGAGCATCGAGGACCTGATCCCCGAGGAGGACGTGGTCGTCACGATCACCTCGGGCGGGTACGCCAAGCGCACCCGGGTCGACGCCTACCGGGCCCAGCGCCGCGGCGGCAAGGGCGTGCGCGGCGCGGCCCTGCGCGCCGACGACGTGGTCAGCTCGTTCTTCACGACGACGACCCACCACTGGGTGCTGTTCTTCACCAACTTCGGCAGGGTCTACCGCGCCAAGGCCCACGAGCTGCCCGAGGGCGGCCGCGACGCCCGCGGCCAGCACGTGGCCAACCTGCTGGCGTTCCAGCCCGGTGAGACGATCGCCCAGGTCCTGGACCTGCGCGACTACGCCCAGGCCCCCTTCCTCGTGCTCGCCACGAAGAGCGGCCTGGTGAAGAAGACGCGCCTCACCGAGTACGACTCCCCCCGCTCGGGCGGCGTCGTGGCCATCAACCTGCGCGACGGCGACGAGCTCGTCTCGGCGCGGCTGGTCGGCGACGAGGACGACCTGCTCCTGGTCTCCCGCCAGGGCCAGTCGGTGCGCTTCACCGCCTCCGACGACGCGCTGCGCCCGATGGGCCGCGCGACCTCGGGCGTCACCGGGATGCGCTTCCGCGACGGCGACGAGCTCCTCGCGATGGACGTCGTGCGCGACTCCACCCCGGAGGACGTCTTCGTCGTCTTCGCCTCCGGCACCGCGAAGCGCACCGCGGTCGACCAGTACCGCGTGCAGGGCCGCGGCGGGTACGGCGTGCGGGTGGCCAAGCCCTCCGAACGCGGTGGGGACCTCGCCGGCGTGCTGCTCGTGGGCGACGAGGACGAGGTGCTCGTCGTCATGGCCAGCGGCAAGGTCGTCCGCAGCCGCGCCGCCGAGGTGCGGGCCACGGGCCGCGACACCATGGGCGTCTCCTTCGCCCGCGTCGACGCCAAGGACCAGATCCTCCTGGTCGCCCGCAACGTCGAGCGCGCCGTCGAGGAGGAGATCAGCGACGGCGAGGGCGCGCCCGGTGAGCCGGGAGCCGACGGGACCGTCGCCGGCGCCGCCGAGGCGCCGGTCGAGGGGTCCGGCGAGGCACCCGACGACGACGGTCCGGATGCCGTAGCGTCGGGCGATCCCGACACCGGAGGTGGGGCGTGAGCCCGACGGAGAAGACCGACGCGCGCACCCCCGGCGGTGCCGCTGACGAAGGGGCCGGCACCGCGGGGAAGCCAGCTCCCGCAGCCGGTGCTCCTGCGGCGTCCGCCGCCCGCCCCGCTGGCCAGGGCACCGCTGCCGGCGGTGCCGGCGTCAGTCCCTCCGCCAGTTCCTCCAGCGCCCCGGGTGCCCCCGGGGCGCGTCCCGCCGCTGCACCGGGAGCTGCGGTGGGGTCTGGCGCGGGCCGGCCGCCGGTGAGCGCCTCGTCCACCGTGCGCCAGCCGCTGGTGTCCCCGGCGCGGCCCACCGCCTCGGCGGCGCGGCCCGCTGCCGCGGGCGGCGCGGGCGGTGCCGCGGGTGCGGCGTCGGCCGCCGCCACCCGCCCGGTCGCGCGCCCGGCGGCGTCCTCCCCCTCGGCCCCGCAGCCCGCTGAGGGGTCTGCTCCGGCGGCCGCGGCGGCCGGCTCCGACGCGCCCCGCCGCGTGCGGCTGAGTCTGTCGCGGGTCAACCTGTGGTCCGTCGCGCGGCTGGCCTTCCTGCTGTCGGTGGCGCTCGGCATCATCGCCGTCGTCGTCGTGACGCTGCTGTGGGCCGTCCTCAACGCCATGGGCGTGTTCACGCAGCTCGACAGCGTCATCAGCGACGTCGTCGGCACCGAGAGCGACTTCCGCCTCGCCGACCTGCTCAGCCTGCCCCGCGTGCTGTCGGTGACGGTCTTCCTCGCGGTCGTCGACGTGGTGCTGGTCACCCTGGTCACCACCATCGCGGCGCTGCTCTACAACCTCGCCAGCGGTCTGGTCGGAGGCATCCGGCTGACCCTCAGCGACGACTGACCCCGCGGGTGCTGTAACCTCGCTCCTGCCCGGTGCGAGTGCGCCCCGGAACGGGCCTATAGCTCAGTTGGTTAGAGCGCTTCCCTGATAAGGAAGAGGTCACAGGTTCAAATCCTGTTAGGCCCACCCAGAACGTGCCCGGGGACGTGGCGCAATTGGTAGCGCACCTGCTTTGCATGCAGGGGGTTAGGGGTTCGAGTCCCCTCGTCTCCACCACCACGTGACACGCGAGAGGGCCGGTCACCCCCGACGGGGTGACCGGCCCTCTCGCGTGGACCCGCCTCAGCGGCCGGTGGAACCCGGCTTCGGCTTCGGGGTCGGGGTGGTGGCGGGCTTGGTGACGTCACCCAGCACCGAGTCGGCGCTGCCGGCCGTGGTGGCGCTCGTGGAGCGCACCGGCGGCTGCGTCGAGGCCGAGCCCGAGCTCTTCGCGGAGTCCTCGGCCTCCTCGGCCTTCGCCTTCGCGTCGTCGACGGCGCCCTGGGCCTTGCCCTTGGCGTCGTCGGCCTTGTCCTTCGCGGTGGACGCGACGTCCTCGGCCTTGTCCTTGACGGTCTCGGCGACGTCCTGGGCCTTGCTCTTCAGGTCCTCGACGACGCCCTTGGCCTTGTCGGCCGCCTTCTGGCCGCCCTGCGACGCGGACGAGCCGTCAGGAGCGGGGGTGTCGACGTCGGAGGTGGTGCTGGCGAGGCTGCCGCCGCCCAGACCGCCGCTCGCGGAGCCGGACGCACCGGGCGTCGCGGACGACAGCCGGCTCTGGCCGGACGGAGCGGTGCTCACCCCGGTGCCGGGTGCGGTCGCCGGGACCCACGGGTCCACAGCGGCCTGCTGGCGCGACTTCCACACGGCGTAGCCCGCGCCGACGGCGGCGGCGGTGATGGTGCCGAACAGCACGACGCGGCGCAGGCGGCTGCGGCGCGTGCGCACCTGCGGCTGCAGGGCGCGGGCGCCCTTGCTGACGTCGGCCAGGCGGCTCGTGGTGCCGTGAGCGGCCACGTCCGTCGCCTCGCCGGCCTTCGCGGCGGCGGCAGCCGCTGCGGCGCTCACCGCGGCGACGGCGCGGGGCAGCCACTCCTCGACGATGGTGTCGCGGGCGCTGTCGACCTTCGGCACGAGCGCGTCAGCGGCGTGCTCCACCTTGGGGGCGGCCACCTTCAGCGACCGGTCGCGCGCGTCGACGACGCGCGGCGCGGCCCACGCGTACGCCTCCTGGGCCTTGGGGCCCGCCCAGTCGCGGGCCTGCCCGGCGTAGGTGCCCGCGGCCTCGCGCGCCTGCGCTGCGTACGCGGCGGCGTTCTCCTTGGCGTGCGCCGCAGCCGGCCCCGCCTGCTCCCTCAGCTCGCCGGCGTTCTTGGCCAGCTTGTGGGCGCCCGTGAGGGCCCCCGCCGACAGCGCGGCACCCGCGGCCGCTGCCGCCTGGCCCTTGGCCTGCGCCGAGCGCTTCGCGCTGCGACCGGCTCCCCTGATCTCTCCGGCCGCTCGCGACGCCGTCTGCTCGGCGGTGCCGGCGATCGACGTCCCGGCCGCCTTCGTGGCGTGGCTGACCGCCGCGGCGGTCCGCTCGGCCCGGTTCTTGCTCCCGAACACGCGTCCTCCTCCCGGGCCCGGCTCCCGGACCGTCGCGACCATCCTGCCGAAGGGGGCCGTGATCCGCCCAGCGAGGGGTGCAGATCGCACCGGGTGCGAGGATGGGAGGCATGGAAGCGACGCTCCACACCAACCACGGGGACGTCCGCGTGACGCTCTTCCCCGACCACGCTCCGAAGACGGTGAAGAACTTCACCGGCCTCGCGACCGGCGAGAAGGAGTGGACCGACCCCCAGACGGGCGCCAAGCGCAGCGACCCGTTCTTCGACGGGCTGACGTTCCACCGCATCATCCCCGGGTTCATGATCCAGGGCGGTGACCCGGTCGGGAACGGCACCGGCGGTCCCGGCTACACCTTCGACGACGAGATCCACCCCGAGCTGACGTTCACCAAGCCCTACCTGCTGGCCATGGCCAACGCGGGCAAGCGCGGCGGCTCGGGCACCAACGGCTCGCAGTTCTTCATCACCGTCGCCGCCACCACGTGGCTGCAGGGCAAGCACACGATCTTCGGCGAGGTCGCCGACGAGGAGAGCCGCAAGGTCGTCGACGCCATCGCCGCCGTCCGCACCGGCGCCATGGACCGCCCGGTCGAGCCGGTGGTCGTCGAGTCCGTCGAGATCAGCGGCTGACCAGCCGATGACCGACCCGGTCGGGGGCGCCGCGGCGCCCGGCGGCGACCAGGGCCCCCAGGGGCCCCCCGTCTGCCCGCGGCACCCCGACCGGGAGTCGTACGTCCGCTGCCAGCGCTGCGAGCGGCCCGCGTGCCCCGAGTGCCAGCGGCCGGCGGCGGTCGGCGTCCACTGCGTCGACTGCGTCCGCGAGGCCAGCCGCACCGGCCGCCAGGCGCGGACGGCCTTCGGGGGCCAGGTGCGCCGGGGCCGCCCCGTGGTCACGCTCACGCTCATCGGCGCGTGCGTGGCGGTGTTCCTGCTGCAGATGGCCGTGCCGCAGACCACCTCGGACCTCGCCTTCGCACCCTTCCTGGGGGGCGTCGAGCCGTGGCGGTTCCTCACCGCCGCCTTCCTCCACGGCAGCTGGATCCACATCGCGTTCAACATGTACGTGCTCTTCACCATCGGGACCTACCTCGAGCAGGTGCTCGGCAGGTCCCGCTTCGCAGCCGTCTACCTGGTTGCCGCCCTGGGCGGCTCCGTGGGCTCCCTGCTCCTGGCCTCGCCAGGCACGACGTCGTGGTTCCAGCCGTCCGTGGGCGCTTCCGGCGCCGTGTTCGGCCTCTTCGGCGCGCTGCTGGTCGTCCAGCGCAAGCTGCGCCAGAACCCCGGCCAGATCGTCGTCCTGATCCTCATCAACGGCGTCATCGGGTTCGTGGTGCCGAACATCGCCTGGCAGGCGCACCTGGGCGGGCTCGTCACCGGCGCCGCCCTCGGCGCCGTCATGGCCCTCGCGCCCCAGAGGGTGCGCACCCCGGTGCAGCTGGTGGGCACCGGGGTGGTGCTCCTCGTGCTCCTGGTGGCCGCCGTCGCGAAGCTCGCGGCGACGGGCTACCTGGCCGTCTGACCCGAGTCCGGGGGAGCGGTCAGCGCCAGCGCGTGGTCATGGCGAAGCCCACGAGCACGACGCCGAAGCCGGCGGCGAGGTTGCCGGCGCCCCACGACGGCACGGGGTACTGGGTGCCGCTGATGTAGTAGACGACGATCCAGACGAGCCCGACCAGCATCAGCCCGAGCATCACGGGAACCCACCAGCGGGGGCTCGGGCGGGGGCCGGCGCTCTTCTCGCGCGGGGCTGTCCACGCGCGGCGGCGACGTATCCTCGACTCGGGCACTGGTCCTCCTCAGCAGGGCTGTACGCCCGCGAGGGTAGTCGCCCCGGACCGCGAAGGAGGGCACCCGTGCCCGACGAGGCGCCGCCGCCGCAGGAGGAGACCGCGCCCGGCGGGTCCCCGAGCCGCCGCACCCGTCTGCTCGCCGCAGTGCGGAAGCCGCGGCTGGGGACGGTGGGCGTCGTCGGGGTCCTGGTGCTCGCCGGGGGCCTGTTCGCCACCAGCGCCCGCACCGCCGACGGCACCGACCTGCGCGCCAGCGGCAGCGACCTGCGCTCCCAGGTGGTGGCGCGCGAGCGCGACGTGGCCCGCGACAGCGACCGCCTCGCCCGGCTGCAGGCCGACGTCGACGCGCTCGGCCGCGAGGTCGACGACCCGCAGGCCCAGCAGCTGCAGGCCGAGCAGGAGGACCTCTCCGCGCCCGCCGGCCTCGACGCCGTCTCCGGGCAGGGCCTCGTCATCACCCTCGACGACGCGCCCCGCGCAGGCGACGGCGCGGCTGCCACCGGGGTCAGCGCCGACACCCTGATCGTCCACCAGCAGGACCTCCAGGCCGTCGTCAACGCGCTCTGGGCCGGCGGCGCCACCGCCGTCGGGCTGCAGGACCAGCGCATCATCTCGACGTCCGCGGTGCGCTGCGTCGGCAACGTGCTGCGGCTCCAGGGACGCCTGTACGCCCCGCCGTACACCGTGAGGGCCGTGGGAGACCCCGCCCAGCTGCGGGCGGCTGTCGACGCCTCTCCGGCCGTCCAGGCCTACCTGTTGGACGCCTCCCGCGTGGGCCTGGGGTGGCAGCTGTCGCAGCAGCAGGTCGAGGTGCCCGGCTACGACGGCCCGCTGCAGCTCGCCCACGCCACCGTCCCGCGCTGACGCCAGGCTGACGTCAGGCTCGCCAGGCCGACGCCGGGCTGACCACGGGGCCCGGGCCTGCGACGATGGGTGCATGAGCGAGTCGCAGGGCCCCGAGGTGCTGGTCGTCGACAACTACGACAGCTTCGTCTGGACCATCGTCGGCTACCTCGAGCAGCTGGGAGCCCACTGCCGCGTCGTCCGCAACGACGACCCCTCGCTCGCCGAGGGCGGGCTCGACGCCGTCGTCCGCGGGGTCGACGGCGTGCTCCTCTCCCCGGGCCCGGGAGCGCCCTCGCAGGCCGGGGCGAGCCCCGCCCTGGTGCGGGCCTGCGCCGACACCGCCACGCCGATGCTGGGCGTCTGCCTGGGCCACCAGGCCCTCGGCGAGGTCTTCGGCGCCACGGTCACCCACGCCGAGGAGCTGCTGCACGGCAAGACCAGCGACGTCGTCCACGAGGGCGGCGGCGTGCTCCGCGGACTGCCGGAGCCCTTCACCGCCACGCGGTACCACTCGCTGGCCGTGGTGGCCTCCACCGTGCCCGACGAGCTCGAGGTCACGGGGCGCACCGCGGGCGGTGTGGTGATGGCCCTGCAGCACCGCGAGCTGCCCCTCCACGGCGTGCAGTTCCACCCCGAGTCGGTCCTCACCCAGGGCGGCCACCGGCTCCTCGCCAACTGGCTCACCGCCTGCGGCGACGACGGCGCGGTGGAGCGCTCCGCCGGGATGGCCCCGCTCGTCAGGCGCTGACGGGTCCCGTAGGGCTCGTCGAGGCCTGCGTCGGCCGGACGCGGGCGGCGGCGCTGGCCGTCGGGTCGGCGCCCGGCTGCAGCGTGGTGCCCGACGTCGGCGTGGCCGACGCCGAGGCGCTCGGGGACGCCGTGGGCGACTGGCTGGGCTCCTCCGACGGCTCGTCCGACGGGTCTGCGGTCGGGGACTGCGACGGTGCGTCGGTCGGGGACGGCGTGGCCGTCGGGCCGCCGGAGACGACCACCTGCACGATGCCGCCGATCGCCACGCTGCCGGCACCCGGGCTCTGGCGCAGGACCTGACCGACCGGAGCCTCGCTCGGCTCCACGGTGTAGGCGGCGCTGAGGCGGAGCTCCGTCAGGGCGGCCTGGGCCTCCTCCTGGGTCTGCCCGGCGAGGTCGGGCAGGTCGACGCTCCCGGACGCGATGACCAGGTCGACCTTCGTCCCGGGGGCGACGGACGCGTCCTTGTCGGGGTTGCTGGAGATGACCGTGTTCTGGGGCAGCGTCGAGTTCTGCTGCGTCACCCTGCCCTCCTCCAGCCCCACGGCCAGCAGGTCCTGGCGGGCCTGGCTCTCGGTGCGCCCGGCGAGGTCGGGTACGGGGACCGCCGAGGGCCCGGTGGAGACGGTGAGGACAATGGTCGACTGCGGCTCGACCCTCTGCCCCTCATCGGGGTCGGAGTCGATGACGGTGCCGGCAGCTGCGGCGTCGGCCCTCTGCACCGACGTCCCGGGGACCAGGCCCTGGTTCCGGAGCGCGTTGGTGGCGTCGCTCTCGGAGAGGTTGACGACCTGCGGGACGGTGACCAGGTTCGACTCCTGGACCGCGCGGTACGCCAGCCAGGCGCCGAGGCCCAGCACGACGACCAGCAGCGTCACGAGGAGCGCGACCACGCCGCGGTTGGCACGCCGGGGCTCGGGCTGCACCGGCAGCGGACCCGTGCCGGGGACCGGCACCGCCGTCGTCGCCCCGGTGACCTGGCCGCGGTTCCTGCGGCTGACGAAGCCGCCGGCGGCCACCGCGCGGGTCGCCTCGGTGGTCGTGGGCAGGTGGGCGGTCGCCGCGGCGGTCGCCACCGCGACGGCGGGCGCGAGGACGGGCTGACCCGCCTCGGCGGCGAGCAGGTCGTCCAGGAACTGCTGGGCGTCGTCGTAGCGGTCGTCGCGGGCCTTGGCCAGCGCCTTCAGGACGACGCGGTCGAGCTCGTCGTCGACGGCGCGGTTGTGGGCGCTCGGGGGCTGCGGGAGCTCGCCCACGTGCTGGTAGGCGACGGCCACGGGGGAGTCGCCGATGAACGGCGGACGGCCCGTCAGCACCTCGTAGAGGGTGCAGCCGGTCGAGTACAGGTCGGTGCGGGCGTCGACGACCTCGCCGCGCGCCTGCTCGGGGGAGAGGTACTGGGCGGTGCCGATGACGGCGGAGGTCTGCGTCATCGTCGCGGAGGAGTCGGCGACCGCTCGCGCGATGCCGAAGTCCATGACCTTCACCGCCCCGGACGGCGTCACCATGACGTTCGCGGGCTTCACGTCGCGGTGGACGATGCCGGCCTCGTGGGCGGCCCTCAGCGCCGTGAGGATGCCCGCGGTGATCTCGACCGCCTGCTGGGTGCCCAGCCCGCCGCCACCGGCGGCGTCGAGCAGCTCGCGGACCGTCTGGCCCTCGACGTACTCCATGACGATGTACGGGGCGCGCACCTGCGCGCCGCCGGCCTCGGTGCGGACGTCCTCGCCGGTGTCGTACACCGCGACGATCGCGGGGTGGTTCAGCCCCGCCGCCGACTGCGCCTCGCGGCGGAACCGGGCCTGGAAGACCGGGTCGCGCGCCATGTCGGAGCGCAGCAGCTTGATGGCCACGCGGCGGCCGAGGCGCTGGTCGCGCCCGGCGTGGACCTCCGCCATGCCGCCGCGCCCCAGCAGCTCGCCGACCTCGTAGCGGTCGGCGAGCACGCGGGGGGTCTCGTTCACGCTCCGCCCGCCCCGGCTGCCGCACCGGCGGCTCCGGCAGCACCGGCCGCCGGGGTGGTGGGGGCCGCCGAGGTGGCCGCGGGGCTGCTCGGCGCTGCCGAGGAGGCGGAGTCGTCAGCGGTCGCCGACGGGGCGCTGCTCGGGTCCGTGGGCGTGGTCTCCGTGTCCGCGGGGGTGGTCTCGGTGGCGCTCGGCGTGGTGGCCGAGGGGGTCGAGGCGGACTCGGACTCCCGCGGCACGGTGGTGGTGGCCCCGGTGGACGCCGACGGCGCCTGCTCCGTGGCGCTGCTCAGCTGCGTCGGGGGCTCGACGGGGTCGTCGGCCTGGCCGAGGGCGCCGGCGACCAGCGCCACGAGCACCACCAGGAGGACCGCCAGGAGCCCGATGAGCGGCACCGTCATGCGGCTGCGTCCGCGGCGCTGGCCGGTCGGCTCCGGGTCGCTCGCGGCGCGGCCGTTCTGGTCGCCGTAGCCGTCGTGCCCGAGCTGGCTGCCGGCGCCGTAGGCCGCCGCGGCCTGTGCGGAGCGGCGCGTGGGCGACGCGGCCGGCTCCGGCCACGGCACGGTGTCCTCCGAGCGCGCCGCAGCGGCCCCGAAGGGCGGCACCACGCGGGTGGCGTCGGTGGTGGGCACGCCGGAGGGCATCGCCACCGTGGCCCCGGCGGCAGCCGCGCCGGCGGTGCCGAGGCCCGCCCGCAGCACCTGCTCGGCGCGGGAGTCGTCGCCCTCGGCCACGAGCGACGCGACGTGGGCCACGACCGCGGCGTCGCGCGGCCGCGCGTGCGGGTCCTTGGCGAGGCAGGCGTCGACCAGGGCGCGGGCGCCCCGCGGCACCGAGGCCGGCAGCGGGGGCGGCGGGTCGTTGACCTGCGCCAGCGCGATCGCCACCTGCGACTCGCCCGTGAAGGGCCGCTGGCCCGCGAGCATCTCGTGGGCCACGACCCCGAGGGCGTACACGTCGACGGCGGGCGTCAGGTCGCGCCGTCCGGTCGCCTGCTCGGGGGAGAGGTACGCGGCGGTGCCCATCACCTGGCCGGTGGCCGTCAGCGGGGCCTCGGCCGCCGCGCGGGCGATGCCGAAGTCGGTGACCTTGACCCCGCCCGTCGGCGTCACCAGGAGGTTGCCGGGCTTGACGTCGCGGTGGACGATCCCGGCCTCGTGCGCCGCCGCCAGCCCAGAGGCCGCCGAGGCGATGATCTGCATGGCGCGGCGCGGCTCCACCGAGTGCTGCGTGGCGAGCAGGTCGCTCAGGGGCTCCCCCGGCACCAGCTCCATGACGAGCCAGGCGCTGCCGTCGGACTCGCCGTAGTCGTAGGTCGCCGCGATCGACGGGTGCGCCAGGCGGGCGCTGTTGCGGGCCTCGGTGCGGAACCGCGCGAGGAACCCGTGGTCGGTCGCGAGCTCGCTGCGGAGCACCTTGACGGCCACGGTGCGCCCGAGCAGCTCGTCGTGGGCCTCCCAGACCTCGCCCATGCCGCCCGAGGCGATCGGGACGGTCAGCTGGTAGCGGTTGCCCAGCACGGTGCCGGCGTCGACGCGCATCAGCCGGCGCTCCCCTCGGTCGCGGCCAGCGCGGCCTGCATGACGGACTTCGCGATCGGTGCGGCGACGCGGCCGCCGGAGGCCTCGTCACCGGCCCTGCCGCCGTTCTCCACGAACACCGCGACGGCCACCCGGGGCGCGTCGGCGGGGGCGAAGGCGGTGAACCACGCGTGCGGGGCGCTCTCGCCGTTCTGGGCGGTGCCGGTCTTGCCGGCCACCGCGACGCCGTCGATCTGCGCCGCGCGACCGGTCCCGGACTCCACCACGCCCTCCATCATGGAGGTCAGCGTGCTCGCGGTCTGCCGGGACACGGCGCGGCCCACCTCGGTCGGGCGTGGCGCGTCGAGGACCTGCAGGTCGCGCCCCCGCACCGTGCTCACCAGGTTCGGCTGCATCACCACTCCACCGTTCGCGATCCCCGCGGCGACCATCGCCATCTGCATGGGCGTTGCCTGCACGCTGTACTGCCCGATGCTCGACTGGGCCAGCTGCGGCTCGTTGAGGTCGGCGGGGAAGCGGCTGGCCGCCACCCGCGTCGGGATGTCGAGGGCCTTGTCGAACCCGAAGGCCTCGGCCTGCTCGCGCAGGGCGTCCTGCCCCAGGGCCATGCCGAGGTTCGCGTAGGCCGTGTTGCAGGACACGCGCAGCGCGTCGGCCAGCGTCGTGTGCCCGTCCGTGCCGCAGGCGCGGCCGTCGTCGTTCGACAGCGTCGCCGTGGTCTGCGGGAGCGTCAGCGTCGCGGGGCCGTCCAGGAGGCTGTCGGCGGTGTAGTCGCCGCTCTCGAGCGCGGCGGCCGTGGTGACCAGCTTGAAGGTCGAGCCGGGCGGGTAGCTCTGCGAGGTCGCCTTGCTCACCAGGGGGGCGCCCTCGGCGTCGTCCAGCTCGGCGGCGGCCGCGGCAGCTTCGGAGCGCGTGTGGGAGGCGAGGAGGTTGGGGTCCCAGTCGGGCGAGGAGTACATCGCCAGCACGTCACCCGTGCTGGGGTCGAGGGCGACGACGGCGCCCTCCTGGCCGTCCAGCCCCTCCTGCGCGGCCTTCTGCACCTCGTCGCGGATCGTCGTCTCGACCACGGCCCCGCCGGGCTCCTGGCCGGTGACGAGGTCGGAGATCTTGCGGAAGAAGAGGCGGTCGGAGCTGCCCGAGAGGTAGTCGTCCTCCGCGGCCTCCAGCCCGGTGGGGCCGGAGGTGACCGAGTAGGTGCCCGTGACCGCCGCGTACAGCGGGCCCTCGGGGTAGACCCGCTGGTAGCGGTACTGGTCGTCGACCGGGTCCGACTGGGCGATCACGGTGCCGTCGGCCGTCGTGATAGCGCCGCGCTGGCGGCCCAGCTCCTCGTAGAGGGTCCGGGTGTTGCGGGGGTCGTCGCGCAGGCGCCCGGCGTCGACGAACTGCACCCACGTGCCGGCGAGCATCAGCGCGGTGAACATGGCCGTGACCACCACCGCGAGGCGGCGCAGGGGAGCGTTCACAGGCGCACCACCTGGGTCGCGGAGGCGTCCTGCTCCGAGGGGAGCACCGGGGAGGACTCGGCGGGGACCTCGGGCGCGGGGCGGCGGGCGGCGTCGGAGACGCGCAGCAGCAGCGCCACGATCATCCAGTTGGCCACGAGGCTCGACCCGCCGTAGGCGAGGAACGGCATGGTCAGACCGGTCAGGGGGATGACGCGCAGCACGCCGCCGGCCACCACGAAGCACTGCAGCGCGATGGCGAAGGCGAGCCCGCCCGCCAGGAGCTTGCCGAAGCCGTCGCGCACGGCGACGCCGGTGCGCAGACCGCGCTCGACCAGCACCAGGTAGAGCAGCAGGACGGCGAGGAGGCCCGTGAGGCCCATCTCCTCGCCGAGGGTGGCGAGGATGAAGTCGCTCTCGGCGTACGGCACGGTCTGCGGTCGGCCCTGGCCGATGCCGGTGCCCAGCAGGCCGCCGTTCGCGAAGCCGAACAGGCCCTGCACCAGCTGGAAGCTGCCTCCGGGGGACTGGGCGTAGACCTCGGCGTCGAACGGGTCGAGCCACGCGGTGACGCGCGCCTGCACGTGGCTGAACAGGCTCCAGGCGAGCACCGCTCCGCCCACGAAGAGGGTCAGGCCGATGGCGATCCAGCTGACGCGCTGGGTGGCCACGTAGAGCATCGCCACGAACAGGCCGAAGAAGAGCAGCGAGGTGCCGAGGTCGCGCTCGAGCACCAGGACGCCGAGGCTCGCGAGCCAGGCCACGACGAGCGGGCCCAGGTCGCGGGGGCGCGGCAGCTGCAGGCCGAGCACCTTCGGGCCCACGAGCGAGAGCGTGTCGCGGGCGGTCACCAGGTAGCCGGCGAAGAAGACGGTCAGCACGATCTTGGCGAGCTCGCCGGGCTGGAAGCCGATGGGCCCGACGCGGATCCAGATCTGGGCGCCGTTGATGTTCACCCCGAGGAAGGGGACGAGCGGCAGCACGAGCAGCACCAGGCCGACGACCATCGCGGTGAACGTGTAGCGGCGCAGCAGGCGGTGGTCGCGCAGCACCACGAGCAGCGCGGTGGCCGCCAGGATGCCGATGGCCGACCACATGAGCTGGCGCTCGGCGAAGGACCCGTCGCGCGCGACGTCGAGGCGGTGGATCAGCGCCAGGCCCAGCCCGTTGAGCAGGGTCGCGACGGGCACGAGCAGCGGGTCGGCCCAGGGGGCGCGCCAGCGCACCGCGACGTGCAGCACCAGCACCAGGGCCCCCAGGCCGGCGCCGTAGCCGAGGATCCCGGCGGGCCAGGAGCCGTCGGTGGCCACCCCGACCAGGCCGTACGCCATCATGGCCACGCCCACGGCGACCGCGGACAGCCCGAGCTCGAGCCAGCGGCGCGAGCGGGGGGGCCGGGGCGCGGCGGCGGGCGCCTGGGGCGCGGCGGCGGGGCTGCTCACGGTGCGGTCTCCGCGGACTGCGCCGGGGCGGGCTCGGTGGTCGGCGCGTCGGTGGGCGCCTGCGTGGTCGCGTCCGTGGTCGCGGGGGCGGTGGTCGCGGAGGTGCTGGTGCCGGACGCGTCCGGACGGACCTCCGAGCGCAGCTCGGAGACCACGGCCTGGGCGCCGGAGAGGTCGTCGGCGGGGATGGTCTGGGCCACCCTCGAGCGCCACACCTCGGGCAGCTGCGCGACGGAGACGTCGCTGCGCTCGACCAGGGTCGAGAGGCTCACGGGGCCGAGGTCCTGCGACAGGCCCCGGTAGACGGCCACCTGGCCGCCGTCGTCGGCGACGAAGTACTGGCGCCCCAGCCACGCCGACCCGGCCAGGGCGCCGCCGCCGAGGACGACGGCGACCAGGACGAAGACCAGGAGCCTGAGCCCCCACCGCCCCCGCGTCGGGCGGCCCGGCGGCGGGTGGGCGCCCGCGCCGTCAGCCGAGCCCTCGTCGGGGTCGTCGTCGTGCTCGCCGGTGCGGGGGCCGGGTGCCGAGGGCTCGCCACCGGCGGCGGGGTCGTCGTGGACCTCGTCGGAGACGGCCGTCGCGGTGGGCACCGGCGCCGCCGCGGGGGAGCGGCCCAGCACCGCGGCGCGCAGGGCCGGGCTCGTGGGCACGCGCACCCCGCGGTCGGCGTGGGGGCTGCCGCCGCCGGCGGCGCCCACCACCTGGCGCTTGCCCGAGCCGTCCGAGGCGCGGGCCGCGGCGGCGTCCTCGCCGGACCCGGCGTGCGCGGCGTCGGCGTCCAGGACGTCGGCCACGATGCAGGTGACGTTGTCGGGTGCGCCGGCCCGCAGCGCGAGCTGGACGAGGCGGTCGGCGCAGTCGCCGACGTCGTCGAGCTCGAGCAGGGTGCGCTCGATGGTCTCGTCGGACACCACCCGCGGCAGCCCGTCGGAGCACAGGAGCCAGCGGTCGCCGGCCTCGGCGTCGCGGACGGACAGGTCGGGCTCGGGGGAGGACTGGACGTCGCCCAGCACCCGCAGGATGACGTTGCGCTGCGGGTGGTGCTCCGCCTCCTCGGCGGTGATGCGGCCCTCGTCGACCAGGCGCTGCACGAAGGTGTGGTCGCGCGTCACCTGCACGAGGCGGCCCTCGTGCAGGAGGTAGGCGCGCGAGTCACCCAGGTGCGCCAGGACCAGCCGGTCGCCCGCGCGCAGGATCGCGGTCACCGTGGTGCCCATCCCCGCCAGCGCCGGCTCGACGGCGACGCGGTCGAGCAGCGCCTGCTGCGCGCGGGCCACCGCGGCGGCCAGGCGCTGGGGGGCCTGCTCGCCGTGCGCCTCGTCGTCCAGGCCGATGAGCTCGGCGACGGCGACGGCGGAGGCGACGTCGCCCCCGGCGTGCCCGCCCATGCCGTCGGCGACGACGAGGAACCGGACGCCGGCGTAGCCGGAGTCCTGGTTGCTGGCCCGGACCAGGCCGACGTCGGAGCGCGCCGCGGCGTGCAGGGAGAGGGTCACGCGCGGAGCTCCAGGGTGGTGCGGCCGATCTTCACGACGCTGCCGACCCCGACGGGCACGGACCCGCTGACCTTGGAGGTCGCGCTGCCGCGGCCCACCGACGTGCCGTTCGTGGAGCCGAGGTCCTCCAGGGCCCAGCCGCTCGCCGAGCCGGGCGCGGGCAGGAGGCGCGCGTGGTGGCCCGAGGCGTAGTCGTCGCCGAGCACGAGGGTGCAGTCCTGGGCGCGGCCGAGGAGCACGGGGGAGTCGTCGAGGGGCAGGCGGGTGCCGGCCAGCGGGCCCTCCACGACCACCAGGGCGCGCGGGCGCTGGTCGGCGGGGCGGGGGGCGGGCTCGGGAGCCGGCGGAGCCGCGGGGCGGGGCCGGGCCGGGCGCGGTGCGGCCTGGTCCTGGGGCTCAGCCCTCGGGGGTGCGCTGGAGGCCGCGGGGGCGGCGGGCCGGGCGCCGAACAGGTCGCGGCGGAGCACGCCCACCACCCCGAGCACGAAGAGCCACAGCAGCACCAGCAGGCCCAGCTGCAGGGCGGTGACGGTGAGCTGGCTCACCAGTCGTCCCCGTCCCCGTCCTCGTCGGCGCCGGAGCCCGACAGGAAGACGACCGTGGTCGAGCCGAGCTGGATGCGGCTGCCGTCGTGCAGCACCGCGGTGCGCCCGCCGGCCGCGTCGAGGCGGCGGCCGTCGACGGTGGTGCCGTTGGTCGAGCCCAGGTCGTGGGCTGTGGTGCGGCCCTCGCTGCGCACGACCTCGAGGTGGCGCCGGGAGGTGCCCGGGTCGTCGACGACCACGTCGCACTCGCTGCCACGGCCGATGACGGTGCGCTCGGCCGTGAGCTGGTAGCTGCGGCCGTCGACCTCGAGCACCGGGTGGGCGGGCGTGGCGACCGCCGAGCTCGCCGGGGCGATGCCGCCCCGCACCCGGGCGCTGCGGACGCGGAAGACGCCGGTGGCGAGCTCGTCGTCGCGCTGGAGGCGGACGCTCACCGGACCGGAGAAGGAGTACCGCTGGGCGCGGGCGTGCTCGGTGACGGCGGTGGTCAGCTCGTCGGCGAGGGCGTCCTCCCAGGAGGAGAGGCGCTCGTGGTCGGACGGGCCGAGGTCGATCGTGAAGGCGTTGGGCACGAGCGTGCGCCCGGGGCCCACGACGGCGGACGTCGTGTCGACCTCGCGGCGCAGGGCGCTGGCGAGCTCGACGGGCTGGACCTCGCTCTTGAACGCCTTGGCGAAGACGCCGTTGACCACGCTCTCCACGCGGCGCTCGAAGCGGTCGAGCACTCCCACGGCTCCTCCTCCCCCGTCGTCGTCCGGGGCTGTCGGTGTCGGTCGTCGCACCGGTGGGACCCGGTGCCCCGCACCGATCGGCTCCCACGGATCCCGGCGGCGGCCTCCGATCGTATCGGTGACGGCTGGTGACCGCGGGGTCTCGCGGCTCCCGCGCGGCGACACGGACGGCCCAGCCGCTGGCGACCCGGACGGCGCAGTGCGCGGACCGGGGGGCGACGGGGCCGCGGGCGGGCCCGTGCTAGGTTTTCCTCTGCTCGCGCGAGTGGCGGAATAGGCAGACGCGCACGGTTCAGGTCCGTGTGCCCGAAAGGGCGTGGGGGTTCAACTCCCCCCTCGCGCACCGCGAGCGAGAGGCCCGGTCACCACGGTGACCGGGCCTCCGTCGTCCCCGGGGCGGCCCTCGGCGCGAGCCGGGCGCTCCCGGAGTGACCCTCGTCTCCTCCCCGCACGAGGTACGGCCCTGCTGTTGCCGCAGGCCCGGCGCGGAGGTAGCAAGGTCGAGCACCGCCGCCCGGGGTGCACCGTCGCGCCCCCGGAGGTCGCCGTGCTCCCCACCCGCTCCCCCTGGTCCCGCCGCCAGTTCCTCGGCGCCGTCGGCGCGGGCGCCGTCGGCGCCGGTGCGCTCGCCGGCTGCAGCAGCAGCTCGGGGGGCGGCGGCAGCGGCGAGGACGGCGCGCTCACCTTCACGCTCTGGGGCGGTGACGAGGAGCTGGCGGCCTTCAAGGCCGTCGCCGACGCCTTCCAGCAGCAGGAGGGCATCACCGTCACCCTGAACCAGCTGCCCTACGCCGACGTGCTGCCCTCGGTGGACTCGCGGATCCAGGCCAACGACCCGCCGGACCTGTTCCGCGTCTCCTACATCGACCTCGGCCGCTACACCTCCCTCGAGGGCGTCCTGGCCGACATCTCCTCGGCCCTGCCCGACGGCTACGCCGACGCCTTCACCCCCGCCCTGTGGGCCGCGGTGCAGGGCGCGGACGGCACCCCCGTCGGCGTGCCCCACCACACCGACTGCAGCGCGATGGTCTACAACGCCCCGGCCTTCGCCGCCGCGGGGATCCAGGTGCCGACCACGCTCGACGCGGCGTGGACCTGGGAGGAGCTCGAGCAGGTCCTCACCGAGGTCAAGGGCGCCAACGGCGGCGCCTACCCCGTGGCCATGAACTGGCAGGCGGCCGGCGCCTACCGGTGGCTGTCGTTCCTCGCCCAGGCCGGGGGCTCCGTCTTCGACGACGACCTCAGCCAGGTCACCATCGCCTCCGACGCCGGCCAGAAGGCGCTGGCCTGGACCCAGGGCCTCTACACCTCGGGCCTGCACGACCCCACGTTCCTGGTCCAGGCGGGCAACTACCCCGACGAGGCCTTCCCCGCCGGCTCGCCCCTCTCGATCGCCACCGGCGACTTCAACCTGCCGTCGCTGGTGACCAGCGCCACGAGCTTCGACTGGGGCGCCACCTACCTGCCCCGCGACGTCGCGGCCGCGACCGACCTGGGCGGCAACGCCGTCGTCGTCACCAACGGGCCGAACGCCGAGGCGGCCGCGAAGTTCGCGGTCTTCCTCGCCGACGCGCAGAACATGAAGAGCTTCTGCGAGGCGACGACGGTGCTGCCCACGCGCACCGACGTCACCGACCTGACCTACGCGGTGCGCCCCGACCTCATGCCCGTCTTCGTGGAGCAGGCCACCACCATCCCCGAGTCGCTGGTCACCGCCAGCACCTCACCGGTGTTCACGCAGGTCAACCAGGCGCTGCAGCAGGGCCTCGAGAGCGCCTTCGCCAGCGGCGCCGGGGTCGACGAGACGCTCCAGGGCCTGCAGATGGCCATCGAGCAGGCCCTCGAGCAGCAGCAGGCCTGAGCCGTGGCCGTCGTCGGCGCCGCGGCGCTGGAGCAGCCACCGCGGACGCAGCGGCCGGGGCGGCGCTCGCGCCGGCGGGGGGAGGCCCTCGCCGGCCTGGGCCTGGCGGCGCCCGCGCTGGCGGTCTTCGCGGTCTTCATGTTCACGCCGCTGGTGATGACGGCGTACTACAGCCTCACCCGGTACACCGGGTTCGGTGACCCGAGGTTCCAGGGCGTCGACAACTTCACCCAGATCTTCGGCGACCCGCTGTTCTGGCGGTCCCTGGCGAACACCGGCGTCTTCACCGCCGTCAGCGTCCCGCTGAGCGTCTTCGGCGGGCTGGGGCTCGCGCTGCTGCTCAACCGGGCCCTGCCCGGTCGCGGCCTGCTGAGGGCCCTGTTCTACGTGCCGGTCGTCATCTCGGCCGTCTCCGCCGGCATCATCGCCCGCTGGATCTTCAACGAGAACTTCGGCATCGCCAACCGGCTGCTCAGCGGGGTGGGCCTGCCCGAGGTGGGGTGGCAGACCTCCGGGCCCGCGGCGCTCGC
The DNA here is from genome assembly GCF_015390235.1 of Quadrisphaera sp. INWT6. Lineage (GTDB taxonomy): Bacteria > Actinomycetota > Actinomycetes > Actinomycetales > Quadrisphaeraceae > Quadrisphaera. Next base: position 366,855 of record NZ_VUOH01000005.1, on the reverse strand, counting down.
CTCCGTCATCGCGGTGCAGGTGTGGACCAGCCTGGGCTTCGCCATGGTGGTCTACCTCGCCGGGCTCCAGGGCATCTCCGGAGAGGTGTACGAGGCCGCGGCGCTCGACGGCGCCGGCCGGTGGCGCGTCCTCCGCTCCATCACCTGGCCCCTGCTGGGGCCGACGACCTTCTTCATCCTCGTGTACATGGTCATCACGTCGTTCCAGGTGTTCGACATCGTGGTGATCATGACCGGCGGCGGTCCGGCGAACGCCACGACCTTCCTGGTCAACTACGCCTACGACACCGGGTTCCAGCAGCGCCGCCAGGGCTACGCGGCAGCGCTCGGCGTCGTCCTGTTCGTCATCGTCATGGTGCTGACGCTGTTCCAGTGGCGCGTCGGCCGGCGCCGGGAGGTCGCGTGACCAGCACCAGTGCGAGGCCGAGCACCGGGACGGGTGGTGCGGTCGGGTCGGGACGGGTCGACCCCGCCCGGGCGACCCCGTCGCGCCGGGGCGCCGAGCGCCGGGTGACCGGCTGGCGCCTCACCACCGCCGTCCTGCTCGCGGCCGTCGTCATCTTCCCGCTGTACTGGATGGCGGTGACGGCGCTGTCGAGCCCCGGGGCGCTGACCCGGCCGGACGCGGCCGTCTACCCGACCGAGCTGCGGTGGGAGAACTTCACCCGTCCCCTGGAGCAGTTCCCGTTCCTGCGCTGGGCCGCCAACTCCCTGACCATCGCCGTCATCTCGGTGGCGCTGACGGTGGTCATCAACCTGGCGGCGGGCTACGCCTTCGCCAAGCTCGACTTCCCGCTCAAGAACGTCCTGTTCCTGGCGATCGTCGGCACGCTCATGGTGCCGGTGCAGGTGGTGATGGTCGCCCAGTTCAACCTCGTGGTGGACCTCGGCCTGGTCAACACCCCCACCGGTGTGGTGCTGCCGCGCCTCGCGGAGGCCTTCGGGCTGTTCCTGGCGCGGCAGTTCATGGACGCCGTGCCCGACGAGCTGCTGGAGGCCGCCCGCGTCGACGGCGCAGGGGCCCTGCGGACCTTCGTGTCCATCGTGCTGCCGCTGAGCAAGCCGCTGGTCGCCGTCCTGGTGATCTTCACGTTCATGTGGCGGTGGAACGAGTTCATCTGGCCGCTCATCGTGCTGCCGGACCCCGACGCCTTCACGCTGCCGCTGGGCCTGCGCTTCCTGCAGCAGCAGTTCGGCAACGACTACGGCTCGCTCATGGCCATGTCGCTGCTGTCGATCCTGCCGATGCTCCTCGTCTTCGCGCTGTTCCAGCGCTACTTCGTGGAGGGGGTCGCCCGGACCGGCCTGCGCTGACCCGCCGCCGGGTCGCCGCCGGGCCGCCGCCGGGCCTAGGGCCGGGGGGCGGATCCGCCGTCCGACCTGCGCCGCAGGCGGCACCCAGCGGTTCCCGTTAACCTCAGGTCTCCTGAGCCCTGGAACGAGGTGTGCGTGAACGGCAACACGAGCTGGCGGTCGGCCAACACGGCCCTGCTCTCCATCAACGCGATCGAGGCGCCGATCGTCGTCACCTCCGACGAGCTCGACGAGCGCCTCGCCGGGACGATGAAGCGGCTCGGCATCCGCCCCGGCCTGCTCGAGCGGGTCACCGGCATCCGCGAGCGGCGCCTCTACCCCCGACGACGTCAGCTGCGGCGAGGCCGCGGCGATGGCCGGGTCCAAGGCGCTGTCGGAGGCCGGCATCGACGCCTCCGACGTCGGGATGCTCATCAACACGTCGGTGACGCGCTACCACCTCGAGCCCGCGGTCTCCGCCGTGGTGCACGAGTCGATGGGCCTGCCGACGTCCGCGATCAACTTCGACATCACCAACGCCTGCCTCGGCTTCATCAACGGGCTGCAGACCGCCTCGGCGATGATCGACTCCGGGCAGGTGCGCTACGCCGTCGTCGTGGGCGCCGAGGACATCTCCCCGATGTTCGACCGGACCCTGGAGCGCCTGGCCAACGAGCCGGTGACCCGCCAGGAGTACCTCGACGAGTTCGCCTCCCTGACCCTCGGGTCGGGCGCGGTGGCGGCCGTCCTGGGCCGCGCCGACGAGCACCCCGAGGGCCACCGCATCCGCGGCGGCGTGGGGCGCTCCGGCAGCTCCCACCACGGGCTCTGCGTGGCCAGCGCGGAGCAGATGAAGGCCGACGGCCGCGGGCTCCTCGAGCACGGGGTCGCCCTGGTCGGCGAGGCGTTCGACGCCGCCGACCCGGAGTGGGGCTGGAGCGAGGGCGTCTCCCGCTACGTGTTCCACCAGGTCTCCAAGATCCACATGCGCGCCCTGGTCGAGCGGACCGGCGTGCCGTGGTCGAAGGTCCCCGAGAGCTACCCCGTGCTCGGCAACGTGGGTCCGGCGTCCCTGCCCATGACCCTGGCCCGGGAGGCCGCGTCGCTCGAGCCGGGTGACCGGGTGCTGTGCCTCGGGGTGGGCTCCGGCCTCAACTCCGCCTTCTGCGAGATCGACTGGTGACCCGCGCCCCCGCGGCGCTCCCCCCGGCCGGCCTGCCCGGCCTGGACCCGGCCTGGTCGCGCCTGGTGGCGTTCACGGACGCCGACGGCACCCAGCGCACGGTCCACCTGCTCGACGGCGCGGACGCGGTCCGCGAGGCCACCGGTGCCGAGCCGGTCGGCGTGCTGCTGGCCGTGCACGGCAACCCCACCTGGTCGTACCTGTGGCGCTCCCTGCTGCTGCCCGCCGCGGCCGCCGGGTGGCGCCTCGTGGCGCTCGACCAGCTCGACATGGGCTTCTCCGAGCGCACCGGCACCCGCCGCCGCCTGGAGCGGCGCATCGACGACCTCGGCCGCCTGACCGACCACCTCGGCATCGCCACCACCCCGGTCGACGACGGCGGCGTCCCCGTCGTGACCATCGGCCACGACTGGGGCGGCGTCGTCTCCTCCGGCTGGGCCGGTCGCCACCGCGGGGCCCTGGCCGGCGTGGTGCTGCTCAACACCGCGGTGCACCAGCCCGAGGGCGCGTCCCTGCCGGCGATCCTGGTGCCGTTCACCACCAGGGGCCTGCACACCGCGGCCACCACCACCACCGACGCCTTCATGCGGGCGACGATGGGCACCGCCCGCCGCCCCCTGCGGCCGGGCGTGGCCGACGCCTACCTCGCGCCCTACCGCTGCGCCTCGCGCCGCGTGGGCGTGGGGGCCTTCGTCGCCGACATCCCCGTCACCCCCGGCCACCCGAGCGCCCCCGCCCTCGACGAGGTGGCCGCGGGCCTGTCGGCCATCGGTGCCGACCGCGTCCCCTCGCTCCTGGTCTGGGGCCCGGGAGACCCGGTCTTCCGCCAGCGCTACCTGCACGACCTGCGCACCCGCCTCCCCCATGGCGACGTCCAGCTCTTCGAGGGCACCGGCCACCTGCTGGTCGAGGACGTCGACGCCGAGCGCGGCGTCGCGGGCACCGTCGTGCGCTGGCTCGAGCGCCTCGGCGCCTCCGCCTCCGCGCCGACCCCGGGGCCCGCTGGTGAGACCGAGCGCGCACCGCTGTGGTCGGCCCTGCGCGAGCGCGCGCAGGACGACGCCGTCGCCGTCGCCCAGTTGAGGGTCGGCGCACCCGCGGAGGTGCTGACGTGGCGCGAGCTGGCCACCCGCGTCGACGACCTCGCCGAGGGCCTGGCTGCCAGCGGCGTGCGCCGCGGCGACCGCGTCGCGCTGCTCGTGCCCCCCGGCCCGGACCTGTCCGCGCTGTTCAGCGCGTGCCTGCGCCTGGGCGCCGTGGTGGTCGTCGCCGACGCCGGCCTGGGCGTCAAGGGCCTCACCCGCGCCGTCTCCAGCGCCGACCCCGCCGTCGTCATCGGCATCGAGCGGGCGCTGCTCGCCGCGCGGGTGCTGGGCTGGCCCGGGCGCCGGGTGCTCGCCGGACCGAGCGCAGGAGCCCGCCGCCGCGCCCTCGGCGACGTCGACCTCCTGGCCGACCTCGAGGCCCGCGGACGCGCCCGGCGCACCGCGCCCGGCCACGTGCCGCTGCCGGAGCCGTCGGCCTCGGACCAGGGCGCGGTGCTCTTCACCTCCGGGTCGACCGGCCCGGCCAAGGGCGTCGTCCACACCCACGCCACCCTCCAGGCGCTGCGCGACGCCGCCGCCGAGACGTGCGGCCTCGGCCCGGGCGGGTCCCTCGTGGCGGCCTTCGCGCCGTTCGCCATCCTCGCCCCGCTGCTGGGGGCGACCTGCTCGGTCCCCGAGACCGACGTCACCAAGCCGGACACCCTCACCGCCGCGGCCCTGGCCCGCGCGGTGGCGGCCGTCGCGCCCGACGACGACGCCGCGCCCCCCGTGGTCTTCGCCTCCCCCGCCGCGCTGCGCCGGGTGGTCGCCACCGCCGGCGAGGTCGACCCCGCGGGCGGTGCGGCCCTGGCGAGGGTCCGCCTGCTGCTGTCCGCCGGGGCACCGGTGAGCACCGAGCTGCTGGCCGAGGCCGGCGACGTGCTCCCCCGGGCCGAGTGCCGCACCCCCTACGGCATGACCGAGGGCCTGCTGGTCGCGCAGACCAACCTCACCGAGCGGCAGGCCGCCGGCTCCGGCGAGGGCGTGCTGGTCGGCTCCCCGCTGCCCGGGACCCGGGTGGCCACGTCGGCCCTGGACGCCTCGGGGCGGGCCACGGGCCCGCTGGTCGAGGGCGCCGAGGCGCCCACCGGCGAGATCGTCGTGCGGTCGCCGCTCATGAAGGACCACTACGACCAGCTCTGGGACGTCCAGCGCGAGAGCGTCCGCGACACCCCCGGGGCCGAGGGCGAGGCGGGCTGGCACCGCACCGGTGACGTCGGCCACCTCGACGCCGCGGGGCGCGTGTGGGTCGAGGGCCGCCTGGCCCACGTCATCACCACGAGCGCCGGTCCGGTGACCCCGGTGGGGCCCGAGCAGCGCACCGAGGCCCTCGCCGGGGTGCTCCGCGCCGCCGTCGTCGGCGTCGGGCCCGTGGGCACCCAGCAGCCGGTCGTCGTCGTCGAGTCCGAGGGGGCCGCGGTCCCCGCCGGGCCGGCCCCCCTGGAGCTGCTCGACGCCGTGCGCGCCGCAGCGGGCACGCCCGTTCCGGTCGCCGCGGTGCTCGTCGTCGACGAGCTGCCCACCGACGTGCGGCACCGCTCGAAGATCGACAGGACGAAGGTCGCCGCCTGGGCCGACCAGGTGCTGCGCGGAGAGGTCCGCGCGGAGAGGACTGGCTGGTGAAGGTCCTGGTCACCGGAGCCAGCGGGCTCCTGGGCTCCACCACCGCGGCGGCGCTGGTCGCCCGCGGTGACGAGGTCATCACCTTCCAGCGGCGCCCCAGCGGCGTCGCCGGCGCCCGCGACGTGCAGGGCGACATGTCCGACCCGGCCGCGCTGCGCCGGGCCTGCGAGGGCGTCGACGCCGTGGTGCACCTCGCCGCCAAGGTGGCGCTGACCGGGCCGGAGGAGGAGTACCGGGCCGTCAACGTCGAGGGCACCCGCGCGCTGCTGGCCGGCGCCCGCGAGGCCGGGGCCGCTCGCTACGTCCAGGTCTCCTCGCCGTCGGTCGCGCACGTGGGCACCTCGCTGGTGGGCGAGGGCGCCGGTACCGCCGACCCCGAGCACGCACGCGGCCCGTACGCGCGCACGAAGGCGGCGGCCGAGCTGCTCGCCCTGGCCGCCGACGCCCCCGGCTTCGCCGTCGTGGCCGTGCGCCCGCACGTCGTGTGGGGCCCCGGGGACACCCAGCTGGTCGGCCGCGTGGTCGAGCGCGCCCGCGTGGGCCGCATGGTGGTCATCGGCGACGGGACCGCCCTCATCGACACCACGTACATGGACGACGCCGCCGCCGCCGTCGTCGCCGCCCTCGACCACGCCGGTGACGACGACGCGCACGGGCGCGCCTTCGTCATCTCCAGCGCCCAGCCCCGCACCGTGGGCGAGCTGCTGGCCAAGATGGCCGTCGCCGGAGGCGCCCCGGTGCCCACCCGGCGGATCCCCACCCGCGCGGCCAGCGCCGCCGGGCACGCCGTGGAGGCCGTCTGGAAGGGCCTGCGCGCCGCCGGGCACCCCCTCGGGGCAGAGGAGCCGCCCCTGACGAGCTTCCTGGCCGAGCAGCTGGGCACCGCCCACTGGTTCGACCAGCGCGAGACGCAGCGGGTGCTGCAGTGGGCCCCGCAGGTCGAGCTCGACGAGGGCTTCCGCCGCGTCGCCGCCTGGTACGCGGAGCACCCCGACCGCTGATCCACAGGTTGCCGTCCACCGGCACGGGTACGGGTGCCCCATGAAGGCACTCGTCTACAACGGCCCGCGCGACGTCTCGGTCACGGACGTCCCCGACGCCCGCATCGAGGCGCCGACCGACGTCATCGTCAAGATCACCTCGACCAACATCTGCGGGTCGGACCTGCACATGTACGAGGGGCGCACCGACGTGGAGCAGGGCAAGACCCTGGGCCACGAGAACATGGGGACCGTCGAGGAGGTCGGTTCCGGCGTCACCCGCCTGAAGAAGGGCGACCGCGTCTCCCTGCCCTTCAACATCGCCTGCGGGCACTGCCGCAACTGCGGCCGCGGGAAGACGGCGTTCTGCCTGGAGGTCAACCCCGGGATGGCCGGCGGTGCCTTCGGGTACGCCGACATGGGCCCCTACCAGGGCGGCCAGGCCGAGTACCTGCGCGTGCCCTTCGCCGACTTCAACGCGCTCCGGCTGCCCGGCGGGACCGAGCACGAGCTCGACTACACGATGCTGTCCGACATCTTCCCCACCGGCTGGCACGGCACCCGGCTGGCCGGCCTGGAGCCCGGGGAGTCGGTCGTGGTCATGGGCGCCGGCCCGGTGGGGCTGATGGCCGCGTTGTCGGCGCGGATCCAGGGCGCCGACCAGGTGTACGTCGTCGACCAGCACCCCGACCGCCTCGCCCTGGCGGAGAGGGCCGGTGCGACGCCCGTCGACTTCAGCAAGGGCGACCCGGTCGAGCAGGTCATGGAGGCCACCGGCGGCGTGGGCGTCGACCGCGGCGTGGAGGCCGTGGGCTGGCAGGCGCACGACCACTCCGGCGAGGAGCACCCCGCGGGCACCCTCGACACCCTCGTGAAGGTGGTACGCGCGACCGGCGGCATCGGCGTGGTGGGCGTCTTCCCGCCCCAGGACCCGAACGGGCCCGACGAGCTCATGCAGGAGGGGCGCCTGGCGTTCCCGTTCGGCGAGTTCTTCACCAAGGGCCAGTCGATGGGCACCGGCCAGGCCGACGTGAAGCGGTACAACCGCCAGCTGCGCGACCTGATCACCCAGGGGAGGGCGGAGCCGGGCTTCATCGTCAGCCACGAGCTCGACCTGGCCCAGGCCGTCGAGGGCTACCAGCACTTCGACGCCCGCGAGGACGGCTGGACCAAGGTCGTGCTGCACCCCTGACCCCGCTCTGACCGCCTCGCGAGCCGCCTCGTGAGCGGCCTCCGCCGCCCCCCGTCTGCCGACCGGGGGTGGCGGGGGCCTGGTGCGCAGCGCCGGCCACCACCCACACTGCCTGCGTGAGCGCTCTCACCGGGCCGCCGTCGACGCCGCGGGCCCCCTCCATCACCGACGTCGCCGCGCGGTCCGGCGTCTCCATCCAGACCGTCTCCCGGGTGCTCAACGGCGCCCCGCGCGTGGCCGACGGCACGCGCCAGCGGGTGCTCGCGGCCATCTCGGACCTCGGGTACCGCCGCAACCCCGCCGCCCGCGCGCTGGCCACCGGGCGCGCCGGGGTCGTCGGGGTGCTCTCGCCCAGCTCGGCCCTCTACGGCCCGGCCTCGATGACGGCCGCGCTGGGGCTCGCGGCCGCGCAGGCCGGCGTGCACCTGGCGGTCGAGCACGTCGTCGAGCTCGACAGGGCCTCGGTGGAGGGCGGGCTGGCGCGCCTGGTCGACCAGCTCGTCGTCGGGGTCGTGGTGGTGGCGCCGGTGACCCCGGTGCTGTCGGCGCTGTCCGGTGCTCGGCTCGGGGTCCCGCTCGTCTCGGTCGACGGGGCCGCCGGAGGGGGCGTCGTCGACGTCTCGGTCGACCAGGAGGCCGGGGCGCGCCTGGCCACCGAGCACCTCCTGGGGCTCGGCCACCGCACGGTGTGGCACGTGCGCGGCCCCCTGGCCTGGCACGACGCCGCCGCGCGCGAGCGGGGGTGGCGGGCCGCCCTCGAGGCCGCCGGGCGCGAGGTGCCCCCCGCGCTGGACGGCGACTGGACCGCCGGCTCCGGGTACCGCGCGGGACAGGTGCTGGCGCGCATCCCCGAGGCGACGGCCGTCTTCGCCGCGAACGACCCGCAGGCGCTCGGGGTGGTGCGAGCGCTGGCGGAGCGGGGCCTGCGGGTGCCCCAGGACGTCAGCGTGGTGGGCTTCGACGACACCCCCGAGTCCGCGCACTTCCTGCCGCCCCTGACCACCGTGCGCCAGGAGTTCGCCGCGCTGGGGCGCACCGCGCTCGAGGTGGTGCTGGGCCTGGTGGAGGCCCGGGGCGCGGGCGCGGGGGTCGGCGAGCGGGCGGACGGTGCTACGGCGGCCGGGTCGGTGCAGCTGCCGGCGGAGCTGGTCCAGCGCGCGAGCACCGCTGTTCCACGGGTCGAGACCGTTACCCCTTCGTGACCGAAGGGGGTTGCACGACCTCTGTGTGAGCGCTCACACTCTTGCCCACCCGGAAGCGCAGGAGCTTCCCAGGATAAGGGCCCCTCAAGGCTCAGCACGCGGAGCACCGGCCCCCTCGCCGTCGAGGTGGCTGGCCCGCGGGGCGCTGCAACGCCCCGCGAGCCGCTCCGCCGATCTCCAGCACTCGCCGCACCCGCGCCTGTCAGCTCGAGCGGCGAGCACCGGTCACATCTCGAGGAGGAGACCAAGTGTTCCACGCGAAGAGGCGCACCTTCCTGTCGATCGTCGCGAGCACGGGCCTGGCCCTGTCGCTCGCCGCCTGCGGCGGTGGCGGCGACACCGCCCAGGCCGGCTCCGGCGGCGACGGCGGCGACGGCGCGATCCGGGTCGGCTACTCCCAGCTCGGGGCCGAGAGCGGCTGGCGCACGGCCAACACCGAGTCGGTGCAGCAGAACCTCACCGCCGACAACGGCTTCGACCTGACCTTCGTCGACGCCCAGCAGAAGCAGGAGAACCAGATCAAGGCCCTGCGCGACTTCGTCGCCCAGGACGTCGACGTCATCGCGTTCTCCCCGGTCGTCGAGACCGGCTGGGACGACGTGCTCCAGGAGATCAAGGACGCGGGCATCCCCGTCGTGCTGGTCGACCGGACCGTCGACACCACCGTCGAGGACCCGTACGTCACCCACATCGGCTCCGACTTCAAGGCCGAGGGCACCAAGGCCGGCGACTGGGTGGAGGAGAACGCTCCGGACGCCAAGATCTTCGAGCTGCAGGGCACCCTCGGATCCGGCGCCCAGGTCGACCGCGAGGAGGGCTTCGACGGCGTCGTCGGCAGCCAGGTCATCGGCAAGGCCAGCGGCAACTTCACCCGCGCCGAGGGCCGCACGGCCACCGAGGCCGCGCTGCAGGCCTACCCCGACATGACCATGATCTTCACGCACAACGACGACATGGGCCTGGGCGCCGTCGAGGCGATCGAGGCGGCCGGCAAGAAGCCCGGCACCGACATCCAGATCGTCTCCGTCGACGCCGTCCGCGACGGCCTGCAGGCCCTCGTCGACAAGAAGTTCAACTACGTCGTCGAGTGCAACCCGGCCTTCGGCGACCAGCTCGCCGAGCTCATCAAGAAGGTCCACGACGGGGAGGACGTCCCGAAGGAGACCGTGGTCGAGGAGACCGCCTTCGACCAGACGATCACCCAGGCCGAGGTCGACGCCCGCCCCTACTGACGGGCGGACTCCACCCACCCCGTCCTGCCGGGGGCGGCGCCGCTCGACGGCGCCGCCCCCGGCACCCCACGGAAGGCCCGACCAGCGCATGAGCACCTCCACCACCGAGACCCGGGCCGACCGCCCCGCCACCGACCGCCCCGTCGTGCAGATGAGCGGCATCACCATCGACTTCCCGGGGGTGCGCGCCCTCGACGGCGTCTCCCTGCGCCTGTTCCCGGGCGAGGTCCACGCCCTCATGGGCGAGAACGGGGCCGGCAAGTCCACCCTGATCAAGGCCCTCACCGGCGTCTACGCGATCGATGCCGGCCAGGTGCTGGTCGACGGCGGCGAGGTGGCCTTCGCCGGCCCCAGCGACGCGCAGCGGGCGGGGATCTCCACCGTCTACCAGGAGGTCAACCTCTGCGCGAACCTGTCGGTGGCCGAGAACGTCATGCTGGGCCACGAGGTGCGGCGGGGGCCGTTCGTCGACTGGCGCGCCACGCGCCGTCGCGCCGCCGAGCACCTGGCCCGCCTCAACCTCCACCTCGACCCGCGCTCTCCCCTGGAGAGCCACACCATCGCCGTCCAGCAGCTCGTCGCCATCGCGCGCGCGATGGTGGTCGACGCCAAGGTGCTGATCCTCGACGAGCCCACCTCCAGCCTCGACCGCGCCGAGGTCGCCGAGCTGTTCCGGGTGGTGCGCCAGCTGCGCGACTCCGGCGTCGCGGTGCTGTTCGTCTCCCACTTCATGGACCAGGTCTACGCGATCTCCGACCGCATGACCGTGCTGCGCAACGGCCGGCTCGTGGAGGAGCGGCTCACCCGCGACCTGCCCCGCCGCGAGCTCATCTCCCTGATGATCGGCAGGTCCGGTGAGGAGCTGGCCGGGGTCGAGGAGACCGCCCGCGCCGCCATCGGCCTGCACGACGCCGGCGCGCAGCCGCTCGTCAGCGCGCGGGGCCTGGGCCGCCAGGGGTCGGTCGAGCCGTTCGACCTCGACGTCCACCGCGGGGAGATCCTCGGCTTCGCCGGTCTCCTGGGGTCGGGGCGCACCGAGGCCGCGCGCCTGCTGTGCGGGGCCGACAGGCCCGACTCCGGCCAGCTCGACGTCGACGGCGCCGCTACGCGCCTGGCCACCCCCCTCCAGGCGCTCCAGCGGGGCATCGCCTACTCCACCGAGGACCGCAAGAAGGAGGGCATCGTCGGCGACCTCACGGTCCGGGAGAACATCGCCCTGGCCCTGCAGGCCCGGCGCGGCGCCTGGCGGCCGGTCCCGGCCAAGGAGCTCGACGCCGTCGTCGACCGCTACATGGTCGCCCTCAACATCAACCCCAAGAACCCGAACGCCCTGATCCGCAACCTCTCCGGGGGCAACCAGCAGAAGGTGCTCCTCGCCCGCTGGCTGGCCACCGACCCCCGCCTGCTGATCCTCGACGAGCCCACGCGCGGCATCGACGTCGGCGCCAAGGCCGAGATCCAGCGCCTGGTCGTCGAGCTCGCGCAGGCCGGGATGGCTGTGCTGTTCATCTCCTCCGAGATGGACGAGGTGCTGCGCCTGAGCCAGCGGGTCGTGGTCATGCGCGACCGCGTCAAGGTCGCCGAGCTGGTCAACGACGAGACCGTCACCACCGACACGGTCATGGCGACCATCGCCGCCGACCCGGCCGCCGACCCGGCCGCCGACCCGGCCGCCGACCCGGCCGCCCCCGCTGACGAGCCCCGGAAGGGGGGAGCGGCGTGAGCGCCGTCCAGACCTCGGTCCGCCGTGCGACCGGGCACGCGCTCTTCTGGCCGACCACCGCCCTGGTGGTGCTCCTGGTGGCGTGCAGCGTCGCCAGCCCCGGGTTCCTCGACGTCTCAGTGCGCGACGGCGCCCTGGTCGGCCAGCCGGTCGACCTGCTGCGCAACTCCGTGACCCCGCTGCTCCTGGCCCTGGGCATGTGCCTGGTCATCGCCACCGGCGGCATCGACCTGTCCGTGGGCGCGGTGATGGCGATCTCCCTGGCCGTCTCGCTCACCTACCTCGACGGCGCCGCCGACGCCAGCGACCCCGCGACGGTGGTCACCGCCGTCGTGCTGGGCCTGGTGCTGGGCCTCGCGGTCGGGGCCTTCAACGGGATGCTCGTCACGCTGCTCGGGGTGCAGCCCTTCATCGCCACGATGATCCTCATGGTGGCCGGTCGCGGCATCGCCATGCTCATCACCGAGGGCCAGATCACGACCGTCACCAGCCCGCCGTTCAAGGCCCTGGGAGCGGGGTCGCTGCTGGGGCTCCCGCAGGCCGTGGTCATCGGCGCCGTCGTCTTCGTCGTCGTCGCGCTCGTGGTGCGGCGCACGGCCCTCGGCATGCTCCTGGAGTCGATCGGCGTCAACCGCGAGTCGGCACGGCTCTCCGGCGTGCGCGCCCGCAGCACCACCTGGACCGTCTACGTCCTCGCCGGGGTGCTCGCGGCCCTCGCGGGCATCGTCTACGGGGCACCGACGATGGCGGCCGACGCCAACAACATCGGCCTGTTCTTCGAGCTCAACGCCATCGTGGTGGTGGTGCTCGGGGGGACCAAGCTCGACGGCGGCCGGTTCTACCTGTCGGGCCTGGTGGTGGGCGCGCTGCTGCTCACCACCATCGAGCGGGCGGTGATCATCTTCCAGCTGCCCTCGACCACGACCAACCTGTTCAAGGCCGCCGTGCTGATCGCCATCTGCATCGCCGCCTCGCCGCGCGCCCGCTCCTGGGTGCAGCGGCGGCGGTCCACCCGCCCGGAGCCGGCGCCCTCCTCGGCGCCCGCGAAGGACCCGTCGGCGAAGGAGCTGACCGCATGACCACGACCTCCAGCCCCGCGGGCAGCCGCCCCGCCCCGGCACCCCGGGACCCCTCGTCGCCCTCGCTGCTGCAGCGGCTGCGGCGGCCCGACGTCCGCTACCTGCCCGTGGCGGGGACCCTGGCCACGCTCGTGGCGCTGCTCGTGGTCGGCCAGGTGCGCTACAGCACCGCCCGCCAGGACTTCGTCAGCATGAAGCTGATCTCCAACCTGCTCATCGACAACTCGTTCCTGCTGGTGCTCGCCGTGGGGATGACCTTCGTCGTCCTGGCCGGTGGCATCGACCTCTCCGTCGGCGCCGTGGTGGCCCTGGTGGGCCTGACCGTCGCCCAGCTGTCGATCGCGGGGTGGCCGACGCCCGTGGTGCTGGTGGTCGGCGTCCTCGTCGGGACCGCCTGCGGCACGGTCATCGGCGTCCTGGTCCAGCACTTCGACGTGCAGCCCTTCATCGCGAGCCTCGCCGTGCTGTTCCTCGCCCGGGGCGCCGCCACCGTCATCGGCACCCGGTCGCTGCCCATCGACGACCCCGGCTTCTCCGCCATCGCCTCCTGGAGCCTGCGCTTCGGGGAGGGACGCACCTCCTGGCGCCTCAACGCGAGCATCTTCATCGCCCTCGGCGTGCTCGCGGTGGCCTACCTGGTGCTCCACCACACCCGCTTCGGGCGCACCGTCTACGGCCTGGGCGCCGCCGACCGCGGCCACGCGGTGGGGCTCATGGGCCTGCGGGCCGAGCGCACCCGGGTGCTCGTCTACGTCATCTCCGGCACGTGCGCCGGCATCGCGGGCCTGCTCTTCGCCTTCTACACGAAGTCCGGGTACAACCTCACCGGCGTCGGCATGGAGCTCGACGCGATCGCCGCCGTCGTCATCGGCGGCACGCTCCTCACCGGCGGCTACGGCTACGTGCTGGGCACCGGCGCCGGGGTCCTCGTGTACGGCCTCATCCAGGTGCTCAACGCCCGCGAGGGCCTCGACTCCTGGTGGACCCGCGTGGCCATCGGCGGCGTGCTGCTCGCCTTCGTGGTGCTGCAGCGGGTGATCTCGCTCAAGAAGGGCCCCGGGGCCGCTCCCGCCCGGACCTGACGACGGCCTGACGACGGCCTGACGACGGCCGGCCCCCCGACCCGGTGCCGGTGCGTCAGCCCCGGCCCTCGGCCCGGGGGCCGGGGTCCTGCGGCGGGGAGGACTCGGGGTGCTCGCCCGCGGCGCACTCGAGCTCGAAGACGCGCAGGTCGTCCTGCACCAGCTGGTCGCGCGGCACCACCCCGGAGCGGTGGCCCGCCCGGGCGAGCAGGTGGCTCGCCACCGGCGCGGTGACCAGCTGGAACAGCCCCACGAAGAGCAGGGCGACGACGGCGCTCGCGTCGGGCACCAGCTGGACCTCGACGCCGGCCAGCACCAGCAGCAGCCCCAGCACCTGGGGCTTGGTGCCCGCGTGCATCCGCATCCACAGGTCGGGGAAGCGCAGCATGCCGATGCCGGCGGCGAGCGCGAGCAGCGACCCCGACAGCAGCAGCACCGCGGAGACCCAGTCCCAGGCGCTCACGGGGTGGTCCTCCTGTGGTCCTCGTCAGTCTCGTCGTGCTCGTCGGGCTCGGAGACCGGGTCCTCCCGGCCCACGAAGCGCACCACGGCGACCGAGCTGGCGAAGCCCAGCAGCGACAGCGCGAGCAGCACCGGCACGAACACCGTGGAGCCGCGGCGGGCCACGAGGACGGCGACGCCGCACAGCAGGATCGCGACGAACACGTCGGCGGCGGCCGCGCGGTCCAGGGTCGTCGGGCCCTTCACCAGCCGCACCACCACGAGCAGGGCCGCCACCAGCAGGATGCCGAGGGCGATGTCGGTCACCACGCCCATCAGCGCTTCGCCTCCCTCACGTCGTCGGCCACGGCCACGCCGTCGCGCAGCGCTCCCGGGGCCAGGGCGGCGAGCACCCGCTCCTCCATGCGCCGCACGCTGGCGCGCACGTCGTCGCCGACCCGCTCCGGGTCTCCGGTGACCAGCGCGTGCAGGTACAGCGTGCCGCTCGGGACGTCGATGTCGACGACCAGCGTCCCCGGCACCAGGCTCAGGATCTCGGCGGTGGCGGCGATCATGGCGTCGGAGCGCGAGCGCAGCGGCGCGGCCACGATGGCGCTGGCGGGCACCGGGCCGGGCCGCACGGCGAACCAGGCGACCTGGAGGCTGGAGCGCAGCAGGTCGAAGAGCACGTAGGCCCCCAGGCGCACGGCGCCCAGCACGGAGGGGCGCGGCGCTGGCGGCAGCGTGGGCATCGGGAAGACCGCGACGAGGGCGAAAGCGGTCAGCACCCCGCCGACGACGACGACCGGGCTCACCGAGCCCCACAGGCCGCACCAGAACACGACCATCCAGGTCATGATCGGGATCTGCCGGCGGTGCGGCAGGCGGCCGCGCAGCCCCGGGCGGGTGGTGCCTCCCTGCGGGCTCACGGCGCCTTCTCCCCGCTGTCGGTGCCACCGCTGCCGTCGGCCGGGGGCGTGTCGAGCCCGCCGACCACCTGGCTGTAGCCGCGGACGTCGAGGGTGTCCTCGGCGGCGCCGTTCGCCAGGTCGAGCAGGGGCCCGGCCACGAACGTCAGCGCGCTGACCACGACCACGACGCCGGCGGCAGCGGCCACCATCGCCGGGGGCACCCGGTGGGCGCGGGCCGCAGCGGTCTCGGGGCTGACCTCGGGGTCGAGGCGGGTGGCCCGCCCCGACCAGAACGTGGCCGCCCAGGCCCGGGAGATGGCGTACAGGGTGAGCAGGCTGGTGACGACGCCCGCGACGACCAGGGCCCAGGCGGAGAACCCGCCCTCGGCGGCACCGGCGCGCAGGAGGGCGATCTTGCCGATGAACCCGGAGAACGGCGGGATGCCCGCCAGGTTCAGGGCCGGGAGCAGGAAGAGCAGGGCGATGCCGGGGGCCGCGCCGCCGAGACCGCCGAGGCGCCGCAGCGACGTGGTGCCGGCCGCGCGCTCCACCAGACCCACCACCAGGAACAGCGCCGTCTGCACGAGGATGTGGTGCACCGCGTAGAACACCGCGGCGCCCAGCGCCTCCACGGTGCCGAGCGCGACGCCGAAGAGCATGTAGCCGATGTGGCTGACCAGCGTGAACGACATCAGGCGCTTGAGGTCGTTCTGGGCGATGGCGCCCAGGATGCCCACGAGCATGGTCATGATCGCCACCACCACGAGCCCGGTGGTCACCGCGGGGGAGGAGACCTCCCCGAAGAGCACCGTCTGCGTCCGGAAGATCGCGTAGACGCCGACCTTGGTCAGCAGGCCCGCGAAGACCGCCGCCACCGGGGCCGCGGCGGTCGGGTAGCTGTCGGGCAGCCAGCCGGACAGCGGGAACGCCGCCGCCTTGAGGCCGAACGCCAGCAGGAGCACCAGCTGGAGCCCGACCGCCACCGCCAGCGGCAGGCCCGACAGGCGCCCGGGCAGGTCGGCCATGGAGACCGTGCCCGTGGCCGCGTAGACCAGGCCCAGCCCGGTGAGGAACAGGAGCGACGACACGATCGAGACCACGACGTAGGTCATGCCCGCGCGGACGCGGGCGGCCGTGCCGCCGAGGGTGAGGAGCACGTAGGAGCTGACCAGCAGCACCTCGAAGCCGACGTAGAGGTTGAAGAGGTCACCGGCGAGGAAGGCGATGGAGACGCCGGCGGACAGGGTGAGGAACGTCGGGTGGTAGATCGACACCGGGGTGCGCTCGGTGTCGCCCGTGCTGCCCTGCCCGACGCTGAAGAGCATCACCGACAGGGTGACGACCGAGGAGGTCAGCAGCATGAGCGCCGACAACCGGTCGGCGACCAGCGAGATGCCGACGCCCGCGGGCCAGGCCCCGAGCACGACCGACTGCGGCCCGTCGGTGGCGGCGCCGAACAGCAGCGCCGCCGCCGTCGCGGTGACGCCCGACAGCGCGGCGACGCTCACCCAGCGCTGCGCCACGGGGTGGCTGCCGAGCGCGAGCGTGAGCGCGGCGCCCAGCACGGGGAGCAGCACGGCCAGGGGCAGGAGCACCCGCATCAGGAGGCCTCCTCGGGCGAGCCGCTCGAGGCCGGCCGGTTGCCGCTGCCGAGCACCGGGCCACCGGCCCCCCTCGGGGCACCGCGCTGCTGGCGCGACGACGCGGGGCCGTCGCTGCTGTCGGCCGCGTCCGTCGACTCACCGGGGGGCGCGGCCTCGCCGCGGGAGCGGCCCTGCGGGCTGGTGTCGCGGACGACGTCGTCGCCCCGGGTGCCCTCGATGCGGCTGGTCCGGTAGGCCATGGCCAGCAGGAACGCCGTCACGGCGAAGGTGATGACGATCGCGGTGAGCACCAGGGCCTGCGGCAGGGGGTCGCTCGACTCCGCCGCGGTCTCCAGCGTGATCTCGCCGTCGGGGTCGAGCACCGGGGCGCGGCCCGCGCGGCCCGCCGCCGCGATGATCAGCAGGTTGACGCCGTTGCCGGCCACGAGCACCCCGAGGACCACGCGCGTGAGGTGCCGCGAGGTCAGCAGGTACACGCCGGTGGCCACCAGGCCGCCGATGGCGACGGTGAGGACGATCGTGGGGCTCATCGCGCACCCGCTCCTGCGCCGCCGCGACCGGCGTCCGCACCGGCGTCGACCTCGCGCGGGTCGGCCTCCTCGGCGTCGTCGGGCTCCTCGACGTCGGCCGTCGCCAGGTCGGCGGGTGCGGCGCCGTCGGCGGCGTCACCGGGACCGGGCATCTCGTCGGGGCCGGGCTCGCCGTCGTCCTCGCCGTCCTCCTGGTCGTGGACGGCGGTCGGGTCGGCCTCGATCTCCTCCTGCTGGGCGTCGATGCCCGCGCCCAGGCTGCGCAGGACGTCGAGCACGGTGCCCACGACGACCAGGTAGACCCCGATGTCGAAGGCCAGCGAGCTGACGAGGTGCACCTCGCCGAGCAGCGGGATCTGCAGGTAGGTGTCCGCCGTCTGCGTCGCCTGGCCCCCGAGGAGCAGCGGGACGCCGGCCGAGGCCGCGGCGATGAGCAGGCCCGAGCCGAGGAGCACGCCGACGTCGACCCGGGCGGCCTCGCCCAGCTCGTAGCGCCCGCCCGCGAGGTAGCGCAGGAAGAGCGCCAGCCCGGTGACCAGGCCCGCGGCGAAGCCGCCGCCGGGCAGGTTGTGGCCGGCGAAGAGCAGGTAGACCGAGAGCACCAGCACCGTGCCGAACACCAGCCGGACCACGATCTCGAGCAGCAGCGAGCGACGGGCCGGAGCCAGGGTGCGCACCGCGGGCAGCCAGCGGGTGGAGGGGGCGGCGTCGGGGCCGGGGGCGAAGTCCTGGGAGCTGCGCCACGTCGAGGCGACCGTCGTCGGGCTGCTGGAGCCGCCCGCCCCGCCGGCGGACGGGCCGCTGCGCAGGCGGGGGGCGCGCCCCGTGCGGTGGCGCAGGAAGACGAGGCTGGCCACGCCGGTCGCCGCGACGGTGAGCACGGTGATCTCGCCGAAGGTGTCCCAGGCGCGCAGGTCGACCAGGGTCACGTTGACGACGTTCTCGCCGTACCCGAGCTCGTAGGCGAGGCGGGCGAAGTCGACCGAGACCGGGGTCGCGGTGCGCGCGCCCAGCGCCACGGCCGCGAGCAGGGAGGCCACGGCACCGGCGCCGACGGCGAGCACCGCCCGCACCCACGGCTTGGGGCCCTTGACGAGGCTGTCGGGGGAGGGCTCGAAGGTGGGCGGCAGGCCGCGCAGCACCAGCACGGCGGCGGCCAGCGTGATGCTCTCGACGAGGGCCTGCGTGAGGGCGACGTCGGGGGCACCGGCGACCACGAACAGGCCGGCGACCGCGTACCCGGAGACCCCGGCCATGACGAAGGCCGCACGGCGGTTGCGCGAGACGGCGGTGGCGACGGCCGTGCCGAGCGCGACGAGCACCAGCACCGCCTGCAGCGGCTCGTCCCACCAGCGCCAGACGGCCGGCCACGCGCCCGTCGCCGAGGCGACGACGAGCGCCGACCCGGGACCGAGCACGAGCACGGCCGCCGCGGTGAGGACGTACTGGGGCAGGGACCCGCGCTGGTAGACCAGCGTGGTGGCGGCCGCGACCGCGTCGATCCAGCCGCGGGCGCGGTCCTGCAGGCGCCCACCGGTGAGGTGCCTCATCGCGGGGACGTCGAGGCGGTGCTGCAGGCGCTCGACGCGGGAGCGCACCAGGAAGAGCAGCCCGCCGAGGGCCAGGCAGAGCACCGACAGGCCCAGGGTCGGGGTGAAGCCGTGCCAGAGGGCGAGGTGGTACTCCTCCTCGGGCGCGGGGAAGCCCGCCGTGGCGGCGGCCACCACGCCGTCGACCGCGTGCACCACGGCCGGCACGGCGCCCGTCACCAGGCTGCCGACGGCCGCGACCAGCAGCGGCACGGACATCGAGGGCCCGGGTGCGTGGAAGTCGGCCGGGTCGGGAGCACCCTCGGGCAGCTCGCGGTCCGCGAAGGCCCCCCACACGAAGCGCGCGCTGTACGCCGCGGTGAGCACGGACCCGACCACCAGCACGGCCAGGACGGCGGCGTCAGCGGCGGGCGTGGAGCCCGGCGGCCAGCCCCCGCCCACGAGGAAGCCCTCGAAGGCCGCCTCGTGCGTGATGAAGCCGAGCATCGGCGGGAAGCCGGCCATCGACCCGGCGGCCAGCACCGAGGCCACGCACAGCACCGGGGCGCGGCGGGCCAGGCCCGACAGCTTGCGCAGGTCGCGGGTGTGGGCGCCGTGGTCGATGGCGCCGACCACCATGAACAGGCACGACTTGAACAGCGCGTGCGCCAGCAGCAGCCCGGTGCCGGCGACCGCGCCCGTGCGGCCCCCGGCGCCCACGAGCAGGGCGATGAAGCCCAGCTCGCTGACCGTGCCGTGGGCGAGCAGCAGCTTGAGGTCGTGCTGGCGCAGCGCGCGCCAGGCGCCGACCACCATCGTGGCCCCGCCCAGGACGACGATCGTCCAGCGCCAGGCGGGCACCTCGGTGAACACCGGGCCGAAGCGCACGACGAGGTACACGCCGGCCTTCACCATCGCCGCGGCGTGCAGGTACGCGCTGATGGGGGTGGGGGCGACCATCGCACCCGGCAGCCACGCCGTGGTCGGCAGCAGCGCCGACTTGGTGACCGCGCCGGCGAGCAGCAGCAGCGCCGCGGCGGTGGTGGCCGCGCCCGCCGCGGGCGGGTCGGCCAGCAGGGCCGAGATCGAGGTGGTCCCGGTGGTGACCGCGAGGATGACGATGCCGACGAGCATCGCCAGGCCGCCCGCGGTGGTGACCACGAGCGCCTGGCTGGCGGCGTACCGGGCCGCGCGCGAGCGCCCGTCACCGCCGATGAGCAGCCACGACAGCACCGTCGTGAGCTCCCAGGCGACGTAGAGGAGCACCAGGTCGTCGGCGAGGACCAGCACGAGCATGACGGCGCAGAACGCGACGAGCAGCGGCACGGTGCGGTTGCGGGTGGCCCGCTGCGACTCGCCGCCGAAGTACCCCGAGGAGTAGGCCAGCACGAGCGCGCCGACCCCGGCCACGACCAGCACCATGATCGCCGAGAGCGGGTCGAGGCGGAGCGCCACCTCGACGCCGAGGCTCGGGATCCACGACACCGACTCGCGCAGCGCCGACCCGTCGGAGCCCGCCGTGCCCGAGGCCCACTGGGCCACCAGCCAGAAGAGCACCGCCAGCGGGGCGAGAGCGGTGAGCAGCACGCCTCGGGGGCCCCAACGGCGCACCACGGGGACCGCGATGCCGGCGGCCGCGGCGTGGGCCGTCAGGAGGAGGATCATGTCCGCCCAACCCTAAGGGCTCCCGGGCCTCCCGGCCCGGTGGTCGTGTACCTCTCGGGTGACGTGATGGCCCAGGCCACCGCCGCTGCGGCCGTCGAGGGCCTACCGTGCCCGCCGTGAGCTCCGCCCCTCCCGCAGCACCGACCGCGGTCCCGCCCGCGGCGCCGCCGCACAGCGCCGCGGAGGACGCCGCCGCCCTGCTCGTCGGCTCGTTCCTGCTGGCGTGGGCGCTCCTGCTGCTCCAGCAGGCCGACGCGGTCTCCGGGGGGCTGGCGGGCGTGGCCTTCCTGGTGGCCGCGCTCGGCCCGGTCCCGCTGGGGGTCGCGTTCTTCCTCATCAACCTGCCCTTCTACGGGCTGGCGGTGCGCCGGCTGGGCTGGGGCTTCACCCTGCGGACCCTGGCCTGCGTGACGCTGACCTCCGTGCTCGCCGAGCTGCTGCCGCAGGTGGTGCGGGTGTCGATGCCCCTGTGGCTGGCCACGGCCTTCGCCGGCCTCAGCCTGGGCATCGGGTTCCTCGTGCTCTTCCGCCACCGGGCGAGCGCGGGCGGGTTCGGCATCCTCGCCTTCCACCTGCAGGAGCGGTTCGGGTGGCGGGCGGGGCACGTGCAGATGGCCTTCGACGCCGTCGTCATGGTCGGTGCGCTCTTCGTCGTGGGCCCGCGCCTGGCGGCCGCGTCGCTGCTCGGCGTCGTCGTCGTGAACGTCGTGCTCGCGATGAACCACCGCCCGGGGCGCTACCTGGTCCGCTGACCCCGGCCCACCCCCGGTGGCGCGGGGTGGCCCTGCGCCAGACCCACTGGTGCGGGGCCACCCTGCGCCAGTCCGGGAGTGGTGCGGAACCACCCACCGGTGCCGCTCGGGCGACCGAGGACGACGACGGCGGAGTCCGGGGTCAGATCCGAGGTCGTTCTGACCCGCGGCTCCGCCGTCGCGGTTCGGCGGCTCGCGACCGGAGGGGCCCGGACGGCGGCTGACCGGTGTCACAGGCATCTGCCAGAGTGCCGCCATGACCGCGCTGGAGGGGGCTGTCGACGGAGCCGTCGGCGGTGTGGAGCTGCAGCTCGAGGAGTACCGCCGCGAGCTCACCGGCTACTGCTACCGGATGCTCGGCTCGCTGGCCGACGCCGAGGACGCCGTGCAGGACGCGATGGTCCGCGCCTGGCGCCACGCCGGGTCCCTGCGCGACCCGGCTGCCCAGCGCGGCTGGCTCTACCGGATCGCCACCCGGGTCTGCTTCGACAGCCTCGACGGCCGCAGGCGCCGCGCCCTGCCGGTCGACATGTCGCCGGCGCCGTCACCGCCGGTGGTGTCCTCCCTCGGTCCGGCGCTGGAGAGCGCCGCCTGGGTCGAGCCCGCCCCCGACGCCCTGGTGCTCGGCACGGCGCCCGCCGCCGACCCGGCCGACGTCGCCGCCGACCGCGAGTCGGTGCGCCTGGCCCTCGTGGCCGCCCTGCAGCTGCTCCCGCCCCGCCAGCGCGCCGTGCTGGTGCTCCGCGAGGTGCTGCACTGGCACGCCGACGAGGTCGCGTCCCTCCTCGAGACGTCCGTGCCGTCGGTGAACAGCCTGCTCCAGCGGGCGCGCGCCACCCTGGCCGCCCGCGACGCCCGCGAGGCGGCGCTGCAGCCCCTCGACGACTCCCACGCCGCGCTGCTCGCCCGCTACACCGAGGCCTTCGAGCGGTACGACGTCGACGCGCTGGTCGCGCTGCTGCACGCCGAGGCGACGATGTCGATGCCGCCGTACGCGCTGTGGCTGCGGGGCCCGGCCGACGTCGCGGCGTGGCTGCGCGGACCGGGGCGCGACTGCGAGGGCTCCCGGCTGCTGCCGGTGCGCCTCAACGGGCAGCGCGCGCTGGCGCAGTACCGCCGCGCCGACCACGGCGCCCCGACCCCGGACCCGGACGCCGGGCACACCCCGTGGGCCCTGGTGGTCCTGGCGGAGCGCGACGGCAAGGTCGCTGACCTGGTCTTCTTCCTCGACGCCGACCGCGGCCTGTTCGAGCGCTGCGGCCTGCCGACCCACCTGCCCGCCGGCAGCTGAGCCCGGCGCCGGTCAGCCGGCCAGCGGCTCCATGCCCGCGGGCAGCGGCTGCGAGGCCACCACCAGCAGCCGCTGCGTGGGGCGCGTGAGCGCCACGTAGAGGTCGCCGGCGCCCCGGGGCGAGGCCTCCAGCACCGCGCGGGGCTCCACGAGCACCACCGCGTCGAACTCGAGGCCCTTGACCCCGTAGACCCCCGAGACCGTGACCGCGGCGTCGGAGGAGTCGGTGACGGCGCGCACGCGCTCCGCGCCGAGGGCACCCACCAGCGCCGCGCGCAGGCCCTCCACCGAGGCGTCGGGCGCCACGACCACCAGGCGGCCCTCGTCGAGCACCGCCACCTGCTCGCGCACGGCGTCGACCACGGCGTCCGTCCACGCGGGCGAGCCCGCAGGGCCGGGGGCGGTCACCGCCGACGGCGGCACCTCGGCGTCGCGGATCGAGCTGGGCGCCTCCTCGGGGGAGCCGTGCGCCGCGAGCACCGCGCTCGCCACGTCCATGACCTGCCGCGGGGTGCGGTAGTTGACCGTCAGCCGCGCCAGGGTGAAGTCGCGGGAGAGGTCGACCCCGCCGCGCGAGCGGGTGCCGGTGCCCAGCACGGGCGCGAGGGCCTGCGCCCAGTTCCGGGCGCCCGCGGCGCTCGAGGTCTGCGCCAGGTCTCCGACCACCGTCATCGACCGCGAGGGGCAGCGCCGGGTCAGCACGCGCCAGGCCATCGCCGAGAGCTCCTGGGCCTCGTCGACCACCACGTGCCCGTAGGTCCAGGTGCGGTCGCTGGAGGCGCGGTCGGCCACGCTGCCACCGCCGCCGTCGAGCGCCCACCGGTCGGCGAGCACGTCGGCGGACAGGACGGCGCTGCCGCCCTCGTCGACCAGGCCGGACTCCAGCACCCCGCGCGCCTGGGAGAGCAGCTGGTCGCGGTCGCGGGCGGCCCGGCGCTCCTCGGCGCGGCCGGCGTCGGGGTCGTCACCCAGCAGCTCGGCCAGCTCGTCGAGCAGGGGGACGTCGGCCGTGGTCAGCGGCGCGGTCCGGTCGCGGGCGAGCAGGCGCAGCTCCGCCGCGGAGAACCCCGCCGCGGCGCCGGCCGCGGCGAGCAGGCGCGGCTTGGACCACAGGTCGCGCAGCACCCCGGCCGGGGTCAGCGGCATCCAGCAGAGGTTGACCTCGCGGCGGACGTCGGGCGACTCGCGCAGCTCGGCGTCGAGGGACTGGCGGGTGTCGGCGTCGAGGTCGTCGCCGCGGGTGCCGTGGGCGGTGCCCAGCTGGCGGACCAGGTCGTTCATCACCTTGCGCACGAAGGTGGTGCGCGCCGCGTTGTGCGGCTGCCTCGTGTCGCGGGCGGCGTCCAGCGCCGATCGGACCACCCGCGGGCGCAGCTGCACGTGGTGGTGGCCGACCTCCAGGCGCACCGGCTGCGCGGGCACCCGCTGGCGCTGGCGGACGGCGGCGGTCAGCAGGTCGACCATCCGCGCGCTGCCCTTGAGGGCGGCGACGTCGTCGGGGTCGCTCGCCGTGGCGACCACCCCCGGGAAGAGCTCGCCGACGCTCGCCATCACCACGCCGGTCTCGCCGAGCGCCGGCAGCACCTGGTCGATGTACCGCAGGAACGCCCGGTTCGGACCGATGATGAGCACCCCCGAGCGGGCGATGCGCTCGCGGTGGGCGTAGA
The DNA here is from genome assembly GCF_015390235.1 of Quadrisphaera sp. INWT6. Classification (GTDB taxonomy): domain Bacteria; phylum Actinomycetota; class Actinomycetes; order Actinomycetales; family Quadrisphaeraceae; genus Quadrisphaera. The sequence goes on along the minus strand of NZ_VUOH01000005.1, from coordinate 342,791 downwards.
GCAGGTACGCGGCGCGGTGCAGCGCCACCGCCGTCTTGCCCGTGCCGGGGCCTCCCTGCACCACCAGCACGCCGGGCAGGGGAGCGCGGACCACGGCGTCCTGCTCCGCCTGCAGCGTCGCGACGACGTCCTTCATCCGGCCGGTGCGGGCCGCTGTGACCGCGGCCATGAGGGCACCGCCGCCGGCGACGACCATCCCCTCGGGCAGCGCCGCCCCGTCGGCGACGACGTCGTCCTCTAGGGCGGTGACCCGGCGGCCGGTGAGCGTGACGTGCCGGCGGCGGACCACGCCCAGGGGGTCGGCGGAGGTCGCGCGGTAGAAGGGCTCGGCCGCGGGGGCCCGCCAGTCGGTGAGCAGCTGCTCCTGGTCGGTGTCGGAGAGGCCGATGCGACCCACGTAGCGGACGTCGCCGTCGTCCAGGTCGAGCCGCCCGAAGACCAGGCGGTCCTCGACGGCGCGCAGCTGGGAGAGCCGGTCCTCGTAGAGGGTGGCGAAGGCGTCGCGCTCCATGCGGGCGGCAGGGGTCCCCGCCGAGCCGGCGGCGCGCACGTCCCTCAGGCGCTGCTCGGTCGAGGTGCGCAGCAGGTCGAGCCGGGCGTAGCGCTCGTCGACGCGCCCCTGCTCCGCCGCGGTCTCGCGCTCCAGCCCGCTCACCGGACCACCCCTCCGTCGTCCGCCACCCGGTCGGTCACCCGATCGACACCCCCGCGCACCCGGCGCGAGGACGGTCAAGCCTGCCAGGTGACCGGTGCCGCTCCACCGGGCGGGCCCGGCGGAGCGCCGCTAGCGTCCGCACGGATGACCATGGTGGCGGCGCTCCTGCTGCTCGCGGCGCTGGCCGCGAGCGCGCCGATGCTCGCGCGCCGGCTCGGCCGGTCCACCGGGTACGTGCTGTCGGCGGGGTTCCTGGTGGCCGCCGGGCTCCTGGTCTCCCTCGCCCCGCAGGTGCTCCGCGGGGGTCGCCCGGGCGCGCAGGCCGCGGTGGAGGCGTCCGCCCCGTGGCTGCCCTCGCTCGGGGTCGAGGCCGCGCTGCGCCTCGACGGGCTCTCCCTCGTCTTCGCGCTGGTCGCGCTCGTGGTGGGCGCCCTGGTGATGGCGTACTGCGCCCGCTACCTCTCCGACGCCTCCGCGCGGGGCCCGGTGCTGCCGCTGCTGACGGTCTTCGCCGCGGCGATGGTCGGCCTGGTCCTCGCCGACGACCTCGTGCTGCTCTACCTGTTCTGGGAGCTCACCACCCTGTGCTCCTTCGCCCTGCTGTCGACGGCGGGGGCGCGGGCCGAGGCCCCGGCGCGCCGGGCGCTGGTCATCACCATCGCCGGGGGCCTCGCGCTGCTGGTCGCCGTCGTCCTGCTCGCCCTGGCGGGCGGTACCACCCGCATCTCGGTGCTGCTGGCCGAGCCCGACGTCGTGCTGTCCTCGCCGCTGGCGTGGCCCGTCGCCGCGTGCGTGCTGCTGGCGGCGATGAGCAAGTCCGCGCAGCTGCCGCTGCAGTTCTGGCTGCCGGGCGCGATGGTCGCGATGACGCCCGTCAGCGCCTACCTCCACGCCGCGACGATGGTGAAGGCCGGCATCTACCTGCTGGTCCGCATCTCCGCGCTGTTCGCCGAGCAGACGCCGTGGCAGGTGGCCCTGGTGGCCGTCGGGATGGCGACGGCGCTGGTGGGGGCCGTGATGGCGCTGCGCGAGCACGACCTCAAGGGCATCCTCGCCCACTCCACCGTCAGCCAGCTGGGTCTGCTCGTGGCCGCCATCGGCGTCGGCACGCCCACCGCCCTCGGCGCCGCCCTGCTGCACACGATGGCGCACGCCCTGTTCAAGGCGACGCTGTTCATGCTCGTCGGGATCATCGACACGGAGACCGGCAGCCGCGACATCCGCGACCTGTCGGGCCTGCGGCGGGCGATGCCGTGGACCGCGGCGGCCACGGCCCTGGCGGCCCTGTCGATGGCGGGGGTGCCCCCGGCGCTGGGCTTCGTCAGCAAGGAGTACCTCTACCAGGGGTTCGTCTCCGCCCCCGGGCCCGCGTGGGTGGCCCCGGCCGCCGCGGCCTGCGCGGTGACGGCGTCCGCCCTGACGTTCGCGTACTCGATGCGGATCGTGTGGGGGGCCTTCGGCGGCCCCGACCACCCCGAGCTCTACGAGCCGGCGAAGAGCTTCCTGGCCCCCGCCGCCGTGGCCGCGGCCGCCGGCCTGCTGCTGGGCCCGGCGGTCTCGCTCTTCGACCCCCTGGTCGACGCCGCCACCAGCGCCGCGCTGCCCGGCTCGGTGCCGCCGCGGATCTACTTCTGGCACGGGCTGTCCACCGAGGTGGTGCTCTCGGGGGTCACCGTCGCGCTGGGGTCGCTGCTGTTCTGGCAGCGCGACCGGGTCGACGGCGTGCTGGTGCGCCTCCGGCTGCCCGACGCGGGCGGGGCCTTCGACGTCGGCCACCGCGGTCTGCTGGCCCTCGGCGGGCGCGTCGGCGCCGACACCCGCGCCCGCCCGCTCGCGACCCACCTGGCCCGGCCGCTGGCGGTGGTGGCCGTGCTCGGTGTCGTGGGCGCGGTCGTGCTGGGCGGTGCGCTGCCCGAGCGGACCGCGACGGCCGTGCCCGGCGAGCCCGTCCTGCTCGTCGTGCTGGCAGTGACCCTGGTCTGCGCCGCCGTGACCTCCTCGGCGCTGGTGCTCGTGGCGCTCGTCGGCCTGGTCGGCCTGGTGGTGGCGGTGCGGATGGTCCTCGTGGGCGCCGCCGACGTCGCCCTGACCCTGCTGCTCGTCGAGGTGCTCACCGCGGTGGTGCTCGTGCTGGTCCTGCGCGGAGGCCGCCTCCGCCTCCCCGCCGTCGTCGGGCCGACCGGCCGGGGGGCCGTGCCCGCGGCGCTGCTCGCGGCGGGCGCCGGGACGGCTGCCGGCCTCGGCACCTGGGCGCTCACCGGGCGCCGGGAGCTCTCACCCACCGGCGCCTACCTGCTCGACAACGCCGAGGAGCTCACCGGCGGCACCAACGTGGTCAACACCGTGCTCGTCGACTTCCGCGGCGTCGACACCCTGCTGGAGTCGGTGCTGGTCGGCGTGGTGGCCCTCGGGCTGGGCGTGCTCACCCGGGGCAGCACGACGCCCGGCCACGAGGCCCGCGAGCGCCCCGACGTCGTCCTGCAGGTGGCCAGCCGCGTGCTCGCACCGCTCGCGGTCCTCGCCTCCGCCGTCCTGCTGTGGCGCGGCCACGACCAGCCCGGCGGCGGCTTCATCGGCGCGCTGGTCGCCGGTGCGGGCGTGGTGCTCGTGCACCTCGCCGGCACCGGGGGCAGCGGGCGCCTGGAGCGCCTCACCGACCCGGTGCTGCTCGCCGGGTCCGGCGCGCTCGTGGCCGTCGGCACCGGCCTGCTGCCGCTGGTCTGGGGAGGAGCCCTGATGGAGCCCTTCGCCGTGCCGGGGCTGTACGCCCTCGGCGTCAGCTCGGCGCTGCTCTTCGACCTCGGGGTCTACGCCCTCGTGGTCTCCCTGGTCGCCGCGTGCGTGCGCGGCTTCGGGCGGGTATCCGCCGCCGACCCGAGCGGCGACCCCGGACCCGGGCGAGCGGAGGTGTCCGCGTGACGACGGCGGTCGTGGTGGCGCTCCTCGTGGCCACCGGCACCTGGCTCGTGCTGCGGCGCGGCCTGCTGCGGGTGGTCGTCGGCTTCGTCCTGCTGGGCCACGGTGTGAACCTCCTGGTGCTCACCGCCGGCGGCACCGACCGGCGCGGGTTCGCGCTGCCCGGCCAGCAGGGCGAGGGGCCGGTGGCCGACCCCCTGCCGCAGGCGTTCGTGCTGACCGCGGTCGTCATCGCCTTCGCCGTCACCGTGCACCTGCTGGGCCTGCTCCGGCAGGGCCAGGTGCTCGACGAGGACGACGACGCGGAGGGCCCGGCGTGAGCGCGCTCGTGCTCGTCCCCGTCGTCCTGCCCCTCGTGGCGGCGGCGCTGCTGCTGCTGCGCCGGCGCCGCCCGGGTGCTGACGCCCTCGACCGCGCCACCGGGGTGGCCGTGCCGCTGCTCGTGGTGGCCGCCGCCGCGGTGCTGCTCGCGGCGACGCTCGACGGGCGGACCGCCCAGGCCGCCGCCGGCGGCTGGCCGGCGGGCATCGCGGTCGTCCTGGCCGCCGACGCGACGGCCTGCCTCGGCGTCCTGCTCACCAGCGCACTCACCGCAGCGAGCCTGGTGGTGGCCGCCGGCACCCGGGAGGACCACGAGCCGCTGCTGGCGCCCTTGGTCCTGGTGATGTCGGCCGGTGTCTCCGGGGCGCTGCTGACCACCGACCTGTTCAACCTCTTCGTGTTCGTCGAGGTCATGCTCGTGCCCAGCTACGTGCTCGTGGCCCTGGGGCGCCGCGGACCCGCCGGCGGACGGCTGTACGTCACGGTCAACCTGCTGGCCTCGACGGTCTTCCTGGCCGGGGTGGGCCTCGTCTACGGCACCACGGGCACCGTCTCGCTGACCGAGCTGCGCGGGGCGGCGGCCTCCGACCCCGCCGCGGCCGTGGCCGTCGGGGTGGTCCTGGTGGCGCTGGCCGTGAAGTCGGCGGCTGTGCCGCTGCACTCGTGGCTGCCGGGCTCCTACGGGGTGGTGGGGCCCGCCGTCGCCGTCCTGTTCTCCGGGCTGCTCACCAAGGTGGGCGTCCTCGCCCTGCTGCGGGTCTGGGCCGTGGTCTTCGAGGGCGACGCGCGGGTGGCGTGGGCGCTGCTCGCGGTCGCCGTCCTCACGATGGTCGTCGGGGTGCTCTCCGCCGTGGGTGAGGGCTCGGTGCGGGCCGTGCTGACCAACCACATGGTCAGCCAGATCGGGTACCTGCTCGTCGGGGTGGGGCTGGCCACGGCTGCGGGGTACGCCGCCGCCCTCTTCTTCCTGGTCCAGTACGCCGTGGTGAAGGCGGCGCTGCTCGCCGTCTCCGCGGCCGTGGAGGTCCGCGAGGGCACCGAAGCCCTGAGCCGCCTCGGCGGCCTCGGGCGCGCCGAGCCGCTGCTGGCCGTGGCCTTCGCCGTCGCGGCGCTGGGGCTGGTGGGGGTGCCGCCCACCAGCGGGTTCGTGGCCAAGCTGCAGCTCGCCACCGCCGCGGCCGGTGCGGGCAGCTGGTGGGTCCTCACCGCCGTCGTCGCGGTCAGCCTCGTCACCCTCGTCTCGATGCTCAAGCTGTGGAACGGCGTCTTCGCCGGTGCCCGCCCGGAGGCCGGTGGCGGTGGTGGTGGTGGCGGTGGTGGTGGCGGAGCCCGTGGTGGTGCGGCGGGCACCGGGAGCGTCCCGCGCGCCGTGCTCGTGCCGGCGCTCGCCCTGGCGGCGTGCGCGCTGGTGCTGGGGGTGTGGGCCGAGCCGCTGCTCACCGCCAGCGAGGCGGCGGCCGCCCAGCTGGTGGCCGGGGTCCGCTCGTGAGCCGGCTGCGCCACGCCGCGGTGTTCGCGGCCGTCTACGCCAAGGAGTTCGTGGTGGCCAACGCCCAGGTGGTCAGGGAGGTCCTCACCCCCGGCAGCGGGGTCCGACCCGCGGTGCTGCGGGTGCCCCTGCGCTCGCGCACCGACGCCGAGGTGGCCACCTTCGTGGCGCTGGTGGGCCTCACGCCCGTCACCGCCGTGCTCGAGGTCGAGCGCACCGGCACCGCCGAGGACGGCGGTCAGCGCGCGGAGCTGGTGGTCCACGCCATGGACGCCCCGGACCTCGACGCCCAGCGCCGCGACCTGCAGCGCCTCGAGGGCCTCCTGCTCGCCGCGTGGCGGGGGGCGCCGTGATCCTCGACGCCGCCCTCGTGGTGCTCGCCCTCGCGGCCGTGGTCGCGACCGTCCGCGTGGTGGTCGGGCCCACGGACGCCGACCGCGTGCTCGCCGTCGACCTCGGCTTCGTGGTGCTCCTGGCCGCCCTGGCGCTGCTGGCGCTGAGGCTGGGCGCTCCCGCCCTGCTCGACCTGGTGCTCGTGGGCACCCTCGTCGGGTTCCTGGCGACGGTGGCCCTCGCGCGGCTGGCCGCGAGGAGGTCGGGGTGACCGGGATGGCCGGGACGACCCACCAGCTCACCGGAGGAGCGCTCGGCGTCGTCGGGCAGCTCCTCGTGGTGCTGGGCGTGGCGCTCGTCGCCGTGGGTGCGCTCGGCCTGCTGCGGCTGCCCGACGCCTACCTGCGCGCGAACGCCGTCACCAAGGCGGCGGCCCTCGGCCTGGTCCTCGTGCTGCTCGGCACCGCGGTGCTCGCCCCGGGCCTCGACGCCGTGCTCGTGCTCCTGGTGGCCGCCGCGCTGCAGCTGTTCACCGTGCCCGTCGCCGGCTACGCCGTCGGCAGCGCCGCCTGGCGCGCCCGCGCCCCGATGGACCCGCGCACTCAGCGGGAGGAGGGCACCGGCCCCGCCGTCGACCCCGACGGCCCCGACGGCCCCGTCGGCGAGGCACCGGACCTGCGCTCCTGAGGCAGCCCCAGCGGGCGCTCGAGCACCAGCACGGCGAGGTCGTCGCGCAGGCGCCCTCGGGTCCAGCGGGTGAGGCCCTGGACCACGCCGTCCAGGCCCTCCGTCATCGACCCGCGGCCCAGGTGCTCGCCGAGCAGCTCCTCGGCGTCGACGAACGGTCCCGTGGCCTCCCGGGACAGCAGCCGCGGCCGGCGCGCCTCCAGCACCCCGTCGGTGACCAGCACCAGCCGGTCGGCCGGGCGGAGCCGGTGGGTCAGGACCTCGGGGGTGCCGGTCAGCTCCAGCAGTCCCAGCGGCGGACCGGGCTCGACCGGCAGCTCCGCGGCCCGCGCCGGGGCGCCCGCGGGTGACGGGGCCACGACGAAGGGGGCCGGGTGCCCGCACGAGACGACCTGCAGCTCACCCGTCGCGCCGTCGACCTGCACGAGCACGGCGGTGACGAACACCTCCTGGCCGAGGGAGGCGCGGCGCACCGTCCTGTCGAGCGCCTCGGCGAGCTCGGACAGGGCGACGTCGTCGTGAGCGCGCTCGCGGAAGCTGCCGAGCACGTACCCCGCGAGGCGCACGGCCTCCAGGCCCTTGCCCTGCACGTCACCGACCAGGGCGCGCACGCCCTGCGGGGTCTCGACGACGGCGACCAGGTCGCCGCCGATGCGGGCCAGCTGCGTGGAGGAGCGGTAGGCGCTCGCGCACCTCAGGCCCCCCACGGCGCGCGGCGGGGGCTCGAGGATCGCCAGCTGGGCGGCGTCGGCCACGGCCGCCACCTGGCCGGCGTCGCGCTCGCTGCGGGTGCGCATCTGCGAGGCCACCACCCCGATGACCGTCATGGCGGCGATGAACCCCAGGCGCGTGATGGCCACCGCGCCGTTCGGCTCGGCGTACTCGCCGCGCAGGTGCTCGGCCAGCCCGATGCCGTACGACATCGCCACCGCGACCACGCCGGCCCCTGCGGTCGCCAGCGGCCCACCGAGGACGGCCGCCAGCAGCGGGACGGCGACGAGGATGCCCGGGTACTGGACACCCGTGTCCTGGAACCAGTCGAGCGCGACGATGGCCGCCCCGAGCAGCGCCGGGGCGAGCCACCGCGTCAGGCGCGAGGGACGACCCCCGTGTGAGTGACGCACCCGCTGCAGTCTGTCACCCGCCCAGGGCCTTGCCCACCACCTCGCGGGCCTCCTCCTGCACCTGCGCGAGGTGGTCGGCGCCCTTGAACGACTCGGCGTAGATCTTGTAGACGTCCTCGGTGCCGGAGGGTCGCGCCGCGAACCAGGCGTTCTCGGTGACGACCTTCAGGCCGCCGATCGACTCCCCGTTGCCGGGGGCCTCGGTGAGCACCGCGGTGATCTCCTCGCCCGCCAGGGAGCTCGCGGTGACGTCCGACGGCGAGAGCTTCGCCAGGCGCGCCTTCTGCTCGCGGGAGGCGGGGGCGTCGACGCGGGCGTAGGCCGGGTCGCCGTGCTGGGAGACCAGCTCGGCGTACAGCTCGCTGGGGCTGCGGCCGGTCACGGCTTGGATCTCGCTGGCCAGCAGCGCCAGGAGGATCCCGTCCTTGTCGGTGGTCCAGGTGGTGCCGTCGTGGCGCAGGAAGGAGGCGCCGGCGGACTCCTCGCCGCCGAAGCCGACGGACCCGTCGAGCAGTCCGGGCACGAAGTGCTTGAAGCCGACCGGGACCTCGAGCAGGCGGCGGCCGAGCGAGGCGACGACGCGGTCGATCATCGACGAGGACACCAGGGTCTTGCCGACGGCGGCGCCCGAGCCCCAGCCCGGGCGGTGGGCGAACAGGTAGGAGATCGCCACCGCGAGGTAGTGGTTGGGGTTCATCAGGCCGCCGTCGGGCGTGACGATGCCGTGGCGGTCGGCGTCGGCGTCGTTGCCCGTGGCGATGTCGTACGGCGCGCGCCCCCCGGCCCCCTCGCCGCCGGGGCTCATGATCCCGCGCAGCGACGCCATGGCGTTGGGCGAGGAGCAGTCCATGCGGATCTTGCCGTCGCCGTCGAGCGTCATGAACGCCCAGCGGGGGTCGACCTCGGGGTTCACCACGGTCAGGTCCAGGCCGTGCCGCGCGCCGATCTCGCCCCAGTAGCCGACGCTCGCGCCGCCCAGCGGGTCGGCGCCGATGCGGACGCCCGCGCGCCGCACGGCCTCCAGGTCGAGGACGCTGGGCAGGTCGTCGACGTAGAGGTCGAGGAAGTCGTACTCACCGACCCGCCCGCGGGCCTCGTCGAAGGAGACGCGCTGCACGCCGTCCAGGCCGCGCTCGAGCAGCTCGTTGGCGCGGGCCGCGATGGCGGAGGTGGCGTCGGACCCGGCCGGGCCGCCGCTCGGGGGGTTGTACTTGAAGCCGCCGTCGCGCGGCGGGTTGTGGGACGGCGTGACCACGATCCCGTCAGCACCGCCCGCGGCGCCCTGGGCGTTCAGCCGCAGGATGGCGTGGGAGACGGCGGGGGTGGGCGTGTAGCCGTCGCGCGAGTCGACGAGCACGTCGACGCCGTTGGCGACCAGCACCTCCAGCGCCGAGCGCCAGGCCGGCTCGGACAGCGCGTGGGTGTCGCGGCCGATGACGAGCGGACCCGTCACGCCCTGCGCGGCGCGGTGCTCGACGATCGCCTGGGTGGTGGCCAGGATGTGCGCCTCGTTGAAGGCGCTGTCGAGGCTCGAGCCACGGTGGCCGGAGGTGCCGAACACGACCCTCTGCCCCGGGTCGGACGGGTCGGGCTGCTTCTCGGAGTAGGCGGCCAGGAGGGCGTCGACGTCGACGAGGTCCTCGGGGCGGGCCTGCTGGCCGGCGCGGGGGTGCATGCCCGCCATCCCACCGCGGCGCCCGGGGGCGGCGCAACGCCGGACGGGACCTTCCGCCCGTGAAGGTCACCGCTCCTTCGGCATGACCACCCACAGCACGACGTACGCGACGAACTGCGGCCCCGGCAGCAGGCACGACAGCACGGCCAGCAGCCGCACCAGCGAGGGGCGCACGCCCCAGCGCCGTGCCAGGCCGGCGCAGACGCCGGCGATGATCTTGCCGTTCCGGGGGCGGACCAGTCCGCCGGGTGCTCCAGCCATGCGGTTCACCCTCCCGCAGCCGGGGCCGTCCCGCCCGTCGTCGGCCCCGCGCGGCGCGGCAGCAGCACCCCCGCCAGCACGGCGGCCGCCGCGACCAGCCCCGCGCACACGAGCATCCCCGCGCGGTACCCGGCGGTCAGCAGCTCGGGGTCGGTGTAGGCCTCCCCGGACAGGCCCACCAGCACCGGCAGCGCGGCCACCGACAGCAGCCCGGCGGTGCGGGCGACGGCGTTGTTGACCCCGGAGGCGGCACCCGCCAGCTCCTGCGGGGCCGCCGCCAGCACCCCGGCGGTCAGCGGCGCCACCAGCGCCGAGAAGCCCAGCCCCATGACGAGGACCCCCGGCAGCACCGCCGCGGCGTACGCGTCACCGGGGGAGGCCCCGGACAGGAGCGCCAGGCCGCAGGCCCCCAGCGCTGCGCCGGCGGTGAGCATCGTGCGCACGCCGAGCCGCTGGCCCAGCTGCCCGGCCCGCCCCGACAGCACCCCCAGCAGCAGCGACGAGGGGAGCGAGGCCAGGCCCGCCTGCAGCGGGCTGTACCCGAGGGACACCTGCAGCTGGAGGGCGAGCAGCAGGCCCATCCCCGACAGCGCCGCGTAGACCAGCAGCGTGTAGCCGTTGGCGACCGAGAACGTGCGGTCGGCGAAGAGCGCCGGCGGCACCACCGGCGAGGCCCCGCGGCGGGCCAGGCGCCGCTCGTGCAGCACGAACACCGCAACCAGGACGACGGCGGCCGCCCCCGACGCCAGGACCGCGGGGGAGGCGCCCGAGCCTCCTGCGGTGATGAGCGCCCACGTGCCCGCTCCCAGGGCGAGCGCCCCGAGCGCGGCGCCGCCGAGGTCGAGCGACAGGAGCGCCCGCCCCCGGGGGCCGGGCACGCGAGCGGGACGGTCGGCGGGGACCCTGCGGGCCAGGACCACCGCCGCAGCGGCCACGGGGACGTTCAGCGCGAACACCAGCCGCCAGTCGAGGGCCACCAGCGCCCCGCCGACCACCGGAGCCGCGACGGTCGCCAGCGTCGTCGTCCCCGACCACAGCCCGATGGCGCGGGCCCGGTCCCGCGGGCGCAGCACCGACTGCAGCAGCGCCAGCGACACCGGCGTCAGCAGCGCCGCCCCCACGCCCTGGACCGCCCGCGCCGCCACCAGCGCCCCGGCCGACGGCGCCACCGCGCACGCCAGCGAGGCGAGCGCGAACCACACCACCCCGGTGGTGAACACCCGCCGCAGCCCGAACCGGTCACCCAGCGAGCCGCCCAGCAGCACCAGGGCGGCCAGCGCGAGCGTGTACGCGTTGACCGTCCACTGCAGGACCCCGAGCCCCGCCCCCAGCTCCCGGCCGATGGTCGGCAGCGCCACCCCCACCACCTGCACGTCGAGGAAGGCGACGGCGGAGCCGCAGACCGACGCCCCCAGCACCGCCCGGCCCTGCGGCGAGGCCAGCACCACCCCGCCGGCGCGCTCCTGCTCGCCCTCTCCCTGGAGCAGCCCCGCACGCACGTCCCGATCGTGGGCCCGGACGGGGGAGGCTGCGAGCGCTGGGCGGCCCGCGGCGCCCCCCGGTGCCAGGCTGGACGGGTGCCCGAGCTCCCCGAGGTCGAGGCCCTCGCGGGCTCCCTGCGCCGGCGCCTGGTCGACAGGTCCGTCGTGGCCGCCGTCGACGTCGCGGCGATCAACGTCCTGAAGACCTTCGACCCGCCGCCCACCGCGCTCGCGGGCCTGCCGGTGACGGGGGTGACCCGGCACGGCAAGTGGCTCGACGTCGACTGCGACGGCCTCCACCTGGTGGTGCACCTCGCCCGGGCGGGCTGGCTGCGGTGGTCCGAGCAGCTGCCGACCACGCCGGTGCGCCCGGGCAAGAGCCCGCTGGCGCTGAGGGTGCGCTTCGAGGACCTCGACGACGGCGGCGAGGACGGTCCCGCGGTGGGCCCCGAGCCGCGGCCGGGCTTCGACCTCACCGAGCAGGGGACCCAGAAGCGGCTCGCCGTGCACGTGGTCCGCGACCCGGCCCAGGTGCCCGCCATCGCCTCCCTCGGGCCGGACCCCCTGGAGGACTCCTTCGACGTCGAGGCGCTGCAGGCCCTGCTCGCCGGGTCCCGCCAGCAGGTGAAGGGGCTGCTCCGCGAGCAGTCGGTGCTGGCGGGCGTCGGCAACGCCTACAGCGACGAGGTGCTGCACGCCGCGCGGATCTCGCCGTTCGCGGTCTCCGGCAAGCTCGACGACGACCAGGTCTCCCGCCTGTTCGCCTCGCTCAAGGGCGTGCTCGGCGAGGCGGTGGCCGCGGCGGCGGGCAAGCCCGCGAGCCAGCTCAAGGACGCCAAGCGCGCCGGCATGCGCGTGCACGGCCGCACCGGCGAGGCCTGCCCCGTCTGCGGCGACGTGGTCCGCGAGGTGTCCTTCGCCGACAGGTCGCTGCAGTACTGCGCCACCTGCCAGACCGGTGGCCAGCCGCTGGCCGACCGGCGCACGTCCAAGTTCCTGCGCTGACCCCCGGGCCGACCACGGGGGTGGTCACGGGGGTGGTCACGGGGGTGGCGGCGAACGGGTGCCGGCCGACGGGTCAGCGGCCGTCCGCTCGGCCAGACTGGAGCCGTGGATCCCGGCTTGCTCCTGAACGTCACCGTCGTCGTCGTGCTGGTGCTCATCGGGGGGTTCTTCTCCTGCTCGGAGCTGGCCGTGGTGTCCCTGCGCGAGGGGCAGGTCCGGGCGATGGCCGCGCGGGGCGGCCGCGGCACCGCCGTGGAGCGGCTCACCGGCGACACCAACCGGTTCCTGTCCGCCGTGCAGATCGGCGTCACCCTGTCGGGCTTCCTGGCCTCGGCGTTCGGAGGCAGCCAGATCGCCGTCGTCGTCGCGCCCTGGCTGGTGTCCCTCGGGCTGTCGCAGGGCGTGGCCGACGTGGTGGCGCTCGTCGTCGTGACCGCCCTGGTGACCTACGTGTCGCTGGTGCTCGGTGAGCTCGTGCCCAAGCGCCTCGCGCTCCAGCGCTCCGAGGGCGTCTCGCTCGTCGTCTCGCCCGTGCTCGACCGGATCGCCACGGTCACGACCCCGGTGGTGTGGCTGCTCGGCCGCTCGACCGACGCGGTGGGCCGCCTCATCGGGCTCGACCCGAAGGCCACCCGCGAGGAGGTCTCCGAGGAGGAGCTCCGCGAGATGGTCAGCAGCCACGAGCAGCTGGACGACGACGAGCGCCGCATCGTCACCGACGTCTTCGAGGCGGCGGACCGCCGCCTGTCGGAGGTGATGGTCCCGCGCACCGAGGTCGACTTCCTCGCCGCCGACCTGCCCCTGGAGGAGGCCGCCCTGGTCGTCGAGGACCAGCCGCACTCCCGCTACCCGGTGACGGGGGAGTCATCCGACGACGTCCTCGGCTTCGTGCACGTCCGCGACCTGCTCACCAGCGTCCACCGGCGCACCGGCGGCACGGTGCGCGACCTGGTCCGCCCGGTGGCGATGCTCCCGGGGAGCAAGACCCTCCTGCCGTCGCTGTCGGAGATGCGGCGCAGCGGCCGCCACCTGGCCGTCGTCGTCGACGAGTACGGCGGCACCGACGGCATCGTGACCCTGGAGGACCTGGTCGAGGAGCTCGTCGGCGAGATCCAGGACGAGTACGACCTGCGCGGCGGCGAGCCCCGGTGGTCGCGCGGCGGCGCCTCCGGCCCGGTCGAGCTCGACGGGCTGCTGCACCGCGACGAGGTCCACGAGGCCACCGGCCTGGAGCTGCCCGACGGGCCCTACGAGACCCTGGCCGGCTTCGTCATGACGGCGCTGGGCCGGCTGCCCGGCCGCGGCGACGAGGTCACCGACCTCGGGCACCGCTTCACCGTGGTCGAGGTCGACGGCCGCCGCCCCTCCCGCATCCGCGTCGAGGCCGTGGCGCAGTCTGGTGACGACGAGCCCACCTCCGAGAGCCTGGAGACCCCCGCATGAGCGAGCCCGCACCCGTCGTGACCGCCGCCGACGTCCCGGAGGGGGCGGTGCTGCTCGACGTGCGCGAGCAGGACGAGTGGGACGCCGGCCACGCCCCCGGCGCCCTGCACGTGCCGCTCGGCGACCTGCCCTCCCGCCTGGGCGACCTGCCCGACGACGCCGAGCTGCAGGTCCTGTGCCGCGCCGGCGGCCGCGCCGCGCGCGCCGCGGCGTGGCTGCAGCAGAACGGCTACGACGCCGTCGTGGTCGACGGCGGCATGGGGGCCTGGCAGGACGCCGGCCGCCCCGTGGTCTCCGAGGACGGCTCGGAGCCGCGCGTCGTCTGAGGCCGTCCGCCGCTGGTCGGCAGCCGCCGGGTCACAGGGCCCGGCGGCCCTCCGGCCGGGCGTCCAGCGGGCCGGAGCGCCCGGCGCGCCGGGCGCACTCGGCGCACTCCACGAAGCTCACGGCGGGCACGGCGCGCGTGTCGACGTGCCGCAGGTGCCGCTGGCCCGCCGGGACGGGCAGCTTGCAGCGCGCGCACGTCAGCGGGACGACGCTGACCCGCACCTGGGTGCGGATGCCACCCGCCGCGCTGCTCCCCGGACCGCTCGTCGAGCCGTCCGCCGCAGCACCGTCCTGCCCTCCCGCGTCCACCGGACCATCATCGCGCCCCCGGTCGACCGACCGCCCCGTGCCGCGCAGGATGTCCCCGTGAGAGCGGTGGTCTACGAGCGCGCCGGTGGCGCCGAGGTGCTGCAGCTGGTCGAGCGCGAGGTCCCCCCGCCCGGTCCCGGCGAGGTGCTCCTGCGGGTGGCCTTCTCCGGGGTCAACCCCACCGACTGGAAGGTCCGCTCGACCACCGCCCCGCCCGCGGGCTGGCAGGTGCCCGGCCAGGACGGCTCCGGCGTGGTCGAGGCGGTCGGTGACGGCGTCGACCCGGCGCTCGCGGGGCGCCGGGTCTGGGCCTGGGAGGCCGCGGCCGGGCGCCCCTGGGGCACGGCCGCCGAGCGCGTGCTGGTGCTCGCCGAGCGCGTGGTCCCGCTGCCCGACGAGGCCCCCCTGGAGCTGGGCGCGGCGCTCGGCATCCCCTTCATCACGGCCCACCGCTGCCTCACCCTCGGCGAGTCGGCCCCGTCGCGGGTCGCGCCGGGCAGCTTCGCCGGCCGCACCGTGCTGGTCCAGGGCGGGGCGGGGGCCGTGGGCAACGCGGCCGTCCAGCTCGCCGCGTGGGCGGGGGCGCGGGTGCTGACGACGGTCTCCGGCCCGGAGAAGGGCGAGCTCGCCGCCGCGGCCGGCGCCGACGTCGTCATCGACTACCGCCGCGAGGACGTCGTCGGGCGCGTCCGCGCCGCCGCGCCCGGGGGCGCCGACGTCGTCGTCGAGGTCTCCGGCGCCAACGCCGCGACCACGGCGCGGGTCGTGGCCCAGCACGGGGCCGTCGCGCTGTACGCGGGGTCACCCGGGGAGTCGCTGACCGTGCCGCTGCGCGAGCAGATGGCCCTCAACGCGCAGTGGCACTTCGTGCTCGTCTACTCGGCGCCGGCCGCGGCCAAGGCCGCCGCCGTGGAGGACGTGGCCGCCGCCGTCGCAGCGGGTGCGGTCCGCGCGGGCCGCGAGGCGGGCCTGCCGCTCACCGTGCTGCCCCTGGAGGAGGCGGCCGCCGCCCACGCGGCCGTCGAGGGCGGAGCGGTGGGCAAGGTGCTGCTCGACGCGGGGTCGGTCCGCCCGGCGGCCCCGGGCGGACCGAACGGCTGACAGCCGCCCCGGACGGACCACCACCGGTTTCGTCCGCGCCCTGACGGGTAAAGATCAGTGGTCAGCGCGGTGCCCCGGCAGCGCGCGGGTCCACGAGGGGAGAGCACCGTGCCGGTCACCGTCGAGGTGCCAGCCAGCACGCTGCGGTGCCTGCGGGTGCGCCACGAGCCGGCGGAGGTCTCCGCGGTCCGGCGCGCCCTGCGCGAGGACCTGCGCCGCGACCCGCGCGCCGAGACCGTCGCCGACGACGTCGCCGTCGTCACCAGCGAGCTGGTCGGCAACGCCGTGCGCCACGGCGCCCCCCTCGACGGCGGGCTGCTGGTCCGCTGGGGGGTGGGTGACGAGGGCGTGGTGGTCGAGGTCGTCGACGGCGGCGGCCCCTCCGGCCCGGGCGAGCGTCAGCCGGTCGAGGCCCACGACGCCGACCCCCTCGCCACCTGCGGGCGCGGCCTGCGGATCGTGGAGGAGCTCTCCCGGCGCTGGGGCACCAGCCTCGACGCCGACGGGCGGCGCACGGTGTGGGCCGTCGTCGACGGCGCGGTGCCCGCCGTCGCCTGACGCCGAGGGCGGGGCCGCGGGGCTCGGGGGCTCGGGGCCCGGCCGCGGGGTCGGTACCGTGCGGCCGTGAGCTCGCCCGACAGCCGACCCCCGCTCCGCGTCGTCTACCTCGGGCCCTCCGGCACCTTCACCGAGCTCGCCGCCACCCGGGCGCCCGGGGCCGAGGGCGCCGAGCGGGTCGCCGTCCCGAGCGTCGACGCCGCGCTGGCCGCCGTCCGTGCCGGTGAGGCCGACCTGGCCGTGGTGCCCATCGAGAACTCGGTCGAGGGCGGCGTCACGTCCACCCTCGACGCGCTCGGCGCCGGGCGGCCCCTGTCGATCCGCGCCGAGGTGCTGGTCACCGTGGCCTTCGTGCTCGCCGCCCGCCCCGGCACCCGGCTGGAGGACGTCACCCGGGTGGGCAGCCACCCCCACGCCCTCGCCCAGTGCCGGGGCTGGGTGGCCCAGCACCTGCCCGCCGCCACGACCGTGCCCGCGCTGTCGACGGCGGCCGCCGCGCAGGCGCTCGCCTCGAGCGCGCCCGGGGCCGCCCCCTACGACGCGGCGCTGTGCGCGGCGCCCGCCGCGGCCGCCGCGGGCCTGGAGGTGCTCGCCGAGGACGTCGCCGACAACGACGGGGCGGTCACCCGCTTCGTCGTCGTCAGCCGCCCCGCCCCGCCCCCGGCGCCGACCGGCACCGACAAGACCACCGTGGTGGCGCACCTGGCGGAGGACCGCTCCGGAGCCCTGCTGGAGCTGCTGGAGCAGTTCGCCACCCGCGGGGTGAACCTGACGCGCATCGAGTCGCGGCCGATCGGCACGGCGCTGGGCCGCTACACGTTCTCCCTCGACTGCGAGGGCCACATCGCCGACCCGCGGGTGGGTGAGGCGCTGATGGGCCTGCACCGGGTCTGCCCCCAGGTGCGCTACCTCGGCTCCTACCCCGCGCCGACGGCCTCGCGCCGCAGGCCCCGGCCGGCACCGCCGACGCCGACTTCACCGCGGCCCGCTCGTGGCTGGGTGAGCTGCTCGACGCCGGGGAGCCCCGCCGGGGCTGACGCCGGCGGGTCAGCGCCGGGTCAGCGGCAGGTCAGGGCCGCGTCAGCGGGGCAGGGCGCGGGCGATGCGGGCCTTGGCCCGCAGGGGGCGCCGGGTGGCGCGGCTGGAGACCCGGACCACCAGCGCCTGCTCGTCGACGCGCACGCGCATCGCGGTGGCCTCGCCGATGGTGTCGCCGTCGATCTGCGCCTCCTGCGGCACCTCGGCGACCAGGTCGATGCGCTGGCCGCGCCAGTGGGCCAGGCGCTGGTCGCCCCAGGTGCGGCGGGTGATGACGCGCCCGGCGACGTCGAGCCAGCCGACCACGCCGCGGGGGCCGATGGCGAGCAGGTCGAGGTAGCCGTCGTCGACCTCGGCGTCGGGCATGAGCGCGAGCCCGCCCTGGACCCGGCCGACGTTGCCGACGACGGCGGTGCGGACCCGGCGGCGGTGGGGCACGCCGTCGACGGTGATGTCCATGCGGACGCGGTCGCCGTTGAACTGCCGCAGGCCGGAGACGAAGTACGCGGCCGGTCCCACCTTCGCCTTCAGGGCCTCGGGGGTGCCGGCCATGATCTGCGCGTCGAACCCCATGCCCGCCATGACCAGGAAGCACTCCTCGGCGTCGGGCTCCGGCCGGCCGGGGCGCTCCACGCTGATCCACCCGACGTCGATGCGGCGGTCGATGCCCGAGAGCACCACGCGCATCGCCGCCTCGACGTCGTCGGGGGCGATCTCGGCGGCCCGCGAGGTGACCACGTCGAGGTTGCGGGCCAGGAGGTTGCCGGTGCCGGCGGGCACGAGGCCCAGGGGCGTGCCGGTGCCGGCCAGCACGGAGGCCACGCGGCGCACGGTCCCGTCGCCGCCGAAGGCGACGACGACGTCGGCGCCGGCCGCCAGCGCGCGCCGCGCCTGGCTGGTGCCGGGCTCGGCGACGGTCGTCTCCAGCCAGAGCGGCTCGCGCCACTCCAGGTCGCGGCAGGCCCGGTCCAGGGCGGTCCGCACGCCGCCGATGTCACCGACCTTGGTCGGGTTCACCACGACGGCGGCCAGCGGGCGCCGGTCGGGGACGGAGCGCTCCAGCGACGCGGCCCGCTGGGCGATCCGCTCGGCGATGCTGCGCCGCAGCTGCACCGCCACCATGGTCGAGATCGTCGCCAGCACGAGCGCGAGGAGCGCGACGACCAGGGAGATGGTCTCGGTGGTCGTCACGGCGGGCACGTTATCTGCGTGTGACCCGCGCGGCACCGCCAGTAGTCTCGTCCGCGTGATTGACGTGCGCCTCCTGCGCGACGACCCGGAGGCGGTGCGCGCCAGCCAGCGCGCCCGCGGAGCCGACGAGGGCGTCGTCGACGCCGTCCTGGCGGCCGACACCGCCCGCCGCGCCGCGATGACCACCTCCGAGGGGCTGCGGGCCGAGCAGAAGGCGCTCGGCAAGCAGGTGGCGCAGGCGAGGGGCGACGAGAAGACCGCCCTGCTCGCGCGCGCCAAGGAGCTGGCCGAGCAGGCCAAGGCCGCTGCCGCGGAGGCCGAGGTCCAGGGGGCTGAGTACGACCGGCTGATCCGCTCGCTGGCCAACGTCGTCGAGGGCGCGCCCCCCGGTGGCGAGGACGACTTCGTCGTCCTGCGCGAGGTCGGCGACAAGCCCGAGATCGAGTCGCCGAAGGACCACCTGGAGCTGGGCGAGCTGCTCGGCGCCATCGACGTCGAGCGCGGCGCGAAGGTCTCGGGGTCGCGGTTCTACTTCCTCACCGGCGTGGGCGCGCGCCTCGAGCTGGCGCTGCTGAACCTCGCCGTGGCGAAGGCCGTCGAGGCCGGCTTCACCCCGATGATCACCCCGACGCTGGTCAAGCCCGAGGTCATGGCCGGCACCGGCTTCCTCGGTGAGCACGCCGACGAGGTCTACCGCCTCGCCGCCGACGACCTGTACCTCGTGGGCACCTCGGAGGTCGCGCTCGCCGGGTACCACGCCGACGAGATCCTCGACCTGTCGGCCGGCCCCAGGCGGTACGCGGGCTGGTCGGCCTGCTACCGCCGCGAGGCCGGCAGCCACGGCCGCGACACCCGCGGCATCATCCGCGTCCACCAGTTCCACAAGGTGGAGATGTTCAGCTTCGCCCGCCTCGAGGACGCCGCCGCCGAGCACGAGCGCCTCCTGGGCTGGGAGGAGGAGGTGCTGGAGGCCGTCGAGGTGCCCTACCGCGTCATCGACGTGGCCGCCGGAGACCTCGGCACCAGCGCCGCCCGCAAGTTCGACTGCGAGGGCTGGGTGCCCTCGCAGGGCCGCTACCGCGAGCTCACGTCCACCTCGAACTGCACCACCTTCCAGGCGCGCCGCCTGTCGGTGCGCGAGCGCGGGGACGACGGCTCCACCCGCCCCGTCGCCACCCTCAACGGGACGCTGGCGACGACGCGCTGGCTGGTCGCCATCCTCGAGAACCACCAGCAGCCCGACGGCTCGGTGCGCGTGCCCGAGGCGCTGCGCCCGTTCATGGGAGGCCTCGAGGTCCTCACCCCCGTCCGCTGACCCCGCCCGGCGGGGCCGGCCCCCTCCGCGACGGTCACGCGCCCCGCGCCACACGGCGCGGGGGCGCTGACGTCCGGTGGGGACCCCGGCGCCCCTGCCGCCGGGCCGGGAGGCGGACGTCAGCCTCCCCGTCGGGCCCGGGGTCGCCACCTCCTCGCGGTGATCGTCGGCGGGGAGGTGGGCGCTCCGCCTCCGGAGCGCGGCGGGTAGCGTCGCCGTCGTGTCCGCACCCGGAGGGACTGGCGACGAGGTCGCGCCGATCAGCTTCCGCACCCGCAAGTGGGTGCGCCCGGAGGACCTGAACGCGAACGGCTCCACCTCGGCGGGGAGCGTGCTGCGCTGGGTCGACGAGGAGTCCGCGATCTACGCGATCCTCCAGCTCGGCAGCCACCGCGTGGTCACCAAGCTGATCTCCTCGGCCGTCTTCGAGGCCCCTGCGCGCCTGGGAGACCTGGTGGAGCTCGGCCTGCGCGTCACGCGGTTCGGCCGCACGTCGCTGACCCTGCGCGGCGAGGTCCGCAACATGGTCAGCCGCGAGCGCATCGTCACCATCGACGAGATCGTGTTCGTCGTCCTCGACGAGCAGGGCAGGCCCACGCCGCACGGGTTCACCGAGGTCACCTACGCCCGCGACCGCGTGCCGCGGCACCACCCCGACGCCGAGGCAGCCTTCGGCATCGCGGTGCGTCCTCCGGTCCCAGGCGCCTGACCCCGCCGCCTCTTGACCCGGCGTCAAGAACCGGCGATCTCCACGTGCACGGCTCGCGCTGCGAGCCCTCGCCCGCCCCCATCCTCTGACCTCCGGTACCGGACCAGAGGAGATCGCATGACCGCCCTCGCCCAGCGCAGCGCCGACAGCACCACCGCCGGCGCCGAGCCCCGCGACCCCCGCACCTGGGAGGCAGCCGTGCGCAGGGTCGTCCGCGCAGACCGGGCCGAGCTGGTCGACGGCTCCCGCGCCCAGCGGCACCGGCTGGGCACCACGGGGGTCAGGCACGGCGCCCTGCAGGCGGCACCCGGGGTGGGAGGCGGGCACGACCTCTCCTCCCGCCCGCTCGTCGACCTGCTCGTGCCCGCCCTGCGCGCCCGGTGGGACGCGGACGCCGCAGCGGCTCACGGGGCCTCGGTCGACGGCGATGACGACGCGTCGGTGCTCGCCGAGGTGATGGCCCGCTTCACCGGCGCGTCTCGCGGTCGCACGCTCTGGGTGGCGCCGTTCTCGTCCCGGGCCGGCGAGGGGCCGGCCCTCGGGGTCCTCGCCACCGACTCCCCCCTCGCCGTCCTGGCGCTGCAGGACCGGGCGGACACGGGCGTCGCGGCGATGGCCCGCGTCGACGCGGGGGAGCCGTGGACGGCGCTCGTCCACTCGGTGCGCCTGCCCCTCGTCGACGAGCACGGCCACGCGCTGCGCGACGACGTCGCCTGGCCCGCGGGGCCGCGCTGGTGCGGTGAGCTGCGCGGTGGGGCCGAGGTCTGGACCTGCGGCTCACCCGCCGTCGTCTCGGGTCTTCCGTCGAGGGGCGTCGACCGCTAACCTCCTCATATGTCAGGACAAACTCCGGCGCTGGAGTCCGAGTCCGAGTCCGGGGGGCTGGAGTTCCGCACCCGCAAGTGGGTGCGCCCCGAGGACCTCAACGCGAACGAGACGCTCTTCGGCGGCAGCGTGCTGCGCTGGGTCGACGAGGAGGCGGCGATCTTCGCCATCCTCCAGCTGGGCAACCCCCGCGTGGTCACCAAGTTCATGTCGTCGGTGGAGTTCGTGGCCTCCGCGCGGCTGGGAGACCTGGTCGAGCTGGGCCTGCGGGCCACCCGCTTCGGACGGTCGTCGCTGACGATGCGCGCCGAGGTGCGCAACGTCGTGACGCGGGAGCCCATCGTCACCATCGACGAGGTCGTGTTCGTCAACCTCGGTGACGACGGGCGTCCCGCGCCCCACGGCTACGCCGAGGCGACGTCCGGGCGCGAGCGCGTGCCGCGCCAGTGGGCCACCGGGCCCAGGCCGCAGCCGGCGTAGTACCCGGCGGTGCGCGCGCCGATCGGCAGCGGCACGTCGGGTGCGACGGGGTAGAGGTCCTGCTCCACCACGGTGAAGATGTCGCGGTCGTGGGTGCGGGCGACGTCGGCGAGGGCCGCCAGGAACGGCGGCATCTCCGGCTCGCCGGCCCACGGCTCGCACATCACGCCGAGCTGCACGGCCTCGGCCAGCGAGAGCTGCTCGGCGGCCACGTGCGCGCGGACCTCCGGGTCGACCGACTTCAGGTGCACGTAGGTCACCCGCTCGCCGAAGCGCTCCACCAGCTGGAGGTTGTCGCCGCCGCAGTAGGAGACGTGGCCGGTGTCGAGGCAGAGGTTCACCACGGACGCGTCGGTGTCGGTGAGGAACGCCTCGATGCGCTCCTGGGTGTCGACGTGCGTGTCGGCGTGGGGGTGGAAGACCAGCTCCACGCCGTGCTCCTCCAGCAGGAAGCGCGCCAGCTCGTCGGTGCCCCGGACGAGGTTCTGCCACCCCTCGGGGTCGACGTCCGCGGCCTGCACGGCCGCGCCGGTGTGCATGTCGGTCCACTGCTCCGGCAGGTGCACGAGGTGCCTGGCCCCGACCGCGGCCAGCAGGCGCGCCTCGCGGCCGAAGGCCTCCTTGGCCTGCGCCAGCGCCTCGGCGCCCTTGTGGAGCCCGGCGAAGACGGTGCCCCCGACGACGGTGAGGCCGCGGGCGGCGAGCTCGTCGCGCAGCTGGGACGGGTCCTGCGGCATGAAGCCCTGCGGGCCCAGCTCGGTGTGCGAGTAGCCGGCGCGGGCGATCTCGTCGAGGTACTGCTGCCAGCCCACCTGGTGGTCGTCCTGCGGGAACCACACCCCCCAGGAGTCGGGGGCGGTGCCGAGGGTGAGTCGGGACAGGTCAGGCACGGGGTTCCTCCGGGGTGTCGTTTCGGGGGGTGCTGCGGGCGGTGCTGCGGGCGGTGCGGGTGGCGGCGCGCACGGCGTCGAGCGCGCGCAGGGTCGACAGGGAGTGCTCGAGGGGGCGCAGCGGTGTCTCGGTGAGCCCGGCGGCCACGCAGCGCGCCACCTCCGCGGCCTGCCAGAACAGGCCCGCGTGCCCGGTCTCGGGCTCGCGGCGCACCACCGGGTCGGGCCGGGCGCCCGAGCCGCCGGCGGGCACGAGCACCACGTCGCCGGAGGCGTAGAACGGCCCGGGCAGGCGCAGCGTGGCCCGCTCGCCCACCACGTGGGCGGCCGTCGGGGTGTCGCCGAGCAGGGTGGTGTGGACGGTCGAGAGAGCTTTCCCGTGGGACAGCTCGTGGGTCAGCTCGTGGGTCAGCACAGCGCTGACCTGCGACAGCACGCCGCTGGGGTGGGGGACGCCCACGGCGGCGGCGCCGGTGGCGTCGCCGAGCACCCAGGTGGCCAGCGCCAGCGGGTACGTGGCCAGGTCGAGCAGCGGCCCGCCGTGCTGCGCGGGGTCGAACACCCGGTGGCCGGGGTCGAAGTGCTCGCCCAGGTCGGCGTCGACGGCGCTGACGGCGCCCAGCGCGCCGTCGTCGAGCAGCTGGCGCACGACGTCCCAGCGCGGCAGGTAGGCGCTCCACAGGGCCTCGGCGCAGAAGACCCCCGCGGCGCGGGCGGCGTCGGCGATGCGCTGGCCCTCCGCGGCGTCGAGGGCGAGGGGCTTCTCGACCAGCACGGCCTTGCCCGCCTCGAGGGCCGCCAGCGCCCCGGCGAGGTGGTCGGCGTGGCCGGTGGCGACGTAGACGACGTCGACCTCCGGGTCGGCCACGAGCTCGGCCCAGCTGCCGTGGGCCCGCGCGACGCCGAGGCGGTCGGCGGCGGCGCGGGCGCGGTCGCCGCTGCGCGAGCCGATCGCGGTGAAGCGCTGGCCGGTGCTGCGGGTGACCGCGGTGACGAACCGCTCGACGATCCACCCCGTGCCCATGACGCCCCACCGCAGGGAGGGGGCCTCGAGCGGGTCGGGGGTGCGGGGCTCGGGCAGCGCCGTCGGCAGCGCGCGCGAGGCCGCGGCGCTCACGCCGGGACCTCCACGGCCGTCCAGGAGCCCCCGTCGCGCATCGAGCGGATCGCGGCGTCGCACACCGCTGCCGCCCGGAGGCCGTCGCGGGCGGTGGCCAGCGCCGGTGCCCCCGTCGCGCCGGGTAGCGGGTGCCGCGCGCCGCGCCTGGTGCCGTCCACCCAGGCCTGCAGCTCGAGCCGGTAGGCGTCGGCGAAGCGCGGCCGCCAGTCGGCGGCGAACCCGCTGGAGCGCACCAGGCCCGTCGAGCGCGTGGTGAGGGCGACCACGTGGGTGCTCTCGGCGAGGGCCAGCGCGCCGCGCTCGCCCACCACCTCGCAGCGGATGTCGTACCCGTACCGGGCGTTGAGGAAGACCTCGACGGTGCTCAGCACGCCGTCCGCCGTGCGCAGGAGCAGCAGCTGCGGGTCGTGCAGCCCCTCGGCGGCCTCGGAGCTGCGGCGCGGCGCCTGCCACGACACCTCGGCCACGGGAGAGCCGAGGAGCCACGGGACCGAGTCGGCCTCGTGCACGAAGGAGCCGGTGATGCTGCTCTCGCTCGTGGCGCCCGGACCGGCGGTGACCCCGCGGCTGGTCCCGTGGACGACGAGCGCAGCGCCCACCGCCCCCTCGTGCAGCGCGGCGCGCAGCTCGACGTGGGCGGGGTCGAAGCGCCGCATGAAGCCCAGGGCCACGAGGTGGTCGGTGCCGTCGCGCTCCAGCTGCGCGACCACGTCGCGCGCCTCGGCCAGGGTCGGGGCCAGCGGCTTCTCGCACAGCACCGGCTTGCCCGCCGCCGCGGCGGCCAGCACCAGCGCGGCGTGGGTGGCGTCGGCGGAGGCGACGACGACGGCGTCGACCTCCGGGTCGACCACCAGCGACGGCCCGTCAGGGCTCGTGCCGGCGCCCAGCTCGGCGGCCAGCGCCTCCGCTCGCCCGGCGTCGAGGTCGGTCACCCGGGTGAGCACCGCCCCGGAGACCGACCGGGCCAGCAGCCGGGCGTGGTCGGTGCCCATCACCCCGGTGCCGACCACCCCGACGCGGACGACGCCGTCGGCGCCCGCGCGGGTGCTCATGAGAGGCGCTCCCACGCCCCGGAGTCCACCGAGCGGCTCATCGCGTCGAGCGCCGCGGCGCTGGCCACGGCGTCGTCGAGGGTCGCCGGGCCGAGGTCGGGGGCCAGCGACGGGTCAGCGGCCGAGCGCAGGAAGCGGGCGGCCTCGACCACCTTGAGGTCGTCGTAGCTCATCGACGTGGCCGCGCCCGGCTGGAAGGCGGCGTAGTCACCGGCGCCGGGGCCGACGAACAGCGTCTGCGTCGGGGCGTCCTGGTAGGCGGTGCCGCCGCCGGCGAGCGCCGAGGACGAGACCGACAGCTCGCCCATGCGCCGGAAGTCCCAGCGCAGCGCGCCGCGCGTGCCCGCCACCTCGAACCCGTAGGAGTTCTGCTCGCCCACCGCCACGCGGCTGGCCTCGAGGACCCCGCGGGCTCCCGAGGTGAAGCGCAGCAGGGCGGTGACGGCGTCCTCGTTCTCGACGTCGCCCACGGCCGTGTCCGCGCCGAGCTCCACGCGCTGGTGCCCGGAGGTGGCTCCCGAGGGGACGGCGCGCTGCGGGATGAACACCGCGGTGTCGGCGACGACGGCGGCGAGGTCGCCCACGAGGTAGCGGGCCAGGTCGACGCCGTGGGAGGCGAGGTCGCCCAGCACCCCGGCACCCCCGCGCTCGCGGGAGTAGCGCCAGCTGAGCGCCCCCGAGGGGTCGGCGGCGTAGTCGGACAGCAGGCGCACGCGGATGCTCTCGACCTCGCCGACCGCACCCTCGGTGAGCATCTGGCGCGCGGCCTGGACGGCCGGCGCCCAGCGGTAGTTGAAGCCCACGGCCGAGCGCACCCCGGCGGCGGCCACGGCGTCGCGCACCGCGACGGCGTCGGCCTCGGACAGCCCGACCGGCTTCTCGATCCAGAGGTGCTTGCCCGCCGCGGCGACGGCCTCGCCGATCTCGCGGTGCAGGAAGTTGGGGGCCGTCACGCTGACGGCCTCGACGCGCGGGTCGGCGACCGCGGCGCGCCAGTCGAGCGCGGCGCTCGCGAAGCCGTACTGGGCGGCGGCGGCCTCGGCACGGCCGGGCACCTCGTCGGCCACCACCACCAGCTCGGGGCGCACGCCCAGGTCGGGGTAGTGGTGGACCACCCGCGCGTAGGACTGGGTGTGCACCCGCCCCATCCAGCCGAAGCCCACCACAGCCACACCCAGCGGGCGCGACGCCGTTGCCGTCACCGTTGACCCCTCACGTCTTTGGACCGGTCCAAACAGGTCTCATCGTGGGGCCTGGCCCGCTGCCGCGTCAACGCCCCGGCACCCGCTGCCACCTCCTCCGCGACGATCACGCACCTGAGCGCCACACCGCGGAGGGGTGGCGAGCGACGTGGCGCGGAGGTGCATGATCGTCGAGGAGGGCTGGGGCTGGGGCTGGGGCTGGGGCTGGGGTCAGGTGCGCGGGGGCGCGGTGGTCCGGCGGACGACGAGCGACGTGGGCGCCACCTCGACCCGCCGCTCGCGGCCCGGGTCTGCCACCCGGTCCATGAGCAGGTCGACGGCGGTGGCCCCCACCGCGGCGCTGCTCGGGTCGACCGTGGTCAGGGCCGTGCCGGGCAGGCGCGCCAGCGGCACGTCGTCGAAGCCGACCACGGACAGGTCCTCGGGCACCCGCAGCCCGCACTGGGCCGCGGCGCGCAGCACCCCCAGCGCCGCGACGTCGGCGGCGGCGAAGACCGCCGTGGGCCGGTCTTCCTCGGAGCGGCTCAGCAGCTCGAGCGCCGCGAGGTAGCCGGCGTCCTCGGTCATGGCCGTCCGCACCACCTCACCCCGGACCCCCTCCGCCGCGGCGACGGCGGCCTCGAAGCCCTCCTCGCGGACCCGCATCACGGCCCCGGACGCACCCGCCAGGTGCGCCAGGCGCCGGTGCCCCAGGGCGAGCAGGTGGCCGGTGGCGAGCCGGGCTCCGGCGTCGTCGTCCTGCACGCTGACGTCGACGCCGGGCAGGTCGACGTCGCGGGCCCCCGCCACCACGGTGGGGAGGCGCTGGGCGGCGTCGAGCACGGCCGGCGTCGGCTCGAGGGAGCCCACCAGCACCAGTCCGTCGAGGCGCAGGTCCACGAAGGTGTGGAGCACGCGCCCCTCGGCCGCGGCGTCGAGGCGGGCGTCACCCAGCAGCATCGTGGCACCCGCGGCGTGCAGCCGGGCGTGGACGGCGTCGAGGGCGTCGGCGTACCAGGGGTTGCGCAGGTCGGTGACCAGCACGCCCACCGCCCCCGTGCGGCGCGTGGTCAGGTGGCGGGCCGTGGCGCTGGGCCGGAACCCCAGCTCTTCCACGGCCGCCAGGACGGCAGCGCGCTTCTCGTCGCGCACCAGGGGTGAGCCGTTGATGACCAGGGACACCAGCGACTTCGACACCCCGGCGCGGGCGGCGACGTCGCGGATCGTCGGCGGGCGGGTCACCGGCGCAGCCTGGCACGCCGGTGACCGCCGCCCGTCCAGGACGAGGTCAGGTGACCTCAGGCGAGCTCGGCCGCCAGGGAGCGCAGGTGCTCGGCGCTGGCGCCGGCGTCGGCCACCGGGCCCTCGCCCTCCTCCGGCAGCAGCTGGAGCACGGTGTCCTGCTCCAGCACGAACCAGCCGTCGTACCCGGCGCCCAGCAGCGACTGCAGCAGCGAGCGCACGTCGACGTCGCCCTGGCCCAGCGGGCGGTACAGGCCTTGCTGCACCGCCTCGTAGTAGGTGATCTCGCCGTCACGCACGCGCTGCGCGGTGGGCAGGTGCACGTCCTTGAGGTGCACGTGGCGGATCCGCGCCGCGTGGTCGCGAGCCAGCTCGACGGGGTCGGTGCCGCCGATGAGCAGGTGTCCGGAGTCGAGGCAGAGGCCCACGTCGGTGCCGTCGAGCACGCGCTCGACGTCGGCGCGCGACTCCACGAGCGTCCCCACGTGCGGGTGCAGGACGGCGAGGACGCCGACCTCCGCGGCGGCGTCGCGGGCGCGGCCCAGGTTGGTCAGCAGGGTGGACCAGCCGGTCTCGTCGAGCTCGACGCGCTCGTCGTACCCCGAGAGCCCCGAGTCGGCGGACAGGACCACGACGCCGGCACCCGCGGCGACGAACGCCTCGAGCTCGAAGCGCAGCGCGGGCAGGGGGTCGCGCTCGGGGTCGTGCAGGACGACGGGCACGAACCCGCCCGCGGCCTCCAGGCCGCTCGCGCGCAGGGCCGCGGCGCGGTCGGCCGGCTCCACGGGGAGGAAGCCCTCGGGCCCGAACTCGGTGGCGGTGAGGCCGAGCTGCACCATCTCGCGCAGCACGCGCTCCACGGGCAGCTGGGCGCCCCAGCCGGGCACCTCGCACACGCCCCAGGTGATGGGCGCACCGGCGATCTTCAGGTCGGTCACGGGGGGTCCTCCGGGGTCTGGTGCTGCGGGTCTGAGGGACGGGTCTGGGGGGCGGGTGTGAGGGGTGGGTCAGGAGCGGGACAGGACGGCGAGCGCGGCGTCGCGGGCACGCACCAGGCCCGGCTCGAGGGGGGTCGCGCGGTGCTCGGCCGACAGGGCCTCGACGCCCCAGGGCCCGTCGTACCCGGCGTCGCGCAGCACGCGCACCAGGCCGGGCAGGTCGAACACGCCCTCACCGCAGTAGCGGCGGTGGTCGCGCGTGTCCTCGAAGAGGGTGCCCACCACCTCGGCGTCGGCGTCGTCGAGCTCGACCCCGACCACCAGGCCAGCAGGGCCCGGCGCGAGGCTGGCGGCGAGCTCGTCGAGGGTGGTGCCGGCGCGGAAGACGTGCCACGCGTCGACGCACAGCCCGAACGCCGCGTGGTCGACGGCGCGCGCCAGGTCAGCGCCCGCGGGGATGCTCCTCACGGCCGTCCAGGGCAGGGGCTCGAGGGCGAGGCGGGTGCCGGCGTCGGCCGCCTCGGCGGCGAGGGCCCGCAGGCGCGGGACCAGCAGGTCCGGCTGCCCCGCGCTCGGGTGCTCCGCGGGCGGGGGCGTGGCCTTCACGGACGCGGCACCGAGGGCGCGCGCCGCCGCGAGCAGCAGCTCCCACCGCGGGCGCCACGCGTCGTCGTCGCCCCACCAGCCGTCGAGCAGCTCGACCTCGACGTGGCGGAGACCGCTCTCGTGCAGCAGGGTGGCCAGCTCGGCCAGGCCGTCGGCGCCGAGCGGGGCGAGGTCGGCGTGGAGCAGGCCGAGGCCCACCCAGCCGCTGGCGGCGACGGCGCGCACGCGGTCGGCCAGCGGCAGGGGGCTGCGCTCGTCGGGAGCCGCCGGCAGCACGTCGCCCGCCGAGGTCCAGCAGGTGGCGACGAGCTCCGGCGCGCCGGCGGCGTGGGCCACGGGTGTCAGGCGGTGAGGTCGACGCGCACGGTCCGGCCCTCGCGGGCCGAGACCCCGGCGGCGTCGGCGAGCAGGAGCGCGGCGCGCCCGTCCTCGTAGCCCGGGTTGGTCATCTCTCCGCCGCGGACGGCCACGAGGAAGGCCTCGAGCTCGGCGGAGTACGCCTGGCTGTAGCGCTCCAGGAAGAACGTCTGGAAGGCCGCGCCGGCGTCGCCCGAGGTGCCGTTGGACGAGCGGACCAGGGTGTCGGTGACGTTGCCGACGCTCAGCGTGCCCAGCGGGCCGGTGGCCTCGAGGCGCTGGTCGTAGCCGGCGGCGCAGTGGCGGGAGTTGGTGATGGTCACCGACTGCCCGCCCGCTCCGACGAGGGTGACGACGGCGCCGTCGAAGTCGTCGTGCTTCGCGATGACGTCGGAGAACTGCCGCAGGCCCACCGCGGTGACGGCGACGACGTCGGGCACGAACCAGCGCGCGGTGTCGAAGTCGTGGATGGTCATGTCGCGGAAGATGCCGCCGGAGACCTTGATGTAGTCCTCGGGGGCGGGTGCGGGGTCGCGGCTGATGATGGTCAGCTGCTCCAGCGGGCCCACCTCGCCGGCGGTGACGCGGCGGTGGAGCTCGGCGAAGTGCGGGTCGAAGCGCCGGTTGAAACCGAGGGCCACGGGCGTGCCGGCGGCGGCCGCACGGGCGCGGAGGCCGTCGACGCGGGCGGTGTCGAGGTCGATCGGCTTCTCGCACAGCACCGGCTTGCCGGCGTCGAGGCAGGCGGCGATCAGGTCGACGTGCGTGGAGGTGGGGGAGGCGACCACGACGGCGTCGACGTCGTCGGCGGTGATGGCCTCGAGGGCGTCGGTGGTGGCGCGTCCGCCGAAGCGCTCGACCACGGACGCCGCCCCCGAGATGAACGGGTCGGCGACGACCTGCAGCACGGCGCCCTCGGCGCGGTGGATGCTCAGGGCGTGCACCTGGCCGATCCGGCCGCTGCCGACGAGGGCGATGCGCACGGGCGTGGCGGGACTGGTCACCGGAGGGGCTCCTCGTCGTCGAGATCGTGCGGGAGCGCTGCGGCGCCGCGCGGCGATGCTAGCGAGTTGTCAGGTCATACCGTCAACCCCCACCGAGCGTGATCATGGGATCCGTGCACAGGGGCGCTGTGCACGGATCCCATGATCACGGTCGGGGTGGGTCAGACGGCGGAGCGGCGGCGCTCCCGCTGGGCGTCGAGGGCCTCGACGAGCGCGGCGCGGTCCCACCCCTCGGACAGGGCCTGCCAGACCAGCTCGGCCTGGCTCTGCGGCGCGAGGCCGCCGATCGGCTGGTCGCGGTCGAGGTTGGTCGGGAAGGCGTAGCCCTCGGCCGAGGCCGCCACCACGTTGCGCAGCGAGCGCTCGTCGACGCCCGCCGCCTTCTGGGCGCTCAGGGTCTCGAACAGGGCCTTCGTCATCGCCGTCCTGTCGACGACCTCCATCGCGCGCCCGAAGCCGGACGACACCTGCAGCAGGTTCGCCATGCGGCGCACGTCGGCGCTGCGGTTGGTGCCGGCGCCGTGGAAGAGGGCGGGGTTGAAGAAGGCCGCGTCGCCCTTGGCCAGTGGCAGCTGCACGAAGTTGGCGAGGAAGTACTCGGTGAACTCGGGCTGGTGGAAGGCGATGTAGCCCGCCGGGTACTTCTGCGAGTGCGGCAGGTAGAGCGTCGGGCCGGTCTCCACCGGCATGTCGACGTGCGCCACCGCGCCCTGCAGCGTCAGCACCGGGGAGAGTGCGTGCACCTGCGCCGGGAAGCCCGCCGCCTGCTCCTGGCTCATGAAGCCCAGGTGGTAGTCGCGGTGCGCGGTCTGCGCCTGCCCGCCGGGGTTCACCACGTTGACCTGGGAGGTCACCTGGTAGCCCGAGCCGAGCCACGCCTCGGAGACGAGGGCGAGGGCGTCGTTCGCGTAGTAGTCCGCGAAGGCCTCCGGGGCCCGGACGGCGAACTTGTCCAGGGCGCCCCAGATCCTGTCGTTGGCCCCGGGCTTGGCGAAGTGGTCGCCCGAGGCCGTGCCGGCCGCCTTCTGCTCGGCGATCACCTGGGTGAAGACCTCGGTGGCCGCGTCGACGACGCCGTGCTCGAACGCACCCGTGAAGACGACGATGCCGGGCCCGTCGACCAGGGCGCGGGCGAGCTCCGCCTGCACGTCGCGGCGGCCCTCCGGCGTGGTGGTGTGCTCGCGCAGCCGCGCGCCGTAGACGAGCACGCCCTGCTCGAGGGAGTCGGCGCACGGGTAGTCGGCCAGGTCGGTGGACGCCAGGCCGCCCTCGACCAGGGCGCGGAAGTCGTCCAGGGAGCAGTCGGCGGGGGAGTACCAGCCGGTGGGTGCGCTGGTGCGCGCCGGCGTGGTGGCGGGCCGGGTCGGGGTGGCGGTCATCGTGGTGCCTCTCAGCGTCGAGGAGCGGTGGCGGGGTGAGGAGGGTTCGCCGTGACGACGACGCTAGGTGCGCGCCGGTCGCGGCGGAGGCCCTGAACCCCTCAGAAACCCCTCAGCAGCTCCTCCATGCTGGACCCGTGCGCCACCCCTTCCGCGTCCGCGAGATCGCGGCCCAGGCGGGCCTGTCCGAGGCCACGGTCGACCGCGCCCTGCACGGCCGCGAGGGCGTGCGGCCCTCCACCGCCCGCCAGGTGGAGCGGGCCATCGCCGACCTGCAGCGCCAGGCCGACCAGCTGCAGCTCGGGGGCCGCACCTGGACCCTCGACGTCGTCGTCCAGGCGCCGCTGCGCTTCTCCGTGGAGGTCCGCGCGGCGCTGGAGGCCGAGCTGCCGGGGCTGCGGCCCGCCGTCGTCCGCGCCCGGTTCCACCTGCTCGAGGGGCAGGACGGCGCGGGGCCGGCCCCCGTCGTCGCAGCGCTGCGCAAGGCGGTGCGCTCCCGCAGCGACGGCGTGGTCCTCAAGGCGCCGCAGCACCCCGACGTGGTGGCGGCGGTCGCCGAGCTCGCCGCAGCGGGCGTGCCGGTGGTCACGCTGGTCACCGACCTGCCGGGGTCCGCGCGGGTCGCCTACACGGGGCTCGACAACCGCGGGGCGGGTCGCACCGCGGCGCACCTGGTGGACCAGTGGCTCGGCGCGGCCCCTCCCCGCGATCATGCAGAAGACCCGCACGCCGGGTCGCTGCGCGGGGGTCTTCTGCATGGTCACCGCGCTCGGGTGCTGGTGGTCCGCAGCGGTGGGGCTGACCTCGGCGAGGACGAGCGCGCCGAGGGGTTCACCGAGGTGCTCGGGCCGCGCGAGGTCATCGAGGTGGTCGACGACGAGCAGCGGCCCGGGGTCGTGGTCGACGGGGTGCGCTGGGTGCTCGCCAGCGCAGGGGGCCCTGCCGTCGCGGCGGTCTACGCGATGTACGCCGGCGCCGGGGGAGCGGCGCGCGTGCTCGACTCGCTGGCCGCCGCCGGGCAGCACCCCCGCGTCGTCGTCGTGCACGACCTGGCCGCCGAGCACCTCGCGCTCCTGCGCGCCGGCCGTGTCTCCGCCGTGCTGCACCACGACCTGCGCACCCACCTGCGGCGCGCCGCCCGCGTGCTGCTGCAGGCCCGCGGGGCGCTCCCCGGCCCAGCGCGCTCCTGGGCGGCACCGGTGCAGGTGGTCACCCGCTTCAACGTCCCGCTGCGCTGACCGCGCACCTACCGTGGCGGGGTGATCGAGCTCACCAACGGGTCCATCGTGAGGCTGGGGGCGGTGGACCCCGCCGAGGTGGTCGACGGGGTCCACGACCTCCTGGTGCCCGGTGAGCAGGTGCTCCGGGCCTTCAAGGGGATCCGCGACTTCGTGGTGTTCACCGACAAGCGGCTGGTCGTCGTCGACGTCCAGGGGCTCACGGGCAGGAAGCGCGACTTCACGTCGCTGCCGTACTCCCGGGTGCAGGCGTTCAGCGTGGAGACCGCCGGCACCTTGGACCTCGACGCCGAGCTCGACCTGTGGTTCAGCGGGCTCGGCAACGTGCGCCTGGAGTTCCGACCCCAGGTCGACGTGCGGGAGCTGGCCCGGCTCATCGCCGCTCGCGTGCTGTGAGCGGGCGCTGAGCCGGACCCAGCTCCCTCGAACAGCTTCGGACAGGGCGTGAGCAGGTCTTGGCGATCGGTGGGCCGTCGAGGCGACAGGAGCCCGTCGATCGCCGAGATCTGCACGCCCGCTGGTGCGGCCGGCCCCGTGGTGGGTGCCCGAGGTGCCGTTGTGGCGCTCAGGCCCTTGATCGTCGCGGCTGGAGCGGCTGGAGCGGCTCTGGTGGCGCGGGTGTCACCGTCAGACCCCGGCGGCTGCGCGCGCCTGCGCCAGGGAGGACGCCGCCACCTGCAGGCCCTCGATGCGGCCGAGCGCGGTGTCCTCGTGCTCGATGTTGACCTTCATGTCCGGGTCGACCTCGTGCAGCGCCCGCAGGAACTCGGCCCAGAAGTCGACGCCGTGGCCGTTGCCGACGGCGACGAAGTCCCACGCGGAGTCGGTCGGCCACTCGTTGACGTAGTGCTCGCCGTCGGTGCCCGGGCCGGTGCCGAGGCCCGTGCGGGCCTCGTCGGGGCGCAGGCGGCGGAACCTGTCGTCGAGCACGCCGTGGACGGCGGCCGCGGGGTTGATCCGCACGTCCTTGGCGGCGGCGTGGCGGACCAGCGACCCCAGGTGACGGGTGGCCGCGACCGGGTCGATCTGCTGCCAGAACAGGTGCGAGGGGTCCATCTCGGCGCCCACGTGCGTGGCCCCCGTCTGCTCGACCAGCCGCTCCAGCGTGGAGGGGTTGAAGACGAGGTTCTGCGGGTGCATCTCGATGCAGAGGTGGACCCCGGCGTCGGCGGCGCGGCGGTCGAGCTCGCGCCAGTACGGCACGGCGAGCGACCACTGGTGCTCGAGGGCGTCGAGCCAGGAGGAGTCCCAGGGGTTGACGATCCACGTGGGGGCGACGGCACCGGGCGCGCCCTCCGGCAGGCCGGACATGCAGACCACCCGGGTCTGCCCGAGCCGGCGCGCCAGCTCGATGGAGCGCACGAGGTCGCCCGAGTGCTTGGCGCGCACGGCGGGGTTCACGTGGAGCGCGTTGCCGTTGACGTTGAGCCCGTTGAGGTGGACGCCGGCCTCCTCGAAGAGGCCGAGGTACTCGTCGCGGGCGTCGTCCGAGCTCAGGACCGCGTCGACGGGCAGGTGCGGCGTGCCGATGAAGCCACCGGCGTTCACCTCCACGCCCTCGAGCCCGAGCTCCTTGGCGGTGGCCAGCGCGGAGCGCAGGTCGCGGTCGTGCAGGACGGCGGTGTAGACGCCGATCTCCATGGTCAGGTCCTTCCGGTGGTCTGGGGCTTCGAGGGAGCGGTCAGCCGACGACGACGTCGGTGCCGGGCGCGGACGCCGCACGGGTGACGGCGTCGAGCACCCGCAGGTTGTGCATGCCGTGGCCCAGCGGGAGCAGGGGCGGCGTGTCACCCGTCCCGGCGACCTGCTCCAGGAACGCCCGGCACTGGAAGGTGAAGAAGTCGTTCTGGCCGTGGCCGACCGAGGGGAAGTCCATCGCCAGGCCGCCCGCGACGTAGGGGTGGTCGGGGCCGACCAGCACCTGGCGGTAGCCGCCCAGGCCGGCCGGGGCGGAGTCGTCGGAGACCAGCAGCTCGGCGGGGCGCTCGAGGTCGAACACCGCGGCCCCGCGGTCGCAGAACACCGAGAAGCCGAGGCCGTTGGCGTGGCCGTGGGAGATGCGCGACGCGGTCAGGGTCGCCGACGCCCCCGAGGCGAGGGTGGCGGTGAAGCTGACCAGGTCCTCGTTCTCCACGGGCTCGCGCTCGTCGGAGACGGCGCTCTTCGCGTGCCCGACGACGACGCCGACGGGCTTCGGGCGCGAGGTGGTGACCGTGGTGAACGTCGTCCCGCGCACGGAGGTGACCGGGCCGCCGAGGAACTCGGCGAGGTCGACGAGGTGGCTGCCGATGTCGGCCAGCGCGCCCGAGCCCGGACCGCCGCGGTAGCGCCAGCTCATGGGGGCGTCGGGGTCGACGGCGTAGTCGCACCAGTAGTGGCCGTCGACGTGGCGCAGCTCGCCGATCGACCCGCCGGCCACGAGCCGCTGGACGGCGCCGATGGCGGGGGAGCGGCGGAAGGTGAAGCCGACCCCGGAGACGGAACCGTGCTCGGCGGCGGCGCGCTCGCCGGCGGCCACCATCGCCTCGGCGTCGGCGATCGACGGGGCCAGCGGCTTCTCGCACAGCACGTGCTTGCCGGCGGCCAGCAGGCCCTCGACCACCTCGCGGTGCAGGGAGTTGGCCACGACCACGCTGACGGCGTCGACCTCGGGGTCCTCGGCCACCTCCTGCCAGCTGGTGACGGCCTTCGCGTAGCCCCAGCGGCGGGCGGCGGACTCGGCGAAGGGGGCGTGGGCGTCGGCGACGGCGACCAGGCGCACCTCGGGCAGGCCGCCGCCGTAGAGGGAGCTGGCGGCGCGGTAGCCCGCGACGTGGGCGCGGCCGGCCATGCCGGCGCCGATGACGGCGACGCCGATCGACGAGGGGGTCGAGCTCATGGGGGTGCCTCTCTGCACGGGTGCGCTCTTTAAAGCGCTTTAAGACCCGGCTAGCATCGGGCCGTCCGGTCGATCGCGTCAAGGGGGTGGCAGGAGTGGCCGAGCAGCGGCGCCCGACCCTCGCCGACGTCGCCTCCCGCGCCGGCGTCTCGCCCGGCACCGCCTCGCTCGCCCTGCGCGGAGCGCCCGGTCCGAGCGCCGCCTCCGCCGAGCGCGTCCGCGCCGCCGCGAGCGCCCTCGGCTACCGCGCCGACCGCACCGCCAGCCGGCTCGCCGCCCGCCGCACCCGGCTGCTGGGCGTGACGCTGACCATCCGCAACACCTTCCACGCCGAGCTCGCCGAGGCCCTCCAGGACGCCGCCGAGGACGCCGGGTACCAGGTGCTGCTGCACCCGGTCACCGCCCGTCGCGGTGAGGCGGGCGCCGTCGACGTCCTGCTCGACTCCCGCTGCGAGGCGCTGCTGCTCCTGGGCACCGAGCTGCCGTCGTCACAGCTCGCAGCGCTCGACGCCCACGACCCGGTGGTCCTGGTGGGGCGCCGCGCCCGGGGGCTCGACGTCGTCAGAGCCGACGAGGCGGCCGGCACGGCGCTCGTGGTCGAGCACCTCACGGGGCTCGGGCACACCCGCCTCGCGCACGTCAGCGGCGGCAGCAGCGAGGTCGCCCGCGAGCGCCGCGACGGCTTCCTCGCCGCGGCGCGCGCCCAGGGGCTCGACCCGCTGGTGGTGGAGGGGGCGTTCAGCGAGGACGCCGGCGCCGCGGCGGCCGCGGAGGTGCTCGCTGCGGGAGCCACGGGGGTGTTCGCGGCCAACGACCGCGTGGCCGTCGGCCTCCTCGACGCCGCTCGCTCGGCGGGTCTGCGAGGGGGCGCAGCCCTCTCGGTGGTCGGCTACGACGACAGCCCCCTCGCCCGGCTCGGGCACGTCCGGCTGACGTCCGTCAGCCAGGACCCGGCGGCGCTCGCGGCGGCCGCGGTGCGGACCGCCGTCGAGAGGCTGGACGGCGGCCGGGAGGATCCCGTCGACGTCGTCCTCACCCCCCGCCTGGTGGTGCGCGGCTCGACGGGCCGGCTCGACGGCGGTGGACCTGCATGATCACGAGGGAGTGGTGGCGATGAGGCTCGCGGTGTGCGCGGAGATGGTGCTGCTGGACCTGCCGTTCGAGCAGCGGGTGCGGCGCCTGACCGAGCTCGGCTACGGCGTCGTGCTCTGGGACTGGCGCGCCAAGGACGTCGACGCGCTCGCGGCCCTGCGCGGCGGCGGCACCTGGTACTCCTCGATGACCGGGTACGCCGAGGGCACCCTGGCCGACGAGGACGGGGCTGAGCGGCTGCTCGCCACCGCCAAGGACGCGCTGGCGGTTGCCGAGCGGCTCGGGGTGGAGCGCCTCAACGTGCATGGCACCGGCCTGGACGGCAAGGGCCTGCCCGTGGTCGCCGTCGACTCCGGCGGAGCCACCCCGGCGATGTGGCTGCGCGCGGCGAAGACCCTGGAGGCGCTGGCCGCGCTGGGGGAGGCCCACCAGCAGGTCTTCGTGCTCGAGAACCTCAACACCGCCGTCGACCACCCCGGGGTGCCGTTCGCCAGGGCCGCCGACACGATCGCGCTGGTCGAGGCCGTCGGCTCGCCGTGGCTGAGGCTGAACCTCGACCTGTACCACGCGCAGATCGGCGAGGGGAACCTCGTGGAGCTCGTGGAGCGGGCGCTGCCGTGGGTGGGTGAGGTCCAGGTCGCCGACGTGCCCGGCCGCTGCCAGCCGGGCACCGGCGAGGTCCACTACCCCGCGGTCGCCACGGCGCTGGACCGGCTCGGCTACGACGGCGTCGTGGCCCTGGAGGCCTTCGCCCGCGGCGACGACGAGGCGGCCCTGGAAGACTTCCGCCGCGCCTTCACGGTCTGACCGACGAGCGCCCCCACCAGCCCGACGGACGGAGCAGTCCCGTGCAGCACTCACCCCTCGGACCCACCGGCCTGCAGGTCTCGCAGGTGGCGCTCGGCACCGCGCCCCTGGGCAGCGGCCTCTTCGGCGACTGCGACGAGCAGCAGGCCGAGCGCGTGGTCCACGAGGCCCTCGACCTCGGGATCACCCTCGTCGACACCTCGCCCTACTACGGCGACGCCGAGGAGCGGCTCGGCCGCGCGCTCCGCGGAGGACGCCGCGACCGGGTGGTGCTGGCCACCAAGGCCGGCCGCTACGGCGGCGACGACTTCGACTTCTCCGCCTCCCGGATCCGGAGCAGCCTGCAGCGCAGCCTCGACCTGCTGCAGACCGACCACGTCGACGTCTTCCAGCTGCACGACGTCGAGTTCGTGCCGCTGGAGCAGATCCGCGAGGTCGCCGTGCCGGCGCTGCTCGCGCTGCGCGAGGAGGGCCTGGTCCGCGCCGTCGGCGTCACCGGGTACCCCGTCGAGACCATCTGCGCGCTGGTGGAGGAGTTCGACCTCGACGTCGTGCTGACGTACGCGCACGCCACCCTGCTCGACGACTCGCTGCAGACGCGGGTGCTCCCGGTGGCGGAGGCGAACGGCACCGCCGTGATGAACGCCGCCGCGGTCTCGCTCGGGCTGCTCACGCCGAACGGCGGCTCGATGGCCGCCGACCACCCCGCGACCCCGGTGATCCGCGAGGCAGCCGCCGCCGTGGTGGCCCTGTGCGAGCGCGAGGGGGTCGACGTCGCCCGGCTCGCCAACCAGTACTCGATCCAGTGCAGCGGCGCCGCGACCACGGTCATCGGCACCCGGAAGCCCGCGAACGTCCGCGCCGCCGTCGAGGCCGCGAGCGAGCCGGTCGACGAGGACCTGCTCGCCGCGGTGCTCGCGCTGCGCCCCCCGGCTGACCAGCGGACCTGGCCCGCCGGGGGCTGGAAGGGCTGACCCGCTGCGTCAGCGGTCGACGAGGGTGGTCTCGAAGGCGTACCGCGACGCGCGGTAGACGTGGTCGCCCAGCTCGATGACGGTGCCGGCGTCGTCGTAGGCGGTGCGGTGCATGGTCACCAGAGCCGCGCGCGGCCGCTCGTCGAGCAGGCGCGCCTCGGCCGCCGTGGCGAGGCGGGCCCCGACGCTCTGCCGGGCCACGCGGAACTGCACGCCGCGGGCGCGCATCACCTCGTACAGCCCCTCGGTCTCCAGCTGCTCGCGCGTGGGGGCCGTGGCGGCGGGGATGTGGTTGGTCAGGATGGCGAGCGGCTCGTCGTCGGCGAGGCGCAGCCGGCGCACGGTGACGACCGGCGTGCCGGGGGCGATCCCGAGGGCCTCGGCCATGTCGTGGGACGCCGGGGCCTCGTCGTGGTCGAGCACGCGCGTGGTGGACGTGCGCCCGCTGCGGGCGAGGTCGTCGTGGAGGCTGGTCAGCGCCATCGAGCGGTTGACGTGCGGGTGCACCACCTGGGTGCCCACCCCGCGCCGCCGCACCAGGAGGCCCTTGTCGACGAGCTCCTGCAGGGCCTGGCGCATGGTCGGCCGGGAGAGCCCCAGCCGCTCGGCCAGGGCCACCTCGTTCTCCAGGCGCGAGCCCGGGGGGAGCGTGCCGTCGGCGATCGCGCCGCGCAGCAGCTCGGCCAGCTGGTGGTAGAGGGGGACGGGGCTCGACCGGTCGACGCCCCGCGCCAGCAGCGCCGCGAGGTCCGGCACGGCCCCGCGGGGATCTGCGGCGGTCGCGCTCATCGACCCATCATCGCAGGTGGACGGCGGGGTGGGCCAGAGGCGCCGCACCGCCACCACCCGCACGCCCGTCAGGACCGCCGGTCATCCATATGTCAGGACAACACTTGACACGGAGCGGGCGCAGGGAGGAATGTCGGACCCGGCGTCGCAGCCGATGGCTGACCGCCCCCCGACCGCACGACGACGTGGAGGCCCCGCGTGAGCACGCCCGCGCCCAGCGCCCCCGAGGTGCTCGTGGTCGGTCGCTGCGGCGTCGACATCTACCCGCTCCAGACCGGCGTGGGCCTGGAGGACGTCGAGACCTTCGGCAAGTTCCTGGGTGGCAGCGCGGCCAACGTCGCCGTCGCCGCGGCGCGCCTCGGCCGGCGACCGGCCCTGCTCTCGGGCGTCGGCGACGACCCCTTCGGCCGGTACGTCCGCCGCTCCCTGCGCGAGCTCGGCGTCGACGACCGGCACGTCGCCACCGACGCCGCCCACCTCACGCCGGTCACGTTCTGCGAGATCTTCCCGCCCGACGAGTTCCCCATCTGGTTCTACCGCCGCCCCACCACACCGGACCTGCAGCTGGCCACCGCCGACCTCGACCTCGACGCCGTGACCGGCACCGACCTGCTGTGGGTCACGCTCACCGGCCTGTCGGAGGAGCCCAGCCGCAGCGCCCACCACGCGGCGCTCGCGGCCCGCGCCGGTGCGGGTGACGGGACGGGGGAGGGCCGCCACACCGTCCTCGACCTCGACTACCGCGGTGACTTCTGGCCGGGCCACGACGGTCGCTCCGGCGTCGAGGAGGCCCGCGAGCAGGCGCAGCGCGCGCTGCCGGGGGTCACGGTCGCCGTCGGCAACCGCCAGGAGTGCCACGTGGCCACGGGGGAGGACGACGCCGACGCGGCCGCCGACGCGCTGCTCGACCTCGGCGTCGAGCTCGCCATCGTGAAGCAGGGTCCCCGCGGCGTGCTGGGCGCCACCCGCCACGAGCGCGTCGTCGTGCCCGCGACCCCCGTCGACGTCGTCAACGGCCTCGGGGCGGGCGACGCCTTCGGCGGCTCCCTGGTCGACGGCCTGCTCGCGGGGCTGTCGCTCACCGAGCTGCTCACGCGGTGCAACGCCGCGGGCGCGATCGTCGCCTCCCGGCTCGAGTGCTCCACCGCGATGCCCACCCCCGCCGAGATCCAGGAGTTCACCCGTGGCTGACCTCCTGACCCGCCGCGCGCCCGGTGCCGCGAGCGGCATCGCCAGCGCACCGCGCGCCCGCACGTACGCCGAGGTCACCGAGCTGCGCGCCCGCCACCCCGAAGCCGTCGCCGCCGCGCTCGCGGACCGCGTGCGCCGGACCTCCTTCGTCCCCGACGACGGCCGCCTCATGGTCGTGGCCGCCGACCACCCCGCCCGGGGCGCGCTCTCGGCCCGCGGCCGCGCCGACGCCATGGCCAGCCGCACCGAGCTGCTCGACAGGCTGCGCACCGCGCTGGCCCGCCCCGGCGTCGACGGGCTGCTCGCCACCGCCGACATCGCCGAGGACCTGCTGCTCCTCGGCGCCCTGGAGGACAAGGTGGTCATCGCCTCGATGAACCGCGGCGGCCTCGCCGGCTCGGTGTTCGAGATGGACGACCGGATGACCGCCTACGACGTGCCCGGCATCGTCGAGTCGGGCTTCGACGCCGGCAAGATGCTGCTGCGCATCGACCGCGACGACCCGGGCACCGTCTCCACGATGGAGACCTGCGCCAGGGCGGTCACCGAGCTGAACCGCGCCGGCAAGGTCGCCATGGTCGAGCCGTTCCTCAGCAGCCGCAGCAGCTCGGGCGCGGGCGGCGGCAAGGTGGTCAACGACCTCACCCCCGAGGGCGTCATCACCTCCATCCACGTCGGCCAGGGCATCGGCGCCTCCTCGGCCCGCACCTGGCTGAAGCTGCCCGTCGTCGACGACATGGAGCGCGTCATGGAGGCCACCACCCTCCCGACGCTGATCCTCGGCGGAGACCCGGTCGCCGCCCCCGACGCCACCTACGAGACCTGGCGGAAGGCGCTCGCGCTGCCCGCCGTGCGCGGCCTGGTCGTCGGCCGCGCCCTGCTGTTCCCGCCCGACGACGACGTCGCCACCGCCGTCGACACCGCCGTGTCCCTCGTCCGCTGACCCGCTCCAGCACTCCCCAGGAGGAACCATGACCACCACCGCTCCGGCCCCCGCCGGCACCGACGCCGCCACGGGCACCCAGGCCAGCGAGACCGAGCTGCCCACCGCGCTCGCCGCCCGCACCACCCCGACCGCCCTCTGGAACGACTCCGCCGAGATCGGCGAGCTCACGAAGTCGATCGCCTGGGGCGCCGTCGGCGCGACCTGCAACCCGGTCATCGCCCTGGCCGCCATCAACGCCGACGAGCCGCGCTGGACCGCCCGCCTGCGCGAGCTCGCCGCCGAGAACCCGACCGCGGGGGAGTCCGCGCTGGGCTGGATGGTCGTCGAGGAGCTCTCCGTCGAGGCCGCGAAGCTGCTCGAGCCGGCCTTCGAGGCCTCCGGCGGCCGCAACGGCCGCCTGTCGATGCAGACCGACCCCCGCTTCCACCGCGACGCCGCGGCCCTGGCCGACCAGGCCGAGCGCTTCTCGAAGCTCGCGAAGAACATCATCGTCAAGATCCCCGCCACCAAGACGGGCATCGAGGCCATGGAGGAGGCCGCCTACCGCGGCGTCTCCCTCAACGCCACCGTCTCCTTCACCGTGCCGCAGGCGATCGCCGTGGCCGAGGCCATCGAGCGCGGCATGCAGCGCCGTGAGGCCGAGGGCCTGCCCATGCCGGAGTTCGGCCACGTCTGCACGATCATGGGCGGACGCCTCGACGACTGGATGAAGGCCTACGTGGCCAAGAACCGCCTCCTGCTCGACCCGGGCCACCTGGAGTGGGCCGGCGTCGCGGCGCTGAAGAAGGCCCACCACCTCTTCGTCGAGCGCGGCTACCGCGTGCGCATCCTCTCGGCCGCCTTCCGCAACTCCCTCCAGTGGAGCGAGCTGCAGGGCGGCGACCTCGTGGTCTCCCCGCCGTTCGACTGGCAGGCCCGCATCAACGAGAACCGCATCCCCGTGAACCCTCACGCGATCGACGAGCCCGTCGCCTCCGAGCACCTCGAGGCCCTCTCGGCCATCCCCGAGTGGCACCGCGCCTACGACGTCGACGGCATGACCGTCGAGGAGTTCGAGGACTTCGGCGCCACCCGCAAGACGCTGCGCCAGTTCCTCGAGGCCGACGCCCAGCTCGACGCGATCGTGCGCGACGTGCTGGTGGCCCCGTGACCTCGTCGTCGGCTGACCTGCACCTGCGCGCCGGGGCCTCGGCCCGGGGCGCCTGGGACGCCTGGATCACGCCCGAGGTCGCCGGCTGGGGCTGGACGTCGCTGCGCGCCGCCGACCTGGCCCCCGGCCAGGAGCTGGCGCTCGAGACCGGTGACGAGGAGGTCGTCCTCGTCCCGCTGCGCGGCGGCCTGCGCGTCGCTGTCGACAGCCCTGCGGGGGAGTCCGCCGTGTACGAGCTCGCCGGCCGGGCGTCGGTGTTCGCCGGCCCGACCGACGTCCTCTACCTCCCCGCCGGCTCCAAGGCGGTGCTGAGCACGTCTCCGGACGGCGGGGGCGCGCGCGTCGGCGTCCCCGGCGCCGTGACCGGCCAGCTGCCCGACGGCGTCCGCAAGCCCGTGCGGCACATCCCCGTCGACGAGGTCTCCGTCGAGCTGCGCGGCGCGGGCGGCTGCACCCGCGAGGTGCGCAACTTCGCCTCCGCAGACGTCGACGTCGCCAGCAAGCTCGTGGCCGTCGAGGTGGTCACCCCGGGCGGCAACTGGTCGAGCTACCCGCCGCACAAGCACGACGAGACCACCGAGCACGAGAGCGAGCTCGAGGAGGTCTACTACTTCGAGGTGGCCCCCGGGCCGAGCGGCGAGCCCGGGGTCGGCTACCACCGCACCTACTCGACGTCCGACCGCGACGACCGCCAGATCGACCTGCTCGTCGAGGTGCGCGACCGCGACACCGTGCTCGTGCCCCACGGCTGGCACGGGCCCTGCATGGCCGCGCCGGGCAACCACCTGTACTACCTGAACGCGATGGCCGGCCCCGCTGACGACCGCGCCTGGCGGATCGTCGACGATCCGGACCTGGCCTGGGTGCGCTCCACCTGGGCCGACCAGCCCACCGACCCCCGGCTGCCCCTCGGAGACGCCCGATGACCAGCACCACCCGCCTGACGGTCGCGCAGGCGACCGTCAGGTTCCTCGCGAACCAGCACGTCGAGCGCGACGGCGTGCGCACCAAGCTCTTCGCCGGCGCGCTCGGCATCTTCGGCCACGGCAACGTGGCCGGCCTCGGCCAGGCGCTGCTGCAGGACGAGCTCGAGGCCCTCGAGGCCGGTCGTGAGCCCGGCCTGCCCTACGTGCTCGGCCGCAACGAGCAGGCGATGGTGCACACCGCGGTGGCCTACGCCCGCGCCAAGGACCGCCTGCAGACCTGGGCGATCACCGCTTCGGTGGGCCCCGGCTCCACCAACATGCTCACCGGTGCGGCGCTGGCCACCATCAACCGCCTCCCGGTGCTGCTGCTGCCCGCCGACACCTTCGCCACCCGCTCGGCCGGCCCGCTGCTGCAGGAGCTCGAGCTCCCGGCCTCGGGCGACGTGACGGTCAACGACGCCTTCCGCCCGCTGTCGCGCTACTTCGACAGGGTCTGGCGCCCCGAGCAGCTGCCGGGCGCGCTGCTCGGCGCGATCCGCGTCCTCACCGACCCTGCCGAGACCGGTGCTGTCACGGTCTGCTTCCCGCAGGACGTCCAGGCCGAGGCCCACGACTGGGACGAGGACCTCTTCGCCGAGCGCACCTGGCACGTCGGTCGCCCGCTGCCCGAGCGCGCCGCGCTCGCCCGGGCCGTCGAGGTCATCCGGTCGGCGAAGAACCCGCTGCTCATCGCGGGCGGCGGCGTCCACTACTCCGGCGCGCAGGCCGCGCTGGCGGCCCTCGCCGAGGCCACGGGCATCCCCGTGGGCCAGAGCCAGGCCGGCAAGGGCGCGCTGCCCTTCGACCACCCGCAGTCGGTCGGCGCCATCGGCTCCACGGGGACGACGGCGGCCAACGCCCTCGCCCGCGAGGCCGACGTCGTCATCGGCGTGGGCACCCGCTTCCAGGACTTCACCACGGCCTCGCGCACGGCGTTCCAGGACCCGGACGTGCGGTTCGTGACCCTGAACGTCGCCGCCCTCGACGCCGCGAAGCACTCCGCGGTGTCCGTGGTGGCCGACGCGAAGGAGGGCCTGGAGGCCCTGGCCTCCGCGCTCGACGGGTACGACGTCGGCGACGCCCACCGCGCCCGCACCGCGGAGCTCAAGGCGGCGTGGGACGCGACCGTCGCGTCCGTCTACTCCCGCGACGTCTCCGGGGCGACCACCGGTGATCTGGATGCCCAGCCCGACCAGAACCAGGTGCTCGGCGCCGTCAACGAGCTGTCCGACCCGCGCGACGTCGTCGTGTGCGCCGCCGGCTCCATGCCCGGTGACCTCCACAAGCTCTGGCAGGTCCGCGACGCGAAGGGGTACCACGTCGAGTACGGGTACTCCTGCATGGGCTACGAGGTGGCCGGCGGCATCGGCGTGGCGATGGCGGCGGAGGACGACGCCCGGAACGGCGCCGCGCCCCGCGACGTCTTCGTCATGGTCGGCGACGGCTCCTACCTGATGATGGCCACCGAGCTGGTGACCGCCGT
This sequence comes from Quadrisphaera sp. INWT6, assembly GCF_015390235.1. Taxonomy (GTDB): domain Bacteria; phylum Actinomycetota; class Actinomycetes; order Actinomycetales; family Quadrisphaeraceae; genus Quadrisphaera. The sequence continues at coordinate 298,266 of NZ_VUOH01000005.1, read as the reverse complement.
CCAGGAGGGCGTCAAGGTCATCATCGTCCTGGTGCAGAACCACGGCTACGCCTCCATCGGCTCCCTGTCGGAGTCGCTGGGCAGCCAGCGCTTCGGCACCCGCTACCGGGCGCGCACCTCCTCCGGCCGGCTCGACGGCGACTTCCTCCCCGTCGACCTCGCCGCCAACGCTGCCAGCCTCGGCATGCACGTCGTCCGCACGAGCACCCGCAAGGAGCTCGAGGCCGCGATCCTCGACGCCAAGGCGTCCACCGAGTCGACGGTCATCCACGTCGACACCGACCCGTTCGTCGACGCCCCCTCCAGCGAGAGCTGGTGGGACGTGCCGGTCAGCGAGGTCTCGACCCTCGAGAGCACCCAGCGCGCCCGCGGTGCCTACGAGCAGCACAAGGCGCGCCAGCGCCCCTTCCTGAAGCCCTCCGAGAACTGAGGAGCACGACCATGAGCGAGACCGTCCAGCACTGGATCGACGGAGCTGCCACTTCCGGCTCCTCCACCCGCACCGCCGACGTCTTCGACCCCGCCACCGGCGAGGTCTCCCGCCAGGTGGTGCTCGCCGAGCCCGCCGACGTCGAGGCCGCCGTCGCCTCGGCGAAGAAGGCCTTCCCCGCCTGGCGCGACACGTCGCTGGCCAAGCGCACCCAGGTGCTCTTCCGCTTCCGCGAGCTGCTCAACGAGCGCGCCCCGGAGCTCGCCGAGATCATCACCTCCGAGCACGGCAAGGTCGTCTCCGACGCCGCCGGCGAGGTCGCCCGCGGCCAGGAGGTCGTGGAGTTCGCCTGCGGCATCCCCCACCTGCTCAAGGGCGGCTTCACCGAGAACGCCTCCACCAACGTCGACGTGCACTCGGTGCGCCAGCCCCTGGGCGTGACGGCGGTCATCAGCCCGTTCAACTTCCCGGCGATGGTCCCGATGTGGTTCTTCCCCGTCGCGATCGCCACCGGCAACGCCGTCATCCTCAAGCCCTCCGAGAAGGACCCCTCGGCCTCCCTGTTCATCGCGAACCTGTGGAAGGAGGCCGGCCTGCCCGACGGCGTCTTCACCGTGCTGCAGGGCGACAAGGTCTCCGTCGACGGGCTGCTGGACCACCCCGACGTCGCCTCGGTCTCCTTCGTCGGGTCCACCCCGATCGCGAAGTACGTCTACGAGCGCGGCACCGCCAACGGCAAGCGCGTGCAGGCCCTGGGCGGGGCCAAGAACCACATGGTGGTGCTGCCCGACGCCGACCTGGACCTGGCCGCCGACCAGGCCGTCAACGCCGGCTTCGGCTCCGCGGGGGAGCGCTGCATGGCGATCTCGGCGCTGGTGGCCGTGGGCGGCGTCGGTGACGAGCTCGTCGCCAAGATCGCCGACCGCGCCGGCAAGATCCGCACCGGTGACGGCCGCCGCTCCTGCGACATGGGCCCGCTGGTGACCAAGGTCCACCGCGACAAGGTCGCCTCCTACATCGACGTCGCCGCCGGTGACGGCGCCGACGTCGTGGTCGACGGGCGCACCATCACCCCCGACGCCGACGGCTCGGGCTTCTTCCTCGGCCCGACCCTGCTGGACCGGGTGCCCACCTCCTCCAAGGCGTACACCGAGGAGATCTTCGGCCCGGTGCTGAGCGTGCTGCGGGTGGACACCTACACCGAGGCCGTGGACCTGATCAACGCCAACCCCTACGGCAACGGCGTGGCGATCTTCACCAACGACGGCGGCGCCGCGCGGCGCTTCGCCAACGAGATCCAGGTCGGCATGATCGGCGTGAACGTGCCGGTGCCGGTGCCGATGTCGTACTACTCCTTCGGCGGCTGGAAGAACTCGCTGTTCGGTGACACCCACGCCCACGGCACCGAGGGCGTGCACTTCTTCACCCGCGGCAAGGTCGTCACCACGCGCTGGGCGGACCCGGCGGCCACGCAGGCCAGCGCGGGCATCGACCTGGGCTTCCCGACCAACGCCTGACCCGACCGGTACTGACCCCGTGAGGTGGCCAGCGCCCATGATCACCGACGACTGGTCGTGATCATGGGCGCTGGCCACCTCCGTCTCTGATGTGAGGAGCACGAGAGCATGACCGAGCAGCTGTCCGACCTGCGGGTCGCCGTGGTGGGCGTCGGGATGATGGGGGCCGACCACGTGCGGCGCCTGCAGACCCGCACCGCCGGGGCCCGCGCCGTGGTGGTGGCCGACGCCTTCCCCGCCACCGCCGAGAAGGTCGCCGCCGCCTGGGCGGGGGTGCGGGTCGCCGCCGACCCGCTGGCCGCCATCGCCGACGACGAGGTCGACGCCGTCGTCATCGCCACGCCCGGCAACACGCACGAGGAGCTGGTGCGCGCCTGCCTCGAGCACGGCAAGCCGGTGCTGTGCGAGAAGCCGCTGACGACCGACGTCGAGAGCTCGCTGCGCCTCGTCGAGGCCGAGCGCGCGACGGGGCGCCGGCTCATCCAGGTGGGTTTCATGCGCCGCTTCGACCCGGAGTACGCCGCCCTGCGGCGCCTGGTGGAGTCCGACGAGCTCGGCCGCCCGCTGATGCTGCACTGCGCCCACCGCAACGCCTCGGTGCCGCCGTACTTCACCTCCGAGATGGTGGTGCTCGACAGCCTCGTCCACGAGGTCGACTGCACGCGCTTCCTGCTCGGCGAGGAGATCACCGCCATCACGGTGATGCACCCCCGGTCGCGGCGAGGCGCCCCTGACGGCCTGTCCGACCCGACCTTCGCGCTGCTGGAGACCGAGAGCGGCGCGCTGGTCGACGTCGAGGTCAACGTGGCCACCGGCGTCGGCTACGAGGTCCGCACCGAGCTGGTCGCCGAGCGCGGCACCGCGATGATCGGGCTGGAGGGCGGGCCGGTCATCGCCACGGGCACCGCCGGCTCCGCCGCCCGCGGGCGCGCGGTGCCGCCGTCGTTCGTCGAGCGCTTCGAGCTGGCCTACGACCTCGAGTTCCAGGCCTGGGCCGACGCAGCGCGCCGCGGCACGGCCACCGGCCCCACGGCGTGGGACGGCTACGCCGCGACGGCGGTCACCACCGCCGGTGTCGAGGCGCTCCGCTCGGGCCGCCGCACCGAGGTCAGGCTCGCGGCGCGCCCCTGACCTCCCGCCCTCGACCGACGGCGTCCGCTCGGGCCGCTCCCCGACCGCTCGGGAGCGGCCCGAGCGGGCGCCGTCCGTCCCCCGGGGGAGGGGGCTGAGCTGGAGCGGAAACGCGTTTCCGTCAGAATGTCATGACAAAGGGTTGACACGGTCAGCCGTGGTGGGCGAGGCTCGCCGTGCTCCGGACGCCGAGGAGGGTGTCCGCCGCTCCACACCGAAGTCACCGTCGATCTCGCTGCCGAACTCACTGCTGAGTCACCGCGTCAGGAGCGTCCTATGGCCACCACTGCACCCTCACCCGCTGCGGCGGGCTCGACAGGCGGGGCGACCCCGCCCCCCGCGACCCGCGACGACCGCGTCGGCAAGCGCCCGCTCGTCGCCACGCTGCTCTCGCGCCCCGAGGTCGGGTCCGTCCTCGGCGCGGTCGTCATCTTCGTCCTCTTCCTGGTCGTCGCGCCCGTGTTCCGCAACCCCGCCTCGCAGGGCACCGTGCTCTACACGAGCTCGACCATCGGCATCATGGCCGTCTCGGTCGCGCTGCTGATGATCGGCGGGGAGTTCGACCTGTCTGCCGGTGTCGCGGTGACCACGAGCGGCCTGACGGCCTCGATGACCGCCTACCAGCTCGGGCTCAACGTCTGGGTGGGCGTCTTCATCGCCCTGGTGGTCTCCGTCGGCATCGGGGCCTTCAACGGCTGGCTCCTCATGAGGACGGGCCTGCCGAGCTTCATCATCACGCTCGGCACGTTCTTCATGCTGACCGGCCTGAACCTCGGCGTCACGCGCCTCGTGGCCGACGGGGTGAGCACCCAGAACATCTCCGACATGGAGGGCTTCGCCTCCGCCAAGGCCGTCTTCGCCTCCACGGTCTCGGTGGGCGGGGTCAACATCCAGATCACCGTCTTCTGGTGGCTCCTGCTGGTCGCCGTCTCCACCTGGTTCCTGCTCCGCACCCGCGCGGGCAACTGGGTGTTCGCGGTCGGCGGTGACCCGAAGGCCTCCCGGGCCGTCGGCGTCCCGGTGCGCAAGACCAAGATCGGTCTGTTCATGTTCGTCGGCTTCACGGCCTGGTTCCTCGGCATGCACACGCTCTTCAACTTCAACGTGGTGCAGTCCGGGCAGGGCATCGGCAACGAGTTCCTCTACATCATCGCGGCCGTGGTCGGCGGCTGCCTCATGACGGGTGGCTACGGCTCGACCATCGGTGCGGCCGTCGGCGCCTTCATCTTCGGCATGACGGTGAACGGCATCGTCTACGCGGCCTGGAACCCGGACTGGTTCCGGCTGTTCCTCGGCGTGATGCTGCTCCTCGCCACGATCGTCAACCTCGTCGTCAAGACCCAGGCCGAGAAGAGGTGATGGCGGTGTCTCGAGCCAGCACAGCCACTGTCGTCGAGCCGACCAGCCCCGTCAGCGAGATCGTCTCGCTGCGCGAGGTCGGCAAGAGCTACGGCAACGTCCACGCCCTCCGCGGGGTCTCCCTGGTGGTGCGCCAGGGAGAGGTGACCTGCGTCCTGGGCGACAACGGCGCCGGCAAGTCGACCCTCATCAAGATCCTCGCCGGGCTGCACGCCCACTCCGAGGGCGAGGTCGTCATCAACGGCGAGCCGGTGACCTTCTCCTCGCCGCGCGAGGCGCTGGAGCGGGGCATCGCGACCGTCTACCAGGACCTGGCCCTGGTCCCGCTGATGAGCATCTGGCGCAACTTCTTCATGGGCGCCGAGCTCCGCAAGGGCCCGTTCCGCATGCTCGACGTGGCGACGATGAAGGGCATCGTCGCCGACGAGCTGCTCAAGATGGGCATCGACGTCCCCGACCTCGACAGGCCCGTGGGCGGCCTGTCGGGCGGCCAGCGGCAGTGCATCGCCATCGCCCGGGCCGTCTACTTCGGCGCCAAGGTGCTGATCCTCGACGAGCCCACGGCTGCGCTGGGCGTCAAGCAGTCGGGTGTGGTGCTCAAGTACGTGGCACGGGCCCGCGACGCCGGCCTCGGCGTCGTCTTCATCACCCACAACCCGCACCACGCGTACCTGGTGGGCAACCACTTCGTCATCCTCAACCGCGGCCGGGTCTCCCTCGACGGCTCACGGGCGGAGATCAGCCTCGAGCGCCTGACCAACGAGATGGCCGGCGGTGCCGAGCTGGAGGCCCTGGGTCACGAGCTGGGCGCCTCCGTGAAGCAGATGGAGGAAGGTGCCCAGCTGCACGCCAGCTGACGTCCCCCTCCTCCCGCAGAACGCCCCGGAAGGCCTCCTCAGCGACGCCTCCCGGGGCGTCCTGCGCCCACCGGTCCTCCCACCGGATCCGTGACCAGAACGTTATTGACACGATGTCCGGACATGGACATGCTCCTGTCAGCAGGTCAGGACGAAGCCGTCCGACCCTCTGCTCCACAGCACTCCCCGCACCACTCTGGCGACGACGACAGATGGGATCTCCTCGATGTCTCTCCTCACGATGGGCCGCCGCGGCGGCCGCGCTACCGCCCTCGTGTCCGCGCTCGTGCTGGCGGGCAGCCTCGCGGCCTGCTCCAGCACCGGCGGCGCCCAGCAGGACGACACCGCCGCGCAGGGCGGCGGCGGTGGCGACAAGCCGACGACCATGAAGGTCGCGATGATCACCCACGGCGCCGCCGGCGACACCTTCTGGGACACCATCCGCAAGGGCGCCGAGGCCGCTGCCGCGAACGACGGCGTCGACCTGCAGTACTCCTCCGACGGCGACGCCAACAACCAGGCCACGCTGATCCAGAACGCGATCGACGCCAAGGTCGACGCCATCGCGGTGACCAGCCCCAACACCGGCGCTCTCGGCGCCCCGATCCAGGCGGCCATCGCCGCGGGCATCCCCGTGACGATGTTCAACGCCGGGGCCAACGACTGGAAGACGCTCGGGGCCCTCAGCTACTTCGGCCAGGACGAGGCCATCGCCGGCGAGGCCGCTGGTGAGCGCCTCAAGTCCGAGGGTGCGCAGAAGGTGCTCTGCGTCATCCAGGCCCAGGGCCAGAGCCAGCTCGAGGCCCGCTGCGACGGCGTGTCCAAGGGCCTCGGCACCGACGTCGAGCGCCTCTACATCAACGGCACGGACCTCCCCCAGAGCCAGTCGACGATCTCCTCCAAGCTCCAGCAGGACCCGAGCATCGACCACGTCATCACCCTCGGCGGGCAGTTCGCCCTGGCGGCCGTGCAGGCCAAGGGCGACGCCGGCAGCCAGACGAAGGTCGTCACCTTCGACAACAGCGCCGACGTCGTGAAGGCCATCCAGTCGGGCGACGTGGGGTGGGCCATCGACCAGCAGCCCTACGCGCAGGGCTACCTCGCCGTCGACTCGCTGTGGATGAACAAGAACGCCGGCATCGTGCTCGGCGGTGGCCAGCCGGTGCTGACCGGTCCGGCCTTCGTCGACTCCACGAACGTCGACGCGACCGCTGACTTCGCGGCGCAGGGCCTGCGCTGACCTCGTCCTGACCCGGGTGGCCAGCGCCCATGATCATCGTGATCATGGGCGCTGGCCACCTCCACGTCCGCCCACGGAGGAGCACCCGTGAAGATCGCCCTCGACCCCACGCCGTTCCACCACAGCCACTCCCTGCTCGAGCTCCCGCGCCTGGCCTCGGACCTCGGCTTCGAGCACCTGCAGCTGACGCCCCACCGCGACGTCATCCCCTTCTTCCGCCACCCCCGCGCCGACGACGCCCTCGTGAAGCGCTTCAGGGCCGAGTGCGACGCCGCCGGCGTCGGCATCGCCTCCGTGCTGCCGGTGCTGCGCTGGTCCGGTCCCGACGAGGTCGACCGCGAGGCCGCGGTCCGCGCCTGGAAGCGCGTCATCCAGATCACCGTCGACCTCGGCGTCGACGTCATCGGCACCGAGTTCTCCGGGCGCCCCGAGGCCGCCGAGCGCTCCGACGCGGCGTTCTACCGCTCCATGGAGGAGCTGCTGCCGATCATCGAGCGCGAGGGCGTGCGGGTGCTCATCGACCCGCACCCCGACGACTTCGTCGAGGACGCCCTCGAGGCCCTCCGCGTCATCCGCGGCCTGAACAGCCCGAACGTCGGCTTCGTGTACGTCTCCAGCCACACCTTCCACTACGGCCACCCCGTCGAGCCGGTCATGGAGGCGGCGGGCGACCTGCTGCAGCTGGTGCACGTCAGCGACACCTTCGACCACACCCGCTCCCACGGGCTGCGCTACATCAGCAACCCGCCCGGCAACACCGCGCGCGTGCACAGCCACCTCAAGGTCGGCGACGGCGACGTCGACTTCGACGCCTTCTTCGACGGCCTGGTCCGCCTGGGCTTCGACCAGCGCGACGACACCGTCATGTGTTCCAGCGTCTTCGCCGAGGACGAGGACGCCGTGGCCGTCTCCCGCTACCAGCTGAGCGCCCTGCGCGACGGCGTCGCCGCGGCCCGCGCCCGCCTCGCCACCAGCTGACCCACACCGTCGGAGCGGCCGGGTGCCCGTGATCTCCGTGACCACGGACGCCCGGTCGTCGGCGGCCTCTCGCGACCACCAGGCTGCAAACGATGTCATCCGTGCGGCCGATCGTCGTGACCTCGGCCCCGGAGCGCCCTAGGGTGCCCTGTGTGCCGCGGCCCGCGAGGCGGCGCGGCGGTCCGCACACTCCCTGGAGGCGACGATGCCCGAGCAGGCCACTGCCCTGAACGCCCAGAACCTGGCCGCCGTCGCCGAGCGCGTGCCGGTGCCGACGTACGACAGGTCCGCCGTCACCGCGGGCGTCGTGCACTTCGGGGTCGGGGGCTTCCACCGGGCCCACCAGGCCATGTACCTCGACAGGCTCCTGGCCGACGGCGCCGAGGGCGCGACCGACTACGGGATCTGCGGCGTGGGCGTCCTGCCCGGCGACGCGCGCATGCGCGACACGATGGCCAGCCAGGACTGCCTCTACACGCTCGTGCTCAAGCACCCCGACGGCTCGCTGGAGCCGCGCGTCATCGGCTCGGTGGTCGAGTACCTCTTCGCCCCCGACGACCCTGAGGCCGTGGTCGAGAAGATGGCGGCGCCCACCACGCGGATCGTCTCCCTGACGGTCACCGAGGGCGGCTACAACCTCGACGACATCACCGGGGAGTTCCTCACCAGCACCCCCGCCGTCGCCGCCGACGCCGCGGCCGGCTCCGACGCGGCTGCGCTCACGACGGTGTTCGGGCTCGTGGTCGAGGCGCTCGTGCGCCGCCGCGACCGGGGGCTGGAGCCGTTCACGGTGATGAGCTGCGACAACCTGCAGGGCAACGGCCACCTCGCGCAGACGGCGTTCGCGGCGTTCGCGTCCCTGCGGGAGGAGGCGCTGGGGGAGTGGGTGCGCGAGCACGTCCGCTTCCCGAACTCGATGGTCGACAGGATCACCCCGGCCACCACGCCGTCCGACGTGGAGCTGGTCGAGCGGGAGTTCGGCATCGCCGACGCCTGGCCCGTGGTGTGCGAGCCGTTCACGCAGTGGGCCCTGGAGGACTCCTTCGGCGCCGGCCGCCCGCCGCTGGAGCAGGTCGGGGTGCAGGTGGTGCCCGACGTCGAGCCGTACGAGCTGATGAAGCTGCGCCTGCTCAACGCCAGCCACCAGGCGCTGGCGTACTTCGGGCGCCTGCTCGACCACGAGCTGGTCGACGGCGCCGCCACCGACCCGGCGCTGAAGCCGTTCGTGCGCGCCTACATGGACCGCGAGGCCACCCCGACGCTGTCGCCGGTGCCCGGCGTCGACCTCGACGAGTACAAGGACACCCTCGAGGAGCGCTTCGGCAACCCCCACGTGCGCGACACGACGGCGCGGCTGGGTGCGGAGAGCTCCGACCGCATCCCCAAGTGGCTGGTCCCGGTGGTGCGGGCGAACCTGGCCGCGGGGCGCGACGTGCACCGCTCGGCCGCCGTCATCGCCAGCTGGGCGCGCTACGCCGAGGGCGTGGACGAGCACGGCGCACCGATCCAGGTGGTCGACCGCCGCGCCGAGCGCACCACGGCCGCCGCGCAGCGCCAGACGGGGGAGGACGGCGACCCGCTGGCCTTCGTGCGCGACCGCGAGCTCTTCGGCGACCTGGTCGACGACGAGCGCTTCACCGAGGCCTACCTCGACGCGCTGCGCGGCCTCCACGCCGAGGGCGCCCGCGCCACCCTGGAGCGCCTCCTCTGACCGTCAGGTCGCAGCCGAGCGCTCGGCTGCGGTTCGTGAGGGGGCAGGAACCGCAAGCAGGCGCTCGGCTGCGGTTCGTGAGGGGGCAGGAACCGCAAGCAGGCGCTCGGCTGCGGTTCGTGAGGGGGCAGGAACCGCAAGCAGGCGCTCGGCTGCGGCGCGCGCGGGTGGTCGGGACGCCCATGATCAGGGCGCGGAAGTGCACCGGACGTCCATGATCACGGGGAGGGGCGGGTAGCCCGTCTTCCTGTCGGGAGACCGGCAACGGCCTGTGGGCCTCCCGTGACCTGATCGTGACCAAAGGCGCGTTGACAACGTTTGCAGGGACTGGCCAGACTCATGCCTGCTGCAGACGACGACGTCAGGGCGGGAGGCTGGACCATGGTCAACACCACGAAGAGCCGTGCCGGCCGCGCCACGCTCACCGACGTCGCCGCCCTCGCAGGCACCAGCCCCTCCACCGTCTCGCGGGTGCTCCACGGCGGCGCCGGGGTCACCGACGAGCTCACGGCCCGCGTCCGCCAGGCGGCGTCCGACCTCGGCTACTCGGTGAACCGCCAGGCGCGCTCCCTGCGCCGCGGCAAGGACACCGCCATCGGCGTCGCCATCGAGGACTTCACCATCCCCTTCTTCGGCCGCATCGTGGCCGAGGTCGAGCGGGCGGCCCACGCCCGCGGCTACGGCGTCGTCATCACCTGCGCCGGCTCCGGGCGCTCGGAGGAGGAGGCCGTCGAGCCGCTGCTGTCCCGCAGCGTCGCCGGGCTCGTCGTCGCCACCGGCACCGCGGGCGCCCCGAAGGGCTACCTCGCCGAGGTGGCCACCGAGCTGCCCGTGGTGCAGGTCGACGCCCCGGCGGCCAGCCCGTTCTCCGACGCCATCGGCATCGACAACGAGGCCGCCGGCCGCCAGGTGACCGAGCACCTCATCGCGCGCGGCCACCGGCGGATCCTCTTCGTGGGCTCCGGCCCGGCGGCGACCACGGTCCAGCTCCGCCGCCAGGGCTACGAGGCGGCGATGCGCGAGGCCGGGCTCGACCCCCGCGCCACCTGGATGGGGTACCTGCCCAGCGAGGTCACCGAGCGGGCCGTCGGGACCCTCGCCGACCTCACCGGCAGCGGCGCCGACGGCGGCGGCATCACCGCCGTCGTGTCCGGCGTGGCCCGCGTGACCATGGGCCTGGCCTCGGCCATCGCCCGCCTGGGCCTGCGCGACCTCGCCTACGTCGCCATCGACGACCTCGCCGGCGCCGACGCCTTCGCCACGCCCCTGACCGTCCTCGAGCAGGACGTCGAGGCCATCGGCGCGCGCGCGGCCGAGCTCCTCTTCGCCCGCATCGACGGGTGGGACGGGCCGCCGGCGCACGAGCTGGTGCCCCTGCACCTCATCGAGCGGGGCTCCGGCGAGCTCCCCCCGCGGGCGCTCACCACGAGCACCCCCTCCCAGACCCCCTGACACACCCACGTCCCGGGCGCGCACCAGCGGCCGGGCACCACCAGAAGGAAGAGGTCCCACCTCATGGCAGCACGACGACGTGTCCTGGCCTCCATCGCCGCAGCAGCCGGCGTCGCCGTCCTCGCCTCAGGGTGCGCGGGCGCCGGCGGCGGGGGTGGCAGCGGCAGCGGTGGGAGCGCCGGCAGCGGTGACGCCGACTCCATCAACGTCGTGATGGTGAACAACCCGCAGATGGTCGACCTGCAGAAGCTCACGGCGGACAACTTCACCAAGGAGACCGGTATCACGGTCAACTACAAGGTGCTGCCCGAGAACGACGCCCGCGACACCATCCAGACCGACTTCTCCCAGCAGTCGGGCCAGTACGACGTCGCCACCATCTCCAACTACGAGGTGCCGTTCTTCTCGGCGAACAAGTGGATCGCGAACCTCGACGAGAACATCGCGGCGGACTCGGCCTACGACCAGGACGACGTCCTCAAGCCCATCGCCGACGGCCTCAAGGGCGCCGACGGCTCGCAGTACGCCGAGCCGTTCTACGGCGAGAGCTCGTTCCTGATGTACCGCAAGGACGTCTTCGACGCCAAGGGCCTGACCATGCCCGCCAACCCCACGTGGGACCAGGTCGCGGAGCTCGCGGCGCAGGTCGACGAGGGCCAGGGCGGGATGCGCGGCATCTGCCTGCGCGGCCAGGCCGGCTGGGGCCAGGTCTTCGCCCCGCTGACCACGGTGGTCAACACCTTCGGCGGCACCTGGTTCGACGCCGACTTCAACGCGCAGCTCACCGCCGCCCCCTTCGAGGAGGCGACGAAGTTCTACGTCGACCTCGTGCAGCAGCACGGTGAGCCCGACGCGGCCAACGCCGGCTTCACCGAGTGCCTGAACGCCATGACCCAGGGCGGCGTGGCCATGTGGTACGACGCGACCTCCGCCGCCGGCTCGCTCGAGGCCGACGACTCCCCGGTCAAGGGGAAGATGGGCTACGCCGCGGCCCCGGTGAAGGAGACCGCCTCCTCCGGCTGGCTCTACAGCTGGGCGTTCGCCACGCAGGAGTCCTCGCAGAAGAAGGACGCCGCCTGGAAGTTCATCTCCTGGGCCACCAGCAAGGAGTACGAGGAGCTCGTGGGTGAGCAGATCGGCTGGTCCAACGTGCCCGCCGGCAAGCGCTCCTCGACCTACCAGAACGCCGACTACCAGCAGTCGGCGCAGGCCTTCTACCAGGCCACCGAGGCGGCCATCAACGCCGCTGACCCCAACAACCCGGGCGTGCAGCCCCGTCCGGCGCCGGGCATCCAGTTCGTCGCCATCCCCGAGTTCGCCGGCATGGCCACCCAGGTGAGCCAGGGCGTGAGCGCCGCGATCGCCGGCCAGCAGACCGTCGAGCAGGCCCTCGAGGCCGGCCAGCCGCTGGCCCAGGCCGCTGGCGACGCCAACAAGTAAGCCCACCCATCCGGTGGTGAGCGCACCCTCCCCGGCCCGTCGTCCGGCCAGCCCCGTGCTGGGCGGCGGCGGGCCGGGGAGGGGCGCCCACCCGGCGGAAGAAGGACTCCCGTGACCACAGCCACACCTGCGGCGTCGGAGCTGACGCCGGAGCAGCGCACCACCTACCAGGCCCCCCAGGGGCAGGCCGCCCGCGACAAGCGCGAGGCCCGGCGCCGCCGGATCCCGCTGCTGCCGGCGCTGGTCTTCACGATCGCCGCGACGCAGCTGCCGTTCCTCGCGACCATCGTCATCTCGTTCATGGACTACCGGGCCCTGCGGCCCGACCAGCGCGGCTTCACCGGCTTCGACAACTACGTCCAGGTCTTCACCAACCCCGCGATCCGCAGCGCGGTGCTCACCACGATCCTGCTGACGGCCACCGTCGTCATCGTCAGCCTGGTCCTGGGCACGGCCATCGCCCTGCTGCTGGACCGGAAGTTCTTCGGCCGCGGCGCGGTGCGCACGATGATGATCGCGCCGTTCCTCGTGGTCCCCGTGGCCGCGGCCCTGCTCTGGAAGCACGGCATCCTGAACTCCGGCTACGGCCTGCTCAACGGCGTGCTGACGTGGGTCTGGGGGATCTTCGGGTCCGACAGCCCCCCGCAGCCCCAGTGGCTGAGCGACTACCCGCTGATCTCGATCGAGCTCTCGCTCATCTGGCAGTGGACGCCGTTCATGATGCTGATCCTGCTGGCGGGCCTGCAGTCCAAGCCCGGTGACGTGGTCGAGGCCGCCCGCATGGACGGCGCCGGGAGCTGGCAGATCTTCCGCTACATCACGTTCCCGCACCTGCGCCGCTACCTCGAGCTCGGCGGCCTGCTCGGGTCGATCTACATCGTCCAGGCCTTCGACTCGGTGTTCATCATCACCGCCGGCGCGCTGGGCACGGCGAACCTGCCGTACACGATCTACGCGACCTTCTTCCAGCAGCAGAACTACGGCCTGGCCTCGGCGCAGGGCGTGGTCGTGGTGATCGGCACGATCATCATCGCGACCTTCGCGCTGCGCACCGTGTCCAGCCTGTTCGACGAGGAGACCGGCCGATGACCACGCACACCAACCCGGCCGTCGCCGCCACCTCCTTCAAGGGCGGCCGCGCGAAGAAGCGGCGCACCCCCGAGCAGGGCGGGCACCCGGCGTGGGGGATCGCCGCGTGGGCGGTGGGCCTGCTCTTCGCGGCGCCCGTGCTCTTCATGCTGCTGACGTCGTTCCACTCCGAGACCGACGCCGCCACCAACCCGCCGTCGGTCCTGGCGCCGCTCACCCTCGACGGGTACCGCTCGTTCTTCGCGGGCCAGCCCTGGCCGCCGCTCATCAACTCCCTCACGGCGTCGGTGGTCTCGACGCTGCTGGTGCTGGTGCTGGCGGTCCCCGCGGCCTACGCGCTGAGCATCAAGCCGGTGGAGAAGTGGACCGACGTCCTCTTCTTCTTCCTCTCCACCAAGTTCCTGCCGATCGTGGCCGGGCTGCTGCCGCTGTACCTGTTCGCCAACTCCATCGGCGTGCTCGACAACATCACCTTCCTGATCCTGCTGTACACCTCGATGAACCTGCCGATCGCGGTGTGGATGATGCGCAGCTTCCTCGCCGAGGTGCCGGTGGAGATGATGGAGGCGGCCCAGCTCGACGGCGCCGGCCTCATCACCATGCTCCGCTCCGTGGTGGCGCCGGTGGCGCTGCCCGGCATCGCGGCCACCTCGCTGATCTGCTTCATCTTCAGCTGGAACGAGCTGCTCCTGGCCCGCACGCTGACCTCGACGGTGGCGAGCACCTCCCCGGTGTTCCTCACCAGCTTCGCCACCAGCCAGGGCCTGTTCCTGGCGCAGGTGTGCGCGGCCGCCGTCGTCATCTCCCTGCCGGTGCTCGCCGCGGGCTTCGCCGCCCAGGACAAGCTGGTCCAGGGCCTCTCCCTCGGCGCGGTGAAGTGACCCCTCGCTCCGCCGTCGTCACGGGTGCCGCCGGCGGCATCGGCCGGGCGGTCGCCGCGCGGCTGCACGCCGACGGCCTCGCCGTCACCCTGCTCGACCTCCCGCGCAGCGCCGACGCGCTGCGCGGGGTGGAGGACGGGCTGCGCGCCACCGGGGGAGCCAGCGCGCAGCCCGTCCGGTCCGACCACGTCGACGTCACCGACGAGGACGACGTCGAGCGCGCCGTCCGCGACCACGTCGCCGCCCTCGGCGGGCTGGACGTCGTCGTCGCCAACGCCGGCATCGCCGTCACCGCCCCGCTGCTGGAGACGACCACCGCCCAGTGGGACACCACCATGGCCGTCAACGTGCGCGGCGTCGCCAACTGCTACCGCGCCGGCGCCCGGCAGATGGTCGCCCAGGGCCGCGGGGGCCGGCTCATCGGCGCGGCCTCCGTGGCCGCCCACCGCGCCGGCCGGTGGCAGAGCGCCTACTCCGCCTCGAAGTTCGCCGTCCGCGGGCTGACGCAGGCCGTGGCCCTCGAGCTGGCCGAGCACGGCATCACCGCCAACTGCTACAGCCCCGGGGTGGTGGAGACCCCCATGTGGGACTCCATCGACGCCGACCTGTCGCAGCGCACGGGCGCCGCCCGCGGCGCGCCGATGGCCGCCATGACCGGGCAGATCGCCCTCGGGAGGCTCCAGTCCCCCGACGACGTGGCCGGTGTGGTCTCCTTCCTCGCGTCGCCCGACGCGGCCTACATGACCGGCCAGTCCGTCGTCGTCGACGGCGGCATGTACCTCTCCTGACCGTGAAGGGCCCTGACGACCCCGTGGACCTGTACCTCGACACCGCCGACCGCGACGCCGCCCTGGCCCTGCTGGCCACCGGCGCCTTCCGCGGCGTCACCACCAACCCCGTCATCCTCCAGCGGGCGGGCCTGACCGTCGCCGACGCGCCGGCCGTGCACGACTGGGCCGTGGCCGGCGGGGCCGAGCGGGTCTTCCTGCAGTCCTGGGGCGCCTCCGCCGACGAGGTCACCCGGCGCGGGCGCGAGCTGGCGGCCCTCAGCGACCGCGTGGTGGTCAAGGTGACCGCGACCCTTGCCGGCGCCACGGCCTGCGCCCGGCTGGTCACCGAGGGCG
The DNA here is from genome assembly GCF_015390235.1 of Quadrisphaera sp. INWT6. GTDB lineage: Bacteria > Actinomycetota > Actinomycetes > Actinomycetales > Quadrisphaeraceae > Quadrisphaera. The sequence continues at coordinate 283,057 of NZ_VUOH01000005.1, read as the reverse complement.
TGCCGACGCTGCTCACCGGGGCGTTCACACCCGCGCACGCCGTCCTGTCCGCCGGGGTCGGTGCGTCGTGGGTGGCCCCGTACGTCAGCCGGATCTCCTCCGACGAGGCCACCGCGGTCGACGTCGTCGTGGCCATGCACCGCGCGCTCGGCACCGGGCCGACGGCCGTGCTCGCCGCGAGCCTGCGCAGCCTCGACGCGGTCGGCGCCCTCGCCGCCGCCGGGGTCCCGGCGGCCACGCTCGGCGTGCCCCTGGCCGAGGCCCTCTTCACCCACGAGCTGACCCTCGCGGCCGACCGCACCTTCGAGGAGGCCGCCTCCTGAGCGCGCCGTAGGGTGGCGATCGTGCCGTTCGACCCCCTGCTGGTGGCCCTGGACGTCGACGGCACCGTCGTCGACCACGACATGGTCCTCACCGACCGCGTGCGCGACGCCGTCCGCGCCGTCGCGGCGGCCGGGCACCACGTGGTCGTCGCCACCGGCCGCTCCCTGGTCTCGGTGCAGCCGGTGCTCGCCTCCCTCGGGCTCGCCACCGGCTACGTGGTCACCAGCAACGGCGCCGTCACCTCCCGCCTCGACCCGGCGCTGCCCGGCGGGGCCGAGGACGTCGAGGTCGTGACGTTCGACCCGGCCCCCGCGCTGGCGCTGCTCAGCGCCGAGCTGCCCGGAGCCGCCTTCGCCGTCGAGGTCCCCGGCGACGACGTGCTCGTGGCCGGCCCCTTCCCCGACGGCGAGCTCGACGGGCCGCTGCGCACCGTCGAGCTGGCCGAGCTGGCGGGCCTGGTCGACGCGCGGGCCACGCGCGTCGTGGTCCGCAGCCCCGAGCACACCACCCAGGACTTCGTCGAGCTCGTCGGCCGGGTGGGCCTGGCCGGGGTCAACTACGCGGTCGGCTGGACCGCCTGGCTCGACCTCGCCCCGCAGGGCGTGACCAAGGCCAGCGCGCTCGAGCTCGTGCGCACGCGCCTCGGGGTGCCGCCGGAGCGGACGGTGGCGGTCGGTGACGGCCGCAACGACGTCGAGATGCTCCGCTGGGCCGGCCGCGGCGTGGCCATGGGGCAGGGGCCCCCGGAGGTCCACGACGCCGCCGACGAGGTCACCGGCACCGTCGGCGACGACGGCCTCGCCGACGTCCTCGAGGGCCTGCTCGCCGGCACCGGCGGCCCGGCGGTCCCGGCCGAGCCGGCCGCCTCGTGACCCGTCCCCCGCTCCGCCTGGTCGCCACCGACCTCGACGGCACCGTCGTGCGCAGCGACGGCTCCGTCTCCCCCCGCACCCGCGCCGCCTTCGAGGCCTGCCGCGCCGCGGGCGTGCACGTGGTCGCCGTCACCGGCCGCCCGCCGCGCTGGGTCACCGACCTCGACGACGTCTTCGGCCCCGTGACCGTCGTCTGCGCCAACGGCGCCCTCACCTACGACCTCGCCGAGCACCGCGTCGTCTCCGCCCGCACGATCCCCGCCGCGGTGGTCCTCGCCGCCGTCGCCGCCGTCCGCGCCGCCCTGCCCGAGGTCGCCGCCGCGATGGAGACCCTCGAGGGCTTCCGCCACGAGCCGGCCTACGTGCCCAAGTACGACGCCAAGCGCAACCCCGTCACCGGCACCCTCGAGGAGCTCCTCGCCGTCGACCCCGGCGTGGTCAAGCTCCTCCTGCGCGCCGGGGACCTGCCCGCCGACGCCGTCCTGCGCGCCGTCCGCGACGCCGCCGGCGACATCGTCGAGCCCACCCACTCCGGCATGGACGGCCTCGTGGAGGTCTCCGCCCGCGGCACCAGCAAGGCCAGCGCCCTCGCGGCGCTGGCGGGAGACCTGGGCATCGACGCCTCCGAGGTGGTGGCCTTCGGCGACATGCCCAACGACCTGCCCATGCTGCGGTGGGCGGGCCGCTCCTACGCCATGACCGGCGGCCACCCCGACGCCGTGGCCGCGGCCACGGCGCTGGCCCCTCCGTGCGACGACGACGGCGTCGCGCGCGTCGTCGAGCAGCTGCTCAGCGAGCGGGCGGGCTCCCCGGCTCCCTGACCAGGGCCTCCACCTGGGCCACGGAGCGCTCGGCGGCCGCGGCCCCCGCCGGGTCGGCCAGCGCGGCGGCGCCCCCGTCGGGTCCGGAGCGGGCCCGGACCCGCGCCATCGTCGCGGCCTCGCTCGCCTGCGCGGCCAGCGTCGCGGCGCGGGAGAGGCGCGCGTGGTGCTGGCCGGCCTCGCCGCCGGGCACCTCCAGGCCCTGGCTGGGGTGCGCGGCCTGCTCGGCGGCGCACGCCGCGCGCACCTCGTCGAGGCAGGCCGCGAGCCGGGCCCCGCAGACCTCCAGCGCGTCGCGCAGCGGGGAGGCGGGCACCCCCTCGAGCACCTGGTGGAACCTGTCGACGGCGCGGCGGAACCTGTCGTGCAGGCGCCGCCACACCCCCTGCCCCAGCTCGAGGTCGTCGGGGGAGCGGCGCGCGAGGACGTCGCGCAGGCGCCGACGCACCACGGTCGGGGTCCGGGGTCAGGAGGGCCGGCGGAGGGTCAGAGGTACTGGCCGGGGGAGGGGCGCTGGTCGACGCCCGGACCGCCCGGACCGCCGTGCCCGTCACCCGCACCCGCCGGCAGGGCCCGGCGCATCTGCTCCAGCTGGCTGCGCGCGGCCACCTGCTGCGCCACGAGCGCGGTCTGGATGCCGTGGAACAGGCCCTCGAGCCAGCCCACCAGCTGCGCCTGGGCGATGCGCAGCTCGGCGTCGGTCGGCGTCTCGCCCTCGCCGAAGGGCAGCGAGATGCGCCGCAGCTCGGCCACCAGCTCGGGGGACAGGCCGTCCTCCAGCTCGGCGAGGGAGCGCTCGTGCACCTGCGCCAGGCGGGCGCGGCCGGCGTCGTCGAGCGGCGCCCCGCGGACCTCCTCCAGCAGCTGGCGCACCATGCTGCCGATCCGCATGACCTTGGCCGGCTGCTCCACGGAGCCGACGGCGCGGGCCGCGTCGGACTCCTCGCCGCCGCCCGCCGCCAGGGCGGAGCCGGAGACCACGACGACCGGATCGGGCTGCTGCTGCTCGCTCACCGGGCCATCGTCTCCCAGACCAGCAGGACCTTCCCGACGTGAGCGCCGGCCTCGAGGTCGGCGTGCGCGCGGGCGACGTCCGCCGCCGTGCGGACCACCACCCGCTCGGAGACCACCGGGCGCACCCGGCCCTCGGCGACCAGGGGCCAGACGTGCTCGACCACGCTCGCGCAGATCGCCGCCTTGCCGTCGGGCCCGTCGACGGGACGGGCGCGCAGCGTGCTGCCGAGCACGCTCAGCCGCTTGGCCATCACCAGCCCGAGGTCGAGCTCGGCCTTCCGGCCGCCCTGGAGGCCCAGCTGCACCAGGCGCCCGCCGGGGGCGAGCACCCGCACGTTGCGGTCGAGGTAGGGCCCGCCGACCACGTCGAGGACCACGTCGGCGCCCCGCCCGTCCGTGGCCCCCCTGACGGCCTCCACGAAGTCCTGGGTCGAGTAGTCGACCAGCACGGTGGCGCCGAGCTCGGCGCAGGCCCGCAGCTTGCGCTCGCTGCCCGCGGTCACGGCGACGACGGCCCCGGCCTGCGCCGCCAGCTGCACCGCCATGGTGCCGACGCCGCTGCCGCCGCCGTGCACGAGGAGGACCTCGCCCGGGCGCAGGCCCGCGGACATGAAGACCGTCGACCACACCGTGGCCGCGACCTCGGGCAGCGCCGCGGCGTCGACGAGGTCGACCCCGGCCGGCACGGGCATGACCTGTCCCGCGGGCACCACGACGAGCTCGGCGCAGCCCCCTCCGGCGAGCAGCGCGCACGCCTGGTCACCGACGCGCAGGTCGGTGGCCGTCTCGGCGCCCTCCCCGAGGGCGAGCACGGTGCCCGACACCTCCAGCCCCAGCACGTCGCTGGCGCCGGGGGGCGGCGGGTAGGTGCCGCCGCGCTGCGCGACGTCGGCGCGGTTCACCCCGGAGGCGGCCACCCGCAGGAGCACCTCGCCCGGTCCGGGCTCCGGGTCGGGCAGCTCGCGGAGCTCCAGGACCTCGGGTCCTCCGGGCTCACGCGCGACGACAGCACGCATGCTGCCGACCCTAGGCAGGGCGGTCGCCCTGCGCCCGGTGGGCCGCCCGGGCGGCGTCGAGGTCGGCCGGGGTGTCGACGTCGGCCAGGAGCTCGGCGGGCGCCGGCACCTCGGCCAGCGCGGGCCCGCGGGGGAGGAGGCGGCTCGCCGCGACGCCGGCCGGGTCGCCCAGGGCGGCGACCCGCTCCCGCAGGGCGACGGCGTCGTGCGCGGCGACCAGCACCTGGCGGTGGCCCCCGCCGTCGAGGGCCACGGCGGTGGTGACCTCCGGCGCTCCGCGGCGCAGCGCGTCGAGCAGCCCCGGCAGGGCCTCGGGAGCACGGGGGGCGTCAGCGGGCACGACGACGACGACCCGCCCCAGCAGGCCGGCGCCCTCCAGCGCCGCGAGCCCCGCCGCCACCGCCGCAGCGGGCCCGCCGCCGGGCGGGTCCTCGCGGCACGTGAGGACCACCCGGGCACCTCCGCCGGCGTCGGCGGCGTCGGCGGGGCCGTGGCGCTCCGGGCCCACCACCGCCACCGGGACGCCCGCCGGCAGGCGGCCGAGGACGTGCGCGAGGAGCGAGCGGCCGCCCACCAGCACCGCGGGCTTGTCAGCGCCGCCCAGCCGGCGGCCCGCGCCGCCCGCCGGGACGACGGCGCAGACGCCGTCCCAGAGCGCGTCGCCAGCGCCTGCGGGGCCGCGGCTCACGAGCACCCGGCGATCCTCGCGCCCCTCCCGCGGGGCGGCCCACCGGGGGGCCGGGAGGTTCTGGGCGGTCGGGGCGTCGACGAGACGCGGGACCTGGGGGAGGATGTGCGGCGGGTGGGCCGTTCGGGGGGACGGGTCGCCCACCGTGAAGGCGCGTGGCTCCGCGGCCGCCGTCGCCCTCCAGGTGGTGCTCCGCACGGCGCACCGCGCGCGAGACGAAGGGTGGACATGGTCCGCAACCTCAGCATCCGGTCCCGGATCCTGGCCGTCCTGGCCCTGCCGGTGCTGGTGCTCGTCGCGGCGTCCGCCGTCCTGTCGTGGTCCAGCTGGACCACGGTGCGCGAGGCGGGCCAGCTGCAGCGGGCCGTCGACGCCGCACGGAGCCTGCCGGCGCTGGTCACCGCCCTCGACGACGAGCGCACCGCCTCGGTGGCCCTGCTGTCCGGAGACGCCAGCGCCGCCGAGGGCGTGGCGCAGGCCCGCGCCACGACCGACCCGCTGCTGCAGACCGTCACCGACGAGCTCGCCGCCGTCGACACCTCCCGCCTGTCGGGCGAGGCCGCCCAGGGCATCGCCGCCGCCGTCCGCACGCAGAGCCAGGTCGCCACCGTCCGCTCCGTCGTCGACGAGGGCCGCCAGAGCGCCACCAGCGCCTCGGCCCGCTACTCCACGGTCATCAGCGCCCAGGCCGCGCTGCCGGAGGCTCTCGCCGCCGACGCCGACCCCGCCTCGGGCACCCCCGACGCGCTGCGCGCCGCGACCTCGCTGCAGCAGCTCGTCGGCCTGCTCGCCGACGAGCGCGACGTCGGCGCCCGCGCCCTGCAGTCCGGCGGTGGCGTCAACTCCGCCGAGCGCGCCTCCCTGGTGGGGGTCGCCGCGCGCATCGCCTCCACCCGCGCCGACGCCGTCCGCCTGGGCCGCGGCGCCGGCGTGCAGGTCCCGCCGCCGGGCGTGGAGGTCGTGCAGCTGCGCGCCGCCGTCGAGGGAGACCCGGGCGCCGGGTTCGCCCAGCCCTCCGTGGCCACGTGGCGCGCGGCCCTCGACGCGGAGGTCGACGCCCTCGCGCCGTCGGCAGCGGCGCTCGCCGCTGCCGGCGCCGACGGCGTGGCCCAGCAGGTCGACAGCGCCCGCACCACGGCCGTGGCGATCGCCCTCGGAGGCCTCGCCGCCGTCGTGCTGCCGCTGCTGTTCGGGCTGCTCATCGCCCGCGGCATCACCCAGCCGCTGCGGGCGCTGACGCGCGCCGCCGGCGACGTCCGCTCGCGCCTGCCCCGCCTGGTCGAGGCGGCGCACTCGACCTCCGGAGCCGCCGCCGAGGACGCCGAGCTCGAGCCGATCCCGGTCCGCTCCCGCGACGAGGTGGGGCGCCTCGCCGCGGCCTTCAACGACGTGAACTCGACCACGGTGCAGGTGGCCCGGGAGCAGGCGGCGCTCCGCGCGGCCATCTCCAGCACCTTCGTCACCGTGGCCCGCCGCGACCAGGCGCTGCTCAACCGCCAGCTGGCCTTCATCGACACCCTCGAGCGCGCCGAGGAGGACCCCCGCACCCTGGAGGACCTCTTCACCCTCGACCACCTCGCCACCCGGATGCGGCGCAACGCCGAGTCGCTGCTCGTGCTCGCCGGCATCGACGGCGGGCGCCGCCTGCGCGCGCCCATGCCGCTGAGCGACGTCGTGCGCACCGCCTCGAGCGAGATCGAGGACTACCGCCGCATCGACCTCGCCCTCGGCACCGACCCCGCGGTGCTCGGCCACCTGGCCCTCCCGGCGGCGCACCTGGTCGCCGAGCTGCTCGAGAACGCCACCCGCTCCTCCGACCCGGGCACCCGCGTCCGGGTCTCCACCACCCAGCAGTCGAGCGGCGTGCAGCTGACGATCACCGACGACGGCATCGGCATGTCGCCCGCCCAGCTCGCCGAGGTCACCGCCCGCCTGGCCGACCCCTCCGCCAGCGCCGCCGTCGGGGCCTCCGAGCTCGGCTACTTCGTGGTCGGCCGCATCGCCCGCCGCCTCGGCGCCCGCGTGGAGGTCCACGCGGGAGCGGTGCGCGGCACGGTCGTGGCCCTCTCGCTGCCCACCGCGGTGTTCGCCGGGTCGGTGGCGTCCGTCGAGCCGAGCGCCGTGGCGCCGGTGCAGGCGCTGCCCGTGCGCGGGCCCGCCACGGGCGCCCTGTCGGCGCTCCAGCTGCCGCCGACCCGCGCCGCCGGGCCGGCCCCGGCCGAGCCGCTCGCCCCGGCGCCCGACCGCGCCGCGGCTGCGGCCGCCCCCGCTGCCGCGGGCGCCGGCTCGACGCCCGGCGGCCTGCCGCGGCGGGCCCCGCGCTCCTCCGGGCCCGCCCCCGCCCTCACCGCGCCCGTGGCGGCCACCGCCGTCCCGGTGGCCGCCGCCCCCGCCGAGGCCGCCGCCGCCCGCGAGGACGACCCCTCGGTCGCCCGCCGCAGCGCCGTCTTCCGCACCTTCACCGCCCGCCGCGGAGAGCTCGAGCCCTCCGGCGGCCCGGACTCCGATGCCGGCGCGGTGGTCGACCTCACGGCCGTCCCCACCCCGGTGCTGACCCGCACCGGCCCCCCGGCGCAGCCGCTCGCCGTGGACCTCGACGCCGCCGCCCCCTACGTGCCCGACCGCGCCCCGGCCACCGGGTCGACGGCGCTGCCGTCGCGCGACGACGAGCGGGTCCGCGGCGCGCACGCCGCCCCCAAGCGCGGCCTGCTCGCCCGTCTCGGCCGCGGTGAGACCACCTCCGGTCAGCAGGCGGTCGTCCCCGCGGCGGCGGCCAACACGGCCACCGGCTCGGCCACCAGCCCCGGTGCCGCCGCGACCTCCGAGGACGCGGACGCCGCCGAGGTCCGCCCCATGACGCGCCGCGAGCTCCGCGCGCTGGAGGCCAGCGGCCAGCTGTCCGCCGTGCGCACCGGTCCGCGGTCCGCGGTCCGCACGACCGGCCGCCAGGCCGCCGTCCGCGCGTCCTCCGACACCGCGGGCGCGGGGCAGCAGGCCCCGGCAGCCGCGGCCTCGACGGCCCCCTCGACCCCCTCGACCCCGTCGCCGCAGCCGGCGCGCGAGGCCGCGGTGGCGACGAGCCCGGCCAGCGCGCCGCCTGCCGCTCCGCCGCTGGCCCCCGGGCCCGTCGTCGCGCAGCCCGCGGCGTCCGGCCGCCCGACCGTGCCGCTGGGCCTCCGCGCCCCCCGTGCGGAGCCCGCCTTCACCCCGGTGCCGGCCGCCTCCGCCTCTCCGAGCGCCCTGCCGCGCCGCAGCACCCCTGCAGCCCCCGCGGCCGCCTCCGACGACCTCGGCTCCACCGCCGAGCGCGCCGCCGGGTGGCTGGCCCAGCCCGCGGCCCCGCTGCGCCCGCTGCCGCCGATGCCGGCCGCTCCCGCAGCCGGCGGCCCCGGCGGGCGCCCGCTGGCCCTGGCCGTCTTCGAGACCGGGGAGATCCCGCGCGAGGCCTACCGCCCCGCAGCGGTGTCCTCCGGGGCGGCGCCGCTGGTGCGCCGGACCTCGGGGTCGGCGCTGCCCACCCGGCCCGCGGGGAGCCCGGCGGTCAGCAGGTCCGCCGGCGGCCAGCACCCGCCCCGCCGTCGCGAGCCCGCCGACGTGCGCACAATGCTGGCCGGGTACACCTCGGGCGTGAGCCGGGCGCGGCGCGCCGAGCAGGCCCACGGCCAGGTGCCCGCCCAGGAACCCCAGGAGGACCGTTGACCACGCAGACCAGCGGCTCGGCGAGCCCGAGCGGTGCAGGAGGGGCGACGACGGCGGCCGGCTTCAGCTGGCTGCTCGACGACTTCGTCCGCCGCGTCCCCGGCGCGCGCACCACGCTCGCCGTCTCGGCCGACGGCCTCCTCATGGCGATGTCCGCCGAGCTCGACCGCACCGAGGGCGACCAGCTCTCGGCGATCGTCGCGGGCATGTCCAGCCTCACCCGCGGCGCCGCCCGCCAGCTCCGCGGCGGTGAGGTGCGCCAGGCCATCGTCGAGATGGACGAGCTGTTCCTGTTCACCATGAGCGTCTCGGACGGGTCCGTCCTCGCCGTCGTGGCCGACGCCACCTGCGACGTCGGCATGGTCGGCTACGAGATGGCGATGCTCGTCTCCCGCGCCGACGCCGCCCTCACCCCGCAGCTCGTGGCTGAGATGCGCGCTTCCCTCCCGGTCGACGGCCCCGGCCGCGGCCCCCGGGAGGGATGAGCGTGGTGCCCCCGCCGTCCGGCGCCGACGACGTCGACGACGCGGAGGAGGTCCGCACCGTCAGGCCCTACGCCGTCACCGGGGGCCGCCGCGCCCCCAGCGCCGCCGAGCTGCCCCTGGAGGCCCTGGTGCAGGCCCTCGGCACGCCCACCACCGGCATGACGCAGGAGAGCCGCCGCGTCCTGGAGCTCACCGCCGGCGGGTGGCTCTCCGTGGCGGAGCTGTCCGCGCACGTGCGGCTGCCCGTGCCGGTGATGAGGGTCGTCGTCGGCGACCTGCAGCGCAGCCGCGCCGTCCGCGTGCACGCCCCCGAGCTGCCCCCCGTCCCAGCGTCCGGCGCCCCGGGCGCCGGCGGCACCCGGCCCGCGGACGGCTGGGTGGCCACGACCCCCCGCACCCTGCTGGAGAGCGTCCTCGATGGCATCAGCACCCTCTGAGGCCCACGCGTCCCCCGTCGACGCCGTCGACGCCGTCGACGCCGTCGACCCGGTCGACCCGGGGGGCGCCGCGGACGCGGCCCCGGCCCGCGAGCCCGCCGAGGCACCGACCACGGTCAAGATCGTCGTCGCCGGCGGGTTCGCCGTCGGCAAGACGACCTTCATCGGGTCGCTGTCCGACATCGAGCCGCTGAGCACCGAGGCGGCCATGACCGAGCACTCCGTGGGCGTCGACGACGCCGGCGGGGTCAGCGACCGCAAGACCACCACCACCGTGGCCATGGACTTCGGCCGCATCGCCCTGCCGGGCAACCTGTGGCTGTACCTGTTCGGGACGCCCGGCCAGGACCGGTTCCTGTTCATGTGGGACGACCTCGTCCGGGGCGCGATCGGCGCCGTCGTGCTGGTCGACACCGAACGCCTCGACCAGTGCTTCACGGCGGTCGACTACTTCGAGAGCCGCGGCATCCCCTTCGTCGTCGCGGTCAACTGCTTCGACGGCGTGGCCCGCCACGAGCTGGACGACGTCCGCGAGGCCCTCGCGGTGCCCGAGCACGTGCCGGTGCTCTACACCGACGCGCGCACCCGCCCCGCCACCAAGCAGGCGCTCGTGACGCTGGTGCAGCTGGCCGTCTCCCAGTCGGCCGGCTGACGGCTGGCCCGGACGAGGGGTCCGCTGGAAGGTCCGGGGGCCGGGAGGTGTTCGATGCGGACGTGCGCATCTACGACGACGTCACCCAGCTCGTCGGCCGGACCCCGCTGGTCAGGCTGAACCGCCTCGCCGAGGGAGCACGGGCGGAGGTGGTCGCCAAGCTCGAGTTCTACAACCCCTCCGCGAGCGTCAAGGACCGCATCGCGGTCGCGATGCTCGACGCCGCCGAGGCCTCCGGCGAGCTGCGGCCCGGCGGCACGGTGGTCGAGGCCACCAGCGGCAACACCGGCATCGGCCTGGCCATGGCGGGCGCGGCCCGCGGCTACCGCGTGGTGCTGACCATGCCCGAGACGATGAGCCTGGAGCGCCGCGCGCTGCTGAGGGCCTACGGCGCCGAGGTCGTGCTGACCCCGGGCAGCGAGGGCATGAAGGGCGCCGTGGCCCGCGCCGTCGAGGTGGCCACCGAGCGCGGTGCGGTGCAGGTCCGCCAGTTCGCGAACGCCGCCAACCCCGAGGTGCACCGCCGCACCACCGCCGAGGAGATCTGGGAGGACACCGACGGCCGCGTCGACGTCGTCGTCGCCGGCATCGGGACCGGCGGCACGATCACCGGCGTCGGCCAGGTGCTGAAGCAGCGCAAGCCCGGCCTGCGCGTCGTGGCGGTCGAGCCGGCCGAGAGCCCGATCCTCAACGGCGGCCAGCCCGGCCCCCACAAGATCCAGGGCATCGGGCCGAACTTCGTGCCGGAGGTCCTGGACACGTCGGTCTACGACGAGGTGGTCGACGTCGACGTCGACACCTCCGTCGCCTGGGCCCGCCGCGCCGCCGCCGAGGAGGGCATCCTCGCGGGGCTGTCCTCCGGCGCCGCGCTCAAGGCCGCCGTCGAGGTGGCCAGCCGGCCGGAGATGGACGGGAAGCTCGTCGTCGTCGTCATCCCCTCCTTCGGGGAGCGCTACCTGTCGACGGTGCTGTACAGCGACCTGATGCAGTGACCCGCCTGACCCGGCTGACCCGGCAGACCGCCACCTGGCGCGAGCGGGCCCGCGAGGACGTGGCGGCCGTGCTGCTGCGCGACCCCGCGGCCCGCTCGCGCCTCGAGGTGCTGCTGGTCACCCCGGGGCTGCACGCGGTGTGGCTGCACCGCCTCGCCCACGCCCTGTGGACCTCCGGCCCTGCGGGGCGGCTGCCCGCCCGGCTCGTGGCGCACTGGGCGCGCCGCCGCACCGGGGTGGAGATCCACCCCGGTGCGCGCATCGGGCGGCGGCTCGTCATCGACCACGGCACGGGCGTGGTCATCGGGGAGACGGCCGTCGTCGGCGACGACGTGCTGCTCTTCCACGGGACCACCCTCGGCGGCCGGGTGGTGGCCGTGGACGACCAGCGCCAGGCGCGCCGCCACCCCAGCGTGGGCGACGGCGCGGTCGTCGGCGCCGGGGCCACGGTGCTCGGACCGGTGCACGTCGGCCGCGGCGCCCGCGTGGGGGCGGGCGCCGTCGTCCTGGTCGACGTGCCGGACGGCGCGACCGCGGTGGGCGTGCCGGCGAAGGTGCTGCCGGCGCGCCTCGAGGTGCCTCAGGAGCCGTCGGGCGCCTGAGCGCCTCCCGCCGAGGAGCCGTCGGCCCCGCCCTGCGAGCGCAGGAACCGCTCCAGCTCGGCGGCCAGCTCGTCGCCGTCGGCGACCTCGTCGTCGGGCAGCCGGGGGGTGCCCATCACCGAGCCGTCGGCGCCCTGCAGGCCGCGGCCCGCGAGCACGGCGTCGTACTGCGCCTCCAGCGCGACCACGGCCGAGCGGGTCTCGGCGCTGGCGGCGACCTGCTCGTCGACCTGGGAGAGCACGTCGACGGCGGCCGCCGACAGCACCGCCAGCGACTCGTCGAAGCGCAGGCCCGCCGCCTGGGCGACGGCGTCCAGCAGCGCCGCCGTCGACGGCGGGAAGGACGTGGCCCCCAGGTAGTGGGGCACGTGCACCGAGAAGCCCATCGAGGGCAGACCGGCCTCGCCCAGCTGCAGCTCGAGGAAGGCGCCGGCGTGCCCCGGCACCACGACGTCGCTGAACCAGCGGGGACGACCGGCGATGAGCGCGCGGTCGCTGGCGTGCGCCGTCAGCGCGGCCGGACGGGTGTGGGGCGCTGCCCAGGGGATTCCCTGCACCGAGACGGCCAGGCGCACGCCCCACCGCTGCGCGAGCTGGTGGACGGCGACGGTGAAGCGCTGCCAGTGCAGGTCGGGCTCCGGGCCGGTGAGCAGCAGGAACCGGGTGCCGGCGTCGTCGACGACCTCGTGCAGCAGCAGCTCGGGCAGCTCCACCGAGGCGAACCTGTCGCCCGCGAAGGCCATCGGCGGGCGGCGGCCGCGGTAGTCGTGCACCAGGTCGACGTCGAAGCGCGCCAGGACGCGGGAGTCGAGGTCGGCCAGGAGCCGCTGCGCGAGCAGCTCCGACGCCGACCCGGCGTCCACGAACCCGGTCAGCGCGTGCAGCAGCACGGGGCCGGCCTCGCCGTCCGCGGTGGCGGTCGCCTCGGCGACCACCTCGTACAGGTCCTCGGGTGCCAGCACGGCGCCACCTCCTCCGCAGGTGCAACCCCGCGGTGCCCCTGATCCATCCCACCCCCCCCCCGTGATCATGGACCTCCGGAACGCTGCCGGGCCGTGATCATGGGCTTCCCGAACGCGCCGCCGGAGAGCGGTGTGACGCCGGACGGGCAGGAGGCCCGTGGCGGGGATCACTAGTGCCCTCCTGGGGGACTCTGCCCGTCGATCGTCACGGGCGCCCGGGCGCCGCCGGTCGTGGCTGCTCCGGAGGCCCGCTGACACCACGACCGAGGAAGTGCTCGGGAAGCCCATGATCACGGGGGAGGGAACCCGGTGGCGTGGCGGGGGAGCGCGGAGCCAGACTGCCCGGGGTGAGCAGCCCGACCCCCTCCACCCCGCCCGCAGGCGCCACCGCCGACGTCGCCGTCCGCTGGGCCACCGCCGAGGACGCGGCCGCCGTGCGGGTGCTCGACGGCCGGGCCTTCGGCTTCACGTGGGAGGACGCCGACGCCGCGCTCCTGGAGGGCGTCATCGAGCCGGAGCGCTTCGTGGTGGCCGAGGAGACCGGCGACCACGGCCTGCCCGCCCACGACGCGCTCGTCGGCGCCGCCGGCTCCTGCTCCTTCACGATGACCGCGCCCGGCGGCGCGCGCCTGCCGGTCCCCGGCGTGACCTGGGTGGCCGTGGCGCTGCACCAGCGCCGCCGGGGCCTGCTGCGCCGGATGCTCGGCGAGCTGCACACCCGCCTGGTCGCCGAGGGGGCGCCCCTCGCCGTCCTCACCGCCAGCGAGGCCACCATCTACGGCCGCTACGGCTACGGCGCCGCCACCACCGAGCGCACCGCGCGCGTCGACCGCCGCCGCGCCCGCCTGACCCCCGCGGCGGAGGCGCTCGCCGGGCCGCAGGTCGCCCGCCACGCGCGTCCCGCCACCGCCCGGCGGCACCTCGCCGACGTGCACGAGCGCTGGTGCGCCCAGACCCCGGGCGCCCTCACGCGCACCTCAGGGTGGTGGGACCAGCTGCTCGCCGACACCCCCGGCCAGCGCTCCGGCGCCACCGAGCTCTTCGCCCTCGTGCACCCCGACGGGTACGCCACCTACCGCCTGCAGGACGGGCGCGCCCGCACGAGCGAGCTGGTCTCCACCACCCCGTCGGCGCACGCCTCCCTGTGGCGCTCGCTGCTCGCCCTCGACCTCGTCGACGAGATCACCACCGGCCGCGGCACCCCCCTCGACGACGCCCTGCCCCACCTGCTCACCGACGCCCGCGCCGTCGAGACCACGGCCGTCGCCGACGGCGTGTGGGTGCGCCTCCTGGACGTGCCCGCCGCGCTCGCGGCGCGCACCTACTCCTGCGAGGTCGACGTCGTGCTCGACGTCGTCGACCAGCCCGGCGGCGCGGGGCTGCCGGGCGTCGACGCCTCGGCGCGGGTGCGCCTGCGCGGCGGCCCGGACGGCGCCGAGTGCACCCGGACCGACACCCCCGCCGACGTGCGCCTCGGCGTGGCCGCGCTGGGAGCGACGTACCTCGGCGGCACACGGCTCGCCCCGCTGGCGCGCGCCGGCCTGGTCGAGGCCGAGCGCCCCGAGCTTCTGGCGCGGCTCGGCACCGCGCTGCTGGGGGAGCGGGAGCCGCAGCTCGGCACCGGCTTCTGAGGCGTCCGGCGGGCGCCTGCGCCCCGGGGTCGCGGTGCGGCAGGATGGGCGGGGTCGAGGAGGGCTGCCGGAGCGGCCGAACGGGGCAGTCTTGAAAACTGCTGACTGGTCCTGCCAGTCCGTGGGTTCGAATCCCACGCCCTCCGCCCGACGGGTCGGGCGGCCGGAGCGGTGCCGTCAGCCGGCCAGGGGCTGGCCCTCGCGCCGCCCGGCCGGTGACTGGGCGCCGCTCGCCCGCGCCGAGCGCTTGGCGGCGTACATCGCCTCGTCGGCGGTCCGCAGCGCGGCCTCGACGTCCGGGTGGTCGTCCAGGCGGGCCAGCCCGACGCTGACGCCCACGGGGACGCCCGGGGGAGAGGCCTCCGCCACGGCGGCGGACAGGCGGTCGAGCACGGACTCGTCCTCGTCACCGGCGGCGTGGCGCAGCAGCAGCCCGAACTCGTCGCCGCCGAGGCGCGCCACCAGGTCACCCGAGCGCACGTCGCTCACGAGGTAGGCGGAGATGCGCAGCAGGAGGGCGTCGCCGGCGGCGTGCCCGAGGGTGTCGTTGACCGGCTTGAACCCGTCGAGGTCGAGGAACGCCACCAGCGCCCCGGTCTCCCCGGTCGCGCGGAGCCGCTCCACCGACGTCGTGAACGCCCGGCGGTCCAGCAGGCCCGTGAGGGGGTCGGTGTGCGCCAGGCGGCGCAGCTCGGCGGTGGCCCGCCCGAGCGCCCGCGAGCGCGCGGCGATGACCTCGCCGACCACCACGAACACCGGGACGGCGTAGACGGCGGTCCACGCGGCGTCGGGGTGGTGGTGCAGCAGGAGGGGCACCGTGTACGCCACCAGCGCCAGGGGTCCGGCCGTCAGCGAGGTCCAGCGCGGGTGGTGCATCCCGACCCAGACGAAGAGCAGCAGGAAGAAGACGCCGTAGCGGTAGGGGTCGTCGTCACCGACGGTGTTGTGGACGGCGATGAGCGCCATCGCCAGCGGCAGCATGACGAGCGTCGCCCGGGCGGGCAGGCGCCGCCACACCGGCAGGAACATGCCGGCGGCGACCAGCCCGGCCGAGAGGGCGACCGCGCGGACGGCGGTGGTGTCGTCCACCGCTGACGGGAAGAGCGTCGACACCAGGACGAGCGCCGACGACAGCAGCCCCACGAGGCCCAGGGCGCGCGCCGCCGCTCCGGGGCGGGGGGTCACGACGTGACCCGCAGACCACCGGTCTCGGCGCCTCCGAGGTGACGTCCGGGCTGGTCCCCGGGCTGGTCCCCGGGCTGGCCCCCGAGCCGGCGGGTGCCGACCAGCAGGTCCTGGGCGACGTCCTGGGGCACCGGTCGCGACAGCAGGAAGCCCTGCGCCTTGTCGCAGCCGAGCTCGCCGAGGATGCGGAGCTGGCCGGGGGTCTCGATGCCCTCGGCGATCGTGGTCAGCCCCAGCGCGGAGGCGATGTCGAGCACCGCGCGCACCATGGCCAGCGACGTCGTGTCGTCCTCGAGGCGGGAGATGAACGCCCGGTCGAGCTTGACGACGTCGACGGGGAGCTGGTGCAGGTACGACAGCGACGACGAGCCGGTGCCGAAGTCGTCGATGGCGATGCCGACGCCGATGTCGCGCAGCGCCTGCAGGCGGCGGGCGGCGCCGTCGAGGTCGAGCATCATCGCGGTCTCGGTGAGCTCGAGGGTGAGCAGGTGCGGCGCCAGCCCGGTGCGCGCCAGCACGTCGCCGACGCGGTGCACGAGGTCGACGTCGAGGAGCTGCTGCGGCGAGAGGTTGACGCTGGTGGTCCAGGCCCGCGACGGGTCGAGGGCGTGCCAGGCGGCGGAGCGCTCCGCGGCGTCCTGCAGCACCCGCAGGCCGATCGGGCGGATGAGCCCGACCTCCTCGGCGACCGGCACGAACTCCAGCGGCGACACCAGCCCGCGCTGGGGGTGCTGCCAGCGGACCAGGGCCTCGAACCCCGCCACGCGGGACGGGTCGGTGAGCAGCGCGTACGGCTGGTAGTGCACCTCCAGCGCACCGGTGCCGGGCTGCCCCGTGAGGGTGGCCCGCAGCTCGTCGGCGGTGCGCGAGCGCTCCAGCACCTCCTCGCGCAGGCGCGACGTGTAGAGCACGGTGCGGGCCGTGGACTCGGCCTCGGCGCCGGAGCGCTGGGCGGAGTGCAGCGCCAGGGAGGCGTCGCGGAGCACGTCCTCGGCGGTGCGGTCCTCGCCCGGGCGGTGCAGCACGGCGCCGGCGCAGGCGCTGACGACGATGGTGGCGCCCTCGACGTCGACGGGCCGGTTCACGACCTCGAGCAGGCGCAGCGCGATGGCGGCCGCGTCGGCGTCGTCGGGGACGTCGTCGACCAGCACGGCGAAGACGGACCCGGTCGCGCGGACGACGCGCTCGTCGCCGCGCACGGCGGCGGACAGGCGCAGGGCCGTGGTGGACACCACGAGCTCCCCGACGTCGTGGCCGAGGGTGGCGTCGATGGTGGCGAGGTCGTCCAGCTCCACCTTCACCACGGCCAGGGGGGTGCTGCGCGGCTGCGCGAGCATCCCCTCGAGGTGCCGCAGCAGCAGCGTGCGGTTGCCCAGGCCGGTGACGGCGTCGTGGGTGGCCTGGTGCTCCAGCTCCTCGGTGAGGCCCACCAGGCGCTGCTGCTCGCTCACCAGGGTGTCGAGCATGGTGTCGAACTGGGTGCTCACCACCATCAGCTCGTCGCGCGGGGGACGGGCGGAGCCGCCGTGCCGGGCGCGGTCACCGACCCGTGCGGTCAGGTCGCCCTCGGCGACGCGACGGGCGACGTCGGCCAGGCGCTTCGTGCGGCGCCCCACGAAGGCGATGAAGACCAGCCAGAGCACCACGAGCATCAGCGCGGTGCCGTCGGTGGTGACCAGGGAGACCTGCTGGCTCAGCTCGGTGCACGCCGGGGTGCCGCCGCAGGCCTCCGTGTCGAGCGCGCCCTCGAGGTAGAGGGCCATGCCCAGGGACACGGCCAGGACCGGGCCGCCGACCTTGACGATGACGGGGGTCTGGGCCGACGCCGCGAGCACCAGGTCCACGAGGACCGTGCGCGTCCGCTGCAGCGGTCCGGGGGCGCGGGGCGCCGTCGGCTCGTCCACCGGGTGACCCGCCTCAGGCCCGCTGGCGGGTGCGGGTGGCCCAGACGACGCCCAGGAGCACCGCGGCGGTGCCGAGGTGCAGCGCGTGGTCGGGGCTGTTCAGGGCGATGGGGTCCATGTGGCCGCCCATCACGAACGGGCCCACCAGGCCCAGCAGGAGGAACACGACGCCGACGAGGCGGTCGACGCTGCGCGCGGCCTCGGTGCCCAGCAGCGCGCCGACCAGCAGCGCACCGCCCAGCCCGAGGTGGGCGACGTTGTGCACGGGGTTGATCTGGAACAGCAGGATCGTGGCGTGGTTGTGCATCGACCACTCGCTGACGCCGGTGAGCACGAAGCCCACCACGCCGACGAGCAGGTACACGGCTCCCAGGCCGGCACCCGCCAGGCGCACCGGCGTCCAGCGGCGACCGGGGTCGGACTGCTCGCTCTGGGTGCGGGAGCTCGTGGCGGAGGAGGTCATGGCCCCTGCATCGGCAGCCCGTCCCCGGGTGTTGAGCGGACCGGTCCCGCTGGGGTGTCGGCCGTCCGGGAGACCCCCCTCGGCCGCGGCTGGTGATCTCGTGGGCCGGCGGCGCTCAGGTCAGCACCCCTCCCCGCCGATGAGACCACTGCAGCCTTCCTCCGAGGGCGGTGCTCACCTTCCCCCCCCAGGAGCTCCCGGTGTCCCAGCGGTTCGCGGACCTCAAGATCACGTTCAAGCTCGGCGGCGTGCTGCTGCTGAGCACCCTGCTCGTGGCCACCGTCGTGCTCACGGCGGTGGTCCAGCTCGCCGGGGCCCAGGACCGCGGGCGGGCGATCGACAGCCAGCTCGAGTCCGTCTCGGCCCTCGGCGACGTCCGCGCGGGGATGCTGACCGTGCGCAGCGACGTGCTGCGCGTGGCGCTCGCGAGCGCTGACGACAAGCAGAGCACCGCCCAGGACCTCCAGACCGACGTCACCGCGCTCGACGCGGCGTGGACGGCGTACCAGGGCACCGCGCCGCGCGCCTCGGCGGCGCAGCGCACGGCGCTCTGGGACGCGGTCGGCGCCTGGGCCACCCTGCGCGACCAGTCCGTCGCCCTCGCCGTGGCCGGCGACACCGACGGCTACAACGAGCTGCGCAACAGCAAGGTCAGCCCTGCTGCCGACGCCGCCTTCGACGCCCTGGAGACGGTGAGGGCCGCCGAGGCGAAGGCCGCCGACGACCTCGTCGCCAGCGGGAACGCGGCGTACGCCCGCAGCCTGGCGCTCTTCATCACCGTCGCCGCGGTCGGCCTGGCCGTGGTCCTGGTCCTCGGCCTGGTGATCGGCCGCGGCATCACGCGCCCCCTGAGCCGGGTGCTGGACGTGGTGGAGGGCCTGGCCGACGGTCGCCTCGACCAGCGCACCGGCATCACCAGCGCCGACGAGGTCGGGCAGCTGGCGGCCGCCACCGACGCCTCGATCGAGCGGCTCTCCTCCGTGGTCCGCGACATCACCGCGAAGGCCGCCGGCGTCTCCGGCTCCTCCGAGCAGCTCACCGCCGTGTCCAGCCAGCTCGCCTCCGGCGCGGAGGAGTCCTCCGTGCAGGCGCAGCTCGTGGCCGCCGCCTCCGAGCAGATCTCCGCCTCGATGTCGACCATCGCCGCCGCCGGTGAGGAGATGACCTCCGCCATCGGCGAGATCGCCTCCTCCACCGCGACCGCCTCGCGCACCGCCGCTGACGCCGTCACCACCGCCGAGGCCGCCGCCGCCACCGTGGAGCGCCTGGGCACCTCGTCCCGCGAGATCGGCGACGTCGTGAAGCTGATCACCTCGATCGCCGAGCAGACCAACCTGCTGGCCCTGAACGCGACCATCGAGGCCGCCCGCGCCGGTGAGGCCGGCAAGGGCTTCGCCGTCGTCGCCGGTGAGGTCAAGGACCTCGCGGCGCAGACCGCGCGGGCCACCGACGAGATCGTCGCCCGGGTGCAGACCGCCCAGGCCGACGCCGCCGGGGCGCGCAGCGCGATCGAGCAGATCAGCGAGGTCATCTCCCGCATCGACGCGCTGCAGGCGACGGTCGCCTCGGCCGTGGAGGAGCAGTCGGCGACCACGGCGGAGATGGTCCGCTCGGTCACCGAGGTGTCCTCCGGGGCCCAGGAGATCAGCACGAACATCCAGGGCGTCGCCGCCGCAGCCGCCCAGACCACGTCCGGTGCGTCGCAGACCACCACCACCGCCGGCGAGCTGCTCACCACCGCTCGCGAGCTCCGCCAGGTCGTCTCCGCCTTCCGGCTCTGACGCCCGTCCGACCCAACGACTGAAGAACGAGCCGAGAGGAGCCGACATGGACGGCATGGACGACATCATCAGCGAGTTCCTGGTGGAGAGCTACGAGAACCTGGACCAGCTCGACCGCGACCTGGTCGCGCTCGAGCAGGCCCCGGGCTCCCGCGAGCTGCTCGCCAGCGTCTTCCGCACGATCCACACCATCAAGGGCACGAGCGGCTTCCTGGCGCTCAGCAAGCTCGAGAGCGTGGCGCACGTCGGCGAGAACCTGCTCGCCAAGCTGCGCGACGGCGTGATGGCGATGGACCCGGTCACCGCCGACGCGCTGCTCGCGATGGTCGACACCATCCGCGCCCTGCTCGGCAACCTCGAGCGCGACGGCGCCGAGGGCGACCTCGACGTCGACCCGACGGTCGCGCAGATCAAGGCCGTGCTGGACGGCACCGCGAAGGCCGCCGCCCCCGCCGCCCCCGCCGCCCCCGAGCCCGCCGTCGCGGCGGTCGCCGGGGTCGCGCCCGCGGCCGCGCCCGCCAAGCGCCGTCGCGCGGCGAAGCCCGCCGCCGCGAAGGCCGCTGCTCCGGCCCCCGCCGTCGCCGCCGCCCCCGCCCCGGCGGTCGAGGCGGTCGAGGAGCGCGCCGACGAGCACGACGCCGAGACCGTCGAGGACGCGCACGAGCCGGCTCCCGCCGCGGTCCCGGCCGCCGCTGCGGCCCCCGCGGCCGCTCCGGCCGCCCGCTCCGGCGCCGACACCGACACCCACCGCCGCAGCGCTGCGGACTCCTCGATCCGCGTCGACGTCGACGTGCTCGACGACCTGATGCGCCTCACCGGCGAGCTGGTCCTCGCGCGCAACCAGATCCTGCAGCAGGTGGGCTCGCTCACCGACGACCTCGACCTGACGCGCGCCGCCCAGCGGCTGAACCTCATCGCCGGTGAGCTGCAGGAGGGCGTCATGAAGACGCGCATGCAGCCCATCGACGCCCTGTGGGCCAAGCTGCCCCGCGTCGTCCGCGACCTCGGCGCCACCTGCGGCCGCCAGGTCCGCCTCGACATGGTCGGCCGCGAGACCGAGCTCGACCGCACCCTGCTCGAGGCCGTGAAGGACCCGCTGACGCACCTCGTGCGCAACGCCGTCGACCACGGCATCGAGGCCCCCGCCGACCGCGTCGCCGCCGGCAAGCCCCGCGAGGGCGTCCTGCGCCTCGCGGCCCGCCACGAGAGCGGCCAGGTCGTCGTGGAGGTCTCCGACGACGGCAAGGGCATCGACCCGGCCGTCATCGGCGCCTCCGCCGTCCGCAAGGGCGTCGTCACCCAGGCGGCGCTGGACCGCATGTCGCCGACCGACGTGCTGCAGCTGATCTTCGCCCCGGGCTTCTCCACCGCGGCCGCCGTCACCAACGTCTCCGGGCGCGGCGTCGGCATGGACGTGGTGAAGACCAACGTCGAGGCCATCGGCGGCACCATCGAGGTGGAGTCGGTGACCGGCAAGGGCACCACCTGCCGCCTCCGCATCCCGCTGACCCTGGCGATCATGCCGGCCCTCACGGTCACATGCGGCGGTGAGCGCTACGCCGTCCCGCAGGTCAACCTGCAGGAGCTCGTGGCCCTCGACGTCGACGCCGACCCGGGCCTGGTGGAGGACGTCGGCGGCGCGCCGGTCTACCGCCTGCGCGGCGAGCTGCTGCCGCTGGTGCACCTCTCCGAGGTCATGGGCGTCAAGAGCGAGGCCGCCGCCGGCCGCCTCACCGTCGCCGTCCTGGCCTCCGAGGGCCGCCGCTTCGGCCTCGTGGTCGACCGCGTGCTGAACACCGAGGAGATCGTCGTCAAGGCGCTGGGCAACCAGCTGAAGTCGGTCGGCCTGTTCTCCGGGGCGACCATCCTGGGCGACGGCGCCGTGGCGCTGATCCTCGACGTGCAGGCCCTGGCCCGCCGCGCCCTGCGCTCCCTGGCCGCCGAGCGCCTGGACCTGTCCGGCGGCGCGCACCGCGACGGTGACTCCACCGGCACCGGCGAGCGCCTGCTCGTCGCCGGCATCGGCGGCTCCGGCGAGGTCAAGCGCCAGATCGCCATCCCGCTCGACATGGTCACGCGCCTGGAGCGCGTGCCGGCCTCGACCGTGGAGGTGGTGGGCTCGCGCGAGGTGGTCCAGTACCGCGGCGAGATCCTGCCGATCATCCGCCTCGACCGGTACCTCGGCGCCTACGCCGACGCCACCCGCACCGACCTGGAGGTCGTCGTCTACGCCGACCAGCGCCAGGGCGGCCGCAGCGTGGCCATCGTGGTCGAGGAGATCGTCGACGTCGTCGACGCCAGCACGGTCGTCCACTCCGACATCGACGACCACGGCCTGCTCGGCTCGGCCGTCATCGGCGACCGCGTCACCGAGATGCTCGACGTCCGCGCGGCGATCCTGTCCGCCGACCCGTCGTTCTTCTCCCACATCGAGGCGGACCTCGCCCTCGCCGACCAGCACGCCTCGACCCTGACGGAGGTCTGACATGACCGCGACGACGACGGCCGTGGCCAGCCGCAAGGCGGCCGCCGCGGCGGTGCCCACCACCCAGCTGCTCACGTTCGAGCTGGCCGACCACCTCTACGGCATCGAGGTCGACCAGGTGCAGGAGGTGCTCCGCAGCCAGAAGGTCACGCGGGTGCCCCTGCACACCGACGCGATCGCCGGGCTGATCAACCTGCGCGGCGAGGTCGTCACGGCGATCGACCTGCGGGCGCGCCTGTCGCTGCCGGCGCGGCCGGAGGGCCAGGACGCGGTGAACATCGTGGTCCGCCTGCGGGGCGAGTCGATCAGCCTGCTGGTCGACTCCATCGCCGACGTGCTGGAGGTCGACGACCGCTCCTTCGAGCCGGTCCCCGACACCCTGGACGGCGACGTCCGCGACCTGCTGCGCGGCGCCTACAAGACGCAGGGCCGCCTGCTCCTGGCGCTCGACGTCGACCGCGCCGTCACCGGCTGACGCCCCTGCGGCCGGTCCGCATCGACGACACCCCGCTCACCCTCCGTTACGACGGACGGGTGAGCGGGGTTCGCCGTCCCTCTGCACGACCGGCACCCTGGGTGGTCCGACCACCACCCCGAGCGAGGTCCCCGTGCCGTACACCCTGACCAGCGCCGCCACGCTCGGCTACGACCTCGTCCGCCTCCCGGGCGGGCGCCAGGTGGCCGGCGTCCTCGTCTCCGCGCTGCGCAGCGGGCCGGCGGAGTGGGCCCTGCTGGCGGCCCACCACCCCCTGCGCACCTCCGACCCGGCCGCGGACCCCTTCCTCGCCGCCGAGGACTCCGCGCGCGCCCGCGAGCTGGCCGAGACCGCGCCCCGGCTCTCCCAGACCACCGGCGCCCCCGCCGCGGCGGACGGCCCCGGGGCCGCGGGGGGCGGGGCGCCCACCTCCGTGGCCGCCCTCGCCGAGCAGCTGCGCACCTCGATGGTCGGCAGCGCCTCCGCCCTCGAGCGCCTGGTGCGCCACGAGGCGCTGGACGCCGGGGCCACCGAGCCGAGCGCGCTCCCCGACCTCGACGACCCCGCCCGCGTCGACCGCGCCCTGGCCGCCGACGTGCTCGCCGACGCCGCCGTCGCCGCCTACGCCGCCCGCCAGCTGCCCCGCGCGCTGCGCCGCCGGCTCGCCGAGCCCTACGAGCGCGCCGTCGCCGGGTCCGTCCCGGGCACTTTCGACCTCGCGCCCGACCCGCGGACCCCCTGGGGAACCCCGCTGCGCTCCCTGCTCGCTGCGCTGCGCGACCTCGACGCCCCCGGGCGCGAGCGCTGGCGCCGCGCCGTCGACGCCACCCGCGCCGACCGCCGCCCGTGGGCCGCGACGATGCACGACGCGTGCTGGGCGGCGCACGCCTCCGGGCGCGTGCCGGCCGCGGCCGCGGCGCAGCTCCTCGCCGTCCAGGCCTTCGCCGACGCCGGCTTCGACGCCGGTGACGGCGCCACGGGCGTCTGGAACGCCGTCAGCGGCTGCGTCCAGGGCCTGGTGGTGGCCGACCTGCTGGGGGAGGACGCGCTCGCCGTCCTCACCGAGCCCTGGGCGCTGGCCACGGGCGAGGGGCTCCTCGCGAGCTGACCCCGGACTGACCCCGGACTGACCCGAACGGGGCCTTCCGGGGCTCTGATCGACTGACGGGGCTCCCGGGCTCAACCCGGGGCCCCCACCCACCGATCCAGAGAGTGCGGCTGCGCCAGGGGGCGCGCTGCACGACAGGTCGGGAGGTCCGGGTGGATCCGGTCAGGGTGCTGGTGGTCGACGACTCCGTCGTCGTCCGCAAGATCGTCACGGACTGCCTGTCCGGTGACCCGCAGGTCCAGGTAGTCGGCACCGCCTCCAACGGGCGCCTCGCGCAGGGCAAGATCGCCGCGCTGAGGCCCGACATCGTCACGATGGACATCGAGATGCCGGAGATGAACGGCATCGAGGCGGTCCGGGAGATCCGGAAGACCGACCGCCGCCTGCCGATCATCATGTTCAGCACCCTCACCGAGCGCGGCGCGTCCGCGACGATGGAGGCGCTGACCGCCGGGGCGTCCGACTACGTCACCAAGCCCGCCAACGTGGGCAGCGTGCAGGCCTCGATGGCGCAGGTGCGCGAGCAGCTGCTGCCCAAGCTCCTGGCCCTCACCGGCCGCCAGCCCACGCCGGCCTCGGCCGCCGCGTCGCCGCGCCTCGCGGCCGCCGCCGCGCACGCCGCCCCCGCACCGCCCACGCCGCGCACCGGGCCGGTCCGCAGCCCCGCCGTGCTGGTCATCGGCTCGTCGACCGGCGGCCCCGAGGCGCTGTCGAGCTTCCTCCCGCGCCTGCCGGCCTCCTTCCCGCTGCCGGTGCTGCTGGTGCAGCACATGCCGCCCCTGTTCACCACGCACTTCGCCACCCGCCTCGACAAGCTCTGCGCCCTGCAGGTCGTCGAGGCGACGGCCGGGTCGGTCCTCCGTCCCGGCACCGCCCACCTGGCGCCCGGGGACTGGCACCTCAGCGTCACCCACCAGAACCGGGAGCGACGGACAGTGCTGACGCAGTCACCACCCGAGAACTTCTGCCGACCGGCGGTCGACCCGCTGTTCCGCTCCGCCGTCGAGGCGTTCGACGGCGCCGTCCTGGCCGTCGTCCTCACGGGCATGGGGTCGGACGGCAAGCTCGGCGCCCAGGCCGTGCGCGCCGCCGGCGGGTACGTCATCGCCCAGGACAAGGCCACCTCGGTGGTCTGGGGGATGCCGGGCGCCGTCGCCACCGCCGGCCACGCCGACGAGGTGCTCCCGCTGGACGCCGTCGCCGACGCCGTCATGAAGCGCGTGCCCCGCACCGGCGTCCCCGCCCCCTCCGCTCCGCCCGCCGGTGCCTTCGCCGCCGCCGCCGCGCGCTCGGGCCTGGCCTCGGGCCTGGCCTCGGGCCTGGCCTCGGGCCTGGCCTCGGGGGTGGCCCGATGAGCCTCGCCGCCGCCGACTTCAGCTACGTGGCCGACCTGGTGCGCCGCGAGAGCGCCATCGTGCTCAGCCCCGGCAAGGAGTACCTCGTCGAGGCGCGCCTGCTGCCCGTCGCGCGCCGCTCCGGCGACGCCGGTGTGGCGCAGCTGGTGGAGCGCTCGCGCCGCCGTCCCGACAAGGCGACCACCCAGTCGATCGTCGAGGCGCTCACCACCAACGAGACCTCCTGGTACCGCGACGGGGACCCGTTCTCCCAGCTCGGCACCAGCGTCTTCCCGCAGCTGCTCGCGCAGCGCAGCCCCGGGGAGAAGATCCGGGTCTGGTCGGCGGCGTGCTCCAGCGGCCAGGAGCCGTACACGATCGGCATGATCGCCTCCGAGGTCGTCCCGGCCGGGACGTCGCGGGTGGCCATCACCGCCACGGACCTCTCCCAGGAGATGGTCGACCGCACGAAGGCCGGTCGCTTCAGCCAGCTCGAGGTCAACCGCGGTCTGCCCGCCCCGATGCTCGTGCGCCACTTCACCCGCGCCGGCACCGAGTGGGAGGTGTCCCCGGCCCTGCGGTCGATGGTCACCACCAGCACGCTCAACCTCGCGCAGCCGTACCCGCGGATGGGCCCGTTCGACGTGGTCTTCCTGCGGAACGTGCTCATCTACTTCGACGTCCCCACCAAGCAGGACATCCTCCGCAAGGTGCGCGCCCAGATGCGCCCCGACGGCTGGCTGTTCCTGGGGGCCGCGGAGACCACCCTCGGGGTCGACCCGGGGTGGGAGCGCGTCGCGCTCGGCCGCACCTCCGCCTACCGACCCATCGCCTGACCCACCGAACGAGAGGGAGACAGAAGTGCACGCTCTGGTGATCGACGACTCCCGTGCCATGCGGCGGATCGTCGGGGGGATCCTCGAGGACCTCGGCTACGAGATCACGCAGGCCGGCGACGGCCAGGAGGCCCTCGACAAGCTCGAGGCGGGCTTCGTGCCCGACCTCGCCTGCATCGACTGGAACATGCCCGTCATGGACGGCCTGAGCTTCGTCAACGCCGTCCGTGAGAACCCCGAGTGGCGCGACGTGACGCTCATGATGGTGACCACGGAGAGCGAGCACGGCCAGATCGTGCGCGCCCTCGCCGCGGGCGCCCACGAGTACCTCATCAAGCCGTTCACCCCCGACGCCCTGCGCGACAAGCTGTCGCTGCTGGGCCTGGTCCCGGTGGAGGTGCCGTGAGCGAGCTGCTGAGCGCGCCGGTCGACGGGATCTCCGGCGCCACCGCGGCGGAGCTGCTGCCCGAGGAGACCGTCCGCGCCATCGCCGACGAGATCTGGGCGTCGTTCATCGGGGAGGACGAGGTCCTCGTCCCCCTCGACGGCGAGCTGCCCGCCGCGACCGTCAGCGCCTGGGTCGGCATCGACGGCCCCTGGCGCGGACGGGTCGTCCTGACGACGTCCGCGAGCGCCGCCGAGGAGCTCACCCGCGCCCTGCTGCGCGGCCGCGCCCCGGCCGTGCTGGACGCCGAGGACGTCGAGGACGGCTTCGGCGAGCTCGCCAACGTCCTCGGCGGCGGCCTCAAGGCCCTGCTGCCCGAGGCGTCGTCCCTGACGCTGCCCATGGTCGGCGCCCAGCCCCCCGCCAGCGGCCCGGACGAGCACCTCGTCTCGAGCCTGTGGCGCGGCGAGCGCGTCGACGTCGTCGTCTGCAGCGTCCCGCTGCCGCACTGACCCACCCCCCCGAACCCCTCGATCGAGGAAGGAAGCCCGTGAAGATCCTCGTCGCCGACGACAGCCGCGTCATGCGGCAGATCGTCATCCGCACCCTGCGCCAGGCCGGGTACGACTCCCACGAGGTGGTCGAGGCCGAGAACGGCCGCGAGGCCCTGGAGAAGGTCGCCTCCGAGGCCCCCGACCTGGTCCTGTCGGACTGGAACATGCCCGAGATGACCGGCATCGAGTGCCTGCGGGCGCTGCGCGCCTCCGGCTCGCAGGTGCCCTTCGGGTTCGTCACCTCCGAGGGCTCCGACGACATGCGCTCCACCGCCTCGGCGGCCGGTGCGCTGTTCCTCATCGCCAAGCCGTTCACCTCGGAGACCTTCGAGGACCACCTGGCCCCGGTGATCGGCTGATGAGCACCGCCACCACGCCGCTGCCGGCCGCCAAGGACGTCAAGGACCTCTTCGAGGGCCTCCTCGGCAAGAGCTGCGAGTTCCACGAGGGCGGCACGCTCGACGCTGCCGGCAAGAACCTCGTGGCCACCTACGTCGACGACACGACAGTCCTGCGGGCGCTCGTGGCCATCGACCTCCCGCTGGCCGTCTTCACCGGCGCCGCCATCGGCCTGATGCCCCCCGGCGGGGCCCAGGACCTGGTCGCCGACGGCGAGCTGCCCAAGAACCACCGCGACAACGCCGCCGAGGTGCTCAACATCATGGCGTCGCTGTTCAACACCCCGGGCGCCCCGCACCTGCGGCTCTACACCCACCACGCACCGGGGGAGGGGCTGGCCGGCGACGTGTCGGCGAACCTCGCCAAGCGCGGCGGCCGCGTCGACTACTCGGTCGAGGTCAAGGGCTACGGCAAGGGCGCCCTGGCGGTCGTCCTGGTCTGACCCCTCGGCGGCTCGCTGCCGCACGACGACGGAGGGCCGGCTCCCCTGGTGGGGGCCGGCCCTCCGTCGTCGTCCCGCCCGGGGTGCTGCTCCGCCCCCTCTCCGCATGGCGCAGGGTGGCCCCGCGCCAGCAGGACTGGTGCAGGGCCACCCTGCGCCATTCGGGGACTGGTGCAGACCCCCCCAGCGGGGGCCACCCGCCCCGCTCGACGACGACGGGCGCTGGCTCGTCACTGCCCCGACGCAGGTCTTGGCGATCGGTGGGTCGAGGGCGGCCGGGGAGGCCACCGATCGCCAAGACCTGCAGACACCCAGGTGAGTCCCGAGGCCGATGACGGCACGGGCGCACATCGAACCGGCGTTCCGCACCGGCGTGAGCACCCACGCGCACGCGGAACGCCGAGGTCGACGCACGAGGCAGCCGGGCCCAGCACTCCGGGCGACGACGACGGGCGCTGGCTCGTCACCGCTCTGCAGCTGACAGCGGCGGGCACCCGCAGACGCGCCGAGGCCGGCGCCCCTCGTCGGGAGCGCCGGCCTCGGCGGGTGGAGCGGAGTGCGGGAGAGCGGACCTCAGGCGGCCAGGGGCTGGCGCAGCGGGTAGCTGCTGCCCGTGAGCACCACCTGCGCGGCGGTGCCGGTGGCGGGGTTCACCAGGATCGGGGCGAGCAGGTTGATCGTCGACTCCTCCAGCGAGGCGCCGGGGCTGACGACGACGAACAGCTGGCCCTCCTCGCCCGGGGCCAGGCCCACGGCGGCGCGGGAGACGCCGTCCAGGGTGGGGGCGTAGCCCTCGACCACCGCGGCCGGGTCGAGCACGAGCAGGCGCACGGCGGCGTCCTCGAGGCTCTCCAGCGACAGCAGCGGGCTGTCCGGGTCGAGCTCGACCAGCGCGAAGCGGCTCAGGTGCTCCAGCCCCAGCAGCGGCGCGGCGAACCTGACCTCGGGGAGGTCGGTCAGCTCGGCGGCGACGGCGGGCTGCGTCTCGCTGTCCATCACGATCACGGTACTGCTCACGAGGCTCCTCGGGGTGGTCAGCGCCGTCCGTGGCAAGGGGAGTGGGGTCGTCGTGGGCGGCGCCCGCGGGCGCCGGGTGCTCCGGCCCCTCGCGGGGCCGGAGCCGGGTCAGCGGATGAAGTCCATGAGGCTGGTGTTCAGCACCTTGGACGTCACCTGGAGCGCGGCCTTGTAGGCGGTCTCCTGCAGGGACATCTGGATCATCACCGCCGGCAGGTCGACGTCCTCGACCTTCGACAGCTGGTCGGTCAGCTCGTACTTGTTCGACTGCGCGATCTCCATCGCGTGGTCGATCCGGTTGGTGCGGGCACCGACGTCGGCCAGGCCCTCGAGCACCTTGCCCATCGCCGTGTCGAGGCGGCCCAGCAGGGTGCTGAGGCGCTGCTCCTTGGCGACGGGCACCAGCGGGGTCGCGGACTGGTCGACCGCGATGTCGGTGCCGGCGTCCTTCGGCGTCTTGATCTCGTCGCTGATCTGTCGCAGCAGGGAGAAGACCGACTGGCTCGCGGCGGTGCCGTTGCCGACGACGTCCGCCCCGAAGACATCGGCGCCGTTGGTGTCCACGCGGACCGAGCTCTGGGCGTCGATCTGCCGGAGGACGGGCGTGTTGGTGCCCTTCGGGTTCGTCGCGTCGGCGACCAGCCCCGTCTTGGCCCAGGTGTACTGCGCCGGCGCGTAGGTCACGGCGGGCGGGGTGCCCGGACCGGTGACCGCCGCCGTCGTCATGGTCACGGCGTAGCTCTCGCCGGCGGTGCCCGCGAAGATGCTGCGGCCCTGGTACTGGGTGTTGGCCAGTGAGAGGACCGTCGCCGCGATGCCGTCGAGCTCCACCGAGGTGGCCGTGCGCGTCCCGTCGGTGACGTAGCCCTCGTTGAGGGCGCCGACCACGAGGGTGCGCGCGGCGCGGAGCTGGGAGCTGACCGTCTGCAGGGCGGTGTCCTGGGCGTTGAGCCAGCTCAGGCCGTCCTGTCCCTGCACCTGGTACTGGTCGTTGAGACGCAGCTGCTGGCGCACGGCGAGGCTGGAGACGGTGCCGGCGGGGTCGTCCGACGGCTTGGTGATCTTCTTGCCGCTGGAGATCTGCGCCTGCAGCAGGCCCATCGTCGCCAGGTTGCCCTGCAGGCGCGCCAGCGACGACTCCTGGATGGACCGGTGGGTCACGCGCTCGGTCATCGGGTCACCTCCCCACGAGTCCGGTCTTGTTGATCAGGGTGTCGAGCATCTCGTCGACCGCGGTCAGCACCCGGGCCGCGCCCTGGTAGGCGCGCTGGGCGGCGATGAGGTCGGCGCTCTCCTCGTCGAGCGAGACGCCGGCGGCGCCCTGCTGGTCGGCGATGGAGGAGGTCAGGACCGCCTGGGCGGCGCTCGTGCGGGCCTCCGCGGAGCTGCTGCGCGCGCCGAGGTCGGAGACGTAGCTGGCCCACATGCGGTCCGGCGGGTCCATGCGGTCGGCGGCGACCGAGCTGGTCGGGTCGGCCTTGCTCGTGCTGATCGCGGCGATCCTGACGGCGACGGACCCGTCCTTGGCGCCGTTGGCGGCCATGCCCAGCACCAGCGCGTTCCCGGTGACCGACTCGCCGAGGGCGATGCTCCCGGCGGTGATGCGGTCGGTGAAGGGGCTGGGGGTGTTGCTCGTGAACAGGTCGGTCCCGTGCACGGTGGTGGCGGTCAGCGCCGTCGCGTCGGCCACCACGGTCTTCCCGTTGCCGTCTATGCCGCCCACGGTCTTCTGCAGGGCGTTGACCTTGGCGGCGAGGCTGGTGGCGACGGCGTCGTAGTCGCGCGAGGCCTTCGGGAGCGTCTTGCTCAGCGCCTCCACCTGGCCGGCCAGCTTGCCGCTGAGCGGGGTCGCGGTGTTGTCGCCGACCTTGACGGTGATGGTGCCCTTGGCGACGAGCGCCTGGTACGCGGTGACCTGGGCGGACGTCAGGGAGGACGCGCTGGGCCCCGCCAGGGCCTCGGCGGCCAGCTGGCCGTTCACCACGTCGCTCATGGTGTTCGGGTCCTCGCTGACCGTCAGCTCGTTGGCGAGGTTGCCCTGCACCAGCAGCCCGCCGCCGAGGTAGAGGTCGACCTGGCCGTTGCGGCCCGCCTGCGTCGTCGCGCCCGTGAGCTCGACGATGCGCGTGACCAGCTGGTCGCGCTTGTCCATCAGCTCGTTGGGGGCGCCGCCCGTCGTCGTCGCCTTCTGGATCTGCTCGTTCAGCACCGCGACGCTGCTCGCCATCGAGTTGACCGAGTCGACGTCGGCGCCGACCTGGGTGCGGGTGGTCGACCACTGCTGGTCGACGGTGTTCCAGGCCGCGTTGAGGGTGGCGACGACGTTCCGCGCGGCACCCAGCACCGACTGGCGCGCGGCTCCGTCGGCGTTGGTGGAGCCGACCTTGGTGGCGGCGTCGGCGTACGCGGCCCACATCTTGTTGAGCTGCGTGGCGAGGCCGGCGTCGCTCGGCTCCTGCGTGAGCGCCTCGAGGTCGCTCAGGGTGGCTGCGCGCTCCTGCTGGAGGGCGTGGTCACCGGTCTGGACGTTGACCCGGGCCGACTGCACGGCGTCGAAGGCGCGGCTGATGCCGACGATGCGGACGCCGCCACCGGTCACGGGGTTGCCGGTGAGCATGCCCGAGCCGCCGGGGGCGTTCAGCATCTCCAGGTCGGCGCGCTGGCGCGTGTACCCGGGGGTGTTGACGTTGGCGACGTTCTGCCCGATGACGTCCATCGCGCTGCGGTGCGCGCGCAGAGCCGTCACCGAGGCGTTGATGCCGGAGAAGGTGCTCATGGTCTCGTCCTCGGGGTCTTCAGGGTGGGAGCGTCAGAGCGCTCGGTCGAAGAGGTGCGCGGGCGCCGGCGAGGTGGTGCGGCCGGTGGGGGCGTAGGTCTCGAGCGAGCCGGTCAGGCTCAGCAGCGTCTCGCGGGTGTTGCGGGCCGCCAGGGCCAGCACCTCGCGGTTGTGGGCGGCGACGCGGGCGATCTCGGTGGTGAGCTCGAGCAGCGCGTCGCGGTGCGACGTGAGGATGGAGGCCCAGGGGCCGTCGGAGGCGGTGGCCAGGTCCTTCAGGGACGACGACGGCGGCATCCCGATCGAGGCGGCGTACCCGTCGACCTCGACGCTGCGGAGCAGCTCGGTCTCGCGCAGCTGGTCGACGACGAGCTGCACCTCGTGGGAGGCGTGCGCCACCCACCGGGTGCCCCCGCTGGTGAGGATGAGCCTCTCCTCCTCCAGCTTGAACAGGAGCAGCTCCAGCTGCTCGCGCTCGCGCCACAGCACGTTGGAGACCTCGGCGACGCCCACGCGCCCTCCTCTACGGTGCTCGACCCCACCACGGTGGTGCGGTCCATCACGCTGTCCATCGACAGGCGCCGCGGGCTGCTGAGGAGAAGCTGCGAGGAGAACGGCCGCCGGTGCCGCTGTCCTGAGCGCGACCGGGGGGGACCACCCGCTCGGCTCAAGCCGACACGCCGCCCTGCCGACACATCTTGCGTGACCGCCTCGACGTCATCGCCCTCCTCCCGGACGCCGCTCTCGCGCAGCGCCGTGGAGGAGCTCGTGACCTCCCACCTGCCGATCGTCGGCTACCAGGTGAACGAGATGCTCGTGCGCCTCCCGGGCCACGTGCTGCGCGACGACCTGGTCTCCGCCGGCATGGCGGCCCTCGCCGCCGCGGCGACGGGCTTCGACGCCTCGACCGGTGTCCCCTTCGCCCGCTATGCCACGCTGCGCATCCGCGGCGCGCTGCTCGACGAGCTGCGCGGCATGGACTGGGCGCCCCGCGGGGCCCGCGCCAAGGCGCGGGCGATGGAGGGCGTCGAGGAGCGGCTCACCACCGAGCTGGGCCGCAAGCCCTCCCGCGACGAGCTCGCCGCCGCCATGGGCGTCGCGCCCGAGGAGGTCGACGCCGTCAAGGGCGACGTGCAGCGCGCCGTCGTCAGCATCGACGCCTACGACGGCACCCTCGCCGACGTCCTGCCCCAGACCGGCCCCGGCCCGGAGGAGGCGCTGCTCCAGAACGAGCAGATCCGCTACCTCAAGGCCGCCGTGAACGCCCTGCCCGAGCGGCTGCGCGTGGTGGTCGCCGGTCTGTACCTCGAGGACCGCTCCGTGGCCGACATGGCCGCCGAGCTCGGCGTCACCGAGTCGCGCATCAGCCAGCTCCGGACCGAGGCCCTCGGCCTGATGCGCGACGGCATGAACGCCTCGCTGGAGCCGTCTCTCGTGAGCTCGGTCGAGCGCCCCGGTGGCGTGGTCGACCGGCGCCGCCAGGCGTACTTCGCGGCTGTGGCCGCGCACGCCTCGACGGGGCCGACGGCTTCGGCGGTGGTGGCCGCTGACGCTCTGCTGCCTTCGGCCGCTCCGGTGGCCCTGACGACGACGGCGGGCGCTGGCTCGCTCCCGGCGCAGCGCCAGACCGGCTGGGCCCACCTCGCCTGAGGCGCCCCCCCAGACCCCCGGCCGCCGCCCGGTGACTTCCCCACCCGGGCGGCGGCGGGGCCCCACGTGACGAAGGCCCCCGCGCTGCGAGCGCGGGGGCCTTCTGTTGCTGCTGTCGCTGTCTTCGCCGCCGCTTGGCGGCGGCCGGGCGTCAGCTCTTGACGTCGACCGCGTGCTCGTCCTCGGCGCGGTCCGGCGCCGTGGACGCGACGGCCGACTCGAGGTAGGAGATGAGCATTGAGAGCCGCTCAGGGGTGATCTTCGACGGTCGCGCGCCCTCGGGGGCGCGTCCGGTGATGGACGCGGCGAGCAGGCTCGCGAGGTAGGCGCCGGTGGCTGCGGAGTCGCCTCCGCTGTCGCGACGCTGGGCCTGCGGGTTCGGCTGCTGCTGGTTCTGGGTCGACGAGCCCGCCGAGCTGCTCTCGGGCTTCGCGACCGCGACGGGCGACGTGGACGCCGCCTGTTCGGTGCTCGAGGACTGAGAGGAAGCCGCGGTGGAGAGTGCGAACCGGACAGGTCCGCCGTCTCCGCTCGGAGCGACTGCAGTCACGCCAGTGATCATGGGAGCCCTCCGTGGTCCCGGCCACCGGCTTCCTGCCAGTGGTCACAGACAGATCATCGGCACTCACTGAGCGTTTGATCAGTGGAGTCACTCGACCGGACCCCTCGGCTCTCCTCATCGGCGTGTCGCAGTCTCAGCGCACGTGCGGCCTGCTTGGTTGGAGGCTGGGGACAGTCGAGGGGGAGAACGTCATGCAGGGTACCTACATCGGTCAGGGGAGGATGTTGATTACCCCGGTGTACGGCGGCTTCCTCTTCGCACCAGCTTCCGACCTGAGCATCACGCCCACACTGGTGGTGCACGGAGCGATGGAACCGCCCCTCACCCAGTACCTCTGGCGGGCGCTCGATCAGGACAGCGTCTTCGTCGATGTGGGCGCCAACATCGGGTACTTCTCCGTCCTCGCGGCTCACAAGTTGGGTTCCGGCGGCAGGCTCATCGCCGTGGAGGCGAACCCCGACGCCATGCGCTTCGTCCGTGACAGCCTCGCCGCCAACTGGCTGACCGACCGCGACATCACGCTCGTAGAGGCCGCTGCCAGCGACGTGTCTGGCACCGTCAGCTTCCACAGGTCAGAAAGGTTCGTCGGCGACTCGTCTGTCCATGCATCAGCTTCCGGCATCGTCGAGCGAGGCGTTCAGACGGTCAGTGTCCCAGCAGTCGCCCTCGACGAGGTGCTGGCGGACGTCGAGCGGGTCGATGTTCTGAAGATGGACATCGAAGGCGGGGAGCACCTGGCGCTCCTCGGACTGGAGAGGACCATCGATCGAGGTGCCATCAGGACCTTGGTCATGGAGTGGAACCCCAGGATGCTCGGGGACCGAGACGCAGCGGCTCTAGCGGCTCTGATGCGCGAGTGGAGGTCGAGGAGGTCGACCACCACTCTCCTCCTGGACGAGGAGGGCGACCCGGTCGTCGTGGACCTCGACGACGTGCTGGCCCTTCCGAGCCACCCCTACGTCGTCGTCCAGTTTCCATAGGCGTGGTGAGAGGGTCTCAATGCCTTCAGGTGTTCTTCCTGGCCGGGTGGATGACGCGCTCCTCGGTCGGGGCCCGCGGCGTCCGGA
Organism: Quadrisphaera sp. INWT6; assembly: GCF_015390235.1. GTDB lineage: Bacteria > Actinomycetota > Actinomycetes > Actinomycetales > Quadrisphaeraceae > Quadrisphaera. The sequence goes on along the minus strand of NZ_VUOH01000005.1, from coordinate 248,439 downwards.
GTGGCTGCGTCGCTCCTGGGAGTTGTGCACCAAGTCCGTCAACGCCGTCCACTGAGCGGCTTCCAGCGCCCCTAGCCGCTGCGTCCGTGCCTGGAGCGGCGGCCCAAGCCCGCACGCGCGGTGGAGACCGACGGTTCCGTGGGGCGGGCGGCGTCGGCGCAGTGCCGACAGTGGTACATGCGCAGAGGGGTGACACAGGGCGACTGGGGCGACTACGCGTGCTGATGCCACGTGCTGGCGGCGGAGGTCGCTCAGTGGGCCAGGGCCAGGCGATGAAGAGGTGTCAGGGGGCGCTGGTGCGCGAGGTGAGCACCTCGAGGATCGAGCGGCTGCCCGCGAGCAGGTCAACTCACTTCAAGGTCCTTCCCGGCACCAGAGCCGGGGCGCTGCCATCCGCGTCGGGGGGGGCAGCCACCAGCGTCCGGGTCGGCCCACCTAGGCCTCGAGGAGGTTGGGTGCAGGGTCGAGGATGCTCTCGTACTGCGCCAGCCAGCCGTGCTCGCCCGTCGGGTCCGCCGCCATGTAGCGGCGGAACTTGGCCTGTCGATCGCCCTCCCGGCTCCAACCCATGTGCCGAATGCTGAGGCCGCTCTCTCCGATGACGCCCTCGGCTCCCATGGGGTAGGAGCCGCAGTGCTGCGCCATCTCGGGCCACCGGTGCTGAGCGGTCGGGTCGAACCTCACCGCCCTGACCCATTGGCGGAGGTGCGCTGTCCAGTAGTGGTCATGCCGGAAGTGGGTGTCAGACCACATGTCCAGCAAGCGGAAGCTCAGACTGTCGAGGTTCGGCAGGCGACGGTTATGAAGGAGGTCTCGCAGGACGTCTTGCTCGACCTCTGCCAGCAGCTCGTCGGCGTCGAAGAGCAGGATCCAGTCGTTGCGCTTCGCTGACTTGGTCGCGGCCGACCACAACCGAGCCCGCAACTGGTGTTCGGCCACGAGAAACGTCGGAGAGTCGGCCTCGATGACCTCGTCGGCGTACTGCCGGCAGATGCTGGCGGTGTCGTCATCGCTGCAGTCGTCGAGGATGACCACTTCGTCGCTCAGGAAGCGTGCCTGTGCCAGGAACTCATGGAGCCACCTGTCGGCTTCGTTGCGGACGAGGCCCGCCGAAATCACTGCCATGGTCAACCTCCTGCAGACAGAGGAACGAGGCTCGAGCGGGGGCTCGGCAGGCGCGTCCCGTGATCAGGGACCAGGTCGGACCTCAGCATGCGCTCCAGAACGTCAGCGACGCGGCTCGCTGCCCGCCCATCACCAAAGGGGTTGCTCGACACGACCATGGATTCGTAGGCCCCGCGGTCTTTGAGGAGCCGGTCGACCTGGCGACAGATGTCGGCGGCGTTGGTGCCGACGAGGGCGGCGCATCCAGCTGCCACTGCCTCAGGTCGCTCTGTGGTGTCTCGCATGACGAGCACCGGCACCCCGAAGGTGGGCGACTCCTCCTGCAAGCCCCCTGAGTCGGTCAGCACCAGGTCGTGGCTCTTGAGAGCTGCGATCATCTCGGGGTAGCCGAGCGGCTCAGAGACCGTGACGTTCGGCAGCGCGGTCAGGGCGGCGTCGACGCGGCCGCGCAAGCTGGTGTTCGGATGAGCCACCCACGTGAAGGCCACGTCGGTGTGCTTGCGAGCGCTCGAAGCGACAGCAGCGAGGATGTTGTCGAACGGCTCCCCCCACGACTCGCGCCTGTGCGCAGTGACGAGCACCCCTCGCCGGGCACCACCGTCAGTCGTGATCGGAGCCCGCTGGGCGGTGAAGGTGAGGGCATCGATGACGGTGTTCCCGGTCATCGTCACCGTGGTCGGGTCGACGCCCTCGCTGAGCAGCTTCTGCTCTGCGAGCGAGGTGGGCGCGAAGTGGTGCCGGGAGACCTGGGTGATCAGTCGTCGGTTGGCCTCTTCCGGGAAGGGCGAGTCGAGGTCGCCCGTCCGCAGTCCCGCCTCGAGGTGCACGACCTTTGAGTGCCCCAGGAATCCGGCCAAGGCTGCTGCTAGGGCTGAGGTGGTGTCGCCCTGGGCGACCACGATGGACGGTCTGCGGAGGTCGACGATCTCTCCCAGGGAAGCCGTCAGGGAGGAGAGCAGGGCAGTCAGTGATGGGTCGGACCGCCTCGCGACAGCGAGTGCCGTGTCGGGAGAGATGCCGAAGTGGGCGAAGAGCGGGTCGAGGACGCCGGCGTGCTGCCCAGTGCTCACCACGTGGACGGGTAGGTCACGTCGACGGAGCTCCAGCACCAGAGGCGCTTGCTTGATGACCTCGGGTCTCGTCCCGGCGACGACGAGGACCTCGCCAGAGAGCGGGATCACGACGCCTCCTCGAACTCTGTCCCGTGAGTCGGGCCGGCGGGGATCTCTGAGAGCCGTGACAGGTCCGACTCGCGGTAGAGGTGCAGGGGGGGCAGGTGGGTGTCCGCGTGAAGCGCGAAACCGAGCGCAGCCGCCCTGATGCAGAAGTGCCGGTCCTCCCCCCAGAAGGACAGGTTGGGGATCTCTGCGAAACGCACCCCGCCCTCGAGAGCCCGCCGGCTGATCAGAGTGCAAGCGCCCAGGCCTCCCACCGGGTAGACACCGGGAGTCCTCAGCATCCTCAGAAAGGCCTCAGTACGGGCGGCCGCTTCATCGGCGGTGATCGTCTCCCCGCGTTGCGTGGCCGCCAGCCCGTAGACGTCCGTGAGCCAGACCTGCGGGAGCAGCGGACCCTCCGCGTGCCAGCGAGTCCAGAACACCTCGCTCACGATGTCCTTCTCCTGACGAGCGAGGTGCGCCAGGGTGCCCGGGCGGAGCACGAGGTCCGAGTCGACGAAGAAGAGGGCATCCGCGTCGACCTCGAGGGCGTGCTCGATCATCGCGTCCTTCATGGCCGCGACTCGCCAGACCAGGTCCTCCTTCCAGGCGTGCGTGGTCGCGTCGTCGCAGACGTAGCGCTCAGCTCTGTCCACGTCCACGACCACGGTCCCGGGTCGGTCGCGAGCGAACTGCTGGAGCATGTGGCTGGACGCGTCGTCGTGGTTGTCATCCACGAAGACGTGGTGAACGTCCAGCAGGGGTGAGGCTTGCTGGAGGAGGCCGTCGAGGAAGGGGCGGAGGATTGACGGGCGCTGCTGGACCGGCGCAGCCACGACGATCTTCATCGCTTCCCGCCGCCGGCAGGAGGCGTCAAGAGATCGGCTGCGAGCGGGTTGACCGTCCGGAGTGTCCTGAGCGCCACCTTGCGCTCTTCCTCGGTCGCCGACTGCATGAGCTCCGACAGGGGCCGCCGGACTGACTCCTGCAGGAAGCCGTGCAGAAGCAGGGCGTACGCACTCAGGCGAGCGCTCACGGGCACCTCTCGGTCCTCGGCCACCAGTTCCAGGGCGCACACATCGACTCCGACCTCGCGGGCGTGCATCGCCCATGCAAGAGCCTCGGGCACACCCGTCCGGGCTGCAGCGATGGACCCGCCAACGATGACAGACGGGTCTGCAGGCAGGACTTCCCGACACGCCGCGAACCACATGAGCGCCACGTCCGGACAGACCGTGAAGATCTCTCGTGCTGTGCGGGCGATGAAAGCCGCGGGTGCGCGGTGTGCAAGGTCGCTGAGCTGGTGTCCAGCTGACAGCGTCGCGCGCATCAGGAGCACGATGGGCGCGGTGTCGGGTGACTGCTCCAGAACCACCAGGGCGCGGTTCCAGGCTTCGTCGACGAAGCCCGCCGTCAGCTCCAGCTCGGTGAGGGCGACGGCTGCGGCCTCGTGCGGGAGGCGCTGACCCCACAGATCGGTTCCACCCCGACCGGGCTCCGCGATGAGCTGGGTGAGGATCGCCCGGGCGTTCTCGATGTCACCCTTCTTCGCGATGATCTGCGATCGCCAGATGGCCACCCGGCCGGGGGCCTCACCACCGGTCTGAACGCGCTCGACCCAGGCCTCAGCTTCATCGACGCGGTCTGCGTTAAGGAGGAGCCCGAGGACGGTCCGAGACGCCTGCACGAGTTGTGGGGCGCTCACTTGGTGGTCGAGGACCTCGCTCAAGACGGCCATGCACTCGTCCAGGCGGCCGCCGAGGGCCAGGGAGCGCCCGTAGTCGACGCAGGCATCGCCCCATGCCATAGAGGCGGGGTCCAGCTTGGTCAGGGCAAGACGGCTGATCTCGAGGTTGCGGTCTCGCTTCCCCTTCACCAGAGCGTCCGCGTCCCTGTAGCCCGAGTGGAAGATCGTGACTGGCGGGAGTGAGGTGCAAGCAGTGCTCTGGACCGTCGGGGTCGTGGTGACGACCTGCTCGTGGAGCGATCCCGCCCACCCGTGGTGTTCGCGCTGGAAGAGTCGGACGCTCCGTGACCGGTGTCCGTCTCGAGCCCCCTCCCAGTCGGTCGACACGATGTCGACGAGGGCGACGGTTCCATCAGCCGCGTCGACCCATCGCCGGAGCGAGGTCACTTCCGCTTCGACGATTTCGTCGGCGTCGATGGAGAAGACCCAATCCGCCTCGCAGTGGCTGAGGGCCCGGTTGCGCGCCCCCCCGAAGTCGTCATCCCAATACCCGCAGACGACCCGAGCCCCTGCAGCCGCAGCGATGGCGCGCGTCGCGTCGCTACTACCTGTGTCGTAGACGAGGATCTCGTCGACCAGGGGCCTCACGGCCTCGAGGCACGACTGGAGGACCCGCTCCTCGTCCTTGACGATCAGGACGGCCGCGAGGGTTCGGGGCCGCAAGCTCGCATGGTCGTGTCGACGGCTCAGGCCCGCCACCGCCGTCCAGGCCCGGCGGGGCGCATCCAGCAGCCGGACAGCCGCCGGGTAGACGAAGAGGTGCTCATCGCCCAGGGGGATGACGCCGATGTGGTCGGGGTGCGCCGCAGCCCGCGCCAACACCTCCTCGTACCAGCCTCTTTCGACCTGGGCGCCGAAGGGGATGACCACCACCATCCGGTCGGATGACACGGAGTCGGCGAGGAGGCGAGCTCCTCCATCACTGATCACCGCCACATCGACCCGCCTCAGCGCCGGAGTCGTCACCGCGGGACGCCCCAGGACCGTCACCGTCAGGTCCACCGCACCCGGGAGGGTCTCCCGCACCTGGCGGACTCGCTTGTCGAGGCGCGTGCCGCTCATAGCGCCGCAGTGGACTATCACGAGGGGGTCACGGACGGGGCGAGGGCTCGGCCGGACGTCGAGGGTCATGGTCACTCCGCATGCTTCGGTCAACCTGTGGTGCGGCTTGAGCCGAACGGGTGTCACACGAACGCCGGGTGAAAAACCTTCAGCACCTGGGGGTGGGGGTCGATGGACATGGTGATCGCCCACGGATGGGCGTCGCAGCACCACACCCCCACTCACGGAGGAATTCGACATGGGCCTCTCGGTCAACAACAACACCGCCGCGTACAACACGTACCGGAACCTGACCACGACTCAGGGTCAGCTCTCCAAGAGCCTCGAGAAGCTGTCCAGCGGCTACCGCATCAACCGCGCTGCGGACGACGCTGCCGGCCTGGCCATCTCCGAGGGGCTGCGCTCCCAGATCCAGGGCCTCACCCAGGCCACCCGCAACTCCCAGGACGCCATCAACGTCGTCCAGACCGCTGAGGGTGCGCTCTCCGAGAGCACCTCGATCCTGCAGCGCATGCGTACGCTGGCCGTCCAGGCGTCGAGCCAGGGCTCGATCAACGACGACGCCAAGGGCAACATCCAGTCCGAGGTCGTCCAGCTGAAGGCCGAGCTCGACCGCATCGCCACCACCACCAAGTTCAACGGCAAGGCGCTGCTCGACGGCACCTTCAACTCCACCTTCCAGGTGGGTGCGAACGCCGGCGAGACGATCGCTGTCAACGTCGGCGGGGCCATGAGCGCCAGCGGCCTCGGCGTCAACGGCGTGGATATGACGGCCGTCGGTGCCTACACCAACGGCGCAGCGGCTGCGGGCAAGGTCAGCACGGCCAACGCCACGTCGGCTGCGAACTCGGAGCTGACCATCACGGGTGTCGCCGGTGCGACGTTCGCCAGCACGGGTGCGACCGTGAGCGCCTTTCAGGGCCTGAAGGGTTCCATCAGCTTCGGCGGCAAGACGTTCGACCTCGGCAGCGTTGACTACTCCGGCGTGACCACCACGGCGGACGCGCTGACCAAGCTCAACGACTCTGCCAAGACCGCGCTGGGCCTCACCGGCACGGCTCCCTTCACCTCGACGCAGACCACCCTGGTCTTCCAGGTCAACGAGGCCGTGACCGGTTACACCGGCACAGCTGGTGCTGCCCTGTCCGACTCGGCGGCGAACGTCGACAACGCGACGCCCGTCTTCGCTGCCGGCACGGGCGCGAGCGACGCCATCACGGCGCTCGACAAGGCGATCAAGACGGTCTCGACGACCCGAGCGAACCTCGGTGCTGTCCAGAACCGCCTGGAGCACACCATCGCCAACCTCGGCACCGCGACCGAGAACCTGACGGCGTCGGAGAGCTCCATCCGCGACGTCGACATGGCGAACGAGATGACCAAGTTCACGAGCAAGCAGATCCTGGCCCAGGCCGGTACCGCGATGCTGGCGCAGGCCAAGAACCTGCCCCAGTCGGTGCTGTCCCTGCTCCAGGGCTGATCTGATAGTTCGCTGACAGGTCGCGTCTGACGGCTGCCGCTCCCGGTGATCGCCACCGGGGGCGGCAGCCGCCGCCGTCTCAGGCCCCGTCCTGAGCGCTGAGCTCCACAGCCCCCACCCGCCTCAAGCCGCCAGCGGCTCCTGCCGATGCACCCTCGACGAGCACGTCCGAGCGAAAGGCACTCCCATGGCCTCCACGTCCGCGATCAGCGGCCTGGTGAGCGGTCTCGACACCAAGACCATCATCAGCCAGCTCATGAGCATCGCCAAGGCGCCGCAGGACGACCTCAAGACCTCGCTCGCCAAGACCAACACGCAGATCACCGCCGCGCAGTCGATCAACTCCAAGGCCGCCTCGATGACGAGCCTCGCCAAGGAGCTTGCCGCGGCGAAGACCTACACGACCTCCAGCGCCACCAGCACCAACGCGACGGTGAGCGCCACCGCCTCCGCAACAGCAGCCACCGGGTCGGTGTCCTTCGTCGTCACGCAGACCGCTGCCGCGCACCAGGCGACCACCGGGTACGTCAGCACTTCGGGGACCTCACCCCTGACCTTCAGCATCAGTCCGCCCGACGGCGGCACGGCGATCGAGCTGACTGCTGCCACCGGCAGCGCCACGGACATCGCCGCAGCCATCAACGGCTACACGGGCTCCCAGGCGCTCAACGTCACCGCGCAGGTGGTCAAGGACCAGGGCGGGGAGAAGCTCCTGCTGAGCTCGTCCGTCACCGGCGCGAACAAGTACATCGAGACCAGCGGCATCACATCCGGCTCGACGAGCAGCCCGGACGCGCTCACCGACGTCCAGGACGCCCGCGACGCCAAGATCAAGCTCGCCTCGGCCGACGGGGACGCCAGCGGGTCTGCGGCCCTCGTCTCGTCGACGAACACCTTCAAGGACCTCATCCCCGGTGTCGACGTCACCGTCAGCGCCAAGACGGACAAGTCCGTGACCGTCTCCAACACGGTGAACCAGAGCGCCATCACGTCGAAGGTGAACAACCTGGTGACGGCGATGAACAACGTCCTGTCCGACGTCGCCTTCCACACAAAGGCACTTGCCACCGGCACCACCGCCAGCTCCACGAACGGTGGCCTGCTGCGCGGCAACAGCACCATGCGCGATCTCGCGGGCTCTGTGCTCAACTCCGTCAGCTCCGGTACGCCCGGTGGAGACAACGCCACGCTGGCGGGTCTCGCCGTCACGCGCCAGGGGCAGGTCACCTTCGACTCCGCCGTGTTCGAGAAGCTCCACAAGAGCGACCCCACGAAGGCCGCCGACGTGCTCGCCAAGTTCGCCGCCGCGGTGCAGACCGCAGGCACCCAGGCCAGCGACTCGACCAGCGGCTCGGTCACGGCGTTCATCAGCGGCAGCCAGACGACGGCCAAGACGATGACCGAGAACATCGCTGGCTGGGACGAGCGGCTCGCCTCCAAGCAGAAGCGCCTCGAGGCGCAGTACGGCGCCCTCGAGGTGGCGCTGCAGAAGCTCTCCGGCCAGTCCGACAGCCTCACCGCCGCCCTGAAGCAGCTGAACGGCAACAGCTGACCCGTCGTCGCGCACGACAGCCCCCTCTGACGCCGCCGACGGAAGGACGACCGTGACCTACGCCCTGCAGAACCGCCGCGCCCGCTTCATCAGCGACGGCGTGGCCGCCGCCTCCCCGCAGACCCTGCTCGTGCTCCTCGCCGACCGCCTCGTGCTGGACCTCGGCCGCGCCGAGGCCGCCCAGCGCGCCGGCGACCGCGAGAAGTCGAACACCCAGCTCCAGCACGCCCAGGCGATCGTCGCCGAGCTCGACGCCGCCCTCGACCACGACGCGTGGGACGGCGCAGCCGGCCTCGCCTCCCTGTACCGCTACCTCCAGCGCGAGCTGGTGACCGCCAACCTCACCCGCGACGCCGACCTCACCGCGCGCCTGCGCGAGGTCGTCGAGCCGCTGGCCGACGCCTGGCGCGAGGCCGTCAGCGGTGTGCCGTCCGTCAGCACCACCGTGCCGTCGATGCGGAGCGCACTCGGGGGGACGGCGTGAGCCCCGCCCCCGAGGCACGCACCTGGGCCGAGGCGCTCGACGCCCTCGAGGTCGACACCGCCGAGGTCGAGCGCCTGCTGCTGGTGATCGAGGCCGACCCCGACGTCGTCCCCGACCCCTCCGCCACGTGGACGGCGCCCGCCGAGCCGCTGCCGGCCGAGCTGGCCCCGCGGGCCGCTGCCCTGCTCACCCGTCACCAACAGGCCGTCGAGCGCGTCACCGCCGCGATGACCGCTATCCGCCGCCAGCAGCGCCGCTCGACGCAGCTGGCCTCCCGCCTCGACCAGCGCCCCGAGGGCCGCCCCGTCTACGTCGACCGGGCGGTCTGAGGCATGAGCCACCACCGGAAGGTGCGGGTCGGCCGCCAGGCCATCGTCGACCGCGACATGAACCTCGTGGGCTACGAGCTGCTCTTCCGCGCCTCCGGTGCCGACGCCGCCAACCTGCAGAGCCAGGCCGACCACGACGCCGCCACCTCCCAGGTGCTGACGGCCGTGCTCGGCGACTTCGGCGACCGCACCCTCTCGACGGGCGCTCGCTTCTTCGTCAACCTCACGCGCGCCTTCGTCGTCGGCGAGCTGCCGCTGGCCCCGGGACTGGAGGACGTCGTCCTCGAGCTCACCGAGGAGATCCTCGTCGACGAGGAGGTCATGGCCGGCGCGCGCCGCCTGCGCGACCGCGGGTTCGCCCTCGCCGTCGACGACTTCGAGGGGGAGGAGCACCGCATCCCGACCCTCCCGCTGGCGCAGTTCGTCAAGCTCGTGCTCCCCGGCGTCGACGAGGCCGCTGCCCTCGGCATCGACAGGTACGCCCACGTCGAGCGCCTGCTCGCCCTCGTGCGCGAGCACACCGACGACGTCCTCGTCGTCGTCGAGAAGGTCGAGAGCCTCGAGGACTTCCACCGCTGCCGCGCCATGGGCGCCGACCTCTTCCAGGGCTACTGGGTGCAGCGCCCCGTGGTGCACGAGAGCGCCTCGATGGACCCCGGTCGTGTCTCCGCGCTCCGCCTCCTCGTGGCCCTCGGCGACCCGGAGACCCCGACCGCCGAGGTCGAGCGCCTCGTACTCGCCGACCCGGCCCTCAGCTTCCGCGTGCTGCGCCTCGCCAGCTCCTCCGCCGTCGCCACCAGCTCTCCGGTGAGCTCGGTGGGCCACGCGCTCGTCCTCATCGGGCGTCGAACCCTCTCCTCGTGGGCCGCGATGGCCGTCGTCGGCTCGGCCGACCCCGGCGCGGGCGGCATCACCGGGCAGGGCCGCGCCGCCCTCACCTTCGTGCTGGCGCGCGCCGGCGCCTGCGCGCGACTCGCCAACGAGCAGTCGCAGGAGGCGTACACCGCCGGCCTGCTCTCCGGCGCCGCCGAGGCCATGGGCCTCACCACCGAGGAGCTGCTCTCCACCGTGCGCGTGCCCGACGGCATGCGCCAGGCGCTCACCAGCTTCGAGGGTCCCGTGGGCTCGGCGCTCGCCGCCGTCCTGTCGACCGAGGCCAGCCCCGGTGCCCCGGCTCCCCGCGGCGCGGCCGCTCCCCTCGAGGCCGGCCGGGCCTACGCCCGCGCGCTCTCCGAGGCCGCGGGCCTCTCCGCCCAGCTCTCCGTCTGACCCCCTCCCGCGACGATCACGCACCTCCGCGCCGCATCCGCCGCCAGCGGGCCCGGGATGCGGCGCTCAGGCGCTTGATCGTCGCGGGGGAGGGGGGAGCTGGTCGGCTGAACACCGCCACCCGTGCGGGCTAAAGGACGTCACCCGTCCTGCCGATGACTGGTCTGAGCGACGGATCGCTCACCCCCTCGGCCACGGACACGGCCACCCCCTCGCGGGACTGCCCCGGCAGCCCCCGCTCCTGTGGAGGCCCACGTGTTCGACTCCGTCAGCGCCGCAGCGCTGCGCTCGGCCCTCGACGGGCTCGCCTCGCGGCAGCGCGCCACGGCCGACAACATCGCCAACATCAACACGCCGCACTACCTCGCGGCCCGCGTCGACTTCGAGTCCGCCCTGCGCGACGCGGTCGGCAGCGGCAGCGGCGTGGCCGCCAGCACCGAGAGCCGCTCCACCGCACCGACGCGGGAGGACGGCAACAACGTCGACCTGGACACCGAGACCCTCTCCAACCTCGACACCCAGCTGCGCTACCAGCTGGTGTCGCAGGCGATGAGCGGCAAGTTCTCGTCCGTCTCCCTCGCGCTGAAGACGAGCTGACCCCGTGGCCCTCTTCGACGCCTTCCGCGCCTCCGGCTCCGGCATGACGCTGGCGCGCAAGTGGATGGACGCCGTCGGCGACAACATCGCCAACGTCAACAACGTGTCCCGCACCGACGAGGACGCCTTCCGGCAGCGGTTCATCGTCGCCCAGGCCAACGAGTACGGCACCGACCACACCGCCGGCAGCGCCGGTGGCGTGAAGGTCGCCGGTGTGGCCTTCGGCAGCGGTGAGGGGCGGCTCGTCTACGACCCCAGCAACGCCCTCGCCGACGACAAGGGCTACGTGAAGATGCCCGACATCGACATGAACTCCCAGATGGGGCAGCTCATCGTCAGCCAGCGGGCCTACCAGGCGAACGCCGCCGTCATCGAACGGGCGCGGTCCTCCTACGAGGCCGCCATCAACATCGGAGCGAAGTGAGATGGCCGGCATCCTCCCCCTGGGCGGGGGTTCTTCCGCCCTCGAGCAGTACGCGGCGCTGCTGCAGAGCAGCTCGCGGGCTTCCGCCGGCAGCGCAGACGGCGCCGAGAGCACCGGTGGCGCCGACCAGCTGACCGCGGCGCTCGCCGCGGCGACCGGCGCGTCGCGTCCCACCTCCACCGGTTCGACCGGTTTCGCGGGCACCCTGGCCACCAGCCTGGAGAACGTGCAGGCGCTGCAGTCGCGCAGCGCCGACCTCGCCATCCAGGCCGCCACCGGTGACCTCGACGACATCCACGACTACACGATCGCCGCGGCGGAGGCCCGCTCGGCGACCGAGGTGACCGTGGCCCTCCGCAACAAGGCCCTCGAGGCGTTCTCCGAGATCATGAGGATGCAGTTCTGATGCCCCCGCAGCTGATCGCCGCCCTCAAGAGGGCCGGCACGCAGGTCAACGGGATGACCCTCGGCCAGAAGGTCATCGCGGTCATCGGCATCGGTGTCCTCCTCCTCGGAGGCTCCGCCTTCTACGCCTGGGCCTCGAAGCCCGACTACGTCACCGCCTTCTCGGGCCTGACGGGTTCGGACCCGGGCGACACCCGCGACGCCCTCGTGGCCGCGGGGATCGACGCGCAGATCGACGGCAGCTCCGTGACCGTCCCCGCTGACCAGCTCAGCGAGGCGGCGGCCAAGGCCGCCCAGGCCGGTCTGCCGAAGGGCGAGTCCTCCGGCAACGACGTGCTCGCGTCGATGGGCGTCACCACCACGCAGCTGCAGCAGCGAGCCGCCCTGCAGGCGTCCCTCGAGCAGAAGATCGGCTCGACGCTCGAGCTGCTGGACGGCGTCCAGACCGCCTCCGTCCAGCTGGCCGTGCCCGAGAAGACCGTGTTCGAGGACCAGAAGCAGTCGACGACGGCGGCCGTGGTCGTCGACACCGGCACGCACGAGGCGACGACCGACGAGGTCAACGCCATGGTGTCCCTGGTGTCGCGCTCGGTGCCGGACCTCAAGCCCGCCGACGTCACGATCACCGACGCCACCGGGAAGCTGCTCACCGACGACGGCACCGGCGCCAGCGGCAAGCGCGACGAGCTCACCACGGGCTACGAGCAGAAGATGCAGTCGAAGATCCAGTCGATCCTCGACACCACGCTGGGCGCCGGCAAGGCCATCGCCACCGTCAACGCGACGCTGGACATGGACGCGACCAACCGCGCCTCCACGACGTACACCAACAGCGGCGCCCTCCCGAACTCGCAGACCGAGGCCTCCGAGGAGTACTCGGGTGCGGGAGCCGGCGTGGGCGGCGCCCTGGGCGCCAACGGCGTCTTCGGCGTCGACGGCACCTCGACGACGGGGGGCACCACCGGCGACGGCAGCACCTACGTCAAGAAGAGCAGCACGACCGACAACGCCAACAACGTGGTCGTCGACAACACCGTGGTCGCTCCCGGTGACGTCGAGCGCCAGTCGGTGGCCGTCATCGTCGACCAGAAGGCCATGGACGCCTTCGGCGGCCAGCAGAACCTGCAGACGTTCCTCACCACGGCCGTCGGCTTCGACCAGAACCGCGGCGACGTCGTCAGCGTCACGCCCGCCACCCTGAGCACCGCCGCCGCAGACGCCTCTGCAGCGGCTCTCAAGAAGGCCGCCGCCGAGCAGAAGAGCGAGGAGCAGTTCGCGCTCATCAAGCAGGGAGCGATCGCCCTCGGCGTCCTCCTCCTCGCGCTGGTCCTGTTCATCGCCTGGCGCCGCGCGGTCAAGAAGGGCGAGCGCGAGGCCGTCGACATCGGCGAGCTGGAGCGGCTCTACCCGGAGGTCCCCGTGGCTGCCGGCCAGGCCGGCCCCGCCGGCCTCGCGCTCCCCACCGCCAACGACGCCCACCTGCTCATGGCCCCCGAGCCCGAGCCCGAGGCGCTGCGGCGCCAGGAGTTCGGCCAGCTCGTCGACACCCAGCCGGCGGAGGTCGCCAACCTCCTCCGCGGCTGGCTCGCCGCCTCGAAGAAGGGCTGACCCACCATGGCCACCGGCCTCGCCCCGCGCAGCCTCGCGAGCCTCACCGGCCCGCAGCGCGCCGCCGTGCTCCTCGTGCAGCTCGGCCCGGAGCGCTCCGCCCTCCTCATGTCCCAGCTGGACGCGGAGGAGGTCGAGCTCATCACCTTTGAGCTCATGCGGCTCGGGGACGTCGACCCGCAGCTGGCCGACGAGGTCCTCGTCGCCGGCTTCGGCGAGCTGGTGGGCCCGGCGGGCCTGGGCACCGGTGGCCCCGGCTTCGCGAAGGCGATGCTGGAGGCGTCCCTCGGCAAGGACGCCGCCGCGGAGATGATCGAGCGCCTCAAGGGCGGTGACGAGAAGCAGCCGTTCCTCTTCCTGGAGGAGGCCGACACCCGCCAGCTGGTGTCGTTCCTGCAGGGCGAGATGCCGCAGACCCTCGCCCTGGTGCTGTCGCACCTGAAGTCGCACCAGGCGTCCTCGGCGCTGGTCACCTTCCCGCCCGAGGTCCAGGCCGACGTCGCCCAGCGCATCGCCACGATGGAGCGCACCTCGCCCGACATCGTCGCGGTCGTGGCGGAGTCGATCCGCCGCAAGGCCGGCGCCGTGCTCACCGCGCAGGTCGACGAGGCCGTCGGCGGCATCCAGCCGCTGGTCGACATCATCAACCGCACCGACGCCGGCACCGCCAAGGTGCTGCTGGAGGAGCTGGCCAAGCGCGACCCGCAGCTGGCCGACCAGATCCGCGCCTCGATGTTCACCTTCGAGGACATCCTCAGCCTCGAGGACAAGGCGATGCAGCTGGTGCTGCGCGAGGTCGACGCCGCCACCCTCGCCGTCGCCCTCAAGGGCGCCCGCGAGGACCTGCGCGACAAGATCCTCGACAACGTCTCCAGCCGCGCCAAGGACAACCTGCTCGAGGAGATGGAGCTCATGGGCGCCGTCCGCCTCTCGCAGGCCGAAGAGGGCCGCTCGACGATCGTGGCCGCGATCCGCCAGCTGGAGGAGTCGGGCCAGATCACCATCCAGAGGGAGTCTGACGATGAGTTCGTCGGCTAGCTGGGCCCGGGCCGGAGCGACAGCTCCGGCCCCGATGGCCTTCACCCCCCTCCCCGGCAGCGCCCCCACGGGCGCTGCCGGGGCTTCCGGCTTCCACTCGGGAGACATGGCCCACTCCTCCCAGGCCTCCGGCTACGCCGCGGGCTGGGCCCAGGGCCTGGCCGCCGCCGCCGAAGAGGAGCGCCGCGTCGTCGCCGCCCTCCTCGCCCAGGCCCAGGCCGAGCGCGCCGCGCTGCGCGCGGAGGTCGACAGCGCCCTCGCCGGGCTCCACGCCGCCGCCGAGGAGCTGCGCGCGCGCACCGTGCCGCAGCTCGACGCCGTGGCCGACGCCGTGGCCATCGCCGTCGTCGACCTCGCCGAGGTCGTGATCGGCCGCGAGATCGAGGACGACGGGATGCGCGGCCTCACCGCCCTGCGCCGCGCCCTCGACGCCGCCCCCACCCACGCCGACGTCGTGGTCCGCCTCAACCCCGAGGACCTCGCGGTCATCGACGACGTGCACGGCCCCGACGGCGTCCGCGGCCTCGTCGGAGGGCAGGTCACCGTGCTCGCCGACGCGCGCATGGCCCCCGGTGACGCGTTCGCGGAGTTCCCCGGCGGCCTCGTCGACGCCCGCACCGACACGGCGCTCGCCCGCATCCGCGGCCAGCTGCGCGGCGCGAGCCGCCCGGCCGCTGCCGCCGCCGACCCGATGGCGGGCCGCGCGTGAGCCCCGTCAACGCCGCGCTGAGCACCCACCAGGTGCCCGAGGTCGTGCTCGACCCCCGCCTGGGCACCGACCTCCGCGCCGCCGCGTCGGTCGGCGTCCCCGGCGTCGCACTGCCCGCGATCATGCGCCGCGCCGCCGCCGCCGGCGCCCCCCAGGTCACCGGCACGGTGCGCCGCGTGGTCGGCCTGACCATCGAGGCCGCGGGCCTGCGCGCCCCCGTCGGCGACATCGTCCGCGTGCTCACCGGTGACCTCACCACCACCGGCCAGGGCATCGACGCCGAGGTCGTGGCCGTGGCCCCCGACCACGTCACCTGCATGCCCCTGGGCGCTCCCGGCCCCGGCCAGGGCCTGCGCGCGGGGCAGCCCGTGCTCGCCATCGGTCGCAGCCAGCGCATCCCCGTCGGCGTCGGGCTGCAGGGCCGCGTGCTCGACGGCCTGGGGCGCCCCATCGACGGCCGCGGCCGCGTCCAGGCCACCGCCTGGGTGCCGATCGACAACCCCGCCCCCAACCCCATCGAGCGCGAGCGCATCGACACCCCGATGGGCACCGGCGTGCGGGCGCTGGACGCGATGACCCCGGTCGGGCGCGGCCAGCGCATCGGCCTGTTCGCCGGCTCCGGCGTCGGCAAGTCGACGCTGCTGTCGATGGTCGCCCGCGGCACCACCGCCGACGTCAACGTCATCGCCCTCATCGGCGAGCGCGGCCGCGAGGTCCGGGAGTTCCTCGAGGACGACCTGGGCCCGGAGGGCCTGGCGCGCTCCGTCGTCGTCGTCGCCACCTCCGACCAGCCGCCGCTGGTGCGCCTGCGCGCCGCGATGGTGGCCACCACGATCGCCGAGCACTTCCGCGACCTCGGCATGGACGCGCTGCTGATGATGGACAGCCTCACCCGCTTCTGCATGGCCCAGCGCGAGATCGGCCTGTCGGTGGGGGAGCCCCCCGCCACCCGCGGCTACCCGCCGAGCACCTTCGCTCTGCTGCCCCGGCTGCTCGAGCGCGCCGGCACCAGCGCCACCGGATCCATCACCGGCATCTACACGGTGCTCGTGGACGGCGACGACCACAACGAGCCGATCGCCGACGCCGCCCGCTCCATCCTCGACGGGCACGTGGTGCTCGACCGCGACCTCGCCACCGCCGGGCACTTCCCGAGCATCGACGTGCTCGGGTCGGTCTCCCGCGTGGCCTCGCGCGTCACCACCCGCGAGCAGCGCGGCCTCGCCACGCACGTGCGCCGGCTCATGGCCGCCCGCCGCGAGGCGCAGGACCTGGTCGACGTCGGCGCGTACGTGCCCGGCTCGAACCCCCTCACCGACGCCGCCATCGGCGCCCGGTACGACATCGACGGCTTCCTGCGCCAGGACGTCGACGACCGCACCAGCCTCGACGACGCGTGGGGCGCCCTCGCCGGCGTCGTCGCGCGCAACCCCGTGCAGGAGGGCCACCGATGAGCCGCTCGTCACGCCGCTTCCGCCTCGAGCAGGTGCTCCGCGTGCGCCACCTGCAGCGCGACATCGCCGCCGCCGCGGCCGGTGCCGCCGCCTCGCGCGCCGTGGCCGCCCGCGGCGCCGCCGAGTCGCTGCTGGAGGAGGCCGCCACCCAGAGCTTCGCCGACCACGGCGACGCGAACACCTTCGCCGCCGTCGTCGCCGCGCGCAGCGCCTCCAGCAGCCGCTACTCCGAGGCCCTCGCCGTCGTGGAGGAGGCCGAGGCCGCCTCCCGCGCCGCCCAGGCCGACTGGGCCCACGCCCAGGGCCGGGCCAAGGGGCTGGACCGCCTCGCCGAGCGCCACCGCGCCGCGCTGGTGACCGCCGACCTCAAGGCCGACCAGGCCGTCCTCGACGAGGCCGCCGGCCGCGCCCGCGGCCGCACCGCCGGCATCGAGGGCCCCGCCGCGCTCGACGGCTCGGGTGCCGGGTCCGAGGGCCTCGACCTCGACGGGGGGAGCGACGCATGAGCAGCCCCGCGCTGCAGGCGGCCTCCGCGTCGCTGAGCGTGGTCCAGGACCGCGTCATCTTCCTGCAGCAGCGCATCGCCGCGCTGACCGGTGCGCCGGTGTCGGCCTCGGGGAGCACGTCGAACAGCGCCACCTTCGCGAGCACCCTGGCGATGGCGAGGACGCAGCTCGACGGCAGCGGCACGGCGACGAGCGGCGCCTCCGGCGACGACCTCGTCACCGACGCCAAGAAGTACCTCGGCGTCCCGTACGTCTGGGGCGGCACCGACCCTGACACCGGTCTCGACTGCTCCGGCTTCACCCAGCTGGTGGCGAAGGAGAACGGCATCACGCTGCCGCGCACCGCCGCGCAGCAGGCGAAGGTCGGCACCGAGGTGCCCTCCCTCGACAAGGCGAAGGCGGGTGACCTGGTGGTGCTTGAGGGCGGCAGCCACATCGGCATCTACGTCGGCGACGGCAAGATGATCCACGCGCCCAAGGCCGGTGACGTCGTCAAGATCTCCAAGGTCTGGGAGACGCCGATGACCATCCGGCGCCTCACCACCGACGACGGCTCCTCGGCGCTGTCGGGCTCGAGCTCGGCGCTGCTCGCGAGCATGCGCGCCTCGGTGCTCGGGTCGAGCGCGGGCTCGAGCGCGACGACGGCGGTCGCGGGCACCTCCCGCGCGTCGGGCGCCTCGGGCGCCTCGGCCTTCCAGGGCCTCTTCGACGCCGCCGAGGCGAAGTACGGCCTGCCCGACGGGCTGCTCTCCGCCGTCGCGAAGACCGAGTCGAGCTACGACCCCGACGCCGTCAGCCCCGCCGGTGCCCGCGGCCTCATGCAGATCATGCCGGGCACCGCGCGCGAGCTGGGCGTGGACCCGAGCGACCCGGCGCAGGCCGTCGACGGCGCCGCGCGCCTGCTGTCCAAGCACCTCGACAGGTTCGGGTCGCTGCCGCTGGCGCTCGCCGCGTACAACGCGGGCCCGGGCAACGTGTCGAAGTACGGCGGCGTGCCGCCCTTCACCGAGACCCAGAACTACGTGCGCCGCGTCTCGGCTGCGATGTCGTAGCCCGAAGGGCTCCAGCACTGGGCCGTTCGTGTCGATCACCACCCCAGGAGGCGTCCCGCTACCGCCTCGGGCCCGCAGGTCTTGGCGATCAGTGGCCCGTGGGGGTCTCCAGACCCACTGATCGCCAAGATCCGTACCGCGCAACACCCCTGCACCGACCGCGCACGTCCGTCCAGACCAGGAGCAGACCCGTCATGGCGCTCAGCAACGTCACTGCCGCCACCACCCTCACCGCCGCGCCCGCGGCGCCGGCTGCTGCTCCGGCGCCCGCGCAGGAGGGCGACGGCGGCTTCGCCGACGTGCTCGCGCGGCAGACCGCTGCTGACGACCAGGGCGCCACGAGCCAGCGCGACGCGGTGCGCGCCCCTCGTGACGCGGCGGGGGAGCGCCCCGCAGGCCGCGCCGACGGCGCGCGCGTCGAGGCTGCGGCCTCCGGCACCACGGACGGCTCCGCCGTCGACGGCTCGGCTCCTCCCACCGGCTCGACGGACGCCGCCGAGCCCGCCGAGGGCGAGGACGCCGCCGCTCCTGGGACGCAGGTCGCCACCTCGTCACCGCTGCTCGCCGTGCCGGTGCCGTTCACCCAGCCCGTGGTCCCCGTCGCGGCTCCCGCTGCGGTGCCGGCCGAGGTGACCGGGGCCCCCGCCGTCGACGGCGTGGGGGCCGCTGGCGGCCCGACCTCAGCGGCAGCGCTGGCGACCGTCCCCACGGCGCCGGTCAGCGCCGAGACCTCGCTCGCCGGCGCCCCCAGCGCCAGCGCGGACGGGACTGGCGCTGCGCAGCCGCCGGTGCCCGCTGCGCAGCTCCCCACGACCAGCACGAGCGCCACCGACACCACGTCCGCGGTGACCGCCACCCCGGTCCTCGGCGCGCCCGGCACCACGCCTGCCACTGACGCCCCGGCGGACACCACGACCGACGCCGTGCCCGCTCCCATGACCGCGGGGGACCAGACCGCCGCCACCACCACCACCGGCGCCCCTGCGGCAGCCGCGGGTGGTAGCGCCAACGGCGGGTCGTCCGCGCAGCAGGGCCCGCCCCAGGACGGCGGCCGGCCCTCGACCGGGGCCGCCCCCGAGCGCGCCACCACTGACGCCACCGCCGACGCCTCCGCGGTCGTTCCGGCACCTGTCGACCCGGGTGCGGCTTCGGCGCAGTCCGCCGCCTCGTCCGCCGCTGCGGTGGCGCAGCCCTCCGACCCGTCGTCGTCCAGCGGCGCCGGAACGCCCCAGGTCAGTGCCGTGAGCGCCCAGAACCCGAGCGCACCGGCTGCCGCGCAGGCGCCCACACCGGCGGCTCCCGCCGCGCCGCCGGTGCTGGTGGCGCAGCCCGCGCACGTCGCCGCGCAGCTGTCACCGCAGCTGGTCGCGCTGACGGGGCGCTCCGAGGGCACCCACCGGCTCTCCCTCGTCGTCGAGCCCGAGGCCATCGGCCAGGTGACCGTCGTCGCGCACATCCGCCCCGAGGGCACCCGCATCGAGCTCGTGGGGGCCACCCCCGCGGCCCGCGACGCCCTGCAGGCGTCCCTGGACGACCTGCGCCGCGACCTGACCGCCACCGGCTCCGGCGCCACGCTCGACGTCAGCACCTCCAGTGGCGGCAGCGGCGCTGCCGCGCGCCAGGAGCGCCCGACCGCCCGCAGCCTCTTCGCGGGTGGCGAGGACGAGCAGGTGGTCGACGTGACCGCGCCCGGGCTCAAGGTCGGGCCCGGACGTGTCGATGTCCTTGCATGAGGGGCGCGTCCGCGCTCCTCGTGGCTGAGGGACCTCGAGAGGGTCTCTGACTCACCAGGAGGTCGGATGGCAGACGTCACCGGCACCACGGCCACCAGCGCTGCGCTGGGAACCCGCTACGCGATGAACTCGGGCGGCAAGGTCTCCGAGGACAAGACGAGCCTGAAGAACCAGGACTTCCTGCAGCTGCTCATCAAGCAGCTCCAGAACCAGGACCCGTCCTCTCCGATGGACTCCAACGCGATCATGCAGCAGACGGCGACCCTGTCGTCGACGCAGACCATGCAGCAGATGATCTCGGTCCAGCAGGAGCAGTTCTCGCTCATGTCGCGCATGAGCGCGTCGAGCTTCGTCGGGCAGACCGTCAACTACACCGACGTCGCCGGCAAGACCCAGACCGGGCTCGTCTCCGCCGCCGCCTTCAGCGGCACCGGCACCCCGACGCTGACCATCGGCAACGCGTCGGTGTCGCTCAGCAACGTCAGCGGCATCACCGCTCACACGGGCACCTCGTCCAGCTGACGAGCCCCACCACCCACAACCGAACACCAACTGAAGACGCGGCCCCGACGGCCGCACCCCGACGGAACGCCCCATGGCCACGGACGGCACACGGCACCGCGCCAGCACTCCGCTGCGCGCCCCTTCCCAGGAGGCCCCTGTGCTCCGTTCCCTCTACACCGGCATCAGCGGCATGCGCTCGATGCAGACCATGATGGACGTCACCGGCAACAACATCGCCAACGTCAACACCACCGGCTACAAGTCGGCCAACACCATCTTCGAGGACACGCTCTCGCAGACCCTGGGCAACGCCGCGGCGGCCCAGGGCGCCAAGGGCGGCCAGAACCCCGCGCAGGTGGGCCTCGGCGTCCGCGTCTCGGGCATCACCACCAACTTCACCCAGGGCGCCACGCAGACCACCGGCCGCAACAGCGACATGCTGATCGACGGCGACGGCTTCTTCGTGGTCAACAACAACGGCGCGATGCAGTACACCCGCAACGGCGCCTTCAACGTCGACGGCTCGGGCACGCTGGTCAGCCTCGCCGGTGCGAAGGTCCAGGGCTGGATGGCGGACGCCAAGGGCGTCACCAACTCGGCCGGCACGCCCGGCAACATCTCGATCCCGACGACGCAGTCGATCCCGGCGTCCGCGACGGCGAGCGTCACGATGTCGGGTCGCCTGGACAACACCGTCGACGTCGTCAACACCACGACGCCGCCGGCGACCCCCATCTACAACGCCACCGGGGCGAGCACCCAGACCTTCAGCTACAACCTCGTCGACAAGAACGGCGTCAGCGTCCCCGTCAACGTGAAGATCGAGCCGAAGAACCCGGTGACGAGCACCGACGGCAAGACCGGCCTGGTCTCCGGCTGGTCGATGACCGTCAGCCAGAAGCAGGGCGGCGCCGACGTCGTCGTCGGCAAGGTCGACTTCGACGGTTCCGGCGCCGTGGCGGTGGCCGCCACCACGCCCACGGGCACGGTCGACGCCGCCAACGAGAAGCTGACGCTCGTCGGCCTGAAGGACGCGGGCGGCACCAACAACTTCACCACCCAGCCCACGTTCGACCTGTCGAAGATCGCCGTCGCGAACCGCTCGGACATCTCCATGTCCGACGTCACGGTCTCGGCGCAGGACGGCTACGCCGCCGGCAGCCTCACCAGCTGGAAGGTCAGCCCCGACGGCTCCATCGTCGGCTCCTTCGACAACGGCCGCTCCCAGGAGCTGGGCCGCATCGCGGTCGCCACCTTCGACAACCCGGCCGGTCTCGACAAGCAGGGCGGCTCGACGTACATGGCGACGTCGAACTCCGGCCTGCCGAACGTCGGCGTCGCCGGCGACGGCGCGCACGGCTCCCTGGTCTCCGGGGCGCTGGAGATGTCCAACGTCGACCTGGCGCAGGAGTTCACCAACCTGATCGTCAGCCAGCGCGGCTTCCAGGCCTCCAGCCGCGTCATCACCACCTCGGACTCCATGCTCGAGGAGCTCGTGAACCTCAAGCGCTGATGCGCTGACCGGGGGCCTCCTGGCCCCCAGGGCCATCCGGGTGGCGGTGCTCGGCACCACCGACACCGCCACCCGGACCCCTCACCCCGGGGCCGCCAGCGCCGATGGAACAGGTGGCGGCGCCCACGGAAGGGTGCTGCGGCAGAGCTTCAAGGACGGTCGCCATGATCCTCGTCACCCGCTTGACCGGGACTGCGTTCGCGGTGAACCCGGACCTGCTGGAGCGCGTCGAGTCGACGCCCGACACCGTGCTCACCCTCATCGACGGCACCAAGTACTTGGTCAGCGAGTCGGTCACCGAGGTCATCGGCCTGGTCCGCGACTACCGCTCCAGCATCGTGGCCGGCGCCCGCGCCCTGCGCGAGCCCGTGCCCGCCCCCGAGCCGCCGGCCCCGCTGCCGCTCGACGAGAGCGGGCGCCCCGGTCTGCACGTCGTCCCCGACCCGCACGTGGTCACCCCGCTGCGCCGCACCGACCACCCCGTGCTGGCCAAGACCCCCGAGGAGGTGTGATGGATCCCGCGACCCTCATCGGGCTGGGCCTCGCGATCGGCGGCATCCTGCTGGCGATCATCCTCGAGGGCTCCAGCCCCATGTCCGTCATCCTGATCCCCGCGATGACCCTGGTCATCGTCGGCACGATCGGCGCGACCCTGGCCGGCTCCCGCATGGCCGACATCCCCTTCATCATCCAGGGCACCGTCAAGGCGCTCACGGGCAAGGCGACCAACCCCACCAAGACCATCGAGACGCTGGTCAAGCTGGCCGAGACCGCGCGCCGCGAGGGCCTGCTGGCCCTGGAGGACGCCGCGAAGGACGTCGACGACCCCTTCCTCAAGGACGGGCTGCAGTCGGCGATCGACGGCGCCGACCCCGAGGACCTCCGGGAGATGCTCGAGGCGAAGATCGCCACGAAGAAGTCGACCGACAAGATCGCCGCCGGCTTCTGGGCCACCGCGGGCGGCTTCGCGCCGACCGTCGGCATCATCGGCACGGTCGTGTCGCTGGTGCACGTGCTCGAGAACCTGGCCGACCCGACCAAGCTCGGCCACATGATCGCTGCGGCGCTGGTCGCGACCTTCTGGGGCCTGCTCTCCGCCAACATCATCGCGCTGCCCCTGGCCGCCCGGCTCAAGCGCCTCTCCGAGACCGAGTGCGCGCAGATGGAGCTGATCGTCGAGGGCCTCATGGCCGTGCAGGCCGGGGCCAACCCGCGCCTGGTGGCGCAGCGCCTGCGCAGCCTCGTCCCCGAGACGAAGGCCAAGGAGAAGGAAGCCGCCTGATGTCAGGACACGGAGGCAAGCGCGGCAAGAAGCACGAGGAGCACGAGGAGCACGAGAACCACGAGCGCTGGGCCGTGTCCTACGCCGACATGATGACCGTGCTCATGGCGCTCTTCCTGGTGCTGTTCGCCATGAGCAACGTCGACCAGAAGAAGTACCTCGAGCTGAAGACGTCGCTCGCGGAGGGGTTCGGCAAGGAGACGATGCCGAGCGACGGCGGCAGCGGCATCGTCGACGGCTCCACGAACTCCGTGGTCGACGTGGGCAACGGACCGAACTCCGGTACCGGGACGACCCCCAGCACCACCACGAAGGCGACCGCCCAGCAGGCGGCCTCCCAGGAGGTCAGCTCGCTGCAGGAGCTGCAGCAGCGCGTCGAGGAGAAGCTCGAGGCGCAGGGCCTGCAGGACCAGGTCACCACCACCATCACCGAGCGCGGCCTGGTGATCAGCGTGGCCGCCAACAACATCTTCTTCGCCAACGGCAGCGCGAGGATCGAGGCCGGCGGGCTGTCGGTGCTCGACACCATCGCGCCGCTGCTGCTCTCTGAGGCCGAGCCGATCGCCGTCGAGGGGCACGCCAACAACCTCGCGATGTCGAGCGGGAGCCAGTACGCCAACAACTGGGACCTGTCGTCGGCGCGCGCCTCGTCGGTGCTCCTGCGCCTGCTGGACGACGGCGTGGACAAGAGCCGCCTGAAGGCCGTCGGCTACGGCGACGCCCACCCGCTCTTCCCCGACGGCGACCCGCGCGCCGTCGAGGGCAACCGGCGCGTCGACATCGTGCTGGAGTCCAGCTCGCCCGAGGACGTCAAGGCCCTCCTCCCGGAGACCGCCGAGGCCGCGAAGGGCGGCGCGGCACCGGCCGCGCCGAGCATCGAGACCGGCGCCGTGCCCGAGATCGGCGCCGACGCGGCGCCCACCACGCACTGACCCGCACCCCGCACCGCACCCCGACCCGCACCTGAGCCCGAGAGAGGACGACGACCATGGCCACCGCCACCGCGACCCCCGCCGAGACCGACGCCAAGAAGAAGAAGGGGCCGAGCAAGATCGTCCTCGCCCTCGTGGCGATCATCGTGCTCCTCGCCGGAGGCGGCGGCGCGTACTTCTTCCTGCTGGCGCCGAAGCCGGCGCCCTCCGCCGAGGAGGTCGCCAAGGAGAAGGAGGCGGCGGAGAAGGCCAAGCTCGGTGCCGTCACCACGATCGACCCGATCAGCGTGAACCTCGCCGACGGCCACTTCCTCAAGATCGGCATCGCTCTGCAGCAGTCGGCCGAGGTGGCCGAGGCCGTCGACGGCAGCAAGGCCCTCGACACGGTCATCGAGCTGTACAGCGGCAAGACCATGGAGGAGATCGGCTCCGCCGAGGGCCGCGACGCCACCAAGGCCGAGCTGGTGAAGGAGATCGAGGAGGCCTACCCCGACGAGGTCCTCGACGTGTACTTCACCCAGTACGTCATGCAGTGACGCCCGCCGTGCGACCGTGATCGCGGGCGTCCGCCGCCTCGGGGTGGCGGAGGTCCATGATCACGGAAGTCGGGGAGAACTCGTTCCCCCGAAAGGCTCAACCCGTTCACCCGTCCTGCCGACAACCTGTCTGTGACCGTCGAGAGCCCCACCGCAGCGCCGGGGCGCCGCAAGAGGCGCCGCGGCGTGGTGACCGAGTACGACTTCACCCGCCCCACCGCGCTCGCCCGCGAGCACTCCCGCGCGCTGGAGGTCTCCTTCGAGGCCTTCGCCCGCCAGTTCTCCACCACGCTGCTCACCCGGCTGCGCCAGACCTGCACCGTGGTCAGCACCGGCGTCGGCGCCCGCAGCTTCGAGGACCACCTCGCCCTGCAGCCGCCGCTGGGCGTCTTCCTGACCTTCCGCACCGAGGCCGGCGGCGCCACCGGGCTGGTCGCGCTGACCACCACCACGGTGATGACGGCGCTGGACTTCCTGCTCGGCGGGCACGGCGACGTCGAGGGCGTCGTCGTGGAGGGCGTCGAGCGCGAGCTGTCCGACATCGACAGCCGTCTCGTGGAGAGCCTGTCGGCCCGCCTGCTCGCCGACCTCGCGTCGGCGTTCGCCGGCGTCGTGCCGATGGCTCCCGTGCTGGCCGACGTCGACCAGTCCTCCCAGTTCCTCACGATGGCGGCCCCGGCCGACGTCGTCCTGGTCGCCGACTTCACGGTGGCCCTCGGCGAGGAGGCCGAGGCGCTCCCGTTCTCGGTCATGCTGCCCCTGAACCCCGTGCTCGCCCGGCTCGTGGAGACCCGCGGCACGGCCGAGAGCAGCGAGGAGCAGCGCCGCACGGCCGAGTCGGCCGCCGACGTGCTCTCGCGCACCGTCCCCGAGCTGCCCGTCGACGTGTGCGCCCGCATGACGCCGATGGCCCTCTCGGTCCAGGCGGTCACCGCCCTGTCCGTGGGCGACGTGCTGCACCTGCCGCACCCCACCGCCCGCCCCCTGGACGTCGTCACCAACGACGTCGTCCTGACCCGCGCCGTCCCCGGCACCAGCGGGACCCGCCTTGCCTGCCTCGTGGTGAACCCTGATGAGGAGACGCGATGACCACGCCGACCACCCAGAGCGCGGCCCACGCCGCCCTCCTCGCCGCCGCCGCTGCCGCCGCTGCGCAGCTGCCCGCCGGAGCCACGCTCGCCGTGGGCCCCTCCGACGGCTCCCTGGCCCCCACCGCCGACGGCTCCGGCGTGGCCGCCGCCTTCACCGGCGCGGTGTCGGGCAGCCTGGTCGTCATCGTCGACCCCTCCCTGGAGGAGGCGCTCGCCGGTGCCGAGGGCGGTCCGCTGCCGATCGTCGACGCCGTGGCCCCCGCGCTGCGCGCCGCCGTCGCCGCGATGGGCCCCTCGGTGCCCGGCGCCGTCACCGCCACCGACGTGGCCGCCGCGGTCGCCGACCCCGACGCCCTGTGGGTGCCGCTGGTCGACGCCAACTCCGAGGCGCAGGAGGTGGTCGTCTGGATGGGTCTGCTCATCGCGCAGGCCTCCGTGCCCTCCGGCACCCCCAGCGGCCCGGCCATCCCCACCCAGGCCACCGCCGGCCGCGCCGGCATGGCGCTGCTGCGCGGCGTCGAGATGGTCGTCACCGTCGAGCTCGGCCGCACCCGGATGTCGGTGAAGGACCTGCTGGCCCTGACCCCCGGCTCCGTGGTCGAGCTGGACCGCGCCGCCGGCGCCCCCGCCGACCTGCTGGTCAACGGACGCCTCCTCGCCCGCGGCGAGGTCGTCGTGGTCGACGAGGACTACGGGCTGCGCATCACCGAGATCGTCGAGCCCGGCACGGAAGACTGAGCGGCCGAGCCGTGGAGATCCTGCCCCTGGTCGCCCGCGTGGCGGTGGCCCTGGCCGCCGTCGTCGGCCTGATCCTGCTCATGCAGCGCGCGGCCCGCCGCCGCGGCGCCGGCCGCACGGTCGACGCCTCCCGCTTCACCGTGGTGGCCCGCCAGGCGCTGTCGCGCTCCTCGGGCGTCACCGTCCTGCGGGTCGGCGACGAGGCCCTGGTCCTCGGCGTCACCGACACCCAGGTGCAGCTGCTGGCCCGCATGCCGCTCGACGCCATCACCGGGGAGGCCCCCGCCGACGTCGTCCTCGACGTCGACGCCGCCCCGGCGGTGGAGGTCCGCTCCGAGGTCCAGCTCCCGAGCTTCACCCCGGCCGCCGCGCCCCGCCGCGCCGTCGCCACGGTGCTGTCGACCACCAGCCCCACCCCCCAGCGCACGGCCCTCGCGGGCTCCGCGCTCTCCCCGGCCACCTGGACCTCCGCCCTCGAGGTCCTGCGCGAGAGGACCACCCGCCGATGATCACCGCCCTGCTGACGGCAGGGGCCGCAGCAGGGCCGACCGGTCCCGCTGGCCCCGCCGCGCCCGCCGGTCCCGGCGGCAGCCTGTCCCTGGCCGTCAACGGCCTCGACGGGACGCCGAGCACCTCGATCGTCCTGATCCTCGCGATCACCGCGCTGTCCGTCGCCCCGGCCCTGCTGCTGATGATGACGGCGTTCACCAAGATCATGGTCGTCCTGAGCATCACCCGGAACGCCCTCGGGCTGCAGGGCGTGCCGCCCAACCAGGTGCTCGCCGGCCTCTCGCTCTTCCTGACGCTCTTCGTGATGGCCCCGGTCATCCACGAGATCAACGAGACCGCGATCCAGCCCTTCCTCGCGGGGGGCATCAGCCAGACCGACATGTTCACCCTCGCCAGCGAGCCGCTGAAGCACTTCATGCTGGCTCAGACCCGCGACGAGGACCTGGCGCTGATCACCCGCGCCGCCGACCGCGCCAACCCCGCCAGCCCCGACGCCGTGCCGATGATGACGCTCATCCCGGCGTTCCTGCTCTCCGAGCTGCGCGCGGCCTTCATCATCGGCTTCGTCATCTACGTACCGTTCCTGGTGATCGACATCGTCGTCTCCTCCGGTCTGATGGCGCTCGGCATGATGATGCTGCCGCCGGTGACCGTGTCGCTCCCGTTCAAGCTGCTGCTGTTCGTCCTGGTCAACGGATGGGGCCTGATCATCACGGCCCTGGTGGGGAGCTACGCGTAGCCATGGACGACGCCGCCGTCATCGACATCGCCGTGCAGGCCATGCTCGTCGCCGCCAAGCTCTCCGCGCCGATGCTGCTCGTGGCCCTCTGCATCGGGTTCATCGTCTCGCTGTTCCAGTCGGTCACCCAGATCCAGGAGCCGACCCTGAGCTTCGTCCCCAAGGCCCTCGGCGTGGCGGTGGTGCTCGTGCTCTCCGGCAGCTGGATGCTGGCCGAGATGACCGAGTTCACCACCGGGCTCTTCGACCGGATCCCCGACCTCCTCGCGATGGGCTGAGGACGACGTCGTGGAGCTCCCCTCGATCGCCCTGACCACCGTGGTCGGCCACCTCCTGGTCCTGGTGCGCGTCACCACCTGGATGGCCGTCGCCCCGCCCTTCTCGCACAAGGCGATCCCCGGCAAGGTCAAGACGCTGCTCGCGCTCGGCATCACGCTCGCGATCGGCTCGACGATGGACTTCTCCGCGCTGTCGCTCTCCACGCCGCAGCTGGTCTCCGCCGCGGTGCAGCAGGCGCTGGTCGGCGCCGCGCTGGGCTTCCTCTGCTACCTCGTCTTCGCCGCCGTCCAGGCCGCGGGCAACCTGATCGACATGTTCGGCGGCTTCCAGGCGGCCACCACGTACGACCCGCAGATGGAGGCCGGCGCCGCGGTCTTCGGCCGGCTGTACCAGATGACGACCGTGGTGCTGCTGTTCGCCTCCGACGGCTACCTCGTGGTCTTCCACGGCCTGGTCAAGACCTTCGACGTGCTCGGCCTGCAGGAGGACGTCAGCTCCGCCCTCGTGGCCCGCGTGGTGACCGAGGGCGCGCAGACGCTGATGGTGTCCGCGCTGCAGATCGCCGGCCCGCTGCTCGCCGTCCTGTTCCTGACCGACGTCGGCCTGGGCCTGCTGACCCGCGCCGCCCCCGCCCTGCAGGCGTTCTCCCTCGGCTTCCCGCTGAAGATCATGATCACCCTGTCGGTGGCCGCGATGACGGTGGCGGCGCTGCCGTCCGTCGTCGACGCGATGGCCGACGAGGCCGGCTCCCAGGTGGTCGCCACCGCGACCGCCGGTGACGACGCCGACACGGCCGCCGCGGCGTCCGCCTTCCTGCTGCCCGCCGCGGACGACGCGCCCGGCGACGGCGTGCTCCTCCCGTGAGCGCCGGGGGAGGCGGGGGGGAGAAGACCGAGAAGCCGACACCGAAACGGCTCTCAGAGGCCCGCAAGAAGGGCCAGGTCGCCAAGACCCCCGATCTCGGGGCGTGGCTGGGGCTCGGCGCGGTCGTCGCCGTCATCCCGATGGTCATCGGGCCCACGCGTGTGCGCCTCGAGGTGCTCCTCGGGTCGCTGAGCGACGTCGCTGCCGACCCGGAGCCGGCCCGGATGCTGGCCGCGCTGGCCCAGGGCGGGGCCGCGATCCTGCCCGCCATCGCCCCGCTGCTGGCGGTGTCGGTGGTCGTGGCCGTCGTCAGCTCCGTGGCGCAGGGCGGCTTCGTGCTCGCCACCAAGGCCCTGAAGCCCAACTGGCAGCGCCTCGACGTGCTCAAGGGCGTCAAGCAGCTGTTCAGCGCGGTCAACCTGTGGCAGCTCGTGAAGTCGCTGATGAAGACCGCACTGATCGGCGGGGTCCTGTGGATGACGGTGCAGGGCCTCGTGCCGGCGCTGCTCAGCGGCGGTGGCCTCACCCTCGCCGGCGTGCTGGCGGCCACCACCGACGGCACCGCCTCGCTCGTCAAGATCGCCGTCGCCGCCGGCGTCGTGCTCGCCGCGGTCGACTTCGCCGTCCAGAAGGCGAAGACGGCCAAGGACCTGCGGATGACCAAGCAGGAGATCAAGGACGAGCACAAGAACAGCGAGGGCAACCCCGAGGTCAAGGCGGCGATCAAGGGCAAGCAGCGCGCGATGAGCCGCAACCGGATGATGGCCGCCGTCGGCGAGGCCGACGTCGTGCTCGTCAACCCGACGCACGTCGCCGTCGCCCTGAAGTACGAGGCCGGCCGCGGCGCCCCCCGGGTGGTCGCCAAGGGCTCCGGCCACGTCGCCGCCCGCATCCGCGAGCGCGCCACCGAGACCGGCGTCCCGATGGTCAGCGACGTGCCGCTCGCCCGCGCCCTGTTCGCGGCCTGCGAGGTGGAGCAGGAGGTGCCGATGCACCTCTACGTGGCCGTCGCCCAGGTCCTCGCGTTCGTCATGGCCCTGAAGAAGCGCGGCGCGGTCCTCGGCCTGCACGCCAACCCCGCCCCGACCGCCGTCGAGGTCCCCGACCACCCCGCCCTGCGCGGCCTGCCCCCGGTGTCCTCCGCCAGCTGAGCTCCTGGCCGCCCCCGTCGTCATCGCTGCAGGTCTTGGCGATCGGTGGGTCGGCAGGGCCTCTGCGACCCACCGATCGCCAAGATCCGCAGGTGATGGCGCGTCGCCCACAGGCGTCCGGCCGCGCGCCGTCGTCCACAGGCCGGCTCGTGCCGGGTCGGGACGGCTCGCAGCGGCGGCAGCCTGCCGGGCGTGCACCTCCTGCTCGACGCGTCGCTCCCGAAGCAGCTCACCGCACAGGCCCTGGCCCAGCGCGGCGTGCTGACGACCCACCAGCTCGTGGACGCCGGCCTCAGCCGCTCCCGCATCCACGACATCGGGCGCCGCGACGGCTGGCGCGAGCTGCTGCAGGGCACCCGGCAGGTCGCGGTCCACGACGGCGAGGGCGCGGCCGAGGAGGCCATGCGCGGCTGGAACCAGGCTGCCGTGCTCGTGCTGCCGCACGCGGTCCTGGCCTTCGACAGCGCAGCGGTCGAGCTCCGCCTCGCCGGGGTCCCGCGCCGAGACGGGGTGAGCGTCATCGTCCCGCCCGGTCGCGAGCTGCGAGGGCGCCCGGGCCTGTCGCCGCACGTCCGGGTGCTCGGGCCGGACGAGGTCAGCACCGACCGCGGCCTGCGCCGCACCACGCTGGCGCGCACCCTCGCCGACCTGGTGCCCCGGCTCGACCGTCCGACGGCGCTGTCGGTGCTCGACTCCGCGCGCCGCCGCGGCTCTCCGCAGTCGGTCCTGGACGAGGCTCAGCGGCTGGCGACCGGGAAGGCCGGCGCCGGCGCCGTCGTCGACCTCTGGACGCTCGCCGACCCCGATGCCGAGTCACCGCTGGAGAGCCGGGTCCGGCTGCGGATGATCGACGGTCGCCTGGCGCCCGACCGCCTGCACCAGCGGCTCCGCGACGCCTCGGGGCGGGTCTGCGCCCGGCCGGACATGACCATCGACGCCGAGCGCCGGCGGCGCCGGCACCGCGGTCCGCTCTGCGTCGAGGCGGACGGGCGCAAGCCCCACAGCAGCCCGACGGCGGCGTTCCGGGACCGGGAGAGGTCGAGCGAGATCCTGGGGGACGACGGTGACGTGGAGCGCTTCACCTGGGACGACACCTTCGACCCGATGAAGATCCCCTGGCGCCTGCGACGGGCGCTGTGAGGGCTGGGGTCGCGCGCCGTCACCTGCGGATCTTGGCGATCGGTGGGTCGCAGAGGCCCTGCCGACCCACCGATCGCCAAGATCTGCGACGAGGTGGCAGGTGGGCGTCCGGCGGTGTCCGACGCGCCGGCCAGCCTCGCCGCTGGGCCGGACGGGGGTCACCCGATCGGCTCAAGGCGGGGGCGCGGTCTGCCGATGCAGCACCCGTGGACCTCCGCCGGCTGAGCACCCTCGCCCTCCCGCTGGGCGTCATCGGCATCATCCTGCTGCTGGTCGTGCCGCTGCCCCCGCTGCTGCTCGACTTCCTCATCGCGCTGAACATCGCGATCGGGCTGCTGGTGCTGATGACGGCGATGTACGTGAAGCGGCCGCTGGACTTCGCCATCTTCCCGAGCGTGCTGCTCGTGGCGACGCTGTTCCGCCTGGGCCTCAACGTGGCCAGCACCCGCCTGATCCTGCGCGACGGCCACGCCGGTGACGTGATCCACGGCTTCGGCACGTTCGTGGTCGGCGGGTCGCTCGTCATCGGGCTCGTGATCTTCACGATCCTCGTGGTCATCCAGTTCATGGTCATCACCAAGGGCGCCGAGCGCGTCGCCGAGGTCGGGGCCCGGTTCACCCTCGAGGCGATGCCCGGCAAGCAGATGGCGATCGACGCCGACCTGGCCGCCGGCCTCATCGACGAGGACACCGCGCGCACCCGCCGCGCCGACGTCACCGCCGAGGCCGACTTCTACGGAGCCATGGACGGTGGTGCGAAGTTCGTCAAGGGCGACGCGATCGCCGGCATCATCATCGTCATCATCAACCTGGTCGGCGGCTTCGCCATCGGCATGCTGCAGGACGGCCTCAGCGCCTCCGAGGCCCTGCAGAAGTACTCGACCCTGAGCGTGGGTGACGGCCTGGTCACCCAGGTCCCGGCGCTGCTCATGTCCATCGCCACCGGCCTCATCGTGACCCGGGCGACCTCGACGTCCGACCTGGGCACCGACGCCGCCGCCCAGCTGCTCCGCAACAAGACCGCGCTGCGCATCGCCGGCGGTGGCGCGCTCACCCTCGCCGTCATCCCGGGTCTGCCCAAGCTGCCCTTCCTCGTGGTCGGTGGCGGCCTGCTGCTCCTGGCCCAGCGCATCAAGCCCGAGGTCGAGGAGGCCGACGCCGCGGACCTCGACGGCGCCGTCGTCGACCCCGCGACGGCCGAGACCCCCGAGCAGCTCATGCAGCAGATGCGGGTCGACCCGCTCGAGATCGTGCTGGCCCCCGACCTGGTGGACATGGTCGACACCGCCTCCGGCGGCGACCTGCTCGACAGGGTCCGCGCGCTGCGCCGCAAGATCGCCCTGGAGCTCGGCATCGTCCTGCCCCCGGTGCGCACCCGCGACTCCCTCGACCTGCCGATGTCGACGTACGCCGTCCGCATCTCCGGGGTGGAGGTCGGCGTAGGCCAGGCGCCCCCCGGCAAGGTGCTCGCCCTCGGTGACGACCTCGACGCCCTGCCCGGCGCCGTCACGGTGGAGCCCGTCTTCGGCCTCCAGGGCAAGTGGGTCCCGGCGGAGATGCGCCACCAGGCCGAGCTCACCGGCGCCACCGTGGTCGACCGCGCCTCCGTGCTCGTCACCCACCTCGCCGAGATCGTCCGCAAGAACGCCCCGCGCCTGATCTCCCGCGAGGACGTCAAGACCCTGACGACGTCGCTGAAGAGCACCGACGCCGCCGTCGTCGACGAGCTGGTGCCCAACCTGCTCTCGCTGGGCGAGGTGCAGCGCGTGCTGCAGTCGCTGCTGGAGGAGGGCGTCGCCGTCCGCGACCTCGGCCGCATCTACGAGGGCCTGTCGCTGCGGGCGAAGGGCGGCGCCAGCCACACCGACCTCGTCGAGGCCGCCCGCGCGGCGCTCGGCCCGGCGGTGGCCTCGCCCCACGCCCAGGACGGCGTCCTGCGCGTGCTCACCCTCGACCCGCTGCTGGAGCACCAGTTCGTCGAGACCCTGCGCCCGACGGAGTCCGGGCCGCAGCTCGCGATGGACCCTGCGCGTGTCGAGCGCGTCGTGGACGAGGTGAGCCGTAAGGTCCGTGCTGTCGAGGACGCCGGGTGGTCTCCCGTCCTGGTGTGCGCCCCGGCGCTGCGGGCTCCGCTGCGCCGCGTCGTGTCGCTGACCACCCCGGGCGTCGCGGTCCTGTCCTACTCCGAGGTGTCGGGCCCCGGGTTGGTCGTCGAGACGGTGGGAGTGGTGAGTGGCGCCGAAGCGGTTGCTGCTTGAGGGCCCTGCCATCGAGCCGCTCCTCGAGAAGGTCTGGGCCGAGCACGGCCCGGACGTGACGATCGTCAAGGCCGAGCGCGTCCGCGTCGGCGGTGTCGCGGGCTTCTTCGCCCGCGAGCAGTTCGAGGTGACCGTCGAGGTCCCCGACACCGCCGTCGCCGCGACGCCGGCGCCGCCCACGGCTCGCGCGGCGGCCGGACCCGCGGCCCGCACCGCGGCGCCCCGCGGCCCCGCCGCCGCCCCGGCCGCACCGCCGGCCGCTCCGGCACCGACCGGGATCGAGGCGCTCCTCGCCGCCGCCGAGCGGGAGGACGCCGACCGCGCCCCCCGCGGCGCGGGAGCCCCCGGTGCGGACCGGCACGCCGAGTTCGACGCGATCTTCGGCCGCGCGGCCGCGCTGGCCACGACCGCCACGACCACCCCCGTGACGACCGCACCGCCGGCAGCGCTCCCGGCTCGCGCCGCCCGCCCGGCGGTGGTCGACCTCACCGACGACGCGGACGACCCCTGGGTCGACGCCCCCGTCCCCGCCCCCTCGCGCCAGCCGGCGCCGCCCTCGGACCTCGCCGAGCGCCTGGCCGCGGCCTGGGCCGCGCAGGCGGCCCAGGCCGCGCAGGCCGAGCAGGCGCTGGAGCCGCACCACGAGCCCGCGGCCCCGGCGGCCCCGGCGGCCCACGCCTACGACGACGACGGCTACGACCACGCGTTCGAGCTGCCGCTGGCGGCGCCGTCCGCCCCGGCGTCGTCGGCCTCGTGGGCCCCTGACCTCGACGACGCCTTCGAGCCCCTCGACGCGGCCCCCGAGCTCCAGCTGCCGCTGCCCCAGCCGGTGGCGTGGAGCGCCCCGCCGTCGCCGTCGCCGGAGGCCGCCGCGGCGGACGTCGACGACCTGCTCGCCGGGCTCGCCCACGGCCTCCTGGCGGACGGTGGGGCTCCCCAGCCCTACCAGCCGCAGCACCTGCCTCCGCCCCGCGCCGCCCTCGGCGAGCCGGCCCTCGGTGACCCCGCCACCCACGACCCCGCCCTCGCCGGCCTCGCGGACCCGTCGCTGCTGGCCCCGCCACCCGCGCCCCTCCCGGCGCGGCGCGCGGGGAGGTCCTTCGCGCCGCTGCCCGACGCCCGGGGGAGCGCGCAGGGCTACGCGCTGCAGCGCAGCGCCGTGCTGGGCGCCCCCGAGGCCCCCCACGCGCCGGACCAGCCCGTCGGCCACTTCGCCGACCACCGCCTGCCCGACCGCCTGGCCGCCCTCGGGGTGCCCGTCGCCTGGCTGTGGGAGCTGCCCCTGGAGCGCTCCGCCGCGCTGCGCGAGCTGTCGGTGCGCCTGGCGTCGGCTGCGGCGGCCCGGCCCTCGCGGCGCGCGCACCTGGCGGTGGCGGCCGAGCCCGTCGTCGTCGTGCTGGCCGACCTCGAGGACGCCCTGCCCGTGGCCGACCAGCTCGCCACCGGGATGGGCCTGGACGCCGACGACGTCGTCGTCATGGGCCGCCGCCTGCGCGGCACGGGCTCCCAGCGGTGCCTCCCCTCCCGCCAGGAGCTGCACGACGCCGTCGCCGGGGCCCGCGCCGCCCGCCGCTCGCTGGTCGTGGTGCTGCCGGCACCGGTGGGTGCTGCCCCGCCGGTGCGCGCCGCCGTGGCCGACACCCTCGACCAGCTCGCCCCCGACGAGGTGTGGGCCGTGGTCGACGCCACCCGCCGCCTCGACGACAGCGCCGCCTGGCTCACCGCCGTCGGCGGCGACCGCGGCGTCGACGCCCTCGCCGTGGTGAACACCGAGGTGACCTCGGCGCCCGCCGCCGCGCTCGCCCTGCAGGCCCCCGTGGTGCTCGTCGGCGACCGGCACGCCACCCCCGAGGCGTGGGTCTCCCTGCTGGCCGCCCGGCTGGCCGAGCAGGACCTGCGGTGACGCGCCGCCCCCGCCACGACGGCACCTGGCCGGCCCTCGGCGCGCGGGCGCTGGTCGGCGCCCCCGGCGAGGCCCCCCGCGCGACGCGCGTGGAGGACGTGGACGACGACGGCGGCGCGGTCGCCGTCGCGGTGCCCCGCGCGCTGGCGGGCGAGCTGGAGCCGCCCCAGCCCGGCGACGCCTTCGAGCTCAGCTGGCCCGGTCCCCGGGGCCTGGTGGTGGTGCCCGTGGTGCTGCGGGAGCGCGTGCGCGACGGCATCCCCCTGTGGTGGCTGGAGCCGAGCGGCCCCACCGCCGTCGACCAGCGCCGCAGCTACGTCCGCGCCGAGGTCAGCGCCCCGTTCCCGGTGCGCGTGGCCCTGGACTGGGAGCTGCCCGAGCGCGGTGCGGCCGCCGGTGAGCTGCAGGACCTGTCCGAGGGCGGCCTGCGGGTGCACCTGCGCGGCGCCGGCGCCGACGACTGCCCCGAGGGCGCGGGCGTCGGCGTCCGCCTGACGGTCGTCGACGTGGTCGCGGGCGACGGCACCTCGGCGAGCGCGGCCGGTGCGGACTCGCCCGGCGCCGCGGTCGACGTCGACGAGCACGAGCTCTTCGGCACGGTGCTGCGCTCCGGACGGCTCGCGGACTCCCCCGACGTCGTCGAGGCCGTCGTGCAGCTGCACGAGGGCCCTGCCGGGTCCCGCCAGGGAGACGCGCTGCGGCGCCTCGTCTTCGCCTGGCAGCGGCGCGCCCGCCAGCGCTGACGCGTCCGAGGTCCCTGCTGCTCGTTCCGGCGTTTCCCCCCGTGCGGGACGTACCGGACGGCTAGCCTGGGCCGATGCTGGTCCTCACGCGACGCGCCGGTGAGAGCGTCATGATCGGCTCCGACGTCACCGTCAGGGTCCTGGAGATCCGGGGCGACGTGGTCAGGGTCGGTGTCGACGCCCCTCGTGACGTGCAGGTGCACCGCGAGGAGGTCTTCCACGCGGTCCGCGCTGCGAACCTGGAGGCCGCCTCCGCGGCGGCGCCCTCCCCGTCGGTGCTGGCGGGCCTGCGGCGCCGTCCGGTGCCGGCGCCGAGCCAGCCCAGCGACCCGGCAGCCGCCGAGACCGGCCCCGGGGTCAGCCCTCCCGCAGCTCGCTGACCAGCGAGGCCACCACGGCCCGCAGGTCACCGCCGGTCGCGGCCGCCACCTCGCGCTGGCGCTGGTAGCTGGCGCCCCGCGCCGGGATCTGCGCCACCGCCGCCAGCTCGTCGCTGCAGCCGAGCCGCCGGGCCACGGGCTCCAGGCGCGTGAGCAGGTCGTCGAGGTCCTCGGTGACCAGGCGCTCGTCACCGGCGGCGCTGGTGATGACGATGGCGTCGAGCCCGTAGCGGGCAGCCCGCCACTTGTTCTCCTGCACGTGCCACGGCGGCAGGACGGGCAGCTGCTCGCCGTCCTCCAGCCGGGTGTCGAGGTCGACCACCAGGCAGTGCACCAGCGCCGTCAGCGCGGCCAGCTCCTCGACCGACGGCACGCCGTCGCAGACGCGCACCTCCAGCGTGCCGATGGAGGGGGAGGGGCGGATGTCCCAGCGGACGTCCTTGAAGGAGTCGATGACACCGGTGTGCAGCTGGTCGCCGACGAAGGCCTCGAGCTCCTCCCAGCGGGCGAACTGGAACGGCAGCCCCGCGGTGGGCAGCTGCTGGAACATCAGCGCGCGGTTGCTGGCGTAGCCGGTGTCGACCCCGCCCCAGAACGGCGACGACGCCGAGAGGGCCTGCAGGTGCGGCGCGTGCACCAGCATCGCGTCGAGCACGGGGAGCACCTTGTGCACGCTCGACATGCCCACGTGCACGTGCACGCCCCAGATGAGCATCTGGCGGCCCCAGTACTGCGTGCGCTCGATCAGCTCGGCGTACCGCGGGCCCTCGGTGAGCTGCTGCGACGACCACTGCGCGAAGGGGTGGGTGCCGCTGCACAGGAGGTCCAGGCCCATCGGGTCGGTGATGCCCCGCACGCGGTCGAGCGTCGTGCGCAGGTCGTCCATGGCGCTGCCGACGGTCTCGTGGACACCGGAGATAATCTCGACGGTGTTGGCGAGGAGCTCGTGCGCGGTGCGCTGGTAGCCGTCGGGGTGGGGCGGCTGCCGCTCCAGCTGCTCCAGCACCTCGTCGGCGCGGCAGGCGAGGTCACCCGTCTCGGCGTCGACCAGCGCGACCTCCCACTCGACCCCGAGGGTCGGCCGGGGGGAGGGGCGGAACGGGAGCGCTCCGCGGCCGGCGTGCGGCCCGAGGGACGGCGTGGTCACGCCGCAACCCCACCACACCGCGCCCGCCCCTGTCACAGCGCTGGGGAGATCGGTGCGCCCGGGGAGGTCGCAGCCGGCGCACCGGGCCGGACCTCCCCTGAGCGGCCCCCGGACTAGAGGCGAGCCGCGAAGAACGCCAGCGCCGCCGCCACGACGAGGACCACCAGCACGATCGGGATCACGAGGTTCAGGCGCCGCCCAGGCACCTTCGGCTCCGGGGCCGACAGGCCCGACGTCCCGGCCTCCGAGGGCGGGGTGTCGCCGGGAGCGACGCCGCCGCCCGGCTCCAGGCCGGGGGTGGTCGCCGGGTCCGGGTCGGGGACCTCGCTGGCGCTGCCCGGGCGCTCGCGGTCGGCTCCCCGGTCGCCGCGGGCGCCGTCGGGCCCCTCGCCCATCGGCGCGCCGGGGCCGCCCCCCAGGGGGGTGCTCACGCGCTCGTCCGGGCGGTCGCCGCGGCGAACTGCTCGACCACGGCCGCGCAGAACGCGGGGATGTCGTCGGGGTTGCGGCTGGAGACGATGCCGCCGTCGACCACGACCTCCTGGTCGACCCAGGTGGCCCCGGCGTTCTCCAGGTCGGTGCGCAGGCTCGGCCACGACGTGAGGGTGCGCCCGCGGACGACGCCGGCGGTCACCAGCGTCCAGGGGCCGTGGCAGATGACGCCCACGGGCTTGCCGGCGTCGACGAACGCCTTCGCGAAGGCGACGGCCCCCTCGTCCACCCTCAGGGCGTCGGGGTTGGTGGTGCCGCCGGGCAGGATCAGCCCGTCGAAGTCGGCGGGGTCGACGTCGCCGACCACCGCGTCGACGTCGAAGGTGTCCTTCGGCTCGACGTCGTTCTCGTAGGCCTGGATGGTGCCGGCCTCCAGGGACACGAGGACGACCTCGGCCCCCGCCTCCTTGACGGCCTTCACGGGCTCGGTGAGCTCGACCTGCTCGACGCCGTCGGTGGCGAGCACGGCGATCTTCCGTCCCTGCAGCTGCGTGGTCATGATCCACCCGTACCCCGGCGGGTCAGGAACATGCGGCCGGACGCCGCGAGGCCCGCACCCCGTGGTGGGGTGCGGGCCTCGCGCGGGCGGTGGCGGTCAGCAGGTGGTGGTCGGGTCGACCGCCTGGTCGGCGCTGGCCGTGGCGCTGGGGCTCGGCGCGGGCGCCGGGGTC
Source organism: Quadrisphaera sp. INWT6 (assembly GCF_015390235.1). Taxonomy (GTDB): domain Bacteria; phylum Actinomycetota; class Actinomycetes; order Actinomycetales; family Quadrisphaeraceae; genus Quadrisphaera. Next base: position 209,835 of record NZ_VUOH01000005.1, on the reverse strand, counting down.
ACCGAGGTGGTCGCGGTGACCGCCGCGGTGGCGGCCGGCGCCGGGGCGATGGCGTCGGCCACGAGCTGGCGCAGCGCCGCGTAGTCCGGGTTCCCGGTGGAGATGTTGTCCTTGGTGAAGGACAGCGCCCGCAGGTCGCCGCCCTTGACGCGCTGGCCCAGGTCCACGAAGGCGCTGAGCTCGCCGTAGGGGATGTCCGTCTGGATGTTCTGCTCGGCAGCGCTCGCCAGGGCGGGGAACTTCGCGGCGAGCTGGGCGACGTCGTACTGCTGCACCGCGGCCGAGATCACGCACTGCTGGCGGCGCATGCGGTCGTCGTTGTCGGAGCCCTCGCGCGAGCGGGCGAACCACAGCGCGTGGTACCCGTCCAGCTTCTGGTCCGGGCCCTCCTCGATCCACCCGGTGATCTTGTACTTGCCGCCGGTCTCGAGGTTGGTGCCGCCGCCGATGGGGATGTCGCGGGGCACGTTGAGGGTGATGCCGCCCATCGCGTCGACCAGCTGCTGGAAGCCCTCGAGGTCGACCTTGACCTCGTAGGAGATCGGCAGCCCGGTGGCCTCGGCCACGGCCTGCTTGGTGGCCTCGATGCCGGGGTCGTTGCCGTTCGCGGTGCCGCCGAACAGGTCCGGGTGGAGGCTGCCGAAGAGGTAGACGGCGTTGAGCATGCAGCCGCCGGTGCCGTCCTCCTTGCACGCCGTCGGCCACAGGGCCTGGGCCTTGCTGCCCTCGGGGAAGGGCACGTCCTCGAGCTGGCGGGGCAGGCTCAGCAGGGTGCTGCTGCCGGTCTTCGTGTCGATGCTCGCCACGATGATCGTGTCGGGGCGGGTGCCCACGCGGTCGGAGCCGGTGTCGGCGCCCAGCAGCAGCACGTTGACGCGGGGCACGTCCGCCCACGGGTCCGCGGCGGCGGTGTTGGGGCCGGTCCCGCCGTCGGAGTCGTGGCCGAAGACGTTCATCAGCAGGGAGCGGTTGGCCATCGCGTAGCGGGCGGCCGTGGCCGAGGGCGCGGCGACGACGGCCACCAGCGCGGTCACCAGCAGCAGGGACGCCAGGCGCTGGGCGCGGGTCAGGCCGCCGCGGGTCACCTCCGAGCGCAGGCTCGCGTGGCTCGTGACGATGACGAGCGCCCACACCGCCGCGAGCGCCAGCGCGCCGACGGCGACCACGAGCATCGCCTGGGGGTCGAAGACCACCCGCTGCGCCAGCGGCACGAGCCGGCCGGTGCCGACGACGGCGAGCAGCGCCCCGACCGCGGCCAGCACGGGCAGCAGCACGAGCCAGCCCGACACGCGCCGTCCTGCCGCGATGAGGCCGGTGCCGGGCACGGCTGCGCCGAGGACGGTCAGCAGCACCAGGCGGGTGAAGCCCTCGCCCGCGCCGCTGGCGTGGCGGCCGCGCGGGTCGTCACCGGCGTGGATCAGGCTCACGTCTCCTGCGCCCTCCGTCGGACCGGCGGCCGGGCCCCGGGTGGTGCCGGTGCCCTCGGCGCCGTCGACGGGCCGGCGGGGCGCGGGCGTGCGCACGGCGGTGGCGGTCGCGCCCCGGGGGGCGTCAGCGGCGGCGGGGCGCGCGGGGCGCCCGCCCGGCGAGGTGCGGGCGTCGCGCACGTCGCGCCGACGCGGGTAGCTCCCCGGTTCCGTCACGGTCACAGCACCCCTTCGAGCCCGTGCGACTCGGACGCGCACGGCGGAGTGCCATCACACCACCGGAGATCCCCGGCCACGCCGGTTTCGGCACCTGACGCGCCGGGGGAGACCCGTGTGGTAGTGCGGGCGGTGGTGGAGGGGCCTCAAGGGCAGACGCTGTCGGCGGCGACGGCCTCGCCGCTCGGCACCGACTCCGTGGGCGACGGGGTCGCCCCACCGGTCGGCTCGTCGGTCGGGCTCGGCGACGGCGTCGCCGTCGCCGGGCTCGGGCTGGGGGAGGACGGCGCGGGGGCGGGCGGCACCAGGGCCGCCTGCACGAGGGCGTGGATCTGGTCGTAGTCGGGCGAGCCCGTGCTGATGAGCGGCTCGTTGAAGGACAGGGTGCGCAGCGGCGCCTCCTTGACCTTCTGCCCCAGCTCGACGAAGGCGCTGAGCCTGCCGGCCGGGATGTCGGTGCTGACGTCCTGCTCGGCGGAGGCGGCCAGCTGCGGGAAGGCCCGCGCCAGGTCGAAGACGCTGTACTGCTTGACCGCGGCGTTCACCAGGCAGCGCTGCCGGTTCATGCGGTCGTTGTTGTCGGACTGCCAGCGCGACCGGGCGTACCACTCCGCGTGGTAGCCGTCGAGCAGCTGGTCGACGCCGGGCTCGACGTACCCCGTCACCGGGTAGGTGCCGACGACCCGGCCGGTGCTGCTGAGGCGCTCACCGCCGCCGATCGGGATCCGCCGCTCGACCGTCAGGCGGATGCCGCCCATCGCGTCGATGAGGTCCTCGAACCCGTCGAGGTTGACCATCGCCGTGTACTGGATCGGCAGGTCGACGACGGCGCTCGCGGCCTGGCGGGTGGCGGCCAGGCCCGGGTCCTTGGCGCCGGGGAACAGCTCGGGGTGCTGCACGCCGAACAGGTAGGTGGCGTTCAGCCAGCAGCCGCCGGTGCCGTTGGCCGCGCAGGCCTCCGGCCACAGCTCCGCTGCCGCCGTGCCCTCGGGGAAGGGGACGTCGGACAGCTGGCGCGGCAGCCCGAAGACGACGGTGTCTCCGGTGCTCGTGTTGATGCTGGCGACCATCATCGTGTCGGGCCGGGTGCCGATGTGGCCCTGGCTCGAGTCCGCTCCCACGAGCAGCACGTTGACCCGGGGGACACCCTTCCAGGGGTCCTCGTCGTCGTCCGCGGCGGTGAGGTCGGCGTTGGTGGTCGCGTCGCCGCCGAAGACGTTGACCAGCAGGGAGTGCTGCGCGAGGGCGTAGCGCACGCCCGTGGCCGCGGGGGCCACCACCAGGGCCGCCAGCACGACCACCAGGAGCGAGGACGCCAGCCGGTGCCCGCGCACCCCGCGGTGGCGGCGCTGCGCCAGGTGCGTGGTGACCACGACGGCGCACCAGGCCAGGCCGACGGCCCCGACGGCGACGGCGGCGCCGAGCACCACCGACGGGTCGACGGCCCACTGCAGGGCCGTCTCGACCGCGCGCCCGGAGGCCCACAGCACGACAGCGGCCCCCAGCGCCGCGAGGAAGACGAGCAGCACCAGCAGCCCCGACCAGCGCCGGCCGGCGTTGAGCAGGCCGCTGCCGGGCACGGCGGTGCCGAGCACCGTCCAGCCGGCAGCGCGGCCGAAGCCGCCCCGCCCGTCTCCGGTGCCGCCGTCGTGGCGCTCGCGGCCCTCCGCCGCGTGCGCGCCCGTGGTCCCGTCCAGCTCGTCGACCTCCGTCTGCGGTGTGGCAGGTCGGTCGACCCGCGCGGCCCGTCGCCGCTCCCGGCGGCCAGTGGAACACGTCGACCTGGGGATCGGCGCACGCGAGCGACGCAGACAGCGTAGGGTGGCTCCGCGCTCACGGGTGCGCTGCGCCGGCGGAAGCCGGCTCCGCGCCGCTGTGCAGCGAGGAGGTGTCGCCTAGTCCGGTCTATGGCGCCCGCCTGCTAAGCGGGTTTGGGTGTTAAAGCCCATCGCGGGTTCAAATCCCGCCACCTCCGCCCTCGAGGGCCCCGGTCACCAGACCGGGGCCCTCAGCGCGTCACTGGTAGCTGACGAACACCGGCACCGGCTGCTCCGCCACCGTCTCCGCGGGGGTGGACGTCGGGGAGTCCTCGTCGTAGAAGTTCTTCCAGCCCCACTGGACGCCCGCCGGCGCGTCCGCGGTCAGCGCCGCGTACGTGGCGCGCTTGTCGCCCGGCGCTCCCGCACCGTCCGCGTGCACCACGAACGCCAGCTCGTCGTGGCTGGTGTCGAGCGACGCGCGGTCGGTGACCATCGACGTCCGGAACTGGTGCAGCAGGAACACCTTCTGCGGCAGCGCCCGGTCGCGCACCAGCTGGGCCAGCCACGCCGAGGTCTCATCGACCTCGGCGGCGCTGACCCGCCCGATCTGCGCGAGGTGCTGCTGGCCGGGGGCGAGCCGCCACTCCGGGTCGAGCGCGAGGCCCACCCCCGGCAGGGCCAGCAGCTCCTCGTACTCGCGGGCCTGCTCCAGGAACGGCGACCGCCCGGGCTGCAGGTCGAGCACCACCTGCACGCCGTCGTCCAGCGCCGCCCGCACCAGGGGCGCCAGCTCGGCCACCGGGACCTCGGTCGAGTAGTCGCCGTCGGCACCCGGGCTGCTGCTGGCCACCGTGGCGATGACCTCCAGCGCGGGGGCGGAGGGGCGGTCGTCGAGGCCGTCGTAGGTGGCGGCCACCTCCTGGGCGCGCTGCAGGGTCGCCTCGACGTCCTGCTCGCCGAGGACGCCCAGGCTCGGGGTGCCGGGGTGGCCGTAGAGGGCCACCAGGCGCCGACCCGCCAGGGGGAGCTGTCCGCCGAGCCCGTCGGGGCCCGGCACCTGCACGCCCGTGCGGACGGCGCGGAGGCGGGCGTCGAGGCGGTCGCCCGGTCCGAAGGCGTCTCCGAGGGCGACCACGGGAACCTGCTGGGACGCGCCGAGCCGGGTGACCAGGTCGCCGTCGGCGCGCGGGTCACCGCTCGGGACGGTGACCACGGCGGCGCCCGCGGCCTGCGCCGTGGCAGCGGCGAGCGCCGCCTCGGGCGTCCCGGTGCTGAGGACCACGGCGGTGGGAGTGGCCTGCGCCGCCCCACCGGTGGAGCCCTGGGCGTCGGCGCTCGCGAGCAGCTCCTCGGCGTCCTCGGCGGGGGAGAGGCCCACGGCGCTGGTCCAGGTCTGCGCCTGCTCACCCACGGGCACCACCTCGGCGCCCAGGCGCCCCACCTCGGCCGCTCCGGCGTCGCCCGTGACGAGCGCCGGGACGCCCAGGCGCTCCGCCGCGCCGGCCGCGCGCTGCTGGGCGGGCGCGTCGTCGGCGCCGGCCACCACGGCCCGGGTCGCGCTGGTGAAGAGCGCGGCACTGGCGCCGGCGGCCAGCTGGTCGGCGCTGGCGCCGGCCACGAGGGTGCTCGCCTGCGCGGGGACCGCCCCGGCCGCCAGGCCCTCGCCGTCGCCGGGTGCCGGGGCGGAGGTCGACGACGAGGGTGCGGGGGTGGGCTCGTCAGCGCCGGCGGTGCAGCTGGCCAGCAGGAGCGCCGACGCGAGGGCTGCCGAGGCGGTCGCGAGCAGCGGGGACTGTGGGCGTCGTCGCACGTCATGAGCCTCGCCCAGGAGCCCGCCGAGGGCCACGTGAGCCCGTCGGGGGTACCGGTTCGTCAAGAACGGCGGGCCTCAGGTAGTGTCTTCCCCGCACCACAGGCGCCCGTAGCTCAACGGATAGAGCATCTGACTACGGATCAGAAGGTTGCAGGTTCGAGTCCTGCCGGGCGCGCTCGTTGAGACAGCGACGCAGAGGCCCCTGACCAGCCGTAAGGCTGGCGGGGGCCTTCTGCGTGGAAGGCGTCGGTTGCGGCTGGTCATGCTGTTCGGGGCCTCCGCGCTAGGAACGGGCTAGGAACTGCTGGGCGCATCAGGATCCGGTGGTCCCGTGCCAGGCGGCCTCGGTGGCGCGCCGGGGGAGTCGAGGACGCCAGCGATGCGGCGTGCGGCATCGCGGGAGACCTGCTCCTCGACGTGCGTGTAGAGGTCCGCGGTGATCGCCGTCTGCGAGTGACCGAGCCGCTCGGAGACCACCTTGAGCGGGACGCCGGCCCGCAGGGCGAGGCTGGCACTCGTGTGGCGGAGGTCGTGGAGACGGATGACGGGCAGACCCGCCTGCTCCGCGAGGGCCTGGAAGCGGCGGGTGACGAACTCCGGCCGTAGCGCCGACCCGTTCTCGCGGGTGAAGACGAGTCCCGTGCCCTCCCAGGCATCGCCCCAGACGCGTTGTTCCTCGGCTTGGCGCGCCGCGTGGTGGCGGAGTGCTGCGACGGTCGCCCTGTCGAGGCTGACGAGTCGGCTGCTGCGCCGGGTCTTCGGGGCGCCCACGACGGAGCGGCCGCGCACCTCGGTGATCTGCTGGACGACGACGAGGACCGCGCTGTCGAGGTCGACGTCCTCCCACCGCAGCCCGATCGCCTCGCCGCGGCGCATGCCGGTGGCGATGAGCAGCCGGTACAGCGCACTGAGGCGGTCGTCGCTCACGTGGGCCAGGAAGCGACGGCTCTGGTCGGCGGTCCACGGCCGCGGGCGCTTCGGGTTCTCCGGGGCGAGCTCGATGTGGTCGGCCGGGTTGTAGGGGATGAGTCTGCGCTTCACCGCGGTGTTGAGCGCCGAGCGCAGGACGGCGTGGATGCGGCGGATCGTGCTCGGGCTCAGCGGAGTGCCGCGTCGGCCGACCGTCGTGGCGGCGTAGAAGCGGTCGAGGTGGTGGGCGCGCAGGTCGAGGAGGCGCACAGTCCCGAGGCCCGGCACGAGGTAGTGGCGGATCACGTCTTCGTAGAGCGCCATCGTCTTCGGCCGGAGGGCGTGCTTTCCGGTGAGCCAGGTCGAGAGGTAGTCGGCGACGGTCACGCCCGTCACGTGGACGTCCGTCATGAGGACGTGGGCGACCTCCTGCAGCGCCTTCTGCGCCGCTGCGCGGGTCGGGAAGCCGCCCTTGGTGGTTTGAAGGCGCTTGCCGTTGCTGTCGCGGCCGTGCTCCAGGGCGTAGGCCCACGACCCGCGGCAGCGGTGCGCTGGTCGCTCGCCGTCGACAGCTGGTGGGCAAGTCCGGGAGTGCCGCTGGTAGACGGAGCCGTGCTTCACCGGTCGACTCCGACCAGGTCGAGCAGGGGACCGCTCGGCACGCGGATGAGCTTGCCCAGGCGCAGGACTGGCGTGGGCCAGGTGCCGGTGCGGATGTGCTCGTAGGCCGAGGCGCGGCTGATCCCGAGCACGGCGGCGGCCGTCGGTACGTCCACCACGACGGGGAGGGCCAGCAGCTCGTGGGTCAGCAGGGCGGTGCTCATCTCAGCCTCCGGTCGGCGGGTGCGGGTGGTCGGCGTGGTCGACGGTGGCCGGACGAGCGGCCGCTCACGGGAGCACCGACACGTGGACGTGGTCGTAGTGGCCGCCGACCGGGCTGGTGGGGTCGTAGACGCCACCCCCGGTGTACGTGCGCCAGCCCTCGCCGGCACGAGCGGTCGACCAGATCTGCCCCTGCCAGATGACGTAGGAGACGTGCAGCGCCTTCGCGTTCGAGACGAGCCACATCGCGAACACCCAGCCCGCAGCCTTGTCGGACTCCCCCGGGAAGCGACCCGCCGTTCCGAAGGTGACGTCGCAGCCACGGCCCTTGGGGTGGTCCGAGGTCGGGTTCCAGGCGTGGGCGTCCCAGCAGCTGGTGGGCTGTTGGCCGAAGCGGGCCCCGGCCTGCTGCAGCAGCCAAGCGGTCGCAGGGGTGACGCAGCCGCCGGTTCCGGTGGGGTCGAAGATCGTGCAGCCGCCGCCCGCGCCTGTGAAGGGGGTGGCGTCTCTGGTGTCGGAGAGGGTGCCGGCGGGCGGGCCGCCGGGGGTGACGTCGAGGCTGATTGCCCCGCCGACCAGCACGACGACGCTGACCAGTCCCAGGACGGCGGCGGCGCCCCACGTGGTCGCGGGCGAGGTCGCTGTGCTCACTTTGCGTCACCCCCATGCGGCTAGCCTTCAGGTGTCGCCCTCGACGCGTGTGCGCCGAGGCGGCAGTGTGGACGGATCGATGTCCGCGGACGTCTCGTCGGCGGGTGTGGATGCGGGAGCGGCGGCGCGAGTCGGCGCTCCAGGTTGGTGTCCGGCTCTCGCCTATTTACATCAGTTGTGATGGCGCTCCAGATGCTATGCCCACATGAACGACTGTCAAGACGCAGGGCCGGAAGGGGCAGCACGTGGCCGAGGACGCCGCCGACACCGAGGTCGACGTGGCTGCCGATGCCGCTGCTCCGAACGGTGGAACCGGTCGGACCCTCGCGGAGAAGGTCGACCACCTGTTCACAACCGTCCGCTCCTCGCGCGGTGAGTACACCTACGAGCAGGTCGCCAGTGAGATCCGTGACGCTGGGGGACCGACCATCAGCGCTGCGTACGTCTGGATGCTCCGCAACGGCAAGCGGGACAACCCGACGATGAAGCACCTCGAAGCGCTGGCGTCGTTCTTCGGCGTCCCGGCGGCCTACTTCTTCGACGACGAGGTGTCGAAGGCCGTCAACGAGCAGCTCGCTGTGGTTGCGGCCATGCGCGACGCCGGGGTACGCAAGATCGCCATGCGGGCGTCCGGGCTCTCCTCGGAGAGTCTCGGAACCATCGTGGACATGATCGAACGGGTGCGTGCCCTCGAGGGCCTCCCCGACGGTGCGGACGGCTTGGACGCCGGGTCAGCACCTGCGGGTCGGGCGAAGGGGAGCCGCACCCCCGAGTGAGGAGGTAGCCGGGTGCGGCCGAGTGGCGTGCGCGATCGCTGTGCCCGGGTGCTGGCTGACCTCGGCATCGACGGCCCCACCAGCGTCGACCGGCTCGCCGAGCAGCTCAGCCAGCAGCGAGGCCGTCCCATCCGCCTGATGGCGCATCCGCGTCTCGGGGAGATGTCGGGGTTCTGGATCGGCCTGGACGACGTCGACACCGTCTTCTACGACGAGGCGCTGACGGGACTGCACCTTGAGCACGTCATCGCCCACGAGCTCGCCCACATCGCCTTCGGCCACGGGTACGACGAGGTGATGGCTCCCGAGGTCCTCGCCACCTTGTTCCCTCTCCTGGACCCGTCGATGGTGCGGCGGTCGTTGGCGCGCAAGGAGTACAGCGAGGCCGAGGAGCGCGAGGCCGAGGTCTTCGCCTCCATGCTGCTGCAGCTGTCTGCCGACCCGACGGCACGCCATCTCGCAGGGTTGCCTGCCGACACCCGTCGGCGGGCCGCAGACCTCGCGGCCACCTTCGGCTCCCGCCGTCGAGACGCCCGGTGAGCCTGGCCGACGTCGTCTCGACGTACGCCATCCCTGTGGTTGCTGCCTTCGTAGGCCTCGCGGCGCTGCTTCGCGCACGAGACCTGTGGCCCGGGAGTCGGCGAGACCGCCAGGGCCTTGCCCTGGCGCTGGCCGGGCTCGCAGTGGGAGCGACCTCCCTGGTCTCACCCGTCTACGCGGCACTGACGCGACTGACGGGTGTGGCGAACATCGGCGAGCCGATCGCCCGCTCCGCCCTGATGGCCTGCGCCGTCGGGATCCTCGGGATGGTCGCTCACTTCGCCGTCCGTGCCGGCGCCTCAGCAGATGGCTCAACCGCCCGGCGAGGACAGGCGGGATGGCTCCGACGGCGCCGGACGTGGCTGGCGGCCGCCGTCGTCGTCCTTTGGGCCTGCTTCGTCTTCGGCCCGCACGGACGGCAGGTCCAGTCGTACATGGTGACTTTCGCCGGTGAGCCTGCGGTGCGGGTCTACTCGCTGGTCTTCGTCGTCTTCGTCGGCGGCGCATTCGCCGAGCTGCTGCGGCTCGGATGGCGGATGCGGAAGACCATGACCGGTCAGTTGGCGTTCAGCGGCTCGCTGATCACTCTCGGCGCTGCGGCGGGCTGTTCGTTCGTGGTGGTGCGCGTCGTGGGGCTCGGGGCAGTCATCGCTGACCGTCCCCGCGTACTGGAGGCGCTGGCGTGGCCAGGCGCGATCCTCGCCGCGACCGCCAGCATCCTGCTGGTCGCGGGGACCCTGTGGCTGGCGGCGGTGGCCCGCGCACGGGCGACCTCGGACGGATTGACGGCCCACGCCACGAGCGTCCGCCTCTACCCGCTGTGGAGGGACCTCGTGCGCCTGCGTCCCTCTGTTGCGCTGGACCCGGACCCGGGGCCCGTGCGGGAGGTCATGAGCATCCGCACCGGTGCGTGGCGGCTCTACCGACGCGTCATCGAGCTCCTCGACGCCGTACGGATCATGGGTGGCCGTTCCGTGACCGTCAGACAGGTGGCGCCCGCTGCGCTGGCTTCACCGAAGGTCTCTGACGTCGAGGCCGATCGAGCGGCAACGGCGCTGGCCAAGGTCGTCGTGGCCGAGTCTGAGGGCGCGCCGATGCCGAGGGAGACCATCCCGGTACCTCCGACGGCAGCGACCGTCGAGCAGGAAGTGGCGTGGTGGTCCAAGGTGGCCCACCGGTACCGGGTGCGCCGCAGGCAGGCGCGCCGACACGTCAGGAGTCAGCGGAAGGGGGCCACGCCGTGACCGAGCAGGTGGACGTCGAGGCGAAGACCTCCGACGGCGAGGGCGGCGGCCTGCGCCTTCGGCTGGCAAGGGTGTTCACCGAGCTGCTGGCCCCTTCAGTCGTCGGCGTGGTCTGTCCCGTGGCCGTTGGGGCGCTCAGCGACTCGAACGCGTGGCGCGGCGCGGTTCTGGGCCTGCTGGGTGCTGTGTTCGCCATCGGGCTGCCCTACGCGTACATCGCCTACCTGATCCGTACCGGTGGTGCGACGGATCGACACGTGTCTCGGCGGGAGGACCGCCCCAAGGTCCTTATAGCCGTTCTGCTGTGCTTGGCGGTTGGCATCTCGGTGCTCGTGTTCCTGGGAGCACCGCCGCTGCTGGTCTGGCTGCTAGTCGGCGAGGTGCTGCTCGTTCTCGCTTGTCTGGTGATCTCGAAGTTCTGGAAGATCTCGATGCACTCCGCGGTGGCGGCCGGGACGGTGGCGGCCCTCGTCGTCGTCCTTGGTCCCTGGGCGCTACTGGCCGGCCTAGCGGTGGTGCTGGTCTCGTGGGGACGCATCGTCCTGCGGGACCACACCCCGGCTCAGGTCACAGTTGGAGCTGGTCTCGGCGCTGCTGTGCTGTCGCTCCTCGGGTTCGTCTCATGAGAAGGAATCCGCGCATCGCCTGAGTGCCGCCCAGCCCGCTGCTTCAACGACAACCGGGCCGGGACATGGCCTACGGCCCGCCGCGGACCGTGTGGTCAACCGGCTGTTGTCGGCCTGAGCCCTCGACTTTCCAGCATCGTTTCAATCGTAGGTAGAGCGTCGCTCAGTCGGCGAAACACAGACGTATTCCGATGGAGTCGCTTGATGCCCGTGTTGAGCGATGCCCCCATCGAGTTCTCGCAGACGACGACGTCGGCGTAACCGGCGGCCATCGAGAGGTAGATCATGTCCGTCAGATCGCTGGGGCGCCATGTCAGTCCGACTTTCAGATGCCGGTCTTGCATCATCTCGCGGTACAGGCCGAGCCCCGGCGTCAGCGCGATGCTCTTGCCGCCGTTCTCCATCCAGACGCGCACCTGATCTATCGTGAGGCCGCCCTTGAGGGCCTCCTCGGCAATCTCCGTTACGAGGTCGTTCATGAGGAAGGCATCGATGGAGTTCCGCTTTTGGTTGGAGTCCAAAGGCTGGGTGTCGAGCCAGTCGGAGAACGCCTGGTTTGCGGCGGTCCATCTAGTCGGCGCCTGAGCCGGGATATGCTCCATGTCGAGCATCACGTCGATCAGCGCCGACGCAGACACCAGTGCGCGGTGCAGGGTCGCCATGTCGGGTGGAAAGTCCGGGGGCACCTCTATGGCTCGGCCACCCCGGACCTCGCCGTGAATCACATCCGGAGACAGGGTGATGGTGTCGCTACCGACCGGCGGAGGGCCGCCGAAGAGAGCATGCTGGAAAGAACGACTGATCTCGTCCCTGCGAACCTGCAGCGGATCCCGCAGTTGCCAACCGTGACTGTGTTGGAGGATCGACAGCCCCAACCGGTAGCGACTGGCGTCGTGGGTCCACTTGGTGGTCTCGTAGTAATGCGCTGAGGAGGCTGGCAACACAAACCATGCGCTCGTTGACAAGCTCGATCAAGCGTCGTGCCGCTGAGAGATCCGCCTCGGCCACGCGCGATGCGGATTCGCTCGCCTCACTCAGCGCTCGCCACTGGTTCTGGTCTAGGTAGACGGTGAGGCGATCCATCAGTTGATCGGGCTCGTCGATCCGCGGTAGCTCGAACACGACAGGATCACCAGAGCTCGTGGTCGCGAGAAGCGCCTTCCCGGTAAGTTCGAGCTCCCCCAGAGCTACGTGGAGGCTCGCCAGTTGGCTCGTCTTCGAGAACATGGGGCTTGTCAGTGGAAAGCGAGCCTCTTTGCCGTCTTCGCGCAGGAACGTGATGGTTGAGTCACCTCGACTGATTGACATCATCACGATCTTCAGGTGGGAGGTGGCATCGCGCACGTCTGAGTATCTCCCTCTGGCGTCAGTTCTGTAGCAGGGGCGGAAAATGATCCATCCTTGCGCGATACCCGGTAAGCGGTGACAGGGAACAGCATCTCAAGCGCTTGATCTTTGAGGCTGCTGTCGGTGATGGTCCCAACGCGCACTTCTGCCGAATCACGATTGGTGATCAGGGGGCGCTTTCGCGTGCGCAACCGGGGAACGCGTCGCGGGCATAGGTGACGTAGTGCTTCATGTCGGGCCGCCGGGGTGCCGGGCGGCGGTGGCCCGTGGCCATCCTCATTCGGTTCGCGGCACGTTGACGGTCGCCACATGACGACTGCCCGTCCTCGGCCAGCTCCACTCTCGAGGCGCATTCCGCTGAACCGCGCTCTTCGCAGCAGGCGGCCCACTCGGGTTCCGACGGTGATACCGCGGTGAAGGATCGTCAGGGTGGTGCTGCCGCATGACCACTGCTGACCGGTGAGTGTCTCGTGACCAACGCTCAGCGGACACTGCTGGACGTCGTGCGCCGGCGCCATGCAGACCGCGGCGAGTCGCCGACAGAGTCCTCGTCCGGTTCACAGCGACGGGCGACCGAGGTGAGTAGCAGGCCACACCTGACCCGCACTCCGCAACGCAAGTCCGCTCATAGATCGACTGGTTTACCGCGAGGTGAGGCCGCTACCCACCCTGGATGTTCACGCTCCCGACTTCCACCAGACCCCCCGCGTGCCCCGCACAGGCGCCGGCGGCACGCAGGTTCGCCAGGCGACCGCGCAGCGGTTGCCGAACCCGCTCTGGAGAGGTCTCATGCGCCTGACCGCCCGCCTGGCCACCCTGCTCGCCGCCGGTGCCCTGATCGCCCCGCTGGCCGCCTGCGCCCCGCCCACCGCGGAGGCCGGTGCCACCTCGACCGCCTCCGACGGCACCGCCTGGGGCACCACCACCTCCGCCGAGGCCGGTGGCGGCAGGGACTCCCTGGTCGCCGCCGCCAAAGCCGAGGGCGAGCTCAACGTCATCGCGCTGCCGCCGGACTGGGCCAACTACGGCGCGATCATCGACGCCTTCGAGCAGGAGTACGGGATCACCGTCAACTCCGACCAGCCCGACGCCGCCAGCCAGGACGAGATCGACACCGCCAAGCGCCTCGCGGGCCAGGACGGTGCTCCTGACGTGTTCGACCTCGGCCAGTCCGTCACCCTGGCCAACACCGACCAGTTCGCCTCCTACCAGGTGGCCACGTGGGACGACGTCCCCGCGGCCAACAAGGAGGAGACGGGGCTGTGGGTCAACGACTACGGCGGCTACATGTCCATCGGCTACGACTCGGCCAAGGTCCCCGCGCCCAGCACCGTCGCCGACCTGCTCAAGCCCGAGTACAAGGGCGCGGTCGCCCTCAACGGTGACCCCACGCAGGCCGGAGCCGCCTTCAGCGGCGTCGTCATGGCAGCCCTCGGCAGCGGCGGCTCCGCTGACGACCTCACCCCCGGCGTCAGCTTCTTCTCCCAGCTCAACGACGCCGGCAACTTCCTCCCCGTGGACCCGACGGCGGCCACGATCACCTCGGGCCAGACCCCCGTCGTCATCGACTGGGACTACCTCAACGCGGCCATCACCAAGGACCTGCCGACCTGGAAGGTCGTGGTCCCCACCGGCGCGGTGACCTCCCAGTACTACAACCAGGCGATCAACAAGGACGCACCCCACCCCGCGGCCGCGCGCCTGTGGCAGGAGTTCCTCTACTCCGACGAGGGCCAGAACCTGTGGCTGGCCGGCGGGGCCCGCCCCATCCGCGCCGACGCGATGGTCACCGCAGGCACGATCGACCAGACCGAGTACGCCAAGCTCCCGGCGGTCTCGGGCACGCCGGTGGCGCTGACCGCCGAGCAGACCGCGGCCGGGGCCCAGCAGCTGGCCAGCACCTGGGCGGCCGCGGTCTCGTGACCTCCCTGGTAGCGGGCCGGCGCACGGCCTCCCGCAGCAGCGGACGCCTCGCCTCGGAGGTCACGGCCGCCGCCGGTCTGCTGCCCTTCGGGGCCCTGGTGATCCTGTTCCTGCTCATCCCGCTCGGCGTCGTCTTCGCCGGTGCGCTGCTGGACTCCTCCGGACGTCCCACGCTCGGGGCCTGGCGGCCCTGGGCGACCCGGTCGTGCGGTCGGCGTTCGCGCGCAGCTTCGAGCTGTCGGCGGTCACGGCCGCCGTCGGAGCGGTGCTCGGCGCCGCCGTCGCGGCCGTGGTCGCCGGGTCCTCACCCACCTCGGTACTGCGGCGGGTGGTCGTGGCGGCCTGCGGGGTGCTCTCCCAGTTCGCAGGGGTGCCACTGGCCTTCGCCCTGGTGGCCACCATCGGCCTGTCGGGGGTGGTCACCCAGCTGCTGAGCGGTGTCGGGGTGGACCTGTACGCCTCCGGGGTCTGGCTGTTCGACACCCCCGGGCTGGTGCTCGCCTACACCTGCTTCCAGGTGCCGCTCATGGTCATCGTCTTCCTGCCCGCGCTGGATGGGGTGCGCCCCGCCTGGCGCGAGGCGAGCCTGACCCTGGGCGGGACCCACTGGCAGCACTTCCGCCTCGTGTCGGTGCCCGTCCTCGCCCCGGCCTTCACCGGTGCGCTGCTGCTGCTGTTCGCCAACGCGCTGTCCGCGTACGCCACTGCCGCCGCGCTCGTGAGCCAGGGCTCCTCCATCGTGCCGCTGCAGATCCGACGGGCCCTGTCCAGCGACGTGCTGGTCGGCCAGCAGGACCTGGCCAGCACCCTCGCGGTGGGCATGGTCCTGGTGGTCGCCGTGGTCATGGGGGCCCAGGCCCTGGTGCAGCGCCGCACCGCGCGGTGGCTGCGATGAGCCGGCAGCCGACGGGCACTGACAAGGGCACGAGCAAGGGTGCGGGCCCGCGTACGGCCGTCGTCGTCCGGTGGGTCGTGCTGGGTGTCGCCGCTGCGGCGGCCCTGGTCCCGCTGCTGGCGATGCTGGACTTCAGCACCCGCACGCCCACCGGGGGCCGCTCGGGTGGAGCGTGGTCGTCACTGACCACCGACCCCGACCTGTCCGCAGCGATCCTGGTCTCCCTGCAGCTGGCGCTGCTGACGGCGGTCGTGGTGGTAGCTCTGCTGCTGCCGACGATGCTGCTGGTGGCGCTGCGCCTGCCGTGGGCGCGCCAGCCCCTGGAGCTGGTGTGCCTGTTGCCGCTGGCGGTTCCCGCCGTGGTCGTGGTGGTGGGCGTCGCCCCGGTCTACGCCTGGGTGGTCTACCTGCTCGGCGGCTCCCCGCTGAACCTCGTCTTCGTCTACGCGGTGCTGTCCCTGCCCTACGCCCACCGCGCACTCGCCGCGGGCCTGGGGGGCCTGGACCTGCGCACCCTGGTGGAAGCCGCGCGCAGCCTGGGGGCCCGCTGGCCCGACGTTGTTCTCAAGGTCGTGCTGCCCAACCTCACCGGCGCCGTCGCGAGCACGGTGGTGCTGGTGGTCGCCGTGGTGCTGGGGGAGTTCACGGTGGCCTCCCTGCTGGGCTACGACACCCTCCCGGTGGCCATCAACCTGGTCGGCAAGCGCGACGCCGAGCTGTCGGTCGCGGCCTCGCTCGCCTCGCTGCTGCTGGCCTTCGTCCTGCTGCTCGGACTGTCACTGCTGCCCGTGGGGCGACGGCGTCGAGCCGCACCGGCCGCTGCCGTCCTCTCACCCACCCCTGCCGCGCCCCCTGGAACCGGAGCACCGTCGTGAGCACCGCCACCCGTCAGAGCACCACCGGCGCTGCCGGCCTCGGCACGCCCGGGGGCGTGGAGGTCCGTCTAGAGGGGCTGCGCCGCAGTTTCGGGGAGGTGGCCGCCCTGAACGGTCTTGACCTGACCATCGGCCCGGGGGAGCTGGTGGCGCTGCTGGGACCGTCCGGGTGCGGCAAGACCACCGCGCTGCGGGTGCTGGCAGGGCTGGAGCGGGCCGATGCCGGGACGGTCGTCGTCGGCGGACGCGACCTGGCTCGGGTGCCCGCGCACCGGCGGGGGATGGGCATGGTGTTCCAGGCCTACAGCTTGCTGCCGCACCTGGACGCCCTGGACAACGTCGCGTTCGGCCTGCGGCTGCGCGGGGTGAGCGCAGCCGAGCGGCGGCGGCGCGCAGGGGAGGCCCTGGAACTGGTGGGCCTGAGCGCGCAGGCCCACCGGTTCGCACCGCAGATGTCGGGCGGACAGCAGCAGCGGGTGGCCCTGGCCCGGGCGCTGGCGGTGGAGCCCTCGGTGCTGCTGCTGGACGAGCCGTTCTCGGCGCTGGATGCCAAGGTGCGCGAGCAGCTGCGCGAGGAGGTGCGCCGGATCCAGCGAGAGGTCGGGACGACGACGCTCCTGGTCACCCACGACCAGGAGGAGGCGCTGTCGGTCGCTGACCGCGTCGGGGTCGTGCGTGCCGGGCGCCTGGAGCAGGTGGCCGCTCCGCAAGAGCTCTACCGCCGCCCGGCGACGCCCTTCGTGGCGGAGTTCGTGGGGCAGGTCAACCGCGTCGCCTGCGAGGTGGGGGCAGGCGGGGCGGAGGTGCTGGGGCGGCGGCTGCCGCTGCTGCCGGGGTCGACCACCACGTCGGGTCCGGGCACGGCGCTGCTGCGACCTGAGGACATCGAGGTGGCCCCGGAGGCGGGAGGCTCTTCGGGGGGCGCTCCGGGGGGCGCAGGGGCGCGTGGCACCGTCGTCCAGCTGGTCTTCCTGGGCGCCGCCACTCGGGCCGTCGTCCAGCTCGACGGCGGTGGGGAGCCCCTGGTGGTGCACCTGGCAGCGCGTACGGGAGAGCACACCGCACCTGGCGCCCGTGTGGTGGTGCGTGCAGCGCAGGTGCCGGTCCTGGTCCGCTGACCGCCACGCGTGAGCGCGCTCTTACGCCGCGGCGAGCAAGACCGATGCCGCGCTTACCTGGCGCAGCGGCAGGACCCACAGCCCCTCGTGCGGGTCCACGGCCTTGGCGAGTTGCCAGGGGCACCTTGCAGGATCCTGCACAGTCCACAACTGCGCCTGGCCGTCTGCCGCCGGGTCGAGGACGTAGATCCAATACCGGTTACCCAGCGCACGTGCAACAGCCAGGTCACGGTGACGCGCCTGCACCACGGGATGGTCCCCGCAGGCCAGCTGCACCTCCACCAGCCGCTGCGGCGCCCCGCTCGCGCTGAAGCTGAGGTAGCGCCGCCGCCTCCAGAACTGCGTGCCGCCGGGCAACGACACACCCCAGCTATCACGAGCCATGACCAGGGCCTCGCTGTCCAGGTCATCCCAGCCGGCCAATGACGGGTCCACCAGGCGACGCCCCTGGGAGGCTTCCCACCGGCGCACCACCGCCAGAGGGTCCACGCCCTTCACCAGCGCGCCGGCTCCAGTGCCCATGGCGCCATCGTGCGGCACATGTGGGACCAACAGCGGTCTGGCCCACAAGAGTTCATCGAGCCGCAACCCCCTTGAAGCGAGGCGGCGCGGGTGCCCGTCGCGTGCATGGCAGACGAACACCGTCGACTGCGGCGCGTGAGATCCGCGGTGCCGGGCAGGTGAGCGCCATGTCGATGAGCGCCCCCTTCTCTCCCGTTCCCGATGACCAGGACGGCACCATCCCCGCGGCCGATGCCGGCGCAGGAGCCCCCGAGGCGTCCCCGGGAACGGGAGTGGCCGCAGAGGAGCCGAACCGCTCCGCGAACAACGACGCGACCAGCCCCACGGACAACGCTGCGGAGAACCGCGGCGCCTCTGATGGCTCTGATGGCGATGCCGACACCCAGCTGGACACCGCGCTACAGGGGCGAAAGGATCCCTTGTTCCGCACCCCGGCCCCTTGAGGACGGCGTCCTAAGTCATCGGCACACCAGACCCCCGCGGTGCATCCGAGCGATGGGCACGATGGGCCCGCTGCGCCAAACCCGGCTTCTGGTCAGTGGGAACGTCGACGTGCTGGGGCTTTAGCTACTGCTGGTCCCAGCGGCGCGTGCAAGGAGCAGCCGGTCCTCGGTGGCGTTCACCGCGTTGATCAGGGCGGGGCCGCGCTGAGGGTGGCAGCGAGCCTGGGGACTGTCAGCACCGTGGCGGCTGAGCACCTCGGCGATGCGTTCGTGCACGCTGACGCGATTCCCGTCGGGGCCGGTGGTCTGGTCAGCCCAGGTCAGGGCATCAGCCACCGGGCCTGACCAGTGCCCCACCCGCTCGAACGGAATCATGTGGTGCTGCACCTCGCGCACCGCCGCTACGAACCGCGAGCCTGAGTGGTGGGCCACCAGGCCCACCACGGCTGGTGGCCACAGCTGTTGCTGCAGGTGCATCGCCCCGTCCACCGGGTGAAAGCCGGTCCGAGCCAGTGCTGGCGCGTAGCCGATGTCGTGCAGCCACGCGGCGCTGATCAGGAGGTTGACCTGCTGGGGTGCTACTGCTGCTGACCCTTCGCGGGCTCGGGCGGCCACCGCCTGGGTGTGCCGCCAGCGGCGGCCGGCATCGTCCACTGTGGCTAGCAGCTCTCGGGCGACCCGTCGTGCCTGGTCCACCAGCGCGCCATCCAGGGCGGTGAGGTTCTCAGGCGCGTCGAGCAGGTCAATGCGGCATCTGGCGGGTGCGGCGTGCTGCAGGCGGTCTGCGGTCGAGTGAAGTGGTGACCACCGGGTGAACGCGACTGGACGCTGGCCTGACACGACGGTCACCGTACGTCTACGGCTCCACCGTGCAGCGGAGTGATAGTGATCAACGTGTCAGTCTGCCGGTGGGTGGGCTCGGTCATCTTGGCGCGCCGTCGGCCGTCCACGTCTGCTGCCAGAGGCTCGAGCGTGGCGGTGGACACCGAGCGTTCACCCCCTGGTGTCTCTATCGGCGCTGCGGCCCGCCGATACCAGGAAGGTGAGCGTGAACCTGCACCACGCGCTCGGGCAGCACCACACCGCCCCCGGCGATGTCGCACCCTTGACGCGTCCAGCCCGCATCGTCGCCCCTGACACGGCGTGCGACCTCATCGACGAAGCGTTCCGCACCGACACAGACCTGACGTGCCTGGCGGTGAGGCCGCGTCCGGAGGATGAAAAGCGCCGCTGGGGGCTGATCTCACGTGGCCCGTTCATGTCAGCGATGGCTGGACGGCTGGGTTATGGACGCTCGGTGCACGCCCGCCGTCCTGTCAGCGTCCTCACCGACTGGGACGCCCTGTCCCTTGGGTCGGAGACCTCGGTGGCCCAGGCTGCTCAACAGATCCTGACTCGTGATCGCGCCAGCCGGTACAGCGAGATCTTGGTTACCGACGTCCGTGGGACCGATGAGGTGCCAGCCGCCGGGTCGGAGCGTGATGGCGCCTGCCACGAAGTCGTGTCGTTCTTGGAGGTTGAGGACGTCCTGCGGGCACTGGCCGCAGAGCTCACCCACAAAGCCCTGACCGACCCGTTGACCCAGCTGGCCAACCGCGAGCACTTCCTGCAGCAGCTGCACAGCGCCTGTGTGCCCACCGCTGGTCCGAGCAGTCATGTGGTGGTGGTCTACATCGACATCGACAACTTCAAGGCGATCAACGACGGCTATGGGCACAGCACCGGCGACCTCGTCCTGCAGCAGGTGGCTCAGCGCCTGCGAACAGCGGTACGCCCGGAGGACCTCGTGGCCCGCCTGGGTGGGGATGAGTTCGCAGTCCTGGCTCAGATGCCGGTCTCGTCGCACCAGCCTGTCGCGGCCTGGGCCCATGACATCGCACAGCGACTCCTGATGCACCTGAGCGAACCGATGCACGTGGCGGGGCGGACCCTGCCGGGACAGGCCAGCATCGGGGTGGCCATCGGCGCAGCCGCCATCGGCGTTGACCGACCGCTGGAGGCGTCGGTGCTGCTGCACGAGGCGGACCTGGCGATGTACGGCGCCAAAGCAGCTGGGGGTGCGCGTTGCGCTGTGGTCGATGGAACGGCAGCACCGGCGGTGACCACGGCGCTTGCACCTGACCGCAGCGAGCTGCAGGACGCTCTCGACGATGGCCAGTTCGAGCTGCACTTCCAGCCCATCGTGGATGTTCTGACCGGACGCCTGAGCAGTACTGAGGCCCTGGTGCGATGGAACCACCCCGCCCGAGGCCTGCTCAGTCCGGTGGCCTTCTTGGGTGATGTCGCCGCGGTCGGCTTCGCAGCGAACCTGGACGTACATGTCCTGCATCTGGCCTTGACCCAGCACGCGCGCTGGCGAGCTGAGTACGGCTCCGGGGCCCCCCTGCACATCAACGTCAACCTCTCGGTGCCTGGTCTGTTGCATCCGGACCTGGCGTCGATGGTCTTGGCCGAGCTTGCGTGCGTGGGATTGGCGCCCTACGTGCTGCGCTTGGAGCTGCCTGAGGTGGCCACCACCGCCCACATCGCTGCGGCTGCTGAGTCGTTGGCCAGGCTGCGAGGTGCTGGGGTGGGGCTGACGTTGGATGACGTGGGGTCAGGCGCTGCGGGACTGGCGCATCTGCGTGACCTGCACCTGGACGGAATCAAGATCGACCGACGGTTCGTTGCGGGCATGCTCAGTGACGAACGCGATCTGGCGGTGGTGCGGATGCTGGTGCAGATGGGATGCGAGCTGGGGGTTGCTGTGACCGCCGAGGGCGCTGAGACACAGGCGCACTTGGATGCGCTGCGGCAGCTGGCCAGCCTCGGGCCGGGGCCCGGCCTGCACGTGCAGGGGTACGCCATCGCAAGGCCGGCTCCAGCTGGCCAGGTCGGCGCGTCGTGGTTGGCACGAGCATCGTGAGCGAGGTGTCTCGCCGGCTTCCTACCAGTGCTGGTCAGCGGTTACAGCCGTCTCATGTTGAGGGGGGCTACCTCGGCCTACCCAGCGATGGCTCAGCAGGTTCAGCTGCCTGAGGTGAGTTGGGCACCGTGTGAGGCTTTGTTGCGCAACAGTCAGCACATGCATGGGCAGGAGCGTCCCGAGGTCAGGGTCCTGGCGCTGGTCTACGCCCTTGGTGGCCTGCTGTGCCTGGTCTCGGCGCGCTGGCCTCTGACGGCACAGTCCCCTGTGGCGTTGATGGCTGCCCTTGGCGGGACCGGCCTCGTCGTGGCCGTTGCGGTGCTGCTGGTGGGTCGACGCTGGCCGGTAGGTGTGGTCCACGTCGGCTTCGTCGTCTTGAGTGCCTTGGTGGCCCTCGCAGCAGCGGCATCTGTGACTGCGGTGGGCGTCGTGGGTCTCGGGCCGATGCTGATCGCTGGGTGTTTGTACGCCGCGCAGTCCTTCTCCGCCGCAGCTGCTCGCGCCTATGGGGTGTGTCTCTTGGCCATGGCCACTGCTGGTGCTGTGCTCAGTACCGCGGACGGTCTCGTGCTGCCGTGGGTGGTTGTCCTGGTCACCGCCGTAGTGGTGCTGGAGGTCCACGGGCGCATGGTGAGGACCCTGCGGGACACGGCTGCCCTGGACCCGTTGACGGGGGTGGCCAACCGGCGCGCGTGGCTGGCGGCGGCGGAGCGTGACCTGGCCCAGGCCCGACGATCGGGGCGCCCGTACACCGTGGTGGTCATCGACTTGGATGGGTTCAAGGCGGTCAACGACTCTCGCGGGCACGCTGCCGGAGATGCTCTGCTGCGCGAGCTGAGTGCGTCGTGGAGCCGGCAGCTGCGCCGCGGGGACTTGCTGGGTCGTCTCGGTGGGGATGAGTTTGTGCTCAGCTTGCCGGGTACCTCTGAGGTTCAGGCGGGGGCACTGGTCGAGCGGCTGCGCGAAGTTCACGCCATGGCCTGGTCGGCGGGTATGGCCTCAAGTGACGGCAGCGCCCGCATCGAGGTGCTGCTTGCTCGTGCCGATGGGCGGTTGTACGCGCAGAAGCGGGCGGGTGCTGGCACCCACGAGCGGTCCCGGGTCGACCAGATCCAAGATCATTGAGCGTCCGATGGGAGGTCTTGGCCCGGAGGTTCCAGCAAGGGTCAGGCATCAGCGGGGCTGGATGCTCACCCGAGGCCGGAAGCCGTCGCGAGACCGCTGACCCTGACGGCTCCCTGGCCGGACACCGCTGCCCCGCAACGGACTCAGCAGGGTGGCTCAGCCGAGACGGCCGATGAGGTCCTCCACGCGAGCAGCGATGTCATCGCGCACCAGGCGCATGCGCTCCATCCCCTCGATGCCCCGGGTGGAAGGCTCATCGGTCTCCCACACCTCCACGGGGGTGCCCTCGGCCGGTTCCACCCGGGCTTCCCCGCCCAGCACGACCACCAGGTCAGCGGCGCGCACGTCGTCCGCAGTCAGCTGGTGGGTGCGGGCGGTGGAGATGTCGACGCCGATCTCGGCCAGGCTCTCCACCGACTGGGCGTTCAGCTTCGTACCCGCCTCGGTGCCGGCGGAGGAGATCTGCACCGCCAGGCCGTGCTGGGCGGCGGCGTGGCGCATCAGGCCGGCGGCCATCTGGGACTTGCCGCCGTTGCGCACGCACACGAATAGCACCCGCGGACCCTCGGCAGGGCTTGCAGAGCTGGCAGCAGGGCTGACGGCGGGACTGACGGTGGGGGTGGTCGGCTGGGTCATGAGGTGCTCCGGGTGGTCGTCGTCCCTGCGGCGTCTAGAGCAGCACGGGCGGCGGGGACGGTGGGGTCGTTCGAGAAGAAGCGGTGCCCGGCCCACAGGGCGACGTAGACCAGCGCCACCAGCACGGGCACCTCGATCAGCGGGCCCACCACCCCGGCCAGGGCCTGGCCGGAGGTGACCCCGAAGGTGCCGATCGCCACGGCGATGGCGAGCTCGAAGTTGTTGCCGGCCGCGGTGAAGGACAGCGTGGTGGTGCGGGCGTAGTCCAGGCCGATCACGCGACCCAGCACGAAGGAGCCGACGAACATCAGGATGAAGTAGGCCAGCAGCGGCAGTGCGATCCGCGCGACGTCACCAGGGGCGGAGATGATCGCGTCCCCCTGCAGGGCGAAGAGCAGCACGATGGTGAACAGCAGGCCGTACAGGGCCCAGGGGCCGAGGCGCGGCAGGAAGCGCCGCTCGTACCAGTCCCGTCCCTTGGCCCGCTCCCCGATCGTGCGGGTCAGGTAGCCGGCGAGCAGCGGGATGCCGAGGAAGACCAGCACGCTGACCACGATGGCCGCGACGGAGAAGTCCGCGCTGGTGGTCGGCAGGCCCAGCCACGCAGGGAGCACCTGCAGGTAGAACCAGCCGAGGGCTGCGAAGGCGAGGATCTGGAAGACGGAGTTGATCGCCACCAGGACGGCGGCGGCCTCGCGGTCCCCGCAGGCCAGGTCGTTCCAGATCAGGACCATGGCGATGCAGCGGGCCAGGCCGACGATGACCAGGCCGGTGCGGAACTCGGGCTGGTCAGGCAGCAGGAGCCAGGCCAGGGCGAACATCAGCGCCGGCCCGAGCACCCAGTTCAGGACCAGTGAGGCGGCCAGCATGCGGCGGCCGGCGGCGTCGGAGCTGACGCGGCCGAGCTGGGTGTAGCGGACCTTGGCCAGCACCGGGTACATCATCACCAGCAGGCCAAGGGCGATCGGCAGGCTCACCGAGCCGACCTCGAGCGCTGAGAGGGCGTCGTCGAGGCCGGGGACCAGGCGGTCGAGGGTCAGGCCGAGGGCCATCGCGGCGACGATCCAGACCGGCAGGAACCGGTCCAGGGTCGACAGGCGCGCCACGACCGGGCCCTCAAGGGTGCTGGTGGGGCTCATGACCGCCTTCCCGCCCCGCCGCAGCAGGGATCGATGTTTGTCGATGGACCGTCGCACGGCGGTCGCCTTCCGTCAACATCGATGCCTGTCGATGTCGTGTGCCACCCTGTCACCGTGGCCCGCGTCGCTCAGCCCGTCGCCCAGGGCCCTGGCGTCGACCCGTCGGCCGGGGGCGGCGCCGGGTCGGTGGCGTGCTGCGCCCCCCTGGTGCGCGAGCCCCTTCGCGCCGAGGACGCCGCCGCACTAGCCCGGACCCTGAAGGCAATCGCCGACCCTGCGCGGCTGCGGCTGCTGAGCATGGTCGCCGCCCACGAGGGCGGGGAGGCGTGCGTGTGTGATCTGACCGAGCCTCTGGGCCTGTCCCAGCCCACGGTGAGCCACCACTTAAAGGTGCTCGTGCAGGCGGGTCTGCTGATGCGGGACAAGCGGGGAGTGTGGGCCTACTACGCCCTGGTCCCTGGGGCGTTGGACGCCCTGGCGGGGGTGCTAACCACCGGCTGAGGCTGTGCGCAGACGGACCGCTGGACGGACGCCTGCTCCCCCGTGAGCGGCGATGACGGACACAGCTCGCCGTCTCGGAGGGGTTGGCTAAGCGCAACGCTCAGGTCTGATGAAGGTGGACCCAGACGACCACCAGGACGCTGGCCGACCAGGCGCCTACAGCGACAAGGATCGACGTAGTTGGCCGTCCGCCGAAGACGACACCGAGGTAGGCCAACGCGGCAAAGAAGACAGCCAATAGCACCACACGCAGCCATATCAACCTGGAGCCAGTCATCACTGTTGCTCCCCGTCTTGGTTGCTGGATGCCGCGTCCTGCTGGCGTCAGTCCAGCGAGGACTGATCTGGCCCGTCAGGTCCGTATCGCATCTTGGACCACCGCTGCCCGGTCGGCGTCTCGCTGACCACCGCTGACCGGCCGCCTCGGTGCACGTCGCGGTGCCCTGACGCCCGGGGCCACCGACCGTCGGAGATGGGCTTCCTGTCCGACCTACCTGTCTCCCGCTGACGTCGTCGGAAGGCGCTTCCTACGGAGGCGGGTAGGCGGCCAGCAACACCTCGGCGGGGCACTCCGGGTCATCGTCTGTGGCATGTGCAGATGCCAGCGACGACTCGCTCGGCAGTTGGTCGCGCTCGATGACGACCACGGTGCGGTAGACGTTGCGGTCCCTGCTGCAGGCATTGCCGATGCCACTGTCGAGCTCCTCGGTGACGACGACATGGCTGGTCTCGGCCCGGCGCACCTGCGAGAGCCACCCCGGGCAGCTGCCGGACTGACCGCCGGACCACAAGGCCACCGCCTGCCCGCCGAAGTCGACATCGGCCAGATCTCCGTAGAGCCCGAAGCGCGTCGGGTCACCTCCCCGCGCAGGGAGCCCGGGTGGAACGTTCTCCTGCCACATCCGCTGGGCTGTCTCAGGGTCGTAAGCGACCTCTAGAGCGGAAAACACCTGCGGCGGGGTAGCCAGGTCAGCGCGCCACCCGTCGATCTTGGCGAGGGTGCGGACATCGGCGGTGGCCGCGCGGGGCAGTGCCGCGCAGCCGCTCAGCACAAGGGCACCGAGCGCAGCCGATGCTGCTGCGAGGACGCGCCGTCCGGGCGGTGTCATCGCCTGTCCTCCTGCGTGGACCTCATAGAGCAAGGACGCGGTGCAGTTCTGACGAGTTGCAGATGGACTTCATCCAGGTAAGCCCGTCCTTGAGGCCGTGTTCGCGCCGGTGCTGGCCTGGTCCGCACCGCGGCATCGACCAGGCCGTCCATGACCGGGTTGCCGGGAGCATGAGTCGCCAGTGGGTCGTACGACGGTCGGTGTCTCGCTGACGACCGGTGACCGGGCGGATCAGGTGTCCTGTCGCTCCTCAGCGGCGCGGGCAGGGATTTGTCTCACAACGGATTCCCATCCGAACACCGCGGAAAGCCATGGACACGATCGCCTTGGCCTGAGCACAGTCAGCCAGGTGGAGCTGCGCCTGCCTGAGCACGTGTCCACCGAGCACCGTGACCTGCTTCGGGAGGTAGCCCAGCGCAATGAGGTCGCGCACGGCGACGGTCTCCTGGGGCTCGTGCTGTCGGGTTCTGCTGGCAGAGGCCTGGCGGCCAGCCGCTCCGACGTCGATGTCTACGTCGTGCTCACCGACATTGCCGCTGCCCAGCGCACGGCGGACCGCTCTGACGAGGTAGATGAGCTACCCGTCGCGATGAGCGAGCTGCAAGCGGTGCCTTCCTTCGGGACGCCGGGCTGGTGGTTCCGCTGGTCCTTCGCCTGGGCCCCTGTCCTCCTGGACCGCACTGAGGGGGCGATTACGAAAGCTGTGCGTCGGCAGGCAACGCTTACGCCAGATGAGATCGACGCCGTCCTGCTGGACGCCAGCCGCCTGGACGGCTGGCTGAACTACACCTACCGCGCCCTGAAATCCGACCGCGATGACAGGCCCCTGGAGCGGCGGCTCGACGCCGCCGAGTCGATGCCGTGGCTGCTCGACGTCGTGTTCGCCTTGGCGGGACGTGTTAGGCCGTATCACAAGTACCTGCCATGGGAGCTGCGCGAGCAACCTGTACGGGGATGGCCGGCTGAGGACTTCTTGCCGCTGCTGGCGAGCCTGCTTGATGGTGAGCCGCGGGCACTGCGAGAGGTGTTCGCGCGGGTGGAGGCCCAGTGCGCTGCGCATGATGTTGCGCGGGGCCACCGCCGCACTGAGGAGGTCATCGCGGGCTGGGGTGAGGGGTTGGCCCTGTTACGAGGGGTTCATGGGGCCGACTGACGCAACCGAGGACCGCTGACCGTGCGCTCCAGGCGCCCTGTCGCTCCTTCGCGACGCGGGCGTCGATCCGTCTCACAACGGATCCCCGACCGGGCGGCCACCCTGACTTGAAAGAGATCGTTTGAATGAGGTCCAGACGGGGACGGGAGCCTCGTGTGCTCCACCACCCCGGACGCGTCGATGCAGCTGCCCGTCGACGATCGTGCTCCCTCCAGGGCGAGGCACTTCCTGTCCTCCTCCACCTGCCCGGCTCACTCCCACGGCGAGACCGAGGTGGCCCAGCTCCTCGTGACCGAGCTGGTCACCAACGCCCTGCGGCATGGATCCCCGCCCATCACCACCGAGGTGTCCTGCCAGGCACCAGCGGGCCTGCGGGTCCGCGTCAGCGACGCCGCCGCCGGTGCGCCGATGGTGCGCCACGTCGACGCGGATGCCGAGAGCGGCCGCGGGATGCTGCTCATCGACCAGCTCGCCGCCGAGTGGGGTGTGGAGCCGGGCCCAGCCGGCAAAGCCGTCTGGTTCCGCGTCAACAACGACCCCGAGGTGACGCTTCGACCGTCTCACCGCTGAGGCGTCCGCGTGCACCGGGAGCTCGGCCCGCTCTCGACCAGTCTGAGCCCGTTCTCGGGCGAACAGGGCTGCGGTGCACGGCGCTCATGTCCGAGGGCTGGCGCGGTGGACCTCGGCCCCGGACGTCGTGCGGCGGTCCCGGCCGTGGTTCCCGTGCCAGTCCAGCACCATCACCGTCGCGTCGTCCGCCAGCTCACCGCCGCACGCTCGGACCACCGCGTCAGCCAGCGCTCGGGTCGCCTCCCGCGGGTGCAGGTGCCGCGAGACCCGGATGAGAGCAGCGAGGTCCACCGCCTCGGCGTTGCGCTCCAGCATCCCGTCGGTGACGAACACGACCCGGTCTCCGGGGAGGAGATCCACCGCGGCCCACCCGTGCTCCAGCTCGGAGAACAGGCCCAGCGGCAGACCGGGGTCCACCCGGACCGGCTCGACGCGGTCCCCGCGCGCCAGGTAGGGGTGGGCGTGACCGGCGTTGAGCAGGCTCAGCCTGCCGGTGGGCAGGTCCACCCTGCCCAGCACCCCGGTCACGAAGCCCTCCTGCCCCTCACCGGTCAGGTGCTCGTGCAGCGCGCTGTTCGCCGAGGCCGCCTGCTCCACCAGCGAGACGCCTCGGCGGCGGCTGTTGCGCAGCGCCCCCAGGCACAGCGTCGCCATCAGGGCGCTGGCGACGCCGTGTCCCATCGCATCGCTCATCGACAGGTGCAGCTCGTCACGGGCCAGGACGTAGTCGAAGGTGTCCCCGGCGATCTCAGCCGCCGGCTCCAGCCAGGCCGACAGGGTGAACGCCCCCGCCTCGCAGGTCAGCGCCGCGGGCAGCAGGCGCCGCTGGATCTCCGCGGACAGGGAGTAGGGCACGCTGCGCTGGCCCCACTCGAACAGGTCGGTGTGCCGGCGGCTGGCGATGAGGACGTAGGCGAGCACGAAGGCGGTGCGGGCGACCTCCGCCTGCTGGGCAGGGCTCGGTCGGGTGGGCATGGTCAGCTCCACCAGGCCGATCGCCTCGCCGCGTTCGGTGACGGGTGCCAGGACCACCCATCCCCGGTCACCGGTCTCGACGACCTGGACCTGCTGGGTGCGGACCGCCTGCTCGGCCGGACCGCCGTCGAAGGAGACCGCCTTCGCCGACTCCCGCTCCTGGAGGCGCTCCACCCCTGCAGGACCTGCCTCCCGCACCTGGGCGGTGTGACCACCTGCAGCCGCTCTGACATCGGCTCCCAGGGGGGTGTGGGTCAGGCGGATGAGCGCTCGTCCTGACAGGTCAGCGATGAGGAAGGAGACCGCCGTCGCGCCCAGGGCCTTGCCCAGCTCGCGGGTGACCGCCTCGACGGCGTCCACCGGGGAGGCGTCCTGTGCGGCATCGAGCACGTCGTGCAGTGCCTGACCTGTCGTGCTCACCGGGCAACCTTAAAGAAGGCTGACGTCCACACGGGGGACACGGCGACGCGGCACCGGCGCTGAGGGCCACGCCGGCTCCCGTGCAGCGCCCGGTGGTGCTCGTCGACGGCGGTGCAACGAGCCTGCCTTGCTGCGGCCGGAGCCCGGTTCGCGTCGCTGCGGGGCGCCTGCTGCAGATGGGCCGCTCTCGAGGGAGGTCGCCGTCCCCAGCTCATCGGAGGGTCGCGGTGGGCCAGGCGGACCGGCGCAGCAGCCGCAGGCCGTTCAGCGCCACGATGACGGTCGACCCCTCATGGCCCGCCACCGCCAGCGGCAGCGGCAGGCTGCCCACCAGGTCCCAGGTCACCAGCACCACGATGAACGTCGCCGCGATCGCCAGGTTGGCCACCACGATCCGATGAGCACGCCGAGACATCGCCACCACCGCCGGAACCGCCGCCAGCTCGTCGCGGATGATGACCAGGTCAGCCGTCTCCAGCGCCAGGTCCGAGCCGTGGCGCCCCATCGCGGCCCCGGTGCTGGCGGCCGCCAGTGCGGGGGCGTCGTTGACGCCGTCCCCGACCACCATGACTGCCACCCCACCCGCCTCGAGGTCGGTGACGAGCTGGGCCTTGTCGGCGGGCAGCAGGTGGGCGTGGACGGCGGTGATGCCGGTGCGGGCGGCGATGTCGGTCGCGGTGGCGTCGTTGTCGCCGGTGAGCAGGTGCACCGGTCGCTCGGTGAGCTGCTCGGCGTGGGCGACCGCCTGTGCAGCGTCGGCGCGCAGCGCGTCGTGCAGCACCACGGTTCCGGCGATGTCGCCGTCCACCAGGACGTGCACGACGGTGCCGACGACGGTCCGTCCGGTCGCGGGGGCCTGCAGCACCGACACGGTGCGCCCGCCCACGACGCCTTCGACCCCACGACCGGGCAGGGCGCGGAAGTCCGCCGCACTGGGCAGGGCCTCGTCGCCGGGCCCGGCGTCCTGCCCGGCGTCCTGAACGGCTGCACGCACGATGGCCTGTCCCAACGGGTGCTCGCTGT
This sequence comes from Quadrisphaera sp. INWT6, assembly GCF_015390235.1. Lineage (GTDB taxonomy): Bacteria > Actinomycetota > Actinomycetes > Actinomycetales > Quadrisphaeraceae > Quadrisphaera. The sequence continues at coordinate 180,372 of NZ_VUOH01000005.1, read as the reverse complement.
GCCGCTCCACCGCCGCCGCCAGCCCCAGCACCTCAGCGCGGGTGCGGCCGGCCGCCGGCGACACGTCCACCACCTCGGGGGCGCCTTGGGTCAAGGTGCCGGTCTTGTCGAAGGCGACCAGCTGGGTGCGCCCCAGGCGCTCCATGACGGTGGCGGACTTCACCAGCACCCCGTGGCGACCGGCATTGGCGATCGCAGCCAGCAGCGGCGGCATCGTGGACAGCACCACCGCGCACGGTGAGGCCACGATCATGAAGGTGATGGCGCGCAGCAGCGCCGCCTGGAACTCCTGTCCAAGAGCCAGGGGCAGGCAGAAGACCACCAGCGTGGCGATGACGACGCCGAGCGAGTAGCGCTGCTCGACCTTCTCGATGAACAGCTGGCGGGCTGCCTTGGTCTCCGAGGCCTCCCGCACCAGGGTCACGACGCGGGCGATGACGGAGTCGCTGGCAGCTCGGGTGATGCGCACCGTGAGGGCGCCGGTGCCGTTGACGGTGCCCGAGAGCACCTCGTCGTCGACCTCGCGGCGCACGGGGACGGACTCACCGGTGACGGCGGCCTGGTCGACCTCGCTGACGCCGTGGATGACGACGCCGTCACCGCCGATGCGTTCGCCGGGGCGGATCAGGATGACGTCACCGATGACCAGGTCAGCGGTGTCCACCTCGCGCTCGTGCAGGCCTAGGCCATGACCGACTACGAGGGTGGCGCGCTCTGGGGCCAGGGTCAGCAGGCTGGAGACGGAGTCTGCGGTGCGCTGGGTGACCAGGGCCTCCAGGGCGCCGCTGGTGGCGAAGATGACGATGAGCAGGGCGCCGTCGAAGACCTGGCCGATGCTGGCGGCGGCGATGGCCGCGACGATCATCAGCAGGTCGACGTCGAGGGTCTTCTCCCGCAGGGCGGTGATGCCCGCCCACGCCGGTTCCCAGCCACCGGCGAGGTAGCAGGCCAAGTACAGCCCCCACCACAGAGGTGCGGGGGCTCCGGCCAGCTGCAGCGGCCACGCGACCAGGAAGAGCAGGAGGGCCAGGGCAGCCCAGCGGACCTCGGGCAAGCGGATACCGGTGGAGATCAGCGATGGCGGCTTGGCCAGGACGCGGCCGCCGGGGCGCGCCTCTAGGGAAGCTGGGCCGCTGAGGGTGCTGGTCATCGGGGTGCCTTCTCCGCCGTTGCCGAGGCGGTGGTGACCGCGCTGCCTGGGGTGGCCTGGGCGTCCTCTGCGTCCTCGCGGGGCATCTGCGCGGACTCCTGCGGACGGTGGTGGTGGCGCGGGGTACCGCCCAGGGAGTGCTCGGCCTGGAAGATCGCGTCGGTGACCAGCTGAGGAACGTGCTCGTTGGCCAGGCGGTAGAAGACACGCACCCCATCACCGCGGGTGGTCACGATGCGGGCCAGGCGCAGCTTGGCCAGGTGCTGGGACACCGAGGCTGGGGAACGGTCGACGACCTCGGCGAGGTGGTTGACCGAGAGCTCACCGGCGTCCTTGAGGGCCAGCAGGATCCGGACCCTGGTGGCGTCGGCGAGCATCGCGAAGACCTCGACGGCCAGCTCGACGTAGTCGCTGTCCGGCAGGCGTCCGCATGTCCGCTTATCTTCGAGCACGCGCAGATAATGGCAGACATCGTTCTCGACACTTCCTTGGAGAGCTCCTTGCCCAAGCGCAGCGCAGGTCGCCGGCGCCCACCTCGCCTCCAACCGCTGGAGCCACAGGGGACGCTGGTGGTGGTGTGCCGGGGTGGGGAGTGCGGCAACAGGAGCAAGCACCCCGGCTTCGACCACGCCGAGCAGTTGCGCGTCCTGAGCCAGGGCATCGACGCTGGCACCACCTCGGTGGCGATCGGCAAGTGCCTGGACGCCTGCGAGCACTCGAACGTGGTGGTCGTCGTCCCTGGGGCTGATCAGCGCGATGCGGGCGTGACTCCGGTCTGGCTGGGCGGGGTGCTGACTCCGGAGGCGACCGACGACGTCGTGGGCTGGATCAGCGCGGGAGGGCCGGGCAGTGAGCCACCGCCACTGGTGGACATCTTGACCTTCGCGCCGACGCGGATGAGCCGGCGCGAGCTAGAGGAGCCAGGAACTCTGTCTGGCCGTGGGGGTCGAGGGGATGACCGGGCTGCAGCTAGGGCGTGTCTGAGCGATCACGCTGCGTTCGGGGTACTACCCCCACATGGCAGCTGACCGCCACGACCTCCCCGACGCCCAGTGGCACCTGCTCGAACCGCTGCTACCCGACCGCACCCCACGCCGCGGCGGCCGCTGGGCCGACCACCGGCCCGTCATCGACGGGGTCATCTGGCGGGTCCGCACCGGCTCACCATGGCGAGACCTACCGGCGGCCTACGGTCCCTGGCAGCGTTGTCGACTCCGTCTACGACCGCCATCGACGCTGGTCAGCTGACGGCACATGGGAGAAGGTCCTGGACGCGCTGCGCACCGAGTGCGACCTGGACCTCACTGCGCAGGAGGGTGAGTGGGTGGTGTCCATCGACTCCTCGATCATGCGCGCTCACCACGACGCCGCCGGCGCCAGAGGTGAACCACCACGCGACGTGCCGCCCGAGCGCCTGGCCGCGCAGGTCCCACCCAGCCCCCGGGAACGGGGGCGTTCGGGGGGTCAACACCGGACACCTCGACCCGGAAGCCGCCAGGCGCCAGGCCAGCCGTGAGCGAGAGGGCCTGGGGCGGTCCCGCGGTGGCCTGAGCAGCAAGGTGCACCTGCTCGCCGACGCCCGCTGCCGTCCCCTGGTGTGCGCGGTCAGCCCCGGCCAGCGCGGGGACACGTTGGCCTACCCGGTCCTGATGGGCCGGCTTCGCATCCCTCGAAGCGGGTGCGGGCGCCCGCGCACCCGACCGGACCGGGTGATGGGTGACAAGGCCTACTCCAGTCGTCCAGTGCGCGCTGACCTGCGCCGTCGTCACATCACCGCGACGATCCCGGTGCCAGATGACCAGGCCGGTCACCGGCGCAAGCGCGGGTCGCGCGGGGGTCGTCCGTACGCCTTCGACGCGGAGGCCTACAAGGGCCGCAACGTCGTGGAGCGGACGTTCGCCAAGCTCAAGGACAACCGGGCGTTCGCGATGCGTACCGACAAGCGGGGGTACATCTTCGCCGGGACGGTGGCGGTGGCGGCGCTGCGGATCTGGCTGCGGGACCTCACTCGGCGAGATCCGTCAGACACGCCCTAGGTGACGGCGGAACTGGTTCTCCCTCTGCTGCTGAGATGGGGCCTGCCCCGTCAGGGGTCGGGGATCCGCGAGTGAAACGGCTGGTGTCGTCATCGGTTGGCCGTCGCGGAGCCCTCCGCAGGCCTGGTCGCAGGTCCTGAGCGGCCGCAACCAGATGCCCTGGCCAGAGGCCGTTGCCACCCGCCGAGCAGCAGTCACTCCCCGCGCCAGTCAGGCCGAAGGTGCCCCTGGCCTGATCGCAGCCGTGGATGAGTGGTGTCCCCGGCGCAGGGTCAGGAACAGGCGGTGGCCGGTGATGACCACCCCCAGCCACGCCAGACCCAGCACCCAAGCCACGAGGACGTCGGTGAACCAGTGGTGGCCCAAGAAGATGCGGCTCACCCCGATCGTGAGGGGAAAGAGCACCGCCACGACGACGGTGAGTCGGCGCGCCCACGCCGCGTGCAGCCGCCGCAGGAGCAGGTAGGCCACGACTCCGGCGAAGGCAGTGGCATTGAGCGTATGTCCGCTGGGGAAGCTGAAGCTGTGCTCATAGGGGGGCACTGCATCGGCCAGGGGAGGCCTGGCCCGGCCGATGCTGGCCTTGCCGGCCACGGTGAGCGCCAGGGAGCCCAGCATCGTGGTGACCACCAGGGTCAGCGGTGTCCAGCGCCGCCAGAGCAGCGCGAGCAGGGCGGCGGTGGTGGCGGCCATCACCGGCATCCCGATCGGGCCGGCGATGTCGGTGTAGGCGGTGACGGCGGCGTCCAGACCTGGCGAGCGGTGGGCCATGGCCAGGCGCAGGGCGGGTTGGTCCAGACCGGTGACGCCGTCGCTTTCGACGACGGAGTCGTAGACGCCAGCGGCCGCGGCGGTGAACAGCCCGGTCAGGACCAGCCCGATGAGGAGGGTCAGGGCCCAGACCTGGGGGGGCAGGAGCCACCGCCGCGCCTGGAGCGCGACGGCGTGCAGGGCGCGCCCGGCGGCGCTGGGCCAGTGGGTCAGGTCACGCCCGCCGACGAAGTCGCCTTCTCGCCCGTCATCGAGCAGCTGGGCTGCGGGTGTCGCCCCCGGGTCAGGGGTGGGACGGGCCCCTCGGGGTGGGGTGGGCTCGTCACTGCGGGGGCCGACTGCGCTCACGAGGGTCTCCTCCGGTGGACCGCTGGCTCGGCCGGAGGTGCCCCGGGCTCGGTGCACCTGGCCTGTCGCCAGCGTCCGGGGTGGTCGAGTGTTGGCCCTCCTGCGCTGCCGCGCGCCCGGAGGTCGTCCTGGCGGTTGACCGGGCTTCGGTGAGGTGCTCAACGGTGGGTCGTTGCGGGAGTCAGGTGACTGCTGAGCACGAGGTGCTGCCTCGCGCTTGAGCCCGGGCCCAGAAGCAAGGGCCCGGTCAGCTCACGACGTCATCGGCGGTCCAGCCTCTGCCAGCGCGGGAGCGGTGAGGTCCTCGGAATCGACCTGGCGAGGCGCTGGTGCACTCAGCCAGGTCCGCTCAGCGTGCGCCAGCAAGAACAGCAAGGCGCCCATGCCCATCACGACGGCGGCGATGAGCTCCAAGACCTGGTCCACATCGGTGGTCACGACGCATCTCCTACCGTCGGGGTCGTAGCGGGACGAGCCTGCCGCTGAGTGCGGATCCCGCATCCTGACTGGCGTCCGGTCGAGGTGGGAGGAACCTGGATCCCGGTGCGCGGGTCGCCACCTGGCGGCCAAACGGCCCAAGGATTCGCCGGCCTCGAGAACCCGTCCGTCAGAGGGGTAGCGCACGCGGGCGATCTCCCAGCACTCCTCAGGGTGCAGCTCCTGGCGACCGCAGCCGTCGCCGGTAGCCGAGCTGGCTGCGTCGACCAGCGGCCTCGACCTGAGGCGACCACGCCAGCGCCGACCGTCTCTGCGCGCTTGCGACGCCGAGCACGACACGCAGGCGATCAGCTTCCGCCCGCATCGCCTCCACCGCTTGTTCGATGCTCATCGCCGCTGCAGCCCCGGTATGCCGGGCGACTGCGGGCGAGAAGTGCGACGCCTGGCCGCGATGCAGCCGTCCTCGAGCAGCAGAACCTCGGGTTGCGGGCGTCCTACCCAAGGAGGACAGTCCCGCCGTCTGGAGTGATCCAGAGATTGTTCACAACGGAGGTGCACACGTGATCGTTCTGGGTCTCATCCTGCTGCTGCTGGGCATCTTCCTGCCCCAGAGCCTGCTGGTGACCATCGGCATCGTGCTGATCATCGTGGGCCTGGTGCTGAACCTGGTCCCGATCGGCGGTTCGCGTCGACGGGTGTTCTGACACCGCACCACCCGGAGCAGGGTCCCGCGACCGACGTCGATCGCGGGACCCTGCTCACGGTCGTGGTGCAACTGGACCCCGCGCCTACCTCCACTCGACGGCACTTCCTGCCGGATGGGTGTGCCGGGCACGACGATGCGCTACTCATGACAGATGCCTCAGCAAAGCGATGACAACGACCTGACCATCACCACGGTCAGTGCGGGCGCCGTTGCCAGCGTCATCGTGGCCGGTGAGGTCGACATCACCAACGCCGCCCAGCTCAGCGGGGCCGGCCGCAGCGCACTGGAGTCCAACCCGGCTGAGCTGGTCTTCGACCTGACCGCAGTGACGTTCATGGACTCCTCCGGCCTGGGGCACCTGGTCCGGGTGCTGCACGCCGCCCGGCCCGTACCGGTGCGGGTGCTAGTCACCCACCCGTCACTGCTAAGGCTGTTCGACATCACCGGGCTGCTCGGCGCCTTCGACGTCCAGCACGTCACCGCAGCCCCCTCAACCCCATGACGGCCGCCACCGGCGGCACTGATGCGAGGTTGGTCCAGCGCTCCGCTCGCTGAACGCCGGGGAGTCCTGGCGCCGGTGGGGCGGGTGACTACTGGCTCAGGGACGCAGGGGCAGCAGCCTGGCGTCGCCTCATCCGCAGCTGGACGATCAACAGGGCCAGGGCAAGCACCTGGCAGGCAGCCAGGCAGATGACCAGGACCACGAGGGAGCGTTCGTAGAGCAGTCCGGCCAGCGCTCCACCCGCCAGCGCGGCAGCCCCCTGGATCGCGGCGAAGACGCCGTAGGCGCTGGCCCGGCGCCCAGCCGGCACCAGGTCGGCGACCAGGGCCTTGACGGTGGAATCCTGCACTCCGCCGGCCGCTCCCCACAGCAGGGCTCCTGCCACCAGTGCTCCGGCGCTGGTGGAGAACGCCAGCGCCGGCACCGCGGCGCCCAGGAGCGGCAGCGCCAGCAGCACCCGGGCGTGCCAGCGGTCGAAGAGCCATCCGCTGGCCAGCGCGGACACCGCCGCCGCGGCCATCGCCGCCGCGTACACCAGAGGAACACTCGACAGGGTCAGCAGGCCGGTTCGGGTGGCGTGGTAGGAGATCATCCCGAAGGTGGCCAGCCCTGCGGTGGCCGCAGCGGCTGCGGCAGCGAACAAGAAGAACCGGCCCGGCAGGTCCAGCCCCAGCCAACCGCGGATGCCTCGCGCGGGACGGCTCGCAGTAGGAGCCCGTGGCGCTGCCGGCGGAGTGTCGGCGCGGTGGGCATCGCCGGCGGAGCTCGAGGCGGGAGCCTTCGCCGGATCGAGGTCCAGCGCCGGCATGCGGCGGCGCACGACGACCAGGACGACGATCGCCGCGGCCCCGGGCAGTGCCAGCAGCGCCAAGGCCGGCCACACCACGCCCGTCGCCGCGATCAGCCCAGCGACGAGCAGCGGGCCGCTGAAGGCACCGACCTGGTCCAACGCCTTGTGCACGGCGAACCCGCGCCCGAGGCCGGTGCCGGTGGCCGCTTGAGCGAGCAGCGCTGACTTCGCGGGGCTGCGCACGGCCTTGCCGGCGCGCTCCGCGAGGATCAGGGCCGCCGCCACACCCAGTCCCGCTGCCCCGAGGAACGGGGTGAGGGCCAGCAGGGGGACGCACACGGCGGTCAGGGTGTACCCGAGCAGGGTCAGGCTCCAGTAGCGCCGGGTGCGGTCAGCCAGTGGCCCGAAGGCCAGGCGCAGCAGTAGCGCGGCAGCCTCCCCCGCGCCGACGACCAGACCCACGACCAGGGCAGAGGCGCCGAGCGTCCCCAGCAGAGGCCCGGTGATGGATCGGGCCCCTTCGTAGACCATGTCTGCGGACAGGCTGACGACGCCGAACCCGACGACCAGTCGCCAGGGCGACCACGGGACTGCTGCCCCGGCTGAGCGGGCCTGGCGCTCTTGGCGACCTGGCTGCTCGGCAGCATCGGCGCTCGGGGCCACAGGGGGCTGGGTCACGACTCCTCCAGGGGCTGCGGGACCCAGCGGTCTTTCGAGTGGATCCGTGTCACTCGCCAGGATGTCACGACTGTGACATCGCTTGGCGGAGCATCCTGGTGCCATGCAGACGTGGGTGATGCTGCTGGCGCGGATGCCGGCTGAGCCGGCGCGGTTCCGGATGGCGCTGTGGCGCGAGCTGCGCCGTACCGGTGCGGTCCCGGTGGGGCAGAGCGCGTGGTGCCTGCCGCGCTCAGCGGTGGTCGACGCCCTCGTGACCCGGGCGCAGGAGCTGGCCGATGCTGCGGGTGGTGAGCTGGTGGTGCTGGATGTGAGCGGTCACCGCGAGGGCGACGCCTTCGCGCTGCAGTCCCGCTACCGCGCTCAGCGCGAGCAGGAGTGGGAGGAGTTCGCCGCGGATGCGGACAAGTACCTGGCCGAGCTGGACCACGAGGAGGTGATCGGCAAGTACACCCTCGCCGAGCTGGAGGAGGAGGAGCAGAGCCTGGAGCGGCTGCGGCGCTGGTACCGCGACCTGCGCTCTCGCGATCTGCTCGGGACCGAGGCCGGGAACGAGGCCGGCGCGCACCTCAAGCGCTGCGAAGCACGCCTGGAGGTCTATGCCGAGCACGTCTACGAGGCGGTGCGCGGCGGCTAGGCCCCCTGCCGCTCTCGACTAGTACTCAACGCGGCCGCTGCCGCCGTGGAGCGTCATCTGAGCGTCAGGAGACCTTCCTAGCGTCCCTCGCATGACAGACGCACCAGCGGCCCCACCAGCGGTCCGGGCCCGCGGCCTGACCAAGCGGTTCGGGCAGCGCGCCGCCGTCGACGACCTTGACCTCGACGTCGCCGAGGGCACCGTCTACGGGCTCCTCGGTCCCAACGGGGCCGGCAAGACCACGTTCATGCGGATGCTGTTCGGTCTGGTGGGCGCCGACGCCGGCACCCTGGAAGTCTTTGGTCGCACCTGGGCCCACGACGGCGTGGCCACCCTCGCCCCGGTGGCCGGGTTCATCGAGAGCCCCCGCTTCTACCCCTACCTGACTGGCCGCGCCAACCTGCGCCTGCTGGCCACCCTGGACCGTGTCGACCGACGCGGCGATGACGCCGACGCGCGCATCGGCGGGGTCCTCGACACCGTTGACCTGCTCGACCGGGCAGATGAGAAGGTGTCGGGTTACTCCTACGGCATGCGCCAGCGCCTCGGGGTGGCCGCTGCCCTGCTGCGCGAGCCGCGGCTGCTGGTGCTGGACGAGCCCGCCAACGGCCTGGACCCCGCCGGCATCCGCGACATGCGCGCCCTGGTGACGCGCCTGGCCCGCAGCGGGCTGACGGTGCTGCTGTCCAGCCATGACATGGACGAGGTCGAGCAGATCTGCGACCACGTCACGATCATGAGCAAGGGACGGGTCGCCTTCACCGGCTCCCTGCACCGGCTGCGGGCCCTGGCGCCCGCGCCGACGCATCTGATCACCACCAGTGACGACCTGGCGGCGCTACGGGTCCTCAGCAAGGCCGCCTCCCGCCTGGATGACGTCAGCGTCACCACCACCCACGGAGCGCTCGCCCTGCGCGGCCCACAGGCCGCCATCGACAGGTGCGTCATCACCCTGGCCGACGCCGGAGTCGCCGTCCGGACGCTGGTGCCCGGCACCTCGCCGCTGGAGGCCGTCTTCTTCTCCCTGACCGAACCGGAGGACGTGGTGCCCACGCACAGCCACCAGCCTGAGCCCGGCGCGGCCATGAGCACGAGGACGAGCACGGCTCCGAAGGCTGCCGGCGCCCCAGCAGCTGCCGCCACCTCCAGGAGCCCCCGGTGAGCGCCCCCTTGACATCGGGCGCGGCGCAGGCACCCGCCACCGGAGTCCTGGCGCGCGCCCCGCGTGCTGTCCCGACGCGCGGCGGCTTTCCCGCGGCCCTGCGTGCGGAGGCCACCAAGCTGACTGCGCAGCTGCGCGCCAAGCTCCTGCTCGCCGCCTGCCTCGTCGTGCCGCCCGTCGTCGTGGCGGGCCTGGCCGGGCAGCGCCCGCCCTCGGACACGATCTACGGACGCTGGGTCCACGAGAGCGGCTACGCCGACTCCCTGCTCCTGCTCGGCTTCGCCGCCCAGTGGGTGCTGCCCCTGGTCGCCAGCCTGGTGGCCGGGGACACCTTCGCCGGGGAGGAGGCGCACGGCACGTGGAAGACGCTGCTGACCCGCTCGGTGAGCCGCTCGCACGTGTTCTGGGCCAAGTGCGTGCTGTCCGCGGTGGTCAGTCTGCTCGCACTGCTCCTGATGGCCGTCAGCGCCACGGTCGCAGGAATGCTGCTCGTGGGGACGCAGCCGCTGGTGGGGCTGTCGGGGCAGACCGTCGGCTCCACGGCCGCGCTCGAGCTGGTGGCAGCCAGCTGGGCGCTGGCCGCGGCTCCGCTGCTGGCGATGACCGCCATCGCGCTGCTGCTGTCCGCGCGGGTGCGCAACCCCGCCGTCGGCGTCGTCGGCCCCGTCGTGATCGGTCTGCTGATGACCCTGCTGGGCGCCGTCGGCGGCACCCACCTGCTGCGCCGGGCCCTGCCCACCACCGCGTTCGAGTCCTGGCACGGGTTGTTCGCCGCGCCGGCCTTCACCGGCCCGGTCTGGCAGGGGCTGCTGACCTGCGCGGTGTGGACCGTGGTGTGCCTGTTGCTGGCCCGCGTGCACCTGGTGCGCCGCGACATCACCGGAGGATGAGGATGACGATGATCACGAAGACCGCCTCGCGTTCGACGGCCGCCGGGGGCCCGGGCACTGGCTGGGTTAAGCGCGCCGACAAAGCCACACGTCGTCGGCGGTGGCAGGGGCTGAGGCCCTCGGCGGGAGCCGCAGTCACCGGGGTGATCGTTCTTGCCGGCGCCGCGGTGCTCAGCGTCTCCGGCGGCCAGGACGTCACCCAGGTGAAGGTGCAGGACTCCCTGCAGACCTCGTTCGCGAACCTGTGGGCGCTGCAGCAGACCGAGACCGGCCACCCGATGAGGCCCACGCAGGTGCACCCCGCAGCCACGTGCGACAAGGGCGGTCCCGACGTGCCCGACGTCGGCCCCGGTGGTGACTGGATCTGTCAGATGACCTGGACCGGTCAGACTGAGCCGGGCAAGTTCGAGCTGAACGTGCACGCCAACAGCTGCTACACCGCCAGTGGCCCCGGCAGCAAGGTCGGGTCCTTCACCGTGACCGACACTGATGGGCGTGAGGTGACCAACCCCGTGTACGCCTTCGACGTGTGCATGGATGCCGACGCCAGCGCCTGAGAGCGTGACGCCTGCGCGAGAACTTACGGGGGTCGCCTGCCGATGCCTGTTGAGCAGGCTGCACGGTCAGGCGAGTGCGCTGGATGAGGGAGTCCGCATGCGGGTGCTGGTGATCGAGGACGAGCGGCGCCTGGCGGCGCTCCTGGTGCAGGTCTTGACCGAGGAGGGCTGGACCGCGACCGCCGCTCACGACGGCGCGAGCGGCCTGGACGCGCTGCGGACGGGTGGCGTCGACGTCGTGGTCCTGGACTGGATGCTGCCCGACCTCGCAGGCCCCACCGTCCTCCAGGCGCTGCGCGCCGAAGGCCACGCGGTTCCCGTACTGATGCTCACCGCACGGACCGCACTGGAAGACCGCGTCACTGCCCTGGACGTCGGCGCCGACGACCACCTCGCCAAGCCCTTCGAGGTGGCCGAGCTGCTCGCGCGGCTGCGCGCACTGCACCGCCGCGCCAACCCGACGGTGGTGGCAGCCCACCGCGCCGGGGATCTCGTGGTGGACCCCCAGACCCGCCGCGTCTTCCGCGGCCCCACCGAGGTGATGCTCACCGCGCGGGAGTTCGACATCCTCGCCCTGCTCATGGACGAGGCCGGACACGCCGTGAGCCGGTATCGGATCCTGGAGGAGGTCTGGGACGGCGACACCGACATCTCCAGCAACGTCATCGACGTCCACATGGGGCGACTGCGCGGAAAGATCGACGGACCGTTCGGCCGCAACGCCATCCAGACGCTGCGCGGCGCCGGCTACCGCCTGGACCCCGCCGGTGGTTGAACCCGCCGAGGAAGGACTGCGCCCACATCGAGGACACCGGTTGGCAGACCTCCTGCCGCACCCCCTGCACCAGCGCCTGCACCAGCGCCTGCACCAGCGCCTGCACCAGCGCCTGCGCAGGCTGCCGTTGCGGACGCGGCTGGTGGTCGGCTTCGCCGTGGTGATGGCGCTGGTTCTGGCTGCCGGCGGCGCGTTCATCTTTTGGCGCGTCGACTACGCCCTGGACCGCCGCGTCAACAGCGACCTGCGGGCGGCCTCGGCCCAGCTGCTGCCGCTGGTGCAGCCCGACGGTTCCCTACCCGGCGATGAAGCTTCCGATGGTGCGGCGATCTCCCAGCACCAGGTCCTGGACGCCTCCGGACGGGTCCTCACCTCCGGGGCAGCCGTCGGCAGCGCACCCCTGTTGCCATCTCGCGTCGTGCAGGCGGCCCTGGCGGGTCCGGTGTACTTCGATGTCGGCTCCCCTCTGCCGGTGAACGACAGGCCGCTGCGCCTGTACGCAGTGCCCTTGGACGGCTCTTCGGGCTCGGCGGCCGTCCTCGTGGTCGCCACGAGCCGAGCGGCCAGCGACGAGGCGCTGCGCGAGCTGCTCGCCCAGCTAGCCCTGGTCGGACTGGCCACGCTGGTGCTCACCACCGTGGTCGGTGACCGGCTCGCTGTGGCCGCACTGCGCCCCGTGGAGCGCTACCGCACCCAGGCCCTCGCAGTAGCTGCCGGTGAGCTCGACGTGCGTCTGGACGTGCCGGCCGGCCGTGACGACGAGGTCACGCGCCTGGGCCACACCCTCAACGACATGCTCACCGCACTGGACGCGGCGATGACGCGCGAACGGCGCTTCGTGCAGGACGCCAGCCATGAGCTGCGCACCCCCCTGACGCTGCTGCGCACCCGCGTGGAGCTCGCCCGGCGGCGCCCGCGCACCCGTGAAGAGCTGGAAGCCGTGCTGGCCGAGCTTGATGTCGACCTCACCGAGCTGCAGGCCCTCGCGCAGCAGCTGCTCCACCTCAGCGTCACCCCTGCGCCGCTGTCCACGTCCACGGACCTCGCGGCGGTGGTGGATGACGTCGCAACGCTGTCGGACAGTGGCGCCGACGGGCTGCCGCCCACCTGGGAGACCACCATCGAGGACGATGCGCGGCTGTCCCTCGTCCTGGTAGGCGAGCGAGCGTTGCGGCAAGTGCTCTTCAACCTCCTGGGCAACGCCGCCCGGCACGGCGGTCCACACGTGCAGATGCACCTCGCTGCCGTCGGCCCCGGGGTCGTAGCCCTGTCTGTCAGCGATGACGGCGCTGGGATGCCCGAGCAGTTCCTGCCCACTGCGCTGCTGCGCTTCGCCCGCGCCGCGGAAGCGCGCGATCGGCCCGGCTCCGGGCTCGGGCTGTCAGTGGTGGATCAGTTGGTCAGCGCCAGCGGTGGAGAGCTGCGGCTGTGCTCGCGCGGCGCCCACCACCGAGCGGTGGAGCGCTTCGCCGTGCCGTGCGTGCATCACGAGCAGGGCACCGTCGTCACGGTGCTCCTCCCACTCGCCGCCTGTTCCTGACCCTTTCGCGGACGCGCCACAGTGCACGGTGAGCAGGTGGCCAGCCGACTCGCTCGAGCGTCATGTGTACGTCAGGCAGCCCTCCTAGCCTCTTCGCTGACGGTGCCCCGCCCCCCTGGGGCACCGTCCCCCCGTGGTGGTGTTCGTCCTAGCCCCAACCCGCCCACTGCTGGCTCGCTGACCGTCACTCACGCACCCGCACTCGACAAGGCGCAAGCCGCCTCACCCCCTGGAGTCCCCCGTGCCCCCGCCACCGACCGCTTCACCGAAGCGCGCCGCGCGACCCGCCATCGGCTGGAGCACCAGCTGGACCGCGGCCCGTGCCGCCAAAGTGCCCGAGATCACCGCGGTCTTGTGGCTGATCAAGGTGCTGACCACCGGCATGGGTGAGGCCGCCTCGGACTGGCTCGGGGAGACCAGCCTCGTCCTCGGCGGCCTGGTGGGCGTCGGCTCGCTCGTGGCGGCCCTGTGGTGGCAGCTGCGCGCACGGGAGTACTCCGCCGTGCGGTACTGGACGGCCGTGAGCGCCGTGGCGGTGTTCGGCACCATGACCGCCGACATCACCCATGTCGTCACCGGCTTGTCCTACGCGGTGACGACCGCCGCGTGGGCCGTCGTCGTCGCCGTCTTGTTCACCGCCTGGTGGAAGGTGGAGGGGACGCTGAGCATCCACGACGTCGACTCCACCCGCCGCGAGCTCTTCTACTGGGCCACCGTGCTGGCGACCTTCGCCCTCGGCACCGCCGCCGGAGACCTCACGGGCCTGGCGCTGGGCTGGGGCTTCCTGCCGTCCGGGCTGCTGTTCGGCGCGGCGATGCTCGTGCCGCTCGTGGCGTGGCGCCTTGGGCTGAGCCCGGTGGTGGCGTTCTGGAGCGCGTACGTGCTGACCCGCCCGTTCGGGGCCTCCTTCGCGGACTGGCTCGGCAAGCCCGCGCACGTCGGCGGCGGCGTGGGGCTGGGCGACGGGTTGGTGACCGTGGTGGCGCTCGTGGCGATCGCCGCGCTGGTGGGGCTGCTGGCCGTCACGCGCGCCGACGTCCAGCGCTCGAGCGCCCGGCCGGCAGCAGAGCGGGCCGACCGCGTGCCGGCGGGGGAGGGCGCGGCGTGAGCCTCCTGGACCCGCAGCACCTGCTCTCCTCCTTCGGGGCCGTGGGGCTGTTCGTCATCCTCTTCGCCGAGACCGGCCTGCTCATCGGCTTCTTCCTGCCCGGTGACTCCCTGCTGTTCACCGCCGGGCTGCTGGCGGCAACCTCGGCGTCCAGCGCCGCGCACCTGCCGCTGGGCCAGGTGCTCGTCGCGGGTGCGTCGGGGGCGCTGCTGGGCGCGCAGGTCGGCTACCTCATCGGGCGCCGCGTGGGCCCGGCGCTGCTGGACCGCCCCGACCGCCCGAAGTTGCAGGCCGGCGTGCGCCGCGCGCAGCAGGTGCTGGACCGCTACGGCCACGGCCGCGCGGTGGTGCTGGCGCGGTTCATCCCCGTGGTCCGCACGCTGATGAACCCGCTCGCCGGCACGGTCGGGGTGCCCCCGGGGCGCTTCGCGCTGTGGCAGGTGGTCGGCGGGCTCGTGTGGAGCCTGGGCGTGACCCTGGCCGGGTACGTGCTGGGCACGCGCATCCCCGGCATCGACGCGTACCTGCTGCCGATCATCGCGGTGGTCGTGGTGGTGTCGCTGATCCCCGTGGCCGTGGAGCTGGTCAAGGCCCGCCGGGAGGCCGGCCGGTCCTGAGCCTCAGCGCCGGTCAGCGGCGGCCGGCAGCACCTCCGGAGCCCCGAGCAGCGTGGTGACCAGCACGGCCACCACGCTGCCGGCGCAGATGAGCCCGGCCAGCACGATGAGCTGGAACCGCGCCGCGTCCACCGGGCTGGCCCCGCCGAGCAGCGCGCCGATGAACGCCCCCGGCAGCGTGACCAGCCCGGTGGTGCGGGTCTGGTCGAGGACGGGCACGAGGGACTCGCGCACCGCCGCGCGCGCCACGTCGAGCACCGCCCGCCGCGGTGGCGCGCCGAGGGCCAGCCACCCCTCCACCTCCTCGCGGCGGGCCAGCAGCCCTGCCAGCAGGTGGCGCCCGGCGAGCGTGGCGGAGGTCATGGTGCCGCCCAGCACGATGCCCCCGAGCGCGACGACGTAGCGCGCCGAGAACGGCAGCACCCCGACGGCGAAGACCACCCCGAGGACGACGACGGCGCCGGCCGAGCACGCCACCGCCACCGCGCGCCGTGCGGCGGCCAGCCCCTGCAGCGGGGCCAGGCGGCGCGAGGCGGTCCAGACCGCGGTGGTGAGCATCACCGCGAGCACGGCTGCGGCCAGGGCGGGCACGTGGTCGAGCACGCCGCGCAGCACCAGGCCGATGGCGGCCAGCTGCAGCCCGCCGCGCACCACGGCCGTCAGCGGCGCCGTTCCGCGGGGGCCCACGGTCACGCCCGCGGCGCGCAGCACCACCAGTGCGACGGCGAGAAGCGCTGCCACGCCCAGCAGCAGGCGCACCAGCTGGTCAGCGGTCACGCCCCAGCATGTCCTGGCACGGAGGGATGTCGCGTAGCCGCCCGTACGAGGACCGTCCACCGGGCACCCTGTGACGGTGCGTCACGAGATGCGGACCTCTGACCTGCAGGTGCACGGATACCCTGCCCGGTGGTCGGTCTCATCCAGCGGGCGCTCTACGAAACAGCGCGGAGCGCCTGGGCCGCCCTCGTGACGGTATGGCGCGGGCAGGAACGCGCCGCGGGATGCCAATCGCGACCGACCGCCGTCCCGCCCATCCTCAGGGCCGCTCTTCGATGACGGACCACCGCCGGTGCGCCGCCTCGACCGTCGTCGGGACGCGCCTCGGGTGTCGCGCGGTGAGCCGATGCACTAGCCGGCCGACGACGCAGGAGGCGCCGGTCCCTCGTGCGGATCGGCGCCTCCTGCGTCGTCATCACGATGTCGGTGGACTCGGCGCTGACACCTCGTACGGCAGCAGCTGCTCGGCATCGAGCCACTGCTGCATCAGCTCGTGCCGCGGTGAGGTGTAGGCGACGTAGATCTGCCAGCCGGCACCGACGCGGCGCCTGTCGACGACGATCCCCGGGTAGTCAGCCTCCGAGCCGACCACCCACACGAACGGGTTGCCCGCTGGGCGCCGCTGGCGCATCGCCTCCTCTGCAGCCAGTCGTCTCTCCGTGTTGGCGGCGACGAGCCACGCGGGCAGCGGTGCACCCTTCTTCGCCATCCCTCCGGCCATGGGCGCGATGCTCGCCCCGGCCTCTGACACCCGGGATGGTCGCGGGAGTCGTCAGTTCGGTTCGAGGCGCTCCAGTAGCGCGTCCAGCCGAGCCAGGAGCTCGTCGACGTCGGCCTGCGAGGCGGGAGCGCCCGCGTCCTCCGTCGGCTGGTTCGGCTTGGCGGTCGCGTTGGGTGTCGCGGTCGGAGTGGGCGCCGGTTGCAACTTCTCGTCCTGCACCGCGTCTGACGCGCCCGACGGTGAGGGGGCTTCGGTGATGCGGTCTGCCTCGGTCGAGGCGACGGCGTCCACGTAGGCCTGCGCCGAGGCGGGCATCCTCGTGTCTTCGGAGAAGAGCTGGAAGTTGCCGTCGTCCTGCGGGGCGTTGAAGAGGATCTCGTAAGCCAGCTGCCCCGGTCCGTCCCCGGCGTTCGCGGCGAACCAGTCGACCATCCCGGTCACGTACGCGCTCTCGTCACCCATCTCGGCGCGGCCTGACCACTCCGGTACCGCCAGCGGCACGCCCCACGCGGCGGCCTGCTCGCTGTAGGCGTCCAGCCCGATGGGGATGCCGTCGTCACCGCGGGCGTCGAGCTGGGCGTCGAACTCGGCCGGGGTGCTGATGGTGGGCCAGCCGTTGTAGGTGTCCACGCCGAGGACGTCTGCCTGTCCCTCCCCAGGCCACGTGGTGCGCCAGTCCAGGTCGGTGCCCGAGCTGGTGACGTTCACGCCGTAGACGAGTCGCGCCTCGGGGAAGACCTCCTGCTGGATGGCGCGGTAGCGCGCCCAGGCGGCCTTGAATTTCTCGGCGTCACCGGGGCTGACCGACCAGTCCCACCCGCCGAGGTTGAACTCGTGGAAGGGCCGCACGTAGGTGGTCCCGCGCCCCTGGCGCAGCTCGGCCATGCGGGTTAGGGACTCCCGCCAGCGATCGTCGTAGGCGCCGTCGGCGGCGGCGGCCCAGGTGTCGCCGTCGAGCAGGCCGCCGGGGGCGATGTCGATGGCGCCGTCGAAGTCGGCGACCTCCCCGCCGGGGGCGATGGAGTACAGCTGGGTCTGGTTGTCGCCTTGGTCGGCCCAGGTGCCGACGATGTCGACGGGGTCGCCGCGCCACTGGCCCAGTGCGCCGTCGGCGGCGCCGTCGCCGGAGGCGCCGGACAGCCACGTCAGGCCGTCGCTGACGGGCGCTACCGCGGTGCTCGGCTCGCCAGGCTCGGTGGCCGCGGGGTCGCTCGTCGCCGCGGCGGTGGGCCGTTTGGTCGGGTCGGGCGTCGCCGAGGCGGTCGCCGTCGTCGTGACTGACGGCGTCGGTGACTCGGCGGACGTCGGGTTCGTGGCGGCCAGTGCGGCGCCGGTGGCGGTGCACAGGAGCGTGAGCGTTCCGATGGACACGAACGCGGGGCGCGCTCGGCGTGTGACCGGAGTGGGCTGGCGGTGCTTGGGCATGACGAGGAGTCCCCTTCACGGGTTCGATGGGCGGGAGCCTGCGGTCAGCGGCCTGGCAATCAGGCCAGGGCGTGCGAGCGGGTGGCGGTCTGCGCCATCGCGGGCTGCGGCGCTGACATCGCGGCGAGGACGGCTGGCCGGGTGAGCAGGTCGAGCGCGGTCTCACCGAGGGCGACGAGCGGGTAGACGCGCTCGTGGTCGAGCCGGTCGACCTTGTGCCAGCTCTGCTGGGTCTCGTCCTGGTTCCAGTGCGCCGCCAGCCAGCGCCGGCCGTCGACCTGGCTGCGAACGCAGGAGCCGACTGCCTCGACGCTGTAGAGCAGCGTGGTGGTCTGGTCGATGGCGAGGTCGACACGCTGCTGGGTGCCGCGCCCCCCTTCAGGGATGGAGAAGCCGAGCGCCCGTAGACACTCGTTGAGCTGCAGCAACGGCCGGGGATCGGCTGGCTCGATGGTGCCGACGTCCTTGCGCAGCGCTGAGTTCGTTCTCTGCAGGGACAGGCGGAGCTCGGTGAGGCGCCGTCCGGCGTCGAAGACGTTCGGATCAGCCGTCTTGCGCCAGAGGGCGGCGCAGTCCTGGTGCAGGGCGCTGGCGATGCGCTCCTGCCCGCGCAGCACCAGGTACAGGTGCCGAGGGTCGACGTTCGTCCCGGCATCGAGCAGCGACATCAGGCGCGCTAGTCCGCGGGGAACGTCGGTGGGACTCCGCATGGGCATGACGTCGAGCCGGGGGCGTCGGAGGGAGACTTCGGCGCGCCAGACTGGGAGGTCTTCCCGGGCCAGGTGGCGCAGCGTGGCCTCGGCGCTCGTACGCAGGCCGTGGACCGCTTCTGAAGTGAGGGCCTTGGCCACGTCGGGGCGGCCGCTGGCGGCCGCGGTGGTCGCCAGTCGCTGGTCGAGATGGCTGACGCTGAGCGCGAGGGCCGTCGCGTCGGCGAGGACGGTCTTTACCGCCGGGCCGATCGGCCGGGCGGAAGGGCTGGCATCCCACTGCATCTGCGCGAGAGTCGCCTGCGTGGCGGTGCGTTCCCAGCGCTCGGCGGCCGAGCCTGGGGTCGCGAGGGCGGCGACGTCCATCGGTGACCGGTTGGCTTCTGGGATGGGATGTCGAGCGAGGTGCCAGGCCAGACCGTTGGCGGGCTTGGTCTCCTGGTTGACCAGCGTGGGGCGGGTGCCCTCGCGCAGCCGGGTTCCCCAGAACAGCAGCTCCCGCGTCAAAGAGATGACGGCGGAGCGGCCGTGCAACGCGGCGTCGACGTCGAGGTCGTTCGCCACGGTCGGGCCGCGCTGGGCGTAGAGCTGCGCCAGCTGGCCGGTGAGGTCGCCGAGGGTATCGGCGACGTTCACGGCTGACCGGAGGGCACGTCACGCGGCATGTCGAGGCAAGAGGTGATGACCTCCAGCGCCCTCAGCCCGCGGGCGCGCGTCTGTGCCTCCTCGGCGGTGTGGACGACGGCGACGACGGCGCTGATGGCCTCGTCGACGAGGACGGCGCCGCGGGCGTCGACGCCGTCACCGCTGGCAGGTGCGGGCAGCGGCCACGTGTCATCGAGGTGGGCGAGCGCGACCTCGGCGCGGGCCTGCTCGCCCTCGGCGCGGGCGTGCTCGATGAGCGCGGCGAGGACACCTCGCGCGGACCGGAGGGCTTCGTCCGCGGATGGGCTCTCGGTGAGCTCGGGGGTCTGGGAGGTGATGGGGGTCGTCATGGCGGACCTCGACTTTCCACAGGGTGTTTCCACAGGTGGGCAGGGCGGAGCGCGCCGTCCACAGGTCGCGGTGATCGCTGTCCGGGGCGGCTCAGGGCGCGTGACATCGCCGTAGTGGCGTTGTAGCGTCCGGCCATCAACTCATGTGAATGAGGTGTCTGTCCAGTGACAACCACAGTGATGACGACCGCGGCTCCCGACGCCCCGGCGCCACCCACCCCCACGCCCGCCGACGGCTCCACAGCCCGCCCTCTGATCGGTCCAGCGCCGACCTCGTCGGCCTCCCCGACGACCGACGTCGTGCTGGTCAGCGCCCACGGCGGCAGCGGCGCCAGCACCCTGGCGGCCCACCTGCCCGAGACCTACCGCGAGGTCGACCTCACCCCCGTCGCGGTGCATGGCACCGCGGACTGCGTCGTCGTCGCGGCTGCGACCGTGGACGGCGTCATCGCCGCCACCCACGCCGTGCGGCGCCTGACCAGCGTCTCCTCAGCGCCCGCGATCCACCTCGCCCTGGTGCGGGACGGGCGAGGCCAGGAACCGCTCGGCGCACGGGCCCGGGTGCGCGCGCTCAGCGTCTTCGTCGCCTCGATCACCGAAGTTCCGCACGTCCAGCGCTGGCGCTACGAGGCCCACGACCAGCGCGGCCCCTCCACCGCCTACGCCAAGGCCGTCACGCGGCTCGTGACCGCCGTCGAACCTGCCCCCGTCGCCACGAGCCGAGCTCAGCGACGCCAGCAGAAGGGAGCCACCTCGTGAGCTGGCTGCTGACCGCCACCATCCCGAACCCCGCGCCCGTCGCCCCACCAGGCCTCGGCGAGGCGGTCAACACCCTGCTCGGCTGGCTGAAGTGGGGTGGTCTCGTCGCCGGGGTCGCCGGCCTCCTCGTCTGCGCGATCATGATGATGATCGGCCGGCGCAACCGCTCCGCCGTCGCCGCCGACGGCGCAGCTGGCATCCCCTGGGTGCTCGGCGGCCTGACCGTCATCGCCTTCTCCGCCGCCATCGTCGGGGCGGTGGTCTGAGTGCCCACCCCGCTCGTGCCACCACCACGGCGCACCCCCGGGGCCCACCGACACCGCTCGGTGACCTACGCCCGCGCCCACGACCCGGCCCGGCTGCAGAACCGCCGACGCCGCAGGCAGATGGTCGTCCTCGCTGTCATCGCGGTGGTCTTCCCGGCCACGGCCCTATCGGCCTGGAACGTCCTGCGCGACGGCGAGAACGCAGGTGGCGCCCCTCCGACCGCCGAGCAGAGTGCAGCGCCGGACGGGGCCAGCCAGTCCCCGGCGCCGTCCTCGACGAGCGACCTCACCTGGGTCGACCACCAGGGCACCCCGCTGCCCGCCTCTGCCGCCGCCGGTCCGGCGAGCCAGGACGGCCCGCTCGACGTCGGGTACGCCGACACCGACCTCGGCGCCGTGCTCGCCGCCGTCCACATCTCCTACGCCGCGGGCCCCTCGGCAGGCTCGACGACCTTCCGTGCGGCCTTGGAGAACCAGGTCACCGGTCCCGCGCAGCAGGCGCTGAGCGTCGCCGTCGAGAAGGACTACGCCGAGGCCCGCGTCGCCGTCGATCTGCGTGACGGGCAGCCCCTGCCCCCGGGCGACGCCACGCTGCTCGGCTACACCGTCGAGCAGCTGCCGCAGGGCAACCGGCACGTGCAGCTGGTCCTGACGTCAGCCGCCGCCGACGGCTCGCCTCAGGTGTTCAGCGTCGACGTCGTCATGATCCGCCAGGACGACGACTGGTGCCTGCTCGCACCCAGCGCCGGCACCTGGAACAGCATCGTGACCCAGCTGCCCGACGTCCCCATGGACCTCACGCGCTTCGACCCCGCCCAGCCTCCGACGGGCGGCGGCGACTGATGCCGTGCGACGTCTTGGACCCCGCCAGCTGCGTCGTCGGCGCCGTGGCGGACGCCGCCACCGCCAGCCTCGGCAACTCCTTCGCCGACGCCATGCGCGAAGGCGCCACCTGGGTCATCAAGACCACCATCGGCTGGTGGGTCGAGGTGCCCGCCATCGACGTCACCACCTCACCCGCCCTGGCCATCCGCGACGACGTCTGGTGGCTTTCACTGGTCATCGCTGCCGCTGGCGTGACGTGGCAGGGCCTGCGCATGGCGATCACCCACCGCCTGGACCCGCTCCTCGACATCGGGCGCGGGCTCGTCACCCTTGCGCTGTGGGCCGCCGTCGGCATCACCGGCTCCGCCCTGGCGCTGCGCGCCGGAGACGACTTCTCCTCCTGGGTGCTGGACCGCGCCGCCAGCGGGCAGGTCGTCGAGCGACTCGTGGCCCTGGCCGGGCTGCAGGGCATCAACTCTGCCGGCGCCGCCATCGTCATCGGGCTGCTCGTCATGCTCGCCGGGCTCGTTCAGGCGGTGCTGATGATGTTCCGCGAGGGCGCCGTCGTCGTCCTGGCCGGGCTGCTCGTGCTGGCCGCCGCCGGGAACGTCACCGGCTACGGACGCCCCTGGCTGGGCAAGGTGCTCGCCTGGATGCTGGCGCTGATTGCCTACAAGCCCGTCGCGGCCCTCGTGTACGCCGTCGCGCTGCGCATGACCGCGGGTCCGGAGGGGACGATCGCGAACGGCGGGGACCCGCGGACCGTCATCGTGGGGCTGTCGATGATCGTCATGAGCGTCGTCGCGCTGCCCGTGCTCATGCGGTTCTTCAGCTGGGCCACCGGCGACAGCGGCGGCCCGAGCCG
Organism: Quadrisphaera sp. INWT6; assembly: GCF_015390235.1. GTDB lineage: Bacteria > Actinomycetota > Actinomycetes > Actinomycetales > Quadrisphaeraceae > Quadrisphaera. Next base: position 158,324 of record NZ_VUOH01000005.1, on the reverse strand, counting down.
CGGCCTGTCGACGACGCTGTCGTTGGCCGCCGCCGGCGCGCAGGGCATCTCGGCGCTGCGCGGTGCGGGCTCGGGTGGGGGTGACGCGGGTGCGCACGCCACGCAGATGAAGTCCGACCTCGGCCCGGCAGCGACGTCGGCCTACGCGGCACCTGGCAGCTCTGGCGGTGGGGCGGGTGGTGCGGCCAGCGGCGCTGCCTCGACCACCGCTGCGTCGTCGACGGCGTCGGGTGCCAGCGCTGGTGCTGCGTCCACGGCGGCGAGCGGCTCGTCGGCAGGTGCTGCCGCGGGAGCCGGTGCTGCAGGGGGTGTCGCCGGTGCCGGTGTCGCGGCCGCCAAGGGCGCCTACGACGCGACCGTCGCCGCGAGCCACACCGCTGGCGGCGCCATGACCACCACGTCTTCAGGAGAGAACCGATGAGCACGAGCACCGCGACGCGTCCGCACGCCACGTCCTCGATGTCGATGTCGTCGGCGCAGCCACCACGGACCTACGGCGGCTGGCGCCGCACCCGCGGCATCGGCCTGTTCGGCCTCGGCGCCGTGGCCACCGCCGTCGTCCTGGCCTGCATCGTGCTGCCGCTGCTGGCGCTGAGCACGTCTGTGCGTGCCGGGCTCGTCGTCGCGCTGCCGTGCGGGCTCGTGGCCGTGCTGACGGTGGCGCGCTTCGATGGGGCCCCGCTGACCGACGTCGTTCTGCGGCGCGGGCAGTTCACCTGGGCCCGGATGCGCGGGTACACCAGCCTGCGCGCCGGGGTCGTCGTCGAGCACCCCTCCGCCTGGCAGCTCCCCGGGGCCCTGGCCACCACGCGGCTGCTGTCCGTGGCCGACGGCCGTGGCGGGGCGTTCGGCCTGGTGCAGGACGAGCGCTCGGGGATGCTCACGGCCACGCTGCGCTGCGCGTCGTCCTCGACGTGGCTCGTGGACAGCGACGCCGCCGACGGCTGGGTCGCTTCCTGGCACTCCTGGCTGGCCTCGCGCGGCTTCGACCCGCTGGTGGCCTGGGTCGCCGTCACCGTGGACACCGCACCCGAGCCGGGCTCGACGCTGGCCCGCAACGTCGCCTCCCGCCTGCACCCGGAGGCACCCGCCGACGTCCTGGCCCTGCTGCGCGAGCTGATCCTGCGCTCACCCGCGGCGGCCGCCGACGTCGACACCCGCGTCTCCATCACCTTCGACCCCTCCCGCGCCGGAGAGCGTCTGCCCGACCTCGCCGACCGCACCGCCGAGGTCGCCCGCGCCCTGACCGGCATGGAGGCCGCGCTCGGGGAGTGCGGCGTCACCGTCTTGGGACGGGCCACCGCCGCCGAGCTCGCCGGCACCGTGCGCACCGCCTTCGACCCCGCCAGCCGCGGCGACGTCAACACCCTGCTCGACGACGCCCTGCCCTCCTCCTCCGGCGCCGGCACCTGCCCGCTGCTCGCCTGGGGTGAGGCCGGCCCGGTGGCCGCCGAGGACAGCTGGGGCACCTACCGCCACGACTCCGGCACCTCGGTCTCCTGGGCCTGGCACGAAGCACCCCGTCAGCAGGTCACCGCCAACGTGCTCACCCGGCTGCTCTCCCCGGGGCGGTTTCCCCGCCGGGTGACGCTCCTGTTCCGCCCACTGCCCGCAGGCGCCGCGGCCCGGGTGCTGGAGAGCCAGGTGAACGCCGCTGCCTTCCGGGACGCGTACCGGCGCAGCCAGGGCCGAGACGCGACGGCCCGCGACATCGCCGACCGGGAGCGCGCCGTGGCCGCGGCGCGTGAGGAGGCCCTCGGAGCGGGGGTCGTGCTGATGAGCCTGTACGTCACGACCACGGTGCTGGACGGCGACGACGACACCGCGCTGGCCGCCGCGATCGCCGACACCGAAGCCCGCGCCGACCAGTCCAAGGTCCGCCTGCGCCGGCTGTGGGGCTCGCAGGCCCTCGGCTTCGCCACCACGCTGCCCGCGGGGCTGCACCCTGCGCATGTCGCCGGGCGCGTGCTCGCATGAGCCGCACCGTTCGTCGAGAGAGCCGGACGACGACGAGGGTGGCCCGCGCCGTGGCACAGCCGGAGCTGCCCGACGTCATCGCCCCCGCCTGGGGGTGGCGTGACCGCGGCGCCGGACGCCTCGCCCACTCCGGAGTCGCCCCGGAGTACCAGGCCACCACCGTGCAGGCCTGCGGCCTGTTCCCCTTCGTCGCGGGCTCCGGGGCGCCGTCCGTCGGGGTGCCGTTCGGGCGCCACATGATGTGGGGCGAGGTCGTCTGCCTGGACCCCTTTGCCTGGCTCGAGGCCGGTCTGATCACCAACCGCGGGCTGACCCTGCTCGGTCAGCCCGGCACCGGCAAGTCCGCCGCCCTGAAGCGCCTGGCCCGCGGGCTCATGGCCTTCGGCGTGCGGCCCCTGTTCCTGGGGGACCTCAAGCCGGACTACTCCGCCGTCGTCGAAGCCGCCGGCGGGCAGGTCATCCGCGTAGGACGTGGTCTGGACCGCATCAACCCCCTGGACGCCGGACCGCTCGGCTCTGCCCTGAGCCAGCTCAGCGGGGAAGCCGCTGACCGGCTGCGCATGGAGGTCCGCGGGCGGCGCCTGTCGGCGACCCTCGCGCTGTGCTCCCTGGTCCGCCGTCACGGCGGGATGACCAACGGCGAGGAGGTGGTTCTCGGCGCCGCCGTCGACCTGCTCACCGACCGCAAGCCCCGCGGCCGCCTCCCCGCGGGGATGACCGCCGCGCAGCGCCGGGAGCTCTCCCCGACCATCCCCGAAGTGCTCAAGGTGGTCCGCGAAGGCCCGGACCGGCTCGTCGCCGCCTCCGAGCTCGACGACCACGACGCCTACCGCGCCGAGACCAAGGAGCTGCGCCAGACGTTGGCGCTGCTATGTGAGGGCTCGCTGAAGGGCGTCTTCGACGGCCCGACGACGCAGCCCATCGACCTGGAGGCACCGGCGGTCAGCGTCGACATCTCCGCGGTCGCCGCATCCGGGGACACTCTGGTGGCCGCGGCAATGCTGTCCACCTGGTCCTACGGCTTCGCCGTCATCGACGCCTCCACCGCCCTGGCCGAGGCCGGCCTTGCGCCGCGGCGCAAGTACTTCGCCGTCATGGACGAGCTGTGGCGCGCGCTCCGAGGAGCGCCCGGCCTGGTTGACCACGCCGACGCCCTCACCCGGGTCTACCGCGGCCGCGACGTCGCGCACGCGATGGCGACGCATTCCCTGGACGACCTGTCGGCGCTGCCGACCGAGGAGGACCGCGCCAAGGCCCGTGGGTTCGTCGAGCGCAACGCCGTCACCGTGCTGGCAGGGCTGCCGCCGCGGGAGCTGGACGCGGTCTCGGCGGTGGTGCCGCTGTCGGACAAGGAGCGTGCAATGGTCGCGTCCTGGTCAGCGCCGGAGTCCTGGCAGGCCGGTGCCCGCCACCCCGGGCGGGGGAAGTACCTCATCAAGACCGGACAGCGGGTCGGCATCCCCGTGGAGCTGGAGTTCGTCGGCGACGAGGCACGGCTGTACGACACCGACAGCGCCGTCCGCCCCACCGGCCGCCCGACGTCGGTCGACGAGCCGGCGCTCTTCGAGTGAGCCGCTGATGGCCCGGGTGCTGGAACCCCGTGGTGCGGCGGCACCCGGGCTCGGACTGCCGATGGCGCTGCTGGGTGTGGTGTGGGGCGTCGTCGGGCTGGCCTGGGTGGTGCGGCTGGCCGGGACGACGGCGTCCTGGCTCGCCGGGCACGGGTGGGCCTCGCCGCGGTTCGGTGTCGACTTCATGCGTCGCCTGGTCGGCGACGGCGTCGAGGCCGTGTGGCCGGGGACGCCGACTTGGGCCGTCATCGTCCTGGCGCTCCTGCTCGTTGCCGTCATAACGACCGCGGGGTGCACGCTGATCGTCCTGGGACGGCGGCTACTCGCGCCGGTCCACGGGCTCGCGAAGGCAGACGAGGTGGCGCCGCTCACCCCGGCCCCCGCGAAGAAGCGGGCTCGACGTCTGCGCCGGTCGCTGGCAGAGCAACTCGACCGCGACGTGGCTGCCGAGGACGTCGGTCTGGCGCTGGGGGTCCTGATGCCGCGCGGTCCGCGGCTGCGGGCGTCATGGGAGGACGTGCTGCTGGCGGTGATGGCGCCCCGAGCCGGCAAGACGACGACGCTGACGGTGCCGATCGTGCGCAACGCCCCCGGCCCGGTGCTGGCGACCTCGATCAAGCCCGACCTGTGGGAGGCCACCGCCGCCGAGCGCGCCGCCTCTACCCATGAGCGGGTGTGGGTCTTCGACCCACAAGGGGTGACCGGTCAGGAGCAGGCGATGTGGTGGGACCCGCTGCGCGCAGTGACCACGGTGGAGGAGGCGTCGCGGCTGGCCGGGCACTTCATCACCGAGATCCGGGGCGACAAGGACGGGCGCGACTTCTGGTCCAGCGCCGCCCACGACCTGCTCGCCAACCTCCTGCTGGCCGCCGCGCTGGCGGAGCGGTCGCTGCCGGAGGTCTACGAGTGGCTCACCGAGCCCGCGGTCCCGACGGCGGCGAACCTGCTGCGCGCACATGGCCACGACGCTGCGGCCGCTGCGGTCGTCGGGCGGCAGAACGGGGCCGTCGAGACCCGCGACGGCGTCTACGAGACGGCACGCACCGCGGCCTCGGCGCTGCGGGACCCGGTCATCATGCGGTGGCTGGTGTCGCCGCGGATCAGCGGCGCCACGGGGTGCGCCGAGCTCGACACCGCGGCGTTTGTGTCGTCGCAACAGACGCTGCACCTGCTGTCCAAGAACGGCGCTGGGACCGCTGCCCCGTTGGTCGCAGCTTTGGTGGACCGGCTGATGCACGACGGCATCCGCGCGGCGGAGCGCTCGCCCGGCGCGAGACTGGATCCACCGCTGGTCGTTGTGCTGGACGAGGCGGCCAACATTTGCAAGATCTTCGACCTGCCTGACCTGTACTCCCACCTGGGGTCGCGCGGCGTCGTCCCGCTGACGGTGCTGCAGTCCTACCGCCAGGGCGTCCGGGTGTGGGGCGAGGCCGGCATGGACGCGCTGTGGTCAGCGGCCACGGTGAAGCTGGTGGGTGCGGGGATCGACGATGCCAAGTTCGCCGAGGACGTCAGCCGTCTCGTGGGCGAGCACGACGTCACCGTCCGCTCCTACGCCGATGGCAGTGGGGACGGAAGCCAGCGCGCGTCGCGGTCGGTGACGACCTCCCTCCGGCGGCAGCGGCTCCTGCCGCCCGAAGACCTCCGGGCGATGGCGAAGGGGACGGCTCTGGTGCTCGCCACCGGGCTGCGGGTCGCGCATGTGCGCCTTGAGCCGTACTACGAAGAGCCGGCTTGGCGGGGGAAGCGTTGACCGGTGTGGGTAACGAGCGGTGGGCGGCCGAGGTCGACTCCCGACTGGCGCGGCTGGAACTGCTGGCTGACGAGGCCGAACTCGCCGACGCACATCTCGGGTCCCGTCCGGGCGCTGCGGTAACAGACGAAAAGGCCTACCCCGACCTGGACAGCTGGGTCCGGGACTACTTCTGCACGACCTTCGTCCGCCCGCTAGGTGGCGAGTACCGTTGGTGCGTGCGGTGGCCCGAGCACCGAGAGGCCGTCCTCCGGTTAGACGCGCTCTGGTCTTCCTGGAATGCCTTGACGCGCGATCCTCATCTCGGCATGTCGACGTGGCTCCACCAGTTTCTTGATCCACAATTGACGATCCTGCTTGCTCCCCGAGGACCCTTCGTAAGCTGCTCCGCGCGACGATATGAAGACACGCCGGTGTCGCTAAGTGGCTTGGGTTGACCCCTCCGTGCGCGATGCTGGGCTGCTCAAGGCGTTCGTCGCCGGGCCAAGAGCACTCCGGGAGGGCGTCAGCATGGCCAAGCAAGCTCGGCTCCGCTTCAACTGCTATCTGCTCAAGTCCGGAGAAACCGCGAGGACCGCACTTCGCCCAATGTATCGAAAAGGTGGGGATGCGGAACTTGAGGAGATCCCCGCGCAGGGAGATGCCCCAGCTGGGACGCTGGCGATGTTCGGTAGTGACTTACAAGATGCTCCCAAATGGGCGGCCTCACTGGGGAGCGTATTTCCGGGCCTCGATGCCGCGACTCGAGCAACGAACCGCCTTATTATCTTTCTGCCCGTGAATGATAGGCTTTTTGCGATTTGCTTTGGGTATGGAAGTAGTGCTTTGCAGTGGGATGCCATCGAGCACAACTTTGGCCTTAAATATGCTGCTCGCTCGATGCGCCCAGACCGCGTCAAGGAGCTGCGGAGCCATCGTATCGACTCGTTGGCACGGAGTCAGCAGGTGCAGTTGCGCTCAGGGGCGGCTTTGCGCGAGTTCGATGTAGCGCTCGAAGGCGAGTTCGTTCGGCGACTTGTTGGAGAGATAGAGCATCGCGAAGCCGCCGATGGGACGCTGGGAGGCGTCATTGCCAGTGACTCCGTGAGCTTCCGTGCAAACGTTGATTTAGCCTCTTTGGCGTTAGAACTCCGAGAGATGTTAAGTCAAAGCGAGGGGGGCGCTCAGAGTGACTTCGAGTTTCTTGACGCATTGCAGCCCGTGCCTCTGACTGAGGAAGCAGTTCAAGTCGCTGAGAGTGCGATAGTTCAGTCGCTGCTGGGCGCCACTGGATCCGACGTCCCGGGTTTAGAGATCTCATTGTTAGAGATGCTCGTTCCCGACTTTGTGCCGATAGAGGATCTAGGCGCTGTACGCGTCACATATAAGAACAAGGAGCAAGTGCTTGAAGAGGTCTCAACCTCGGAGCTATCTAAGGTCCTCCAGGTTCTTGGCGTCAAAGCAATTCGTGAGTCTCTGACGCAGGTCAGGTTGGAAGCTTTCGATGACGAGGGCACGCCGGTAACTAAACTTGTACCGTTGCGGAGCTGGCTTATTGCAGAGCTCTCTGACTCGGTCGGACGACTCATCTTGACTCTTGGTCGTTGGTACCGACTCGACGGTGCCTTCGCTCGCCAGCTCGACGCCGACTTGGGGCGTCTACCCGACGCCTCCCGGGCCCTTGCCCTCCCTGACTGGTCGTCAAAGACGCCTGGAGAGGGCGACTACAACGCCTTCTGTGCTGGCGTGAGCGAAGAGTTCGTCCTGTTGGACAAAGTTGACCTCCGGTCAGACGGTGATGAAGTTGAGGCATGCGACCTGTTCCATGTTACGGGCAGATTAGTTCACGTGAAGAAGTACGCGGGTAGTCAGTTAATGAGCCATCAACTTTCGCAGGGTTTGGTTTCCGTCGAAGTGCTTCGTGGCGATTCCGCTTATAAGCAGGCCTTTGAGGATCATGTGCATGCGTGTAGCGCCACCCACTCGGCGGCGGCCGCAAAGGCGCCAGAAGAAGTGACCTACGCCATCGGCGTAAAGGGCGATCGCCGCATCCCCGAGAGTCTCCCCACCTTCAGCAAGGTCAATCTTCGTGACTTTTCGCGACGTCTCCGCCGAGCGGGAGTTAAGGTTTCGCTAGCGCGGATACAAATGAACTAGGTAATCATCGTGAGTGGGTGCCGATTGGGTTCAAACGTCTCGCGTAGTGCGAGTCGTTGCTCGTGTCCGCAAAGTACCTGATCTAATGTTTTTCGGACGCCTTCGCATGACCGCCGATAACTTGAGTCGTTGCTTTCGACGTGGCCGGACGCGGGCGAGCGACCATCGAGCACTTTTGTGTCGAGTTTAAATTTGGTCGTCATGAATACTCTGAGCAAGAAAGGGCGATATGTTCGGAACGATCATAACTGAGACGTATGGCTTGAATGATCGCCGAGCGGTCCGGGCGGCTATTCTAGATCTTTGTGGCCCTGAATCTGGCTGGGGATGGGCTAGCAATGGAATCTATGCATACTTCGACCCTAGGCGAACGCCTGGCGCGAAGATAGACGGATCAAACATCTTCTACGTGGGGCTTGCGACCGATCTGGCTCAGCGATTTGCCCAACACAACGGCCTCAGCGGCCCGGCCAGTAGATCGAACAAGTGGGGAAAGATCGAGCCGTGGCTGCGGGGTCATGCCGAGATTGGGTTGTCATTGTGGGTTCAGTCACCGTTGGCGCAATCAGACAACGCCTCCTATAGACGGTACATGGGCCCGGCATTCGCAGACGCCATCGAGCAAGTTTACTCCGAGCAGCAATCCCAGAGTGTGATGGCTAGTGTCGCCCATGTCGAAGGGCTTCTAATTGAGGCGGCCAGACTGACATACGGAACGAGGCCAAAATGGAATCGCGTCGGTGGTCGTCGTCGCGGAGCTGCGCGAGCACAAGCGGCCGGCGATGACTTGCTCAGGCTGATGTCCAACGACCCTCGAAGCCTGTTTGTGGCGCGGCGTTCCCTGCGCGAATTATCGGCCAACCCAACTTGGGTAATCTATGAGACAGCGCTTCATGCCGCCCGCTCGCACGCCCTTATGGCCAGCGCCTTCTCGGCCAAATCTTCGGTTGGCAATGGCGAGATAGTGGGCGCAATACACTTGCTCAACCGGGCAATGAAGTCACTTAGTGCGCATGGCGGCGACTATCAAACTGATTATGACCGAATACTGAGTGATGGGTATGTCTAGTTGGGGTGCACTGCTTGCGCATTGACCGGCAAGTGGGAAAAACTTATGAATATGGAAATTGAATGCGGCGTAGGTCGTGTTTCATCATGAAGTGACAGCCTTCTGGTGGCAAACAAGGATGCTGGTACTTGGTCGACCCTTTGCGATCGCCTCCATCGATCATCGAGCGCGTGATCTTGCCCTTTTCGCAAAGGCAGCTACTGCAACCGTGGAGGCCCCAGCTACATCTCCACTCTCCACTCGACTGGCAATTGAAGACATGTGCAAAAGAGATGCCGTTGCTCGCGACAGCGTCCGACTCGCGGGAGCACGCGTTTGCATAGAATTCGAAGCGCGACCATGAGCCCATGTGGAGTCAAGCCTCGGCAATGTCAACTGCGGCGCTAGCTTGCCCCCACCGAACCACACGAGTGCACCGTCCGCTGTGCAGTTCCCGGGGCTGGCGACTGCGTAACCAGTTACGACGGTCGGATCCAGCTGGCTGCGGCGGAGGCGCACTTTGACGCCAGCGGCCTCCAAGTGCTCGATGAAGCCGGCAAGGTCAGCGCTCAGAACGGCAGCGCGGCGCACTTGGCGGCGCAACTGCTGGCGAGGCGTCTCTCGGGCGCCTTGGCGTACCGCTTTTTCGCTCTCGGCCCGCGTCGGGCGTTTGGGTGCCGTCCGGTCTCGCGCCGGAGTGACCGTCAGGCCGTACCGCAGTTCCACAGTGCGGCACGCCGCGCCGAGCTTGGCGTAGTCGTGCGAGTCGCGAGCACGACGTCCGTCCTGCCGGGCGAGCGTGACCGCCAGGTGAATGTGGTCGTCGGCGTGCCGGACGGCCACCCAGCGGCACGCAGAGGCGTCGCCGCGAGGGGCCAGGCCAGTCTGGTGCAGCACCTCGACAGCTATGTCAGCCCACTCCGCGTCCGTCAGTCCTCGATCTCCCGGGGCCGTTCGCAGCGGGCAGTGCCACACCGCCTGTGAGGGTCGGTTGTCGAGCGCGGCCAGCGGCTGCTCCAGTAGGGCCGTCAGGTGCTTGAGTCGCGGGTCGCCTCCGGGGGTGTGGGCGGCGACCACTCCGTCGTCCCAGGCCGCGACGAAGTGGGGGTCGGTGTGCTCGTTTGCCCGGCCTGGACCGAACAGGTAGCGCAGCAGTCCGCCGATGTCATTGCCTCGGACGACCTTGCCGATCATGTCCCCTCCCTCGCGGTCAGCGTCAGCGGGGGAGCGGCCGCCGATCGCTGAGAGCGTCTCGCGGCCTGGACTAGCTCGGCGGCCGCGCCGTCGAGGCGCTCGACTGCGCGGTCGGTGATGGCGACCGCGGTGGCCAGCCACTCAGGCGCCTCTCCCGAAGCGTTCAGCGCCCTGACCGCTTGGTTGACGTTCACCGCGAACCGGCGCACCTGCGTACGGGCCGCCATGAGTTCCACCAGCGCCTCGCGGACCGGTGTGAGCGACGGCGCCCGCACACCCCGGGCAGCCGCCAGCGCTGCTTCGGCGGCGTATCCCGACGGGGTCAACCCGGCGGAGCGGGCAGCCTCGGCCAGCAGCTCGTACTCCTCGGCCGTGGCGCGGAACTTGACCTGGCGGTCACGGGCGCGGGTGTACCGACGTGCCCGGCCGGGGCGCGGTCCGACGGCGCTCACTGCGCCCGCCTGCCCGACCAGACGCCAGCCCATGACGACGACCGCGCCCGGTCGACGTCGCCCCCGCTGGGGCCTGCGATGCGCAGCGAGCGGAACCCGGCGCGGCAGCGACGGCGCATCTGGGTACCAGATGCATATCTTGCTCCCGCCCTTCCGACCCCAGGATGAGCCGCCAGCCGCGGTCGGCACGGCAGGGCCACGAGCACCGCGAAGGCGCTCACGAGGCTTCCCGCCGGTCGAGGATCTCGCAGGCCCTCCGCAGCACCGTGGTGCGCGTCAGCGGCATGTTCTCCGCCGTCAGCTCGGCGCGGGCCTGCTGCTGCAGCGCCATCCGGCCACCGTCGAGCGCCTGCAGCCGGGCCTCGAGGGCGTCGACGTCTTCGGCGCTGAGACCTGAGGCGTGCTCAGGCTTGGAGGCCTCGTCCCACCACGGTCCGGCTTCGGCCAGGCGCATCGGGGAGCGGGTGGCGGGGTCGGCTGCGACCTTCAGCAGCGCTGTGGCGGCGAAGCGCGCCGGCCAGAGCCGCCGTCGTACGGCGAGCTCCAGGGCAGCCAGCAGGTGCGGGGCCTGCCAGCACGCGGTCCCGAGGCCGTGGGCGGCGCGGGACGCCGCGCACATCTCGACGATCACCTCCAGTCCGCCATGAGGGTCGATGTTGAGGCTGCGGAGGAACTCCACCTCCTCCTCCCGCGCAGCGCGCTGGGAGGCGCTCGGTGCGGGGGACGGAGGGGGAGGAGGAGAACTTCTCTGGGTAAAGATCTCTGGGTCGGGCCGCACATCTACGGCCACCCCTGCCGCAGATCCGCGGCCAGTAGCCGCAGAAGTGCGGCCACCCCCTGCTGCCACCGGCAGGTTCTGCTGCGGGCGAGCAGCCTGATCACCAGACGTGCTGGGAGCGGTGGCCGCAGAAGTGCGGCCACCCCCGTCGTCGTCCGGCCCGTCGCCGGCAGCAGGGCGAACCGTTCGCAGGTAGTAGAGGTTGGACAGGTTCACCCCGCCGCGGCGACGCCGCTCGATGACGACGAGGCCCTTCTCCTCGAGGTTGCGCAGCGCGCGGTCGACGGCGTCCGTGGAGCGGTGCAGCCGCTCGGCGAGGGTGGCGCGGGAGGGCATGCGGACGCCGCTGCCGTTGCCGTAGCGGAGTAGCAGGGCGTAGAGGCGAAAGGCGGGGTCGCTGATGCCGGACTCGATCACCCACTCCGGGACGATCGAGAAGAGCTGGTCCTCAACGACGAGTGCGTCGGGGATGGTCGGTGCCGGTGGTGGCGTGGCGGGGTCGAGCACGGGGTCCTCCTGCTGGATGCGTCCGGGCAGGCGTCGTCGCCGCGCAGCCGGTGAGAAGGGGCTGCGCGTCGGGGACGCGCTAGGAACCGCGTCGGGACCAGCTGTACGCGACCGCACGGGTCGGACGGGCTGGACGTGGACGCGGGAACGAAGCGGCAGGTCAGGGGCCTGAGCGGCGCAAGGTGTTACACGACGGACGCGCCGCATGATCCCTACGGATCAGAAGGTTGCAGGTTCGAGTCCTGCCGGGCGCGCTCGTTGAGACAGCGACGCACGGAGCCCCTGAACAACGGAAACGTTGTGAGGGGGCTTCTTGCGTGGTGGAGCCCGATCGCCCCTGAGGGGGCTGGCGCGTGTCCTGCGCTCACATCTCGCCCGCGTCCGCCGTGTGCCTGTCGGCGAGCAGGGCCTCGGTGCGGTGAGCGCCGTCGTCGCAGACGTGGCTGCGGAGGTTCGCAGCGACCGTGGTGGAGCGGCCGAGGCGGTCGGAGGTGACCTCTGGGGGATGCCGGTCTCCAGCGCAGGGCCGGCGCCGGTGTGCCGGGGTCGTGCAGTCGGACCAGGCGCATGCCCGTGCTGCGGATGAGGGCACCGAAGTGCTCGGTCACCCACTCCGGGCGGTAGGAGGTGCCGTCCTCGCGGGTGCAGGTGCGTCCACGGGGGCCGGGGCCAGCTGCTCCTCGCGGTGCCTGCGGGGCATCTGCGCTGTCGCCACGGCGAAGGGGTCTCGTACCTGCTGATGGGCTGGCGCCAGGCGGTCCGCGCGTCAGCAGGTGCCGTTCGTCGGCCATCGCCAGGTGACCCGCCGGACAGCACCGACGCGTCACTGCAGCAGACGCGGCTCCGCGTGCGGACGCGCGGTCGGGGAACCCGACGGGGCCGCGACCGCGACACCCGCCGCACCGGTGCGAGCCCCCGTTCGGATGATCTTGCCGTCTCGGGGTTACAGGAACGCTGAGTGATCGCTCACTCTCACTGCGTGACTACTTGTCGAGCCGCGCGCTCCACCCTCCGGTGGCGGCGCCGGGCACTGGCCGCCTCAGCGACGGCCTCCGTGCTCGCCACCGCCCTCCTCGTGCCCACCGCCGCCCCCGCCACCGCAGCCACCTCACCCGTGGGCACCGGCACGACCTGGGGCGACTCCCTCTTCGACGACGTCTCACGCAGCGCGCTCAGCGGGCGGTACGACGACAGCCGCGACCCGGGCTCGCTGTCGACCACCACCTCCGTGATCGGGGCCCGTGACGCCTGGAAGAGCCAGGACTCCAAGGGCCGGGCCATCACCGGCCAGGGCGTGACCGTCGCCGTCCTCGACAGCGGCGTCGCCGCGGTGCCAGGACTGACCCGCGTGGTCCAGGGGCCCGACCTGTCCATCGAGGCCAACAGCCCCACGACGCTGTCCACGGACAGCTACGGCCACGGCACCCACATGGCCGGGATCATCGGTGCGTCCGACGCCCAGACCCTGTCGAACGGCACCCCTGTGATCCGCAGCGGTGACCAGCTCGGTGTCGCCCCCGGCGCGGGCCTGCTCGCCCTCAAGCTCGCCAACACCGACGGCAGCACCGACGTCAGCCAGGTCATCGCCGGCATCGACTGGGTGGTCGAGCACCGCAACGACAACGGCATGAACGTCCGCGTCATCAACCTCTCCTACGGCACCGACAGCACCCAGGACTACCGCACGGACCCCCTCGCGGCGGCCGTCGAGCGCGCCTGGCAGGCCGGCATCGTCGTCGTCGTCTCGGGCGGCAACACCGGCAAGAACGCCGGAACGCTGACCGACCCCGCGGTCGACCCCTACGTCATCGCCGTGGGGGCCAGCAGCCCCGACAGGTCTCGGATCGGCCGTCTGGTGGGCTCCGTGGCGAACGGTCAGCTCCCGTGGGGCAACCCCTCCACGGCCGACTTCTCCGCCCGCGGCACGGCGGCCCGCCACGTCGACGTCGTCGCCCCGGGCACCTCGGTCACCTCCCTGCGGGCCCCCGGCTCGAACGTGGACACCACCCACCCCGAGGGCCGCGTCGCCAACGACGCCAGCAACCGCCTCTTCCGCGGCAGCGGCACCTCGCAGGCCGCTGCCGTGGTCAGCGGGACGGCCGCCCTCCTCCTGCAGGCCAACCCCGGCCTGACCCCCGACGGCCTCAAGGCCGCCCTGATGGCCACCGCGGACCGCGTCCCCGGAGCCAGCGCCGTCGACGCCGGTGCCGGCCAGATCGACGTGACCGCCGCGCTGCAGGTGGTGCGCAAGGCCGCCGCCGGCGACCGGTCGGCCAAGACCACCGTGTCCAGCAAGCAGACCTGGCCCGTGTCGAGCGGGCTCGGCAGCCTGGAGCGGGCCCGTGGCTCGGCCCACCTGGTCGACCCGGCCTCCGGCCGGGTCCTGTCCGGCGAGGTCGACGTGCGGGGCAGCGCCTGGAGCGGTCAGGCGCGCAAGGACGCGGCGTCGCGCGGAGCGACGTGGTCCGGCGGTTCCTACCTCGGCACCCCCTGGACCGGCAGCGGCTGGACCACCAGCGGCTGGCAGCGCTCGCGCTGGAGCGACGAGGTCTGGCAGCGCTCGCGCTGGTCGGGGGCCGGGTGGGAGGCCTCCCAGTGGAGCCGCTCGCGGTGGAGCTCCGACAACTACTCCGCCAGCCGCTGGAGCTGAGACCCCCGGCGCGAGTCCTCCCACCCCCTCTCCGACGGGGTGGGAGGACTCGCGCCGTCCGCGGAGCTCCTCTCCGAGCCCCGGACCTGGTCGAGCGCCTCGGAGCAGCGGGGCGACCTGCGGCCTGACCGCCTCAAGTCCTGCTGTCCCTCGACCGAAGGACCGGGGGACGCGGTGCACCGCGCCACGCGCAGAGAGGGGAACGAGGTGGACCTGGCAGCAGCGGCGCGCACCGCGTCGGGAGCCGTCCGCCGCCTGAGCGGTCCCGGGCCGGTGACCGCGGCCCTGATCGTCGCGGTCGCTGCGGGCGGCGTGGTCGCCGCCCTGCACCTGCCCCCTGTGCCGCTGGTGACCGAGGCCCCGCTCCCGGGCTGGGTGGGCCTGGTCGTGCTGTGCGCTGCGTTCGTGGTCGCCGAGGTCGGCCAGATCCACGTCGAGATCCGCCGGCAGGCCTACAGCTTCTCCTTGACCGGCGTGCCGCTGCTGCTCGGCGCCCTCTACTGCCCGCCCGACGTCCTCGTGGTCGCTCGCCTGGCGTCAGCCGCAGCGGTCTTCGCCGCGCAGCGGCTCTCCCCGGTGAAGTCGGCCTTCAACCTCTCCGCCTACCTGCTCGACACGGCCCTGGTCGTCCTGGTCGCGCACCAGCTGGTCCAGCCCTCCGACGGGATCGAGGTCGCCACGGGAGTGGCCGCCTACGCCGCGATGGCCGTCTCGGACGTGGTGACCTGCGCACTCATCCTCGCCGTCATCCAGGCCAACACGCGGTCCGTCTCTCGCGCCGACGTCGTGGAGATCTTCCTCACCGCAGCACCCGCCGTCGTCGTGAGCACGCACGCCGGTCTCCTGCTGGCTCTGCTCGCGAGCACCGGGTCGCTGGGCTGGGGTCTGGCGGCGCTCACCACCGTCACCGTCGTCACCGTCCACCAGCTGCACACGGTGCTGCGGCGCCGCCACGCGTCCCTGCAGCTGGTCAAGGACTTCGTGGAGATCGAGGTCGACGGCCCGGAGCAGCCCTCCGCGGCCGGCGACAGGACCTGCGCCCTGCTCCAGCACGTGCGGACCGTGCTGCGGGCCGAGCACGCGCAGCTGCTGGTCCCGGCTGCCGACGGCGACGGGTGGACGGTGCTCCGCCAGGCCCACGAGGACCCTGACTCGGTCGAGGCCACCTCGGACGCCCCCGTCACCGGGCGCCGGGCGGCGGAGGGGCCCCTGCTCCAGGCCGCGGCGCGCGGACCCGTCCTCGTGGGGAGCGGCACCCGGCACGACGAACAGCGCGCGTGGCTCGCGACCGTCGGTGCCCGGGACGCCCTGGCCTGCCCGCTCAGCAACCAGGCCGACGAGGGGGTGCTGCTCCTGCGGGACCGGCTCGGCGACACCGCCACCTTCACCCGTGACGACCTGGCGATGCTGCAGACCCTCGCCGGGCACCTGGCCGTCAAGCTGCGGGCCGCGCGCCTCGTGGAGCAGCTGCGCCACGACGCCACCCACGACCCGCTGACGGGGCTGCCCAACCGCTCCGCGCTCGAGCACCGTGCCGCGGCAGCGCTGGCGGCGCAGGCCGGTGGCGGGCCGGCGCCGGCGGTGCTGGCTCTGCACCTGTCGAAGATCGACGAGGTCAACGCCGTCCTCGGTCACCGGGTCGGCGACGAGCTGGTCGTGGCGGTGGCCGCTCGTCTGGTGCAGGCGCTCCCGGGCGCCGTGGTGGCGCACCTGGCGGGCCACGACTTCGCCGTCCTGCTCGCCGCGGGGCCGCTCGACCCCTTCGCGGCCTCGCGGGCTGTGGCTCACGCCCTCCAGGAGCCGGTGCAGCTGTCCGGCACGGCGGTCTCGGTGGGGGCCAGCACCGGCATCGCCGTCGCCGTCGCCGGAGAGGACCCTGCCGACCTGCTGCGCCGCGCCGGGACCGCTGAGTCCTCGGCCCGCGCCGCGCGCAGCGGACCGGTGCTGCACACCGCGGCGCTCGACGAGGGGCGCGCCGAGCGCGTGGGCCTGCTCGCCGACCTGCACCAGGCCCTGGAGGAGGACCAGCTCGCACTGCACTTCCAGCCCAAGCTGGACCTCGCTCTGGGCGTGGTGACCTCCGTGGAGTCGCTGGTCCGCTGGGACCACCCCCGCCTGGGACGGCTCTCGCCCGACGTCTTCGTGCCGCTGGCGGAGTCGACGGCGCTGGTCGACCCGTTCTCCCACCACGTGCTGGGCAAGGCGCTGCGCCAGGCGCGCCGCTGGCACGACGGGAACGTGGACCTGTCCGTGGCCGTGAACCTGTCCGCGCACAACCTGCACGACCCGCACCTGGTGGAGCGCGTCGCGGCGGCGCTGGCGACCGCGGGGGTGCCTGCGTCGCGCCTGACGCTGGAGCTCACGGAGAGCTCGCTGGTCGACGACCCCCGGCACACGGCCGAGGTCCTGGAGCACCTGGCATCGATCGGTGTGACCATCTCGCTGGACGACTTCGGCACCGGCTACTCCAGCCTGTCGTACCTGCAGCGCCTGCCCGTGCGCGAGCTCAAGATCGACAAGAGCTTCGTGCGGGGGCTGGAGTCCACGGCCAGCCCCGAGGCCGCGGCGGTCAGCGCCGCCCTCATCCGCAGCATCACCTCGCTGAAGGACGTGCTGGGCCTGCGCGTCGTCGCGGAGGGGGTGGAGGACTTCGTGGTCCTGGAGAGGCTCCGCGACCTCGGCTGCGACATCATCCAGGGGTACGTCATCAGCCGGCCGCTGCCGGCCGACGAGCTCGACCTGTCGCTGCTGCGGTGGACGGCACAGGACCGGGGTCCTCAGCGCCTCGTGTGAAGACCGCGCAGCGCCTCCCTCGGCCGGGGACCGATCGCGGCGAGACCGTCGCCGTCGCCTCCGACGGTCCCGCGGGTCGGGGCGTCGCTCGCGCACGCGACCTGCCCGGCGGGCGCCGTGCTCACCGGTGGGGGTGGCGGCTCCAGCGCAGGCTCCTCGAGCGACTCCGGCCAGATCGCGGTGAGCACGAGGTACCCGTCCGCCCGCGACGGGTGGCGCTCCCGGGTCGTGAACACCGGGTCCGCCGCGGTGACCGTCACCACCACCGCCTACGCGGTCTGCGCCTCCTGAGGCGCACCCCGGAGGTTCAGTCCGCTGCGTCGACCAGGGCCGCTGTGGAGGGCTGCGCGCGCAGCGCGTCGCGGCGGGCGGCCGTGGTGCCCGGCTCCCACTCGGGGTGGCCGTCCACCAGCTGGTACCCGTCGTGCACCCCGCCGTCGGGGCAGACCCAGCGGACCTGCGGGTCGTCGGCGGTCTCGTGGACGAAGAACGCCCCGTCGACGAACGCGTCGGGCGTGGCCAGGAGCGGGGTGCTCACCGGCACCTTGAAGCGGAGCCGCACCGCCTCGACCGCGGCGGTGTACCGGGTGCGGGCGCGCCGGACCTCGGGGTTGCGGCCGACGGCGGGGTCGTCGGTGGTGGTGGCGATCACCTCGCCGGCCATGCCGACCCAGTAGCGGGGGTGGGTGGCCGAGCGGGAGTCGCGCACGTCGACGACGTTGGCCCCGGGCACCTTCGCGTCGGGGTGGGGGTCGACCACCGCGTCGGCCGGCACCCCCTCGAGGGCGTGCACCCGGCGGACCGCGTCACCGGCCATGCGTGCGGAGAGCTCGCGCGCTCCCTCCGGGGAGGTCGGGACCCCCAGGGTGGTGGCGGAGTCCGGCGAGAGGTCCTGGGGATCGCTCACGTCGTCACGCTAGGGACGGCGGGGAGGTGCCGGTAAGGGCTCCGCCGTCCCCCTCCCGAGGGGGGTCGGCGCGCCGTCCGGCGTGGCGGGTCCTCGCTCAGATCTTGACTCGTTCAGGAAGAGGGGCCAGGATCGAGGGGTGCGAGACGACGCAGCCGGAGCGCGCGCGCTGCGCGCCGTCGGCCTCCGCGTCACCCAGCCCCGCCTCGCGGTGCTGGGAGCGGTGCGCGCCCACGCGCACGCCACCACGGACGAGCTCATCGTCGCCGCGCGCACGCACCTGGCGCCGCTGTCGCACCAGGCCGTGTACGACGTGCTCCGGGTGCTCACCGAGAGCGGCCTCGTGCGCCGCATCCAGCCGCAGGGGTCCGTCGCGCGCTACGAGGCGCGCGTCGGCGACAACCACCACCACCTGGTGTGCCGCGGCTGCGGAGGCATCACCGACGTCGACTGCGCCGTCGGCGCGGCGCCGTGCCTCGCGCCCGGCCACCCGGTCGACGGCACCGGCTTCGTCGTCGACGAGGCTGAGATCACCTTCTGGGGGCTGTGCGCGGCGTGCGCCGCCGCAGCCCACCCCTCTGACACTCCACCCGTCCCCACCAGAGAGGCAGACCGTTGACCGACATCGCGCAGGAGAAGGCGAACAGCGCCAGCACCAGCGAGAGCGAGAACCCGGCCATCCAGCCGCCCTCGCCGGTGACCGACCACCCCCGCTCGCTGCAGGACTGGTGGCCCAACCAGGTCGACCTGACCGTCCTCAACCGGACCTCCCGCGAGTCCGACCCGCTGGGCGAGGACTTCGACTACGCCGCCGAGGTCGCGACCCTCGACGTCGCCGCCGTCAAGCGCGACCTGGCCGAGCTCATGAAGACCTCCCAGGACTGGTGGCCGGCCGACTGGGGCCACTACGGCCCGCTCTTCATCCGCATGTCGTGGCACGCGGCCGGCACCTACCGCATCGCCGACGGGCGCGGCGGCGGCGGCCAGGGCGCGCAGCGCTTCGCCCCGCTGAACAGCTGGCCCGACAACGCCAACCTCGACAAGGCGCGCCGCCTGCTGCTGCCGGTCAAGCAGAAGTACGGCCGCAAGCTGTCCTGGGCCGACCTGCTCGTGCTCGCCGGCAACGTCGCCCACGACGACATGGGCCTGCCCACCTTCGGCTTCGCCTTCGGCCGCGCCGACACCTGGCAGCCCGAGGAGGTCTTCTGGGGCCCCGAGGACTCCTTCCTCACCGACGACCGCTACGCCGGCCCCGACACCCCGCTCGACCTCGAGCAGGGCAACCTGGCCGCCGTGACCATGGGCCTGATCTACGTCAACCCCGAGGGCCCGCAGGGCCGGCCCGACCCGCTCGGCTCCGCCCACGACATCCGCGTCACCTTCGGCCGCATGGGCATGAACGACGTCGAGACCGTCGCCCTCATCGCCGGCGGCCACACCTTCGGCAAGGTGCACGGCGCCGGTGACGCCTCGCTCGTGGGCAAGGAGCCCGAGGGCTGCCCGGTGCACGGCAACGGCCTCGGCTGGAAGAACCAGCACGGCACCGGCAAGGGCGCCGACACCACCACCAGCGGCCTCGAGGGCGCCTGGACCCCCACGCCCACCGCGTGGGACAGCTCCTACCTCGACACGATGTTCGAGCACGAGTGGGAGCTGACCACCAGCCCCGCCGGCGCCAAGCAGTGGAAGCCCAAGGACGGCGCCGCCGCGGACCTCGTGCCCGACGCGCACATCCCGGGCAAGAAGAACAACCCGATCATGCTGACCAGCGACCTCGCGCTGCTCGCCGACCCGGCGTACCACCAGATCATGGTGGAGTTCCGCGACGACCACGCGTACTTCGCCGACCAGTACGCCCGCGCCTGGTTCAAGCTGCTGCACCGCGACATGGGCCCGCGCGAGCGCTACCTCGGCCCGGACGTCCCGTCCGAGGTGCTCATCTGGCAGGACCCGACCCCCGCCGTCGACCACGAGCTGGTCACCGAGGCGCAGGTCGCCGACCTGAAGGCCCGCCTGCTCGACTCCGGGCTCACGGTCCCCCAGCTGGTGCACACCGCCTGGTCGGCCGCGGCCTCCTACCGCGACACCGACAAGCGCGGCGGCGCCAACGGCGCCCGCATCCGCCTGGAGCCGCAGATCGGGTGGGCCGTCAACGAGGGCGTGCGCGACGTGCTGCCCGTGCTGGAGCGCGTGCGCGACGAGTTCCAGCAGGCCAGCGGCGCGAGGGTCTCGCTGGCCGACGTCATCGTCCTCGGCGGCACCGCCGCGGTGGAGAAGGCCGCGGCCGACGCCGGGGCGCCGGTCTCCGTCGGGTTCACCCCCGGCCGCACGGACGCCTCCCAGGAGCAGACGGACGTCGAGAACTTCCGCTGGCTCGAGCCGAAGGCCGACGGCTTCCGCTCGTGGGTCGACCCGCGCACCAAGGTGCACGCCGAGACGCTGCTGGTCGACAAGGCCTACACGCTGGGCCTGACCGCCAAGGAGCTGACCGTCCTCGTCGGCGGTCTGCGCGTGCTCGGTGCCAACACCGGCGGCGCGGTGCACGGCGTCTTCACCGACCGCGTCGGCGTCCTCTCGCAGGACTTCTTCCGCACCCTGCTCGACCTGGGCGTGGAGTGGCGCACCTCGAAGGACGCCGAGGGCGTCTTCGAGGGCGTCGGCGCCGACGGCTCCGTGGTGCGCACCGCGACCGCGGCCGACCTGGTGCTCAACTCGCACTCGGTGCTCCGCGGCATGGTCGAGGTCTACTCCTCCGACGACGCGGCCGAGCTGTTCACCCGCGACTTCGCGAAGGCGTGGCAGCGGGTCATGGAGCTCGACAGGTTCGACCTGCACCGCTGACCCGCAGGTCAGAGCGCGCCCCGTCCCCGTCACCGGGGGCGGGGCGCGCGGTGCGTCCGGACGGTCTCCGTCACGGGGGCGCGGTTTCGACCTGACGCGGGCCCGCGTCGTGGGTGAGGATCGGGAGGTGGCCCCCGACGACGTGGTCGCCGACGGCGACGACCACCCCCAGCAGCGCCCCCAGCACCGCGCCCGGCCCCGACCCGAGGACGAGTACGGCGACGTGCTCGCGAGCCTCGACGAGGCGGGCCTGCCCGGGGCCTGCTTCCCCGTGCCCGACGGGGTCGCCATCCGGGTGCCCCTCGACGACGCCCAGGTGCTGCACATCGCGCAGGTCGCGGGTCCGCTGCCGGACGACCGCGCCGACCTGACGGGCTGGGGCGTCAGCGTCATCGCCCGCGAGGCGGGGGAGGAGCCGCGGCTGGTCGCCTGGGACGGCGCGGCCCGCACCGACGTACCGGGTCTGCTGGCGCTGGTGAGCGCGGTGCTGCTCGACACCATGCGCGGCCCGTCGAACGCCGCCTGAGCCCTTCCGCCGGGGGCGCTCAGCCGAGCGCGGTGCCGACGGCGAGCCCGACGGCCGCCGCCGCCACCGACCCGCCGAGCATCGTGACCGCGTGGAGCGCCGCCGCCCCGCGCCGGCGGTCGCGCAGCAGGGCCACGACCTCGACGGAGGCGGTGCTGAAGGTCGTGTAGCCACCGAGCAGCCCGGTGCCGAGCACCGCCTGCGCCGTCTCGGTCGCGGGGGTGGCGTGCGCCTGTGCCAGCCCGACCAGGAGCCCGAGCGCGAACGAGCCCGTCGTGTTGATGACCGTGGTGGCCACCGGGAGCGACGCGGCCCAGCGGGCGCGGAGCGCGCCGTCGACCACGAACCTGAGGCCCGCGCCGAGCCCGCCGGCGACCACGGCGAGCAGGACGACGACGGCGGTCACGGCCGGGCCCCCGCGCTGCGCGACCACGAGGCGGCTGCCGCCACACCCGCGGCCGCGGCGACGAGGCCGAGGAGCACGGTGAGCAGGGCGTAGCCGACCCCGGCCAGCAGGTGCCCGGCCAGCAGCAGGTCGACCTCGACGGCGAAGGTGCTGTACGTCGTCAGCCCCCCGCAGAAGCCCGTGCCGACGAGCAGCCGGACGATGCGGCGTCGTCCGGCGTCGGGCCCGCGGCGGGCGAGGCCCTCCAGCAGCGCTCCCAGCACCAGGGCGCCCACGAGGTTCACGAGCAGGGTGGGCAGTGGAAGGTCCGCCGGCCGGGGCAGCTGCCCCTCGGCGGCGACGCGCACCGCCGTGCCCGCGGCGCCGCCCAGCACCACCCAGGCGACGAGCGCCGGCTGCCGGTGCGGCGGGTGGGGGGCGCTCACAGCCGTCGACCGTAGCGCGACGCCTGGTGGCCTGGGGGAACGAAGATCAAGTACGGCCGACGGATGCCGATCACAGGAGGGAACGTCCCCCGCGCTTCCCCCGCCTCTCGGAAGGACCCGTCGTGTTCCGTCGTCTCGCCGATCTGAAGATCGCTCACAAGCTCTACGCCGGCTTCGCCGTCGTCTGCCTGCTCCTGCTCGTGGTGGCCGGCATCGGTGCCACCCGGCTGAGCAGCGCGCAGGACAACCTGGACTACCTGTCCACCAGCGGGCTCGCGTCCGTCGCCACCATCGACCAGGTCAACCAGACGTTCCAGGACGTCCGCCTCGACGCCCTCGGCGCCGTCCTGGCCGTGGACGCCCAGAGCGCCCAGAGCGCCCTGCAGACGCTCGCGGACGACCAGCAGAAGGTGGAGGCCGACTGGGCCACCTATGCGGGCTCCGACCCGTCGGCGACCGCCGCGCAGCAGAAGGACGCCGAGGAGGCCATCCAGGCGTACAACGCCCTCCTCGCCGAGGCGCAGCCCATGATCGCCAGCGGTGACCGGGACGGCTTCGTGGCCTTCCGCGCTGACAAGATGATCCCGCAGGCCAAGGTCGCCAACGACGCGCTCGACGCGGTCCTCGAGGCTGAGAAGCAGGCTGCCGTGGACATCGCTGACTCGGGCGAGGCCGCGTACCACTCCGCCCTCGCGCTGCTCATCGGATGCGTGGTGGTGGCGCTGGGCCTGGCGGTGGCGATCGCGGTGGTGGTCTCCCGTTCGGTGACCGGGCCGCTGGCCAAGGTCGTGGACGTGATGGGTGCGATGGCCCAGGGCCAGCTGGACCGCCGTGTGGGTCTGAGCTCCAAGGACGAGGTGGGCCAGCTGGCGGTGGCTGCTGACACCTCCCTGGACGCGCTGTCGGCGGCGATGCGCGACATCCGCTCCGAGGCCGACGGGATGGCGTCCTCCTCCACGACGCTGTCCAGCGTGTCCACCCAGCTCTCGACCCAGGCCGAGGACGCCGCGGCCCAGACCCAGGTGGTCTCGGCGGCTTCGGAGCAGGTCAACGCGTCGATCTCGACGGTGGCTGCTGCGGGTGAGGAGATGACGGCGGCGATCGGTCAGATCGCGACGGCGACCGCTGACGCCTCCTCGATGGCGACCACGGCGGTGGGTGCTGCTGAGCGGGCCGGGGACATCATCACGCGGCTGGGGTCGTCCAGCCGTGAGATCGGTGACGTGGTCGCGCTGATCACCTCGATCGCTGAGCAGACCAACCTGCTGGCGCTGAACGCGACCATCGAGGCCGCGCGCGCTGGTGAGCTGGGCAAGGGCTTCGCGGTGGTGGCTGGTGAGGTCAAGGAGCTGGCGCGCCAGACCGCTCGTGCCACCGACGAGATCGTGGCCAAGGTGGCTGCGACCCAGGGTGATGCTGCCTCGGCGGCGACGGCGGTGACGGAGATCGCTGATGTGATCAGCCGGATCGACGCGTTGCAGGCGACGGTGTCGGCGGCGGTGGAGGAGCAGTCGGCGACGACCTCGGAGATGGTGCGCAACATCACCGAGATCTCCACGGGGTCCTCGGAGATCGCCACGAACATCTCCAGCATCGCCTCGGGCACGGAGCAGAACCGGGAGTCGGCGGGTCACACCGCCTCGACCGCTGGTGACGTGGCTTCGGCGGCGGGGCGTCTGCAGACGCTGGTGGGTCGCTTCACCGTCTGAGCCCGGGGGTCCGGTGGGCCCTGCGCCGGCGGCCCGGTCCACCTGCTGGTGGGCCGGGCCGCCGTCGTGTCAGCTGGACGGCTGGGGCCACCCGCGGCGGGCGGCGACCTTCGCGAGGGCCGCGCGGAGCAGCCCGTCGAGCTCATGCCCCGCGGGGTCGGAGGCCACCAGGGCGGCCAGCTCGCGCAGCTTCACGTTGCGGTCCTGGCTCACCGCGCTGAGGGCCTCGAAGGCGTGCTCGGTGGAGCAGCCCAGGTGGGCCGCCACCACGCCCTTCGCCTGCTCGATGGCGGCGCGGGAGCGCATCGCCACCTGGAGGTTCTCCGCCAGGGAGCGCAGCTCGGCCATCTGCTGCCGCGCGCCGAGGAGCACCGAGGCGGCCTCGCCCACCAGGTCGAGGCGCGCGGGGTCCGACTCGGCCTCGATGCCGCCGGGGACGTCGCTGTAGACGGTCAGGACGCCGAGCACCCGCTCTCCGGAGCGCAGGGGCAGTGCGAGGGCGCCGCGCACCTCGCCGCCGGCGGCCAGCTCGGCCAGCCGTGGCCAGCGCGGGTCGGCGGTGAGGTCTGCGGTCACCACCGGGGTGGCCGTGCGGTGCGCGTCGGCGGCCGGCCCCTCGTCGGCGCGCCACTGCAGCCCGTCGGCCGCCTGGGCCTGCGCGGAGTCCGCCGCGGAGGCGGCGGGCTGGGCGGGGTCACCCACACCGGTGCTCGCCCACCGGGCTCCGGGGACGGCGTGCAGGGCCAGCTCCACGACGGCGGTGAGCAGCTGCTGCTCCGAGGTCTCGCCGTCCAGCGGTGCCGGGTCGTGCGGGGGGTGCTGGGGGCCGTGAGGCACGCGGCCCTCCTGGTCCGTGGCGGTCACGAGCGCACCGATGCTTGATGCGAGGCAACCATCATGCCAGCGGTGCCTCGCGCTCCGCCTGCCGATGAATCGTGCGCGGACTGCCCATGACTCGTGGGCCCGCTGCCCTCAGGGCAGTTCACTCCAGCACCGACCTCAGAGGAGACGACCGGCACCGGCCGGCCGTCGGGCCGGGGCGAGGAGACGACGTGGTCGGGCGAGGTCGGGTGCAGGCGGTGGCGGAGCAGCCGCGCGACGTGGAGGCCCTCGAGGCGGTCCTGCAGGCGCTGGAGGAGCCCGTCGTCGACGAGCTCGAGGCGCAGCTGCGCATCTCCACGACCCTGCGAGACCGGTTGGGCTGCTCCTTCGCCGGCGTCTGGATGCCTGACGCGAGCGGCGAGTTCGTGCTCCGGGCCGTCAACGGCGAGCTCGCGCAGCTCCCCGTCGGCGGGGAGGTGGGCCTGCGGGCCTCGGCCTTCGCCGGTGCCGAGCACCGGAGCGCCTTCGAGGTGCGCGAGCCGGTGCGGCTGCCCCTGGCCCCCGGCACGAGCCGCGCCGCCGAGCGGTGCCAGGCGTTCCTCTCCGCGGGCGCCCTGCACGGCGGTCTCATGCCGATCGTCCTGGACGGTCGCACCACCGCCGTGCACGAGCTGCGGTCGCGCGCGCCGCTGCCGTTCTTCGACGGCCGCGAGGGCAAGTGGGCCGCCATCTCCCGCATCGCCGCCCAGGTGGCGCGGGTGGCCCGCAGCACCGCGGCGGTGGCCCAGGTGCTGGAGGACCGCGAGGCCGTGACCGAGGTGGTGACCCGCGTGGTCGCCGCCGGCACCCGCGACGCGGCGATCCGCTCGACGCTGGAGACCGTCAGGTCCGCCTTCGGCTGGGCCTACGGGTCGTTCTGGGAGATGGACCCCTCGGGCCGGCAGCTGCGCTTCGCGCTGGAGTCCGGGTCCGCCGGGGAGGAGTTCCGCCGGGTGACCCTCGCCGCGTCCTTCGCCGAGGGCGTCGGCCTGTCCGGGCGGGCCTGGCGCGCCCGCGACCTGGTCGCCGTGGAGGACCTGGGCCAGCTCACCGACTGCGTGCGCGCCCCCGCCGCCCAGCGCGCGGGCGTCCGCTCCGGAGTCTGCTTCCCGGTGGTGGTCGGCGGCCGGGTGGTCGGCACGATGGACTTCTTCACCACCACGACGACCGTGCTCAGCGAGTCGCGGGCCGCCGCCCTGCGCCAGGTGGCCCAGCTGGTCACCCAGCGCCTGGAGGTGCTGGCCCGGGCCGAGGCCGACGCCGAGTCCGCCCGCGCGCTGCTGGACACCGTCACCCGGCTCCGCGCCGCGTCGACCGACGCCGCGGAGGTCGGCGCGGGCAGCGCCCAGCGGGCCCGGGCCGTCGAGGCCGACGTCGAGGCGCTGGCCGCGGCCTCGACGTCCATCGGCGACATCATCAAGGTGATCTCCGCGATCGCGTCGCAGACCAACCTCCTCGCGCTGAACGCCACCATCGAGGCGGCCCGGGCGGGCCAGGCCGGCAAGGGCTTCGCGGTGGTGGCGGGGGAGGTCAAGGAGCTGGCGCGCGCCACCGCGGAGGCCACCGGCCAGGTGGCCCAGCGGATCGCCGACATCCAGAGCTCCTCGGCCGCGGTGGCGGCGGGCATCTCGGCCACCGCCGAGACGATCGGCCGCCTGGACGCGGTCAACGCCCGGACCGCCGACGTGCTGTCCGAGCAGGAGGCGATGGCGAGCGCCTTCGGCGCCGCGCACGCCCGGGGCTGACCCCCGCGGGGCACCCGGCCCACCCGCCTAGCCTGTCCCCGTGCTCACCCCGGACCGCGGCGCCCTGCGCCTGCTGCGGTCCGGGGTGCTGGCCGCGTGCGCCCTGGGGCTGTCGGCGGGGGCGCACGCCCTGGCGGGGGGCCACCTGCCGGGCGCCGCGCCGCTGGCGGCCCTGGCCGCCGCCACCTGGACCGCGTGCTGGGTGGCGGTCCGCTGGCGCCTGCCGGCCCCGGCGGTCGTCGCGCTGCTGGGAGCCGGTCAGGTGGGCTTCCACGCCGCCCTGAGCGCGCTCGAGCCCGCGGCGGTGGGCGGCCACGGCGCCGCCCGAGCCGTCCCCGCGGGTCTCGAGGCCCTCGCGGCCACCGGGAACGGCCACGCCCACGCGACGACCCAGGCGACCAGCCACCTCGCCGGCCACGCCAGCGCCCTGTGGCTCGGAGGCCCGACCAGCGCCGACGCGGCGATGCTCCTGGCCCACACCGCGGCGGCCGCCGCCGTGGGCCTCGTGGTCGCCCGCGGCGAGGCCGCCCTGTGGGACCTGTGCGCCTGGCTCGCGCCCCTGGCCCCTTCCCTGCTGCTGGCCCTGCTCCTGCTCGTCGCGCCGCCCGGAACGGCCGTGCGCCGGCGCCCCGCTGCCGGCTGCCTCGACCGCCCCCGGCTCCGCCGCGAGCTGTCCCGCCTGCACCGCCGCCGCGGCCCGCCCGGGCTCCTGGCGGCCTGACCACCCCTCCGGCCGCCAGCGCGCCACCGGCCCCGCGCGGGCCGGCCCGCCAGCCACCGCCGGCCACCCCGCCGCCGCGTCGCCGTCCCCCGAGGCGGCGGGCGGCGCCGCCGCGCGCCGTCCGCAGGACGACGCCGGTGCGCCGCGGTGCCCCCACCGACGCCAGGAGACCCGCTGTGCCCACCACCCGCCCCACCCGCCCGACGACCCGGTCGACCCACCGCCCGGCCCCCCGGCTGCGCCCGGCCGCCGCCACCGCCCTGGCGGCCGCCCTCGTGCTGCTGCCCGCGGCCGCCGCCTCGGCGCACGTGCGCGTCGTCCCCGACAGCACCGCTGCGGGGGGCTACGCCCTGCTGACCTTCCGCGTGCCGAACGAGTCCAGCACCGCCAGCACCACCCGCGTCCAGGTCACCCTCCCCACCGACCACCCGCTCACCTACGCCGCGGTGCAGCCCGTGCCGGGGTGGACGGCCCAGGTCGCCGAGGCGGCCCTGCCCGCCCCCGTCGACGTGGGCGGAGCCACGATCACCACCGCTCCCCGCACGGTCACCTGGACCGCCGAGGCGGGCTCCGGCATCGCCCCCGGGCAGTTCCAGCAGTTCCCCCTGTCGGTCGGCCCGCTGCCCGACGCCGGGACCACCGTGCTGCTCCCGGCCGTGCAGACCTACTCCGACGGCACCGAGGTCTCCTGGGACGAGCCGGTCCCCGCCAGCGGCGAGGAGCCCGAGCACCCCGCCCCCGAGCTGGTCACCACCGCCGCTGCCGCGGAGGAGCACGCCGGGCACGACGGTTCGGCGTCGGCGTCCTCCGCCGCCGCCTCCGGCGAGGAGGAGGAGGCGGCGACGGGCTGGGGCGCCGGCGGCTGGCTCGGCCTCACCGGTGCCGTGCTGGGCGCCGCTGGGCTCGTCGTGGCCCTCCTGGGCCGCCGGCGGACGGCCTGATGTCCCAAACCGGCCGCCTCGGGCGCCTCGCCGCAGCGACCGCCGCCGGCGCCGCGCTCCTGCTCGCCAGCGCCGCGCCGGCGTCGGCGCACAACCAGCTCGAGTCGACGCTCCCCGCCGACGGCGCGGGGCTCGACGCGCCACCGGCGTCGGTCGTCCTGACCTTCGACCAGCCGGTGCTCGCCCTCGGCACCCAGGTGGTGGTGCTGGGGCCCGACGGCGCGGTGGTCTCGGCCGGTGAGCCCCGGCTCGTGGACGACGACGTGACGCAGGACCTCGCCGGGGCGCTGCCCGCGGGCGGCTACCGCGTCGAGTGGCGGGCCACCTCCGCCGACGGCCACCCGGTCTCCGGGGAGCTGGGCTTCACCGCCAGCGGACCCGGCACCGGAGCTGTCGCGGCGACCGGGGCCGCGAGCACCGGCGCTGCCCCCGACCCGTCGACCACCGCTGCGGCGCCGGCCGCCGTGGTCCCGTCGCGAGAGCCCAGCGCGAGCGGCGCGGAGCAGGACGGCGGGGGTGGCTCATCCACGGCGGCCGCCCTCGCCCTGGCGGCCGTCGCCGCGGTGGCGGCGGCTGTCACGGTGCTCGTGCGCCGCCGCCGGACCGGTCCGCCGCTGGGCCGTCCGGGTGGTGGCGGGCCGGGCTCGCCGGAGCGCTGAGCGCACCTCGTGCACCGACCTGCGCCCCGGGTCCCCCGGGGCGCGGGTCGGGACGAGACGATGTGCCCATGACCACCAGGCTCGACGCCGACTCCCCGCCCGTCAGCGCCCCCGGAGGGGGCGCCGAGGCGCTGCGCCGCGACATCCGCCTGGTCACGACGATGCTGGGCGAGACCCTCGCCCGCGCCGAGGGCGAGGAGCTGCTGGCCCTCGTCGAGCAGGTCCGCGCTCACGCCAAGGACGACACGCTCGGCGAGCTGCCGGACTTCGACCTCGACACCGTGACCACGCTGGTGCGCGCCTTCACGGCGTACTTCCACCTCGCCAACACCACCGAGCAGGTCCACCGCGGCCTGGCGATCCGCGGTGAGCAGGAGGCCGAGGGCGGCTGGGTGCAGCAGGCGCTCGCCCGGATCACCGACGCCGGCGTCGACGCCGCCGAGCTCAGCGGGCTCATGGGCCAGGTGGCGGTGCGCCCGGTGTTCACCGCGCACCCCACCGAGGTGGCCCGCCGCTCCACCATCGACAAGCTCCGCCGGGTCGCCGCCCTGCTTGCCGAGCCCGACGGGCCGCGCCGCACCCGGCGGCTGCGCGAGGCCGTCGAGCTGCTCTGGCTGACCGACGAGCTGCGCGTGGAGGCGCCCACGCCCGTCGACGAGGCCCGCAACGTCATCTACTACCTCGAGGGCCTCTCGCGCGCCGCGCTGCCCGACGTGCTGGAGGAGCTGCGCGACGGCCTCGCCGCCGTCGGCGTCGACCTGCCCGTCGACGTCTCGCCGCTGCGGTTCGGCACCTGGGTGGGCGGTGACCGCGACGGCAACCCCTTCGTCACGCCGCAGACCACCCGCGAGGTGCTCTCCCTGCAGGCCGTGCACGGCATCCGGGTGCTGCGCACCAAGGTCGACGGGCTGCGCCGCGACCTGTCCGTCAGCGACCGCGTCAGCCCCGTCTCCCCCGAGCTCGCGGCCCGCACCGAGGAGCTGCTCGCGGCGCTGCCCGAGGTGGAGCCCCGCTACCGCCGCCTCAACGTGCAGGAGCCCTACCGGCTCTTCCTCACCTGCGTGCACGTGCGCCTGGGCCTGACCGAGGAGCGCGTCTCCAGCGGGGCGCCCCACGTCGAGGGCCGCGACTACGCCGACGACGACGAGCTCCTCGCCGACCTGGTGCTCCTTCACTCCTCCGTGCTGGCCCACCAGGGCCCGCTGGTGGCGGCCGGGGAGGCGGAGCGGCTGGTCCGCACGGTGGCCGCCACGGGGCTGACCCTGGCGACCCTCGACGTCCGTGAGCACTCCGCCAAGCACCACGCCGCGGTCGGGGCGCTGCTCGACAGGCTCGGCGAGCTCGACGGCCCCTACGCCGCCCTCGACCGCGAGGGCCGGCTGCGGGTGCTGTCCGCGGAGCTGGCGTCGGCGCGGCCGCTCGCCCGGTCGCCGCTGCCGCTGGAGGGCGAGGCGGCCACCACGGCGGGCGCCTTCGACGCCATCGCCTGGGCGCAGGGGGCGCTCGGCCGCCGCGTGGTCGAGAGCTACATCATCTCGATGACGCACGACGCCGACGACGTCTTCGCCGCCGTCGTCCTGGCCCGCGAGGCGGGCCTGGTCGACCTCGCCGCCGGGGTCGCCCACCTCGACTTCGTGCCGCTCCTCGAGACGGTCGTCGAGCTCGAGCAGACCGAGCGGATCCTCACCTCGCTGCTGTCCGACCCGTCGTACCGCGAGCTGGTGCGCCTGCGCGGTGACGTCCAGGAGCTGATGCTCGGGTACTCCGACTCCAACAAGGCCGGCGGCATCACGACGTCGCAGTGGCAGATCCAGCTGGCCCAGCGCCGGGCCCGCGACGTGGCCCGCCGCTTCGGGGTCAAGCTGCGCTTCTTCCACGGCAGGGGCGGCTCGGTGGGGCGCGGCGGCGGCCCCACCTACGACGCGATCATGGCGCTGCCCTCGGGCACCGTCGACGGCGAGGTCAAGATCACCGAGCAGGGCGAGGTGATCAGCGACAAGTACGCCCTGCCGCAGCTCGCCCGGCAGAACCTCGAGCTCACCCTCGCGGCGACCATCGAGGCCAGCGTGCTGCACCGCACCGACCGGCGGACCCCTGAGCAGGGGACGCGCTGGGACGCGCTCATGGACCGCTTCTCCGACGCGGCGCACGCGCGCTACCGCGCGCTGGTGGAGACCGACGGCGTCACGGAGTACTTCCTCACCGCCACCCCGGTCGACCTGCTCGGTGCCCTGAACGTCGGCTCCCGCCCGTCCAAGCGGCCCGGTGGCGGCGGCATCGAGGACCTGCGCGCCATCCCGTGGGTCTTCGGGTGGACGCAGTCGCGCCAGATCGTGCCGGGCTGGTTCGGCGTCGGCTCCGGCCTGGCGGCGGTGGCCTCCGAGCCCGGCGCGGCCGAGGTGCTGCGCGAGATGCACGCCGAGTGGCGCTTCTTCCGCACCTTCCTCGGCAACGTGTCGATGACGCTGGCCAAGACCGACCTCGACATCGCCAGGGAGTACGTCGACCTGGCGCCCGAGCCGCTGCGGGCCCTCCTGGACGACGTGCGCGCGGAGTTCGCGCTCACGGTCGAGCAGGTGCTCGCCGTGACCGGCGGCACGGCGCTGCTGGAGCGCGAGCCGGCGCTGCGCACCACGCTGGAGGTGCGCGAGAACTACCTCGAGCCCCTCCACCACCTCCAGGTCGGCCTCCTCGGGCGCCACCGGCGCGGTGAGGAGGACCCGCGCCTCAAGCGCGCGCTCCTGCTGACCATCAACGGCATCGCCGCGGGGATGCGCAACACCGGCTGACGGCGCCGGGTGACGCCCGACCCCTCCACGGGGCGGCCGGCGGGACCTGCGCCTAGCCTGCGCAGGTGCCCGCCGACCGCAACGCCGTGCACGGCTGGGCGAGGGCGTGGGCCGTCAGCAGCGGCACCGCCGACGCCGTGCTGGAGCACGCCGAGCAGGGTCCCGCCTTCCCCCCGTTCACGGGGCTGCCCCCGGAGGCGCGCGGTGAGCTCGGGCGCCTGCCGCTGGGTGCCCTCGCGCAGCTGCGCGAGCTGACCGACGCCGAGCCGGCGAGCACCCGCCCTCCGGCGGGGCGGACCGCCGGGCGGGCCCCCACCTCGCCGTGGGCGGTCCTGGACGCCGTCGAGCAGGCCGTGTGCGTGGCCGACGTCCGCGCCCCGGACGCGCCGCTGGTCTACGTCAACCCGGCCTTCACCCGCACCACCGGGTACTCCGAGCGCGAGGTCCTCGGGCGCAACTGCCGCTTCCTGCACGCCGGCCTCGACGTCGCCGGCGCCGACGCCGAGCTCGAGGCCCTGGGCAGCTCAGGGGCCGAGGTGGCCGCCGCCGTCCAGCGCATCCGCGAGCTGCTGGCGGCGGGGGAGGGCGGTGACGCCGTGCTGGTCAACCGCCGTGCCGACGGCGGGCTGTTCGTCAACGAGCTCGCCCTGTCACCGGTCAACGGCCCCGACGGCGCCCCCGTGCACTACGTGGCGGTCCAGCGCGACGTGACCCCGCTCGCCGTGGCCCGGCGGACGGCGTCCCTGCTGGAGGCCGAGCTCGAGGAGACCGCGCGGGCCGTCCAGGCGACGCTCGTGCCAGCGGCGCTGCCCGAGCTGCCGGGCTGGGAGCTCGCCGCCGGGTACTCCCCGGCCACGCGCTCCGACGGCGGCCGGGGCGCCGTCAGCGGCGACTTCTACGACGTCTTCCCCGGCGCCGGCACTACCGGCGCAGCCGGCGGCTCGGGAGGCTCGGCGCCGTCGTGGGTCGCCGCGATCGGTGACGTGTCGGGCCGCGGTCCGCGGGCGGCGGCGGCCACCAGCGCCCTGCGCTGGGCCCTGCGCGGGGCCGCCACCACCCGCAGCGCACCCGCAGCGCTGCTCACGGCCGTGGCGGACGCCGTCCACGACGCCCTCGACGACAGGTTCGCCACCCTCGCGGTCCTCGCGCTGCCGCAGCTCCCCGCGCCGAGCGCCGCGCCGGCAGCGGTGCGGCTCGCGCTGGCCGGGCACCCGCAGCCGGTGCTGCTCCCGGCCTCCGGGGCGCCCCGGCTGGTGGGCGTGCCGGGCACGCTGGTGGGGCCGTTCGCCGACGTCGAGGTCGCCGAGGTGGAGGTCGCCCTGGCCCCGGGCGACCAGCTGGTCCTGTACACCGACGGGGTCGTCGAGGCCTTCGACCCCGGCGGCGCCCAGCTGGGCGAGGAGGGGCTGCTGGCGGCGCTCGCCGCGCTCCCCGAGGCCGAGCGGCGAGGGCCCGGGGCTGCGGCGCGGACGGCGGCCGCAGTGGGGGCGGCCGTGGCCGGGCACGTCGGCGGCGGGGCCGTCGACGACCTGACCCTCCTGGTCGTGGTGCGCACCTGAGGCACGGCCGGTCCGGGGGCGCCCGGGTACCGTGCGCGGGTGCCCGGCACGACCTTCACCAGCGCTGCGTCCCTGGAGCCGGCGTACCGGGCCGTCGCCTGGGAGCAGACCCCGCTGGGCCCGCCGCAGCTCTGGCCGCGCGAGCTGCGCACCGCGCTCGCCCTGGTGCTCGGGACCCGCTTCCCCGCGGCGCTCTTCTGGGGCCCGCAGCTCGTCACCCTCTACAACGAGGCCTTCGTCCCGCTCATCGGTGACAAGCACCCCGCGGCCCTGGGGGTGCCGGCGCAGGACGTCTTCCACGAGGCCTGGGACGTCGTCGGCCCCCAGCTCACCGCGGTCCTCGCAGGGGAGCGCCCCACCTGGGTCCAGGACGCCCTCATCCCGCTGGAGCGGGCGGCCGGGGTGCAGGACGCGTGGTTCTCCTACTCCTACTCGCCGGTCCGCGACGAGGCCGGTGCGGTCCTGGGCGTGCTCGACCTGGCCGTCGAGACCAGCGCCCAGGTGCTCGGGCTGCGGCGCCTGGAGGCCCTGCGCACCCTCGACGCCTCGCTCGCCTCCGCCGTCGACGCGGCGGACGTCGCGGAGCGCACCCGCGTGGCCCGCGCGGACGGCGACGCCGACCTCGCCCCCTCCTCCGGCGCCGTGTCCGCCGTGGTCGACCAGTTCCACCTCCTGGTCGAGGCGGCCGCGGCGGCGGCGACCGCCCGGGTCGACGCGTGGGCGGCGCGGCGGCGCAGCGAGGCGCGCACCCAGGGCGTGCTGGAGTCGATGCCGACGGCCTTCTGCGCCCTGGACCGGGCGTGGCGGTGCACCCAGGTGAACGCCCGCGCCGAGCAGCTGCTGGGCCGGCCCCGCGGGGAGCTGGTCGGCGAGCGCCTGTGGGACCTCTTCCCCGCTGCCGCCGACGGAGGCTCGGCGGCCGCCTTCCGGCGTGCGATGGACGAGGGCACCACCGC
This sequence comes from Quadrisphaera sp. INWT6, assembly GCF_015390235.1. Taxonomy (GTDB): domain Bacteria; phylum Actinomycetota; class Actinomycetes; order Actinomycetales; family Quadrisphaeraceae; genus Quadrisphaera. The sequence goes on along the minus strand of NZ_VUOH01000005.1, from coordinate 124,420 downwards.
CGTCTTCGAGGAGCACGTCCCCGCGCCCGTCGACGCCTGGTTCGAGCTGACCGTGCAGGGCCGGGACGACGGCGTCGACGTCTACTTCACGGACATCACCGCCTACCGGCGCGCCCAGGAGCAGGCCGAGCGCGACGCGCGCCGCGCCGGTCTGCGGGAGGCGGTGGCCGCCGCCGTCGCCGGGGCCGACGGCGTGGTCGAGGCGCTGCAGCTGCTGCCGGGGCTGCTGGTCCCCGCCCTGGCCGACTGGGCCGTGGCCACCGCCGTCGACGACGCCGCCGCCGGTGAGCGCAGCGCGCGCCACGACTGGCGCGACGCCCTGCGCGACGTCGCCTCGGCGCACCGCGGCAGCGCCGCCGACCGCGAGCGCACCGAGCAGTTCCGGGCGCTGCGGCTCGACGCGCTGGTCGACCCGCCCTTCAGCCCCAGCGGCGTCCCGGGGCCCGGGCGGACGCCGGCCGGCGGGGGCGCCGGTGCGCCGACCGCCGACCAGCTGGCGCCGGGGCGGGCGCGGGAGCTGTTCGAGGAGCTGGCGCCGCAGGCGGTGCTGGTGCAGCCGCTGCGGGGGCGCGACGGGGTGCTCGGCGTCCTGACGCTCTTCCGGGGCGCGGGGTCGCCGCCCTTCGACGCCGACGACCTCGAGCTGCTCGCCGAGCTGGCGGACCAGGCGGGCGTGGCCCTCGACAACGCGCGGCTGCACGCCCAGCAGCGCGACCTGGCCCACGAGCTGCAGGCGAGCCTGCTGACCTCGCTGCCGGAGCCCGACCACCTGCAGGTGGTGGCCCGCTACCGCCCCGCGGCGCGCGGCGCGCAGGTGGGCGGCGACTGGTACGACGCCTACGTCACCGACGACGGCTGCACCCACCTGGTGGTGGGTGACGTGGCCGGCCACGACCGCAGCGCGGCCGTGGTGATGGCGCAGGTGCGCAACGTGCTGCGCGGGGTGGCGCAGGCCCTGGCCGCCCCGCCCGCCACGGTGCTGTCGGCGCTCGACCGCGCCGTGCAGCGCCTGGCCGTCGAGGGCCTGACCACCGCCGTCGTCGCCCGGGTCGAGCAGTCGGCCGCCGAGGCGGCCCGCGGCCAGCGGGTGCTGCGCTGGTCCAGCGCCGGCCACCCGCCGCCGCTGCTCATCACCCGGGACGGGAGGGCCCGCCTGCTGCAGGCCCCGGCGGACCTGCTGCTGGGCCTGGACCCCGACGCCGAGCGCCACGACCACACCGCGGTGCTCGAGCCGGGCTCGACGGTCCTGCTCTACACCGACGGGCTGGTGGAGCGCCGCGGCGAGGACCTCGACGCCGGGCTGGAGCGGCTCCGGGAGGCCGCCGGCCGCCTGGTCACCACCGGGCGCGCCCGCGACGTCGAGGCGCTGTGCGACGCGCTGCTCGCGGAGCTGGCCGCTGACGCGGAGGACGACGTCGCGCTCCTGGCCCTGCGGGCGCACCCCCAGGACCGGCCCCGCCCGGTCGCCGCGGGGGAGGAGGCGCTCCCGCCGGACCTGGACGTCCCCGGTGACGCGGCCCCCGGCGCCTACCAGCCCGACCTCGAGCTGCGCCAGCTGCTGCTGCCGCCGGAGCCGGCCTCGGCCTCCCGGGCCCGCGCGTTCGTGCGCGCCTGGTGCGCGCGGGCCGGTGTGGAGGAGGACGCCTGCGAGGCCGCGGTGCTCCTGACCAGCGAGGTCGTCACCAACGCCTTCCTCCACGGCCGCAGCGAGGCGCGCCTGAGCGTCACCGGCGGGCTGGTGGAGGGCTCGCCGACGGTGCACGTGGAGGTCGGTGACGAGAACTCCCGGCGCCCGACGCGCCTGCGCACGGGGACCGCCGAGCTCGACGGCCGCGGGCTGGGCATCGTCGAGGCGTGCTCGCTGGCGTGGGGCGTGGTCGACGCCCCGGTCGGCAAGGTCGTCTGGTTCGACGTCGCCCGCTGACCCTCCCCCGGGGTCCGGGGGAGGGGGGTCAGGTCTCGGGGGAGGTCTCGAGGCGCTCGAAGGGGTCGGCGCCCAGCTCCTCGCCCCAGGTCAGCGCCAGCTCCTCGCCGGTGCCGCGCACCCGCCACCGCTGCGGGGTGGACGCGTCGAGGTGGTCGACGGGCTCCACGCCTCCCGGGTCGCCGCCGTCGAGGGCCAGGCGCAGCGCCGCGGCGAGGTCGGCCTCGACGGCGGCTCCCGGCGCGCCGAGGGTGGCCGGGTCGACGGACACGAACAGCGCCGTCCCCGAGCGCGCCACCAGGTCGAGCAGCTGGCGGTTGAGCGCCTACGGCGTCGACGGCGTGCTGGGGACGCAGTCGGCGTCGAGGTGGAAGAAGGCGCCGTGCTGCGCTCCCCGGAACGCGAGGGTGTTGACGCCCACCCGGCGGGTGCGGTCCCACCGCAGCCCGGAGGTGTCGTCGCCGGTGCGCTGGGCCTCCGCGAGCCCCGCGGCCAGGTGTCCGACGGTGTTGCAGCCGAGCACGACGACGTCGGCGGCGGCCTCCCGCACGGCGCGGTAGAGGCCCACGAGCGCCTCGGCGGTGGTGACCGACGGGTCGGCGAGGGCCCACCCGTCCCCGGCGGGGCTGGCGCCCATCGTCGGTCCCCACCGGCCGAGCAGGTCGTAGGTGGAGAAGTCGTGCTTGAGCAGCTCGAAGCCCCAGCCGCGGACGCGGGTGACGTCCTCGCGGACGAGGTCGAGCACCGCGGGGTGGCTCGGGTCGAGGGCCCAGCCGTCCTGGCGGCGCCCGCGGCCCGACCCCACCAGCGCCCCGGCCAGCGCGCCCCGAGGGGGCTCGCGGCGCAGCAGCGGGCGGTACCAGAGCCCCGGGCGCGCGCCCTGGGCCCTGATGGCCGCGGCGGCCTCGGCCATGTCGGGGAAGGTCTCCGGGCGGCCCTGGTCCCAGGGGCCGCCGGAGGCCTCGCGGCCGTCGGCCACGCCGCCGACCGACCACCCGTCGTCCACCACCCCGTAGGGCCGCACCGGGTGGTCCCCGGCCAGGTCGGAGACGGTGCGCGCGTCGCGGACGACGGCGTCCAGGCCGAACCCGCGGCCGTAGGCGTAGTACCAGTCGTTCGCCCCCACCAGCGGGGTCGGAGGCGCCAGCGGGTCGCGGCACTGCAGGCGCGCCAGGGTGCGCTGCACCTCCAGCGGGTCGCCCCCGGCGACCTCGCGGACCACCGCCGCGGCCACGGCGCGGTCGCCCGGCCGCACCGGCTCCCCGCCGCTGCGCAGGTCGAGCCACAGGGTCAGCCCGTCGGGGTCGGCGGTCCAGCACGCCAGCGCGGCGCCGCGCACCTCGGTGCCCAGCGCGCGGGTGGTGCCGCGCGCGGCGTCGTGCAGCAGCACCGTCCACGGCAGGGGGCGGTCGGGCACGAGCGGGGTCCAGCCCAGCTCGCCGTAGGAGCGCTCCCACGCGTCGCCGAGCACGCGGACGCCAGGTGGTGCGGGGGCGGCCCAGCGCAGCGCCACCCGGCTGACGCCGTCGCAGGCGGCCACCTCGACGCGCAGGCCGAGGCCGTCGGGCACCAGGTCGACGCGCACGCCCGCGGTGTGCGGGGGAGCCCACCGGTCGCGGGGGCCGACCTGGGCGCGCACGAGGTCGGGCGCCCCGACGGCGACCTCCCGCGCGCCGGCCCCGCTGCTCACGAGCCCTCGCCGAGCACGAACGTGCGGATGGCGGTGACGGCGGCGCCGCGGGCCCACTCCGCGAACCCGGTGACCTGGACCTCGACGTCCAGGGGCGCGGTGCCCGGGCTGCGGTGCTCGGCGAGCGCCGCCTCCACCGCCGCCGCGCCGACCTCGGCCAGCCGCACGCCCTCGCCGGAGATGATGACCTTGCGCGGGGCGACCACCGCGCCCACGGTCGCCACGAGGCGTCCCAGTGCGCGGGCGGAGTCGTCGACGACCCGCCGGCACACCGGGTCGCCGGCCTCGGCGAGGTCGTACACCTCGTCGCGGTGCAGCTGGCGCCGGTGCGCCACGGAGGCCCGGGTGGTGATCGACGCCGTGGACAGCATGGCGTCGGCGCAGCCGGCGTGGCCCTTGGGGCACAGCGGCCCCGACGGGTCGAGCGGCAGGTGCCCCACGGTGCCGGCGCCGGCGTCGGGGTGGTCGACCACCTGCCCGTGGACGGCGTAGGCGTACCCGACCCCCTCGCCGACGGTGACGAGGGCGAAGTGGTCGCAGCCGCGCGCCGCGCCGAACCACTGCTCGGCGCGGGCGAAGGAGAGCACGTCGTTGTCGAGCACCACCGGCAGGCCGAGCGCCTCCTGCAGCGCCGGGCCGAGGGGCACGTCGGACCACCCGAGGAAGCGGGCGTCGACCACGGACCCGGTGGCCGTGACGGACCCCCCGAGGCTGACGCCCACGGCGCGGACCGAGCCGGTCGCGCCGGCGCGGGCCACCGCGCTGCCGACCAGGGCGGCGACGGCCTCCACCACGCGCGCGGGCTCGGGGGAGAGCAGCAGGGCCTCGTCGGAGGCGAGCACGCGGGCGCGCAGGGTGGTGACCACCACGTGCGCGGTGTGCTGGGTGAGCTTGACGCCCACGAAGCGGTGGGCGGACTCGTCGACGTCGAGGGGGCGCGTGGGGTGCCCCGAGGGGGCGTGGGCCCCCTCGGTCTCGACCAGCAGGCCGGCGTCGAGCAGCGGGCGCGCCAGTCGCGTCAGGGTCCCGGCGGACAGGCCCAGCCGGCGGGCGATCTCGCTGCGCGGCAGCGGTCCCTCGAGGAGCACCGTCAGCGCGACGTCGTGGGCGGGGCCCGCGGCACGCGCCCAGGCGGGCACGGCGGCGCTGGCGTCGGTGGTCACGCCACGAGGCTACTTCTTTGCTCGCTGGAACTGAAGATCCGGATCCGGGTCATTGCCTCGCCCCCGAGGGGGGCCTTGACGGCCCACTTGCTTTCACCGTAGAAACGAGTCACCCCCCCCGTCGACCACACCGTCGTGGAGATGCCCGTGACGACCACCGCCAGCCCGCCCAGCGCGGCGAGCAGCGCGCCCTCGGGCCCCGCCCGCCCCGAGCGCAAGACCTCCCGCGACACCGCCGCCGCCCTCGGCTTCATCGCCCCGGCGCTGCTCGGGTTCGTCGCCTTCTACTTCTGGCCCACGCTGCGGGGCCTGTGGTTCTCGTTCCAGGAGTACGACTTCTTCAACCGCCCGCGGTTCGTCGGCCTCGACAACTACACGCGGATGCTCTCCGACGACACGTTCTGGAACGCGATGGAGGTGACGCTGCAGTACGTCGCCATCAACATCGTGGTGCAGACGGTGCTGGCGGTCCTCATCGCCGTCCTGCTGCAGCGGGTCACCCGCTCGGTGTTCGTGCGCAGCGTCGTCGTCCTGCCGTTCCTCATCTCCAACGTCGTCGTCGCGCTGCTCTTCTACTGGATGCTCGACGCGCAGATCGGCATCGTGAACGCCGCGATCACCGGCCTGGGGCTCGACGCCATCCCTTCTTCGGCGAGCAGGACTGGGTGGTGCCGACGATCGCCCTGGTCAACGTCTGGCGGCACATGGGCTACACGGCGCTGCTGGTCTTCGCCGGCCTCATGACGATCCCCGAGGGCCTCTACGAGGCGGGCCGGGTCGACGGCGCCAGCGAGTGGCGCATGTTCTGGTCCATCACCCTGCCGCTGCTGCGCCCGGTGCTCGCGCTGGTGCTGGTCATCACCGTGACCGGGTCGTTCCAGGTGTTCGACACCGTCGCCGTCACGACGTCCGGCGGGCCCGGAGACGCCAGCCGGGTGATCCAGTACTACATCTTCGACCTGGCCTTCCAGCGCCTCGAGTTCGGCTACGCGGCCGCGGTCTCCGTGGTGCTCTTCGCGATCCTCGCCGTGGTCGCCTTCGTCCAGCTGCGCCTGACCCGCGCCAACGAGTCCGACCTGGCCTGAGCCGGCCCGAGCGCCACGAGCAGAAGACCGAGGAGACCGCCCGATGTCCGTGCAGACCCCCGTCGAGCCCGCCGCCGCGGGCCCCGCCCGCGTCACCGCCGCACCCGTCCAGAAGGCCCCGAAGGACCGCCGCGCCGGCATCGGCCGCGTCGTGGCCTGGGCGACGCTCGTCCTGATCATGCTGGTGACGCTGTTCCCCTTCTACTGGATGCTGCGCACCGCGCTGTCCAACGGCACCCAGCTGGCCACCGACCCGTCCTCGCCGCTGCCGGTGGGGTTCACGTTCGGGGCCTTCGAGCGCGTGCTCGGCCTGTCGACCACCGCCGAGGCCCAGGCGCAGGGCGGCTCCGGCGCCGCCATCGACTTCTGGCTCTACCTGCTGAACTCGCTGCTGGTGGCCACGCTCATCACCGCGGGCCAGGTGTTCTTCGGGGCGATGGCGGCCTACGCCTTCGCGCGGCTGCGCTGGCCCGGGCGCGACGCCGTGTTCTTCGTCTTCCTCACCGCGCTCATGGTGCCGCCGATCTTCACGCAGCTGCCGAACTTCCTGCTCATGCGCGACCTCGGCCTGCTCAACACCTACGCCGCGATCGTGCTGCCGTTCTTCTTCATGACGCCGTTCGCGGTGTTCTTCCTGCGGCAGTTCTTCCTCAGCATCCCCAGGGAGGTCGAGGAGGCCGCCGTCCTCGACGGCGCCGGCACCGTCCGCCGGTTCTTCCGCGTCATCGCCCCCATGGCCTCCGGGCCGCTGATCACGCTGGCGATCCTGCAGTACATCCAGGCGTGGAACGAGTACTTCTGGCCGCTGCTCGTGGCCAGCGACCGCAGCGTCCGCGTCCTCACCGTGGGCCTGGGCATCTTCAGGTCGCAGACCCCCCAGGGCACCCCCGACTGGGCCGGCCTCATGGCCGCGACCCTCATGGCCGCCCTGCCCATCGTCGTCCTGTTCGCCGTCTTCAGCCGGCGGATCGTCGACTCCATCGGCTTCTCCGGGATCAAGTGAGGACCGGGTCATGACCACTCCCCAGACCGCTCCGAAGACCACCCGCCGCGCCCTGGCCGGTGCCACCGCCGCGCTGGCGCTCACCCTCACCGGGTGCGCCTCCTACGGCGTCGACCCCGGCGCCGAGGGCGAGACCGGCACCATCACCTACTGGATGTGGGACTCCGCCCAGCTGCCCGCCTACCAGCAGTGCGCCACCGACTTCGAGGCCGCCAACCCCGACGTCCAGGTCCAGATCGAGCAGTTCGGCTGGGACGACTACTGGAACAAGGTGTTCACCGGCTTCGTCGCCGGGTCCGCGCCCGACGTCTTCGTCGACCACACCTCCCGCTTCGGTGAGTTCGCCGCCCGCGGCCTCATCGAGCCCCTGGACGACCGGCTCGCCGGCTCCGACGTCGACCTCGACCAGTACGTGCCCGGCAGCGCCGAGCTGTGGGTCGGGCCCGACGGCAAGCGCTACGGCCTGCCGAAGGACTTCGACACCGTCGGGATGTTCTACGACGCTGCGAAGGCCACCGACGCGGGCCTGACCGCGGAGCAGATGAACGAGCTGACCTGGAACCGACCGACGGCGGCACGTTCGAGCAGGCCATCGCCGCGCTGACGGTCGACACCAACGGCGTCCGCGGGAACGAGCCCGGCTTCGACAAGGGCAGCATCGCCACCTACGGGCTCGGCCTGGAGAACTCCGGCGAGGCCTTCGGGCAGACGCAGTGGTCGTTCTTCACCCAGAGCACCGGGTGGTCGCCGATCGACGAGGCGTGGGGCACCGACTTCCACTACGACGACCCCCGCTTCCAGGAGTCGATCGCCTGGTGGACCGGGCTCGTCGACAAGGGCTACATGCCCCCGCTGTCGTACACGCAGGGCGGCTCGCTCGACCAGCAGCTGCAGGCGGGCAGGTACGCCCTCATCACCAACGGCTCGTGGAACATCGCCAACTACTCCAAGCTCGACGGCGTCGACCTGGCCGTGGCCAAGACGCCGGTCGGCCCCGAGGGGCGCCGCACCATGACCAACTCCCTCGGCGACTCCATCTCGACCACGTCGCAGAACAAGGGCGCGGCGTGGAAGTGGGTGCGGTACCTCGCCTCCACCGACTGCCAGGACGTGGTGGCCCGCGGCGGCATCGTCTTCCCGGCCATCGCCTCCACCACGCCCGCCGCCGTCGAGACGCTCTCGGCCACCGGCCTGGACGTCACCGCCTTCACCGACCCCATCGACGACGGCGAGACGTTCCCCTACCCGGAGATCCTCCAGGCCTCCGAGGTCCAGTCGATCATGGGCACCGCCATGGACCAGGTGGTCGGCGGCGACGCCGACGCGTCGTCCCTGACCGCGGTGAACGAGCGGGTGAACGCCGTCTTCGACTGACCGGCGGGCCCGCCACCCGGCCCCCCAGACCCACCACCCCCGACCACCACCCGACCCAGCACCAGACCCGGAGGTCCACCCCCGTGTTCTCGATCGGCTTCATCGGCGCCGGCCAGTTCGCCGGCTCGTTCACCGAGCTCTTCAAGCGCCACCCCGGCGTCTCCGACATCTTCGTCACCGACGTGCTGCCCGAGCGGGCCGAGGCGCTGGTGGCCGAGCAGGGCCTCGCCGGCACCCTCGGCTCGTTCGAGGAGGTCCTCGCCTCCGACGTCGACGCGGTGGCGATCTTCACCCAGCGCTGGATGCACGGTCCCCTCGTGGTGCAGGCGCTGCGCGCCGGCAAGCACGTGTACTCCGCCGTGCCCATGGCCATCACCGAGGACGAGATCGCCGCCATCGTCGAGGCCGTCCGCGAGACCGGCCTGACCTACATGATGGGCGAGACCAGCCACTACAACCCGGCCACGGTCTACGCCCGCTCCCACGTCGAGAAGGGCACCTTCGGGCGCGTCTTCTACGCCGAGGGCGACTACGTCCACGACATGGACCTGGGCTTCTACGACGCCTACCGGTACTCCGGCGGCGAGGGGTGGAGGGCCACGGCGTCCTACCCGCCGATGCTGTACCCGACCCACGCCCTCGGCGGCGTGCTCGGCGCTCTCGACACCGACGCCGCGCACGTGGTCTCGGTGAGCTGCCTGGGCGTGGCCGACCAGCGCGGCGACGGCGTCTTCGACAAGGACGTCTCGATGTTCGACAACGACGTCTCCAACGCGACGGCGCTGTTCGAGCTGTCCGACGGCGGCGTGGTGCGCACCAACGAGATGCGGCGCGTGGGCTACCCCTCGCACCTGCGCGAGTCGCGGTTCCGCTTCTTCGGCACGGACGCCAGCTTCGAGCAGCTCGCCACCGTCTCGTTCTTCCAGGACAAGCAGGGCGTGCAGGACGTCTCCGCCGACCTCGACTCCGAGGCCTCCGTCTCCGAGGACGACCCGTCGCTGGCGCACGTCGCGCCGGAGCTGCGCGCGGCCTTCGTGTCGGGGCACGCGCCCGTCCACGACGTCGCCCGCCTGCCGAAGGAGTTCGCCGGAGCGCCCAACGGGCACGAGGGCAGCCACCAGTTCCTCGTGGACGACTTCGTGACCGCGGTGAACACCCGCACGCTGCCGCCGGTCAACGCCTGGGTGGCGGCGCGCTACACGCTGCCGGGCGTCGTGGCGCACGAGTCGATGCGCCGCGGCGGGGAGCGCCTGCCCGTCCGCGACCTCGGGAACCCGCCCACCGCCTGACCCCCCCCGACCGTGATCATGGACGTCCGCCACCCTCCGGATCCGGAGGGTGGCGGACCTCCATGATCACGCGGGGGTGCGGGGGAGGGTGAGGCGCAGGACGGCGCCGGGCCCGCCCCCTGCCGTCGGTGCGCCGGGGTCGACCGCCACCAGGTCACCGCCGTGGGCGCGGGCGATGGCCCGCGAGATCGCCAGGCCCAGCCCGGAGCCGCCGGAGCGCCGGTCGCGCGCGGCGTCGAGCCGCACGAAGCGCTCGAAGACCCGCTCCCGGTCGGCCTCGGGAATGCCCGGACCCGTGTCGCGGACCTCGAGGACCACCCCGCTCGGACCCGGCGAGACCCGCACCTCGACGGCCCCACCTGATGGGGTGGCGCGCCGGGCGTTGTCGAGGAGGTTGGTGAGCACCTGACCGACGCGCACCCCGTCCGCGCGGACGACGGCGGCCGCGCCGTCGTCCACCACAGCGGTCCACGCCACCGACGGCGCGAGCAGCTCCTGCCGCTCCACCTCGTGGCGGGCCAGGACGGCGAGGTCGACCTCGCCCAGCTCGAGCTGCACGCCCTCGGCCAGCCGCGCCGCCGTCAGCAGGTCGGCCACCAGCCGCGACGCGCGGGTGCTCTCGCGCACCATCGCCGCCAGCGACCGCTCGCGGTCGAGGCGGCCCGGGTCGGCGCGGAGCAGGTTCTCGGCGCTCGCCTGCAGGCCCGCCAGCGGCGTCCGCAGCTCGTGGGAGGCGTCGGACAGGAACGCCCGCATCTGGTCCTGGGCGCGCTCGGCGGTGGCGACGGCGCTCTCGAGCTCGTCGAGCATCGCGTCGAACGCCTGGGCGTTGCGGCCCAGCTCGGTGTCGGGCCGGCCCGAGCCCAGGCGGCGGCCCCGGTCACCGCTGGCGATGCCGCGGGCGAGCGTCGTCATGTCGTCGAGGGGGCGGAGCGCGGCGCCGACGACGCGCCCGAGGGCGAACCACGCCAGAGCGAGCGCAGCGAGCCCGCCGACCACCTCCAGGACCACCAGGCGGGAGAGGGTGTCGCTGACCGTGCTGGCGTCGACCCGGAGCGTCAGGCGCTCACCGCCCTTGAGGTCGGCGACGAGGAACAGGCTGTCGCCGTAGGTGCGCAGCTGCTGGGACGCAGGCCCCTCCTGGTCGCCGGGCCGCTGCACCGCCGCCGGTGGTGACTGGGCCCCCGGCGGTGTCGGCCCCACCCGGGTGCTGGCGCAGTAGCCGGTGTCGCCGTCGCACACCTCGGCCAGCACGTCGTCGCCCTGGAGCTGCTGGACGAGCTGGTCGGGGTCGAGGCTGCCGGAGAGCTGCTCGGCCAGCGCCACCCTGTCGGTGAGCCGGGTGCGCAGGTCGGCGTCCAGCCGGGCCTTCAGCGCCACGTCGACGGCGACGAAGAGCAGCACCAGCAGCACCGCCAAGAGCCCGACGACGGCGAGGCGGACCCTCCCGCGCAGCGAGGCCGGGGCCAGCCGGGAGCGCGCCCCCGCCGCCGTCGTCTCCGTCGTCTCCGTCGTCTCCGTCACGGCCGCAGCACGTAGCCCAGGCCGCGGACCGTGTGGATCAGCCGCGGGCCGTGGGCCTCGGTCTTGCGCCGCAGCGCGCTGACGTGCACCTCGACGAGGTTGGGGTCGTAGTCCTCGTAGCCCCACACCTGCGTGAGGATCTGCGTCTTGCTCAGCGTCCGCCCGCGCTGCGCCACGAGGTAGGCCAGCAGGCGGTGCTCGGTGCCGGTGAGGTCGAGCGGCACGCTCGCGCGCGAGGCCGCCTGCGCCGCCTCGTCGAGCACCAGGTCGCCCACCTGCACCGCCGACGGCGCCCGGCCCAGGCGCTGCAGCAGCGCGTTGACCCGCGCGAGCAGCTCAGCGGTGACGTACGGCTTGAGCACGTAGTCGTCGGCGCCGGTGGAGAAGCCGCGCAGGCGGTCGTCGACGGCGTCGCGCGCGGTGAGGAACAGCAGCCCGGCGTCGCTGCGCCCCCGCAGGGCGCGTCCCAGCGCGAAGCCGTCGCGCGCCCCCGGGAGCATCACGTCGAGGACGACGACGTCGGGGCGGAACCCGTCGACGACGGCCTCGAACCCCTCGCCGTCGTCCACCGCCTCCACGACCTTGCCGTCGTCGCGCAGCGCCTGGGCGAGGGCCTCGCGCACGGCGGGGTCGTCCTCGACGACGAGCGCGCGGGGCGCGCCGGCACGGGGGGAGGAGGTGGGCACGGCACCATCCTGGCCAGCGGTGCTGAGGCGTTCCTGAAGAGGCCCCGCAGCCCCTCGCGCTTCAGGCCGGCTTCAGACCCGCTGCCCAGAGTCTTCTCCAGACGCCCGGTCGCACCGGCCGGGCCCTGAAGCAGGAGGCAGACGTGAACGACTCCACCACCGCCCAGGGCCAGACCACCGCCCAGCCCCGCTCCCACCGCGGGCGCCGCATCCTGATGGCGGTCGTCCTCGCCGGCGGCCTGGCCACCGGCGGCGCCGGCATCGCGATGGCCGCCTCGACGCCGGTCACCGCCGACGGGAACGCGTCGGTCTCGGCGCCCGCGGAGACCAGCACGGCTCCCGCGGCCCCGGGCCAGGACGGCCAGCAGGCCCCCGCGCCCCAGCCCCACCTCGACGGGACCGTCGTCTCCGTCTCGGACGGCTCCTTCACCATCAAGGACCGGGACGGCTTCACCCGCACGATCGCCACCACCGGCGACACCACCTACAGCTCCGCCCCCGCCGGCCCCGAGGGCGGCCCGGCGACCCCGCCCGCCCCGCCGACCGGTGACCAGGGCTCCGCCCCGGCCGCCCCCGCGGCCCCGGCTGCGCCGTCGGACGGCGCGAGCGCCCCCGCGGCTCCGGCGGCTCCGGCTGCTCCGGCCGCTCCCTCGGACGGCGCCAAGGACACCTCCGGTGGCCAGGCCGAGCAGGCGACCACCGCCTCCCGCGGTGACGTCCTCACCGAGGGCGCGCACGTCCACGCCACCGGGACGGTCGGCAGCGACGGCACCACGCTCGACGCGACGTCCGTGAGCCTCGCCCCCGAGCCGCCCGCCGGTGGCCCCGCGGGCGGCCCGGGCGCCGGCCCCGCGGCCGACGGGTCGGCCCCGGCAGCCCCCTCGGCCGACGGCTCGGCGACCGCTCCGGCAGCTCCCCAGGCCGAGGAGTCCGCTCCCACCGGTTCCTGACCGGCCACGGGGGCGGGGTCACGGCCCCGCTCCCGTGCTGGTGGCGTGCTGATCTTGGCGTTCCTTCCTCGAGTGAGCGTTCACACGGGGAAGGAACGCCAAGACCAGCGTCGAGCGGTCGGCGGACCCGCGTGAGACCTCCGTGCTCCTGGGGTCCTGACGAGCCGTCCCCCGAAGGGCGGGCTAGCCTCATCGGGCTCGTCGAGAGGTGGCGGGCGCACCACCCCCCAGCCTCGGGAGCCACTGCATGACGGTCGACGACGCCTACGCCGAGCTCGGAGCGATCCTGCTCGACCGCACCCCGCTGACCGCGGTGATGCAGCGCGTCGCCGACCTGGCGAGGCAGACGGTCCCGGGCGCCGACGAGGCGTCGGTCACCGTGGTGGAGGGCAAGCGCGCCCGCTCGGTCGCCTTCACCGGGTCGCTCGCGGTGCAGCTCGACGAGCGGCAGTACGCCGTGGGCTTCGGGCCCTGCATGGACGCCGCGCTCAGCGGCCAGGTCATCCGCATCGACGACACCGCGGCGGGCTCGGAGGCCTACCCCGGCTACTCGGAGGTGGCGCGGCGGGCGGGGGTCCGCTCGACGCTGTCGATCGGCCTGGCGGTGCCCCATCGCGCGGTGGGCGCCCTCAACCTCTACGACCTCGGCGGGGAGGCCTTCGACGCCACGTCGGTCGACGCGGCGCAGGTGCTCGCGGGGCACGCCGCGATCGCGCTGGCGAACTCCCTGGCCGTGGAGAGCACCCGCGAGCTGGCCGAGCAGCTGCAGCGCGCCATGGCGTCGCGGGCGGTCATCGAGCAGGCCAAGGGCGTCATCTCCGCGGTCCGCGGGGTCGACCCGGAGCAGGCGTTCACGCTGCTGTCGCGCCGCTCCCAGGACACCAACCGCAAGCTCGCCGAGCTGGCGGGCGAGGTCGTCAGGAGTGCCGGCGAGGGGCGCGACACCGGCTGGTGACGGCCGCCCGGCGGCGCGCGGGCGGCTCCCGCTCAGCGCCGTCGCGGAGGCGCCTCCACCAGCAGCTTGCGCTCGATGTGGTCGAGCACGAAGACCATGGCTGCGACGAAGGGCAGGAGTCCGAGGGCGAGAACCACACCCCCACGGTCCCCCAGGTGGGGGTCCTCCGCGGCGCGACACGCCGCAGACGCGCCGGGGCGGTGTGACAGGAGGGGCCGGTCCGGCGCCGCCGCGACCCGGTCAGCGGGGCTGGGGGACCCCGGCGCGGACCTGGCCGACGAGCTCCTCCAGCACGTCCTCCAGGGTGACCACGCCCAGCAGCGCGCCGTCGGCGCCCTCGACGCGCGCGAGGTGGGCCCCGGAGTCCTGCATCCGGCGCAGCACCGGCCGCAGCCCGTCGGTCTCGGCCACCGTGGTGAGCTCGCGGACGTAGCGGCTCGGCACCTGCGCCGCGCGGGCGCCCGCGTCGAGCGTGAGCACGTCCTTGACGTGCACGTACCCCAGCAGCCCCCCGTGCCCGTCGGCCACGGGGGAAGCGGGAGAAGCGGGTCCTGGCGGCGGCGTCCTGCACCTGCGCCACGGTGGCCTCGCGGGGCAGCGTGGTGAGCGTGTCGAGCGGGAGCAGGACGGCGGCCGCGGTCCGGTCGGCGAAGCCGAGGGCGGCGGTGGCGAGCTCCTCGACCTCCTCCTCCAGGAGCCCCTCGCGATGGGCCTCCGCGACGAGCCCGGCGACCTCCTCGCGGGTGAAGGCGCTGGCCACCTCGTCCTTCGGCTCCACCTTCACGAGCCTGAGGAACAGGTTGGCGAGCCAGTTGGTCACGGCGATCACCGGGCGCAGCACCATCGAGAGGAGCCGCAGCGGCGGCGCCAGCACCAGGGCCGCGCGGTCGGGCCCGGCCAGCGCGAGGTTCTTGGGCACGACCTCGCCCAGCACCACGTGCGCGGTGACGACGACGACGAGCGCGATCGCGAACGCCACGGGGTGCACCAGCGCCTCGGGCAGCCCGGCGGCCTCGAAGAGCGGCTCGATCTGGTGGGCCACGGCGGGCTCGCCGACGGCGCCCAGGCCCAGCGAGCACAGCGTGATGCCCAGCTGGGCGCACGAGAGCATGGAGGTGAGGTCCTCCATGGCCCGCAGCGTGGTGCGGGCGGCGCGGCTCCCCCCGGCTGCGAGCAGCTCCACCGAGGAGCGGCGCGCGGAGATGACCGCGAACTCCGCGCCGACGAAGAAGGCGTTCAGCGCCAGCAGCACCACCGCGAGCCCGATGGCCAGGCCGTCGCTCACCGGTCGCCCCGCTCGTCGTCGTCGCTGCCGCCGGGGTCGCCGGCCGGGCCGAGCAGCCGCAGGTGGAGCACCTCGATGCGCAGCCCGTCCATCCCGTCGACCCGCAGCTCGGCGCGCTGCTCGACGGGCAGGCCGTCGTCGTCGACCTCGTCGGTGGTGGCGGTGACGACCGCGGTGTCGCCGAGCTCGGGCAGGCGCCCGAGCTCGCGCAGCACCAGGCCCGCGACCGTCTCGTAGGAGGGGTGCTCGGGCAGCTGCACGCCGGTGCCCCCGGCCACCTCGTCGGGGCGCAGCAGGCCCGCCAGCACCCAGGCGCCCTCGCCGTCGGGGCGGGCGCGGCTGGTCTCGACGTCGTGCTCGTCGACCACCTCGCCCACCAGCTCCTCGACGAGGTCCTCGAAGGTGACCACGCCGGCGAAGCCGCCGTACTCGTCGACGACGACGGCCAGCTGCAGGGTGCTGTCCTTCAGCTGGTCGAGCAGGTCGTCGAGCTCGAGGGTCTCCGGCACCAGGGAGGCGGGCTCGAGCACGTCGCGCAGGCGCACGTCGTGGGCCCGCTCCGGCGGCGCCAGCAGCGCCTGGCGGGCGTGGACGACGCCGAGCACGTCGTCCTGGTCCTCCCCGGTGACGGGAAGCGCGAGCGGCCGGAGTCGTGCACGGCGTCGACCAGGTCGGTGAGCCGGTCGTCGGCCGCGAGGGTGCGCACCCGGATGCGGGGGGTCATGACGTCGACGGCGCGGCGGCCCGAGAAGGCCAGCGACCGCTGCACCAGGGCGGCGGTCTCCTCCTCGAGCGTGCCCTGCTCGGCCGACCGCCGGACCAGGCTCAGCAGCTCGTCGGCGGAGCGCGCCGAGGCGAGCTCCTCCTGGGGCTCGGTGCGGAACAGGCGCCGCAGGACCGCGTTGGCCATCGCGTTGAGCGCCCGGATCGGCCAGGCCATGCCGTGGGCGAAGCCGCGGCTGAACCCCTGCACGGCGTAGGCCGTGGCGTAGGGCAGCGAGATCGCGAGGTTCTTGGGCACCAGCTCGCCGAAGACCATGGTGACCAGCGTCGACAGCGCCAGGGCCACCGTCACGGACACCGCCGTGGCCGCGCCGCCGGTCAGCCCGGCGGACTCCAGCGGGCCCGCGAGGAGCCGTCCGATGGCGGGCTCGGCGAGGAAGCCGATGGCCAGGTTGGTGATGGTGATGCCGACCTGGGCGCCCGACAGCTGGGTCGACAGGTTCCGGAGCGCCTGGAGGGTGCCCGCGGCGCGGCGGTCACCGGCCTCGGCGGCGCGCTCGACGGTGGACCTGTCGACCGTCAGCAGCGAGAACTCGGCCGCGACGAACCCGCCGCAGGCCACGACGAGGGCGCCGGCCACGAGCAGGAGGAGGACCTCGCTCACCCCTGCGAGCCACCCGTCGGTGCGCAGGGGGTCACGGGTGCGGTGCGTTCTGGGTCGGCCGGGGCCACCGGGCGCGGGTCCTCTCGGGGGGTGTTGCCCTGCGGAGCGCGGAGCACGCCCAGGCTAGGCCAGCGCGACGACGACGGCGGCCCCGAGCGCCCGGTCGTGGACGGTGCTCGGCGCGAGGCCCCCCGCGCGGCAGGCCTCTGCGGTGCCCTCCGCCTGCCGGGCGCTCGTCTCCACGAGCAGCACCCCGCCGGGTGACAGCCACTCCCGGGCGCCCGCGGCCACGCGGCGGTGCACGTCGAGCCCGTCACCGCCGCCGTCGAGGGCGAGGAGCGGCTCGTGGTCGCGGGCCTCGGGGGGCATCAGCGCCACCTCGCCGCGCGGGACGTAGGGCGCGTTGGCCACCAGCACGTCGACGCGCCCGCGCAGGCCGCGCGGCAGGGCGTCGAACAGGTCGCCCGTGTGCACGCGTCCGCCCCCCACCGGCCTCGAGACCCCGCAGGTTGTGGGCGGCGCACCCCGTGGCCACGGGGTCGAGGTCGGCGGCGTGCACCTCGGCACCGGGCACGGCGGTCGCCACCACCAGGGCCAGGGCCCCGCTCCCGCAGCACAGGTCGACGACGACAGCCCGGCTCCCACCGGTGCGCGCCGCCTCCTGGGCCCGGGTCGCCCGGGCCGCGGCCTCGCGGGCCAGCAGCTCGCTGCGCCGCCGGGGCACGAAGACGCCCGGCGCCACGGCCACCCGCAGCCCGGCGAAGGCGGCCCAGCCGAGCACCTGCTCCAGCGGCTCGCCGGCGCACCGCCGGGCCGCGCGGACCTCCAGCACGGCGTCGGAGGGGGCGTCCTCCAGCAGGAGGGCGGCCTCCTCCTCGGCGAAGACGCACCCCGCCCGCCGCAGGCGCACCACGAGCCCGTCCGAGCGGTGGTCCGAGCGGTGTTCCGAGGGGCCCGGCACGCGAGGCCTCAGAGGGAGGTGGCGGTCTCGGGCTGCGCGGCGGGCGCCGGGCGGCGCCGCGTCCACCCGCGGCGGCTGCGCCGGTCTCCCAGCAGCCGGCACGCCACGTAGATCGCGAAGGAGATCGTGGTGACGTAGGGGCTGATCGGCACGGACCCGCCGAGGGCCAGCAGGATGCCCCCCACCGCGGAGGCCGTGGCGAAGACCACCGACAGCACCGGGACCCACAGCGGCGACGCCGAGACCCGCACGGCCGCCGCAGCCGGGGTGATCAGCAGTGAGAGCACGAGCAGGGCGCCCACCACCTGGACGGCCATCGCGACCGACAGGCCCAGCACCACCATGAACACCAGCGACAGGCCGCGCACCGGCACGCCGCGGGCGGCGGCGCCGTCGGGGTCGACGCTCGCGAACAGCAGCGGGCGCCACACCACGGCCAGCACCGCCAGGACCACCGCCGAGGTGGCCAGCATGGTCACCAGGCGCGGGTCGTCGACGGCCACCACCTGGCCGGTGAGCAGGCCGAACTTGTTGGCCGAGCGCCCCGGGTACAGCGCCAGGAACAGCACGCCGAGCCCGAGCCCGAACGGCATCAGCACGCCGATGATCGAGTTCCGGTCGCGGGCCCGCACCCCAGCACGCCGATGAGCGCCGCGGCCAGCAGCGAGCCCACCACCGACCCCAGCACCACGTCGGCCGACAGCAGCAGCGCGGCCGCCGCGCCCGCGAAGCTCAGCTCGGCGATGCCGTGGACGGCGAAGGCCAGGTCGCGCGCGGCGACCAGCACCCCGACCAGGCCCCCGACCAGGCCGAGGGCCGCCGCGGCCCACAGCGAGTTGGCCACCAGCGGCAGCAGCCGCGAGTAGTCGCTGAAGTCGAACAGGCTCCCCAGGACCGCGTCCCAGCTCATGCCGGCTCCTCCGTCGGCTCGCAGTGGTGGTCGGCGTCGCCGCCCGTGGCGGCGATGAGCACCCGCCCGGCGTGGCGCAGCACCTCGACCCGCGTGCCGTACAGGTCGCTGAGGCTCTCGGAGGTGAGGACCTCTCCCGGCGTGCCCACGCGGTGCCCCGCGGGGGCCAGGTAGAGCACCCGGTCGACCACGTCGAGCACGGGGTTGATCTCGTGCGTCACGAACAGCACCGCGGCCCCGGCGCGGCGGCGCCCGTCGACCACGGACACCACCTCGCGTTGGTGGGCCAGGTCGAGGGAGAGCAGGGGCTCGTCGCACAGCAGCAGGGCCGGGTCGGTGGCCACGGCCTGCGCGATCCGCACCCGCTGCTGCTCGCCGCCCGACAGCAGCCCCACCGGCACGTCGCCGTAGGAGGTCGCCCCGACCGCGGCCAGCAGCTCGTCGACGCGCTCGCGGACGGCGCGTCGCGGCAGCGGCAGCCCCCAGCGGTGGCCGTCGATGCCCTGGCGCACCAGGTCGCGGGCCCGCAGCGGGGTCATCGGGTCGATGAGGCGCTGCTGGGGCACGTACCCGATGTCCGAGGAGCCCTGGCGCGGCGGGCGCCCCTGGACCTCGAGGCGGCCCTCGGTCAGGGGCTGGCGCCCCAGCACCGCCCTGACCAGGCTGGTCTTGCCCGAGCCGTTGGGCCCCAGCACGGCCACGAGCTCGCCGGGGCGCACCTCGAGGTCGAGGCCGGACCAGACCCGGTGGTCGCCGTAGCTGAGCCCGGCGCCGCGGAGCGAGAGGACGGAGCCGCTGCTCACAGCCCCACGGCCGCGCGGATGGCCTCGGTGTTGGAGCTCATCCACTGCGTGTAGTCCTGACCGTCCGGGAGCGTCTCGGTGACCGGGACCACCGGCACGCCGGCGGCCTGCGCGGCCTTGAGCACGGCGTCCGTCTCGGCGCCGGTGGTCTGCTCGTTGTACACCAGCGCCTTGACGGTCCCGTCGGTGAACAGCGCGGTGGTGTCGGCGAGCACGGACGGGGACACGTCCGTGCCCTCCTCGACGGCCTCGGAGAACTCCTCGGGGGTCTTCACGACCAGGCCCATGGCCTCGAGCATGTAGTCGGGGACGGGCTCGGTGATGGCGACGCCGGTGCCGGAGCTCTTCGCGGAGACCTCCGCCTCCTGGGCCTGCAGCGGGGCCAGGCCCTCGGTGAAGGCCTTCGCGTTCGCCTCGAAGGTGGCGGCCTGCTGCGGGTCGGCCTTCCCCAGCGCCTCGGCGACGGCCTCGGCGACCTTCCCGGCGGTGGCCAGGTCGTACCAGACGTGCTCGTTGAACTCGCCGTGGGCGTGGCCCTCGTCGGCGTGGTCACCGGAGCCCTCGGCGTGCTCGTCCCCGTGCTCGTCGGAGTGGCCCGCAGCGTCCTGCGAGCCCTCCAGGCCGGAGACCTCCACGGCGTCGACGACGGGCGCCTCGGTGCCCGACGCCTCGACGAGCTGCTCCATGAAGGGGTCGTACCCGCCGCCGTTCTGCACGACGACGTCGGCGTCCTGCACGAGGAGCTGGTCGCGGGTGGTGGCCTCGAACGAGTGCGGGTCCTGCGAGGGGTCGTCGATGATCGAGGTGACCTCGACGGCGTCACCGCCGACGGCGCTGGCGACGCTGCCCCAGACGTCGGTGGAGGCGACCACGGTGAGCGCGGCCGAGCCGCTGCCGGCCGACCCGCTGCCCGACGCGCTGGCCCCCGGGCTGCTGCCGCCTGCGCCGCAGGCGGTGAGCGCCAGGGCGGCGGTGAGGCCCCCGGCGAGCGCCAGGGAGGTGCGGGAGGTGCGGGACGGGAGCGCGGGGCGGGGCACGGGCCCTCCGGTGAGAGTCGTAGTGATAACTCTTCTCACTGTAGACCCGTCGAAGTGCTCCGGACGACCAGCGCTGGTCGTTCCGGGGTCAGCGGGTGGCGGCGCAGTCGGCGCAGGTGCCGAAGATCTCCACCACGTGGTCGACGTCGGTGAAGCCGTGCGCCGCGGCGGTCTTCTGCGCCCACGCCTCCACCGCGCTGCCCTCGACCTCCACGGCCTTGCCGCAGCGCCGGCAGACCAGGTGGTGGTGGTGCCGCGCGCTGCACCGGCGGTACACGGCCTCCGCGTCGTCGCCGGTGCGCAGGACGTCGACGTCGCCGTCCTCCACGAGCGTCTGGAGCGCGCGGTAGACGGTGGCGAGGCCGATGGGGTTGCCCTGCTCGCGCAGGCGCGCGTAGAGGTCCTGGGCGCTGGTGAAGCCGGGCTCGGAGTCGAGCAGGGCCGCCACCGCCGCCCGCTGGCGCCCGGAGCGGCGCTGCACGGGGCGTGCGGGGAGCTCGGCGTCCGTCGCGGTGGCGGTCTGCTCGCTCATCGGTCCCATCCTCCCACGGCGGCGCGGCGGGACCGCTGCGTCACAGCCCGGTCACGATGTCGCCCGAGCGGCCCGTGACCCCCGTCTCGAGATGCCGGGCGCGGCCGACGGGCCTAGCGTCTCCACCGCCAGAAAGACGCACTCTCACCTGCGGGGACACCATGCTCGGAACCATCATCGGCCTCATCGTCATCGCATCGTGGCGGGCTACCTCGCCCGGCTGATCGTCCCCGGCCGCTCCGGCCTCGGCGTCGGCGGGACGATCCTGCTCGGCGTGATCGGCTCGTTCGTCGGGGGCTTCCTGGCCTACCTGCTCTTCGACGGCGGCACGAGCTTCGTCCAGCCCTCCAGCTGGATCGGCTCCATCATCGGCGCGATCATCGTGCTGGCCATCTACCAGGCCACCCGCGGCCGCAGCCACAGCCGCGCCTGACGCACCCCGCCGGCGGTCGCCGGCCCGGCGCTGACCGCAGTGCGCCGGGCCGCGGCCCCGGCCCCGAGGAGCCCCACCCGCCAGCCGGGTGGGGCTCCTCGCGCGTCCGGGCGACGTCCGCGCGGCAGCGCTGATCACCTCCACCCGAGGGGGTGGGGTGCCGATGGATAGCGTGTCGGACCACCGGGGCAGGCCCGGGGAGGACGCTCGGGTCGTCCGCGGCCGTCAGGGAGGACGGGGTGCACGAGGTGGCAGCAGGTCAGGTGCCGGTCGGCAGCGGGCTCACGGGGACCGGGGCCCTCCCGGGCCTGCTCGACGGCGTCGACGACGTCCTCGCGGACCTCTCGCCCGAGCGCCGCGAGCTGTTCGCCCTGCGCGTCGAGCGCTGGTGGCCCGACCTGAGGGCCGGGCTCGCCGCCGTCCACGACCCCGCGACCGCCGCCGCGCTGGAGCAGCGCCTGCTGCGCGCCGCCGCCACCGCGTACGCCGAGCGCGAGCCCGAGCTGCACCGCCTCGACCAGGCCCGCACGCTGCGGCCCGACTGGTTCCAGGAGCCGGGCATGCTCGGCTACGCCGCCTACACCGAGCGCTACGCCGGCACCCTGCAGGGCGTCCACGGGCGCCTCGACCACCTGCGCGAGCTCGGCGTCACCTACCTCCACCTCATGCCGGTGCTGCAGCCCCGCGAGGGCGACAGCGACGGCGGCTACGCCGTGGCCGACTACCGCGCCGTCCGCTCCGACCTGGGCGACGTCGAGGACCTGCGCGAGCTCGCCCGCGCGCTGCGCGCCCAGGGCACCTCCCTCGTGCTCGACCTGGTGCTCAACCACGTGGCCCGCGAGCACGAGTGGGCCCGGAGGGCGCGCGAGGGCGACCCGCGCTACCGCGCCTACTTCCACGTGCACCCCGACCGCGAGCGGCCCGACGCCTACGAGCGCACGCTGCCCGAGGTCTTCCCCGACTTCGCCCCCGGGAACTTCACCTGGGACGACGAGCTGGGCGGCTGGGTCTGGACGACCTTCAACAGCTTCCAGTGGGACGTCGACTGGTCGAACCCCGACGTCCTGGTCGAGTACGCCGAGGTGGTGCTGTTCCTGGCCAACCTCGGCGTCGAGGTGCTGCGGCTGGACGCCATCGCCTTCATCTGGAAGCGGCTGGGCACCGACTGCCAGAACCAGCCCGAGGTGCACAGCCTCACCCAGGTGCTGCGCGCGCTCGCCCGCGTCGCCTGCCCGGCGGTGCTGCTCAAGGCCGAGGCGATCGTCTCGCCGCACCAGCTGGTGCAGTACCTCGGCCAGGGCGAGCACCACGGCCGCGTCTCCGACCTGGCCTACCACAACACGCTCATGGTGCAGTTCTGGTCGATGGTCGCCTCCCAGGACGTGCGCCTGGCCGCCCAGGCCCTCGGCGCCCTGCCCGCCGCCCCGAGCAGCGCCGCGTGGATCACGTACGTGCGCTGCCACGACGACATCGGCTGGGCCATCACCGACGAGGACGCGGCCGCCGTCGGGCTGGACGGCTACCAGCACCGCGCCTTCCTGTCCGACTGGTTCTCCGGCTCCTTCCCGGGCTCGCCCGCCCGGGGCCTGGTGTTCCAGGAGAACCCCGCCACCGGCGACCGCCGCATCTCCGGCTCCGCCGCCGCGCTGACCGGCCTGGTCGCCGCGCAGGACGACGGCGCGGGGGTGGGTGACCCCCGGGTCGACGCCGCGGTGGCGCGCGTCCTCCTCGGCCACGCCCTCGTCATGGGCTGGGGCGGCGTCCCCGTCCTGTGGATGGGCGACGAGCTCGGGCTGCCCGGCGACGACGCGTGGGCCGACGAGCCGGGCCACGGGTCCGACAACCGCTGGGCCCACCGCCCGTGGATGGACGAGGCAGCCCTGGGCGCCCGCCACGACGGCACCACCGTGCCCGGCCGCCTCTTCGCCGGGGTGCGGCACCTCGCGGGCGTCCGCGCGTCGCTCCCGCACCTGCACGCGTCGGTGGCGTCCGAGGTGCTGGAGGTGCACGACCCGGGCGTCCTGGCCGTGCTCCGCCGCCACCCGGTCGGTGACCTGCTCGCCCTGTACAACGCCACGCAGGAGTGGCGCTCCTACCCGGGGTGGCGCCTGGAGGAGCTCGGGCTCGGCGGAGCCCACGACGCGCTCACCGGTGCGCCCGTGCACCGCGGGGACGACGGGAACGTGTGGCTCGCCCCCTGGTCAGCGGCGTGGCTGCGCCTGCTCTGACCGGCTGAGGCCCGACACTGGCCACCATGGGCGGCCGAGGAGAGGGGCTGGCGCTCGCGCTGCTGCGCGTGGCGCTGGGCCTGCTGTGGCTGCAGGACCTCGTCCTGCCGCGCGCCGCGGCCCAGAGCTGGCTCGTGGGCGCGCTCGGCCTGCCCGGCACGTCCGGGTGGGTGGTGCCCGCGCTCGAGCTGGCGCTCGTCGTGACGCTGCTCACCGGGTTCCTCGTGCGGCCCGCCGCCGCGGTCGGAGCCGCGCTCGGCGTCGCGGGCGTCGTCCACCTGGCCGCGCCGAGCGGCGGGGTCGGCTCCGCCGACGCCACCGGGGCCTGGGCCGTGGTGCTCCTCGCGCTCGTCCACCTCGTGCTCCTCGTCGGGGGTGGGGGCAGCTGGGCCGCGCTGGACGCCGTCCGCCGCAGCGGCGACCCGGTCCGCGCCGTCCGCCTCGGTCGCGGCTGGGGCCTGCTCGCGCTGGCGGCCGGCACCGCCGGCGTCGTGGTGGCCAGCGGCGGTCAGCCCCGCTGGAGCGCCGAGCACACCCTGGTCCTGCGCGAGGGCCTCGCCTCGGTGGGCACCTGGGACCTGCCGGGGGCCCTGGCCGCGGGCGTCGCCGGGCTGGTGCTGCTGCTGGGGACCCTGCCGCGGATGTCGCCGATGGCGCTGGTGGCCCTGCTGGTGGCGGGTGCCGGAGCGGTCATGGTCGCCCTGGGCGTCCTGGCCGGGGGCACGGCGACCGCGTCGCTGCTGGCCGCCCTGGCCGTGGTGGCCGCCGTCGTGGCGCCCCACCTGCGGGGCGACGGCGGCGGCGGGGGCGGCCCCGACCCCGAGGAGGCCTGACCTGAGGGTGGCCAGCGCCCGTGATCATGGGCGCTGGCCACCCTCAGCGGTCGGTGGCGTCCTCGCCGTCGAGCTCGGAGAGCGGCAGCACCAGCTGGGGGCCCTCGTTGCGGACGCTGCCCACCGCGCGGCCGACCTCGCGCGGCACCAGCCGGGGCGGGGGCACGGCGTCGAGCACCTGGCGCACCAGGTCGAGGTCGGTGAGCGCGGGGTCGAGCCAGTCGCCCTGGAAGTCCGCGGGCAGCACCAGGGGGCTGCGGTCGTGGATGCGCCCCGCGGCGTCGGTCGCCTGCGTGGTGATGACGGTCGTCGTCCACCGCCACGGGTCCTCGCCCTCGGGGGCCGCCGGGTCCTTCCAGAGCTCGTAGAGCCCCGCGAAGGTGAGCGGCGCGCCGCCGGGGTCGTGCAGGAAGTGGGGGACCTTCACCACCTTCGTGCCGCGGGCGCCGGGCACCTCGCGCTGCTCCCACTCGAAGTAGCCGTCGGCCGGCAGCAGGCAGCGGCGCCGGGCCGCCGCGCGGCGGTAGGCCGGCTTCTCCGTCACCGTCTCGACCCGGGCGTTGATCATCCGGCTGCCCACGGACGGGTCCTTGGCCCACGACGGCACCAGGCCCCACCGCACCGTGCGCAGCTGCCGCTGGGCCTGCGCGCCCCCGTCGTCGCCCCCGTCGTCGCCCCCGGGGTCGGGCTCGCGCTCGACCACCACGCGCACCGGCTGGGTGGGGGCCACGTTCCACGACGGGCGGAGCTCCTCACCCACCACGGCGTCGACCGCGTAGGCCTCCACGAGCTCCGCGTCGGATCGGCTGCTGGCGTAGCGACCGCACATCCCGCCATCCTCCTGCGCTGCTCTCCGGTCGCACCCGGGCACCGCCCGTCACAGACTGGCACCGCTCGAGACCAGCGGGCAGCAGCGGTGCAGGTGGTGGAGGTCCCGGTGGCAGCCGAGGGTGTGACGCAGCAGAGGCCGTCGGAGCAGGCGAGGGCGATGCCCGCGCCGGACGACCCGCGCAAGCCCGACGACCCCACCGACCTCACCAAGAGGTCGTGGGCCTACGTGCTGCGCAAGACGGTGCGCGAGTTCTCCAGCGACGGCTGCCTCGACCTCGCGGCGGCGCTGGTCTACTTCGGCGTCCTGGCGCTCTTCCCGGGCCTGGTGGCGATCATCTCGCTCGTCGGGGTGCTGGGGCAGGGGCCGCAGACCACGCAGACGCTGACCGAGGTCATCGGCGGCTTCGCCCCCCGGGACGTCACGGACCAGATCTCCGGCGTCATCAGCGACCTGCAGGAGAGCCAGGCCGCGGGCATCGGGCTCGTCGTGGGCCTGCTGGGCGCCCTGTGGTCCGCGAGCGGCTACGTCGGCGCCTTCTCGCGCGCCATGAACCGCATCTACGGCACCACCGAGGGGCGCCCGGTGTGGAAGCTGCGCCCGATGCAGCTGCTCGTCACCGTGATCGCGGTCGTGCTGGTCGTGGCGGCTCTCGTCATCCTCGTGGTGTCCGGCCCGGTGGCGGAGTCGATCGGCGACGTCGTCGGGCTCGGCTCCACCGCGGTGACCGTCTGGAGCATCGCCAAGTGGCCGGTGCTGGCGCTCATCGTCGTCGTGGTGGTGGCGGTGCTGTACCAGCTCACCCCCAACGTCCGGCGCCCGAAGTGGACCTGGACCAGCGTCGGAGCTGTTGTCGCCATCCTCGTGTGGGCGCTCGCCTCGGCCGGGTTCGGCTTCTACGTGTCCGGCTTCAGCAACTACAACAAGACCTACGGCAGTTTCGCCGCAGTGATCGTCTTCCTGCTCTGGCTGTGGATCACGAACCTGGCCCTGCTCTTCGGTGCCGAGCTCGACGCCGAGCTGGAGCGCGGCCGCCAGCTGCAGGCCGGCATCGCCGCCGAGGAGCAGCTGCAGCTGCCGCCCCGCGACACGCGCAAGAGCGACAAGGCCGCCGCCAAGCACGCCGAGGACGTCGAGGCGGGCCGCGAGCTGCGCCTGGCCCACGGCGCCCCCGAGCCGTCCGAGGGCGACGACGGGGCGCGCCACGGCGGTGGCGGCGGCTCCCACGGGCGCGACGGCTCGAAGCCGACGGACCGCCTGGCCGAGCGCGACGCGGCCGTGCGGCGCGCTGGCGGCACCCCCGTCTGACAGGTCCGCGACACGCGCTCGCGGTGCTGGCGCCGCTACCTCTGCTGCCTCTAACTTCTCTCAAGTCACACGAGTCACAGAAGTTTCAGCAGCACCATCCAGCACCACGAGCCCCGCACCGGCGGGGTGGCGGACCCCTCAGATCGGAGCCAGCCCGTGTCTGCTTCACCGGTCGTCGACCTCGACTCCTGGCGCGAGCGCGCCCGCGTGGTGCGCTCCGCCGAGGCGCCCGCCGCAGCCCCCGCTGAGACCGCTGCGACGGCCTCGACGGGCACCGACGACGCCAGCGTGGTCCGCATGCCCGCCCCGGCGGGCCCCCTCAGCGTCTTCGGGCCCGTGATGGCCTTCGGCCTCGTGCGCCGCAGCACCCCGTCGGCCGGTCAGCCCCGCGCCGTGCACGCCCCCCACCTCGACGCCCTGCGCGCCTCCGGTGGCGAGGGGCCCGACGCCGCGAGACGCACGGCCCCGGCCGGGCCGCCCGAGCTGCGCCTGGTGCCCGCGCTGTCCGAGGAGCCGGCGGTCACCTCGGCGCCGGCACCGCGCCTGCACGTCGTCCCCGACACCCGCGGGTCCTCGCGGGGGCCCCGCCGCTGAGGACGCTCTCCGGCGCCGTCCTCCCAGGTCCGGTGCCCGCGGGCCCCTCCGTGCAGCACACTGCTCCCACCGCGCTCGTCGCGGGCCGGGGCGGGGGGCGCTCCGGGCACCAGGAGGAGGACGTGGACGTCGTGGCGCGCCAGGCGGGGACGACCCCCACCGACGGAGCCGGGAGCGGCCCCGCAGGCGCGCACCGCCCGGTCGACGCGACCGGGCTGGAGCGCCTGGCCGACCTGGCCGCGAGGCTGGTCGGGGCGCCCTCGGCGCAGGTCGTCCTCGTGCACGACGACGTGCACGAGGTGGTCGCCGCGGTCGGCCTGCCCCCGGGCGTCGAGCAGCACCGGTTCGAGGTGCCCGAGGACACCCTCTGCCACCTCGCCGCCTCCGAGGAGAGGGCCCTGGTGGTCCGCGACGCCGCCCGCGACCCGCGGTCGGCGCGCTTCCCCGAGGCGGAGCGCGGCGAGCTCGGCAGCTACCTCGGCGTCCCGCTGCGCGAGGGGGAGCGGACCGTCGGCGTCCTGTGCGTCTACGGGCCCGAGCCGCGCGACTGGAGCGACCACGACGTCGCCTCGCTGCAGCAGCTGGGGGCCAGCGCGCTGGCCGAGCTCGACCTCGCCCGGGTCGCCGACGAGGTCGAGCGCACCCGGCTGCGCATCGGGCTCGCCATCGACGCCGCGGGCGTCGGCGGCTGGGACTGGGACCTCGCCACGGGCGAGCTCGACTGGGACGACCGCCTGCTCGACATCTTCGGCGTCGAGCGCGAGGACTTCGGCCGGAGCATCGACGCCTTCTCCTCCTACCTGCACCCCGACGACGTCGACCGGGTCGGCGCGGCGCTGCAGCGCGCGATCGACACCGGCGGCACCTACGAGGCCGAGTTCCGCGTGCTGCGGCCCGACGGCCACGAGCGCTGGGTCCAGGGCCGTGGGCGGGCGCTGTGCGACGCCGAGGGCCGCACCACCCGCATGATCGGCGCGGCCTTCGACACCACCGACGTCCGCGACGGCGACGCCCGCGTCGCCCGCGTGCTGGAGAGCATGTCGGCGGCCTTCTACGCGCTCGACCGCGACTTCCGCTTCACCTACGTCAACGCCGAGGCCGAGCGGCTCCTGGGGCGTCCCCGCGACGAGCTGCTCGGCGGCTCGGTGTGGGAGCTCTTCCCCGCCACGGCGGGCAGCACCTTCGAGGAGCACTACCGGGCGGCGGTGGCCACCGGCGAGCAGGTCGCCTTCGAGGCGCACTACCCGCCGCCGCTCGACGGCTGGTACGAGGTGCGGGCCTGGCCCGTGCCCGACGGGCTGTCGGTCTACTTCCTCGAGATCTCCCAGCGCCGGCAGGCGCAGGCGCAGGTGCTCGCCGCCGCCGCGCGCCTGGAGCTGCTGTCGCGCACCACCCACCAGCTCACCGAGGTGCTCGACGCGCGCACCGCCGTCGCCCGCCTGGCCGCCACCGTGGTCCCCGACCTGGCCGACTGGTCCGTGGTCACCCTGGTCGAGCCCGACGGCGGCCTGCGCGACGTCGGGTGGGCCCACCGCGACCCCGAGCGGACCCGGCTGGTGGAGCGGTACGCGGCGCGGCGCTTCGTGGACCTCGCGCCGAGCGCACCGGTGCTGGAGGCGCTGCGCACGGGGGAGCCCGCGGGGCTCGCCCGGGACGCCGCCGCCCTCCTGGACCGGACCCTGGGCGACGCCGAGGCCCGCCGCCTGGCCGCGGAGCTGGCCCCCGAGGCCCTGGAGGTGCTCCCGCTGCGCGCGCACGGCCGCACCCTCGGCATGCTCACCCTGTTCTGGGGGCCCGAGCGCGGAGCCCCCACCCCGAGGACCTCGCCACCGCGCGGGAGATCGCCGCCCGCGCCGGGTCGGCCCTCGACAACGCCCGGCTCTACGAGGAGCAGCGCGACCTCGCCGCGGCCCTCCAGCGCAGCCTGCTGACCGAGCCGCCCGAGCCCGACCACGCCGAGCTCGTCGTCCGCTACCTGCCGGCCGCCGCGGCGGCCCAGGTCGGGGGTGACTGGTACGACTCCTTCCTCCAGGAGGACGGCGCCACGGTGCTCGTCATCGGCGACGTCGTCGGCCACGACACCGCCGCCGCCGCCGCGATGGGGCAGGTGCGCGGCCTGCTGCGGGGCATCGCCTTCACCACGGGGGCGGGTCCCGCGGAGGTGCTGTCGCGCCTCGACGCGGCGCTGTCCGGGCTGCTCGTCACCACCACGGCCACCGCCGTCGTCCTGCGCCTGGAGCAGACGGCGGCCGAGCGCGCGGCGGGCACCACCCGGCTGCGCTGGTCGAGCGCCGGGCACCCCGCCGCCGATGGTCCTGCACGCCGACGGACGGGTCGACCTCCTGGAGGTCGACGCCCCCGACCTCCTCCTCGGCTACGACCCCGCGTCGCGGCGCCAGGAGGCGGTGGTCGTCGTCGAGCGCGGCGCCACCGTGCTGCTCTACACCGACGGCCTGGTGGAGCAGCGCGCCCAGTCGCTGGACACCGGGCTCGGGCGCCTGCGCGCGCTGCTGTCCGAGCTCGGGTCGCGCCCGCTGCCGGAGCTGTGCGACGCCCTGCTGGAGCAGCTGGTGCCCAGCCGCCCCGAGGACGACGTCGCCCTCGTCGCCGTCCGGCTGCACCCCCAGGACGGGCCCCGGCCGGCGGGCGCCGCGCCGGCGCTCGTGCCGCCCGGGGTGCCGCCCGAGCCCGCCGCGACCCCCTGAGGGTCAGGCCGCCGGCGAGGCGTCGAGGGAGAGCACCACCCGGAACAGGGCGCGGGGGTCCTGCAGGACGGCGGGCCGCTCGACGGCGGCCCGGGGCACGACGTCGAGCCAGCGCACCGCCCGGCGGTGCGGCACCAGCGCCTGCACGCCCGCGAAGACGTACTCGCCGGTGACCTCGCCCACCAGGAGGGCCCGGTCGCCCTGGACGGGGACGGCGACCTCGTCACCGACGGCCACCTCGCCCACCAGGGCCTCCAGCTGGCGCAGCGCCTTGCCCGCGCGCCGGCGGGGCGCGCCCGCCGCGGCCGCCCGCTCGGCAAGGAGCGCCCGCAGCCCGCTGCCCGCGGCGGCGCCGGGCTCGTCGGCGAGGTCGGCCGGCACGTCGATGCCGCTGCTGGTGTCCAGGCCCACCACCCCCTGCCCCACCAGCACGCCCAGCGTGGTGGCGTCGGGGGCCCGCACCACCCACAGCGCCCGGCCCGGGGTCGCGGCGCGCGGGGGCACGTCGTCGGCCCCCGGCCAGACGTACTCCAGGTCGTCGGGCAGCCCCCGCTCGAAGCGCGGCGCGTAGTGCTCCGGGTCCTTGCGCAGCAGGTTCGACCGGTGCGAGCGGTGGAGGTCCTCGCGACCCACCCAGCTCGGCAGCGCGCCCGCGGCGGCGAGGTCGGCCTGGGTGGCGCCGACCACCTCGGGGGCGAACTCGGCGATCTGCTCGGCGGTCGAGTCGGCGTGGCCGCGGTCCGTCCACGCGGTCACGCAGTCGAGGCCGTACCGCACCAGGGCCGGGGTGCGCCCGCGCCACATGGCGGCGGCCGGGTGGTTCCCCCACCCGTACTCGGGCAGCTCCAGGGCCCGCAGCACCTGCAGCACCTCCACCCGCTGCTTGCCGAGCCGGGGGGAGTCGAGCACCTCCGCGCTGGCGGAGAAGCTCGGGAAGGGGAGGAACGTCTGCACCTGGAGATCCTCCGCCGGTGCGCCCCGGCTGGCACCTCGCCGCCCGGCGGCCTAGGCATGACCCGTGAGCACACGACGCCACTGGGTCCCCGTCGGGCCGGAGCTCGTCTGGGAGGTGCTGTGCGACGCCTGGAACTACCCCGTCTTCGTCGTCGGCACCGCGCACATGCGGGCCGTCGAGGGTGACTGGCCCACCGCGGGGGCGGTGCTGCACCACTCCTTCGGCGCCTGGCCGCTGATGCGGCGCGGCACGTCCACCTGCGACGCCGTCGACCCAGGCCGCCGCATCCAGCTCACCGCGAAGGGCTGGCCGCTGGGCGAGGCCCGCGTGGTCATCACCCTGCTCGGGCGCGGCGACGGCACGGTGGTGACCATCGAGGAGGACGCCGTGCACGGGCCCGGCAGCTGGGTGCCCCGCCCGCTGCGCGCCGTCGCCATCGGCCTGCGCAACCGCGAGCTGCTCGCGCGCCTGGAGGACCTCGCCGTGGGCCGGCTCGACGCCACCCCCGAGGAGGAGCGGCGCGCGGGCGAGGTCTCCGAGACCGCCGGGTAGCGGCGGCGGGTGCACACGCGCAGGGCCCGCACCCCCGGGGGGAGCGGGCCCTGCGCGGACGGGCGGGACCGCTGCGGACTACTGCGGGTCGACGCCCGAGGGCTCCTCCTCGGCCGGGCCGGTGAGGCGCCCGGTCGAGTCCATCACCTGGCGGGTCTCGTCGGGGGTGCTGGAGCTGACGCGCACGCCGTCGGGCACGGAGTTCACGCCCATCGCGGCCTCGATGTCGGCCTCCGTCACCGGCGGCAGGCCCGCGGTCGGGTCCTCGTCGGTCCCGGTGCCCAGGCCCTCGTGCTTCTCGCTCATCGTGACTCCTCGGTCTGCTGCTCGGACTCCTGCCGGGTCTCCTCGAGCTCGTTGTCGATGCCCAGCTCGCGGTCGACCACCACGTGGCGCCCCTGGCTGATCTCGGCAGCGGTGTCGTCGACCCACTTCTGGGGCTGCTCGGGGAAGCCGTGCTCCGCGATCGCCCCCGACAGCGCGTCGCGGACGACGTCGACGTCGCCGCCGCTGTGGTCGGCGATCACCTGCGCGGTGATGCGCTGCAGCAGCTGCTGGCGCTCGTGCTGGTCCTGGGGGGCGTCCTCGGGCATGGGGACTTGCTACCACCGGGCCCAGCACCCTGCACCTCGCCGCGGACCCGCCGGAGGCACGTACCCGGTCGCCGTTGAACCACTCCTGGCTCGGCTTGCCGGGGTGGTTGCCCGGTGTTGTGCTGGGCGGGCCCGGGCGGAGCCCGGGGGTGGAGGCCGTCCGCGCTGCGCTGGCACCACCGTCCGAGACAGACCGCGAGACCAGGAGCTCGGATGCCCGTCGACGCCGGTGCCGCCGTGGCGCCGCCCTCCCTCGAAGGCGTGCCCGCGCCCCAGGAGGCCCCCGCCGAGCGGCCCTCCAGCGCCCGCGAGCAGGCCACCGAGGACCTCCTCGAGCGCGCCAGCGCCGCCTCCGAGCCGGAGCGCTCCCGCCTGCTCGACGAGGTCGTCGTCCTCAACCTGCCCGTCGCCAAGGCCCTCGCGGCCCGGTTCCGCGACCGCGGCGAGCAGCTCGACGACCTGGTGCAGGTGGCCTCCCTGGCCCTGGTCAAGGCGGCCCAGGGCTACCAGCCGGGCAAGGGCCGCGGGTTCCTGCCCTACGCGGTGCCCACCATCACCGGCGAGCTGCGCCGCCACTTCCGCGACCGGCAGTGGGGCGTGCGGCCCCCGCGCCGCCTGCAGGAGCTGCGCCTGTCGCTGGGCGCCGCCGCCGCCGAGCTGACCCAGCGGATCGGGCGCTCGCCGACGGTCGCCCAGCTGGCCGAGCACCTCCGCGTGGAGCAGGAGGAGGTCATCGAGGCGCTCGCCGCCGCGCAGGACTACCACCTGGCCTCCCTCGACGCCCCGATGGACGGCGAGGCCGACGGCACCCCGCTGTCCGCCACCCTGGGCGGCGACGACGGCGCCATCGACCGCCTCGTCGACCACGTCAGCGTCGCGCCGCTGCTGGCGTCGCTGCCCGAGCGCGACCGCCGGATCCTGTCGCTGCGGTTCTTCAAGGGGTGGACCCAGAGCCAGATCGCCGCCGACATCGGCGTCACCCAGATGCAGGTGTCGCGCCTGCTCTCGCGGACCCTGGAGCGGCTGCGGGTGCAGCTGGAGGACGCCGAGGCCGCCTGAGGCCCGGCGGCGGCGGCGCCGAGGCCGCTGGGGCGGTCAGACGACGCCGTAGAGGCGGTCTCCCGCGTCTCCCAGGCCCGGGACGATGTAGCCGTTCTCGTCGAGCCGCTCGTCGACGGCGGCCGTCACCACGGTGATCGGGGCGTCGGCGCCGAAGGAGGAGGTCACGACCTCCAGGCCCTCGGGGGCCGCCAGCAGGCAGACGGCGGTGACGTCGTCGGCGCCGATGTCGAAGAGGTACTGGATGGCGGCGACGAGCGTGCCGCCGGTGGCGAGCATCGGGTCGAGCACGTAGCACTGGCGGCCGGACAGGTCGTCGGGAAGGCGGTGCGCGTACGTGCTGGCCTGCAGCGTCTCCTCGTCGCGGACCATGCCGAGGAAGCCGACCTCGGCCGTGGGCAGCAGGCGGGTCATCCCGTCGAGCATCCCCAGGCCCGCGCGCAGGATCGGGACCACGAGCGGCTTGGGGCTGGCCAGCTTCACTCCGGTCGTCTCCGACACCGGGGTGGTGATCCGCAGCTCGTCGACGCGGACGCCCCGCGTGGCCTCGTAGGCCAGGAGCGTCACCAGCTCGTCGGCGAGGCGCCGGAAGGTCGGGGAGTCCGTGCGCGCGTCGCGCAGGACCGTGAGCTTGTGGGCCACCAGCGGGTGGTCGATGACCTGCACGCGCATGGTCCACGACCCTACCCAGCGGCGGCGCGCCCGCGGACCGGCCCCGGACCCTCGTCTCGACGGGCCCCGTGCGCCACGATGGGGCGATGTCGTACTTCACCGCGGTCCTGGCCTCCGACGGAGAGGGCTGGCGCCCCGTGGACCTCGAGGTCGAGGAGGTCGCCGACGTCGACGAGCTCGCCGACGAGGTGCGCTCCGCCGTCGACGGCTCCGACCTCGACGGCGCCGGGCCCCTCCTCGTCGTCATCGAGCGGGAGGACGACTGGTTCGCCCTCGTCCGCGTCGACGGCGAGGAGCCCCGCGCCTTCGTCTCCGACCTCGGCGCCGCCACCGCCAGCCGCTACGCGGACCTGCTCAGCGTCACCGCCGACGCCCCCGCGCCCCAGCCCGCGCCGCAGGACGACGAGGAGGAGGACAGCGCCGCCCGCGTCGCCGCCCCCACCTGGGCCGGCGACGCCGAGCTCCTCGCCGACCTCGAGCTGCCCGGCTCGGAGCTGACCGAGACCGCCGAGTCGCGCGACCCGGCCGGCGCCCTCGTGGCCGTCGGCGAGCGCCTCGGCTTCGTCGACCTGCTCGAGGCCCTGCGCTGACGCAGGGGCTCGGGCCGGCGCCCCGGCGCGACGACGAGCGCCTGGTCGCCCTGGCGCTGGCGCAGGCCGCGCGGTGCGCCACCGGCCCTCGGGCGCCGGCGACGTGCCGATCGGCGCCGTCGTCGTCGACGCCTCCGGCCTCGTGCTCGGGGTCGGCGCGAACGAGCGCGAGGCCACCGGCGACCCGACCGCCCACGCCGAGGTGCTGGCGCTGCGCCGCGCCGCGGCCGCGAGCGGCTCCTGGCGGCTGGAGGGCGCCACCCTCGCGGTGACGCTGGAGCCCTGCACGATGTGCGCCGGAGCCCTGGTGCTGGCGCGGGTGGCCAGGGTCGTCTTCGGCGCCTGGGACCCCAAGGGCGGGGCGGTGGGCTCCCTGTGGGACGCCGTCCGCGACCCCCGGCTGAACCACCGCCCGGAGGCCGTCGGCGGGGTCCTGGAGGGCCCCTGCGCCACGCTGCTGAGGGGGTTCTTCGAGGAGCGGCGCGCGAGCGGGTAGTGTCTTCCGCGGGTGGCGTGTCCGAGCGGCCTAAGGAGCACGCCTCGAAAGCGTGTGAGGGTGAGAGCTCTCCGTGGGTTCAAATCCCACCGCCACCGCCCACGAAGGGGCCCGGTCAGCGCAGCAGCGCTGACCGGGCCCCTTCGCCGTTCCGGCGATCATGACGTCGTGGGTAGGTTAGCCTCACCTGCGCTGCGGGCCGTGTGCTCGCCCGCCCCGCCTCCGCTCTGGACCACCAGGAGCCCCCTCGTGCGCACCACCCCCCGCCGCGCCCTGCCCGGCGCGACCTCCGCGGCGCTCGCCGCCCTCCTCGCCGTCGTCCTCACGGGCTGCGGGGCCTCCGAGCCCGTCGACGTCGAGCCCACCGCGGCCGCCGGCGCGGAGGGGCGCACCGAGTACCCCCTCGTGCTGGAGAACTGCGGCCAGCAGGTCACCGTCGAGGCGCCGCCCCAGCGGGCGGTCTCCCTCGACCAGGGGTCCACCGAGATCCTGCTGTCGCTGGGCCTGGAGGACCGCGTGGTCGGCACCGCGTCGTGGACCGACCCGGTGCTGGAACCCCTGGCCGCCGCGAACGAGCAGGTGCCCCGGCTGGCGGACAACGCCCCCAGCTACGAGGTGCTCGTGGGCGCCGAGCCCGACTTCGTCAGCGCCAGCTTCGGGCGGCACTTCGCCCAGGGCGGCGTGGTCACCCGCGAGCGGCTCGCCGAGACCGGCACCCCCTCCTACCTCTCGCCGACCGACTGCGACGCCGGCACCAGCATCAACGCCGGCGGCGTGCGCAGCCGGCCGGTCACCGCCGACGACGTCTACCGCGAGGTCCGCGAGCTGGCGGAGGTCTTCGACGTCTCCAGCCGGGGCGAGGCGCTCGTGGCGCAGCTGCAGCAGCGCGCCGCGGCCGCCACCGACGGCGTCGACCTGGGCGGCCGCACCGTCGCGTTCTGGTTCGCCGACACCACCGCGCCCTACGTCGCCGGCGGTCCGGGCGCCCCCGGGTTCCTCGCGCAGCAGACCGGCATGGTCAACGCCTTCGGCGACCTCCCGCAGGACTGGTCCGCCGTCGGCTGGGAGAGCGTCGTGGCCGCCGACCCGGACGTCCTGGTCCTGGGCGACCTCCAGCGCGACAGGTTCCCCGGCGACCGGCTCGACGCCAAGGAGGCGTTCCTGGCCGGCGACCCGCTGACGCAGGGGATGGACGTCGTGCAGCACCAGCGCTACGTGGTGCTGCACGGGGCCGAGATGAACCCCTCCATCCGCTTCGTCGACGGGCTGGAGAAGATCCGGGCCTGGTACGACGCGAACCGGGACCAGCTCTGAGCTCGGACCTGCGGGCGCCGCGGGCCCCCGCGTCCGCCGCCGGCCGCCGGCGCGCGCCCCGGGCGCTCGCGGGCGCTGCCCTCGGTGCGGGCGCCCTGGTGCTGCTCGTGTGGTCGGTCGGTGCGGCCACCGCGCTGGGACCCGCCGACGTCTCGCTCGTCAACGTCCGCGACGTCCTGCTGAACCACCTGACGGGCGCCGGCATCCCGGTGCGCGTCTCCGACGACGCCATCGTCTGGCAGGAGCGCCTGCCCCGGGCCCTGGTCGCCGCCGCGTGCGGCGCCGGCCTGGGGCTGTGCGGCGTCGTCCTGCAGTCGCTGCTGCGCAACCCCCTGGCCGATCCGTTCGTGCTCGGGGTCTCCTCGGGGGCCTCCACCGGCGCCGTCGTCATCGGGGTCCTCGGCGTGGGGGGCGGCGTGCTGGGGCTGTCCGGCGGGGCCTTCGTGGGGGCGCTGGCCGCCTTCGGCGTCGTCCTGCTGCTCTCCAGGCTCGCGCACGGCGGCACCGCCGTGGTGGTGCTCGCCGGGGTCGCCAGCACGCAGCTGTTCTCCGCGGCCACCTCGCTGGTGGTGTTCGCCGTCGCCGACTCCGACGAGGCGCGCGGGGTCATGTTCTGGCTCCTGGGCTCCCTCGAGGGGATGCGGTGGGACGACGTCGTGCTCACCGGCGCCGTCGTCGCCGTGGGCCTCGCGGTCTGCCTGGTGGCCGCCCGCTCCCTGGACGCCCTGGCCTTCGGCGACGACCTCGCCGCCTCCCTGGGGGTGCGCGTCGCCTGGGTGCGCGGCTCGCTGCTGGTCATGACGGCGCTGCTGACGGCGGCGCTCGTGAGCGTCGCCGGGGCCGTCGGCTTCGTGGGGCTCGTGCTGCCGCACGCCGCGCGCATGCTGGTGGGCCGATCCCACCTCAGGGTGGTCCCGGTGACGGCCCTGCTCGGGGCGGTGTTCCTGGTCTGGGTCGACGCGCTCTCGCGGGTGGCCTTCGCCCCCGTGCCGCTGCCCGTGGGCGTGGGCACGGCCCTGGTGGGCGTCCCGGTGTTCATGGTGCTGCTCGTGCGGCGGCGCCGGCTCGCCTGAGCGGGTCAGTCGGGGAGCACGAGCACCCGGGCGTGCAGCACGTTGCGCTGCTGCCAGAGCGGTGCGCAGCGCCCGGTGCAGGCCGTCCTCGAGGTAGAGCGCGCCCCGCCACTGCACCACGTGGGCGAACAGGTCGCCGTAGAAGGTGGAGTCCTCCGAGAGGAGGCTGCCCAGGTCGAGCGTGCGCTTGGTGGTGACGAGCTCGTCGAGGCGCACCTGCCGCGGGGCCACCGCCGCCCACTGCCGCGGGGTGGTGAGGCCGTGGTCCGGGTAGGGCCTCGAGTCACCGACGCGAGCGAAGATCACCCGGACCACCCTACGTCGGGGGACCCGCCGAGGGGTCGGGGGCAGGACGCCGGAGGGCCCGGACGACGGTGGTCGTCCGGGCCCTCGAGGGCGGAGGATGCGGGATTTGAACCCGCGAGGGCGTTAACCCAACCCGCGTTCCAGGCGAGCGCCATAGGCCACTAGGCGAATCCTCCGTGGGAGACCCTACCGGACGCCCGGCGCCGCTCGCGGGCGCTCCGCACCTCCGGGCCGCACGGCGGGCGCTACAGTGGTGTCCGGCCCCTCGTGCGGCGCCACCCTGCTGAACTCCCCCAGGGCCGGAAGGCAGCAAGGGCAGGTGGGCTCTGGCGGGTGCGCGAGGGGTCCTTCCCTTCCCGCTCGTGCCCGCACAGCAGCCGCCGTCCACAGGTGCGGCCGGCGCGGGCCCGGACCGTCGGACCCAGCCGGGAGGATGCAGGCGTGGCCACCGCCCTCTACCGCCGCTACCGGCCGGAGACCTTCGCCGAGGTCATCGGGCAGGAGCACGTCACCGACCCGCTGCGCGCGGCGCTGCGCTCCGGCAGGGTCGGCCAGGCCTACCTCTTCTCCGGCCCCCGCGGCTGCGGCAAGACCACGTCGGCGCGGATCCTGGCCCGCTGCCTGAACTGCGCGCAGGGCCCCACCGACACCCCCTGCGGCACCTGCGACAGCTGCGTCGAGCTGGCGCGCGGGGGCCCGGGCAGCCTCGACGTCGTCGAGATCGACGCCGCCAGCCACGGCGGCGTCGACGACGCCCGCGAGCTGCGCGAGCGCGCCACCTTCGCCCCCGCGCGCGACCGGCTCAAGATCTTCATCATCGACGAGGCCCACATGGTGAGCTCGCAGGGCTTCAACGCCCTGCTGAAGATCGTGGAGGAGCCCCCGCCCCACATCGTCTTCCTCTTCGCCACCACCGAGCCCGACAAGGTGCTGGGCACCATCCGCTCCCGCACCCACCACTACCCGTTCCGCCTCGTGCCCCCGCAGGTGCTGCAGGCCCACCTCCAGCAGGTCTGCGACGCCGAGGGCGTCGCCGTCGGCACCGGCGTCCTGCCGCTCGTGGTGCGCGCCGGCGCCGGGTCCGTGCGCGACTCGCTGTCCGTGCTCGACCAGCTGGCCGCCGGCGCCGGCGACGGCGGCATCGACTACGAGGGCGCCGTCTCCCTGCTCGGGTACACCCACGCGACCCTCCTGGACGACGTCACCGCTGCCTTCGCCGCGGGCGACGGCGCCACCGTCTTCCACGTGGTCGACCGCGTCATCTCCTCCGGCCAGGACCCGCGCCGCTTCGTCGACGACCTGCTCCAGCGCCTGCGCGACCTGGTCGTGGTGCTGGCGCTCGGAGACCGCGCCCGGGAGGTCTTCCCCGGGCTGCCGTCCGACCAGCTCGAGCGGATGGCGCTGCAGGCCGCGGGCTTCGGGGCCGCACAGCTCTCGCGCGCGGCCGACCTCGCCAACGCCGCCTCGACGGAGATGACGGGCGCCACCTCGCCGCGGCTGCACCTCGAGCTGCTCTGCGCCCGGATCCTGCTGCCCGCCGCCGACGACGCCGAGCGCGGCCTGGCCGCCCGGCTCGACAGGGTCGAGCGCCGCCTGTCGGTGCCCGGCCAGGTGCCGGCCGCGGGGGAGGTCCCCTTCGCCCAGCGCGCCGAGCGGCCCGCGCCGCTGCCCGGCGCCGCGGCCGCCGGGGTCGAGCAGGGCGCCCCCGCCTCAGCGGCGGAGGGTGAGTCGCGCGGCGCGCAGCACGTCCGCGAGGCGATGGCCCGCCGCCGCGACCCGTCGGCGCCCGCCGAGGCGGTCGGCGCCCCCGCCGCACCGCCCCCCGCGCCTGCTCCCGCCACCGACACCCGCCGAGGCGCCCGCTGCGGCCCCGGTGGCTCCTCGGGAGCCCGAGGCGTCCGCCGCCCGGGAGCGGCCGACCGCGGCTGCCGCCCCGCCCCCGGGGGACGTCGGACCGCAGGACCCGCCGGCAGGCGCCCCCGCCGAGCAGGAGGGCCGGGACGAGCCGAGCACGCCGGCGCGCGCCGAGGAGCGCCCCCAGCAGGCGCCGTCGACCCCGCCGACCCCGTCTCGGCCCGAGGCCGGCCCCGCCGACGCCGACGACTGGGGCGACCGCCCCAGCACGCCGAGCCCCGAGGCCCGCGACGACGCACCGCCGGTCACGGTCCCCGTGTCGCCCGACCCGGTCGGCGGCCCGCCCGCGCAGGACCCGGGCGGCCTCGAGACCACCGAGGCGGTCCGCCGGATGTGGCCCGACGTCCTCGAGCACCTGGCCACGGTCAAGCGCCGAACCTGGACGCGCGTCAGCCAGGACGCCCAGGTCGCGCACGTCGACGAGCAGCGGCTGGTCCTGCAGTTCGCGCGCCCGAACACCCTCCAGGCCTTCAGCATCGGCCCCCACGCTGACTTCGTCCGCGAGTCGCTCATCGCCGTCCTCGGCCTCGACCGCGTCGTCGTCGCCGTCAACGCGGGCGCGCCGCTGCCGCAGGGAGCTGCTGGCACCCCCGCCCGGCCCGCCCCGCAGCCCGCCCCGCAGCCGTCGCAGCAGCCCGCCCCGCAGCCGTCGCAGCAGCAGCGACCGGAGCAGGCCCCCCGGAGCCGGGCGGAGGCGCCCAGCGCGCCCGCCGAGCAGCCCGGCCGGGAGCGGCCCGTCCGCGAGGAGGGCCGTGAGCCCTCCGGCCCCACGGGCACCGGTGCGGCCGCGGGCGACCCCGCAGCACCCGCGGCCGAGCCGGCGGAGACCCCCCGGCGCCCCGAGTCCCGGGAGGCACCGGCGGCGCGCTCGGCGGGCGCTCCCGCCCCGCGCGGGGGCGAGGACGCCGGCAGAGGGGCCCTCGCCCGCCAGCGCACCCGCCAGCGCGGAGCGACCCCGCCCCCGTGGGACGACGTCCCCCCGCCGGAGCCCCCGGACGACGGCGAGCCCCCGCCGCCGGAGTTCGACGACCCGTGGACCGCCGAGGGCCCCTCGCGGTCCTCTCGACCTGCGGCGCCTCCAGCAGCGGCGGCGCAGGCGGCCCCGGTCGCGCGCCAGGCCGCGCCTCCGGCGGACCAGCCGGCCGCGAGGTCCGCTGAGCCGGTGCAGCGCCCCGCCGCACCGGCCGCACCGGCCGCACCAGCTGCCCCGGCCCAGGCGGCCACCAGCGCGCCCGCCGAGCGGCCCGCGCCAGCGCCCCACAGCGGACCCCTGCGCGGTGCTGACCTCGCGCGGTCGGCCATGCGTGCGCGAGCGGTCGGCGGCGGGGGTGCCGGTGGAGCCGACGGCCCGGCGCCCGGCGCCCCGCGGCCGGACGACGAGATCAGCCGCGACGACCCCGACGCCGAGGGCTCGGGCCAGGTCGGCCTCGCCGTCGTCGAGCGGGTGCTGGGCGGACGCGTCCTGTCGGTCGACGAGCGGAGCTGACCGCCTCCGTCGGAGGTGGCACGTAGGCTCGACGCGTGTACGAAGGCGCGGTCCAGGACCTCATCGACGAGCTCGGGCGGCTGCCCGGCGTCGGGCCCAAGAGCGCCCAGCGGCTGGCGTTCCACCTGCTCGCGGCCGACGAGGACGAGGTCGGCCGCCTGGTGACGGCGCTCACCGAGGTCAAGCGCCGCGTCCGCTTCTGCACCGTCTGCGGCAACGTCGCCCAGGACGAGCAGTGCCGCATCTGCCGCGACCCCCGCCGCGACACGACCGCGCTGTGCGTCGTCGAGGAGCCGAAGGACGTCGTCGCCATCGAGCGCACCCGCGAGTACCGCGGCCGCTACCACGTGCTCGGTGGCGCCATCAGCCCCATCGAGGGCGTCGGCCCGGACGACCTGCGCGTCCGCGAGCTGCTGACGCGCCTGGCGTCGGGTGAGGTCACCGAGGTCATCATCGCGACCGACCCGAACCTCGAGGGCGAGGCCACCGCCACCTACCTGGCGCGCATGCTGCGCCCCATGGGCCTGCGCGTGACGCGCCTGGCCTCGGGCCTGCCCGTCGGCGGTGACCTGGAGTACGCCGACGAGGTCACCCTCGGGCGCGCGTTCGAGGGCCGCCGCCTGCTCGACGTCTGAGCAGCACCCCGACCCGGCCACCCGGCCCGCTCCGACCCCGCTGGGGCGGTCTGCGCCACTCCCGGAGTGGCGCAGGGTGGCCCCCGCACCACTCCTGCTGGCGCAGGGCCACCCCGCGCCATCGGCGGGGGCTCGTGGTGGAGAGGCGGAGCCCCGGGCGGCGGCTGAGCGGGTGGTCTCGTGCCCGCTGGGTGACTTCCTGCCCGGGATGAGGGCCTCGAGCCGGGCATCACCCCACCCAGTGGGAGCCAGACCACCCAGTCGACCGCCGAGACCTCCACGGACCGGGACCGCAGGCCGAGGAGTGGGGTGATCTGCGCCATCCCCGGAATGGCACGGGGTGGCCCTGCGCCACTCCTGCTGGCGCAGGGCCACCCCGCGCCAGAAAGGGGGAACCAGCACGCCCGGGCTCGGCGTCTCGGAAGCGGCCGGCCCCGGACGCGCCGGAGGGCGCCCCGCCGCAGCGGGACGCCCTCCGGTGTGGAGCTGTGGTGCTGAGCTGGTGGGCTCAGTCGCCGATGCGCTGCCCGTCCTTCGAGGAGAACAGGTGGATGTGGTTCGCCTTGGGGACCACGCGCACCGTGGCGCCGGCCTGGGGAGGACGGCGGCCGTCGACGCGGGCGATGATCTGCTGCTCGGTCGAGCCCAGCTTGGCGCGGCCGTACAGGTACGCGTCGGCGCCGAGCTCCTCGACGACGTCGACCTCGACGGGCAGGCCGTCGTCAGCGAGGTCGAGGTCCTCGGGGCGAACACCCAGGGTCACGTTCGAGCCGGTCTCCTGGAGGGTGTCGCGGGGGACCGGCACCGTGGTGGAGCCGAACTTCACGCCGCCGTCGACGACGTCCAGGTTCAGCAGGTTCATGGCGGGGGAGCCGATGAAGCCGGCGACGAAGACGTTGTTCGGGTGGTCGTACATGCGGCGGGGGCTGTCGACCTGCATGAGCAGGCCGTCCTTGAGGACCGCCACG
Organism: Quadrisphaera sp. INWT6; assembly: GCF_015390235.1. Lineage (GTDB taxonomy): Bacteria > Actinomycetota > Actinomycetes > Actinomycetales > Quadrisphaeraceae > Quadrisphaera. Next base: position 82,319 of record NZ_VUOH01000005.1, on the reverse strand, counting down.
CGGTCACCCATCGTCATGGCCTCGACCTGGTCGTGGGTCACGTAGACAGTGGTGACGCCGAGGCGGCGCTGCAGCTGGGCGATCTGCGTGCGGGTCTGCACGCGCAGCTTGGCGTCCAGGTTCGACAGCGGCTCGTCCATGAGGAAGACCTGCGGCTGGCGCACGATGGCGCGGCCCATGGCCACGCGCTGGCGCTGACCGCCCGAGAGGGCCTTCGGCTTGCGCTCGAGGTACTGGGTGAGGTCGAGGATCTTCGCGGCCTCGGCGACGCGGGTCTTGATCTCGTCCTTCTTGACACCGGCGATCTTCAGGGCGAAGCCCATGTTGTCGGCGACGGTCATGTGCGGGTACAGCGCGTAGTTCTGGAACACCATCGCGATGTCGCGGTCCTTGGGCTGCACGTCGGTGACGTCGCGGTCACCGATGAGGATGCGGCCGGAGTTCACGTCCTCCAGGCCGGCCAGCATGCGCAGCGAGGTCGACTTGCCGCAGCCCGAGGGGCCGACGAGGACGAGGAACTCGCCGTCCGCGACCTCGAGGTTCAGCTTGTCGACCGCGGGGCGCTCGCCACCGGGGTACAGACGGGTCGCGTTGTCGTAGACCACAGATGCCATGAGAAGGCGTCCTCCCACCGGCAGGAACGTGCCGGACGATCCGAGTGAGGGACTCCCCGCGGCCAACGGCGGCCACGTGGAGGGCTACCGGCGACCAGCTGCGGACGCCGGTGTCCGAGCGACATCTTGCACCACGGGAAGCGTTCTCGAAACCCCCCTAGCCCCGACTTGTCAGGACATCCGCGAGGAGGCGCTGCAGCAGGGCCGTCACGTCCTCGGGGGTGCCGACGCGGAAGCCCGCCGCCGTGGCGCCGTCGCCGACCTTCACGCCCACGTCCCCGGCGCCCGGCTCCAGGGCCCGGAAGCCGTTCTCGTCGGTCACGTCGTCACCGACGAAGAGCACCGCGGGACGCGCACCGGAGGAGCCCGCGAGCCGGTCGCGCAGGGCCACGAGGGCGCGGCCCTTGTCGGCGTCGACGACGCTGAGCTCGACGACCTCCTTGCCCTCGAGGGCCTTCACGCCGTCCCGGCGCGCCGGGCCGTCGAGCACCGCCCGCGCGGAGGCCGCCGCGGCGTCGCGGGGGGCGCGGCGCGTGTGCAGCACCACGCCGGCGGGCTTGTGCTCCACCTCGGTGCCCGGGTGGGCCTCGACCACGGCCGTCACCTCGCCGACCAGCCGCTCCAGGAGGGAGGCCTGCTCGGGCGTCAGGTCGGTGGGGACGCCGTCGCCCTCGGCGCCGTGGCTGGCGACCAGCAGGGCCCCGGCCGGAGGGCCGCTGACCTCGCGCAGCGAGGCCATGGACCGGCCGCTGACCAGCGCCACCGCCACCCGGTCGGCGCGCGCCAGGGCCTCGACCGCCTCGGCCGAGGCGGGCAGCGCGCGGGCCGCGCCGGCCTTCTCGACGATGGGCGCGACGACGCCGTCGAAGTCGAGCGCCACCAGCAGCGACCCCCGCCCCGGCCAGCCGGTTCAGCGCCTCGGCCAGGTCGTCGGGCAGGCCGGTGGGCAGGTCGCCGGGGGCAGCGCCGCTCACGACTGCCCCGCCGTCGCCTGCGCGTGCTCGGAGACGGTGGTGCCCGAGCCGTGACCGGTCTCCAGCGCCGCGAGGAACTGCTCCGCCCAGCGGGTCACGTCGTGGGTGCGGACCCGTCGCCGCAGCTGGCGCATCCGGCGGGCCTGCTCCTTCTCGTCCATCTGCAGCGCCTGGGCGACGGTGCGCTTCAGGCCGGAGATGTCGTGGGGGTTGACCAGCAGCGAGCCGTTCAGCTCGTCGGCGGCCCCGGTGAACTCGCTGAGCACCAGCACGCCGCGCTCGTCGAGCCGGGAGGCCGCGTACTCCTTGGCCACGAGGTTCATGCCGTCGCGCAGCGCCGTCACGAGCATCACGTCGGCGGCCTGGTACAGCGCCGACATCTCCTCGCGCGGCTGGTTGTGGTGCAGGTAGTGCACGGCCGCGCGGCCGATGGTGCCGTGCTCGCCGTTGATGCGCCCGACCGCCAGCTCGATCTCGTCGCGCAGCTGCCGGTAGCTGTCGACCCGCTCGCGGCTGGGGGTGGCCACCTGCACGAAGACGGTGTCCTCGGGGTCGACGACGCCGTCGTCCAGCAGCTCCCCGTACGCCTTGAGGCGGTGCATGATCCCCTTGGTGTAGTCGAGCCTGTCGACGCCGAGGAGCAGCTTGCGGGGCGCCCCGAGCTCGAAGCGCACCTCCGTCACCCGAGACTGCACCGACTCGCGACCGGCGAGCTCCTCGAACGCGGGGGTGTCGATCGAGATCGGGAACGCCGCGGCGTGCACCTCGCGCTGCGCGCCGCCCTCGTCCGTGACGGTGATGCGGTGGCGGCGGCTGTCGATGCCCAGCAGTCGGCGGCACACCCGCAGGAAGTTGTTCGCGTCGGACTGCCGCTGGAAGCCCAGCAGGTCGGCGCCGAGCAGGCCCTCGACCACCTGGCGGCGCCACGGCATCTGCGCGAACAGCTCGTACGGCGGGAAGGGGATGTGGTTGAAGAAGCCGATCTTCAGGTCGGGGCGCAGCTCGCGCAGCGCCGCCGGGACCAGCTGCAGCTGGTAGTCCTGCACCCACACCGTGGCCCCCTGGGCGGCCTGCGCCGCCGCGGCCTCGGCGAAGCGCCGGTTGACCCGCACGTACGCGTCCCACCAGGCGCGGTGGTAGGTCGGGACGGCGATGACGTCGTGGTAGAGCGGCCACAGGGTGTCGTTGGAGAAGCCCTCGTAGTAGGTCGAGACCTCCTCCTCCGACAGCGGCACCGGGACCAGGCGCATCTCGTCGGTGTCGAAGGGCTCCGGAGCCTCGCCGGCGTCCCCGCTCCAGCCGACCCAGGCGCCGTCGGCCTGCCGCATCACGGGTTCCAGCGCCGTCACCAGGCCGCCGGGGGAGGTCCGCCAGGTCACCTCGCCGTCGTCGGCGACCACGCGGTCGACGGGAAGGCGGTTGGCCACCACCACGAAGTCGTACTCGCCAGCGCCCTCGGTCACGCGCCGCCATCTCCTCGAGCTCCGGCGACCGACCCGACCAGACCTGGGCCGACCGTCCGGGTCGACCCTAGGCGGGGCCCCGGCCGCCCGCGATCTCGCGGTGTCCCCCGCGCCGGTCCACCACCTCCCCGGCACTCCTCAGCGACGCCTCAGCCGCCGCGGCGCGCGCGGAGCGACGCGGGAGCCCGCTGCCGCGTACCGTGGCCGGGTGGACGCCACGACCTCTGCGGGGACCCCTCCGCAGGCAGCGCCCGCCACCCCCTCCGTCGTCGGCCGCCTCGGCCCCTACCGCCTGCTCCAGGTCATCGGCGGCGGCGGCATGGGCGTGGTGCACCTCGGCCTGGACCCCGCCGGCCGCGCCGTGGCCATCAAGGTGCTGCGGCCCCACGTCGCCGCCGACCCGTCGGCGCGCAGCCGCCTGGCCCGCGAGGTCGACGCCCTCCAGCGGGTCCGCTCGCCCCGCGTCGCCGAGGTGCTCGACGCCGACCCGAGCGCCGAGCAGCCCTACGTCGTCACCGAGTTCGTGCCCGCGCCCCCGCTCGACGTCCTGGTCGAGCGGGAGGGTCCCCTCACCGGGCGCGCGCTGGGCCGCATCGGCCTGGCCTGGGCGACGCGCTCGCGGCGATCCACGCCGCCGGCGTCGTCCACCGCGACCTCAAGCCCGGCAACGTGCTCGTCTCCGACGGCGAGCCCGTCGTCATCGACTTCGGGATCGCGCAGGTCGCCGACGACGTCCGCCTCACCAGCGCCGGCCTGGTCATGGGCACCCCCGGCTACCTCTCCCCGGAGGTGCTCGACGGCGCGTCCGTGGCCACGTCGGGCGACTGGTGGGGGTGGGCCGCGACGCTGGCCTTCGCCGCCACCGGCCGCCCGCCCTTCGGCCGCGGCCCCACCGAGGCCGTGCTCTCGCGCGTCCGGCGCGGCGCCGCCGACCTGACCGGCGCCCCCGAGCCCCTCGTCGAGCTGCTCGCCGCGGCGCTGTCGGCGGACCCGGCCCTGCGGCCGCCGCCGCGCCGGCTGCGCCAGGCCGTGCAGGCCCTCGCCGACGGGGCCGCCGACGGCGCCTGGCCGGTGCCGGGCACGCCGACCTCCAGCGCGCGGACCACGGCGCTCCCCGCGCGCACCGCCGCCCCGCAGGGGGCGCCGCACGCCGCGCCGCCGCCGACCGGGCTGCACCACCGCCCCGCGGAGGGCACCGTCCAGCTGCCCGAGGCCGCGGCCCCGCTGGCGGGCGCCCCGCCCGAGGCGGCACCCGTGCCGTGGCCCGAGCCCTCCGGAGCGACGACGCCGGACGCGGCCCCCACGGCGGCGCTCGCGGCGGCGCCGGTGGAGCGCACCCGGGCCCTGCCCTCCGAGGAGCCGCGCGAGAGCGCCGGCCAGCGGCACGCAGGGCACCCGGCGGACCGCTCCCACGACCGCACGCAGGCGTTCGGCCCGACCGCCGCCGCGCCCCCCACCGAGCTGCACGAGCCCCGCTCCCACGACCGCACGCAGGCGTTCGGCCCGACCGCCGCCGCGCCCCCCACCGAGCTGCACGAGCCCCGCTCCCCGTACGAGCAGCCCCGCCCCGTGACCCGGCGCCCCGAGCCCGCCACCGAGCAGCTGCGCCCCGCCGGCCGCGAGCTCCACCTCGACCCCTCGCACGACCAGCACCACGAGCTCGACCGCCACCACGACCAGCGCCGGGCGCCCGAGCCCCCGTCGCCGTACGCGCCGATCGGCGACCACGACGCGGTCCGGGCCGACCGCGGGCGCCCCGCCACCAGCGCCGTCCTGCTGCTCCTGCTGCTCGTGGCGGTGGCCCTCGGCGCCGTCGCCCCGCTGGTGGCGGCGATGGGGGTCGCGGTGGCCGCCGTGCTCGGCCGCACCGTCGACCGCGCCGTGGCCGCCTCGGTGCGGCGCCGGTACGAGCGCGGTCCGCGCCGGTCCGACGGCGCCGTCGTCGCGTTCGCCCTGCCCGGCCAGCTGCTGCTCGCCGCGCTGGCGTCGGTGCCCGCCCTGCTCCTGCCGGCGGCGATGGCGCTGAGCACGGCGTTCCTCGTCGGCTGGGCCATCGCCCCTCAGAGCACGCCGGTGCCGGGGCAGGCGCTGCCGCTGGCCGCCGCCGTGCTCGTGGGCACGGTCACCGCCTGGTGGGGCCCCGGCAGCCGGTCGCTGCGCCGCGGCACCCGCACCGCGGCGCGCGGCGCGCTCCCGGGACGCACGTCGAGCCTGGTCGCGGTGGCCGTGCTGGCCCTGCTGCTGCTCGCGTGCGTGCTCGTGGTGGTCTCGGCCGGCGGCCAGCCCGACTGGGCCCCCCTGGTGCAGGCGCCGTTCGGGCTGGGCTGACCGGACGGCTGGGAGCGGCCTGCGAAGCCGGTCACACACCGGTCACGACGGCCGGGGGCGGCGCAGAGCGGCGCTTACCCTGGTGGTCGCCCTGATCCCTGGAGGACCCCCCGTGCCCGACCGGCCCAGCACCAAGGACGCCCGCCGCGAGGCGGCCCGTGAGAAGTCGCGCCAGATGCGCGAGCTCGAGGCCCGCAAGAAGCGCCGCAACCGCGTGCTCGCCATCAGCGCCGGCGTCGTCGCCGTCGTGCTCGTCATCGGGTTCGTGGCGCTCGCCATCACCCGCAGCGGCGGCAGCGCCGACGCCAGCGCCACCCCGCCGGGCGTCACCGCCGACGGCGGCATCGAGGTGGGCCAGGCGAGCGCGCCGCACACCGTGACGATCTTCCAGGACTACCAGTGCCCGGTCTGCAAGCAGTACGAGGCGGCCGTCGGCCCGTGGCTCGACGAGCAGGTGCAGGCCGGCACGGTGAAGCTCGACTACCGACCGCTGAACTTCCTGGACCAGCGGCTCCGGCAGGACTACTCCACCCGCGCCGCCAACGCCGCGTACTGCGTGGCGGGGGAGGTGCCGAACGGCGCTGACTTCTACAAGTTCAACACCGCGATGTACCTGGAGCAGCCGGAGGAGGGGCCGGCGGCCTCACCGACAGCAGGCTCATCTCCATCGCGCAGTCGGCGGGCGCCGACGTCGGCCCCTGCATCGCCAGCCGGCCGTACGAGGACTTCGTGCAGCAGAAGAACGACGCCGCGTTCGACCTCACGGACGCCTCCGGCACCCGGACGGTCGGTGGCACGCCCACCGTGCTCGTCGACGGGAAGCTGCTCACCGGCGCTGACGGCGCGACCGTCAACGCCCCCTCGCAGGACCAGCTCGCCACCGCCCTCGGCGTGAGCGCCTGATGGCCACGGGCAGCCTGAGGCCGCCGGCGCCCCCCGCGCCGAACGGTGGCGCCGCGGGCGAGCGGACGATCTCCGCCGACCCGGTGCCGCAGCGCCGCCTCGGGCTGCTCCTGGTCGTCGGCGGGGTGATCGGCTTCCTCGCCGCCTTCACCCTGACCGTCGAGCGCATCAAGCTCGCGGGAGACCCCACCGCCGCGCTCTCGTGCGACATCAACCCGTTCATCTCCTGCGGGTCGGTCATGACCACGTGGCAGGCGCGGCTGTTCGGCTTCCCGAACCCGCTCATCGGCATCGCCGCGTTCACGGTCGCCACGACGCTGGGCGTGCTGCTGCTCTCGCGCACGCCGCTGCCGCGCTGGGTGCGGCTGGGCTGGCAGGTGGGCATCACCCTGGGCTTCGTGTTCATCGCCTGGCTGATCAGCCAGAGCCTGTACGTCATCGGCGCCCTGTGCCCGTACTGCATGGTCGCCTGGGCGGTGGTGATCCCGATGTTCTGGACCACGACCGTCGACAGCCTCGACCGGGGTGTGGTCCCGGTGCCCGAGGGGGCCCGCCGGCTGGTGGCGGGACTCGTCGAGTACCGCCTGCTCCTGACGGTGGTCTCGTACGCCGTCGTCGTCCTGCTCATCGGGCAGGCGTTCTGGAGCCAGTGGGTCGCGCTCGTCTGACCGGTCTCCGAGGGCCCGGCCCGCCGAGCGGGCTAGGCGCCGAGCGTCGAGGCGCGCAGCACCAGCCGCGACGGCACCACCGTGCGCTCCGGCACGGGGCGGCCCTCCACGGCGTCCAGGAGCAGCCGCGCCGCGGTGCGTCCCACCTCCTGCAGCCGCAGGTCGACCGTGGTCAGCGGCGGGCGGCTGGCCAGGGCCATGACCTCCCAGTCGTCGACACCGGTGACCGCCACGTCACCGGGCACCGAGCGCCCCAGCTCGCGCAGGCGGTCGCAGACCCCGCGCGCCACCTGGTCGCTGCCGCAGGTGATGCCGTCGAGGTCGGGGTGGCGGGCCAGCAGCACGTCGACCGCCTGGCGCCCCCACTGCTCGGTCCACTCCCCGAAGAGGGGCTCCCCGGCCAGCACCCCTGCACCGGGCCCCCCGAGGGCCTCGACCACCGCGGAGGCCCGGGCGCTGGCGCTGTGGTGCTCGCGCCACCCGGTCACGTGCGCGATGCGCCGCCGGCCCAGGTCGAGCAGGTGGCGGGCGGCCTCGGCGGCGCCGCCCGCGTCGTCGACGACGACGCTGGTGTCGCCCGGGCGCGCCGACGGCTGGAAGGCGTGGACGACCGGCACTCCGGGGGCCAGCGGCCCCAGCGGCGGCCGGGGGTCGGTGCGCCGTCCCGTCACGAGGATCCCGTCGACCCGGCGGGCCGCGAGCTTGCGCAGGTGGTGCTGCTCGCGCACCGGGTCGTCGCGGGTGTCGCACAGGAGCAGCGCCATGTCACCGGCGCCGAGCGCGTCCTCGGCGCCGAGCAGCACGGGCAGGGTGAACCTGCCGACGCTGTCGGTGGTGATGACCCCGACGATGAAGCTGCGCCCCGAGCGCAGGGTGCGCCCCGCGCCGTCGGGGGTGAAGCCCAGCTGGTCTGCGGCTGCCCGCACGCGGTCGACGGTCTGCTGGCGCAGCTGCCCGGTGCCGTTGAGGGCCTTCGACGCGGTGCCGGGCGAGACGCCCGCGAGGGCGGCGACGTCGACGATGCGCGGCGCGCCGCGTGACGCTCCGCCGCCCGGTCCTGCTGCCACGCCGACCTCCTCCGCACGCCACCAGCGGCGTTCCGAGTTTTCCGGAACCTACCAAGCGCTGAGGTCCCGAGACCAGTTGTGACCATGCGCTCTTGCGGTCTACGGTTCAGGAAATCGTGTTCCTCCCGCACCGCCGCGACCGATGGAGCCCCCCATGACGAGCACCACCTCCGCCCCCGCCGCGCAGGCCGCGCCGACCGCCGGCCCGGCCGCCCCGACGCCCGGCACCACGCCCCTGCGCCCGCTGGCCCCGGGGGCCGCGCGCATCACCGGCGGCTGGTGGGCCGACCGCCAGCGCGCCAACCGCGAGAACGCCATCCCCACCGGCCGCGAGCGCCTCGAGAGCGCCGGCAACCTCACCAACCTGCGCATCGCCGCGGGCAGCGCCCCCGAGGGGGCAGCGATCACCGGTCCGATCTTCATGGACTCCGACGTCTACAAGTGGCTCGAGGCCGCCGCGTGGGAGTTCGGCCGCGAGCCCAGCGACCAGCTGCTCGGGTGGATCCGCGAGCTGACCGCCGAGGTGGCGGCCGCCCAGGCCGAGGACGGCTACCTCGACTCGGTGGTGCAGGAGCAGGACGGGTCCCTCGGGCCCCGCGGCCGGTACTCCGACCTGCCGTGGAGCCACGAGATGTACTGCGCTGGCCACCTCTTCCAGGCCGCCGTCGCCGTCTCCCGCGCCACCGGCGAGAAGGGCCTGCTCGAGGTCGCCGTGAAGCTGGCCGACCACCTCGACGCCACCTTCGGCGACGGCGAGGGCCAGCGCCGCGACGTCGACGGCCACCCCGTGGTCGAGATGGGCCTGGTCGAGCTGTTCCGCGAGACCGGCGAGCGCCGCTACCTCGAGCTGGCCAGCTGGATGGTGGAGGCCCGCGGCACGGGCATCATCGAGGGCCACGGCAAGGAGCCCACGTACTTCTCCGACCGCGTGCGGGTCCGCGAGGCGACCACGGTCGAGGGCCACGCCGTGCGCGCCGTCTACCTGACCGCGGGCGCGGCCGACGTCGCCACCGAGACCGGCGACGCCGAGCTCCTCGCCGCCCTGGGCCGGCAGTTCGACCACATGCTGGCCACCAAGACCTACATCACCGGCGGGCTCGGCTCGCGCTGGGACATGGAGGCCTTCGGCGACCCCTACGAGCTGCCCAGCGACCGCGCCTACGCCGAGACCTGCGCCGCCATCGGCGGGATCCAGTGGGCGTGGCGGATGCTGCTGGCCACCGGTGAGACCAAGTACGCCGACGTCGCCGAGCGCATGCTGCACAACGGGTTCCCCGCCGGTGTCTCGCTGAGCGGTGACGAGTACTTCTACGTCAACCCGCTGCAGTTCCGCGACGGGTCGCACGCCAACGAGAACCGCAGCCCCGCCCACGGGCGCCGCGGCTGGTTCCTCTGCGCCTGCTGCCCCCCCAACATCATGCGGACCTGGTCGAGCCTCGACGGCTACCTGGCCACGTCCGACGACGACGGCGTCCAGCTCCACCTGTACGCGCCCAGCACGGTCAGCGCCGAGGTGCGCGGCGCCCGGGTCCGCCTCGAGGTCGAGACCGACTACCCCCGCGAGGGGTCGGTGCGCGTGCGCGTCGCCGAGGTCGACGGCGAGGCGGGGGAGTGGACCCTGTCGCTGCGCGTCCCGGGGTGGGCCCGGGGCGCGTCCCTGACCGTCGCCGGTGAGCAGCACGAGGCGCCCGCCGGTGCCTACGCCCGCGCCGCCCGCACCTGGGCGGTCGGTGACGTGGTCGAGCTCGAGCTGCCGATGGCGGTCCGCCTCTCGCGGGCCGACCGCCGGGTCGACGACGCCCGCGGCGCCGTGGCCCTGGAGCGCGGCCCGCTCGTCTACGCCCTCGAGCAGGCCGACCAGCCCGAGGGGGTCGTGGTCGACGACGTCGTCGTCGACACCGGCGCGCCCGTCACCGAGGAGCGCACCGACGCCCTGGGCGGCGTGGTGCTGCTGCACCTGCGCGGGCGCTCCGGCGGCCACGAGGCCGGCGGCGCCACCTGGCTGCCCGCGGGCGACGCGCAGCCCGCCGCGGGGGAGGACGTCGAGCTCACGGCCGTGCCCTACGCGGTCTGGGCGAACCGCGGCGTCGGCCCGATGCGGGTCTGGCTGCCGACCAGCTGAAGGACCACCCGCGGGGGGCGCGGGTGGACGACGGACGGGGAGGGGGCGCGACGGTGCGCTCGAGACGGGAGTTCCTGGCCCTGGCGGGCCTCGCGGGGGTGGCCCCGCTGCTGGCGAGCTGCGGCAGCGGGGTGCTCCCGGCGCCCGACACCGCCGCGGCGGGCTTCGGGGAGGAGGCCACGGGCGTGCTGCGCCTGTGGGCCCGCTCCGACACCCAGACCGGCACGCAGGCGGTGGTCGACGCCTTCCACGCCAGCCAGGACCGCATCCGGGTCGAGCTGACGCCGGTGCTCGGCACGCAGTACGTCACCAAGCTGGCGACGGCGATCCGCGCCCGCGCGGTGCCCGACCTGCTGGCGATGAACGACATCGACACGATCCTGTTCATCGTCCGCGACGTCTTCACCGACCTGACGGACCTGGTGGCCCAGCTGCCCGGGCGCGAGCGCCTCAGCCCCGGCCAGCTGGACCTGTCGACCCTGGACGACCGCGTCTACGGGCTGCCGTTCCTCGCCGACAACTCCGTGCTCTGGCACAACGCCGAGCTCATGGACCGCGCCGGCGTCGACCCGGCCACCGCGCTGACCACCCTGCCCGGGTGCCTCGACGCCGCCCGCGCCGTCCGGGAGCTGGGCGCCGACACCTACGGCTGGTCGCTGGCCGCGAACGCCTCGGGGATCATCGGCTTCGTCACCCAGCCGCACACCTGGGCCGCCGGCACCGACGTGATCACCGGCGAGGTGGGGTCGCAGCGCGGCGCCGTGGAGGGCAACCAGGCCCTGCGGGCCGTCCTAGACCACCACCGCACGATGTGGGCGGAGGGCCTCATGCCGCCGGGGAACTTCTCCGACACCGGCACCAGCTGGGGGTCCGACTTCACCGCCGGCACCGTCGGCCTGCTGCCCGGCAACTACTTCGCCGCGGTCATGGGCCAGGATGAGGCCGTCACCTCCCGCACCGGCGTCTCGCTGCTCCCGGGCCCGACCGGCGGCTCGGCCTTCTTCACCGGCGGCGACAACCTCTGCATCCCCCGCGGCGCGCAGAACGCCTCGGCGGCGTGGGAGTTCACGAAGTTCGCCCTCGAGGTGGAGCAGCAGTCGAAGCTCCCGGCCGGCGGGTACTTCCCCGTGCGGTCCGACGCCGCCACCGACGAGTACCGGGCCACCTACCCGCTGGCCGTGGCCCCGCTGGAGCAGATCGACACCGGCTACGCCCCGCGGACGCTGTCGTACAACCTGCTCTACAACCAGCCCGACAGCCCCTACTTCGAGATGTTCCGCCGGGCGGTCTTCGACGGCGACGTCGACGGGGCGATGGCCTCCGCGCAGGCCCGCTACGACCGCGTCCTCGAGCAGGCCCAGCGATGAGCGCCACGACCCCTCGCGCCGGGACCCCCTCGGCCACCCGGGCCAGCCGCCGCTACGGCACCATCACGCACCGCTCGTCGACGGGCCTGCTGCTGGTGCTGCCGGCGCTCGCGTTCATCGTCGTCTTCGTGCTGGTGCCGTTCGTCTTCGCGATCGGCATCTCCTTCACCAACTGGCCCCTGGTCGGCGCCTTCCGCTTCATCGGGCTGGAGAACTTCGCGGCCATCCCCGGCGACACCGCGTTCTGGAAGGCCGTCGGCTACACGCTCCTCTACACGGCGATCGTCACCGGGCCGATCCTGCTGGTCGGCTACCTGATGGCGGTGGTGGTGCGGGCGAACCGCCGCGGCTCGACGGTGCTGCGCACCCTGTTCTTCCTCCCCTACGTCATCGGGCTCTCGACGCTCAGCTTCCTGCTGGTGCTCGAGGCGCAGCCCGGCAGCGGCGCGGTGAACCTGGTGCTCCAGGGCCTCGGGATCACCGACGGGCAGACCGCGTGGTTCACCTCCGGACCCCTGGCCACCGTGCTGATCAGCCTGCTGGTGGTGTGGGGCGTCTCGGGGCTGACCATGGTGCTGCTGCTGGCCGGCATGCAGGCCGTGCCGCGGGAGGTCCACGAGTCGGCGGAGGTCGACGGCGCCACGTGGTGGCAGCGCGAGCGCAGCATCACCCTGCCCATGCTGCGGCGGCCGATCGCGATGAGCCTGATCCTCTCGGTGATCGGCTCGTTCCTGGCCTTCTCGCAGTTCTTCATCCTCACCCAGGGCGGGCCCGGGACCGACACCACGCCGGTGGTGCTCGCCATCTACAACCGCGCGTTCGTGCAGCTCCAGGTCGGGTCGGCGACGGCGCTGTCCCTGGTGCTGGTGCTGGTGGTCGCCCTCGTGACCGCCGCCCAGTTCTGGCTGCTCCGCGAGAAGGACTGAGGCCCACCATGGCGACCGCCACCCCCGCGCCCGCCCGCCCCTCCGGCACCGACCCGGACGACCGCCGCAGCGCGACGACGGCGAGCGCGGCCGGTCACGCCGAGCCGCGCACCAAGGTCCTGCTGTACGTGCTGGCCGGGGTCCTCACGGTGCTGGTCTTCGCCGCGCCGCTGCTCTGGGCGCTGCTGCGGGCGTTCCAGACGAACGACGTCATCACCGCCGCGCCGTCGGCGTCGACCTTCTTCGACCTGACGGCGGCCAACTTCGCCGCCGTCGGCGGCACCGCCGGTCTCGGCCGGGCCACGCTCAACAGCCTGCTCGTGGCCGGGGCCACGGCGGTGCTGACGGCCGTGGTCGCGACGATGGCGGGGTACGGCTTCGGGCGCTTCAGGTTCCGGTTCTCGGGCGTGGCGTTCGGCGCCGTGGTGCTGACGCTGATGATCCCGTTCCAGGCGATCATCACGCCGCTGTTCATGCAGCTCAACGCCATGCGCCTCACCGACAGCCTGCTCGGGCTGGTGCTCTTCTACACGACGGTGAACCTGCCGTTCGGCGTCTTCGTCATGCGCAACTCCTTCGCCGGCGTGCCGCCGGAGCTGGAGGAGGCCGCGTTCGTCGACGGCGCCGGCACCGGGCGCACCTTCTTCTCGGTGCTCCGCCCGCTGGTCACCCCCGGCATCGCGACGACGGCGCTGTACGCGTTCCTCGCCTCGTGGACGGAGTTCCTCGGCGCCCTGACCTTCCTCACCCAGCAGCAGCTGTACACGCTGCCGGTGGCGCTGCTGAACCTGCAGCAGGGGGCCTACGGCGCCGTCGACTACGGGCTGCTCGCCGCGGGGGCGGTGATCGCGATGGTCCCGTGCGTCGTGCTGTACGTGGCGCTGCAGCGCTACTACGTCGCGGGCCTGGCCAGCGGCTCCCTGAAGGGCTGACCCTCCCCGGACCACCGCGGTGCCAGCGGGGTCGGTGCGCATCCAGCTGCGCACGGACCCCGCTGGCGCCGCGGTCAGGGGCTCGGGAACCGCAAGGAGGCGCTCGGTTGCGGTCCGGGGGGGCTCGGGAACCGCAGCGAGGCGCTCGGTTGCGGTCCGGGGGGGCTCGGGAACCGCAGCGAGGCGCTCGGTTGCGGTTCGGAGGGGCTCGGGAACCGCAGCGAGGCGCTCGGTTGCGGTCCGGGGGTGCTCGGGAACCGCAAGGAGGCGCTCGGTTGCGGTCCGGGGAGCCCCGGGTGGGGTCAGGGGGTGGCGGCGCCGGAGCCGGCGCCGCGGGAGTGCTCGAAGATCACGCTGGTCTGGGTCGAGGCCACCTCGGCGTGCGAGGAGAGCTGGTCGACCACGAAGTCGCGCAGCGCGCCCGCGTCACCCACCGCCACGTGTACGAGGAAGTCCTCCGCGCCGCCCACGAAGAAGACGCTCACCACCTCCGGGCGCCGGCGCATCCGCGCGGTGAAGTCGGGGAGCTGGTGGCGCGCCCCGGCCCGCAGGCGCACCGCGACCATCGCCTGGAGCGCGGCGCCGAGCGCCTCGAGGTCGACGTCGGCGTGGTAGCCCGTGATCACCCCGTCGCGCTCCAGCGCCCGCATCCGCACCGAGCAGGTCGACGGCGCGATCCCGGCCTGCCGCGCCACTTCCTGGTTGGGCGTGCGGGCGTCACGGCGCAGCACCTCGACGATCGCGAGGTCGACCTCGGTCAGCTCCCGCGCCCGTCGCGGTCCGCGAACGTCGTTCACGTCAGGGCCCTCCCACCTCGTCTGCGCGCAGGAGCTCCGGCTCCTGGGCCGCTCCCCGCTGTTCCTTCGGCACCTGCTGCGGCAGCCCGAAGCGGCTCCTAGCCTCGGGCCCCACCAGCCGCTGCGTCCAGAGGAGAGAGTGCGATGCCGCTCGTCGTCGGAGTCCCGTCGGAGATCAAGGACAACGAGAACCGCGTGGCGCTGCAGCCCGACGGCGCCGCCGAGCTGGTGCACCACGGCCACCGGGTGCTCGTGCAGGCCGGCGCGGGCGCTGGGTCGCGCTTCAGCGACGAGGAGTTCGCGGCCGCCGGCGCGGAGGTCGTCGACGGCGCGGACGCCGTCTTCGCCGCCGCGGACCTGGTCGTCAAGGTGAAGGAGCCCGTCGCGGAGGAGTACCACCGCTTCCGCCCGGGCCAGCAGCTGTTCACCTACCTGCACGCTGCCGCCGACAGGTCGCTCACCGACTTCCTGCTCGAGCGGCGCATCGACTCCATCGCCTACGAGACCGTCCAGACCCCCGACGGCCGCCTGCCGCTGCTCACCCCCATGAGCGAGGTCGCCGGCCGCATGGCCGTGCAGGCCGCCGCCCACCACCTGGAGAGCCCCGCCGGCGGGTCCGGGGTGCTCTTGGGGGGCGTCCCCGGCACCCCCGCCGCCAAGGTCACCATCATCGGCGGAGGCATCTCCGGCACCGAGGCCGCCAAGATCGCCGTCGGCATGCGCGCCATCGTGCGGGTCTTCGACACCAACCCCTCCCGGCTCGCGTACCTCTCCGACGTCTTCGAGGGCCGCCTCGACCTGGTCACCCCCAACCGCGCGCGGCTGGCCCAGTACGTGGCCGAGTCCGACGTGCTGATCGGCGCCGTGCTCGTGCCGGGCGCCAAGGCCCCGAAGCTGGTGAGCCGCGAGATGATCGCGTCGATGCGGCCCGGCAGCGTCGCCGTCGACATCGCCATCGACCAGGGCGGCTGCTTCGAGACCAGCCGCCCCACCACGCACGCCCACCCGACGTACGTGGAGGAGGGCGTCGTGCACTACTGCGTCGCGAACATCCCCGGCGCGGTGGCGCGCACCTCGACGCTGGCGCTGACGTCGGCCACGCTGCCGCACCTGGTGCGGGTCGCCGACCTCGGCGTGCGCGGCGCCGCCTCCGCCGTCCCGGCGCTGGCCAAGGGCCTGACCACCCTGGGCGGCCAGCTGGTCAGCGCTCCCGTGGCCGCGGCGCACGACCTGCCGCTCGCCGACCCGACCGCTCTCCTCGCCTGACGCCCTCCGCGGCGGTCGAGGAGGTCCGGCACCGGGAGCGTGCCGGACGTCCTCGACCGCCACGGGGCCGGCCCTCGCGGCGAGGTCAGGCGTCGGCGAGGGCCTTCGCGTAGACGGCGTCGATCTGGGCCGTGTCCTCGGCGCGCAGGTTGAACATCGTGAAGTGGCCCCACACCGAGCCGACCTCCTTGTAGTCCGCACCCGGGATGAGCGCGGCGTCGGCGCGCACGTCCTCGGGCGGGAAGAACAGGTCGCCCCGTGAACGCGACGTCGGTGACCTTCGCGGTGATGCGCGCCGCGGCGGCGGCCAGGTCGCCGTCGTGCTCGAGCGCGACGTCGCTGGAGCGCCACTTGCCGGCCTGGCAGAGCAGGTCGTTGGGATCCATCGGCAGGAAGTACGCCTGCAGGAACCCCTGCACGAAGCCGTCGCGCGAGGTGAAGCCCAGCTCGCGCCACGCCTCGGCCCGGTACATGTGCGACGAGGCGCCCATCAGCGCGAACGCCTGTGCGTGCCGACGCAGCCCCACGTGAACGTCCGAGGAGCGCTCGTAGAACCCGCCGTTCCAGGCGGGGTCGCTGCGGAGGGCGTCGGTGTGGAGGTCGCAGAACACGGTGCAGTGGTCAGGGTTGCGCAGCGTCGCAGCGAAGGGAACGGCGCGCTCGACGACCTCCGGGTACCGCACCGCCCACTCCAGCGTCTGCTGCCCGCCCATCGACCACCCGCTGACCATCACGAGCCGTTCGACACCGAGGTGCTCGGTGACCAGGCGGTGCTGGGCGCGCACGTCGTCGCTGATGGCGACCGCGGGGAAGGAGGCGCGGTCGTACGGCGGCGGGGTGTTGCTGGGCGACGACGACGTGCCGCTCCCCAGCTGGGCGGGCAGCACGAAGAAGTACCGCGACGGGTCGAGGGGCCGGCCCTCGCCGATGAAGCTGTGCATGAAGTCGGCGGTGCCGCTGTACATGTGCGGGAGCAGGACGGCGTTGTCCTTCGCCGCGTTCAAGGTGCCGGCGGTCTGGTACGCCAGCCGCGCCTCGGGCAGGACGTGCCCGCTGGCCAAGGGGAAGGCGCCGAGGTCCAGGTACTGGTTCGGGTCTGCTGCGCTCACCGCTGCCTCCTCGTCGAGGTGTGTGTCGCGCACGATCCAACCGCGCGCCGGTGGCAGCCCGCAAGAGCCACCGCCGGCGCGGGACGGGTCAGAAGCGGCGTGCGGGGTTGGTGCAGCCGAGGGCGTCACCGATGAGGCGCTCCAGCCCGGGCTGGTGGGCCCACAGCACGCCGTTGGCCAGCACCTTCCGCACCTCGGGGTGGTGGTAGACCGGGTACTCCTGGTCGCCGGGGGAGAAGTAGAAGACCTTCCCCTGCCCGCGGCGGTAGGTGACCCCCGAGCGGAACACCTCGCCGCCCGCGAAGGTGGAGAGGAAGACCACCTCGTCGGGGTTCGGGATGCCGAAGGGCTCCCCGTACATCTCCTGCTTGTCGATGACGATCGGGTTGGCCACCCCCCGCGCGATCGGGTGCGACGGGTCGGTGGCCCACACCAGCTCGCGCTCGCCCTCGTTGCGCCACGCCAGCGAGCACGTGGTGCCCAGGAGACGGGTGAAGATCTTGGAGTAGTGCGCCGAGTGCAGCCCGATGAACCCCATGCCGCCGAGCACGTGGCGGTGGACGCGCTCCACCACGGCGTCGTCGACCTGCTCGTGGGCGGCGTGGCCCCACCACAGCAGCACGTCGGTGTCGGCGAGCACCTCCTCGGTGAGCCCGTGGTCGGGCGTCGAGGCGAGCGTGGCCGTGCGCACCCGGGCCTGCGGCAGGTGCTCGGCCAGGCCCTCGGCGATGGCGCCGTGCAGGCCCGCCGGGTAGATGTCGCGGATCCACTCCGGGTGGTTGCGCTCCTCGTGCACGCCCTCGTTCCAGACGGTGACCCTGACCGCAGCGTCCGAGCTCACAGCGCGACCTCCCTGCCCTCGCGCGCCGACAGGTAGCACGCGTCGATGATCCGGGCGCGCTCCAGAGCGAGCGTGCCGTCGTGGTCCTTCCACACCTGCGGGCCGCCGCGCACGACGTCCACGAACTGCTCCACCACCGCGCGGTGCCCGAGCCCGGGCTCGGCGACGACGTCGCGGTCACCGGCCTCGGTGAAGACGCGCAGGTCTCCGACCGGGTCGGGGTTGCCGGTGGCGACC
The DNA here is from genome assembly GCF_015390235.1 of Quadrisphaera sp. INWT6. GTDB lineage: Bacteria > Actinomycetota > Actinomycetes > Actinomycetales > Quadrisphaeraceae > Quadrisphaera. Next base: position 64,705 of record NZ_VUOH01000005.1, on the reverse strand, counting down.
AGCTCGGCGCCTCCGTCGGTGCCGCGCACGGTCATGCCGATCTCGTCGGCCGGGTCGCGGTAGACGGCCCAGGACGTCTCCAGCTGGAGCAGCCCGCCGCCCTCCAGGCGCAGGAAGGCGCTGGCCAGGTCCTCGACCTCGTACGCCGAGGCCTCGCCGGCCAGCGTCTTGCGGGCGCCGACGGCGCCGCCGCGCCCCTGCGGACCCAGCTCGGAGGCGGTGGCGGCGCTGACGGCGACGACGCGCGGCTCGCCCAGCACGTGCAGCGCCCAGTCGAGGGCGTGGACGCCGATGTCGACCAGGGGGCCGCCGCCGGAGGCCGCGGCGTTGGTGAACCAGCTGCCCAGGGTGGGGATGCCCTGGCGGCGCAGCCACCAGGTGCGTGCCGAGTACGGCCGGCCCAGCTCGCCGCTGGAGACCAGCTGGCGCAGGGCCTGGACGTCACCGCGCTGGCGGTGGTTGAAGACCACCTCGAGCACCCGCCCCGCGGCGCGGGCCGCGTCGACCATCGTCGACGCCTCGGCGCCGTCGCGGGCCATCGGCTTCTCCGAGAGCACGTGCAGACCTCGGCCCAGCGCGGCCACCGCGATCGGGGCGTGCAGGAAGGTCGGGACGGCGATGCTCACGGCGTCGAGCCCCTCGACGTCGAGCAGGTCCTCCCACCGCGCGCTGCGGTGCGGGATGCCGTGGGCGTCGGCGAGGGCCGCCAGCTGCTCCGCCTCCATGCCCGCCAGGGCCACCACCTCGACCCCGTCGAGAGCGGCGAAGGCTTCCAGGTGCTGCTGGCCCGCCCACCCCAGCCCGACCACGCCGACTCTCAGGACACCGGTGTCTGACACGCACTCCGGTCTACCAGGGGGCGGACCGGCCCGGCGAGGCGGCACCCGCGCGGGCGGCGAGCCCTAGGCTGTGCGGACGCACCGGCGCTCCCGCGGCGGCGCGGGCCAGCATGGCGCAACTGGTAGCGCACCCGACTTGTAATCGGGCGGTTGCGGGTTCGAGTCCCGCTGCTGGCTCCGTAGGCTCCCCGGCATGGGTCGTGTCGTCGTCCTCGGGTCCCTCAACCAGGACCTCCACCTGCACGTCGAGCGCCACCCGCGCACCGGCGAGACCGTGATGGCCTCCGACCTGGAGCGCCGCTCCGGCGGCAAGGGCGGCAACCAGGCCGTGGCCGCGGCGCGCGCCGGAGCCGCGACGGCGCTCGTGGGGGCCGTCGGCGACGACGCCGCGGGCCGCGAGTACGTCGAGCGGCTCACGGCCTTCGGGGTGGACGTCTCCGGCGTCAGGACCGTCGAGGGCGTCAGCACCGGCACCGCCGTGGTCTGCAACGACGCCGACGGCGACAACCTCATCCTCGTCTCGCCCGGTGCGAACCACCGCGTGACCGCTGACGACCTCGCCCCCCTCGACGCGCTGGAGCCCGGTGACGTGCTCCTCGCCCAGCTGGAGCTCCCGCTCGACGTCGTCGCGGACGGCGTCCGCCGCGCCGCCGCCCGCGGCGCGCGCGTGGTGCTGAACCTCGCGCCGTACGCAGACCTCGACGCCGACGTGCTGGCGCTGTGCGACCCCGTGGTGGTCAACGAGCACGAGGGCGCGCAGCTGGCCGCGGCGGGCCTCGGGGCGCCGTCGCTGCTGGTGACCCTGGGCGCCGAGGGCTCGCGCTGGGGCGACGTCGAGGTCGAGGGGACGCGCGTCGACGACGTCGTCGACACCACCGGCGCCGGTGACTCCTACTGCGGCGTGCTGGCTGCGCACCTCGCGCGCGGCGCGACCCCCCGCGAGGCGGTCGAGGCGGCGAGCGCCGCGGCCGCCCTGACGGTCCAGCACGAAGGGGCCCAGCCCGGCCTGCCTGGCTAGGCTCGCGGCCGTGTCGACAGCGCAGACGACCCGGCTCGAGCACGACCTCCTCGGAGACCGCGAGGTCCCCGCTGACGCCTACTACGGCGTCCACACGCTGCGGGCGCTGGAGAACTTCCCGATCTCGGGCAGCCCCATCAGCACCCACCCCGACCTCGTGGTGGCCCTGGCGTGCGTGAAGGAGGCCGCGGCGCAGGCCAACGCCGAGCTGGGCCTGCTCACCCCCGAGGTCGCCGGGGCGATCCGGGCGGCCTGCGAGGAGGTGCGCGCGGGTGAGCTGCACGAGCAGTTCGTCGTCGACGTCATCCAGGGCGGCGCGGGCACCTCGACCAACATGAACGCCAACGAGGTGATCGCCAACCGCGCCATCGAGATCCTCGGTGGCACCAAGGGCGACTACGCCCGCGTGCACCCCCTCGACCACGTCAACCGCAGCCAGTCGACCAACGACGTCTACCCGACGGCGGTGAAGGTGGCGGTGCACTTCGCCATCGAGCGCCTCCACACGGCGATGAAGAGCCTGGCGGCGGCCTTCGCGGCGAAGTCGGAGGAGTTCTCCGGGGTGCTGAAGATGGGGCGCACCCAGCTGCAGGACGCCGTGCCGATGACCCTCGGCCAGGAGTTCGCCACCTACGCGGTGATGGTCACCGAGGACGCCGACCGCCTCGCCGAGGCCGCGGCCCTCATCCGCGAGATCAACCTGGGGGGCACCGCCATCGGCACCGGGCTGAACGCCCCGCGGCGCTACGCCGAGCTGGCGGTGGCGCACCTGGCCGAGCTCAGCGGGGTGCGGGTGGTCCTGGCGCTGGACCTGGTGGAGGCCACCCAGGACGTCGGCTCGTTCGTGCAGCTGTCCGGGGTGCTGAAGCGGACCGCGGTGAAGCTGTCGAAGATCTGCAACGACCTGCGGCTGCTGTCGTCGGGGCCGCGGGCGGGCTTCTCGGAGATCAACCTGCCGCCGGTGCAGGCCGGCTCCTCGATCATGCCGGGCAAGGTGAACCCGGTGATCCCCGAGGTGGTCAACCAGGTGGCCTTCGAGGTGGTCGGCAACGACGTCTCGATCTCGATGGCCGCCGAGGGCGGACAGCTGCAGCTGAACGCCTTCGAGCCGATCATCGCGCACAACCTCTTCGAGTCCGTGACGCACCTGACGTCGGCGTGCCGGGTGCTGGAGCAGAAGTGCGTGGTGGGCATCACCGCGAACACCGAGCACCTGCGCGGGGTGGTGGAGCGCTCCATCGGCATCGTCACCGCGCTGAACCCGCACCTGGGCTACGCGGCGGCCACCGAGGTGGCCGCGGAGGCGCTGGCCACCGGCCGCAGCGTGCCCGAGCTGGTGGTCGAGCGCGGGCTGATGACCGCTGAGCAGGTCGAGGCGGTCATGCAGCCGGAGGTGCTGATCCCGGCCCTGCAGAAGCGGGCCACCCCCGTCCGCGACGTCTGAGCCGACGTCTGAGCCGACGCCTGCGCCGCCGTCAGGGCCGGGGCGCCACGACCAGGTCCTCGTAGCCGGGGTGCCCCTCCACCCAGCGCCGCACGTACGGGCACAGGGCCACCACCTGCAGCCCGTCGGCGCGGGTGGTGGTCATCGCGGCGCGCACCAGCACGCTCGCCAGGCCGCGCCCGGTGAACGGCTGGCCGACCTCGGTGTGCACGAACGCCCGCCGTCCGTCGGCCTCGAAGTACTCCGTGAACCCCGCGCGCCGCGCACCGACGTGCAGGACGAACCGCCGCTGCGCGGGCAGGTGCTCGACCCGCACCAGGTCGGCGGGGCGGGGGGGCCGCAGGGATGCGGGGCTCGCGGGGCCGGGGCTCGTGGAGACGGGCTGGTCGAGGAGGGCCATGGGAGATCGTCGGCCGCGCCGCAGCGCCGTGGGGCCGCCGAAACGCACTCGTCACACGCCGTAGCGTCGAGGGGTGGAGCCCCTGGTGACGCCCGACGGCCGCTACCTCGTGGTCCGCGGCCGGCTGTGGCGCCGCAGCGACCCCTCGCTCGACCCCGAGGAGCGCCAGCGCCTCGTCGACGAGCTGATGTCGGCGCGCAGCGCCAAGGGGGCGGCGATGCGCGCGGGGGACGACGCCGCGCGCGAGGCCGCCCGTGCCCGGGTCCAGGCGGCCAAGGAGGCGCTCGGCGAGCGGGGCCCCGTCTGGTGGGACGACGGCGCGCCCGACCTCACCCGGCACCTGGCCCGCACCGGGCCCTACGCCGCCTGGTGGGCGGAGCAGGGCCCCGGCGACGGGGCGGGCGACGAGAGCGGTGAGCCGGTCAGCCGTTCGTGAGCCGCGCCATGTGCTCGGGGTAGCGCTCGCCCTGGACCTCGACCTGCGCGTACGCCCCGTCGATGGCGGCGACGTCGTCGGCGGTCAGCTCGAGGTCGGCGGCGGCGAGGTTCTCCTCGAGGCGGCTCAGGCGGCGGGTGCCGGGGATCGGCACCACCCACGGCTGCTGCGCGAGCAGCCACGCCAGGGCGATCTGCCCGGTGGTCGCGCCCCTGGCGGTGGCGATCCCGCCGAGCAGGTCGAGCAGCGCCTGGTTGGCGGCGAGCGCCTCGGGCGTGAAGCGGGGGAGCCCGGCGCGGATGTCGCCCTCGCCGAAGGTGCTCTGCGCGCTGACGCCGCCGGTCAGGAAGCCACGCCCCAGCGGGCTGAACGGCACCAGCCCGATGCCGAGCTCGGCGAGGGTCGGCAGCACCTCGGCCTCGACGTCGCGGAACCAGATCGAGTACTCGCTCTGCAGCGCGGTGACGGGCTGCACGGCGTGGGCGCGGCGGATCGTGGCGGCGCTGGCCTCCGAGAGCCCGAAGTGCTTGACCTTGCCCTCGGTGATGAGCTCGCCGACCACCCCCGCCACGTCCTCGACCGGGACGGCCGGGTCGACGCGGTGCTGGTAGAGCAGGTCGATGCTGTCGGTGCGCAGCCGGCGCAGGCTCGCCTCGACGACCTCGCGGACGTGCTCCGGGCGGCTGTCCGTGCCGTTCGGTCCGCCGTGCTGCTTCGAGGTCTCGTCGATGGCGAAGCCGAACTTGGTGGCGATGACCACCTGGTCGCGGACGGGCTCCAGCGCCTCGCCCACCAGCTCCTCGTTGACGAAGGGCCCGTAGACCTCGGCGGTGTCGAACAGGGTCACGCCGCGGTCGACCGCGCCGCGGATGACGGCCACCATCTCCTCGCGGGAGCCGGGGTTGGGGCCGAACGACTGGCTGAACCCCATGCAGCCCAGGCCGAGCGCGGAGACCTCCAGCGCGGGTGCCGTTGCGGTCGCTTCCGAGGGTGCGCGTGCTCACCTCCCCGAGGCTAGGCGCGGCGGGGCGCTCCCGCGTGTCGCCGCCGTCGACGCGCTCCTGCGCAGCACACTGGGGCGATGGCTGGTGACGCAGGCTCTGCCCCCCGCGGCGCGCTCAGCGCGGACCGCCCCCTCGTCCGGCGGGTGTTCAGCGCGTGGTCGCTGGTCGGCGCCTCGGTCGTGGTGAGCGCCGAGGCGGCGCTCTTCCTGGCCGTCGCGGCCGTGCCGGTGGCCGTGGGCGCCGCCGTCCTCGGTGCCGCCGCGCTGTGCGGGGCCGTCGGCGTGGTGCGCATCGTGCTCGACCGCCGCGCTGCGGCCCGCCGCGACGCCGAGGCGCTGGCCGCCGCCGCGCGCCCGGTCATCCCGCGCCCCGCCGCGCGCGTGGAGCCGGCCTTCGTGGTCGACCTGCCCGAGACCGCTGGCGCCCTGCCCGCCAGCGCCGCTCGTACGAGGACACCAGCACCGGCCCGATGTCGGTCGTCTGACCCGTCGATGAGCTCGGACGTCGTCAGCAGGCAGGAGCGCGCTGACGCGGCCCGCGCCTGGCGGGCGGTGCCGCACCGGCGCCGCCTCGAGGTGCTCCGCGCCGCGAAGCGCGGTGAGCGCCACCGCGACGAGGCCGCCGTGGTGGCCGCGGTCGCGTTCACCCGGGTGGGCCTCGCTCCCCGGGGACCCCGCTGGTACCAGCGGAGCGCTCCCGCGGCCGTGGCGTGGTGCTACCTGGGGCTGGGGGTGTTCGCACTGGTGGGGGCGCTGGCCCTGCTGGCCCCCACCGGCTGGGAGGACCCCGTGCTCTGGGGGGTGGCGGTCATGGGGGTGCTGTGCCTCGCGTGGGGCGCCTTCCTGCTGGACTGGGTCCGCGACGCCCGGTACCTGACCGCGCTCGACCGGGGCTAGGCGCCCGCGGCGCCCCGGTCCAGCCAGGTGCGCCAGGTCGCGTCGTCGAAGGGGGCGGCCCGCTCCTCGACGTCCACCAGCAGCGCGTCGGCCGAGGCCCGCGCCGCCGCCACGACGTGCGGCGGGTAGGCCAGCGACACCGTCCTCTCGGCGAACTCGTCCTCGTCGTCGACGAACGCCGCTCCGCCGAGGGGCCGCACGACGTCGAGGTCCAGGTCGACCACGTGCGCCACGGAGCGCCGGGCGCCGTCGCCGTCGTCCTCCACCGCCCACGTCGCCGGGGTGGCCACGTCGACGTAGACCTCCACCCGGCCGGGGGTGTAGGCGTCGTAGAAGGTGGCGACCCACCAGGCGTCACGGGGGACGCACACCACCGAGGCGCGGCGGTGGCGGAACCCCGCTCCGGGGCGCCACGTGCGCCGACCGGGGGCGACGTGCAGCCAGGTGCCGTGCTCGTCCTCGCCGAGCCGCTCGGCCGGCACGTGCCAGTGCTCGGCACCGTCCCACTTGGTGAACCTGACCTCGACGGGCGGATCGGTGGCCACGCCACGCACCGTAGCCGCGCCGTCCCACCCCTCGGGCAGAGTGTCCGGGTGCAGGACGACGCGCAGGCCACCGCCACCGAGTGGCACGACCGCGGGGTCGACGCCGCCGCGGCCGGCCGCTACGACGACGCCGCGGCCGCCTTCCAGCGGGCCGCGGACCTCGGCGAGCGCGACGCGCTGCTGGGCCTCGGCAACGCCCGCCTCGAGCTCGGCGACCCGGCCGGAGCCGCTGACGCCTACCGCCGCGCCGTCGAGGCCGGTGACGAGATGGCCGTCCTCAACTGGGGCCTGGCCCTGGAGGACCTGGAGGACTGGGGCGGCGCCGAGCGCGCCTACCTGCGGGCACGAGAGCTCGGCGACCCCCGCGCGGTGCGCTGGCTCGCCGAGCTGTGGCGCTTCCACGGCGAGCGGTCCGAGCTGGCCCGCAGCGCCGAGGAGGCCCGCGACCTCCTGCGCGACGCCGTCGCCGCCGGAGACGCCGAGGCCGCAGCAGCACTGGGCTCCTGGCTCTTCGCCGACCTCGCGGGCCCGTCGCCCGAGCACGAGGAGCGCCTGCGCGACCTGCCGCCCGGCTCCGAGGTCGAGCACCTGCTGCGCCGCGGCGCCGCCGACGACGTCGACGCCCGTTCCGACCTGGGCTGGCTGCTGCGCTGCCGCGGGGCCCTCGACGAGGCCGAGCCCCTGCTGCGCTCCGGCTGGGCCGACGGCGACACCACCAGCGCCATCCGGCTCGCCCTCCTGCTGCAGGACGACCGCCGCGACCTCGACGGCGCCGAGTCCGTGCTGCGGGCGCTCGCGGAGGGCGGCGAGCCCCGCGCCTGGAACAACCTCGGTCTGCTGCTGGAGCGGCGCGGGCGCGTCGTCGAGGCCCGCCGGATGCTCTCCCGCGGGGTGCGCGCCGGAGACCCGGTGGCCGCCAAGAACCTGCGCACGTTCCTGTCGCGGCACCACCCGGCGCAGGTCGCCGAGGGCACCGCCCCCCTCTGACGGCCTGCCCGTCCGTCGATCGCGGGGTTCCGGGAGCTGGCTCCGGGGCGACGCCTCCAGAACCCCGTGACCGCGACCCGGGAGTCCGTGATCACCATCGACGGGCGCGGTCAGGCGCGCGCGAGGGCGCGGTGGCGGCGATCGAGCGCCCGCGGACGGCGACGTCGTGCGCGGGCACCTCCAGCAGCACCACCTCGAGGTCCGCGGCTGCGATGCCGAGCGCGGCCGCGCCGTCGTACAGCCGCCGGTAGAACTCCTCCTTGGCCGCCACGGACCTGCCCTGGACCAGCACCGCCTCCACCACGGTGTACCGCGCGCTGCGGCCGGGCGGGATCGGGAAGTCCTGCGCGTCGAGGGGCACGAACCGCTGGTAGCGCCCCGGCGGCGCGTCGAGGGCCGCGGTCGCGGCGTCGTGCAGCAGGTCGGACAGGTCGGCGCGCACGGCGCCGAGGACGTGGCGCTGGCCGTAGGTGGTGAAGAGGACCACGGGAGGCTCCTGGGAGGTCGGCCGGCTGGGCCGTCTCCGCCTCTCGCGCGGGGTCCGTCAGCCGGAGGGGGCTGGGGACCGTGCCGGCGCGGGGGTGCGCGTGCGGGAGTCGCCGCCCTAGGAGGGCAGCCACCACCAGCAGCGGGTCGCGCAGGTCACGACGGCGACGGTAGCCGCCCCCGTGCGCGCCGCGCCAGGGGTGCGGGAGGCTCGGTGCATGAGCACTCTGCGACTCGCGCACGTCGGGCTGGGCGGCTGGGGATCGGACTGGGAGCGCAACGCGGTGCCGCGGGTGCCCGAGGTCGACCGGGTCGGCGTCGTCGAGCCGAACGCGGCGGTGCTGGAGGCGTTCCGCGCCGAGAACGACCTGCCGGACGCCGCGTGCGCGCCGTCGCTCGCGCAGCTGCTCGGCCAGCTCCGCGGCGACCGGGCCCCCGAGGCCGTGCTCATCACCGCGCCGGTCGGCTTCCACGTGCCGCTGGCGCTGGAGGCGCTGGAGGCGGGGCTGCACGTGCTGGTGGAGAAGCCGTTCGCGCCGACCGTCGCCGAGGCGCTCACCGCGGTGGAGCGCGCCGAGCAGCTGGGCCTGGTCCTGCAGGTCAGCCAGAACTACCGTCACTACCCGGCGCCGCGAGCGGTGCGCCGCCTGCTCGACGAGGGCGCGCTGGGCGAGGTGACCGGCATCGACGTCGACTTCCGCCAGTGGGCCAACGACGCGCCCGCCGCCACGCACCCCCACTACCGGTTCCCGCAGCCGCTGCTGTTCGACATGGCGATCCACCACTTCGACCTGCTGCGCCTGGTCACCGGGCAGGACGTCGTGCGCGTGCACGCCGTCACCTCGCAGCCGCCCTTCAGCAAGTTCACCGAGGCGCCCGTCGGCGTCCTGACGATGGAGACGAGCGGCGGTCTGGTGGTCAGCTACCGGGGCAGCTGGCTCTCGCGCGGCACCCCGACGCCCTGGGCGGGTGAGTGGCGCGTCAGCGGCGAGCGCGGCGAGCTGGCCTTCACCAGCCGCACCCACGGCCAGGCGGTGCCGCCGACCACCGACTCCGTGGTGGTGCGCGACGCCGACGGCGCGACGACGGCGGTCGCGCTGGAGGTGCCCGACCTGTGGGGCCGCGCCGCGGGCCTGCGGCAGTTCGCCCGCGCCGTCGCGGGCGGGCTCGCTCCCGAGACCAGCGGCCGGGACAACCTGGCGAGCCTCGCGATCGCGGAGGCCGCGGCGCGGTCGGCGGCGTCGGGGCGCGTGGAGGAGGTCGTCGTCCCGCGCTGACCGGGGTGCTCCGCGCCCCCGGCGCCCTCCAGCGGGTGGACCTGCACCACTGCCGGACTGGCGCAGGGCCACCCCGTGCCACTCCTACTGGCACGGGGTGGCCCTGCGCCATCGAGCGGAGGGGTGTCACCGCTCCGCGAGGTGGCGGACGCCCATGATCACGGGCGAGAGGGTGGCGGTGCCGCCCAACGGCGTCTTCTCCCCGCACCTCACGCCCCTTCCGCGCACTTGACGCCCCTTCCGCGCAGCTGACACCCCTTCCGCGACCCCGAAGGGGCGTCGACTGCGGCGAAGGGGCGTGAACGCGCCCCAGCCGGGCAGTCGACGCCGCTGCCGGCGCGCTCGGCCCCTCGCCGCGGGTACCCCCCGGGGGTACCCTGGACGACATGCGCACCGACGGCGGCACCTCCACGGCGCCCGCGACCGGGCTCGACCCGGTCTGCGGCATGACCGTCGACCCCGACGGGCCGATCACCGCTGAGCGCGACGGGCAGCGGTACGCCTTCTGCTCCGAGCACTGCCGCCACCGCTTCGTCGACGGAGCCGGTGGCCACGCCGGCCACGGCGGCGGCCGCGCGGAGGAGGACCCGACCGCCACCCACACCTGCCCGATGCACCCCGAGGTCCGCCAGCAGGGCCCGGGCAGCTGCCCGCAGTGCGGCATGGCCCTGGAGCCGCTCGAGGTCACGGCCGAGGCGGGCCCGAACCACGAGCTCGACGACATGACCCGCCGCCTGCGGGTCGCGGCCCTGCTGGCGGCGCCCGTCGTCGTCCTGGAGATGGGGAGCCACCTCGTGCCTGCGGTGCACGACGTCGTGCCGCCGGCGGTGTCGGCGTGGCTGCAGCTGGCCCTCGCGACGCCGGTGGTGCTGTGGGCGGGGTGGCCGTTCCTGCAGCGCGGGTGGGCCTCGGTGCACCCGTTCCGCCGGGGGGCGAACCTCAACATGTTCACGCTCATCGCCCTGGGGGTCGGCGTCGCGTGGCTCTACAGCGTCGTCGCCACCGTCGCGCCGGGAGCCTTCCCGCCCGCGCTGCGCGGCGACCACGGCACGCCGGACACCTACTTCGAGCCCGCCGCGGTGGTCGTCGCGCTGGTGCTCGTCGGCCAGGTGCTCGAGCTGCGGGCGCGGGAGCGCACCTCGGGCGCCGTGCGCGCCCTGCTGGGCCTCGCGCCGCCCACCGCGCTGCGCGTCAGCCCCCGCACGGCGTGCGGTCACTCCCCGTCGGCTGGTGACGAGGTCGAGGTCCCCCTCGACCAGGTGGCCGTCGGCGACCTGCTGCGCGTGCGCCCGGGGGAGCGGGTCCCCGTCGACGGCGTCGTGGTCGAGGGGCGCGCCAGCGTCGACCAGTCGATGGTCACCGGCGAGCCGATGCCCGTCACCAAGGGCGAGGGCGACGCCGTGGTCGGCGGCACCACCGCCTCCGGCGGCGGGTTCGTCATGCGTGCCGAGGGGGTGGGCCGCGACACCGTGCTCGCCAGGATCGTCGCCTCGGTCTCCGCGGCGCAGCGCTCCAAGGCCCCCGTGCAGCGCGTGGCCGACCGCGTCTCGTCGGTCTTCGTGCCGGTGGTCGTGGCCGTCGCCCTCGCCGCGTTCCTCGTGTGGGCGCTCGCGGGGCCCGAGCCGAGGCTGCCGCACGCCCTCGTCGTGGCGGTGTCCGTGCTGATCATCGCCTGCCCGTGCGCCCTCGGGCTGGCCACGCCGATGTCGATCGGCGTGGGCGTCGGCCGCGGGGCGGGGCTGGGGGTGCTCGTGCGCGACGCCGAGGCCCTGGAGCTGCTGGAGCGGGTCGACGTCGTCGTGCTCGACAAGACCGGCACCCTCACGCAGGGCGCTCCGCGCGCCGAGCTGGTCGCGACGACCGGCGGGGCCGGGGGTGACGACGTGCTCCGCTGGGCCGCCGCGGCCGAGCGCGGCAGCGAGCACCCCCTCGCGCGCGCCGTCGAGGCGGCCGCCGCGGAGCGCGGGCTCGCGGTCCCGGCGGCCAGCGACTTCGAGGCGCCCGCGGGACGCGGCGTGAGCGCGGTCGTGGAGGGGCGGCGCGTCCTCGTGGGCAGCCCCGCCTTCCTCGCCGGGAGCGGCGCGCGCGGTGCCGGCGCCTTCGACGCGGAGGTGGACGCGCTGCGCGCCGAGGGGGGCACGGCGGTGCTCGTCGCGGTCGACGGGGCGGCGGTGGGCCTCCTCGCGGTCACGGACCCGGTGCGCGAGAGCACGCCCGCCGCCCTGGACGCCCTGCGGGCGCAGGGCCTCGAGCTCGTGGTGCTCACCGGCGACGCGCGGGCCACCGCCGAGGCCGTCGCCGGGCGCCTCGGCATCGAGCGCGTCGAGGCCGAGGTGCGCCCCGAGGACAAGGCCCGCGTGGTCGCCGACCTGCGCGCGCAGGGCCGCGTGGTGGCGATGGTCGGCGACGGCGTCAACGACGCTCCCGCGCTCGCGGCCGCCGACGTCGGGGTGGCGATGGGGTCGGGCACCGACGTCGCGGTCGAGGGCGCCGGCGTGGTGCTGCTGCACAGCGACCTGCAGGCGCTCGTGCGGGTGCGGGCGCTGTCGCGGGCCACGATGCGCAACGTGCGGCAGAACCTCTGGTTCGCGTTCGCCTACAACGGCCTGGGCATCCCCCTGGCCGCCGGGGTGCTGTACCCGGTGGTGGGCGTGCTGCTCTCGCCGGTGGTCGCGGCCGCCGCGATGGCGCTGAGCTCCGTCAGCGTCATCGGCAACGCCCTGCGCCTGCGGCGCACCCCCCTCTGACACCCGGCCCGGTGACGGTCATGCACGTGAGCGCCACACCGCCGGCGGCTGCGAGGCGGTGGTGGCGCTCAGGCGCGTGATCGTCGCGGGGAGGGGGTGGGGTCAGTGGGCGCTGAGGTGGCCCGCGAGGCGGCCGTGCATGTCGGCGCTGGCCTCGTTGAGCCCCTCGATGCGCAGCCGCTTGCCGCGCGAGGCGTACTTGGCCTCCACGGCGTCGAGCGCGGCCACGGTGGACGCGTCCCACACGTGCGAGCCCGACAGGTCGACGACGACGTCGGCCGGGTCGTCGCCGTAGGAGAACTGCGAGACGAGGTCGTTGCTGGACGCGAAGAACAGCGCCCCCTCCACCCGGTACCGGGCCGTGCGCCCGTCGTCCTCCAGCGCGCGGGTCACCGTCACCAGGTGGGCCACGCGGCGGGCGAAGAGCAGCGCCGCGACCACGACGCCCACGAGGACGCCGATCGCGAGGTTGTGCGTGGCCACCACGACGGCGACGGTCACGACCATCACCGCCGTCTCGGAGCGGGGCATGCGGCGCAGGGTCGAGGGGCGCACCGAGCGCCAGTCGAAGGTGGCCACCGAGACCATCACCATCACGGCGGCCAGCACCGCCATCGGGATGGTGGCGACCACGTCGCCCAGCCCCACCACGAGGACCAGGAGCAGGGCGCCGGCGAGGAACGTCGACAGCCGGGTGCGGGCCCCGGAGCGGACGTTGATCATCGTCTGGCCGATCATCGCGCAGCCGCCCATGCCGCCGAAGGCGCCGGTGACGAGGTTCGCGACACCCTGGCCCCACGCCTCGCGGCCCTTGCGGGAGGGGGTGTCGGTGATCTCGTCGACCAGCTTGGCGGTCATCAGCGACTCGAGCAGGCCGACCATGGCGATGCCGAGGGCGTAGGGGGCGATGATCCGCAGGGTGTCCCAGGTGGCGGGGACGTCGGGCCAGAACAGCGACGGGAGGCTCTCGGGCAGGGCGCCCTGGTCGCCGACGTCGGGCAGGGCCAGGCTCGCCAGCGCCGTCGCCGCGGTCAGGACCACGATGGCGACGAGCGGTGCGGGCACCGCCGTGGTCACGCGGGGCAGGAGGACCATGATGAGGATCGCGACGGCGGCCGTGGGGTAGACCGCCCACGGCACGCCCACGAAGTACGGCACCTGCGCGACGAAGATGAGGATCGCGAGCGCGTTGACGAAGCCCGTCATCACGCTGCGCGGCACGAAGCGCATCAGCCTCGCCACGCCCAGCACGCCGAGCACCACCTGCACGGCACCCCCGAGCAGCACCGCGGCGACCAGGTGGTCGTACCCGTGCTCGCGGACCAGGGGGGCGACGACGAGCGCGACCGCCCCGGTGGCCGCGCTGATCATCGCGGGACGGCCGCCGACGACCGCGATGGTGACGGCCATCGTGAAGGCGGAGAACAGCCCGACCCGCGGGTCGACCCCGGCGATGATCGAGAAGGAGATCGCCTCGGGGATCAGTGCCAGGGCCACCACCAGGCCCGCCAGGACCTCCGTGCGGAGCACGCGCGGCGACAGCCAGGCCGGCCGACGGGTCCTGCGCGGCGCACGACCCGTCGCGTCGCCGGGCCGGGCGAGGGTGGAGGAGCTCACGAGCACGAGATCCTACCTTGACGTTGCGTAAACCCTGAACGCCTCAGGTCGCGGTCAGCCGGCGTCCTGCGCCGCGATGGCCCCGTCGAGCAGCTCGCGGAAGTGCGCCTCGTCGAGGGGGCGCACCAGCTCGCCGTCCAGGAAGTACGTGGGCGTGCCGGCGACGCCGAGCGCCACGCCGTCCTCGAAGTCCTTGCGCACCCGGGCCTCGGTGGCCGGGTCGGCGACGGCGGCGTCGTAGGCGGCGAGGTCGAGGCCCAGGTCGGCGGCGAAGGCGCGGAACAGCGCCGTCTGCGGCTCCTTCGAGCCGCCCCACTGGTCGTGGGTGCTCCACAGGAGGTCGGCCATCTCCTCGAAGGCGCCCTGCTGGGCGGCGGCCTCGACGGCGATCGCGGCGTGCGTCGAGCTGACGTGCCCCGGCAGCGGGAAGTACCGCACCACGAAGTCGACCTGGCCGGCGTAGTCGCGGCGCAGCTGCTCGACGAAGGGGTGGGCACCGCGGCAGCGGCTGCACTCGAAGTCGACGAACTCCACCAGCTGCACGGTCTCGGCCGCGGCCGTGCTGGCCCCGAACCCGGTGGCGGTCCCCCCGACGGCGTCGGGCGCCGGGGTGAGGCGGTGGCTGTCCCAGCGCACCAGCACCGGGGCGCCCGTGGCGAGGGTCGACCCGCCGACGAAGGCGACCGAGAGGACGCTCGCGACGGTGGTGCTCGCCACGAGGAGCCCGAGCTTGCTCGAGCGGGACAGGGGCCTGCGTCTGGTCATGCGTGCACCCCGTGCTCGTGGTCTGCGTGGCTGGCGGGCTCCACCTGGAAGGTGGAGTGGGTGATGCTGACGGGGAAGTGCCCGCGGACGCAGGCCTGGAGCTGGTCGAGGACCTCGGGGACGTGCCCGTCCACGAAGCAGGAGTCGTCGAGCACCACGTGCGCCGTGAGCACCGGCAGGCCGCTGGTGATCTGCGTGGCGTGGAGGTCGTGGACGGCGAGGACGTGCGGCTGCTCCAGCAGGTGCTCGCGCACGGCCGTGAGGTCGAGGCCCTTCGGCACCGACTCCAGCAGCACGTCGGTGGCCTCGCGCAGCAGCAGCAGGGTGCGCGGCACGATCAGCACCCCGATGAGCAGGGACACGACGGCGTCGGCGCGGGTCCACCCGGTCAGCGCGATGACGCCGGCCGCCACGAGCACCGCGACCGAGCCGAGCGCGTCGTTGACCACCTCGAGGACGGCGGCGCGGCGGTTCATCCCCATCGGCGCGGGGGCGTGCTCGGCGTCGTCGTGGGCGCCGTGCTCGTCGTGGTCGGCGTGCTGGTGCGCCCGCGGGCGCTCGGGGCGCGTGAGCACCCACAGGGCCAGCGCGTTGCCGACGAGGCCGACGGCGCCGAACACCAGCATCCCCGAGGAGGCCACGTCGGGCGGGTCGAGCAGGCGCCGCACCCCCTCGACGGCGATGAGGACGCCGACGGCGAGCAGCAGCGCCGCCTGCAGCACCGCGGCGAGGACCTCGGCGCGCCCGAGGCCCCAGGTCCGGGCGGCGGTGGCGGGGCGCAGGGCCAGGCTGCTGGCGAGCAGCGCCACCCCGAGGCCGGCGGCGTCGGTGAGCATGTGGCCGGCGTCGGCCAGGAGCGCCAGCGAGCCGGTGACGAGGCCGCCGACCACGCCGCTGACGAGCACCACGAGGGTGATGCCCAGAGCGAGCGCCAGCCGGCGCCGGTCGCCGCCGGCGCCGTGGGAGTGCCCGTGCCCGTGGCTCACGAGCCCACCGCCTGCAGCAGGTCGTCCAGGGCGTGGCCCACGGCCTCGTCGGCCAGCTCGTAGCGCACGCGGCGGCCCTCGGGCGCGGTGGTGACCAGGCCGCAGCCCCGCAGGCACGCGAGGTGGTTCGACAGGTTCTGCCGCGTGGTGCCGAGCCGGTCGGCCAGGTCCGCCGGGTACCCGGGGGCGTCGCGCAGCGCCAGCAGCAGCCGGGCGCGCGTCGGGTCGGACAGGGCGTGGCCGAAGCGGGCGAGCGCCTCCGCGGAGGTGGCGGTGGCGGCGGCTGCGGGCACACCAGGACCATACAGCCACGGGTGAACCGTCGGCACCCTCCGCAGGTCCGGGGCGTCGGATCGGCCCCCGCACCTGGCGGCCCGCGGGCGCGCCTGACAGCCTGGCGGCAGACACCCGGCAGACCAGGCCGGGAGCCGCAGACGGAGGAACGACGCAGTGACGCACGCCACCCCGCCCGCCACCACCGACCAGGGCCAGGCGCCCGTCGCCGGGGTCCCCGACCGCAACCTCGCGCTGGAGCTCGTCCGCGCGACCGAGGCCGCCGCCATCCGCGCGGTCCCCTTCATCGGCAAGGGCGACAAGATCGCCGTCGACAGGGCCGCGGTCGACGCGATGCGCGCCTTCCTCGCCACCGTCTCCTTCGACGGCGTCGTCGTCATCGGCGAGGGCGAGAAGGACGAGGCGCCGATGCTCTTCAACGGCGAGAAGGTCGGCAACGGCGAGGGGCCCGCGTGCGACGTCGCGGTCGACCCCGTCGACGGCACCTCGATGGCCGCCGCCGGCCGCCAGAACGCGCTGTCGGTCATCGCCGTCTCCGACCGCGGCGCCATGCTCGACGCCTCGTCCGTCTTCTACATGGACAAGCTCGTCACCGGGCCCGAGGGCCGCGGCGTCGTCGACATCCGCAAGCCCGTCGGCGAGAACATCCGCGCCCTGGCCGGAGCGCTGGGCAAGCAGCCGGAGGAGGTCGTCGTGGCCATCCTCGACCGGCCCCGCCACGAGGACCTGGTCCGGCAGATCCGCGAGGCCGGCGCCGGGACGCGCCTGCTGCTCGACGGCGACGTCGCCGGCGGCATCAACGCCGCGCGCCCCGGCACCCGCATCGACATGTGCGTCGGCATCGGCGGCAGCCCCGAGGGCGTCACCACCGCGTGCGCCGTCAAGGCCCTCGGCGGGTTCATGCAGGGCGTGCTCGCCCCGAAGGACGACGCCGAGCGCGAGCGCGGCCTGGCCGCCGGCCTGCGCATGGACCACGTCTACGAGGTCGACGACCTGGTGGCCGGCGAGAACGCCTTCTTCGTGGCCACCGGCGTCACCGACAGCGGTCTGCTCGAGGGCGTCCGCCACATCGACGGCATCATCCGCACCGAGTCGATCGTGCTGCGCACCAAGTCGGGCACGGTGCGCCGCGTCATCGCCGAGCACCCCGCGTCGAAGTGGCTCTGACCGCCTGAGGCCGCCCGGCCGCCGCGGGGCCGCCGCGTCCCCCTCGAACCGCACGCTCCGCGGAGGGTGCGGTTCGGGAGGGGGGGCCGGAGCGCACTCTCCGCGGGAAGTGCGCTCGGAGGGGGTGTCACGGGCCCGCCGGCTCCGAGGTCCGAGGAGCGGCTCCGGGCAGGGCGAGCTCGAGCGCGTGCTCGTGCACGTGGTCGAGCGCCTGCTGCGCCGCCCCCAGCGCCACCGCGTCGGGTCCCAGCAGCGACGTCGCCACGCGCGGCACGGGGGCGTCGAGCATGAGCGGCAGCTGCTGCTCTACCACCGAGACGACCGGCCCCAGGTCGGGGGCGAGCTGCCCGGTGAGCACCACCAGCTCGGGGTCGAGCAGGCCGCCGGCGGTCGCGACGATGCGCGCCAGGTGCCTCCCCGCCCGCGCGGTGATGGCGGTGGCCGCCGCGCCGCCGGTCGCAGCGCTCCGCAGCACCGCTCGCGCCGCGGCGAGGTCGGCCTCGGGGTCGCCGCTGCCGGGCTCGGCGTCGGCGGCGGGGTCTCCCGGCGGCGGGGCGTCGACGCCGTGGCTGGCCCAGTGGGCCAGGAGCGGCGCGAGACCGACGGGTGCCCCCACGTCGGAGACGAGGTCGAGCCAGCGCATCTCGCCGCCGCGGCCGTAGCGGCCGCGCACGAGCGCCCCGCCGGAGACCACGCCGGCGCCGAAGCCGCCGTCGACCAGGAGGCTGATGTGGTCGCTGCTGCCGGCGGCGGCCCCCCGGCGGCCCTCGGCGAGGGCGGCGAGGTCGGCGTCGTTGGCGATGGCGACGGGGCAGCCGAGCAGGCCGTGGAGGTGCCCCGCCAGCCCCGCGTCCATGGCCAGCCAGAACCGGTTGCTGGTCACCTCCATGCGGCCCGAGGCCGCCACGGGGGCGGGCAGGGCCGCCGTGCAGGCGAGCACCTCGCCGGGAGCGGCCTCGGCGACGGCGAGCGCGGCCTCCACGACGCGCGCCGCGACCGACCGCCGGTGCTCCGCGGTGCGCCGCACCGGCGCCTCGGCGCGGCCCAGCACCTGGCCGCGCAGGTCGGTGACCAGCGCGGTGACGCGCGCGGTGCCGGCGTCGACGCCGACGACCACCGCAGCCCGGGCGCGCAGGCCGTAGCGCCGGGCGGGGCGACCCCGCTCGTAGCTGCCGTGGGCGCGCTGGTCGGCCAGCTCCTCGACCCACCCGGCGGCGATCAGGTCGGCGCAGACGTCGTGGACGGTCGCGCGGGTCAGCCCGGTGGTGGCGATGAGGTCGCTGCCGGTGACCGGCTCCCCGGCCCAGACGGCCTCGAGCACCGCCGTGGTGGAGGCGCGGCGCAGCGCCCTCGTCGAGGTCACGGGCTGTGACCTCGGCCGGCCGACGCGCACGGCCCTTGACTCTACGGCGGTCACGGTGCCACTCTCTCCCGACTTCCTATAGATCGTCAATCAAATACCCCCGACCCGGGGGCCAGGCACGAAGGGGTGCTCGTGGACGGACCTCCCCGCGGCGGCATCAGCCGCCGCTCGCTGCTCAAGATCGCCGGTCTGGGGGCGGCGGCCGGCGCGCTGCCGCTGTCGCTGTCCGGCTGCGCCGGGGCCGGCGGCTCGAGCGGGACGACGTCGCTGCGGTGGCTCGCCAACAAGCCCGAGGTGCTGGCGGCTTTCGACGAGCTCGCGGCCCAGTACAACGCCAGCCAGAGCGCGGTGACGATCGCTCACGACGGCACCCAGGCGTCGATCGTGCCCCAGTTCGTGCGCGGGGCCCCGCCGGACGTCGCCTGCTACAACTACAACCTCGAGACGTCGAACTACGTGCGCGGCGGCGTCCTGGAGGACCTCGCGCCGCTGCCCGAGGCCAAGACGATCAACCCCGCCTACCAGGACCTGGTCACCCAGTACGCGGACTTCGAGGGGCAGACCAGCGTGCTCCCGTGGTCGGTCACCGCGGCGGGTGTCATCTACAACGTGGAGCTCTTCGCCGACAACGGCGTCGAGGTGCCCACCACCTACGCCGAGCTGACCGCCGCGTGCCAGAAGTTCCAGGCCGCCGGGGTGACGCCGATCTACACGACGGCGGCCGCCACGTGGAGCCTGCTCCAGGGCATCTGGGACTACGCGACCGGCAGCGGCGCGGACGTGCCGGCGTTCTTCGAGGAGAAGCTCGCCGCGGATGCCGGCCAGGGCCCGACCTTCCTGGAGACGTTCTCGAAGCCGTGGAGCGACGCCATCGCCCTGCGCACCTACTTCAACCCCGACTTCCCCTCCCGCCAGTACGCGGACGGGAACCTCGCGATGGGTCAGGGCAAGGTCGCCATGTACCTGCAGGGCCCGTGGGCCCTGGGGGAGATCGCCAAGACGGACCCCGATCTCGAGCTGGGCACCTTCTCCCTGCCCATGACGGAGGACCCCGACGACCGCGCGGTGCGCGTCAACCTCGACCTCGCGCTCTGGGTGCCCACCGCCAGCCGGAGCGTCGGCGACGCGAAGGCCTTCGTCCAGTGGCTCATGCAGCCCGACATCTGCAACGGCTACAACCAGCAGAACCTCGCCTTCTCGCCCATCCAGGGAGCAACCGGAACCACCGATCCGCGCACCGCGGGCCTGGCGCCGTACCTCGAGGCCGGAGCGATCTACCAGGGAGCAGGGACCTTCGTGCCGAACACCATCCCGCTGGCCAACTACATCCAGGGCGCACTGGTCGACGGCGACGCTGAGGGGATGCTCCGCACCCTCGACGCCGACTGGGACCGCCTCGCCAAGCGGTCGGCCCTCTCATGAGCGCTGACGCCCCGGTGCGCACCGGGACCACCCCACCCGCCGCGCCGCCGCCCACGCGCCGGTCGAAGAGCCGGGTCGACACGGCCTTCTACGTGATGCTCCTGCCGGCGCTGGCGCTGTTCACGGTGCTCATCGTCGGACCGGCTCTCGCCGGCATGTTCTTCTCGGTGACGAACTACGTCGGCTACGGCGAGTACTCGTTCATCGGGCTGAACAACTTCCTGGTGCTCTTCACCGACCCGCGGATCCTCACCTCGTACGGCTTCACGATCGGCTTCTCGATCGTGACCGTGCTGCTGGTGAACGCGCTCGGCCTGCTCCTGGCGGTCGGCCTGAACGCGAAGATCCGCTTCAAGACGGCGCTGCGCGGCGTGTTCTTCGTGCCGATGGTCGTGTCCGGCATCGTCATCGCCTACGTCTTCAACTACATCTTCTCGAACTCGCTGCCGGCGGTCTTCACCTCGCTCGGCATCGACGCGTGGGGCACGAGCATCCTGGCGAACCCCAGCTGGGCGTGGGTCGGCGTCGTCATCGTCACCGCGTGGCAGGCGATCCCGTCGGCGCTGATCATCTACCTCGCCGGACTCCTGGCCATCCCCGAGGAGGTCTACGAGGCCTCCTCGCTCGACGGGGCCAGCCCGTGGCGCCAGTTCACGGCGATCACGCTGCCGCTGGTGGCGGGCTACGTCGTGATCAACACCGTGCTCGGCTTCAAGAACTTCCTCAACGCCTACGACATCATCGTCGGCCTGACCGACGGCGGGCCCGGGACGTCGACGTACTCGGTGGCCATGACCATCTTCACCGGCTTCCAGACCGGTGACTACGCGTACCAGATGGCGAACGCCGTCGTCTTCTTCGTCATCACCGTGCTCATCTCGCTCGCGCAGCTGCGCCTCATCAACGGCAGGGGGGTGTCGCTCTGATGGCCGTCTCACTCGACCCGGCGACCGCGGAGGCTGCGGCGCGAGGAGCGCGCCGCAGCGGTCAGCGCCACGACGCGGTGGGGTCCGGCGAGTCCCGCCGTGCCCGCCGCCGCAGCTGGCTGGTCACGGGGGGGCTTCTCCTGTGCGGCCTGTCCGTGCTCCTGCCGCTCTACCTCACCGTGGTGATGGCCTTCAAGACGCCGACGCAGTCGGTGGACGGCAACGGCTTCTCCCTGCCCGCGCCGTTCAACCCCGGCAGCTTCGCCCAGGCCTGGAACCTCGTGGGCTTCCCCCGCGCGTTCGTCATCTCCCTGCTGATCGCGGTGGTCAGCGTCGCCGGGGCGATCGTCCTGTCCTCACTGGCCTCGTACGCGATCATGCGCAACTGGGACCGCAAGCTCTTCCGGTACAGCTACTTCTACCTGCTCGGGGCGATGTTCATCCCCTTCCCGGTGATCGCGCTGCCGCAGGTCAAGCTGACCGCGTCGCTGGGGATCGACAACCCCGTGGGCGTCGCGGTGCTCCACGTCATGTTCCAGCTGTCGTTCAGCGTGCTCCTCTACACCGCGTTCCTGCGCTCCATCCCCGGCGAGCTGGAGGAGAGCGCCCGGATCGACGGCGCCACCACGTGGCAGGTGTTCTGGAAGCTGATCTTCCCGCTGCTGGCGCCCATGAACGCGACGGTCGGCATCTTCGCCTTCCTCGCAGCCTGGAACGACTACATGATGCCGGCGCTCATCACCTCTGACGCGAGCATGCAGACGATCCCCGTCGTCCAGAAGCTGTTCCAGACCTCGTTCTCCACCGACTACAACGTCGCGTTCGCGAGCTACCTCATGGCGATGGCGCCGACGATCATCGTGTACGTCCTCGCCCAGCGGTGGGTCATGTCCGGCGTCACGCGGGGTGCCATCAAGTGACCTCCCCGCGCCACCGCTCCACCGCTCGTCACGACGGGCACCCTGGCGCCACCACCCCGTGGTGGCGCCAGGCCGTCGTCTACCAGGTCTACCCCCGGTCCTTCGCGGACGCGGACGGTGACGGCCTGGGCGACCTGCGCGGCGTCACGTCCCGGGTGTCCTACCTCGCCGACCTGGGCGTCGACGCCGTGTGGCTGTCGCCGTTCTACCCCTCGGCGCTGGCCGACGGCGGGTACGACGTCGACGACCACCGCGACGTCGACCCGAAGCTCGGCACCCTGGCCGACTTCGACGAGATGACGGCGGCGCTGCACGCCGCGGGCCTCCGAGTCGTCGTCGACATCGTCCCGAACCACACCTCCGACCGGCACCGCTGGTTCCGCGAGGCGCTCGCCTCCCCCCGGGGCTCGGCCGCCCGCGGGCGCTACGTCTTCCGCGACGGGCGCGACGGCCCGGCCGGGCCCATGAGCGAGCCGCCGTCGTCCTGGAGGTCGCTGTTCGGCGGCTCGGCGTGGGAGCCCGTCGGCGACGGCCAGTGGTACCTGCACGCGTTCGCCCGGGAGCAGCCCGACCTGGAGTGGTCGAACCGCGAGGTCCGCGACGACTTCCTCCAGACGCTGGGGTTCTGGGCCGACCGCGGCGTCGACGGCTTCCGCGTCGACGTCGCCCACGGGCTCGTGCGCGACGTCGACAACAACCTCCACGTCGACTTCGCCACCACGCACACGGGGGCGGTGGACGACGGCAGCCACCCGCTGTGGGACCGCGACGAGCTGGTGGACGTCTACCGGGAGTGGCGCCAGCTCTTCGACACCTACGACCCGCCGCTCGCCGCGGTGGCCGAGGCCTCGGTGCACCCCTCCCGGCGCTGGCGCTACTCCGACCCGTCCTCGCTGGGACAGGCCTTCACGTTCGACCTCTTCGAGGCCGCGTGGGACGCCGCCGAGCTGCGCCGCGGCGTCGAGCTGGGCCTGGAGCAGCTCGAGGTGGGCGCCTCGTGCACCTGGACGCTCGCCAACCACGACTGCGTGCGCGCCGCCAGCCGCTACGGCCTGCCGCCCGACCACGAGCAGCGCTCCCACCCGGCCTCCAAGGCGTGGGTGACCCGCCACGGCGCCAGCCCCGAGCTGGACGCCCCGCTGGGCCTGGCCCGCGCCCGCGCGGGGGTGCTGCTGGAGCTGGCCCTGCCCGGCTCGACCTACCTCTACCAGGGTGAGGAGCTGGGCCTGCGGGAGGTGCCCGACCTGCCCCCCGAGGTGCTCCAGGACCCGATGGCGTTCCGGTCCGAGGGGGCGGAGAAGGGTCGTGACGGCTGCCGGGTGCCGCTGCCCTGGACGCCCACGGGCCCGTCGTTCGGCTTCGGCCCCGACGACCTCGAGGGCGGCGCTGCACCGTCACCGCCGCACCTGCCCCAGCCGGCCTGGTTCGCCGGGGCGTCGGTGGCGGTCCAGGAGGCCGACCCCACCTCGGCGCTGCACCTGCACCGGCACGCCCTGCGCGTGCGGCGCGACGTGCTCGGCCCGGAGGAGCTGACCTGGGAGGAGGCCCCCGAGGGGGTGCTCCACTGGTCGCGCCCCGCCGGCCCGCCGCAGGGCGGCGGCGGAGGCGAGGAGGGCGGCCGGTGGCACTGCGTCGTCAACGCCGGTGGCGCCGACGGGTCCGGAGCCGTGGTGCCCCTGCCGGCCGGCCGGCTCCTGCTGACGAGCGGGCCGCTCGACGACGCCGGCCACCTGCCGCCCTCGACCACCGCCTGGGTGCTCGTCCCCTGACCCCCCGCGGGGGTGTCAGGGGGCCGGGGGCCGGCGGGCCCAGCGGGGTGCGCGCTCGGGGCGCGCCCCGACCCCCACCGCGTACGCCGGCACCACCGCCAGCCACGGCAGCCGTCGCAGCAGGGCGACGACGGCGCGCGGCGGGCCCGCCCGCCGCCCGGCGAGCACCGGCGCGAGCACCCGCTGGTGCGCCGCGTGCTGGGCCACCTGCACCAGCGCCGCGGGGAGGGCCCGCCGCCGCTGCACCCGCGCGAGGTGGGCCCGCCGCACGCGCCCCTCGCGCAGCGGGCGCGCCAGCACGCGGGCGGCTGCGACGGCGTCCTGCACCGCCAGGTTGATGCCCACGCCGCCCACCGGTGACATCGCGTGGGCGGCGTCGCCGAGGCACAGCAGGCCCTCGCGGTGCCACAGCGGCAGGCGCGAGAGCCGCACGTCGAGCACGGAGACGTCGTCCATCGACCGGATCGCGCCCGGGTCGAGCGCCGTGCCGGCCCTGTCGGGCAGCAGCTCGGCGACGTCGCGGCGGAACGCCTCGACGCCCCGGGCCCTCAGCGCCGCGTCCGCGCCCTTCGGGCCCAGGTAGGCGATCTGCAGGTACCGGCCCTCGTCGGTGCGGCGGGGGATGACGACGAGCGCCCTCCCCGGCGCGGTGACGGGCAGGAGGCGCGCGTCGGCGTCGTCGTCGGGCAACGGCAGGCGGAACCACCACACGTCGAAGGGGACCGGCCGCTCCCGGAGGGCGAGCTCGGCCGCGCCCCGCGCCGTCGACCAGCGCCCGTCGCACGCGACCACCAGGTCGGCCTCCAGCTCACCGGTGGCCCCGCTGCCGTCGGTGCTGGTCCAGCGCACGCCGGTGACGCGGCTGCCGGTGGGCGTCTCGCGGGCCGGGCCGGTGAGCAGCCCGGTGACCCGGGTGCTGCGGCGCAGGGTGAAGGTCGGCTCCTCCTGCGCCGCGGTGGCCAGCAGGTCGAGCAGGTCCCACTGGGGCACCAGGGCGATGCGGGGGTGGCGCAGCACCGGCAGCACCCCGCCGAGCAGCCGCCCGAGCCGGTCGAGGTCGGCGACGACGACGTCGTCCGCACCGACCAGCTCGACGGTGCGCACCGCGGTCTGGGGGAGGGCGTCGAACCGCTCGCAGAGGCCCAGGTCGTCGAGGAGGGCCAGCGTGCTGGGGTGCACCGTGTCGCCGCGGAAGTCGCGGCGGAAGTCGGCGTGCGCCTCGAGCACGGTGACCTCGACGCCCGCCCTCGCGAGCAGCAGGCCGAGCACCACGCCCGCCGGTCCGCCCCCGACGACGGCGCAGGTGGTCCGCTCCGCAGCGCTCACCGCGCCAGGGTGGCCTCCCGGGGCGCCCGGGGTCCAGCGCTGTTCGGGAAGCCCAAGATCACGGGGGGTCGGGGGTCAGTGCCGGGGGGACGTCACCGAGTCGGCGGCGATCGTGAGCACCAGGCGGGTCCGCCGCCGTCGAACCGCGGGTAGGGGCGCCCGAGGTACTTCATCGAGAGCGCGTCGATGCCCTCCTCGCCGCCCTCGTGCGTGGCCCGCACCACCCGGCCGCGGACCTGGAAGAAGCTGAAGACGTCGTCGGGGTCGACCACGTTCACGGCCACGCGGGGGTCGCGCGCCACGTTGCGGGCCTTCTGCATGCCGTCGACGACGTTGATGACGACGTTCTCGCCGTCGGTGTCGACCCAGGTCTCGGTGAGCTGGGGGGACCCGTCGGGCATCAGCGTGGCCACGAAGCACGGCGCCGGACGGCGCAGCAGGTCGATCAGGGCCGGGGGGAGCGGGGTCGGCACCGGCCATCGTGCGCCGCCGGCGCCGCGGGCGCCCGCCGTGGTGCAGGGTGGTGGCGGAGACCGGGAGGATCACGTGGTAGACGGATCGCGCACGACGGATATTCTCGGCGACATGCCCATCAAGCAGACCGTGCCGTTCGTCGTCGACGCCGAGGGGACCGGCGTCGCCCAGCGCCTCGTGGCCGCCGGCGAGCACGAGCACGTCTTCTCCACCGACAGCCTCCCCTCCTTCGGCGGCGAGGACGCCGCCCCCAGCCCGCTGAGCTACCTGCTGGGCGCGCTGACCAGCTGCAACCAGGTCACCGGGAGCCTCGTGGCCTCCGGCCTGGGCATCGAGGTCGGCCGCTGGTCGTTCCACATCCAGGGCGACCTCGACCCGTCGGTCATCGCCGGCGGCGCCGAGGGCAACGCCAACTTCGACAAGGTGGCCGTGCAGGTCTCGGTCGAGACCGACGCCACCGAGGAGCAGTTCGCCACCTTCTCCTCCGAGACCGAGCGCCGCTGCCCCGTGACGCAGATGTTCAAGCGCAGCGGCCTGGCCTACACCAGCGACTGGAAGCGCCTGCCCCTGTCCTGACCGCGCCGAGCCGGTGGGGGCGCGCGGGCACGCCGACCTTGACGGTGTGATCGCGCGCCCCCTACCGTCACCTCCACCATCCAGAGCGGCCGAGAGACGTGGCTCGTCGACGCCGCAGCAACCAGCGCTCCCTCGCGGGCAGCGCCAGGTGCTTCCGCCACGCCGATGGAGGAGCACCGTGAACCGCCGCCCGGACCCCGCCCTGCCTCGCCTCGTGCGACGCCTCCACATCGACCTCGCCCTCGCGGCCACCGGTGGCTGTCGGCGCTGACCAGCGCCCCGCCCACCCCGCCACCCCGCGCCCCCTCCAGCACCGCAGCGCCGCTGCGGTCACCCGGGCGCACCCCCGAGAGGTCTCCCCGTGGTCGACTCCACCCTCGCCCTGCCCCGCCCCTCCCACGCCGTGCGACCGGTGCAGCCCGCGCTGCCCGGTCCCGCCCCGCACCCCGCGGCGCGCGCGGCAGCCGGTCCGCACCGGGGCTTCAGCACCCAGCAGGTGCACGGCGGTGACGACCCCCGCGACGCCCGCGACCACGGCCACGGCGCCCGCGTGGCCCCGCTGCACCTGAGCGCGGGCTTCCGGTTCGACGACGCCGAGGACGCCGCGGCGCGCTTCTCCGGCGACGGCGGCGGGTACGTCTACTCGCGCGTCGGCAACCCGACCACCGCGGCGCTCGAGCGGCGCCTCGCGGTGCTGGAGGGCGGCACGGAGGCGGTCGTCGTCGGGTCGGGGCAGGCGGCGGTCACCACCGCGCTGCTCGGGCTGCTGCGGGCCGGAGACCACCTCCTCGCCTCGGCGAACCTCTACGAGGGGTCCCGCGGCCTGTTCCGGGAGAACTTCGCCGCGCTCGGCATCGACGTCGACTTCGTGGACGACGCCGCCGACCCGCGCGCCTGGCGCGCGCTGCTGCGGCCGACGACGCGCGCGCTCTTCGCCGAGAGCATCTCGAACCCCCTCAACGAGGTGCTGGACATCGCCTCGGTCGCGGCGGTCGCCCACCGCAGGGGCCTGCCGCTGGTGGTCGACAACACCCTGGCCACCCCGTACCTCCTGCGGCCGCTGGAGCACGGCGCCGACGTCGTCGTCCACTCGGCCAGCAAGTTCCTCGCCGGTCACGGCACCGCCCTGGGAGGGGTCGTCGTCGTGGGAGAGGGCTTCGAGCCCGGCCTCGGGCCGTGGGGTGGCTCGACCACGGGCGAGTCGCTGTTCCCGCTGCTCACCGACCCCTCCGACCTGCTGGGCGGCCGCAGCTGGCACGACGTCCACGGCGCCCGGGCCTACGTCGAGCGCACCCGGCACGTCGTCGCCGCCCGCTTCGGTCCGGTGCTGTCGCCCTTCAGCGCCTTCCTCGTCACGCAGGGCGTCGAGACGCTGTCGCTGCGGATGGCGCAGCACTGCCGGTCCGCCGCGCTGCTCGCCGGCTGGCTGGAGCGGCAGCCGGAGGTGGCGCAGGTGCACCACGCGAGCCTGGCCTCCAGCCCGTCCGCGGAGCGCGCCCGCCGCTACCTGCCGCGCGGCTCCGGCGCGGTGGTCGCGGTGACCCTGCACGGGGGCTGGCCCGCCGCGAAGGCGCTCATCGAGGAGCTCGAGGTGTTCACGCACATGACGCACCTGGGCGACGTGCGCTCCCTGGTGGTGCACCCCGCGTCGACCACGCACGCGCACCGCGACCCCGCCGACCTCGACCGCTCCGGCATCACCGCCGGCACCGTGCGCCTCAGCGTCGGCATCGAGGACGTCGAGGACCTGCAGGCCGACCTGGCCCGCGGCCTCGCCGCCGCCGCGCTGGCGACCGCCGCGGCAGCCGCGACCTCGGCGACCGCGGCGACCGGCGCCAGGGCGGAGGGCGCCGCGTGAGCCGCCAGCAGCACGTCGGGTACTTCTTCTCCCGCGGCTTCGGGCCGCAGGGCTGGGGGCGCCCCGACCACCGCTGGGGCTGGGACTGGCGCCGCCCGGAGGTCTACCAGCAGGCGGTCCGCGAGCTGGAGCAGGCGGGCGTCGACCTGCTCGTCGTCGAGGACGCGGTCTCCCTGGGCAGCCCGGAGACCCTCGACCTGCGCGTGCGCGGCGCCTACGGCGGCCCCAAGCTCGACCCGCTCCTGCTCGCGCCGTACCTGTTCGCCGCCACCCGGCGCCTCGCCGTCGTCCCCACCGTGAACGCCGGGATCACGCCGCCCTACCTCGCGGCGCGCCAGGCGGCCACGCTCCAGCACCTCTCCGGCGGGCGGTTCGGCCTCAACGTGGTCACCGACACCGGCAGCGCCAGGCACGTGAGCGGGGCTCCGCCGCTGGACCACGACGCCGCCTACGACCGCGCCGACGAGTGGACCTCGCTGCTGCGCGACCTGTGGCGCTCGTGGGATGACGGCGCCCTCCTCGCCACCGACGGCCACTCCCCGACGGGGCGCTACGCCGACGGCACGCGCATCTCCGCGCACCACCACCGGGGCACCTACTTCGACGTGACCGGACCGCTCAACGCGCCGCCGTTCGACGGCGGCCGCGACGGCGAGCCCCTCGTCGTCTCCCCGGGGGGCTCGCCGCGGGGGATCGCCTTCGCGGGCGCCCACTCGGACGTCCAGCTGGCCTACGCCCCGCTCGACGTCGCCAGCGTCCGCTCCTACCGCGAGAAGGTGCGCGCGGCAGCGGTCGCTGCGGGCCGCAGCCCCGACGCCGTCAAGGTGCTGTTCTGGGTCAAGGCCGAGGTGGTGGCCAGCCGCGAGGAGGCCGAGCGCGTGGTCGCCGCCTCGCGGCACCCCACCGACGCCGACCTGCTCGCCGTCGCCGCCGCGTGGTCGAGCGACCTCGAGACCGACCTGACCCTGCACGACCTCGACCGCCCGCTGCCCCCCGAGGCCTTCGGGCAGCACGTCTCCCGCGGCACCCTCAAGGGCCTGTTCGCGGGCGTCGGCGAGCCGGGCTCCACGCCGCTGCGCGAGGTGCTCACCCGGCGCTCCCGCAAGGGGCTCGTCTCGAAGGGCGAGGGCCTGGTCGGCACCGCCGAGCAGGTCGCCGACCTGGTCCAGGAGCTGGGCGACGACGCCGGCAGCGATGGGGTGCTGCTCTCGGGAGACCTGCACCCCGTGACGCTGCACCGCCTCCTCGACGACCTGGTCCCCGAGCTGCGGCGGCGCGGCGTGCTGCGCACCGACCCGGGCCCCGGCGCCGGCGACGGCGGGGCCCGCGCGAACCTCTTCGGCTCCTGACCGCGCCGCCCCACCCCGCGACGACCACGCACCTGCGCCCCACCCGCGACGACCACGCGCAGGTGCGTGGACGTCAGGGGGCGAGGGGTCAGGCGCGCTCGGCCAGGAAGGCCGCGCGGCTCTCGACGCCGGTGTCGGGGGCGTCGGTGAAGACGCCGTCGACCCCCGCGCGCCAGAAGGCCGCCAGCTCGGCGTCGGCCAGGCCGTGCGCCGCGGGGTCGGTCCCGAGGTCGAGCTCGGCCGGCAGGTACTCGTTCTCCGGGCGGAACGTGTAGGGCACCACCAGCAGGCCGACGGCGTGCGCGTCGGTGACCAGCGACGTCGGCTCGCCGAGCGTGGCGTCGGCGGCGAGGGGGATCACCTGCGCCTTGTCCGGGCCGAGCACGTCCGCGTACCCGGCGACGTCGGCCAGGCCGGCGGGGCTGACGACGTCGGCCCAGGTGCGCGGGTCGCCCGCGGCCACGAGGTCCGCGGGCGCCCCGGTGGGGGAGGTCAGCTGCACGAGGGGGACGTCGACCTCGCCGTCCAGCTCGCGCAGGTTCGCCGTCTCGAACGACTGCACCGCCGCCGGTGCGCCGGCGCCGTCGAGGCCGTGCTCGCGCAGCGCGGCGACCACGGCCTCCTCCATCGACAGGCCGAGGGAGTCGAAGTACGTGCCGTGCTTGATCTCGGGGATGACGCCGACCTCGCGCCCCAGCTCGGCCGAGAGGCGCTCGCGCAGCTGCAGCACCTCCTCGAAGGTCGGGACCTCGTAGGCGCCGTCGTAGGGGGTGTTGCGCTGGCGCAGCTCGGGCACGCGCTCCACGGCGCGCAGGGTCTTGAGCTCGGCGAGGGTGAGGTCCTCGGTGAACCACCCGGTGTAGGAGGTGCCGTCGATCGTCTTGGTGGTCTTCCGGTCGGCCAGCTCGGGGTGGTCGGCCACGTCGGTGGTGCCGGAGATCTCCGGCTCGTGCCGGTCGACCAGGACGCCGTCGGCGGTCATCACCAGGTCGGGCTCGATCATGTCCGCGCCCATCCGCGCGGCCAGCTCGTAGGCGGCGAGGGTGTGCTCGGGGCGGTAGGCGCTGGCGCCGCGGTGGCCGACGACCAGCAGCTCGTCGGTCAGCGCCGCGGGCGCTCCGGGCGCTCCCGGGGCTGCGGGCGCCGCGAGGGCCGCCGGGGCGGACGCCACGAGCGAGCCGGCGGTGAGGACGACGGCGGTGGCGGCTGCTGCGGTGCGGGGGAGGGGCACGGCTGCTCCTGTGCTCGGGGGGCCGGTGGGCCCGGTGGGCTCGCGGTCGACCGGGGTGTTCCCCGCCGGGGCCGGGTCCACGCCTGCGTCCGGGTGCACAGCGCGTGGCGCTCAGGTGACGGGCACCGCGTGCCGATGCTCCCGAGGAGTGAGCCAGCCCCCGCAGGAGGACCCGTGATCAGCGTCATCGTCGTCGAGGACGACGACGTGTCCCGCGAGCTCGTCGCCTCGCGGCTGCAGCGCGCCGGGCACGACGTCCGCGCC
Source organism: Quadrisphaera sp. INWT6 (assembly GCF_015390235.1). Taxonomy (GTDB): domain Bacteria; phylum Actinomycetota; class Actinomycetes; order Actinomycetales; family Quadrisphaeraceae; genus Quadrisphaera. The sequence goes on along the minus strand of NZ_VUOH01000005.1, from coordinate 34,319 downwards.
GCGCGCTCGGCGCCCGAGGCGCGGCGGATGATGGCCGACCTGGTCCCCGACGTGCTGGTCAGCGACATGTTCATGCCTGGCGGCAGCGGGCTGGGCCTCGTGGCCGACCTGCGCTCGGACCCTCCCACCGCCGACCTGCCGGTGGTCTTCCTCTCCGGGCGGGCGCTGCCCGCCGACGTCGAGGCGGGCCTCGCCCTCGGGTCGACGTACCTGCGCAAGCCCTTCGCCGTCAGCGCGCTGCTCGACGCCGTCTCCGAGGCCGCCGGCTCGCGGGGGTCGGCGCTGGAGGCCGCCGTGCGGCGGCGCCTGGCCGAGCTGGGCGACCTCGACGAGCCCGAGGAGCGCGCCCTGTTCGCCCAGCTGCTCACGAGCTTCGCCGAGCAGCTGCCCGCGGGCACCGGGACGCTGACGACCGCGGTCCGCACCCGCGACGCGGCCGAGGTCGAGGCCGTCGCCCACCGCCTGGCCGGAGGCGCCGCCAACCTGGGCGCCGCGCGCGTGTCGCTCCTGCTGCGCGAGCTGGAGGGCGCGGCCGCCCGCGGCCAGCGGCTCCGCGACGCCGACCTCCAGCCGCTGCGCGCCGAGGCGGCCCTCGTGACCGCCGTCCTGCTGCGGGTGGCGCGCGACCTGGCCTGACGACCGCCGCTCCGGGGGTGGCTCGGGGGACGGCGCCGGGTGCGGGACGATCGTCCGCGTGCCCGACCGCAGCCGCGACAGCGTGACCCCCGCCGCCGAGGACTACCTCAAGGCCGTGTGGTCGGCCCAGGAGTGGGACGACGCCCCGGTGACCACCACCGCGCTGGCCGCCCGCCTGGGCCTGGCCGCCTCGACCGTCTCCGAGCAGGTCAAGCGCCTCGTCGACGCCGGCCTGGTGGTCCCGGCGCCCTACCGCCCCGTGGAGCTGACCGACGCCGGGCGGGTCCACGCCCTGCGCGTGGTGCGCCGCCACCGGCTGCTGGAGACCTACCTGGTCGAGCACCTCGGGTACGGCTGGGACCAGGTGCACGAGGAGGCCGAGGTGCTCGAGCACGTGGTCTCCGACCTGTTCCTGGAGCGGGTCGACGCGCTGCTCGGCTCGCCCCGCCGCGACCCCCACGGCGACCCCATCCCCTCGGCGGACGGCGTCTACGAGCGCCCCGAGGCGGTGCTCCTCAGCGAGTGCCCCTCCGCCGGCGCGGTGCGGGTGGTGCGCATCTCCGACACCGACCCCGAGCTGCTGCGCCGCCTCGCCGACTCCGGCGTCGTGCTCGACGCCGCGCTGGTGGTGCGCGAGCCGTCGGTGGCGGCGGGGGCCGCCGGTGGTGGCACCGCGGTGCTGGTGGTCGAGGTCGTCGGCGCCGGCGTGCTGGAGCTGTCCGCCGCCGAGGCAGCGGCCGTGCGCGTCAGCGCTGCGCAGCCCGTGGGCGCCGCGTGAGCGCCCACGGGGTGCCGGAGGGGATGGCGGCCGGGGGCCGCGCCGCGGCCTGGGCCGGTCCGGGTGCGCTGGCCGCGTTCTTCGACGTCGACGGCACCACCACCGAGCACGAGCCCGCCGCGTCGCCGGCCGTGGCCGCGGGGTTCGCGCGCGCGGCGGCCGCGGGGGTGCGGCTGGGCTTCGCCACCGGCCGCCCGCCCCAGGGCGTGGCGCACCTGCGCGAGCAGCTCGGCTGGCCCGGTGGCGGTGCTGGTGGCGCTGGCGGCGCGGACGTCGTCGACGTCGTCCACAACGGCGCCGCCGTGGTCGGTCGCGACGGGGCCGTGGCCTCCTGGCCGCTGCCGCGCCCGGCCGCCGAGGCGCTGGCGCGCTGGTGCGCGGCCGAGGGCGTCTACGCCGAGCTCTACTGCGGCCGCCGCCTCTTCGTCACCGACCGGCGCGAGGCCGCGCGGGTCAGCTGGGACGAGGTCAGCGGCCCGCCCGACGGCGACAGCACCGACCTGCTCGCGGGGGCGGGGCGCGCGCTGGAGGTCGAGAAGGTGACCGTCAACTGCTTCGAGGTGGAGCGCACGGCCGAGGCGGTCGCCGTGTTCGAGGGCCTGGGCCTGCACGTCGAGCGCTCCTCGGCCCCGTTCTTCCCCGGCGTCCCGGTGCTCAACGCCACCGCGCCCGGGGTCACCAAGGGCGCGGCGCTGCGGTGGTGGTCGCGGCGCACCGGCGTCCCGCTCGCGCGGGTCCTGGCGCTGGGTGACGGCCTGAACGACCTCTCCATGCTCGACGCGGCCGGCACCGGGGTGGCGATGGGCCAGGCCCCCGAGCGCGTGCGCGCCGGTGCGCACCTGGTCACGAGGTCCGTCGAGCACGACGGAGCGGCTCTGGTGCTCGAGCACCTGGCGTCGGGAGCGCTCTGACAGCATCTGGCCCACGCGCGCGCCCCTCATCACCTACCGTGGGCACCTCCGGCCACCAGATGACCCCGAGGCAGGCAGAGCAGCAGATGGTCAGCGACCCGGGCGCCGTCGCGGCGTGGGAGCGTGAGGCGCACGTCGCCTCGCCGTCCTACCCCGCACAGCTGGAGTCGGTGCGCCTGGCGCGCCGCTTCGTGCTGTCGGTGGTCGAGGCGGTGGGTCTGGACGGCTGCGCCGACGACGCCGGCCTGCTGGTCTCCGAGCTGGCCGCCAACGCCGTGCTGCACGCCCGCAGCGGCTTCGCGGTGCACCTGCGCCCCACGCTGGAGGGCGGGGTGCGGGTCGAGGTGGCCGACGCCTCGCCCCTGCCGCCCGTGCGCACGCCGCACTCGGCCAGCGCGATGAGCGGCCGCGGCCTCGACCTGGTCGCCTGCACGGCGGTGCGCTGGGGCAGCCACCCGCACGGCGCGGGCAAGGTGGTGTGGTTCGAGGTCGAGAACGCCGAGGCGCTGGTCGCCCCCGACCTCGACACCGCCCAGCTGCTGGCCCTGTGGAGCGACGACGACGGGCCCGACATGCCGGTGGGCCACCCCTCGGCGCCGGTGCGCACCGCACCGCGGGCCTCCGCACCCCCGGTGGTCGACGTGCCCGCAGCGGGTGCGCACCCGCCCACCGCGGGGATCATCACCTCGTCGATGGTGGCCGTGGAGCCCACGCACGAGGTGCTGCTGCGCGACCTGCCCGTGGCCGAGCTGCTCGGCGCGGAGGAGTCCATGGACGACCTGCTCCGCGAGCTGCAGCTGCTGCTGCTGGCCACGCCCGCCGCGGGCATCAGCGCCGCCACGGGCGGGCTGTCGCTGCACCGCCGCGCCGACCCCGCCGGCCACGCTGCGGGGCTGGGGGTGGCCGCCCGCCTCGACGCGGCGGCGCGCTCCTTCGAGTCGGGGCGCCGCCAGGTCCGCGAGCAGGCGGCGCAGGCCGCGGCCTCCGGCGAGGCGGTGGTCACCCTGGTGCTGCAGCTGCCCGCGTCGGCCCGGCGCGCGGCGCAGGACTACCGCGAGGCCGCCGACGCCGCCGCCGACCTCGACCGCACCGGCCAGCTGCTCGTGGCGGTCGACGGCCAGCGCACCCACGCCGACGTCCGCCGCCGCTACCTCGACGAGGTCGTCCGCCAGCTCCCGGGCTGACCGCTCCAGCCGGGGGGCCCGGGTGCCGATGGGAGGAGACCCGTCGTGCACGCCTGGAGGTCCCGCAGTGAGCAGTGACGTCGTCGCCGGTCCGGTGAGGCGCACCGAGGAGCAGCGCCTGGTCGCGCTGCACCTGCTCGGGCTGCTCGACGCCCCCGCCGACGACGAGCTGCAGGCGGTGGTCCGGGTGGCCGCGGCCGTGGCCGGGGTGCCGTTCGCGACGCTCAACCTCATCGACGCCGACCGGCAGTGCCAGCTCACCTCCACCGGCTTCGAGGGCTCCACGAGCGCCCGCGCCGACTCGATGTGCGCCCTGCACTTCGAGGAGGGCCGCACGGTCCACCTCGCGGACGCCTCGCTGGACCCCCGCTACGCGCGCAACCCGTGGGTCGACGGTCGGTTCGCCACCGTGAGGCTCTACGCCTCGGTGCCCCTGGTGACCGCTGACGGCGACGCGCTGGGCAGCCTCTGCGTCTTCGACACCCGCCCCGGTGCGCTCACCGCCGACCAGCTGGAGCGCCTCGGCGACCTGGGTCGCGTGCTCCTCTCCCTCTTCGAGCGGCAGCGCCAGGTGCGCACCACCGAGGCCGCCCACGCCGAGGTGCAGCGGCAGCGCCGGGTGGCGAGCGCCGCGATGGAGGTGCTGGAGGAGCGCACCGAGCTGGTCGAGGCCGTGCTCGACACCATCGACGTGGCGGTCGTCGCCGCCGGGCCCGACGGGCGGCTCACCCTGTTCAACCGCAGCGCGCAGCGCTGGCACGAGGTGGACGCCGACCCGTCGGCCGCTCCGGAGGAGCACGCCGCGCGGTACGCGCTGGTGGAGGCCGACGGCGTGACCCCGATGACCGCCGAGCGCGTGCCGCTGCACCGGGCGCTGCACGAGGGCGAGGTGGTCAGCGAGGAGATGGTCATCGCCTCCCTCGGCCGCCAGCCGCGCACGGTGCTCGCCTCGGGCCGGGCCATGGCCCGCGCCGACGGCTCGCCGCTGGGCGCCGTGGTGGTCATGAGCGACGTCACCGCGGCGCGCGAGCACACCCGCGCGCTGGAGGAGCTGCACGCGGAGCTCGCCGACCGCGGGGCGGAGCTGGAGCGGTCGAACGCCGAGCTGGCGCGCTTCGCCGCGGTCGCCAGCCACGACCTGCGGGCGCCGCTGACCGTCGTCGACGGCTACCTGGAGCTGCTGGAGGACGAGCTGGCCGAGGGGCCCGCGCTCCAGGCCGGGTGGGTGGCCGCCGGGCGCCGCGGCGTGCGCCGGATGCAGCACCTGACCTCCTCGCTGCTCGACTACGCCGCGGCGGGCGCTCCCGCGCGGCCGCTGGAGCTCACCGACGTCGCAGCGCTGGCCCGCGAGGCCCTCAGCGACCTGGCGGCGGCGGTCGAGGAGGCCGGCGCCGTCGTGGAGGTGGAGCCGCTGCCGTCGGTGCCGTGCGACCCGGTCGCCGTCCGCCAGCTGCTGCAGAACCTCGTGGCGAACGCCGTGCACCACCGCCGTCCCGGGCGCAGCTGCCGCGTGGTCGTCTCGGCGCGCCCCGCGGCGGGCGGGGGCGGCGGGTGGGTCTTCTCGGTGGCCGACGACGGCCCCGGCGTCCTCCCCGAGGACCGGGCCCGCGTGTTCGAGGTGTTCACGTCGCTGGCGCCCGCGCCGGCCGACGGGTCAGCGCCCCAGCGCCGCAGCGGCCACGGCATCGGTCTGGCCACCTGCCAGCGCGTGGTCGAGCGCCACGGCGGCCGCGTCTGGCTCGAGGAGACCCCCGGCGGCGGCGCGACGGTGCTGTTCACCCTCGCCGGCGCGCCCGCCGCCTGACGCCCGCGACCGGTCAGCCGGTCAGCCCAGCCAGGTGCTGGTCTCCGAGCACTCCGCGGGCTCGGCCGGCGGTCTCGCGGTCTCGGGCGCGGCGGCGGCGGGGAGCCCGGGCGCACGGGACGGGGACGGCGCCGGAGGGAGGGTCACCGGGAGCACCCCCGTGCCGAGCGCCTTGGGCCGCAGGTCGAGCACGGCGGTGTCGCGCACGTCGACCTCGCGCACCGCGCTGAGCCAGCGCCGGTCCACGGGCGCCCGGGGGGAGGGCACGTCGCTCGCGGCGAGCGCGAGGGTCCCGTCGACCACCCGCGGGTCCCCGGCGTGCCAGTGGTCCTCGGGCAGCTCCAGCTCGACGCCGCTGCGGCGGGCTCGCGCGCGGAGCCTCACGAGGAACGAGGGGGACGGCACGGGGGAGGACGTCGTCGAGGTCACGGGCGCACCTGGCTCTCAGCAGGAGGGGACGGCGGGTGGTGCGGTGCTGCGGGCCACCGCGTCATCGGTGTGGCCCGTGTGACTCAAGTTATCCAAGGGGTTCGAGTGAACGGCGGCGACACGCCGAGGCGCCGCGGCGGAGACCGCTCAAGCGGTGATCCCCAGCGGCTGAAGCAGAGGGCGCACCCCTCCCGTCCCCGACCCACCTCCCTGGAGAGCCCGTGCTGCGTCGTCTGGCAGACCTGAAGATCGCCCTCAAGCTCGGTCTCGGCTTCGGAGTGGTGTGCCTGCTGCTGCTCACGGTCAGCGCGATCGGCCTCGTGCGCCTGCAGTCGGCGCAGGACGACCTCAACGACCTCGCCACCAGCGGCCTCGAGGCGGTCGACGCGTCCGGCAGCACCGTCTCCGCCTTCCTGAAGGTCCGCCTCGACCTGACCGCCCTCGCCGCGGTCCCCGACGCGGAGAGCAAGCAGAAGGTCCTGGCCACGACCGCCGCCGACCAGCAGGCCCTCGACGAGCAGTGGCAGGCGTACCTGGCGAGCGACCCGGCCAGCACCGCGGCCCCAGCAGGAGGCCTTCACCTCCGCCCTGGCCCAGTACCGCGCCGTCGTCGAGCAGCAGCTCAACCCGCTGGCCATGAGCAACGACCTGGCCGGCTGGGTCGCGGTGCGCGACGCCGACGTCGTCCCCGTCGCGGGCGTGGCGATCAAGGCGCTCGACGCGATCACCGTCACCGAGAAGGACGCCGCCCTGGCGGTGGCGGCGGAGTCCCGCGCGGCGCACCGCTCGGCGGTCGCGCTGCTGGTGGGCTGCTCGCTGCTGGCCGTCCTCGTCGCCGTCGCCATCGGGGTGGTCGTGGCCCGCTCGGTCACCCGGCCCTGAGCGCGGTGGTCTCCGTGATGGCCGACGTCGCCGCCGGCCGCCTGGACCGCCGCGTCGGGCTGACCCGCCAGGACGAGCTCGGCCAGCTGGCCAGCTCGACCGACGCCTCGCTGGACTCCCTGTCCACCGCGATGCGCGCGATCACCGAGGAGGCCCGCACCCTGGCCACCGCCTCGGCCGGGCTGTCCAGCACCTCCGCGCAGATGGCGTCCAGCGCCGAGGAGGCCGCCGCCCAGACCCAGGTCGTCTCCGCCGCCTCCGAGGAGGTCACGGCGAGCATCGCCACCGTCGCCGCCGCGGGGGAGGAGGTGACGGCCGCGATCGGGCAGATCGCCTCCGCCACGAGCGAGGCCTCCCAGATGGCCTCCAGCGCCGTCACCGCCGCCGGCTCGGCCGGCGGTGCCATCGAGCGCCTCGGCGGCTCCAGCCGGGAGATCGGCGACGTCGTGAAGCTGATCACCTCCATCGCCGAGCAGACCAACCTGCTGGCCCTGAACGCGACCATCGAGGCCGCCCGCGCCGGCGAGCTGGGCAAGGGCTTCGCCGTCGTCGCCGGCGAGGTCAAGGAGCTGGCGCGCCAGACGGCTCGTGCCACGGAGGAGATCGTCGAGAAGGTCTCGGCCACCCAGGGCGACGCCGCTGCCGCGGCTGCGGCGGTGACCGAGATCGCCGACGTGATCGCCAGGATCGACGCCGTGCAGTCGACCATCGCCGCCGCGGTGGAGGAGCAGTCGGCGACGACCTCGGAGATGGTCCGCAACGTCACCGAGATCTCCACCGGGTCCGAGCAGATCTCCGCGAACGTCTCGGACATGGCCCGGGGCACCGAGCAGAACCGCGAGGGCGCCGGCCAGACCGCGGCCACGGCCGGGTCCCTGGCCGCCTCCGCCGGCAGGCTGCAGGAGCTCACGGGGCGCTTCACCGTCTGAGTCCCGGACCGACCGGAGCGCTCACGAGAGCCACCGGCCGGCGCACCCCGCGCCGGCCGGTGGCCCTCGCCGTCGCGTCCAGAGGGCGGCGTGCGAGCGGCCGGGCTAGCGTCACCGCTGTGACCGACGCCGCTCGCGCCGCCCGCTCCGGCCGACCCCTCCCGACGTCAGCGCCCTCCGCGCAGGGGGTCGACGCCCGCGGCGTCCTCGGCCTCCTGGACGCGCTGGAGGCCCACCCGCTCGTCGACCCGCACGGCCTGGTGCTCGTGCGGCACGGCCGCGCGGTCGCCCAGGGCTGGTGGGCGCCGTTCACCCCCGAGCAGCCGCACCTCCTGTACTCGCTCAGCAAGTCGTTCACCTCGGCCGCGCTGGGGCTGGCGGTCGCGGACGGGCTGCTCTCCCTCGACGACCGGCTCGTCGACGTCCTCCCCGAGCTGGCGGACGCCGCCACCGGCGAGCGGGCGCGCTCGCTCCGGCTGCGCGACCTCGCCGCCATGAGCAGCGGCCACCTCGCCGAGACCTGGGACCGCGCCGTCGCCGCCGACCCCGGGGAGCCGCTGCGCGGGTTCCTCGGCATCGAGCCGGAGCGCGAGCCCGGCACCGCCTTCGCCTACAACCAGCCGTGCACCCACGCCGTCGCGGCCGCCGTGCAGCGCGCCACCGGGCAGACGCTGCTCGAGCACCTGCGCACCCGCCTCCTCGAGCCCCTCGGCGTCGCGGGGCTCGAGAGCACCGGGTGGCAGCAGCACCCCGCAGGCCGCGACCTCGGCTTCAGCGGGCTGCACGCCACCACCGACGCCGTCGTCAAGCTCGGGCTGCTCCACCTGCAGCGTGGCGAGTGGCAGGGCGAGCAGCTGCTGCCCGCGGCGTGGGTCGACGAGGCCGTGCGCCCGCACGTCACCACCCCGCACGAGGCGGAGCTCGACTGGCGCCAGGGCTACGGCTACCAGTTCTGGACCCAGCGCCACGGGTACCGCGGCGACGGCGCCTACGGCCAGTTCTGCGTGGTGCTCCCCGAGCACGACGCCGTGCTCGCGATCACCGCTGACACCCCCGACATGCAGGCGGTGCTCGACGCCGTCTGGACGCACCTGCTGCCCGCGATGACCGCCGCCCCGCTCGACGACGACGCGGCCCTCGCCGCCGACGCCGAGCTCGCGGAGCGGACGGCTCGCCTGGCGGCACCCCCGGCACCGGGCGAGGCCGCCCCTGCCGACCCCGCGGACTGGGACGGCGTGCTCTTCACCCCGACGCACCTGGCCCGCGCGGGCGACACCGCGGTGCGCGACGTCCGCGCCGAGCGCCGCGGGGAGGCCTGGCACCTGGTGCTGCGCGAGCCCGACGGCCCCGACGGCGCCGAGGGCTGGGTGCTCGACGCGCCCTTCACCGCCGGCACGTGGACGACCACCGAGGTCCCCGTCAGCGAGGGTGGCGCCGTGGTCCCGGTCTCCCTCAGCGGCGGCTGGGTCGGCGCCGCGGGCGCGGAGTCGCTGCGCGTCGAGGTGCGGTTTCCTCCAGACCCCCCACCGCCTGGTGGTCTCCGCCGAGCGCGAGGCGCTGAGCGCCCGCGCCCGCTGGGTCACCGCACCGCTGCACGGCGGGTCGCTCGCCGGGATGCGCAGCCCCGTCCCGACCACCTGACACCCGAGGGGTGGCGGACGCCCATGATCACGACTCGAAGACCGTGATCATGGGCGTCCGCCACCCTGGGGGGCTCAGGTGTAGAGCGTGAACTCCGGGTGGGTGCCGTTCAGGAAGTGGTCGCCCACCTCGCGGGCCTTGTACTGCACCGGGTCGTGCAGCGTGTGGGTGCGCACGTTGCGCCAGAACCGGTCCAGCCCCACGCGGTTGCTCGTGGCGCGGGCGCCGGTGACCTCGAACACCGCCGACGTCGCCTCGACCGCCAGGTCGGAGGAGACCACCTTCAGCGCCGCGATCAGCTCGGCCAGCTCCCCGCGCTCCTCCCAGGTCAGGGCGTCGCCGGCCTCGTCGGCGGCCACGAGGGCGACGCCGACCTGGTCGGCCAGCGCCTCGGCGGCGCGCAGCCGCGCGACCAGGCGGCCGTAGCTGGCCAGCACGTACGGGTCCTGCGCGGCGCTGGGGGAGTCCGACAGCAGCCACGCCCGCGACGTGGTACGCGTGTACTCGGCCGCGGTCTGCAGGGCCCCGCGCACGACGCCGACGTAGAAGTTGCCGAACACGGCCTGGATCGCCGGGGTCACCAGCGAGGCGCGCGGGGTGGCGGCCTCGCCGTCGAGGAACCCGAGCACGTTCTCGGCGGGCACCTCGACGTCGGTGAAGGTGACGCTGCCCGAGGCGGAGAGGCGCTGGCCCAGGTTGTCCCAGTCGCCGCCGGGCTGGACGCCCGCGGCCCCGCGCTCGACGACGACGAGCACCGAGCGACCGGAGCCGCTGTCGTGCCCGGAGACGACCGAGACGTCACCGCTGCTCACACCGGTGGCGAAGCTCTTGCGGCCGCTGAGGCGGTACCCGCCGTCACCCCGGGGCGTGAGCGCCAGGTCGGGGTCGACCGGGTTGACGGCGTCACCCCAGAGCCACTGCGGCGGGCCGGTCCGCTCCTGCCAGCGGCGGCGGGTCGGCTCGTCGGCCACCCACGCGAGGTTCGCCTGGTTGACGTAGTGGTAGCCGAGCAGCTGGGCGATGGACCCGTCGGCCACGGCCACCTCGCGGACGGCGCGCAGCGCGTCGGCCCAGGTGCCGCCACCCCCACCCACCTCGGCGGGCAGCAGCAGGCTCGGCAGGCCGTGATCGCGCAGCAGCTGCGCCTCGGCCAGCGGCTCGGCGTTGGCGCGGTCGCGCTCCAGCGCGTCGACGGCGAGCTTCGCGGCGGCGTCGCGGGCGGCGAGGGCCCAGTCGGTGGAGCTGGCGGTGGTCATCGGGGCGCGACCTCCTCGGTCGTGGTGGCGGTGGGGTCCTCGGCGGCGGCGCGCGCCGCGGCCTTCGCGTGCAGGGCGCGCCGGTGGACGGCGGCGGGGTGGTCGTCGGCGATGCGGCGGTGGCCGACGCCCTGGACGACCTCGCGCAGGGTCAGGCCGGCCGGCAGGGCGTCGCGCTGCTCCTGGGTGGGCACCAGGCCGCGCCGGCGCAGCTCGGGGACGACGTGCTCGACGACGTCCTCGAAGGTGCCCGGGGTGGTGGCGTAGGCGAGGTTGAAGCCGTCGACGTCGGCCTCGCGGACCCACCGCTCCAGCTCGTCGGCGACGGTCTGCGGACCGCCGACCACCACGACGCCCATCCCGCCCAGGCCCACCCAGGTGGCGATGTCGCGCGGGGTCCAGCGGCGGTCCGGGTCAGCGGTGGAGAAGGCGGCGACGGCCGACTGGATCGCCTGGGTGTCGGTGTGCTCCAGCGGCTCGTCCGGCGGGTAGGCCGACAGGTCGAGCCCGCTCCAGCCGGCGTACAGCGCCAGCGCGCCGTCGCAGGAGACGTACGACCTCAGGTCCTCGTACTTCGCCCACGCCTCCTCGTCGGTGGCGGCGGTGATGACCGTGAGCAGCGAGAACACCTTCACGGCGCGCGGGTCGCGGCCGTTCTTCGCGATCTCCGCGCGCAGCCTGTCCACCTGCGGGCGCATCACCTCGGTGCGCGTCGCGGTGTTGAAGACCGCCTCGGCGTGCTTGGCGGCGAACTCCACGCCCCGCTTCGACGCGCCGGCCTGGAAGACGAACGGCGTGCGCTGCGGGCTCGGCTCGGTGAGGGCGATGCCCGGCACGTCGAAGTACCGGCCGTGGTGCTCGACGGGGTGGACGCGCGCCGGGTCGGTGTAGACGCCGCGGGCGGCGTCGCGCACCACCGCGTCGTCCTCCCAGGAGCCCTCCCACAGCTGGTAGGTGACGTCCAGGAACTCCTCGGCCAGCTCGTACCGCTCGTCGTGGCCGACCTGCGTGTCGAGCCCGAGGTTGCGCGCCGCGCTCTCGAGGTAGGAGGTCACGACGTTCCAGCCGACCCGGCCGCGGGTGTAGTGGTCGAGCGTGGAGAAGTCGCGCGCCAGCGCGTACGGCTTCTCGTAGGTCAGCGAGACCGTCAGGGCGAACCCGAGGCGCTCGGTGACCGCGGCCATCGCCGAGGCCGCGAGCAGCGGGTCGCCCACCGGCACCTGCGTGCCCTCGGTCAGGGCCGTCTCGGGGCCGCCCTTGTAGACGTCGTAGACGCCGAGCACGTCGGCGATGAAGAGGACGTCGAACCCGCCGCCGTCGAGCAGCCTCGCGAGGTCGGTCCAGTACGCCAGGTCGTTGTAGCGGTGGGACTGGTCGCCCGGCACCCGCCACAGCCCCGGCGACTGGTGCGCGACGCACGTCATGTCGAAGGCGTTGAGGAAGATCCGGTCCTTGGGGACACCATGGCTCGTCACGACGCGTGGGGCTCCTCGCTCCATCGGTCCCGGCGGTAGCACCTGCGCCCACGACGGGTCGTGGGGTGGTTGCTGTGGCGTCAGCGAGCCGGGTCTCTCAGCCACTCTGGATGGTGGGCGGGACAGTAGCGCACCTGCGGGGGCGCGCCGGGCGGGTCGCCGAGGGCGCGCGCAGGTGCTTGACAGGGCATGTCAGCACCCCTAGTTTCCGGCCCCAGGTCATGAGTTCCAGCGACAAGCCCCGGCTCGCTGGACGGCAACCCTCCACGTCGTGGGGTGCTCCGGGTGATGACCCGACCTGAGGCGACCGCCCAGGTAAGGACGGACCCGAGGACCACGACCGTGCGCTGTCGTCACGCCCGCTGACCGCGTCAGCCCCGCCCCCGCACCTGCTGCGGGGACGCAGCACCGCCCGCCCCGCCGCCCCCGGGCCGCGGCGCGCCCGTGCGCGCCCGCCCGTCGACGACCCCTGGAGAACCTCCGTGAACCGCACCCCCCTCCGCCGCGCCCTCGCCCTGGCCGCTGCGCCCCTGGCCGCCGCCCTCGTGCTGTCCGGCTGCTCGCTGAAGACCGAGCAGGCGCAGCAGACCACCGCGGCGTCCGACGCCGCGCCCGTGGCCGCCACGGCTGCTGCTGACGTGCCGAGCCTGGCCGGCAAGCGCGTCGGCATCGCCGCGAAGGACGTGGTGCACGACATCAGCCGCGTCTTCTACGACTCGGTGCAGCAGCGGGTGGAGGACCTGGGGGGCGAGGTCATCGCCACGCAGGCCGAGGCCGACGACGAGAAGCACATCACCGACGTCGAGAACCTCATCGCGCAGGAGCCCGACGCGATCGTCGTCATCCTCGGTGACGCCACCACGCTGAGCGCCACGCTCGACAAGGTGAAGGCGGCGGGCATCCCGCTGTTCACCATCGACTTCCAGACGCCGGCCGCCGTCAACCAGGTGCAGTCCGACAACTGGCAGATCGGCTCCACGCTGGCCCGCAACCTCGCCGAGGAGATCGGCGGCAAGGGCAACGTGCTGGTCTTCAACGGGTTCCCGGGCGTCGCCCCGTGCCGCATCCGCTACAACGAGCTGAAGCTCGTGCTCGAGGACTACCCCGACATCACGATCGTTCAGCCCGAGCTCATCGAGCCCTACGAGGGCACCGTCGAGTTCGCCCGCTCGGCCACCAACGACATCCTCCAGCGCTACCCCGAGGGCCAGCTCTCGGCGGTCTGGGCCTGCTGGGACATCCCCGAGATCGGTGCCGCGCAGGCCATCGACGCGGCGGGCCGCAAGGACGTCAAGGTGTTCGGCGTCGACGCCGACCCGGGCGCGCTCGAGCTCATCTCCGACCCGGACAGCTCCTACACCGCGACCGTGGCGCAGCAGGGGAAGGCCATCGGCACGGCGTCGGCCGACAACGTCGCCCGCTACCTGGGCGGCCAGCAGGCCGACGTGCCGAAGACCACCTACCTGGAGCCGCGCTACATCGACAAGGACAACGTCGGCCAGGTCGTCTCCGAGCTCGGGCTGACCGTTGGCAGCTGAGGTCGCGCCGCGGGTCTCCCTCACCGGGGTCCGCAAGTCCTTCGGGGCCGTGCGCGTCCTGGACGACGTCTCCCTCGTGGTCGCCCCAGGCGAGGTCGTCGCCCTGGTGGGCGAGAACGGCGCCGGCAAGTCGACGCTCATCAAGGTGCTCACCGGGTTCCACCGCGCCGACACCGCCGTGCTGGAGGTCGACGGGCGCCCCGCGTCCGTCGCCTCCGCCCGCGACGCCGAGGCGCTCGGCATCCGCGTCGTCCACCAGGACCGCCACCTCGCCGGCCGCCTCAGCGTCGCCGAGCAGCTCTACCTCGGGCGCGACGAGGGCGGGCGCGGCGGCCTGGTGCACCGCCGCGAGCTGGTGCGCCGCGCCGAGCGCGACCTCGCCGCGAGCGTCGGGCTGCACGTCCGCGGTGACGCGCTCGTCGACGACCTGACCGTCGCCGAGCAGCAGCTGCTGCAGGTGGCGCGGGCCGTCCTGACCCGTCCCCGCGTGCTCGTGCTCGACGAGCCCACCGCGTCGCTGGCCGCGGCCGAGGCGGCGCTCCTGTTCGACGCCGTGCGCCGGCTCGCCGCCGAGGGCGTGGCGGTCGTCTACATCTCCCACTACCTGCAGGAGGTCGGCGACCTGGCCGACCGCGTGCTCGTGCTGCGCAACGGCCGCACCGCGGGCGAGGTCTCCCTGAGGTCCGCAGAGAGCGACGACGACGGCGGGCGCGTGGCGGGCGCCGAGCGCCACGCGCTGCTCGACCGCGTGGTCGAGCTGATGGTCGGCCACCAGGTCGCGGGCCTGGGCGAGCGCGAGCAGCGCCGCCCCGGGGGCGAGCCCCTGCTCGCCGTCGACGGCCTGACCGCCCCCGGCGCGTTCACCGACCTGTCGCTGCGGGTGCTGCCGGGCGAGGTGGTCGGGGTCACCGGCCTCATCGGCTCCGGCGTGGAGGCCCTCGCCGACGCCGTGACCACCGGCGGCACCGCCCGCGGGGCGGGCGGACGGGTCGGTCTCGGCGGTCGCCGGGTCCGCTCGCGCCGCTCGTTCGCGAGGGCCGGTGGCGCCCACGTCCCGGCGCAGCGCCGGCGCGACGGCATCGTCGTGCGCGCCACGGTCCGCGAGAACATCGGCCTGACCGCCACCGGCCAGGTGAGCCGGTGGGGCCTGCTGCTCCCGCGCCGCGAGCGCGCCGTGGCCGAGCGCTGGGTGGAGCGGACCGACGTCCGTCCCGCCGACCCCGAGGCGCTCGCGGGCTCCCTGTCCGGCGGCAACCAGCAGAAGGTCGTGCTGGCCAAGTGGCTGGCCCGGGGCTCGCGCCTGTTCGTGCTCGACCAGCCCACCGCCGGGGTCGACGTCGCCAGCCGCGAGCAGCTCTACGCGCGCATCGAGGAGCAGGTCGACGACGGCGCGGGCGTGCTCCTCATCACCACCGACCTGGAGGAGCTCGTCGGTCTCGCCGACCGGGTCCTCGTGCTGCACCGCGGCGCGCTGGTGGCCGAGCTGCCGCGCGCCGAGCTGGGCGTGGAGCGGCTGCTGGCCATCTCCTCCGGCCAGCGCGCCGGGCGACAGGGCCAGGAGGTCCCCGCATGACGCTCGTGACCGAGACCCCCGCCCCCTCGTCGGGCCCGTCGGCGGCGCCGGCGCAGGCCCGCCCCCGCCGGCGCGGTGCCCCGCCGTGGCTGGTCTGGGTCGGCTACGCCGCGCTCGCGGCCCAGCTGGTCGCCTTCTCCCTGCTGTCCCCGGTGTTCCCCACCGCGTCCAACGCCGTCACGGTCCTCACCCAGGGCGCGGTGCTCGCCATCGCCGGCTTCGGGATGGCGGTCGTGCTCATCACCGGGGGCGACGACGTGCTCCGCGGTGGCATCGACCTGTCGACCGGTGCCGTGGTGGGGCTGTCCGGCGTGGTCGCGGCGGTGCTCACCGCCGCGGGGACGTCCGCCGTGGTCGCCCTGCCGGTCGCGCTGCTCGTGGCGCTGGTGGTCGGGGCCGTGAACGCCGCCGCGGTGGTCCTCGGCGTTCGCCCCCTGCTGGCGACCCTGGCCTCCGGGGCCGTCGCCAGCAGCGTCACCCTCGTGCTCACGCAGAACGTCAAGGTCCCGGTGAGCGGCGGCGTCTTCGGCTGGCTGCGCGACGGCTCCGTGGTGGGGCTGCCCGCCTCCGTCGTCGTGCTGGCCGTGGTGTTCGCGGTCACGGCGACGGCGGTCGGCGCCACCCGGTGGGGCGTGCGCGCCTACGCCGCGGGGCAGAACCCCGTGGCCGCGGCCGTCGCCGGGGTGCCGGTGCAGCGCTACGTGGCCACCAGCTACCTGGTGTCGGCGCTCCTCGCGGGCCTCGCGGGCCTGCTGCTGACGGCGCGCCTGTCGGCGGGCGTGCCCGGCGTCGGCGACCAGCTGCTCCTCGACGTCATCCTCACCGCGTCGATGTCGGTGGTGTTCTCCCGCCGGCTGGTCGTCACCATCCCCGGGACGCTGGTCAGCGCCCTGTTCGTGGCCGCCCTCACCAACGGGTTCACCCTCGTGAACGTCGGCAGCCAGTGGGTCGGCGCGGTCAAGGGCGTGCTGATCCTGCTGGTGGTCGCCGTGGCCGCCGTCCGCGAGAGGAGCGTGCAGCGATGACCGCCACGACCGAGCGCCCGGCCGGCGGAGCGGCCCCCGCCGGGGCGCGCCCCGGCGCCGAGCGGCACCGCAAGCGCCTGCGCCCGGCGCAGCTGCTGGCGCCCCTGTCGCTGGCGGCCATCGTCGTCACCTTCGGGGTGCTCAGCGAGAACTTCCTCACCGGGTCCAACCTCCAGGTGGTGCTGGCGTCGTCGGCGCTGCTCGCGCTCGCGGCCGTCGCGATGACGGTCGTGGTGCGCGCCGGGGGCATCGACCTGTCCGTCGGCGTGGCCGTCGACCTGGGCGCCTACGGCGCGGCCGCGCTCGTCGCCGCGGGCTACGTCCCGTGGGTCGCGGTGGTCGGGGGCCTGCTGTGCGCGCTGGTGGTGGGGGCCGTCAACGCGGTCCTGGTCACCGTGGTCGGCATCCGGCCGTTCCTGGCCACGCTGGCGGTCTGGCTGATCGGCTCCAGCGCCCAGCAGCTGCTGACCGGCGGGGGAGCCCCGATCTACCTCTCCCGCGGGGAGACGCCGGACGGGTTCCGGGTGCTCGGCGGCGGGCAGGTCCTCGGGCTCGACGTGCCGGTCGCCGCGGCGCTGGTCGGCGCCCTGGTGGTGGCGGCCGTCCTCGGGGGCACCGTGTGGGGCCGCGTGCTCACCGCCGCGGGCGACCAGCCCAGCGCCACGCGGATCGCGGGCGGCGCCGCCGGCTCGACCGTCGCCAGCGCCTACCTGCTCGCCGCCCTCGTGGCGGGGCTAGCCGGGGTGCTGCTGGCGTCGAAGTCGTCGGGGTTCGTGCCCTTCAGCGGCCAGCTCTACGTGCTCGACGCCATCGGCGCGGTGTTCATCGGGGCGACCCTCAGCCGCACCGGGCGCACCAGCGTGGTCGGCTCGCTCGTCGGCGTGCTGATCTTCACGCTGCTGTCGAACGGCATGAACCTCGTCGCGCTGTCGGCGTTCTGGCAGGACCTCGCCCGCGGCCTGGTGCTGCTCGCGGTGCTGGTGGCGGCTGCGGTCCTCGCCCGTCGCGCCCGCTGACCGCTCCAGCTCCCCGGCCGCTGCCGGCCGCGCCGTCCACAGGCGGTGCGGCCAGCGGCGGACGGTGTCCGCACCTGCGCTCGACGGGCACCCCCTCGTCCGCGCCCGTCACCAGGACGGGTGGCCGGACCCCCCGGGAGCCCTCCCGGCGGACTGCGGACACCGTCCGCTGGGGCACCCCGGCCTGTGGACGGTTCAGAGGCGCTCGAGGGTGGCCGGGTCGCGCTCGCCGTCGTACCAGCGGTCGAGCACCGCGGCGAAGGACGGCTCCTCCGGGGCCGCCGCCTCGAAGAGGGTGGCGCACGAGCGCAGCTTCACCGCGTCGACGCTGCCGAGCACGCGCACCGGGTCGGGCTCGTCGAGGTCGAGCAGCGCGGCGAAGCACTCGCGCAGCCGGGCGCCGAGCACGGGGTGCGCCAGGTAGGCGCGCGCCTCGTCGGCGCCCGTGAGGCCGTAGTGCTGGCTCGCGGGGCTCAGGCCGAGGCCGCGCACCTGCGGCAGCACGAACCAGATCCAGTGGCCGCGCTTGCGGCCCGCGCGCAGCTCGGCGAGCGCGCCCTCGTAGGTGCCGCCGCCCTGGGCCTCGACGAAGCGCTGCAGTCCGCTGGAGTCCACACCCCCTCCTACCCCTGATCGCGGCGGAAGACCTCGCGCAGGGCGGTGAGCACGAGCGCCACGGCCTCGCGCTCGGCCGCGGTCGCCCGGGCCAGCGCCACCACGCGGCGCTGCAGGCCGCCGGAGGGGTCGGGCAGCGGCCGCACGTCGCACGACGTCGGGCGCAGCGCCCGCATGAGCGGGGTCGCCAGCGTGACGCCGGCTCCGGACTCCGCCAGCGCCAGGGCGACGGCCGTGTCGGTGACGGTGTGCCGCACCACGGGGGCCACGCCGGCGCGGCCGCAGGCCGTGCGCGCCGCGCGCCCGAAGGCCGTGTCGAGGGGCGGGAGCACCCAGTCGGCCTCGCCCAGGACCTCCCGCAGGCGGTCGGGGTCCGACGGCAGGGACCCGGCCCGGCCGACCACCGCGTACTCCTCGCGCAGCAGCTCGGTGACCACCACCCCGGCCACCGGGGGAGCGGGGGAGTCGGGGTGGTCCAGGCCGAGGACGACGTCGAGGCCCGCCACGGCGTCCAGCGCCCGCTCGACGTCGACCTCGACCGCGCGCACGTCGACCCACGGCGCCCGCGCGGCCAGCAGCGCCGCGGTGGGTCCGAAGCCCGCGCTGCCCGCGGACCCGAAGACGCCGAGGGTGACGACGGCGCGGCGGTCGGCCCGCGGCGCCGCGAGCGCGGAGCGGGCGCGCTCGTCGGCCGCCAGCACCTCGCGCGCGCCCGCGAGGAGGAGCAGCCCGTCGTCGGTGAGCTCCACCCGGCGGCCGACGCGCACGAGCAGGGGGCGCCCCGCGGCGGCGGCCAGCGCCGCCATCTGCTGGGACACCGCGCCCGGGGTGAAGCCCAGCTCGGCGGCGGCGGCCGCCATGGTGCCGCCGTCGGCGAGGGCGGCCAGCGTGCGCAGCTGTTCGAGCGTCCAACCCATCAGACCTCCTGACGACAGACCCCAGAGACCGTCGATGGTGCCTGATGGCTCTGCGGGTGCACAGTGGCGCGGTGGAACCCCTCCGGGAGGGGCCGACGCCGCCGTCGGCCCAGGTGGTCGTGGTCGGTGGCGGCGTCATGGGGCTCGCCGCCGCTGACGAGCTGGCGCGCGCCGGCGCCGACGTCCTCCTCCTGGAGCGCGACCGGCTCGGGCGCGGCTCCTCCGCCAAGCCCTTCGGCGGGGTGCGGGGCACCTTCTCCGACCCCGGCAACATCGCCCTCGGCCTGCGCGGCCTGGAGCGGTACGCCGCCCTGCACGAGGCGGTGCCCGGCGGCATCGGGCTCGCGCGCGTCGGCTACCTCTTCTGCGCCCGCACCCACGGGCAGGCCCTCGCCGTCGAGGCCAGCACGGCGCTCCAGCGCTCGATGGGGGCGGAGGTCGACGTCGTCAGCCCCGCCCGCGCGGCCGAGCTGAACCCCCACCTGGACCCGTCCGCGCTGGTGGCGGCCTCGTTCTCGCCCCGCGACGGGTACGCCGAGCCGGGCCGCGTGGTCGCCGCGTGGGCCGCCTCCGCCGCCGAGCGGGGCGCCCGCGTGGTGGAGGGCGCGGAGGTGACGGGCGTCGAGGTGCACGACGACGGCGCCGGCGCGCGCGTCACCGCCGTGAGGTACCGCGCGGGCGGCCCCGGCGGGCCCGAGTGCGAGGTGCGCTGCGAGCACCTGGTCGTCGCGACCGGGGCGTGGTCGGCCCGGGTCGGCGCCCTGGCCGGCGTCGACCTCCCCGTCGAGCCCGTGCGTCGTCAGATCGCCTTCGCGGACGCCCCCGGCGGTGCCCGGGGCTCCGTCGGCGCGGGCGGGCGGCCGCTGCCCTTCACCCTCGACCTGTCGACCACCTTCTACGTGCACGGCTCGCCCGACGGCCTCCTCCTCGGCATCTCCGACCCGGCCCAGGCGCCCGGCTTCGGCCGCGACTACGACGACTCCTGGGTCGCGGCCTTCGACGCCGCCGCAGCCGAGGTGGCGCCGGGCCTGGTCGGGCTGCCGCTGCGCCGTGGCTGGGCGGGCCTGTACGAGAACACCCCCGACCACAACGCCCTCATCGGCGCCTCGCGCGAGGTCGCGGGGCTGGTCTACGCCACCGGCTTCTCGGGCCACGGGTTCCTGCAGGCGCCCGCCGTCGGGGAGGTGGTGCGCGACCTGGTGCTCGGCCGGGAGCCCCTGGTCGACGTCGCCCCGTTCAGCGCGGAGCGCTTCGCGCCCCGGTCCGCAGCACCCCTGCTGCAGGAGGTGCACATCATCTGATGGGCTGGCTGACGGGTCAGGGGAGCGGCGGAGGGGGACGGCGATGACGGCGGTGCTGGTGCGCGCGACGGAGCTGCGCGCGCGCTTCGCGGTGGCGCTCGCGGAGATGTACGGCGCGGAGGTGCCGGCGTACACGACGCTCGTGGAGGTCAGCCGCGCGGTGAACGCCGACGTGGCCGCCGCGCTGTCGCAGCAGGGCGTGGAGGTGGGTCGCTACGGCTCGCTCGAGCGGGTGACGGCGGAGCGGCACGGCGCCATCCGCGTCGGCTCCGAGCGAGAGCTGGAGCAGGTGGGCCGGGTGTTCGCCGCCTTCGGCATGCACCCGGTGGGCTTCTACGACCTGCGCGACGCCTCAGCCTCCTCGGTGCCGGTGGTCTCCACCGCGTTCCGCCCCGCGGACCCGGCGGAGCTGGCCGCGAACCCGTTCCGGGTGTTCACGTCGGTGCTCGCCGTGGACGACGCGCGCTTCTTCGACGCCCCCACCCGCGAGCGCCTGGAGCGCTTCGTCGAGGAGCGGCGCCTCTTCGGCCCCGAGCTGCTGGCCCTGGCCGACCGCGCCGCCGCCGAGGGCGGGCTGCCGCAGGACGAGGCGGAGCAGCTGCTGCGGCTGGCCACCGACGCGTTCCGCCTGTCGACCGAGCCCGTCGACCGCGCCTGGTACGCCCACCTCGAGCGCATCTCGGCGGTCGCGGCCGACATCGGCGGGGTGCCTGCGACGCACATCAACCACCTGACGCCGCGCGTGCTCGACATCGACGACCTCTACCGCCGCATGTCCGAGCGCGGCATCGCGATGATCGACGAGGTGCAGGGCCCGCCCGCCTGGGAGGGCCCCGACGTCCTCCTGCGCCAGACCTCCTTCCGGGCCCTGGCCGAGGAGCGGACCTTCCGCGAGGCCGACGGCTCGGTGGTCACCGGCTCGCTGCGGGTGCGGTTCGGCGAGGTCGAGCAGCGGGGGGTCGCGCTGACCGCCGCCGGGCGCGACCTGTACGACCGGCTCACCGCCGAGGTCGACGCGCGCCGCGCCGCCGGAGACCCGCGCACCCGCGTCGACGTGGCCCGCGAGGTGTGGCGCGAGCACCTGCCGCGCACCGAGGCCGAGATGGTCGTCGCGGGCCTGGCCTGCGGCGAGGTGCGCCTGGTCGACCGGTCCCGCGCTGACGGCCTGACCTCGGTGGCGGAGCTGGTGGCGGCGGGCGCCGTCGTCGTCGACCCGGTGGTCTACGAGGACTTCCTGCCGCGCAGCGCGGCGGGGATCTTCCAGTCCAACCTCTCCGGCGCCGGCACCAAGGACGAGGACGCCGGAGGTGCCGCGTACGACGCCGAGCGGCTCTCGGCGGTCCTCGGGCGGCCCGTGCTCGACCCGGTCGCGCTGGCCACCGACCAGATGCAGCGCTCGCTGGACGCGCTGTCCGCCCAGCTGCGCACGCCCCTGACCCTGCACGCCCCTGACGACTCGAGGAACCCCGCATGACCGCTCTGACCGGAACCATCCCCGCCGCCGGCGCGCTCGCCGCCGACGTCGCCGCCGCCCTCGACGCGCTCGGCGTCGACCGCACCCTGCTCGAGGGCTCCCACGAGTGCCGCTCGCCGATCACCGGCGAGGTCCTCGCGAACACCCCCGAGCACACCGCCGCCGACGTCGACGCCGCGGTGGCCACCGCCGCCGCCGCCTTCCCGGCGTGGCGCGACGTGCCCGCCCCGGTGCGCGGCCAGCTGGTGAAGCGCTGGGGCGAGCTGCTGACCGAGCACAAGGAGCACCTGGCCACCCTGGTGCAGGCCGAGGTCGGCAAGATCCGCTCCGAGGCGCTCGGCGAGGTCCAGGAGATGATCGACATCTGCGACCTGGCCGTCGGCCAGAGCCGCCAGCTGTTCGGCAGGACCCTCCCCTCGGAGCGCCCGGGCCACCGCCTGGCCGAGACCTGGCACCCGCTCGGCGTCGTCGGCGTCATCAGCGCCTTCAACTTCCCGGTGGCCGTCTACGCCTGGAACACCGCCCTCGCGCTGGTCTGCGGCGACACCGTGGTGTGGAAGCCCGCCGAGACCGCCCACCTGTGCGCCCTCGGCACCGACGCCCTGCTGGCCCGCGCCGCGCGCGAGGTCGGGGCCCCCGAGGGGCTGCACGGCGTGGTCCTCGCCGACCGCACCGCAGGTCAGGCGCTGGTCGACGACGAGCGCGTCGCCCTCGTCTCCGCCACCGGCTCGGTGCGCATGGGTCGCGAGGTGGCCCCGCGCGTGGCCGCCCGCTTCGGCCGGGTGCTGCTGGAGCTGGGCGGCAACAACGCCGCCGTCGTGGCGCCCTCGGCGGACCTCGACCTGGCGCTGCGCGGCATCGTCTTCGCCGCCGCCGGCACCGCCGGGCAGCGCTGCACCACCCTGCGCCGGCTGGTCGTGCACCGCTCGATCGCCGACGACCTGGTCAAGCGGATCGCCGCCACCTACGAGGGCCTGCCGATCGGCAGCCCCACCGCCTCCGGCGTGCTCGTCGGCCCCCTGGTCTCGAAGGCCGCCTACGAGGCGCAGCAGGCGGCGCTGGAGCAGGCCGTGGCCGAGGGCGGCGAGGTCGTCGCGGGCGGGCGGCGCGTGCTCGCCGACGAGGCCCCGGGGGCCTACTACGTCGAGCCCGCCGTGGTGCGCATGCCCGCGCAGAGCGCCGTCGTGCAGGAGGAGACCTTCGCGCCGATCGTCTACGTGCTCACCTACGACGCCTTCGACGAGGCGGTCGCCCTCAACAACGGCGTGCGCCAGGGGCTGAGCAGCGCGGTGTTCACGCGCGACCTGGAGGAGGCCGAGCGCTTCCTGTCGGCCGGCGGCTCGGACTGCGGCATCGCCAACGTCAACATCGGGACGTCGGGCGCGGAGATCGGCGGCGCCTTCGGCGGCGAGAAGGAGACGGGCGGCGGGCGCGAGTCCGGGACCGACTCCTGGCAGGCCTACATGCGGCGCGCCACCAACACCGTCAACGCCTCCGGCCAGCTGCCCCTGGCGCAGGGCGTCGAGTTCGGCTGAGAACCCGCCCCCACCAGGTGGTGTGCAGCGAGCCCGATCGGTGTCACACTGGTGGGTGGCGCCGCCGGTACTACCAGCGCGCCGGATACGTACACGAAGATGACGGAGACTGTGGGATGCCCCAGGGCGTAGTGAAGTGGTTCAACGCGGAGAAGGGTTTCGGCTTCATCGAGCCGGACGACGGCGGGCCTGACCTGTTCGTCCACTTCACGGCGATCGCAAGCGGCGGGTTCCGCTCCCTCGACGAGGGCCAGCGGGTCGACTTCAACGAGGGCCGCGGCCAGCGCGGTCCCCAGGCCGAGGACGTGCAGCCCCTGGGCGGCGCCCCCGTGGCCCCCCGCGGTGGCGGCCGTGACGCCGGCCGCGGCGGCCGTGACGGCGGCTTCGGCGGCGGTCGCTCCGCCGCTCCGGCTCCCCAGCGCAGCGGCGGCGCCGCTGGCGAGGGCACCGTGAAGTGGTTCAACGCGGAGAAGGGCTTCGGCTTCATCGAGCCGTCCGACGGCGGCCCCGACGTCTTCGTGCACTTCTCGGCGATCGCCGACAACGGCGGCTACCGCGAGCTGGCCGAGGGCCAGCCCGTCGAGTTCGAGGCGAGCCCGGGCCAGCGCGGCCCCCAGGCCGACTGGGTGCAGGCCATCGGCGCTGCCCCGGCCCCGGCTGCCCGCGCCCCGCGCGAGCCCCGTGGCGGCGGCGAGCGCCCCCGCGGCGGCGGCGGCCCGATCGTGGCCGAGGGCCAGGCGACCGTGAAGTGGTTCAACGCCGAGAAGGGCTTCGGCTTCCTCGAGCCCGACGACGGCGGCCCGGACGTCTTCGTCCACTACTCGGCCATCGCCGAGCAGGGCGGCTACCGCGAGCTGACCGAGGGCCAGCGCGTGGAGTTCCAGGCCAGCCAGGGCCAGCGCGGCCCGCAGGCCGACACCGTCCAGGCCATCTGACCTGACGCACTGACGAGGCCCCGACCGCTCCGGCGGTCGGGGCCTCCGTCGTCCCACCGGTCGCCTGGTGCCGGCCGGGCCGCGTGCTGGCAGGGTGGGACCGTGGTGAGCGCACGAGCCCCCCAGGACGGTCCCGGCAACGGCCCCGCGGTCGGCGTCGTCGTCCGCCCCCAGCAGCCGCCGGAGGCGCTGCGCGAGCACGCCACCACCGCCGAGGAGGCTGGCGCGCACGAGCTGTGGCTCTGGGAGGACTGCTTCTGGGCCGGCGGGCTGACCTCGTCGGCGCTCGCCCTGGCATGGACCTCGCGGATCTCGGTGGGCCTGGGTCTCATGCCCGTGCCGCTGCGCAACGCCGCGCTGACGGCCATGGAGGTGGGTGCGCTCGCCCGCGCCTTCCCAGGGCGGTTCCTGCCCGGCGTCGGGCACGGGGTCCTCGACTGGATGGGGCAGGTCGGCGCCCGCGAGGCCTCGCCCATGACCCTGCTCCGCGAGCACCTCCAGGCGCTGCAGCCGCTGCTGCGCGGGGAGCGCGTCGACGTCGACGGCCGCTACGTGCACCTTGACGGGGTGCAGCTCGACCACCCGCCGCTGGTGGCGCCCCCGCTGCTGGTGGGCGCCCGGGGCCCGAAGACGCTGGCGCTGGCCGGTGAGCACGGTGACGGCGTCGTCCTCGACGCCGGACCGTCGCCGGAGGAGGTCGAGGCCTCGGTCGCCCACACGGGGCGGGGCGGTGACGCCTCCTTCCGCGTCGTCGTCTTCGTGCCGTCCGCCGTGGGTGAGGGGGCTCGCGAGCGCATCGACGTCGAGGCCGACGGGTGGGGCAACCACCGTCCCGCCACGCCCCTGGTGGGGGAGCCCGACGAGGTGACCGCGCTGGTGCGCGCCTACGGGGAGGCCGGAGCGACGTCCGTCGTCCTCCAGCCGGTCGGTGACGGGAGCGACGCCCTCGACGTCGTCAGGCTCGCCGGCGCGGTCGCCCGGATCGTCGAGCACCGCGGGTCAGACGTCTGACCCGGACAGGTGTGGATCTCCGGCGACGGGGTACTGGAGCAGTCGTGAGCGACACGACGCAGAAGACCACGCAGACGTCGACGGCCGTCCCGACGATCGCGCTGAACGACGGCCGGACCATCCCGCAGCTGGGGTTCGGCGTGTTCCAGGTGCCGCCGGAGGACACCGCCGAGGTGACCGGGCGCGCCATCGAGATCGGCTACCGCCACATCGACACCGCCGAGATGTACGGCAACGAGGAGGGCGTCGGCGAGGCCGTGCGCGCCTCCGGGATCGACCGCGACGAGTTCTTCATCACCAGCAAGCTCAACAACGGCTTCCACCGCCCCGACGACGCGCGGAAGGCCTTCGAGGAGACGCTGAGCAAGCTGGGGATGGAGCAGGTCGACCTGTTCCTCATCCACTGGCCGCTGCCGACGCTGTACGACGGCGACTTCCCCGCCACCTGGCGCGTGCTCGAGGAGTTCTACCGCGAGGGCCGCGCCCGCTCCATCGGCGTCTCCAACTTCACGCCGCACCAGCTGCGCCGCCTCGCCCGCGAGACCGAGGTCACCCCGGCCGTGAACCAGGTCGAGGTGCACCCCTACTTCACCAACTCCGAGGTCCGCGAGTACGGCGCCGAGCACCAGATCGCCACCGAGGCGTGGTCGCCGATCGCCCAGGGCAAGGTCCTGGACGACCCGACCATCTCCGAGGTCGCCGAGCGCGTCGGCAAGTCGACCGCGCAGGTCACGCTGCGCTGGCACGTCGAGCGCGGTGACATCGTCTTCCCGAAGTCGGTGACCACCGAGCGCATGCAGGCCAACTTCGAGATCTTCGACTTCGAGCTGGCCGACTCCGACATCGCCGCCATCTCCGCCCTCGACAAGGGCGAGGCCGGCCGCACGGGCCCGAACCCCGAGACCTTCGACTACGTCCCCAGCTGACGGGGCTCGACCGCTGACGAGGGCCGCTCCCACCGCGAGGTGGGGGCGGCCCTCGTCGCGTGCCGGTTCCCCCGTTGGCGCAGGGTGGCCCTGCACCAGGAGGAGTGGCGCAGGGCCACCCTGCGCCAGTCCCGGACTGGCGCAGATCCACCCACCTTGCGGGAGGGGGCGTCTCCTGCCCCGTTCGACCCCGGTCGCTGGAGCTGCCCCGCCGTGCGGGCGCTGGGCGGAACTGCGCCACCACGGAGGTGTCGCGGGGTGGCCCTGCACCAGTGGGAGTGGCGCGGGGCCACCCTGCGCCAGTCGAGGGGGGTCGAGGACGGAGCCCCCCGGTCCTGCCAGCCCGTCAGGCGGGGGAGAGGTCCAGCAGCTGCCAGGTGCGGGCGTGCTGCTCCGCAGCGGCGCCGCACGTCAGGCGCTGCGGGCTCTCGACGTGCCGCTGGTGCACCCGCACCGCCAGACGGCCGGCGCCAGCGCTGCCGGTGCTCCCGGTGCTGGAGGTGCTGCCGGCGCCGTCGAAGACCACCCGCCACGGCGCGTCGCCGTCCTCGCCCTCACGCGCCGCCGACACCGGCACCAGGTCCGCCGCCCCGGTGACGCCCAGCTCCTGGCGGGCCAGCACGTCCGCCGCCTGGACCACCATCGCGTCGCAGCTGCGACCGCGCAGCAGCGACGGCACCACCCGTCCTGCGGCGGTCTCCGCGACCACCGAGGCGGCGTCGTCGACGTCGACCCGGCCGTACGTCCAGCCCGTCGGCAGCGACAGCAGGTTGGCGGCGAACCGGTCTCCGCCCAGGTGGGAGCACTCCCACACCCGCTGGGGCGCGAGCTCGGCCAGCGCCGCGGCCAGCGGCCGGCCGCGGCGGGCGCAGCACCAGTCCTTGCGGCCGTGGGTGCACACGAGCAGCGGGCCGCCGTCGGAGGTGTCGAGGTCGTGCCACCCCTCGCGCGAGCGGGCGGTCTCGACGACGTCGGCGGCCGCACAGCTCCGCGCGAGCACCCGCTCGCGACCGCGCCGCACGGACACCCGCATGAGGACGCGCTGGTCGTCGAAGCCGGGGGCGTTCGACGGCCCGGCGCGCAGCACGCTCGTCCCGGGCCGGCGCACCAGCAGCAGCTTGGCGCCCATCCCCGTCGCGGCTTCCTTGAGCGCGGCGGTCGCTGCGTCGCCGAGCCGCGAGGTGGGCACGCCGCCGGGGCCCCACGGGCCGGGCTCCTCCACCAGCAGGTAGCCGCGGGTGGGGCTGGCGGTCCCCAGCACCGGCTCCGACCGCAGCTGCGACTCCGCGGCGCAGGAGTAGCGGCGGTCAGCGGGGGTGAGCCCCTCGGGCGCGTAGGACGTCGCGAGGAGCTCACCCGGCTGGTCGGACGTCAGCTCAGCCCCTCCGCGGAGCCGCTGGCGGGCACGAGCACCCGCTCGCGCAGCAGGCGCCGCAGCAGCACCTGCGCGTCGTCGAGGTCGATCGCGACACCCGAGCCCGCCACCGACGACGGCGAGGACGGGCCCGCCAGCGCCGCGCGGAGCGCGGGCTCCACCCACCCGGGGAAGCTCACGGTGCGCTGCCCGACGAGGAGCTCCACGCGCTCGCCGGCGGTCCGGACGCGCGTGTGCAGCCCGACCCGCGGGCGCACGGCCTCGTCGGCCCCCAGGGAACGGGCCGCCCGGTCCTGTGAGAGCGGGCCCACGGGCTCCAGCGGCACCGCCTGACGACGGCGCGCGGCGACCACGCGCTCGACGGCGGTGTCGTCGAGCTGCTCCAGCCACGCGAGCGCCGCGCGCCGGAAGGCGGCGACGTCGGTCTCCAGGCCCGTCGGCCCCTCGGCCTCCACGGGCAGCGGCAGGGCGCGGCGCAGCGCGAGGGAGTCCTCGCCACCGCCCTTCCCGGCACTGGTGAGGAGGTCCGTGAGGACGTCCTGCCAGGTGGTGGCCAGCAGGCCCACCGTGAGGTGGATGGAGCGGTCGTCGGTGGTCTGCGCCGAGTGCAGGTACCCGCGCGGCAGGTACAGCGCGTCGCCCGGCTCCAGCACCGTGTCGATGAGGGGCTCGCGCCCGCCCACCGGGTCGGGGCCCAGGTCCTTGCTCGGCTGGGTGCGCAGCGGCAGCTCGACCGCCGGCGGGTGGATGGTCCAGTGCTTGCGGCCGTCGACCTGCAGCACCAGCACGTCGTGGGTGTCGTGGTGGGGCTTGAAGCCCTGCGCGCCGGGCGGGGTGACGTAGACGTTGGTCTGCGTCTGGCAGCCCAGCTCGGCGGCGAGGTCGCGGCAGAAGACCCCCAGGGCCGGCCACACGCGGTGCAGCGCGTTGAGCACGATGGTCGCGCCCTCGGCGTGGTTCTTCGCGATGCCGTCGGGGTCGGGCATGTCGCCCAGGCGCTGGTTGCCCGCGTTGGCGGACCGCGTGTAGCTCGAGCGCGGCAGGCTGACGCCGTCCTTGACCATGGCGAAGAACGGCGTGCGCAGGCCGCGCGGGCCCAGCAGCGCGTCGACGTCGGCGGGGGAGAGGAGGTCGTCGAAGCCGCGCGCCGGTGACGACGCGCGGTCGGCGGCCCGCACCAGCAGCGGCGTGCGGTTCCACTGCTCGGCGGCGAAGCGCTCCGGCGTCGTCTCGAAGCAGCGGGCGAGCGGCGACGGGCCGGCCCCGGTCCCCGAGGGGACCGGGGCCGCCAGCTCGCGCTCGAGCTCAGCCGTCACGTCAGCTGTTCGCCGGGTCCACGCCGGCCGGGTCGGAGCCGGAGGGGTCGACCTGGGTGCTGTCGGAGTCGCCGGCGTCGGCGTCGCCGCCGGAGCCGCCGGCCGGGTCCACGCCGGCCGGGTCGGAGCCGGAGGGGTCGACCTGGGTGCTGTCGGAGTCGCCGGCGTCGGCGTCGCCGCCCGAGCCGCCGGCCGGGTCCACGCCCGCGGGGTCGGAGCCGGAGGGGTCGACCTGGGTGGCGTCGGAGTCGCCGGCGTCGGCGTCGCCGCCGGCACCCGCCGCACCCGTCGTCGTGGTGATGTCGTCGTCGCTGAGGGACATGGGGCCTCCTGCTCGCGGCCGGCCCGCACGGCGGGACCGGGGTCTGACGGACGGACGGACCCGGCGGAGCCGGACGCCCAGAGGTGCGCCGCCATCGTGCACGGCCCCGTCCGGCCCCGCGACCGCTGCCCCCGTGCCGTCCCGGGGGTGCCGCTCAGGACGTGCGCGCCGCCAGCAGCACCACGTCGTCCTCGGGCCGCTCGGGCAGGCACGCCGCCAGCACCGCGTCGAGCAGGTCCTCCAGCGGCGCGCTGGCGTGCTCGACCACCAGGGGGCCGAGGAGCGCCTGCAGGCGCTGCAGGCCCTGGTCGAGGTCGAGGTCGCGGCGCTCGACCAGGCCGTCGGTGTGCAGCAGCAGCACCGCCCCCGGGGGCACCGGCACGACGTGGTCGGAGCGCTCCGCGTGGTCCTCCACCCCGAGCAGCAGCTCAGGGGTGCGCGCCAGGGCGGTGGCCCGCCCGTCGGGCAGCACCAGCAGCGCCGGGGGGTGGCCGGCGTTCGACCATCGCCAGGCCCGCACCCCGTCGGGCCGCGGAGGGCTGAGGACGCCGACGACGGCGCTCGTGGGCGCCGACCGCCCCGGGCGCGCCATGACGGCGTCGACGGCGTGCAGGGTGCGCGAGGGCGGCCCGTCCACGGCGAGGAGGAACGAGCGGAGGCTCCCGCTGACGCGGCCCATGACCGCCGCCGCGGCGACGTCGTGCCCGGCGGCGTCGCCGACCACCAGGGCCAGGCGGCCGCCGTCGAGCGGGACGGCGTCGTGCCAGTCGCCACCCACGTGGTCACCGCGGGCCGCGGGCAGGTACCGGGCTGCCAGCTCGACCCCGGGGCAGCTGGGCAGCGGCTCCAGCAGCGCCCGCTGGAGCACCTCGGCCGCGCTGGTCCGGTCGGCGAGCAGCACCGCGCGCCGCACCGCCTGAGCCGTGTACGCGGCGAACGCCCTGACCACGTCGAGCTCGGGCTCGACGGGGTGCTCGGCGGCCCACCCCACCGTCAGCGACCCGACGACGGCGCCCTCGGCCACCAGCGGCACCACGGCGCCCGAGCGCAGCCCGGAGCGCTCCACGCGCTCAGCCACCTCCGGGAAGGCGGCGCGCACCGCGGTGAGGTCGTCGAAGACCAGCTCGCGCCCCGTGCGGCAGACCCACGGCGCCGGACCGGGGTGGTCCAGGGGCAGGTCGGCCCAGGCCTGCTCGACGTCGGGCCGCAGCTGGGCCCTGGCGATCGTGCGCACCCGCCGGGCCACCGGCTCGAGCACCGAGAGCCCGGCGTAGTCGGCCCCCAGGTGCTCGGTGGCCACCTCGACCACCGTCGCGGCGACCTCGTCGAGCGTGCGCGCCGCGGCCAGGGCGGTGGACACCTCCAGGAGGGTGCGGGTGCGCTCGAGCAGCGCCTCGCGCTCGGCGGCCGCGGCCCGGCGCCGGTCGGCGTCGCGGGCGATGACGAGCACGAGCCCGTCGACCGGCACCGCCTGCAGCTCGTACCAGCGCGGGCCGCCGATGCGCGCCTCCCAGGTGGAGGTCAGGCCGGTGCGCGCGGCGCGCAGCAGGGGCTCGCGGCTGGTCGAGGTGCCGGGCACCGCGTCCCACAGCACCAGCCCGAGCACGGCCTCGGCGTCGACACCGCTCGCGGTCGCGGCGGCGTCGCTGACCCAGAGCACCTCCCACCCCGGGCCCAGGACGGCGACCGGGTCGGGGTGCGCCGCGACGGCGCGCTGCCACCACTCCTCGGGGATGAGCGCCGGGCCCCCGCCGTCGCGGGCCCCGCGGCTCTGACGTGCCACCACGCAGCGATCGAACCACGGCGCGGGGACTCCCCGGGAGCACCCTGGGAGCTGTCCGGGTGCGTCCCTCCCGCTCCCCGGCGGCTCCCCGGCGGCTCCCCGGCGGCTCCCCGGCGGCTCCCCGGCGGCTCCCCGGTGGCTCCCCGGTGGCTGCCGGGCCGCGGGTCACAGGCCGAGCAGGCGCACCCCGGCGTACGCGAGGCCGGCCACGAGCACCCACGAGGTGAGCCCGAGCACGAGGGACCGCCCGCCCGTGCGCACCAGCACGCCCAGCCGGATGCCGGTGCCGAGCGCGTACAGCGCCGCCACCAGCAGCACGGTCTGCACGAGCTGCGCGGCCTCCAGCGCCCCGGCGGGCAGCACGCCCGCCGTCCTCACCCCAGCGGCCACGAGGAAGCCGACCACGAACAGCGGCAGCAGGGGCGTGCGCCGACCCGCGGCCGGGCCGGCGCCGGCGTCCCCGTCGTCCCCGTCGTCCCCGTCGGCACTGGAGCGCAGCGCGGCGCGGCGGGCCGCCAGCCCGACCACCGCCACCAGCGGCGCGAGCACCGCCACGCGCGCCAGCTTGACCACCACGGCGGTCTGCAGGGCGCCGTCGACGCGGCTGGCGGTCGCGACCACCTGCCCGACGTCGTGCACGCTCGCGCCCGTCCAGGCGCCGAACGCCACCGGGTCGAGCCCGAGGGGCCCGCGCAGCGGCGGGAGCACCAGGATCGCCAGGCTCCCGCACAGCGTCACGAGGGCGACGGCGGTGGACACGTCGTCCTTGCGCGCCTTCGACAGCGGCTCCACGGCCGCGATCGCCGACGCCCCGCAGATCGAGAAGCCGGTGGAGACCAGCAGCGACCGCGCGGGGGAGACGCCCAGGGCCCGGCCGAGCAGCAGCGTGCCCGCGAAGGTGGCGACGACGACGCCGACCACCACCGCCAGGCCCTCCCACCCGAGGGCGACTAGCGCCGACAGGGGCAGCTGCAGGCCCAGCAGCACGACGGCCGTCCGCAGCAGCCGCCGGCTCGCGAAGGCGGTGCCGGGGGCCAGCGCCGGGCGCTGGAGGCCGGCGTTCGCGACGAGCAGCCCCAGGACGACGGCGACCGTGGTCGGCCCCAGGCCCGGCACGAGGCGGGAGGCGGTGAAGGCGACGGCGGTGGCGACGGCGGCGGCGAGCAGGCCCGGAGCCAGGTGGCGGGCGGACGCGGCCGCGCCCCGCGCCGTCGGGGCGGTCACGCCCGCGGTCGGCGCCGGCTCAGCACCGAGAGCAGCAGCACGACGGCGAGGACAGCGCCCGCGGCGGCACCGGCCCACGCCGGGCCGGTGAGGAACGCGCCCCCGCCGCCCTTGGCGCCCAGGAAGTAGCCGGTGAAGGCCCCCGCGAAGGTGGCGACGACGCCGACGAGGACCGCGGTGGACGCGGCGGGACCGCGCCGGCCGCGGGCCAGCAGCAGCCCGGCGACCCCCGCGACGGCGCCCAGGACGACCAGCGACGCGACGCCGAGGAGCAGGGGGTGCACGCCGACACGCTAGACGCCCGCCCGGTGCCTCCGCGTTGACACGGGCCGCGCGCCGGGACACGATCGCCCCGACCATCCAGAGCGGCCGAGAGACCTGGCTCGTCGACGCCGCAGCAACCAGCCCCCGCACCGTCGGGACGGCAGGTGCTCCCGCCAGGACCGATGGAGGAGATGAGTTGTGACCGTGACCGCTGCGCGCCCCGCACCCGTCGTCGACCTGCCGGGGGCCTTCCGGACCGTGGCCTCGAGCGCCTGGGTGGTGACCACCCGCTCCCCGGAGCGCCCCGTGGGCTTCACCGCGATCTCGGTGGCCTCGGTGTCGGTGTGCCCGCCGCTGCTGTCGTTCAACGTCTCCCGCACCTCCTCCAGCCTTGACGCGCTGCTGCAGGAGGGCCGCGCCGCCGTGCACCTGCTCTCGGACTCGCAGGAGCACCTCGCGCGGCGCTTCGCGGCCCCGGCGGCCGGGCGCTTCCCCGACGACGGCTCCTGGGAGTGGGACGAGACCGGCCTCCCGCGCCTCCACGGCGCGGTGGCGCGGCTCGCCGGCCCGTTCCACGCCGTCGTCGACGCCGGTGACAGCGTGCTGCTCCTGGTGCGTCCCGAGGTGACCGACGTGGCCGGGGGCACCCCGCTGGTGCACCACGCCCGCGCGTACCCCCGCCTGGTGCAACGCGGAGTCCTGATCGTCAGCCGCCCCGGACCGCTCGAGCGGTCCGGGGCGGCTGACGGCGAGGGCGCTCAGGCCTGCTGCGCGGTGCGCTCCCGCTGCACGGTCTCCAGGTCGACGTCGAAGTCGCCGGTGCCGTCGTCCTCCAGGCCCGTCACCGGGACCGAGCCCGCCGGCGCGGACGACCCGCCGGACAGCGTGGCGAGCATCTGGCGCACGTTGGCCAGCTGGGCGTTGATGCTGTCGCGCCGGGCCGTGGCGGCGGCGAGCTCGCGGTCCGACTCCGCGCGCACCGCGGCGGCGCGGTCGCGGGCGTCCACCACCAGCTCGTCGGCCTCGCGGCGGGCGTCGGAGAGCACCTGCTCGGCCCGGGCCGCGGCCTCCGCGTCGGCGGCGTCGGCGCGGTCGCGGGCCTGCGCCACGAGCCGCTCCACGCGCTCCAGCTCCTCGGTGCGCTCGCGGTGCAGCTCCTGGGCCTCCACCTCCGTGCGGTGGCGACGGGTGGCCAGCGCGAGCTCGAAGTCGGTGGCGGCCTGGGCGGAGCGCGCCCGGGCGTCCTCCCAGGCTGCGGCCGACTCCTCGCGCAGCGCCGCGGCCTCGCGCTCGGCGGCGTCCACGAGGTCCTCGGCGCGCCGGCGCGCGTCCGCCAGGACCCGCTCGGCCTCGGCGCGGGCGTCCGAGCGCACCGCCTCGTCGTACCGGTCGGCGTCGGCGCGCACGAGCCTCGCGCGGGCGTCGGCCTCGCCGCGCAGCGCCTCGGCGTCGGCGTGCGCGCGGGCGAGGAGGTCGAGCGCCTCCTCCTCGGTCAGCGAGAGGATCTGCGCCACGCGGTGGCCGAGGTCGGCGTAGCTGGGGGCGGTCGCCTCCGGGCTGACCAGCTGCGCGGCGTCCTCGGCGGCCCGCTCGGCCAGGCTCTGCTCGAGGGCCCGGACCTGGAACGCGAGGTCCGCGGAGGCGGCGCGCTCCTCCTCCAGGGCGGCGGCCAGGTCGGTCACGTGGCGGTCGACCTGGGCGGGGTCGTACCCGCGCAGGACGGAGCGGAACGGTCCGGGGTCGGACATGGTGCCTCCGGTGGCGGCGGGCTCGCGGCCCGGTCGGCTGCGGTCGGCAGCAGTCTGGTGCACCGGGACGCGACCGCGCGCGGGCGGAGGGTCCCCGGCTCGGGGGACTTCCCACCCGCGCGAGCGGTCAGCGGGGCCGCGGACCGCCAGCGCCAGGACGGCGCCAGGACGGCCCCGGGGTGTCAGCGGGGGCGGCGCAGCCACTCGTCGTCGGAGCCGGCCAGGTCGTGCTGGCGCACACGGGTCGGGCCGCGGGGACGACCGGCGCCGTGGCCCGCACGCGGGAGGCGTCGACCGGCTGCAGGGGCTGCAGGGGCTGGCTGGTGGAGCGGCGACCGGGCACGGCCAGGGCGTCGACGATGCCCGACAGCTGCCCGAGCTCGGCGGCGGCGGCCTCGCGCTGGCGGGTCAGCTCGGCGACCTCCTGGGCGAGGCGGTCGCGCTCGGCGCGGGCCGCGGTCCGCTCGCGGTCGGCCTCGGCGCGGGCCTGCAGCAC
>NZ_VUOH01000004.1 GCF_015390235.1 Quadrisphaera sp. INWT6 | reverse complement strand
GGCGGCACGAGGGTCGCGACGGTCAGGAAGCCGCTGCGGCGTCTCCATCAGAACCGCTCCGGGTCCAGCAGCGCGGTCAGCAGGTAGCCGGCCAGCGCGAGGACGACGAGCAGCAGGACGACGGACTCGGCTCACCGCTGGTCGCCCGACGAGTCGAGGCGCTCGAGACCGCTGACGAGCAGCGCGAGGACGGCGAAGACCACGACGGTCAGCGCGATGAGGGCGAAATCAGGCACGTGCCCCATCCAGCACCCGCCCACGGGCGGTCCGCTCGGGTCCAGACGGTCCCCAGACGCCGGCGACCCCCGTCCGGACGGGGTCCGGACGGGGGTCGCTGGGTGGTGCTGGGCGGGTCAGCGCACGCGGCTGCCCTGGCGCTGGCGGCGGGCGACGCGCACGGCCACCCGGCCGCGCAGGTCGTCGCGGCCGATGACCTGCGCCAGCTGCGCGCCGGTCGCGTCGACCGCGGCGGCGACCTCGGCGAGGTCGGCGTCGGGCTCGGCGGTCACGTCGATCTCGGCGACCAGCTGGCCGCGGTCGCTGACCACGCGGCCCGAGGCCGAGCGGACGCCGGGCACCTCGGCGAGCACGTCGGCGGCGGCGGCGGCCGCCGAGCTGCCGTCGACCGCCAGGGCGCCGGAGCGGTCCGAGCCGGTCAGGCGCAGGGGGCCCGTCGAGCGGCGCGGCACGTGGGCGAACAGCCACCACAGGCCCAGGAGGGCGAGGACGACGGCGGCGGCCGCAGCCGCACCCGGCCACCACGACCGGCCGTAGACGTCGCCGGCGGCGGCGGTGCTGACCGCCTGCGGGGCGCCGGCCCACACCCGGGTGAGCTGGCCGAGGCCCCAGGCGGCGGCTCCCGCGCCGGCGGCCACGAGCACGAGGCCGAGCACGAAGGCCACGAGGCGGTCGAACCCGAGGACGGTGCGGCTCACTGGTCGTCTCCCTTCGGGGCGGTGGTGCGGACCTTGACGCGGGGCGGGGTCTCCAGCGCGCGCAGGGCGTGCTCGACGCTGGTGCGCACGCGGTCGGCCACACCGTCCACGCCTCCACCGGCGCCCCCGCGGGCGGCGGTGGTGGTGACGTCGACGGTCACCGAGCGGCGTCCGGCGCTGGAGCGCGTCCGCAGCACGCCGTCGACCTGGTCGGCGGCGCCGGAGGCGAGCCGGGCCACGTCGGCGGTGCGCAGGTGCGCACCGCTGGTGCCGCCCAGGGGGAGGGCGTCCCGGGTGCGGGGCTCGAGCGCCGCGACGACGAACCACAGCCCGACGAGGGCGACGACCACGCCGACGGCGGCCACGGCCGCGGTCGGCGCGAGGCCGTCGAGGGCGCTGGTGGCGGTCCCGAGCCAGGTGGTCGACCCGCCCTGCAGGCGGACCCACGCGTCCTGGCCCACGAGCACGGCGACGCCGACGAGCAGCAGCGCCAGCACGGGGCCGAGCCA
The DNA here is from genome assembly GCF_015390235.1 of Quadrisphaera sp. INWT6. Taxonomy (GTDB): domain Bacteria; phylum Actinomycetota; class Actinomycetes; order Actinomycetales; family Quadrisphaeraceae; genus Quadrisphaera. The sequence goes on along the minus strand of NZ_VUOH01000004.1, from coordinate 515,261 downwards.
GCCGATGGTGCCCGGTCCGGTCGGCAGCTTCGCGGGCCGCAGCCGGGCCGTGGGGGTGGAGGTGGGGCGTTCGGTGGTGAGGCTCACTGGACCCTCCCTCGCTCGGGGCGGTCGGGACGCACGACGGCGTCGACGGTCACGGACACGGAGTCGGCGGAGACGGCCGCCAGCTGCTGCAGCTGGGCGGTGACCGCCTCGCGCACGCCCGCGGCCACCTGGGCCGCGGGGTGGGGCCACACGGAGGCCACCTGCAGCTCGACGCGGGCTCGCGAGCCCGCCACCTGCGCGGAGGCGCGGGGCAGGTCGCGGCCGATGGCCGAGCTGATGAGGCCGGAGGTGGCGGAGGTGGGGGCCACGCCGGGCACCCGCAGGGCGGCCGCCCGGGCGATGGCCAGCACCACCTCGTCGGCGAGGTGCAGGGAGCCGCGCTCGGCGGGCGCCGTCAGCTGCCGCTCGGGGGCAGCGGCCACCTCAGCCACGGCTGCGGCGGCTCAGGGCCGCCACCAGGTCGATGCGGCCCTCGGCCTGGGCGCCGACGACCCAGCCGACGGCGCCGAGCACGAGGGCGCCGAAGAAGGCTCCGGCTCCGCCGACCGCGCCGGCGATGGCCAGCAGCAGACCGGCCAGCAGCCCGATCCAGGAGTACGGGGTGGCGGGGGACATGGGAGGGCTCCTTCGGCTGTTCGGGTGGGGTGCAGGGGGGGTGGGCAGCAGGGGTGGTGCTCAGGCGCGGGGCGCGGCCAGGTCCCCGACGTGGACGTGCACCGGCTGGGGGGCGGTGGCCGCCCCGAGGGCGGTGACCGCGGCGTGGACCGCCGCGGCGGTGGCGCGGACGTCGCGGCCGATCTCGACGACGACGTGCACCTCGGTGCCGCTCTCGCGCAGCGCGATGCCCGCGACGCGGCGGCCGGGCAGGAAGGTGGCGGCCGAGCCGGCCAGCCCGGCGTGCAGGGAGTGCACGCCGGGCACGGCCAGCACCGCGCGGGCGACGACGTCGACCGGCTCCACGACGGAGCCCTCGGCGACGCCCTCGACGCGCTCGGCGACCACCTCACCGCCCACGACCCCGTCGCTCCCGCGGGGCGGGAGGGGGGAGGTGCCGGGGGTCTGGGTGGTCATGCGGGTCACTGCACCCGGGCCTGGCGGGCCGGCTGCTCGTCGTCGTCGCCGTCCTCGGACGGGATGAAGACGTCGCTGACCTCGATGTTGACCTCGGTGACGTCGAGGCCGGTCATGCGCTCGACCGAGGTGATGACGTTGCGGCGCACGCCCGCGGCGAGGTCGGCGATGGCGACGCCGTACTCGGCGATCAGGGTGATGTCGACGGCGGCCTGCTTCTCGCCGACCTCGACCGAGATGCCCTGGGAGTGGTTGGTGGTGGCACCCGGGATGCGCTCGCGCAGCGCGCCGACGGCGCGGGCGGCGCCGCCACCGAGGGCGTGCACGCCGGTGACCTCGCGGGCGGCGATGCCGGCGATCTTGGAGACCACGGCGTCGGCGATGGAGGTGCTGCCCTGCGTGCTGGCCAGGGCGGTGTTCTTCGTGGCCACGGCGGTGGTGGTCTGGGACATGGGGTCTCTCCTCCTGGTCGGGATCGTGAGGCGCACCGGGCTGGTGCGTTCGACGGAGGGTGAGAGTCAGCGCGGACGGAAACGTCACGCCCGATCTGCTGTGACCTGGGTCACACCGCTGCGGTGGCGGGGGTCCTGGGCCTGTGATCGGGTCGTGTCGTGCGCGACGAGAGACCCGCCCCCGGAGGGGGCGTCGTCGACGAGCTCGACGACGACGTCCTGGCGCGCCGGGCCGGCCTCGGAGACCGCCTGGCCTTCACCGAGCTGGTCGACCGCCACGGTCCCGCCCTGCACCGGTACGCCTCGCGCATGCTCGACGACCCGAGCGAGACCGCCGACTGCCTCCAGGACGCGATGGCCGACGCCTGGCGCGGCCTGTCGGGCTTCGGCGGCCGCTCCAGCGTCCGCACGTGGATGTTCACCCTGGTCACCCACGCGGTGCGGCGGCACCAGAGCCGCCAGCTCAAGAGGACGGCCGCCCCTGTCGACGACGAGGTGCTGGCCCGGCGCGCCACCGGTCCCGGGCAGGACCCGGCGCGCGTCGTGGAGATGCAGGGGTTCGTCGAGGCCCTCGACGCCGCGCTGCGGCAGCTGCCCGAGGGGCAGCGGTCGGCGTGGATCCTGAAGGAGGTGGAGGGGCTGTCGTACGCCGAGGTGGCGGAGGTCGGTCGCACCACCCCCGACGTCGTCCGCGGACGCCTCTCCCGGGCCCGAGCGACCCTCACGACCCTGCTGGAGGACTGGAGATGAGCGTGCCCGAGGACCAGGGGGTGCGGGACGCGGCGCCGGGCGCCGACCCGCTGGCCCGCGCCGCCGAGGCGCTCCGCCTCCACACCGACGCTGGCTGGGTCCGCGTGCGCCAGCGCGTGGTCGACGCCGCCCTCTCGGCCGTCCGCCCGGCGCGCACCGTGGCCGCGCAGCACGAGCTGGGCCGGTTCTCCGTGTCCACCGACGTCCTCACCGACGTGGTCCGCACCGCCCTGGAGCCGCTGCCCGACGCCGCGCCCAGCCGCGTGGTCTTCGAGACCGACGACGACGACCGCCTCGTCGCGGTCCGCACCACCGTGGTCGTGGCCTTCGGCGCCGACGTCGTCGAGGCCGCCGAGCAGGTGCGCCAGGAGGTCGGCGGGGTCCTGCGCGCGGTCCTCGGCGAGGTGGCGCCGGCGTCCGGCGGCTTCGTGGTCGACGTCCACGTCGGCGACGTCACCGTCGACCGGCGCACCCTCTGAGGTCGTGACGAGCCCGCGCGCGTAGCAGCCCGCCGCATCCCGGGGGGTGCGACGCGCCGGAACCGGTGCCGGTGACTTCTCGCACTCCCGGGACACGGCGCGCCTCCTGCACCACACTGCTGTCCTGTGGCAGGCGACGGGACCGACGGCACCGACGGCACCGCTCCCGGGCAGGCCGGCGGTGAGCGCCGCCGCGCGCTGCGCGAGGAGCGCGGCGCGGGCCGCCGCAGCGCCCACGCCGCCCCGCGGCAGGCGGCCGCCTCCTCAGCGGCCCCGCTGACCCCGGTCGCCCCGCTGGCGCCGGTGACCCCCGTGCTCCCGCAGCCCGCCGTCAGCCAGCACGCGCCCCAGCACTCTCCCCAGCACGCGGCGGCCGGGGCCCTCGGCCCGGCCCTGCCCGCGGCGCAGCTGCCCAGCCGCCGCGACCGCGCGGCCCTGCGGCGGCCCTCCGCCCTCGACGAGCCCGCCGTCCTGGCCGGCGACACGATGGCGTGGAAGAGCTTCCCGGCGCTGTCCGACGCTCCCACCCGCTCCGCCCTCGCCACCTCGGCCACGCCGCTGACCAGGGCGCTCGCCCGCAGCATCACCGAGCACCTCGACGCCCCGTCGGCGCCGATGACCCCGGCCTTCGTGCCGCGCCGCCGCTCGGCGCCCGCGGTCTCCGGCCCCCTCGACGTCGTCACCCCTGCCGCCCAGGCCACCCCGGTCCCGCCGCCGACGGCTCCGGTCCGCGAGCCCTCCTGGACCACCGGGCCCGTCTCCACGCGCCGCTCCCGCCGCGAGGCGGAGCTCCCGCCCCCGCCCGCCGCGGCCGAGGTCGAGGCGCTCGTGCGCGAGCGCCAGGCGCGCACGGCTCCTCGGCCCGGCCCGTCGGCCGGCTCCTCCGGCAGCTCCTCGGTGGTCGTGCCGACCGCTGCCCTGCTGCCCACCGCCAGCCCCAGCCCGACCGCCGGCCCGACCACGGGTCCCAGCGCGAGCAGCAGCCCCGCGCCGGTCCGCACCTCGCCGCTGGCCCCGGCCGACCTGGCCGCGCTGCGCACCGCCGCGGCGGCCACCGCCGCGACCCCCGCTGCGGCCCCCGCTGCGACCCCCGCTGCGACCCCCGCTGCCGGAACCGCGTCGGCCACCACCCGGGTCACGAGCCGCCCCACCGCCCGCAGCACCGCCCGCACCACCGGTCCGGCCACCCGCCACGCCCGCACCGGTGCGACCGCTGCTCCGCGGCGCTGGCACCAGCGCCGCGCCCTGGGCCTGCCCGTGGGCCTGCTGGCGGCCGCAGCGGCCCTCGTCGTCGCCGTCGGCGTGGGTTCGTTCTCGTCCGAGGCCCGCCAGCTGCCCGCGAGCCTGCTCACCGCGGCCACCGGCGGCGCCGCTCCCTCGGCCGCGACCGACGAGACCGCGCAGCCCGCCCCCCAGGACACGGCGAGCTCGCCGGCCGCACCGGCGCAGGACGACGCGACCGCCGACGCCGCTGCCCCGGCCGACGGCGGGAGCGCCGCGGCCGAGGACACCGCCGCGACCGCCGAGCAGACGGCCGCCGCGGAGGCCACCAGCGCCCCCGCCGAGCCCGCGGCGGCGGCCTCGGCGGCACCGACCGCGGTCATCCCCACCGGCGACGTCACCTACGAGGGCTTCGGCACCGCGAAGAACACCTACGTCGAGCTGGGAACCGCCGACTCCCGCGAGACCTCCACCGACCTGGGCTCCACCTTCTCCCGGCCCGCGGAGGGCTCGGCCACCTGGAAGGGCTGGTACGTGGGCGTCAACAGCCAGGACGGCCAGGGGACGGTCGGCTGCCGCATCAAGGACTCCGACGGCCGGGTGCTCGTCGAGCGCACCGCGGAGCCGGGCAAGACGCTCGCGCTGTGCATCCTCGGCACCCCGCCGGGCGTCACCGGCTGACGTCCGTACGGTGGGTCGATGAGCCCCACCTCCCCGGCCGGCCCGAGCAGCACCCCCCTCGACGAGGTCGTCGACATCTGCCGCGACCTCCTGCGGATCGACACCACCAACCCCGGTGACGGCACGGGGCCGGGGGAGCGGGCGGCCGCCGAGCTGGTGGCCGGGCTGCTCAGCGACGTCGGCCTCGACCCCGTGCTGCTGGAGAGCCAGCCGGGCCGCGCCAGCGTGGTCGTGCGCGTCGAGGGAGACCCGGCGGGCACCGCCGAGCGGGGTGCGCTGCTGCTGCACGGCCACCTCGACGTCGTCCCCGCCCGCGCGGCCGACTGGAGCGTCGACCCGTTCGGCGGCGAGGTCGCCCCCGATCCGGCCAACGGCGGCGTCGAGTGCCTGTGGGGCCGCGGCGCCGTCGACATGAAGGACATGGACGCCATGCTCCTGGCGGTGGTGCGCGACCTGGTCCGCTCCGGCGAGCGCCCTCCGCGCGACCTGGTGCTGGCGTTCATGGCCGACGAGGAGGCCGGCGGCGTCCAGGGCGCGCACTGGCTGGTCGACCACCACCGCGAGCTGTTCGAGGGCTGCACCGCGGCGGTCAGCGAGGTGGGCGGCTTCTCCACGCAGGTGGGGGACCAGCGCACCTACCTGCTGCAGACCGCCGAGAAGGGCATCGCGTGGCTGCGCCTGGTGGCGCACGGCCGCGCCGGCCACGGCAGCCAGGTCAACACCGACAACGCCGTCACCCGCCTGTGCGAGGCCGTGGCGCGCATCGGGGCGCACCCGTGGCCGGTGGAGGTCACGCCGACGGTGCGCGCCTTCCTCGACGGCGTCACCGACATCACCGGCGTCGAGTTCGACCCCGAGGACCCGTCAGCGCTGCTCGACCAGCTCGGGACGACGGCGCGCTGGGTGGGGGCCACCCTGCGCGACACCGCCAACCCGACGCTGCTGGAGGCCGGGTACAAGCAGAACGTCATCCCCGGCACCGCCACGGCGCTGCTCGACTGCCGCTTCCTGCCCGGCCACGAGGAGCGCCTGGTGCAGACCGTGCGCGAGCTCGCCGGCGAGTTCGTCGACGTCGAGGACGTGCACCGCGACGTCGCCCTGGAGACCGCCTTCGACGTGCCCCTGGTCGACAGGATGGTCGAGGCGCTGCTCGCGGAGGACCCGGGCGCCCGGGTGCTGCCCTACTGCCTCTCCGGCGGCACCGACAACAAGTCGTTCAGCCAGCTCGACATCCCCGGCTACGGGTTCGCGCCGCTGCGCCTGCCCGCCGGGCTCGACTTCGCCGGCCTCTTCCACGGCGTGGACGAGCGGGTGCCGCTCGACGCGCTGCGCTTCGGCACGCGGGTGCTGGGGCGGTTCGTGCGCAGCGCCTGACGCGCGCCGGCCGGGCGGGTCAGAAGGTCCGCTCGACCCGCACGATCTTGCGCCGCAGCTGCACCTCGCGGCGTCCGCCCAGGTAGAGGCGCACCCGCGCCAGCTCCCAGTGCCCGGTCTCGGCGGCCTCCACCAGGAGGCGCCGGGCCTCGCTGCGCGAGGTGCCCCGGGGCATCGTGATCGTGCGGTGCTCGTACTCCACGCCCGAGCGGCCGGGGCGGCGTGCTGAGGGGATCTGCTCCATCGCGGACCATCATGCCCACCCACTACGGTTCCAGCCATGGCGACCGATCCCCGCGCGGCCCTGGACCGACTCATCGCCGCGCTGGAGGCGCACCTGGGCGCCGCCCAGCGCCGCCGCGGCGACGACGACCCCGCCGTCGAGGCCGCGTACGCGCAGCTGGCCGACGCGTTCGAGGTCTACGACGAGGCGCTGTACACCGCCCACGACGAGGTCACCCCGTTCGAGCTCCCCGACGACGAGGACGACGAGGACGACGACGAGCTGGCGGACGACGAGGCGGGCGACCACCTCGACGACGAGCCCGGCGAGGGCCTCAGCTCTCGCTGAGCTCGTCGAGCACCGCGCGGATCTCCGCCGGCAGCTCCAGCTCGCCCGCCTCGAGCACCCCGCGCAGCTGGCCGGGCGTGCGGACGCCGACCACGGCGCTCGCGACGCCCGGCCGGTCGCGCGCCCACGCCAGGGCGACCTCGGTCGCGGAGGCGTCCAGGCCCGCGGCGGCCGTGGCGACCGCCTGGGCCACCCGCCGCGGCCCGGCGCCCAGGTAGGGCTCCACCCACGCCGCCAGCACGGGCGAGGCGGCGCGCGAGTCCGGCGGCACGCTGCCGCGGTACTTCCCGGTGAGCACCCCGCGGCCCAGCGGCGCCCAGGCCAGCACCCCGAGGCCGTGGTGGGCGGCGGCGGGCAGCACGTCGGCGTGGTCGGGGGCCAGCAGGCTCAGCTCGCAGCTCGCGGCCACCAGGGGCAGCCCCCGCGCCGCGGAGGCCGCGGCGGTCGTGGCCAGCTGCCAGCCGCTGTGGTCGGCCACCCCCGCGTACCGGGCCCGCCCGCTGACCACGGCCGCCTCCAGGGCGGCGGCGACCTCCTGCGGCGGGGTGGCGGGGTCCCAGGCGTGGGCGAGCCAGAGGTCGACGTGGTCGGTGCCCAGGCGGCGCAGCGAGGCGTCCAGCCCGGCGAGCAGCGCCCGCGCGGAGGTGTCCGGGCGGCTCCCGCGCCCGCTCCCGCGGCCCGACTTGGTCACCAGCACGACGTCCTCGCGGGCCACCGTCCCGTCGAACAGCTCCCCTAGCAGGGACTCCGCCGCGCCGGCGCCGTAGACGTCGGCGGTGTCGACCAGGGTGCCGCCGGCGTCGACGAAGGCGGTGAGCAGCTCGCGCGCCTCGTGGTGGTCGCTGACGGCCCCGGGCGTGCCCCACCCCATGGTGCCCAGGCCGAGGGCGGAGACCCGCAGCCCCGAACGACCGACGGTGCGCTCCTCCACGTCGCGCACAGTAGCGGCCTAGGGTCGGGCGGCATGGAGCTGGCGCTGTCGCTGGGGTACTTCGGCACCCGTCGTCCCGTGGCGGAGCAGGCGGCCGACGCCGTGGCCCTGGCCCGGCGGGCCGAGGAGCTCGGCTACGGCAGCGCCTGGGCCAGCGAGGCGTACGGCTCCGACGCGGTGACGGTGCTGACCTGGCTGGCGGCGCACACCACCCGCCTGGGCCTGGGCAGCGCGGTGCTGCAGGTCCCGGCGCGCAGCGCGGCGGCCACCGCCATGACCGCCGCCACCCTCGACGGCCTCTCGGGGGGCAGGTTCAGCCTGGGGCTGGGCGTGTCGGGGCCGCAGGTCTCCGCCGGCTGGCACGGGGTGCCCTTCGCTGCGCCCCTGGCCCGCACGCGCGCCTACGTCGACGTGGTGCGCCGCGTGCTCGCCCGGGGCCCCGCCGACCCCGACCCCGCCTCCGGGGGCGCCGGGCTGCGCCTGGCCCTGCCGGCCCCCCGGCCCGACCTGCCCGTGCTGCTGGCGGCCACGGGGCCGAAGAACACCGAGCTGGCCGGGGAGGTCGCCGACGGGTGGCTCCCGGCGTTCCTGGCCCCCGAGGACGCCGAGGAGCAGCTCGCCGCCCTGGCCCGCGGGCGGGCCCGCTGCGCGCTGCCCGGCGGGGCCGAGCGCCCCCTGCAGGTCGTGGCGACGGTGCCGGCGCTGCTCACCGAGGAGGGCGCCGACCTCGACGACCCGGCCGTCGCCGCCCCGCTGCGGGGGTACGCCGCGCTGTACCTCGGCGGCATGGGCAGCCGCGAGAAGAACGTCTACGTCGAGGCCGCCACCCGCCTGGGCCACGGCGCCGTCGCCCGCGCGGTGCAGGACGCCTACCTCGACGGCCGCCGCGAGGAGGCCGCCGCGCTCGTGCCGACGGCGTTCCTGCAGGCCACCTGCCTGGTGGGCCCGCCCAGCGCCCTGCCCGAGCGGCTCGCGGCGCACGCGGACGCGGGGGTCACCGCGCTCGCCGTCGCCCCGCTGGCCCCCCGCCCCGAGGCCCGCCTCGCCCTGCTGGACGCGTGCGCTGCGGCTCTCCCCGCAGCTCTCGCTACAACCAGCCGGAGCGCTTGAAGGCCCGCCACAGCGACAGGCAGACCACCACCATCAGGCCCAGGGCGTACGGGTAGCCGAAGTGCCACCGCAGCTCGGGCATGACGTCGAAGTTCATGCCGTAGATGCCCGCGATCAGCGTCGGCACCAGGGCGAGGGCCGCCCAGGCGGAGATCTTGCGCGAGTCGGAGTTCTGCTGCACCGACACCTGCGCCAGGTGCACGTTGAGGATGTCGGTGAGGGAGCGCTCGTACCCGCCGACGCGGTCCTCGGTGCGCACCAGGTGGTCCAGCACGTCCGCGAAGAACGGCCGCAGCTTCTTGGTCACGCCCGCCACCTCGCCCCGCGCCAGCGCCGCGACCGGCTCCACCAGGGGCGCCACGGCCCGGCGCGCCTCGGAGACCTCGCGCTTGAGCCGGTAGATCTCCGCGGCGTCGACACCTCCGGGCGCACCCCTCGTCCGGCCGTCACCGGCCGTGAAGACGCGCCGCTCGAGCTCGTCGAGGTCGTCGCCCAGCTCGTCGGCCACCACCACGAAGTGGTCGACCACCGCGTCCAGCACCCCGTGCAGCGCCCCCACGGGCGTCGCCCGCAGAGGACCGGGGGCGCCGTCGAGGGAGTACCGCACGCTGCGCAGGGGCGTGTGCCCGCCGCGGCGCACGCTCACCACGTGGTGGGGGCCCACGAACATCGTCAGCTCGCGGGTCTCGACGCTGGAGGTGGCGTCGTCGTACTCCAGGGGGCGCAGCACCACCAGGAGCGAGTCGTCGTCGTAGACGTCGACCTTGGCGCGCTGGCCGCCGTGCACGGCGTCCTCGACGGCGAGGGGGTGCAGGTGCAGCTGCTCGGCGAGGCGCTGCAGCTCGTCGGCGTCGGGTGAGTCCATGCCGACCCAGACGAACCCCTCGCCGCCGTCGCGGCACGACCGCAGCGCGGAGGGCCAGTCGTCCACCTGGTGGTGCCCGTGCTCGTCCCACAGCCAGGTGCCCACGATCACCGGGGCATCTTCGCTCAAGCCGCGGCCCGCGGCTGCCGATGCCACGGCGTGGCCCACGCCGACCCGACCGCGCGCGCCCGCCAGACCGCCGCCGCCCGCCGGGCCGGCGCGCTGCTGCTGGCGGCCTGCTGCGCGCTGAGCGCCGCCTGCTCGCCGTTCGGCTCCGCCGACGACGGGACCGCGGCCCCACCGCCCCTGTCGACGGCCGCGCCCGCCTCGGGCCAGAGCCTGGTGGCCGGCACCGGCCCGCAGCCCTCCCCGCCGGCGCCGGTCCCGGCGGCGACCGTGACGCAGGACACGACGTCGTTTGTGACGGTCACGAAGCCGGCGCCGCCGGCGAAGACGGTCACGGCGGGCGGCGACGGCGAGATGTGCGCCGACCTGGTCTCGCGCAGCGTCGTCGGGGTCGGGGTGGCGGCCGTCGCCTCGCAGGGCGCGGTCCAGCTGAGCTGGATGAGCCGCAAGGGCGCCTCCCTGGAGGGGTGGCGGATCGCCGCCGCCCGCCAGGACCTGGTCTCCGGGGCCCAGCCCCCGCTGGTGTGGAAGGACGTGCCGGCCCCGGCCGGGTGCCAGATGGCCACCACGACCATCACGGGGCTCACCAGCGGCAGCCGCTACCAGTTCTGGCTGCACACGGTGCTGACCGACCCGCTGGGCGGAGACCCCGCCGTGGTGATGGTCGGGCGCTCGCCCGTCGTGGACGTGCCCTGAGCCCCGACAGGCCACCGGTGGGCGCCGACCAGCGCTGACCGGCGCTGACCGGCGCTGACCGGCGTCGGTTAGCGTTCCGGGCGTGCCGACGCTGCTCCTGGTCCGCCACGGCCGCACGGCCGCCAACACCGGCGGCCTGCTCGCCGGCCGCACGCCCGGGGTCGGCCTCGACGAGCTCGGGGCCTCGCAGGTCGCCGCGCTCGGCCGGCGGCTGGCGCCCCTGCCGCTGGTGCGCGTGGTCGCCTCGCCGCTGGAGCGCTGCCAGGCCACCGCCGCCGCGCTGCTCGGCGTCCCCGGTCCCGAGGGTGCACCCCGCCCGGCGCTGGAGACCGACGAGGGCCTCTCGGAGTGCGACTACGGCGACTGGACCGGCCGGCCCATCGCCGAGCTCGTCAAGGAGCCCCTGTGGCCCGCGGTGCAGGCGCACCCGAGCTCGGTGGTCTTCCCCGGCGGGGAGTCCATGCGGGGCATGCAGCAGCGCGCCCTCGACGCGGTCCGCCGCGTCGACGCCGAGGTGGCCGCGCAGCACGGCGAGCACGCGGTGTGGGCGGCGGTCAGCCACGGCGACGTCATCAAGGCCGTCCTCGCCGACGCCCTCGGCGTCCACCTGGACGCCTTCCAGCGCATCGTCGTCGACCCGGCGTCGGTCTCGGTGGTCCGCTACACCGCGCTGCGGCCCTTCGCGGTGCGCACCAACGACACCGGCGGCGACGTCACCTCCCTGCTGCCGCCTCCCCCCAGCCACCCCGGCGCCCCTGAAGCCGGGCCGGCGAGCTCCGACGCCGTCGTGGGCGGAGGAGCAGGGGCGGCCCGCTGACCAGGAGGTAGGTTCGCGCCATGCCCCGGCAGGTCTTCGACTACGACCCTCCGGAGCGGTTCGTGGCCGGCACCACGGGCCCTCCCGGAGGCCGCACCTTCTTCCTCCAGGCCCGCGCGGGCACGGCGCTCACGTCCGTCGCCCTCGAGAAGGCCCAGGTCAGCGCCCTGGCCGAGCGCGTCGAGGAGCTCCTCGACGAGGTCGTCCGCCGCAGCGGCGGCGCCGCCCCCGTGCCCGCGGTGATGCCGGCCGACGCCCGCGACGACGCCCCCCTCGACACCCCCATCGAGGAGGAGTTCCGCGTCGGCACCATGACCCTCGCGTGGGACGGCGACCGCGAGGTCGTCGTCATCGAGTGCTTCGAGGTCGGCGACGGCGACGAGGAGGCCGAGCTCGAGGGCCTGGCCGACGACGCCGACCCCCGCTCCCTGCTCCGGGTCAGCCTGCCGGGCGCCCGGGCCCGCGCCTTCTCCGTCCGCGCGCTCGCGGTGGTGGCCGCCGGCCGCCCGCCGTGCCCGTTCTGCGGAGACCCCCTCGACCCGTCCGGGCACGTCTGCCCCCGCGCCAACGGGTACCGCCGCTGACCAGCTCCCAGCCCCCCGACCAGCCCGACCAGCCCGACCTCCTCGACCACCTGTCGCGGGGCGACCTCGAGGTCACGGGCCGGGTGGTCGGGGCCTCCAACACCACGCTGCTGGCGCGGTGCTCCCTCGGTGGCGCCTCGGTGCCCTGCGTCTACAAGCCCGTGGCGGGCGAGGCGCCCCTGTGGGACTTCCCCGACGGCACCCTGGCGGGCCGCGAGGTGGCGGCGGCGCTCGTGTCGGCCGCCGCGGGGTGGGACGTGGTGCCGCCCACCGTCCTGCGCGACGGCGAGCTGGGCCTCGGGTCGGTGCAGGCCTGGGTCGGCCCCGACCCCTCCGCGGGGGCCGGTGACGAGGAGCTCCTGACCCCGCCCGGAGGGGGCGTCATCGACGTCGTCGCCCCCGCGGCGGTGCCCGGCGGCTGGCGCGAGGTCGTGCGCGGCGAGGGCTGGGGCGGGGAGCCGGTGGTGCTGTGCCACGCCGACGACGCCTCGCTGCGCCGCATGGCCGCCTTCGACGCCGTCGTCAACAACGCCGACCGCAAGGGCGGCCACGTGCTGCGCGGCCTCGACGGCGCGGTCCGGGGCGTCGACCACGGCCTGACCTTCCACGAGGACCCGAAGCTGCGGACCGTGCTGTGGGGCTGGGCCGGGGAGCGGTTCGACGACGACGTCGTGGCGCTGCTGGAGGCCACCGCCGCGGCGCTGGACGGCGAGCTGGCCGAGCGCCTGTCGCAGCTGCTGACCGACGACGAGCTGCTGGCCGCCGAGCTGCGCGTGGAGCGGCTGCTGGCCCGGGGGCGCTTCCCGAAGCCCCCTCCGGGCGGGCGGGCGCTGCCCTGGCCCCCCTTCTGAGGGACCGACCCGCCGGCGCTGGGTAGGGTCGCGGGCGATGCGTCCCTGGCCAGCCCCCGCCGTCCCCGTGCTGCCCGGGCGCGGTGAGCCCGTGCTGCTGCACGACACCTCCACCGGAGCGCTCGTCGTCGCGGCCCCCGGTCCGAGCGCCCGCCTGTACGTCTGCGGCATCACCCCGTACGACGCCACCCACCTCGGGCACGCCGCCACCTACCTGGCGTTCGACCTGCTGCAGCGCGCCTGGCGCGACGCGGGCCTGAAGGTCCGGTATGTGCAGAACGTCACCGACGTCGACGACCCGCTGCTGGAGCGCGCCACCCGCGACGGGGTCGACTGGCGCGAGCTGGCCGCCTCGCAGGTCGAGCTGTTCGCCACCGACATGGAGGCCCTGCGGCTGCTGCCGCCGGCGTCGTGGGTCGGGGCGGTGGAGGCGGTCCCGCGGATCGCGGCCGCCGTGCGCGCGCTGGTCGCCCGGGGCGCCGCCTACACGCTCCCGCCGGCTCCCGACCAGGTGAGCAGCGCCGACGGCGACGTCTACGCCGACCTGTCCGCCGACCCCCGCTTCGGCAGCGTCTCCGGCCTCGGCCGCGCGACCATGCTCGCCCTGTCCGCCGAGCGCGGCGGAGACCCGCAGCGCCCCGGCAAGCGCGACCCGCTCGACCCGCTGCTGTGGCGCGCCGCCCGCGAGGGCGAGCCGAGCTGGGACGGCGGCACCCTGGGCGCCGGGCGCCCCGGCTGGCACGTGGAGTGCACCGTCATCGCCGTCGACGACCTCGGCTCCGGCTTCGACGTGCAGGGCGGCGGCTCCGACCTGGTCTTCCCCCACCACGAGATGAGCGCCTCCCACGGGGGGCTGCTGTACTCCCCGCCGTTCGCGCGGGTCTACGCCCACGCCGGCATGGTCGGCCTCGACGGCGAGAAGATGAGCAAGTCCAAGGGCAACCTGGTGCTCGTCTCCAAGCTCCGGGCCGCCGGCGTCGAGCCCGCCGCGGTGCGCCTGGCGGTGCTCGCGCACCACTACCGCTCCGACTGGTCGTGGACGGAGCAGGGCCTCGACGACGCCGCGGCCCGCCTCGCCCGCTGGCGCGCGGCCGTGGCCGTGGGCGGCGGCGAGCCCGGACGGGCCGCGCAGGAGGCCGTGCTGGCCGACCTGCGCTCGCGCCTCGCCGACGACCTCGACGCCCCCGGCGCCCTCGCCGTCCTCGACGCGTGGGCCGCCACGGCCCTGGCGGCGCCCGCCCCGGCGGTGCCGTCGGAGGGCACCGGCGCCCGCGCCGACCTCGTGGCCGACGCCGTCGACGCCCTCCTGGGCGTCGCCCTCTGAGCCGGGTGGCTCAGACCTTGCCGGTGGTGCCCTCGTCGGGGCGCCGGCGCAGGTAGCGCTCGAACTCCCGCGCGATGGCCTCCCCGGAGGCCTCCGGCAGGTCGGCGGTGTCCTTGGCCTCCTCGAGCTGGCGCACGTACTCGCCGATCTCGGTGTCCTCGCTGGCCAGCTCGTCGACCCCGTGCTCCCAGGCGCGGGCGTCGTCGACCAGGTCGCCCAGGGGCACCGGCTCGCCCAGGACCTCCTCCACGCGCCCCAGCAGCGCCAGCACCGCCTTCGGCGAGGGCGACTGCCCCACGTAGTGCGGCACCGCCGCCCACAGCGACAGCGACGGCAGCCCGGCGCCCACGGCGACCTCGGAGACCACCCCGACGATGCCGGTGGGCCCCTCGTAGGTGGAGCGCTCCAGCGAGAGGCGGCTCAGCAGGTCCTCGTCGTCCGTGGTCGAGGACACGGGGATGGGGCGGGTGTGGGGCACGTCGGCCAGCAGCGCGCCCAGGGTGATGACGGTGCGCACGCCGCGGCGCGCGGCGTGGTCGAGCACCTCGCCGGTGTAGCGGCGCCAGCGCATCGACGGCTCGATGCCGTGCACGAGCAGCACGGTGCGGCCGCTGACGGGGGCGGTGGCCACCCAGACCTTCGTGGTGGGCCAGGTGATGGTGCGGCGGCCGTCGTCGCCGATGCTCACCTGCGGCCGGTTCACCTGGAAGTCGTGGTACTCCTCGGGGTCGAGCTCGGCCACGAGCTCGGCGCCCCAGGCGCGGCGCAGGTGGTCGAGCGCGCCGCTCGCCGCCTCGCCGGCGTCGTTCCAGCCCTCGAACGCCGCGAGCATCACCGGCTCGGCGAGCGCGAGCGGCTGCTCGTCGTGCTCCGACTGACCCTCTGTCACGGGAGCCAGCCTAGGCGGGAGGTCGGCCCCGGGGTGGACGCGGCGGGTGCGCGGCTCACCCGCCAGGACGACGCAGGCGCCCGCTCGGGCGCCTAGCGTGGCGCCGTGCCCGACCAGCGCCCCCAGCCGCGCGGGCGGGTCGACCGCTCCGAGGTGTGGGTGCGCACCCACCCCGTGGTCGCCGACGCCGCGCTCTTCGGGCCCCCCGCGCTGCTGCTCGCCGGGGTCTTCGCCGCCGACGGCTCCTGGCTGCAGGCGCTCGCCTCCCTGGTGCAGGTGGGCGTCCTCGCGGTGCGCCGGGTGCGCCCGGTGCTGGTCGCCTCCGTCGTCTTCGGGATCGCCGCGCTCCACCTGGTGACCGGCGCGGTGTGGGGCGGGGGCGGGGGAGAGGCGCTCGCGGTCTCCCCGGCCGACCTCGCCGTGCTGGTGGCCCTGTACTCGCTGGCGGCGCACGGTCCCCGGTGGGCCCGCTACTCCGGCCTGCTGGTGGCGCTCGCGGGCGCGGCGGGCCTGGGGCTGTCGCTGGGCAGCGGCTCGGGCAGCCTCCAGGAGGCCGCGGTGGTGGCGGTCTCCGCCGCCGGCACCGCGGGCGTCCTGGCCCTGCTGGCCTGGACCGCGGGCCAGTGGAGGCGCACCCGCCTCGCGCACGTGCGCACCCTGGAGGAGCGCGCCCGCGGCGTGGAGACCGAGCGCGGCCAGCTGCAGGCCCTGGCCGCCGCCGCCGAGCGCGCCCGCATCGCCCGCGAGATGCACGACGTCGTCGCGCACTCCCTGTCGGTGGTGATCGCGCAGGCCGACGGCGGGCGCTACGCCGCGGCGGCCGACCCCGCCGCCGCCGTGCGGGCCCTGGAGTCGGTGGCCTCCACCGGGCGCGCCGCCCTCACCGACATGCGCCGCCTGCTCGGCGTGCTCCGCGAGGACGGCGGCGCCGAGCTGGAGCCGCAGCCCACCGTGGCCGACGTCCCCGCCCTGGTGGCCTCGGTGCGCGGCAGCGGCCTGCCGGTGGCGCTGGTGACCACCGGCACGGCGCGGCCCCTGCCCGCCGGCGCGGCCCTGGCCGTCTACCGCGTGGTGCAGGAGGGCCTCACCAACGTGCTCAAGCACGGGGGCCCGTCGGCGCGCGCCACCGTGCGCCTGCACTGGTCCGACGGCGCCCCCGGCAGCGGGGCCGGCACCCCCCGGCTGGAGGTCCACGTCGAGGACGACGGCCGCGGCGCCTCCGCCGCCGCCGAGGGCGACGGCGTCGGCCGCGGCCTGGCCGGCATGGCCGAGCGGATGGCCCTCTACGGCGGCACCGCGCACGCCGGTCCCCGCACCGGCGGCGGGTTCGCCGTCCACGCCGTCCTCCCCGTGCCCACCCGCGGTCAGCCCTCGGGTCAGCCGGGGGGTCAGCCGGGGGGTCAGCCGGGGGATGACGGGGCCGCGCACATATGGGCCTGCGCGCCGACGCGGCGGGCGCGGCCTCCGCGCCACGCTGGGCGCATGACCTCGACCGCCCCCCTGCCCGAGCACCCCGCCGGTCCCGCGGCGAGCGCCGTCGGCCTCACCAAGACCTACGGGCGGGGGCCCGCCGCGGTCCACGCCCTGCGGGGGGTCGACGTCTCCTTCGGGCGCGGCGCCTTCACCGCGATCATGGGCCCCTCCGGCTCGGGCAAGTCGACGCTCCTGCACCTGCTGGCCGGCCTCGACACCGCCACCTCGGGCCAGGTGCTCCTCGGCGACACCGACCTCAGCCGCCTCGACGACACCGCGCTGACCCTCCTGCGGCGCGAGCGGCTCGGGTTCGTCTTCCAGCAGTTCAACCTGCTGCCGGTGCTCACCGCCGAGCAGAACATCGTCCTGCCCACCGAGCTGGGGGGCCGCAGGGGGAGCAGTGGCAGCCGGGGCAGCGCCCCGCTCGACCGCGAGTGGCTCGGCGTCCTCGTCGACGTCCTGGGCCTGCGCGAGCGCCTCGGCCACCGCCCCTCGGAGCTGTCCGGAGGCCAGCAGCAGCGCGTGGCCATCGCCCGCGCCCTGGTCACCAAGCCCGAGCTGGTCCTCGCCGACGAGCCCACCGGCAACCTCGACTCCCGCTCCGGCGCCGAGGTCCTCGACTTCCTGCGCCGCAGCGTCCGCGAGCTCGGCCGCACCGTGGTCATGGTCACCCACGACGCCGTCGCCGCCTCCTACGCCGACCGCGTGGTGCTCCTGGCCGACGGCGCGCTCGCGGGCGAGGTCACCGACCCCACCCCCGAGGCCGTCACCGCCGCTCTCGACGCGCTGCGCACCTCCCTGCCGATGGCGGGGAGCGCCCGCTGATGCTGCGCCTGACCCTCCGCCAGGCCCGCTCCACCGCGGGCCGCCTGCTGCTCGCCGGCGTCGCCGTGGCCATGGGCACCGGCTTCGTGGCCGCCGTGCTGCTCACCTCCGCACTGTTCACCCGCACGATCAGCGCGTCGGTGGCGGCTCCCTACGCGGGGGCCGACGTCGTCGTCCGCACCAACGGCGAGCCGCTCACCGGTGCCGAGGTCGCCGACGCGGCGGGCGCGCCGTCCGTGGCCGCCGCCGACGGGCGCGTCGACTCCGGGGTGCAGCTCGTGGGGGAGCGCGGCACCGAGTACACCGGCCTGCGCAACACGGCCACCGCGCCCGCGCTGGCGGCCGCGGACCGCGACCGGCTCGCCGCGGGCGAGCTGCCCAGCGCCTCCGGCGAGGTCGCGCTGAGCGCCTCGACCGCGGACCGCCTCGACGTCGGGCTGGGCGGGACGCTGTCGGTGCGCACCTACCCCACCACCACCGCCACGACCACCGCCGCGACCTCCGCCGACGGCACCGCCACGAGCGCGCCCGAGCCGGTCGACGTGCCGGTGACCGTGGTCGGCCTGCTCGACGACGACGCCGGCGCCCTCCTCGACTCCTCCGGGTCGGCGCTCGCCACCACGGCGGACGCCCTCGCGTGGACCAGCGGGAACTACACCGACACCTCCGGCGCGCCCCTCACCGGCTTCAGCGCGGTGCTGGTGCGTGCCGCGCCGGGAGCCTCGCCGGAGGCGGTCCGCGACGCCGTCGCCGTCCGCCTGGACGCCGCGGGCCTGCAGACCCGGACCGGTGGGTGGGACCCCTCGCAGGGCTGGACCGGTGACGCGCCCCCGGTCGACGTGCTGACCACCCAGCAGGTGGTCGACAGCGCCGTCGACAGCGCCCTCGGCAGCGCCCGCGTGCTCACGAGCATCGTGCTGGCCTTCGCCGCGGTGGCCCTGTTCGTGGCCACGACCGTCATCACCAACACCTTCTCGGTGCTGGTGGCGCAGCGGACCCACCAGCTGGCGCTGCTGCGCTGCGTGGGCGCCACCAAGCGCCAGGTGCGGCGCAGCGTGCTCGCCGAGGCGGCGGCGCTGGGCGTGGCCGCCTCGGTGGTCGGCGTGCTGGTGGGGGCGGGGCTGTCCGCCGTCGCCGCGGCCGTCCTCGCGCGCTTCGCCCCGGGGGTCCCGGTGCCCGCGGGGGTGGTGCTGACCCCGGTGGCCGTCATCGCGCCGCTCGTCGTGGGCACCGGGGCCACCGTGGTGGCCGCGCTCGCCCCGGCCCGGGCCGCCACGCGGGTCTCCCCGCTGGCCGCGCTGCGCCCGGCCGCCGCGCCCGACCTGCGCACCCGCACCTCCAAGGTCCGCCTGGCGTCCTCGCTGGTGCTCCTGGTCGGCGGCGGCGTGCTCCTCGTCGGTGGCGTGGTGCTGGCCACCGGGGTGCTGACCTCGAGCGACACCACGACGGGCACCGACGGCGACCTCGCCACCCTCGGCATCGCCGCCGCCGTCCTCGGCGGCATGGCCTCCTTCAGCGGCGTGCTGCTCGGCGCGGTCTTCCTGGTGCCGCAGGCCGTGGCCCTCGTGGGCCGCCTGGTCGCCCGGGGCGGAGGCGCCCCGGCGCGCCTCGCCGCCCTCAACGCCGTCCGCAACCCCCGTCGCACCGCCTCCACCACGGGGGCGCT
Organism: Quadrisphaera sp. INWT6; assembly: GCF_015390235.1. Classification (GTDB taxonomy): domain Bacteria; phylum Actinomycetota; class Actinomycetes; order Actinomycetales; family Quadrisphaeraceae; genus Quadrisphaera. Next base: position 496,457 of record NZ_VUOH01000004.1, on the reverse strand, counting down.
GCTCATCGGCACCACGCTGGTGGCGCTGATGGTGGTCGGCGCTGCCACCACCAGCCGCACCCTCGCGGCGGCCCTCGACCGGCAGTTCCCTGTCGACGTGCAGGTCAGGGCGGTCGACGGTCCCGACGGTCCCCAGCCGCTGGCCCCCGAGGTCGCGCAGGCCGTGACCGCGGTCCCCGGCGTCGCGGCCTGGACCCCGGTGCTGACCGCCTCCCTGGCCGCCAACCGGGGCACCACCCCCGACCCGACCGACCAGGTCTGGGTCGACGCCGCCGCCGCGACCCGCGAGCAGCTCGCCTCGGTGCTGCCCGACCCGGCGTGGGTCGACGCCCTGGCGCCCGGCACCGTCGTGGTGCCCCGCGACCTCGCCGACGCCCTCGGCGTCACCGACGGCGACCAGGTGGTCGCCTACCCCGCGACCGCCCAGGCCCAGTACGACGACCAGGGCGCGCCGACCGGGTGGGCCGGGGCGGCGCCGCAGGGGCACGCGCTGCGCGTGGCCGTCACCGACCTCGGCGGGTACCAGGCGCTGGTGCTGCCCGCGGACCTCACCGCGACCGACCCCGGCGCCGCGAGCTCGGCGCTGTGGGTGCACCTGTCCGGCGACGCCGACCCGGTGGAGGTCGCCGGGGAGGTCCAGACCGCCGTCACGGACACCACCGGCACGGACGTCGCCACCTCCCCGGTCTCCGTCTCCGGGGCGGCCGCCGAGCGCGCCGGCTACGAGCGGATCATCGACACGATGCTCCTGGTCGTCGTGGGGCTGCTCGCCGTCGCCGTCGTCATCGCCCTGGTCGGCGTGGCCAACACGCTGAGCCTGTCGGTGATCGAGAGGACCCGTGAGAACGCCGTCCTGCGGGCCCTGGGCCTGACGCGCGGGCAGCTGCGCCGCATGCTGGCGCTGGAGGGGGCCCTGGTCGCCGGGGTCGGCGGGCTCCTCGGGGTGGTCCTCGGGTCGCTGTACGGCTGGGCGGGCGCCGCCTCGCTGCTCGGCGGGGTCGCCACCGCGGGGGGCGCGGCCATCTGGACCCCCGAGCTGCCGTGGGGGCGCCTCGCGCTGCTCCTGGTGGTGGCCGTCGCCGCGGGGCTGCTGGCCTCGGTCCTCCCGGCCCGGCGGGCGGTGCGCACCCCGCCCGTCGCCGCCCTGGCCGAGCAGTAGGGTCGCCGAGCGTGACGAGTCCGATCAGGGTGCTGCTCGTCGACGACCAGCAGCTGCTGCGCGCCGGCTTCCGCATGGTCATCGACTCCCAGCCCGACCTGCAGGTCGTGGGGGAGGCCGGCGACGGCGAGCAGGCGGTCTCGATGGCCACCGCGGTCCAGCCCGACGTGGTGCTCATGGACGTGCGCATGCCGCGCGTCGACGGCATCGAGGCCACCGCCCGCATCACGGCGTCGCTGCCGGCGTCGAAGGTGGTGGTCCTCACCACCTTCGACCTCGACGAGTACGCCCTGGCGGCCATCCGCGCCGGCGCCAGCGGGTTCCTCCTCAAGGACGCCCCGCCCGAGGAGCTGCTCGCCGCCGTGCGCACCGTGCACGCCGGAGACGCGGTCATCGCGCCGTCGACCACCCGGCGGCTGCTCGAGCACGTCGCGCCGCTGCTCCCCTCGGGGGAGGACGGCGAGGGCGCGGCGTCCAGCCACCTGCTCGACGCCCTGACCGAGCGCGAGCGGGAGGTGCTCGTCCTCATGGCGAAGGGCCGCTCGAACACCGAGATCGCCTCCGACCTGTTCGTCGCGGAGGCCACGGTCAAGACGCACGTGAGCCGGGTGCTCGCCAAGCTGGGGGCCCGCGACCGCGTCCAGGCCGTGGTCACGGCCTACGAGACGGGCCTGGTCAAGCCCGGCGGCTGACCCGCTGCCTAGGGTGGTGGAGCGTGAACGCCGCACACGAGCTGCCCGCCGCCGTCCTGTGGGACATGGACGGCACCCTCGTCGACACCGAGCCGTACTGGTTCGAGGCCGAGTTCGCCCTCGTGGCCGAGCACGGCGGCTCCTGGTCCGACGAGCAGGCCCGCTCCCTGGTCGGCTCCGACCTGCGCGAGTCGGCGCGGCGCCTGCGCACCGAGGGCGGGGTCGACCTGCCGATCGACGACGTCGTGGCCGCGCTCCTGGGCCGGGTGGTGGAGTCGGTCCGCCGCGAGGTGCCCTGGCGCCCCGGGGCCCGCGAGCTGCTCGCCGCCGTCCGGGCCGCGGGCGTGCCGTGCGCGCTGGTCACGATGTCGTGGGAGGTGCTGGCCCGCGAGCTGGTGGCCGTGCTGCCGGAGGGGACCTTCGACGAGGTGGTCACCGGTGACGCCGTGCGCCGCGGCAAGCCCGCCCCCGACCCCTACCTCGAGGCCGCCCGCCGCCTCGGCGTCGACCCGGCCCGCTGCGTCGCCCTGGAGGACTCCACCACCGGTGTGACCAGCGCGCTCGCGGCTGGGGTGCCCACCGTCGGCATCCCCTGCGTGGTCGAGCTGGAGGCCCGCCCGGGCCTGGTGCGGGTCGCCTCCCTGGAGGGCCGCGGCGTCGCTTTCCTGGCCGCCGTCGCCGCGGGCCGGGCCCCCGACGAGGAGGCGTCGGTGCCGCTCGCGCACTGACGGGGCGACGGCTGCGGGCGCGGGGGCCGTGTCCGGATCGTGACCTCCCAGTCGACCCCCAGGGCGTTCGGGGTCCGGTCCACGGCTTAACGTGCACGGGCCGCGTCCAAAGAAGGGGGCGGCTGGTCGAGACTCCGAGGAGACCCCTGTGAGAGCCCCCCGCCGCCTGCTCGCCCCCGCTGCCGTGACCCTGGCAGCGCTCGTGGCCCTGACCGGCTGCGCCCAGAGCGAGCGCGACACCACCAGCAGCGAGGGCTCCAGCGGCAGCGGTGGAGGCGGGGGCACCTTCGTCTTCGCGGCCTCCTCCGACCCGGTCATGCTCGACCCGGCGTTCGCCTCCGACGGCGAGACCTTCCGCGTCGCGCGGCAGATCTTCGAGGGCCTCGTGGGCACCCAGCCCGGCACCGCCGACCCGGCCCCCCTGCTCGCGGAGTCGTGGACCGGCAGCGACGACGGCCTCTCCTGGACCTTCCAGCTGAAGCAGGGCGTGGAGTTCTCCGACGGCACGGCGTTCGACGGCGCGGCCGTGTGCGCCAACTTCGACAGGTGGCACGGCTGGACCGGCCTGAACCAGTCGCAGAACATCAGCTACTACTACAACTCGATCTTCAAGGGCTTCGCCGACGGCGCCGAGGGCGAGCGCGGCATCTACGGCGGCTGCACCGCCGACTCCGCCACCCAGGCCACCGTCACGCTGACGCAGCCCTTCGCGGGCTTCATCCAGACCCTGTCGCTGCCGGCCTTCTCGATGCAGAGCCCGACGGCCATGGACCAGTACGACGCGAACAACACCGGCGGCACCGAGGACGACCCCCGCTTCTCCGCCTACGCCACCGAGCACCCCACGGGCACCGGGCCGTTCGTGCTCGACTCCTGGGAGCGCGGCCAGCAGGTCACCCTCAAGCCCAACCCCACCTACTGGGGCGAGGCCGCGAAGGTCGACGAGGTCATCGTCCGCACCATCGCCGACGGCAACGCGCGCCTGCAGGCGCTGCAGGCCGGCGACATCGACGGGTACGACCTCGTGGCCCCCGGTGACATCGGCACCCTGACCGACGCGGGCTTCCAGGTGGCCAACCGCCCCGCGTTCAACATCCTCTACCTGGGCTTCAACCAGGCCGACCCGGCGCTGGCCGACGTGCGCGTGCGCCAGGCGATCTCCCACGCCATCGACAAGCAGGCCGTGGTCACGCAGTCGCTGCCCGAGGGCAGCGAGCCGGCGATCGAGTTCATCCCCGAGACCGTCGCGGGCTACAACCCGAGCGTCACGACGTACGACTACGACCCGGAGAAGGCCAAGGCGCTGCTCGCCGAGGCCGGGCAGTCGAACCTGACGATCGACTTCAACTACCCGACCGACGTCTCCCGCCCCTACATGCCGGACCCGGTGGCCACCTTCACCGCGATCCAGGCGCAGCTGACCGCCGTGGGCATCACCGTGAACCCGGTGGCCAACCGCTGGAGCCCGGACTACCTGGACAAGATCCAGGGCACCTCCGAGCACGGCATCCACCTGCTCGGGTGGACCGGTGACTACAACGACCCCGACAACTTCCTCGGCGTCTTCTTCGGCCAGCAGTCGAACGAGTGGGGCTTCGACAACGCCCAGCTGTTCGACGCGCTGACGGCGGCCCGCGGCCTGCCCACCCGCGACGAGCAGGTGCCGGCCTACGAGGCCATCAACGAGCAGATCGCGCAGTTCGTCCCGGGCGTGCCGATCTCCTCTCCGGTGCCCTCGCTGGCGTTCGCGCCCGAGGTCCAGGGCTACCAGCCCTCGCCCGTCCAGGACGAGGTCTGGAACACCGTCAGCCTCTCCAGCTGACTGCCCGGCTGAGTGCTCTCCTTCGTCGTCCGGCGCCTGCTGCTGCTGGTGCCGGTGCTGGCGGGGCTCGTGGTCCTGCTCTTCGCATGGCTGCGGGCCCTGCCCGGCGACCCGGCCCGCGCGCTGCTCGGCCAGCGCGCGACGCCGGCGTCCATCGCCCAGGTCAACGCGGCGTACGGCTTCGACCAGCCGCTGCCCGTGCAGTTCGTCACCTACGTGGGCAAGCTGCTCCGCGGTGACCTCGGCTCCTCCAGCGCCACCGGCCAGCCGGTGCTGCAGAGCTTCCTCGACAGGTTCCCCGCGACCATCGAGCTGGCGCTGGCCGCCCTCGTCTTCGCCGTCGCGCTCGGCGTGCCCCTGGGGTACGCCGCGGCGCGGCGCGCGGGCGGCGCGCTCGACTCGCTGCTCGTCGGCGGCTCGCTGCTGGGCGTCACCATCCCGGTGTTCTTCCTCGCCTACCTGCTGAAGATCGTCTTCTCGCAGTGGCTGCCGCTGCTGCCGACGTCGGGCCGGCAGGACCCGCGCATCGACGCCACCCACGTCACGGGCTTCTTCGTGCTCGACGGGCTGCTGACCCGCGAGTGGGACGCCTCGCTCGACGCCCTGGTGCACCTGGTGCTCCCGGGCATCGCGCTGGGCACCATCCCGCTCGCGATCATCGTGAGGATCACCCGCGCCTCCGTCCTGGAGGTGCTGGGTGAGGACCACGTCCGCACCGCCCGCGCCAAGGGCCTGCCCCGCGGGCTCGTCAGCCGCCGCCACGTGCTGCGCAACGCGCTGCTGCCCGTGGTCACCACCATCGGCCTGCAGACCGGCCTGCTGTTCTCGGGGGCGGTGCTCACCGAGTCGGTGTTCGCCATCAACGGCATCGGCAGCTACCTGTTCCAGGCCATCAGCCAGCTCGACTACGCCGTCCTGCAGGGGTTCATCCTGTTCATCGCGCTGACGTACGCGTTGGTGAACCTGGTGGTCGACCTCCTCTACGGCGTCATCGACCCCCGTGTGAGGCTCTCGTGACCCAGGTCTCCGACGCGCTCGGACCCGCCGCGCCCACGACCCCCGACCCCGACGCCGTCGGCTCCGGCGGCCTCTGGCACAGCGCGTGGCGCCGGCTGCGGCGCAACCCCGCGGCCATCGCCGGGGCGGCGATCGTCGCCCTGTTCCTGCTGGTGGCGGTGTTCGCGCCGCTCATCGCACCCGGGCAGCCCGGGGTGCCGCTGCCGAACAGCGGCGTCACCCCCAGCTCGGTGCCAGGCCCCTCGCCGGGGCACCCCCTCGGCCTGGACAGCCCCGGCACCGACCTGCTCACCCAGCTCGTCTACGGGGCGCGGCAGTCGCTGCTCATCGGGGTGGTCTCGACGGCGCTCGGCCTGGCCGGGGGCGCCGTGCTCGGCGTGCTCGCCGGCGGCCTGGGCGGCTGGGTCGACGTGGTCGTGATGCGCGTCGTCGACATCCTGCTGTCGATCCCCAGCCTGCTGCTCGCCGTCAGCGTGGCCGCCGTGCTCGGGCAGCGCCCGGTGTCGGTGATGATCGCCATCGCGGTGGCGCAGGTGCCGATCTTCGCCCGGCTGCTGCGCGGCTCGATGCTCGCGCAGCGGGGCTCGGACTACGTGCTCGCCGTCCACTCCCTCGGGGTGCGGCGCCGCACGGTGGTGATGAGCCACCTGCTGCCCAACTCCCTGGGCCCGGTGATCGTGCAGGCGACCCTGACGCTGGCGACGGCGATCATCGAGGTCGCGGCGCTGAGCTACCTGGGTCTGGGCGACTCCAACCCGTCGACGGCGGAGTGGGGGCGCATGCTCGTCAACGCCCAGTCGCGCCTGTCGACCGACCCGCACCTGGCCCTGTGGCCGGGCTTCTGCATCGCCGTCACGGCGCTCGGCTTCACGCTCTTCGGCGAGGCCCTGCGCGAGGCGCTCGACCCCAAGGGGAGGAAGTAGTGGCGCTCCTGGAGGTCAGGGACCTCAGCATCTCCTTCCCCGGCGGCTCCGGTCGCGGCTCGGCGCTCTCGAAGGCCGTCGACGGGGTCTCCTTCGACGTCGAGGCCGGCCAGGTCGCCGGCCTGGTCGGGGAGTCCGGCTCGGGCAAGTCGGTCACGTCGCTGGCGGTGATGGGGCTGCTGCCGCACACCGCTCGCGTCAGCGGCTCGGCGTCCTTCGACGGGCGCGACCTGCTCGCGGTGCCGGAGCGCGAGCTGGAGGGGGTGCGGGGCCGCGAGGTCGCCATGGTCTTCCAGGACCCGATGACGTCGCTCAACCCCGTCGTCACCGTCGGCACGCAGATCACCGAGGTGCTGCGCCGCCACACCGGCGCCTCGCGGAGGGCGGCGCGCGACGAGGCCGGCGAGCTGCTGGCCCGCGTGGGCATCCCCGCACCGGTGCGCCGGCTGCGCGAGTACCCCCACCAGCTCTCCGGCGGCATGCGCCAGCGCGCCATGATCGCCATCGCGCTGGCGTGCAGCCCGAAGCTGCTCATCGCCGACGAGCCGACGACGGCGCTCGACGTCACCATCCAGGCCCAGGTGCTGGAGCTCATGGGCGACCTCGTGCGCGAGCGCGGCACGGCGATGCTCCTCATCACCCACGACCTCGGCGTGGTCGCCGGCCTGTGCGACACCGTCACGGTCATGTACTCGGGGCGGGTGGTGGAGCGCGCCGACCGGCACGAGCTGTTCGCGCGGCCGCGCCACCGCTACACCTCCGGCCTGCTGGCCTCGGTGCCGCGCCTCGACGCGCCCCGCGGGCAGCGGCTCCAGCCGATCCCGGGCACCCCGCGCGACGTCATCGGGTGGGACGCCGGCTGCGCCTTCGCCCCCCGCTGCTCCGCCGCCGACGACGCGTGCCGCGGCACGGAGCTGCCCCTGGTGAGCGACGGCGCACGGGACCGGCACCTGCTGCGGTGCGCCCACCCCGTCCCCGACCAGCACGACCAGCACGACCAGCACGACCAGCACGACCAGCACGACCAGCAGGAGCGCAGCGCATGACCGCCCAGACCGCCGGAGAGCCGGCTGCGCAGGACGACGTGCTGCTCTCGGCGCGCGGCGTCGCCGTCCACTACCCGGGCCGCGGCTCGGTGCTGCGCCGTCCGGCGCCGGTGCGCGCCGTCGACGGCGTCGACCTCGACGTGCGCCGCGGGGAGACCTACGGCCTGGTGGGGGAGTCGGGCTGCGGCAAGTCGACCCTGGGGCGGGCGCTGCTGCGGCTGACGGAGCCGACCGCGGGCAGCATCGTCCTCGACGGGGTCGACCTGCGGTCGCTGCGGCCCGAGCCGCTGCGGCGCGCCCGGCGGCAGATGCAGATGGTCTTCCAGGACCCGATGGCGAGCCTGGACCCGCGGATGGACGTGGAGGCCGCCGTCGCCGAGCCGCTGCGGGCGCACGGCCTGGCCACGGGCCGGGGCGAGCGCGGGCGCCGGGTGCGCGAGCTCCTGGGCCTGGTGGGGCTGCCGGCCTCGGCCGCCACGCGCTACCCCCACGAGTTCTCCGGCGGGCAGCGCCAGCGCATCGGCATCGCGCGGGCGCTGGCGGTGGAGCCCTCGCTCGTCGTCGCCGACGAGCCGGTGAGCGCCCTGGACGTCTCGGTGCAGGCCCAGGTGCTGAACCTGCTGGAGGACCTGCAGACCCAGCTCGGGCTGACGTACCTGCTCATCGCCCACGACCTCGCCGTGGTGCGGCACACCAGCGACCGGGTCGGGGTCATGTACCTCGGCGGGGTGGTGGAGGAGGCCGCCTCCGACGACCTCTACGCCCAGCCGCTGCACCCGTACACGCTGTCGCTCATGTCAGCGGTACCGGTGCCCGACCCGGTGGTCGAGGACACCCGGGAGCGGATCCTGCTCACGGGCGACCTGCCCAGCCCCGCCGACCCCCCGTCGGGCTGCCGCTTCCACACCCGCTGCCCGTTCGTGCAGCCGACGCGCTGCGCCGACGAGCGGCCGGTGCTGCGCGACCTGGGGATGCCGGGGGTGGGGACGCCGGGCCGCGGCCCCCACCGGGTGGCGTGCCACTGGGCCGAGGCGGTCCGCGACGGTCAGCTGCGGCCGAACGCCTCGGCCCACGACCCGGCGGCGGCCCAGCCCGCCTGAGCAGCCGGTCGTCAGCCGTCGTCAGCAGTCGACGCTGACGACGGCGTAGACGCCGTCCTGGGGGATCGTCACGGTCGTCCGGGCTGTGTCGATGCCCGCCTCGGCGACGAGCTCGAGCAGCTGCTCGGTGCTGCGCTCGCGCAGCAGCGGCCACCCGATGCCGCGCTTGTTCCAGTGCAGCTCGGGGCGGTCCGACAGCATGTTCGCGACGACGAGCACGCCGCCGTCGGCCACGAGGCGCCGCGCGTTGCGCAGCAGGCGCACGCAGGCGGCGTCGGAGAAGTACTCGAAGATGCCGAGCGCGTCGACGACGGCCGCCGAGCCCGGACCGAGCTCGTCGACCAGGTCGTCGCGGACCACCACGGTCCGGACCAGGTCGCGCTCGAGCACCACGACGTCGCGCTCGGGCAGGCCCTCCTCGAGGGCGAGGCGGTGGGCGAAGTCGAGGGCCACGGGGTCGATGTCGACCAGCACGAGGGCCAGCTCGTGGGGCTGGAGGGCCGATAGGGCGTCGAGCACCGGCAGGGCGCCGCCGCAGGCGAGGCTGACCCAGGTCGACCGCTCGGTGCGGCCCTGGGCGGTCCAGCGCGCGCTGGTGCGGGCGATGACGTCGCGCAGCACCGCGGCCCGGGTGCGGATGCCGACCGCGTCGAGGCTGTCGGTGAAGAACCCGCGGGCCTTGTCGTCGATGGGCACCCCGGTGGGCAGGTGCGAGGCGTGCGGCCGCTGGAGGGGGAAGAGCGCCCGCGCGCTGGGGACGAGCCGGCCGCGCCACTCCTGCAGGGCCGGGCTGTCGTCGTAGAGCCAGGCCGCGACCTCGTTGACGGGGATGACGCCGCCGCCCTCGACCAGCGGGCCGGGCCACTCGGGGTTGGCGCGCAGCAGCTGGTCGCGCGCGGCGATCTGCGCCTGGCGGAGCCGGCGCGTGGGGGACTCGTCGGCGAGGTCGGTGACCACGACGCGCCGCAGGAGCGCGCCGGTGGCCTCGTCGCGGCGCTCGAGGGCCAGGTCGACGACCCCCGTGGCGGGGGCCGCGCCGGCGAGCCCGAGGTCCTGGAGCGCCGGAGGGGCCGTCCGCTGGACGGGGAGCTCCTGCGCGGTGGGGGAGGTCCGTCCGGGGTGCAGGTCGGTCATGGTGCTCCGCTCGTCGAGGTTCGCGTGGCGGGTGTCGACTCGCCATGCTCGCGGCCATCGAGCCCGGTGCGTGGGACCTCAGGTGCCGGCGTGTCGCCCGGTGGAGGGACGTCCCTGACGCCGATCGGTCACGCGGTGTCACCCCTCGGTGCGCATGTCACTCAGAGTGACTGCGAGACCGCATCCGTGGCGGCTGCGGGGCGGGCGCTGCCTCTCCGGTGGACGCCGCCTCTCCGGTGGGCGAGGCCGGGACGGGGCGCCCGAAGAGCCAGCCCTGCCCGAAGGCGCACCCCCGCGCCGCCAGCCAGTCGCGCTGGTGGGGCTCCTCGACGCCCTCGGCGACCACCGCCATGCCCATGGCGTCGGCCATGGCGAGCGCGGCGGCGACCAGCGGGGCCTCCGCCTCCCGGGAGGTGATGTCGGTGATGAAGGTCTTGTCGATCTTGAGCAGGTCGGCGCCGAGCCGCCGCACGCGCTCCAGGCTGGAGGAGCCCGTCCCGAAGTCGTCGATGGCGGTGCGCACCCCCATCGCCCGGAGGCGGTGGAGGTTGGCGACCAGGTCGACCGAGGCGATGTCGTAGTCGCTCTCCACCAGCTCCACGACGAGCCGCGACGGGGCCAGGCGGCTGCTGATGAGCGCCTCCTCGACGGCGGCGGCGTACAGGGGGTCGGCCAGCTCGCGTCCGGAGGCGTTCACCGCCACGTGGGGCAGGTGCCCGCTCGGCGTGGGGGCCCAGCGAGCCGCCCGGTGGCAGGCCTCGCGCAGCACCCAGCCGCCGAGGTCGACGATCGCGCCGCTGCGCTCGGCGTCGGGGAGGAACTGGTCGGGGCCGACCAGGCCGCGGGTCGGGTGCGCCCAGCGGACCAGGGCTTCCGCGCCGTGCACCTCGCCGGTGGCGAGGTCGACCACGGGCTGGAAGTGCACCTCGAACTCGACGCGGGCCAGGCCGCGGCGGACCTCGCGGCCGTCGGTGCCAGGACCGCTGTGCTCGTGCACGCGGTCGCGGCCGCCCTGCTTGGCCAGGTAGAGGGCGCCCTCGGTGCGGGCGACCAGCATGGACTGGGTCTCCTCGCGTCCCCACCCCGCGACGCCCGCGGACGCGGTCACCCCGGCTGGGGTCGAGCGGCGCAGCTCCTCGACGAGCAGGGTGGCCTGGTGAGCGGTGCGCCCTGGAGCGACGACGGCGAAGGCGTCACCCGCCCAGCGGCCCAGCAGGACGTCCTCGGGCAGCGCCGCGGCCCAGGTCGTCGCCAGCTGCGCCAGGAGCTCGTCTCCGGCGCCCTCGCCGTGGGCGGCGTTGTAGGCGGTGAAGGAGTCGATGTTCAGCAGGGCGAACGCCACGTGGTGCTGGTCGGCGGAGGAGCCCAGAGGGCGACGCAGAGCGCGCTCGAGGCTGCGCTCGATGCCGCTGCGGTCGGGCAGGGAGGTCAGCTGGTCGGTCTCGGAGCCGTCGTGCATGGCCACCAGCCACGCGACGGCGAGGCCGAGCATCGCCGCGACGCCCCACAGGACGACCTGCTCGGCGACGCCCACCCCCTCCTGCTGCGCCAGCAGGGGCGCGCCCACCGCGGTGATGAGCAGGAGGTGGAGCACCGCCCCCAGGCGCGAGAGGGCGAAGAAGCCGTAGACGACGACGGGGTAGTAGACGACCGCGTACACCAGGGCGGTGCCCCCGCCGCCGGACACCAGCACGGCGAGCGACACCAGCAGCGTCGCGGTCAGCATGACCGCGTGCTGGGCCCAGCGCCGGCGCCCCTGCATCAGTCGCGTGAAGGTGAACGCGCTGGTGATGGCGACGACGTCGAGCGCGCGGACGAGCGCCACGACGCGGTCGCTGCTGGCGGACGGCAGGAAGGTCGAGACGAGCACGATGGCACCGCCGGTGCCCATGAGGACGGCCAGCAGCAGCGGAACGCTGGGCATGTACGACACCACGGGGGCCCGCCGCCACTGCATGGCCGTGCGACCGCTCGTCAGCTGACGCAGCAGGGGGCCCGGGCGCTGAGCGCGTTCCCCGGGTGCCGCGACCGCACCGCCGTGGAGGCGCAGGCGCCACGGCGGGGAGGCGGGGGTGGTGCTCACCCAGGGGTCATCGGCACGCCAGTCCCTCGGGAGAGGGACCTCGGGTGCCCCAGCGACCCGTTTCACCCGATCGCGGCAACCTCCGCGGGCTCCACCGGCAGCTGCACAGGGGCCTGCTGCACCCGGTCCGGCAGGGGCGGGGGAGTGCCCCCGAACTCGGGGCACAGCGCCTGGTGCGCGCACCAGCCGCACAGCTTGCTGCGCCGCGGCCGCCAGTCACCGCTCCTGCGGGCGCGCTCCACCGCCTCCGACAGCGCCTCGAGCTTGCGCTCGGTGGCGAGCAGGTCGGCCTCGGTGGGCTCCAGCCGGAGCACCACGCCGTCGCCGAGGTACACCAGCTGCAGCAGCGCGGGCACGACGCCGCGCAGCCGCCAGACGGCCAGGGCGTAGAAGCGCATCTGGAACAGGGCCTTGCCCTCGAAGCCCTCGCCGGGGGAGCGGCCGGTCTTGTAGTCGACCACCCGCACCATCCCGTTGGGGGCCACGTCGACCCTGTCGATGATGCCGCGCAGCAGCAGCCCTGACTCCAGCAGCGCCTCCACGCGCAGCTCGCGCTCGGCGGGCTCCAGGCGCGTCGGGTCCTCCAGGGTGAACCACCGGCTCACGAGCGCCGCGGCGGAGGCGAGCCACTCGCGCTCCTCCTCGCCGGAGAACATCTGCGCCAGCTCCGGCTCCTCCTCCTGCAGCCGCGCCCACTGCCCCGGGAGCAGCCCCTGGGCCGCCCGAGCGGTCCGCTCCGCCGCGGGCAGGTCGAAGAGGCGCTCCAGCGCCGCGTGCACCAGCGTGCCGCGGGCCGCCGCGGGCGACGGCGGCTCGGGCAGCCTGTCGACGGTGCGGAACCGGTACAGCAGGGGGCACTGCTGGAAGTCGGACGCGCGCGACGGTGACAGCGACCGCGCCGGCTTCTCCGCGGTCTGCGCAGGAGCCTGCTCCACGGTCTGCTCAGGGGTCTCGGTGGGCACCCGCCCACGGTAGGAGCGACCACCGACAGCCCCCCGGCAGCCCCCCGTACCCTGGGCCCGGTGAGCTCCCCGCCCCGATCCGAGGGGCTCGTCCTCGGCCGCCTGCTGGGCGTGCCGGTGATCCTGGCGCGCTCGTGGTTCGTCATCGCCGCCGTCATCACCCTGCTGTTCGGGAGCACCGTCGCCCGCGCCGCCCCCGAGATCGGCCCGGTGGGCCACTACGCGGTCGCGTTCGGCTACGCCGTGCTGCTCGGCGTCTCCGTGCTCGTGCACGAGCTGGCGCACGCCGTCGTCGCCCGCCGCTGCGGCCTGCCGGCCACGCGCATCGTGCTGACGCTGTGGGGCGGCCACACCCAGTTCGAGAACGACCTGCCCTCCCCGGGACGCGCCTTCGCCGTCGCCGTCGCCGGGCCCCTGGCCAACGGCGCGCTGGCCCTGCTCGCCCTGGTGCCCGTCCAGCTGCTCGACACGCCGCCGCTGGTGTCGCTCCTGCTCACCGCACTGCTCCTCACCAACGCCTTCGTCGCCGTCTTCAACGTGCTGCCGGGCCTCCCGCTCGACGGCGGCCACCTGCTCGAGGCCGTCGTCTGGAAGGCCACCGGAGACCGCGACCGCGGCACCGTCGCCGCAGGCTGGACCGGCCGCGTCGTCGCCGTGCTCGTCCCCCTCGGGGCGCTCGGCTGGCCCCTGCTCCACGGGGTGCCCCCGAGCCTGTTCCAGGTCGTGTGGGCCGGGGCCATCGGGGCGGTGCTCTGGTCGGGGGCCGGCCAGGGCCTGCGCGGAGCGCGGATCCGCCGCCGGGCCCCCGCCGCCCGCGCCCGCGAGCTCGCCCGCCCCGCCGTCGGCGTCCCCGCCCACGAGCCGCTCTCCGCGGCGCTCGCCGCCAGCGCCGCCGTGCCCGGCGGGGCCTGGGTGGTGCTGCTCGACCACGACGGCGCGCCCACCTCCCTGCTCGACCCGGACGCCGTCGCCGCCGTGCCGCCCGAGCGCCGCCCCTGGGTGCCGGCCTCGTCGGCCGCGCGGGCGCTGGTGCCCGGCACCCGGCTGCCCCAGCACCTGGAGGGGGCCCCCCTGCTGCGGGCCATGTCCACAGCGCCCGCCGAGGAGTGGGTGCTGCTCGACGAGCGCGGCGCGGTCAGCGGACTGCTGCTCGCGCGCGACGTCGCCGCCGTCGTCATGGGGCCCGGACGCACCCGGCCCACCACCCCCCGAGGAGCCCGTCCGTGAGCCAGACCACGAGCCAGACCGCCGAGTCCCCCCGACCGACGGGCGCCGACCTGCGCCGAGGCCCGTTCCGCGAGGGCGACCGGGTGCAGCTCACCGACCCCCGCGGCCGCCTGCACACCATCACCCTCGCCACCGGCGCCAGCTTCCACACCCACCGCGGGCACCTGCAGCACACGCAGCTGATCGGCCAGCCCGACGGCAGCGTCGTGACCAGCACCTCCGGCCACGAGTACCTGGCGCTGCGCCCGCTCCTGGCCGACCACGTCCTGTCGATGCCCCGCGGCGCGGCCGTGGTCTACCCCAAGGACGCCGGCCAGATCGTCGCCATGGCCGACGTCTTCCCCGGCGCCCGCGTCGTCGAGGCCGGCGTCGGGTCGGGCGCGCTGTCGATGTCGCTGCTGCGCGCCGTCGGCGACGGCGGGCACCTGCACTCCTTCGAGCGCCGCGCCGACTTCGCCGACATCGCCCGCAGCAACGTCGAGGGCTTCTTCGGCGGCGAGCACCCGGCCTGGCGCGTGACCGTCGGCGACCTCGCCGAGGCCCTGGGCGACCCGGAGCTGGGGGAGGCCCCGGGCAGCGTCGACCGCGTCGTCCTCGACATGCTCGCGCCCTGGGAGTGCCTGGAGGCCTGCGCCACGGCCCTGGCCCCCGGCGGCGTGCTCATCGCCTACGTCGCCACCGCCACGCAGCTCTCGCGCCTCGCGGAGGACCTGCGGCAGGCGGGCTGCTGGACCGAGCCCAGCGCGTGGGAGTCGATGGTGCGCGGCTGGCACCTGGAGGGGCTCTCCGTGCGCCCCGAGCACCGGATGATCGGCCACACCGGCTTCCTGCTCACCGCGCGCCGCCTCGCGCCCGGCACCACCCCGCCGCAGCGCCGCCGCCGCCCCGCCCCCGGGGCCAGCGACGACGCCGGCGTGCTCGTCTCGCCGTGGGCCGAGGACTCCTTCGACGACGCCTCGCTCGGCGTGCGCGGCACCTCCGACAAGAAGCTGCGCCGCTCGGCCCGCGACGCCGCGCGCATCGCCGGGGCCCGCGGCGCCGCCGAGGAGGCCGCCGAGGACGCCGGTGCGGACAGCACCGGGGGTGGTCCGCACGTCGCCCCGCGCGACGCCTGAGGGCCGAGTTACCGTGGGGCACGGACTCGACTCCGGTCCGCTCCGGCGGGCCGAGCGGAGGTGTGCATGTCTGACCGACCGGTTGACCGCAGCGAGCACCACGGAGACGACGCGCTCGCGGGCGCGCCCGAGCCCCCGGCCCAGCGCCGGGCGGCCGAGGGGCTGCGCGAGGAGGTGGGGGCGCTGAGGCGCCGGCTCGCCGAGACCCCGGCCCGCACCCGCGCCCTGGAGGAGCGGGCCGCCGAGCTCGAGCGGCAGCTCTCGGCGTCCACGGCGCAGAACGACCGGCTGGTGCGCACCCTCACCGAGGCGCGCGCCCGGCTGGTCGACCTGAAGTCCGAGGTCGACAGGCTGGCCCAGCCGCCGTCGGGGTACGCCACCTTCCTGGAGGCCTTCGACGACGGCACCGCCGACGTCGTGCAGGCCGGGCGCAAGGTGCGCGTGGCCGTGAGCCCGGCGGTGGAGGTCTCCGAGCTCGGCCACGGGCAGGAGGTGCTCCTCAACGAGGCCCTCAACGTGGTGCGCGCCGGCGGGTACGACCGCATCGGCGAGGTGGTCACGCTCAAGGAGGTCCTCGACGGCGGCCGCGCGCTGGTGACGGCGCAGGCCGACGAGGAGCGCGTGGTGCGCCTGGCCGCGCCGCTGCAGGCCGCGAAGCTGCGGGTCGGCGACGCCCTCAACCTCGACCCGCGCAGCTCGGTGGTCTTCGAGAAGGTGCCGAAGGCGGAGGTCGAGAGCCTCCTGCTGGAGGAGGTGCCCGACATCGAGTACACCGACATCGGCGGTCTCACCGGCCAGATCGAGGCGATCCGCGACGCCGTCGAGCTGCCCTTCGCCCACCCCGAGCTCTACCGCGAGCACGGCCTCAAGGCGCCCAAGGGGATCCTGCTGTACGGCCCGCCCGGCTGCGGCAAGACGCTGATCGCCAAGGCGGTGGCGCGCTCGCTCAGCAGGCAGGCCGCCGAGCGGCAGGGCAAGGCGGAGGTGCGCAGCTACTTCCTGAACATCAAGGGCCCCGAGCTGCTCAACAAGTACGTCGGCGAGACCGAGCGGCACATCCGGCTGATCTTCGCCCGCGCGCGGGAGAAGGCCTCCGAGGGCACGCCCGTCATCGTCTTCTTCGACGAGATGGAGTCCCTGTTCCGCACCCGCGGCTCGGGCGTCTCCTCCGACACCGAGACCACGATCGTGCCGCAGCTGCTCGCGGAGATCGACGGCGTCGAGCGCCTCGACAACGTCATCGTCATCGGCGCCTCCAACCGCGAGGACATGATCGACCCGGCCATCCTGCGCCCGGGCCGCCTCGACGTGAAGATCAAGATCGAGCGCCCCGACGCGCAGGCAGCGCACGACGTCTTCGCCAAGTACCTGACGCCCGACCTGCCGCTGCACGCCGACGACCTCGCCGCCCACGGCGGCTCCCCGACGGCCACCGCAGCGGCGATGATCGAGCGCACCGTGCTGCGGATGTACGCCGAGACCGAGGAGAACCAGTTCCTCGAGGTGACCTACGCCAACGGCGACAAGGAGGTCCTGTACTTCAAGGACTTCAACTCCGGCGCGATGATCCAGAACATCGTCGACAGGGCCAAGAAGTCGGCCATCAAGGACCTGCTCACCACGGGCCAGCGCGGCATCCGGATCGAGCACCTCATGGCCGCCTGCGTCGACGAGTTCAAGGAGAACGAGGACCTGCCCAACACCACCAACCCCGACGACTGGGCGCGGATCTCGGGCAAGAAGGGCGAGCGGATCACCTACATCCGCACGATCGTCCAGGGCAAGCAGGGCTCCGAGCCCGGCCGGAGCATCGACACCGTCACCGGTGGCACGGGCCAGTACCTCTGACCGAGGTCCTCAGTGCTGCCCGCGGGGTCCGTAGGGTGACCGGCCGGCGCTCCTCAGGGCGCGCCAGCCGGCCCTCCAGCTCAGCAGCAGGGCCGCGAGCACCACGGCGGTCACCACGAGGAAGCTGACGGCGCTGCCCTGCCCGGACACCAGGCGCAGGGCGTGCCCGCCCAGCACGGTGGCGCCCCAGACCACCAGCCCGGCGGGTCGCACCCGGGCCGGGCGCCACCCGCGGGCGAGCACCAGCACCCACCCGAGCGCCAGCGCCACCAGGAACGGCCACGCGGTGTGGGCGAGCCCGCCGAGCGCCCCGCCGAGGGTCGCGGACGCCTCGTCGTGGGAGCGCCGGCCGGCGGCCGCGAACACCAGGACGGCGGCGACGTCGGCCGCCAGCACCGGCAGGAGGGCCGGCAGGGGGGAGCGCACCCGCCGAGCCTAGGCTGGCTGACGATGAGCGTGCGGCGGGTCGTGGGGATCGAGACCGAGTACGGCGTGTGGGCTCCGGGGCACCCCGAGCTCGACCCGGTGACCCTGTCGAGCCAGGTGGTGGCCACCTACACCCCGGCCGTCCCCGGCGACGGCCGGGCGCCCGCGCGGCGCCAGCGCCCGCGGTGGGACTACGAGGACGAGGCGCCCCTGCGCGACGCCCGCGGCTACGAGGTGGCGCGCAGCGCCGCCCACGCGAGCCAGCTCACCGACGGGCCGCGGGAGTCCCAGCGCGCCCAGGGCGACGGCGCCGCCATCGGCTCCGACGACCCGCTGACCGCGAACGTCGTCCTGACCAACGGGGCGCGGCTCTACGTCGACCACGCCCACCCCGAGTACTCCTCCCCGGAGGTCACCGGGCCGCTGGCCGCCGTGCGGTGGGACCGCGCCGGCGAGGCGGTGATGGCGCGCGCCGCCGCCCAGGTGGCGGCCGCGCCCGGCCTGCAGCCGGTGAACCTGTACAAGAACAACACCGACGGCAAGGGCGCCTCGTACGGCACCCACGAGAACTACCTCATGGACCGCGCGACGCCGTTCAGCGCGATCGTGCGGGGCCTGGTGCCGTTCTTCGTGTCGCGGCAGGTGGTCTGCGGCGCCGGGCGGGTGGGGCTGGGCCAGCGCGGCGAGGAGCCCGGCTTCCAGCTGTCGCAGCGCGCCGACTACTTCGAGACCGAGGTCGGCCTCGAGACCACGCTGAAGCGCCCGATCATCAACACCCGCGACGAGCCGCACGCCACGGCCGACAGGTACCGCCGCCTGCACGTCATCGTCGGCGACGCGAACCTGTGCGACGTCGCCACCTACCTCAAGCTGGGGACGACGGCCCTCGTCCTCGCCATGGTGGAGGCCGGCACCGCCCCCGACCTGGCCGTCGCGGCGCCGGTCGCCGAGCTGCACGCCGTCAGCCACGACCCCTCGCTGCGCCACCGGGTGCGGATGGCCGACGGGTCCGAGATGACCGCGCTCGACGTCCAGCACGCCTACCTGGAGGCCGCCCGCGCGCACGTCGAGTCGCGCGGGGAGGCCCCGACGAGGCCGCCCGGGCCGAGACGGCCGACGTGCTGGCGCGCTGGGAGCAGGTGCTCACCGACCTCGCGGCCGACCCGTTCCGCCTGGCCGGGCAGCTCGACTGGGTGGCCAAGCTGCGGCTGCTGCAGGGCTTCCGCGACCGCGAGCAGCTCGCCTGGGACGCGCCCCGCCTGCACCTCATCGACCTGCAGTACGCCGACGTGAACCCCGCCAAGGGCCTCCACATGCGCCTGCGGGCCCGCGGCGCGGTGGAGCAGCTGGTCGACGACGACGCCGCGCGCAGCGCCGCCACCGACCCGCCGGAGGACACCCGGGCGTGGTTCCGCGGGGAGTGCCTGCGCCGCTACGGCCGCGACGTCGCCGCGGCCAGCTGGGACTCGGTGATCTTCGACGTCCCCGGCCGGGGCGCGCTGCAGCGGGTGCCGATGCTGGAGCCGACCCGCGGCACCCGCGCCGGGACGCAGGCCCTGCTGGACCGCTGCCCCGACGCGGCCGCGCTGGTCGACGCCCTCTCGGGACGCTAGGCCGGCCGCCCCCCCGGCGAGGGGCTCAGCGCAGGGCGCGCTCGAGGTTCCCCACCAGCTCCGCCGTCGTCCGCTGCAGGCCCCGCGGCGCGAAGGTCCGCTCGAAGAAGCCGCCGACCCCGCCCGCGCCGTTCCAGGTGGTGTGGGCCACGACGGTGCTGGCGCTCGCGCCGGCGGGGGCCACCGTCCAGCGCGTCACCATCGAGGAGCGGGTGTCGCTCTCGACCAGGGCGCCGTCGGGGGCCTCGCTGACCTCGACCAGCTGGTCGCGGACCCGCTTCTTCGTGGCCTGGAAGCGCCACCCCACGCGGGTGCCCCCACCGGTGCCGCCGGACTCCACCCGGTACTGGCTGTACGCCGCGGGCATCGCGTCGCGGCGCGCGCCGGTGTAGTCGGCCAGCGCCGCGCGCAGCCGGTCGGCGGGGACGGCGACGGGGTGCTCGCTGCGGGCGGTGACGACGCGGCCCGAGCCGCTGGGAGGGGTGCTCACGCCTCCCACCCTGCCAGCCGTCCCGGGAGCGCCTCCGGGCCGCTCGTCAGCCGGCGAGGGGGCCGGTGGGCACCGCGCCGCCCGCCCAGGGCGCCGGGCCCGACGCCGCGCGCAGGGCCAGGCCCTGCAGCTCGTAGACGTCGGCGTCGTCGAGCCGGTCGTCGGCGCGGTCGTCGTCGTCATCGTCGCTGTCGTCGTCGTAGCGCACCTGCAGGGTGACCTGCTGGCCCACGAGCCCGTCGAGCTCGGCGGCGAACGGCTCGGCGGTGCCGTCGCCGTCGTAGTCCTGGAGCGCCGGGGCGGTGAGCACCCACTCCGAGGGGCCGAGGTCGACGTCCACGCCGTTGACGCTGAGGTCGTCGTACCGGTCGTCGGCGTCGTCGGCGTCGTCCCGGTCGTCCGCGTCGTCGTCCTCGTCGCGGACCAGGACGCCCTGGAGCACCTGAAGGGAGGCGACCTGCTGGACGCCCTGCGGGGCCGCGCTGCTGGTGCCGCCCGACGCGGCCGGGGCGGCCGGGGCCGGCTGCAGGGCGCCGGCGTCGACGCTCCCCACGGCGGTGCGCGGGTCGTCACCGGCGGCCACGGCCGCTCCGGCGGCGGCGACGCCGCCCAGGCCGAGCACGCCGGCGGTGACGAGGGCGAGGGTCTTCCTGCTGGCCACGGTGGTCCTCCAGGTCGGTCTGCGTCTGCTGCGGGCCGGCGCTGCTGCGCCGACGTCCTCCACAGTTCCCGGCGGGTGTGGCGCTGGCCTGACGTCCACCTGACGGTCTCGTCATCTTCGCGTCAGGCCGCCGCCGGGGGCCACCGGCAGGATGGCGGCCGTGGCGGTGCTGGTGGTCGAGGACGAGGCGGGGATCACCTCCTTCGTGCGCAGGGGGCTGGAGTCCGCGGGCTTCAGCGTGCTCACCGAGTCGGGGGGCCGCGCGGGGCTGCTGGCCGCGCAGCGGGAGGACGTCGAGCTCGTCGTCCTCGACCTCGGCCTGCCCGACCTGCCGGGGGAGCAGGTGCTCGCCGGCATCCGGCGCGCCAGGCCGGCGCTGCCGGTCATCGTGCTGACCGCGAAGGACGCCGTCGCGGACCGGGTCGCCAACCTCGAGGCGGGCGCCGACGACTACGTGGTCAAGCCGTTCAGCTTCACCGAGCTGCTGGCCCGGGTGCGCGCGCGCCTGCGCCAGCCCGCGCAGCCGTCCGCCGTCGTGCTGGCCGCGGGGGGCCTGCGGCTCGACGTGCGCACCCGCCGCGTCCGCGTCGAGGACGGCGGCGCAGACGGGGGCGGGGACGGCGGGGGCGGGGACGGCCGGGAGGTGGCCCTGTCCTCCCGCGAGTTCGCCCTGCTCGAGGTGCTCCTGCGCCACCCCGGCCAGGTGCTCTCCCAGGTGCAGCTGCTCGACAGGGTCTGGGGCTACGACTTCGACGGCGCCAGCAACGTCGTGGAGACCTGCGTGCGCCACCTGCGCCGCAAGCTCGGCGCCGAGCGGATCGAGACCGTCCGCGGAGCCGGCTACCGGCTCGTCGCGGACTGACCCCCGTGCTGGGAGCCCCCGGCCGCCCCGACCGCTGGCTCGCGGGGGCCCTCCACCGCCGCGTCACCGCCATCGCGCTCGCGGTGCTCGCGGCCACGCTCGCCGCTGCGGCGCTGCTCACCGCCGAGCTCATCCGGGTCGACGACCGCGCCTCCCTCGACGAGGTGCTCCTCGGCGAGCTGGTCGAGGTCCGCCGGGCCCTGCCGCCGCTGCTCGAGCAGCAGGCGGGTGCCGACGGGCAGCTGACCGCCCAGGAGGCCGCACAGGCGGCCCGCACCTACCAGCTCACGCACGCCGGCAGCGCCCGCCACCTCGCCGTCCTCGACGTCCCCGGCGGCGGGACCTTCTCCACCCAGGAGAGCCCCGCCGTCCTGCGCGACCTCGTGAACCGGGCGCAGCTGCCCACCGGCGTCCCCGAGCAGCTGGTGACAGAGCCCTCGCCCGCCGGCGACCTGCGCGTCCTGAACGCCCCCCTGGCCGCGGGCGGTCAGCAGGTCGGCACGGTGCTGCTGGTCGGGTCCCTCGAGCCCGGTCGCGATCAGGCCCGCGAGGCCCTCGGGCTCATCGCCCTCGCCGGCGGGGTGGGCCTGCTCGTCGGCGGCGCCGTCCTGGTGGTCGCGGTCCGGCGCGCCACCGCGCCCCTGCGCCGGCTGGCGGAGGCCGCCCGCGCCGTCGACCTCGCGGCGCTGCCCGACCAGCGGGTCGTGGTGCCGGGGGCGCGCCGCGACGACGAGGTCGGCGCCGTCGCCGACGAGGTCGAGCGGATGCTGGAGCGCATCAGCCGCGACGAGGCGCTGCGGCGCCGCCTGCTGGCGTCGGTCTCCCACGAGCTGCGCACCCCCCTCGCCGTCGCCCAGGGCCACCTCGAGGTCTTCGAGCTCACCGGCGGCGGGCCGGAGGACGCCGCGGCCACCGCCGCCGTCCTGCGGCGCGAGCTCGACAGGCTGGGTCGCCTCGTCGACGACCTCACCGCCGTCACCCGCGGCGGCACCGCCGACGGGGCGTCGGTGGAGGCGGTCTTCGTCCCCGACCTGCTCACGGCGCTCGCCGAGCGCACCGCCGGGCTGGGCCTGCCGCTGGTGGAGGTGCAGGCCGAGCGCGAGGCGCCGCCCGTGGTCATCGCCGGCGACGAGGACCGCGTGGTGCAGGCCCTGCTCAACCTCGTGCTCAACGCCCGCACGCACACCCCGCCGCAGACGCGGGTGCGCGTCGCGGCGCGGGTGCGCGACGACGGGTGGGTGGTGCTCGACGTCGCCGACGACGGCCCCGGGATGGACCCCGCGGTCGCCGACGTCGCGTTCGAGCCCTTCGTCACCACCCGCGACTCCGGCGACCAGCGCGGCTCCGGGCTGGGGCTGTCGGTGGTGCGGGCGGTCACCCTCGCCCAGGGCGGGCGGGTCGACCTCGCCACCGGACCCGCCGGGACGACGGTGTCGCTGGCCTTCCCCCCGGAGCGCTGAGCCCTCAGCGGCCCCTCAGCGGCCCCTCAGTGGCCCCTCAGTGGCCCCTCAGTGGCCCCTCAGTGGCCCCTCAGTGGCCCCTCAGTGGCCCCTCAGTGGCCCCTCAGCGGCCCCTCAGCGGCCCCTCAGCGGCCCCTCAGCGGCCCCTCAGTGGCCCCTCAGCGGCCCCTCAGTGGCCCCTCAGCGGCCCCTCAGCGGCCCTCAGCGAGCGGCGCGGACGTCCGCCACCAGGGGCGCGAGCCCGGGGAGCAGGTCGGCCGCCTCCAGCCAGGCGTCGTCGAGCTCGGCGGCGGCACCGGGGTCGGTCTCGCTGCGCACCGCCTCCAGGGCCTGCTCGAGGCGGGCGCGCACCGCGGGCGCGGCGCGGGGGTCGTCGCGGCGGGCGAGCGCGAGCGCCGCCAGGGACGCGCGCTCGCCGGCGCCCGCCTCCTCGTCGCCGGCCGAGGTCCCGGGCGCGGGCAGGTGGGCGGCCAGCGCGTCGGCGACGGCGGGCGCGGCGGCGGCCCCGGCGACCTCGAGCTGCTCGGCGAGCACGAAGACGGCCTGCTCGGTGATCTCGTCCTCGGCGTCGGCGGTCGACGCCACGAGGACGGCGACGACGTCGCGGGCCCCGGGCCCCTCCAGGGCCCCCGGCCCGGTGCCCAGGGCCATCGGCAGGCAGCCGAGCGCCTGCCAGCGCACGTCGGGGTCGGGGTCGCGGGCCAGGCGCAGCAGCACCGCCAGCGCCTCCTCGGAGGGCCCGACGGCGCCGAGGGCCTTCGCCGCGGACCAGCGCAGGTCGGCGTCGTCGCTGGTGGCGGCCTCGCGGGCCTGGGCGGCGACCTGGGCGAGCGCGGGGCCGCGGTCGGCGACGGCGAGCGGCGAGGCGGGCCCGGCGAGCACCGCCGACAGCTCCAGCCCCACCAGGCGGGCCACCGGGTCGGCGGAGGACCACCACGCGGCCGCGTCGGCCAGCGCTCCGGGACGGCGGGCGTGGGCGGCCAGGGCCGCGGGGAAGGCGGTGCCGGTGCCCTCGCGGGCGCTCAGCACCTCGGCCGGGACGGACGGGTCAGGGGTCACGGGCGTCGATGCTGCCAGCCGCCGGGTGGTGCCGGGTGCGGTGTCGGCGCCCCCGCCTACGATCGGGGGACCAGCGAGATCGAGGGGGCTTCCAGTGCCAGGTCAGGAGCAGCAGCGCCCGTCGCGCCGCGACAAGGACGAGGTCGAGCACGAGGTCGAGCCCCTGCCGCGCTCCGGCGCGCAGGCCGGTGAGAAGGACCAGACCGACGACGTCGACGCCCTCCTCGACGAGATCGACGACGTGCTCGAGTCCAACGCGGAGCAGTTCGTCCGCCAGTACACGCAGAAGGGCGGCCAGTGACGGCCCACCTGCCGCGCGCGCAGCAGCCCGAGCAGGCCCCCGGCCTGTCGTCGTCGTTCTCGGAGTACCTCGGCGTGCACGCGCCCGAGCTGCTGCCGGGACGCCGGGCGCTGCCCGGCGTCGACGGCTCGTCAGCGGGCGGCTCCCCGGCGGGGGGCCTGGCGCCGCACGCCACGACCATCGTGGCGCTGACGTACGACGGCGGCGTGGTGATGGCCGGTGACCGCCGCGCCACCGCCGGCGCGATGATCGCCAGCCGCGACATCGAGAAGGTCTTCCCGGCCGACGCGTGGAGCTGCGTCGGCATCGCCGGCTCCGCCGGCCTCGCCGTCGAGCTGGTGCGCCTGTTCCAGGTCGAGCTCGAGCACTACGAGAAGATCGAGGGCGCGCTGCTCAGCCTCGACGGCAAGGCGAACCGCCTGGCCACGATGGTGCGCGGCAACCTGGGCCTGGCCATGCAGGGCCTGGCGGTCGTCCCGCTGTTCGCCGGCTACGACCTGGCCCGTCCGGGCCCGCGCGCCGGCCGCATCTTCAGCTACGACGTCACCGGCGGCCGGTACGAGGAGCACGAGCACCACGCCGTCGGCTCGGGCTCGCTGTTCGCCCGCGGTGCCCTCAAGAAGCTGTGGCGCCCCGGCCTGGACGCCGGCGCCGCCGTGCGCGTGGCCGTCGAGGCCCTCTACGACGCCGCCGACGACGACTCCGCCACCGGCGGCCCCGACGTCGTCCGCCGGATCTGGCCCGTCGTCGCCGTCATCGGCGCCGACGGCTACACCCGCGTGCCCGACGCCGAGCTCGGCGACGTGGCCCGCGCCCTCATCGCCGAGCGCACCGCCGAGCAGGAGGGGCGCGTCCGATGAGCATGCCGTTCTACGTCAGCCCCGAGCAGCTGATCCGCGACAAGGCCGACTACGCCCGCAAGGGCATCTCGCGCGGCCGGTCGGTGGTCGTCGCCGAGTACGCCGGCGGCATCGCCTTCGTGGCGGAGAACCCCTCGCGGGCGCTGCACAAGATCAGCGAGATCTACGACCGGATCGGCTTCGCCGCCGTCGGCAAGTACAACGAGTTCGAGAACCTGCGCGTGGCCGGCGTGCGGTACGCCGACCTGCGCGGCTACTCCTACGACCGCACCGACGTCACCGCCCGCGGCCTCGCCAACGCCTACGCGCAGTCGCTCGGCGCGGTGTTCACCAGCGAGCCCAAGCCGCTGGAGGTCGAGGTCGTCGTCGCGCAGGTGGGGCTCGAGCCGGGCACCGACCAGCTGTACCGCCTCACCTACGACGGCTCCGTCGCCGAGGAGCACGGCGTCGTCATCATCGGCGGGCAGACCGAGGCCGTCGCCGGGCCGCTGCGCGAGGGCTGGCGGGCCGACCTCGACCTCCCCGGCGTGCTCTCGCTCGCGCTCGCGGCGCTGTCACCCGACCCGGCCGGTGGGCCGGCGCGCACGCTGAGCGCCGACCAGCTCGAGGTCGCCGTGCTGGAGCGCGCCCGTCCGCGGCGCACGTTCCGGCGCCTGGAGGGTGCGGCGCTGCAGGCGGTGCTCGACGGCGGTGCCCCCGCTGCGGAGCCGGAGCCCGCGACCGCTGACGCCGTCGCCGACGCGGGGTCGCACTCCGGGCTGCCGTCGGACCGGGTCGACTGACCGGTCTGCCCCGAGGACTGACGGAGCGCTGTGGGCGGCTGGCGGCTGCGCCCGGCCTCACCGGCCGACGCCGGTGAGGTGCTGGTGCTGTCGCTGGCCGCCTTCGTCAGCGAGGCCCAGCGCTACGGCGACCCCCTGCTCCCGCCGCTGCGCGAGACCGTCCACGACGTGCGCGCCGCCATCGCCGACCCGGCCCAGCGGGTGGTGGTCGCCGAGGCCGGGGCGTGGACGGACTGGCGGCCCGACCGCCTGCTCGGTGCGGTGCGCCTGCGCCTGGCCGACGACGGGGCGGGCGGGACGGGGCTGGTCGGGCACGTCGGGCGCCTCGTCGTCGCCCCCGACGCCCAGGGGCGGGGTCTCGGGGGCGAGCTGCTCGGTGCTGTCGACGACGCGGCGCGCGCTGCCGGAGCGCGGCGGATGGAGCTCTTCACCGGTGCGGAGTCGGCAGGGTCGATCCGCCTCTACCAGCGGGCCGGGTTCGCCGTCACCGCTGACGAGCGCACCGACGACCGCGGCGTCCGCCTCGTCGTCCTGACCAAGCCGCTGGTGGGCTGACCGGCCCTCAGCGGCGCAGGCCGGACCACCGCCTCCGAGGGCGGGACGGGTCGCGGAGCTCCGGACCCCACAGGCGGTGGGTCTCCCCGTCGACGACGACGTCCACGTAGCGCCGTCGGCGTCCGCGGGAGCGCACCTCCTCGCCCTCTTCGCCGTGGTGGAGCAGGAGCTCCCGGGTCACGGCGACCAGCTGCTGGACCGTCTCGAGCACCTCCGCGTCGGTGTTCGGGAAGTCGGCGGTGCCGTAGCCGTCGGACGTGTCGAGGAGGAAGACCCCGCCGCCGGAGGCCCACAGGCGCGCCGAACGAACGTCGGGGCTCCCGCCGGGGTCCAGTCGCAACGTGATCCTCAGTCCGCGGTCTCGGGTGGTGTCCGCGCAGGTCAGACCCGCGTCCCGGGCGACGTCGGTGACGAGGACCTCGAGGCGGCCCAGGGAGGTGCGTGCCACCTGGCCGAGCCTAGAAGTCGGGCTCGGCCGGGAAGCGGGACCGGGGAGCGGTGCTCTGGGAGGCCAGGCCCGTGGCGGGGTGCCGGCGTCCGAGGCGGCGCTCCTCCTCGGGGTCGCGCGGAGGCCACGGCGTCGGCTGGAACCGCTCGACCGGTGGGCCCGCGGGCCGCGGCGCCGTGTGGTGGTCGAACCCCAGGGGGGAGCGCCAGTGCGACGAGCCGTGGTCGCAGCGCCACTGCTCCCACCGCGCGGTCCACCGGGTGTCGGCCCCGCCTCGAGGGTCGAGGTCGCCGGGGTCGGTGCCGTGCTTGAGCAGGTGGTGCTTGCGGCACTTCGGCTCGAGGTTGCACGCGCAGGTGGTGCCCCCACCCGCGGCGACGCCGCCCCGGCGGTGGGCGACGATGTGGTCGACGTCGCAGGCCGACGCTCTCCGCGTGCACCCCGGGTGGGTGCAGCGCTCCCACCGACGCCGGACCACCCGGTCCTGCACGGTGCTCGGCGCGTAGCGCCCACCGCCCTCGACCCCCGCCAGCGGGCATGCCGCGGGGTCCACCGGCGCGCAGGCGCCCGTGGAGCAGGGGTCGGGAGTGTCACCGCACGGGTCGTCCGGGTCCGGGCCTGCAGCGCTCGCGGCGCCGTCGGTGTCGTGGGTGTCGTCGGTGGCCCTGCCGGGCGGTCCGCTCACGACGTTGGGGGGACCGAGCACGTCGTCCTCGGTGCGCGGCGGTGGCAGGTGCTGGACAGGTCGGCCCCCGGAGGGGTTCGGCCCGGGAGGCTCTCCAGGGCCAGGGCCAGGGCCAGGGCCAGGGCCAGGGCCAGGGCCAGGGCCAGGGCCAGGGCCAGGGCCAGGGCCAGGGCCAGGGCCACCTCGCCCACGGTCCGGTGGTCCGGGGTCGGTGAGCCAGGACGCCGGGTAGGTGTGGCCGTCGACGGTGATCAGGTCACCGGTGAAGGGGTCGGTGAGGATCCGGCGGAGGCGGCACCGCGCCCAGCTCAGGCCCTGGCGGACCAGGTGCGCCGGGATCCAGCCGTACCCCTCCAGCCAGCCCGGCTCGTCGGAGGCGCCGGCGAGCACCGGCAGCGCCACGTGCAGCTCGAGGGTGGGCATCGGGACGGTCGCGCCCGGCTCCGCCGGAACGGCACCACCCAGGGCCCGGACGGCGGCGTCGAACTGGTGGGCGGCCAGTCCCCGGCGGTCGGGCGGGAGCGCCGTGCTCGGGGCGCCCGGGTCGGGCTCGGCGTAGGGGTCGCCGCCGTCGGCCGCGACCCGTCCCTCGGACGCGGCTCGGCGCGCCTCGGCGAGGTTCGCGGCGGCCACCGTGTCGAGGTGCTCCTTCGCTGCCGCCAGCGCGGGGGTGGGACCGGTGACGACGAGCCGGGACGTGCCGTCCCCCAGGGGCTCCATGGCCACCCGCCGGGCCGCGACCTTGCGTCGCGACCGCCGCCGCACCGCGCTGGCGTCCTTGCGGGCCACGCCCGCGTCGACCTCCGTGCGCAGCTGCGCGGTGGTCAGCCCGACTCCGGAGCCGTCGGGCCCGAAGAGCTCCTCGTCGAGCTCCCAGGCCAGCTGCTCGTCGAGCTCGAGGGTCCGGTCGGCCACGACCTTGGCGCGCGTGAGGTCGAGGCGGCCGGCCTCCAGCCGCTCCAGGGTGCGCGGCAGGTGCTTCACGAGGTGCTCGGCCAGGTGCACGAGCGACCCTGCGCGGGCGCTGGTCCACCCCAGCAGCGCGGCCACCTCGGTGACGAGGTCGTCGAGGCCGGCGCGCTGCAGGGCCTCACGTCGGCGTGCCGCCGCGGACCCGCCGGAACCCTGACCCGGCTCGCGCTCGGCGGGGTCGTCGGCGGGGTCGTCGGCGGGGTCGTCACCGGGGTGGGTCACCCCGCGGTAGAGCCCGGCCATGGACGCCAGGGCGCGCACCTGGGCCCCCTGGGCCCGGCCGACCGCCGCTTGAGAGGCCCGCAGCTGCTCGGCGTGCTCGCGCGCCGCGGCGGTTGCTGCTCGCTCCGCCACCACAGCGGCCACGAGGCGGCGCTCGTCGTCGTCCGCTTCCTGCTCGACCCACACCGCGAAGCGCGCTCGGGCCGCGACCAGCTCGGCCATCAGCTCCTGCGGTGAGGGGCCTGCGCAGACGCCGTCGGGCGCGCTGTCGTCGACGACCCGCAGCCGGAGGGGGTCGGTGTCAGCGGGGGTCTCCAGTCGCCAGCGCCCGCTGTCGAACACCCAGCCCGTCGTGGGCTGCGCACGGGCGTCGAGCACGGTGTTGAGGACGTCGGCGGGCAGGTCGGCCGGCCCGGGCAGGCCCCGCCGCTCCACCTCGGCGCGCGTGGCCCGGTGCCGCTGGTGGTGGGGGCCCCTCGCGGGCAGTGGGGTGCGTGCGCCGCGGATGCGCCGCTTCCGGGGCGGCAGCAGCCTCGGCCGCGACGCCTGCTCGCCGTCACCGGCCGCGAGCACGACGGGGTCGGCTCCCGGGTCGGGTGCGGCGGGTGGCGTCATGCCGTGATCATATCGAACACGCGTTCGACGTCGCAACCCCTCGAGGGCGCCTGAGCGGCCCAGGAGCGGCCCAGGAGCGGCCCGCCGACGGACGAGCTCCTGCCGGCTCCCGCCACCGGACCGGCCGCCCCCCAACACCGCGACGTACTGTGAACGACGTGGACCGTCGGATCCTGGGGCTGGAGACCGAGTACGGAGTCACGTGCGCCGCCGACGGCCAGCGACGGCTGTCGGCCGACGAGGTGGCCCGGTACCTGTTCCGCAAGGTCGTCTCGTGGGGGCGGTCCTCCAACGTCTTCCTGCGCAACGGCGCGCGGCTCTACCTCGACGTCGGCTCCCACCCCGAGTACGCCACCCCCGAGTGCGACGACGTGCGCCAGCTCGTCGTCCACGACCGCGCCGGCGAGCGCATCCTCGAGGGCCTCACCGTCGACGCCGAGCGCCGCCTCGCCGAGGAGGGCATCGGCGGCGAGGTGTTCCTGTTCAAGAACAACACCGACTCCGCCGGCAACTCCTACGGCTGCCACGAGAACTACCTCGTGCCGCGCCAGGGGGAGTTCTCCCGCCTGGCCGACGTCCTCATCCCGTTCCTGGTCACGCGCCAGGTGCTCGTCGGCGCCGGCAAGGTGCTCCAGACCCCCCGCGGCGCCGTCTACTGCCTCTCCCAGCGCGCCGACCACATCTGGGAGGGCGTCTCCAGCGCCACCACGCGCTCGCGGCCGATCATCAACACCCGCGACGAGCCGCACGCCGACGCCGACAGGTTCCGCCGGCTGCACGTCATCGTCGGCGACTCGAACATGTCCGAGACGACGACGATGCTCAAGGTCGGCGCCGTCGACATCGTCCTGAGGATGCTCGAGGCCGGCACCACGATGCGCGACCTCACCCTCGAGAACCCGATCCGCGCCATCCGCGAGGTCAGCCACGACACCACCGGGCGGCGGATGCTCAAGCTCGCCGGCGGCGGCGAGGCCTGCGCCCTCGACGTGCAGGAGCAGTACCTGGAGCGCGCCAAGGCCTTCGTCGAGGAGGACGGCGTGCGCCAGCCCACCGACAAGCGCGTGCTCGACCTGTGGGAGCGGGGCCTGCGCGCCGTCCGTGACGGCGACCTGTCGCTGGTCGACCGCGAGCTCGACTGGGTGATCAAGCTCAAGCTGGTGGAGCGCTACCAGGCGCGGCACTCCCTGCCGCTGTCCGACGCCCGCGTGGCCCGGCTCGACCTGGCCTACCACGACGTCTCCCGCCGCCGCGGGCTGTACAACATGCTGGCCGCGCGCGGCATGGTCGAGCGCGTGAGCAGCGACATCGAGGTGTTCGAGGCGACCAGCGTCCCGCCGCAGACCACGCGCGCCCGCCTGCGCGGAGACTTCGTGCGCGCCGCCCAGGAGAAGCGCCGCGACTTCACCGTCGACTGGGTGCACCTGAAGCTGAACGACCAGTCGCAGCGCACGGTGCTGTGCAAGGACCCGTTCCGCGCCGTCGACGAGCGCGTCGAGCGCCTGATCGCGAGCATGTGAGAGCACCCAGGTCGCTCGCGTAACGTGCTCGGGTGCTCTCCCGCCGTCACGCCACCCCCGCTGCGCTGCCCGCCGTGCTGCTCGCCGCGGCCCTCGCCCTGACCGGCTGCTCCAGCGGCAGCGGTGACGCGCAGGACGCGGCGTCATCCGCCGCGACCAGCACGAAGACCCCCAGCAGCGCCGTCACGGCCAGCGGCGACTTCGGCGCCGTCACCGTCACCGACCCCGCCGCGGGCGCCACCGGTCAGGCCGCCGTGCCGACCGTGGACGTCGGCGCGCCGCTGTCGGTGACCGAGACCGCCACGCGCGTGCTGACGGAGGGCGACGGCGCCGCGGCCGAGGAGGGCGACGTCGTCACCGTCGAGTTCGTCGGGGTCAACGGCACGACGGGCGAGTCCTTCGGCAGCAGCTCCTTCGGGCAGGGCCAGCCCCCGGTGTCGTTCGTGCTGGGCGGCGGTGTCATCCCGGGCTTCGTCAAGGCGCTGACGGGCGCGAAGGTGGGCAGCCGGGTCCTCGCCGCGGTGACCCCGGCTGACGGCTACGGGCCGCAGGGCGGTCTGGCCCAGGCCAAGATCGGCGCCGAGGACACGCTCGTCTACCTGATCGACGTGAAGTCGGTGGCGCCCGGCTACGCCACGGGCGAGGCCGTCGACCCGTCGACCTTCCCCGCGGGCCTGCCGACGGTCCAGGTCGACCCGAGCACCCACACGCCCACCATCACGGTCGACTCCGCT
Organism: Quadrisphaera sp. INWT6; assembly: GCF_015390235.1. Classification (GTDB taxonomy): domain Bacteria; phylum Actinomycetota; class Actinomycetes; order Actinomycetales; family Quadrisphaeraceae; genus Quadrisphaera. The sequence continues at coordinate 465,336 of NZ_VUOH01000004.1, read as the reverse complement.
GCGACCCCGCCGTCGCAGCTCGAGTCGCAGCTGCTCATCAAGGGCAGCGGTGACCCCGTCCAGGCCGGCCAGAGCCTGACCGTCCAGTACACCGGCGTCACCTGGAGCACCGGGCAGGTCTTCGACTCCTCCTGGGAGAAGGGCACCCCGTTCACCTTCACCCAGGGCGGCGGCGTGATCGACGGCTGGAACGAGGGGCTGCTGGGGGTCCCGGTGGGCAGCCAGGTGCTGCTCGTCGTGCCGCCGGACAAGGGCTACGGAGACCAGGCCCAGGGCGAGGCGATCCCCGCCGGGTCGACCCTGGTGTTCGTCGTCGACGTCCTCGCGGCACAGTGAACCCATGAGCACCCACGACTCAGCAGCATCCCGTCCTGAGGTCGACCCGCCCGAGGGTCCGGCCCCCACCGAGCTCGTCATCACCGACATCACCGTCGGCGACGGCGACGAGGCCACCCCGGGCGCCACCGTCACCACCCACTACGTGGGCGTCACCCACTCCACCGGCGAGCAGTTCGACGCCTCCTGGGACCGCGGCGAGCCGCTCAGCTTCCGCGTCGGCGTCGGCCAGGTCATCAAGGGCTGGGACGACGGCCTGCTCGGCATGCGCGTCGGCGGCCGCCGGCGCCTGGAGATCCCCTCGCACCTGGCCTACGGCAAGCGCGGCGCCGGTGGCGTCATCGGCCCGGACGAGGCCCTCGTCTTCGTGGTCGACCTCGTCGGCGTCCGCTGACCAGCGCGACCAGCTCCATCCGCTCGACCAGCTCCACGTGACCCGGCGCTCCCCTCACAGTCCCGCCCCGGGGCCGTGAGGGGAGTGTTCACACGGCGTCACACAACGGCACGGGGGCGCAACACGGCGTCCGTACGTTCCGTGGCATGTCGCAGGACACCCGCGCCACGCGCGCCGCAGCGCCCGACCGCCTCGAGGTGGTCACCACTCCCGACGCTGCGCCCTCCGGCGCCGTCGGCACGATCGACGCCCCGCGGCGCGGCCGCTGGGTCGACCGGTGGAACCCCGAGGACCACGTCCAGTGGGAGGGCGGCGGCCGCGCCGTCGCCCGCCGCAACCTGTGGTGGTCCATCGCCGCCGAGTTCCTCGGCTTCACCGTCTGGCAGCTCTGGTCGATCGCCACGCCGGTGCTCATCGCCGCCGGCTACCCGATCACCGTCAGCCAGGCGCTCTGGCTCGTCTCCATCCCGGTGCTGGTCGGCGCGACGATGCGCTTCCCGTACTCCTTCGCCGTCGCGAGGTTCGGCGGCCGCAACTGGACGATCGTCTCCGCGCTGCTGCTCGTCATCCCGTGCCTCGGCCTGGCCCACGTCGCCACCAACCCCGGCACCCCGTTCTGGCTCATGCTCACCATCGCCGCGACCGCCGGCTTCGGCGGCGGCAACTTCGCCTCCTCGATGAGCAACATCTCCTTCTTCTTCCCCGAGAAGGAGAAGGGGGCCGCGCTCGGCCTCAACGCGGCCGGCGGCAACATCGGCGTGGCCGTGATCCAGTTCGTCACGCCGTTCCTGGTGGTGGCCGGCGTCGCCGCCAGCACCGCACGGCCCGCCTACATCCTCATCCCGCTGGTGCTGCTCGCGGCGCTGGGCGCCTGGCGGTACATGGACAACCTGTCGCAGGCGAAGGCCGACGGCGAGGCGTGGAAGCTCGCAGCGCGCAACCGGCACACGTGGCTCGTCTCGCTCTTCTACATCGGCACCTTCGGCTCGTTCATCGGCTACGCCGCCGCGTTCCCGCTCCTGCTCAAGAACCAGTTCCCCGAGGTGAACCTCGGCATCGCCTTCCTCGGCGCCCTCATCGGGTCCCTCGCCCGGCCGTGGGGCGGCAAGCTCGCCGACCGCGTGGGCGGCGCCCGCGTCAGCATCGCCGCCTTCGCCGTCCTCGCCCTGGGGGCCGTCGGCGCGGTCATGGCGCTGCAGGTCCAGAGCCTGCCGCTGTTCTTCGGGGCCTTCATGGTGCTGTTCGTCGCCAGCGGCATCGGCAACGGCTCCACCTACCGCATGATCCCGGCCATCTTCCGCGGCCGGACCTCCACGGACGACGTCGACGGCATGGTCCGCGCCAAGCGGACCGCCTCGGCCTGCATCGGCATCTCGGCGGGCATCGGCGCCTACGGCGGCTTCCTGGTCAACCGCGGGTTCGCCACCTCCACCGCCCAGTTCGGCTCCCTGCAGCCGGCGCTGTGGAGCTTCGTGGCCTTCTACGTCCTCTGCATCGCGGTCACCGGGGCCGTCTACGCCCGCAAGGGCGCGCTGGGCCTGAGCGAGCGGATCTGACGTTGGTCCTCCTGGACACGCCCGTCGTCCGGACCGGTGCTGGCCTCCGCCAGCCGCCGGTCCGGACGACGACGCGCACGCACTGCCCCTACTGCAGCCTGCAGTGCGGCATCCTCCTGACCGCCGGCGGTCGCCCGGCCACCCTCGAGCCCGACCCCGACTTCCCCACCAACCGCGGCGGTCTGTGCTCCAAGGGGTGGACGGCGCACGAGCTGCTCGACCACCCCGAGCGCCTGCTGTCACCGCTGGTGCGCGCCGTCCCCGGTGACCGCACCTCCCCGCTGGTCGAGGCCAGCTGGGAGGAGGCCCTCGAGCGCGTCGTCGCCGCGGTCACCGGCACCCAGGCCCGCCACGGCCGCGACGCCGTCGGGGTCTTCGGCGGCGGCGGCCTCACCAACGAGAAGGCGTACGCCCTGGGCAAGTTCGCCCGCGTCGCCCTGCGCACCAGCGCCATCGACTACAACGGCCGCTTCTGCATGAGCAGCGCCGCCGCCGCCACGAACCGCGTCTTCGGCGTCGACCGGGGACTGCCGTTCCCGCTGGCCGACCTCGCCGACGCCGACGCCATCATGATCACCGGCGGCAACCCCGCCGCCACGATGCCTCCGGCGATGCAGCACTTCGACGCCGCCCGCGCCCGCGGCGCCTCGCTGGTCGTGGTCGACCCGCGCCGCACGCCGACCGCCGCCGCGGCCGCTGCGCAGGGCGTCCACCTGGCCCCCGTGCCCGGCACCGACCTGCCCCTGCTGCTCGGCATGCTGCACGTCGCGGTGCGTGACGGGTTCGTGGACCACGAGTACGTCGAGACCCGCACCACCGGGTTCGAGGCCGCCGCCGCGGCAGCCGCCCAGTGGTGGCCCGACCGCGTCGAGCGCACCACCGGGGTGCCCGAGGGAGACCTGCGCCGCGCCGTCCGCCTGCTCGCCGACGCGTCGCGGCGCGGGGGGGCCGTGATGCTCTCCGGCCGCGGCGCCGAGCAGCACGCCAACGGGACCGACACCGTGCTGGCGCAGGCCAACCTCGCCCTGGCCCTCGGGCTGCCGGGCCGCCCCGGCTCCGGCTTCGGCACCGTCACCGGCCAGGGCAACGGCCAGGGCGGCCGCGAGCACGGCCTCAAGGCCGACCAGCTGCCCGGCTACCGCTCCATCTCCGACCCGCCGCCCGCGCCCACGTCGCCGGCGTCTGGGGCGTCGACCCGTCGGTGCTGCCCGGCCCCGGCCGCTCCGCCTACGAGATGCTCGACGCCCTCGGGACCGAGGGCGGGGTGCGCACCCTGCTCCTGCTGGCCTCCAACCCGGTGGTCTCGGCTCCGGACGCCGAGCGCGTGCGCCGCCGGCTCGCGGCGCTGGACCACCTCGTCGTCGCCGACCTGGTCCTCTCGGAGACCGCGGCGCTGGCCGACGTCGTGCTGCCGACCGCCCAGTGGGCCGAGGAGGCCGGGACGATGACGAACGTCGAGGGGCGCGTCATCCTCCGCCGCCGCGCGCTGGCGCCGCCCGACGGCGTCCGCGACGACCTCGAGCTGCTCAACGCCCTGGCCCACCGCCTCGAGCTGCCCGAGGGCCTCGACGCCGACGCCGCGTTCCCCACCGAGCCCGAGGCCGTGTTCACCGAGCTGCGCGCCGCCAGCGCCGGGGGCCGTGCGGACTACTCCGGCATCACCTACGAGCGCCTCGACGCCGAGCAGGGCGTGTTCTGGCCCTGCCCCGCACCGCCGGACGGGGCGGACGGCGAGCAGCACCCGGGCACCCCGCGGCTGTTCGCCGAGTCCTTCCCGACGCACGACGGCCGCGCCCAGTGCGCCGTCGTCAGGTACACCCCCCGCGCCGAGCGGCCCGGGCACGAGTACCCGTACGTGCTCACCACGGGCCGGACGATGGCGCAGTACCAGTCGGGCGCCCAGACCCGGCGCGTGCGCCAGCTGGTCATGGCCGAGCCCGACGCCCGCGCCGAGGTGCACCCCGACCTCGCCCGCCGCCACGGCGTGGCCGACGGCGACCTCGTGCGCCTCACCACCCGCCGCGGCACCGCGCTGTTCCGCGCCCGCGTCACCCGCGACATCACCGCCGGGACGGTCTTCGTGCCGTTCCACTGGGGCGGGATGAGCGTCGCCAACGCCCTCACCGACACCCGCCTGGACCCCGTGAGCCGCATGCCGGAGTTCAAGGCGTGCGCCGTGCGCCTGGAGCGCCACGACCCCGACGGCGCAGACCCGGATGCCGTCGACCTGACCCGTGAACCGACCCGAGACCCCCTCACGTCTGGAGAGTCCCGATGAGCTCGACCTTCCGCTTCCTGCAGGGGGTCTTCCCCGTCACCGGGCAGGGCCTCGACAAGCACGAGCTGCTCGACGAGTCCCTGACCTACACCGTGCCCGAGGGCCGCCGCGCCCAGGTGCTGTACGTCCGCGGCGGCAACGCCAGCGACGAGCTGGTGGTCGCGGTCTTGGTCCGCGACGGGGTCCCGATGCGCTGGTTCCCCATCGGCGCCAAGGGCGACGTGCACGTGCCGCTGCGGGTGGTGGAGGACGTCGAGGCCGGTGAGGTGCTCGAGCTGCACGTCGCGGCGCCCGCCGGCGTGGTGGGCACCGTCGTCGTCGACCTCGGCCTCGTCGAGATCTGAGGGGGAGGTCTGGTGCACATGAAGAAGGAGCAGGGCTCCACGAAGCGTCTGGTGCTGGTGGGCAACGGCATGGCCGGTGCCCGCCTGCTGGAGGAGCTGCTCGAGCGCGGGGCCGGTGACCTCTTCCAGATCACCGTCTTCGGCGACGAGCCGTACGGCAACTACAACCGGATCATGCTGTCGCACGTGCTCGCGGGGGAGGACGGCGAGGAGTCGATCTACCTCAACGAGCTGGGCTGGTACGCCGAGAACGGCATCGAGCTGCGCGCGGGGGTCCGGGTCGACGACGTCGACCTGCCGGCGCGCGAGGTGGTCGACGCCGACGGCGGGCGCACCCCCTACGACGTGCTGGTCATCGCGACCGGCTCCTCGCCGCACTTCCCGCCGATGGACGGGCTGCGCCGCGAGGACGGGTCGCTGCTGCCGGGCGTCTCGGGCTTCCGGAGCCTGGACGAGACCCGCGCGATGCTCGAGGAGGCCCGCCGCTACGGCACAGGCACCACGCCCGCGAAGGCGGTCGTGATCGGCGGTGGCCTGCTGGGCCTGGAGGCCGCCAAGGGCCTGCAGAACCACGGCCTCGACGTCACCGTCATCCACTCCCCGGCGCACCTGATGAACCAGCAGCTCGACGCCGACGCCGGCGCCGTGCTGCGCCGGTCCATCGAGGAGGCGGGGATCTCCGTGGTGACGGGGGCGCGCACCACGGGGCTGACGGCGTGCACGGAGCAGTCGGGGAGCGGCCGGGTCTCGGGCGTCGTGCTCAAGGACGGGCGGAGCTTCCCCGCTGACATGGTCGTCGTGACCGCCGGCATCCGTCCCAACACCGACGTCGGCCTGCGCGCCGGGCTGGTGGTGGAGCGCGGCGTCGTCGTCGACGACCAGATGCGCTGCGTCGACCAGCCCGAGACGCCAGCGGGGCCCGGCCAGGTGTACGCGCTGGGGGAGTGCGCCCAGCACCGCGGGGAGACCTACGGCCTGGTCGCGCCCCTGTGGGAGCAGGCGACCGTGCTGGCCGACGTGCTCACCGGCGCCGACCCCGACGCCGCGTACCACGGCAGCCGCACCTCCACGAAGCTCAAGGTGGCCGGCGTCGACGTCGCCGCCATCGGGCAGGCGGGCCCGGAGCACCCCGACGACGAGCACGTCGTGTTCTCCGACGTCCGCCGGGGGCTCTACCAGTCCGTCGTCGTGCGCGACGGCCGCCTGGTCGGTGCGACCCTGCTGGGCGACACCCGCAAGACCGCCGCCCTCCAGCAGGTCTTCGACCGGGGGCTGCCCCTGCCCGAGCAGCGGGTCGAGCTCCTCTTCGACCTCGGCGCCACGGCGGAGGGGTCCGTGGAGGACCTCGCGGACGACGCCCAGGTCTGCAACTGCAACGGCGTCACCAAGGGCGACATCTGCGGCGCCGTCGCGTCGGGCTGCTCCAGCGTGAAGGGCGTGATGGACGCCACGCGCGCGGGCAAGGGCTGCGGCTCGTGCAAGGAGGTCGTCAGCACGATCGTGGAGCACGCCGTCGCCGCCGGCGGGGGTGCGCTCACCGAGGACCCGTCGGTCCACTGGTACGTGCCCGGCGTGCCGCTGCGCAAGGACGAGCTGGTCGCCGCGATCCGCGAGCAGCACCTCACGTCGGTGTCGTCGGTGTTCGCGGCCCTCGCGCCCGGCGGCGCCGAGGACGCGAAGTCGAAGATGGGCCTGACGTCGCTGCTGCGCACCCTGTGGCCGACCGAGTTCGTCGACGAGCGCGACGCCCGGTTCATCAACGACCGCGTCCACGCCAACATCCAGCGCGACGGCACCTTCAGCGTGGTCCCGCAGATGAAGGGCGGGGTCACCACCCCCGACCAGTTGCGCCGCATCGCCGACGTCGCCGACAAGTACGGCGTCGGCATGCTCAAGGTCACCGGCGGGCAGCGCATCGACATGCTGGGCGTGAGGAAGGAGGACCTCCCCAAGGTGTGGGAGGACCTCGACATGCCGTCCGGCTACGCCTACGGCAAGTCGATGCGCACGGTGAAGACCTGCGTCGGCACCGACTACTGCCGGTTCGGCCTGGGCGACTCCACCGCCCTCGGCATCGCCCTGGAGGAGCGCTTCCAGGGCATCGAGACCCCCGCCAAGCTCAAGCTCGGCGTGGTCGGCTGCCCCCGCAACTGCGCCGAGGCCTACGTGAAGGACGTCGGCGTCGTGGCCATCGGGGGCGGGAAGTGGGAGGTGTACGTGGGCGGGGCCGCCGGGGCCTCGGTCCGCAAGGCCGACCTGCTCGCCACCGTCGACTCGCCCGAGGCGGTCATCCAGCTCACCGGGCGGTTCATCCAGTTCTACCGGACCTGGGGCAACTGGCTGGAGCGCACCTACGACTTCGTGCCCCGCCTCTCGATCGAGCGGGTGCGCCTGGTTCTCGTCGAGGACTCCGACGGGATGTGCGCCCAGCTCGACGAGGAGGTCGACGCCGCCTGCGCCGCCTACCGCGACCCGTGGAAGGAGCGCGAGGCCCCCGACGCCCCCGGCCGCTTCTCCGCCCCCGCCCTGCCGCTGCTCCCGCTCCCCGTGGTGCCCCGGCGCCCGATGGGCGCCCCCGGCGGCACCCCCCGCGAGCAGCTGCCCGTGGAGATCGTCATGCCGAACGAGGAGGCCCTTGTGTCTGGAGCGATGGCTGGAGCCCAGCAGTGACCGCGGTGGACACGAGGACGGCGACGTCAGGGGTGCGGGTCGCAGCGCTCGCGGAGATCCCCCCGGGGGAGGGTCGCGCCTACGTGGTGCCCAGCGGCGCCGGGGAGGTGCAGGTCGCCGTGTTCCACCACCGCGACGGGCGCGTCTCCGCCGTCGACGCCGTCTGCCCCCACTCCGGGGGCCCGCTGGCGGACGGGCAGATCGACTCCTGCGTGGTCGTCTGCCCCCTGCACCTGAACACCTGGGACCTGCGCACGGGGGAGTCGACGTCGGGTCAGGCCCGGGTGCGGGTCCACGGCGTCTCGGTCGACGACGACGGCGGGGTGCGCGTCACCCCCGCCTGAGGCACCGGGCCCGGTCGAGCCCAGCCGGAAGCAACACGGGTGGTCACCGAGCGCAACACCGGCGCAACACGGCGGGGGCACGCTCGCGACGTGGACCACCCGTACCCGCTGCACCTGGACCTCACCGGTCGCCGCGCCGTCGTCGTCGGTGGCGGGCCCGTCGGCGCCCGACGGGCCCGCGACCTGCTCGCCGCCGGCGCCGACGTCCTCGTCGTCGCCCCGCAGGCGTGCGAGGAGGTCGTCGCCCTCGCCGACGCCGGCGACCTCACCTGGAAGCAGGGGCGCTGGTGCGCCACCGACCTCGACGGCGCCTGGCTCGTGCACACCGCCACCGGCGACCCCCGCACCGACGACGCCGTGGCCGCCGAGGCCACCTCGCGCCGGACCTGGTGCGTCAGGGCGGACGCGAGCGAGCGCTCCCGCGCCTGGACCCCCGCCGTGGTCCGCCAGGACGACGTGGTCATCTCCGTCACCGCCGGAGGAGACCCCAGGCGCTCGGCCGCCCTGCGCGACGGCGTCCGCCTCGGCCTCAGCTCCGGCGCGCTGCCCCTGCGCCGCCACCGCCGCCCCACCGCCGAGCGGGGCCTCGGCCGCGTCACCCTCGTCGGCGGCGGCCCCGGCGACGCCTCCCTCATCACCCTCGCCGGCCGCCGCGCGCTCGCGGAGGCCGACGTCGTCGTCGTCGACAGGCTCGCCCCCCGCGCCCTCCTCGACGAGCTGGACGCCGACGTCGAGGTCGTCGACGTCGGCAAGGCCCCCGACCACCACCCCGTCCCCCAGCGCGAGATCGAGCGGGTCCTCGTCGACCGCGCCCTGCGCGGCCTGCGCGTCGTCCGCCTCAAGGGCGGAGACGGCTACGTCTTCGGCCGCGGCGCCGAGGAGGCCGCCGCCTGCCGCGCCGCCGGCATCCCCGTCGACGTCGTCCCCGGCATCACCAGCGCGCTCGCGGTGCCCGCCGCCGCCGGCATCCCCGTCACCCACCGCGGCACGGCCCGCTCCGTCACGGTGATGACCGGCCACGAGCTCCTCGGCGACGACGAGCTGCTCGACCTCGCCGCCCAGACCGCCCGCGGCGGGACCCTCGTGGTGCTCATGGGCGTCTCGCGCCTGCCCGAGCTCGCCGCCGGCCTCGCGGCCCAGGGAGCCGACCCCGACCTGCCCGTCGCCCTCGTCGAGAGCGGCTGCACCCCCCAGCAGCGCACCACCACCGCCACGCTGGCCACCGCCGCCGAGGTCGCTGCCCGCCGGGGGGTGCGCGCCCCGGCCGTCATCGTCATCGGGCTGGTCGCCGCCATGGCGCACCCCACCCGGGTGGTCGACCTGCGCACCAGCGCCCCCGCCCAGCAGCCGGCGGAGGAACCGGCCCCGTGAGCACCACCCCCACGGGCACCCCCACGAGCACCACCAGCGAGCTCGACCCCACCCAGCTGCTCGGCGCCACCATCGGCGTCACCAGCCACCGCCGCTCCGACGAGCTCATCGCCACCTTCACCCGCCGCGGCGCCGACGTCGTCCACGCCCCCACCATGCGCATCGTCCCCATCACCGAGGACGCCGACCTCCTGGCCGCCACTCGCGCCGCCATCGCCGACCCGCCCGACGTCCTCGTCGTCACCACCGCCATCGGCCTGCGCGGCTGGCTCTCCGCCGCCGAGGCCCACGGCCTCGACGAGGCCCTCGTCGCCGCGCTCGCGGACACCCGGGTGCTGGCCCGCGGTCCCAAGGCCCGCGGCGCCGTCCGGGCCGCCGGGCTGTCGGAGGCGTGGACGGCGGCCAGCGAGCAGACCGCCGAGGCCGTCGAGCACCTGCTCGCCCAGGGCGTCGCGGGGCGGTCGGTGCTGGTGCAGCTCCACGGCGCCCACACGCAGGGGGCCCTGGACGAGCTCGAGGCGCTGCGCGCCGCCGGGGCGGACCTGCGCACCGTCGCGGTGTACCGGTGGGAGCCCCCGGACGACCCGGGCGCCGTCGACGGGCTCGTCGACGCCCTCGCGACCCGCAGCCTCGACGCCGTCACCTTCACCGCCGCCCCCGGGGCCGTCGCGCTGCTCGAGGCCGCCGAGCGCCGCGGGCGGCTGCCCGAGGTGCTGGCGGCGATGGGCGGCGGCGCCTCCGGCCGGCCCGACGTGGTGTGCTGCGCCGTCGGCGACGTCACCGCCGCCCCCCTGCGGGAGCTGGGCGTGGAGCCGCTGGTGCCGGAGCGGTGGCGCCTGGGCGCCCTCATGAGGTGCCTGTCGGCCCACCTGGAGGTCCACCCGCGCGCCCGGGCGACCACGCCCGCCGGCGAGCTGGTGGTCCGCGCCCGCGCCGCGGTGCTCGACGGCCGCGTCCTCGACCTGGCCCCCGGAGCGCTGGCCGTGCTGGCCCACCTGGCCGCCGAGCCCGGCCGGGTCGCCAGCCGCACCGAGCTGCTGCGCGCGCTGCCCGCCGCCACCGACGGGCACGCCGTGGAGGTGGCCGTGGCCCGGCTGCGCTCGTCGCTGACCGCCCAGGCCCCCTCCGGCGGCGCGCTGGTGCGCACCGTGGTCAAGCGCGGCTACGCCCTGGACGTCGCGTGAGCACCACCCCGTCGTCGTCGGACCAGCCGCCGGTGCTGGTGGCGGTCTCGCACGGCACCCGCTCGGCCACCGGGCGGCGCACCGTCGCCCAGCTGCGCCTCGCCGTGGCCGCCCAGCGCCCCGACGTCCAGGTGCTCGCGGCGCACGTCGACGTGCAGAAGCCAGCCCTGGACGACGTCGTCGCCCGGCTCGCGGTCGCGGGCACGGCGCACGTCGTCGTCCCGCTGCTGCTCTCCACCGGGTACCACGTGCGCTCCGACGTCGCCTCGGCCGTCCGCGCCGCCCGGGCTCTGGGTGCCGGGTCGAGGGCCGCCGCCGCGCTCGGACCCGACGACGCCCTGGTCGAGGTGCTGCTGGACCGCCTGGCCGCCGCTGGCGGCCGCGACGACGACGCCCTGGTGGTCCTGGCGGCCGGCTCGCTCGCCGCCCGCGCCGTCGCCGACGTCGAGGCCGTCCTCGCCGCGGTCCGCGCCCGGCGCCCCCCCGACGCCGGGCCCGTGACCGCGGCGTACTCCTCGGCCCAGGCGCCGACCGCGCCCCAGGCGTGTGCCGACCTGCGCGCGGCCCACCCCGGGCGCCGCGTGGCGGTGGCCCCGTACCTGCTCGCGCCGGGGGTGTTCTCCCAGCGCCTCCAGGCCCTGCTGGACGACGGGCTGGCCGATGTCGTGGCCCCCACCCTGTGCGACGACGGCGACGTGGACCCCCGGCTCGCGGCGCTGGCCCTGCGCCGCTACGACGAGGCGCTGGCCGCTGCTGCCGGGGAGGCGGTCAGCCCGCTGGCTGCCGCTCGATGAAGTCGGCCATGCCCGGGACGGTGAAGGCCACGACGCCGTGCTCGGGGGCGTAGACCAGGCCCTTGGCGATGAGGCTGGCCCGGGCGGGACCCAGGCTCGCGACCTTGCGGCCCAGCCGGGCCGCCACCTCGCCCGAGGGGGTGCCGGCGTCGCCGTCGGGGGCCATCGCCCGCAGGTAGGCCTGCTCGGCGCCGGTGGCGCGGTCCCACCGGGAGCGGAAGAAGCCGTCGTCGAGGGCGGCCCGGCCGCGGGCGGCGCCCACGCGGGCGTCGGCGTGGGCGATGGTGTCGCCCTCGGCCTCGTTCCAGCACTCCTGCCCGAACTGCTGCAGGAAGTACGGGTAGCCGCCGGTGGCGGCGACCACCAGCTCGACGGCGCCGTCGGTCCAGTGCACGCCCTCGGCCACGGCCGGGGCCACCAGGGCCTCGACGGCGGCGTCGGGGGGCAGCTGCTCGATGCGCTCGTAGACGAACAGCCGCTCGGCGTACGACTTCGCCTCCGCCAGCACGCGGGGCAGGCTCGGCAGGCCGGCCAGCGCGACGAGCACCGGCCAGTCCTGCTGGCCGGCGGCGTGCGCCACGGCGCACAGGGCCGCCAGCTCGGCGGGGGTGGCGTCCTGCGCCTCGTCGACCAGCAGCGCCAGCCCGCCGCCGTCCTCGGCGGCGCCGGCGGCGACGTCGCGCACCAGCTTGGCGAGGTCGGCCTCGAGCACGCCGGTGTCGGCGCCGCCGCCCCCGACCTCGCCGAGGTCGACCCCGAAGTTCCAGGTGCCCGCGGTGTCGTAGGAGGCCTTGAAGCTCAGCGCCGTGCGCAGCGCGGTCAGCAGCCGGCGGCCGGCGCTGGGGCGGGCCCTGTCGACCAGGGGCGCGTGGAGGGCCTCGCCGACGGCCCCCCGGAGCCCGGCACCCCCTCCGGCGCCGGAGCCCGCGCCCGCCTCGACCTGGGCCACCACCCAGCCGCGCTGCGCGGCGGCGCTGCGGAAGCTCGACAGCAGCACCGTCTTGCCGACGCCGCGCAGGCCGTACAGGACGACCGGCTGCGCGGTGCGGCCGCGCTCGACCCGGTCCAGCCCGACCCGCCACGCCTCCCGCTGCCGGTCGCGGCCCGCCAGGGCCGCCGGGGTGCGCCCGGCGCCCGGGGCGTAGGGGTTCGCCACGGGGTCCACGGGACGATGGTAGGTGTAGGGACCTGTAGGGGGGTGTAGCGGATCACTACACGGCCCTACAGGTCCCTACACCCGTGCGCGCGCCGCCACCTGCGCCACCCCGGGGCGAGAGGGCCGCTGCTAGCCTCCCAGCGTGGCTGGAGGCGCGGCAGGTGCGGGAGACCGCCGGACGGAGCGCCTGCTGAACCTGGTGATCGCCCTGCTCTCGACCCGCACCTGGCTCTCGAAGGAGCAGATCCGCCGGGCCGTGCCCCAGTACGAGGACTGCGCCACCACCGAGGCGTTCGACAGGATGTTCGAGCGCGACAAGGAGGAGCTGCGCGAGCTGGGCGTGCCCCTGGTCACCGGCTCCGCGTCGGCCTGGTTCGACGACGAGCAGGGTTACCGGGTCGACCGCGACGCCTACGCCCTGCCCGAGGTCTCCTTCACCGCCGCCGAGCTGGCGGTGCTGTCGCTGGCCGCGCGCGTGTGGGCCCAGGCCAGCCTCGCCGGTCCCGCCGCCCGCGCCCTCACCAAGCTGCGCGCCCTCGGCGTCGAGGTCGACGAGCAGTCGCTGATCGGCGTCGAGCCCCGCGTCCGCACCGCCGAGCCCGCCTTCGAGCCGCTGTACGCCGCGGCCCGCGACCGCCAGCGCGTCACGTTCACGTACCGCACCGCCGGGCGGGGCGACGGAGGAGGGCGCGTGGCCAAGCGCACCGTGCAGCCCTGGCAGGTCACCTCCTGGCACGGCCACTGGTACCTCGTCGGGCACGACCTCGACCGCGACGCCCCGCGCGTCTTCCGCCTCTCCCGCGTCGAGGGCGCCGTGCGCCGCAGCGGGCCCGCCGGCGCCTACGAGGTCCCCGACGACATCGACGGCCGCGCCATGATCGCCTGCGTCGCCGCCGGCGCCCGCGACGGCGAGCCCCGGACCGCCCGGGTGCGCCTGGCCGGGGGAGCGGCCGGCCAGCTGCGCCTGCGCGCCGGGGTCCCCGCGGCCGCCGCCGGTGACGACGTCGAGGCCGAGGTCGTCTTCACCGACGTCGAGGAGCTCGCCGCCACCGTGGCGGCCGCCGCGCCCCACGCCGTCGCCCTGGCCCCCGACGACCTGCGCGAGGCCGTGGTCCGCCGCCTGCGCGGAGTGGTCGACGCCCACCCCGTGGCCCGCGCGTGACCCCCGCCCCCAGGAGGCCCAGGCCGCCGGTGCAGCCCTCGGCCGCCGACCGGCTCTCCCGGCTGCTGGCGATGGTCCCCTGGGTGCTCGAGCACCAGGGGGCGCCGCTGGACGAGGTCGCCGACCGGTTCGGGATCACCACCGACCAGCTGGTGAAGGACCTCGAGCTCCTCTTCGTCTGCGGCACCCCCGGCCACCTGCCCGACGACCTCATCGAGGCCGACTGGGAGGGCGGGCGCCTGCACATCGGCAACGCCGACGCCATCGCCCGGCCCCTGCGCCTGGGCATCGACGAGGCGCTCGCCCTGATCACGGGCCTGCGCACGCTCATCGACGTCCCGGGCTTCGCCGGCGAGCAGGACCGCGAGGCCCTGACCGGGGCCCTGGCCAAGCTCACCGAGGCCGCCGGCGAGGCCGCGCACGCCTCCCGCGCGCTCAGCGTCGACCTCGCGCGCGACCCAGGGGTGGGGGCGGGGGCGCGCGAGAGCAGCGACGTCCTGGTCGCCGTCCGCGAGGCGCTGCGCCACCCCGGCGGGCGCCGCCGGCTGCGCCTGCACTACCTCGTGCCCTCGCGCGACGAGACCACCGAGCGCGACGTCGACCCGATGCGCCTGCTCACCGTCGACGCCCGCTGGTACCTGGAGGGCTGGTGCCACCGGGCCGGCGGGGTGCGGATGTTCCGCGTCGACAGGGTCGTGACCGCCCGCGTGCTCGACGCCGACGGCACCCCGCCGGCCGGTGCCGTGGCCCGCGACGTCGACGACGGCCTGTTCACCCCCGGCGAGGACGACCTCGTGGTCACCCTCGAGCTCGACGCCCAGGCGCGCTGGCTGGTGGAGCACGTCACGGTGGAGTCTGTTGAGGAGCTCGGCGAGGGGCGGGCCGCGGTGCGGCTGCGCACCTCCGACGACCGCTGGCTGCGCCGCCTCCTGCTGCCGCTGGGGGCGCCGCCGTCGTCGTCGACCCGCCCGAGGTGGCCGAGGGCCTGGCCCGCGCGGCGCGCACCGCCCTCGAGGCGCACCTGGGCGTCACCCGTCGGGGCGACACCCGGGCGGAGCAAGCGCCGGGCTGAGCGGTCAAGGCCGCGTCGCGGAGTCCCGATCAGGTTCGTGTCAGCCCCTGCGGAGCGGGGGCGCACCACGACCGGAAGGACCCGCGCACCATGACCACGATCAAGGCCTCGTGCCCCACCTGCGGCGACGTCGAGCTGACCCCGCCCCAGGTGCGCCTCGTGGTGTGCACGGTCTCGGCGTGGAGCTTCTACGCGTTCCACTGCCCCGAGTGCACCGAGGAGGTGCGCAAGCACGCCACCGACGACGTGGTGCGGCTGCTGACCACCGGCGGCGTGCCCGCCGAGCACTGGGCCGTGCCGGCCGAGGTGCTCGAGGAGCACGTGGGCGCCTCGATCAGCTGGGACGACGTCCTCGACTTCACCCTCGCGCTGGAGGACACCGACGTGCTGGCGGCCATCGCCGGCGCCGTGCCCACCACGCGCCACCTCGCCTGAGCGAGGACGGGACCCACCACTAGCCTGCTGAGATGGGCTGGTGGTGGGTCGCGGTGTACCTGGGGCTGGGTGTGGCGGGCCTCGTCGTGCTCGGCGTCCTCGCGTGGGGCGTGGTCCGCAAGGGCTTCGCCGTGCTCGCCGCGCTCGGAGAGGCGTCCGCCCGCGCGGGCGAGCTGATGGCCCAGGTGGAGCACCTGCCGACCCAGAAGCCGGCGCACAGCGTCCTGGACGACCCGTACGCCCTGCGCGCCCAGCGCCGCGCCGAGCAGGCGAAGCTGCGCAGGCGCCGGGCCCGCCGCGTGGCCGCGCTGCGCGAGGGCCGCAAGGAGCAGCTGCGCGTCCGCCGGGCGCAGCAGCTCGTCGGCTGACCGGTCGCTGACAGCGACCTCCCAGCCGACTCCGGCCGAGAGCCGGTCGACCCCGGCGGTCGCGGGGTTACAGTGAGGCGAACCCACACCGGAGGTGGATCGTGCGCGCAATCTTCGACAACCCCGTGCTGCTCGTCGTCGTGCTGCTGCTGGTGGTGCTGCTCTTCGGCGCCAAGCGCCTGCCCGACGCGGCCCGGAGCATCGGCCGCTCCATGCGGATCTTCAAGTCCGAGGTCAAGGAGATGAAGGACGACGACCGCCGTCCCGACTCCGAGGGCACCGAGGCCCGGAGCACCGGCTCGCCCTCCCGCCCGCTGGAGGGTCGCGTCGTCGACGACGAGCCCCGCCGCACCGAGGCGCCGCGCGAGCAGGGGTCCTACGACCCCCAGCAGCGCCACTCCGCCTGAGCGCCGCTCGCTGACGCCCGCCACCGACTGACTGGCTGACCGACCGTGGCCACCGAGACCCCTCCGCGTCCTTCGCGCAGGGGCAAGGACCCGGAGGGGCGGATGCCCCTGCGCGAGCACCTGCTCGAGCTCCGCAAGCGCATCTTCATCGCGGGTGTCGCGATCATCCTCGGCTCGGTCGCCGGCTGGTACCTGTACGACCCGGTCTTCAACTACATCACCGCCCCCATCAAGGCGGCTGCTGACGCCGGTGAGGACGTCAGCATCAACTTCGGCCAGGTCGGCTCGGCGTTCGACATGAAGCTGAAGATGTCGGTGTGGATCGGGTTCATCGTCTCGAGCCCGGTCTGGATCCTCCAGGTCTGGATGTTCATCACCCCGGGGCTCACCCGCAAGGAGAAGCGCTACGCGCTCGGCTTCGTGGCGGCGGCCGTGCCGCTGTTCCTCGCCGGGGTGTACCTGTCCAGCTTCTTCATCCCCAACGTCTTCCAGTTCTTCACCTCCTTCACCCCGGAGTCCGGCTCCAACATCATCTCCGCCGAGGTCTACCTGGGCTTCGTCATGCGGACGGTGCTCGCCTTCGGCATCGCCTTCCTGCTGCCGGTCGTGCTCGTGGCGCTCAACCTGGCGGGGCTGATGTCCGGCAAGGCGGTGCTGAAGGCGTGGCGCTGGGTGACCGTCGTCTGCTTCGCGTTCGCGGCCATCGCCACGCCCACGCCCGACATCACCTCGATGTTCCTGCTGGCCACACCGATGCTCTTCCTGTTCGCCGTGGCCATCGGCATCTGCCTGCTCAACGACCGCCGACGGCCCAAGAGCGACCCGCAGTACGCGGGCCTGTCCGACGACGAGGCCAGCGCCCTCTAGCTGTCCGCCCCGCACCTCCCTCGGCCCGGAGGCGCTGTCGGCCGCGCCGCTTAGGCTCGGTGCATGGCATCTCCAGCGGAGCGGTTCGCCGCGGCCCGCACCCGTCAGCAGCGCGAGAAGTTCCTGGCCACCAGCGAGCTGGGGCGGTTCCGCGAGGCCCTGGGGTTCGAGCTCGACGAGTTCCAGCTCCGCTCCTGCGAGGCCCTCGAGGCCGGCCGCGGGGTGCTGGTGGCCGCCCCGACGGGGGCGGGCAAGACGGTGGTCGGTGAGTTCGCCGTCCACCTGGCCCTCGCGTCCGGGCGCAAGGCGTTCTACACCACGCCGATCAAGGCGCTGAGCAACCAGAAGCACGCCGAGCTGGCCGAGCGCTTCGGGTCCGCGCAGGTGGGCCTGCTCACCGGTGACACCTCCGTCAACGGCGACGCGCCCGTCGTCGTCATGACCACCGAGGTGCTCCGCAACATGCTCTACGCGGGCTCCCCGGCACTGGCGGGCCTCGCCCACGTGGTCATGGACGAGGTCCACTACCTCGCTGACCGCGCGCGCGGCGCCGTGTGGGAGGAGGTGATCATCCACCTCCCCGACGACGTGCTGATCACCTCCCTGTCCGCCACCGTCAGCAACGCCGAGGAGTTCGGCGACTGGCTCGCCACCGTGCGCGGCGAGGTCGACGTCGTCGTCTCCGAGCACCGCCCGGTGCCCCTGTGGCAGCACGTCATGGTGGGCACCCGCGTGGTCGACCTGTTCACCGAGCGCGACGGCCAGACGCCCGTCCCCAGCCGCCGCGGCACGGCGCCGGCGCAGCCGACCACCCAGCTCGAGGTGAACCCCGAGCTGCTGCGCATGTCGCGCGACGACGTGCAGCGCGGCCGCGGGGGGCAGGGAGGCCAGGGCGGCGGGCGCGCCCACCCCGGCAAGCGGCCCCCGCGGGGGGCCCAGCGCTCCCCGGCGGTCCGGCTGCGCCAGCACGCGCCCTCGCGCGCCGAGGTGCTCGCCGAGCTCGACGAAGCCCACCTGCTGCCCGCCATCGTCTTCGTGTTCTCCCGCGCGGGGTGCGACGCCGCCGTGCGCCAGTGCGTGGCCGCCGGCATCCGCCTCAACACCGAGGCGGAGCGCCGTGAGGTCCGCGAGGTCGTCGAGGAGGCGTGCTCGGCCATCCCCGACGCCGACCTGGCCGTCCTGGGCTACTGGGACTGGCTCGACGGCCTCTCCCGCGGGGTCGCCGCCCACCACGCGGGCATGCTGCCGACCTTCAAGGGGGTCGTGGAGGACCTCTTCGCCCGCGGCCTGGTGAAGGCCGTCTTCGCCACCGAGACGCTCGCGCTGGGCATCAACATGCCCGCCCGCAGCGTGGTCATCGAGAAGCTGGTGAAGTTCAACGGCGAGTCGCACGTCGACATCACGCCGGGGGAGTACACCCAGCTGACCGGCCGGGCGGGCCGGCGCGGCATCGACGTCGAGGGACACGCCGTCGTCGTGTGGCAGCCGGGGCTCGACGCCGAGGCGGTGGCCGGTCTCGCCTCCACCCGCACCTACCCGCTGCACTCCTCGTTCCGGCCCACGTACAACATGACGGTCAACCTGGTCGACCAGGTGGGGCGCCCCCGGGCCCGCGAGGTGCTGGAGACGTCCTTCGCGCAGTTCCAGGCCGACCGCGGCGTGGTGGGCCTGGCCCGCCAGGCGCGCAACCAGTCCGAGGGGCTGGCCGCCTACGCCGAGGCCATGACGTGCCACCTGGGCGACTTCGCCGAGTACGCCGCCCTGCGGCGCCGCATCGGCGAGCTGGAGGGCGAGGGGGCTCGCCGCCGCCGCCGCGGCCCCGTGGAGGAGCTCGCCCCCCGCGGGGCGCGCCCTGCGGCTGCTGGGCCCTCCGCCGACGCCGTCACCGAGGAGATCGGCAGGGTCCGCCGGCGCCTGCGCCAGCACCCCTGCCACGCCTGCCCCGACCGCGACGACCACGCCCGCTGGGCCGAGCGCTGGGCCCGGCTCGACCGCGAGCACAAGGGCGTCCTGTCGCGCATCGAGTCGCGCACGGGCACCATCGCGCGGACCTTCGACAGGGTCTGCGTGCTCCTCACCGAGCTCGGGTACCTCGAGCCGGTCGCCGGCAGCACGGGTAATCGGGAGCTCGAGGTGACGGCGGCCGGGCAGCTGCTGCGGCGCGTCTACGCCGAGAAGGACCTCCTCGTCGCGGAGTGCCTGCGCTCCCGCGCCTGGAGCGCCCTCGACCCCGCCGGGCTCGCCACCGTCCTGTCGACGATCGTCTACGAGGCCCGCCGCGAGGAGGGCCCGCCGGCTGCCGCCACCCCCGGCGGCGTCGCCGTCGCCCGGGCGCTGACGGCCACAGTGCGCGCCTGGGCGGGGCTCTCGGACGCCGAGGAGGCGCACGAGCTGCGGGTCACGCCCGAGCCCGACATGGGCCTGGTGTGGCCGGTGCACCGCTGGTGCCGCGGCGCCTCG
Organism: Quadrisphaera sp. INWT6; assembly: GCF_015390235.1. Classification (GTDB taxonomy): domain Bacteria; phylum Actinomycetota; class Actinomycetes; order Actinomycetales; family Quadrisphaeraceae; genus Quadrisphaera. Next base: position 446,138 of record NZ_VUOH01000004.1, on the reverse strand, counting down.
CTCGACGCCGTGCTCGACGCCGGACCGGCGGACCTGGCCGCCGGTGACTTCGTGCGCTGGGCCCGCCAGCTGCTCGACCTGCTCGACCAGGTGGTCGTCGTGGCCGCCTCGGCGGGCGACGAGGCCGGTGACGCGCTGGCGCGGACCGCGCGGCAGGCCATCGGGCTCGTCGACCGCGGCGTCGTGACGTACTCGGCGGGGTCGGCCTCCCGGCCGACGGCTCCGGTCGTCTGACCTGCACCGACGCGCACACCTTCGACTCAAGGTCGAAGGTGTGCGAACCCTCCACCCTCAGGTGAGGGTGGAGGGTCTCAGGGCCTGCTGAGCGATGCGAGGAGCCGCTCGGCGGGGGAGCGGGCGCCCCAGCGCTCCGCCACGGCGGCCAGGGCGGCCTCGTCGACGCGACCGGGCGCGGGCTCGCCGACGGAGGTCGCGTCGACCCCCTCGCGGTCGTCACCGAACGGCTCGACGACCTCGCCGTGGCGCAGCACCCGCACCACCCGCGGGGCCACGTCGAGGTAGTCGGCGGCCTCCGCCAGGCGGCGGCGCTGCGCCGGGGTCACCGACGCGTCGGCCCCACCACTGCCGGTCGCGGCCTCGAGGATCCCGAGCAGGTCCCCGTGGCGGCGCAGCAGCGTCGCGGCGGTCTTCTCGCCGATGCCGGCGACACCGGGCAGCCCGTCGCTGGGGTCGCCGCGCAGGACGGCGAGGTCGGCGTAGGCGTCACCGGGGGACGCCCCGGGGCCGGCCGGCAGGTCGTAGCGCTCGGCGAGGGCGGCGCCGTCGACCACCTCCGCCTTGGCCACGCCCTTCCCGATCCAGACGACCCGCGTGCCCGCGCCGCCGTGCGCGGCGTCGTCGACGAGCTGCAGCAGGTCGCGGTCACCGCTGACGACGTCGACCCCCGTGGTCGTGGGCGTGCTCCCCGGGCGGGTGGCGAGCACCCCGGCGACGTCGTCGGCCTCGCAGGCGGGTGCGCCGACGCGGGGGACGCCGAGGGCGGCGAGCAGCTCGACGATCGCGTCGACCTGGGCCGGCAGGTGCTCGGGCACCTCCTCACCCCCTCCTGCGTCCGGGTCGCCGACGCGGTGGGCCTTGTAGGAGGGGATGCGCGCCACCCGCCAGGCCGGGCGCCAGTCGTCGTCCCAGCACGCCACGACCTGTGCGGGCTCGAAGCGCTCGACGAGGGTCGTGACCATGTCGAGGAAGCCGCGCACCGCACCCGAGGGCGACCCGTCGGGGGCGGTCACCGAGGAGGGGATGGCGTAGAAGGCCCGGAAGTACAGGGTCGCCGCGTCGAGCAGGAGCGCCCTGCCGGTGCGGGCGTCCGGTGCGCTGGAGGAGGTGCTCACGGTCGCATCGTCGCACCCCCGTCACCGCAGACTGATAACAGAACCAGCCTGCTCCGGTGGAGCGCCCGGAGGGCTCACAGCCGACGACGGCAGAATGAGGCGGTGAACCGCGTGCTCTACCGGGACGGCAGCGTGTACTCACCCGCCGACCCCTTCGCCACGGCCGTCCTCGTCGAGGGCTCCTCGGTGGCCTGGGTCGGGTCGGAGGAGGGCGCTGACGCCCAGGTCGCCCGCAGCCGCGGCGCGGCCGGCGAGGCCCTGGAGGTGGTGGGGCTCGAGGGGGCGCTGGTGACCCCCGCGTTCGTCGACGCGCACGTCCACACCACCGAGACCGGCCTCGCCCTGGACGGCGTCGACCTGTCCGGCGCCACGAGCCTCGCCGACGCCCTCGACCGCGTGGCCGCTGCCGCCGCCGCGCGCCCCGGGCAGCTGCTGCTGGGGTCGGGCTGGGACGAGACCCGCTGGCCCGAGCAGCGGCCCCCGAGCGCCGCCGAGCTCGACCGCGCCGCGGGCGGCGCCGAGGTGTACCTGGCCCGCACCGACATCCACTCCGCGGTGGTGTCGTCCGCGCTGGCGGAGCGCGCCGGGCTGGCAGCAGCGGCGACGACACCGGGGTGGGACGGGCGCGTGGAGCGCGACGACCACCACGCCGCGCGCGACGCCGCCCACGTCCACCTGCGCTCCGACCCCGCCCGCCGCCGCGAGCTGCAGACCCTGGCCCTGCGGGCCGCCGCGGCCGCCGGCATCGGCAGCGTCCACGAGTGCGCCGCCCCCCACGTCGGCTCCCCGGAGGACCTGAGCGACCTCGTCGCCCTCAGCCGGGGGCTCGACGAGGGCGGAGCGCTGCCGGAGGTGCTGGCCCTGTGGGGCGAGCTCGTCGCCTCCGAGGAGGAGGCCCGCGCGCTCGTGGACCGCCTCGACCTCCCTTCCGGGGTGCTGCTGGGCCTGGGGGGTGATCTCTGCGTCGACGGCGCGCTCGGCTCGCGCACCGCGCTGCTGCGCGAGCCGTACAGCGACGCCCCCGCGGGGTCGCCGGCTCCGAGCGGCCACGGGTACCTCGACGCCGCGGCCCTGCGCGACCACGTCGTCGCCTGCACCCGGGCGGGCCTGCAGGCCGGGGTCCACGCCATCGGTGACGCCGGCGTCGCCCTCGCGCTGGAGGGGTTCGCCCTGGCGGCCGAGGTGCTGGGCGCCCCTGCCGTCGCCGGGGCCCGCCACCGCCTCGAGCACGTCACCGGCGTCGACGCCGCCGGGATCGCGACGATGGCGCGCCTGGGCCTGGTCGCCAGCGTGCAGCCGGCCTTCGACGCCGCGTGGGGCGGCCCCGACGGCGTCTACGCCACCCGCCTGGGGCGCGAGCGCGCCCTGGCGCTGCACCCCTTCGCCCCCCTGGCGGCCGCCGGGGTCCCCCTCGCCCTGGGGTCCGACAGCCCCGTCACCCCCTTCGCCCCCTGGGAGGCGGTCCGCGCCGCGGCGTTCCCGCACGTGCGCGAGCACGCCGTCTCCGCGCGGGCCGCCTTCACCGCCTCCACCCGCGGCGGCTGGCGCGCCGCCCGCCGCGACGGCGAGGGCGCCCTGGTCCCCGGCGCACCGGCCACCCTCGCGGTGTGGGCCCCGTCCGACCTCGTGGTCCAGGCCCCCGACGACAGGTTCCAGGCCTGGAGCACCGATGCCCGCTCCGGCACCCCCGGCCTGCCCGACCTCACCCCCGGCACCCCCGCCCCCCGCTGCCTGCGGACCCTGGTGCGCGGGGCCACCGCCCACGACGCGGGGGTCCTGTCGTGAGCGCTGTCATGACGCCCGCGCTCCGGTGGCCGTGGGCGGCGCTGGTGGCCGTCGGCGGCGGGCTCCTGCTCTACCTGGCCTTCCCGGGGCACGACCTGTGGTTCCTCGCGCCGCTGGGCATCGGCGCGCTCGTCGTCGCCACCTCCGGACGCCGCGCGCGGCCGGCCGCGGGGCTGGGCCTGCTGCACGGGCTGGCGTTCTTCGCCCCGCTGCTGTCGTGGTCGGGGATCTACCTCGGCCCGATCGCGTGGGTGCCGCTGTCGCTGGCCTGCGCGCTGTCGGTGGCGCTGGCCGGCGTCCTGCTGGCCTGGACCGGACGCCTGCAGCTCGGGGGCCGGGTCGGGGTCGGGTGGGGGGCTGGTGGGCCGCGGTGCTGCGGGCGGTCGCCGCGGCCGGCGCCTGGACGGCCGTCGAGGCGGTGCTGGCGCGCTGGCCCTTCGGCGGCTTCGGCTGGGGCCGGGTGGCCTTCAGCCAGGCCGACGCCCCCACCCTGGGCCTGGCCGCCCTCGGCGGGGCGCCGCTGGTGAGCTTCGCCGTCGCGCTGGTGGGCGCGCTGCTCGCCCAGGTGCTCCTCGAGCGAGGGGGACGGCGGCGCCGGTCCACCAGGGGTCTGTCCCTGGTGGCCGCGGCCGCCGCGGTGCTGCTGGCGGGCTCCCTCGTGCCCCGCCCCACCGGCGCCGAGAGCGGCGACCTCGCCGTCGCCGCCGTGCAGGGGAACGTGCCGCGGGCGGGCCTGGAGTTCAACGCCCAGCGCCGCGCCGTCCTCGACAACCACGTCAGGGCCACCCTCGGCCTGGCCGACGAGGTCGCCGCCGGCCGGGCGCCCGCGCCGCAGCTGGTGGTGTGGCCGGAGAACTCCTCCGACATCGACCCGCTGCGCAACCGCGACGCCTACACCGAGGTCCAGGCCGCCGCCGACGCCGTCGACGCGCCGCTCGTGCTCGGGGCGGTGCTGGTGGGAGACACCCCCGGCACGGTCCGCAACAGCTCGCTGGTGTGGGAGCCCGACAGCGCCCCCAGCGGCGGCGGGGTGGTCGACTCCTACGACAAGCGCCACCCGGTGCCGTTCGCGGAGTACATCCCGTACAAGGACTTCTTCCGCCTCATCACCGACAAGGTCGACCTCGTGGTGGCGCAGTTCGTGCCCGGTGACCGGGTGGGCCGCCTCGACGTCGCCGGCGCCCGCCTGGGCGTGATGATCTGCTTCGAGGTGGTCGAGGACGGGCTGGTCGACGACACGGTCGACGACGGCGCCGACCTGCTCGTGGTGCAGACCAACAACGCGACGTTCGGGTACTCCGACGAGAACGTCCAGCAGCTGGCGATGTCGCGGCTGCGGGCCGTGGAGCACGGCCGCGCCGTCGTCCACGTCTCCACCGTGGGGACCTCCGCGCTGGTGATGCCCGACGGCGCCCTGGTCGACCCGACCGCCCTGTTCACCCCCGCGGTCATCTCCGGGCAGGTGCCGCTGCGGACGTCGCTGACCGTCGCCGACCGGGTGCGCCAGGCCGGCGTCCCGGTCGAGGGGCTGCTGGTGGCCCTGGGCCTGCTCGGCGCCGCCGGCGGCCTGGTCACCGCGCGCCGGAGCCGCCTGGGCGGACCAGGCGGCACCCGACCCGGCCCGGAGGCGACGCCCGAGCCCGCGCGCAGCAAGGAGCCCGTGGGATGAGCTCGCCCGGCAGCCCCGCCACCCCCCGCCAGCAGGGTCCTCGTGATCACCCCCACCTACGACGAGCGGGAGTCGCTCCCGGTCACCCTCGCGCGGCTGCGCGCCGCGGTGCCCGACGCCGACGTGCTCGTCGTCGACGACGGCAGCCCCGACGGCACCGGCGAGGTCGCCGACGCCATCGCCGCCGCCGACCCCTCGGTGCACGTCATGCACCGCCCGGGCAAGGGCGGCCTCGGCGCGGCCTACACCGCGGGGTTCGGGTGGGGCCTGCAGCGCGGCTACGACGTACTGGTCGAGATGGACGCCGACGGCTCCCACGCCCCCGAGCAGCTCCCCGCCCTGCTGGCCGCCGTCGAGGCGGGAGCCGACCTGGCCCTGGGGTCGCGCTGGGTGCCCGGCGGGCGCGTCGTCGACTGGCCGCTGGGCCGCCAGGTGCTCTCCCGCGGCGGCAACACCTGGGCCCGCTGGGCCCTCGGCGTCCCCCTGCGCGACGCCACCGGCGGCTACCGCGCCTACCGCGCCCGCGCGCTCGCCGCCGCCGACCTGCCCTCGGTGCGCTCGGAGGGTACTGCTACCAGCTCGAGCTGGCCACCCGCGTGGTCCGCGCCGGCCTGGTGGCCGTCGAGGTCCCGATCACCTTCACCGAGCGCGCCGCCGGCACCAGCAAGATGAGCCGGGCCATCGTCGTCGAGGCCCTGGCCCGCACCACGCTGTGGGGCGCCCAGCGCCGCTGGGCCCAGGCCCGCGCCCGCTACGACGTCTGGAGCGCCTCCCGGAAGGAGGCCCGGGAAGAGCAGCGGGCCGGCCGCTCCCGGTGAGGGAGCGGTCCGGCCCGTTCCCGGGGGACCCGCGGGGGCGAGGTCCTCACCCGGGTCCGCCGAGCCTCACGGCGTCAGGCGGGGGGGTGCGGGCAGCGTCAGGCGCTGCGCCGCTGGTGCAGGGTCCCGTTGCGGAGCTTGGTCAGGCGCTCCTCCAGCAGGACCTCCAGGTCGGCCACGGAGCGGCGCTCCAGCAGCATGTCCCAGTGGGTGCGGGCCGGCTTCACGGCCTTGACCTCGGGCTCGGCGCCGTCGCGCAGGCGGGCCTCGGCGTTGCAGCGGCACTCCCAGACGGCGGGCACGTCGGCCTCGACCGAGAACGGCAGCTGGGTCACGTGCCCCTGGGGGCAGTCGTAGACCGCGAGCTGGCGAGGGGCGAGCTCGACGCCGTCCTCGTTCTCCATGCTCGAACCGCCCAGTCGGGTACCGCGCAGGCTGCGGTCACTCATGCTGTCCTCCAGTCGATGGTCATGCTGATGGCCTCCCAGCCGGTGGCACCGCGCGATGACGAGCAGGGGCGGGCGCTCGCGGGCTGGGAGCAGGCCGTGCGGCGGACAGGTCCGTCACCGGACCTCCCGCGCCGACCACTACGAAAGTCACAACGGCCCAGTACCCGTTGTGTTCCTCATCTGTCGCGTCCGATCCGACTCTGGGTGTGACGTCGGTGACACAGGTGCACCCACCTCCACCGCCCCCTCCCCGAGCCAGGACCACCACCCCGCGTTCGGCGCCGCGCGCCGTGCGGACTGGACGCCACACTGGACGTCGAGCAGGACGTCGGCTCCGCACCCGCGGGCCTGGAGCCGTGCAGACCGGAGGAGCCGGAACGGATGAGCGGGACCACCTCACCGGCCCAGTCCCTCGAGCAGTCCCTCGAGCAGTCCCTCGAGCAGTCCCTCGAGCAGGCGCTCGCGGCCGGCCCGGTGGTGCTGGACGGGGGGCTGTCGACCGAGCTGGAGGCGCGGGGGCACGACGTCACCTCGGCGCTGTGGTCGGCGCGGCTGCTCGTGGACGACCCGGGCGCCGTCGTCGACGCCCACGCCGCCTTCGCCGCGGCGGGCGCGCAGGTGGCCACCACCGCCAGCTACCAGGCGACGCTGCCCGGGCTGGAGGCGGCGGGGATCTCGCGCGCCGCGGCGGAGCGGCTCGTCGCCTCCTCGGTCGCCCTGGCGCGCGAGGGGCAGTACGAGGGGCAGTACGAGGGGCAGCTCCAGGGGCGGGGCCGTGGGGGGACGGCGGGGTGGGTGGCCGGGTCCGTCGGGCCGTACGGCGCGCACCTGGCCGACGGCTCGAAGTACACCGGCGCCTACCTCGACGGCGTGAGCACCGCCGCGCTGCGGGCCTTCCACCGCCCCCACCTGCAGCTGCTCGCGCAGGCCGGTGCCGACGTGCTGGCCTGCGAGACGCTCCCGGGCGCCGCGGAGGTCGAGGCGCTGCTGGCCGAGCTCGACGTCCTGGGGGCCCCGGCCTGGGTCAGCCTGAGCGCGGTCGTCGACGACGACGGCGTCGTCCGCACCCGCCGCGGTGAGCCCCTGGGGCCGGTGCTGGCCGCTGCGGCCTCGGTGCCGTGCGTCGTGGCGGTGGGGGTCAACTGCACCGACCCCGCCGTCGTCCTGCCCTGCCTGCGCGCTCTCGAGGGCGTGCGGGGGGGCTGTTCCCGTGGTCTACCCGAACAGCGGGGAGGGGTGGGACGCCGCCGCCCGCGCGTGGCGACCCGGGAGCCCCGAGCTCGGCGCCGGCGCGGACCCCCGGGGCTGGGTGGCCGCGGGGGCGCGGTTGGTGGGCGGGTGCTGCCGGGTGGGGCCCGAGCAGGTCCGCGCCGTCGCCCGTGCGGTCGGAGTGCTCGGCGCGGTCAGGAGCTGAGCTCGGGGGCCTGCTCGGCCTCCCGGCGCCCGCGGGCCACGTCGACCCGCCACAGCAGGACGCCCCCGACCACGAAGAACACCACCAGCGAGGCGATGGCGGGGCGGTAGGAGCCGGTGAGCTGGAACACCAGGCCGAACACGAGGGTGCCCAGCCAGCTGGTCCCGCGCTCGGCCGACTGGTACAGCCCGAACCACTCCGCCTCCCGCCCCCGGGGCACGAGCTGGCTGAACATCGACCGCGACAGGGCCTGCGTGCCGCCGAGCACCAGCCCGATGCCCGCGGCCAGCGCCAGGAACAGCCCGAACGCCCCCGCCGGGATCACCATGCCGGCGACGACGACGCCCACCCAGACCACCAGGCTGCCGAGCACCGTGGCCTTGGCGCTGGTCCGCTGGGCGACCCACCCCGCGCCCAGCGCCCCGAGCAGGGCCACCACCTGCACCAGCAGGATGGCGGTGACCAGCTGACCGGCGGCGAAGCCGAGCTGCTGCTGGCCGTAGATGCTGGCGGCGGCGATGACGGTCTGCACGCCGTCGTTGAAGAACAGGTACGCCACCAGGAACATCAGGGTCTGGGGGAAGGCCGGCGCCGAGCGCAGGGTGCGCACCAGCTGTCCCATCGAGCCCGCGACCAGCCGCCCGGTGCTCACGGCGGCCCCACCCCCAGCAGCGACGACGGCGGGTGTCCCGTCCAGGCGGCGCAGCCCCAGGTGCGGCACGAGCGTGAACAGGCCCACCACAGCCCCGCCGAGAGCAGGCTGACCCGCACCGCCTCGCCCTGGTCCAGGCCGAGGGCCGGCGCCGCGCTCAGCAGCACCAGGTTGGCCGCCAGCAGGACCGCCCCGCCCGCGTAGCCCAGCGCCCACCCGCGGCTGGAGACCCTGTCGCGCTCGGCGGGCCCGGCCAGGCGCACCAGCAGCGCGTCGTAGACCACCAGCGACGCCCCCAGGCACAGGCTCGCCACCAGCTGCAGCAGCGCGCCCAGCACCCACCGGTCACCGGTGACCAGCACCATCGCCGACGCGGCCGCCGCTCCCACCCACGCGAACCCGGTCATCAGCCGCCGGGGCGAGCGCGACCTGTCAGCCACCGCCCCCACCGCCGGCAGCACCAGCGCCGACAGCAGCGTCGCGAACGTCACCACGTACAGCGCCAGCGACCCCGGGGCCACCGGCAGCCCCAGCACGCTCAGGGGACCCGGCACACGCCGTCCACCTCCCCGGCCCCGCCCGGGCACGCCGCCGCCTCGGCGACCGCCGTCAGGTAGGGGGAGAACAGCACGGTCGCGGTGGTCGTCACGTAGGCCGAGTTGGCCCAGTCGTAGACGTACCAGGCCCGCCGGGCCCGGCCCAGCGCAGCGCCGTCGAGGGGTCCGTCCTCGCTCACGGTCTCGCTCACGGTCGGACCTCCTGGTCAGCGGGCGGGTCAGCGGGCGGGTCAGCGGGCAGCTCCACGGGTGGCCAGGCCCCGCGCTCGCGGAGCACGGCGGCGAGGGCGGGGGCGTCGTCGGTGACGATCCCGTCGACCCCGAGGTCGAGCAGGTGCCGCATGCGGGCCGGGTCGTCGACGGTCCACACGTGCACCACCAGGCCCGCGGAGTGCGCCGCGCGCACCAGGCGCGGGCTCACCAGCGCCAGCCCGTGGGCGCGCTCGGGCACCTGGAGGGCGTCGAGACCCACCGACCCGGCCACCACCCGTCGCAGCAGCCGGCCCCGCAGGCCCAGGCGCGCGGCCACCAGGAAGCGCAGCACGCCGCCGGTGCCGGCCGAGCTGGTGACGCGCACGCCGCGCCGCGCGAGGGCGCGGACGACGGCGCGGCGGCGGGCGTCGGAGAAGGAGGCCACGCACACCCGGGCGGCGTCGGCGGGCCTGGAGGCCAGCAGCTCGACGACGGGACCGACGGCGGCGTCCTCCTTGACGTCGACGTTGAGGCGCACCGCAGGCGCGACCCCGCCGGAGGCGTCCAGCAGGTCGGCCAGCCGCAAGGGGTGGTGCCCGGTGGGCGTCGCACCGGCGTCGAGCAGGTGCAGGCGCGCCACCTGCTCCCAGGTCAGGGACGACAGCGGACCGGTCCCGTCGGTGGTGCGGTCCAGCGTCGGGTCGTGCAGGGCGACCACCTGGCCGTCGGCGCTGACGTGCACGTCGGTCTCCAGCACCCGGTACCCCAGCGCCACCGCCTCGGCGAAGGCCGCCGGTGAGTTCTCCGGGTGGGCGGCGCTGCCGCGGTGGGCCAGGCCGACCGGGCAGACCAGGCCGAGGAAGCCGCGCTGCTCACCGGTGGGCTGGCGCTGGGGCACGGGCGCAGTCTGGCCCACGCGCACCCGCCGGTGCGCCAGGCGCACCCCGCGCGTCGCTCCCGCGCCACGGGCATCACCGCTGGTGTGATGTGGGGCGTGGATAACACCCTGCGTGATCGGACAGGCGATCGAACAGGTCGTCGACCGGCCGGCCCGGTGGTCGTCCTCGTCGGCAGGGTCAGCGGGACCCACCGCCCCTGGAAGCGGCCCCACCTGCAGCGGGCCCTGGAGGCCGTCGTCGCCGAGGTCGAGGACCTCGCCCCGTCCGTCCAGCCGCTCACCCCCGCTCCGGGTGAGGAGGTGTGCGGCACCTACGCGCACGTCGGGACCGCCGCGCTCGCGGCGCTCCTGGTGCGCCTGGCCCTCCTGGACGCCGGCGGCGACCTGCACACCGGCCTCGCCGTGGACGACTGGAGGGGTGCCCGCCGCGCCGTCCGGACCACCGAGGCCCACGCCGCCTCGCCCCGGTCGCGCAGCGCCCGCACCTGGCTCGACGGGGACGACGGTCATGACGGGGACGACGGGTGGGTGGCCGCGGTGAACGCCCACCTGCTCCTGCGCGACGAGCTGGTCGGCGGGATGAGCCCCCGCGCGCGCCGCCTGCTCGCCCACCACCTGCGGGGCCGCTCCCAGGCCGAGGCCGCCCAGCACGAGGGCATCACCCAGCCCGCCGTCAGCCAGGCCCTGGCCCGGTCGGGCGCCCGCGCCGTCGTCCGGGCCACCGAGCTGCTGCACCCGGCTCCTACGATGCTGCGGTGACAGAGCCGACCGAGGCGACCCACGCCGTCGACCAGCCCGTGGGCCAGCCCGTCGACGAGCCCGTGGGCCCCGTGGACTCCTCCCGCGTCCCCCGCTTCGCCGGCCCCGCCACCTTCGCGCGCCTGCCCCGCGCCGACGAGGTGGGCCGCGCCGACGTCGCCGTCATCGGCGTCCCCTTCGACGCGGGGGTGTCCTACCGACCGGGGGCCCGCTTCGGACCGGCCGCCGTCCGCGACGCCTCCCGGCTGCTGCGCCCCCACCACCCCGGCCTCGACGTCGACCCCTTCGCCCTCCAGCAGGTCGTCGACGCCGGCGACGTCGTCGCCAACCCCTTCTCCATCGACGAGGCCATCACCCAGGTCGAGGCCGGCGCCGACGAGCTGGCCGGAGCCGGGGCCCGCCTGGTCACCATCGGCGGCGACCACACCATCGCCCTGCCCCTGCTGCGCTCCGTCGTGCGCCGCCACGGCCCCGTCGCCCTGGTCCACTTCGACGCCCACCTCGACACCTGGGACACCTACTTCGGCGCCCCCTACACCCACGGCACCCCCTTCCGCCGCGCCGTCGAGGAGGGCCTGCTCGACCCGGGCGCCCTCACCCACGTCGGCACCCGCGGCCCCCTGTACGGCCGCTCCGACCTCGCCGCCGACGCCGGCCTCGGCTTCGGCCTGGTCACCAGCGCCGACGTCATGCGCCGCGGCGTCGACGAGGTGGTGGAGGGCCTGCGCTCGCGGATCGGTGACCGCCCGCTGTACGTCAGCGTCGACATCGACGTCCTCGACCCCGCCCACGCCCCCGGCACCGGCACCCCCGAGGCCGGCGGCATGACCAGCCGCGAGCTGCTCGAGGTGCTGCGCGGGCTGGCCGGCCTGCAGCTGGTCGGCGCCGACGTCGTCGAGGTCGCCCCCGCCTACGACCACGCCCAGATCACCGCCGTGGCCGCCAGCCACGTCGCCTACGACCTCGTCTCGCTCATGGCCCTCGACCCCACCACCTCGACGACTGCTGGAGGGAACCGATGACGTCCGCCACCGGAGAGGGCGTCCTCGAGGGCGACCGCACCACCGGGGTGACCATGCTCACCCCCGACTTCCCCTTCGAGCACGAGCGCTGGCTCGCCCACCCCGCAGGGCTCGGGCGGCTGCCCGCCGGCGCCGTGGGTCCCGGCGGCGCCAGCGTCGCCGTCGTCGGCGCCGGCATCTCCGGCCTGGTCACCGCCTACGAGCTCGCCCGCCTGGGAGCCCGGCCCGTCGTCCACGAGGCCGACCAGATCGGCGGCCGCCTGCGCTCGGTGCCCTTCCCCGGAGGGGTCGACGGCGTCCTCGCCGAGCTGGGCGGCATGCGCTTCCCCCCGTCGGGGCGCTCCTTCTTCCACTACGCCGACCTCGTCGGCGCCCGCACCGTCCCCTTCCCCAACCCCCTCACCCCCCACGCCGGCTCCACCGTCATCGACCTCGGCGGACGCACCCACTACGCCGAGACCCCCGCCGACCTGCCCCCCTTCTTCTCCGAGGTCGCCGAGGCCTGGACCGCCGCGCTCGCGGAGATCGGCGTCCCCGAGCTGCGCGAGGCCATCGCCGCCCGAGACCTGCCCCGCATCAAGGCGATCTGGAACCCCCTGGTCCGCGCCCGCGACGAGCAGAGCTTCTACGGCTTCATCGCCGCCTCCGGCGCCTTCGCCGCCCTGCCCTACGCCCACCGCGAGGCCTTCGGCCAGGTGGGGTTCGGCACCGGGGGTGGGACACCGACTTCCCCCACTCCATCCTGGAGATCCTGCGCGTCATCTCCACCAACGCCGACGAGGACCACCGCCGCGTCCTCGCGGCGTCCAGCAGGTGCCCGTGGGGCTGTGGACCCGCCCCCTGCCCGACGGCCCCTTCGCCGGGCAGAGCCTGCGCGACCTGCACTCAGGAGCCCCCCGCCCCGGGGTCGCCGCCCTCGCCCGCGCCGGAGCGGGCACCTCCGGGAGCTCGGGCGTCGTCGTCACCGACCGCTGGGGACGCTCCGCCACCCACGACGCCGTCGTCGTCACCTGCCAGAGCTGGCTGCTCTCGGCCCGCATCGACACCGAGGAGCAGCTCTTCGACCACCCCACGTGGATGGCGATGGACCGCTCCCACTACGCCCAGTCGTCCAAGACCTTCGTCATGGTCGACAGGCCCTTCTGGCGCGACAGGGACCCGGTGACCGGACGACGGGTCCTGTCCACCACCCTCAACCGACCGCATGACCCGCGCCACCTACCTGCTCGACGGAGAAGGCGGCGGCGACGACGAGCCCGCCACCATCTGCCTGTCCTACACCTGGAACGACGACGCCCTGAAGTGGCTGGCCTGTCCACCGACGAGCGCGTCCGCCTCATGGTCCGCTCCCTGGGGGAGGTCTACCCCGGCGTCGACATCGCCAGCCACATCGTCGGCGAGCCCGTCACCGTCTCCTGGGAGTCCGACCCCAACTTCATGGGCGCCTTCCGCGGAGCCCTCCCCGGCCACTACCGCTACCAGCGCCGCCTCTACAGCCACTTCGTCCGCGACGACCTCCCTCCAGCGGAGCAGGGCCTCTTCCTCGCCGGCGACGACATCTCCTTCACCCCCGGCTGGGCCGACGGCGCCGTCACCACCGCCCTCAACGCCGTCTGGGGCGTCGTGCGCCACCTCGGGGGCAGCACCCACCCCGACAACCCCGGACCCGGCGACGCCTTCGCCGACCTCGCCCCCTCGACCTGGACGCCACCGAGCCCGGCACCTCCCTGACCCGCCCGTGACCCACGCATGAACCGCTGACCGTGGGGCTGCTCACCCCCTACCGAGGAGCCCTCGCCACCCCCGGCGCCCCCGCCTTCGCGGCCGCCGGGCTCCTGGCGCGCCTGCCCCTGTCCATGAACGGCCTCGCCCTGGTCCTCCTCGCCCAGGGACTCACCCGCGACTGGGCCGCCGCCGGAGCCGTCGCCGCCACCTACGCCCTCGCCCAGGCCCTGGTCTCACCCCTGCTCTCCCGCCTCGTCGACCGCCACGGCCAGGCCCGCGTCGCCCTCCCCGCGCTCGCGGTCCACGCCGCCGCCCTCCTCGCCGTCCTCCTCATCGCCGCCACCGGCGCCCACCTGCTCCTGCTCGGGCTCGCCGCCGCGCTCGCGGGCGCCGCCTTCGTCAGCTGGGGCTCGCTGGTCAGGGCGCGGTGGGCGCACGCGCTGCGCGGACCGGACGGCGCCCGCCACCTGCACCCGGCGTTCTCCCTGGAGTCGGTGCTCGACGAGGTCGTCTTCACCGTCGGCCCCCCGGTGGCCACGCTGCTCGCCGTCGCCGTGTCGCCCTCGGTGGCCCTCGGGGCGGCGCTGGCCTCCACGGTCGCCGGGGGAGTGGCGCTGCTGGCGCAGCGCCGGACCGAGCCGCCGCCGCACCGGGCCGACCCGGCGGCGGAGGCGGCTGAGGGGGCTGAGGTGTCGGGCGGCGGGGCGCCCGCCGGGCTGCGGGCCCGGGTGGGCCGCGCGGTCGGCGCCCTGCGCGTGCCGGGACTTCGTGCGCTGGCGCTCACCTTCGTCGCGACGGGCGCGGTGTTCGGCTCCGTCGAGGTCATCGCGGTGGCCTTCACCGCCGAGCGGGGCGTGCCCGGAGCCGCCGGGGTGGTGCTGGCCCTGTACTCGGTGGGCAGCCTGGTGGCCGGCGTCGCCTTCGGGGCGGTGACCTGGCGGGGGAGCCTGCCGCGCCGGTTCCGCCTGGGTGCGGTGGGGATGGCGGTGCTGATCGCACCGGTGGCCCTGGCGGGCAAGCGTGCCGGTGCTGGCGGCGACGCTGTTCCTGTCGGGCCTGGCGATCTCCCCGACGCTGATCTCCGGCAAACGCCCTGGTCGCCGAGCTCGTCGCCCCGCGACAGCTGACCGAGGGGCTGGCGTGGGTGGGGACGGCGCTCGGGGTGGGGGTCTCCCTCGGGGCGGCGGCCTCCGGCCCGCTCATCGAGGGGCCGGGACCACGCACCGCGCTGCTGCTGCCGGTGGTGTGTGCCGCCGCGGCGGCGCTGGTGGTGCTGGCCTGCTCGCGCGTGCTGGGAGTACCGCCCCGCCGCTCGTCTGATAACGGCACCGGGCGGGGGAGAGGGCACCTCAGCCGGTGACGAGCTCCGGCGCCGTGGGGGCCCCGGCGCGCAGGGCACCCAGCCGCGCGGCGACGTCGTCCTGACCCTCACCCGTTCCGGAGACGGCGACGACGCGGTCGAGGTCTCCGAGACCGACGGCGCGCACGCGCCCGGGACGCCCAGCGCACCGGGGCCGACGACGGCGACGACGCGGTCGGCGGCTCGGGCCGCGGCGGCGTGGAGCTGAGCGGTCGACGACGTCGGCGCCCACGCCCCCGCGGACGTCGAGCCCGGACGGGGTCAGCACGGCGAGGTCGACGTGGAGGTCGTCCAGGGCGGCCAGCGCGGCGGGGCCGACGAGCTCGTCGCTGCCGGGGTCGGCCTCGCCCCCCAGCACCACGAGCCGGATGCCGGGTGCACCCGCCAGCTCAGAGGCCGGGGCGATGGACGTGACGACCGCGGTGACCGCGGCGAGGTCGGCGGAGGAGGTCGCAGGGGAGGGGGAGGGGCTCGCGGCCACCGCGGCCCGGAGGCGCCGGGCGACGGTGGTGCACCCCGGGCCTCCGGTGAGCAGGACGACGGCACCTCCGCCGGCGCTCAACAGAGGACCGAGCACCGAGAGGGCGGCATCTGCAGCCCCCTCCCAGGGGTCAGGCTCCTCATGGTCCCGCGACAGCGTGATAACGGCACCGGGCGGGGGAGAGGGCTCATCGTGCTGCCCCGACGGCTCGGCAGCATCAGCCGGGGGCGACGGGGGAGGGGTCTGGGCGGCGGGCGCGGTCGGCGACGGAGCTCGGCGGCGATCGCCCGCAGGTCGCGCACTGGCCAGCCCGGCCGTGGACCCTGACGGCTCGTCGCCGGGAGATGGGAGGCGCACCGCCCCGCCGCGCACGCGCTGCAGGCGCCCAGCCGCGGTGAGGGAGTCGAGGTCGCGGCGGATCGTCATCTCCGAGACGCCGTACCGCTCGGCCAGGTCGGACAGCGCGACGCGACCGTCGGCCTCGACCCAGCTGACGATGTCGTCTTCTCGGGCAGAACTCACACGCTCATGCAACCAGAGGTCACGCTGGATGTCACACGCACCGATGGGGGTGCTGTGCACATCGACGCAACCTCCAAACTCACGTGGTGTGAGTGTGTGATATATGGAGGTCTCGATCTCACGCGTGAGGAGGGGTGGCGACAGGCGAAGAGGTTCAGTGGGTGAGGGGTGGTGAGGTGCGACCACCAGCCTCAAGCTCACATCAGGGCCGAGCTCGCGGGTCACCACCGTCCCGACCCACACCCCCGCCTGATAACGGCAGCGTTGCGGGAAGTGATCGCGCAGGGGAGTCGATCGAGGAGCCGGCCGCCGAGACGGAGGCGAGGCTGCCCGAGCAGGGCGCGGAGACCGGAGGTGCCGGTGCTGCACCGACCCGACAGCCCGACGGCTCGAGGAGGGGCGCACCGACCGGGTCCCCCGGTGCCGGCGCACCGGGGCCGCACCCGACCGCACCGCTGGGTGGGTGACCCATCTCGGCGAGTCGGCTCACGCGCCCTGGGCCACCCGGCCGCCGTCTCCGTCGACTCGACCGCGCAGTGAGCACCTGACCACCGGAGAATGCGGTCGACAGAACTGGCTCAGGAGCTGGCTCCGGGCCGGCCTTGATGCGGCGTCGCTGGGCCCAGGGGGAGTCGCACCCTGTCTGCCGCCCAGGCCCGCGACGAGGCGGTGCGAGCCTGCGACCCGAGCACCGATGGCACCGATGCCACTGACGGGCAGGACGGTCGACGCGGGCAGGCCGCCACCTGGCCTGGCCTGATGACCTTCTCCCCTGGGTCCGTCCCAGTGCGCCGATAATCGACGTTATGTCATTACGCACCGGGAAGGAGGGGGTCGGAAGGGGCTGGACCCCCTCCGAGGGCGCTCCCCCGAAGCAGGGGTCAACGGGGGTCAGCGGCGCTTCAGGTCCTCGAGGCACGTGAGGGAGGTCGCCAGCTCACCGCGGACCGGTACCTCGAGCTCCTCCAGCAGCGCCAGTGCGCGCACTTCGGCCTCCAGTGCTGCTTCGGAGTCAGCGTCCACCGCAGAGGGCGCCTCCACGGTCAGCAGGTGGCGGACGGTGAAGCGCGTGAGCGTCGGTCCGTACGTCAGGCAGCCCTCAGGGGTGAACGCCGAGGCGAAGACGTCGTGCGCCGACTGCTCCCGCAGCAGGCGTTCGCGCACGGGCCCGGTGGGTCGGTCGAGCTGACCGATGCTCTCGGCGCGATAGGTGCGGATGCTCTCGGCGCGACCCTAGGGGTGCCTCGCCCTGCGAGGCACCCGTTCTTCCGTGCCCCGATCTCTCGTACCCGTCGCCGTTCCCACCCGGGCCCGGCGCCTCATCACCAGCTCACGGCGCCCCCGTGATGCCCCGCAGCGCCTCGCACACCTCGCACACCTCGTGGCTCCCTGCCTCGCTCCACCTGGCCCCGGGGCCGCGGCTCGCGCCGGCCCACCTAGTTCTCGGGTGGGCCTCGGGTGCATCCCCTGCGGCTCGTGGCCCTCGTGCTCCGCCAGTATCCCGCTCGACACCTACCTAACTGATAACGGAACCCGGCCCCCCACCTACCCTGACGCGGTCCGGACCCTCAGTACGTCGAGGTCAGACCCGGCCAGAACGACACTCGTGCGCCCCGCGGGTCTCTGGGGCCGACCGGAGATGACGGTGTGATCCTGGTTCTGTTATCAGATTCGGTACGATGGGTGGCGTGGCGGAGCGCAGCGAGACGACATCACCCGACCGGGCGACCCCTCGGGACCCCGCGCGGGGCCTTGTGTGCCCGGGCGGCTCGAGCGACCCGGGCCCAGGCGGTTCGATCGCATCGCCGGCCCTGGAACGCTTCGTGGAGGGCTACCTGGCCACGCTGGGCGCCACCAGCCCCTCCACCCAGCGCCAGCGCACCTGGGCCCTGCGCGAGCTGCTCGCGCACTCATCAGGCCTGTCCTCCCCCGCCGCGATGCTCACCCCTGACCACGTGCGCTCCTGGCTCGACGTCGCCGCCACCGCCGACCCGCCCGCCTCGCTGCCGGGCCTGCGGGCGCGCGCCTCGGCCGCCCGGGCCCTCGCCCAGCACGGCGAGCGCTCCGCCGGGCTGGGCGCTGGGACCACCGAGGCGCTGGGGCCGGTGCTGCGGATGCCGGCTCCCCCGCTGGCTCCCGGGCCCGACCCCGACCCCGTGCGCCGCCTGCTCGTGGCCGCCCACCCCGACCGGCGCCCCCTGGCGGTGCACCCGGCGGTGTGGACGCGCTTCTGCGCCCACGTCCACCTGCTGGCCCTCACCGGCGAGCGAGAGGACGTCATGGCCCAGCTGGCCCTGGCTGATGTCACGGGTGGCTCTGCTCCCCCGCCTGATTCTGTTATCACTCGGCTCCGTGACCTCTCGCCCGTGGCTCGAGATGAGGTAGCCGGAGAGGGAGCCGCCCCTGACCCTCATTCCTCACGCGGTGCTGAACTCACAACACATCTCACAGGCGCGGTTAGCAGAACATCTCACAGCAGGCCTGCCGGTGGATCTCACATCGACGGTGACTCGGTCACCCCGCCGCTGTTCAGCGACGAGCCCGTCAGTCCTGGGCGTTCTGGGGGTCCCGGTAGTCCTGGGAGGTCTGACAGCTCTTCCCCCGGCAGCCCGGTGGGTCAGCCGGTGGGTCAGCCGGTGGGTCAGCCGGTGGGTCAGCCGGTGGTGCTCGTGGACCAGGCCGTCCGCTGGGAGCAGGTGCAGGACGCCGCCCGCGAGCAGCAGGCCGACCACTCCCTGCCGGCGGCCGCCGTCGCCGGCACCCACCTGCGGGTCACCGGCGGGCTGGACCCGCGCTCGTGGGCGCTGCCCGAGCCGGCCCGGACCGCCCTGAACGGCTGGCTGCGCGACCGGGCCGTGCTGGCGGCGCTGCTGCAGGGGACCGATCCCGGCGCGCTGTGGCTGCGGGTGAGGCCCTCCACCGACCTGCGCACCGGGGCCCTGCGCCCGGCGGGGCTGCCGGTCTCCGACCGCGGGCTGCGCCTGGCCTTCACCACCACCCTGACCGTCCTGTCGCTGGAGGACCCGGGCCTGGGCGACCTGTCCACGGCGAACCTGCGCGCCTACGCTCGGGGGCGTGGTCCCGCCTGAGACGCCGGTCGGCACGACGACGGAGGCGTCGTCGCTGACGCCGGTGCTCTCCCCCGTCCTGGACGTCGTCGTCCCGGTCTACAACGAGGAGCGCGACCTGCCCGGGTGCGTGCGCGCCCTGCACGCCCACCTGAGCACCCACCTGCCGTACTCCTTCACCATCACGGTGGTCGACAACGCCTCCACCGACACCACCCTGGCCACCGCCCGCGCCCTGGCCACCGAGCTGGACGCCCCGAGGCCGGGGTGGTGGTGGTCCACCTGGACCGCAAGGGCCGCGGCGGGGCGCTGCGCAGCGCGTGGTCGGCCTCGCGCGCCCAGGTGGTCGCCTACATGGACGTGGACCTGTCCACGGACCTGGCGGCGCTGCTGCCGCTGGTGGCCCCGCTGGTCTCTGGGCACTCCGACCTCGCGATCGGCACGCGGCTGCACCGCGCCTCGAGGGTGGTGCGCGGGCCGCGCCGCGAGGTGATCTCCCGCTGCTACAACGTGCTGCTGCGCACCTCGCTGCACGTGGGCTTCTCCGACGCCCAGTGCGGGTTCAAGGCCGTGCGCAAGGACGTCGCCGACGCGCTGCTGCCGCTGGTGGTCGACGACGCGTGGTTCTTCGACACCGAGCTGCTGGTGCTGGCCGAGCGCGCGGGCCTGCGCATCCACGAGGTGCCGGTGGACTGGGTGGACGACCCCGACTCCCGCGTCGACGTCCTGGCCACCGCCGCCGCGGACCTGCGGGGGCTGGCGCGCCTGGGCGGGTCACTGGCCCGCGGTGAGCTCCCCCTGGCCGACGTGGCGGCCGCGCTGCGCACCCGCCCCTCCCCCACCACCCCGGCGGGCCTGCTCAGCCAGGTGCTGCGCTTCGGCGTCGTGGGCGTGGCCTCCACCGTGGCCTACGCGCTGCTGTACCTGGTGCTGCGCGAGCCGCTGGGCGGGCAGGCCGCCAACCTCACGGCGCTGCTGGTGACGGCGGTGGCCAACACCGCGGCCAACCGGGCGTTCACCTTCGGGGTGCGCGGCGCCCGCCGCCTGGGGCGCCACCAGGCCCAGGGGCTGGTGGTCTTCGGGATCTGCTGGGCGCTGACCTCCGGGGCCCTGGCGGCGCTGCACGCCGCGGCGCCCGGGGTCTCCCACGGGGTGGAGGTCGCCGTCCTGACGGCGGCGAACCTCGTGGGAACGGTGCTGCGGTTCCTGCTGCTGCGCACCTGGGTGTTCCGGCGCCAGCGCGTGCCCAGCGCCGACTGGTCCGGCTGAGGCCCCTTCCCCGCGGGTGCGGGGTCCGCCCTTCCCCCGCCTGGTTCTGTTATCAGTCGGGCGAGGGGCCGGGCGAGGAGTCAGGCGGCGTGCCCGCCGACCACGGCCGTGACCAGCGCGTCGAGCTGGTCGGCTCCGGCGTGCGGCGCCTGCGCCGCAGCACGGGCAGCGGCCGTCCGCCCCTTCGGTCCCAGGCACCAGGCGAGCCCGCGGTCCAGCGCCTCGCGCAGCGCAGCACCAGCCCCGCCGGTGACAGCCCCGCCAGTGACAGCCCCGTCGAGGAGGTCACCGGCGGGCACCACCGGCCACCCCCAGGCCTCGCCCTGGGCGCTGACCTTGCCCCCGCCGGCCACCGGGTCCAGCGCCAGCGCGGGCACCCCGGCCGCCAGGGCCAGCACCAGCCCGTGCAGGCGCGAGGTCACCACCACCTCGCAGCGCCCCATCGCGACCAGCACCTCGGCGGCGGTGTGCGGGTCTCGCCAGCCCCGGGGGTCCAGCCGGGTGTCGACCGCCAGGCGCGCACCGACCCGCTCGGCGGTCGAGGAGGTGGAGAGCGAGGCGAGCCACTCCCCCAGGTGCTCGCCGACCGCGTCGTGGCGGCGGCGGGCTCCGTACTCGGCCTGCCCCGGCGCCAGGCACACCCCGAGCACCGGCCCGCCCCGCGGCTCGTCCCCCGGCGCAGACGGTGACCGGTCCCAGCCCGAGGTCAGCACCGCGGCGGGGCCTGCGGCCAGGTCGCGCACCGGTGCGGCGCCAGGGGCGTCGCGCGGGAGCACGAGGTCCCAGGCGGCCAGGGCGGGGTCGGCGTCGTCGACCACCGAGACCCCCACCGCGATGCGGCGGCACCCCGTGAAGCGCTGCGCCACCTCCTGCACGGACCGGCCGTGCAGCGGTCCGCACGCCCACACCAGGTGCGTGTAGCCACCCGGGTCGGCGCTGCCCAGCTCCAGGCCCCCCGCTCCGGGGGCGGCGGCCATCACCGGGCTCCAGGCGAGGTCGACGGCGACCCCGGCCGCCCGCAGCGCGCCCTCGACGGCGCGCATGCTCAGGACGTCACCCGCGGTGGCCTCGCCGTGGACGACGCTGGACCACCCGACCAGCAGGACCCGCTGCGTCACCGGGTCGCGGGACGCGTGCGCCGCAGCCACGCCAGCCCGAGCAGCGGCAGCACCAGCGGCACCCAGCCGTAGTCGCGGCCGTAGTGGCCCCACACGGTGCCGTCGGGGAAGTCGGCGGCGTCGAGCACGGTGAGGGTGCCCACTGCGAGGACGCCGACGAGCTCCACGCCCACCGCGGCCAGCGCCACCCGCCAGGAGGCGGGGGTGGAGCGGGCCAGCGCGACGGTCGCCACCACGTACACCAGGCCCGCGAACAGGCTCAGCAGGTAGGCCAGCGGGGCCTCGTCGAAGTGGGCGAGCACCTGGTAGGCGCCGCGCACCGTCGCCGACAGGCCCAGGACGGCGTACACCGCCACCAGCACCCGCCCCGGGCCGTGGCGCATCTGTGCGCCCGTCGCCCCGCTCGTCCGCACACGGTCAGCCACCGGTCCTCCAGACCTGCTCGAGGCGCACCACGAGGATCGCGGTGGTCGCCGCCGCCACCAGGAGCACGCCCGTGCCCCAGCGCGACTTCTCACCGACGGCCCAGAACGCCCCCAGCGGGATGATGAGAACGCTGGTGAGCAGGTAGCCGCTGAACACGACGCCGTCGACGTCGCGCTCGGTCATCGCCAGCGCCACGAACCCGATGACGGCCTGCACCAGCAGCCCCAGCTCCAGGACGGCGGCGCCGATGAGCAGGGGGTCGTCGATGCGGCGGCCGCGGGCGGTGGCCAGGCCTGCGAGCACGGTCACCACCAGGGCCAGCACCCCGGTGGCCCAGGCGAGCACCGGGGTCACGCACGTCCTCCTGACTCGGCAGCAGATGTCAGCGCAGTGCGCCGAGCGCATCGTAGGCGGGCCTGGCAGGGTCCCCTCTCGTGAGCCCCACGAGCACCCCCGCCTCCTCGCACCCCGGCAGGCTCCTGCTGCTGCGCCACGGCACCACCGAGTGGTCGGCCACGGGCCGGCACACCGGCAGCACCGACGTGCCGCTGACGCGGGCCGGGGAGGAGCAGGCCCGGGCCGCGGGCCCCCTGCTGCGCCACCTGCTGGGCGGCGCGCCCCGGTGGCGGTGCTCTCCAGCCCCCGGCAGCGGGCGCTGCGCACCGCCGAGCTCGCCGGGCTGGAGGTCAGCGCCGTCGACGACGACCTCGCCGAGTGGGACTACGGCGCCTACGAGGGGCTGACCACGCCGCAGATCCGCGAGCAGCGCGGTGACGACTGGCGGGTCTTCCGCGACGGGGTGGCCCCCGGGGGCCCGGGGCAGCCGCCCGGGGAGCAGCTGGCCGACGTCGCCGCCCGCGCGGGCCGCGCGCTGGAGCGGGTCGGGCCCGACCTGGAGCGCGGCGACGTCGTCCTGGTCGCCCACGGCCACCTGCTGCGGGTCCTGGCCGCGGTCTGGCTGGAGGCCGATCCCGCTGCCGGTGCGCAGCTGCTGCTCGACACCGCCGCGGCGTGCGTGCTGGACGTCGAGCACGACGTGCCCGGGTGAGGCGCTGGAACCTCACCCCGGACCTGCTCACCTGAGCGTCAGGTGACCTTGTTGGCCTTCTCCAGGTCGTCGGCGAGGGCGTTGAGCACGCGGGCCTGCTGCACGTGGTCCTGCGAGCCGAAGTACCACGGGTAGAGCTGGGAGGCCTGCGCGGCCGGGGTGGGCGCGAAGGTGGGCTGGGCCTTGAGGCCGTCGGCGTCCAGGGCGTCGATGGGGCTGTAGAGGACGACGTCGGGGGTGTACTTCGAGGCGTTCTCCCAGGAGGCGGTCTCCCAGTAGTAGGCGCTCGGGTCGGCGGTGAGCTCGAGGAACGTGATGCCCAGGGACTGGTAGAACGCCAGGCCCGGGTCGTCGGTGGCCTTGGCCCAGTACATGCCGTCGCTGGGGGTGGCGTAGAGGGCGCCCACGACCAGGCCCTTGGAGGCGGTGGCGCGCACCCGCTCGCACGCGGCCTCCCAGTCGGCCTCGGCCTGCGCGAGGTCCGCGGAGGCGAGGTCGGCGCCCAGGGACTCGGCGAGCTCGGCGTTGCGCGCGACGACCTGGTCGGAGGTGCCCTTCTGGGCGATCGCGACGATGGGGGCGATCTTGGCGGCGCTGTCCTGCTGGGCCTGGTCGGCGAAGGAGAACAGGGAGCCGGTGAGCTCGCCGGAGGAGTCGTTGGGGTAGCCGGGCACCACGAGCAGGTCGGGGGCCAGGCCCGCCAGGGCCTCGAGGTCGATCTCGCCGTAGGTGGTGCCCAGGACGGTGACGCCGGAGGTGTCGCGGTCGGCGAAGTTGAGGTCCTGGTCCAGCTGGTAGCGGTGCCAGACGCCGACGGGGGCGATGCCGAAGCCCCACAGGGCGCTGACCTCGTCGGCGTACCCGACGATGCGCTGCGGCACGGCGTCCAGGGTCACGGTCTCACCGCGGTCGTCGGTGAAGCTCCACGGGCCCGCCGGCGCCGAGGACGCGGCGTCCCCGCCGTCGGTGGCAGCGGCGGTCGAGCCGCTGGAGCCGTTCGAGCCGCAGGCGGCCAGCAGGCCGGCCAGGCCGCCGGCTCCGGCCAGGAGCACCGCGCGGCGCGAGGCTCCCGAGGGCGGCAGGTGGGAGCCCAGCAGGGAGGCGAGGTGGGGGGTGGGACGAGGGGTCGGGCGGCTCATCGGGTGGCTCCTGCGGTCAGCGGGTGGGTGTGCTGGTCGGTGGGCTGGGAGGGCAGCACGACGGCGTGCCGGGCGGGGAGCGGGACGATCAGCGGACCCCCGGCGACGGGGTCCTCCAGGACGCGGGCGCGCACGGAGAAGACCTGCTCGAGCAGCTCCTCGGTGAAGACCTCGGCGGGGGTGCCGGAGGCCACCACCGCGCCGTCCTGCACCGCGACGACGTGGTCGGCGTAGCGGGCGGTGAGGTTCAGGTCGTGCAGGACGACGACGGCGGTGCGCCCCGCCCGCCCGCCCGGGCCCGTCTGCGGGGGGTGCACCAGGGAGTGCACGAGGTCGAGCACCTCCAGCTGGTGGCACAGGTCGAGGAAGGTGGTGGGCTCGTCGAGCAGCAGCAGGTCGGTCTCCTGCGCCAGGGCCAGGGCGATCCAGGCGCGCTGGCGCTGACCGCCGGAGAGCTCGTCGACGACGCGGTCGGCCAGGTCGGTGAGCCCGACCTGCGCGAGGGCGCGGCCCACGGCGTCGTCGTCGGCGGCCGAGGCGGTGGAGAACCACCGCTGGTGGGGGTGGCGCCCGCGCCCGACGAGGTCGCGCACGGTCAGCCCCTCCGGGGCCGTGGGGCTCTGCGGCAGCAGGGCCAGGTGCTGGGCGACGACGCGGGTGGGCATCGACTCGATGGCGCGGCCGTCGAGCAGCACCTGCCCGGCGCTGGGGCGCAGCAGGCGGCCCAGGGCGCGCAGCACCGTCGACTTGCCGCAGCCGTTGGGGCCGACGACGACGGTGAGCGCGCCGTCGGGCACGGGCAGGTCCAGGCCCTGCTCGCGGCCGACCACGACCCGGTCGCCGTAGCCCAGGCGGATCCCGCGGGCGCTCAGCCGGTTCTCTGGGGTGGGGCTGGTGCTCTCCATCAGACGGTCCTTCCGCGGGCGCGGCGCACGAGCAGCCACATCAGGTAGGGGGCGCCGATCACGGAGGTGACCACTCCGACCGGCACCTCGGTGGACAGGGCGAAGAACAGGCCGGTGCGCCCGACGCAGTCGGCGGCGACGACGAGCGCCGCCCCGAGCAGCGCCGACAGCAGCACCGGGGGCCGCCCGCGGGCGGCGGAGCCGGCCAGGCGCAGGGCGACCTGCGGCACCAGCAGCGCCACGAAGCCGATCGGCCCGGAGGCGACGACGGCGGCGGCCGCGGCGGCCACCGAGACCAGCAGCACCGCTAGCTGGCTGCGCTGCAGCCCGACGCCGAGGGCCCGGGCGGAGTCGTCGCCGAGCACGAGCGCGTCGAGGCGGTGGCCGAGGACCAGCGCGAGCGGCAGCAGGACGGCGAGGGCGACGCCGGCCTGGGCGACCTGCTCGTACCCGCGCCCCGACAGCGACCCGGACAGGTAGCGGACGGCCTCGGCGGCCCACTCCAGGCGGGCGCCGATGAGCATGAACGAGATCAGGCCCTGCAGCGCGGCGGCGATGCCGATGCCGATGAGCACCAGGCGGGTGCCCTCCACGCCGTGGCGCCAGGCCAGGGCGTAGATGAGCCCGGCGGTGGCCAGCGCCCCGGCGCCGGCGGCCACGGGCACGCCGACGGCCTGCAGCGGCCCGGCGGCGGCGGGCAGCGCGGTGGCCGCGAGGATCACGAGCACCGCGCCGGCGGCGGCGCCGCGGTCGACGCCGAGGATGTCGGGGCTGGCCAGGGGGTTGCGCGCGAAGGCCTGCAGCAGCGCCCCGACAGCCCCAGCAGCGCGCCGACGGCGACGCCGGTGGCGGTGCGGGGCAGGCGCAGCTCGGTGACGACGAAGCGCGCCCCGGCCTCCCCTCCCCCGGTCAGCACCCCGAGGACGTCGCCCAGGCCGAGCTGGGCCGACCCGCGGGACAGGTCGACCGCCACCACGAGCAGCATCAGGGCGGCGGCGACGAGGACGGCGCCGAGCATCCGCAGGTGCAGGCGCGCCGACACGGGCCCGACGCGCACCGCGCGGGTGCCCCGCGCCTCGAGCAGGCCGGCGCTCACAGGACTGCTCACAGGGACACCAGCCGGCGGCGGCGCACCAGGGCGACGAAGGCCGGGCCGCCGAGGACCGCCAGGACGACGCCCACGGGGACCTCTGCCGGGGCGGCGACGAGGCGGCCGACGACGTCGGCCAGCAGCACCAGCACCATCCCGACCAGGCCGGAGACCGGCAGCAGCCAGCGGTGCACGGGGCCGACCAGGGCGCGGGCCACGTGCGGGACCACCAGCCCCACGAAGGCGACGGGCCCGCACGCCGCGGTGGCTGCGCCGACGAGCAGCACGATCGCCGTGACGCCCAGGAGCCGGGCCGGGCCGACCCTCAGACCGGCGCCGCGGGCGAGGTCGTCGCCGAGGGCGAGCAGGTCCAGGGAGCGGGCGCCCGCCAGGCCCAGCACGAGGCCGACCAGCGCCACCGGTGCGGCGAGGGCGACGACGTCACCGGTGCCGCCCGCCAGGGAGCCCACGGCCCAGAACCGGTAGGCCTGCAGACCGGTGGCGTCGGCGAGGATCACCGCCTGCACCAGCGAGGCGAGCAGCGCCGTGACGGCGGCGCCGGCCAGCACGAGGGTGAGCGGGTCGTTGAGCCGCCGGCCGCCGGCGGCCACCCCCACCACGACCAGCGCGCCGCCCGCGGCGCCGACCAGCGCCGCGGTGACGGTGGTGGAGGCGGGGAGCACGCCGTCGGAGCCCAGGGTGACGGCGGCCACGACGACGGCCAGGCCGGCGCCGTGGGTGATGCCGAGCAGGCCCGGGTCGGCCAGGGGGTTGCGGGTGTGGCCCTGCATCAGCGCTCCGGCGACCCCGAGGGCGGCCCCGGCGAGCAGCCCGAGCGCGGTGCGGGGCACCCGCAGCTGCCACACCACGACGGCGCTCTCGCTCGCACCGGCGCGCAGCGCGGCGGCCGGGCCGTCGGCGAGGGCCGCGAGCACGGCCCGCAGCGGGACCGTCCCGGACCCCAGCAGCAGGCTCGCGGCCGCCGCGAGCGCGGTGGCGGCGAGCAGGGCGGTGACGAGGAGGGTGCGGCGGCCCCGGGTGCCGCGGGGGCTGGGGGGGATCTCGCCGTGGCGGCGCTGGGGCCGTGTGGCGGTCGCGGTCACGGGCGTGAGGTTAGCCTGCCCTCACCCCGGGGTCGACCACCGGGGTGAGGGCAGCCTCACCTCATCGCCTGGCGAGGTGGCCGCGGCGCGTCAGGAGGGGGTGACCTCCACGACGAGGTCGCCGCCCTCCACCTGCTGCACGGCCCCCAGCGCGAGGCGGGCGACCCTGCCGGCGACGGGGGTGGTGATGGACGCCTCCATCTTCATGGCCTCGATGGTGGCCACGGTGGCGCCGGCCTCGACGTCGTCGCCCTCGGCGACCACGAGGGTGACCACCCCCGCGAAGGGGGCTGCCACGTGGCCGGGGCGGGCCGGGTCGGCCTTCTCGGCGCTCTTGACGTCGACGGCCAGGGTGCGGTCGCGGACGGCGACGGGGCGCAGCTGGCCGTTGAGCACCGTCATGACGGTGCGCACCCCCTTCTCGTCGGCCTCCCCCACCGCCTCGAGCTCGGCGATGAGGGCGACGCCGCGGCCGAGGTGGATCGTGGACTCCACCCCCCGGCGCAGGCCGTAGAGGTAGTCGCGGGTGTCGAGCACGGAGACGTCGCCGTGGGCCTCGCGGGTGCTGGCGAGCTCGGCGGACGGGCCGGGGAAGAGCAGGCGGTTCAGCAGGCCCTGCCGCTCGCGGCTGGAGGAGGACCCGGGTGCCGCGAGCGCGGTGGCGTCGGCGTCGGACAGGGGGGTCTCGCGGGGGCGTCGTGCGGGGCGTCCGGCGAGGGCCTTGGTGCGGAAGGGCTCGGGCCAGCCGCCGGGCGGGTCGCCGAGCTCTCCGGACAGGAAGGCGATGACGGAGTCGGGGACGTCGTAGCGCTGGGGGTCCTCGGCGAAGGCGGCCGCGGTCTGCTCGACGTCGTCCCCGACGGCGACGAGGTGGAGGGCGAGGTCTCCGACGACCTTGGAGGAGGGGGTGACCTTGACGAGGTGGCCCAGGGTGCGGTCGGCGGCGTGGTACATGGCCTCGACCTGCTCGAAGCGCTCCCCCAGGCCGAGGGCGATGGCCTGCTGGCGCAGGTTGGAGAGCTGGCCGCCGGGGATCTCGTGGTCGTACACGCGTCCGGTGGGGGCGCCGACGCCGGACTCGAAGGGGGCGTAGAGGCGGCGGACGGCCTCCCAGTAGGGCTCGAGGTCCATGACGGCGCGCAGGTCGAGGCCGGTGTCGCGCTCGGTGTGGCGCAGGGCGGCGACCAGGGCGGAGGCGGCGGGCTGGCTGGTGGTGCCGGCCATGGGGGCGCTGGCGGTGTCGACGGCGTCGACGCCTGCGGCGACGGCGGACCACAGGGTGGCGAGCTGGCCGCCGGCGGTGTCGTGGGTGTGGAGGTGGACGGGGAGGTCGAACCGCTCCCGCAGCGCCGTCACCAGGGTGGCGGCGGCGGGGGCGCGCAGGAGGCCGGCCATGTCCTTGATGGCGAGGACGTGGGCGCCGGCGTCGACGATCTGCTCGGCCAGGCGGAGGTAGTAGTCGAGCGTGTACAGGTGTTCGGACGGGTCGGACAGGTCGGAGGTGTAGCACAGCGCCACCTCGGCGACGGTGGTGCCGGTCTCCAGGACGGCGTCGATGGCCGGGCGCATCTGGGAGACGTCGTTCAGGGCGTCGAAGACCCGGAAGACGTCGACGCCGGTGGCGGCGGCCTCGGCGACGAAGGCGCGGGTCACGGCCTCGGGGTAGGGGGTGTACCCGACGGTGTTGCGCCCCCGCAGCAGCATCTGCAGCGCCTGGTTGGGCATCGCCTCGCGCAGGGCGGCCAGGCGGTCCCAGGGGTCCTCCCCCAGGAAGCGCAGGGCGACGTCGTAGGTGGCCCCTCCCCAGCACTCCACCGAGAGCAGGCCGGGGGTGGCCCGCGCGACGTGCGGGGCGACGGCGACGAGGTCGCGGGTGCGCACCCGGGTGGCCAGCAGGCTCTGGTGGGCGTCGCGGAAGGTGGTGTCGGTGACGGCGACCGCGGTCTGGGCGCGCAGGGCGCGGGCCCACCCGGCGGGGCCGAGCTCGGCCAGGCGCTGGCGCGAGCCCGGCGGCGGCGGAGCCGACAGGTCGGTGGCGGGCAGCTTCTCCGCCGGGGAGAGCGCGACCGGCGCCTCCCCGTGGGGGCGGTGCACGGTGACGTCGGCCAGGTACGTCAGCAGCTTGGTGCCGCGGTCGGCCGGCGTGCGGGCGGTGAGCAGCTCGGGGCGCTCCTCGATGAACGAGGTCGCCACGTCGCCGGCGGTGAAGGCCGGGTCGTCCAGGACCGCCTGCAGGAAGGGGATGTTGGTGCTCACCCCCCGGACGCGGAACTCCGCGAGCGCCCGGCGCTGGCGGCGGACGGCGGTCGGGAAGTCGCGGCCGCGGCAGGTGACCTTGACGAGCATCGAGTCGAAGTGGGCGCTGATCTCGACGCCGGTGTCGATGGTGCCGCCGTCCAGGCGGACGCCGGCGCCGGCGGCGGAGCGGTAGGCGGTGATGGTGCCGGTGTCGGGGCGGAAGCCGTTGGCGGGGTCCTCGGTGGTGACGCGGCACTGCAGGGCGGCGCCGCGCAGCACGATGCGGTCCTGGGACAGGCCGAGGTCGGCGAGGGTCTCCCCGGAGGCGATGCGCATCTGCGCCTGGACGAGGTCGACGTCGGTGACCTCCTCGGTGACGGTGTGCTCGACCTGGATGCGGGGGTTCATCTCGATGAAGACGTGGCTGCCGGCGCGCTCCCCGGCGGTCTCGACGAGGAACTCCACGGTGCCGGCGTTGACGTAGCCCAGGGAGCGGGCGAAGGCGAGGGCGTCGCGGGTCATGGCGGCGCGCAGGTCGGGGTCGAGGTTGGGGCGGGGGCGATCTCGATGACCTTCTGGTGGCGCCGCTGCACGGAGCAGTCGCGCTCGAACAGGTGGACGAGACCGTCGGGTCCGGCGGTTCCGTCGGCGAGGACCTGCACCTCGATGTGGCGGGGCCGCAGCACGGCCTGCTCGAGGAAGACGGTGGGGTCGCCGAAGGCGCCCTCGGCCTCGCGCATGGCGGTGGCCAGGGCCTCCGGAAGCGCGGCGGGGGTGTCGACGCGGCGCATGCCGCGGCCCCCGCCCCCGGCGACGGCCTTGACGAAGACGGGGAAGCCGATGCCGTCGGCGGCGGCGACCAGTGCGTCGACGTCGGCCGAGGGCGATGAGGAGCGCAGCACGGGGATGCCGGCCTCCCGGGCCGCCGCGAGCGCGCGGACCTTGTTCCCCGCGAGCTCCAGCACGTGCGGCGGCGGGCCGACGAAGGCGATGCCGGCGTCGGCGCAGGCGCGGGCCAGGCGGGGGTTCTCCGAGAGGAAGCCGTAGCCGGGTAGACCGCGTCGGCGCCGGACTCGCGGGCGACGCGGATGATCTCGTCGACGTCGAGGTAGGCCCGCACGGGGTGGCCGCGCTCCCCGATCTGGTAGGCCTCGTCGGCCTTGATGCGGTGGACGGCGCCGCGGTCCTCGTGGGGGAAGACCGCGACGGTGCGGGCGCCCAGCTCCACGGCGGCGCGGAAGGCGCGGACGGCGATCTCCCCGCGGTTGGCGACCAGGACCTTGCGGAACACGGGACCTCCAGGAGGACGGCGCGGCTCACGACGGGCGTCACCCGGACCGTAGCGGGAGCCGATCTGCGGTCGCACCCCTAGGTTCCTGACCATGGCACGCACGATCGCGACCTCCACCCGCACCGACCTGGCCGGCCTGGTGGCCTTCGCCCGCGAGCGCCACGACGCGGTGCTGACCACGTTCCGCCGCGACGGGTCGCTGCAGTCCTCCCCCGTCACGTGCGGGGTGACGACGGCGCTGCCGGGGGCGCAGGGCGAGGCGCGGTTCGTGGTGTCGACCTACCCCGACCGCGCCAAGGCGGTGAACCTGCGCCGCGACCCGCGGGCCTCGCTGGTGGTGCTGTCTCCGGGGTTCGGCAACGAGTGGGTGCAGGTCGACGGGACCGCGGAGGTCGTCGACGGCGAGGACGCGGTGGAGCCGCTGGTGGAGTACTTCCGCTGCATCTCCGGGGAGCACCCGGACTGGGAGGAGTACCGCCGGGCGATGCGCGACCAGGGCAAGTCGCTGGTCAGCATCACCCCGACCCGCTGGGGGCCGATCGCCACCGGGGGCTTCCCCGCGCGCCTGGCCTGACCTCAGGCCCCCACCTCCAGCGGCCAGGTGTGCACCGGGGCGCCGGCCTCCATGTGCTCGGCGTAGCGCTCCACGAGGCCCGCGAGCGCCGTCGCCCGGTCGGCGCCGCGCGCCTGGAGCGCCGCGGCGGTGCGGACCTGCCAGGTGGCGCCGTTCTGCCCGGAGGCGGCCCGGGCCCGGGCCACCTCGAGGTAGCGGTCGGCGACGGCGCCGTCCACCCCTGCGGCGGCCAGCCCGTCGGCGGCCAGGGGCAGGACGACGTCGAGCAGCAGCCGGCGGGCGCCGACCCTTCCCAGGCCGGGCCAGGGCAGGTGGGCGTCCAGGCCGTGTCGGGCGGCGTCGAAGAGCCCGTCGACGGCGGCGTCGTGGGGCAGGAGCGCGGCCGGGTCCGGGCCGGCCTCGCGCAGGCCCCGCACGGCGCCCAGCCACACCGCGGCGTCGGTCACGGCGTCGGTGACCGTGGGGGCGGCGGGGAGCACCCGGTTCTCCACCCGCAGGTGCGGGCGGGCGGGCAGCCCGCCGCGGGCGGGGGTGACGTCGTAGACGGGGCGGTTCCAGCGCCACACCGTGCCGCCCTGCAGGCACAGCTCGGGCAGGGCGGGGACCCTCCCGGCGAGCAGCTCGGCGAGGGGGTCCTCGTCGGAGTTCTGCGGCAGCAGCGGCGGGAAGCGCCGCACGTTCTCGGCGAAGAGGTCGTGGGCGCCGGTGCGCAGCCAGTCGCTGCCGCAGAAGACGCGGGGCGCCACCCCGGTGCGGGCGTGCTCGAGGGAGCGGACGTCGACGGACTGGGTGAACAGCGGGATGCGGGTCTCGGCCCACAC
Source organism: Quadrisphaera sp. INWT6 (assembly GCF_015390235.1). Lineage (GTDB taxonomy): Bacteria > Actinomycetota > Actinomycetes > Actinomycetales > Quadrisphaeraceae > Quadrisphaera. The sequence continues at coordinate 414,393 of NZ_VUOH01000004.1, read as the reverse complement.
CCGGCGCCCCAGGGCGAAGGGGCTGTTGGCCCCCAGGGCCACCTGGGGTCCCATGAGCAGCTGGGCGGCGTTCCAGGTGTCGGCGAAGCCCTCCGGGGCGACCTTGAGGTGCACCTGGGTGCTGGTGCAGGCCCCCTCGGCGGCCAGCGACCCCAGCCGGTGGCGCAGGCCCTCCTCCTCGACGTCGACGCCGTCCCCCTCCACGGCCCCGATGTCGAGCTCGAGGTCCTCCCCGCGGGCGGCGAGCACCGCCTCCTGCAGCGCCCGGTACCGCGGTGAGCGCGTCATCCACCCCGGGTCGAGGTGCTCGGGGCCCAGGGTGGGCAGGATCCCCGTCATCAGCAGCCGGGCCCGGCCTCGCGGGCCCGGGCGCCGACGGCGTCCAGCCGCGAGCGCAGTCCTCGCTCCAGCTCGGCCAGGCCGGAGCCGGCCAGGGTGGTGGGCGGGGCGTTCAGCTCCAGGGTGTGGGCGCTGATCTCCGGGCCCCACAGCGCGGCGTCCGGCGTGCCGGCGATGCGGGCCAGCACGTCCTCGTTGCAGCGCGCCGGGGCCCAGGTGGCGGGGTCGGCGAGCACCAGCTCGAGCTCGAGGCCGACCTCGGGAGCCCCGGAGTCGAACGCGCGTCCGACCGGGCTGCGGTCACCCGCGAGCATCCCCGAGAGCGCGCTGAGGCCCTGCACGAGCTTGGCGCGGTGCTCGCGCAGCTGGTCCGGTCCCAGCGCGTCGGGGTCGACCTCCTGGCCCACGGCCACCTCCTCGCAGCACACCGCCGGGAGCGAAGGGCACCCGCCCCGCCACGACGGGCTGTCGGTGGGGCCGCCTAGCGTCGCAGGGGTGCGGATCCTCCACACCTCCGACTGGCACCTGGGCCGCTCCTTCCACCGCGTGGGCATGCTCGAGCACCAGGCCGCCGCCCTCGACGCGCTCGTGGAGGTGGTCCGCGCCGAGCGCGTCGACGCCGTCGTCGTCGCCGGTGACGTGTACGACCGGGCCCTGCCCGCGGTCGACGCGGTCGGCGTCCTGGACGACGCGCTGCACCGACTCCTGGGCACGGGTGCGCAGGTGCTGCTGACCAGCGGCAACCACGACTCCGCCACCCGCCTGGGGTTCGGCGGCCGCGCCACCGAGGGCGCCGGGCTGCACCTGCGCACCCGGGTCGCCGACACCGCCCGCCCCGTGGAGCTCTCCGACGCGCACGGCCCGGTGGTGCTGTACGGCGTGCCCTACCTGGAGCCGGGGCTGGTGGCGGGGCAGCTGGGCACCGCCCGCAGCCACGCGGCGGTGCTCGGTGAGGTGGGAGCCCGGGTGCGGGCCGACCTCGCCTCCCGGCGCTCGAGCGACGGCGCCCGGGGCCGCACCCGCGCGCTGGTCGCCGCCCACGCCTTCGTCGTCGGCGGCGAGGCCAGCGGCGACGAGCGCGACATCACCGTCGGCGGCGTCGGGTCGGTGCCGGCGGGCGTGCTGCTGGGCCACCCCGACGACGCGCCGGACGACGAGCCCGGTGGGCGGCCCGACTACCTGGCCCTGGGGCACCTGCACGGCCGCCAGGTCCTCACCGACGGTCCCACCGGTCAGGTCCGCTACTCCGGCTCCCCGCTGGCGTACTCCTTCGGCGAGGCCGGGCGCACCAAGGGCCACTGGCTGGTCGAGCTCGGCGCGAGCGGGGTGGAGCGCGTCGACGCCGTCGACGTCGCCCCGCCCCGGGCCCTGGCGCTGCTGCGGGGCCGCCTGGAGCACCTGCTGGGCGCTCCTGAGCACGCCACCGCCGAAGGCTCGTGGTGCCAGGTGGTCCTGACCGACCCCGAGCGCCCCCGCGAGCCGATGGCCGCGCTGCGCGCCCGCTTCCCCCACGTGCTGGTGCTCTCGTGGGAGCCCGACCCCGTCCCCGGGGCCCGGCGGCCCCAGGGCTACGCCGAGCGCGTCGCCGGCCTGGACGACGAGGCCCTGTGCTGCTCCTTCGTCGAGCACGCCCGCGGCCGCGCCACCGACGACGCCGAGCGCGCCCTGCTGCGCGCCGCGCTGGAGGCCACCCGCACCGAGCACGTCGACGCCGACCACCCGGGCCACCCGGGCCACCCGGGCCACCCGGGCCACCCCTCGGGCAGGCCCGAGCTGGCCGCCGTCGACCTGCGCGACGGGGAGCGAGCGCTCACCGGCACCTCGAGCGGCCCCAGCGGCCCCAGCACGGCCGCGGGCGTGGTGGCGTGAGGCTCCACCGCCTGTCGGTGCAGGCCTTCGGGCCCTTCGCCGGCAGCGAGCAGGTCGACCTCGACGCCCTGTCCGCCGACGGCCTGTTCCTGCTGCACGGGCGGACCGGGGCGGGCAAGACCAGCGTGCTCGACGCGGTCTGCTTCGCCCTGTACGGCGCCGTGCCCGGGGCCCGGGCCGCCGCGGCCCCCGACCTGCGCTCCCACCACGCCGCCCCCGACCTGGCGCCGGTGGTCGAGCTGGAGCTGACCGTCGCCGGGCGCCGGCTGCGGGTGGAGCGCTCCCCGGCCTGGCAGCGGCCCAAGCGCCGCGGCGAGGGCACCACCACCGAGCAGGCCCGCACCCTGCTCAGCGAGCACGCCCCCGGCCACCCCGAGGCCGGCGACGACGGGTGGCGGCCGCTGTCGTCCCGCAACGACGAGGCCGCCCAGCTCGTCACCGACCTGCTGGGCATGGGCCTGGCGCAGTTCGCCACCGTGGTGCTGCTGCCCCAGGGGCAGTTCGCCACCTTCCTGCGCTCCGGGGTCGCCGAGCGCCGGGCGCTGCTGCAGCACCTGTTCGCCACCGACCGCTTCGAGCGGGCCGAGCGGTGGCTGGTGGCCGAGCGCACCCGCACCGCCACCGCGCTGGAGCGGGCCACCGCGGCACTGGCCTCCACCGCCGAGCGCGCCGAGCACACCGCCGCCGAGTGGGCCCCCGAGCCCCCGAGGACGGCCCCACCGGTCATGAGCAGGTGGTCGAGCGCGTGAGCCAGCTGGCCGGCGCCGTGCGCGCAGCCGCGACCTCCGCCGAGGCGCAGCGCGCCTCCGCCGCCGCAGCAGCCCGGGCGGCGCAGACCCGCGAGCACGCCGCGCAGACCGCCGCCGACCGGGCCCAGCGCCTGGCGGACCTGCACGCACGCCGCAGCGCCCTGCTCGCCGCCGCGCCGAGCGTCGCCGCGCAGCGCACCGAGCTGGTGGCCGCCGCGGCCGCGGCGGGGCTGAGCGGTCACCTGCACGCCGTGCGCGCGGCCGGCACCGCCCTGCGCGAGGCCACCGCCCGCGCCGGCGCCGCCGCGGCCCACCTGGCCGAGGTCGCCGGCGAGACCCCCGGGCAGGCTTCAGGGAAGGCCTCAGGGGAGGCCTCCGCGGCGACCTCGGCGCAGGAGCCGCCGACCTCGCAGGACCTGCGGGAGCGCGCCGCTGCCCACCGCCGCGAGCAGGGCCGCCTGAGCGAGCTGGTGGCGCTGGAGTCCGACCTGGCCGCCCGGCAGCGGCAGGCCCGCGAGGTGGCCGCCGAGCACGAGCGGGTGCACGCGCTCCAGCAGCAGGTCGCCGCCGAGCGCGAGCAGCACGCGCTCCAGCGCGTCGAGCTGGCCGAGCAGCTCGCCGGGAGCACCGACCTGGCCGTCCTCGCCCCGGCGGCCGCCGACGCCCTGCACGAGGCCGAGGCGGTGCTCGACCACGCCCGGGCCGCCGACGCCCTGGAGACCCGCCGCGCGTCGGCGGCGCAGGGCTCCCACGACGCGGCCCAGGCCGCCCTGGAGGCCCGCGCGGGGTGGCTGGACGCCCGCCAGCGACGGCTGGACGGCGTCGCGGCCGAGCTGGCCGCGCGCCTGCGGCCCGGGGCGGCCTGCCCGGTGTGCGGCGCCTGCGAGCACCCGGCTCCAGCGGCTCCGGAGGGGCCTGACAGCTCGGGCAGCGCCTCGGGCAGCGGTGCGGCCGCCGCCGAGGACGCCGCCCAGCAGCGGTGGGACCGCGCGGAGGCCGCCGCGCGGACGGCGCAGCAGCGCCTCGACGACCTCCAGCGCGAGGTGGCCGCCGCCCGCGCCCGCGCCGGCGACCTGGGCACCGAGCAGGCCGCCGCACGCGTCGAGGAGCTGCGCGCCCGGGCCGCGGCCGCCTCCTCCGCGGCGGCGCTGGTGGGGAGCCTGCGCGCCCGGCTGGCCGACGTCGAGGCCGCCGACGCGGCGGCGGTCCGCACCCAGGAGCAGGTCGTGGCGTCGCTGGCGCGCCTGGGCGAGCGGGCCGAGCAGCTCGCGGCGGGGCTGGCCCACGACTCCGAGCGCCTCGAGCGCGCCCGCGACGGCGAGGAGGGGCTGACCGCTCGCAGCGCGCGCCTGGCGGCCCTGGCCGACGCCGCCGAGCAGCTCGCCGCCGCCTCCGAGGCCGAGGCCTCCGCCCTCCGCGCCGAGGAGGCGGCCCGGGAGGCCGCCAGCGCCGCGGCGGTCTCAGGGGGCTTCGCCGACCTCGAGTCCGCGGCGCTGGCCGAGCGCCCGGCCGGCGAGCGCCGCCGCCTCGAGGAGGCCGTGGCCGAGCACGAGCGCGCCGGCGCCCGGGTGCAGGCCCAGCTCGAGGAGCTGGGTGCGGCCGTCGCAGAGGGCCCAGGAGCAGGCCCGGCGGTCGGGACGGCGGAGGCGCTGGTCGGGGCCCGGCGCGAGCGCGAGGAGGCCGACGCCGCTGCCGACACCGCGCTGCGCGCCGCCGAGCGGGCGAGCAGCGCGTCGCAGGTGCTGGAGCGGCTCGTGGTGCAGGCCGAGCAGGGGGCGGCGGCCGCCCGGCCGCTGGCGGCCGCCGCGGAGGTCGCCGGTGACCTGGCCCGCTGCGCCGAGGGGACCGGGGGCGGCAACACCCGGCGGATGAAGCTGTCGACGTTCGTGCTGGCGGCGCGGCTGGAGCAGGTGGCGGTCTCGGCCAGCGAGCGCCTGGAGGTCATGAGCGACGGGCGCTACCGCCTGGTGCACACCGACGCCCTGGAGCGGCGCGGGGCGGGGTCAGGGCTGGGCCTGCGGGTGCTCGACGCGTGGACGGGCGTGGAGCGCGACGTCGCGACCCTGTCGGGAGGCGAGACCTTCATGGCTTCCCTGGCGCTGGCGCTGGGCCTGGCCGACGTCGTGCGCGCCGAGGGCGGCGGGACGCCGGTGGAGACCCTGTTCGTCGACGAGGGTTTCGGCACGCTGGACCCGGAGTCGCTGGAGGAGGTGATGGGCGTGCTGGAGCAGCTGCGCGCCGGGGGGCGCGCGGTGGGGCTGGTCAGCCACGTCCCGGAGCTGCGCACGCGCGTGCCCGCGCGCCTGGAGGTGCAGCGGACCGCTGCCGGCTCCCGGCTGCGGACCGTGCTGGGCTGACCGCGCCGACCGCCCCGGGCTGGGGGCTCAGGTGGTGCGTCGGGCGGCCCGGCGGGCGGCGAGCTCGTCGGTGCCGGAGCCGCCGCCGTCGACCTTCTCGCTCGGCAGCGTGGCCAGCGAGGACTCGACCTCGCGCCAGACCCGGCCCACGGCGATGCCGAAGACGCCCTGGCCGCCCTGGACGAGGTCGACGACCTCCTCGGCGGAGGTGCACTCGTAGACGCTGGCGCCGTCGCTCATGAGGGTGATCTGGGCCAGGTCCTCGACCTCGCGCTCGCGCAGGTGCACGACGGCGGAGCGGATCTGCTGCAGGGAGACGCCGGTGTCGAGCAGCCGCTTGACCACCTTGAGCACGAGGATGTCGCGGAAGCCGTAGAGCCGCTGGGTGCCCGAGCCGCTGGCGGGGCGCACGCTGGGCTCGACCAGGCCCGTGCGGGCCCAGTAGTCGAGCTGGCGGTAGGTGATGCCCGCCGCCTTGCAGGCCGTGGGGCCCCGGTAGCCCGCGTCACGGTCGAGCGCCGGCAGCGCCTCCGTGAACAGCAGGCTCTGCGCAGCGACGGACCCGCGGGTCCCGCCACCGTCTCCCGAGCCCCTCACGCGGACCTCCCGTCCTCGCGACGCCACCAGGTCGGGCGCACGTCGTCTCCCTGACGGTAGGGCCGCCCAGGGCGCCCGTCAACGACGGGGCCCCTCACCGTCCCGGCGTGTCGCTCCCCGGCGTGTCGTCGCCGCCGGGGGCCTCGAAGTCCTCGGCGCTGACGTGGTCGAGGAACTCGCGGAACTTCTCCACCTCGTCCTCGTCCTGCTCGGGGGCGGGCAGGCCCCCGGCCTCCAGGACCTCCTCGGCCCCCAGGATCGGCGAGCCGGTGCGCAGCGCAAGGGCGATCGCGTCGGACGAGCGGGCGCTGACGGTCAACCCGCCGTCGAGGACGAGCTCGGCGTGGTAGACGCCGTCGGTCACCGACACGATGCGGACCTCGACCAGCTGGCGGCCCACCGCGGCGATGACGTCCTTCAGCAGGTCGTGCGTCAGGGGCCGCGGCGGCACGACGCCCTGCTGGGCGAAGGCGATGGCGCTGGCCTCGGGCGCACCGATCCAGATGGGCAGGAAGCGGTCTCCGTCGCGCTCCCGCAGCAGCACGATGGGGTTGTTCGAGGGCATCTCGACCCTGACACCCACGACGTCCAGCTCACGCACCCGCCCACCGTAACCCCCGGTCGGGCTCACGACGGGTCGAGGGCGCAGCCCAGGGCCGCGGCGTGCAGCGCCAGCATGGAGGACACCAGCTCGGCGCCCACGCGCTGCGCCTCGCCGTCGCCGTCGGCGGACCGCTGGCGGCGCAGGGGGCTCACCACCTGCTCCACGAGGGCGGCCTCGTGGCCGACGGCGCTGCGCAGCGCCCGCAGGTGCCGCGGCTCGACGCCGTGGTCGGCCAGGACGCGGGCCGCCCGCACCAGGTCGAGGGCGGCCGCGGGGTAGCGGCCGGCGCTCTCGCGGGGCAGGAGCCCGTGGTCCTCCAGCGCCTCGAGCAGCCCGGTGGCGCCGCCGGCGGCCTCCAGCGCCTCGGCGCGCGTCACGGCCACCGGCTCCGACGGGTCCTGGGACGCCGGCTGCACGGGCTGCAGCGGCTGTGCGGGGGGTGGCGGCGGCGCGGCGGCGGGAGCCGGGTCGGCGGGGACCTCCAGGCCGGCGTCCTGCGCGTCGAGGTGGGCGCGGATGACGCGCAGCGGCAGGTACTGGTCGCGCTGCAGGGTCAGGACGGCGCGCAGGCGCTCGACGTCGGCCGGCGCGAACTTGCGGTACCCGCTCGGGGTCCGCTGCGGCGAGACCAGGCCCCGGTCCTCCAGGAAGCGGACCTTGGAGTGCGACACGTCGGGGAACTCGGGAGCCAGGCGTGAGAGCAGCTCACCGATGGTGAGCAGGGGCTCCTCGCTGCGGCCGGCGGCGCCCGAGCCCTGCGGGGGCGGGGTCACCGCCGCGTCACCGCCGCGTCACCGGGCGGCGCGGTACGGGTGGAAGGTGAGGCGGTACTTGCCGATCTGCACCTCGTCACCCGCGGACAGCAGCACGTCGTCGACGCGGTCGCGGTTGACGTAGGTGCCGTTCAGGCTGCCGACGTCGCGCACGCGGAACCGCTCGCCGTCGCGGACGAACTCCGCGTGACGGCGGGAGACGGTGACGTCGTCGAGGAAGATGTCGCTGCTGGGCTGGCGCCCGGCGGTGGTGCGCTCGGCGTCGAGCAGGAAGCGCGCGCCGGCGTTGGGGCCGCGCTGGACCACCAGCAGGGCGCAGTCCTCCGGGAGCGCGTCGACGGCGCGCTGCTGGTCGGACGTCAGGCCGGGCGGGGGCGCCTCGCCGGAGACCTCGACCTCGGGCACCGAGATGGCCGGGAAGGACATCGTGGTGTCCGACCCGCCGCGACCGGGCTCGTCGCGCTCGTTCTCGTCGCGCTCGCTCACAGGCCCACCCTAGTCACCCTCGTCGCGCTCACCGGTGCGGTCAGGAGATCTGCGCGCGGTAGCCGGCGGCGTCGAGGAGCGCGTCGAGGGCGGCCGGGTCGTCCAGCCGCAGGTCGAGGACCCAGCCCTCGCCGTACGGGTCGGAGTTCACCAGCTCCGGGCTGCCGTCGAGGCTGTCGTTGCGGGCGACCACCTCACCGGTCACCGGGGCGTACAGGTCGCTGACGCTCTTGGTGGACTCCAGCTCGCCGCAGGAGGTGCCGGCCTCGACGCGCTCGCCCACCGCGGGCAGGGAGACGTAGACGATGTCGCCGAGCTCGCCCTGGGCGTAGGCGGTGATGCCCACGCGGACCACGCCGTCGCCGGCGTCGGCGACCCACTCGTGCTCGGCGGTGTAGCGCAGGCCCTCGGGCACCTCGACGTCGGTCACGTGGCGTCCTCCTGGGAGCGTGTGGGGGGCGTCAGCCGGCGTCGGCCGGGTCGACCGGCCGAGCGTACGCAGGCTCCGGTGCGGGCTGCAACGCCGTCACGTCGACCTGGTCGAGCTGCTCCACGCTGATCGACCCGCCCACCCGGCGGACCGTGGGACCGACGCCGTCGGGGAACTCCATGGCCGACGCCAGGGTCTGCGCCCCGCCGACCGCGAGCACCGTGAAGGGCGCCCGCACGACCACCGGCCCCCCGGGCCCGGTGACCGCGACGGCGCCGTCGCCCGAGCTCGTGTCGTCGGTGAAGGCCGTGCTGGCGACCACGCGGGCGTCGCCGATCTGGATGGCCTCCGCACCGGCGTCGCGCAGCTCCTGCACCGCCCCCAGCAGGAGCGTGGCGGCGCTGGGCGTCGTGCCCGCGGGGACCTGCACGGTCAGGCGGATGCCCGGGCCGCTCGCCGGGAGGGTGCCGGCGAGGATGCCGAGCGTGTCCAGGCGCTGCTGGGCCAGCTCGCGGGCCGCGGCCTGCTGGTCGCCGCTGGCCTCGAGCTGGCCCCGGGCCGTCTCCAGCTCGCTGATCTCCCGCTGCAGGCGGTCGGAGCGGTCGGTGGCGTCGTCCAGCAGGCCCAGCAGCTCCGACTGCGGCAGGCCGGCCAGGTCGGCGCCGGTGCGCTGGCGCACCTGCACCGCCACCGCCACGCCCAGCAGCAGGCACAGCAGCCCCACGACGACCTGCCCGCGGGTCGCGCGGGGGGCCAGGGCCGCCCGCAGCCCCCGCATCCCGGTGACCGGCCTGCCGCCGCTGCCGGGTCGCTCCGCGGCGGGGAGCGCCGCGGGCCCCGGCTCGGGCACGCGATCCGGCTCGGGAGCGGGCAGGTCCAGGGCCAGCTGGCCCGGCAGGACGCCGGGCTGCTCGTCGGGCTGCTCGGTCGGCTGCCCGGTCGGCTGCCCGGTCGGCTCCGGGGAGCGGGCGCTCATGCCTTGAACAGGTGCCGCCGGATGGAGGCGACGTTGGAGAAGATGCGGATGCCGAGGACGACGATGACCCCGGTGGAGAGCTGGCTGCCCACGCCGAGCTGGTCTCCCAGGTAGACGATCACCGCCGCGACCACCACGTTCGACAGGAACGACACGATGAAGACGCGGTCGTCGAAGATGCCGTCGAGCAGGGCGCGGAAGCCCCCGAAGACGGCGTCCAGCGCGGCGACCACCGCGATCGGCAGGTAGGGCTGCAGCCACGGCGGGACGGACGGGTCGAGCACCAGACCGAGGACGATGCCCAGCACGAGGCCGACGGCGGCGATCACGGGGTGGGCTCCTGCTCCTCGGGGACCCGAGCACTGTAGAGGCGCTGCGCGTCGAGCGCGGGCAGGTCCAGCTCGTCCGACGTCGAGACCTGGACGCCGATGCCGTACTGGTCCGAGAGGGCCTGCAGCCAGCGGGCGGCGGGGGTCAGGGCGAACGACGCGGCGAGGGCGTTGGGCGAGCCGACGGCCTCGACGCGGTAGGGCGGGGACAGCGGGCGGAAGTTGACCAGCACCGCGCCGCCGGCGCTGCGGATGGCGGTGGCGGCGGTGAGGCGCTGCCCGTTGATGGCCACCGCCTCGGCGCCGGAGCTCCACAGGCCGTTGGCCACGCGCTGCAGGTCGCCGTCCTGCACGCGGGCGTCGACGTCGGGGTCGACGTCGCGGGGGTCGCTGGCGCCGTCGCCGGTGGCGCCCGGGCCGTCGGAGACGGTGACGACGAGGCCGGGGCCGGTCACGGCCGTGGTGCCCGACGCCACCAGGAGGCCGGGGTCGCGGGTGGGGGCGTCGTCGTCACCGGCGAGCAGGGCGTCCTGCTGGGCCTGCACCTGGGCGCGCAGCGCGGCGGCCTGCGCGGCGGCGTCGTCGGCGTCGGCGGTGCGGCGCTCGATGTCGCTGACCAGGGCGGCGCGGTCGTCGGGGTCGCTGGGGCGGGTCAGCGCCGAGGCGGCGCCGGTGACCAGCAGGCCCGCGACCAGCGCCATCGCCGCGGTGACCGCGGCCCGGCGGCGGCGGGGCCCGCGGCGGGAGGCCTCGCTGCCGGTGGCCTCCCGGGAGCGCCGGCGCTCGGCGGCGGCGGCGTAGCCGGGGTCGAGGGGGCGCTCGACGACCTCGACGAGCAGCGTCATGGACGCGTCGGGCCGCCGGCGCGGAGCGGGGCCGGGAGCCGCACCGCTGCCCTGGCCCGTCACGGGACAAGCATCGCAGGGCCGAGCGGGTGGGTCGGGGGGCCCGCCCGACCGCGCCCGGGGGGCAGCCGCGATGATCCCGGGGTGGTGGGGGTCGTGGTGGTCGACGACGAGGCGCTGGTGCGGTCCTGCCTGCAGGTGGTGCTCGACGCCTCCGAGGGGGTCGAGGTGCTGGCGTGCGCGACGGGGGTCGACGCCGCGGGCGTCGTCGCGGCGGTCCGTCCGGCGGTGGTGCTGCTGGACGTGCGGATGCCCGTGGTCGACGGGCTGGCGGTGCTCCCGCAGCTGGTGGCGCTGCCGGAGCCGCCGGCGGTGGCGATGCTGACGTCCTTCGACGCCGACGAGCACGTGGAGGAGGCGCTGGCGCGGGGCGCGTCGGGGTTCCTGCTCAAGGACACGCCTCCCGAGCAGCTGGTCGCGTCGGTGCTGGCGCTGGCGGCCGGGGCGGTGGTCCTGTCCCCCGGGGCGGCGCGGGCGCTCCTGCGGCGTCAGGACGCGGGCGGCGCAGCGGCTCAGGCGGCCCGGGCGCAGGTGGCCGCGCTGACCGCCCGGGAGCGGAGGTGCTGGCGCTGCTGGGCCGGGGGCTGTCGAACGCCGAGGTGGGGCGGCAGCTGGGGATGCGGTCGAGCACGGCGAAGGACCACGTGAGCGCGGTGCTGGGCAAGCTGGCCGTCACCAGCCGGGTGCAGGCGGCGCTGCTGGCGCGGCAGGCGGGCCTGGACGACGGGTGGGCGCCGGGTGGGTGAGGGCGGGCGCACGGCGCTGCGCGTGCTGGGCGAGGTGGGTCTGCTGGCGGCGGCGGCGCTGGACGCGGTGACCACCTCCAGCGGCGGGCGCGTCGAGGGCTGGGGGGCGGTGGCCGCGGGGGTGGCGCTGCTGGGCCTGCTGCTGCGCCGTCGCGCGCCGCAGGCGGGGTTCGTGATGACGCTGCCGGCGCTGTCGCTGTCGTTCGCGCTGGTGCCGGCACTGGTGGCGCTGTACCAGCTGTCCCGGCGCTCGGAGCACCGGCGGCTGCTGCTGGTGGCGGCCGCGGTGACCGCGGCGCTGGCCGCGCTGCCCTCGCCGCCGACGCCCCACGACCTGCTGGCGCTGGCCGGCGAGAGCCCCCGGGACCTCCTGCTCGACCTGGTCTACGGGTCGTTGGCGGGGGCGGCGCCGGTGGCGCTGGGCCGCCTGGCGCGGACCCGCGAGGAGCTGCGCGAGCAGCTGGTGGCGCTGGAGGCGGCGCACTGCGCGGAGCGGGAGATGCGCGAGGCGCGGGCGCTGGAGCGCGAGCGGCTGCGGCTGGCCCGCGAGATGCACGACGTCGTCTCCCACCAGGTGAGCCTCATCGCGGTGCAGGCGGGGGCGCTGCAGGTCACCGCGCCCGACGAGGTGGTGCGCTCCAGCGCCTCGACCATCCGGGAGCTCGGGGTGGCGACCCTGGAGGAGCTGCGGCACATGGTCGGGGTGCTGCGGGCGCCCCGACCCGGCCAAGCGCCCCTGGAGCCGCAGCCGAGGCTGTCGGACCTGCGGCACCTGGTGGAGGCGTCCGGGTGCGGGGTGTCGCTGGAGCTGGACGACGCCCTGGTGCTGGAGCCCCCCGTCGAGCGGGCGGTGTACCGCACGGTGCAGGAGGGGCTGACCAACGCCCGCAAGCACGCACCCGGTGCCGCGGTGTCGGTGCGGGTGGCGCGTCGGGGGTCGCGGGACGGCGACGTGCTGGAGGTCGTCGTGGCCAACGGGCCGCGCTCGGGCCGGCCGCTGGGGCTGCCGTCGTCCCAGATGGGCCTGGTGGGCCTGCGCGAGCGCGCCGACCTGCTGGGCGGTGACCTGGTGGCCGGGCCCGACGGCGAGGGCGGCTACCGGCTGGCGCTGCGCGTGCCCCTCGTGGGGTGAGCAGGCGGTAGGCCGAGGGGTGAGCAGGCCACCAGGGCGGTGTCGAGGCAGCCGGTGGCGGCGGCCGGGTCGGTCCTGGCGAGGGCGAAGGCCGCCAGGACCAGGCCGGTGAGCGTCTCGGTGAGGTGGCGCGCCGCGGCGGCGTCGAGGTCGGGCCTGGCGGCGCGCACCCCTGCCGCCAGGGCGGAGGCCAGCTCGGCCCGGTAGGCCCCGACGGTGGCGGCGACGGCGTCGTCGCCACCCAGGGGCGAGGTCGCCGTGTTGAGCAGGAGGCAGCCCGGGGTGCGCGGGGCCGCGGCCAGGGCTGCGCGCAGGCCGGTGAGGTAGCCCGCGAGCGCCGTCGGGGCGACGGCGGCGGCGCGCAGGGGCTGCAGGCGGGGGCGGACGACCTCGTCGAGGTAGCTGGTGACGGCGGCGTCGAAGAGGCCCCGCTTGCTGCCGAAGGCGTGGTAGAGGCTGGAGCGGCCGAGGCCGGTGGCGCGCTCGAGGGCGGGGACGGAGGCGCCGTCGTAGCCGTGCTCCCAGAAGACCGCTCTGGCGCTGCGCACGACGGCGCTGGTGTCGAACCCCTGCTGGCGACCCACGTGGCCCTCCCGTTCGCGTTGTTGTGCAACGATCGTTACAGTACTTGCTCGTGGTCACCACCGGGCTCGTCCTCATCAGCGCCGCCGCTCTCCTGCACGTGTGGATCTTCGTGCTGGAGTCCCTGGCCTGGACGAGCCCGCGGGCGCGCGCCACCTTCGGCACCACGCCGGAGATGGCGCGCGCGACCCGCGCGCTGGCGTTCAACCAGGGCTTCTACAACCTCTTCCTCGCCGTCGCGGCGGGCGCGGGGGTCGTCGTGGTCGGCACCAGCGCTGCGGGCAGCACCACGAGCGCCGTCGGCGCGGCGCTGGCCCTCACGGGTGCCGGCTCGATGGTGGCGGCGGGCCTGGTGCTCGCCCTGTCCGACCGCTCGAAGCTGCGGGCGGCGCTGGTCCAGGCCGGGCCCCCGCTGCTCGGCTGCGCCCTGCTCGCGGCCGGCCTGCTCGCCCGCTGACGCAGCACCCCTCGAACCGCCCCCCGACCCCAGGAGGTCCCCCCATGACCGCACAGTCCGCACCGGCCGCGCAGACCGCCCGCAGCCGCCAGTGGCAGCTCGTCTCCCGCCCCCAGGCCGAGCCGCAGCCCAGCGACGTCCGCCTCGTCGAGGTGGAGCTCCCCGAGCTGGCGCCCGGCCAGGTGCGGGTCGCCAACGAGTTCGTCTCGGTCGACCCGTACATGCGCGGCCGCATGGACGACGTGAAGAGCTACGTGCCCCCCTTCGGCCTCGGTGAGGCGATGACCGGCGGTGCCGTGGGCCGCGTCGTCGCCAGCACGGCCGAGGAGCTGCCCGTCGGCACCCTGGTCACCCACGCGCTGGGGTGGCGCGACGTCGCCCAGGGCGACGCCTCCGGCTTCCGCGCCGTCCCCGAGGTGAGCGGGCCCTCCGGCGAGGCGGTGTCGTCGTCGGTGCACCTGGGGATCCTGGGCCTGACCGGCCAGACGGCCTACGTGGGCCTGACCTCCGTCGCCCACCTGCAGCCCGGCGAGGTCGTCTTCGTCTCCGGCGCCGCGGGTGCCGTGGGCAGCGCCGTCGGGCAGGTCGCCCGGCTGCTCGGCGCCTCGCGCGTCGTCGGCTCGGCCGGTGGGCCCGAGAAGACCGCGCGCCTGCGCGAGCGCTCCGGCTTCGACGCCGCGCTCGACTACAAGGCCGCCCCCGTGCGCGAGCAGCTGCCCGCGCTGGTGCCGGACGGCGTGGACGTGTACTTCGACAACGTCGGTGGTGACCACCTGGAGGCGGCGCTCGACGTCATGAACCGCGGCGGGCGCCTGGCGCTGTGCGGCGCGATCAGCGGCTACAACGCCGACCGGAGCGCCCCGCGCACCCCCGGCCCGGACAACCTGGCCAACGCCATCACCCGCGGCCTCACCCTGCAGGGCTTCACCCTCGGCAGCTACGCCGCGCAGCTGCCCGAGGCGACCGCCCGCCTGGCCGAGTGGTTCGCCGCCGGTGAGCTGGTCCACGAGGAGACCGTGGTCGACGGCGTCGAGCGCACCTTCGAGGCCTTCAGCTCGATGATGCGCGGCGGCAACACCGGGAAGATGGTCGTGCGCGTCGGCTGACGGCGGCGGACGCAGCCCCTGGGACGACGAGAGCCCTGGTGGGAGGAACTCCCACCAGGGCTCTGATGTCGGGCTGACAGGATTTGAACCTGCGACCCCGTGACCCCCAGTCACGTGCGCTACCAAGCTGCGCCACAGCCCGTGACATCGACCAGGCCGACATCCGGTGGTCCGTGATGGACCGGTGAACACCTTACAGGTTGTCGGAGCCGGCTCCGCGGGCAGGTGAGGCAGGTGCCTCGAGGAGCGCGTCGAGGACGCTGACGGCCTCCGGCTCGGCCCCGACGGGGCGGACGTACCCCCGCGTCGAGCGCTCGTCGCGGTGACCGAGCCGCTCGGCGATCTCGTCGACGCTGACCCCACCGCCGTTGAGCCACGACGCGTGGGCGTGACGCGTCTGTCGCGGCAGCGGGCGGAAGTCGAGACCGGCAGCCCGCACCGCCTCGGACCACACGCGGGCCCAGCCCTGCGGCGTGGTCGCCCCCAGCGGGGCCCCCGGCTCGGCCAAGGGCTCCTGGGCACCGGCGGGTGCGCTGAGGCCGCTCCTGCGGGCCGGCCGCGACGGTCCCGCCAGGGCGCGACGCGCGCGTGCCCTGGCGGCGGAGTACTCGGCCACCGCCTGGCGGCAGCAGGCCTCGCGGCAGCGCCCGGTGGCGTACCCGTTCACCGTGCCGTGCTGGTAGACGGTCCCGTTGGGGCCGGTGAAGGTCCCCAGCGCCTGCAGGCGCTCTGCGGTCAGCGGCTCCGAGTACTTCCTCGTGGGGGAGCTCCTGCCCGACGGCTCGGGAAGGACGAGCCGGCCCGGGAAGAGGAGGTCGGCCGGTCCTAGCCCCTGCTCCTGCGCCCACACCTCGAGCCGCCTCGCGAAGTCCTCCCCGATGACCACGCGGCGATCGGCGCCGTTCTTCGTCGAGGGACGGAGGACGAAGCGCTGTCCGCTCCCCGAGAAGCGCCGGCCGGGTTCGGAGAGGCAGCGCGAGACCACCAGCGCACCGTCGTGCAGGTCGCCCACCACGAGGGCGAGGGCTTCCCCGACGCGCAGGCCGCTGCGCACCAGGAGCTCGGCGAGCAGCCGCGCCGCCGGCGTGGGCATCGCGTCCCGCACTGCGGTGAACTCCTGCGGGGTCAGGACCCGGGGGCGGGGAGCCACGGGTCGAGGAGCGCGCACGCCCTGCGTCGGCAGCCGGTCGACCACCCCGAGCGCCATCGCCCGCCGGCACGTCACCGCGACCACGAGCAGCGCCAGGCGGACCACCGACGGGCTGCTGCCCCGGGACCTCGCCCCGCCGAGCAGGGCCTCGACGTCGTCAGCGGTCAGGTCGGCGACCCGCCGGTCACCGAGCACGGGCTCCACGTGGCACGCGAAGACGGTCTCGTAGAGGGACAGGGTCTTGGGGTCGACCGTCGCGGTCGCGACGTACTCCTGCCAGGCGCGGCTCAGCGTCATGCCGGACGGGACGGCGGCAGGACCAGACAGGTGTTCGACCACCTGCCGGATCATGCCCGCCGGCACCGACAGCGGGCACGGTCAGCGCGTCAGCGGGCACGACCACCGCGTCAGCGGCGGCGCTTCTCCCGCACCCGGACGCTGACCTCGACGGGGCTGCCCTCGAAGCCGAACTGCTCGCGCAGGCGCCGCTCGAGGAAGCGACGGTACTGCGCCTCCAGGAAGCCCGAGGCGAACAGCACGAAACGCGGGGGCCGCGTGGAGGCCTGGGTGCCGAAGAGGATGCGCGGCTGCTTGCCGCCGCGCAGGGGGTGCGGGTGGGCCTGCACCACGGAGGTGAGGAACTGGTTCAGGCGCCCGGTGGAGATGCGCTGGTCCCAGCTGTCGAGGGCGACGTCGAGCGCGGGCACCAGGCGGTCGGTGTGGCGGCCGGTGCGGGCGGAGATGTTGACGCGCGGCGCCCAGGCCACCTGGCCCAGGTCCTGCTCGATCTCGCGCTCCAGGTAGTGGCGGCGCTCCTCGTCGGTCAGGTCCCACTTGTTGAACGCCAGCACCAGGGCCCGCCCCGACTCCATGACGGTGGAGATGATGCGGGTGTCCTGCTCGGTGAGGCGCTCGGAGGCCTCCAGCAGCACCACGGCCACCTCGGCGCGCTCCAGGGCCGCCTGCGTGCGCAGGGAGGCGTAGAAGTCGGCGCCGGAGGTCTGGTGCACGCGACGGCGGATGCCGGCGGTGTCGACGAAGCGCCACGGGCGCCCGCCGAGCTCGACCAGCTCGTCGACCGGGTCGCGGGTGGTGCCGGCGGTGGGGTCGACGACGACGCGCTCGGACCCGACCAGCTTGTTCAGCAGGCTCGACTTGCCCACGTTGGGCCGACCGAGCAGCGCCACGCGGCGGGGGCCGCCGGTGACCTCGCGCTCGCCCACGAGCGTCTCGGGGACGGCGGCGAGCATCGCGTCGAGGAGCTCGCCCGAGCCGCGGCCGTGCAGCGCCGAGACCGGGAACGGCTCCCCCAGGCCGAGCGACCACAGCTGGGCGGCGTCGGCCTCGGTGCGGGCGTCGTCGACCTTGTTCGCCGCGAGCACCACGGGCTTGCCCGAGCGGCGGATCAGCTTCACGACGGCCTCGTCGGTGGCCGTGGCGCCCACGGAGGCGTCGACGACGAACACGACGACGTCGGCCATCTCGATGGCGATCTCGGCCTGCTCGGCGACGCGGGCGTCGAGCCCGTGGACGTCGACCTCCCAGCCGCCGGTGTCGACCACGTTGAACGGGGTGCCCGCCCACTCGGTGGTGTAGGTGACGCGGTCGCGGGTGACGCCGGGGACGTCCTGCACGACGGCCTCGCGGCGGCCCAGCACGCGGTTGACCAGGGTCGACTTGCCCACGTTGGGGCGCCCGATGATCGCGATGACGGGCAGGACGGCGCCGTCGTCGTCGCCGTGGGCGCCGTCGGAGGCGCCCGACAGGACGGCGAGGTCGTCCTCGGAGAGCTCGTAGTCGTCCAGGCCGACGCGCAGGGCGTCGCTGGGGTCCAGCTCGTCGTCGTGGTGGGGGGCGGTGTTCTCGGCGCTCATGCGCGGGCTCCAGCGGTGGTGGTCAGTGCGGCGCGGACCAGGGAGAGCAGCGCCTCGACGCCCTCCTCCAGGGTCCCGGAGTTGTCGAGGACGGCGACGCCGTCGGCGGCCTCGGTGAAGGAGGCGACGGTGGAGTCGTCGCGGTCGCGGCGCACCACCTCGTCGCGGGTGGCCTCGACCGCGGCGGCGTCGGCGGCGCCGTGCAGCTCCAGGGCGCGCCGGGCCAGGCGGCGGGCCTCGTCGACGACGACCAGCACGCGCACGGCGGCGTCGGGGGCGACCACGGTGGTCAGGTCGCGGCCCTCGGCCACGACGCCGCGCAGCGCGGCCTGCGCGGCCAGGGCGGCGCGCTGGCGGCGGATGAGCTCGGAGCGCACCTCGAGGTTGGTGGCCACGGCGCTCACGGCGGCCGAGATGCGGCTCTCGCGGATCGCCGCGGTCACGTCGGTGCCGCGCACCACCACGTAGGGGGCTCCGGGGTCGGTGCCGACCTTGAGGTCGAGGCCGCGGGCCAGCCCGGTCACGGCCTCCGCCGAGCCCGGGTCGCGGTCGGCGGACAGGTCGACGCCGTCGGCCAGCGCCGCCCACGTCACGGCGCGGTAGAAGGCGCCGGTGTCGAGGTAGCCGGCGCCGAGCGCGGCGGCGGCGCGGCGGCACAGCGTGGACTTGCCCGAGCCGGAGGGACCGTCGACGACGACCACGAGCCCCCTGGCGGGCGCGGCCTGGACGTCGACCGGGCTGTCGTCGGAGAGCGGGGAGGGCACCGCAGAAGGGTAGTCGGACCCAGCACCTAGCCTGGGACCGTGGTGATCCCGGTGCCCCCCGCAGCAGGTCAGGCCGACTCCTCCGACGACGTCGAGGAGGCCCTCGCCTTCGTCGGCGAGCTCGTGAGCCGCCTGGGGCGCGTCGCCGCCCGGCGCCAGGCCAGCGCCGTCGAGCAGCGCAAGCCCGCCGCCGCCCTCACCGGCTCGGTGGTCACCGACGTCGACCTCGACCTCGAGCGCGCCGTCGACGACGCGCTGCGCGAGCGCTTCCCGCGCGACGGCCTCATCGGCGAGGAGGGCGCCGACCGGCCCCCGGCCGACCCCGCCACCGGGCGCACCTGGGTGGTCGACCCGGTCGACGGCACCCTGAACTTCGCCCGCCGCCTCGGCCCGTGGTCGGTGGTCGTCTCCGCGTGGCGCGGGCCGCGCGAACGCCCCCGGGTCGAGTCCGTGGCCGTCTGGACCGGCGGCCACCTCTACACCGCAGCCGCCGGCCGCGGCGCCTTCGTGCGCGTCGACGGCGAGGACGGCACCCCCGGCCCCGCCCGCAGGCTGCAGCTGTCCGGCGAGGCCGAGACCGGCGGCGTCGTCCGGGCGGGCGCCGCGCTGCTCGGCGCGGTCGGCCGCGCGGGGTGGCTGCCGAAGGTGACCGAGAGCTCGGCCTCGGAGATCGCCTCCGTGGCCGACGGCCGCGTCATGGGCACCCTGCGCCTGGGCGGTGACCGCCGCGACCTGCACGGCCCGGCGCTGCTCGTGGCCGAGGCGGGCGGCGCCGTCGTGCCCCTCGACGGCGAGCCCCTCTCGGGGACCACCCGCCGGATGGTGGTGGCCCACCCCGGCGCCGTCGACGCGCTGGTCGCCCTCGCCACCGAGCACCTCCCGACGGCGGGCCCGGCCGACTAGTCCGGGCTTCCGGCCGACCGGCCGAGGGGCTAGTCGACCAGGGCCCACCCGAGGTCGCGCAGCGCCGCCTCCAGCGGCGTCCGCGCGGCCGGCAGCACCGACACCTCGGCGAGGCCGACGGGCTGCTCCGGGGAGTGCTCCAGGCGCAGGTCCTCCAGGTTGACGCCGGCGGCGCCGACGTCGTGCAGGAGCCGCGCGAGCTCACCGGGGGCGTCGGGCACCAGCACGGTGACCACCGCGTAGGAGGTGGGTGCGCTGCCGTGCTTGCCGGGCACCCGGGCGCGGCCCGCGCCGCCGTCGGCGATCAGCTGGGCCACGGCGGCCAGCGCCCCGGGCGACTTCGCCGCGGCGTCGTGCGCGTCCTCGACGCGGTCGAGCTGCTCCAGGGCGGCGAGGACGCCGTCGAGGTCGTCGCGCAGGTCGCGCAGCACAGCGGCCACCGGTCCGGCGTTGGCGCCGAGGATCTGCACCCACAGCGCGGGGTCGGACTCGGCGATGCGGGTGACGTCCCGCAGGCCCTGGCCGGCGAGGTCGACGGCGGGCTCGGGCGCCTCGCGCAGCCGCGCGGCCACCAGCGAGGCCGCCACCTGCGGCACGTGGGACACCAGCGCGACGGCCTCGTCGTGCGCGCCGGCCTCCATGACCACCGGGGCGGCGCCCAGGTCGTCGGCGAGGGCCCGGACGGCGGCGAGGGCCCGGGGCGACGACGCCGCCGTGGGGCAGAGCACCCAGGGCCGTCCGGCGAAGAGCGTGCCGCGCGCGGCGACGGCCCCGGAGCGCTCGCGCCCCGCCATCGGGTGGCTGCCCACGTACCGCGCCAGCGCGTCCTCGCCCGCGCCCCGGGCCGCCAGCACCCGGCGAAGCTCGACCAGCACGGTCAGCTTCACGCTGGCGACGTCGGTGACGACGGCCTGCGGCCAGGCGCCGAGCTGCTCGGCGACGACGGTGGCCGTCACGTCGGGCGGCGCGGCGACGACCACGAGCGCGGGCGGCGGCTCCTCGGCGGTCCGCAGGCGGCCGGCGCCCAGGTCGCGGGCGAGCGCCGCGGCGGTGGGCGAGGGGTCGGCGAGGGTCACGTCGACGCCGCGGGCGCGCAGCGCCAGGGCGGCGCTGGCGCCGAGCAGCCCGGTGCCGACGACGTGCACCGGTCCGGCGGTGCGAGCCTCCAGGCGGCTCATCGGGGGGTCATCGGGGGGGTCACTGGGCGATGTCGCGGCGCAGCGCCACGGCACCGCGCAGGTACACGTGCTGGACCTCGCCGCGCTCCAGCGGGGTCTGGGCGAGCGCCATGAGGCGCACCACGCGGGGCATGGCGCCGGCGACGTCGACCTCCACCGCGCACATGAGGGGCACGTCTCCCAGGCCCAGCTCGCGCGCGGCGACCGCGGGGAACTCCGAGGTCAGGTCGGGGGTGCAGGTGAAGACCATGTTGACGAGGTCGTCGGTGGAGAGCCGGTTGGCCTCCAGCACGGCGGTCACCAGCTCGCGCGTCGCGGCGAGCAGGTGCTCGCGCTCGTCGACGTCGAGCTGCACCGCCCCCCGGACGGCCCGGAGCGCCATCAGCGGCCGCCCTGGCCGCGGCGCTGCTTGGCCCCGGCCACGCGCCCGGCGGTGCGCCCGGACCGCGCGGCCTGGGCGGCCTTCGCGGCGCGGGCGGCCTTGGATGCACCGGTGCTGCGGCGCTTGTCGGCGGTGACGACCTCGATGCCGCGGCGGTCGGGCGCCTTGGCCACCGGGCGGCTGCCCTTGGGGCGCCGCACGCGCTGGCCGGGCTGGCTGCCCGGGCCGGCGCTGCGCAGCTGGGAGACCTCCTCGCGGGTCAGCGAGCGGGTCACGCCGGGGCGCAGGTCGCCGAGCTGGATCGGGCCGATGGCGGTGCGGGCCAGGCGGATGACGGGGTAGCCGACCTCCTCCAGCATGCGGCGCACCACGTGCTTGCGGCCCTCGTGCAGGACGATCTCGACGAACGCCTTGCCCGGCACGGAGTCGACCAGGCGGAAGGAGTCGGCGCGGGCGATGCCGTCCTCCAGCTCGACGCCGTCGCGCAGCTGCTTGCCGATGCCCTTCTCGACCGGCCCGTTGACCTCCGCGACGTACGTGCGGGGCACCTCGAAGGAGGGGTGCTGCAGCCGGTGGGCGAGGTCGCCGTCGTTGGTGAGGAGGATCAGCCCCTCGGTGTCGACGTCGAGGCGGCCGACGTGGAAGAGGCGCACGCCCTGCTCGGTGCGGTCGTCGAGGATGTCGGCGAGGGTGAGCCGGCCCTCGGCGTCGGACATCGCCGAGAGGTACCCGCGGGGCTTGTTCATCGCCAGGTAGACCTTCGAGGTGTCGAGCTGCAGCAGCATCCCGTCGACCTCGACCTGGGCGGTGGCGGGGTCGACGCGGACGCCCTGGTCGCGGACCAGCTCGCCGTCGACGCGGACGCGGCCCTGGGCGATCATCTGCTCGCACGCCCGGCGCGAGCCGAGCCCGGCGCCGGCGAGCACCTTCTGCAGGCGGACGCCGTCCGGGTCGTGCGGGTCGTGGCTGTCGTCGTGGTGGCCGGTGGTGCTCATGCGGGGCTCCTGTCGTCGAGGGCCTCGAGGAGGTCGTCGACCTCCGTGTCGGCCGGGAGGTGCGGCGCCAGCGGAGGGAGGTCCTCGAGGGTGTCGACCCCGATCTTCTCCAAGAACGAGGTGGTCGTGCGATACAGGGTGGCCCCTGAGCCCTCCTCGCGCCCCGCCTCGGCCACCAGGCCGCGGGTGAGGAGGGTCCGCACGACCGAGTCGACGTCGACGCCGCGGACCGCCGCGACCCGCGCGCGGGTCACCGGCTGGGTGTAGGCGACGACGGCGAGGGTCTCCAGCGCCGCCCGCGACAGGCGCGCCGACGCCGCCTCCCCGGTGAACCTCGCGACCAGGGCCGCGGCCTCGGGCCGGCTCCAGATCCGCCACCCGCCGGCCGCGGCGCGCAGCTCGAAGCCGCGCTGCTCGGCGCGGTAGGCGGCGGCCAGCGCCTCCAGAGCGGCGGCCACCTCGGGCTCGGGGACGCCGAGGCCCTCAGCGAGGTCGTCGGCGGACACCGGGGCCTCCACGACCATGAGGACGGCCTCCAGCGCGGCGCGCAGGCCCCCGGGGAGCTCGTCCGGCAGCTCGGCGACGTCCTCGCTCACGAGACGCGCTCGCGCAGGTCGACGGGCTCGCGCAGGTCGACGACGGGGTCAGCGGGCTCGCGCCAGGTGACGAGCAGGGCCTGGTCGGGGCGGGCCTGCTCCAGGTCGACCTCCCCGCGGCGGTACAGCTCGAGCACCGCGAGGAACCTGCCGACCACCCACACGGCGCCGGGCCGCTCGCCGGTGGCGCGCACGAGGTCGGCCAGGAGGTCGGCGAACGCCACGGGCGTCCCCGGCGCGCCGGCGTGGCGCTCCCGCAGCCGCTCGCGCAGCGCCGCCACCTGCTCGGGGACGCTGACCACCGGCGCGTGGAGGTGCTCGACGGCGACGGCCTCGGGCGGGCGCCCGGCCGCGGCCAGGGCCCCGGCGGCCAGGACGGCCAGCTGCTCGGGGGTGGTGGGCAGCACCAGCTCGGGCAGGGCGCGGCGCACGTCGTCGTCGGCGGCGCCGGTGCCGCCGGGGCGGGGGCTGGACAGCGCCCCCTCCGCGAGCCGGTCGGCCAGCACCCCGCCCACCTGGGCGTACGCGCGGTGCTGCAGCAGGCGGGCGAAGAGCAGGTCACGGGCCTCGACCAGGGCGAGGTCGTCGGCGTCGGGCTCGGCGCCCTCCTCGGCGGGCAGCAGCCGGGCCGCCTTGAGGTCGAGCAGGGTGGCGGCGACCACGAGGAAGCCGCTGGCCTGACCGAGCGCCGCCGCGGAGGAGTCGGCCCCGTCGTCAGCGGCGGCCAGCATCCTGCGCAGGTGGGCGATGAACTCGTCGGTGACGGCGGCGAGCGCGACCTCGGTGATCTCCAGGCGCCGGCGGGAGATCAGGCCGAGCAGCAGGTCGAAGGGCCCGGAGAAGTTCTCGAGGTGGACGTCGAAGGCGGGGGCGTCGCGGTCGGTGAGGACGCCGCCCGGCGTGCTCCTGGGGGTCTGCTCGCTGCTGGCGCGCGGCGCCGGGAGCGCACCGGCGTCCACCCCGTCGACCAGCCCGGGCTCAGGCGGAGGCACCGCGGGCGACGAGCTCGCGCGCGAGGCGGCGGTAGGACTCGGCCCCGGAGTGCTCGGGGGCGTAGGTGGTGATCGGCTCGCCGGCGACGGAGGCGTCGGGGAACTTCACGGTGCGGCCGATCACGGTGTCGAACAGGGTGTCGCCGAAGGCCTCCACGACGCGGGCGATGACCTCGCGGGAGTGCAGGGTCCGCGCGTCGTACATCGTCGCGAGGATGCCGTCGATGGCGAGGGCCGGGTTCAGCCGGTCCTGCACCTTCTCGATGGTCTCCACCAGCAGCGCGACCCCGCGCAGCGCGAAGAACTCGCACTCCAGCGGGATGAGCACGCCGTGCGCGGCGGTCAGGGCGTTGACCGTCAGCAGGCCCAGCGACGGCTGGCAGTCGACCAGGACGACGTCGTAGTCGTCGGTGCCGGTGCGCAGCGCCCGCGCGAGCGCCTGCTCGCGGGCGACCTCGCCCACCAGCTGCACCTCGGCGGCGGACAGGTCGATGTTGGCGGGCAGGATGTCGACGCCGGGCAGCCGGGTGGGGACGACGACGTCGGCCACGGAGGCGCGGCGGTCCATCAGCAGCGTGTAGACGCTGTGCTGCAGCTCGTGGGGGTTCACGCCCAGGCCGACCGACAGCGCGCCCTGGGGGTCGAAGTCGACCAGGAGGACCTTGCGCCCGTACTCCGCGAGCGCCGCGCCGAGGTTGATGGTGGACGTCGTCTTGCCGACGCCGCCCTTCTGGTTGCACATCGCGATGATGCGTGCGGGGCCGTGGCCGGACAGCGCCGGAGGGACCGGGAAGTCGACGAGGGGGCGACCGGTGGGACCGAGCAGGCCCTGCGCAGGAGGCTGCGCGCCGCGGGCCTGGAGGTCGCTGGTCATGGGGAGTAAGGCTACCCCGGGTGACCGGCTGGGGGCGTCAGCCGAGGGCCCTCGGGTGGGCCGCGGCGTACACCTCGCGCAGGGCCTCGGCGGTGACCATCGTGTAGATCTGCGTGGTCGTGACGCTGGCGTGGCCGAGCAGCTCCTGGACGACGCGGACGTCGGCGCCGCCCTCCAGCAGGTGGGTGGCGAAGGAGTGGCGCAGGGTGTGCGGGCTGACGGGGTGCTCGGGGCTGCCGACGCCGGCGCGCTCGGCCGCCGCGCGCAGCACGGCCCAGGCGCTCTGGCGGGAGAGCCGGTCGCCGCGGGTGTTGAGGAACAGCGCGCTGGTGCCCGTGCCCGTGGCGCTCCCCGCCGCTCCCGCGAGCAGCGCGGGCCGCGCGCGCACCAGGTACGCCTCCAGCGCGGCGACGGCGTAGGAGCCCAGGGGCACCACGCGCTCCTTGCCGCCCTTGCCGCGCAGGCGCAGCAGGGCGCCCTCGGTGCTCTCCCGGCCCAGCGCCTGGGCGGGCAGGTCGTCGACGTCGAGGCCGACGGCCTCGCTGATGCGGGCCCCGGTGCCGTAGAGCACCTCGAGCAGGGCGCGGTCGCGCAGCGGCTGGGGGCCCTCGCCGGCGCCGGCGGCCTCCAGGAGGGCGAGGACGTCGGCGACGGGGACGGCCTTGGGCAGGCGGCGGGGGGTGGGCGGCGGGCGCACCGCGGCGGCCGGGTCGGCGGTGGTGGCGCCCTCGAGGGCGCTGAAGCGGTGCCAGCCGCGGACGGCGACGACGGCGCGGGCCGCCGAGGCGGCGGACAGCGCGGCTCCGGGGCCGGGGGTGGGCCCGTGCTCGCCGGTGCGCAGGGCCTGGAGGTGGGCGCTGACGTCGGCCTCGCCGACGGCGGCCAGCTCGGTGCGGCCCTGGGCGCGCAGCCAGGCGGTGTAGCGCTCGAGGTCTCGCCGGTAGGCGGCCAGGGTGTTCTCGGCGAGGCCCCGCTCGACCCGCAGGTGCGCCAGGTACTGCCCCAGCGCCCGGCTCAGGGCGTCGCTGGCCGCGAGCACCTCCACCCCCACGCCTCCCAGCCTAGGGGCAGGCTGTGACCGTGCCCCCCTCCCGCGGCCAGCGCCGGAACAGCAGACCCACCGCCGGCCCGCCCCCGCCCGAGGGGCGCTTCGCGACCACCACCGGGCAGGTGGAGTGGGTCCGCGAGCGCGACGACGGCGCGTGGACGCTGTACGTGAACGGGGTGCCCAGCTCGCCGCTGCGGGCGGGTGCCCCGGAGGTGCTCGACTTCGAGTACCTGCAGTGGATGGCCGACTGCGTGCGGCTCGCCCTGCCCGCCGAGGGCGGGGCGCCCCTGCGGGCCGTGCACCTGGGTGGTGGGGCGTGCGCCCTGCCGCGCCACCTGGCGGCGGTGCGCGCGGGGGCGGGGGGCACCCGGCAGGTGGTGGTCGAGCTGGACGCCGAGCTGGTGGCGCGGGTGCGGGAGTGGGTGGACCTGCCGCGCTCCCCCGAGCTGCGGATCCAGGCCGGTGACGCGCGCGCGGGGCTGGCCGCCCGCCGCGACGCCTCCGCCGACCTGGTGGTGCGCGACGTGTTCGCGGGCGACTCCACGCCCCGCCACGTGGTGACCGCGGAGTTCACCGCCGAGGTGGCCCGCGTGCTGGACCCCTCGCGGGGCGGGGGCCTCTACCTGGCGAACGCCGTCGACAGGACGTCGCCGGTGGGCCTGAAGGCGGAGGTGGCGACGCTGCTGGCGGTGTTCCCGCACGTGGCGGCGGCGCTGGAGCCCGGGGTGCTGCGGGGGCGCCGCCACGGCAACGCGGTGCTGCTCGCCAGCCACGCGCCGCTGCCGCTGGCGGAGCTGACCCGCGCCCTGGGGGCCGGGGCCGCGGTCGCTCGGGTGCTCCACGGCGACGCCCTCACCGCGCTGGTGGCGGGCGCCGCCGTCGTGCACGACCCGGTCTAGCGGCCGGTCAGCCTCAGCAGCGCGTCGAGCTCGGAGGTCACGGCGGCGGCGTCGTCGGCCGCGCCCGAGGTGGGCCAGGTGCGCACGTGCTCCAGGGCGCGGCGGACGGTCAGGGGGTGCAGCGCCGGCTCGCGGCCGGTGGCGGTGCCGACGTCCCAGGTGGCCACGACAAGGTCGACCAGCACGCCCTGCGCGCCGGCCTCGAGCACCTCCGCGGCCTGCTCGCCCTCGGGCGGGGCCACCCACGTGGCGAGGAGGGACTCCAGCGCCGCGGGCCACGCCGCCGCCGGGTCGGCGCCGGTGCCGCCGAGGGCTCCGGACACGACGTCGGCGACGGTCCGCACGCCGTCGGGGGCCGTGCGCTGCCAGGCGGGGGCGTCGAGGTCGGTGAGCAGCGCGGCCAGGTCTCCGCCGGCCACCGGCAGCAGCTGGGCGGCGGAGGTGGCGCGCAGGCCCAGCAGCGCGAGCGCGTACGCCTCCTCGGCGTCGGCGGCGCGGGTCAGGGCCCACCCGCCGTCGGGCAGCGACGTCGCCACCTCCCAGGCACCGCCCTCGAGGTGCAGGCCGTCGAAGGCCGGGCCGAGCTCGGCGCGCAGCTGGCCCTCGCGGGGCAGCCACAGCACGTCGGCGGCCTCGACGCTGTCGAGGGCCCACTCGGTGGTGCCGTTGAAGCCCAGGACCTGCCCGGAGGCGAGGTCCTGGGCCTCGATGGTCATGTCCGAGACCACGAAGACGTCGCCGTCCATCTCGCGGTCGGGGATGACGAACCTGTCGCCCTTCGCGGGCAGCCAGACCAGGCCGGCGTCCTTCAGGGCACGTGCGCTCGTGAGGGAGGTCACCGGCCCAGCCTGCCCCAGCGGCTCAGCTGTCGGAGACGCGGGCGCTGCGGCCCTTCAGCTCGTCGATCATCTCCGAGGCGTGCGCCTTGGTGATGTCGGCGGGGACCTCCTCACCGGCCTCGTGGGCCAGGGTGGTCAGGTAGCTGACCTGCGCACCGGTGGCGGGCTCGCCCCCGGTCACCCAGGTCTCGGGGTCCTTGACGGCGGTGGGGTCGTCCTGCGCGCCGGTGCCCGCGTGCTCGGGGTTGGTCTCGTCGCTGCGGCTGGTCTGCTCGGTCATGTGTCCGAACCTAGGTCGGCCCCCGCGGTTCCGCTCGCCCAGAACTCCGCTCGCCAACACCCCGCGCCCGTGGTCGGCTCGTCCCATGGCTCCTCCCCGCCGCGTCCTGGTGACGGGCGCCACCGGCAACGTCGGCACCGCGCTGCTGCGCCGCCTGGCCCGCGAGGGCGTCGCGGTGAGCGGCGTCGCCCGTCGCGTCCCCTCGTCAGGACCCGTGCGCTGGCACGGCGTCGACCTGACCGCCCGGTGGGCCACCGGCGCGCTGCGCGAGGCGATGGAGGACGTCGACGCCGTCGTCCACCTGGCCTGGCGCATCCAGCCGAGCCGCACCCCCGCCGCCCGCGCGGTGATGCGCACCACCAACGTCGAGGGCACCCGCGCCGTGGTGACCGCGGCCTCCGAGGCGGGGGTGCCGCACCTGGTGCACGCGTCGTCGGTGGGCGTCTACGCGCCCGTGCCGCAGGAGGCGCAGCGCACCGGCCGCAAGCCGTCGGTCGACGAGTCGTGGCCCCGCACCGGTGTGGAGTCCTCCCCGTACAGCCGCGACAAGGTCGCCGCGGAGGACCTGCTCGACGAGGTGGAGGCCTCGGACCGCGGGCCGGGCATCGCCCGCGTGCGCCCGGGCCTGGTGCTGCAGCGCGAGGCCGGCAGCGAGATCGCCCGGTACTTCGGGGGGCCGCTGCTGCCGGTGAGCCTCCTGGGCAGGCTGCCGCTGCTCCCCCTGCCGGACGCGTTCGTGGCTCCCGTCGTCCACGCCGACGACCTCGCCGACGGTATCTGGCGGGTCCTGGCCGAGGGCGGCACGGGGGCGTTCAACGCCGCGGCGACCGACGGGCTCGGCCCCGACGAGATCGCCGCCGGCCTGGGCGGGGGCCGGCGGGTGAAGGCCCCGGTGTCGCTGCTGCGCCGCGCGGCGGAGGTCAGCTGGCACGCCCGTCTGCAGCCCACCGACCCGGGCTGGGTCGACCTGGGCGCCGGCGCCCCCCTCATGGACTGCTCGCGCCTGCGCGCCCTGGGCTGGGAGCCGCGGGTCTCCGCGACCGCCGCCCTCGCCGACCTCGTCTCGGGGATGCGCTCCGGCGCCGGGGGCGGCACCCCCGCGCTGGCCGGCCGGGGCCTCCTGCACGGGCGGAGGGCCGCATGAGCACCCAGGAGCAGGTGGAGCGCCCCGGCGCCCAGGAGTGGGTGCCCGAGCACCCCGACAGCATCGACGCGCTGCGCGCCGCCGCCCCCGCCTGCCGCGGCTGCGAGCTGTGGGAGCCCGCGACCCAGGTCGTCTTCTCCGCGGGCAACTCCCACGCGGCCGTCGCGCTGGTCGGCGAGCAGCCCGGCGACGCCGAGGACACCCGCGGCATCCCCTTCGTCGGCCCCGCCGGCCAGCTGCTCCAGCGGGCCCTCGAAGAGGCCGGTCTCGCCCGCGACCGCGTGTACGTGACCAACGCCGTGAAGCACTTTAGGTTCACGCCCCGCGGCAACCGCCGCATCCACGCCACCCCCGAGACCAGCCACGTGAGCGCCTGCAAGCCGTGGCTGGCCGAGGAGCTGCGCCTGGTCGACCCGCAGGTGGTGGTGCTCCTGGGGGCGACGGCGGCGAAGGCGCTGCTCGGCCCCTCGGTGCGGGTCGGCAAGGACCGCGGCCACCCGATCGAGCGCGAGACCACCCAGGGGACGAAGACGTTCTTCGTGACCACCCACCCGTCAGCGGTGCTGCGCACCCCCGAGGACGCCCGCGACGCCGCCTACGCGGCCCTCGTCGACGACCTGCGCACCGTGGCGGGGCTGCTGAGCTGAGGGGTCAGCTGAGCTCGCCGGCCTCCACGGGGGCCTCGAGGCGGTTGCCGGGAGGGGCCAGCGGGCACGCCCAGGCCGGGTCGTAGGCGCACGAGGGGTTGTAGAGGAAGTTCAGGTCGACGACGACGTGCCTGTCGCCGCCGTGCGGGTCTCCCCCGAGGTCGGCGCCCTTGACGGTGTCGAGGAGGTAGCGCCCGCCGCCGTAGGTGCTGGTGCCGGAGGAGGCGTCGCGGACGGGCAGCCACACGCCGCCGCCGTAGCCGGAGAGCCACCACAGGTCGAGGCTCCCGAGCGGCGTCGTCGCTCGGCCGAGGCGGTGGAACACGACCTCGCCGTCGGTGCCCGTGGTGACCCGCAGCTCGTGGTCGGGCCGGCTGGTGTCGGCGGCCTCGACGGGCAGCTCCCAGCGCAGGTCGGGGTCGTACGGCGCGACGGGCAGCCCGGTGCGGCGGCGGGCGTCGTCAGCGGCGAGCGGGCTGTCGGGGTGGGTGGCGTACAGCTCGTCGCGGGCGGTGCGCCACAGCTCGTGGGCGCGGGCCGGACCGCGCTCCGCGGCGGCGCGGCGCACGTCGGCGTACAGCTCGGCGACGCGGCGGCGGTAGTCGAGCAGGGTCAGCGATCCGGTGCCCACGCGCTCAGCCCTCACCCTCGGCGGTGTCCTCGGCGCCGTCGACGACGTGCTCGTCGGGGCTCACCCACACCCGGCGCGCCAGCGGCACCCCGGCCTGCCGCAGCTGGTGGGCCAGGCCCTCGCCGTCGGGCGCGCGGACCTCGCGCAGCTCGTCGATGCCCTCGGCGCGGGCCGAGGCCGACACCGGCACCGGCAGCACGTGGGAGAGCACCTGCTCGGCGGCGGTGAGCTGGCGGATGGCGATCGCGCGGACGTTCTCCGGGTGCTCGCGGGCGAACTCGCCGTAGATCTCCGGGTCGTGCTGGCCGTCGTCGCCGACCAGCAGCCAGCGCACCTGCGGCAGCTCCTCGGCGAGGCGGCGCAGCTGCGCGCGCTTGTGCTCCTGCCCGCTGCGGAACCAGCCTGTGTTGGTGGGGCCCCAGTCGGTGAGCAGCAGCGGCCCGGCGGGGTAGCCGTGGCGGACCATGAACCGCGTCAGCGTGGGGGCGGCGTTCCAGGCGCCGGTGGACAGGTACAGCACCGGCGCGCCCTCGTGCGCCTTCTGGACGGCGTTGAGGAGCTCGGCCATGCCCGGCACGGGGCTGCGGGCCTGCTCGTGGAGCACGAAGGTGTTCCA
Source organism: Quadrisphaera sp. INWT6 (assembly GCF_015390235.1). Classification (GTDB taxonomy): domain Bacteria; phylum Actinomycetota; class Actinomycetes; order Actinomycetales; family Quadrisphaeraceae; genus Quadrisphaera. Next base: position 384,144 of record NZ_VUOH01000004.1, on the reverse strand, counting down.
CGCCGCGATGAGCGGGCGGGGCAGGGAGGTCACCATGACGGTGTCGTCGATGTCCGAGACGACCCCGTCGCGCTGGTCGGCGCCGATGACCGTCACCGGAGCCCGCACCGCGTGGCCCACCCGCTCGTCGGGGTCGGCGCGGCCGGGCGGCTCGGTGGAGAAGTGCACGTGGTGCACGCCCTCGGGCAGGTCCGACGGGAGGCGGGCGTCGATGTACCCGCCCCGCTCGCTGACCAGCTCGTGCACCTGGTCGCCGACGGTCACCCACACGGTGACGCCGGTGACGGGGGCGCTGATGAAGGCCCGCCAGCCGCGCAGGGCCGTCAGGGCGCGCTCGCGCAGCTGGTCGCGGTCCAGCGGCCCCGTCCAGTCGCGCAGCGCCGCCGCCGCCGGGGTCTCCGAGCCGTCGCGGTCCTCGTCGTCGCCAGCCGAGCCGCTGCGCCCGTCGTCGTCGGGCGGACGCGTGGCGAGCACCCGCCCGAGGACGCGCACCCACCCCTCGCCGCCGTAGCCGGCGTAGCCGAGGACCCGCGGCGTCCAGCCCCGGCGCCGCAGCGCGGTGGCCAGGATCCGGTTCAGCCGGTCCTCGGCGCGGGCCGCCGCGTGGCGCTCCCGCGGGTCCTTCGCGCGTGCCCGGCTCACGGGCGGCGAGTCTGCCAGGTGGCGGCGCTCGCGCATCAGGAGGCAGCCGGGTGCGCCCGGGCGAGCCGGCGCAGCTGCCCGGCGAGGTAGGGCCTGGCGCGCCGCTGGCCGCCGCGGACGGCGATCGCGGCCTCGAGGGAGGCGAGGGCCGCCGCGAGCGCGGCGGCGTCGGGCTGCCAGCCGCGCCCGGAGCACTCGAGCAGCCAGTCGACGGGGGTGGTGTGGCCGCGCTGGCCGTTGCAGCGGCGGCACGCGGCCACCTCGTTCTCCGCCCAGCTGGGCCCGCCCTTGACGCGGGGCACGAGGTGGTCGGTGGTGGGCGGCACGAGGGGGCCGAAGGCGCGGCCGCACCACAGGCAGCGCCCGCCCTGACGGGTCACCGCCTCGTCGAGCCGGCGCGACCTCCCGTTCACGGACGGCTCACGGGGTGAAGACGACCTTGACCGTGCCGTCCCTCTTCTCCTGGAACTGCTCGTAGGCCTGCGGCGCCTGCTCGAGCGGCACGCGGTGGGTGGCGAAGGTGTCGACGCCGAGGGGGTCGTCGTCGGTGAGCAGCGGGAGGATGTCGGGCACCCACCGGTGCACGTTGGCCTGGCCCATCCGCAGCTGGATCTGGCGGTCGAACATGTAGAGCATCGGCACGGGGTCGGCAGCACCGCCGTACACGCCGGACAGCGAGACCGTGCCGCCGCGGCGCACGAGGTCGACGGCGGTGTGCAGCGCGGTGAGCCTGTCGACGCCCATCGTCTGCATCATCTTCTGGGCGACGGCGTCGGGCACGAACCCCAGCGCGGTGTGGGCGGCCTTCGCGACGGGCGAGCCGTGGGCCTCCATGCCGACGGCGTCGATGACGGCGTCGGCCCCGCGGCCGCCGGTGAGGTCGCGGACGGCGCCGACGAGGTCGTCGGTGGTGGTGGGGTCGATGGTGCGGACGGCGCCGCCGAGGTGGGCCTCGACGCGGGCGCGGCGCTCGGCCACCGGGTCGATGCCGATGACCTTCTCGACGCCCAGGTGCGCGGCGATCCGGGCGCACATGTCGCCGATGGGCCCCAGCCCGAGGACGACGAGCGACCCGACCCGCGACCCGGCCGTGGTGGGGCCCTCGCCGACACCGGCGTAGGCCACGGCCTGCCAGGCGGTCGGCAGCACGTCGGAGAGGTAGAGGTACCTGTCGTCCGGGACGCCCTCGGGGACCTTGATCGGCCCGTAGTGCGCCTGCGGCACCCGCAGGTACTCGGCCTGGCCGCCCGGGACCTGCCCGTAGAGCTTGGTGTAGCCGAACAGCGAGGCGCCGAACCCGCCGATCGGGGTCTCGCGGTTCTGGGTGGTCTCGCACTGGCTCTGCAGCCCCGTGGAGCAGGTGGCGCAGGAGCCGCAGGAGATGTTGAAGGGGACGACGACGCGGTCACCGGGCCTGATGTGCGTGACCTCCGGACCGACCTCCTCGACGATCCCCATCGGCTCGTGGCCGAGCACGTCACCCGGGTCGAGGAAGGGCCCCATCACCTCGTACAGGTGGAGGTCGGAGCCGCACAGCGCCGTCGACGTGATCCTGACGACGGCGTCGGTCGGCTCCTGGACGGCGGGGTCGGGCACGGTCTCCACGGAGACCTTCCGCCTGCCCTGCCAGGTGAGTGCTCGCATGCGCAGCCCCTACCCGCGACCGACGACCTCACGCACGACCTCACGCAGCACGACGTCGTGCAGGGCGCCGCCGTCGACCACCGCGGTCATGAGCGTGCAGGCGGGCTGGCGCCGCCGGTCGGTGGGCGAGCCGGGGTTCAGCAGCCGCAGCGCGCCCCCGCCGGGCCGGACGGCGGTGGTGTCCCAGGGGATGTGGCTGTGCCCGAAGACCAGCACGTCGGCGGGCTGGTCACCGCTGCCGAAGCGCTCGGCGCAGCGGCGCTCGCGCCCCGCCGCCGCCCCGGTCTCGTGGACGACGGCGAGGCGCAGCCCCCCGACGTCGGCGCGGGCGACCTCGGGCAGCCGGGAGTGCAGCTCCGGCCCGTCGTTGTTGCCGGCGACCCCGAGCAGGCGGGCGCCGGTGGTGGCGCAGCGCGCGAGGAGGTCGTCGAGCAGGTCCTCGTGCACCCAGTCGCCGGCGTGGACGAGCAGGTCGCCCGGTCCGAGCGCCGCGACGGCGTCGAGCACCTGCGCCGGCAGCGCGCGGGCCCGCACCGGGACGTGGGTGTCGGCGAGGAGCAGCAGACGGGTGGCCACGCCCCCATCCTGCGTCCGGCAGGATGGTCACCTGTGACCGATCGCCAGGGGCCCACCCGCACCGCCCTGCTGCTGGAGAACATCCACCCGCTCGCCGTGGAGGTCCTCGAGGCCTCCGGCACCGCCGTGGAGCGCCGGATGGGCGCGCTCACCGAGGCCGAGCTGGTCGAGGCGCTCCCCGGGGTGCAGCTGCTGGGCATCCGGTCGACCACGCACGTCACCGAGGCCGTGCTCGACGCCGCCCCCGACCTGGTGGCCATCGGCGCGTTCTGCATCGGCACCAACCAGATCGACCTCGAGGCCGCCGCCGCCCGCGGCGTCGCGGTGTTCAACGCCCCGTTCTCCAACACCCGCAGCGTGGTCGAGCTGGTGCTCGCCGAGGTCATCGCCCTGACCCGCCAGCTGACGGTCTTCGACGACGCGCTGCACGCGGGCGTCTGGCAGAAGTCGGCCGCCGGCTCCCACGAGGTGCGCGGGCGCACGCTGGGCATCGTCGGGTACGGCAACATCGGCAGCCAGCTGTCGGTGGTCGCCGAGGCCCTCGGCATGCGGGTCGTCTTCTACGACACCGCCGAGAAGCTGGCGATGGGCAACGCGGTGCGCCTGTCGAGCCTGGAGGAGGTGCTGGCCCTCGCCGACGTCGTCACCCTCCACGTCGACGGGCGGGCGGGCAACGGCGGCCTGTTCGGCGCCGAGCAGTTCGCGGCGATGAAGCCGGGGGCGATCTTCCTGAACCTCTCGCGCGGCTTCGTGGTCGACCACGGGGCGCTGCGCGACCACCTGGTCTCCGGGCACCTGTCGGGTGCGGCCGTCGACGTCTTCCTCGACGAGCCCCGCCGCAACGGCGACCCGTTCGACTCGCGGCTGCGCGGCCTGCCCAACGTCATCCTCACCCCGCACGTCGGCGGGTCCACCGAGGAGGCGCAGGAGGACATCGGCCGGTTCGTGGCCGGCAAGCTGCGCGACTTCGCCGCGCACGGCAGCACGTCGCTGTCGGTGAACATGCCGCAGGTCATCACCGACGGCGGGCACGCGACGCGGCTGGGGCACCTGCACCAGAACGTGCCGGGGGTGCTGGCGTCGGTGAACTCGATCCTGGCGCGCCACGGCGTCAACGTCGTGGGCCAGTCGCTGACCACGCGCGGGCAGATGGGCTACGTCGTCACCGACGTGCCCGGCCCCGTCGACGACGCCGCCGTCGAGGAGCTCCGCGCGATGCCGGAGACCGTCAGGGTGCGCGTCCTGCGCTGACCAGCGCTGTACGCGCCGCCCCCGGCGGCCTCCGGCCCGGGGTCAGATCCGGACGCGCCGGGGGTTGGCCAGCGGCGCCGCGTCGGGGCGCTGCTCGGAGGGGGCGCCGTCGACCTGGTGGGCGTCGTCGACGGGCTGGGTGCTGGCGGTGCTCGGTGCCATGGCTGCCTCCGGGGGTGCGGGTGGTGCCGGGTCGTCGCGGGGGTGGTGCGTGACCGGTCACGGCGATCGTGCACGGGCTGTGTGGCTGTTGCGTCACGACGTGTTGCCAGGACGTTGCACCAGCCTGCTCGTGCTGGCTGGACAACGGCTGGAGCGTTCCCGTTGTTCCCCCGTGCGTGACCCATGGTGACCACAGGCACGGACGAGGGCCAGCCCGGGCGCGTCGCAGGCCCGTCCGCACCACTGATCGACACCCTGCGTCACCGACAGGCACCGCAGAGTGCTCCTCTCGGGAGCCTGGGAGCGCCGCTGTCAGGGCGGCAGGGCATGCTCGCCGCGTGAAGACCGCGAAGACCGCCAAGACCGCGAGGAGCCGGTGAGGCGGGGGCGGCGCCCGCTCGCCGCCCTGTCCGCCACCGCCGCCAGCGCCCTGGTCGCCCTGGTCTCGTTCGCCGCCCCCGCCGGCGCCAGCAGCTCCAGCAGCTCCAGCAGCTCCAGCAGCTCCAGCAGCTCCAGCAGCTCGGTCAGCGGGCAGGCCCTGTCGGTGCCCGTCGGCGCCGAGCCCGGCGGCACCGCCGTCTCCCTCGACGCGGAGCTGTACCTCCCCGCGGGCGCCGGCGCGCAGGACCCGGCCCCCGCCGTCCTGCTGGCCCACGGCTTCGGCGGGTCGAAGGACGACCTCGCCGGCCAGGCCCGGTCGCTCGCCGCCGACGGGTACGTGGTGCTGGCGTGGACGGCCCGCGGCTTCGGCGCCTCCGGGGGCGCCGTGCACCTGGACGACCCCGACTACGAGGTGGCCGACGCGGCCGCGCTGGTCGACCTGCTCTCGCAGCGCCCCGAGGTGGCCCAGGACGCCCCCGGCGACCCGCGGGTCGGCGTGGCCGGCGCGTCCTACGGCGGGGCCGTGGGCCTGCTCCTGGCGGGCACCGACCCCCGCGTCGACGCCGTCGCCTCGGCGATCACGTGGTCGGACCTGTCCACCGCGCTCGACCCGGGCGGCGTCTTCAAGGCCGGGTGGGCCTCGCAGCTGCTGAGCAGCCTCACCGGGTCGGCGCTCGCCTCGGGCAGCAGCACCGACGCCCTGACCGACCCGCAGACCATCGCCTGCGGCCGCCTCGACCCCGACCTGTGCGCCGGCTACGTGCAGGCGGCGCAGACCGGTGTGGTGCCGCAGGCGCTGACGGAGCAGCTGCAGCGCTCCGCCCCCGCCGCGGTGCTGCCCTCGACGCGCGCGGCGGTGCTGCTCGTGCAGGGCGAGGGCGACTCCCTGTTCGGGCTGGGCGACTCGGTCGCCAACGCCGAGGCCGCCCAGCGGGCGGGGGTGCCCGTGTCCCTGGCCTGGGTGGCCGGCGGGCACGACGGCGGCTTCGACTCCGCGGGCTTCGACGACAGGTCCGCCGCGTGGTTCGACGAGCACCTCCGGGGCGCGCAGCCCGAGGGCGGCGCCCCGGCGCCCTTCTCCGCGGTGGTGCCCCGCCAGGAGCTCTTCGGCGGCGACCGCGGCAGCAGCGGCTCCTCGCAGCAGACCCGCACGCTCGACGAGCTGCCCCCGCTGACGGGGACGGGCCAGCAGGTCGCCCTGGAGCCGACGGGCCCGGGCGTGGTGCTCTCCCCCGCCGGCGGGCGCCCGGCGGCGCTGACGGCCCTGCCCGGTGTGGGCGACGTCGCCTCGCTGGCCGGTCTGGCGGGTGCGGCCGGCGCTGCGGGTGGGAGCGGGTTCAGCACCGCGGTGCTGCCCGGGCAGGCCGCGGTGTTCGAGAGCGCGCCGCTGGAGCAGGACACGACCCTGCTCGGGACGTCGACGGTGCGGCTGAGCGTGACCTCGTCCACCGACGACGCGGTGCTCTTCGCGTCGCTGGCCGACGTCAGCCCCGACGGCTCCTCGGCGCTGCCGGGCGGGCTGGTCTCCCCGGTGCGCGTGAGCACGGTGCCGGGGCGGCCCACCCAGGTCGACGTCGCGCTGCCCGCCGTGGTGCGCGACGTGGCGGCCGGGCACCGGCTGCGCCTCGTGGTCGCCACCACCGACTCCGCCTACGCCGTCCCCACCGACCCGCGCGTGTACTCCGTGGCGCTCGCCGACGGCTCGCTCGCCCTCGCCGCGGGCCCGGCGGCCATCGAGGAGACCGCGGGCAGGTCCTTCGAGGTGCCGTGGGCCCACGTCGCCGTCCTGGGCGCCGTGGTGCTGGCGGCCCTGCTGCTGGCGCTGGTCAGCGGCCTGCGCCGTCGTCGCTCTCCCGAGCTCGCAGGCGCCGCGGCCGACCAGCTGCCCGCAGCGGCCCCGGGCGACGTCGTGATGGCGGTGCACTCGCTGGAGAAGGTCTACGGCGACGGGTTCCGCGCCGTCGACGGCGTCTCGTTCGAGGTGCGCCGCGGGCAGGTGGTCGGGCTGCTCGGCCCCAACGGCGCGGGCAAGACGACCACCCTGCGGATGCTCATGGGCCTGCTGCGCCCGAGCGCCGGCTCGCTGGAGGTGCTCGGGCAGCCCGTCAGGCCCGGCTCGCCCGTGCTCATGCGGGTCGGTGCGCTGGTGGAGGGGCCGGGCTTCCTGCCCCACCTCTCGGGCCTGGCCAACCTGCGCCTGTACTGGGCCTCGACGGGCCGTCCCCTCGCCGACGCGCGCATGGACGAGGCCCTCGAGGTCGCGGGCCTGGGCGACGCGGTGCACCGCAGGGTCCGCGGCTACAGCCAGGGCATGCGCCAGCGCCTGGGCATCGCCCAGGCCATGCTCGGCATGCCCGACCTGCTGGTGCTCGACGAGCCCACCAACGGCCTCGACCCGCCGCAGATCAACGCCATGCGCACCGTGCTGCGCGACTACGCCGCCACCGGCCGCACGGTGCTGGTCTCCAGCCACCTGCTCTCGGAGGTGGAGGCCACGTGCAGCCACGCCGTGGTGATGGCCCGCGGCCGGGTGCTGGCGACCGGGTCGGTCGCCGAGCTGGTCGCCGGGTCCGGTGAGGTGCTCGTCTCCGTCGGTGACGGCCAGGCGCAGCGCGCCCTGGAGGTGCTGGTCCCGCTGCTGGAGCGCGACGGGGGCCGGGCGCTCGGCGAGCGCGACGGCGGCGCGCTGGTGTCACCGGGCCGCAGCGGCACGGGCCCGCTGGTGGGGGCGCTGGTGGCCGCGGGCGTCGAGGTCACCTCGGTGGTGCCGCAGCGCCACCTGGAGGAGGTCTTCCTGGAGCTGGTGGAAGGGGCCGCACGAGCATGAGCACGAGCACGCAGGCAGGCACGCAGGCAGGCACGCAGGCAGGTGCGCGGGGGTCCGCGCTGCCGGTCAGGGTCGAGGTGGCCCGTCAGCTGTCCCGGGTGCGCACCCGGTGGGTGGGCGTGCTCGTGGTGGCGCTGCCGCTGCTGCTGTGGGCGGCGTTCGCCCTCGGCGGCGACGACGACGGCGGTGCGGACGGCGGCACGAACTTCGCCGACCTCGCCACGAGCAGCGCCGTCAACTTCGGGGTGTTCGCGCTGCTCGTGAGCAGCGGGTTCCTCTTCGTGGTGCTGGTGGCGCTGTTCGCGGGTGACACGGTCGCCGCGGAGGCGAGCTGGTCGTCGCTGCGCTACCTGCTGGCGGCCCCGGTGGGGCGCCGGCGGCTGCTGGCGGTGAAGGCCCTGGTGGCGGGCGCGTCGTCGACGGCCGCGATCGCGGCGTTCATCGCGGTCTGCCTGCTGGTCGGCACCGTCGCCTACGGGTGGGGCCCGCTGACCAGCCCCCTGGGCGACGCGCTGGGCGCCTGGCCCGCGCTGGGGAGGCTGGCGATGGCGACCGCGTACGTCGTCGTCCAGCTGACCTGGGTCGGGGCGATGGCGTTCTGGCTGGGCACCCGCACCGACGCCCCGCTGGGGGCCGTGGGCGGGGCGGTGCTGGTGAACATCCTCTCGGCGATCCTCGGGCAGATCACCGCGCTGGGTGACCTGCGCGAGTGGCTGCCCACCGACGACGCCGGGGCGTGGACGGCCTTCCTGCAGCCGACCATCGCGTGGGAGGCCCCGGTGCGCGGCCTGTGCACGGCACTGGCCCTGGCCGTGGTGTTCGCGGTGCTGGCCGTGCGGGGCTTCGAGCGCAAGGACGTCACCAGCTGACCCCGGAACCGCAGCCGAGCGCCTGCTCGCGGTTTCGAGGCCCCCCAGAACCGCAGCCGAGCGCCTGCTTGCGGTTCCGAGGCCCCTCAGAAGCGCAGCCGAGCGCCTGCTTGCGGTTCCGAGGCCCCTCAGAAGCGCAGCCGAGCGCCTGCTTGCGGTTCCGAGGCCCCCCAGAACCGCAGCCGAGCGCCTGCTTGCGGTTCCAGGGCCCCCCCGAACCGCAGCCGAGCGCTCGGCTGCGGTTCCCGGCCACCCGCCGTTGCCCGGGGCACGGTGTCGTGTTCTGCTGGGCCCGTGGCCATCGACGAGGGACGCCGGTCGAGCGCGAGGACGCGCTCGCTGGGTGAGCGCGTGACCGGCCTCTGGCCCGTCCTGCGCCAGGTGACCGGTGCGGACCGGACGGCGCACGGCGCTGCGGTCCGCACCAGGCACACCGACGCGATCACCGCCCGCACCGAGACCGCCGACCGCGTGGTCAAGAGCGTCTGCCCGTTCTGCGCGGTGGGCTGCGGGCAGGACGTCTACGTCAAGGACGAGAAGATCGTCCAGATCGAGGGCGACCCCGACTCCCCCATCAGCCGCGGGCGCCTGTGCCCCAAGGGCAGCGCCAGCAAGAGCCTGGTCACCTCCCCCACCCGCGTCACCACGGTGCGCTACCGGCGCCCGGGCGGCACCGAGTGGGAGGACCTCCCGCTGCCGACGGCGATGGACATGATCGCCGACCGCGTGCTCAAGGCCCGCCGCGACGGCTGGCAGGACGTCGACGACCGCGGCCGGAAGCTCAACCGGACGCTGGGCTTCGCCAGCCTCGGCGGCGCGACGCTCGACAACGAAGAGAACTACCTGATGAAGAAGCTGTACACCGCCCTGGGCGCTGTGCAGATCGAGAACCAGGCCCGCATATGACACAGCTCCACCGTCCCCGGTCTGGGGACCTCGTTCGGCCGCGGAGGGGCCACCACCTTCCTCCAGGACCTCGTCAACGCTGACTGCATCCTGATCCAGGGCAGCAACATGGCCGAGGCGCACCCGGTGGGCTTCCAGTGGGTGATGGAGGCCAAGCGCCGCGGTGCGAAGGTCATCCACGTCGACCCGCGGTTCACCCGGACCTCGGCCGTCGCCGACCTGCACGTGCCCCTGCGCGCGGGCACCGACATCGCCTTCCTCGGCGGCCTCGTCAACCACGTGCTGCAGAACGACGCGTACTTCCACGACTACGTCGTGGCGTACACGAACGCCGCGGCGATCGTGGGTGAGGAGTACCGCGACACCGAGGACCCCGCAGAGGACGGCGACAGCCTCGACCCCACCGGCCTGTTCTCCGGCTGGGACGAGGACTCCCGCAGCTACGACCCCTCCACCTGGGCCTACCAGGACGCGGAGGACGTCGCGGCCGCCGGCGACCGCAGCCCCAGCGGTCGGACGAGCGGCGGCACGCAGGGCGGCGAGACCCACAAGGCCACCGCCGGCGGTGACGCCTACGGCAGCGGCGGCGCGACCATCGGCTCCAAGCCCGACCGCGACGAGACGCTGCAGCACCCGCGCACGGTGTTCCAGATCCTCAAGCGGCACTTCGCCCGCTACACCCCCGAGATGGTCGAGCGGATCTGCGGCACCCCGCAGGACGCCTTCCTGCAGGTGGCGCAGGCGCTGGTGGAGAACTCCGGCCGCGAGCGCACGACGGCGCTGGCGTACGCGGTGGGCTGGACGCACCACTCCCAGGGCGCGCAGTACATCCGCACGTCGGCGATCCTGCAGACGCTGCTGGGCAACATCGGGCGCCCGGGCGGCGGGATCCTGGCGCTGCGCGGGCACGCGAGCATCCAGGGCTCCACCGACATCCCGACGCTGTTCAACCTGTGGTCGGGCTACCTGCCGATGCCGAAGGTCGGGCAGGACGACGTCGACTCCTACGTCGGCTCCTCCGAGGACCTCGCCGGGTTCTGGGGCAACATGCGCGACTACTCGGTGAGCCTGCTGAAGTCGTGGTGGGGCGACGCGGCGCAGCCCGAGAACGACTTCGCGTTCAGCTACCTGCCCAAGATCTCCGGCGACCACGGCACGTACCGCACCGTGATGGACATGGTCGACGGGAAGGTCGACGGGTACTTCCTGCTGGGGCAGAACCCGGCGGTGGGCTCCGCGAACGCCCGCCTGCAGCGCCTGGGCATGGCCAACCTGAAGTGGCTGGTGGTCCGCGACCTGCAGATGATCGAGTCGGCCACGTTCTGGAAGGACGGGCCGGAGATCGAGACCGGCGAGCTGCGCACGGAGGACATCGACACCGAGGTGTTCTTCCTCCCCGCGGCGAGCCACGTGGAGAAGGCCGGCACGTTCACGCAGACCCAGCGGCTGCTGCAGTGGCGCCACCAGGCGGTGTCGCCGCCGGGCGAGTCGCGCAGCGAGCTGTGGTTCTACTGGCAGCTGGGGCGGATCCTGCGGGAGAAGCTCGCGGCGTCGACCGACCCGCGCGACCGGCCGCTGCTCGACCTCACCTGGGACTACCCGGTGCACGAGGACGAGTTCGGCCCCGCCTCGGACCCGCTGAGCTGGGAGCCGGACGGCGAGGCCGTGCTGCGCGAGATCAGCGGCACCGAGACCCACCTCGACGACGACGGGAACCTCGTCGACCGGGCGCTGTCGTCCTACACGGAGCTCAAGTCCGACGGCACCACGCGCTCGGGCTGCTGGATCTACTGCGGCGCGTACGCCGACGAGGTCAACCAGACCGCGCGCCGCAGGCCCGGGTCCGAGCAGGACTGGACCGCCGCCGAGTGGGGCTGGGCGTGGCCGATGAACCGCCGACAGCTGTACAACCGCGCCTCGGCGGACCCGGACGGCAAGCCGTGGAGCGAGCGCAAAGCGCTCATCTGGTGGGACGCCGAGGCTGACGGCGGTGCAGGGCGCTGGGTCGGACACGACGTGCCCGACTTCGAGGCCACCAAGCCGCCGTCGTACGTGCCGCCCGCGGGCTCGAAGGGCCCGGCGGCCATCGCCGGCCGCGACCCGTTCATCATGCAGGCCGACGGCAAGGCGTGGCTGTTCGCGCCGTCCGGCGTGGTCGACGGGCCGCTGCCCACGCACTACGAGGGCGCGGAGTCGCCCGTGGGCAACCCGCTCCACCCGAACCGGGTCTACAACCCGGCGCGCCGGGCCTTCCCCCGGCCCGGCAACCGCGGGGTGCCGACGCGCTCGGACGTCTACCCCTTCGTGTTCACCACCTACCGGCTCACCGAGCACCACACGGCGGGCGGCATGAGCCGCACGCTGCCGTACCTGTCGGAGCTGCAGCCGGAGATGTTCATCGAGGTCTCCGCCGAGCTGGCGCGCGAGCGCGGCCTGGAGCACCAGGGCTGGGCGACGGTCGTCACGCCGCGCAGCGCCATCGAGGCGCGCGTGATGGTGACGCCGCGCATCAGGCCGCTGCGGCTTCCCGGCGCGGGCGACGACGGCGGCCAGGTGCAGGTCGTGCACCAGGTGGGCATCCCCTGGCACTGGGGCCCGAACGGCATCAGCCGCGGCGACGCGGCGAACGAGCTGGTGGAGATCCTGCTCGACCCCAACACGCACATCCAGGACAAGGTCGGCGCCTGCGACGTCGTGCCGGGGCGGCGTCCGCGCGGCCCGGCGCTGGTCGAGTACGTCGCGGCGCGCCGCGCCGCGGCGGGGCTGCCCACCGACGACGACGTGCCGTCCCCCGGGGCGGCGCCGACCTGGAGTCCGAGCCGACCGACGGGCGGAACACCCCATGACCAGCACCACCCCCCGCTCGACGGGGCCGGCGTACGACCCGGCGTCGCACTCCGGCTACGGCGAGGACCACCCGCCCCGCATGGGGTTCTTCACCGACACCTCGGTGTGCATCGGCTGCAAGGCCTGCGAGGTCGCCTGCAAGGAGTGGAACGAGGTCCCCGCCACCGGCGAGATGGACCTCACGGGGTGGTCGTACGACAACTCCTCGATGCTCGGGGCGAGCACCTGGCGGCACGTCGCGTTCATCGAGCAGGCCGCGCCCGCGGCGAGCGAGCCCCAGAACGCTCCGGACCCCGAGCGGCCCACCGTGTCCCTCGGCATGCCCAGCATCCGCCCCGAGGGCTTCCTCGAGCCCGAGGTCACGCGCCCCCCGCACGAGAGCGCTGGGGAGCAGGGTCCGTCGGGGTCCATCGAGGGCGTCCGGTGGCTCATGAGCTCCGACGTCTGCAAGCACTGCACGCACGCCGCCTGCCTCGACGTCTGCCCGACGGGGGCGCTGTTCCGCACGGAGTTCGGCACCGTCGTCGTCCAGGACGACGTCTGCAACGGCTGCGGCTACTGCGTCTCGGCGTGCCCCTACGGCGTCATCGGCAAGCGCGAGTCGACGGGCAAGGCCCACAAGTGCACGCTCTGCTACGACCGGATCGGCGCTGACAAGCAGCCTGCCTGCGCGACGGCCTGCCCCACCGAGTCGATCCAGTACGGCCCCCTCGACGAGCTGCGCGAGCGCGCCGATGCGCGCCTGGCGGAGCTGCAGGCGAAGGGCGAGCCGAAGGCGCAGCTGTACGGCCGGGACCCCGACGACGGCGTGGGCGGCGACGGGGCGTTCTTCCTGCTCCTCGACGACCCCGAGGTCTACGGCCTCCCGCCGGACCCGGTGGTGACGACGAAGGCGCTCCCCTCGATGTGGCGCCACGCGGCGGTGGCGGCGGGCGCGCTGTTCGCCGTCGTCGGGACGGCCTTCCTCGGACGCCGGCCGTGAGCGTCGCCGACGGCGGCCAGGGGGCCGAGCGGCCCAGCGAGCAGGGCGCCCCCGGACGCCGTCGCCGCCGGGGCGCCGAGTCCGTCGTCGTCCCCGACGCGGAGTTCCAGTCGTACTACGGGCGCCAGGTCATCCACACCCCGGTGTGGGAGGTGCCCCAGGTGCCGGGCTACCTGTACCTCGGCGGCATGAGCGGCGCCGCGTCCGTGATGGGCGCGCTGGCCGACGCGACCGGGCGGCCGGCGCTGGCCAAGGTCGGGCGGCTGGCCGCGTCGGGCGGCTCGATCGTCTCCGTCGTCCTGCTCATCGACGACCTGGGCGTGCCCACGCGCTTCCTCAACATGCTGCGCGTCGTGAAGTGGACCTCGCCGCTGAGCGTGGGCTCGTGGATCCTCATGCCCTTCTCCACCGGGGCGGGGCTCGCGGCGGTGCACGAGCTGTCCGGCGTCGTGCTGCCGCTCGTGCGGAAGGTCGCCGGGGCGAGGATCGGGCACCTCGCCGAGGTGGTGCTGCCGGTGGCCGGGCGCGTCGGCGGCGTCGGCTCGGCGGTCTTCGGGCCGCCGCTGGCCACGTACACCGCCGTCCTCATCGCCGACACCGCCGTGCCCGCGTGGCACTCGGTGTACCCGGAGCTCCCCTTCGTCTTCGCCGCCTCCGGCGCCGCGAGCGCCGGGGGGATCGGGATGGTGGCCGCGCCGCTGGCCGAGGCCGGTCCCGCGCGGCGCATGGGGGCGCTGGGTGCGGTGGCGGAGCTGGTGCTGAGCCACCGCATGGAGCACCGGATCGGGATGATCGGGGAGGCGTACCGCACCGGTCGCGCCGGGGTGCTGCTGCGGCTGAGCCGCGTCGCGATGGCCGGCGGGGCCGCCGGAGCGCTGGCGAGCGACCTGCCGGTGTGGCCGAGGACGGCGAAGGCGCAGCGGGCGCGCAAGGTCGTGTCGGTGGTCGGCGGGGCGCTGCTCAACGCCGGTGCCGCGCTGACGAGGTTCGGCGTCTACGAGGCGGGGATGATCTCCGCCCGCGACCCGAAGTACACGGTGGTGCCCCAGCGCGAGCGCCTGGACGCCCGCCGCGAGGGCCGCGAGGCCGACCCGCACCTCGCCCCGAAGACGGCGCCCTAGCGAGTAGTGGTCATGGAAACCCGGGGTACGGAGCCGGAGAACACCTGACCGGTTCTCACCACGGAGGTCTCCTGTGGCTCGCAACACGTTCTCCCGCTCCCTGCACGACGTCGGCCTGGCCGCCTGGTTCGGCGGCACCCTGGCCAACGCCGTGGCCCTGAACGCCGCGGCCGGCGAGGCCGACGAGAAGGACGCCGGCCGCGTCACCAACGCCGGCTGGAACCGGTGGACGCCGGTGAACGCCGTCGCCATCGGCGCGCACCTCGTCGGCTCGGTCGGCCAGCTCGCCGGCAACGCCGGCCGCGTGGCCGCGCAGCCCGGCGTGAAGACCATGTCGAGCGTCAAGACGGTCGTCACCATCGCCGCGCTGGGCGCCACCGCGTACTCGCGGGCGCTGGGCAAGGTGATCGACGACGCCGGTGACCCGCGCGTCAAGGGCGGCACCAAGTCGTCGAAGAACACCCCCGCAGAGGTCACCGCCGCGCAGGGCAAGCTCGACCTCATGCAGTGGGTCATCCCGGCCCTCACGGGCACGCTCGTGGTCATCAGCTCCTTCGCCGGTGAGCAGCAGCGCGCCTCCGAGGTGCTGCCCGGGGTGACGGGCGCCCGTCGCCCCTGACCTCGTCCCGTCCGTGATCATGGGCGTCCGCCACCCCCGGCAGGTGGCGGACGCCCATGATCACGGTCGGGGGCTACCTGATGACGACCACGTGCTCCCCGCGCGGCACGAGCTCCCCGACGACGGGTGAGCCCGGCACCTCGCCGGCCACGAGCAGCCCACCGGAGGTCTGCGCGTCGGCGAGCAGCAGCAGCTCGTCGTCGTCCACCCCCGGGCCGGCGGACAGGTGCGGCGCGACCCAGTCGAGGTTGCGCCGCGAGCCGCCGGGCAGGAACCCGTCCGCCAGCGACTCACGGGTCCCCGCGAGGTACGGCACCGCGGCGGCGTCCACGACGGCCGTCACGCCCGAGGCGCGCGCCAGCTTGTAGAGGTGGCCGAGCAGCCCGAAGCCGGTGACGTCGGTGGCGCACCGCGCCCCGCCGGCCAGCGCGGCGCGGGAGGCGTCGCGGTTGAGCCGCGTCATCACCGCGACCGCCTCCTCGAACACCTCACCCGTCGCCTTGTGCCGGTTGTTGAGGACCCCCAGCCCGAGGGGCTTGGTGAGGGTGAGCGGGCGGCCCGCCTCCCCCGAGTCGTTGCGCAGGAGGCGCGCCGGGTCGACCCGACCGGTCACGGCCATGCCGTACTTGGGCTCCGGGTCGTCCACGGAGTGGCCCCCGGCCACGAAGCACCCGGCGCCGCGGGCGGCGTCGAGCCCGCCGCGCAGCACCTCGGCCGCGAGCTCGGCCGGCAGCTGGTCGCGCGGCCAGCACAGGAGGTTGAGCGCCACCAGCGGCTCCCCGCCCATCGCGTACACGTCGGAGAGCGCGTTGGTGGCGGCGATGCGCCCCCAGTCGTAGGCGTCGTCGACGACCGGCGTGAAGAAGTCCGTCGTCGACACGACGGCACTGCCGTCGGGCAGGACGACGACGGCGGCGTCGTCGCCGTCGTCCAGGCCCACCAGCAGCGACGCGCCGTCGACCGCGGGGGCGGTCGGCTGCCCGCCGGCCAGGCCCGCCACCACCGCCTCGAGCTCGCCCGGCGGGATCTTGCAGGCGCACCCCCCGCCGTGGGCGTAGCTGGTCAGCCGGCGCGTGGACAGGGGGGTGGTGCTCATCCCGGCAGGCTAGGTGTGCTCGGGGCACCTAGCCTGGTGGGGCAGCGACGGGGAGGTGTCAGGGCTCCTGGTGGTCCCCGCGGCCTTCAAAGCCGACGAAGCCGAGCACCTCGGCTTGGCGGGTTCGATTCCCGTCCACCTCCGCCAGCTGCCAGACGGTAGTTTCCCCAGGTGCTCATCGCCGAGGACCTCGCACTGCTGCTGCTCGACGACGCGAGGGGGACCTGGCTGCTCGACGGCAGCCACCGCGGCCCCGCGCTCGCCGGTGCGGTGCTCACCGAGCTGGTGCTGCTCGGGCGCGTCGCCCCCGAGAGCGCCGACGCCGACCCGAAGAAGGCGAAGCTCGTCGTCGTCGACTCCTCGCCCACCGGTGACCCCGTGCTCGACGAGGCCCTGCGCCGCGCCGGTGACCGCAAGCCCTCGCGGGCTGACGCCCTCCTCCCCCACCTGGCCAAGGGCCTGGAGGACGAGCTCGTCTCCCGGCTCGTGGCCGCCGGCGCGCTGGAGCGCCGGGAGGAGAAGGTGTGGCGGATCTTCGACAGGACCACCCACCCCGCGGCCGACCCGAGCGCCGAACGCTCCGTGCGCGACCGCGTGCACTCGGCCCTGCGCGGCGGCCGCGCCGACGACGAGCGCACCGCCGCCCTCGTGGCGCTGCTCAGCGTGAGCGGGGTGCTGCCGAAGGTGGTCGACCCCGCCCAGGTCGGCCTGGACCGGCGGCAGCTGCAGGACGCCGGCAGGGCCGTCGCGGCCGACGACCGGATCGCCGGGAGCGTGAAGCGCGCCCTGGAGGCCGTGGACACGGCGGTGATGGTCGCCGTGATGGTGCCGGCCATGACCGCCGCCACCTCGACCTGACGGGTCAGGCCACGGGGGGCTGCCGCGGCCCCGGGAGGTCGATCCTGCGGACCACGCCCACCATGCGCAGCGCGAAGCACAGCCCGGCCGCGACCACGGCCCACACCGACCCGATGCCCACCACGTCGGTGTGCGTGACCTGGGCGCTCAGGACGACGACGGCCGCCCCCAGCAGCGCGGGCACCGCGTACAGGCCCGAGCTCAGCACCTGCGGCGTGCGGCCGGTCAGCACGTCGCGCAGCGTGCCGCCGCCGATGGCCGTCAGACCCCCCAGCAGGATCGCCTGCACCGGGCCCAGGCCGGCCGCGAGCGCGGTGCCGGCTCCGGTCACGGCGAACAGGGACAGGCCGGCGGCGTCGAGCACGGTGAGGGAGCGGGCCACGCGGCGGCGTCCCATGCGGTGGCCGAACAGGCACACGAGCACCCCGCCGGTGGCGGCGACGGCGAGGTAGCGCCAGTCGGAGAAGGTGGCCGGGGGGACCCTGCCGATGAGCAGGTCGCGCATGATGCCGCCGCCCAGGGCGGTGATGACGCCGAGGGTGATGACGCCGACCACGTCCAGGCGCGCGGTGCGCGAGGCGGTGAGGGCGCCGTCGACGGCGAAGGCGAGCACGCCGACGAGGTCGAGCACGAGCAGGAGCGTGGAGCCGGGCACGCCCCATGGTCGTCCATGCGGCAGGGCGGGCGTGATCGCACACGCGTTCCTACGCTGGACGGGTGACAGGCACCGGTACCCCCGCGGACGCGAGGAGGGCCGTGCCCCGCACCGACGCCGTGCTCGACTCCCCCGACCTGGCCGGCGCGCGCGAGCGCCTGGGCCGCCGGCTGGTGCGGGACGCCGTCGGCAGGGCGCAGCAGCGCGTCCGGGAGGGGGCCCTGGCCCCTGACCTCGACGCCGTGGTCGCCGCCGTCCTCGCCGACCTGCCGCCCACCGCCTCCTCGCTGCGCCCCGTGGTGAACGCGACGGGGGTGCTGCTGCACACCAACCTCGGCAGGGCGCCCCTGTCGGCGGCCGCGGTGCGGGCCGTGGCCGACGCCGCGGGAACCACCGACGTCGAGCTCGACCTCGCCACCGGCCGTCGTGCGCGCCGGGGCCGCGGGGCGACGGCGGCGCTGGCCGCGGCGGTCCCCGACGCCGGGGCCGTGCACGTCGTCAACAACGGTGCCGCGGCGCTGGTGCTGGCGTGCACGGCGCTGGCCGGGGGCGGGCTCGACCGCGACGTCGTCATGAGCCGCGGAGAGATGGTCGAGGTCGGCGACGGGTTCCGCCTGCACGAGCTGGTGGCCTCCACCGGGGCGCGGCTGCGGGAGGTGGGCACCACCAACCGCACCACCGCCGCCGACGTCGCCGCGGCCTTCGAGGCCGCCGAGCGCGAGGGCCGCCGGGTGGGGCTCGTGCTCAAGGTGCACCCGTCGAACTTCCGCGTGGAGGGGTTCACCGCCGCCCCCGGCACGGCCGACCTCGCGCGGGTGTGCAGGTCGGCTCCGGGTGGCCGCGTCCCGCTGCTGGTCGACACCGGCTCCGGGCTGCTCGCCCCGCGCCGCGACCTGCCCGACGAGCCCGACGCCGCGTCCGCGCTGCGGGCGGGTGCCGACCTCGTGACGGCCAGCGGCGACAAGCTGCTCGGCGGCCCGCAGGCCGGGCTGCTGCTGGGCCGCGCCGACCTCGTCGAGCAGCTGCGGCGCCACCCGCTGGCGCGGGCCCTGCGCGTCGACAAGCTGACCCTCGCGGCCCTGGAGGCCACCCTCACCGGTCCACCTCCCCCGGTCGTCGCGGCGCTGGAGGCCGACCTGGGCCACCTGCGCGAGCGCGCCCAGCGCTGCGCGGCCGCCCTGCGGACGGCCGACCCCGACCTCGACGTGGCCGTGGTCGACAGCGAGGCCGTGGTCGGTGGCGGCGGGGCCCCCGGCGTCGTCCTGCCCTCGGTGGCCCTGTCCCTGCCGGAGGCCTTCGCCGAGCCCCTGCGCCGCACCGGGCAGCCCGAGGCCGTCCCCGTGCTCACCCGCGTCGAGGGCGGCCGCTGCCTGGTCGACCTGCGCGCGGTCCTCCCCCACGACGACGCCCTCATCGGCGCCCTCATCGGCGCCCTCACCGGCGCCCTGCTCGCTGCGAGGCGCTGAGTGCACGTCGTCGCGACCGCCGGGCACGTCGACCACGGCAAGTCGACCCTGCTGCGCGCCCTCACCGGCACCGACCCCGACCGGCTCCCCGAGGAGCAGCGCCGGGGCCTGACCACCGACCTGGGCTTCGTATGGACTCCCCAGCGCGACGTCGCCTTCGTCGACGTGCCGGGCCACGAGCGCTTCGTGCCGACGATGCTGGCGGGCGTCGGCCAGGTCACGGCGGTGCTCCTCGTGGTGGCCGCCGACGGCGGGTGGATGCCGCAGTCGTCCGAGCACCTCGACGCCCTGGCGGCCCTCGGGGTCGAGCGGGGGCTGCTGGTGCTGACCCGCTGCGACCTCGGCGGCCCCGAGCGCCGCGCCGCCGTGGTGGAGCAGGCGCGCGCCCACCTGGCGGGCACCCCCCTGCGCGGCCTGCCGGCGGTGGAGGTCAGCGCCGCCACCGGCGCCGGCCTGGACGCGCTGCGCACGGCCCTCGGCGGGGTGCTCGCCGCGGCGCCCCGGCCCGACCCGGCGGCCCCGGTGCGGCTGTGGGTCGACCGCAGCTTCACCGTGCGCGGCGCGGGCACCGTGGTCACCGGCACCCTCGCCGCCGGCACCGTCACCAGCGGCGACGAGCTGGCCCTGCCCGACGGCACCCGCGTCGGCGTGCGCGGCCTGCAGTCCCTCGACGCCCCGGTCCCCTCGGCCTCCGGGCCCGCGCGCGTGGCGCTGAACCTGCGGGGCGTGCCCGCCGCCGCCGTGCGCCGCGGCACGGCGCTGAGCACCCCCGGGACGGTGACGACGACGGACGCCGTCGACGTCCGGCTGCTCCCCGTCGACCCCGTCGACCAGGGCGACCGCGACGGCGGGAGGTGGCCCGAGCACCTGGTGCTCCACCTCGGCACGGCCGCCGCGCCCGTGAGGGTGCGCCCCCTCGACGGCCAGCACGCGCGGCTGTCGCTGGCGGAGCCGCTGCCGCTGCGCACCGGTGACCGCGCGCTGCTGCGCGACCCGGGCGGCCACCGGGTGCTGGCGGGCGTCGCCGTCCTCGACCCCGCTCCCCCGCCGCTGCGCCGGCGCGGTGCCGCCCGGGAGCGCGCGGAGGTGCTGGCGGGGGTGCCGCTGGTGCCGGTGCCCGGTCCGGGGGGCGCCGCCGCCGAGCTGGCCCGGCGCGGGAGCACCACGCGGACCGCGCTGCGGGCGCTGGGGCTGCGCGCCGGGGACGTGGAGGCGCTGGCCGCCTCGCCGGTGGTGCTGTCCGACGGCGACCACCTGCTCTCCCCCGGCGCGGCGGCCGGCCTGCGGGGGTGCGTGGCCGGTGAGGTGGCCGCCCACCAGCGCGAGCACCCCCTGGAGCCGGGTCCGACCCTCGAGGCGCTGCGCAGGCGGCTCGACCTGCCGACGACGGGGCTCGTGGCCCGCCTCGTGGGCGGTGACCTCGTGGGCGGTGACCTCGTGGGCGGTGACCTCGCGGTGCGCGACGGTCGCGTGGTGCCCGCCGGCGCCGCCACGGGCCCGGCGCTCCCGCCCCGCGTGGCCGAGGCCGTCGACGCGGTGCTCGCCGACCTGCGCGCGGCGCCGTACTCCGCCCCGGAGGCCCACCGCCTGCGCGACCTCGGCCTGGGACCGCGCGAGCTGGCGGCCGCGGTGCGCGCGGGTGCGCTGGCCCGGGTGGCCGACGGGATCTACCTCGCCCCGCAGGCCCTGGACGGTGCGGCGGCGGCCCTCGCCGGCCTGCCGCAGCCGTTCCCGCTGAGCGAGGCGCGCCGCGCCTGGGGCACGACGCGGCGCGTGGCGGTGCCGCTGCTGGAGCTCCTCGACCGCCGCGGCGACACCCTGCGCTCTCCCGACGGGACCCGGACGCTGGGCCGGCCAGGTGGTGCCGCTGCAGGGTGAGCACCCCGGGTGCCGATGGGAGGGCGTGGGACGCGGACGCGCCGTGTGGCAGCACCTGACGGCGCTCGTCGGCATCCCCCTGCTCGCCGCGACGGTGCTGGCGGGCTCGCTGACCGGCCGCGGGGTCGGGGACCTCCAGGACGCGCGGAGCGCCCAGGAGCAGCTGCGCACGAGCGAGCAGGTCGACGCCGTGCGCCGGGCCGTCGACGCCGAGCTGCTGCCGACCCTCGTGCTGCGCATCGCCCAGGACCGGGTGCTCGCCCGGCGCGCGGGCCTCGAGCAGCCCGACGGCCGCGACACCGGTCGCGCGACCCTGCTGTCCCGGGCCCCGAGCGACCTCGAGCGGGCCCGGGCTGCCACCGACCGGGCGATCGCCGGCGTCGGCCAGCAGGAGGCCGCGGTGGCGGTCGGCGTCGCCGCCGACCAGCTCTTCGCCCTGCGGGCGGACACCGACCGCGGCCTGCACGGCCTCGGCGCCCTCGCCGACGACTTCCGGTACGTCTCCGACGTGCTCGTGGTGGCCGAGCGGGAGGCGTCCGTGGAGGCCGCCGCGACGGGTCTGAGCCGCCGGAGCGCTCCTGCCGTGGCCGACGTCGAGCGCCTGGTGGGCCTGTCCACGAGCGCGACCCGCCAGCTCCCCGCGGCGCTGGTGGCCACCGTGCTCACCGGCGAGGACCGCGACGCCGCCCTGCGCCGGTGGCGCGCGGCCTCGGGAGACCTGGAGCACCTCGACGACCCCGAGCAGGAGCCGCTGGTGGCGGCGCTCGCCACCGGCACCCACGACGCGCTGCACTCGCCCGCCGCGCAGGCCCTGGCGGGCGGCCTGAGCAGCGGCTGGGCCCTGGACCCGACCTCGCCGGGCCACCTGGGCGGCGTCGAGCTGCTCGCCCTGCGCCCGCTGAGCGCCGACCGCGACGCCGACCTCGCCGTCCTCGTGGGCCGGGCCCACGGCCTGGCGGAGGCCGCCACCGCCGCGGACGCGGAGGCCGCGGCGTCGTCGCTGCGCCTCACGGGGGTCCTGTGCCTGCTGGCCCTGCTGGGCGGGACGTGGGCGACGGTGGCCGCGGCCCGCTCCCTGGCCGCCGCGCTGCGCCGCCTCGGCCGGGACGCCCGCGAGCTGCAGGAGGGCGCGCTGCTGGACCGGCCGGCCTCCGGCCCCCGCGAGCTGCGGGACGTCGCCCGCGCCCTGCGCACCGCCTCCCGCGGCCTGCACCGCGTGCGCGAGCAGGTGGAGGCCGTCGCCCGCGGCGACCTGGGCCGGGCGGTCGAGCTCCCGGCCGTGCCGGGCCCGCTGGGCGGGGCGGTGCACGCCTCGGTCACCTCGCTGGTGGCGGCCGTGCGCGCCCGCGACGCGCTCCGCGCCGAGCTCGCGCACCGCGCCGACCACGACCCGCTGACGGGCCTGCGCGACCGCGCCGCCGCCGAGGCGGCGCTGGAGGCGCAGGTGGAGCGCTCGCGCCGGACCGGAGAGCAGGTCGCGGTCTTCTTCGTGGACCTGGACGGCTTCAAGGCCGTCAACGACGGCTGCGGCCACGCCGCCGGTGACGTGCTGCTGCGGGCGGTGGCCGGGCGCCTGCGCGACGGGGTGCGCGAGGAGGACCTCGTGGGCCGCCTCGGCGGCGACGAGTTCGTCGTCGTCATGGCCGACATCAGCGTCGAGGACGCCCTCGCCGTCGCCGAGCGGCTCGTGGAGCTGGTCGCGCGGCCGGTGCGGGTCCCGGTCGGCGGCGACGAGCGCGAGCGCACCGTCGGGGCCAGCATCGGGGTGGCCCTCCAGCGGGCCGGGTCGGTCGCCGCCCCCGCGCTGCTCACCCGCGCCGACACCGCCGCCTACCGGGCGAAGGCCGCCGGCCGGGGCCGGGTGGTGCTCTTCGACGAGGCGCTGCGGGCCGAGGTGGCCCGCGAGGAGGAGCGGGCCCGGGACCTGCCTCGCGCGCTGGCCGCCGGGGAGGTCCTCGCGGAGTGGGAGCCGCAGGTGCTGGCGCAGGGCCGGGTCGTGACCGGGCACCGCGCGCGGCCCGTCTGGCACCGGCCCGCCGAGCGCGGCGGCGCGGTGGGGACGGCCGAGCTGGTGCGCTGCGCGGAGGCCACCGGCCTGGGCCGCGCCGTCGGGCGGGCCCTGCTGGCGCAGGCCGCGGAGGTGCTGCGCGAGGCGCCGCGCGGTGGTGCGTGCGTCGTCGTCGCGCTCACCGACCGCCACGCAGCCGACCCGGCCGTGCTGGACGACGTCACCGAGGTCCTGGAGGCCACCGGACGCCCCGGCGCGGCGCGGGACCTGTACGTGGAGGTCGGCGAGCGCGCCCTCGCCGACCCCGACGTCGTGGCGCACCTGCACGTGCTGCGGGCCCTCGGGGTGCCCGTCGGCGTCGTCGTCGACGGGCTGACCCCGCTGCGCGACCTGCCGGGCGCCCCCGTCGACGTCGTGGTGCTCTCCCAGGACCTCGTGCGCGACGACCCGCGCCAGCAGCGGGTCGCCCGGCTGGTGGCCGGGGCGTCGGCGGCGGCGGGCGTCCTGGTGTCCGCCGAGGGCGTGGTGACCGAGGAGCAGGCCGCGCGCCTGGTGGGCCTGGGGACCCTCTGCCTGTCCGGCCCGCTGGTCGCGCTGACCCGTCCGGGTGCACTGCTGCTTTCCTGAGGCACTTGATCTTCCGCCCTGCCGATGCAGCGGCGTGGCGACCAGACCCTCCCGGGGACGCGCGGTGTGGCAGCACCTCACCGCGCTCGTCGTCGTCCCGCTGCTCGCCGCCGCGGCCCTGAGCGCCGTCGTCGTGCGCACCCGCCACGACGAGGTGGAGCGGGCCGCCGCCGCGCAGCAGCTCCTCGCCGCCAGCCTGCAGCTCGACGCGCTGCGCCGCGCCGTGGACCAGGAGGTGCTGCCCACCCTGGTCCTGGCCGTGGCCGGCGACGACGAGGTGGCCGGCGCCGCGGGCTTCACCCCGGCGGTGCGCGTGCAGCTGCTGCGCGACGTGCCCGCCTCCCTGGACGTGGCGCGCACCGCCACGGACGGCGCCCTGGCCGCGGTGGCGCCCCTGCCCGCCACCAGCGTCACCGGGTCGGTCTCGAGCCGGCTGCGGGCGGTGCGGGCCGCCGCGGACCAGGGGTCCAACACGGTGACCACCCTGCTGACCCTCTACCTGCAGGTCTCCGACGTCCTGCGCCTGGCCCAGCGCGACGCCGCCGTGGCCGCGACCGCGACGGGCCTGACGGCCGCCAGCGCCCCGGCCGTGAACGACGTCAGCCTCGTGGTGGCCCTCACCGGCCACGCCAGCCGCGAGCTGCCCCTCGCCTTCGCCGCGGCGGTGCTGACCGGCGAGGAGCGCGACCGGGCCACCGACGCCCTGCGGGCCACCACCGGCAGCTACACCGAGCTGGCCGGTCAGCCGGCCGCGCTGTCCGGGTCCGCGGCGCGCGCCGCCTGGACGGCAGCCGTCGGCGCGCCCCTGCCGGTGCGGACCAGCGCCGCCCTGGCGGCCTTCGCGGCCCTCCCGGTCGACTCCCCCGACCGCCTGAGCGGGCCCCAGCTGCTGGGGATGCGCGAGGCGAGCGGCATCCGCGACGCCGTGCTCACCGGGCTGCTGCGCACCCAGGTGCAGCGGGCGCTGGGCGTCACCGCCGCGGACCGCGCCGAGTCCGAGCGCGCCCTGGAGGGGGCGGTGTGGCTGTGCGTGGTGGTGCTCGTGCTGTCGGTGGTGAGCACCGTCGTCGTCGCGCGTCTGACGTCGCGGCCGCTGCGCCGCCTCAGCCAGGCGGCGCGGCGCGCCCTGGAGGGCGAGCCGCTCGCACCGCTGCGGCGCGGGCCGCGCGAGGTGCGCGAGGTCGGTGACGCGCTCAGCCGCACCGCAGAGGGCCTGCACCGGGTGCGGCAGCAGGCCGAGGCCGTCGCGCGCGGCGACCTCGACGCCGCGCTCGCCCAGCCCGCCGTGCCCGGGCGCCTGGGCGAGGTGGTGCAGGGCTCCGTCGAGGCCATGGTGCGCGCGGTGGAGGCCCGCGACGCGCTGCGCGCCGAGCTGTCGCACCGCGCCGCGCACGACCCCCTCACCGGTCTGCCGAACCGGGCGGCCGCGCTGGCGGCGCTGCACGCCGCCCTGGCGCGCACCACCGGTGCCGAGGGGTCGGTCGCGGTGCTCTTCGTCGACCTGGACGGCTTCAAGCTGGTCAACGACCGCTGCGGGCACGCCACCGGTGACGCGGTGCTCTGCGCGGTGGCGGCGCGGCTGCGCGAGCTGCTGCGCGGCGGCGACGTCGTCGCCCGCCTCGGGGGTGACGAGTTCGTGGTGGTCGCCCAGGGCCTGGGCACCGCCGAGGCCCTCGCCCTCGGCGAGCGCCTGGTGGTGGCGGTCTCCGCGCCGGTGGAGCTGGTGGTGGACGGCGGGTTGAGCACCCCGCGGGTGGGCGCCAGCGTGGGCGTGGCCCTCTCACCGGGCGGGCGCGTCGGCGCAGAGCGCCTGCTGCGCGAGGCCGACGTCGCGGTCTACCGCGCCAAGGCGCTGGGCCGGGGCCGGGTCGTGCTGCACGACGCCGCCCTGCTGCGCGAGGAGGCCGAGCGCGACGCCGTCGCCCACGACCTGCGCGCCGCCCTGGACGACCCCGCGCGCAGCCGCCTCGAGCTACGGTGGGAGCCCGCCGTGCGCCCCGGCACCTCGGACCTGCTCTCGTGGGTCGTGGTCCCGCACTGGACGCGCGCGGGGGCGCAGGTGTGCGGCGAGGCGCTCGTCGAGGCGGCGGAGGCCGCGGGCCTGGGCCGCGAGCTGGGGCGCTGGCAGCTGCTGGCCGCGACCGCGCAGGTGGCCGCGTGGGGAGGCCGCACGCCCGCGTCGGTGCGCGTCACCGCGCGCCACGCCGCCGACGAGCGGCTCCTCGACGACGTCGCCGACGCCCTGGTCGCCGCGGCGCTGCCCGCCGGCGCGCTGGCGGTCGTGGTGCCCGAGACCGCGGCCGCCGACCCCGGCGCCGCCTGGCACCTGCGGTCGCTGGGGGTCCTCGGCGTCCACACGGCGGTCGCCGGCTCCGGGGCGACCCCGCTGCAGGACCTGCCCGGGCTGCCCGTGCGGGGCGTGGTCCTGTCGGCCGACCTCGTCGCCGCCGACGACCCGGCGCGCCAGCAGCTCCTGGCCCTGTTCGCCGGCGTCGCCCGCCAGCTGGGCCTGTGGGTCGTGGCCACCGGCGTCGAGACCGAGGAGCACCTGCGGCGGGCCGTCGCGGCCGGGGCCGACGTCGTGCGCGGTCCCCTGACCGGTGCCCCGATGACCACCGACGAGGCCGCAGCCCGGTGCTCGTCCGCTGACGACGCGGCCTACGCCGCGGGGTGACGTCCGCACGGGTGCACCTGGACGGCACGAGCGCCTCGAGCCCCTCCCGGGCTCACCCGGGCGCCTGAGGCACCGATGCACTGGAGGTGACCCGGGAGAGGCGTCGAGGACGCAGCGTCTGGCAGCACCTCGCGGCGCTCGTCGCCGTGCCCGTGCTCGCCACCGCTGCGCTCAGCGCCGGCGTCGTGCAGTCCCACCTCGGCCAGGTCGACCGGGCGGTCGCCGCCCACGAGCTGCTCACCGCCAGCCTGGAGCTGGACGCCGTGCGCCGAGCCGTGGACCAGGAGCTGCTCCCGACGCTCGTCGTCACCGTCATCCGCGACGACGCCGCGACCGCCCGCGCCGGCTTCAGCCCGCTGGAGCGCGCGCGCCTGCGCCAGGACGCCCCCGAGTCGCTGGCGCAGGCGCGCACGCTGACGGACCGGGCGGTCGCGGCGGTGACCCCCGGGCGCGCGACGGCGGTCGCCCCCGCCGTCGCGGAGCAGCTGCGCGCCGTGCGGGTGGCCGCCGACGCGGGCCTCTCGGCGCTGCCGGACCAGCTGAACGCCTACCTCAGCGCCTCCGACGCCGTGCGCCTGGCCGAGACCCGCGCGTCCGTGCGGGCCGCCTCGGCCGGTCTGTCCGAGCAGAGCGCACCGCGCGTCCACGACGTCGGGCTGGTCGCCGAGCTCACCGGTCACGCCAGCCGCCAGCTGCCCCTGGCCTTCGCGGCGGCCGTGCTGACGGGACAGGACCGCGTGCTGGCCGCGCGGGCGCTCGAGGAGGCCACCGGCAGCTACGAGCACCTGGTCCACCAGGGGGACGCCCTGTCGACCTCCGTGCTGCGCAACGCGTGGGCGCAGGCCATGGGCTCGTCCGTCGCCGAGAGCATCGACGCCACCGCGGTCCAGCACCTGGACGCCCCGGCGGCGGTGTCGCTGCGCGCCGCCAGCAGCCTGCGCGACGCGGTGCTCACCCGCCTGCTGCGCAGCGCCGTGGACGACGCCCTGGCGGCCTCGGACGCCGACCGCGGCACCTCCGAGCGCGCCCTCGCCCGAGCGGTCCTGCTGTGCGTGCTGGCCCTGGTGCTGGCGGTGGCGAGCACCCTGGTCGTGGCGCGTCGCACGGCCCGCCCCCTGCGCCGCCTGAGCGAGGCGGCCCGGCGGGCCCTCGACGGGGAGCCGCTGGACCTGCCCCTGCGCGGCCCGCGGGAGGTCCGCGACGTCGGTGACGCCCTGCGCAGCACCGCCGAGGGCCTGCACCGGGTGCGGGTGCAGGCCGAGGCCGTCGCTCGCGGTGACCTGGGCCCCGCCCTCGACCGGACCCCGGTGCCCGGCCGGCTGGCCGAGGCGGTGCAGGACTCCCTGGAGGCGGTGGTGCACGCCGTCGCGGCCCGCGACGCCCTGCGCGCCGAGCTCGTGCACCGCGCCACCCACGACCCGCTGACCGGCCTGCCCAACCGCGCTGCGGTCCTGTCCGCGCTCGACGACGCCGTGGCGCGCGTCGCCGCCGACGGGGGCACCACGTCGGTCCTCTTCGTCGACCTCGACGGCTTCAAGCAGGTCAACGACAGGTGCGGTCACGCGGCGGGCGACGAGGTGCTGCGCACCACCGCCGCCCGGCTCCGCGCCCAGCTGCGCGGCGACGACGTGGTGGCCCGCCTGGGCGGTGACGAGTTCGTCGTCGTCGCCCGCGACCTCGACGCCGACGGGGCGCGCGCGCTCGGCGAGCGCCTGGTCGCGGCGGTGTCCGAGCCGCTGGAGCTGACCGTCGACGGGACGCTGCGGACGCCGTCGGTCGGCGCCAGCGTCGGCCTCGTGGTCTCCTCCGGCGGCGGCGCGACCCCGGCGCGGCTCCTGCGCAAGGCCGACACCGCCGTCTACCGCGCCAAGGCCCGGGGGCGGGGGTGCGTGGTCGTCCACGACGCCGACCTCCTGCGCGAGGAGGCCGAGCGCGACGCCGTCGCCCACGACCTGCGTGCCGCGCTGGCCGCGGGGGCGCTGGAGGTCCGCTACGAGCCCGTGGTCCACGCGACGAGCGGGGCGCTGCTCGCGTGGCACGCCGTCCCGCACTGGGACCGCGCCGGGACCGCGCTCTCGGGGAGCGAGGTCGTCGGCGCCGCCGAGGCCGCCGGGCTCGGACGCGACCTCGGCCGGTGGCTGCTGCACGCCGCGGCGGTGCAGACGTCGCAGTGGCGCGGGCGGGACGGCGCTCCTGACGACGTCCCGCTCACGGTCAGGCTCTCGCCCGCGCACGCCGCCGACGGGCGCCTGCTCGACGACGTCTCCGACGCGCTCGTCACCGCCGAGCTGCCCGGCCGGGCGCTGGCCCTGTCCGTGGGCGAGGCCTGCGGCACCGACCCGTCCGTGGTCTGGAACCTGCGCACCCTCCAGGCGGTCGGCGTCTTGGCGGGCCTGGAGGCCAGCGGGTCGACGCCCCTCAGGGAGCTCCCCGCCCTGCCGGTGCGCGCCCTCGCCCTGGCGGCGGACCTGGTCAGCTCCGACGACCCGGCGCAGCGCCTCGTGCTCGACCTGGTCGCGGCGGCGGCCCAGCGGCTGGGCCTGCTGGTGGCGGCCACCGGGGTCACCACCGACGACCAGCTCGAGCGCGCCGTCGCCGCCGGTGCGACCGCCGTGCGCGGGCCGCTCGTCGCCGCACCCATGACCGCCGACGAGGCCCGGTGCTGGCGGGCGGACCTCGTCGAGGCGGTCAGCGCGAGGACGTGACCGGTCCCGGGGTCGACCAGCAGAAGTCGATCCAGCGGTCGGTGCGGCGCCAGACGTACTCGCAGCGCACCACCGAGGTGGGCTTCTCGTAGACCACCGCCGAGCGCACGTCGGCGACGTGCCCGGCGCAGAAGTCGAGGACCGTCTCCAGGGTCCGGCCGGTGTCGGCGACGTCGTCGACCACCAGCACCCGCGCCCCGGCGATGTCGACGGCCTGCAGCACCGGCGGCAGCACCACCGGCACGGGCAGGCGCTGGTCGACGCCGGTGTAGAACTCGACGTTCATCACCGCGGTGTTCTTGGTGCCGAGCGCGTAGGCGAGCGCCCCGCCGGGCACGAGCCCGCCGCGGGCGATGGCGAGCACCACCTCGGGCTCGAACCCGTCGTCGGCGACCTGCTGCGCGAGGTCGCGCACCGCCGTCCCGAACAGCTCCCACGTCAGGACCTCTCGCATCCCCGCACCCTAGGGCTGGGGACCGGGCTGGCACCGCGGGCACCACCAGGTCCGCCGGTGGACCCCGTACCGCTGGTCGGCCCCGGAGGACGCGCCCGCCGCGCCGTCGACCACCCGCACGGTGGTGCCGCACCGCCGGCAGGGCTTCCCGGCGTTCCCCGCCACCCAGTGCTCCTGGCCGGGGCGGGTGTCGCCGGTGGTGACCTGGTAGCCGGTGGTCCCGGCGGCCGAGGCCCGCAGGGCCTTCTCGGCGAGCGCGACGGCGCGCGCCACGCCGTCCTCCCCCAGGTCGCCGACCGGCGTCCAGGGGCTGCGGCCCAGCAGGAAGCACAGCTCGTTGGCCCACAGGTTGCCCAGGCCCGCGAGGTTGCGCTGGTCGAGCAGGGCCCCGGCGAGGGGGCGCGCGGGGTCGGCGAGGAGGTTGCGGGCCGCGAGCGCGGCGTCGAAGCCGTCGTGCAGGAGGTCGGGACCGAGGTGGCCGACGGCGTCGGCCTCGCGGGAGGTGCGGAGCAGCTCGACCACGGGCAGGCGCAGGCCGGCGGCGCTGCGCTGCTCGCTGGTGACGAGCAGGGCGCGGACGTCGGGGTGGCGGGCGGCGGGCAGGCGCTTGCCGGGGCCGAGGAGCGCCCACTCGCCGTCCATGCGCAGGTGGGTGTGGAGGGTGAGCGCCTCGCCGTCGTGGTCCAGGCGGGTCAGGAGGTGCTTGCCGTGGGTGGCGGTGCCGAGCACGAGGGCGCCGGCGAGGTCGGCCCCGGCGTGGGCGGGGACCATGAGCCGCCCGGCCAGCAGGCGCCGGCCCGCCAGCACGGCGTCCATGCGGCGGGCCAGCCGCGCGACGGTGTCTCCCTCGGGCACCGCTCGATCTCACCGCGCGGCGGGGGTCTGCGCCTCTCGGGTGTCGGCGTCCAGCCGGACGGCCGCCACGCAGCTGGTGGCCCCGGCGATGCCGGCCAGGCGCAGGGCCTCCAGCACGAGGGAGGGTTCGTGCTCGACGACGGCGCGGCGGCGCACCAGCGGCAGGGCGCCGGTGCCGCTGGGGGCCCGGCGCTGCAGCAGCACCGCCACCAGGGCGATGAGGGCGCCGGCGGCGGCCAGCACCGCGCCGACGACCATCGTGGCGCGCAGCCCGTACCCGGCGGCGAGCACCTGGGCGCCGGCGGCGGCGCCCAGGGCGTTGGCGGCGTTGAACGCGGCCTGGTTGGCGGCCGAGGCCATCAGCCCGCTGCCGGGGGCCACGGAGATGACGCGGTTGATGAGCGGTGGCCCGACGAAGAAGGCGACGACGCCGAAGAGCACCAGCGCCACCAGCGCCGTGGCGGGGTGCCCGGACGCGCCGAGCATCACCAGGCACGCGAGTGAGAGGGCCGCCAGGCCCAGCACGGCGGAGCCCTCGGGGAAGCGGTCCGAGCCCCTGCCGCCGAGCAGCGTGCCGGCCACGGTGCCGGCGCCGTAGGCCACGAGCACCAGGCGACCGCGGCGGCGGGGAAGCCGGCGAGGTCGGTGAGGATCGGGGCGACGTAGCTGTACACCGCGAAGAGGCCGCCGGTGCCGACGGCGGTGGCGGCCAGCGTCAGCAGCACCTGGGGGCGCAGCACCCCGGTGAGCTCGGTGGCCAGGCGCACCGGCGCCTCCCGGCGCAGCGGCACCCAGCGCAGCACGGCGAGGACCGTGACCACGCCGAGCACGCCGACGAGGCCGAAGGCCCAGCGCCAGCCGAGCACCTGGCCCAGCGCCGTCCCGACGGGGACGCCGAGCAGCTGGGCCACGGTGAGGCCGGTGAAGACCCGGCTGATGGCGCTGCCCTCCTTGCCGGGGGCGGCCAGGGACCGGGCGACGACGGCGGCGACGCCGAAGAACGAGCCGTGCGCGAGCCCGGTGGCGAAGCGGGCGGCGAGCAGCTCGTGGTAGCCGGGGGCGAAGGCCGTGGCGACGTGGCCGAGCACGAACAGGACCATCAGCCCGGCGAGCACCCGCTGGTGGGGGTACCGGGTGGACAGGGCCGTGAGCGTCGGCGCGCCGACGACGACGCCGAGGGCGTACGCGGAGATCGCGTACCCGACCGCCGGCACGGTGACGGACAGGTCGCCGGCGACCTCGGGCAGCAGGCCCATCATGAGGAACTCGGTGGAGCCGATGGCGAAGGCGCCGGTGGCGAGCGCGAGCAGGGCCCGGCTGGAGGTGGAGGTGGGCACTGCGGGCCTTCCGGGGACGGGCGGGACGGGTGGTGGAGGCGTCCTCGTCGTCGCCCGGCCCCATCCAACCAGCCGCAGCCCCGGCGCGTGGCTGCTCGTGGCGCCGGACGTGCAGAGGTCCGCCCGCTGGGGCTGTCAGCCCCGCGGGGCGGGGTCCTGCACGTCCGGCGTCACGGCCGGTCGCGGGGTCAGCGCTTGATGGTGCCGTGGGGGTCGAGCACGTACTTCTTGGCGGCGCCCTTGTCGAAGTCGGCGTAGCCCTGCGGGGCCTCGTCGAGGCCGATCGGGGTGGCGTTGACGGCCTTCGCGATCTGCACGCGGTCGTGCAGGATCGCCTGCATCAGGCCGCGGTGGTACTTCATCACCGGGCACTGGCCGGTGGTGAACGACAGCGACTTGGCCCACCCGGTGCCGAGGTCGAGGGAGAGCGCGCCGCGCTTGGCGGCGTCGTCGACACCGCCCGGGTCACCCGTGACGTAGAGGCCGGGGATGCCCAGCGCGCCGCCCGCCGTCGTGATCTCCATCAGGGAGTTCAGGACCGTGGCGGGGGCCTCCTGGCCGGCCCCGGAGCCGTGCCCGCGGGCCTCGAAGCCCACGGCGTCGACGCCGCAGTCGACCTCGGGCACACCCAGGATCTGCTCGATCTGGTCCTTCGGGTCGCCCTTGGAGACGTCGACGGTCTCGCAGCCGAAGCTGCGGGCCTGCGCGAGCCGCTCCTCGTTGAGGTCGCCGACGATGACGACGGCAGCCCCCAGCAGCTGCGCCCCCGCCGCCGCCGCGAGGCCCACGGGGCCGGCGCCGGCGATGTAGACGGTGGAGCCGACGCCGACGCCCGCGGTGACGCAGCCGTGGAAGCCGGTCGGGAAGATGTCGGACAGCATCGTCAGGTCGAGGATCTTCTCCAGCGCCTGGTCGCGGTCCGGGAACTTCAGCAGGTTCCAGTCGGCGTAGGGCACGAGCACGTACTCGGCCTGGCCCCCGACCCAGCCGCCCATGTCGACGTACCCGTACGCCGAGCCCGGGCGGTCGGGGTTGACGTTGAGGCAGATGCCGGTCTTGCGCTCCTTGCAGTTGCGACAGCGGCCGCACGCGATGTTGAACGGCACCGAGACGACGTCGCCGACCTTGATGAACTCGACGTCGGGCCCGACCTCGACCACCTCGCCGGTGATCTCGTGGCCCAGCACGAGGCCCTCGGGGGCGGTGGTCCGGCCGCGGACCATGTGCTGGTCGGAGCCGCAGATGTTGGTCGAGACGGTCTTGAGGACCACGCCGTGCCGCACCGGGCGGCCGACGTTGTCCGGGTTTGACGCCCGGCCCGTCCTTGAGCTCGAAGGTGGGGTAGTCGATGTCGATGACGTCGACCCCGTGCCCGTTGTAGGCCACTGCGCGGTTGCTGCTCATGCACGCTCCCGAGGTGAGCCGGGCACCCGCGTCACCGCTGACGCCTGTGTCCCGGTGCCCCCGACCGTAGGCACTCCCCCGGCGCCCGACAACACCGGGGGGCCACTGATGCATCAGAAGAACATCAGCACCCGTCCGGGTGGTGCGGGTGTGGACCGGCGATCACGGGGCAGGTGATCGCCATGGCTGACGAGCAGACCTTCCGCAAGGGCGACGACGTGGAGTGGTCCTCCCACGGCAACACCGTCGAGGGGACCGTCGAGAAGAAGATCACCGAGGACACGAAGGCCGGTGGCCGCCAGGTGCGCGCCAGCGACGACGACCCGCAGTACCTGGTGAAGAGCGACAAGACCGGCAAGGAGGCCGTCCACAAGCCGGAGTCGCTCGACGAGGCCTGAGACGGCCGGGGGCCTCAGGCCCGAGGGAGCGGGGCCACCGCGGCCGTGAGGTGGACCCGCTCCCCGAGCGCACCGCGAGCGCCCACCCCGCGCCCGGGCCCGCTGCGAGGGGCTCGACGCAGAGGTCCGCGCGCGAGCCCAGGAGCAGGGGCGAGCCCCAGCGGGCCCGCACCTCGACGGCGCCGTCGCCGGCAGCGGCGACCTGCGGCTCCACCTGGCCCACCGCCCTGGCCAGCGTCCACATCCCGTGGGTGATCGCGCCGCGGAACCCCAGCGCCAGTGCGGCGAGCCGCGACAGGTGGATCGGGTTGGCGTCGCCGCTCACCGCGGCGTAGGCCCGGCCGGCGTCCGCGGGCACGCGCCACCGCGCGGCGGTGCGCCCGGGCGGCTCCGGCAGGTCCAGCGGGTCCAGCGGGTCGGGGGCACCGGAGCCGGCGGCGCCGCCCACCCCCCGGGCGAGGTACCCGCTCGTCCCCTCCCACGCGACCTCGTCACCGACGAGCACCTGCGAGACGAGCTCGACCAGGGTCCCCTTCGCGTGCGCCAGCGGGCCCCGGGCGCGGGTGCGGACCTCCGCGCGCTCCCCCACGCCCAGCGGTCGGTGCTGGCGGACGTGCTGGGTGACGTGCACGAGCCCCGGCAGCGGGAACGGGAAGGCGTCGGCGCCCATGAGCCGCAGCTGCGCGGTGAACGCCAGCAGGTGCGGCCCGAGGGCGGGGAGCACCGGCCGCAGCGGCACGCCCGTGACGCGGGCGAGGGCGGTGGCGCGCTGGGCGTCGACGGCGACCCCCGGCAGCACGACCGCCTCCGACGGGACGACCACCGGCTCGCCGCGGCCGTCCGCCGCGCGCAGCGCCGCGCCCTTGCGCCGGGCCGAGAGCACGGCCCGGGCGTAGACCGGGACCAGTCCCCCCGCCGGCCCCCCCGTCGACCGTCGCGGCGCGCTCACGCGCCCACCAGCGCCTGGCCGCAGACCCTGACCACCTGGCCGCGCACGCCGGCGCTGGCGGGCTCGGCGAGCCACGCGACGGTCTCGGCGACGTCGACCGGCCGGCCGCCCTGCTGCAGGCTCGCGGTGCGCCGTCCGAGCTGGCGCAGCAGCGGCGGGATCCTCGCCGTCATCTCCGTCTCGACGAACCCCGGCGCGACGGCGTTGGCGGTGGCGCCCGCGGCCGCCAGCTGCGGGTCGAGGGCGCGCACCCAGCCGGCGACCCCGGCCTTGGACGCGGCGTAGTTGGCCTGCCCGCGGTTGCCGGCGAGGCCGGACGTCGAGGAGACGCCGACGACGCGCGCCCCCTCGCCCAGGAGCCCGGCGTCCAGCAGCGCGGCCGTCAGCCGCAGCGGCGCCGCGAGGTTGACGCCGAGCACGGCGTCCCACCGGGCGGCGTCGAGGTTGACCAGCAGCCGGTCGCGGGTGATGCCGGCGTTGTGGACGACGACGAGCCGCCGGTCCCCCGGTCCGCGCAGGTCGCCCAGGCGCTCGCGCAGGTGCTCCACCAGGCGCCGCGGGGCGTCGGGAGCGGTGACGTCGAGGGCGAGGGCGTGCCCGCGGACGGCGTTGGCGGTGGCGGCCAGGTCACCGCTGGCGGCCGGCACGTCGACGGCGACCACCCGCGCCCCCTGGCGGGCGAGCACCTGCGCGGTGGCGCGCCCGATGCCGCGGGCGGCGCCGGTGACGACGGCGACGGCTCCCTCCAGGGGCGGGCCCGCCGGTGCGGTCGCGCCCCCCGAGAGGCCCTCGGCGGCCGCGACCTCGACCACCTGGCCGTCGACGAACGCCGAGCGCGCCGAGACGAGGAAGAGCAGGGGTCCGGCGACCTCGGCGGCCCCGGCGCCGGGGGCGAGGCGCAGGAGGTTGGCGGTGGCCCCGGCGCGCAGCTCCTTGCCGACGGTCCTCACGACCCCCTCGAGCCCCTGGGCCACGGCGGCGGCCTCCGGGTCGCCCGCGGCGGCCGGGGCCGGACCGACGACGACGACGCGCGCGCTGGGCCCCAGGCGGCGCACCGCCGGGCCGAGGGCGAGGCCGAGCGCGGCGAGGTCGCCGGTGCGCGCCGCGCCCGTGGCGTCGACGACGACGGCGCCCAGCCTCCCGCCGGCCTCGAGGGAGTCCACGGGGGCGGTGTCCGCACCGGCGCCTCGCAGCACGGACGCGAGCGCGCCCCCGGCCTCGCGGGTGCTGAAGACGGACGGCTCGCTGCCGGTGGTGAGCACCAGGACGGGGCCGGCGAGCAGCGGCTGGCCGTCCGCGTGGCGGCGCAGCACGGCCGGTCGCGGCAGCCCGAGCCGCTTCGCCAGCGCGGCTCCCGGTCCGGTGCGGACCGCCTCCGCGTATAGGTCGCGCGTCCCGCTCGTCGCCGAGGTCATCACAGGGCCTCGAGCGCCATGACGACGCCCTGCCCGCCGGCGGCGCACACCGACAGGAGCGCGCGGGGCTTCGGGGCCCCGGGTCCGTGCTCCTGCTCGCGCTGCTGGGCCAGGAGGTGCAGCTGCTTGGCGGCGGTGGCGAGCACCCGGCCGCCCGTGGCGGCGAAGGGGTGGCCGGTGGCCAGGGAGGAGCCCACCGGGTTGAGGCGGGAGCGGTCGACGGCGCCCAGGGCCGGCCGCCCGAGCCGCTCGCGGCAGAACTCCTCGGACTCCCACGCGGCCAGGGTGGCCAGCACGGTGGAGGCGAACGCCTCGTGGACCTCGAGGACGTCGGCGTCCTGCAGCGTCCACCCGGTCCGGTCCAGCAGCCGGGGCATGGCGTAGACGGGGGCGGTGAGCAGCCCGTCGGTGCCGGTGACGAAGTCGACGGCGGCCGACTCGGCGTCGACCACCCGCGCCAGCGGCCGCAGCGAGCGCTCGGCGGCCCACTCCTCGCTGGCGAGCAGCACCACGGCGGCGCCGTCGGTGAGGGGCGTGGAGTTGCCGGCGGTCATGGTGTCGCCGAAGACCGGCCCGAGCCCCGCCAGCGCCTCCACCGAGGTGGACGGGCGGAGCACGTCGTCACGGCGCAGGCCGAGGCAGCTGGTGACGAGGTCGTCGAAGAAGCCGTCGTCCCAGGCGCGGGCGAGCGCGTGGTGGCTGCGCGCGGCGAGCGCGTCCTGGGCCTCGCGGGAGACGCCCAGGCGGCAGCGGTCAGGGCGGCGTGGTCGCCCATCGACAGGCCGGTGCGCGGCTCGGCGTTGCGGGGGGCCTCGACCCGCAGCGCGCTCGGGCGCAGCCGCGCCAGCGCCTTCGCCCGGGCGGGGACGGACCGGGCGCCGCGGACGGCGAGCGCGGTGCGGCGCAGGTCGTCGCCGACGGCGAGCGGGGCGTCGCTGGCGCTGTCGGCGCCGCCGGCGATCCCGGCCTCCACCTGGCCCACCCGGATGGCGTTGCTGACGATGACGGCGGCCTCGAGGCCGGTGGCGCACGCCATCGCCAGGTCGGTGGTGGGCGTGGTGGGGGCGAGGGCGCTGGAGAGCACGGCTCGCGGGTGAGGTTGAGGTCGCGGCTGTGGCGCAGCACGGCGCCGGCGACGACGGTGCCGAGCCGCTCGCCCGCGAGCCCCGTGCGCGCCGCCAGCCCGTCGAGGGCGGCGGTCAGCAGGTCCTGGCTGCTCGCGCGGGCGTAGGCGCGGCCCGTGCGGGAGAACGGGGTGCGGTCGGCGGCGACGACGACGGCGCTGCGGAGGTGGGCTGACGAGGGGGGTGCGGGAGCCACCGGCCCAGGCTAACCGGCCACGGCATCTTTCCGGTACCGGAAGTAGCGGGTACCCCGGGTGCCGGGTTACTGTCGGTGGATGCCGATGACGTCAGCGCCCGCCCTCGACGGGCGCAGCACCCGCTGGGAGGCGCACCGCACCGCCCGCCGCGAGGAGCTGGTGCAGGCGGCCCTGCGGGCCATCACCCGGCACGGCCCGGGCGTCGGCGTCGACGAGATCGCCGCCGAGGCCGGCACCAGCAAGACCGCGCTGTACCGGCACTTCGCCGACAAGGAGCAGCTCTACCTCGCCGTCGCCGAGCGCGTGAGCCGGCGCATCCTGGCCGACCTCGTCACCGCCGCCGCGGCCCAGGAGCACCCCCGCGCCGCGCTCCGCGCGCTCGTCTCCACCTACCTCCGCCTGGTCGCCGACGACCCGGACGTCTACTGGTTCGTCACCCACCGGCCCCCCGGCTCGGGCGGCGCTGGCAGCTCGGGGGGCGGCTCGGGGGGCAGCGCCGACCCCCTGGCCGGGCTCTCCAGCGCCGTGAGCGCCGAGCTGGCCGCGGAGATCACCCGGCGCCTCACCGCGGCCGGCATCGACGCCTCGGCGGCCCCCGCCTGGGCGCACGGGCTGGTGGGCATGATCCGTGCGGCCACCGACCACTGGATGCGCCAGCGCGCGGCCGACCCCTCCGGCTGCGCCACCGCCGACGAGCTGGCCTCCCAGCTCACCGCCCTCGCCTGGGGCGGCCTGTCACGAGCACCACTGAGCCACGACGAGTCCCACGACCACGAGGAGAGGCCATGAGCACCACCGCCAGCACGGCCGCCAGCACCGAGGCCGCCGAGGTCGCGGCCGGCGTCGCCGAGGCCGGGGGCTCCGCCCCGAGCCGCCTCGACCAGGACGCCGACACCATGGCCGCCCTGGCGGACCTGGCGGACGCTCCGCCAGCGACCTCGCGGCCGACCCCGCCGCCGTCCAGCGGGTGCTCGACGGCCGCTGGGCCCCACGTCCGCGAGCGCGCCCGCGCCACCGTCCCCGCGTCCTGGTGCGAGCCCACCGACCACCTCTCGACCGCGGAGCACCGCGCGGTGACGCTGGAGCGCCTCAAGGAGGTCGTGCCGACCGGCGAGCACCGCTACGGCTTCGCGGCGTCGGCCACCAGCGGGCTCGGCGGCGACAGCGTGGGGCGCGCAGACGGTGAACTTCGAGATGCTCGGCCACGCCGACCTCTCGCTCACCATCAAGGCGGGCGTGCAGTGGGGCCTGTTCGCCGGCTCCATCCAGGCGCTCGGCACCGCGAAGCACCACGAGCGCTACCTGCGCGACGCCGTCGAGACCGACCTGCTCGGCTGCTTCGCGATGACGGAGACGGGCCACGGCTCCGACGTCGCCAACCTCGCCACCACCGCCACCTACGACGAGGCGACCGGCGAGATCGTCGTCCACACCCCCGGCCCGGACGCGCGCAAGGACTACATCGGCAACGCCGCGCAGGACGCGCGGATGGCCGTCGTGTACGCCCAGCTCATCACGAAGGGCGAGCGCCACGGCGTCCACGCCGTCCTGGTGCCGGTCCGCGACGAGGCGGGGAACGCCCTGCCCGGCGTCACCCTGAGCGACTGCGGCCGCAAGATGGGGCTGAACGGGGTCGACAACGGCCGGATCGTGTTCGACCAGGTGCGCGTGCCCCGTGAGAACCTGCTCGACAGGTACGGCCAGGTGGCCGAGGACGGCACCTACAGCTCGTCCATCGCCAGCGACAACGCCCGCTTCTTCACCACCCTGGGCGCCCTCGTGAAGGGCCGCGTGTGCATCGGCGGGGCGGCGCTGGCGGCGTCGAAGACGGGCCTGGCCATCGCCGTCCGCTACGCCGAGAGCCGCAGGCAGTTCCCGCGGCCGGGCGGGGGCGGCGAGGAGGTCACCCTCCTGGACTACCGCACCCACCAGCGCCGGCTGCTGCCGCTGCTGGCGCGCTCGGCGGTGCTGTCGCTGGCGCAGGACGAGCTGGTCGCCGAGCTGCACCGCGTCACCAACCCGGTGCTGCTGGGCGCCGCCCCCTCCCCCGGCCCGCAGAAGGCGCTCGAGGCCAAGGCCGCCGGGATGAAGGCGCTGCTCACCTGGCACGCCACCGAGGCGCTGCAGGAGGCCCGCGAGGCCTGCGGCGGCGCCGGGTTCCTCTCGGAGAACCGGATCGCCCAGCTCAAGGGCGACACCGACGTCTTCACCACCTTCGAGGGCGACAACACCGTGCTCGCGCAGCTGCTGGGCAAGCACCTGCTCGCCACCTACCGCGACACCCTCAAGCAGGCCGGCAAGCTCGGGGCCGCCCGCGCGGTCACGACGTCGCTGGTCGACGCCTACGCCGGCCGGACCCCGGCGCGCGCGCTCGCCGGCTTCGTCGGTGAGACGCTCGCCGACCTGCGCCGCACCGAGGACGCCGGCCCGCTCGACCGCGACTGGCAGCTGCGGCTGCTGGCGCACCGCGAGCGCCGGGTGCTGGAGTCGCTGGTGGCCCGGATGCGCAAGCGCTCCGCCGCGGGCGCCGACGCGTTCACGGTCGTCAACGAGGTGCAGGACCACCTCGTGCTCGCCGCCAAGGCGCACCTCGACGCGCACGTCGCCTCCACGGCGGCGGCCGCGATCGAGCGGGCCGACGGCGAGGGTTCCGAGAGGGCCCGGGCGCTCCTGGGCCGGGTGCTCGACCTCCACGTGCTCGCGCAGCTGGAGGCCGACCGAGCCTGGTACCTCGAGCGCGGCCTGATCACCCCGGCGCGCTCGCGCGAGCTGACGTCGGCGGTCAACGCGCTGTGCGCGCAGCTGCGGCCGCACGCGGGCCGGGTCGTCGACGCGTTCGCGCTGCCCGAGGGGTGGCTCGGGGCCAGCATCGCCCGCTGATCACGCGAGCTGGCTGACCAGCTCCGGCAGGAGCTCCTGGACGGGGCGGCGACCTTGAGGACGCCGTCCCCGTCCGCGCGCGTGACCCCGTCGGTGACGACGGCGACCGGCTGTCCGGCGCGCACCGCCGCCCGCACGAAGCGGTACCCGCTCATGACCGTCAGCGAGCTGCCGAGCACGACCAGCGCGGGCGCCGCCTCCAGCAGCTCGAAGGCGCGGGTGACGCGCTCCTTGGGCACCGGCTCGCCGAAGTAGACGACGTCGGGCTTGAGCACCCCCGTCTCGCAGACCGGGCAGGGGACGACGACGAAGCCCTCGACCAGCTCCTCCGGCAGGTCGACGTCGCCGTCGGGGTTGACCCTGAGCTGGTCGGCGCGAGCCTGCGACTGCTCGGCGAAGCCGGGGTTGGCCGCCCGCAGGCGCCGGTCGAGCTGGGTGCGCGGCAGCACCGAGCCGCAGTCGAGGCAGACGACGCGCGCCAGCGTCCCGTGGAGCTCCAGCACCCGGTCGCTGCCGGCCGCCTGGTGCAGGCCGTCGACGTTCTGGGTCAGCACCGGCCCGACCGCCCCGAGCTGCTGCAGCGCCGCGAGCGCGGTGTGCGCGGGGTTGGGCTGCGCCGTCGCGATCTGCCACCACCCGACGTACGAGCGCGCCCAGTACCGGCGCCGCCCCTCCGGGTCGTGCAGGAACTCCCCGTACGTCATGGGCTTGTTGGTGCGCTGCGCGCCGGTGGGCCCGCGGTAGTCGGGGATGCCCGACGCCGTCGACATCCCGGCGCCGGTGAGGGCGAGCACGCCGCGGCCGCTCTCGCGGGCCTCCCGGAGCAGGCGGAGGAGGTCGGCCGGGGGCTGCACCCGGGAACGGTAGGCCGATCGGTCGGGCAGCGCTGTCAGTGGCGTGGTGCAGGGTGGCGGCGGGTCGCCCTCCAGGGTCGCATCGCCGCTGCTCAGAGGCCTCACGCGACTTGCTTGTTCGAACACCTGTCGGATATGATCACTGCATGAGCGCACCGGTGGGAGCCCCGGCGTCGCCGGCCCTGCCCGGCCCGGCGGGCAGGGCGCGCGCCGACCTCGAGCTGGCCTACGGGCGGCTCGACGCCGTCGGCTCCGAGCCGTGGCTGGAGCCCGCCCCCGACCGCCCTGACCGCCCCGACCCCGGTGACGCGGCCGAGCGCGACGCCGCGTGGTGGGCCTGGTGCGCCGAGCAGGTCGCCGCAGGCACCGGCGCCGCGGCCGACCCCTTCGTGCGCGAGGCAGCCTCCGCCCACTGGGCCCGCCTCACCACCGAGGCAGCCGCCCGTGCCCGCGCCGAGGAGGCCGCCGCCGAGGCCGAGCGCCGCGAGCGCCAGCGCCGCTCCGACGCCGTGAGCGCCTTCTCGCGCTGGATGGCCGGCGCCGACGAGGCCACCCGCGCCCGGGTGGAGGAGGCGCGCGCCGAGCTCGCCGCCCAGCGCGAGGCCGACGCCCACGTCGAGCTGCTGCGCGCCCGCCAGGCCGTCATCGGTGCGGCTCAAGGCGCCCAGGTGCGTGCCCTGGGCGCACTGGCACCGCTGTACGCACCGGCACTGGCCGCCCCGGGCTCCGAGGGGTCCCTCGACGCCCCCGAGCTGGGTGACCTCGACGCCCTCGTGGCCGAGGTGGCGCCCGCGCTCGCCTGGACCGACCACAACGCCACCCGCCGGCTGCGGTACGCCCGGCGCCTGGTGGCGTGGGCCCCGCACACGATGGCCCGGCTGGACGCCGGGGAGGTCGACCTGTCCAAGGCCCTCGTCGTCGCCGAGCGCACGGTCTGGGCCGACGAGGCCGTGGCCCTCCGCGTCGATGTCGAGCTGTTCGGCGAGGGCGGCTCGGGCGTCGGCCTGAACACCGCCGAGCTGCGCACCGAGGCCGACCGCCTGCTGGCCCGGCTCGACGCCGCGGCGGTCCGCAAGCGGTCGCGGGCGGGTGTCGCCGCCCGCGGGGTGCGGGTGCGGGTGCTGCGCGACGGCCTCTCGCGCCTGGAGGTCACCGGGCCCACCCCCGCGGTCGCCGCGGTGGACTCCCACCTCGACGCCGTCGCCCGCGCGAACCTCGCCGAGGCCCGCGCCGCCACCGCGGAGGGACGCACCCCCGCCGACGGCGGGGACCCCTGGGCCGACCCGGACGGTCCCGACACCGACGCGCGGGGCCTCGACGCCCACCGCTTCGACGCCCTCACCTCCCACGCCCTCACCGCGCGGCCGGCGGCCCCGGGGGCGGCACGGCCCGTCGCTCCGCTGGAGCTGCTGGTCACGCTGCCCGGACTCGTGGGCGCGACCGACGACCCCGGGCT
Source organism: Quadrisphaera sp. INWT6 (assembly GCF_015390235.1). Taxonomy (GTDB): domain Bacteria; phylum Actinomycetota; class Actinomycetes; order Actinomycetales; family Quadrisphaeraceae; genus Quadrisphaera. Next base: position 342,027 of record NZ_VUOH01000004.1, on the reverse strand, counting down.
GCTGGAGGGCTGCGGCTGGGTGCCGGGGTGGCTCGTCGAGCAGGCCCTGGCCTGGGGCTCCTGCCGCCTGCGCCGCGTGCTGACCGACCCGTACACGGGCGACCTCGTCACCGTCGACGGCCACACCTACCCCGCGTCCTGGCTGCGAGGCAGCGACCCCGACGGCGGTGGGGGCGGGGCCCCCGGTCCCCCTCCGGGCACGGGGCCGCCGCCCGGGGGCCGCTTCCGCGGGCTGCCCGTGCAGCAGCTGCCACCGACTCCCGCCGCCGACGACGTCCTCGGACCCGAGCTGTCCGACGCCGAGGTCGAGCAGCTCGTCGATCAGGCCCTCGCGCACGGCGACGACCCCTGCGCCGACGGCAACTGCTCCCCCGTCGACCCCGCCGACTGCCCCGTGACGCGGGCCGGTGGCGGCGCCCACGACCCACCAGCGGCCCTGGCCCGCCTGGTGCGCCGCGCCTGGGGCCGGTGCACGGGCCCGGGGAGCACGCGGCGGGCGTCGCGGGCCGACCTCGACCACGTCGTCGCCCACGGGGCCGGCGGGCCGACGTGCGCCTGCAACCTCGACCCCAAGAGCCGGCGCTGGCACGGCCTCAAGCACGGCACCGACCGGGTGCGGTGGCGCTCGGCCACCGCAGCGGCTCCGGCGCCGTGGCAGCGGCGCTTCCAGCACTGGCGGTGCGACCAGGGCTCGGCGCACTGGGTGACGCCCCTGGGGCGCCGCCACGCGGTCCGGCCCCGACGTCCTGCCGAGCCGGTGGGCCGGTTCGCGCGCCTCCAGGCCCCGGTGCGGGTGCTCGGGCCCGGGGTGGGCCTCGTCGAGCTCACGGGGACGAGCGGCGCGGTGCCGGCTCCGAGCGCCTTCCCCGACGAGCCCTGCTTCTGACCGATGAGTTCCCGGGAGCCGCGCCGTCCACCAGAGGACGGACGCACCTGAGGAGAGGACCAGCGATGCCCGAGATGGTGACCTGCCTGTGGTTCGACGGCCGCGCCGAGGAGGCGGCGCAGCGCTACACGTCCCTGTTCCCGAACAGCAGCATCGACGCCGTGGTGCCCTCGCCGGCCGACAACCCCAGCACCCCGGAGGGCGGGGTGCTCACCGTCGAGTTCACCCTCGACGGCCGGCGCTTCCTGGGCCTGAACGGCGGCCCGCAGTTCACGCCCAACGAGGCGACGAGCATCCAGGTCATGTGCGCCGACCAGGCCGAGGTCGACCACTACTGGTACGGGCTCCTGGAGGGCGGCGGCACGGAGAGCGACTGCAGCTGGCTGAAGGACCCGTGGGGCTTCTCGTGGCAGATCGTCCCGGTGCGGCTGACCGAGCTCATGGCCGACCCGGACCCCGTCAGGGCCCGGGCCGCCATGCGGTCGATGATGACGATGCAGCGCATCGACATCGCCCGGCTGGAGCGCGACGTCGCCGCCGCGGGCTGAGCGGGCCGGGAGGGCTACTCGGGCGCGACCTCGCCGGCCTGGACCTCCTGCAGCTCGCGCTCGGGGGTCTGCGACGCCTGCGGGTCGGCGTTGGCCCCGGGCAGCCCGCCGGTCTTGCCGACGCCCTGCTCGTGGCCGCTCGCGCTGGGGGTGCTCTCTTCGCTCATGGCTCCTGCCTACCCCCACCAGCTGCGTGCGGCACCCTGGGCGGGTGAGCGCCCCCACGTCGCCGCCCCGCCCACCGGCGGGCGAGCACCAACTGCGTCCGACGCAGAGGTGGCTGTGGCTGGGGCTCGCGGCCAGCGCGGGCCTGGCCCTGCTCGACCTGGTGCTCGCCGTCCTGTCAGGAGACCCGGCGGCGGCGAACATCTCCGGCACCCTGGCGCTGGCCCCCACGCTGACGGCCATCGGCGGGGCCCGCAGGCACGTGGTGGTGGTCGGGCTGCTGGCGGCGGCCCTGGCCGCGCTGATGTGCGTGGTCGACGGGACGCCGATGCTCACCACCATCGCGAGCGCCTCGGTGGTGGCGGTCGCCACGAGCGTGGCCGCGGCCGTCGCCGGGGTGCGGCAGTCGCACCTGGCGCAGCTGCAGGACCGCCGCCAGGCGGCGCGCACGCTGCAGGCGGCGATGCTCACCCACCTGCCCGACCCCGAGCAGCTGGAGCTCGCCAGCCGGTACGTCCCCGCCAGCCAGGGCGACCAGGTGGGGGGCGACTGGTACGACGCGCTGGTCGACCGCGACGGGTCCACCACGCTCGTCATCGGCGACGTCACCGGCCACGACATCGCAGCGGCGGCCGCGATGGGGCAGATCCGCGCGGTGCTGCGCGCCTACGCCGTCGAGGGGGGCCAGCAGCCCTCGCAGGTGCTGACCCGCACCGAGACCGCCTTGGAGCGCCTCGGCATCGACGCGCTGGCGACCGCCGTCGTCGTCCGCGTGACCCGCCCCGAGGTCGACGGCGCCCCGCTGTGCATCACGTGGTCGAGCGCCGGCCACCCGCCGCCGGTCCTGCTGCTGCCGGGTGGCTCGGGTGGCTCGGGTGGCTCGGGTGTCAGAGCGACCCCGCTGGAGGCGCCGGCCGACCTGCTGCTCGGGGCGCTGCCCGGGGTGCCGCGCGCGGACCACACCGCCGAGCTCCCCCTGGGGGCCACGCTGGTCCTGCACACCGACGGACTGGTGGAGCGGCGGGACACCGACCTCGACACCGGGACGCGCCTGCTCTGCGCGGCGATCGAGCGGGAGGCCCACCAGGGCCTCGACCAGATGCTCGACACCGTCATCCCCGCCGTGCTGGAGGGCCGGCACGACGACGACGTCGCCGTCCTCGCCGCCCGCGCCCGCCGCTGAGGTCACCGCCCGTCGCGCAGCGCCTACTCTGGACGGCGAGATGACGACGACGACCGCCGGACCCGACCCCGAGGTGCTGCGCAGCGGTCTGGTGGCCACCACGCTGCGCGACGAGGCGCGGCTGCGACGCCGCCTGGCCGGCGCCGAGCGCGCGAAGGGTCCGCGGCGCGCCGCGCAGCTCGCCGAGGTGGCCGAGCAGCTCGTCGCGGCGCAGGCGCGCCTGGCGGCGCGGGCGGGCGCCGCGAGCACCCAGCCCATCAGCTACCCCGACCTGCCGGTCAGCGACCGCCGCGACGACATCGCCGCCGCCATCCGCGACCACCAGGTGGTGGTCGTGGCGGGCGAGACCGGCTCGGGCAAGACGACGCAGCTGCCGAAGATCTGCCTCGAGCTGGGCCGCGGCGTGCGGGGCCTCATCGGGCACACCCAGCCCCGCCGCATCGCCGCCCGCGCGGTGGCCGAGCGCGTCGCCGAGGAGCTGGGCACGCAGGTCGGCGGGACCGTGGGCTACGCGGTGCGCTTCACCGACGAGGTGGGCCCGGAGAGCCTGGTCAAGCTCATGACCGACGGCATCCTGCTGGCCGAGGTGCAGCGCGACCCCGAGCTTCTCGCCTACGACACGATCATCATCGACGAGGCCCACGAGCGGTCGCTGACGATCGACTTCCTCCTGGGGTACCTGCACCGGCTGCTGCCGCGCCGTCCCGACCTCAAGGTCGTCATCACCTCGGCGACCATCGACCCGCAGCGCTTCGCGGACCACTTCGCCAGCGCCGTCGGCGAGGTCCCGGTGGTGGAGGTCTCCGGGCGCACCTTCCCGGTCGAGGTCCGCTACCGGCCGCTCAGCCTCGACGAGGCAGCGCTGGGGGGCGAGGGGGGCGAGGGGGGCGAGGACGACGACGAGCTCGAGGGCGACCCCGACGACGAGGGCGTCGACCACTCCCAGGACCGCGACCAGACCGAGGGCGTCATCGACGCCGTCGCCGAGCTCACCGCGCTGGGCGACGGCGACGTGCTCGTGTTCCTCTCCGGCGAGCGCGACATCCGCGACACCGCCGACGCCCTGACCGCCGCCATCGAGCGCCGCGAGATCCCCGGCCTGCGGGCCGCCGGGTCGGGCGGCGCGGGCGCCACCGAGGTGCTGCCGCTGTTCGGCCGCCTGTCGGCCGCCGACCAGCACCGCGTGTTCTCCGCCCCGGGGGCGGGCACGTCGCGGCGGATCGTGCTGGCCACCAACGTGGCGGAGACGTCGCTGACGGTGCCGGGCATCCGGTACGTCGTCGACACCGGCACGGCCCGCATCTCCCGGTACTCGGCGCGCACCAAGGTGCAGCGACTCCCCATCGAGCCGGTCAGCCAGGCCAGCGCCGCCCAGCGCTCCGGCCGCTGCGGGCGCGTGGCCGACGGCGTCGCCATCCGCCTCTACAGCGAGCGCGACCTCGAGGCCCGCCCCCGGTTCACCCAGCCCGAGGTGCAGCGCACGTCGCTGGCCAGCGTCATCCTGCAGATGGCCTCCCTCGGTCTCGGTGCCGTGGAGGACTTCCCCTTCCTCGACGCCCCCGACCGCCGCCAGGTGCGCGACGGCCTGGCCCTCCTGCACGAGCTCAGCGCCATCGACGACCCGGCCGCCGCCCCCGCCGGCGCCAGCCCGAGGCTCACCGAGATCGGCCGGCGGCTCGCGCAGGTGCCCGCCGACCCGCGCTTCGCGCGGATGCTGCTGCAGGCCGACGTCGAGGGCGTGGTCCCCGAGCTGCTGGTGCTGGTCGCCTCGCTGTCCGTCCAGGACGTGCGCGAGCGCCCCCTGGAGAACGCCGACGCCGCCCGCGAGAGCCACCGGCGCTTCGCCGACGAGCACTCCGACTTCGCCTCCACGCTGAACCTCTGGGCCTACCTCACCGAGCAGGCCGCGGAGAGGTCCTCGTCCTCGTTCCGCAGGATGTGCAAGGCGGAGTTCCTCCACCACCTGCGGATCCGCGAGTGGCAGGACGTGCACGCCCAGCTGCGCCGCGTGCTGCGCCAGCTCGGCGTCCAGGCCCCTTCGGGCGCCGAGGCCGCGCGCGTGCGCACCGGCGAGGAGCTCGACGCCGTCCGCGAGCAGGTGCACACCGCGCTGCTGGCGGGGCTGCTCACCCAGGTGGGCACGAAGGACGAGCGCGCCGAGGAGAAGGGCGCGCGCGACAGGGACAGGAGGCGCAGGGGCCCTGCCGAGTACCTGGGCACCCGCGGCACCCGGTTCGCCATCGCGCCCGGGTCGGTGCTGGCCAAGCGCTCGCCGTCGTGGGTGGTGGCCGCCGAGCTGGTGGAGACCTCCCGGCTGTGGGCCCGCGTGGTGGCGAGGGTCGAGCCCGAGCAGGTGGAGCGCCTCGCGGCGCACCTGGTGGTCCGCAGCCACTCCGAGCCGCGGTGGAGCAAGCAGCGCGGCTCCGCCGTCGCCACCGAGCGCGTCACCCTCTACGGCCTGCCGCTGGTGGCCGGGCGGACCGTGCAGCTCGCGCGGCTCGACCCGGAGGCCGCCCGCGACCTGTTCATCCGCCACGCCCTCGTCGGCGGCGAGTGGGACGCCGGGAGGGCCGGCGGCGCAGCGGTGGCGTTCGTGGACGCGAACGCGCGCACGGCGGAGCAGGTCGAGGAGCTGCAGGCCCGCACCCGCCGCCGCGACCTGCGGGTCGACGACGAGGCGCTGGTCGCCTTCTACGACGCGCGCCTGCCCGCCGACGCCACGAGCGCCCGCGCGTTCGAGTCCTGGTGGCGCCGAGAGCGCCGCACCCGCCCGGACCTGCTGACCCTCACCGTCGCCGACCTGACGACGGGTGAGGCGGAGGTCGGCGAGGCGCCGACGTCGTGGAGCTCGGGAGCCTTCGACCTGTCGCTGAGCTACCGGTTCGACCCCCGCGCCAGCGACGACGGCGTGACGGTGCACGTGCCGCTGGCGGTGCTGGCCCAGGTGCCCGAGACGGGTCTGGACTGGGGCGTGCCCGCGTGGCGCACCGAGCTGGTGACGGCGCTGCTGCGGGGGCTGCCGAAGCCGCTGCGGGTGCAGCTGGTGCCGGTGCCCGACACCGCCCGCGAGGTGGCGGCGGCCCTGCCGGAGGTCCCGCCCGCCGGGGTGCGCCTGGTCGACGCCGTCGCCGAGGTGCTGCGCGCGCGCCGCGGCGTGGTCGTGCCGCCGGACGCCTGGGACTCGCGCAAGCTCGCGGAGACCGCCCCCCACCTCCTCCCGACCTACGCGCTGGAGGACGCCGACGGGCGCGTCGTGGCCACCGGCAAGGACCTCGCCGCGCTGCGCGAGAGGACCGCCGGCGCCCAGCGCGCCGCCGTCGTGCAGGCCGTGACGGCGGGCGCGAAGGCGTCGGGGCAGCAGCTGGAGCACGAGGCGCTGACGTCGTGGCCGGCCGGTCTGGTGCTGGCGGAGCAGGTGGAGACCGCCGCGCCGGACGGGCGGCCCGTGGTGGGCTTCCCGAGCCTGGTCGTGGAGGGCGCTGCGAGGGCGGTCGCGGTGAGGGTGCTGGCCACCGAGCCGGAGGCCGCCGCGGCCCACCCGGCGGGCGTGGCGCGCCTGGCGCGCACGGTGGTGGCCAACCCCACCAAGGCGCTGCTCGACGGCCTCGGGACCCCGGGGAAGCTGGCGCTGGCGCGCTCGCCGCACGGCAGCGTCGACGCGCTGCTCGCCGACTGCGCCGACGCCGCCGTCGACCACCTCGTGCTCACCCGGGCGCCCGGCGGCGGGCTGGGCGTGCGCGACGCCGCCGCCTTCGACGCCGTCCTGCGCGCCGTGCGACCCGACGTGCTGGCCACCACGAAGACCGTCCTCGGCCTGGTGCAGCGGGTGCTGAAGTCGGCCCGCGACGTCGAGCACGCCCTCGACCGGACCCCGGCGTCGCTGCCGCTGGTCGCGTCCCTGGCCGACGTCCGCGCCCAGCTCGGCGTGCTCGTGCCCGCGGGCTTCGTCGCCCGCACCGGGCTCGAGCGCCTGCCCGACCTGCAGCGCTACCTGCAGGCGCTGCTGCGCCGGCTCGAGGTGCTGTCCAGCCCCCAGGCCGTGCAGCGCGACCGGGACCGCACCGGCGTCGTCCAGCGGCTCGAAGCCGACCTGGAGCGCGCCGTCGCGGCGCTGCCCTCGGCCCGCCGCACCGCCCGCGAGGTGCGGGCGGTGCGCTGGATGCTGCAGGAGCTGCGGGTCAGCCTCTTCGCGCAGACCGTCGGGGCCAGCGGCCCGGTGAGCGAGAAGCGCGTGGCCGCGGCGATCAGCGCCCTGCGCTGATCGTCACGAGGAGGTCAGGAACCCGAACCCGGGGACCACGACGCCCGCCTCGCGCAGCACGCCCACCACGAGCAGCAGCAGGAACCAGGCGGCCGCGAGCGAGGAGGTCACCAGGCCCAGCAGCACCGCGCGCCCGTTCGAGGCGTCGCCGTCGAGCACCCGCTGCCGGGCGCGCAGCGACAGCCACAGGCCCGCCACGCCCCCGAGGGCGAACAGGGGCACCACCACGCCGATGACGAGCGAGACGACGCCCACCACGGCGGCGAGCCGGCCGAGCCCGTCGTTCTCCCCCGGCACCCGCGGCACGGCGCCCGCCCCTCAGGAGCCGGTGGCCGCGAGCCCGCGGCGCTGGAGCAGCGGCTCCACGCGCGGGTCGCGGCCCCGGAAGGCGCGGTAGGCCTCGGCGAGGTCGACGGTGCCGCCGCGCGAGAGCACCTCGCGGGCGAAGGCGGCGCCGTTCTCGCGGCGCAGCCCGCCGTTCTCGGCGAACCACTCCACGGTGTCGGCGTCGAGCACCTCGCTCCACAGGTAGGAGTAGTAGCCGGCCGAGTACCCGCCCGAGAAGACGTGGTTGAAGCACGTGGTGCGGTACCGCGGCGGCACGAGGGCGAGGACGTCGGCGGGGATGCCGGCGTCGTCCAGCGCACGGGCCTCGAAGGCCTCGACGTCCTCGGCGGACACCGACTCCCCCGGGGCCAGCTGGTGCCAGGCCTGGTCGAGCAGCATCGCCGCGACGATCTCGGTGGTGGCGAAGCCCTGGCCGTGGGACTGCGCCGCGAGCAGGCGCTCGACCTGCGCGGCGGGCAGGGGCTCCCCCGTGGACCAGTGGCGGGCGTACCCCGCCAGCACGCCGGCGTCCCACGCCCAGACCTCGTTGACCTGGCTGGGGTACTCCACGAAGTCGCGCGGGACGCTCGTGCCCGACAGGCGCGGGTGGCGCACGTCGGACAGCAGGCCGTGCAGCGCGTGCCCGAACTCGTGGAACGCCGTCGTCACCTCGTCGGGGGTGAGCAGCGCCGGGTCGCCCGCCGCGGGCTCGGGGATGTTGAGCACGTTGTAGACCACCGGCCGCGCGGCCGGGCGGCCCGGCAGCGCGCTCTGGTCGACGAAGTTGCTCATCCACGCGCCACCGCGCTTGGACTCGCGGGCGAAGAAGTCCCCGAGGAACAGGCCGACGGAGGCGCCGCCCTCGTCGAAGACCTCCCAGGTGCGCACGCCCGGGTGGTACGTCGGCAGCTCGGGCCGCTCGGTGAAGGTCAGGCCGTACAGGCCGGTGGCCGCCGCGAAGACGCCGCGGACCACGGCGTCGAGCTCGAAGTACGGCTTGAGCTCGGCCGGGTCGAGGTCGAAGCGGCGGGCGCGCACCCGGGCTGCGGCCCAGGTCCAGTCCCAGGGGGCGAAGTCGGCGGCGGCGGCCTGCCCGGAGGCCTCCAGCTCGGCGGCCAGCTCGAGGGCCTCGCCGCGGGCGTTGCTCGTGGCGGCCGGCACCACCGAGCGCAGCAGCTGCTCGACGGCCTCGACGCTCGGGGCCGTCGCGTCGGCGATGACGTGCTCGGCGTGGTGGGCGGCGCCCAGCAGACCGGCGCGCTCGGCGCGCAGCGCGGTGATGGCGCTGACCAGGGGGCGCACGTCGTGCTCACCGGCCAGGCCCCGGGAGACCGACGCGCGGAAGACCCGTTCGCGCAGGCCGCGGTCGTCGAGGGAGGCGATGACGGGCTGGTCGACCGGCAGCGAGAGCGGCAGCACCCAGCCCTCCAGGCCGCGCGAGGCGGCGGCCGCGGCGGCGCTGGCGCGCTCGCCCGCGCCCAGGCCGGCCAGCTCGGCCTCGTCGGTGACGTGCACCGCGAGCCGGTTGGCCTCGGCGAGCAGCTGCGTGCCGAACTCGGTGGTCAGGCGGCTCAGCTCGCCGTTGATCTCGCGCAGCCGCTCCTTCGCGGCGTCGTCCAGGGCGGCGCCGGCGCGCTCCAGGTCGCGGCGCCAGCGGTCGAGGACGGCGCGCTGCTCGGCGTCGAGGGGCTCCTCGCCCACCGCTGCCAGACGGGCGTGCAGCCGGGGGTCGAGCAGGACCGCGTCCCAGTGGGCGCTCAGCTCCGGGGCGACCTCGGCCTCCACCGCGCGCAGCTCGGGGGTGGAGCTGGAGGAGACCAGCGCGTGGAAGGTGTTGGAGGCCCGCGCGAGCAGCTCACCGGAGCGCTCCAGCGCCTCGACGGTGTTCGCGAACGCGGCGGGCGCGGTCTCGGCGGCGACGGCCTCGACCTCGGCGCGCTGCTGCGCCATGCCCTCGCGCAGCGCGGGGAGGAGGTGCTCGGTGCGCAGCCTGTCGAACGGCGGCAGGCCGTGCGGGAGGGTGCTCGGTGCGGCCAGGGGGTTGGTGGGGTCCAGCACCCCCTCGACGCTAGCGGAGGGGTCCGGTAGGACGAGACCGTGCACCCCCGAGGCCAGATCAGCCCCCAGAGCAGCAGCTGGAGCCGCCGAGCCGTCCTCGCCTCCCTCGGCGCCGCCGCCGGTGCGGCGGGCGCGGGTGCGGCGGGCGCGGGTGCGGGCGCCGCTGCCGCACCGCCGGCCGCGCCCGACGTCGACGACCTGCTGGCCTCCCCGGGCTTCGTCGTGGCCCACCGCGGCGGCTCGCGCGACTGGCCGGAGATGTCGCTGCACGCGTACGCGAGCGCCGCCGACCTCGGGGCCGACGCCCTGGAGCTGTCGCTGTCGCGCACGGCCGACGGCGTGTGGTTCGGCCTGCACGACGGCACCCTCGACAGGACGTCGGGCACCACCGGCTTCGTGGCGGCGAAGCGCACCTGGGCCGAGGTCAACGCCTTCCGCATCAGCCCCGCCGGCACGCGCGACCCGCAGCAGCCCACCCGGCCCTACGCGCGGCTCGAGGCGGTGCTGGAGCGGTGGGGCGGACGCCGGGTGCTGTTCGTCGACCCCAAGGCCGTCGAGGCCCGCTTCCACGGCGAGCTGGTCACCGCGCTGCGCCGCGTGCCGTCGTCGCAGGACTGGGTGGTGGCCAAGGCGCCGGTGGCCACCACCGGCTGGGCCGCCGCGGCCCGCCGCGAGGGGTGGCGCAGCTGGGGCTTCTGCTGGGCGAGGGAGTTCGACGCCGACCCGCAGCTGCTGGCCCGGACCGCGGCGTCGTGGGACCTGCTCGGCCTCGACGTCGGCGCCCCCGACGCCCGGTGGGCGGAGGTCCGCGGCCTCGGCAGGCCGGTGCTGGCCCACGTGCTGACGACGTCCGCGCAGCTCGACCGGGCCCGCGCGCTGGGGGCCGCGGGCGCCGTCGTGTCCGACGTGGCGGCGGTCCTGCCCGGAGGGGCCCAGCGATCGCGCTGAGGCGGCCGCAGCGCCACGATGTGCGCTGTGTCCGCCGAGCAGAGCGCTGAGGAGCTCCACCGCCGCCTCGAGCCGGTGGCCCGCGCGGGCTTCGTCGTCTCGGGGCTGCTGCACGTGCTCATCGGGGTGCTCGCGGTGCGGATCGCGCTCGGAGGCGGGTCGGGCAGCGGATCGGGGAGCGCTGACTCCAGCGGGGCGCTCGGGGAGGTCGCGGCCACGCCCTTCGGGGCGTTCGCGCTGTGGGCCGCCGTCGTCGCCCTGGCCGCCCTCGGCCTGTGGCAGCTGCTCGACGGGGCGCTGCGGGCCCGGGCGCGCGAGGCGGGGGACGCCGCGAAGGGGTTCGGCAAGGGCGTCGTGTTCCTGGCGCTCGCCGCGACGGCGCTGACGTTCGCGCGCGGCGGCTCGTCGTCGTCGGAGGGCTCCACCGACGACGCCACGGCGACCCTCATGGCCTCCCCCGGCGGGGTGCTGCTCGTGGGGGCGGTGGGCCTGGCGGTGCTCGGCGGGGGCGGGTACCTCGTCTACAAGGGGTGCTCCCGCAAGGTCCGCGACGACCTCGACGGCGGCGCCGGTGGGAGGGGCGGCCGCCCCCCGGGCGGGGCCCTGTGGGCGGGACGCGCGGGGTACGTCGCCAAGGGCGTCGCGCTGGCCGTGGTGGGCGTGCTCTTCGTCGTCGCGGCCGTCCGGGCCGACCCCTCCCAGGCCGGAGGCATCGACGCGGCGATGCGCACGCTGGTGGGCGCGCCCTTCGGCGTCGCGCTGCTGGTGGCGGTGGGCGCGGGCTTCGTGCTCTACGGGGTGTGGAGCTTCGTGCGGGCCCGCTGGGGCTCGCCCTGAGCGCGCTGCGCCGCCTGCTCGACCGCGACGGCGACGGCGAGGTCTCCGACGACGTCGAGGACGGCGCGCGCGCCACCCGGGAGCGCCTGGAGCCGGTGGCGCGGGTGGGCTACGCGATCAGCGGCGTGCTGCACGTGCTGATCGGCGTGCTGGCGGTCCGCCTGGCGCTGGGGGTGCGCGGGGGCAGCGCCGACCAGAGCGGGGCGCTGGCGGCGGTGGCCGGCACGCCGGGCGGGCAGGTGCTGCTGTGGGCGGCGAGCGCGGCGCTGGCGGCGCTGGCGGTCTGGCACCTGGTCGACGGCGCGCTGGAGCTGCGGTGGCGCCAGCACGGCGACGGCGTGAAGGACCTCGCCAAGGGGCTGGTCTACAGCGCGGTGGTGGTGACGGCGGCGACGTACGCCGCCGGCGGCGAGACGGACACCGAGGACACCAGCGACGACGTCACCGAGCAGCTGATGGAGAACCTCCTCGGCACGCTGGCGGTGGGGGCCGCGGGCCTGGCGGTGCTGGGCGTCGGGGTCTACCACGTGGTCAAGGGGGTGCGGCTGCGCTTCCGGGACGACGTGCGCCTGCCCGAGGGCCCGGGGCGGATGGCCGTCGACGTCGCCGGGGTGCTCGGGTACACCGCCAAGGGGCTGGCGCTCGGCGTGGTCGGGGTGCTGTTCGTGGGGGCGGCCGCCACCAACGACCCGCGCGAGGCCGGCGGGCTCGACGCCGCGCTGCGCGCGCTGCTGGAGCTGCCCGCCGGGCCCGGGGTGCTGGTGGCGGTCGGCACGGGCTTCGCGGCGTACGGGGTGTACGCGGCGGTGAGGGCGCGCCTGGGCCACCTGTAGGGCACGTGCGGGAGCCGGAACAAACGGGTGTCACCCGCCTGTTGCCGTGCCCGTGACCCTGACCGACACCGAGACCCGCTCCGAGATCCACCCCCTGCTCTCCACCCGCTGGAGCACCCGCGCCTTCGACCCCGAGCACGTGCTCGACGACGGCGCCGCCGCCCGCCTGCTGGAGGCCGCGCGCTGGTCGCCCAGCGCCAGCAACACCCAGCCCTGGCGCCTGGCGCTGGCCCTGCGCGGCACCCCGGAGCACCAGGTCCTGTTCGACAGCCTCATGGGCTTCAACCGCGCCTGGGCCGCCAGCGCCTCGGCGCTGGTGCTCGTCGCGGTGCAGCGGACCACCCCCGAGGGCAAGGAGCTGCGCTGGGCCGACCTCGACGCCGGGCAGGCGCTGGCGCACCTGACGGTGCAGGCCGCGGCCGACGGCCTCGTGGTGCACAGCATGGGCGGGTTCGAGGTCGACGCCGTGCGCGCCGCCTACGACGTCCCGGACGGCGTCGAGCCGCTCGTCGTGGTGGCCGTGGGGCGCCAGGGCGACCTGTCGGTCCTCGACGAGAGGACCCGCGAGCGCGAGACCGCCCGCGAGCGCCTGCCGCTGCCGGAGCTGGTGCTGCGGCTGGCCTGAGACCGGGACGAGGCACCGGTGAGGCACCTGCTCGAGCCCGCCCGTCCGCACGGGCGGTTCGACCCGTCGCTGGAGCCCGCTCTGGTGGTGGACGACGGCGACGTCGTCGCGGCGTCGACGCTCGACTCGGGGTGGCACGCCCCGGAGCAGACCGAGGAGGCGCTGCGGTCGGGCGTGCTGGAGCGCTGGGCCGCCCACGACCCCGTCCGGGACCCGGGCCACGCGCTCACCGGTCCGGTGGCCGTGCGCGGCGCGGTGCCCGGTGACGTGCTCGAGGTGCGCGTCCTCGACGTGCGTCCCGGCGCCTGGGCGCTGACGGGCGCCGGCTCGCGGGAGACGTACGCCGACCGCGCCGCCGGCGTCGACGGGCTGCCCCGCGAGGTGCTGGTGTGGCGGCTCGACGCCGAGCGGCGCCGCGCCGTCGACCAGTTCGGCGACGCCGTCGCGGTCCGGGCCTTCCCGGGGCTGGTGGGCACCTGCCCCGCCGTCCCGGCCGGCGCCGGGCCGCGCTCGACGGTGCCGCCGCGGCGCACCGGCGGCAACGTCGACTGCCGCGAGCTGGTGGCCGGGTCCGCGCTGTTCCTGCCGGTGGAGGTGACGGGGGCGCTGCTCTCGTTCGGCGACGGGCACGCCGCGCAGGGCGACGGCGAGGTGGCCGGTGTGGCGCTGGAGTGCCCGCTGGAGCTGCTGGAGCTGCAGCTCGTGCTGCACCGGGACGGCGGCGGGGCCAGCGGGGTGGCGCTGCCGGGCGGACGGCCGTGGGCCACCGCCCCCGCGGGGCTCGTGGTGCTGGGCACGGGCACCTCGCTCGACGAGGCGGCGGCCGACGCCCTCGGCGGGGTGGTCGACCTGCTGGTCGCCCGCCACGGCCTCAGCCGGCAGCGCGCGCTGGCGCTGGCCTCGGCCGCCGTCGACCTGCGCGTCACGCAGGTGGTCAACGGCGGCGTCCACGGGGTGCACGCCGTGCTGCCGCCGGGCAGGGTGGAGATCGCCGGCTGACGGCGCCCGCCCCGGGTCGCCAGAGATCTGTCGTGCACGATATGTTCTGGTCACAGCACCAGCCCCGAACCACGAGGAGACCCAATGCCCACCCGCACCGCGCGCACCGCCTGGAACGGCACCCTCGAGCAGGGCTCCGGCCAGGTCGAGCTCACCAGCTCGGGCGTCGGCACCTACACGGTGTCCTTCCCCAAGCGCGCCGCTGACGACGCCGACGGCACCACGAGCCCCGAGGAGCTCATCGCCGCGGCGCACTCCTCCTGCTTCGCGATGCAGCTGTCCGCGCTCATCGCCCAGGCCGGCGGCACCCCGCAGTCGCTCGAGGTCAAGGCCGACGTGTCGCTCGGCCCGGACTCCGCCGCCGGCGGGTTCAAGCTGACCGGCATCAAGCTGACCGTCGTCGGCGAGGTCGAGGGCCTCGACGAGGCCGGCTTCCAGAAGGCCGCCGCCGACGCGAAGGCCGGCTGCCCCGTCAGCAAGGCGCTCACCGGCGTCGAGATCACGCTCGACGCGTCGCTGGAGTCCTGAGACCCCAGCGGGTCAGGCCCCGGTGCCCCCCACGGGGGTGCCGGGGCCCTCTGCTGCCAGCACCGACCCCTCGCGCAGCTGGAGCCGCTTGAGCAGCACCACGGTGGTGCCGTTCTCGCCCGGCTCGAAGTGCAGCTCGTCCATCAGCACCCGCATCAGCCCCAGGCCGCGCCCGTGCGTCAGCTCGGCGATCGGCCCCTCCTCGCGGACGTCGGCCGCGGCCTGCTCGGGGTCGAACCCCGCCCCGGAGTCGACGACCTCGATGCGGCACCAGACGCCCTCGACCGAGACGCGCACCTCGAAGTCGCTGTGCCCGCTGGCCGCAGCGCCGGCGTGCTGGACCACGTTCGCGCACGCCTCGGTGACCGCCAGGGCGATGTCGTCGATGCTCTCGCGCCGCACCCCGAGCTCGCGCAGGGTGGCGGTGGCCAGGTGGCGGACCACCGGCACGTGCCGCACGTCGGTGGGCAGGCGGAGCCCGTAGCTGAGGTGCACGGGATCCTCCAGGTCGTCGGCCGGTGCGCTGGCGCGCAGGGTGCGATGATGGCACGGCACGCCCCGTGCACAGCGCCCCACGCCCCGTGAGCGCCGGACCGACGACGACGGCTGGAGCTCCGTGCCCGACACCGCACAGGAGACGGCACAGGAGACGGCGCTGGAGGCGGCGGCCGCGGCGTGCGCCGACGAGCCGATCCGCGTGCCGGGCAGCGTGCAGCCCCACGGCCACCTGCTGGCCGTCGACACCCGCTCGCCGGGCGCCCTGCCCGTGCTGACCGCGTCGGCGGGCGCCGCCGCCGCGCTCGGCCCGCAGGCGGTGGCCGGCGGCGACCTGGCGGAGCTGTCGGGACCGCTGGCCGACCTGGTGCGCGCCGTCGCCTCCGGGGAGGACGCGGAGGCCAGCACGCCCGCCCCCGTCGAGCTGCCGTCCGGGTCGGGCCGCCTGCACCACGCCGTCGCCCACCGGGTCGACGGCGGCACCGCCGTCGTCGAGCTCGAGGCCGCCGAGGGCGACGAGGGGCCCGGCAGCCCCTGGCACCTGCAGCTGCCCCCGGTGCTGCGCCGCCTGCAGGACGCGCGCTCGGTGGCCGGGCTCGCCGAGGGCCTGGCCACGGGGGTGCGCCACCTCACCGGCTTCGACCGCGTCATGGTCTACCGCTTCGACGCCGAGTGGAACGGGGAGGTGCTCGCCGAGGACCGCCGCGACGACCTCGAGCCCTTCCTCGGGCTGCGCTACCCCGCCTCCGACATCCCCGCGCAGGCCCGTGCGCTGTACGCGCGGCAGTGGCTGCGGATCATCCCCACCTCCACCTACGAGGCGCTGCCGCTGGAGCCGGCGCTGGTCCCCGGACCGGCCGGCGCCCAGCCGCTCGACCTGTCGCTGGCGCAGCTGCGCAGCGTCTCCCCCGTGCACCTGCAGTACCTGCGCAACATGGGCGTCGCCGCCTCGATGTCCATCTCTCTCCTCCACGGCGACCGGCTCTGGGGCCTCATCGCGTGCCACCACTACGCCGGGCCCCACCGCCCGAGCGTCCCCGTGCGCACCGCGGCGGAGTTCCTGGGGCGCACCGCGTCGCTGCTGCTGCCGACCGTGGTGGGTCGCGAGGCCGACGCGCAGGTGGTGGCCTCGGCGCGGGTGCGCGCCCGCCTCACCGAGCTGCTCGCCGAGCACCTGGCCCTGCCGGTGGAGGCGCTCACCCGCGAGGAGGTGACCGTCGCCGACCTCGTGCCCTGCGGCGGGGTCGCGGTGCGCCTGCACGGCGAGCTGCGCCTGCTCGGCACCACCCCGCCCGAGGGCGTGGTCACCGCCCTGTCCGACCGGTTCGCCGCGGACCTCGAGGAGGGCCGCGAGCTGACCCCGCTGGTCACCTCGGCGGCCGCCGCCGACGCCCCCTGGCTGGGCGAGGAGGCCTGGGCCGAGGCCAGCGGCGTGCTCGCCGCACCCGTGGTCGGCGGTCAGCCCGGCGACCTGGTCGCCTGGTTCCGCCCCGAGGTGCTGCGCGAGGTCACCTGGGGCGGCGACCCCCGCTCGTCCAAGGTCGTCGAGGACCGCGGCGGGCACCTGCGCCTGTCTCCGCGGCGCTCCTTCGACGCCTGGAGCGAGACGGTGCGCCGCACCGCCACCGCGTGGGCGCCGCACGAGGTCGAGGCCGCGCTCGGGCTCGCCCAGCACCTGTCCGACTCGATGCTGCGCGAGGTGGAGCGGACCAACCGGCTCGCCACCGCGCTGCAGCAGACGCTGCTGCTGGAGAAGCTGCCCGACGTCCCCGGCCTCGACCTGGCCGTGCGGTACGTGCCGCACAGCGACGACGTCGTCGGCGGCGACTGGTACGACATCGTCCCGCTGCCCGACGGCCGCACCGCCGTCGTCCTGGGCGACGTCGCCGGGCACGGCCTGGCGGTGTCGGCCATCAGCGCCCAGATGCGCAACGCGCTGCGTGCGCACGTGCTCGCCACCCGCGACCCCGCGCAGGCCCTCGACCGGCTGAACGAGCTCGTGACCTCCCTGATGGCCGGCGAGCTCGCCACCGCCGTCGTCGTGGTGGTCGACCCGGCCACCGGGCGCGCGCAGGTCGCCGGGGCCGGGCACCCGCCGCTGGTGGTCCGCGGGGCCGACGGCGCCGCGGCCCTGGTCGACCAGGTGAGCCCCGGCCCCGCGCTCGGGCTCCTCGACGACGCCGCGTACGAGGCCGGCGAGGTCCGGCTGGAGGCCGGCGGGGCGCTGGTCCTGTACTCCGACGGCCTCGTGGAGGAGCGGCGGAGCAGCTGGGAGGAGCGCCTGGAGCGGGTGCTCGAGACCGCCAGCGGACCGGTGGCCTCCCTCGACGGGCTGTGCGACCGCCTGCTCCGCTCGGTCTCGGCCCGCGCCGACGACACGACAGTCCTCGCCGTCGGCTGGACTCCGTAGGGTCGGGGGGTGAGCGTCCCTCCCGTCGCCCCCTCCGCCCCGCCCGTCGCCGACAGGGAGCGCGTCGAGCGCACCCACCACGGCGACGTCGTCGTCGACGAGCACGAGTGGCTCCGCGACACCGACGACCCGCGCGTGCGCGCGCTGGTCGAGGCCGAGAACGCCTGGGCCGCCGCCAGCACCGCCCACCTGGAGCCGCTGCGCGAGCGGCTCTTCGAGGAGGTGAAGGGACGCACCCAGGAGAGCGACCTGTCCGTGCCCGCCCGCGACGGCGCGTGGTGGTACTACCGGCGCACGGTCGAGGGGCAGCAGTACGGGTTGCTGTGCCGCGTCGCCGTCGAAGCAGCCTCCGCGGTCGACGGACCTGACGGGTGGACGCCGCCGGTGCTGCCGGAGGACGGGTCCGCGCTGCCGGGCGAGCAGGTCATGCTCGACGGCAACGTCGAGGCGCCCCGTCTGGGCGGGGAGGCCTTCTTCGCCCTCGGGGCGGCGTCGGTCAGCCCCGACGGGCAGCTGCTCGCCTGGTCGACCGACACCACCGGTGACGAGCGGTTCACCCTGCGGGTGCGCGACCTGGTCACGGGGGCCGACCTCGACGTCGCCGTCCCGGGGCTGGGCCACGGCGCCACCTGGGGCTCGGACTCGCGCACGCTGCTGTACTCCGCCGTCGACGAGGCCTGGCGCCCCCACGAGGTGCGCCGCCACGTCGTCGGGGAGAGCTCCCCCGACGGCGAGGGCGACGCCGTCGTCCTGCGCGAGGACGACGAGCGGTACTGGCTCGGCGTCGGGCGCACCCGCTCGGGGCGGTACCTGGTGCTGTCCAGCGGGTCCAAGACCACCTCGGAGGTGTGGCTGCTCGACGCCGGCGGCGTCGACCGCGCCCCCGGGGAGGAGCCCCTCTCCGTGGCGGGCCGCCGCGAGGGCGTGGAGCACCACGTCGACCACGCGGTGCTCGGCGGTCACGACGTCCTCCTGGTGCTGCACGACGACGGCGCCCCCGACTTCGAGCTCGCCCAGCTCGACCCCGCCGACGTCGGGGAGGGCGCGCACGAGCGCTGGCGGGTGATCGTGCCCCACGAGGAGGGCCGGCGCCTGGAGGACGTCGACGCGTTCGCCGGGCACGTGGCGCTGTCGTGGCGGCGCGAGGCGACCCCCCGCGTCGCCGTCCTGCGCGTGCAGCCCGACGGGACGCTCGGCGCCCCGGTCGAGGTGGCGTCGCCGACGGCGCTCGCCTCGAGCGGCGTGGCGTCGAACCCGTCGTTCGAGGCCCCGCTGCTGCGGCTGCAGCAGACCTCGTGGACCACGCCGACCCGCGTGGTCGACCTCGACCTGTCGGGCGGCCCGTCCGACGGCGAGGTGCTGCTGCGCCGCCAGACCCCCGTGCTCGGCGGGTACGACGCGGCCGACTACGTCGAGGAGCGCACCTGGGCCACCGCCCCGGACGGCGTCCGGGTGCCGGTCTCGGTGGTGCGCCGCGCGTCGGTGGCGGCCGCCGGCGAGCCCGCCCCGGGGTACCTCTACGGCTACGGCAGCTACGAGGTCAGCCTCGACCCGTGGTTCTCCACGTCGCGGCTGTCGATGCTCGACCGGGGCGTCGCCTTCGCCGTCGCCCACGTGCGCGGCGGCGGGGAGATGGGCCGCCACTGGTACGACGACGGCAAGCTCACGCACAAGCGGAACACCTTCACCGACTTCGTGGCCGTCGCCGAGCACCTGGGAGCCGCCGGGTTCGTCGACCCCTCACGGCTGGTGGCGTCCGGGGGCTCGGCGGGCGGGCTGCTCGTCGGGGCGGCGCTGAACCTCGCGCCGCACCTGTTCACCGGGGTGAGCGCGGCGGTGCCGTTCGTCGACCCGCTCACCACCATGCTCGACGAGTCGCTCCCCCTGACCGTCCCCGAGCAGGAGGAGTGGGGCGACCCGATCCGCGACGCCGCGGCTTACGCGCTGATCAAGAGCTACTCCCCCGTCGAGAACCTCCCGGCCGGGGGCTCGCCCGCGTGGGGCACCTGGCCGCGGGTGCTGGTCACCACGAGCCTCCACGACACCCGGGTGCTGTACGTGGAGCCGTTCAAGTGGGTCTCCCGCATGCGCCTGCTCTCCGGCGACGGCGCGCCGCAGGTGCTGCTGAAGACGGAGGTCGACGGCGGGCACGGCGGCCGCTCGGGGCGCTACGAGGCGTGGCGCGAGCGGGCCTTCGAGGACGCCTGGGCCCTGGACGTGCTCGGCCTGGCCTGAGCGTCAGTGCGGCTCGCGGCTGACCTCCGGTCCGCGTGGACGCCGTCGCGCCACGACGCGCCTGGCCCCCCGGGCCGGGGTGCGGCAGGCTCGCCCTCGTGGCCGAGGTCGTGCTGTTCCACCACATCCAGGGGCTGACCGCGGGGGTGCGGGGCTTCGCCGACGCGCTGCGGCAGGACGGGCACGTCGTGCACGCGCCCGACCTGTTCGACGGCCGCACCTTCGGCTCGCTCGAGGACGGGTTCGCCCACGCCCGTGCGGTCGGGCTGGACCTGCTCCGGCAGCGGGGCGCCGCGGCGGCCGGGGGGCTCGGTGACGGGACCGGCGACGGGCTCGTCTACGCCGGCTCCTCGTTCGGGGTGACGATCGCCCAGCAGCTGGCGCAGATCCGTCCGGGTGCCCGCGGGGCCCTGCTGCTGCACTCCTGCCTGCCGGTCTCGGAGTTCGGGACCTCCTGGCCGGAGGAGGTGCCGGTCCAGGTCCACGGCAAGGACCCCGACGAGTTCTTCCTGGAGGACCTGCCCGCCGCCCGCGAGCTGGTCGCGTCGGCTCCCCGGGGCGAGCTGTTCACCTACCCCGGGGAGGAGCACCTGTTCGCGGACTCCTCGCTGCCGTCCTACGACCCGGTCGCCGCGGCCCTGCTCCTGGAGCGGGTGCGGGCCTTCCTCGCCGCCGTCTGACGGAGGTCCGGGGGCGCTGTCGGTGGCGGCGTGCAGAGTGGTCCCCCGTGACGGACGTTGCGACTCCTGCTGTGACCGACCTGCGCGACGCCGCCGAGCAGCACCTGCGGGCCCTGGCGGGTGAGGGCGCCCGCCTCCGCGACGACCAGTGGGCCGCCATCAGCGCGCTGGTCCAGGAGCGCCGGCGCGTCGTCGTCGTGCAGCGGACGGGGTGGGGCAAGTCGGCCGTGTACTGGGTGGCCACGGCGCTGCGCCGCCGGCACGCGGAGGTCGGCGGGGCGGGGCCGACGCTCGTCATCTCGCCGCTGCTGGCGCTCATGCGCGACCAGGTCGCCGCGGCCACGCGGTCGGGCCTGCGGGCGGTGACGCTGAACTCCGCGAACGTCGACGACTGGTCGAGCATCGAGGAGCAGATCGCCGACGACGAGGTCGACGTGCTGCTGGTCAGCCCCGAGCGGCTCAACTCGGTGGGCTTCCGCCAGCGGGTGCTCCCCCGGCTCGCGCCGCGCCTGGGTCTGCTCGTGGTCGACGAGGCGCACTGCATCTCCGACTGGGGCCACGACTTCCGCCCCGACTACCGCCGCCTCGCCTCGGTGCTCGCGGGGCTGCCGCAGGGCACGCCGGTGCTGGCGACGACGGCGACGGCCAACTCCCGCGTCTCCGCCGACGTCGCCGCGCAGCTCTCCGCCGACGGCACCCCCGCGCTGACGCTGCGCGGGCCCCTGGACCGGGAGGGGCTGGCCCTGTCGGTCGTTCCCACCCCCGACGTCGCGCACGCGTACGCGTGGACCGCGCAGTTCCTGCGGGAGAGCGCCGGCAGCGGCATCGTCTACACGCTCACCGTCGCCGAGACCGAGCGCCTGGCGCAGTTCCTCGCCTCCCCCGAGGGGGGCGGCCAGGCGGTGGCCGCGTACTCCTCGGCCACCGACCCGGCCGAGCGCGAGCGCCTGGAGGCGGCGCTGCTGAGCGGTGAGCTGCGCGCCCTGGTCGCCACCTCCAGCCTCGGCATGGGGTACGACCACCCGCGGCTGGCCTTCGTCGTCCACCTCGGGGCGCCGAGCTCGCCGGTGGCCTACTACCAGCAGGTGGGCCGCGCCGGCCGCGCGCTGGGCGCCGCCGTCGGGGTGCTGCTGCCGACGGCCGCCGACGAGCGGATCTGGGCGTACTTCGACTCCACCGCCTTCCCGCCCGAGCCGGTGGTGCGCCGCGTGGTCGACGCGCTCGAGAGGCTGAGCGGTGGGCAGGAGGGTGTGGGCCTGCCCAAGCTCGAGGTCGAGGCGGGCCTGCGCCGCGGGCGCCTGGAGGCCCTGCTGAAGGTGCTCGACGTCGACGGCGCCGTCGAGCGCGTCGCCGGCGGCTACCGCACCACGGGCGAGCCGTGGCACTACGACGCCGAGCGGATCGCCGGGGTCGCCGCCGCCCGCCGCGCGGAGCAGGCGGTCATGCGCCGCTACGCCGCCACTCCGGCGCAGGCCGCCCCCGGCAGCGAGCCCTGCTTGCTGCGCCTGCTGCGCGCCGAGCTCGACGACGACGGCGCCGCTGACTGCGGTCGCTGCTCGGCCTGCACCGGCGCGCTGCCCGCCCCGGGCCTGGACGTCGACCCGGAGCTGGCGGCCGTGGCGCTGCGGCACCTGCGCAGCCAGACCACCGTGCTGGAGCCCCGCAAGATGTGGCCCTCGGGCGTGCAGTCGCTCGGGCGCCGCGGGCGCATCGCCGAGGGGGCCCGCGCCGAGCCCGGCCGGGCGCTGGCCATCGGCGAGGACCCGGCCTGGGGTGCGGCCGTCGGTGACGTGCTGCGCTCGGGGGCGCTCAGCGAGGAGGTCCTCGACGGCTGCGTGCGCACGCTGTCGCGCTGGGGGTGGCCGGCCGGACGGCCCGCGTGGGTGACGTGGCTGCCGGGCTCGTCCGCCGGCGAGGCCGTGGCGCGGGGGCTGGCCGAGCACCTCGGCGAGGTGGGCCGGCTGCGGGTGGTGCCAGCGCTGGCCGCCGTGCCCGGGGCGCCCCTGGAGCCGCCGACCCGTGAGGGCGCAGGCCCGGCCCCGGCGTCTGCCGCCGCCGCGACCGCGCTCGCCCGCCTGGAGCTGTCCGACGAGGGCCGTGACGCGGTCGCTGCCTCCGGCGGGGCGCCGCTGCTGCTGGTCGACGCGACCACCCGCTCGGGCTGGTCGCTCACCGTGGCGAGCGCGCTGCTGCGCGAGGCGGGCAGCGGCCCGGTCTACCCGCTGGCGCTGCTCAAGCGGACCTGAGGCCCGCCGCCGACGTCAGCCGAGGGTCTCCACCGCGAGGCGCACGACGTCGCCGAGGCCCACGCCCTCCGCCGTCCTGACCGACCTCTTCACGGGGAGCACGTACGCGCCGCCCTCGCGGCCCTCGGGGAAGACCGACGTCGTCCACCGGCTGCCGCCGAGGGTGACGCGCACCCTCACCGCCCCGAAGCCCGCGCGCGGGCGGGGCACGTCGGCGATCTCGTCGGAGGCGTCCAGCGGCAGCCGTGCGAACACCCACTCGTCGGTGCGCGATTCCCAGCGCCACAGCTCGGCGTCGAACTCGTAGCGCGTGCCTCCACCGCCCATGCATCCAGCCTGCCGCAGCGGCGCGGCGGGCGGTTGGCAAGATGGCGCGGTGCACCACGATCCGCGACCGCCCGAGGGACCCGTGGGGCCCTACGGCTCGGTGTCGATGTCGCCGGAGCGGCCCGAGGTGCTCGTGATGACCGGGGAGGTCGACGTCGCCGTCAGCGACGAGGCGCTCGCCGAGCTCTCGACGTGGACCGGGGTCCGCGTCGTCGACCTCAGCGCCGTCACCTTCCTCGACTCCTCGGGCATGCGGCTGGTGGCGCAGGTCGCGCGCCTGGTGCGCCCCCACCGCCTCCGGGTGGTCGGCGCGAGCAAGCAGCCGCTGACCGCGCTCAAGCTCTTCGGCGCCGACCGGATCACCGACCTGGTCGAGGGCTGATCAGCCGAGCTGGAGCGCTGCTCGGATCCCCGCCGCGACCTCCTCGGCCTGACCCGGCGCGTAGCGCTGCCGCGGTCCGAGGAACAGGCGCAGCCCGTCACCCCGGGAGCGCGGCACCACGTGCAGGTGCACGTGCGGCACGCTCTGGCTGACCACGTTGTTGAGGAGCAGCAGGGCGCCCTCGGCGCCGGCGGCGCTCTCGACGGCGCGCTGCAGCGCCTGGCTGGTGTCGAGCCACTCCTGGGCGAGGTCGCGGGGCAGCTCGTCGTAGGTCTGCACGTGCACGGTCGGCACCACCAGCACGTGCCCCGGGAAGAGCGGGTGGACGTCGAGGAAGGCGACCAGCCGGTCGCTGCGGTGCACCTCGTGGGCGGGCGAGCGACCCTCGACGATCGCGCAGAAGACGCAGGGCCGGTCCGAGCCGCGCGGGCTGTAGTCCTGGGGCACCCCGGTCACCTGCCCAGCGCGGCGCAGGTGATGCAGCGGGTGGCCGTCGGGCGGGCCAGCAGGCGGCCGGGGGCGATCGGGCCGCCGCAGCGGGCGCAGGTGCCGAAGGTGCTCGTCGCGACGCGGGCGAGGGCCTCGTCGACCTCGCGGACGCGGGCCAGCTGCCGGTCGCGGACGGCGCTCGCCTGGGCGCGCTCGAAGGCGATGGTGGCGCCCTCGGGGTCGTGCTCGTCGTCGGTGTTGGCGCCCTCGGTGGCCTCGACCACCCCGGCGATCACGCGGTCGAGGTCGCGCACGGTGGCGAGGGCCGCCGCGCGCTCGGCCCGCAGGAGCGCCTCGACCTCGGCGGTGCTGTCGGCGGTGCTGTCGGCCGTGCTCACGGCCGGAGCATCGTCACGCCCGCCGGGGCGGTGCCGGCGTCCATCGCGCGCACCAGCGCCTCGACCCCCGCGGCGTCGGACAGCGGGAGCCACCGCTCCACGAGCGCGGCCGGGTCGAGCCGCCCGCTGGTGACCAGGCCCAGCAGCTCGGGGTAGGCGCGGGCGTCCATGCCGTGGCTCCCGAGCAGCGAGAGCTCGTGGCTGACCACCCGCGGCACCGGCACCACCGGGTCGCCCGCGAGCAGTCCCACCTGCACGTGCCGCCCGCGGCGCGCCAGCGACAGCAGGCCCGCGGTCATCGTCTCGGGGCGCCCGGCGGCGTCGAGGCTGACGGCGGCGCCGGCGGGCCGCACACCGCGGACGGCCTCGGCGACCTCCGCCGGTGCCAGTCCGCGCGTGACGACGGCGGCCGCCGCCCCCAGCGCCGTGGCGCGCTCCAGCGCGGCCGGGTCGACGTCGGCGGCGACGACGTCGGCGCCCAGCGCCGCGGCGATCATCACCGCGGACAGGCCCACCCCGCCGCACCCCAGCACGAGCACCACCTCGCCGGCGCGCACCCGGGCCAGCTGGGCGAGGGCCCGGTGGGCGGTGGCGAAGCGGCACCCGAGGAGGGCCGCGGCCCCGGCGTCGACGTCGTCGGGCACCTCGACGAGGTTGGTCGCGGCGTCGTGCACCAGCACCTGCTCGGCCCAGGAGCCGTGGTGGGTGAACCCCGGCTGGGTCTGCGCGCTGCACACCTGGCCGTCACCGCTGCGGCACTCGGCGCAGCGGCCGCAGGCGCACACGAAGGGCGTCGTCGCGCGGCGCCCCACCCACGAGGGGTCGACCCCGGTGCCGACCGCGGCCACCCGCCCCACCAGCTCGTGGCCCGGGACGTGGGGCCGGTCGGCGCTGGCGGTGACGTCGCCGTCGTGGCCGGCCCAGGCGTGGACGTCGCTGCGGCACAGGCCCGTCGCCTCGACGGCGACGACCGCGGCCCCGGGGGCGGGCTCGAGGTCGGGCAGGTCGACGAGCTCGAGGGGTCCGTGGAAGGCCGTGTACTGCAGCGCGCGCACCGCGGGAGGCTACTGCTGGCCCGCGACACCTCCAGCGACCTGCCCGGACGCCGCGAGCGCGGCCTCGACGTGCAGGCGGGCCGAGGGCAGCAGCGGCACGGGCGAGTCCTCCGGGCGCACGAGGAGCTCCAGCTCGGTGCAGCACAGCCCGACGGCCTGGGCGCCGCGCTCCACCAGGTCGGCCACCACCGCCGCGACGGCGGCGCGCGTGCTGTCGGAGAAGACCCCGGCGCACAGCTCGCCGAAGACGGCCTCGTCGACGCGGGCGACCCCGGCGGCGTCGGGGACGACGACGTCGACGCCGCGAGCGGCGAGCCGCTCGGCGTAGAAGGGCTCGGTCATGGTGCCGCCCGCGCCCAGCAGGCCCACGGTGCGCGCGCCGCGGGCGAGCGCGGCGTCGGCGACGACGTCGGCCAGGTGCAGCAGCCGCGCGCCCCGCTCGGCGAGGGCGCGCTCCAGCGGCCCGGCGGCCTTGTGCATGTAGTTGGTGGCGACCAGGACGACGCCCGCTCCCCCGTCGGCGAGGGCGAGCCCCTCGCGCCGCAGGAGCTCGGCGGCCTCGTCCCAGCGGTCGGTGAGCTGGAGCTCGCGGACGCCGGCGAAGTCGAGGCTGCGCACCAGCAGGTCGGCGCTGGCGAGCGGGGAGGCGGCCCCGCGGGCGTCGCGGACGAGCTCGTTGGCGAGGCGGTAGTAGAGGGCGGTCGACTCCCAGCTCATGCCGCCGAGGACGCCGATCGTCGACGTCGAGGTGGTGTTCATCCCTCCACGGTGGGGTGCGCGGCGTGCAGCCACCAGGCCCGCGGTCACCAGACCGGGCACAAGCGCTGCTTGTGGGAGGCTGCTCGCGTGGACCCCCGACGCCTCCTGGTGCTGCACGCCGTCGGCGAGACCGGCTCCCTGACCGCGGCCGCCGCGCGCCTGGGCACCACCCAGCAGGCGGTCAGCCAGCAGGTGGCCCGCCTGGAGGCCGAGGCCGGTGCGCCGCTGCTGGTCCGCCAGGGCCGCGGCAGCGCCCTCACCGAGGCGGGCCGGGTGCTCGCCGGCCACGCGGCGTCGCTGGCCGCGGTGCTGCGCACCGCCGAGGACGACCTGGCGGCCCTCGCCGGCCTGGTGCGCGGCCGGGTGGCGGTGGCGGCCTTCCCCACCGCCGCCGTCGCCGTCCTGCCCCCGGCGCTGGCGGCCCTCGCCGCGCGGGCGCCCGGCTTGTCCGTCAGGTTCACCGAGCTCGAGCCCCCCGAGGCCGAGGCCGCCGTGCGCGCCGGTGACGTCGACGTCGCGCTGGTGTTCCGCCACCGGGGAGACCCCGAGCCGCCCCCGGGCGACCTGGTGCGCCGCCCCGTCGGCCAGCACGCGGTGCACGCCGTCGTGCCCGCGGGGCGGCCGCTGCCGCAGCACCTGGCCGACCTGGCCGACCAGCCGTGGATCGCCGGGTGCCCGCGCTGCCGGGCGCACCTGGTGCGCTGCGCCGCGGCCGCCGGGTTCGTGCCGGACGTCCGGCACGAGACCGACGACCACGCCGCGGTGCAGGCGCTGGTCGCCGCCGGTCTCGGGGTGGCGCTCCTGCCGACGTGGGCGCTGCTGGCGGGAGCGCGGGCGGGGACGGCGCACGGCCCGCTGGCGGGCGTCGACGAGCGGGTGGTCGAGGTGCTGCTGCGGCCCGAGGCCCAGCGGGTGCCCGCGGTCGCGGCAGTGGTGGCAGAGCTGGAGCGCGCCGTCAGGCCGTGAGGTACCAGACGCCCTCGTGGGCGCAGGCCGGGGAGCACCGCTCGCGGCCCACCAGGTGAGCCAGCCGGGCCTCGGTGGCGGCGGCGTCGTGCAGGAGGGCGGGCACGCGCTCCGCGGCGCAGCGGGCCTGCGCGCTGTCCGGGCCGTGGCGGCGCAGCACCTCGGCGGTGCGCTCCTCCACGCGCACCAGCTCACCGGCGGGGCCGGTGGTCTGGTCGGCCCACACCAGCGCCTGGGCCACCGGGGAGCGGTGCCCGAGGTCGGCGTCGTAGCCGTCCAGGAGGTGGCCCAGCCCGCTCTCGGCGGCGGTGAAGCGGGCCCCGGAGTGGTGGGCGACCAGCGCCACCACCTCCTCGGGCCACCCGGTGGAGCGCAGGTGCTGCGCGCCGTCGACGGGGTGGAAGCCGTGGTCGACCAGGGGCGCCGCGTAGCCGATGTCGTGCAGCCAGGCGGCGGCGACCAGCACCTCGCCCGCGCGCTGCCCACCGGTGGGCGTCACCGCGGGCACGGCCTCGCGGGCGCGCCGGGCCACGGAGCGCGTGTGCTGCCAGCGGTCACCGCTCGACGAGAGCAGGAGCGCGGAGAGCAGCCGGGCCCGCCCGACCAGCTCGCCGGGGCGGGAGGCGTCACCGAGGAGGGGGGTGGTGCGCGGCACCCGACGGACCCTAGACCGGGTCGCGCGCGACCGGAAGGGGGTGACGCCCCATGATCGACGGGCTGACCAGCGAGGACGCGTCACACCCGTGTGGTTCAGGTACCGGTGACGCGTCGCGCTCGTGTGGTTCATGCCGTGGTGACGCACCACGCGCGTGTCGTTCAGGTCCGCCCTACGCGTTCCGCGCGTGTGGTTCACGACGTCACGACGCGCCCGTCGCGTGTTATTCACGTCGGTGCGACGCGCTACACGGGTGCCAGTCATGTCACGAACACGCAACACACGGGTGGTGGCTACGCGGTCCTGACGCGCTGGTACTGCACCGCAACGCTCACTGACTCGCAGGTCGGGGCGCTCGCGGGGGGCGCGGACGGTCCGCACGGGGCAGGGTGGGGTGATGGAGACCAGGCTCTTGGGACGCAGCGGGTGCGCCGTGTCGGCGTACGCGCTCGGGACGATGACGTTCGGCAAGGAGACCGACGAGGAGGGCGCCCACGCCCAGCTCGACGCCTTCGTGGCGGCGGGCGGCACGCTCGTCGACACCGCCGACGTCTACAACGACGGCGTCAGCGAGGAGGTCATCGGCCGGTGGTTCGCCTCCCGGCCCGCCGACGTGACCGACCGCGTCGTCCTCGCGACCAAGGGGCGCTTCCCCACCGGCACCGGCGCGAACGACGTCGGCCTCTCGCGCCGGCACCTGTCCCGCGCCCTGGACGCCTCGCTGCGCCGCCTCGGGAGCTCCGTCGAGGCCGTCGACCTCTACCAGGTGCACGCCTGGGACGGCCTGACGCCGCTGGACGAGACCCTGCGCTTCCTCGACGACGCGGTCCGCGCCGGCAAGGTCCACTACGTCGGCCTGTCGAACTTCACCGGCTGGCAGGTGCAGAAGGTCGTGGCCCTGGCCCGCGAGCTGGGGCTGTCGGTCCCGGTGACGCTGCAGCCGCAGTACAACCTGCTCGCCCGAGAGGTCGAGCTCGAGGTCGTGCCTTCCTGCCTCGACGCCGGCCTCGGGCTGCTGCCGTGGTCGCCGCTCGGCGGTGGCTGGCTCACCGGGAAGTACCGCCGCGACCAGGCCCCCACCGGCGCCACCCGCCTCGGCGAGGACCCGGCCCGCGGCATGGAGGCCTACGGCCCCCGCTCGGCGCAGGAGCGCACCTGGGACGTCGTCGGCGCGGTCGAGGCCGTGGCCTCCGCCCGCGGCGCCTCCATGGCGCAGGTGGCCCTGGCGTGGCTGTCGCAGCAGCCGTCGGTGACCTCGGTGATCCTCGGCGCCCGCACCACCGAGCAGCTCACCGACAACCTCGGGGCCGCTGACCTGGTTCTCTACGCCGGCGAGCTGGAGCGCCTCGACGCCGCCAGCCGCCCGCAGGTGGGCGACTACCCCTACGGCGCGGCGGCGGTCGTCCAGCGCACCCGTCCCATCACCGGCGGCCGCGCCAGCTGACGGGGCCCTCCCGGGGCCTCAGGGGCGGGTCAGTCCTCGAGGAGCGCCTGCGCGACCGCGCGGGCCTCCTCGAGGCCGTCGTAGCGGAGCTTGTACGTGGCGGTGCGGCCGGAGCCGCTGACCGACAGCAGGTGGCGCCGCCCCGCGAGGTGCTTGGTGTAGTTGCCGGTGTCGAGCAGCCCCAGGCGCTCGACCTCGGCGCGGACGACGGCGTCCGGCACGGGCTCCCCGCCGTCCTGCCCGCTCCAGCGCAGCGCGGCCAGCAGCAGGACCGCCGCGGTGCCGACCCGCTGGGCGCGGGTGCGGCCCAGGCGGGAGGGGTCGCCGGCGAGCTGCAGGCGGCCCCCGCGCTCCTCCCAGACCCTGTCGAGCAGCTCGGGGCGCACGCCGAGGGCGTCGGCGATGTGGCCCCACGGGTCGTCACCGGCGGGGGCCGGGCCGCGGGTCGGGCCGACGCTGACGAGGCGGTCGCTGCGGCCGGACGAGCGGGCGCCGAAGCCCTGGAAGGGCGCCGGCCTGTCGAGGGGCCTGTCGACGGGCCGGTGGCTCGGGCGGGCGCCGAGCCGGCTCACCGAGGCTGCGGGCACCTCCTCGGCGGGCTCCTCGTCCTCGAGGTCGAGGGCCTCGCGCGGCTCGGGCTCGCGGGAGCGCTGCGGCGCCGGGAGCGAGGGGGCGATGGGGCGCGAGGCCGCGGACGGGTCCTTCATCAGGAGGTCGACGGCGGTGGAGAAGGCCACCGGGCGGAGGTCGGCCGGGACCCCGGCCCGCTCCACGACGTCCGAAGCCCGGCGCAGCACCTCGACGACGTCCACGGGACGAGAGTAGCGGCGGACGGCGCAACGGCGCGCCCGTCTACGCGAGACCGTCCGCTCCGACGGGCGTTCGACGCGGAAGGCGAGTAGCGCGGAGGGCTGGTGCAGTAGCGACGCGACTCGCTACTCGCCAGTCGTTACGCGCACTCGCGGACGTGACGACTGACGCACGAGTCATCACAGGGGCACTGCGAGTCGACGAGTGCGCAGGTCACCAGCCGTGCAGTCGGGAGGCGGCCTCGGCGACGCGCGTGAAGACGCGCTCGTCCAGGGCCGCGCCCTCGCGCCGCACGGCGCCGGCGTCGAGGTGGAGGACGCGGTCGAGCCGCACCTCGCTGGGACGGCGCTGGGCGTCCCACGCCCCGGTGCCGACGTCCATCCAGCGGCGGCCGTCGCGCTCGGCGTCGGCGTGCTCCTTGCTCGTGAGCATCAGGGCCACGACCTCGCGCCCGCGGCGGGAGGGGGCGACGGACAGCACCAGCACCGGGCGGTCCTTGCCGCGGGAAGCGTCCTCCTCGTACGGCACCCAGGCCCACACGACCTCGCCCGGGTCGGGCTCGCCGTCGCGCTCGGGGGCGTAGGTCGGCTCGACCCGCTCGACCCGCTCAGCCCGCTCGGCGGGGGTGGGCTCGCGCCGCAGCCGCGGGCTGCGCTGCTCGGGGGTGCGCTGCTCGGGGGTGCGCTGCTCGGTGGTGTGCTGCTCGGTGGTGTGCTGCTCGGTGCTGCACTGCTCGGCGGGGGGCGTCGACCGGGCGGCGTCGGCCACCGCGCGGACGAGCTCGGTCAGCTGGCTGAGGATCCCCCGGGAGGCCATGCCGCCACGCTAGCGACACGGCCCCCCGGGGGCGCACCCGTCAGCTGGCGGGCACCAGCTCGACGACGGCCCACGACAGCGGCGGCAGCTGGAACCGCGCGACGGCCGCGGCGCCCGGGCGCTCGGGGGCCTCGACGGTGACGCCGGACAGCGGGCGCAGGCGCACGGCGTCGGGGGCGTCGGCGGTGTTGGTGGCCCAGCGGTCCTGCCCGTCGGTGGCGGCGAGCACGAGCGCCTCGCCCGGCACCAGGGGGCCGAAGCCGCCGAGGGCGACGTCGACGTCGGCGGCCTCGTCGAGGGAGCGGTTGGCCACGAAGGCGGTGACGCGCCCGTCGTCGTGGGTCACGGCGGTGACGTCGACGAGGTCGACGGCGCCGTAGCGCCCGGTCTCGTACGTGGTGGAGGTGGTGCGGACGTCGAGGATGGTGGCGCCCAGCGCCCGGTTCCTCATCTCCTGGAACGGCAGGGCGATCGGCTGCTTCCACGCCGCGCCGCCCGGCTCGCTGCGCAGCAGGCCGATGACGTTGACCAGCTGGGCCTGGCAGCCGACGAGCACGCGGTCGCCGTGGCGCAGCAGGGAGTTGAGCAGGGTGCCGACGACGACGGCGTCGGTGACGGAGTACTCGTCCTCGATGACGCGGGGCGCGACGTCCCACTCGGTGCGGCCGGCGGCGCGCTCGGAGGTGTTCCAGGCCGTCTGGTTCCAGACGTTCCACTCGTCGAAGGAGATGCCGATCTTCTTCGCGCTCTTCTTCTTGGCGCCCACGGCGTCGGCGGTGGCGGCGACGGAGCCGATGAAGAGGTCCATGTCGACGGCGGAGGCCAGGAAGTCGGCCAGCGGCGTCGTCTCGGACTCCTCGTAGTAGGCGTGCGCGCTGATGAGCTCGACGTCGTCGTAGCACTCCTCCAGCACCACGCGCTCCCACTCCCCGAAGGTGGGCATGGCGCGCGAGGAGGAGCCGCAGGCGACCAGCTTCACGCTCGGGTCGACCTGCCGCATGGCGCGGGCGGTCTCGCCGGCGAGGCGGGCGTACTCCAAGGCCGTCTTGTGGCCGGTCTGCCAGGGGCCGTCCATCTCGTTGCCGAGGCACCACCACTCGATGCCGTACGGCTGCTCGCGCCCGTGGGAGCGGCGCAGGTCGGAGAACTTCGTGCCGCCCGGGTGGTTGGCGTACTCGAGGACGTCGCACGCCTCCTGCAGCCCGTGGGTGCCCAGGTTGACGGCGTACATGGTCTCGGTGCCGGCCTTGTCGGCCCAGCGGGAGAACTCGTCGAGGCCGAAGGCGTTGGTCTCGACCGTGCGCCACGCCCTGTCGATGCGGCGGGGGCGGTCGGCGACGGGGCCGACGCCGTCCTCCCAGTCGTACCCGGAGACGAAGTTGCCGCCGGGGTAGCGCACGATCGTCGGGCCCACCTCGCGGACCAGGTCGAGCACGTCCGAGCGCAGGCCGTCGGCGTCGGCCGTGGCGTGGTCGGGCTCGTAGATGCCGGTGTAGACGCAGCGGCCCATGTGCTCCACGAACGAGCCGAACAGGCGGCGGGGCACGGGGGCGGTGGTGAAGCTGGCGTCGAGAGCTGCTCTGGCTCGGGGCACGGCGGTCCTCCAGGGGTGGAGCGGCGTCTCTACCCGACGACGCTGACGGGGATTACAACGTGGTAAATCCTGTGGGTCGGTGCCCGCCCGTGTCAACCCTCGAGATCATCGGGCTGGACGGCACCCACCCCCGATGACCCACACTCCTCGGATGACCACCCCGCACGTCGCCGGAGCCCCGCGGCGTCCCGTCACCATCCGAGACGTCGCCGCCGCCGCCGACGTCTCGCCCAAGACGGTCTCGAACGTCGTCAACGCCTACGTGCACGTGCACCCCGACACCCGCCGCCGCGTGCAGGAGGTCATCGACGCCCTGGGGTACCGGCCCTCCGCCGTCGGCCGCCAGCTGCGCAGCGGGCGCACCGGCATGGTCGCGCTGGCCGTGCCGACCATCGCCGCCCCCTACTTCGCCGACCTCGCCGCCCACGTCGCCGTCCGCGCCCGCGAGCGCGGGCTGGTCCTCGCGGTGGAGCAGACCGACGGGCAGCTCGAGCGCGAGCGCGAGGTGGCCGAGGGACGGCCGGTGCGCTTCGCCGACGGGCTGATCTTCTCCCCGCTGGAGATGCCGGAGGCCGAGCTGACCGCCCCCCACCCCGACACGGCGCTGGTGCTCATCGGCGAGCACGCCGGCGAGGCGGTGCCGGTCGACACCGTCGGCATCGACAGCACCGGGGTGGCCCGCCTGGCCGTGGAGCACCTGCTGGCCGCCGGGCGCACGCGCGTCGCCTTCCTGGGGTGGAAGGACATCACGCACAACACCGCCCGGCAGCGGCTGGAGGGGTACCGGGCGGCGCTGGACGCCGCGGGCCTGCCGCACGACGCCGGCCTCGTGCCGCACGTGGCCGACTGGACCCCGCAGGACGGGCTCGACGCCACCGCCGCCCTGCTGCGCGCGCGCCCCGACGTCGACGCCGTCTTCGCCGCCGACGACCAGATGGCCCTCGGGGCGATGGCGGCGCTGCGGGCCGCGGGGCGCCGGGTGCCCGACGACGTCGCCGTCGTCGGCGTCGACGACGTGCCCGCCGGGCGCTACACCTCGCCGTCGCTGTCGACGGTGGCGATCGACAGGGCCTTCATCGCCGAGCAGGCGCTGGCGCTGCTCGTGAGCCGGCTCGAGGACCCGTCCCTCCCGCCCCGGCACGTGCAGACCCCCTACCGCCTCGTGGTGCGGGAGAGCTGCGGCTCCTGACGCTGTCACCCGGACGGCGCACGACCCCGCGCGACGTCCCTCGCGCGGGGGGGACCGCGGCTAGGGTCGACGACGCCGCGCAGCCACCGCTCGGCGCACCCCGTGACGCCCGAGGAGGCAGCCGTGGCCGACGCGTGCCTGTCGCCCCTGGCCTCCGGCGACGGCGGGTGCCGCTCGCACCTGCCGGGGCACCGGATGCCGCGGATGCTGGCCGAGGTGGTGCGCCGCAGCCCCTGGGGCTGGCGGCGCGGGACGGTGGTGTCGGTGAGCCCGGACGGCTGGATGCTGCTCGAGTGCCGCGACGGCGCCCTGCGCGCCGTCGTGCACGCCTGGCACCACGCCGACCTCGCCGACCAGCTGCGCCCCGGCGCCGAGGTGCGGCTGCACCAGCGCGGAGGCCGCCTCGAGGACTCCCCGCTCGGCCTGGGGCCGGCAGCGCTCGACGGGCCCGCCGGGATGATCAGCCTGCACGTGGCCCAGGGCCCGCCCCCGGTGCCCGAGCCGGTGGGGCTCGAGGCGTGGGCCGACGGCGACGAGGCCGTCGTCATCGACCTGCGCACCAAGGCACCGCTGGTCCTGCGCACCTGAGGGCGCGCCAGTAGCGTCGAGGCGTGGCTGACGACGTCCACCCCTCCCCCGCTGCCGAGACCCACTTCCTGCCCGACCCGGCCTCGGCCGTGGCCGACGCCGCCCGCGGCCTGGCGATGGCGCACCCGGCCGACGTCGGCGTGGTGCTCGACCCGCTGCACCTGCACGCGCTGCGCCGCGCGCCCGGGCGGCGGGTGGCGCTGGTGTCCGGCGGCGGCGCCGGGCACGAGCCGATGCACGCCGGGTTCCTCGGCCCCGGCGGCCTGGACGCCGCCTGCCCCGGGCTCGTGTTCACCTCGCCCCACCACCGGCAGGTGCACGCGGCGGCCCGCCGCGTCGCGGGCCCCGGCGGGGTGCTGCTGGTGGTCAAGAACTACACCGGCGACGTCATCTGCTTCGCCATCGCCGCCGAGCGCCTGCGCGCGGAGGGGGTGCAGGTCGAGACGGTGCTGGTCGACGACGACCTCGCGAGCGATCCCGACCGCCGCGGGACCGCCGCCACGGTGCTGGTGGAGAAGGTGCTGGGCGCGGCCGCCGACCGCGGCGACGACCTCGCCGCCCTGGCGGCCCTCGGCCGCGAGGTGGTCGCGCGGTCGCGGAGCCTGGCGGTGGCCTCCCGGGCCCAGACCTCCCCCGCCACCGGTGAGCCGGCGTTCTCGCTGGCGCCGGGCGAGCTGGAGCGCGGCGTCGGCATCCACGGCGAGCGCGCGGCCTCCACCACCTCGCGCCCGCCGACGCGCGGCCTCGTGGCGGGGATGCTCGACGAGCTGCTCGCCGGTCTGGAGGACGCCGGCGCCCCGGGGGGCGACGACGGCGTCGCGCTCCTGGTCAACGGCCTGGGCGGCGCGACCTCGCTGGAGCTCCACGCGCTGCGCGCCCTGGTGGGAGACCAGCTGGCCGAGCGCGGCGTGCGGGTCGCCACGTCGCTCGTGGGCACCTTCACCGCGGCCCTCGACATGCGCGGCTTCTCCCTGACGCTGCTGTCGCTGCGCCCCGGGTGGCTGGAGCTGCTGACCGCTCCCACCGCCACGCCCTCGCTGCCGTCGCTGCCCGGAGACCTCGCCCCGCAGGTGGAGCCCGGCTCCGCCGCGGGGAGCGAGGACGGTGGCGCCGGCGCGGGTCAGGACCCGGACGACGCGGGCGCGGCGGTCCTCGACGCCTGGACGCGGGCCTGCGAGGGGGTGGTCGACGAGCTGACCCGGCTCGACCAGCTGGCCGGCGACGGCGACTTCGGCGCGAACCTCACCTCGGGGCTGGGGCGCTCCCAGCGCCGCGGCGGCACCCTCGCCGGCGCCGCCGGGGCCTTCCTCGACGAGGTCGGCGGCAGCAGCGGCCCCCTGCTGGGGCTGCTGCTCGGCGAGCTGGCGCCCGCGGTCCGCCGCGGCGCGCCCGCCGAGGAGGTCGGGGCCGCGCTGCGGCGAGGTGCGCAGGCGGTCACCCGCGTCGGCGGGGCGGAGGTGGGCGACCGCACCTTCCTCGACGCGCTGGTCCCCGCGGCCGAGGCGCTGCTCGCCGGCGGGTCGCTGGACGGTGCCGCGCGCGCCGCCGCCGACGGGGCGCGCTCCAGCGCGCAGCTGGTCGGCCGGCGGGGCAGGTCGCGCTACCTGGGCGACCGGGCCCTCGGCGCCCCCGACCCGGGCGCCGTGGCGGTCGCGCTGCTGGTGGTGGCCCTGGCGCAGGTGCTGGCGCCGGGCGGCGAGCTGCCGGAGGCGTCGACCATCATCGGCGGGTGACCCCGAGCGCCCCGTACCGCGTCATGACCGTCTGCACCGGCAACATCTGCCGCTCCCCCATGGCTGAGGTGGTGCTGCGGCGCCGGCTCGACGAGGCGGGGCTCGGGCCCGACGAGGTGGTCGTGGAGTCGACCGGCACGACCTCCGAGGAGGAGGGCAACCCGGTCGACCGGCGCGCCCGGAAGGTGCTGGAGGACGCCGGGTACGACGTCGAGCCGGCGGCCTCCCCGGAGGCACACCGCGCGCGCCAGGTCAGCGCCGGCGACGTCGAGCACAGCGACCTGGTGCTCGCCATGACGACGGCGCACCAGCGCGCCCTGCTGCGGATCGCACCCCGGGCCTCGGAGAAGGTGCGGATGTACCGCTCGTTCGACCCCGCCGCCGCGGGCCAGGAGGGGCGGGCCCTCGACGTCGCCGACCCCTGGTACGGCGACCTCCGCGACTTCGAGGAGTGCCTGGACCAGGTGGAGGCCGCCGCCGGCGCCGTCGTCGAGCACGTGCAGCGCGCCCTGCGGCGGTGACGCGGGGCGCTGACGCTTCCGGTCGTGACGTCGGACGGGCGGAAGTCCGGCTCGGCTCATGAGCGGGGGTGCTCAGGTCGGTTCTGCCCGCCCGGCGTCACGGCCCTCACCCAGCATCCGCTCGACGACCGACTCGTGCACGCCTGCACCTGGAGCTCGACCGGCACGCGGGTGTCGACGCTGATCTCCAGGTGGCTCACGTACGCGCCGTCGTCGCTCACGGGGCCGATCATCCCGGGTGGGTGTGCCGTCGGGCATGCACAAGGGACTGCGGCCGTGCAGGGACGAAGCCAGTGGGCGGACTCGTGCATGCTCGGCGGGACGCGGGGCCGGGGGAACACCCCCGACCGCGGGGCGGTTGAGCCCGAAGTCCATGCACATGCATAGACTTGCCGCTCATCCCGCTCCAGGAGGCAGACCGTGCAGTTCGGCGTGTTCACCGTGGCCGACCAGACCCCCGACCCGCACACCGGACGGGTCCCGGACGACGTCGAGAAGATGAAGTCGCTGGTGACCATCGCCCAGCACGCCGAGGCCGCCGGCCTAGACGTCTTCGCCACCGGTGAGCACCACGAGACGGGCTTCGTCACCTCGAGCCCCACCACGGTGCTGGGCTACATCGCGGGCCGGACCTCGCGCATCCGCCTGTCGACGTCCATCGCGCACATCACCACCAACGACCCGGTGAAGCTCGCCGAGGACTACGCCACCCTGCAGCTGCTCTCCGACGACCGCGCCGACGTGATGTTCGGCCGCGGCAACTCCATGGCCGGGTACTCCGCCTTCGGCAAGGACCCGCGCGCCTCGGTGGAGCTGACGGTCGAGAACTACCAACTGCTGCGCCGCCTGTGGGACGAGGACTCCCCCGTCGACTGGCAGGGCCAGTTCCGCAACCCGCTGCACCAGTTCACCGCCACCCCGCGCCCGCTCGACGGTGTCGCGCCCTTCGTGTGGCACGGCTCGATCCGGACCCCCGAGGTCGCCGAGATCGCCGCCTACTTCGGTGACGGCTACTTCGCCAACAACATCTTCTGGCCGAAGGAGCACTACATCCGGCTGATCAACCTCTACCGCGAGCGCTGGGAGCACCACGGCCACGGGCCGGGCAGCACCGCGGTGGTGGGGCTGGGCGGCCACGTGTTCATGCGCAAGAACAGCCAGGACGCCGTGCGGGAGTTCCGCCCGTACTTCGACGTGGCGCCGGTGTACGGCAACGGGCCGTCGCTGGAGGACTTCGCGCGCCAGACGCCCCTGACCGTCGGGACCCCCGAGCAGGTCATCGAGAAGACGCTGACCTTCCAGGAGTTCTTCGGCGACTACCAGCGCCAGCTCTTCCTGGTCGACCACGCCGGTCTGCCGCTGAAGACGGTGCTGGAGCAGATCGACCTGCTCGGCGAGGAGGTCGTGCCGGTGCTCCGCAAGGAGATGGAGGCGCGGCGCCCCGCCGGCGTGCCGAGCGACCCGCCCAGCCACGCGAGCCGCGTCGCCACCCGCGAGCAGGCCCGCCAGCAGGCGTGACCGGCCGATGACCAGCACGAGGCTGGCGGTCGAGGCCTGGGAGGCGCTCTTCCGCACCCAGGCCTCGCTGATCCGGCGGTTCGGCGAGCAGGACGTCTGGGCCCCGGAGCACGGCGTCGGCCTGCGCGAGTACGACGTGCTCTACTCCCTCAGCTCCGCCGACGGCGGGCGCTCCCGGCTGGGGGCGCTCGCCGAGGCGGTGCTGCTGCCGCAGCCGTCGCTGAGCCGGCTGGTCGACAGGCTCGTGGCGCGGGGGCTGCTGGCCCGCGAGCCCGACCCCGCCGACCGGCGCGGCGTGGTGCTGGTGCTCACCGACACCGGGCTCGCGGTGCAGCGGGAGGTGGGGCGCCGCCACGCGGCGTCCATCGCCGCCGCCCTCGGGGAGCACCTGGACGACGAGCAGCTGCTCGTGCTGCGCGACCTGTGCCTGGCGATCGGCGGACGCGCGGCTGCTCCGCCCGGGTGATCCCCCGCGGGGGACGAAGATCGTCGCCTGTCCGAACGTCTGTGAACGCCCGGGCGTGCCGATGCGTGCGGGGTGAGACCCCAGCACCACGCACCGCGACGCCTGCGCCACCACGACCACGGCTTCACGCTCGTCGAGCTGCTCGTGGTGATGATCGTCATCGGCGTCCTGGCGGCGATCGCCGTCCCGGTCTTCCTGAACCAGCGGCAGAAGGCGCAGGAGACCGCGCTGCGCTCGGACCTCAAGAACATCGCCACCCAGGTGCACGCCAAGGGCCTGGCCGACGGCAGGTACCCGACGGCGACGGACCTCGACGGCGCCGGCGTGGTGCTGAAGACGTCGCCGACCGTGCGCGCCTCGGTGGTGTGGAGGACGGAGACCGACTTCTGCCTCGCCGGCACCAGCTCGGGCGCGGGCCCGGACCCGACCGGGTACGGCCGGGCGGTCAACGTCACCACCCGCATCTTCGTGGTGTCCGCCAAGCGCTCGGTCACGCCGGTGACCACCGCTGACCTCGGCTGCCTCGGGACGGTAGCACCGGGCGGGGTGCTGAGCGACGGGAACGGCTACTGGGACGTCAGCGGCTTCCACAGCGGGGCCTTCCCCCGCTGACTCAGGTCCAGATGGCCGCGTCCCAGCCGTCGGGGGTGCGCTCGGGCGGGTCGGGCAGCGAGCGCGCCTCGCCGCGGGCGACGCGGCGGGCGGTCCACGCGACGGCGGCGGCGTCGAGCACGTCGTCGACCGCCGCAGCCCCGGCCTCCCCCAGCTCGTCGGGCAGGACGACGCCGTGCGCGGCGAGCAGCGAGCGCCGCCGCACCGCCCCCGCCCAGCTCTTCTTCCGCGCCGCCAGTGGACGACCGCCGTCCATCGCGGCGAACGACACCTCCGGGTGCACCTCCACGACGCGCCGCCCGCCCGCGCCCTCGGCCCCGACGGCCCGCACCCAGCCGTCGACCTCCAGCACCCGGTGCCGCAGGCCGTAGGCCTGCACGCTGACGCCGGCGCCGATCGCGGCCCGCGACACCCGCACCGCCTCGGCGTGGTCGGGAGCCACCAGCGCGGCCCGCACCGGCGTCGCGAACACCGACGACGCCCGCGGCCCCAGCACCCGGCGGGCGGCCAGGTCAGCGGCGCGCGGCGCGTCGTCCTGCAGCCCGACCGGGATGTCGAGCCCGACGACGGCGAGCGGCGGGCCGCCGTCCTCCGCGCGCGCGACCAGCTCGGCGACCGTCGGCGCCACCAGCGCCCGCGGGGCGGCCCCCTCCTCGAGGACGACCCCGACCCAGCGGCCGTCCCACACGTCGGCACCCAGCACCCGCCCCTGCACCCCGCGAGCCTGCCACTAGCGTCGCGGGGTGACCGCTGAGGACGACGCGCGGCGGATGCTCGCCGCGCTGCGCCGCGGGGTCGACCCCGGACTCCTCCGCGGCATCGGCGCCCCCGGACCGGACGAGGAGCCCGACGAGCAGCCTGGGCAGCAGCCCGAGACCGCGCCCGCTCCGCCCGCCCCGCCGGTGGTGAGCGCCCCGCGCTTCGACGTCAGCGGTCTGCTGGCGCGGGCCGGGGTCGCGCGGGTGGCGCCGCGGGTCGACGTCTCCGCGTGGGGCCCGGCGTTCTGGTCGGCCCTGGAGCAGCTGCGCCACGACCCGCCCGCGACCCTGCCCGCCCACGCCGACCCCGCCGTCGTCGAGCGGGTGGTCACCGCCGAGGGGATCCCCCTGGTGGGGGTGCCGCGCGCCGGCGTCGTCAGCGCGCTGCTCGCCGCGGGCGACCGCGCGGAGCGCCTCCGCGTGCTGCTCGCGCGGGAGGGCGACGTGCTCGCCGACTGCCGCGACGCGCTGCGCGGGGTGCGGCACGGGGAGCTCGCCGACGACAAGCGCCTCGCGCGGGCGGCGCTGGACGCCTACGACGACGGGCACCACGAGGCCGCAGCGGCCCTGGCCACCGCGGTGGGTGCCGGTGCGCTGCGCCGCTGCCTGAGGGGACCGCGACCGCAGGTGGTGCAGCAGGTGCTGCTCGACCCCGACCTCGCGCCCTACGCGGGCCTGCGGCTCCGGGCGGCGCTGGCGCCGCTGCTGCCGCCGACGGCGGGCCGGCCGGCCGTGGTGACCGACCGGGGCGAGGCGCTGGTGGCCGTCGCGGTGGTCAGCGGCGCGGTGCGGGCGCTCGCCGAGCTGCGCGAGCTGGTCGACACCGCTCAGACGGGAGAGGGCTGAGGGGCGCCGACGGTCAGCGGGCGGCCTCGTAGGCCTGGACCACGGAGCGCGACAGCTTGCCGCGGTCGCTGACCTCGATGCCGTTCTGGCGGGCCCAGGCGCGCACGGCGGCGCGGGACCCGGCGTCGGTGAGGTCCAGCCGGCCGGGGGCACTGGTGGGGGCACTGACCCGGGGGGCGGGGACGCGGGCCGCCGCCGCTCCGGCGCGGGCGAGCGCCGCCTCGAGGTCACGGGTGGCCCCGGAGGTGGCGAACGGCGAGGTGGCCTCTCCCGCAGGGGCGGTGACCGTGACGCCGGTGACGACCGGCACCGCGCCCGTGGCGACCGCAGCGGCGGTGAGGGCGGCGAGCACGTCGTCGACGTCCACCGCCAGCACGCGC
Source organism: Quadrisphaera sp. INWT6 (assembly GCF_015390235.1). Classification (GTDB taxonomy): domain Bacteria; phylum Actinomycetota; class Actinomycetes; order Actinomycetales; family Quadrisphaeraceae; genus Quadrisphaera. Next base: position 301,517 of record NZ_VUOH01000004.1, on the reverse strand, counting down.
GCCGCGGTCAGCAGCTCCTCGCGCTCGGCCGCACCGGCGGTGGGCTCCCGGCCCACCGCGCCGGCGAGCGCCAGGACCACGCCGCGGGAGGCGGCGCGCACCTGGGCGCGGGTGAGGTTCGCGGCATCGGCGAGGAGGGCCAGCGCACGGGCGGCGTCGTCGTCGAGGGGCCCGGCGGCCAGCGCCGCCGCGAGCAGCTCCACGTGCCCGGCGACGGCGGGCAGCGGCAGCCCGGGGCCGTCGAGGGGCAGCGCCTCCAGCACCACGGCCAGGCGGCCCGGCTCCCCGGCCAGCGACGGCTGCGCCCCCTCGCGGGGAGCGGCCGAGCTCAGCGGCGGCAGCTCGACGTCGGGCCAGACCACGGCGGCGGCGCGCGCGAGGAGCCCGCTCTGCGCCTCGCCCCGCTCGCCCGAGCGGGCCAGGTAGCGCTGGAGGAGCCCGGCGGCGGCGCGCGCGTCGGTCAGGGCGGTGGGCACGCCGTCGAGGGCGACGCCGGCGGCGGCGCAGCAGTCGGCCAGGCGGCGGCGCGAGAGGGCGGGCAGGTGCCGCCAGCTCGACTCGAGGGTGCACAGCACCGGCACCGCGGGCAGCTCGACGCCGGCGGCGCCCAGCTCGGCCCGCAGGAAGGCCAGGTCGGCGGCCGCGCCGTGGGCCACCAGCACGCGGCCCGCGAGGGCGTCGACCACCTCGGCGGCGACGTCGGCGAGGGTCGGGGCGGTGGAGAGCTCCTCGACGGTGACGCCGGCGGTGCGCGCGAGGCCGACCAGGTCGGTGGGGGCGCCCGGGGCGACCGCGACCACGGAGGGCCGCAGCAGGGAGCTCCACTCGGAGACGACGGCGCCGTCCTCGTCGAGGCGGACGACGGCCAGCTCGACGACGCGGTCTAGCTCAGGCGACATGCCGCTGGTGACGACGTCGACGACGGCGTAGCCGCCGGTGCGCTCGGGGGCCGCTGCCGCAGCGGCGGACAGGGTGGTGGGCGCGGTGGGCACGCTGCTCATGACCGCGGTCAGGACGCCGGTCTGGCCGGCGCGCAGCACGGCCAGCTGCTCGGTGGTGGCGCCGGCGCTGCGGTCGGCGGCGCCGAGGGCGGTCACGGCAGCGGGACGCAGCGCGAACGGCATGACGGCGACGCCGGCGGGGGTGCTCCCGGCGCCGGTGGCGACCACGGAGAAGCGGCGGGAGCCGTCGAGGCGCCTCGTCAGACGGTCCAGCACACCCACAGCACACCCCTCCGGCATCGCCCGTCACGTCCGCCCCAGCGGACCCTTGCGTCGAGTCTGGCCGACCTCGCACCCCGGCGGAGCAGAACGCGCAACCCGGTGCTCGTGTGACGTCTGTGTGACGTCTGCGCGCGGCGCACCCGGCAGCGGTGGGCACCGGCCTAGCGTCCGAGCACCGCCCGCGACCCCCGGAGGCAGCCGTGACCGCGACGACCACCGCCAGGACCTCCACCGCCTCCGCCACGGGCGCGCCGCCGGCGCTCCGGCGGCTGCGGGCCTTCCACGCCAGGGCGGGCGCCCGGGGCCCGGGGGTGGCCGCCCTGCTGGCCCTGGGCGGACCACCGCCCGGGGTCGCCGCGCGGCCGGCGCCCGCAGCGGTGCTGGCCGACGGCGCGCGCCTCGCGGCGAGGGCCCGGGCGGAGTGGCGGGCGCTGGCGGCCGGCCAGCGCGACGACGACCTCGGCGTCACCACGAGCGTCCTGCACTCGCTCGCCCACGGCGAGGTGCACGAGTGGGCGGCGGAGGGGGCGGCGGAGGGGGCGGTGCCCGGACCCCGGCGGCCCGCGCACAGCGCCACCACCAGCACCTCTGCCGACGGCCGCGGCTTCTCGGCGCACCTGGCCGCCTTCGAGCAGGGCCGCGTGCTGCGGGTGCTCAACTTCCACAACACCCCGCCCTCGCGCCGGGAGGCGCTCCGGTCGGAGCTCGCGGCGTTCTCCGCGCACCACCGGCTGTGGACGCCCGTCGAGCTGGCGGCGGTCACGGCGGGCGGCGCCTGGCCCGACGACCCGCGCCCCGGCGCGCTCGTGGTCTTCTACGAGGGCTACGCCGCCTCGGCGTCGGTGGCCGCGCCCGTGTGCGACGAGCTGGGCATCAGCGCGTGGTTCGCCGTGTGCACGGGGTTCGTGGACGCCCCCGCCGCCGAGCAGGAGCTCTTCGCGCGGTCGCACAGCATCGGGCTGGTGCCCGAGGACCTGGCCGGCCCGCGGCTCGCGATGACCTGGGACGAGGTGGCGGACCTGGCGGAGCGCCACGCGGTGCTCCCCCACACCGCCTCCCACGCCGGCATCGAGGAGACCCCCACCGACGAGGACCTCCAGCGGGAGGTGCTGGACCCCGCCCAGCGCCTGCGGGCCCTCACCGGCGCCACCCCGCCGGCCTTCGCGTGGCTCCACGGCTCCGGACCGGGCATGAGCGCGCGCCACGACGACGCCGTCCGCGCCGCGGGGTACCCGCACCTGATCAGCGCCACCCGCCTCACGCGCCCGTGAGCGCCGGAGGTGGTGGGATCGGACGGTGACGACCACCCCCCACCCCCACCTCGCGCTGCTGCGCGAGGCCCAGGACCGCGCGCTCGAGTCCGAGGGCATCCCGATGGTCCTGGCCCTGCTCGACCACCGGGTCGGGACCGGCGCGGAGCGCGCCGCGCACGCCGAGGGCCAGCGGCTCGCGGCGGCGATGGACGACGTGCGCGGGGCCCTGCTGCCGGGACACCGCGGCAGCGACCTCGGCGCCACCACCGCGGTGCTCCAGGCGGTCTCCTACGCCGACTTCGGACGCCTCCCGTGACCGGCGCGGTCGACCTCTCCTACGGGGCGCACCGCGACGCCGTCGCCGCCGGGCGGCTCGTGCGGGTGGTCAATCACCACTCCACCCCCGCGAGCGGCCGCGAGGCGCTGCGCACCGAGCTGGCGGCCTGGGCGGCGCGCTACCGCAGCATCGACCTGGCCGAGCTCGACGGGTTCTTCGCCACCGGGGCCTGGGCGAGCGACGCCCCCGGGTTCCTGCCCGTGTTCTACGAGGGGTACCGCACCGGGTACGACGTCGTCGCCCCGGTGTGCGAGGAGCTGGGGCTGACGGCCTGGTTCATGGTGTGCACGGGCTTCGTCGACTGCCCGCCCGCGCAGCAGGAGGCGTTCGCGCGCAGCCACTGGATCGGGCTGACCGCCGAGGAGATGGCGACGCCCGGCGAGCGGGTGGCGCTGGACTGGGACGAGGTGGGTGAGCTCGCGCAGCGCCACGTGGTCACCCCCCACACCGCCAGCCACGACGGGATCGCCGACGTGGTCACCGACGACGACCTCGAGCGCGAGGTGCTCGACCCGAAGCGGCGGATGGACGCCGCCACCGGCCAGAGCGCGCCGGCCTTCGTGTGGCTCCACGGCACCCCGTACGGCGCGAGCCCCCGCCACGACGCCGCCGTGCGCGAGGCGGGGTACCGCTACCAGTTCGCGAACACGGCGGTGCAGCGCATCGCGTGAGGGGAGGCACCGGGCAGGATGGGGTCGTGACCCGGATCGCGGCCTGCCAGCTGGCCCCCTCGATCGCCGACCTCCCCGCCAACGCCGAGCTGTCCGCCGGTGCGGCGCGCGCGGCGATCGCGGACGGCGCCGACGTCGTCGTCCTGCCCGAGCTCGTCACGTCCGGGTACGTCTTCGCCGACGCCGAGGAGGCGCGGTCGGTGGCCGTGCGCGCCGACCACGGCGTCTTCGCCGCCTGGGCCGCGGCGTGCACCGCCCACCAGGGGGCGGTGGTGGTCGGCGGCTTCTGCGAGGCCGGCGACGACGGCCAGCTCTACAACAGCGCGGCCCTGGTCGACGCCTCGGGCGTCCGGGCCGTCTACCGCAAGGCGCACCTGTGGGACACCGAGAAGCGGGTGTTCACCCCCGGGTCCGCGGCGCCGCCGGTGGTGGAGACCGTGCACGGGCGCATCGGCGTGGTGGTCTGCTACGACCTCGAGTTCCCCGAGTGGACCCGCACGGTCGCCCTCAGCGGTGCGGACCTGCTCGTGGTCCCCACCAACTGGCCGCTGGAGGAGCGCCCCGCCGGGGAGCGCCCGGGTGAGCAGCAGGTCGCGATGTCGACGGCGCGGCTGAACCACCTCGCCATCGCGTGCGCCGACCGCACCGGCGCCGAGCGGGGCGTCGCGTGGACCGAGGGCACCTGCGTGGTCTCGGCCGACGGCTGGATCGTCGACGCCGTGGGGGCCGGGTCGGGCACCGCCTGGGCCGACCTCGACCTCGAGGCCTCCCGCGACAAGCACCTGGCGGGCGCGGCCCACCTGTGGGACGACCGCCGCCCCGAGCTCTACGAGCGCGTCACCGCACCCCGCGCCTGAGGGCGTCGGCCCGGCGGCGGCGCAGCCGGGCGTCCAGGTCGACCAGGGCGACCCCGGCCAGCCGGCCCGCCACCAGCATGGCGGCGACGGCGAGCAGCACCGACAGCCACCACGGCAGCCCGCGGGTCAGGCTGCGGACCAGCACGAAGGCCGCCAGCGACACCAGGAACCCGACGACCCGGACGGTGCCGCTGCTCATGCGCTCATCACAGCCCCAGCATGCCCGACGGGGCGGCCCCGGGGCGCTCTCGCGCGCCCGGGACCGCCCCGTCAAGGGAGGTGAGGCTCACCCGCGGGCGGCTCGAGGCCGCCCCGGGTCGGCTCAGAAGCGGCCGTAGACCACGTTGCTGCCCCAGATGGAGCGCTCGGTCACGGTCTTGCCGGAGCGCGGCGAGTCCATCATGCGGCCGTCACCGGTGTAGATGCCCACGTGGTAGGCGCGCCCGTTGCGGACGAAGAAGACCAGGTCGCCGGGCTGGGCGCTGGAGGCGCTGATGCGGGTGCTGGCGTCCATCTGGGCGTCAGCGGTGCGCGGGATCGACACGCCGTTCTGGGCGAAGACGTGCTGGGTGTAGCCCGAGCAGTCGAAGCCGGCGGGCGTGGTGCCGCCGAAGCGGTACGGGGTGCCGAGGTAGTCGTCAGCGGTGGCCAGGACGGCCGCGCTGTTCACGACGCCGGCGGCGTTGGCCGGCACGGCCGCGGCGGCCAGGAGGCCGCCCGAGAGGGCGAGGCCGGCGGCGACGCGCAGGAAGGGCTTTCGGGCGTGGAAGATCGACATCTGTGGGTGAGCCTCTCCGACGCCTGCGAGGTGAGCTGTCGGGTTCGGGAGGTGAGGTCCCCCGGCTCGCAAGCGAGCTTCACCCCAAGGACGCGCTGAAGGGCGGCGCGCCCGCAAAAGTGGTTCCCCCGTCCCCTGCCATCCGGGTGGTGTGGCGTCGGAGGCGCTGGCAGGGGCTCGGCGTGCGCGTCGACGGCTCCGGGCACGAACCAGGAGCGAGCAGAAAGTACCGGTTAGTGACAGAAACACACAAACATCGCTGGTCGCGCGCATGGTGTGCGGGCCGACGGGGTACGGACGGCGCCCCTCACCCGGTCGGCCCACGCGGTGCCGCCCCGGGTCCCCCGGACGGCCCCGGCATGATGGCCGCGTGGGACGACCGGGACTGACCGACCGCCTCGACGCCTTCCAGCGGCGCCACCCCGCGAGCGCCTTCCCGATCGCGGTCACCTACAAGTTCGTGGACGACCGCGGGCCCCACCTGGCGGCGCTGATCGCCTACTACGGGTTCATCTCGGTCTTCCCCCTGCTGCTGCTCCTGGTGTCCGTGCTGGGCTTCGTGCTGGCCCCCGTGGTCGGCGCCGACAGCGACCTGCAGGGGCGGGTGGTCTCGACCGCGCTGGAGTCCCTCGCCGGCGTCCCCGTGCTGGGCAGCGCGCTGCAGGGCAACATCACCGGGCTGCGCGGCAGCGGGGCGGCGCTGGCCGTCGGCGCGATCGGCACCGCCTACGGCGGTCTCGGGGTCATGCAGGCGATGCAGGCTGCGCTGAACCGCATCTACGCCGTCCCGCGGTTCCGCCACCCCGACCCGGTGCGCGCCCGGCTGCGCAGCTTCGTGCTCATGCTGGCGCTCGGCCTCGCGGCGGTGCTCGCCACGGCGATCTCCGTGGCGCTGCCGCGGGTGGCCGACGCCGTGCCGGTGGGCGGCGGGCTGCTGCTGGCCGCCGGCACGCTGGTGCCGCTGGCCATCAACACGGGCATCTTCCTGGTGATCTTCCAGGTGCTCACCGCCGAGCGGCTGGGCTGGCGCAACGTGGTCATCGGGGCGCTCGTGGCGGCGGGCCTGTGGGAGCTGATCCAGCGGGGCTTCAGCGCCTTCGCCGGCTCCTACCTGCAGCACTCCGGTGACGTCTACGGCGTCTTCGGCGTCGTGCTCGGCCTGGTGGTCTGGATCTACCTGCAGGCCCTGGCCCTGGTGGTGGCCGCCGAGATCAACGTGGTGCGCCAGCGCAAGCTGTACCCCCGCGCGCTGATGACCGTGTTCACCGACGACGTCGACCTGACCCCGCAGGACGTGAAGGTGTACACCGGGTACGCCCGCGCCGAGACCTACAAGGGCTTCGAGACGGTGACGGCGACCTTCGCGAAGGACGACGACGGCGGCGAGGAGCCCGCCCCGCAGGCCCAGCGCGACCAGCAGCCGACCTGAGCAACCCCTACTAGTACTTTTCGCGGGTGCTCGTAGTACTCACTGGCGGCTCAGTCGAGCGCGAGGGCCTCTCGGGCGCGCGCCGCGGCCTCCACGGACGTGCGCACGCCGTACTTGCGGCGGGCCGCCGCCAGGTGCTGCACCACGGTGCCGTGGGCGATGTCGAGGCGCTCGGCCACCTGCGCGGTCGACAGCCCCTCCTCCACGAGCAGCAGCGCCTGGCGCTCCCGGGCGGTGAGCACCACCCGGTCGCGCTCGCGCCCGTCGGCGGCCTGCTGCAGGTCGAGCAGCTCCTTCTCGGCCAGCAGGGCGACGCGGCTGCCGTCGTCGGTGCTCAGCACCACCCGCACCCCGCCGTCGGCGACGGCCTGCAGCAGCGAGGCCCACGACGCCGCGGAGGCGGCCTGGGAGGGGATGTCGAGGCGGGACGTGCTGTCGGGCATCAGCGGTCCTGTCAGGCGGAGACGGCGGGTGAGGCGCAGGCTGGCCACAGTAGCCGCGTCGCCCGTCACCGAGGGTGCCGCGGCGAGGTGGATCGCCCCGCCGGCCGCGCACCGCAGGTGAGGGTCCGTCGTGGGTGAGCAGGGGGCGCAGCGCCTGGCGGCTGCGCTGCGCGCGGCGGCCGCTCCGGGCCTCCCGGCGAGCGACCTCGCCGACCGCCTGTGCGCCGCCGCCGTGCGCGCCGTCGGCGCCCGCGGCGCCACGCTGTGCGCGCAGTTCACCGCCGGGATGTCCGTGCCGGTGGGGGTCAGCGACCCCCTGGCGGCCCGCGCCGAGGAGGTGCAGTTCTCGGCCGGGGAGGGGCCCTGCTGGGAGGCCCACGAGCAGGGCCGCGTGGTGGTGGCCGACCTGGGCGACACCGCGGGCGCGGCGCGGCGCTGGCCGGTGTACGCGCTGTCCCTGCGGCGCGAGGTCGACTACGACGCCGTCGTCGCGGTCCCCGTGAGGCTGGCCTCGGGCCTGGACCTCGTGCTGACCGTCTACGGGTCGGCGCTGGAGGCCGACCCGTGGTGGTCGGCGGCGGGCGTCGTCGCCACCGCCCTGCGCGAGGTGCTCGACGCCGCCTCGCCGCCGATGGCGAGCGGCGGGCCGGTGTGGTTGGACTCGTCGTCGACGCTGCGCCGCGGGAGGGTGTGGGTGGCCGAGGCGGTGCTGGTCGACCACGACCCGTCGCTCACCCCCGCGCTCGCGCTGGAGGCCCTGCGCACCTACGGCGCGTTCGAGGGATGACGGTGGACGCGGTCGCGGCCTCGCTGGTGCAGGCGCAGCTCAGCGCGCGGCAGGTGCTCGGCCGCCCGGGCTGACGCGGCCTGAGGTGCCTCCACCGGCTGGACGGAGTCGTCAGGACCTCACCCGGTAGCGGAGGTGGACCACGCCGCCGGGCAGGCGGCGCTCCTCGAGCAGGGCCAGGTCGAGGCGCACGTCACGGGGCAGCGCGCGGGTGCCACCTCCCACGACCACCGGGTGGACGACCAGCCCGACCTCGTCCACGAGGCCGGCGCGCAGCGCGACCGCGGCGAGCTCCGCGCCGCCGATGCTCAGGTCGCGGTCGGCGCAGGCCTTGCGCCGCGCGACGTCCTGGGCGTCGAAGTCGCGCACGAGCTCGGTGCGCCGGGTGTCCACCTGGGCCAGGGTGCGGGAGTAGACGACCTTGTCGGCCGCCTGCCAGATCCGGGCGTACTCCGCCTGGACGGGCGGGCGGTCGGGCTGGTCCGGTGCGGTCTCCCAGAACCGCATCAGCTCGTACAGGCGCCGGCCGTACAGGTGCGTGCCGAGCGAGCGCTCCTGCTCGTTGAAGAACGCGTGGAGCTCGGGGTCCGGCTCACCCCAGTCGAAGCTCCCCTCCGCGTCGGCGATGCACCCGTCGAGGGAGGTGTTCATCCAGTACCGCAGCTGCGCCATGCCGGGGAGGACCGGCCGGGCGGCGCTGACTCATCGGCGACGAGGGGGCGCCGTGGCTCCGGTGCTGGCCGTTGGCACCAGGCGCCGGCGCCACCGGTCCGCCACCAGCAGGAGGGTCGCCGCGGATCCGACCACCGGCAGCACCAGGGCCAGTGCGAGGGCCAGGAGCGACTCGCGGAGGGTGAGGACGCCGGACCAGCGCCCGACGACGGCGGCCGCGACCCCCGCCAGGGACAGGAGCAGGAATCCGGACTCGACCGGCCCGAGGGCGAACACCCGCTGATCATCGACCGCGCGGGCCGCCCCGTCCAGCACCTGCACCGCCAGGGCCACGGGCACCATGAAGGTGTGGACGAAGCGCTGACGGGCCGGGTGCGCCAGCTCTGGGGGGACGCCGCGGGAGTTCCGGTCACCGCCTTCACGACCCGGGGCCTCGGCGTCACCGCTGCTGCGGGCGGGAGCACGGCTCCCCCGGGGTGGTGCGGCGCCGTCGTCGTCGGAGACCGGGCGCTGGTCACCGCGCCCGACGGGGTCTGTGCCGGGGCGCTGGGCCGGGCCCTGACCGGCGCCGGCGTCACCGACTACGAGGGCCTGCTGGGTGCGGTGACGACGGGGAGCCTGCCCGGGGTCGAGGAGGTGCTGGGACCGGCATGGCTCAGCTACGGGGTGCCTGGCGCCCCGTGCCCGCACCCGACGACGAGCTGGGTCTCGGAGGAGCTGGACGGCGCCCGCCGGGGCGACCTGGTCGACCTCGTCGAGGCGTGCTCGGCGGAGGACGTGACCGAGAGCGCCGTCGAAGACCTCGTGGACGTGCACGTCGCCCGCGACGCCTCGGGGGTCGTCGTCGCGGCCGCCGGCTGGGAGTGCTGGGCGGCTGGTCTGGCGCACGTGGGGGTGCTGACCGCTCCGCGCGCGAGGGGCACCGGAGCCGCGTCAGCCGTGGCAGGAGCGGCGGTGGAGGCGGCTCTGCGGCAGGGACTCCTGGTGCAGTGGCGGGCGCAGCCGCCGGCCTCGCGCCGCCTGGCAGAGAGGCTCGGGCTGGTCGAGGTCGGGTGGCAGCTGTGCTGGAGGTGAGCAGGGCGGAGGCGCTCGTGCAACCCGCCGGGCCCTTGCCGACACTCCCGGGGCAGAGCCGGCCGGGTCCCTCTCGAGAGGGAGGTCAGGTCCCGCGAGCGCGTGACGACCCGGGGGCGCCCCGGCCCGGACCCTCGAGGTGGACGCACGACCCACCTCGACGATCGGACCGGCCCCCATGTCCAAGCCCCTCTCCCGCCTCCACGCGGCGCTGGCGATCGCCGCACTGACCGCCGGCTGCGCCGCCGCACCCACCGGACCCCCTGACGACGCGGGGGCCGAGGTGCTGGCGGCGCAGCCGGCCACCGTCGCGGCCCTCGCCCCGTGCGAGGACCTCCCCGCACTCCCGACGGCCCGCTGCGGCTCGGTCGTCGTCCCGCTGGACCGGTCCGACCCGGAGTCGCCCCTCACCGAGGTCGCCTTCGCCCTGGTGCCCCACACCGACACCAGCCGGCCGGGCCTGGGCACCGTCGTCCCCAACCCCGGGGGCCCGGGGACCTCCACCATCGACGCCACCGGCGAGCTCTTCACGCAGGCCCTGGCCCCGCTGGCGGACCGCCGCGACGTGCTGCTCGTGGACCCCCGCGGGGTCGGCCGCTCCGACGCCCTCTCCTGCCCGGCGCTGGACGGGCCGGACCAGGCCTTCGCCGACCTCGCCCGGCAGCGGGCCGCCATCGGGGCCTGCGGCGAGGAGCTCGGCGAGCGCGCCGGGGCCTACGGCACCGCTGCGGTCGCCGACGACGTCGACGCCGTGCGCGAGGCCCTCGGCGTCGACCGCCTCGACCTGCTGGGCGTCTCCTACGGCACGTTCCTGATGCCGGTCTACGCCGAGCGGCACCCCGAGCACGTCCGCACGGTCACGATGGCCGGCGCCTACCCCGTCGACGACGACCCGATGACCTCGCGCGGGCCCGAGGCCTTCCGCAGGGCCGTGCAGCTGACCTGCGAGAGCACGGGCGCGTGCTCGTCGGAGCAGGTGCTGTCCGACCTGGCGGCCCTCGGCGAGCGGCTGCGCGCCGAGCCCGACGCCGTGGACGTCACCTTCGACGGGACCGAGCACCACGTCGTCCTGGACGAGTGGCAGCTGGCCTCCGCCGCGGGCCGGGTCTTCTCCAAGGAGCCCGACCCGGAGGGGCTGCTCGCCCTCGCCGGGGCCGCCGCCGCCGCCCGCGACGACGACCTGGCACCGCTGCGCGAGCTCGTGGCGGCCAGCCTGACCGCCGTGGCCGAGGACGCGACCTCCGGCGCCGTGTCCGTCGCCCAGAGCTGGGCCACGACCTGCCACGACTACGTGCGCCCCTTCGACGCCACCGCCGACCCCGCCCAGCGCGCGGCGCAGCTCGAGGCCTCCGTCGACGAGCTGGCGGGCCTCGGCGCCGCGGCGTTCGCGCCCTTCAGCGCCCGCGCCTGGACCACGCGGGCCGACTACGACGCCGGAGCCTGCGTGGAGTGGCCCGCTGACGCCGGCGCCGAGGCGCCCTTCGCACCCGGGGCCGACCTGCCCGACGTCCCCGTCCTCGTGCTCAACGGCGACCTCGACGCGAACACCACCACCGCCGCGGGTCGCGAGGCGGCGGCGCAGTTCCCGGACGCGACCTTCGTCGAGGTCGCCGGCGCCGGGCACACCCCCGCCACCACGGCCGAGGGGCTGGGAGCCATCCTGGCCTTCATCTCCGAGGGGAAGGCGTGAGCCCCCGACCATGAGCCCGACGACGAGCCCGACGACGAGCCCGATGACGAGCAGCGACGAGCACGGGGGGCTGCGGCGGCAGGCGCTGCTGATCGCCCTGCTGGCAGCGGCGGGCGACGGCCTCCTCTTCGCCCTCGCCGTCCGCGCCGCGCCCGCCTCGGCAGCAGCGGCGCCTGAGGTGCTGCTGTGGGGCGCGGGGGCCGTCGTCGTGGCCGCCGACCTGCTGCTCGCCCTACCGGCGCGGACCGCGGGGTGGGTGGCGGTCGTCCACGGCGTCGTGCGCTGCGCGACGGCCGTCCTCCTGTGGCAGCTCACCGGCGTCCGCGACCTGGGCACCGGCAACTCCACCGGCCTGGCCGTCGCCGGGTACCGGGCCGGGGCGTGGACGGTGGGGTGGCGGTCGTGGGCGGCCCTCGCCGCGCTCGCCCTGGGCATGACGGGGGCGCAGGTGGTGGAGCTCGCGGGCCGGGTGCCGACGGCGGGGGCGGCGGTCACCACGGTGGCCAACACGCTGCTCCCGTGGCTGATGGGCCGGTACACCACGGGCCGCGCCGGCCACATCGAGCAGGTCGAGCGCGCCGCCGAGGAGCGGCGCAGGAGGGCGGTGGCGGAGGTGGAGCGGGCCCGCGCCGAGGAGCGCGGGGCGATCGCCCGCGACCTGCACGACACGATCTCCCACCACGTGAGCGCCATCGGCGTCCACGCGGCCGCCGGTCGCCTCGCGCTGGCCGCTGCGGACGCGAGGACGGGGAGCGACGACCACCGCCCGGCGCTGGCGTCGCTGCAGCACGTCGAGGGTGCCAGCGGCGCCGCGATGGCCGACCTCCGGCGCATGCTGGGCGTCCTCGCGCGCGGCGCCGACCGCGGTGACGACGGAGCGCGGCAGCCGGGCCTGGCCGACGTCGAGACCCTCCTCGAGGGCAGCCGCCGCGCGGGTCTGCGCGTCGACCTCGAGGCCCCGGGGCTCGACCCCGCGGCGCTCCCCGGCTCGACGCAGCTGGCGGCGTACCGCATCGTGCAGGAGGTGCTCACCAACGCCCAGCGGCACGGCGACGGGTCGCTCCACCTGCTCCTGCGGCAGGACGACGCCGCGCTGACCGTCATCGCGCGCAACCCCGTGGCGCCCGCCGGGGCCCGACGCGGCGCCGCAGGGTCCGGGCGCGGGATCGCGGGGATGGCCCACCGGGCGCAGCTCTTCGGCGGCACCGCCACGGCGGGGCCCTCCGACGACGGGGGCTCGTGGTGCACGCGCGTCGACCTCGCGGTGGAGGCCCCGTGAGCGCCGCGGTCCCGAGCCCCTCAGGGTGCTGCTCGCTGACGACCACGACCTCTTCCGCAGCGGCCTGCGCGCAGCCCTGGAGACCCAGCCCGACCTGACCTGCGTGGCCGACGTGCGCGACGGCCGGGCAGCCGTCGAGGCCGTCGCCGGGCTGCAGCCGGACGTCGCCGTCCTGGACGTGCGCATGCCGGTGCTCGACGGGCTGGAGGCCGCCGAGACCATCGTCGGCAGCGGGGTGGCGACCCGCGTGGTGCTCCTGACGACCTACGACGACGACGGGTACGTGCTCCGCGGGCTGCGCGCCGGCATCAGCGGCTTCTGCCTCAAGGGCATGCCCACGGAGGAGCTGTTCGGCGCCATCCGGGTCGCCGCCCGCGGTGACGCGCTGATCGACCCCTCGGTGACGCGCCGGCTCGCCCAGCGCTTCGCCGCCGGGGTGGCCGCGGACCGCCCGTCACCGCGACGGCCGCCGCCGCCCGGTCTGGAGGCGCTCACCGCCCGCGAGCGCGAGGTGCTCCTCCAGGTGGGGCGGGGCCTGTCGAACGCCGAGGTGGCCCGGGCCTGCTTCATCGGCGAGCAGACCGTCAAGACGCACGTCTCCCGCGTGCTCACCAAGCTGGGCCTGCGCGACCGGGTGCAGGCGGTCGTCCTGGTGCACGAGCACCTCCTGCTGGAGGACTGACCGGGAACCGGGTGCCAGCGGGGAGGGCCTCGGCGTCCTGGGGCGTGCAGCGCCACACCGGCTCGGGGCCGGCCACCACGACGTCGTCGCCGTCGATGACGAGGCCGGACGCCTCGGGGACCCCGAGCACCTCCAGCCCGTGCTGCGCCGACCACTCCCGGGCGCGCGGCACGTCGTCCTCGGTGAAGTGCGGGAGCAGCGCGCCCCCGGGCAGCAGCCCCAGGCCCGCGAGCTCGTCGGGGGCTGCGAGCCCGGTGGTGTTCTCGTCGGCCCACGCAGCGATGTCGACCGACGCACCGGCCAGGACCGCCCCCGCGCTGCCCCCGTAGAGGTCTCCGCCGCCGTCGAGGTGGGTGCGGACCCAGCCCAGCGCACCGTGCGCTCGCAGGTGCGCCAGCAGGTCGAAGGTGTTGCCGCCGCCGATGAAGAGCAGGTCGGACCCGGCCAGCTCCGCCTGGTCGTGCCCGTCGAGGGTGGTCCAGGTGACCACGTCGAGGCCGCTCTGGAACTCCTCGAGCGAGCCGCGCAGCCAGCCCTCGGCGCCGGGAGCATGTGGTGGCCCAGGGCGAAGGGCCAGTAGAGGACGCGGGGACGGCGGGCGAACATCGGGCGCCACACGGCGGCCTCCTGCTGGGCGCTGCCGCCGCCGCCGAGGTAGACGGTCATGGCAGTTGTCTACCGGTGGGCGGTCCCTCACCCTCCCGGCAGCACCACCGCGGAGCCCCCGATCCAGACCTTGTCAGAAGCGCAGCTGGCCGGGACGAGGTCCTTCGCGTACTGGCCGTCGCTCTCGCCGCCGCCGAGGCTCACCTCGTCACCGAGGCGGTAGTCGGTGGTGCTGTTCCGGTCGGCGGGCACGGTGAGCACCTGCGACGTCGGGTCCCACGTCGTGCCGAAGGGCCACAGCACCAGCTGGACGCCGTACGACCCGTGCTCGAGGACCAGGCAGCCCTCGGGCGTCCGGGCGAGCGTCCCCCCGCCCAGGGCCTGCATCTCGAAGCCCGGCGCTGAGTCCGGCACGAGCAGCAGGGTGCCGTCGTCGTCGTGCAGCACCCGGATCCCGCCCTGGTTGACGAAGCCGTTGGCGGCGCGGACGGCGAGCACGGGGTCGGCCGCCACGACGGCGCGGACGGTGACGGGGTGGGTGCCGTCCTGGTCGGCCCACGCGTCAGGCTCTGTCCACGTGACCTCGGTCCGCGTGGGTCCGTAGCGGTGGACCGACGCGGACGACTGGCGCCACACGACGGTCGTGACGCCACCGCCCGGTGAATCAGGTGCGTCCTCCGTGGCGACGTGGTCGGCAGAGCCGTCCACCTGCGTCTGGGTCCAGGAGACCCCGTGGTCCGTCGCATCGCCGAAGGTGACGTCGTCGAGGCTGACGCCCTGCGGGAGGTAGAAGCGGTACAGGAACCGCGCTCCCCCGACATCTGCGGTGGCGCACTGCTGCTGCAGAGCACTGGTCGCCAGACCGTCAAGAGCGGCAGGTGAGGGGATGTGTCCGATCTCGGACTCGGTGGTGGAGCAGGCGGCCAGGGTCACCGACGAGGCGATGGATCCCCAGAACTTGGCGCCCGTGTACCCGGCGTCCTGGAGCGCCTGCAAGCGCTCGACCTCGTCCGGCGGCAGGTCGGGCACCCCGGCGCGCAGGGGCACCGCCGTCGTCCCACCGCCTCCGTCGGTGGCGACGGAAGCGTCGACGTCGCCTCGCTCAGCCGGGCCGCTGTGACCCCCGCCGACCACCACCACGGCGACGACGGCGGCCGCCGCAGCCACCGCGCCCACCGCCGCCCACGCCGTGCGCCGCCTCGCCCGGGCACCGAGGTCCGCGCCGCGCCGGGTGGCGGCCGCGACGTCGACCCGCGAGGGCGGCAGCTCCAGCGCCTGCAGGCGCGTCCGCACCAGCACGCCGAGTGCGGCGTCGTCGGCACGGTCGCGCGCGGAGGCGGTGGGGTCTGCGACGACGTCGAGGTCGACGGCGTCCTCCTCGGGCTGGTTCACCGCTGCGCTCCTCGCTCGACTCGCTCGACGGGGTCGGCCAGCAGCGCCCGCAGGGCCTGCCGGGCGGCGTGGGCCTGGCTCTTCACGGTGCCCTCGCTGCACCGCAGGACGTGCGCGGTCTCGCTGACCGAGAGGTTCTCGAAGTACCGCAGGACGACGACGGCGCGCTGCCCGCCGGTGAGCCCGGACAGCACCGCGAACAGGTCCGCCTCGCCGGTGGCGGCGGGATCGCCGTCGTCGTCGCCCCGGCGACGGACCGGCTCGTGGAGGGCCACGTCGTCGGTGGTGACCTCGCGGCGGCGCCACGGGCGGCGGCCCTCGGACACGAGCAGGCGGACCAGCGTGGTGCGGGTGTAGCCGTACGCGTCACCGGGGCGGACGCGCGCCCACGCCCCGTAGACGCGCTCCAGCGCGCTCTGCACGGCGTCGTCGGTGCGGTGCCAGTCCTGGCAGTAGGCGTAGGCCACCCGCCGCAGCCGGGGGATGGCGAACGCGGCGAACTCCTCGAACGACTCCACCACCGACGGACCCGACGCACCCATGCCCCACCTCCTCGGCACTCCATACGCGGCGGGTGGTCGACCGGTTGGCAGCCGTGAGGGGGATCTTGGCGCAGACGGGTGTGTCAACGGCGGGCGGCAGGGCAGGAACCACCACGTGTGTGACGTGACCCCGTCGGTCTCCCTGACGCTCCCGATGGACCTGGAGGCCCCGGCGAGGGCCCGCGCCTTCGTCGAGGAGGCCCACTGCCCCGTGCACGCCTCCCGGGTCCTGACGAACGCGCGGTGGCTGGTCAGCGAGCTGGTCACCAACGCGGTGCGCCACGGCTCACCGCCCATCACCACCGAGATCGAGTGCCGCGGCGAGGAGGGGATGCACGTGCGCGTCAGCGACGGCTCCGCCGACGCCCCCGTGGTCCGGGACCTCGGGCACGACGCCCAGAGCGGGCGGGGGCTGGCCCTGGTCGACCTGCTGTCGTCGCAGTGGGGCGTGGAGCCCGGTGCGGCGGGCAAGGCCGTCTGGTTCCGGATCGGTGACGCCTCCTACTGATGAGGGCACCTCGCGGGTCAGGCGGGGGCGAGCGGGCGCGACGGCAGCGGGCTGGAGTAGACGACGCTGGTGGTGATCGCGCCGAGGGTCGCGAGCTTGCCGGCGATGCGCTCCAGGTCGCGCATCGACCGGGCCAGCACCTTGAGGATGAAGCAGTCGTCGCCGGTGACGTGGTGGGCCTCCACGACCTCGGGCAGCACGGCGAGCAGGTCGTGGAACGGCTTGTAGTTGCCGGTCGGGTAGGCCAGGCGCACGAACGCCTGCACGGTGTAGCCCAGGGCCTCGGGGTCGACGGTCGCGGCGTACCCCGTGATGACGCCGCCGTCGGTGAGGCGGCGGAGCCGGTCGGCGGTGGCGCTGGGCGACAGGTTCACCGCGCGGGCGAGGTCGGCGACGCTCATCCGTCCGGCGCGCTGCAGGGCCTCGACGACCCTCCGGTCGACGTCGTCCAGGACCACCCGTGGGTTCGACGGCATGACACGGAAAGTACCGGCGGATCGACGGCGGGCGGAGGCGCTCGCCGTCGTCGTCCCCTGTTCGGCGCGGTGCCGGTGGCGTTCGATCGCAGTCATGAGCACCCCCACCCACAGCGCCGCCTCAGCCGTCGAGTTCTTCGCCGCGCGGCTCGCGCACCAGACGGACCCCGCCGACCTCGCGCACGCGCGGGCCACCGGGAGCGGCCCGCTCGTCGTCGACGTCCGCTCGGACGCCGGGTGGGCGCAGGGGCGAATCCCCGGCGCCGTGCACGTGCCGCTCGCCGAGCTGGATGCGCGCATCGGCGAGCACGCGCCCTCCCTCGACGCGGAGGTCGTCGTCTACTGCTGGGGACCGGGGTGCAACGGCAGCACCAAGGCGGGTCTCGTGCTGGCGACCGCCGGCTACAGCCGCGTGAAGGAGCTGGTCGGCGGGTTCGAGTACTGGGCGCGCGAGGGGTTCGCCGTCGTGAGCGACGGCGGACGCAGCCGCAGCGCGCCCGACCCGCTCACCGCTCCGGTGTGAGCCGGCCTGCGCTGGTCCTCTCGGGCGCGGCTCGTCGCGTTCCGTGAGGTCCCGATCACACTCCTGACCTGCGACGACGCCGACACCGGGCTGTCGGTGGCGACTTCTAGCGTCGGAGACATGACCTCGAGCGCACTTCACGAGCGGGCCCTCGGCGACCCGGCCGGGGAGCCCGCCCGGGAGGTGCGCCGCTCCAGCGAGGAGTGGTGGGTCCGGGCCCTGCGCGCCGACCCGCTGACGGGCTCGCTCGCCGAGCGCCGCCGCATCCGCCCCGCCTTCGCCGACGCCCTGGACGAGCCCGCCGGCCCAGGGCTGGTCGCCGCCGTGGACGCCCTGCACGCCGCCCTCGGTGCGTCGTCCGAGCTCGACCTGACGAGCAGGGAGTGGACCGAGGTCACCGCCGCGGTGGAGCGGGCCACCTCCTACCTGTTCTCGCTGAAGCTGGAGTCGGTGGCCCGGCTGGACGCCGCCAAGCTGGCCGAGCAGCCTTCCCGGGCCCACGCCAGGGACTCCCGCCGGCCGGCCTCCGACGAGCTGGCCCCGGTGCTTCGCGTCGCTGGTCGCACCGCCACGCACCTGGTCGGGCTGGCCCGCCAGCTCGCCGAGCTGCCGACGGCGGAGGAGGCGCTCACCCGCGGGGTGATGACCCCGCGCAGCTGGAGGCGCTGGCCGACGTGTGCCGGCGCCTGCCCGAGGGGCCCGCCGGTGACCGGGCGCGCCGGACGGTCGAGGCGAAGGCCGTCGAGGCGGCGACGACGCTCAGCCGGGCCCGCTTGGCCGACGCCCTGGAGGAGGCCGCGCTGGCGGCCGACCCGGGGTTCGCGGCGCGGTCGATGGCCGCCGGCGTCCAGGAGCGCGACGTCTTCCTGCGCCGCTCGCGCAGGGCGGGCTGCCGCCAGGTGGTGGCCGAGCTGGAGGCGGCGGACGCCGCGCGCGTGTGGCAGGTGATCCAGCAGGTGGCCACCGCGGCGAAGGACGCGGGCGAGGACGGCGCGAAGGACCGGCGCTCCCTGCCGCAGATCCGGGCCGATGTGCTGGTCAGCCTCGTCGTGGGCGACGTCAGCCTGACGCCGGAGGTGCTCGACGACGGCGTCGACCAGGAGGCAGGCGACGCGGAGGGCACGGAACTGGGGCTGGCCCCGGACACCCGCGCGCCGGTGATCATTCCCACCCCCGAGCAGCGAGCACGCCTGTCGGAGATCCACGTCGTGGTCTTCGCCGACGACCTCGCCGACGAGGGCCCCGAAGACCCCGGCGGCGGGCCGGACGACGGGCCTGACCGTGGGCCTGACGGTGGGCCCGGACCAGACGGCGGGCCCGAGAGCGGCAGAACGACGGACCCCCAAGGGCCGCAGGGCGGTGAACGACCCCGCCCGCCCCACGACCCCCGCGTGCCTGCGCCGCGGCGGAGCCCCGCCGGTCCTTCGACGCGCGCTGAGCGGCTGACCAGGACCCGCCGCGAGCGCGCCGCCCGCCGGGCCCTGGCCGGGCACGGCCCCTTCGGGCACGTCCCCGGCATCGGACGCCTGTCGCCAGAGACCACCCGCGCCGCCGTCCGCGCTGCCTGCTGGCGGCGGCTGGTCGCCGACCCCGGCACCGGGGTGCTCATCCACCGCTCCCGGTGGACGCTGCCCCCGCCCACGACCGGCGCTGACACCAGCGGTGCGAGCACTGCAGCGCACCTGGCGCTGCTGCTCGACCAGGTCGCTGCTCCGGACCCGTCCGACCCCGCCACCCGCATCGAGGTCTCCTACCGGCCTTCGACGCTGCTGGCTGCCCACGTGCGCGCCCGCGACGGCGTCTGCATCTCCCCGGTCTGCCACACGCCGCCCGCGGCGGGGCCACGCAGCTCGACCACACCACCGCCTGGGGGCCGTCCACGCCCACCAGGCTGCGGGGCGGGCTGACCGAGGCGGGCAACCTGGGCTGCATCTGCCAGTCCTGGCACAACGCCAAGACCCACGGCGGCTGGGACCTGGCCCAGCCGACTCCGGGCAGCTTCGTGTGGACCTCCCCGACGGGGCGGGTCTACGAGCGCCGTGCCACCCCGCTGCTGCCCGACCTGGCCGACGTCCTGCGCTGACCGGCGCCCTCGTGGTGCTGCTGCGCGGCCCACTGCAGCAGCACCACGGTCTTGCCGTCGCAGATGCGGCCGTCGCGGCACATCTGCAGCGCGTCGGTGAGCGCCAGCTCGACCACCTCGATGTCCTCCCCCTCCTCGACCACGCCCCCGCCGTCGCCCGTGCGCGCAGACGGTGTGTACGGCGCCGCGCAGAAGTGCACGCGCTCCGTCACCGAGCCGGGGCTCATGAACAGGTCGAAGAGGTGCTCGACCTCGCCGAGCTCCACCCCCAGCTCCTCGGAGGCCTCTCGGCGGACGGCGGTCTCCGGGTCGTCCGCGTCCAGGAGCCCGGCAGCGGCCTCGAGGAGCATCCCGTCGGGGTGGCCGTTGGCGTAGGCGGGGTAGCGGAACTGCCGGGTGAGGAGCACGGTGCCGCGCTCGTCGTCGTAGGGCAGGAGGGTCGCGCCGTCGCCCCGGTCGTACGTCTCCCGCTGCTGGGTCTCCCAGGTGCCGTCGCGGCGGCGCAGGTCGAAGGTGGTGCGGCGCAGCACGTGCCAGCCGTCGGAGGTGACCTCGACGTCGCGGAAGACGACGCCCGGGTTCCCCGCCAGGCCGCGCCCGGCGCTGTCGAGGCCGGTGCGGCCCCGGCCGTCGGGGACGTCGACGCCCCGCCGTCCCCGGCCTGACAGCTCCGAGGCGGCCACGGGACGCGGGTCCTGGGTCATGGCAGGAACGTACAGGAACGTGCAAGAATCGCTGATAACGTGCAGAAGCAGTTCGACGGGGGAGAACGGCGTGCTGGCCGCTGAGCGACGTGACGACCTGCTGGCCCGGCTGGCCCGCGACGGCAAGGTGGTCGCCAAGGACGTGGCCGCCGAAGCTGGGGCTCTCGGAGGACAGCGTCCGCCGGGACCTGCGCGAGCTCGCCGCCGCCGGGCTGTGCCAGCGCGTCTACGGCGGGCCCTCCCGGTCTCCCCCGCCGTCGGCGACTACGCCGCCCGCGGGTCCGTCGCCGTCGACAGCAAGGCCCGGGTCGCCGCCCGGGCCGTCCAGCTCGTCCGGCCGGGCAGCACCGTGCTGCTCGACGGCGGGACGACGGCGCTCGCCCGTCGCCCGCGCCCTCCCCCGAGACCTGCGCTGCACGGTGGTGACGCACAGCCCGACGGTGGCCGCAGCCCTCGTCGAGCACCCCGCGGTCGACGTGTACGTGCTGGGCGGGCGCTGTTCAAGCACTCCGCCGTCACGTGCGGCGCCGCGGCCGTCGAGGCGGCGCAGGCCGTCTCGGCCGACCTGTTCCTCCTCGGCGTCACCGGCATCCACCCCGAGCAGGGGCTGACCACCGGCGACCCCGAGGAGGCGGCCATGAAGCGCGCGCTCGCCGCCCGCGCCGCCGACACCTACGTGCTGGCGTCGCGCGAGAAGGTCGGTGCCGCCTCGCCCTTCCAGGTGCTGCCCCTGGACGCCGTCGCCGGGGTCATCACCGACGCACCCCCGAGCGAGGTGCTCGACGGGCTCGCCGAGCGGGGTGTGGCGGTCCTCACCGCCCCGTGAGGACGTCGCGCCAGGAGTGCTCGGGCTCGTAGCCGAGCAGCTCGCGGGCCTTGTCGATGCTGTAGAAGGTCTCGTGCTCGCCCATCTCGCGGCGCACCTCCACGCCGTCGTAGAAGCGCTCGACGATCTCCTGCGTGGTGGCGGCGACCGACAGGTCGGCGTTGGCCACGTTGAACACCTGGTACCCGAGGCCGTCGGTCTGCAGCGCGCGCAGCGTCATCTGCCCCAGGTCGCGGGTGTCGATGTAGGCGAAGATGTTGCGCCGCCGCAGCGACGGGTCGGCGAGGAACGCGGGGAACGTCGACTCGTACTCGTGCGGCTCGATCACGTTGTTGATCCGCAGGCCGTAGACGTCGGCGGCCGGTGCGCGCCTGGAAGGACCGCGCGGTCGCCTCGCCGGCGACCTTCGACATGGCGTAGGAGTCCTCCGGCACCACGGGGTGCTCCTCGTCGACCGGCACGTACAGCGGCTTGCGCTCGCCGTGGGCGAAGCAGATGCCGTACGTCGTCTCCGACGAGGCGAAGACCACCTTGCGGATGCCGAGCCGGGTCGCCGCCTCCAGCACGTTGTAGGTGCTGACGATGTTGGTGGCGAAGGTGTGCGCGTCCCGGGGCGAGGAACTCGCTGGGGATCGCGGCGTAGTGGACGACGGCGTCGTACGACGAGCCCGTCGCCGACGGGCGAGCGGGAGACTCGAGGTCTTCGCCCGTGGGGGTCGCCGCCAGCGCCGAGTAGACCTGCCCGGTGTCCGTGAGGTCGACCCGCAGGTCTTGACGTCGGGGTGGCGCAGGGGCGTCAGGTCGGCGTTGGTGACCTGGTGGCCCTGGGAGGCGAGGAAGGGCGCCACGTGGTGCCCGGCCTTGCCGCTGCCGCCGGTGAAGAAGATGCGCATCCTCCGAGCCAACCACCGCCCGGGCCGGGCGGCACCCGGCGGGCCGTCACCGCTGACGGACGGGGCGGGCGTCGGCGGGAGGGGTTTCCGAACACCGCGGGGGTCGCGCTCGGGCGCGGTCTCGTCGGTGACGTGGGCGGCGCGCACCCTGTCGAGCCGGAACCAGCGCGGCGCCTCCCGCTCCCGGCACCAGCCGATGAGGTACCAGTGCTCGCCGGTGCGGACCAGCAGGTGGGGCTCCACGCGGCGGGCGAGTGGCCCGCCCCTCGCCGTCCTCGTACTCCAGGGCCACCACGCGGCGGTCGGCCAGCGCCCGCTCCAGCGCAGCGGTGGTGGTGGCGGTGGCGGTAGCGGCACCCGGCGCGGCGTCCTGGCCGCGCAGCCAGACGCGGGCGCCCAGCTCCTCGACCCGGCGCCGGTCGGCCGGGTGCATGACGTCGAGGAGCTTCTCCAGCGCCGCGCGGCCGTCCGCGGCCCAGGGCGCGCCCGCGGTGGAGAGCTGCGCCGCCAGCGCCGTGGCGAGGGCGACGGCCTGCGCCGGGGTGAGGTTGACCGGGGGCAGGGTGGCCTGCGCGTCGAGCACGTAGCCGCCCCCGGGACCGGCCTGCGCCCAGATCGGCAGGCCCGCCTGCTGCAGCGCCGCGACGTCGCGCTTGACGGTCCGGGTGCTCACCTCGAGCCACGCCGAGAGCCGGGCCGCGGTGCGGCCGCGGGGACCGGCGCGGCGCAGCTCCTCACCGAGCGCGTGCAGCCGTTCGGTGCGGTTCACGCCCACGACTCTGGCAGGTGCGACGACTCCGCCGAGGTCGGTGACAGCCCGTTGTCACCCGGGGCCTCCCACAGTGCTGTCCATGGCTGACATCGCGCTGTTCCACTCCGTCCTCGGGGGTCCGCCCCGGCATCCACGACGCCGCCCAGCGCCTGCGCGCGGCGGGCCACGAGGTGCTCGTGGTCGACCAGTACGAGGGGCGGGTCTTCGACGACTACGAGGAGGCGGGCGCGTTCAGCGGGTCCGTCGGCTACCCCGAGCTGGTGCGCCGCGGGCTGGAGGCCGTCGCCGACCTGCCCGACGGCCTCGTCGCAGCCGGGTTCTCCAACGGCGCGGCGATGGCCGAGGTCGTCGCCACCCAGCGCCGGTGCAGCGGGGCGCTGCTGCTCTCCGGCGCGCTGCCGCTCGGGATGCTCGGCGCCTCGTCCTGGCCCGCGGGCACCCCCGTGCAGGTCCACTACGCGGAGCACGACCCGTTCCGCCGCCAGGAGTGGGTCGACGCGCTCCTCGCCGACGTGAGTGCCAGCGGCAGCGGCGTCGAGCAGTTCGACTACCCGGGCGCCGGGCACCTGTTCACCGACCCGAGCCTGCCGGCGGAGCACGACCCCCGGGCGGCCGAGCTGCTGTGGGAGCGGGCCCTCGCCTTCCTCCAGCAGAGCGTGGACAGGACCGCCCGCCTCGACGGATGATCTCCGGGCCGAGGGCGCACCCGGGACCCGACGACGGACGGCGGAGCGATGACGAGCGGCCAGCGCGTGTTCTGGGCCGTCGTCGGCCTGGCGGTCGTCGGGCTCGTGGCGCTGTTCTTCGTGCTGCGCCACGGCGGCGAGCTCGAGCTGGAGGGTGGCGTGACGGCGTTCACCCTCCCCCCGTCCGCCGCTCGGGCCGACGGGGGGATCCCCGCCGGGGGGACGCTCGTCATCTCCCCGGGCGGGTGCCTCGCCGTCACGAACGGCCGCGGGGGCGCCGCGTTCCTCGCCCTCCCCTCGGGGACCCGCGCCGACGCGTCCGGCACGGCGGTGGTCACCGGCACGTCCCGGAGCACCGGCGAGGAGCAGCGGTACGCCGTCGGTGACGTCATCGAGGGGTCGGGCGGCCAGGTCGACGACAGCTCCTGGAGGAGCCGCGTCCACCAGTACTGGCCCGGCGCTCCCCGCGAGTGCCTCGACGCCCTGACGGGCTACGTGGCTATCCGGGGCACCGGGTGAGCGCGGCCTACGACAGCGGAGCGGGGAGCCCCTCGGCACCGACGACGGTCAGGCTCGTGACGGGCGCGCGTGAGGACGACGTAGAGGCGCTGCAGCCCGCGGGGCTCCGCCGCGACGACGGCGGCGGGGTCCACGACGACGACGTGGTCGTACTCGAGGCCCTTCGCGAGCCCCGCCGGGACGACCACGAGGTGGTCCGACGGCGTAGCGTCGACACCGAGCACCCCCGGGTGCAGGCCCGCGCCCCGCAGGACGGCGGCGGTGGCCGCGACGTCGTCGTCGGCGCAGATCACGGCGGTGGAGCCCTCCTGGCCCGCGCGGTCGACCACGGCGGCGACCAGGTCGTCCACCGGCCGCAGGCGCAGCGACCCGGGGGCGCGGCGCACCGCCCGGGGTGCGGGCAGCTCCGGGGCGATCGCCGGCAGCAGGCGCGCGGCGAGGTCGAGGACCTCGCCGGGCACGCGGTACCCGACGGTCAGGGGGCGGACTCCGGCCTGCGGACGGCCCAGGTGGGTCATCACCTCCGCCCACCGCCCCAGCGTGCAGGGGTGGGTGGCCTGCGCGAGGTCGCCCAGCACCGTCAGCGACCCGGTCCCCAGGCGCCGGCTGATCGCGCGGCACTGCATCGCGGTCAGGTCCTGCGCCTCGTCGACGACGACGTGCTCGTGGCTGGGCTGCCGCGTGAGCAGGCCCTCCACCTCGTCGAGCAGCACGACGTCCGCCGTCGTCCACGGCGCCCTGGCCTTCGAGCGCGGGGGCGCCTCCCACACGAGCAGGGCCTGCTCGGAGGGGTCGAGCACGCCGTCGGCCGCCCGCGCCAGCGCTGCGGGGTCGGTGAACAGGCCGATGAGCAGGGCGACGGCGGTGCGCGCGGGCCACGCGGCGTCGAGGAGCGCGCGCACCTCGCGGCTGCGCGCGGCGCGGGCGGTCTCGGCGTCGGTGGGGGTGTGGCCGGCGGCCTCCGCCCGGCGGCGGGCGTCCTCGGCCACCGCCATCCCCAGGCGGGTGCGGGCAGCGGTGTAGGAGACCTCCCGGCGCTCGGCGGGCGCGGCGACCTTGTCCCGCAGGGCGCGCACCGCGGCCGCGACCCGGTGCGCGGGCACCCGGTAGCGCCGGCCCGCCAGCACCAGGTGCACGTCGTCGACGGGCTCGCTGACCCCGCCGAGCAGCGCCCGGGCGAGCACCTCCGCCATGCGCGCGTCGCTCTTCACCGCCTCGGCGGCGGGCCCGTCGACGGCGCGCACCACGACCTCGGGGCCGAGCTCGGCGACGGTGCGCTGGACGACGTCGACCTCGCCCAGCGCCGGAGCACCTTCTCGATGTGCTCCAGGAAGGCCCTGTTGGGGCCGACCACGAGCACGCCGCTGCGGCGCAGGCGCTCGGCGTGGGTGTAGAGCAGGTAGGCCGCGCGGTGCAGCCCGACGGCGGTCTTGCCGGTGCCGGGGGCGCCCTGGATGCACACCGTCTCCTCGAGCGGGGCGCGGACGATCTCGTCCTGGTCGGGCTGGATGGTGGCGACGATGTCGCGCATCGGCCCGCTGCGGGGGCGCTCGATCTCCTGGACGAGCAGCGAGCCCGGTCCTCGCTCCTGCCCGTCGGTGAGGTCCTCGTCCTCGTAGCTGGTCAGCACCCCGCGGTCGAACCCGAAGCGGCGGCGGCCCAGCAGGCCCTGGGGGTCGGTGGCGCTGGCCTGGTAGTAGGTACGGCTCAGCGGTGCCCGCCAGTCGATGACCTGCGGCTCGCCCTCGGCGTCCGCCACGTGGCGGCGGCCGACGTGCAGCGCGCGCTCGGGCATCTCGAGGCGCCCGAAGAAGGGCGGGACGTCGGGCAGGTCCTCCAGGGCCCGCAGCCGCTCGGCGCGCTGGGCGCCCAGGCGCTCCGAGGCGTACGCGTCGCCGCCGACGTCGACCAGGGCCTCCGCCAGGCCCCGCATGTGGGCCAGGCAGGCGCCCACGTGGACCAGGAAGGTGCGCTCGGCCTCGAGGACGGGGTCGGTGTGGGGGTCGCCCATCAGCTGAACGCGGGCGGCGGCGCCCCGACCAGGCGGGCCCGGCGCCGGCGCGGGGTCAGGCGCACCGGGGGCAGGGGCGGCGAGGGGATGCGCTGCTCGGCGGTCCACCCCGGCACGGCGCCGAAGCGCTCGGCGCGGGCGTCGGGGTCCTCCCAGTCGGCGCGGGCGCGCTCGACGTCGTCGTGGGTGCGGCCGATGAAGTTCCAGAACATCACCAGGTCGTCGGTGGACGGCGTGCCGCCGAGCAGCAGCTGGCGGGCGCCGTCGGCGTGGCGCAGCCGCAGGCTCGACGCCCCCGGCGGGAGGTACCGCAGCGCCGGGGGCCCAGCGCCGGCTCCGTCGGTGTCGAGCGTCAGCAGGGCGTGCTCGTGGGCGGGGTCGACGGGGACCTCGACGTCGGCGCCCGGGTCGAGCACCACGTCGGCGCCCACGAGCCCCGGGGCCACGCGCGCCGGAGACGCAGCGGCGCCGGAGCCCTCCCCCAACGAGCCGACCAGCACGGTGGCCCGCGCACCCGCACCGGGTGATCCCTGGGCGCCGCGCGAGCCCGGGACCTCCAGCACGGGGAGCTCGCGCTGCTGCTCGAAGCGCGGCTCGTCGTCGTCCTGCTCCGGGGGCAGCACCACCCACAGCTGCACGGCGTGCATCAGGGGCTGCTCCCCCAGGGAGTCCTCGCTGTGGCTGACCCCGCGGCCCGCCGTCATGAGGTTCAGCTCACCCGGGCGCACGACGACGTCGCTGCCGACGCTGTCGCGGTGGAGGATCTCGCCGACCAGCGGCCAGGTCACCGTCTGCAGCGCGGTGTGGGGGTGGGGCTGCACGCGCATGTCGACGCGCTGCGGGCCGATCCTGTCGAGGAAGCACCAGGCTCCGACCGTCGGCAGCTCGCGGTGCGGCAGCCACCGGGTGACGCTCATGCCGCGGACGCCGCCCAGCGGCACCTCGCGCCCGTCCAGCAGCTGCTCCCCCTCGGCCATGCCGGTGAGTCTGCCGCAGGCCGCGGCGGCCAGACTCCTGCGCTGTGACACGCCTGACCCCAGCACTGCTCCTCCGCCGGTGCCGCCTCGTGGCGGACCGGCCGGGAGGACCCGACCTGGTCGACGTGCTCCTGGAGGGGGGCCGGGTGGCGTCGGTCCTCCCCGCCGGCACGGCTGCGCGCTCGGAGGGCCGACCGGCCGAGGTGGTGGACCTGGACGGCCGCTGGCTGCTCCCGGGTCTCTGGGACGAGCACGTGCACCTGGGCCAGTGGGCGCTGGTGCAGCGCCGCCTCGACGTCTCGGGGGCGACGAGCGCCGCCCACGCCGCGCAGCTGGTGCGCGAGCGGGCCGCCGCCGAGGCCGAGGCCGCGGTCGCAGGAGGCACCACCGGCGTGCTGGTCGGGTCGGGGTTCCGCGACGGCCTCTGGCCCGATGCGCCCTCGGCGGAGCTGCTCGACGGCGCCGTCGCCGGGGCCGGTGACCGCCCGGTGGTGCTGGTCTCGGGCGACCTGCACTGCGCGTGGCTGTCCAGCGCCGCGGCCCGCGACGTCGCCGGGCCGCTCGGCGTGGTGCCCGACGCGTGCGGTCTGGTCCGCGAGGAGGCCGCCTTCGCCGTCCAGCGGGCGCTGGCCGCCCTGGACGACGGCGCGCTCGACGCCGCCGTCGCCGCCGCGCTGGCCCGGGCCGCGAGCCTGGGGGTGGTGGGCGTCGTCGACCTGGAGATGACGGACTCCCCGGGCGGCACCGCCGCGGTGTGGGCCCGTCGGGTCGACGCCGCGGGGCGGACCGCCTCCGCGGGGCTGCGCGTCGAGGCCGGCACGTATCCCCAGCACCTGGAGGAGGCGGTGGCCCTCGGGGTGCGCAGCGGGCTTCCCCTCGCAGGCGCGCCGGGCGCGAGCTCGCTGGTGGTGGGCGGCCCGCTGAAGGTCATCACCGACGGCTCGCTCGGCACCCGCACCGCCTGCTGCCTCGACGCCTACCCCGGCCGCACCGGACCGGGCAGCCACGGCGAGCTCACCTGGCCGCTGGAGCAGCTCGTGCCCCTGCTGCGCCGGGGCCGCGCGGCGGGGCTGGTGCCCGCCGTCCACGCCATCGGTGACGCAGCGGTGCGCACGGCCCTCGACGCCCTGGAGGCCGCGGGCCCGTGGCCGGCCGGAGGGCGCGGCGCCCGCATCGAGCACGCCCAGCTGGTGGCCGACGACGACGTGCCGCGCTTCGCGGCGCTCGGGGTGACCGCCAGCGCGCAGCCCGCCCACCTCCTCGACGACCGCGAGACCGCCGAGGTGCACTGGCCCGGCCGCACCCACCGGGCGTTCCCGCTGCGCTCGCTGCTCGACGCCGGCGCCCGGCTCGCGCTGGGGTCCGACGCCCCCGTCGCCGCCCTCGACCCGTGGCTGGCGATGACCGCCGCCGTCGCGCGCAGCTGGCACCCGGAGCAGGCCGTCACGCCGCTGGAGGCGCTGACCGCCTCCACGCGGGGTCGGTCGGCGGTGGCTGCGGGCGACCCCGCCGACGTCGTCGCCGTCGACGACGAGCCCCTGGCGCTCCTGGACGCCGGGCGCCGCCCCGGGGTGGCGCTCACCGCGGCGGCGGGCCGCGTCGTGCACGACGCGGTCTGAGATCCCGCGCGGCGTGGCGCCGACGGGATCGCTCGCGCCCGACCTACCGTGATCGCGACCAGCCACCACCGGCCACCACGAGGGCGCCGGACCGCACCGACCAGGGGGACCCGTGGCACGCGACCGTTCGATCGACCTCACGGTGTTCGCCGAGACCGCCCTCCAGGCGCGCTCGTCCGTCCCCGCCCCGCGCTACCCGTCGTGGACCGAGCTGGGCCTGCCCGAGGGCGAGCACCTCCTCGACCCCGAGCCGGAGCCGGTGGTCCGCCGCCGCGACCGCCGCGCCGCGATGGCCGCCGAGGCGACCGTCGCCGCCCCCGCCGCCGCGCCCGCCGCCGCGCCCGCCGCCGCGCCCGCGGCCCCGGTCGTGGTCCCGCGCTTCGCGGCTCCGGCTCCGTCCGCCGCCCCCGTGCGCCCGCAGCTGCAGGACGTCGACGGCTACTACGCCGACGCCTACGACGACCACTACGACGACGACGACGCCGCCGCCGACGACCAGGGCGACGAGCGCTACGGCACCCGCTACGACGACCGGTACGACGTCGACCGCGCGCCCCAGCGGACCTCGGCCTGGACCTGGGTGCTCGTGGCCGTCGCCGTCCTGCTCTCAGGCGCGATCGGCTTCGTGCTCGGCTCCTCCACGAGCGGCCCCGCCGCCGGCGCCGTCGGTGGTGCGGTCGGGGGCGTGACCTCGGTCGCGGACCAGGCGCAGCAGACCGCCGAGCAGCAGCTGTCGACCGCCGAGCAGGTCCAGGCCGGGCTCGAGCAGGCCGCGGCCACCGCCGACCAGGCCCGCGAGGCCGCCACCGGAGCCGCGCAGACCGCCCAGAGCGCCGCGTCCGCCGTCGCCTCGGCCCGGCCCTCGGCTGCGGCGCAGCCCTCCGCGCGGCCCTCGACGAACGGTGACGAGCCCGCCACCGCCGACGCGGCGGGGATGCCCGCCCAGGACAGCGCCCCCGCCCCGACCGCCGCACCGGCCCCCGCCTCGGGCTCAGGGTCGGGCTCCGGGTCGGACTCCGGCTCCGGCTCGTCCGGCAGCGGTGACGCCGCTCCCGCCGCCGACGGCGGGATGCCCGCCGCGGGCTGAGCGGACTAGACGAGCAGGGCGCGCACCGCCTCGACGTCGTCGGCCTGGTCGGCGGTCTTGTCGGGGCGGTAGCGCAGCACCCGGGCGAACCGGAGCGCCACACCGCCGGGGTAGCGGGTGCTGCGCTGGGCGCCGTCGACGGCCACCTCGACCACCAGCTCCGGCCGCAGCTCCAGTCCCCAGCGGTGCTCGGCGGTCGCGAGGCCCGGGAAGGTCGCGGTCTGCCAGGCGAGCAGCGCGTCGGTCATGCCCTTGAACGTCTTGCCGACCACCAGCGGCGCGCCGCCGCCGGGGTCGCGGGCAGCGAGGTGGATGTTCGACAGCGAGCCGGTGCGCCGCCCGTAGCCCCACTCGGCGCCCACGACCAGCAGGTCGAGGGTGTGCACCGGCTTCACCTTCTGCCAGGCGCGGCCGCGGCGGCCGGCGGCGTAGGGCGCCGCGAGGTCCTTGACGACGACGCCCTCGTGGCCGTCGGCCAGGGCCCGCTCCAGCACGGCGGCGGCCTCGTCAGCGCTGGCCCCCCGGGCTCCGGGCATCCGCAGCGGCGCGTGCCCGGGGGCGGCGAGCAGCCCGTCGAGCGCGACGAGGCGGGCGGCGAGGGGCTCGTCGAGCAGGTCGCGCCCGTCGAGGTGCAGCAGGTCGAAGAAGAACGGGGAGAGCAGCACCTCCGAGCCCTCGTCGCTGCCGAAGCGGCTCATCGTGTCCTGGAACGGGCGGGGGCGGCCGTCGTCGTCCAGGGCGAGGGTCTCGCCGTCGAGCACCGCGGTCTCGCAGGGCAGCGCGAGCACCTGCGCGGCCACCTCGGGCAGGCCGTCGGTGACCTCGCGGAGAGTGCGCGTCCACACCCGCACCGGCACGTCGGCGCCGCGGTCGAGGTGCACCTGGATCCGGGCGCCGTCGAGCTTGGGCTCGACGACGACGTCGAGGGCGCGCTGCGCGGCGTCGGCGAGCACGTCCTCCAGCGTGCCGCCGGGGCTCGCGAGCATCGGGTGCACCGGCCGGCCGACCTCCAGGCGCACCGCCTCCAGCGCCTCCGCCCCGCCGTTGAGCGCCGCGTGCGCGGTGGTGGGCAGGCTCCCGGACAGCATCGCCGCCCGCCGGACCAGCGCCGCCGGAGCGCCGGAGGCCTGCGCCACGGCGTCGAGCACCACGGCCTCCAGCGCACCCTGGCGCAGCTCGCCGGTGAGGAGGCGCACGAGGAAGGAGCGCTCGTCGGCCGTCGCGGGGGCGAACAGCTCGTCGAGCAGCGCGCCGCGGCGGGCGGCGGCGCCGGCCCCGGCGGTGGTGGCGAGCCCGTCGAGCAGCGCGTCGACGGCGACGACGTCGAGCGGGGCGCTCCCCTCCGCCGTCGTCGTGCCCGGCGCCGGCTCGGCGTGGGAGCTCAGGGTGCGCCACCCCACGCCGACCTTGCGCTGGCGCGGCTCCCCCGCCAGCCAGCTCGCGACCACCGCGCACTCGGCCGGCTCGGCGCGCGCCAGCAGCGCGGCCACCACCCGCGTCTTGGCGGTCCGCGAGCGCGTGGCGCCCACCTCGCGCGACGCGTCGACGACCTCGCTGAGCAGCACCCGCTGATCGTGGCCGGTGGTCGCAGCGGGCGCATGCGGACCGCCCAGCCGGCTCACAGCCCGCGGGCCGACGGTGTGGTGATGACGACGACGCCTCTGACGACACCGGCCGACACCGCACGCGTCGTCGTGGAGCGGGGGTCGTTGGGTGACGTCAACGCGGCGGCGCGCCTGGTGCAGCCGCCGGCGGGGGTGGTCGCGGACGCCGGGGAGTCCGAGGGCCTGCTGCGGCTCGGGCTCGCGCACCTGTCGCTGACGTCCGGCGGGCTGTGGGTGCTGCGCGCGCGGCACGGTCGTGGCCCGCTCACCTCAGCGGCGGCGCTGCTGCCGCCGGGCGGGCACCCGGACGTCAGCGCCATGGCGTGGATGGCGCACGTGCAGCTGGGGCTCGACCCCCTGCCCGGCGGTGAGGCGCGGGAGGCGCAGACCGCCTGGGTGCTGCTGCCGCCCCAGCAGCTCGCGGGCGCTGCTGCCCTGGTCGGCGCGGCGCTGGCCGCCGTCGGGAGCGCCCGGCGGGTGGTCAGCCCGGTGCCGTCGCACCCGGCGGTGGCGGCGCTGCTCCGCGAGCGCGGCTTCGCACCCGACGCCGTGCCGGGGCTCCTGCGGCTGAACGGCTGACGCGCTGCTGCGACCGGGTGGGCGTGACGATCTTGGGCTCAACCGGGTCGGGGGCGTCCCCGATGCCCGGTGCGAGATCGACCCGAGCCCCGGGCCGGCCCCTGCCTGAAGGACGTCCGCCCATGACCTCCCCCTCCGCTGCGGTGCGCACCGCCCCCGTCCCCCACCAGCGCCGCGACCTGAGCGGCTTCGACTTCGTCGCCGTCGACGTCGAGACCTGGAACAACCGCGAGGGCTCGGTCTGCGCGGTGGGACTGGCCGTGGTGCGCGGCGGTGCCGTCGTCGACGAGTACTCCGCGCTGTGCCGCCCCGACGGCGCGTTCGGCGAGGCCGACTACCGCCACATGGCCGCGAACAAGCTGCAGCTGGGCGACCTGTACCACGCGCAGTCGTTCGCCGACCTCTTCGAGACGGTCAGCGCCTTCGTGGGCGACCTGCCCGTCGTGGCGCACGACGCCGAGGCCGACGCCGCGCACCTGGCGCGCGCCTGCGAGGTCGCCGAGGTCGCCGCCCCGTCGTGGGAGTGGCACTGCACCGAGACGATCGCCCGCGAGGTGCTGGGCCTGCACAGCTCGGCGCTGCCCGACGTCGCCGCCGCCCTCGGCCTGCCCCGCTTCACGCTGCACGAGGCCGGCGCGGACGCCCGCGCCACCGCGGGCGTGCTGCTGGGCCTGGCCGCGAGGGCCGGCGCCGTCCGCCTGGGGCACCTGCCCCGCTGACCACCTCGCCTGCTGGGGTGGTCAGCTCCCGGGCGACCACCCCAGCAGCGGTCCGAGCCGCTCGGCGACGTCGGTGAGGATCTGCTCGTAGTCCTCGCGCTCGAAGCTGAACGGCAGCGCGAACACCGCCTCCCGCACCTCGCGGAAGCCGGCGTGCTCCCAGAGCTGGTCGGCGATCTCCTCGGAGGTGCCGACGAGGTCCCGCGCGAAGAGCAGGCGCCCCGGCCCCACGGGGGCGGCCGTCCGCTCGTCGCGCGCGGCGGCGTACTCGCGGTACCGCGCCGCCTGCGCGGGCGTGGCCGAGTCGGTCGGGACGACCACCAGCCCCTGCGACGCCCGCGCCCGCTCCCCGTCGGGGTGCGCCGCGCGGAAGGCCCGCACCTGCTCGGCCTGGATCGCGGCGAAGTCCCACCCGCCCAGCGGCTCGTCGGCAGGAGCGCGCACCACCGAGGACGTCAGCAGGTTCAGCCCCTGCTCCCCCGCCCACTGCGCCGAGGCGAGGCTGCCCGCGCCGCACCAGGTGCGCGCCGCGAGCGTCGGTACGTGGGGCTGCACCCGCGAGGAGAACACCTCGCTGCCCTGCACGCCCGCCGTGCCCGCCGTCGCCCCGCGCAGCAGGGCGAGGAGCCGCTCGCCGCGGCGGTGGCTGAAGTCCTCCAGCTCGGCGGTGTCGGGGTAGAGCGACTCCCACACGTCGTCGTAGCGCATCGGGGTGCCGGTGGAGAACCCCGGGTTCAGCCGCCCGCGCGCGAGAACGTCGACCGTGGCCCAGTCCTCGGCGACGCGCAGCGGGTTCTCGAACCCCAGCGGCGTGACGGCCGTTCCCAGCTCGATGCGGGTGGTGCGCTGCGTGGCGGCCGCGAGCACGGCGACCGGTGAGGAGATGCCGGGCTGGAGGTGGCGGTGGCGCAGCCAGGCGGAGTCGTACCCGAGGCGCTCGCCGAGCTCGATGACGCGCAGGACCTCCTCGTGGCCGGGGCCCGGGTCGTCCTCGGCGAAGGTCCCGATGGTGAGGAAGCCGAGCCGCTCCAGCGGCTCTCCCTGAGCTGGCACCCCGCCACGCTAGCCCGCGCCCCCACCACCCGCCGCGGTCAGGAGCGCGCCGACGAGCGGGTGCTGCTCCCGCCCCGCGCTGGGCGGCGGCCCGGTCAGCACCAGGCGGCGGCGCAGCTCGGGCTCCAGCGGCACCAGGCGCGCCCCGCGAGGCACGAGCGGCGCCGCCAGCTCGGGGACGACGGCGACGCCGTCTCCTCGCGCGACCATCGCCAGCAGCGACGGCAGCCCCGCCACCTCGGCGACCGGGCGGAACGGCAGGCCCGTCGAGCGGTGCAGCGCCCTCAGCTGCACCTGGCACCCCCCGCCGCTGGAGAGCAGGCGCTCCGCCACGAGCTCCTCGAGGTGCACCGACGCCCGCACCGCCAGCGGGTGGTCAGCGGGGACGACGGCGCGCAGGAGGTCGCCGGCGAGCTCGACGGCGCCGGGGCCGAGGTCGCGGTCGTCGGGGTCGACGAGCACCGCGGCGTCGGCCAGGCCGGCGTCGAGCCAGTCGGGCAGCTCGGGGTCGTCGCCCTCGACCACCTCGACGGTGACCGCGGGGAGCTGCTGCGCCCAGGTCTGGAGCAGGCGCGGTACGAGGCCCGCCCTCACCGACGGCACGACCGCCAGCCGCACGGTGCCGTGCGGTGCGCCCCGGTGCTCGGCAGCGGCGGCGACCACGGCGTCCAGCGACGCGAGGGCCGCGAGCGCGTGCGGCAGCACCGCGGAGCCCAGGTCGGTGAGCCGGCCGGAGCGCCGGTCGAGGACCACCCCGCCGACCTCGACCTCCAGCGCCTTCACCGCTCCGGAGACCGCCGGCTGGGACACGCGCAGCGCGTCGGCCGCCGCGGAGAACGACCCGTGGCGCTCCACCG
Source organism: Quadrisphaera sp. INWT6 (assembly GCF_015390235.1). Taxonomy (GTDB): domain Bacteria; phylum Actinomycetota; class Actinomycetes; order Actinomycetales; family Quadrisphaeraceae; genus Quadrisphaera. Next base: position 267,306 of record NZ_VUOH01000004.1, on the reverse strand, counting down.
CCGCCAGGGCGCGCAGCTGCGCTGGGGTCAGAGCCAGAGGGAGATCTTATGGATGACGCGGCGCGGTTCTTGGCGCCGAGGCGCGCGCGGGGGGCAGGCTCGTCGTCGTGCCCAGCTCCACCGCTCCCACCACTCGGCCCCGCGCCGGCGTCCTCGCGGCGTACGCGGCGCTCGCCCTCGTCTGGGGCAGCAGCTTCCTGCTCATCAAGGTGGCCCTCACGGGCTTCGACGTCACGCAGGTGGCGGTCGGGCGCATCGCCCTGGGGGCGCTGACCCTGGTGGTGCTCATGGCGGTCAGCCGCACGGCGTGGCCCCGCGAGAGGTCGCTCGTCGGCCACCTCGCCGTCGTCGGCGTCCTGCTGTGCCTCGCGCCGTTCCTGCTCTACTCGTGGGCCGGGCAGCACCTGCCGTCGGGGCTGTCGGCCATCCTCAACGCCACGACCCCGATCTGGACGGCGCTGGCCGTCACCGCCGCGGTGCGCAGCGAGCGGCTCACCCGCGGGCAGGTCGCGGGGGTGGCGCTCGGCGTGGTGGGCGTGGCCGTCGTCATGGGGCTGTGGCGGGTGGTGGACGACGCCGCGTTCGCGAGCTCCCTGCCGGCGCAGGCCGCGTGCCTGGGCGCGACCGCCTGCTACGGCGCGGGGTTCGCGTGGATGCGGCGGTTCGTCACCGGGCGGCACGCGCACGGGCCGCTGGCCGTCGCGACGGGCCAGGTGGGGATCGCCGCGGTGCTGGGGCTGCTGCTCGCCGGGGTGCTGGCGGTGGTGGGCGGCGGCCCGGTGCTGCCCGCGGTCGCGCCCCCGGCCGCCGCTGTCGGCGCCCTGGTGGCGCTCGGCGCGCTGGGCACCGGACTCGCGTACGTGTGGAGCACCCGGGTGCTCGCGGAGTGGGGGTCGCTGGCGGCCTCGAGCGTCACGTACCTGACGCCGGTGGTCGGTGTCGTCGCAGGCGTGCTGGTCCTGGGCGAGCACCTGACCTGGAACGAGCCGGTCGGAGCGGTGGTCGTGGTGGTCAGCGTGCTGCTGGCCCAGGGCCGCCTGCGCCTGCCCCGCTGGACCAGGACCCCGCTCGCCACCCCCTCGCCGTGATCATGGGCGGTCGCCACCCTGCCGAGGTGGCCGACCGCCCATGATCACGGCGGGGGCGGGGTCAGAGGACGGTGGCGAGGGCGTCGAGGAGGCGGGTGACGTCGTCGTCGCTGGTGTAGGGGGCCATGCCGACGCGGATGCCGCCCAGGGGGTCGTCGCCCAGGACCCCGGCGGTGCGCAGGCGCCCGAAGGGCTCCCACGCGTAGAAGTGCCCCGCGGGCGCGAGCACCCGCTGCGCCGCGAGCGCCGCGGCGACCTCGCCGGCGGGGCGGCCGGGGGTGGAGAAGTACAGCGTCGGCGTGCGGCGCTCCGCGCGGCTGTGGACGACGGCGGCGTCGCCGAGGCTCGCGAGCCCCTCCTCGGTGCGGACGCGCAGCCGGGTCTCGTGCGCGTCGGTCGCCTCGAAGGCCGCCACCAGCCGCTCGCGCCGAGACGCCCCCGGGGCCGCGACGCCGAGGGAGGCGAGCACGTCGACGGCGGCGGTGGTCCCGGCGAGGTGCTCGTAGGGCAGCGTCCCCAGCTCGAAGCGTTCGGGCACCGCGTCGGTCGACGGCGCGAGCTTGTCGGGGTGCAGGCGCTCCAGCAGCTCCGGGCGCGCCGCGAGCACCCCGTGGTGGGGGCCGAGGAGCTTGTACGGCGAGCAGACCCAGAAGTCGGCCCCGCTCGAGCGCAGGTCGGGCAGGTGGTGGGCGGTGGCGTGCACGCCGTCCACCCAGAGCAGGGCGCCGACGGCGTGCGCCGCCGCTGCGATGCGCTCCAGGTCGGGCCGGGTGCCCAGCAGGTTCGAGGCCCCCGTGACGGCGACGAGCACCGTCCGCTCCGTGAGCACCGACTCGTCGATGACCAGCTCACCGGTGGCGGTGTCGACGTCGAGCCAGCGCACCACCGCGCCCGCGCGCGCCGCGGCCTGCACCCAGGGCCGGACGTTCGCGTCGTGGTCGAGCCGGGAGAGCACCACCTCGGCGCCGTCGGGCCAGGTGGCGGCCAGGGTGCGGGAGAAGTCGTAGGTCAGCGCCGTGGCCGAGCGGCCGTGGACGACGCCGGCCGGGTCGGCCCCCAGCAGGTCGCCCACCGCGGCGCGGAACGCGGCGACGGCGTCCTCGGCGTTGCGCTGCGACGGCGCGGAGGTCCCCCGGTTCGACAGCGGCCCGACCAGCGCGGCGGCCACCGCCTCACCCACCTCGCGGGGCGTCTGCGTGCCGCCGGGCGCGTCGAACAGCGCCCACCCCTCGCCGGCGGGGCCGAGGGAGGGGAAGCGGGAGCGCAGGGCGTCGACGTCGTAGGCGGTGCTCACCCCGCGCAGTCTGGCTGACCCCCGGTGTGCGGTGGGCACCCCGGGGTAGGGACGCCCCGAGACGGTGGAGCCCGCGCCGGTGCGGTCCCCAGCCCCCAGGAGCACCCCGTGGCGAACCCCCGCCGGAACGGCCTGACGTCCGTGGCCGACCAGACCGAGGAGCAGCGCGGTGGCCCCGGCAGCATCCTGTCGCGCCAGAGCGCCGACCACCGCGCGCTCGACGACCTGATGCGCGCCCACGACGCCGCGACCGACCCCGACGAGCGCGGCCAGGTCCTCGCCGAGCTCGGCGAGCGGGCGCTGCGGCACGCCTTCGCCGAGGAGACCGTGCTCTTCCCCGCCTACCGCAGGCACCTGCCCGGTGCCGGTTCCGGTGACGAGCTCACCGCCCACATCGAGGGCGACCACCAGGAGGTCAACGACCTGCTGCGCGACCTGCAGCGCACCGACCCCGCTCCGACGGCTACGACGAGGCGGTGGCCCGGGCGTTCGCGGCCATCCGCCACGACGCGCACGACGAGGAGGACGACCTGCTGCCCCGCCTCCAGCAGGTGGCCGACGACGACGAGCTGCGAACCATAGGCGCGGCGTGGGAGGCGGCACGGGTGGCCTCCCCCACGCGCCCCCACCCCCGGGTCTCGCGGCGCCCGCCGTGGAACGCCCTCGCGGCGGTCGGCCTGGCGGTCTCCGACCGCGCGAAGGACGCGCTCGACGCCGCCGCCCCCGTGGGCACCGGGCGGCGCACGGTCGCAGCGGGCCTGCTGGGCGGAGCGGTCGGCGTCGTCGTCATGACGCTGTCGGAGAAGGCGGAGCAGGCGGTGACGGGACGGCCGCCGTCGTTCGTGCCGGCCCACGCGCTGCAGGGGGTGCTGGGGCGGGAGGTCCGCGACAGCACGCCGTGGAACTGGGCGATGCACTACGGGCAGGGCGCCGCCGTGGGCGTCCTGCGAGCGCTGCTCGCCGAGCGCGGGGTGCGCGGGCCGACCGCGTGGCCCGTCTTCACGGCGGTGCGCCTGGCCACGGACCAGACCGTCGAGAACGGCACCGGCGTGGGGACCCCGCCGTGGACGTGGTCGCGCACCGACCTCGTGGTCGACGTGGCGCACAAGGCCGTCTACGCGCTCGTGACCGGCGTCGTGGTCGACAGGGTGCTGCGCCGCTGACGGCGCGGCCGACCGGTCTCCACAGGTCCTCCACATCCCCGGCACGCCACCTCCGCCACCTCACGGCCGGCGCTCCCTAGCCTCTCCGTCATGGCGCAGGTGGTCGTGGTCGAGGACGAGCCGGTGATCGCCGAGGCGGTCGCCGCGCGGCTGCGCGCCGAGGGGCACGACGTCGCCGTCGCCGGTGACGGCCCCTCCGGCGTCGAGCTGTGCCGGCGGGTGCGGCCCGCGCTCGTCGTCCTCGACCTCATGCTCCCCGGGTTCGACGGCTACGAGGTCTGCCGCCGCGTGCAGGCCGAGCCGGGCCTCGAGGGCGTCGCCGTGCTGATGCTGACGGCCCGCGCCGACGAGACCGACCTGGTCGTCGGCCTGCGCGTCGGCGCGGACGACTACCTCACCAAGCCCTTCAGCCCCCGCGAGCTGTCGGCGCGGGTCGCTGCGCTGCTGCGCAGGGCCGGCCGCCGCGCCGCTCCCCCGGCCCCGGCCGCCTCGCTCCTGAGGGTCGGTGGCGCCGAGCTCGACCTCGCGACCCGCCTGGTCCGCTGCGGCGGCGAGGCCGTGCACCTCACCCCCACCGAGTTCGACCTGCTGGTGCGGCTGGCCGAGCACCCCGGCGCCGTCGTCAGCCGCGAGCAGCTCCTCACCGACGTGTGGGGCTGGCGCGACCTGGGCTCCTCCAGCACGGCGACCAGCACCACGACCACCCGCACCGTCGACAGCCACGTCGCGGCGCTGCGCCGCAAGCTGGGCGACGACGTCGTGCGCACCGTCCACGGCGTCGGGTACGCCAGCGGCGCGAGCGCCCCGGCGAGCGACTCATGATCCCGCTGGCGTGGATGACGTCGATCAAGGCGAAGCTCGGCGTCGTCGTCCTCGGGTCGGTGGTGGCGGGCCTCGCCGGCGGCGCGTTCCTGCTGCTGCAGGACGTGCGCATGCGCTACTCGCTGGTCGTGGCGGTGGTGATCAGCCTCATCGCCATCCAGGTGCTCGCCCGCGGGATGACGGCGCCGCTGCGCGAGATGGCGGCGGCCTCCCGGCGGATGGCGGCCGGCGACCACACCGCGCGGGTGTCGGCGGCGTCGACCCGCGGGCGCGACGAGGTCGGCCAGCTCGCCGCCGACTTCAACACGATGGCCGCCGAGCTGGAGCGCGTCGACGCCCAGCGCCGGCGCCTGGTCGCCGACGCCAGCCACGAGCTCCGCACCCCGATCACGGCGCTGCGGGCGCTGCTGGAGAACCTCGCCGACGGCGTCACCCGGCCCGACCCCGACGCCCTCGCCGTGGCCCTCGCGCAGACCGAGCGGCTGGGCCGGCTCGTGGAGCAGCTGCTCGACCTCTCGCGCCTCGAGGCCGGGGAGGTGCCGCTGCACCGCACCCCGGTCGCGGTGGCGGACCTGGCCGAGCGGGCCGCCGCGGAGGCGCGCTCGCACTGCGCGTCGCTGGGCCGGAGGGTGCGGGTGGTGGTGGACGCCGAGCCCGTCGAGGTCCAGGCCGACGGCGAGCGCCTGGCGCAGGTGCTCGCCAACCTCCTCGACAACGCCACCCGCCACGCCCCCGACGGCGGCACCGTCAGGCTGCTGGCCCGGCGCTCGCTGCACGGGTCGGAGCAGGGCGTGCGGCTCGAGGTGCTCGACGACGGGCCCGGCGTCGCCGCCGCCGACCGCGAGCGCGTGTTCGACAGGTTCGCGCGGGCCGACGACGCCCGCGCCCGCACCGCCCGGACCACCCAGGAGACCGGCGGCACCGGGCTGGGGCTCGCGATCGTCCGCTGGGTGGTCGAGCTGCACGGCGGCTCGGTGCGCATCGGCGACCCGCCCGGCAGCGCCGTGCACGGCCCCGGCGCGGGGTGCCGCGTCGTCGTCGACCTCCCCGCCTAGCCCCTCCTCCCACCCGACCTCGCGGCCGCTGGCCGCCGGGGCGCTCAGCCCTGCCCGCACACCCCTCCGGAGGCCCCCCGTGACCACCACACCCCCGACACCCCCGTCACCCGCCACCCCGGTCCCGGCGGTGCGCCGGCCGGGGGCCCCGCCGTCCGTCCAGCTGGGCGTGGGGGTGGTCGCGCTGGTGGCGGCGCTGGTGGTCCCCGAGCCGCCCGGTGTCGGTCTGCTGGGGCTCGCCGTGGCGGTGGCCGCCGTCGTCCTGCTCGTGCGGCCGCTGGCGACGCCGGGAACGCTGCAGCCGCAGCGGCGCAGCCGGTGGCAGGCCGTGCACGGGGGCGCCGCGGTGCTGCTGGCCGCGAGCGCCGCGGTGCGCGACGCGGGGTGGGTCGTGGCGCTGTGCCTGCTCGGGGCACTGCTGCTCGGAACCCTGGCGCTCGCGCCGGCGGGCACGTGGGCAGCGGTGCTGGCTGCTCCCCTGCGTCCGGTGGGGCGGCTGGCGACGGGCGCGGGGTGGCTGGTGCGCGGCGTCGAGGTGGCGCTCGGGCGGGCCGCCGCACGCGTGCTCGGGGCGCGCGGGCAGGCCGGGCCGACGGCGCGGCGGCGCTGGCGGCGGATCGGACCGGCGGTGCGCGGGGCGGCGCTCACCGCGGTGCTGCTGGCGGTGTTCGTCCCCCTGCTGGCCAGTGCGGACGCCCGGTTCGGGTCGCTGTTCACCGGGGCCGGCGCCTGGCTCGACGCCGCGGTCACCCAGCTCGGGGCGTGGCTGGGGCTGACCCGGGTGGACGTCGTGCTGGGGCGCACCGTCGTCTTCGGGCTCGCCGCGCTCGCGACGAGCGCCGCGCTGGTGGTGGCGTGGGAGCCGCGCCGCGAGGTGAGCGCGAGCGCGCCTGCTGGTCCGACCGGCCGGGGTGGCCGGGGTGGCCGGGTACTGGGCCGCCGGGTGGAGTGGCTGCTGCCCCTGGGCGCCCTCGACGCGCTCTTCGCGGCCTTCCTGCTGGTGCGCGTCACCGCTCCCGCGGGCGGGGGGTCGTTCGCGGAGCAGCTGCACGCGGGGTTCGCGCAGCTGGTGGTGGCCACGGCGCTGGTGCTCGGCGTCGTCGCGCTCGCCGTCCGGTGGACCCCGGTGACCGCCGGGCCGCGCGCCGCGCTGGCGGTGCTGTGCCTGCTGTCGCTGGGCGTCGACGCCGCCGCGGTGAGCGACCTGGTCGCCTACGTCGACGCGTACGGGCTGACGCGGCTGCGGGTCTCGGTGGGCGTCGTGTGCGCCGGGCTCGCGGGGCTGCTGGTGCTGCTGCTGGTCGCGGGCTCGCTGCGCGGCGGTCCGCTGCGGGACGGTCCGCTGCGGGACGGCCGGTCGCGGGCCCGTCGGCAGGGGTGGGTGCCGCAGGTGGCGGTGCTGGTCGCGGCGGCGTCGGTGCTGGGTCTCGCGGCGGCGGACCCCGACGCGCTGGTCGCGCGGTCGCAGCTGGCGCGGCTCGACCAGCCGGCGGGCCCTGACCTGCCGTACCTGTGGTCGCTGTCGGCCGACGCGGTCCCCGCGGTGGCGGCCGTGCTGCGGGAGCGGCCCGGGGCCCTCGGCCCTGACGGCGCGTGCCTGCTCGCGCTCTCGCACACCCCTGACGGCGGGGGCTGGGCGGCGGCCAACCTGGCCCGGTGGCGGGCGGAGCGGGCGCTCGCCGACCTCCCGGGCTGCTGAGCGACCAGACTGCGGCGGTGCCCGTGCGCTCCCTGGTCCTGTTCGTGCTCGCCGCCGCGCTGGAGATCGGCGGGGCGTGGCTCGTCTGGCAGGGGGTGCGCGAGCACCGCGGCTGGGGCTGGGTGGGCGCGGGGGTGATCGCCCTGGGGCTCTACGGCTTCGCCGCGGCGCTGCAGCCGAGCGCGGAGTTCGGGCGGGTCCTCGCCGCGTACGGCGGGGTGTTCGTGGCGGGGTCGCTGCTGTGGGGCGTGCTGGTCGACGGCTTCCGCCCCGACCGGTGGGACCTGGCCGGCGCGCTCGTCTGCCTCGCCGGGGTCGCGCTGATCATGTACGGCCCCCGCGCCGCTGCCTGAGCTGCCTGAGCCACCTGCGGGGCGTCCCGCCGAGCATGCACAAGACCCCGGCGGGCGCTCCGTTGCGGTGACCTAGGCGGCCTCGTGCATACTGGACGGGACGGTCTCCAGCCAGGCCGCGGTGTCGCGGAGCACCTCCCGGACCCACTCCTGGTCGAACATCACCTGCTCCCACGCGAACCGGAGCACGGTCCAGCGGTCGGCGACCAGCTCGTCGTAGCGCTGGCAGTCCGATGCGAGCGCGGACCGCTGGCCGTGCCAGGCGAAGCTGTCGGCCTCGGCGACGAGCCGGAGTCGACGGTCGACGAGGTCGGGCCGGACCTTCCCGCTGCGCACCTCCAGCACCACCTGGGGGCGCAGCCCCCGGACCCCCGCCTCGAGGGCGAGCCCCCGCAGTGCGGACTCGAACGGGTTGGCCGCGTCGGCCGAGGCGCTCCGTGCGACGAGCCGCACCGCGCTGCTGCCCGGGCCGCGGGTCGCGGCGGCGCGCGCCACGAGCTCGTCCTCCGTGAGCAGTCCGCGCCGCAGGGCCGAGTCGGCGACCGCCAGCGCCTCGGGGAGCGGCATCGTGCGGGCGCAGTCGACCACCGTGCGCAGGGGCGTGGTCACCAGGCCGTCGACGTCGGAGCCGGGCAGGTCGCACCAGTGCAGGACGAGCCCGGCCGGCAGCGCGCTCCGGTTGCGGCGGACCGTCACGTGCGGCAGGACCGGATCCTTCACCAGCTCGAGCATCCACAGCTGCGCGGCGCTGGCGTGCGAGGCCGTGCCGCGCACGCGAGCCGCGGCGAGGACCGGTGCCTGGTGGCTCGACAGCGCGTACACACCTCGCGCCAGCCGCACGACGTCGCCGCTGGCGACGGCTCGGCGCAGCGAGCGGCGGTCGAGGTCCAGCTCGGCGCTGAGCGCCGTGCCGCCCCGTCGCCAGATCTCGCGGCACACCTCGGTCACGTCCACCCCTCGACCGTGCCGGGGTGGCCCCCGAGATGTGGATCTTGTCCACAGGTGCCCCGCCGAGCATGCACACGACCCCCTCCGACGCCTCCAGGGCCCTCTCAAGGCCTCTTCTGCATGCTGGGAGGGACTGCCAGACTCGCGCGGTGGCTGTCCTGCACCCCGCGACCATCCGCCCCACCAAGCTGGAGGCCCTGCAGGCGTGGGTGCCCGCTCAGCCCTGGCTCGACGGCGCCGACGCCTCGCAGCTGGAGCTGCTGGGGGCCTACCGCCTCGACGACCCCGACGGCGAGGTCGGGCTCGAGGCCCACCTGCTGGCCACGACCGACGGCCGGGTGCTGCACGTGCCCGTCACCTACCGCGGCGCTCCCCTCGACGGCGCGGACGACGCGCTCATCACCACGATGGAGCACACCGCCCTCGGGCAGCGCTGGGTGTACGACGGCTGCGCGGACCCGGTGTTCCTGGCCGCCTACCGCGAGGCGATCACCGCCGGGGGCCGCCAGGCCGACCAGTTCGTGGCCACCGACACCGGCCTCGTGCCGCGCGAGGCGACGGCCCACGTCCGCGGCACCGGCACCGGGGCTGGCGACGGTGGGGGCGAGCTGACCGTCCTGCGGTTCCCCCGCCCCGGCGCGGAGCCGCTGGCCCTCACCGGCACCTGGGCCGGTCAGGACACCCCGCTCGTGCTCGCCGTGCTGTCGGCCTGACCGGCGCGGCAGCCCCGCTCCCGAGCGGGTGACCGAACGCTCGCGGAGCGCGACACTCGAGGGCCCTGCAGCGTCGCAGGGGCAGGCCGACCCGGGGAGACCACCATGCGCAGCACCACCACCGCCGCCCCCCTGCTCGTCGCTGTGCTCGCCGCCGGCCTGGTGGGGGTGACGGGGTGCGGCGCCGGGGCGGCCGGCGACGACCCGACGACGTCGCCGCCCCCGCTGTCGACGGCGAGTCCCTCGGAGGCCCCGACCTCGGCCTCGCCCACCAGCGCCACGTCGACGACTGCGGCGCCCTCACCCGTGCCGACGGCGGTCGACGCGGCGGTGCTGCTGCCGGAGAGCGCCTTCGCCCCGCGCGACGGCGGGCGCGCGGTCTCCGAGGGCGTCGAGCCCTGGGTCCTGTCGACCAGCTGCGACCTCGGCAGTCCCAGCGGCGCGGCGTCGATGACCAGCGTGCGCCAGGGCGACGGGCAGTTCGAGGTGCCCGTCGGGCTGCAGCAGGTGGCCGTCTACGCCGACGCCGCGGCGGCGCAGGCCGAGGCCCAGCGCGTGGGGGCGGCCGCGCGCGCGTGCGCCGAGGCCGCCGAGGCCGGTCCGAGCGAGGACGGCGGGAACACCCGCTACCTGGTGGAGCAGGTGCCCGTCGGCGCCGACGGCACCGGCATCGCCACCGACTACTACGGCGCGAGCGCCGGGGACCCCGACGCCGTGGTCATCGGCGACTACGTGGTGCTCGTGCGGCGCGGCACCGCGGTGACCCTGGTCGGTGAGTCGGGCGGGGAGGACAGCACCGACCGCGCCCGTGCGACGGTGGTGGCGCTGGCGCAGCAGGCGTGGGAGCGCCTGTGCGCCTACGAGCAGGCCGGGTGCTGACCCCGGCCCGCTCGTCGGGCCGTGTCAGACCGGGTCAGGAGGGCAGCGGCGCGGTCAGCTCGAGGTTGATGTCGTCGGGGTCCTGCAGCGACAGCACCTGGATGCCCTGCTGCGGCAGCTCGATGACCTCGCCGTGCTCGACGCCCGCGGCGGCCAGGCGCTGGGCCGCGGCGTCGAGGTCGGCGCGGGAGGCCACGGCGAGGCTGACGTGGTCGAGGCCCACGCGCGTCGGCGTGAAGGTCTCGCCGGCGGCACCCGGCACGGGGCGCAGCCCGAGGACGTTCTGTCCCACCTCGAAGACCACGCCGCCGAAGAAGCGCTGCGGGTCGTCCACCGCGGCGGGGTCGGACAGCTCCGACGTCATGTCGAGGGCCGGCTCGGACCCGAGGAGCTCGGCGTAGAAGGCCCGCGATCGCTCGATGTCGCTGACGGAGAGGCGCACGTGGTGGAGGCCGGTGATGGTCATGGTCCGACCCTCCCCCGCCGGACCCGGGTCCGCACTCCGGTCGTGTCCGACGGGTCCGCGGCCTCCCGCGATCTACGCTCACCGCGTGCTGGACGCCGACGACGCCGACGTCGTGGACGACCTCGGCCAGGAGCCCGGTGCCCAGGCCGGGGACCACGACGACGCCGCGCGCCGGGACGGGCCGCACCGGCGACCGCGGTGGGCCCGGTCGCCGTGGGCGGTCCCCGCGCTGGCCACCGCCGTCGTCCTGCTCCTGGGGGCCGCGAGCCTGCACCAGGTCCGCGTCGCGGCCGCCGACGGGCTCGCGCGCGACCAGCAGCTGGGAGCGGTCCAGCTGAGCACCTCGACGGTGGGGTTCGACAGCCGCACCCCGCGGCGCGACGCCGACGGGCGGATGCTCGCCGACGTGCAGGTCCAGGCGTTCAACGCCGGCAGCGAGCCGGTCGCGCTGACCGCGCTGGCCACCTCCCTCACCGCAGCGGCGCTGCTGCCGTCCGAGGAGCCCCTGCAGCTCGGTCCGGAGGAGGGCGGCCTGCTCGTCCTGCCGCTGGCCGTCGACTGCGGCGCCGTGCCCCCTCTCGACCAGGTCGTCACCACCGACCCCGAGACCGGCGTCGCCGACGCCGGTGGCGAGACCAGCTGGGTGCGGCTGGCGGTCGACGTCGACGGCGAGCGCGCCGAGCGGCGCTACCTGGTCCCGGGCCAGTCCTGGACGGGCGGCCTCTCCGAGCAGCTGGCCCACGCGTGCACCCCCGACCCGTACAACCAGGACGTCACCGCCTCGACCGGCGTGGACGTCCGGGGCCGCCTCGTCGCGTCGGTCTCCAACCGCTCCCAGGACCCGGCCCGCCTCGTGCTGGACGTCCCGACCGCGCTGCGCGCGTCGTTGGAGCCCGCGCTGCCCGCGGACCTCCCCGCCGGCAGCTCGCTCCAGCTGGCGGTGTCGCTCGACCCCGACTGCACCCTGGTGGGGCAGGACCCGGGCGAGTACCCGCTCCAGGCCGGCGTGTCCCTCGACCTCGGCCAGGGCTCCTCCTGGGGCCTGACCGACGGCACCGTCACCACGGCGTGGGTGGCGCGCCAGGTCGCCCTGGCCTGCGGATGACGCACCCCGAGGAGGTCGTCGAGCTGGACGACGACGGCGAGGGCTCCGGCGTCGAGACGACCCCCGGCCGCAGGCTGCCCCGCTGGGCGCGCTCGCGGTGGGCGGTCCCCGTGGCTGCGGCCGCCGTCGTCCTGGTCGGCGGGGCGGCGGGGCTCCACCAGGCGCGGGCCACGGCGGTGGCCGACCTCGCCCGCGCCCAGCAGCTCGCCTCGCTGCAGCTCAACGTGCCGTCGGTCTTCTCCACCGACAGGACGCCCCAGCACGACGCGCGGGGCCGCCTGCTGCAGCAGGTCCAGGTGCAGGTCTACAACGCCGGCACCGGGTCGGTGCGGGTCACCCCGGTGGGCACCTCGTTCGCGGCGGCCGCGATGGCCCCCGGCGCGGAGCCCCTCTCGCTCGCCCCCGGGACCGGCAGCCTGCTGAGCTTCGTGCTGGCGGTCGACTGCTCCGCGGTGCCGCCGCCGTCCGGGCTCGTGAGCACCACCCCGACCACGGACCTCGACTCGGCACCGGCCACGGTGTCGTCGCTGCAGCTGGCGGTCGAGGCCGGCGGCCGCCGCAGCGAGCAGCGCTACCTGCTGCCCGGGCAGGTGTGGGGCACCGACCTCGGCGAGCAGCTGGCCTTCGCCTGCGCCCCCGACGACGAGTGACCTCCTACGCTCGCCCCGTGCCCGACCGCGCCGACGCCGACCTCGACGAGCTCGTCGACCTCGACGGCGACGACGGCAGCGAGACGACCCCCGGCCGCAGGCTGCCCCGCTGGGCGCGCTCGCGGTGGGCGGTGCCCGCCGCGGTGACCGGCGTGGTGCTCCTGCTCGGGGTGGCCGGTCTGCAGCAGGCTCGCGCCTCGGCCGCGGCGGAGGTCGGAGAGCTGCAGCGGATGACGTCCGTGCAGCTGGGCAGCGCCTCGTTGTTCTTCTCCGGTGCGCCGGAGGCGGGCCGGCCCGGTGCTGACGGGCACCTGGAGCAGCGGGTGCAGGTGGGCGTGCGGAACACCGGCGACGAGGACCTCCGGATCACCCCCGTCTCCACCACCGTGGAGCATGCCCGCGTGGTGCCCGGGGCGGAGGGCGTCTCCCTGCGCGCCGGGACCGGCGGCGGCATGACCGTCGTGCTCGACGTCGACTGCGGGGCCGTCCCGCCCCCGACCAGCTCGTCCTCCGGCACGGACGTCCCGCCGGTCGCCACCGACCTGCTGCGCCTCGCGGTGAGCACCCGGGGCGGGAGCGGCGACACGGCCGAGCGCGACTACCTGCTGCCCGACGCCCAGTGGGGCGGGCTCGGCGAGCAGCTCTCCTACGCGTGCTCCCCGGACGCCTACGGCCAGGCGCTGTCCGCCAGCGGCCAGGTCGACGACGACGGCCGCCAGACCGTCGACCTGCTCAACACCACGGACGAACTGCTGCGGGTGGAGCTGCGGACGTCGGCGGCGCTGCGGACCGTCGTGGAGCCGGCGCTGCCGGCCGAGGTCCCCCGCGCGGCAGGCTCCAGGTGGCGCTGGCCCTCGACCCGGACTGCTCCCAGCTGGGCGAGGTGGGGCAGCGCGACCCCTACGGCCTGCAGGTGGACCTCGTCACAGCCAGGAGCGACGGCGGGACGAACTCCCTGCTCGACGCCACCACCGGCGCGGCGTGGGTGGCTCGGCAGGTCGCCCTGGGGTGCGGGTGACCTGCCGAGCCGCCGACGAGGGCCGGGTCAGCCCTTGAGCGCCGGGATGACGGTCTTCTCGAAGAGCTCCACCGAGGTGGTGTCCGAGGCGATCTCCGGGAAGTAGACGATCGGGTACTTCATGCCGGCCTCGATGAGGGGCCGCAGGTTCTCGACGACCTGCTCCGGCGTGCCGACGGTGATCGAGGCGTCGTACGACTTCTCCACCTCCGCCTGCGCCACCTCGGCGCCCACGCGCTGCGTGAGGCGGTCGAGCACCCAGGCGCGGCGGTCGGCGACATCCGCCTCGGTCTCGGCGATGATCACGTTGTAGTTGGCGCTGCGGGTGATCGCGTCGTACGACGTGCCCAGGTCCTCGCAGTGCCCCTTGAGGACCGCCGACTTGTGCTGGAAGCCCTCGAGGTCGCCCGAGAAGTTCGTGTACTGCGCGTGCTGCGCGGCGATGCGCAGGGTCTTCTTCTCGCCGCCGCCGGCGATCCACAGCGGGATGCCGCCGTCCTGCAGCGGCAGCGGGCGGCACAGCGCACCGTCGTCGTGTACTGCTGGCCGGAGAAGGTCGACTCGCCCGTCGTCCACAGCTGCTTGAAGATCTCCACGCCCTCGGCGAGCTGCGCGAGGCGCTCGCCGGCGCGGGGGAAGCCGTAGCCGTAGGCGCGCCACTCGTGCTCGTACCAGCCGGCGCCGATGCCCATCTCCACGCGGCCGCCCGAGACGACGTCGACGGTGGCGGCGACCTTGGCCAGGTAGGCGGGGTTGCGGTAGCCCATGCACGTGCACATCTGGCCCAGGCGCACCCGCGAGGTGGCCGCGGCCAGGGCCGCCATCAGCGTCCACGCCTCGTGGACGGCGTCGTCGGTGGGGCTCGGCACCGGGTGGAAGTGGTCGTACACCCACACCGACTCCCACGGGGTGCCCTCGCGGTCGGCCAGCTCGGCCACCGAGCGCATCGCGCTCCAGTGGTCGGCGGGCTCGACGCCCACGAGGTCGAGTCGCCACCCCTGGGGGACGAACAGTCCGAACCTCAGGTCCTGTGCTGCAGCTCCGTCGCTCACGGGTGTCACGTTAAACGACGACGACGCCCGCGTCACCACCCGTGCCCGGGGCACCCGCGCGGCCTAGGCTCCGGACGTGCCCCAGCGAGCGACGTCCTCTCCCCTGCTGAGCGCAGGCGGCTCCCGGTGAGCGGCCTGTTCGCCCTCTTCGACGACGTCGCCGCCCTGGTGCGGATGTCGGCGGCGTCCATCGACGACGTCGCCGCCGCCACGGGGCGCGCGAGCGCGAAGGCGGCGGGCGTCGTCGTCGACGACGCCGCGGTCACGCCCCGCTACGTCCAGGGCATCGAGCCGAAGCGCGAGCTGAGCATCATCTGGCGCATCACCAAGGGCTCGCTGCGCAACAAGCTGCTGATCATCCTGCCGGTGCTGCTCGTGCTGAGCGTGTTCCTGCCGTGGCTGCTCACCCCGATCCTCATGCTCGGCGGCCTGTACCTCTCCTACGAGGGGGCCGAGAAGGTCTGGGAGAAGGTCCAGGAGAGACGGGGCGTCAGCGGTCACGGCCACGCGGCGGCGGCTGAGGACGACGCCGTCGCGGACCCCGCCGAGCGCGAGAAGAAGATCGTCTCGTCTGCGGTGCGGACCGACCTCATCCTCTCGGCCGAGATCATGGTGATCGCGCTCAACGAGGTCGCCGCCGAGGGGATCGTGCAGCGCGCGGTCATCCTGGCCGTCGTCGCGGTGTTCATCACCGCGGCCGTCTACGGCGCGGTCGGGCTGATCGTGAAGATGGACGACATCGGCCTGGCGCTGTCGAGGCGCAGCTCGAGCGCGGTGGCGGCGTTCGGGCGCGGGCTGGTCAAGGCGATGCCCGTGGTGCTCACGACGCTGTCGACCGTCGGGGTCGTGGCGATGCTCTGGGTCGGCGGCCACATCCTGCTGGTGGGGTCCGACGAGCTCGGCTGGCACGGCCCCTACGGCCTGGTGCACCACGCCGAGGAGGCCGTCCACGCCGCGACCGGGGCGCTGGGCGGCGTCCTGGGCTGGCTCGTGAACACGGCGTTCTCGGCGGTGGTCGGCCTGGTGGTCGGTGCGCTGGCCGTCGTCGTCATGCACCTGGTGCCGAGGCGCCAGAAGGCCGCTGGTCACTGAGGATCGGGGGGTGGCCCTCGACGAGCGCGACCTCGCGCACCTGACCCGCTGCGTCGACCTCGCCGAGGAGGCCGTCGACGCCGGCGACGAGCCGTTCGGGTCGCTGCTCGTCAGCGCCGCCGGCGAGGTGCTCGTGGAGGACCGCAACCGCGTGGGCGGCGGCGACGGCACCGCCCACCCCGAGCTCACGCTCGCCCGGTGGGCGGGCGCCCACCTGCCGCCCGGGGAGCGGGCCGGGGCCACCGCCTACACCTCGGGCGAGCACTGCCCCATGTGCGCTGCGGCCCACGGCTGGGCGGGGCTCGGGCGCATCGTCGTCGCGACCACCACCGAGCAGCTCGCGGCGTGGCAGCGGGAGCGGGGCGGGCCGCCCTCGCCGGTGGCCGCCCTGCCCGTCAGCGCGGTGCTCCCGGGCGCCGTCGTCGACGGGCCCGCTCCGCAGCTGGCAGACCGGGTCAGGTCGCTGCACCTGCGGAGCTGGCGGGGCTGAGCACGCAGACCTCGTTGCCGGAGGGGTCGGCGAACACCAGCCACGGCAGGTCGCCAGGAGCGGACAGGCTCGTGGCGCCGAGGTCGCGCAGGCGGGCGACGACGGCGTCGTCGTCGCCGTCGTGGGGGCTGCGGCGGACGTCGAGGTGGATCCGGTTCTTGCCGCGCTTCGGCTCCGGCTCGGGGCAGAGCGTCAGCAGCGGGCCGACGCCCGCGGGGTGGCGCAGCACCGCGAACCCGTCCTGGGCGAGCTCGGGAGCGACCACCCAGCCGGTGACGGCGGCGTAGAACGCGGCGTCGCGCCCGGGGTCGGCGCTGTCGAGGGGCAGCGCCGCGACGGGGCCGGTGCCGGAGCGGTGGGCGGGCCGGTCCTCCATGACGCAGAACGCCCCGCCCTCGGGGTCGGCGAGGACGACCCAGGGCACGTCGACCTGGTCAGCCCCGGCGCGGTCCGCCGGCGCGGCACCCAGGCCGATGAGGCGCTCGACGACGGCGCCCTGCTGGGCGCCCCCGCGCAGGTCGAGGTGCAGCCGGGTGTCGCGCTCGACGTCGTCGTCCACCTCACCCACCCGGCAGAAGCAGAGGTCGAGGAACGCGCCGCCGCCGAGGTCCAGGCGCGCCTCGACCTGGTCGGGCTCGTCGGTGATGACGCGGGCGCCGAGCGCCGCGGCCCAGAAGCCGCCGAGCCGGTGGGGGTCGCGGGCGTCCCAGACGACGTTCTCGAGGTGCACCCGGCCACAGTGCCCGCTCCGCCCGCTCTCCGACACCGCTGCGCGGTGTGAGGACGTCGTGACGCAGCGCGCCACCGCTCGTCACACGGGCGACGCGCGGGCGTCGTCGACTGCTCCCGGACGACAGCCCACCCGAGCGAAGGACGTGCCGTGGCCGAGCTCTTCTCCCCCTTCACCCTCAAGAGCGTGACGCTGCGCAACCGCATCGTCATGTCGCCGATGACCATGTACCGCTCCGTCGACGGGCGGGCGGACGACTTCCACGTCATGCACATGGGCGCCCGGGCCGCCGGCGGCTTCGGGCTGCTGTTCCCCGAGCAGATCGCCATCACCCCCGACGGCCGCACCACCGTGCACTGCGGCGGGCTCTACGACGACGACCAGGTCGAGGGGTGGAAGCGCACCACCGACATCGTGAAGGCGATGGGCGGCGTCAGCGCCATCCAGCTCGGGCACACCGGCCGCAAGGGCAGCGAGGTCGCTCCGTGGGAGGGCGGGCACCAGCTCGCCGCCGACCACCCCGAGGGCTGGGAGTGCCGCGCGCCGTCGGCAGTGCCGTACGGCGGTGAGGGCGCGCACCCGGTGCACGAGCTGACCGTCGAGGAGATCCGGGAGGTCCACCAGGCGTACGCCGACACCGCCGTCCGCGCCGTGGAGGCGGGCTACGAGTGGATCGAGATGCACTACGCGCACGGCTACCTCGGCGCGAGCTTCTTCTCACCGATCGCCAACCAGCGCACCGACCAGTACGGAGGCTCCCTCGAGAACCGGGCGCGGTTCCACACCGAGGCGCTCGACGCCGTCCGCTCGGTCATCCCGGAGCGCATCCCGCTGACGATGCGCCTCGGCGCCGACGACCTGCACCCCGCCGGCGCCACGATGGACGAGGCGGTCGCCGCGATCTCCCTGATGAAGGAGCACGGGCTCGACCTGGCCGACATCTCCGCCGGCTTCAACACCCCCGACATGGACGGCACGCCGCTGGGCGAGCCGTCGGGCTTCCTCGACCGGGCCCTGAGGGTGAAGCGCGAGGTGGGGCTGCCCGTGGGGGTCAGCTGGAACCTCGGCGTCCCGGCCAACGCCGAGCGCGCCGTCCGGGCCGGGCTCGACCTGGTCTTCCTCGGACGGCCGGCGCTGGCCAACCCGCACTGGCCGGTGTGGGCGGCCCGCGAGCTGGGTCACGAGTCGCCGTTCGACCTGGTGCCCGAGGACTACGGCTGGTGGCTGAAGAACTTCCGCGGCCACGCGCCGAGCATCGGCTGGCCCGAGCCTGCGCCCGCCGCCGAGGTCGTCGACCTCGACGCCGCCGCGGCGGCGGTCCCCCACCAGCAGCGCCCCCGCGTCACCGCCTGACGCCCGCCCTCCCCGCGACGTCGTCGACCGTCGCGGGGAGGGCGCGGGCTGGGCGCAGGGCTCAGCCGAAGACGTCGGGGTCCGGGCCGAGGCGCTCGCCGCGCTCGAGACCCTTGATGGCGGCCATGTCGTCGTCGGTGAGCTGGAAGCTGAACAGGTCGATGTTCGAGCGGATGCGCGCCGGCGTCACCGACTTCGGGATGACGATGGTGCCGAGCTGCAGGTGCCAGCGGAGCACCACCTGCGCGGGCTCCTTGCCGTGCGCGGCCGCGATCTTCGCGATCGTCTCGTCGGCGAGCAGGTCGCCGCCCTGGCCGATGGGGCTCCACGCCTCGGTGGCGATGCCGTGCTCGGCGTGGAAGGCGCGCAGGTCCTCCTGCTGCATCCACGGGTGCAGCTCGACCTGGTTCACCGAGGGCACCACGCCGGTCTCGTCGAACAGCGCGCGCAGGTGCGTCTTCTGGAAGTTGGAGACGCCGATGGAGCGGATGCGCCCGGCGTCCTTCAGCTCGGCGAAGGTCTTCCAGACCTCGACGTAGTTGTCCTGGTCGGACCCGGGCCAGTGGATCAGCCACAGGTCGAGGCGCTCGAGCTGCAGCTTGGCCATCGAGTCGTCGAAGGCGGCGAGCGCGGCGTCGCGGCCGCCCGCGCGGTCGCCGTTGGCGAGCTTGGTGGTGACGAAGACGTCCTCGTGGGTCAGGCCGAGGCTGTCCTGCGCGGTGCGCAGCGCGTCACCCACGCCGGCCTCGTTCTGGTACCCGGCGGCCGTGTCGACGTGCCGGTACCCGGCGCCCAGGGCCTCCAGGACCGTCTCGTCGGTCTTCTCCGGAGCGACCTGGAAGACGCCGAGGCCGACCTGCGGGATCTGCACGCCGTCGTTGAGGGTGACGAAGGGGACGGTGGTTCCGAACTCGAGGGGCATCGTTCGACCGTAGGTGCGGCCGCCGCGACCGGCACGTCGGCCGCTGGCCACCGGTCGCTCACGAGCGCCTACCCCCGACCCCGACGATCATGCACATCAGCGCCACCCGGTGCCGCCGGTGATGACGCGCAGGTGCGTGATCGTCGAGGGAGGGGGGAGGGTCAGGCGAGGAGGTCGTCCACGAGGGTGGACGGCGTGCCGAAGCGGTGCGCCGTGGCGCTGACGGCCTGCTCGCGGGTGAAGGGCAGCAGCTCCAGACGACCCGACGCCGTGACCCGGCCGTGCCACACCGCGAGGTCGGGGCGCCCGCCGGTGGCCTGCGCGAGCGCGGTGGCAGCGGCTGCTGCTCCGTCAGCGGCCCCGGAGGGGCCGACGAGCCTGACCCGCGACAGCTGCGAGGCGGGGAGGGCCGCCGCGCGGGCCAGCCACGCGGCGTCGTCCTCCACGACGGCGGCGGGCGCGCAGCCCATCGGCGCGGCCAGCGACACCTCGACGGGCGCCCCCGTCCGGGCGGCAGCGGCGAGGACGCGCTCGACGTCGACCGGAGACGCACCCTCGACGGCCCGGACGGTCACCGGCGTCGGCACGTGCCGCAGCCAGTTCCGCTCGGACACCAGGCCGCTCGGGTCCTGCGGGGAACCGAGCAGCGACTCCCACGCGGCGGCGTCGGACGCGGCGGCGCGCTCGAGGAACGCCTGGCCCTCCAGCGCCTCGGAGCGCTCCCAGCGGGTCAGGCCCAGCAGGTAGGACGGGCCGCCGGCCTTGGTGCCCGCGCCGACGGCGGAGCGCTTCCACCCGCCGAACGGCTGGCGCTGCACGATGGCGCCGGTCGTGCCGCGGTTGACGTAGAGGTTGCCCGCCTGGACCCGCGAGGCCCAGCGGCGCAGCTCACCGGCGTCGAGGGAGTGGATGCCGGAGGTGAGGCCGTAGTCGACGTCGTTGACGACGTCGACCGCCTCGTCGAGCGTCCGCGCCGTCATCACGCCGAGCACGGGGCCGAACACCTCGGTGCGGTGGTACCTCGAGCCGCGGGCCACGCCCGAGCGGATGCCCGGCGTCCAGAGCCGGCCCTCCAGCGACGCGTCGTCGGTGGAGAGCGCACGGGGCTCGAGCGCCCAGTGCTGCCCGGGCTCGAGCTCGGTGAGCCCCCAGTGCAGCGCGGACCCCGGCTCCGGCCGCTCGATGACCGGCCCGACCTGCGTGCGCGGGTCCCACGGGGCACCGACCACGAGGGAGGCGGCGGCGTCGAGCAGCTGGTCGTGGAAGCGGCGCGAGGTGGCCACCGACCCGACGAGCACCACGAGCGAGGCCGCCGAGCACTTCTGCCCCGCGTGGCCGAACGCCGAGGCGACCACGTCGCGCGCGGCCAGGTCGAGGTCGGCGCTGGGCGTGACGATGACCGCGTTCTTGCCCGACGTCTCCGCCAGCAGCGGCAGGTCGGCGCGGAAGGTGCGGAACAGCTCGGCGGTGGCGTACGCGCCGGTGAGGATGACGCGGTCGACCCGGGGCGAGCTCACGAGCTGCCGGCCCAGGCCGCCCTCGTCGACGGTCACCACCCGCAGCGCGTCAGCCGCGCCCACCTCGGTGAGGGCCGACGCGATGGCCTCGGCGAGCACCGCACCGCACCGCTGGGCCGGCTCGGCGGGCTTGAGGACGACGGCGGAGCCCGCCGCGAGCGCCGCGAGCACGCCCCCGGCGGGGATGGCCACCGGGAAGTTCCACGGCGGGGTGACCAGCGTCAGGCGGGCGGGCACGGCGCGGACGCCGTCGCGGGCCTCGAGCGCGGCCAGCTCGAGGGCCTGCTGCGCGTAGTAGTGCGCGAAGTCGACGGCCTCGGAGATCTCCGGGTCGGCCTGGTCGGCGGTCTTGCCCGCCTCGGAGGCCATCACCTCGAGGAGCTCGGCGCGGCGCGCCTCCAGGGCGCGTCCCGCGGCGTGCAGCACGGCGGCGCGCTCGGCGGCGGGGCGGCGCCCCCACGCCTCGCCCGCGGCGGCGGTGCGGGCGAGGAGGTCGTCGAGCAGCTCCTCGTCGTCGACCAGCGAGCCCGCGGCGCTGTGCCGGCCGGTGGTGCCGGCGCGTGAGGTGGCGGCGCGCGCCAGGGCGGCACGCACCCAGGAGCGGTGGCCCTCGACGGCGGGGTCGGAGTCGGGGGTGTTCACGAACGGCGCTCCGGCCGCCCCGGGCACGTGCGGCAGCGCGAGGTAGCGGTCGGACGGCGCGTCGTAGCGGCGGTGCGCCGGGGGCGGGGCGTCGGCGTCGCCGTGCTCGGTCAGCGCCTGCTCGCGCCAGGTCTCCAGCAGCCGCAGCGAGTCCTCGTGCCGCGCCAGCTCGCGGGCGAACAGCGGCGAGGTGGGCGTGATCTCGGTGATGGCCGACATGAAGTTGTCGGGGCTGGCCACCTCCTCGAGGCGGCGCACGAGGTAGGCGATGGCGACGTCGAACTCCCGCGGGTGCACCACGGGCGTGTAGAGCAGCAGCGACCCGGTCTCGCGGCGCACGGCGGCGGCCTGCCCGGCGGCCATGCCGAGCAGCATCTCCACCTCCATCCCCGCGCGGGCACCGCGGGCGCCGGCGAGCAGCCAGGCGTGGGCGATGTCGAAGAGGTTGTGCCCGGCCACGCCCAGGCGGACGTTGGCGGTGCGCTCGGGGGTGAGGGCCCAGTCGAGCACCCGCTTGTAGTGGGCGTCCGAGGCGGCCTTGGTGTCCCAGGTGGCCAGGGGCCAGCCGTGGACGTCGGCGTCGACGCGCTCCATGGAGAGGTTGGCGCCCTTGACCAGGCGCACCTTGATGGGGGCGCCCCCGGAGGCGACGCGGCGGGCGGCCCAGCGCTGCAGCTGCTGCATGGCGGCGAGCGCGTCGGGCAGGTACGCCTGCAGCACGATGCCGGCCTCGTAGCGCTGCAGCGACGGGCGGTCGAGGAGCCGGGTGAACACCTCGACGGTGAGGTCGAGGTCCTTGTACTCCTCCATGTCGAGGTTGAGGAACGTCGGTCGGCCGGCGGTGCGAGCCGCCGTCTCGTACAGCGGGGCCAGCCGCTCGACGACGTGCTCGACGTCCTCGCCGAACCCCCACGGCGCGTGCGGGCCGACGACGGCGGAGGTCTTCACCGAGACGTAGTCGACGTCGGGGCGCTCCACGAGGCGGCGCAGGCCCGCGAGGCGGCGGTCGGCCTCGCGGCCGCCGAGCACGGCCTCGCCGAGGAGGTTGAGGTTGAGGCGCACCGGCGCCGCGGGGTCACCGGCAGCCCGGATGCGCTGGAGCGACCTGCCGAGCCTGGCGTCGGTCGCGTCGACGACGAGGTGGCCGACCATCTCGCGCAGCGCGCGCTTCGCGGCCGGGACGACGACGCCGGGCACCACCGGACCGAGCGACCCGCCGGCCTTCACCGCGGCCCGCAGCGCCGGGGACAGGAACGCCGGCGGGCGCTGCGCGAGGCGGCGCAGCACGGCGGCGCCGGCGGCCGGGTCCTCGGGCCTGATGACGCCGTCGACGAAGCCGGTGGCGAAGGCGAGGCCGTCGGGGTCGCGCAGGAGCCCCGCGAGCTGGTCGGCGGCCCGGGCCTCCGCGCCCTTCACCGGGTGGGCCGCGGCCTCGTCGAGCCAGCGCCGCACGAGCGCGGCGACGGCCTCGGTGCTCACCGCGGCGGGGGCGCCGGCACCCGTCTCGACGGCGGGGCGGCTGAGCTCGGCGGCGGTCATGCAGGGAGTCTGCGCCGGTCGGGCGTCTCGCAACAGGTCAGCACCGGTGAGCGTTGTGGCGCAGTACCGTTCACCCCAGGTGACCGGTCGAGGGTGAGGAGGAGGCGCGGTGCTCGACGTCCGGAGGCTCCTCCTGCTGCGCGAGGTGGCGACCCGCGGCACGCTCGCCGCGGCCGCCGAGGCGCTCAGCTACTCCCCCTCCCACGTCTCCCAGCAGCTGGCGCTGCTCGCCAAGGAGGCCGGGGCGCCGCTGCTGCGCCGCTCGGGACGGCGCGTGGTGCTCACTGCGGAGGCCGAGGAGCTCGTCACCGCGGCTGGTGAGGTCCTCGACGTGCTGGAGCGCGCCCGCACCCGGGTCGCGATGACCTCCCGGCGCGGCAGCGAGGCGCCGCTGGTGGGGCGGGTGCGGCTGGCGCTGTTCCAGTCGGCGGCGCTCGCCCTGCTGCCGGGGGCGCTGCGGTCTCTCGCAGCCTCCCACCCCGACCTGCGCCTGGAGGTGGTGCAGGCCGAGCCCGGGGCGGCGCTGGAGGAGCTGGCGCTGCACGACCTCGCGCGCGACTTCGACGTCGTCGTCGCCGAGGAGTACCCGGCGCACTCCGCCCCCCACCTGCCCGGGCTGGTGCGCACCGAGCTGGTCCGCGACGCCCTGCGCCTGGCGCTGCCGCCGGAGCACCTCGCGCCCGGCGCCAGCGACCTCGCCGGTGCCGCGGCGCTGCCGTGGGTCGCGGAGCCCGAGGGGACGGCGAGCCGCCACTTCGCCGAGCAGACCTGCCGCACGAGCGGCTTCGAGCCCGACGTCCGGTTCACCAGCGCCGACCTCCAGACCCACCTGCGCCTGGTGGAGACCGGCTGCGCCGTCGCGCTGCTCCCCGGCCTGGTGCACGCCGGCCGCGAGACCACCTGCCGGCTGGTCGAGCTGCCCGGCCAGCCGCGGCGCACGGTGTTCGCCGCCCAGCGGGCCGCCTCGGTGGGCCAGCCCGCCGTGGCCGCCGTCGTCACCGCGCTGCGCGCCCAGCTCACCTGACCCCGGTGGCGCCCCTCCCCAGGGTCGTCACCGGGGCCCCCCCTCCGCGACGATCATGCGGCTGAGCGCCACCACGACGCCCCACGCCCACCCGCACGATCAGCGCGAGGGCCCTCCGAGCCGGTCGTGCACGGCCGCCGCGACCACGAGGTCCTGCCAGGCCATCCCGGTGCCCTTGAACACGACGGCGCCCTCCGGCGGGGTCGCGCCCTCGGCGAGGAGCGCCGCCAGGTCGACCAGGTCGTCGCTGCTCAGGGCCCCCTCGGCGATGGCCAGGACCACGTCGCCGGCCTCCCGCAGGGCCGTGGCGCGGTCCTCGACGACCACGGTCGCCCGCCCCAGCAGCGCGGCGTCGAGCTCGCGGCGGTCGGGCTGGTGCGAGCCGACGGCGGCCACGACGACGTCGTCGCGCAGGACCGCGGAGTCGAAGAGGGGCTCACCGGCGCTGGTGGCGCACACGACGACGTCGGCAGCCGCCAGCGCCTCGCGGGCCTGCGCGGACCCCAGGGCCGCAGCGCGGGAGCGCCCACCCGCCAGCCACGAGCCGACCGCCCCGGCGCGGGCCGGGTCGCGGACGAGCACGTCGCAGCGCTCCACCGGCCGGGACCCGGCCAGCACGGCGTCGAGGCACTCGGCGTGACCGCGCGCCTGCACGCCGCCGCCGACCACCACCACGCGCACCGGGCCCGCTGCCGCGCGACAGCACCGCCTCGACCGCGGCGACGGAGGTGGCCGGGGTGCGCAGGGTGGTCAGCGCGGCGCCGTCCAGGGTGGCCAGCGGCACGAGCGTCTCGGCGTCGCTGAGCAGGTACACGCCCTGGATGCTGGCCAGGCCGCGGGCGGGGTTGCCGGGGGCGACGAAGACCAGCTTCACGCCGACGCGGTCGCCGGCGCGGGCGGGCATGGTGAGCAGCTGTCCGCTGCCCAGGTCGGTCCCCGTGCGGGGCGGGTCGGCGGAGGGGTCGAGCCCCGAGCGCAGCGCACCGCGCAGGAGCGCCACCGCGTCGGCCGGGCTGACCGCGGCCGTCACCTGCTGGGCGTCGTGGTGGGGCAGCACCCGCCACAGGGTGGCACGGGCTCAGCCGCGCGAGGCGCCCCGGACCACGCCGTCGGCGTCGAGGTCGAGGTTCACGCGGTCGGGGACGAAGTCCATCGTCAGCGCGTAGCACTCCTCCCCGCGCCCCACCACGCGCGCGGTCAGGCCGGCGGCCTCGGCGCGCGCGACGGCGTCGGCCTCGGGCAGGCCCACCACGCCGTCACCCGCGGCGTCGCCCTGCGCACCCGTCCCGCCGCCCGGCAGACAGCTGGTCGTGCTGCCCGACGGGCTGCCCGACGTGCTGCCCGACGGGTCGCCGGCGCTGCTGCCCGCGGGGCCTCCCCCGCAGGCGGCGAGGAGCACGACGCCCACGAGGACGACGAGCGCGCGGGCCCCCCTCACCAGCGGAGCGCCACGGGGGTCAGCGGCTGGAGCCGCTGCGCGGCCGGGGGGCCGCCGCGGCCGAGAGCTCGGACAGGTCCGACAGGATCCGCTGGTGGCGGGCGCGCAGCGCCTCGACGTCGGCGTGCGCCTGCTCGAGCACCTCCTCGGCCTCCGCGCGGAGCCGCCGGGACTCCTCGGTGGCCTTCGCCAGCAGCTGCTGCGCCGCGGCCCGGGCCTCGCCGACCAGCGCCCCGGCCTCGGCGCGGGCGCTGCGCTGCTGCTCGGCGGCCTCGCTGCGGGCCCGGGCGACCTCCTCGGCCACCTGGTCGACCAGCGCACGGGCACCGGCCTCGGCGTCGGCGGCGGTCGCCGCGGCGCGGGCGGCGGTCGCCGCGGCCTCGGTCGTGGCGGTGGTCACGAGGCGGGTGGCCTCGGACTGCGCCACCTCGAGCGCCTCGCGCGCGGCGCTGCGGGCGGCCGCGAGCTCGCGGCGGGCCTCGGCGCGCTGCTGCTCGGACTCCCGGCGGGCCTGCTCCCGCTGCGCGGCGGTCTCGCGCTCGGCGCTGGTCCGGAGCTCGTCGGCCTCGCGGGTGGCGCCGTCGAGGAGGTCCTCGGCCTCGTGCTCGGCGGAGGTGACCACCTCGTCGGCCTCGTGCTCGGCGTCGGCGCGCAGCTGGGCGGCGGCAGCGCTGGCCGCGTCGCGCAGCTCGGCGGCCACGCGCTCGGCGGACGTGCGGACCTGCTCGGCCGACTGCTCGGCGCTGGTGCGCAGGTGGGCGGCCTCGGCCTCGGCGGTGCGGCGCAGCTCGGCGACGGCGGCCTCGGCCTCGGCCTGCTCGCGCTCCGCGGCGGCGCGCGCCGTGCCGGCGAGCTCCTGGGCGCGCTCGCGCGCGGTGCGCACCAGGGCCGCGGCCTCGGCGTGCGCCCGGCGGGACGACTCGACCAGGACCTCGGCGGCCGCGCCGCGGTCCTGCTCGGCCGCGGCCACCTCGGCGTCCGCGCGGCGGCGGGCCCCGGCGAGCACCTCGGCGGCGTCGGCCTCGGCGGCGGCGCGGGTGCGCTGGGCCTCGGCGCGGGCGGCGTCGACCTCGTCGGCGGCGCCCTCGCGCAGCGCCTCGGCGTGCGCGGTGGCGGCGGTGAGGGCCTTCTTGGCCTCGGTGTAGGCGTCGCTGGTGGCCCGGCGGGCCTCGGCGACGGCCGCGGCGAGCAGCGCGTCGGCCTCGGCGCGGGTGCGGGCGGCCTCGGCGTCGGCGCTCTCGCGGGTGGTCGCGAGCAGGGCCGCGGCCTCGGCGCGGGCGCGCTCCAGCACGCCGTCGGCCTGCTCGCGCAGCAGCACGGCCTCGTCGCGCAGCGCGGCGGCGGCCGAGGCGGCCTGCTCGGCGGTGATGACGGCGTCGGCGGCGGTGCGCTCGACCAGCGCAGCGGCCTCGGTGGCGGCGCGGGCCAGCTCGGCCTGAGCGCGCTCGCGCACCGAGGTGGCCTCCTTGACGATGCGCTGGGCCTGGCCCTGGGCCTCGGCGCGCACGGCGGCGGCGGCCTGCTCGGCGGCGCTGCGCTCGCGCACGGCGCGCTCCTGGGCGAGGGCCGTGACGCGCTCGGCCTCGGCCTCGGCGGCGCGCTGTCGGGCCTGGGCGCGGCCGGTGATCTCGTCGGCGGCGGTCTGGACGCTGGTCAGCATCTGCGCGGCCTCGGCGCGGGCGGAGGCCAGGAGCTCGGCGCCCTCGACCTCCTGCGCGGTGCGGGCGGCCTCGGCGTCGTTGAGCAGGGAGATCCCGCGCTGGCGGGCGAGGGTGAGCAGCTCCTCGGCGTCGACCTGCGCGGCGGCGCGCACGTCGTCGGCCTCGGCGGCCGCGGCGACGGCGCTGCGCTCGGCCTGGGCGCGGGCCACCGCCATCAGCTCGTCGAGCTCGACGGCGGCCTCCTCGCGGGCGGCGTCGGCGTCGCGGGCGACCTCGTCGGCCTCGGCGCGCGCGGCGAGCAGCACGGACTCGGCCTCGGCCGTGGCGTCGACGAGGACCTGCTCGACGGCGGCCTGCGCGTCGGCGAGGGCGCTCTCGGCCTCGGTGCAGAGCTCCTCGGCGGTGGTGCGGGCGCGCTCGAGGACGACGTCGGCCAGCTCGACGGCGTCGTCGTGGAGGGAGTCGGCCTCGGCGGCGGCGGTCTTCCAGAGCCGGTCGGCGTCGACGGCGGCCTCGGCGAGCACGCCGCGGGCGCGGTCGCGGGCCTCCTCGACCAGGCGCTCGGCCTCGCCGCGGGCGTGGGTGGCGTGCGCGCGGGTGCGGGCCAGCTCGGCGGCGACCTCGACGTTGAGCTCCTCGGCCGCGGCGCGGGCCGCGGCGGTGAGGGCGTCGACGGCGTCGGCGGAGGTGGTGGCGTGCTGCTCGGCGGCGCGGCGGGTGGCGGTGGCGGCCTGGCGGGCGCCCTCGAGCACGGCCTCGGCCTCGGCGTGGAGCACGGCGGCGGACGCGCGGGCGGCCTCGCCGAGCTCGACGGCGTCGGCCTGGGCCTGCGCGCGCACGGCCTCGACGCGGTCGCGGCTGGCGACGGCGTGGCGGCGGGCCCCGTCCAGGAGGGCCTGGGCCTGGGCGCGGTCGGCGGCGGCCGCGGTGCGGGCCACCTCCAGGGTGGTGGCGGCCTCGCGGGTGGCGCGGTCGGCGACGACGTCGGCGGCGGCGCGGGCGACCACGCGCAGCTGCTGGGCCTCGGCGCGGGCAGCGCCGAGGTCGGCGTCCACGGCCGCCTGCTGGGTGGCGCGCGCGGCCTCGGCGGCCGCGAGGAGGGCCTCGACCTCGGCGCGGGCAGCGGTGAGGACGGCGTCCGCGTCGGCAGCGGCGGCGGTCTGCACGGCGGCGGCGTCGACCCGGGCCGCGGTGGCGAGGGCCTCCAGGGCCCCGCGGACGGTGGCGTCGTGCTCCTGGGCGGCCAGCAGCACCGCGTCGGCGTCCGCACGGGCCTGCTCCAGCAGGGCCTCGGCGTCGGCCGTGGCCTCGGCGCGCAGGGCGGCGACCTCGGCGTCGGCGGCGGTGACCAGGGCGTGGGCGTCGGCCTCGGCGCGCACGCGCAGCGCCTCGACGTCGGCGACGGCGGTGAGCTGCAGCTCCTGGACGGCGGCGCGGGCGGCCTCGGCCTCGGCGCGGGCCCGCTCCCGCACGGCAGCGGCCTCGGTGCGGGCGCCCTCAAGGTCCGCGGCCAGGGCCTCGGACTCCAGGCGCGCGGCCTCGCGCACCTCCTCGACCAGGGCGCGCACGGACGCGGCGTCGGCCTCGGCGGCGGCGCGGAGCCCGGCGGCCTCGACCTCGGCGGCCGCGCGCAGCTCGTCGGCCTCGGTCCGGGCGCTGGCGAGCAGCGCGGCGGCCCCGGTGCGGGCGGCGGCGAGGGCGGTCTCGTGGTCGGAGACGGCCTCGGTGCGCATCGCCTCGGCGGCGGTGCGGGTCTGCACCAGCAGCGCGGACGCCTCGGCGGTGGCCTCGGCGAGCACGCGGTCGGCGTCGCCGGACGCGGCGGACGCCTCGGCGCGGGCCAGCGCGACGAGCTCGGCGGCCTCCGTGCGAGCCCCCTCGAGCAGCGCGGAGCTCTCCGAGCGGGCGGCCTCGCGCAGGCGCTCGAGGTCCTCCAGGGCAGCGGTCCGCTCGAGGTCGAGGGCGGCGAAGACGGCGGTGCGCTCGGCGTCGAGGTCGCCGCGGACGGCGCGCAGCTCGTGCTCCACCAGGGCCGCGGCCTCGGCGCGGGCGGCCTCAGCGGCACCTGCGGCCTCGGCGTGCAGGGCCTGCGCCTGGGCGCGGACCTCGTGGGCGAGCTCGGTGGCCTCGGCGCAGATGCGCTCGGCCTCGTCGCGGGCGGCCTCGGCGTCCTCGTGCAGGGCGTCGGCGGTGCTCTGGGCCTCCCCGGCCACGCGCGCGGCGTGGGCCTCGGCCTCGGCGACGCGCGCCTGGGCGGTCGCGACGGCGCGGGCCCGGACCTCCTCGGCGGCGGCGGCCGTCTCCGAGCGCAGCTGCTCGGCGGCGGTCAGGGCCTCGGCGAGGCGCGCCTCGGCCCGGGCGGCGGCCTCGGCGAGCCGGGCCTCCGCGGCCGCGGCGACCTCGGCGTCGAGGGCGTCGGCGCGCGCGGCGGCGTCGGCGAGCACCCGCTCGCCCTCGGCGCGGGCGGCCTCCAGGGCCTGGCGGACGGCGTCGTCGGCGTGCTGGGCGGCCTCGGCGCGCAGGCGGTCGGCCTCGTCGCGGTCGGCGTCGGCGTCGGCGCGCACCTGCTCCACGTCGGCGCGGACCTGGGCGAGCATCTGCTCGGCGACGCCGGTGGCCTCGCTGCGGATGCGGTCGGCCTCCTCGGCCACCTCGGCGCGCAGCTGCTCGGCGTAGCTGACGGCGGCCGCGGCCTGCTTGCTCGCGTCGGAGCGGAGGCGGTCGGCGTCGGCGCGGCCCTCGGCGCGCACGGCGTCGGCGTCCGCGGCGGCGGCCTCGCGGCGCGCGGCGGCGTCGGTCTCGGCGGCGGCGAGGGTCTGCTCGGCCTCGCACAGGAGGCGGACCACGTCGTCGTCGGCGGAGGTGCGCACGGCGGCGACCGCGGCGCGGGCCTCCTCGAGGTCGGCCTCCAGCTGCAGGCGCAGCTCGGCGGCGTCGGCCTCGGCGCGCGAGCGGGCCGCGGAGGCCAGCTCGACGGTGCTCGCAGCCTCGCGGGTGACCTCGGCGGCGCGGGCGGCGGCCTCGTCGACGACGGAGTCGGCGACCTGGCGGAGCACGCTGACGCGGTCCTCCAGGGCGGCGGCCTCGGCGCCCACCTCGGTGCGGCGGGTGCGCAGCGCGCCCAGGTCGGTGCGGAGCAGCGCGACCTGCTCGCGCAGCGTCGTGTACTCCTCGCCCATCGCCGCGAGGGCGCGGCGGCCCTCCTCGGTGCGGGCGTCGAACTGCGCGGCCTCGGACTCGGCCTGCTCCAGGAGCACGGCGGCGCGGGCCTCGGCGGCCTGGATGAGGACGGCGGCCTGGCGGGCGGACTCCCCGCGCTCGGCGGCGGCGTGCGCGGTGGCGCGCTCGACGGCCTCGTGGGCGTCGCGGTCGGCGGCGGCGCGGACCTCGTCGGCGTGGCGCTGGGCCAGGCTCAGCAGCTCGACGGCGCGCTCGTAGGGACCGGGCTCCTGCGCGGCGGGCGGCGCGGGCGGTGCGGGCTGTGCGGCGGGGGCGTACGAGGCGGACGCCTGGTAGCCGACCGGGTAGCTGGCCTGGTGGCTCGCCTGGGGCGGGGCCGCGTAGCGCGCGGACTGGGGGGCCAGCGGCTGCGACGACGGCGGCAGCACGTGCTGCTGGTGGTGCACGGGCTGCTGGGTGGCCTGGGCCGCCGGCGGGGAGCCGTACCAGTGCTCGGGCTCGGGAGCCGGGGCCGGGGCCGCGGGGGCCGGGGCGGCGGGCGCGGGGGCCTGCGCCTGGTGCTGCAGCTGCGGCTGGACGACGGCGGGGGCCGCGCGGCGCTGAGCGGCGGGGGCGGTGCCGAGCCACTGGTCGAGGTGGTCGGAGACCCTGGGCTGGCCGTCACGGACGTCGATGGCGGGGCGCCCCCGGGCGCCGGGTCGGGTGGCGGCCCCGACGGGGGTGGGAGTGGGCACCGGTGCGCCGGGCGCCACCGCCGGCAGGGCGACGGACGTGTGCTGGCGGTGCGAGGCGACGCGGACGCGCGGGAGCGCGGCGGCGGCGTCGTCCTCAGCGGACTGCCAGGGAGACGGCTCGCCCGGGTACCCGGGTCGCGGCGTCTCCATGCACGGATCGTGACACCTCGAACGCTCTCCGCGTGGGACTTCCGGCGCGTCGGGTGTGGTGCGGCGTCCGGCGCGTCGCCGCGGATGACGTCTCCGTGCGTCGCGCGGAGGCGGGACCGGCGGGAAAAGCGGACGAACGGGCGTTCGCGTGAGTCGGGTGTGACTCGTGGTGCTTCTGGTGCAGACGATGGTGCCCCCGCCGAGCCTCGACGGCGGGCATCTGGTGCCGCTACCGGCGTGTCGCGCCGGCGACGAGAGCCCCGCGGCCCTCCAGGACGTCCAGCGGCACCGCCGGGGAGGCCACCTCGGCCGTGCCGACCACCGGCTGGAAGGCCCCGCCGTCGACCGAGAACTCGCCCGCGTACGTCGTCGTGAGGACGACGCCGACCGCGCCGCCCGCCAGGTAGGTGTGCTGGACCCCGCCGGCTGCGCCGCCGCCCCGGCCGGGTGCCCACCGCTGGCCCGGGTCGGCCGTGGGACCGAGGACGGTGCCGTCGCCGAAGTCCCACGCGTAGCTGACCGGGGTGGCGCGCACCTGGACGGCGAAGCCGGCGACGTCGGCGGGCAGCACCAGCGCGGCGGCCTCGGCGACGGCGTTCAGCGGCACCCCGGTCAGGGCGTACCCGTTGCCGGGCTCCAGCACCACGCCCCCCGGGGGCAGCGGGAGGCGGCGGAGGTCCTCGACGGTGAAGCCGGGGAACGCCGCGCCGTCGCCGGCGGCGGCCTCGGCCCCCGTGAGGCAGCGGGTGCCGTCGAGGCGCAGGGCCTGCCCCGCGGGGGCGGCGTAGCGCCAGTGCAGCAGGCGGGGCGGGTCGCAGGCCGCGACCGCCTGGGCGCACATGACGGCTTCCGCGGGGGTGTCGACGCTGTTGCCGGGGCAGGCGATGACGTACTTGACGACGGGTCGCGGGCCGGTCGCCCCCGACCCGGCGCCTGCGGGTTCACCGCTCGAGCCGGGCGCCTGCCCACCTCCGGGGCCGCTCAGGCAGCCGCGCACGTGGACCGTCGCCTCCTTCGCCGCGCTGCCCACGCCTCCGCAGGTCTTCGCAGCTGCGGTCGCAGGAGAGGAGGTGGCCGCGAGGAGGACCACGAGCACGAGCGCTGCGCCCGCGCGACGGGTCGTCCGGCGCAGGGCGGTGATCATCACCGGGGCAGGGTGGCGCGGAGGTCCTCCCCCGCCGCGCCCCGGCCACCCGGGCGGGTCAGCAGCCTCCTCGCGCGCTGCGTCGGACGAGGCTCACGACGACGCAGCGTGCTCGCCCCGGAAGACCTCCCAGCCATCTCTTGACCGTCTCTTGACCCAGCGGTGGGACACTGGGGGATGCCCGCCGGCGTCCTCCCCTCCGCTCCCCCGCCCGCCCCGGCCTGCCCGTCGCTGGTCTCCCGCGGCCGCCGCTGGGGGGTGCTCGTGCTGGCCGTCGCGCAGGTCCTGGCGGCTGTCGTGGCCACGGCGACCGGGGGCGGCCGCCCCTCCGGCACCAGCGCCGACCTGCTCATCACGCCGGCGGGGTGGGCCTTCAGCATCTGGGGCGTCGTGGTCGCGGGGTGCCTGCTGTACGGCGTCCACCAGCTGCCGGCGCACCGCGGTGACGAGCCCGCCCTGCGCCGGGTGGCCTGGCCGCTGATGGGGGCGATGGCGGGCTTCACGGCGTGGCTCGTGGTCGCGGCGACGGCCCCGGCGTGGGCGACCTTCGCGGTGTTCGTGGTGGTGCTCGCGCTGCTGGTGGTCGCGTACAGCACCGCGCTGCGGCACCGGCGTCTGATGGGCGTCCCCACCCGGCTCCTGCTGATCGGCACGCTCGGCGTGTACACGGGGTGGTCGGCGGTGGCCGTGCCGGTGAACCTCGCCTCGGCGCTGGCCGGGCTGGGCCTGCCGGTGGTCGGCGCGGGAGCCGCCGCGTGGCAGGCGGGCGCTCTGCTGCTGGCCCTGGGGGCGGGCGCCGCCGTCGTCTCGCGGTGGCGGGCCCGGGCGGCGAGCACGCTCGCCGCGGTGTGGGGGCTGCTCGCGGTGGCGTTCGGGGCGGGTGCCCGCGAGGGCGGCGGGGTGCTGGCGGCGCTGGCCGCCGTGGGCGCCGTGGTGCTGCTCGGGTGGGCCGTGTGGTCGCGGTGGTCGGACCTGAGGCGACGCGTCGAGTCGAGCACCGTGCGCCTCGGGCGCGGCCCGGTGGTCTGAGGGCCGCGGAGCCGGGTCGCGCTGCTCCGCAGATGGGCCCCTTCGGCGTGACCGTCTGGTCACGCTGAAGGGGCCCATCTGCGGAGCACCCGGACGTCAGGTCGTCGCAGCGCCGCCGTCGGACCCGTCACCGTCACCGTGGCCGAGCGTGAGCATCGCCTCGAGCATCTCGGTGCGGAGCCGCTCGATCTCCGGGGTGAGCCGCTCCACCGCCTGGCGCCGGCGCGGGGCGTCGGCCTTCGACGGCGTCGTGGTGCCGAGCAGCAGGTGCCGCGAGCGCTCCAGGGCGCGGGCGCGGCGGAGCCAGGCGTCGGCCTGCGCGCGCTGGGCGTCGCCGTCGGCGTCGGCGCGGGCGGAGGTGGCGTGGTCGACGAGGGCGGCGATCTGCTGCGCCAGGCGCGACTCGGGGGTCTTGGCCGAGCGCGCGTCGGACCAGCGCTGGGTCAGCGAGCGGAACCTGTCGCGGGTCTCGGGCTCGCGCAGGTAGGGCGCCACGATCGTCATCCAGCGGATGGCGTCGGGGCCGCGCTTGGCCGCGAGCGCGACCAGCTGGCGCAGCACGGCGGGGTTCACAGCGGGCACCCGCCCATCGTCGCGCCGCGGGCCCGCTCGCGCGCGAGAAGATCGACCGGTGGAGCGCGCGGTGGGCGGGGTTCGTGACGGCGGGACGTCCTTCTGGTGGCAGCAGCTGGGGCTCCCGGCCGCCGGGCAGCGGCGGGCGCCGCTGCCGCCGTCGTCGTCGCCCCTGGAGTGCGACGTCGCGGTGGTGGGCGGCGGGTACACGGGGCTGTGGACCGCCTACTACCTGAAGCGCGCCGACCCGTCGCTGCGGGTGGTGGTGCTGGAGCGGGAGTTCGCGGGGTGCGGGGCGTCCGGGCGCAACGGGGGCTGGCTCACCAACGAGATCACCGGCGGGGTGGAGGGGTACCGGCGCTCCCACGGGGCGGCCGCCGTCGACGCGTTCCAGCTCGCGGTGGACGAGACGGTGCAGGAGGTGGTGCGCGTCGCCGCGGCGGAGGGGATCGACGCCGACGTGCACCTCGGCGGGGAGCACACCGTGGCGCGCGGGCCGGCGCAGCTGGCGAGGCTGCGGGCGCTGCACGCGTCGATGGCGTCGCGCGCGGGGACCGACGTGCGGTGGCTCGACGCCGAGGAGGCGACGGCGCGCATCGGCGTGGCGGGGACGTCGGCGGCGCTGTGGCACCCGCACTGCGCGCGGATCCATCCCGCGAAGCTGGCGCGGGGTCTGGCGGACGCCGTCGTCGGGCTCGGGGTGGAGCTGCACGAGGGGACGCGCGCCACCTCGGTCGCGCCGGGTCGGGTGGTGACGGAGGTCGGCGGGCTCGGGGGCGAGCGCGGTGAGGTGCGGGCCCGCGTGGTCGTGCGCGCCACGGAGGGGTACACCGCCGACCTCGCCGGCCACCACCGCGACTGGCTCCCGATGAACTCCTCCATGGTCGTGACCGCGCCGCTGCCGGCGGCGGTGTGGGAAGCGATCGGGTGGGACGGGCGGGCCACGCTCGGTGACGCGGCGCACGTCTACGCGTACGCGCAGCGGACCGCGGACGACCGGATCGCGATCGGCGGCCGCGGCGTCCCGTACTCCTACGGCTCGCGCACCGCCCGTACCACCGCCGACGGCGAGACCCCCGCCCGCACGGTCGAGGGGCTCCGCACCGTGCTGGAGCGGTTCTTCCCCGTGCTCCGCGAGCTCACCCCCGACGGGCGCGCGCCGCTGGAGCACGCGTGGTCGGGGGTCCTGGCGGTCCCCCGCGACTGGCACGCGTCCGTCGGCCTCGAGCGCGCCGACGACGGCACGGCGCTCGCCTGGGCGGGCGGCTACGTCGGCACCGGCGTCACCGCCACCAACCTCGCCGGCCGGACCCTGCGCGACCTCGTGCTCGGCCAGCGCACGACGCTCACCGAGCTGCCGTGGGTGGGGCACCGGGTGCGCCGGTGGGAGCCCGAGCCCCTGCGGTGGCTCGCCGTCCACGGGCTGTACGCCGCCTACCGGGCCGCGGACGCGGCGGAGGCGCGCGGGCGCACCCGGACGTCACCGCTCGCGGGGCTCGCGGGGAGGGTCGCCGGCCACCACTGACGACGTCGTACGGCGGTGGGCTGTGGACGGCGGACTGCGGACGGCGGGTTGCGGCGGGGGCTCGCAGGTCAGAAGGGTCGTGCTGGGGGTCGACCCGGCTGGGGGCAGCGCTGCCTCCTTCCGGGCCTTGCCCCCCGCCCGACCAGCGGTTCCGTACGCACAGCCGCGGCCTGCGCGGGAGTCACCGGCTGACTGCAGGCGTCGCAGAACTCGTCAGCACCACGAGTCGCCTCTGCAGGGCCACGGAGACCACGTGTGGAGGGACAGCGCCCCCTGGACGACACGGGAGCGGTGCGACGTCGCGGGACCGGTCGTCTGTGCGAAGGGGTCGCCGATGCCGCAAGCACAGGCGACCCATGTCGATCTTCAGTCGCCGCACCGGAGTGAGACGGACCACCGGGCGGGTCGAACGAGACTTGCGCACTGAGAGTGACAACAACCGGATCCGCGGCCTGGGGCCGTCGCTGACGGCGGTCAGGTGCGCACTCCACTGAGCCGCTGACACCGGCACTCCTGGCCCACTGACCATCGTCGGCCCCACCACGGCGCCACGTCAGCGCAGGACACCGAAGGCATCGCCCTTCCCCCACCTGTGGAGGCCCGCCTGTCCGCGTCAGTGACCGCGGTGGTCAGCGAAACGCAGACCGGACACTTCAGCGGTCACTGAACGGCTGACAGGACCGCGGAAGGAACACCACTCATGACAAGTGTCGGCGCCCTACTACTGGCCCCAGGCATGTTGCTGCTGCTCGTCGGGGTCTTCATGGCGTTTGGCGCCGGCGCCCGTGGCGCCGGAGTGGACACCCGTCAGCGACGTCGATTCCGTGTCAGAGCCCTCGTGCTGGGGGTCGCCCTCTGCGCCACAGGGACGCTTTTCCTGTTCTTGTGACGTGGGGTGCAACGGTCTTGCTGGTTAGCGAGACGCTGACCGAACAGCGGGGGTCCAAGTTGCACACGAACCTGACGCGCCAGAACAGTCCGTCGCTGGACTGACGCCAGCAGGACGCGGCAGCCAGCACCCAAGATGGGGAGCAACATTGAGGACTGGTTCCAGGTTGATGTGGCTGCGCGTAGTCCTGCTGGCTGTCTTCTTCGCAGCGTTGGCCTACCTCGGTGTCGTCTTCGGCGGACGGCTAGCTACTTCCGTCTTCGTCGCCGTCGGCGCCTGGCTGGTCAGTGTGCTGGTTGTCGTCTGGGTCCACCTTCGTCGGACCTGAGCGCTGCGCCCAGCGAACCCCTCCGAGACGGTCAGTTGTGTCCGTCATCGTCGCTTACGGGGGAGCAGGCGTCCGTCCAGCGGTGGTCAGCGAGACGCTGACCGTC
The DNA here is from genome assembly GCF_015390235.1 of Quadrisphaera sp. INWT6. Taxonomy (GTDB): domain Bacteria; phylum Actinomycetota; class Actinomycetes; order Actinomycetales; family Quadrisphaeraceae; genus Quadrisphaera. The sequence goes on along the minus strand of NZ_VUOH01000004.1, from coordinate 230,935 downwards.
CAGCGGTCCCACTTGAGACTGGTGCCGGGATCACCGCCATGAGCGGGCGAGGAGGCGGGAAACGCCCCAGCCAACTTCATCAGCGGCATCCAGCGGCAACGTGGTTACGGTGCCGTGATGGGTGATCGATCCGAGATGACCACAGAAGACATGGTCGACGCTCTAACCAGTGGCCCCCCGCCGCTGCCTCCACAACTCCTACCTGAGCAACAGGCCATCGCTGCAGCTGGCAGCTGGGACCAGCTCGGCTCCGTCCTGGTCCTGCGTCGCGACGCAGACGGAGAGCTCCTCGATGACACCTACTTGCTCTCCCACGACGGGGGCGGACGGTGGCGCGCACCCGACACACCAGCTGGCTCTGTGATGCCCGAGTGGGTGCTGCACCGTCCCGAGGGTGCCTTCGAGCCCTGGCACGGTGAACACCTGTGGGTGCTCACCGGACAGCTCGCATTCGTCGGGGGCCACAGCTGGTGTGGGGACGTCACGGTCATGGCCTCCAAGGCAGTGACCTCGGTGGAGTTCGTGCACGGCGAGGAGCACAGGCGTCTTCCCGTGCCCGCCAGCGGACTGCTCAGCGTGGCCCGTCCGGTGCGCAATTGGCGAGATGAGGTGCTCGTGCGGGCGCTCGACCACAACGGCAGCCCGTTGGGCTCGGAGACCTATCCCTTCCTCACCGACTCCGACCATGGCTGGCCCGACCCCTCCCTGTGGACAGGCCACTGGTCCCAGGAGTGACGGACGCTCACAACGTTCGGTGAGCGGTCCCTAGTGCGATGAGCAGCGGCGCCGTTCGTCATCACCGGCGAGGAGCTCCGTGTCGCGGCCGGCGGGCGCCTACGGTGACTCCGGCGTGAGCGGGATGCATGCTGGCAGCGTGGGGACACCGCAAGCCGACGCGATGCGCGAGGTCGTGGCCCAGATCCACCCAGCGCTGACAGCCGCCGGGTTCCGCAAACGCCGGTACACCTTCAACCGCACCGTCCAGCCCGGCCTTGTACACGTCATCAAGTACCTACTCGGCCCCGCCGACCCGTCCGGCGTCGGGGAGGTTCCCGGGGTGCACATGAACCTGCGGGGCCTGTTCGGCGTCCAACTCGGGGTGCACATCGCTGAGTCCTGGCAGCTGCAGCACGTCCACCGCAGCGACACCGACCCAGCGACCTCAAGCAGCCGCGCCGCGAAGGAGTGGGTGAACGACTACGACTGCGACATCCGCGAGCAGCTCGTCAGCTTTGATCCAGACCTGAACTGGATGTTCTCCCTGCACGATCCACAGTCCGCGGCAGCGCTGCAGGTTCAGCTGCTACACAGCGACGCCCTGCCCTGGCTGCAGCGCTTCAGCACGCGGCAGTCCATCCTCGAGCAGCTCGAGGCCGTGCCCGTGGACTCCCGCGACATCTGCGGTGATGCCGGCGCTGGCCCGGACCGTCTGCTGGCGGTGCGGATGCACCTGGGCGCCGGGAGCCGGCAGGCAGCCCAGCAGCAGTTCGAGGCATGGGTGACGCACTGCCGCTCAGAGCTGACCCCTGGCGCCGAAGACGACGGCCACCTGGACTTTCTCGCAGAGTTCGCGGACTCAACGGGCCTGATGATGCCGCCCAAGGATGCGCCCTGAGCTAAGCGGCGACGCCTCGCGCCGGTGAGCCCGATGAGCGCTTCTGCGCACACTGGCCCGGTAAGCGGTCCCGCGTGAGACGGCAAGCGAAGCCAGCCGCCGGGCTAGCGAAAGGGCCTGCGACGCCCAGAGAGCGGCTACCTAGTGGCCCTCGAAGTGAGTGGGGTCGTACGGGCGAACCCCCCGGACAGCGGTCGTCTGTAAGACACGCCACGAGACTTGGCGCAGGAACTCGTCCTTGGGTCTACGTTCATGCCATATGAGCGATCTTTGACAACCCGGCGCTTCTGCTCGTGCTTCTCGCCTTCGCTGCGGTGGCAGTGACGGTGTTGGTCGTCGTCCTTCGAGCCATTAACAGGGCGGGGCGACGCTGACCGGACAGCGGCGGTCAGCGAGACGCCGACTAGGGCAAGGTCATCTGGCGCATGTGCGTGAGCCTCGCCTGCCTCCTGATCCGCCAACTCCTTTGATCAGGCACATGCGCAACATGCACAACAAGCGCGACGTCAGAGGAGAGTCGATGAGATCATCTAAGTGCCAACCGCCAGCCGTCACCGGCGGCTCGCAAGCAGCTCACCTGCCCAAGTAGGCGATCACACCACTGTGCGTTCCGACCAGGGAGAACACCGTGACTCCACTTCCCATGAAGACGCGCGTCGTCTTGGCGGGGATGGCGATCGCGGTAGTTGGTCTCTCTGCCCTTTACTACGTCACCCACACCGGTGGCGAGATCAAGCTCAAGCACGGGGTCACTGCCTTCACTAACCCCCTGTCCTTTGCCGGTGGTAGCGCCGCTCTCCCCGCTGGCGGGGAACTGGTTGTCTCTGACGGCGGCTGCCTGGCCATCAAGAACGAAAGCGGCACCTTCTTCCTCGGCCTGCCAGCCGGCTCACGCGCCGACGCGTCGGGGCGCGCGGTGATCGTGGGTAGGGACCCGCAGACAGGACAGAACTTGACGTACGCCGTTGGAGATGTGTTGGAAGGAGGCGGCGGTCAGGGTGGCCCCGGTGACTTCCACCAGGTGCGGGACCAGTGGTCCGACGCTCCGGCCGCCTGTCTGAACAGCCTCACGGGTTACCTGAGCATCACGAGCGTCACGACGCCTTGACCTCTCCGCTCCCGCCACCCGGTTAGCGGTGGTCAACGAGACGCTGACTGGGTAGCGGTGGCAGCCAGTCAAGCGGTATGAGCGTCAGTGACGCCGCAGGCCCAACTGCCGACTTCATTAGCGCTGCACGAGATTACCTGATGATTACTCGGAATGGACGATAACCACGATCGAGATGGCCACGATCAACGACCACACCACGAAAGCTATGGCGCCGAGCCAGGCGCCGACCCTGCCCAGCTTGCGGTCGCTGTCCACTGCCGCTCGCTTGTGAGTGAGAACACCCACGAAGAAGGCAATGGGCCCGAAGATGACTCCGCCTACCGAAGTGATGGCAGTGAGGCCTAGGACGAGGCTCAGAATTCCCATCGTGACTCCAGAGAGCGTGGGCAGTTGTGCCGTCCAGCGGCCAGCCATGCGCAAGACATCCAGAGGAGCAGTCGAGCGAGCTGGCGCCCTCAGACGGCCCTGACGGAGCAGCGAAGGGAGCCCGCTCACGCATGATCTTGTGGGAGCAGGCGCTGACGTGTCACCTCGAGGCCCACGGATGGCCTAGACCAGCGGTCCGCCTGAACGGTCTAATGAGGAAGACCGCCGCGTCGCGTTGGGCTGCCACGCATGCACTCCGATCGTCGCCGATCGACCGCGGCCGTCAACCCTGAGCGTCCGCTCCGGTGCGCCCGGTGAGCGGTCCCTGAGCGGACCGGACAGGCGAACGGTTACTGGATCTCGACCTCGATGTCGCTGACCGCTGCAAGCCCCCGTTCTGAGAAGCACACGGGCAGCTCCTCGCGCCACTGCTCCACGAGGCCGCTGTCGACGACGACACCTGCACCCCCGTAGATGTCATCGCCCACGTGCAGCTCGACCCCGTCCGGGGTGACGACACCGCCGCCGTCCTCGGACACGGTCGTACCGTGCTCCAGGACGAGGACGTCAAGGCCCGAGCCTCCGTCGTCGAGCCCCCAGCAGTCACCGTCGAGCCGCACGACGGTGCCGGGAATGCCGATCGCGGCGACGGCGCCGTCGTACGCCTCACCGACGAAAACCGCCGTGCCGTCATCCAGCGTGAGCCGTGATCCCGACGACGAGCACGCCGCTGCACCTGCGACGCAGGTGAGCAGTGCCGCGGCTGGCAGAGCGATGCGTCGAAGCACCGGCACTCCTCCGTGAGCCTGGCTGGGGACGAGAGCAAGACGCCGGTGGCCACGTGCGCGTTGCACTTGCCCGGCTGTGTCTGAGCGAGTAGCTCGCGGCCCGTTCGACGGCGGTCAGCGGGAGGCCGACCGGGCGGCGGTGATAAGCGAGACGCTGACCGGACAGCGGTAGTCAGCGAGGAACTCACGCTCGTCAAGGCGTCGTCGCTCTCACTCGACAGCGACGGCCTCCCCGCCATCCTTGCTCACAAGGAAACGGCAGCGAACCCGGGACGCTTCAGTCTGAGACGTACGGCGATGTTCTCGACGGTGAGCGCGCCCGAGCTGGCGGTGGTGGTCGCGGCGCAGGCGCCGCAGGTTCTGACGGGCCACCGCATCACCGCGCGCGGCGCCCTCCCGGTAGAGCCGCTCAGCCTCCAGCAGCAGGCCCCGGTCACACAACAGGTTCGCGAGGTTGTTGTAGGCGTTCCGCTCACCGCCCTCGACGGCCACCCGCAGCACCACCTCCGCCGCAGCCACATCGCCGCGGTCTTCCTCCAGCAGGAAGGCCAACTTGATGGAGCAGTCGAGCGCACCGCGCTCGTGGCCCGTGCGCAGCACCTGCTCTGCCTCATCGAGATCACCGCGACGCCGCAGGAGCCACCCCAGATCACCGCACGCGTCGTCGTCGACCTCCGCGCCCGCGCGCAGCAGGGCCTCGATCACGGACTCGGCCTCGCGCTCGCCGCCGTGCTGCAGGCCGTGGTCGGCGTCGAGGTAGAGCCAGCACCCGAGGTACCCAGCCGCGTACGGGTCGCCGCGCTCTGCTGCTTCGCGCAGCAGGGCACGGGCATCATCGGGGCGTCCGTGCCAACGCCACAGGTCGGCTAGCACCGCGCGGGCCTTCGGGTCGCCAGCGTCGTGGGCACGCCGGTAGGCCAGCTCGGCGGCTTCGCGGTCACCGGTCGCGTCAAGCGCCAGACCGAGGTTGAGCACAGCACTGACATCACCCTCAGCTTCGGCGCGGGCAAAGACCTGCGCGGCCTCGGCGTTGCGGTCAAGGGCGTACAGCGAGTTCCCCCAGCCCAACAGGGCATCGGGGTGGCCTACTTCAGCAGCACGACGGAAAGCTTCGATCGCCTCCACGTGGCGACCCTCCTCAGCGAGGTCGTACCCCTCGTCGTACGCCTGCTGCCCCCCGCCGCTCTCCACAGAGGTCAGCATGCAGGCACGGTTCGTCCCGAATCCATCGGTTTCGTCACGCCAGCCCCTCATCATGAGGCGACCGTGACCACCACGTCGGCCCGATGTCTCCAGCGAGCACGTAGCCGTCCGGTGAGCGGTCCCCAGTGGCGCGCCCCCACGACTCTCAAAACAAGACCGAGGCGCGACGACCCACCCGGAGCGTGCCGCCGCCAGCACGAGATCGGCTCCTCGAGCAGGCTCCACACCTGGACCACCTGCTGCGGCGACAAGAGCCTGAGCGCACTACCTTGCGGCGAAGCACTCACACCACTGGAGCACTCATGGCGCCCGACCCCTCCCAGCCAGCGCCGCTCCCGTTGACCCAGGCCGCCGGCCAGGGGCAGTGGCAACACGCCCTCGCCATCGCTCGCACCATCGCCTTGCCGCCTCGAGATGGTCAGGCTCGGCGGGCCCGCCGAGACGAGGCAGCCTCAGCCGCAGTCGTCCTGTCTCTCACAGCCACCGGCCTGGTGCTGGCCTACGGGCGACACCTGGCCTCCGGTGCCTCAGCCTCCGGCACGTCCCAGACGCGTCTGGAGCTGCAGCTTGGCCTGACCGTCCTCGGCCTAGCCCTGCTGGTGACCGGCGTCGTCGTCATCGTGCGCAGCGGCACCTGGCGAGCTGCTGCCCGCGGTCCGTTGAGCCTCCTGGACCGGCCCGAGCGACGACTGGTGATGCGCCAGCTGCGCGGCCAGCTGCCCGTGGACACCGCAGACGACCAGCGCATGGTGGTCCTGCTGGCAGTGGCCGCAGGGCTCCTGCGGCCGTGGGGGTACGTGCTGACGATCTGCGGGTCGATCACGAACGTCGCCGCTCAGGCCGTTGGGGCTCCCCAGCGGCCGGTGTTCTTGTGGGTGTGGGTGCTCTGCTTGGTGCTCTTCGCGACCGCATCGGTGCGGCTGCTACGCGAGAGGGGGGCCGCTGAACGGTTCCTGGACCGGTACCTGTGGTCGGTTGACGCCGCTGACACCGATGCGGCGGGGCAGCGCAGATGAGCTCGGCCGAGCCCAGCGCGCGTACTGAGCCGATCAGCCTGTGGCGCTGGCCGGGCACGGAGTGGGAGTGGCTGCTGGCGGGGGTGCTGGCTGCACTGCTCCTGCTCATCGGGTTCGCGATCCTGCGCTCTGGTCCCGGCGCTGATGCCCGAGCGGTGCAGCTGCACACGCAGGGGGTGCAGACCGATGCGCGTATCACCCGGATCGAGACCACTGGGCCTGGTGGCCCGCGGGTGAGCATCCAGTTCACCGCTGCCGGCGGGCAAGTGGTGATTGCTGATGACCAGCGCCCCGGTGGCCAGTACGCGATCGGCAAGACGTTGCCGGTGGTGTACGACCCTGATGACCCGCAGTCGTTCGCCTTCGGCAGCCGCGCGGATGTGGACGCGCCAGAGCCGGTGTGGGTCTTCTTCGGTGGGCTGATCACAGGTGTGGGCCTGTGGCAGCTGGCCAGAACGCTGGCTGGCCTGCGACTGCTGCGTCGTGTGACCACCGATGCAGCCCGAATGTGACGACGCTCCGAAGGAGGGTGGTCAGCAAGACGCTGACCGGGCAGCGGCCGCCGGTGAGACAGTGACTGGCGGCGCCTCGTCTGCACCGCCGGCCAACCATCCTGGAGCCGTGCACATCCCCCAGCGACTGGTGACCTCCATCAGGATGGACACCGAAGCCGGCCCCGAGTCCAACACCGAGCGAACGATGTCAGTCCGCGCTCTGCACCAGCTCGAGCTCCAGGGGGGGCACCGCATCACGCTGCTCGACGACCGCGGGTGGTCAGCCACCTTGATGGGCCTCACTGACCTCTGGGCAGCGACCTCACTCGAGAACCTCACCGAGCAGGCTCGAGCCGTCGTCGGACCCGATGAGCCGCCACCCGAAGGTTCCCAGGAGCAAGAGGCGAGGTGGCACTGGAGCGCCCTGAGCCTGGTGGCTGAGGGTGCTGGCGTGGCGGTGAGCGCCGAAGCCTTGGCGGGCCTGAGGCATGACGTCGAGATTGACCCGGCCCTGCGCGAACGCATCGCCCTCGCGCGCCGAGCTGCAGGTACCCAGCGACCATCGTGAGGATCTCGGTCCAGGAGTCGCCACGCCCCCAGGCCCTCCGATAGGCCACGTCGCCTTCGGCGAGTAGTCGTCACGCGATCGTGCTGGTAGACGCCTCCTGAAGCAGCCACCCTCGGCTAGTGCGCTTCACCGTGACGCCTCAGCGGTGATCCATCCGCGCCTAGCCGCGGCCGTTCTCGCAGCAGCAGGCGGCACTGCACCACTGGCGGGGTGCGGTGGAGTTGAGCAGCGCTGTCCTGGCGCTGGCTGTCCCTTCCCACCGGGGGTGGTGCTGGCTCGTCGATGTCGACACCACCATGTGCGGGTTCCGGTGGCGGCCTCTGCGGATCCTGATGAGCGCTGGCCCGCCCACGGCCGGCAGCACCGGTGCGCTGCTCAGAATCCACGGGCTGGTCGACGTGCCGCCGTCACCAAGAGCGCTGCCGATCCTCCGCTGAGCGGTGGTCAGCGAGATGCCTCCCCTGCGCTCCGCCACTCCAACCCCCGCGCCATCCCGGGGGGATGCAGGACTCGTACTCACCCGCGCCCATCTGGCGCGCCGCCAGAGTCGATGACGACGTCGGCGCCCTCGGCCGCAGCCAGCTGCGCGCGCACCTCACCCACGCGCCGCGCCAGCGCGCCAGCCTGCACAGCACCCACCACCACCAGCGCGGTGACGCCCGCGAGCACCACCGCCCACCACCAAGACGTCACCACCGCGAGCACCACTGCAGCACTGGCCAGCACAGCGGCCAAGATGTACCCGCCACGGGGTGAGCCGCGCTCCTCCAGCGCCAACTCGCCGATGCGGATCGCGTCGGCGAGCACCGCTGCCGAGGTGGAGGGCCGCCGGTAGCGCACCACGGCCTCAGCCGCCTCCAGCTGCGCTCGAGGCGCGCTGGCAGACATCTCCAGCTGCTCCCAGGCGCGGTGGTCGCGCTGGGTGCGCCACGCAGGTGCAACCGACACCACCCCTGCGAGGAAGACGGCCTGGGTGGTGGTGACAGTCGGTGCGCCCAGCCGGGCCAGTGCTGAGAACACAGCGAAGGCAGCGGCTGCGGTCAGCAGGTAGGTCACCCACCACCGGGGACGCTGGAACCACGAGCGGCGCCACTGCCACATGAGCGCAGCATGGCGCTCGGTGAGCCTGCACGGAAGCACCTCACGGTCCGAGCGCCCGTTCTACCGGAGCGCGGCTCTGCCGGCCTGCACGTCTTTCCCGGCGGCATCCACCAGCTCGGCCCACGGCGAGCCAGTCCGGGTCGAGTCTGGCCGGCCCGGGTGAGGGGCGGGTGGCCCCGGTGAAGGTGCCGGGCGTCGTCCCGAGGGTCCGGCGGAAGTGCCGGGTCAGGTGGGCCTGGTCGTGGAAGCCGGCCAGCGCAGCGGCCTCGGTGGGCGTGTGACCGCCCAGCAGCATCCGCCGGGCCAGGTCGACCCTGCGTCCGACCACGTAGCGGTGGGGCGGGATGCCGTAGGCCCGGGAGAACACCCGCACCAGGTGGCTCGGGTGGGCCCCCAGCACCCGACCCGCCTCGACCAGCGTGAAGGTCTCGGTCAGCCGGTCTTCGAGCAGCTCGCGCAGCCGCCGCGCGAGCGGCGCGTCGCTGACCTGGCTGGGTGCCTGGCCGAGGTGCCCGAGAAGGCTCTGGCGCAGGTGCAGCAGCGCTCCCTCCGCGCTCAGCGCCTCGCGGGGATCGAGCACGGACGCGTGGAACTCAGCAGCGGCCGCCAGCGCGGCCTCCCCAGCGGCGGTGGGCAGCGCTGCCGCCGCACCCACGGCCCACGACGGCAGCCAGCTCTCCTCGACGTACAGGACCCGCTTGAGAAAGGCGCGTCCACGCACCGCCGAGCGCCCGTCGTGCGGCACCCCCGGAGGCAGCAGCGTCACTGAGGCGGGGGCGGCCAGATGCGACTCGCGCCCCAGGGCGTAGGTGACGGCGCCGTGGTCCACGAGCAGCACCGTCCACTCGGCGTGCGTGTGCGCGGGGTAGGCGTGGGTCTCGAAGCGGGCGTGCAGCACCTCGCGGACGAGGGGCACCGGCGGGCGCCACACCTGGACCTGCTCGGCCACGTCAGGAACGTACAAGACCCCGCCGCCGGCCCGGCTGCACGCTGACGGGGTGGACACAGCACCAGGAGCACCCGCGCCCGTCGTCGTCGAGCCCGAGGTGTTCGACACCAAGGTGGTCGTCGTCCTGCGCGAAGGGCTGCTGCCCTGGCAGGAGCTCAACGTCACCGCCTTCCTCGCCAGCGGCATCGCGGCCAGCGCGCCGGGCCTGGTGGGTGAGCCGTACCGCGACGCGGACGGCGGCACCTACCTGCCGATGCTGCGCCAGCCGGTGCTGGTGATGACGGCCACCGGTGAGCAGCTCGCCACCGCTCGCGCGAAGGCGGCGCAGCGGGAGGTCCCGACGGCGGTCTACACGCGCGACCTCTTCTCCACCGGGCACGACGCCGCCAACCGGGCGGCCGTGGCCGCCGTGGCGGCCGCCGACCTCGACCTCGTGGGACTGGCGGTGCGCGGGCCCCGCAACGCGGTGGACCGCATCACGAAGGGTGCGCGCCTGCACCCCTGACACCACCGCTCGTGCCAGCGGGAGCGCAGCAGTGCTGGGACCGGGGCGCAGGACGCGGCAGCCAGCACCCACGACGGGGGACGACGTCGAGGACCGGTCCCAGGTCGGTGCGGCTGGGCGTGGTTCTGCTGGCTGTCTCCCTCGCAGCGCTGGCCCACCTCGCCGTCGTCTTCGGCGGAAAGCCGGTGACTGCCGGCGCCTGGCTGGCCAGCGTGCCGCTCGGTCGGTGGTCTTCCACCGCCACGGGTGCAGCGGCTGCGCCGAGGGAGCTCCGCGGTGCCGCGCAGGGCCAGCAGGACCGTCGACGTCCTCCGCTCGTCCGTCGTCATCAGCGTCCGGGCGCCCGGCGACGCGCCCGGACACCACCACGACACCGATGCCGCCGGAGCTGTTGCACCTACCTCGCGATGAAGAGGTGGACGCCGGCGCCCTCCGGCACCACCTGGTCGGTGCCGGGCGTGGCCTTGACGACCATCCCCGAGGAGGCCGAGCCCGCGTCCCGGACCGTGACCTCGGTGACCGGGATGTGGTAGCGGTCCAGGACCCAGGTCGCCTCCGCCTCCGAGAGCCCGGTGACCTCCGGAGCGGGGCGGCCGCTCGCGCTCGCCTGCTGGACGAGCTCGTCCTGCTGCTCGCGCAGCGCCTGCTCCTCCTCGGGGGTCAGCGACCTCACGGGCTCCGGCGTGTACGCGGGGATGGGCTTCCTCTCGTACCAGAGGTTCTGCGCCAGCTGCCTGCGCCCCAGAGCCGGCCAGCCGGAGGTGTCGAGGTCGTCCGGGACCAGCCACGCGGTCGCGAGGTCGTTCGACTCCTGGTCCTCGATCGAGACCGTGGTCCCTTCGCCAGCCAGCTGCTGCGGCGACTGGCAGGTGCTCCCGCTGACCCCCGGCACGAGGTGGAAGAAGCAGAACTCCCCCAGCGGCAGGGCCCCGACGACGAAGGCGCCCTCCTCTCCTTCGTGGAGGAGCCGCAGGGAGCCCGGCACGATCGCGTTGATCCCCGCGTACTCGAAGCCCGCCGCCCTCTCGTCCGCGGCGGTCGGGGCAGCCCGCAGCTGCGCGTACCTGTCCAGCGGGGGTGTCGACGCGCTCGCCTCCACCCACACGCCGTGGACGTAGGGGACGACGCCCGCTGCCGTCAGGGGCTCGGTCTCGGCGTCGGGCGCGTCGGCCGGCACGAGCCACACCCGGGGCGCGACGGACCCGTCGGAGATCTCCACCGGCTCCGCCAGCGCGGCCTCCGGAGCGCAGCCGCCCTCGTCAGCGCCCGGCCCGAGGACCTTCCAGCACACCCCGCCGTCGCTGGTGAGGCCCGCCCAGTACTTCACCCGGCCGAGCTGGGCGATCATCCGCACCGACCCCTCCACCACGTCGTCCCCGAGCGGGGCGACCCCCTCGAGGTCGGACGGCCACTGCGCGTGCGCCAGTCCGTAGAACCCCGACCACTCCTCCCCCGGGTACGAGGGCGACGGCGACGGCTGGGCGGTGGCCGCCGGGGCCGGTGCACTGCTGCCGTCGTGCAGGGTGCTCAGCACAGCCGCCACGATGACCGCGGCAGCCGCCACCGACGCCACCGCCGCGACCACCAGGCGCGGGCGCCAGCGCCTCGGTGACGCGTCGTCGTCCTCAGCCCCCGCCAGCTCGACGACGGCGGTCGCGGCGGCGGGACCGCTGCCGCCCGTGCCGTCCGCCGCGCCGGCGTGCACGCGAGCGAGGCGCTCCCCCAGCGCTCCGGGTTCCAGGGTGGTGGTCGTCAGTGCGGCGCGGGCGCCCAGCGCGTCTGCGACCCGGCGCTGCAGCGCCTCGTCGGTCGGGTCGTCAGCCGGGCGGTCGGTCGGGTCGTGGGGCGAGCTCATCGCAGACCTCCTGCGGACGTCGAGGGGCCACCGAGCCGGCGGTGCAGCGCAGCCATGGCCTTGTGGGCGGTGGACTTCACGGTGCCGCGGGTGATGCCCATGGCCTCCGCGGTGGCGGCCTCGTCGAGCTGGGACCAGTAGCGCAGCACCACCACCTCGCGCTGGCGCAGCGGGAGCGCGGCGACCGCGGCGAACACCTCGCGGCGCTCGTCGCCGAGGAGGGCGAGCTCCTCGGCCGAGGGGTCGGGGGTGGCGTGCGGCGGGGTCCACGCGCGGGCGGTGCGACGGCGACGCAGCGCCGAGCGGGCGCCGTTGACCACCGCCCTGTTGAGGTAGGACTGCGCGCGGCTCAGGTCGCCGAGCTGGTGCCAGTGCCGCAGCAGCCCGGTGAACGCCTCCTGCGCGACGTCCTCGGCGCTGGGCTCGTCGTCGACGAGGAGCAGCGCGAGCTGGACGGTCGCTCCCCACCGCTGGACGAACAGCTCGTCGAACGCCGGCCCCGCCGGCTCTGCCGGCACCGCGGATGCGGGGACGGGCGGGGGGTGTTCGTCGTCCTGCGTGTTGGCCACCGCTGACATCACCGGGTCTCCTCGAGCGCCACCACGGTGATGGCTTCCCTCCTAAGACGCCTGAGGCACCCCAGAGGTTGCCCGTCCTGCCGGACTCGTTCGACCAGCCCCGTTCTCACCTGTGCTTGCCGCAGACCCACGTCGTGCGGAGGAGCCCTCAGCGCGTCTCCTCTCACGACCTCTCCCTGACCGCAGCACGCCGTCCAGCTGCCCGCCTCTCGCGCGTACTCCTTTCAACGGAGTATGTTCGTCACATGAGTCGGCCAGGTCTCCAGGAACCGTCCTTCCTCGTCCTGACCGCGCTCGCCCAGGGCCCCATGCACGGCTACGCCATCCTCAAGGACGTCGAAGCCACCTCCGGCGGCGCCGTCCGCCTCGGCGTCGGCACGTTGTACGGAGCCCTCGAACGGCTCGCCGAGCGCCACCTGGTGGAAGTCGCCGCCGAGGAGGTCGTGGACTCCCGGCTGCGACGGACCTACCGCCTCACCCCCGACGGCGCAGCGCTGCTGGCCGCAGAGGCCCAGCGCCGCCACGAGCAGAGCGCAGCGGCCATGAGCCGGCTCGCACGCTCCCCCCGCCTGGGGTGGGAGTCATGAGCGCCTTCTTCCGGCGCCCCTCCAAGCCGACCACCGGTGACACTGCCGCGGTGGGCGAGCTGGAGCGCTCCTACCGGCGTCTGCTGCGGCTCTACCCCTCCCGCTGGCGCCGCCACCGCGAAGAGGAGGTGCTCGCCGTCCTGCTGCAGACCGCGGCCCCTGACCAGAGCGCAGCGACCTCCGCCACGCCGTGACCTGCTGCTGGCTGCCGGGCGCGAGCACGGGCGCGCTGGCCAGCGCGCCGCGCGCACCGCCCCCGGCCGGACAGCTGCCCTAGCGACCCTCGTCGGGGGCACGGCCTACCTGCTGGCCGCGGCGGGCGCCCCCCTGCAGACCCAGCCCGCCTCGATACCCCCGCAGCTGCCGGCTTACTCCTACGTGACCCAGTCGGTCTCCGCCTCGCCCCCAGGCCCCGCGGTCGCCGTCTACCGCCACGGCAACGGCGTGGAGCTCGCGGACTTCCCCCAGGCGGTCGTGGTCGGCGCTGGCGGCTCGGTGCGCCGCCTGGACCTGGCCGAGGACCGCGACGAGGCGATGCAGGGCTCCCCGGGCTCCTTCCTGCTCTCCCCCGACGGTTCCCACGTGGCCAGCGGACGCTACGACCTGGGCGGGCAGGCGGACATCGCCATCCAGGACCTGAGCACCGGGGAGGTCAGCACCACCGCCTCCCTCGGCTACCCCTCCGTCACCCCGGTGGCGTGGTCCCCCGATGGCACCGCGGTGATCGCGTCGCTGGGCGCCCTGCCCTGGCTCGCGCCCGAGGACCAGCCGGTCCAGGTACCTCCCGCCCGCCTGGTGCTGGTCGGGCTGGACGGTGACCTGCTGCCCCTACCTGCGGGGGTCTCGGCGGAAGCGGGTCAGGTGGCGTGGGCCCCCGACGGTCGCCGCCTGGTCGTGCAGGGCGCTGAGCGGGAGCTGGTCGTCGTCGACGCCGCGACGGGCGCCTCTCGCCCCCTCGGGGTGCGGGCAGACCTGGCGGGCATCCAGCCGTGGTCGCCGGACGGCGCGCTGGTGGCCGTCAGCGGCGCCTGCTCGCCGGAGGGACAGGTCGGCCTGTCCACGTACGACGTCGCGGTCATCCCCGTCGACGCGCCGGGCTCCACCGACGGCGCAGCCTCCACCTGCATCCCGGTCGGCGTGGGCAACCAGCTGGTCGGCTGGGCAGCTCCTCGAGTGCTCGTCCTGAGCACGGCCACCGACAGCCGGACCGGCGCGGAACAGCAGGCGCTGATCGCCGTCGACATCGACGACGGCTCGTGCACGGAGCTGACGGGGATCCCGACGGGCTCGGGCAACTACCACGTCGGTGACGTGCAGGTTCCCGCGGCAGCACTGAGCGGGTCCTTCGGCGCGCGGCCGCCGTCCCCGGTGGTGTGGGACCGCGGGCCGTTGGCGCAGTGGCCCGCGGTGGTGCTGGTCGCCGGCGTGGTCGGGGTGCTCGTGGCCGTGGTGGCGGCCGTGGGTCGCCGACTCGGCTCTCCCCCCGCGGACGGGTCCGGCACGGCTGGCGGCCCGGAGGTCGAGCGAGACGTGCTCGGGCCTCAGCGAGCCTCACCCCCAGCGTGACCGGGCAGGCCCCTTCCACGAGAGACCCACGCCCCTTCCGTGGCGCTCCCGGGGTCGGGGTCCGGTCGACGATCGGTCCTGAGACGAGTCGCGGTGTCCGCTCCCAGGTCCGCGACGTACCAGGGGCGACCGGTGACCACGCGTCGACCCGCCGTTCGACCAGACGGCCACCCCCGAGGTCGTCTCCCGGAGGGCGGACTGGCGGTGCCCGTCACCGACATCCCTGCGCCGTCTGCGCTGCGGGCGCATGATGGGACTGGTGAGCAGTGAGGCAGCCACGGGCCAGCAGACACGCCAGGCGCTGTGGGACCTGTCCCTGTCAGCGGCCGGGGTCGGTACCTACGTGCTGCACCTGCCCGGCCAGGACCTCGACGTCGACGACCGGCTCCTGGAGCTCTCGGCCCTCACCCGCGACACCTTCACCGGTCGCCCGGAGGACGTCTACGCCAACGTCCACCCCGACGACGTCGCCGACGTCGTCGCCCGCGTCCAGCACGCCCTGGCCACCGCCGGCACCTACCGCGCGCAGTACCGGATCTCGCTGCCCGAGGGCGGGGTCCGCTGGGTCGCCGCCCGCGGGCAGACCCTCACCGACGGGCACGGGACGACCACCGCACTCGTGGGCGCGGCGTTCGACGTCACCGAGCTGCACGAGGCCCACGCCCGCACCGCCACGGTCCTGGAGACGATGGCCATCGGGTACCTGTCCGTGGACGCGCACTGGGTGATCACCTACGTCAACGCCGCCGCCGAGCAGGTCGCGCAGGCGCCTCGGTCCGACCTGGTGGGGCGCAGCTTCTGGGAGGCCTTCCCCGCCACCGCGGGCACGGAGTTCGAGCGCAGCTACCGCCGTGCGGTGGCCACCGGGACGACGGTCAGCTTCGACGCCTTCTACCCCGAGCCGCTGGACGTGTGGGTGGAGGTGCGCGCCGTCCCCGAGGGTGACGGGCTCGCGCTGTACTTCCTGGACATCACCGCCCGCCACGACGCCGAGCAGGCCCTGGACGCCGCCGCGGTGCGCCAGCGCGAGAGCGCGCAGGCCCAGTCCGAGCTGGTCCAGGTGGCCCGCGCCCTGGGCGAGGCGAGCACCGAGACCGACGTGCTGGGCGTGGTCACCCACGCCGCGGTGAAGATCTGGGGCATCCACGGCTCGGCGCTGAGCCTGCCCGACGCCGGTGGTGCCAGCGTCCGCAGCCTGTCGGCCAGCTACACGGACCAGGTGCTGGCCACCTTCGACTCCCTTCCGGCTGACCACCCCCTGCCCGCGGTGCGCACCGCGGTGACCGGCGTCCCCCACCACCTGCCGGACCTGGCGGCGCTCACGGCGCAGTTCCCGGGCTGTGAGGACATCTACGCCGCCGGGGGCATCCAGTCGTCGGCGGCGGTGCCGCTGCGCGCCCGCGGGGTGCTGCTGGGGTCCTTCTCCCTGGGCTTCGCCGAACCGCACACCTGGACCGAGGAGGAGCAGGACCTGCTGGTGGCGTTCGCGGCGCTGACCGCGCAGGCGCTGGACCGGATCTCCGCGCGCGACGCCGAGCGCGACGCCGCGCTGCAGGCCCTCGCGGCGGCTCAGGCCGAACGGGTCAGCGCCCAGCGCCAGGCGACGCTGGTCGCCATCGCCCAGGCGCTCGCCGACGCCGACACCCAGGAGGCCCTCCTCGACGTCCTCGGCGCGAAGGGCGTGGCCCTGCTGGAGGCCAACGGGTGCGGGCTGTGCCTGCGCGAGCCCGACGGCGCCCACGTGACCACCTTCATCACCGACTCCTACGCCGAGGTGCGCCACGCCGTGCAGCGCGTCCCGGCCGACTTCCCCCTGCCCGCCATCCGCAGCGCCGCGACCGGTCAGGCCATCTACCTGCCCGACCGCGAGCAGACCGAGGCCGCCTTCCCGGGCTCCGCGGCCGTCTACGCCGGCGCCGGCGTGCAGGCCTCAGCGGCGGTGCCGCTGCACGGACGCACCCAGCTGTGGGGGTGCCTGTCCGTCGGCTTCGCCCGGGCGCGCACCTGGACGGAGCAGGAGCGGGAGCTGCTGCGCGCCTTCGCAGCGCTGACGGCCCAGGCGCTGGACCGCCTGGCCGCCCACGACGCCGAGCAGGCGGCCCTCGCTGAGACGGCCAGCATCGCCGAGACCCTCCAGCGCTCCATGCTGACCGCCCCGCCCGAGCCGGACCACCTGCAGATCGTCGTGCGGTACACCGCCGCGGCCAAGGCCGCTGAGGTCGGCGGGGACTGGTACGACGCCTTCATCACCTCTGACGGGCTGACCAGCCTGGTCATCGGTGACGTCACCGGCCACGACATGGGCGCCGCGGCGGTCATGGGACAGCTGCGCAACCTGCTGCGCGGCATCGCCTTCACCCTGGGCGAGCCGCCCGCGAAGGTGCTGGCGGCCCTGGACCGCGCCGCGGCCGGGCTGGGCATCGACACCGTGGCCACCGCCGTCGTCGCCCAGATCGAGGTCGACGCGGCCCACCGGGCCGCGGGGACGCGGCTGCTGCGCTGGTCCAACGCCGGGCACCTGCCCCCGCTGCTCATCACCGCCGAGGGCGCCGCGTCCTACCTGCAGCCGGACGAGGCGGACCTCGTGCTGGGCTGGGACCCGGCCACCGACCGCCGCGACCACGAGGCGGTGCTGGCCCCCGGCTCGACGGTCCTGCTGTACACCGACGGCCTCGTCGAGCGCCGCGGCGTGGGGGTCGACGTCGGGCTGGCGTGGCTGGCCCAGGCGGCCGCGGACCTGGTCGTCGCACCGGGCAGCACCCTGGACGACCTGTGCGACGGGCTGCTGGCGCTGGTGGGTGGCCACCTCGACGACGACGTGGCCCTCCTGGCGCTGCGCGCCCACCCCGAGGACGAGCCGCGTCCCGCTGAGGCCGGTCCCGTCCGCGTCCCCGAGGGGTTGGACGCGGCCCGCGCGGCCGCTCCCTCCGACGGCCCGCTCTGACGGCCCGCTCTGACGGCCCGCTCTGACGGCCCGCCCTGACGCCACCGCCCAGCGAGCGCCCCGACGTCGTCGCCGCCGGCGCGGTCACTGCTGCGCGGCGGCGATGACCTCTCCGAGGTAGGCCTCGCGCACGGCGCGGTGGGCCCGCAGCGCCTCGCCCGTGCTCAGCAGCATCCCCCCGGTGGCCAGCTCCTCCGCGGCTCGCACCGCGCTGCGGTAGGCCAGCGCCCGTGCCGCGGTGCCCGCTGACAGGGCCAGCTCCAGGGCCACCTCCACCTGTCCGGTCGCTGCGGCGCGGCTGACCTGCAGGCGCACCTGCCGGCGGACGTCGTCGAACTCCCGGGCCGCCCCGTCCAGGCTGCGAGCGACGTCGAGCTCCGCAGGGGTCGCCGACGCCAGGTGGTCCTCGTCGAGCAGGACCATCTGCAGCTCGCGCAGCACGTCGTCCATCGCCTCCTTGGCCGCCGCGAGGCGAGCCGCGTCCAGCGGCGGCAGCACCACCTCCAGCACCGAAGGGGCCCGCTCGGCACCACCGGCTGGAGGCACCGACATCGGCTGCGGCTCAGACCCGGCGTCCTCCTCCCACGCGGCGAGCAGCTCGTCCACGCTGAGCTCGGGCCCTGCTGGTCCGGCGTCGCGACCCGGGCCCCCAGCAGCGGTGGACTCCGCGGCACGGCGGTCCACGACCAGCTCGAACCACACGCTCTTGACCGCTCCGTCGGCGGTGGAGGCACCCGCACCCCACGCCGCGGCCAGCGTCTGCACCAGGGCGAGCCCCCGACCGCTCATCGCGGTGCTGCTGGGCGCGACGAGCACCGGGAGCGCCTGGGAGCGGTCGCGCACGCTGATCCGCACTCCGTCGTGGACCTCGTAGACGGCGATGTCGAAGTCGCTGCGGGCGTGCAGCACCGCGTTGGCCGCCAGCTCCGAGACGAGCAGGCCGGCGTCATCGGCCAGCGACTCCACACCGGCGACGGTGCTGGCAGCGACGGCCGACTCCACGAACCGGCGGGCCTGGCGCACGGCGGAGACCTCGGGGGGGAACGTCTGCAGCCCGAGTGCGTTGCGCACCGCCGGCAGGCTGCCCGTGGGCATCATCTGGCCGTCCACGTGCTGGACCTCCTCGAACGGGGCGCATCGGCGCTCTCGCCGAGAAGGGCACCACGGTAGGTCTTAGCGTCGCGCGGCGCCTGTGCGCACGGGGCGACCCGAGCGGCAGGGGGTCTCGTGCCGGACACCGACCAGCAGGTGGACGCCGTCGGAGAGCGGACCGACCTGCGTCGGACCCGTCCCGCCTGGCCCCCGGGACGACACGCAGGGCTCCTCGCGGCTCGACCCGTCGCGACCCGTCAGCAGCGCCACCATGGCGCCATGACCCCGCCCACGACTGCGAGCGGCCCTCCGCTCGATGAGACCACCGCACCTCGACACCGGTGGCTGCTCGCCGCGGCCCTGGTCGCGATGGCGGCGACGGCCGGTTACGTCCTGCACCTGAGCCTGTGGGCCTCCGGGGGCTGGCAGCGGAGCTTCGCCAACGTCGGGGTTCCCGTCAGCCTCGCCTTCACCGCCTGGAGCCTGGCGCCGATGGCCGGGGCGGCAGCGGTGGTGGTCATCGCCCACAGGTCGTGGCCCCGCGGGCAGGTCGCGGCCGCCGTGGGCGTCGCAGCACTGGCCGCCCTCACCGTCTGGTCCTTCGCCGACCTCAAGACCAGCGAGTCCTCGACCACCGCGCTGGTCTTCGTGTTCCTCCCCCCGGTGCAGTGGTTCGTGGTGGGTCTGGCCGCCGCAGCGGGTGGCACCACCCACCACCTGCGCAGCCGACGTCGCTCTCGGCACTCGGAGACTCCGGGAGCGACGACCGAGGGGTGAGGAGGGCCGTCGCGACCGCCGAGGGCGCTCCTCCGCCTCCGCACCTCGGTGAGCGGTCGTCACCGAGGCGCCCGTGAGACCTGGTGCTGGGCAGAGGCTGCCGTCGGGGTCCCCCGGGCGATCGGCGCCGCGCTGGAGCGGTACGAGCACCGTGGAGCGGCCCTTGACCGCACACTTCACTTTTGGAAGCATCGACGTCATGAGCCTGTTCATCACGTGCCCCGTCGCTGACGTGCAGCGCGCGACCGCCTTCTACACCGCCCTGGGCTGGACCCTCGACGCCGAGATGTCCGACCACGGCGTCTCCTGCTTCGCCATCGCCCCCGAGCAGTACGTCATGCTCGGCAGCCGCGAGGTGTACGCCAGCGTCGGCGGCACCGAGGACCTGGTCGGGGGGCCTCACACCCCGTCCAAGGTCACGGTCTCCTTCGACCTGCCGAGCCGCGCTGCGGTCGACGAGATCGTGGAGCGGGCCGGCGCGGCCGGCGGGCGCGTCGGTGACACCGACGACTACCCCTTCATGTACCAGCGCCAGTTCGACGACCCCGACGGCTACCACTACTCGCCGTTCTGGATGAAGCCGGACGCCGACCCGACCGCGTGAGCGATCTGGCAGCAGCTCTCGACGTCCTCGGGCCGCGCTGGGCCCTGCTCATCGTGGAGCGCCTGCTGGAGGGGCCGCAGCGGTACGGCGACCTGCAGCGCGACCTCGACATCGGGACCAACGTGCTCGCCACGCGGCTGCGCGAGCTGGAGACGGCCGGCGTCCTGCGACGCCTGCCGCTGCGGCACAACACCCGGGCCTACGCGCTGACCGAGCGCGGCCTGGCGCTGCGCGGAGCCATCGCCGAGCTGTCGCGCTGGGCGGCTGGAGGAGCGGCCCCAGACGGGCTGCAGCGGGTCTGACCGGCATCGAGGCAGATGACGGGCCCTCTGGGTGGTCGCCTACCCCTGGCGCTCCGCCAGCAGCGTGCGCAGCACCGCCAGCTCACTGGTCTGCGACGCCTCGATCGAGGCGGCGAGCCTGTCGACGGTGGGGTCGTCGGTCTCCGTGAGCGCCGCCTCGGCCATCTCCACCCCCGCCTCGTGGTGGGGGATCATCAGCTGCAGGTAGAGCCGCTCGGCGTCGGTGCCGCTGGCGGCCTGCAGCCGGGCGAGGTCCTCGGCGCTGGCCATGCCGGGCATCGCCGCGACGCCGGTGACGACGTCGGACGCGCCGTCGTCGTCCATCCCCTCCGTACCGGCCGTGTCACCGGCTGAGTGGCCGTCGTGCCCGGAGCGGGTGCCGGCGTCGTCGTGCTCCATCCACGCCATGACGGGCTGCGACCCGGTCTGGGGCAGCCCCCACAGGTCGAGCCAGCCCGCCATCTGCCCGGCCTGCGCCTGCTGCGTGAGCATGATGTCGCTGGCCAGGGTGCGGACGGACGCGTCGTCGGTGCGCTCCAGCACGAGCAGCGACATCGTCACGGCCTGGCGGTGGTGGGCCTGCATGTCGCGGGCGAACCCCGCCTCGACGGAGGTGTCCGACGGCGACGACGACGCCGCGCTCGACGACGTGGCCGACCGCACGTAGAGCACGCACATCACGACCGCCGCAGCGAGAGCCACCGCCGCGAAGGCGGCGAGGGCGGTGACGAGCGGGTCGCGTCCGGCGGGGCCCGTCGGGGAGCTCGTCTGGGGGCTCGTCGGGGAGCTCGTGTCGGGGCTCATGTCAGGCGGGGATGCCGACCCCGCCGCTGCAGGCCGCGCCCGGCTCGGGGGTCTGCGGGCCCTGCACGTACTTGCGGAGGAACACCCTGAGCCGCTCGTCGTCGGGGCTGTCGAGCTGGAGCTGCTCGCCCCAGGCACTGGCCACGACGGGGCTCGGGAGGCCCTCGTAGGGGCTGAGCAGGGTGTAGTCGCTGACGGAGACGGCCTCGCGCAGGGTCTCGACCTGGTCGGCGGGCAGCGACGGGTCGTAGGTGACCCACACCGCACCGTGCTCGAGGGAGTGCACCCCGTTGCGGTCGGCCACCTGCGACTGGTCGGTGTAGACGCCGCAGTTCTGCCAGACCTGGTCGTGGTCACCGCCCACCGGGGGCGTCTGCTCGTACGTGACGGGCGTCGTGACGTGGTCGCGCCCGAGGTCCCTGCCGTACTGGCCGCCGTACTCCTGCACGCCCTGGACGGGCTGGGAGGCGAGCTCGCCGATCCGGCGGTCATCAGCGGTGGAGACGGTGATCACAGTCGCGACCACGCCCACCACCACCGCGACGGCACCGGTGGTCAGGCCGATGACGAGGTTGCGGCGGCGCTTCTCGCGCCGCTCCTGCTCCTGGCGGGCTGCTGCCGCTCGTGCTGCGCGCTCCGTGCGGTCGATCTTCTTGCTCTCGGCCACCCCGTGATGCTGACACGCCCACCTGGGACCGGCGGTCCGACCACGGACCTCGAGCTGCGCCTCGGATCGGTCGGCGACCCGTTCGGGCAGCGGTGGGCGGTGATGACCCGGGTGGAGACACCAGCGCGGAAGAGGTGGAGCGCCGCCTGGCGACGCGGGGCGCTCAGGAGGGCATCACGGGGTAGCCCGCGACGAGCGACCTCATCACTGCGGGAGGTCGAGGTCGACCACGCCCAGGGAGCCGGGTCCTGCGGTCACCTGTCCCGCAGCCGTCGCGTCCCGGCCCAGACGGGTCGCCCCGGGGCGACCGCGGACGGGATGACGTCGGCCTGCTGGTCGTGCGGCTCCAGGCCGGCCTCCACCACGCGCATCGCCTGCGGGACCCACGTCCCCCCGGTCCACAGCCCGCCACCGGAGACCGGCTCCAGCTGCGGCAGCTCGTCACCCCCACCACCTCTCGGCCCGCGCCACCGCCACGGACGCGGCCTCCTACCGGGGTCCGCCAGTGCGCCGGTGTAGGCCTCGCCGAACCAGCACCAGCGCGGCGGCTCCTCGGGCAGGCCGAGCCACCGCCCCAGTCCGGCGAGGTACCGGTGACCGCCACGACCGCTGCCGGACTGCTGAGGGAGCGGCTCGTTGACCGACACGAACACCGTCGCCGGGGTCGTCAGCGCCACCACGAAGGCCCGCAGCCGCGGGTCGTCGGGAGGCAGGGCGACGCGCAGCACGTGCGCCCCCATGTCACCGAGCCGTGCGCGTCCCGACCGCGGCCCCGCAGCGAGAGCGGCGTGGGGCACCACCGGCCGCGCCGCGAGGAACAGGAGCCCGTCGGCCGCGTCCCACGCCCGGCGCAGACCCGCCTCGCCCTCGGCGTCGAACCGGTGGCGCAGCGGCTCCGAGCCTCCGAACCGCTGCGGCACCGCCTCGGGCAGCTCCGAGCGGGCCGCACGCAGCCAGCGGTCCGTCACGACCCCCATGTCGCGCTCGCGCTCGTACCACGTCACCTCGCTCGCCGGAGCTCCGTGCAGACCCCTGACCACGGGGCCAGCATGGACCGCGCCGGAAGGACGACGGTCCCCACCGCACCCCGAGCCCGCGGCTGAGCACACTGGACGGCGTGGACGTCGCCGACCTGCTGTCCGCCGGGATCTTCGACGGCCCGGCGCTGAGCGGAGCCGTCGACCGCGCCGACGCGGAGGACGTCGCCGCGGTCTGCGCCCTGGCCTCGCACCCCGACCCCCGGGTGCGTGCCGCGACGGCCCGCGAGCTGCCACTGATGCTCGGCGGGGAGCCGCCTGCCCCGGCTGCGGTCGATGCGGTGACCGGCCTGACGCGCGACCCGGACCCCGACGTCCGGGACTGGGCGTGCTTCGCCCTCGGCGTGCAGTGGCGGGAGGTGGACACCCCCGAGGTGCGCCAGGCGCTGGCCGAGCGCCTCCACGACGAGCACACCGACACCCGCTGCGAAGCCCTCGTGGGGCTGGCCCACCGCCAGGACGCCCGCGCGCTGCCGGCAGTGCGCGAGGCGCTGTCGCGCGCCGACGGCGGCCTCCGCTGGCTCGAGCTGGAGGCAGCCGGGGCGCTGTCAGACCCGAGCCTGCACGAGCTGGTCCTGCGCCACCTGGACGGGTGGGACGACGTCGACAGGCTGCGGGTGGAGGCTGTCAGGCGCCTGACCGACCCCGCGGGGACCGGTGACGACGTGGTCGAGGGCGTCGCCGAGCTGTACCGGCGTCGAGCGCACGGTCGTGGCGTCGAGGACGTCGAGGACGTGCTGCCGGCGTGGCACCAAATGAGCGCCGTGCTGGACGTCAACCCCCGGCTGGCGCCCAGGCTCCTCGCGGAGGTCGCCGCGGTCCTCGACGGTGACGCGCTGGCGCTCGAGCAGCTGCGCAGCCGGTCTGCCCTGGCCCAGCAGGCTGCGGAGGTCGACGACGGCCGGCAGTGACCCACGCCGGGAGCTGGTCAGCGGGGAGCTGGTCAGCGGACGTCAGCCCAGCAGGGCGCCCAGGAGCGGCGGGAGGGCCAGACCCACCAGGGTCAGCACCGCTCCCGTCAGGCCGATGCCGAACGCCGCGCTCATGGTCAGAGACCAGGAAGACCGACCGGTATCGCTCGACCGGTGCCGGTTCCGTCATGATCAGGCAGGCCGTCCCGTCGGGCCCGGCCACGCGAGAGGACGCCGATGTCCGACCCCCTGATCGACGCGCTCCACGAGAGGGCCGTCTGCGCCTACCAGCGCGCGGACCTCCGCGCCCTTCCCGGTCTGCGCGCCCTGGGGGCTGTGCTGGCTCTCCACGGCATCGCTGAGAACGGTGGTCTGGTCGGCGGAGCCGTCGAGAACCTGTTCTCCACCGACGACCTGCGAGCCGTCGACGACGCCGTCGCAGGCCTCCTGTGGCTCGACCTGCCCGACGTCGCCGCCCTCATCACGCGCGCCCGCGAGGAGTACCTGCGGTTCCGCCCGACGGGTCAAGAGGAGATCAGCCCCGCGGACGCACTGCTGTGGGAGCAGCTCGACGCGGACTTCTTCGAGGTCGCCCCCACCACCCGTCTGGAACAGGCCGTGCGCACCCACCTGGCGGAGATCGCCCCGGAGCTGGTGACGCACTGACCGTCCTGGTCCGCCGGCGTTCGACCTGCCTGCCCGCGGCCGTGGACGCCGACACCGCCCCCAGGTCGTGCTGGACGAGCGCCCCGAGCGGCTCTCCGTGCTGCACGTGGGCACGGACGGGCTCGGGACCTTCGACGCCAGCCAGGTCGTGCGGGCGTGGATGGTGCGCAGGGCCCGCACGTCATCCCGCCCCTCCCCGGGCGAGGTGACGGTCAGCGCGTCCACCTGCGGAGGCGAGCGATCTCCCTCTGGTCGTGGCGGAGGACGAAGCCCGCCACGCGCCCGCTGACCGGGAGGAAGCTGATGGGCGTCCACCGGCGCCGACCACGGGTGTCGTGCCAGACGACCGCCGGCCAGTCGGTGACGGCCACGACGGCGCGGCGCGGGATCGTCCGCGACCACAGGACGCCGCGGACCGTGACCCCGCGCGAGTCGCACCGGACCTGCAGCCGTGGCGAGCGCACGAGCACCACCACCGCCAGCACCGCCAGGGGGACGGCCGCAGCCTGGCTGACCACGGGGACCGGCGGGTCGAGGACCAGCATGCCGGCCACCAGCGCTGCCGCCGGCGCCATGAGAGCGCACGCCGCCTTGGTGACGGGCAGCGGAGAGAGCACAACAGCCCCACCCAAGCGCACTGGAGCCGTCGCCGGCTGCTCGCCTGGGCCCGGCAGCTCACCCGTCTCCTGCCCAGGTGCCTGCCGACTCCCCCGGTGCGGTGGAGATCAGGCCGGGCGCCGGCCCGACTGGCGAGCCGCGACCAGCGACCGGATCCCGAGGACGAGCGCCACCAGGGCGCTGACCCCCGTCACCACCAGGCCGACCCAGACCACGGCGCCGATCGCCCCGAGGGGGTCGCTGCCGACGAGGGACCAGGCGCCGAGGGCGGCGAAGGGAACGGTGGTCAGCAGCCACGCGCGCGCCGGCCCCAGGCGCAGGACACCGACCACGACGGCCCCGAGCAGGGTGAGGACCACCCCGGCGACCTGCCACGTGGCCAGCTCCAGTCGGTCTTCGGCCCAGGACAGCCAGACCCACCACGCGGCAGCACTGAGACCGGCCACCAGCGCCGTCCACAGCCCGGCGGCCGCTCGCGACCGCGGCGGTGCATCGCGCGGGACCTGCGTGGTCATGGTGCCTCCCCGGCACAGGCTAGGTGGCGCAGGACCTCCGTCGGCGCGGGAGGCTGCGTGGACGGCGCGGACAGGGCCAGCCATGCTGCGACCGTGGACGCGGCCGAGGTCGAGGAGCTGTTCGGCACCTACCGCGCGGCTCGGGCGGAGACACCGCGAGAACGACGCATCGTGCTGTGGCTCGCCGTCGTGGGGGTCCTGCTCCTGGGAGGCTGGGTCGCGGTCCGCTACCGCAGCGGCAGCACCGAAGGTGCCGTGCAGGTCGCCGTCTACGCGGCCATGACCGTGGTGGTCAACGTGCTGGTCAGGCTCACGATGTGGCGGTGGGGGCCTCAGACGCTCCTGGACGGTGCAGGGGTGCACGTCAGGACCGGCCTGACCGGCGGCCGACGCTCGGTCGCCTGGGAGGAGGTCACCGATGTGGAGGTCGCGGACCGGTGGACGGGCGACCCCGCCCTGCTCCTGCGTGGCGGCGGACGACTGGGGCTCCCCGGTGTCCCCGCAGCCGCTGCTGGCCGCCTCCTCCAGGCCCGGCCCGGGCCGCGCGGTGGTGGAGCTGCGTCGTCCTCCACACCGCCGCTGCCGAGGAGCGGTGACGACGGCTGGGAAGGCCCTTTCCGGCGCGGGTGGACCACGGGGCGCCCTCGCTGACGTCGTCAATGACGCGTGGATCACGCTCTGCCCGTGCTGACGCGGTGGAACGACGCACCGGGCTGGGTCCTGAGCGTCGTCATGGGCGCCCTCTTCGCGCTCGGGATGGGCCTCTTCTCCACGGCGCAGGGGCAGCCCTGGCCCGCAGCTGCCCCGGGTGCTGCCGTGGCCGGCGTCCTCTTCGGCGCGGTCATGGGCCCCTACGCCGCTCGGTCCCGGCGGAGGGCACGGGCCGCCGGCGACGGCGGGGGCGAAGCGCTCAGGTCCGCTCAGCGGAGCCTGCGGTGGCGCGGTGGCCGACCTGATGACGAGGGCGCGCGGCTCGCCCGGGTCCAGCTGGCCCAGCACCGCCTGGAGGTGCTGGAAGGGCAGCGGGTGTGGGGCACGACCCTGTGCGTCGCGCTGTCCGTGGTCGCGGGGTGGTTCGCCGTGACGCGCAGCCCGTGGTGGTGGCTCAAGGTGGTCTTCTTCGCGGCGGTCGTCGTGGTGGCGTGGCTGCAGCGCCGTCACCTGCGCCGGATCGTCGCCGACGGGGCCTGAGGGCCGGTGCAACGGAGATCCGGTCGAGAGCGTCGTGGAGGTGGGTGCCGTCCGTCCTGAGGACGGCACCCACCACGACGGGACCGAGGAGCGCACCGTGCGACGGACTGCCACAGCCGCCGCGACGGCCGCCTGCGCGCTGGCGCTGGCGGGCTGCTCCGCCGTCAGGGATCTCGACGACCACCTCGGCGGGCACTCCTGCACCGACGTCGGCGTGTTCGAGGTCATGAGCGTCGACCTCACCCGCGTCCTGCCCTTCGAGGGCGGTGACTACGACGTCGTCCTGGCGCTGCCCGACGTCGGCCTCACGACCACCACGACGCTCACGACGAACTCCGACGGTCCCCTGGAGGTCCACGGCGACGTCGACCTCGACGACGAGCCGGTGGCCGTCGCCGTCGAGGCCCGCGGCCCGGACGGTGCGGTCGTGTACCGCGGCTCCGGGACGCACACGCCGGTGCTGGTGCAGCCGAACGGACCGCGCTGCGACCCCGACAACCACTGGCTCACCCTGCAGGCCACCGACGGCGGCGAGCTCGTGCCCCTGGACCCGTACGGGCGGGTCACCGACGATCGGGGTCGGCTCGCGATCAGCCTGTACACCGAGTGCGGCGTGCAGTGGCTCGACGACCCCACCGGTACCTTCGGCCCGTGGGTGCGCGAGGCCGGCGCGCTGGACGACGGCGCGGGCGGGCCTCCCCCGGGATGGGGCGCGCCCTACCAGCGCGGCTGGGCGGCCTTCACCGGCGACCGGGTCGTCTTCGAGGACGAGCTCGGGCACCGCGAGGTGTTCCGGCCGTCCACGGGCGCCGACCGCTACGAGCCCTACCCGATGTGAGCCGCTGGAGCAGATGACCAGCCGTCGCCCCCGTGCTGCGTCCCTGGCACGCTGCCCGCCTCGAGACCTGACCGAGATCGACGGCACCCGCGGTCGAAGGCGTCCAGCGCCGGGTCATGCTCTCGCCTCAGCACGGCGACACCCTGCCGCACGCCGCCGGGACCGGAGCGGCAGCGGCGCGCACCACCCGATCAGCCCTTCTTGTCGCTCCCCCGGCCTTGCCCCTGCCCCGGGTTGTTGCCCGGGCCCTGCTGCTGCGCGCCCTCGCGGACCGCGGCTGCAGCGCCTCCTGCGCCCTGGCCCTGGCCCTGCCCCTGTCCCTGTCCCTGTCCCTGTCCACGGCCCTGGCTCTGCCCCTGCCCCTGCCCCTGGCCCACGTCCTCGGACGGCGGCTGCTGGACAGTTCCTCCGGCAGCGGCAGCGCTGGTCGACGGCGCGGGGGTGGCGCCGCTCCTCGCCGGTGACGTGCTCGCCCCAGTGGACGGCGTCGAAGGACCAGCAGGCGGGCTCTGCCCTCCCCCGGGCACCTGGCGGGCCGATTGCCTAGACGACTGGCCAGAGGACTGGCCGCTGCCCCCGGTCGTCGGAGTGGTGGTGTCGGCGGTGGGCCCGGCGTCCTGGTCCGCGGCCGTCGCTCGGCCGGAGGCCGGGGTGGGGTCGACAGCGCCGTCCGGGGCGGGGGCGGTGCCCGTGCTGGGGTCGCTGCTGGCGACCGCGCCCGGAGGAGTGCTCGTCACGGCCGCTGGCGACACGGTCCCCAGCACCGCGGAGGTGCGGCTGACCACCTGGACCCCCGTGGAAGCAGCGGCGGAGGGCGCAGTGGACTGCCCGGTGGACGGCGCGGTACCGGCCACCGCGGAGCTCGTCTGCTCGCGCTGGTCGTCCGACGACCGGGGCTGCCACCCGCTCAGGGACACCACGGCCAGGAGGAGCGTCGCCGCGAGCGCCACCAGCGCGCGCTTGCCCCG
Organism: Quadrisphaera sp. INWT6; assembly: GCF_015390235.1. GTDB lineage: Bacteria > Actinomycetota > Actinomycetes > Actinomycetales > Quadrisphaeraceae > Quadrisphaera. The sequence continues at coordinate 202,699 of NZ_VUOH01000004.1, read as the reverse complement.
GCGCGGGGCGGGCGGCAGCGCGGGCAGCGCACGCAGTGCGGGCAGTGCGGGCGGTGCCAGGACGGCGCGGCCGGCTGCGGCGGCGAGCAGGTCGTCGCGGAACTGGTGCGCGTCGTCGTAGCGGTCGTCGCGGTGCTTGGACAGCGCCTTGAGGACGACGCGGTCGAGCTCGGGGCTGACGGCCCGGTCGACGGCGCTCGGCGGACGCGGGGGCTCGCTCACGTGCTGGTAGGCGACGGCCACGGGGTAGTCGCCGGTGAACGGCGGACGGCCCGTCAGCGCCTCGTAGAGCAGGCAGGCGCAGGAGTACTGGTCGGTGCGGGCGTCGACCACCTCTCCACGGGCCTGCTCCGGGGAGAGGTACAGCGCGGTGCCCATGACGGAGTCGGTCTGCGTCACCGTCGCGGAGGAGTCCACGACGGAGCGGGCGATGCCGAAGTCCATCACCTTGACGCCGCCGTCGGGCGTGACCATGACGTTGGCGGGCTTGACGTCGCGGTGGACGATGCCGGCGTCGTGGGCGACCTGCAGCGCGGTGAGGACCCCGGCCGCGACCTCCACCGCGCGCCGGGTGCCCAGGCCCGCTCCGCCGGCGTCGTCGAGCAGGTCGCGCACCGTCCGGCCGGGCACGAGCTCCATGACGATGTAGGGGGTGCGGACCGCGGCGCCGTCGGCGTCGGTGCTCACGTCCTCGCCCGAGTCGTGGACGGCGACGACCGCGGGGTGGTTCAGCCCGGCCACCGACCGGGCCTCGCGGCGGAAGCGGGCCTGGAGCACGGGGTCGGCAGCCAGCTCGGGGCGCAGCTGCTTGATGGCGACGCGGCGTCCGAGCCGCTGGTCGAGGCCGGCGCGGACCTCCGCCATGCCGCCGCGGCCGAGCAGCTCGCCGACCTCGTAGCGACCGCCGAGGACGCGCTCCACCTCGTCCACGCCCACCTCCCTGTCGACGCCACCGCTCGGTGATGACCAGGGCGCGCAGCTCGTGGCGCTGGACTCGAGGGCTGTTGAAACCTACCGAGCGGCGGCCGATCGGCCAGTCGATCGCCCTGCACCGAGCGGGGCGCGCGAGGAGCAGAGGGGCGGGGCCGCCACCCGACACCGCGGTGCGAGCGCGTCGCGCGTCCGCGGACTACCGTCGACGGAGGTCGATGAACCGGCCACGCACGGCCACGGGCTCGCTGTCGACGTCGCAGCTGCGGTGGCCGCTGACCGAAGGACGTCCCCATGGATGTCGAAGCCCTCGGCACCCCGCACACCGGCGCCGGTGGTGACCCCGCCGCGCTGGCGTGGGAGCTGGCCCACCTGGCCCGCACCCTGCAGACCTCCACCTCGCCCGAGGCCGTGCTCGACCGGGCGGTGACGATGGCCGTGGCTCTGGTGCCCGGCGCACAGGCCGGCGCCATCTCGCTGGTCCGCAGGCGCCGCACGATCACCTGCGCGGCCGCCACCTCCCCCGCCGCCCGGCACCTGGACGACCTGCAGACCGAGCTCGGACAGGGTCCCTGCCTGGACGCGGCGTTCGTCCACCGCAGCACCCGCGTGGACGACCTCGCCGCCGAGACGCGCTGGCCGCTCCTCGCGGCGCGCGCCGACGAGGTCGGGATGGCGTCGGTGCTGTGCCTGCAGCTCTTCGTCGAGGGCGACGACCTGGGGGCGCTGAACCTCCTCGGCACCGAGCCGGCGGCGTTCACCGACGCCTCCGAGCACGTGGGGCTGCTGCTGGCCGCCCACACCGCCGTCGCGCTCGCGGACGCCCGCCAGCTGGAGCACACGCAGCGCGGCCTGCTCCACCGCGACCTCATCGGCCAGGCCAAGGGCATCCTCATGGAGCGGCACAAGCTGTCCGCCGACCAGGCCTTCGCGGCGCTCTCCCAGCTCAGCCAGGACCTCAACCGCAAGGTCGTCGACATCGCCGCCGACCTCGCGGACACCGGTGAGCTGCCCGCGCGGCGGTCAGCAGCTCGCCGGCACCAGAGCGAGGCGCCACCGCCGGGCCCGCGGTGACCGCGCCGGCCGGCGGGCGCGCGGCGCCGCCCGGACCCGAGCTGCTGGTGTGCTCAGCGGTGCGCGGTGCGGTGGGGTGGGACCGGGTCGCCGTCATCGCCACCGACGGGTTGGACCACCGCCTGCCGCTGACGGGCTCCGACCCGGTGCTGGCGCACTGGGGAGACCTCCAGCAGAGCCTGGCGGAGGGTCCCGGCGCCGACGTCCTCACCACGGGGGCGGCGGTGCTGCTCGACGACCTGCGCGCCGCGTCGTGGCTGTGGCCGGTGCTGCGGGCGGCCACCCCGGAGGCCTTCCCGGTGCACAGCCTCGCGGTCCTCCCGCTCGTCGGACGCAGAGCCGGTGGGGTGGTGGGCGTCCTCGCCGTCGCCCGCGACGCCGTGGTGCCCTTCACCGAGCCCCAGGTGGGTCTGCTGACGGCGCTCGCCGACCTCCTGGCGGCGGTGGTCGTCCACCGCTCGGCCAGCGGTGACCTGTTCCGCGAGGCCGGGGACGTGGGCGCCACCTCCGGTGACGAGGTGTCGGTGGTCCTGGGGATGCTGGCCGAGCGCCTCGGGACGCGCGCGGACGAGGCCCTGGCCCGGCTGCGCGCCTTCGCGTTCTCGGCCGGCTCCACCATCCACGAGGTGGCCCGCACCGTGCTCGAGGGAGAGCTCGACCTCGACCGGGTCGCCGGCCCGCGGTGGGGCTGACGCCGTCACGGCGGAGCACGGGGCTGACGAGCTCCCGCCCGTGGCGGAGCTGCAGCGGGAGCAGCGGTGGGTGCGCCTCACGGTCGTGGCGGCGAGCCGTGGCGGCACTGGCGACGACGACGCCGCGACCGCCCAGCGCATCGAGGACGAGACCGTTCCGCCGACCTGCCGGAGAGGATCGGCGCCCCGCGGGTCAGCGCGGCGCCGCGCCGGCGAGCACGCCGTCGACGGCGAGCGCGACGACGGCGGGGTCGTGGTGGGCCCCGTGCAGGGCGGAGTCGAGGAGCAGCCCGTCGACCAGCACGACCACCAGGCGGCGGACCGCCGGGTCGACGCCACCCGCGGCGTCGTCGCCGCCGAGGAGGAAGCGGTCGCGCGCCCTCCGCAGCTCCTCGCCGTCGGGGTCGAGCGCGAGGGCCGCACGGGCGAGGACGTCGAGGCGCGCCTCCTCCAGGGTCGCCGTCACGAAGGCGGCCGCGACCGCTCCTGGGGTGCGCGGGCCCTGGGCGTCCAGGGCGCGCAGGCGCTGGAGGTCGCGCTGCAGGACGGCGTCGACCACGGCCGTCACCAGCGCACGGCGCGTGCGGAACACGTTCGAGGTGGAGCCGGCGGGCAGGTCGGCGGCCGCGTCGACGGCGCGGTGCGTCAGGGCGCGGGAGCCCCCGTCCGCCAGCACGCGGACGGCGGCGTCGGTGAGCTGCGTCGCGCGGTCCGGCACCCCGTGAGGGTACGAGGGCGCCGTCACCCCTCCCCGGCGGTCGAGACGAGCAGCGCGGCGCCGATCGCCGCGCACAGCGGGCGGTAGAGGCGGCGGTCCAGGGCCTGGAAGCGGGGTGACGGGGCGGCCGAGGTGATCATCCGGGCCGCCCCCTGCCCCCCGAGAGCGGCGCGGGCCACGAAGGCGGCGCTGAGCGCGGCGGCGGCCCCGCGCCCCAGGCGGGTGCCGCCCACCGCGCCGGAGACCACGGCCGCCGAGGTGAGCAGCCCCACCGCGACCACCGCCGTCGGCAGCCGTGCCGGTGCTGCCTGGGCCCCGACGACGGCATCGGCCAGGGCCTGCTGGGAGGGCGCGGGCCAGCTGCTGCCGAGGGCCCAGGCGGCGTGGAGCAGGCCGAGGGCGGCCAGGCTCGAGGCAGCGCCCAGGCGAGCTGCGGGGACGAGCGGGTGGCCGGCTCCTCGGTGGTTGATCACGAGTCGACACTACACCTGTAGTGACAGGAACTCCGACACCCCGTTGTCGCCGGGCGCCCCGAGGGTGGAGGCATGACCGAGGACTCGACCGGCAGCGCCCGCCGTGCGCTCGACCTGTGGCTGACCATGTGGAACTCCGACGGCGAGCTCGCCCGCCAGCTCTGCGCCGCGGACTTCCGCATCCGCTTCGCCGTGACCGAACCCGACGGCTCGACCCCCGCCGACGAGATCCGCACCGCTGACGACTTCGCCGCGTACCTGCGCTGGTGGCGCGGGCAGAACCCCACCACCACCTTCACCCGGGTCGCCGACGCCCTGGACGGTCGGCACGGGCGGCTGCTGTGGGACGTCGCGGCGGACGGCCTGGTCGCCGGGGGCGTGGACGTGTTCGACTTCGACGACGCGGGCCGGGTCTCGCGGGTCTGGTCGGTGGGCGGCCAGCGCAGCGTGCGGAGCTGAGGGGGCGCGGCGTGAAGCGGGCCGAGCGCCACTACGCCCTCGTGGACCTCCTGCGCGCTGCGCAGCGGCCCTGGTCGGCCGCGCGGCTCGCCGCCCACTTCGAGGTCTCCACCCGGACCGTCGAGCGCGACATCGCCTCGCTGCAGCAGGCGGGGGTGCCCCTCTACGCCGACCGCGGCGCCGCCGGCGGGTACTCGGTCCTGCGGCAGCACTCCCTGCCGCCGCTCAACCTGACCGCCGCCGAGTCGATGGCGGTCCTCGCCGGCCTGGCGCTGCTGGACTCCTCGCCCTACCGGGGAGCCGCCCGCCGGGCGCACGCCAAGATCGCCGCGGTGCTGGACGAGGCGCACCGCGCTCCCGTGCAGGAGCTGCTCGGGCGCCTGCGCGTCATCGACGCCGTCCCGACGGCGGAGGGCGCCGTGCCGCCCGCGGCGCTCTCCGCCGTCGTCGCCTCCCGGCGCGTGGTCCGGCTCACCTACCTCGGCGAGGACGGCTCCACCACCGTGCGCGACGTCGAGACGACGGGGCTGCTGCGGGCCGGTGACGCATGGCTCCTGGCGGGGTGGTGCCGCCTGCGGGAGGCCGTCCGCGGCTTCCGCATCGAGCGCATCACGGCGCTGGAGGTTCTGGGGGAGGTCGCCCCGGCGCGCGACCCGGCGCTGTGGGAGGCCGACCTGGCGAGGTGGCCGACGCGACCGCTCACGGGCCCCGGTCCGGGACCCGCCCGGGGCGGGTGACCCTGCGGCCGCCCCGGCCTGTGCGCACCCCGTCGTCACCGGCCGCCGACAGGCTGGCTTACGCTGTAAGAGCCGAGGGTGCCGCAGCGGAGCGGTGCACCACCTCCTCGCTGACCACACAGGGGGTACCGGTGAGCGGGACCGAGGCGGCCGACGAGGTGAGGGTGCGGGTCGAGTCGCACCGAGGGGCCCACGGCGGCATCCAGGTCCTCAGCATCAGCGGCGACCTCGACTGGGCCGGCGTCCAGGAGCTGCGCGGCCAGCTGCCCGCCGACCTGGCCGCGGTGCTCACCCCCGACGACGGACCCGTGGGCACCTGGCACGCCGGCACCTCGAGCAGCAGCGACCGCGCCCCCGACCCGGGGGCGGAGCTCCCCCGCCTCGTGGTCGTCGACCTCGCGGGCGTGGACTTCATCGACTCCAGCGGCGTCGGCACCCTGGTCGCGCTGCACCGCCGCCTGCAGCGCGATGGCCGCTCGATGGCGCTGTGCTGCGTGCAGGAGCAGCCCGGCCACGTGCTGGCCACGACCGCGGTGGACCGGCTCTTCGCCGTCCACCAGCACCTCAGCGACGCCCTCGACGTCCGCGCCCCGGAGCAGCGCCCGCGCTGAGCAGTGGTGTGCTGTGCGCGTGCAGGACGACGGCGCGCAGGACGGCGCGCAGGACGGCACCGGCGGCGGGGCGCTGCCGGAGGTGGAGGTCCTCGTGGCCCACCAGGCGCGGGCGACGCTGCGGGTCGGTGACGTCTTCCTCAAGGTCGACTCCGACCGCGCCGGCATCGACGCCGAGGTCGCGGCGATGGCCGCGGTGACCGTCCCGACCCCCCGCGTCCTGTGGCGCGAGCACCCGGTGCTCGCCCTCGAGCTCGTGCCGGGCACCGCCCTGGGGACGTTCGGCCACCCCTCCCCCGTCGGCCCCGCCGCCTGGTCCGCTGCGGGCTCGGCCCTGCGCGCGATCCACCGGACCCCGCTGCCGGACACGACCGCGCCGGTGGTGACCGGGCCGCTCCGCCGGCGCCTCGACGACTCCTGCGCGTGGCTCCTGGCTCACGGCGTCATCGCCGCCGACGTCGTCGAGCGCAACCGCCGGCGCGCGGAGCTGGCCCTCCGACCGTCCGCGCCCCGCTTCACCCACGGCGACCTGCAGCCCGACCACGTCTTCGTCGACGGCGACCGGGTCACCGGCGTCATCGACTGGTCCGCCGCCGGACCGGGCGACCCCGCCCTCGACGTCGCCGTCCTGACCCTCGGCCACCCGGAGCACCTGCCCCGCGTCGTGGCCGGGTACGGGGCGGTGGACCTCGACGTCGTCCGCGCGTGGTGGTCCTACCGGGCGCTCACGGCCATCCCCTGGCTCGCCGAGCACGGCTTCGGCTCACCCGAGGCGTTCCCCGAGACCGCCGTCCTGCTCCGCGGCTGAGCCACCGGCCGGCTCGCCGCCGTCCTGCAGCGCGCGGGTCATCGCCTGCAGGGCGCGGAGCGCTGCCGCCTGCTCGGCCGGGGACAGGTCGGCCAGCATCCTGACCTCGACCGCCCGCACCGCGGCGCTCGCCCGCGCCAGGTGCTCGCGCCCCAGGTCGGTCAACTGCGCGGGCAGGACCTTGCCCACCGGCGCGTGCGCGGGCCGGTGGACGAGCCCCTCCTGCTCCAGCGCCTGCAGCAGCACGTTCATCGACTGCCGCGTGACGAAGGCCCCGCGGGCGAGGTCGGAGTTCGAGGACCCCGGCCGCTGGGAGAGCAGCTCCAGGCAGGAGTAGCGGGTGACGTTCATCCCCAGGGGACGCAGCGCCTCCTCCATCGCCGACCGCAGCGCCGCCGAGGCCTGCTTGAGCGGGTAGGCCACCGAGGTGTCCAGGTCGATCGCGCCGCCTTGACTCATGTCAGCATCCTGACATAGCGTCAGCGTGTCAGGAAGTTGACACAGACGACACCGAGGAGCACCCGTGGCGGTCACCGGCCCCGACTTCATCTCCCTGCAGGTCCGCGACCTCCAGGCCTCCCAGGCCTTCTACGAGCGGTACCTCGGCCTGGTCCGATCACCGGCCGGCCCCCCGCACGCCGTCGTCTTCCAGACGACGCCCATCGCCTTCGCGGTGCGCGACCTCGCCCCGGGGACGGACCTGTCCGCCGCCGCCCAGCCCGGCATCGGTGCGGCGGTCTGGCTGCACGCCACCGACGTGCAGGACATCCACGACGCCCTCGCCGCCGACGGGCACACCGTGGTGGTCGCCCCCTTCGACGGTCCCTTCGGGCGCACCTTCACCTTCGCCGACCCCGACGGCTACCAGATCACCCTGCACGACCGCGCCTGAGCGCACGCCGTCAGCACTGCACTGCCGGTCGACAGCGAGGTCACCGCTGCGCTCGCGGTGCGCCAGCGGCGGTCGCTCACGCAGGCATCACAGGCGGGCCGGCCTCCGCAGGCGGGGTGCGATGCCCACGACGGCGAGCGGGAGCAGCGTCGCCCACAGGTCGGTCACCTCGTCACCCAGCGCCGCGGGTCGCGAGCACGTCCGCTGCTCGCCGGTACCGGGCGGCCTCGTGGGCCGGCAGCGCCACCGCTCCCTCGGCGCTCCGCAGCCGCTCGACGTCGGTCAGCAGCCGGAACAGCAGCGCCCGCGCCACGAGGTCGACGTGTCCGCTCTCACCGGCCGTGCCGATGAGAGTCGCGCCCTGGTCCCACCAGAGCAGGCCGTCCGCGACGACCACGGCGCCCGCGTACGCCGCCGGCCGCCAGTACGGGGACACGTCGATCACGGCCGGAGGCAGGCCGGCGCTGAAGAGCACGTTGCCGGTCAGGTCTCCGTGGACGAGCTGGGACGGACGGGCGCGCGACGGGCCGCGCCGCGCGAGCGCCCGGAGCTGCTCCACCAGCGGCTCCTGTGCGGGGTGGACCACCAGCGTCGCCTCGTCCCAGGCGGCGCGGTCGGCCGCTGCCCACGGGTTGGTCCGCCGTTCCAGGAACGGGGGCCTGGGCAGGTGGGCGACGGCATCCGTGAAGGCCCGGGCGGCGGCGAACAGCTCGCTCCACCGACCCGCGGGACCGGGGTCGCCGGCGACCCACGCCAGGGCGCGCCAGCCGTCCACGACCCAGCGGCCCCCGGGGCCGGGCACGTCAGAGGGCACGTCAGCGGGCAGGCGGACGCCGGCCTCCTCCGCGAGCGCGCCGCTCAGCCGGGGCAGCGCCTCGGCGAGCCAGGTGACCTCCTCGGCCTCGAGGTCGCTGCCCACCGGCTTGAGCACGAGGGGCGGCGCCAGCCAGCTGGCCCCCTGACCACCGGGGAGGGCGGTGGCGGTCACTCCTGCGACGCCGAAGGCCGCCAGCACGTGCGGAGGCGGCGCCGCGGCGCGCTGGGGCGTCACTCCGGTACGAGGTCGATCGACCACGTGCCGGGCGAGACCTCGAGCAGCGGGCCGGCGAGGACCCAGCCGGACCCGTCCAGCGCGTCGTCGACCTGGTCGGCCCGCGGTGTCGTCTCCTGCGTCGTCGTCCACTCGACGACGAGCACCCCGCCCTCGGCGAGCTCCACGCGGAGGAGCCACGGCCGTCCGGGGTCGCGGGGTCGCGCCACCGGACGGCGGCTCAGCGTCGCGGGGGTGACCACGGGTCCAGCGTGGCACTGCCCCGGTGGTTTGCGGCGTCGCGTGCGGCGAGGCTCAGAAGACCCCGCCGCCAGGGGGTGCGTTGAGGTTGACGTGCCGGTCCGGCGTCGGCCCCTGGGCAGCGTCCTCGGTGCTCTTGCGCGGGTAGGTGTCACCGAGGTCGTCCCTGAGCAGCCACGCCCGGAGACCCCGCACCCGCCGCCACGCCCTCGCCACCGCGTGCCTCATGTGCACCCGACCTCCCCGGTGAAGTGACCGCCATCGTCGCAGCAGCAGTTGCCGCCGACAAGCACATCCGCGCGCGTCGTGTCACGAGCGGCTGGACGGCGGCGCCAGAGGCAGTTCCTGCACGACGGACCACGAACCGGGGGCGTCGGACCCCGCCAGGAGCTGGACGTGGTCGACGCGCGCGGTGAGCGGCAGGTGCGCTCTGACGGCGACCTCAGCCCGCTGCAACGCGGCGAGGTCTGAGTCGGCACTGGCTCGGGACCTCGGGTCACAGCTGCTCCAGCCACGGGTGTCCGGGGTGGGCGAGCTCGAGCGCGGAGCGCAGCCAGGTCGAGGCGGCGTCGTCGAGGAGCGGAGCTGCCACCTCGAAGTCGCGCTGGTCCTCGGCGCGGCGCCCGGGCGCCTTGTGCAGCAGCTGCACCTCCGGCCGCAGGTGGGTGACGCCGTCGCGCTCCCAGACGACGTCGGCCAACGGCCGGCTGACGCGGGCGTCGCGCTCGTAGACCCACTCCGCCCCCCGCGTCGTCATGAGGATGACGTCGTACTCCCACGGGGAGGTGGCGTCGGGGCGGAGCCAGAGGTTCTCGCACCCCCCGGGCAGCTCCTCCTGGGGTGTGACCAGGGGTCGCACCGCGCCGTCGAAGGCCGCCCAGACGTGCCACCTCTCGCCGAGGTGCTCGCGCAGGAGCGGGACGTCGACGGCCGGGATGCTGACGTCCACGTCGCCGTGGTCGCGGTGCACACCGGTGAAGGCCTCGACCGCCCAGCCCCCGGCGACCCACCACGCACCCCCGTAGCCGTCGAGGAGGCGGGCGGCGTCGCGCGGGGTGCGGTCCTGCCAGGGCCCGTAGAGCCGGACCACGTCGTCGTGGGTGAGCACCAGGAGAGGCTCCCACCCGACGCCTGTGCCAACCTGCTGGGACTGCGACACCTGACGACCACAGGAGACACCGATGTCCGTGGCTGTTGTCACCGGAGCTCGCTCGGACCGCGGCACCGTCCGCGAGAACAACGAGGACTCCGGCTACTCCGGGCGCCGCCTCGCCCTCGTCGCCGACGGCGTCGGGGGCAACGCAGCCGGGGAGGTCGCCTCGGGGCTGGTCATCCAGACGCTCCAGCCGCTCGACGACCAGCCCGTCCAGGGCAGCCCCGAAGCGGTCCTGGGCAGCGCCGTCGCACGCGCAGCGCGCGCTGTCCGACCACGCCACCGGCCACCCGGCGACCGCCGGCATGGCGACGACGCTCACGGCACTGCTCGTCACCGACCACGACCTGGTGCTGGCGCACGTCGGCGACTCCCGCGCCTACCTGCGCCCCGCCGGCGGAGAGCTGCGCCAGGTCACGCGCGACGACACCTATGTGCAGCTGCTCGTCGACGCGGGGCAGATCACCGACGCCCAGGCCGAGACGCACCCGATGAGGCACGTCATCACCGGCTGCCTGGGCGCGAGGGACGCCGACGACGGGGACACCGCTCCCGCCCTGACCCGGCACCCGGCCCGTGCCGGCGACCGGTGGCTGCTGTGCTCGGACGGGCTGTCGGGGGTGCTGTCCACCGAGACGATGCAGTGGGTCATGGACGAGGAGCCGGCGTCCTGGCCGTGCGCGGCGCGCCTCGTCGAGCTCGCCCTGCGCGCCGGGGCCACGGACAACGTCACGGCCGTCGTCGTCGACGTGGTCCGCGAGGGCTGCGTGCTGCCCTTCCCCCCGCGGCTGGTGGGCGCCGCAGCAGCGACGTGGACGGGGCCAGACCCCTACGACGACGTCATCTAGCCCCGACGACGCGTCCCCGGCACTGGCGGAGGCTCAAGACCCGGACTCGGGCGGGCGAGGCCGCGTGGCGCTGGCCGTCACCGCCCCTGTCGGGTCCGCCGCACCCGTCTGGAGGCGTGGACGACAGAGGCCGCGACGACGAGCAGCACGAGGACACCGGCCACGCCCGGCTGCAGCCCCGTCGTGCACCCGTCCCACCCCGACACGCCCTCGGCGACCGACGCGCACCGCCCCCGCCCTGAGCTCCCGTCCACCACGACGGCGACGAGGACCGCCGCAGCGGCCGCCAGTGCCCAGCGCGACCGACCCCGTCGACGTGCGCGCAGGACCATCCCCGGACGCTAGGGCCCACCGAGCCCGCACCGCCAGGCACGCGGAGGTGCGTCGGGGCTCGCCCGCATCCATGCGGTCCCTCCAGCTCCTCTGCGATGGAGGACCGGCAGATGTCGCCGGGTGTGTCGGTAACGGCCACGATCACCCCCCATGACAGGGATCGCAGCTCTGCTGATGGTGGTCGGCGCGGCCTTCAACGTCTGGGGCTTCACCCGTCACCGACTCGACGGCCGGTCCTCCTGGCGGCAACGGGCGCAGGTGGTCCTACCTGGGGCCGTCTGCTTCCTGCTCGGCGCGCTGCTCCTGCTCCACGGCGCGAGCTGATCTCCCCGACGTGCCACGGATCGGGGCCCGCTCGCGTCATGCTGGCGACGGCCTCACCGGGGAGGCCCACCCCCGAGGAGCGCACCGTGCCGGACCGTCGACCGCTGACCGCCGCTGCGGCGGCCGCCTGGCTGGCGGTGGCGCTCGGCCTCGTCGTCCTGGCTCCCGCCTCCCCCGCGCTGGCCGCGAGCGCCGGGTACACGGCCGTGGGTGAGGTCCCCGACGACGTGCGCGCGGCCTTCGCCGGCGAGGAGCTCCGCAAGGGCGTCCGGACGGCGGAGACCGACGCGATGACCGAGCTGCGTGCCGGGACCATCCACCAGGAGTTCGGCTTCACCTCCGACTTCTACGACGGCGAGGCGACGGACACCCCCGTCGAGCCGTACGACTCCTGGGTGGCCGGCGTCGAGGGCGACGGGGCCCCTGCCGGGTGGCTCCGGGTGTACCGGCCCGACCCCGGCGCGCCGCCGGTGCCCACCGGGTGGCTGGCCGACCCGCAGCAGGGTGCGGCGATGCTCGCCTCCACCGAGAGCGCGTTCGTCGGCGTCCCGCAGGACGGCGCGTTCTTCACCCTCGTCGACGGGACCGTGACCCCGGTCGTCGTCTCGCAGTGGGACCAGGGTCTGGGGGCGCGGAGCCTCGCCCAGGTGCAGCAGGACCTCCTCACCGCACGCGCTGCGTCCGAGGGGGCGTGCGAGGGCCGCAAGGGGTGCTCCGGCGGCGGCTCCGGCGGCACGGGTGGGGGCACCGCGGGGCCGTCGCTCGCCCTCGCCGACCCGCGCGTGTGGGGCTCGGCCGTCGGCATCACCGCCGTCGTCGGCGCGCTGTTCGCCTGGGACCGCCGCCAGCGCCGCAGGGCCCCCGCTCAGGGGTGGGACTGACCGTGGTCGCTCGGCGCTGGTACCTGTCGCCGCTGCTGGTCGTCCACGCCGTCGTCGTGGTCGGGCTGACCGCGGTGACGCTGACGATGCTCCTGGTCAGCGACCCGGACGGCGGCGCGAACATCGGCGCCGGCATCCTCGCGCTGCCGCTGGTCCCGCTCGAGCTGCCGTGGTCGCTGCTCAACGCGTACGACGAGTTCGTCGGGCCGGTGCTGCCGGAGAGCGCCTACGAGCACCCGACGCCCTGGTGGTCCGACGGGGTGCAGTTCGCCCTGCTGTACGTGCCGGCGCTGCTCAACGTCGTGCTGCACGGCTGGCTGGTGCGCCGCGCAGCACGACGGCGCACACCGGACCTCAGCGGGCGAACGCGGCGAACGGGTTCCGCTGGGTGATCCGGACGACCACGTCCTCCCCCACCCCGGCTGCGCGCAGCGCCGGGAGGAACGACGCGGTCAGGGTGGTGAAGGGCCGCTGGGTGCCTCCGCCCGGCAGCGCGGGGTCGTACCACCCGGCGTCGTGCGAGAGGAGCAGCTGCGCCTCGTGGCCCGCGGCGAACGAGGTCAGCACGAGCGCGAGCGCGTCGGCGTCGTCGCCCTGGCCGACGTGGTCGTACTCGATCCACGCCCCCCTGTCGACGATCGCCTGCCGCAGACCGGCGTCGGCGACCGCCTGGGTGTGGATGGACAGGAAGCGGTCGGGAGCCAGGCCCTCCTCGGCGACGACGTCGAGCTGCTCCAGCACGACGCGCCCGTCGACCGTGTGCGAGCCGATGAGGGCGCCGGTGCGGACAGCCGCTCGTGCCGCAGCGCGCAGGATGCGCTCCTCCACCGGGCGGAGGCCGTCGTCGCCCGCGGAGACCTTGACGAACCCGGCGGGGACCCCGGTGCCGTCGACGCCGTCGACGAGCTCGCCGACCACGAAGGCCTCGACCTCGGCGTCGCTGGCGTCTTAGACCCAGCGCGGGACCCAGGGCTCTCGGTAGATGCCCGTCGCCAGCACCAGGGGCACCCCTGCGGCTCGGCTGACGGCGGCGAGGACCTCGGCCCGGCGTCCGAGGCCGTGGGGCGTGCACTCCACCACCGCGGTCACCCCGACGTCACCCGCGGCCCGCAGAGCGGGCGCCATGACAGCGACGACGGCTCCGGGGTCGACGGCCGCAGGAGGCTGCGCGTCCGGTAGCCGGAAGTCGACCAGGACGTGCTCGTGCGGCAGCACCAGGCCCACCTCGTCCGCGGTGCGGGGGCCGAGGGTCGTGTGCAGCACCGCCATCGGGCGAGCCTAGGGAGGGACGACGGCGTCGCACCCCGACGAGCACACTCACCGGGTGCTCGCTGCGCTCGACCGCTTCAACGCCCGCCACCCGTGGTCGCACAACGACCTGTACACCCCGCTGGTCCTGCTCCACGCTCGGCGCGTGCGGCGGGCCGGGGGCACCCTCGCCGTGGACGTCGGGTGCGGCACCGGGCACCTGCTGCGGTCCCTCGCTCCCGTGATGCCCGCGGTCCACGGCATCGAGGCCGACGCCCCCACGGCGGCGACCGCTGCGGCAGCCTTGACGGACCTGCCGCACGTCGTCGTCGAGCACGCGCCCTTCACCACCCTTCCCGAGCGCTCGGCGGACCTCGTGACCCTCGTCGCGGTGCTCCACCACCTCCCGCTGGACACCGCGCTGCAGGCCGTGCGGTCGGCTCTGCGTCCGCGGGGGCGACTCGTGGTGGTGGGCGCCTACCGCGAGGTCGCCGCCGACCGCCCCCTGTCTCTGCTCTCGCTCGTCCTCAACCCGCTCATCGGGTTCCTCCGGCACCCGCGGACCGCGAGCGCACCTCCGCAGCACATGACCGCTCCCACGAAGGCGCCCGCCGAGACCTTCGACGAGGTCGCGTCGGTCATGCGCCAGGAACTGCCGGGGGTGCGCATCCACCGCGCGCTCTTCTGGCGCTACGTGGCGGTGTGGACGGCCCCCGAGCTCGGGGGCGAGAGGATCGGGCGGTGACCGACAGGACGGCCGTGACCGGAGACCGCGGCCCCGAGGACGGGTACGCCGCCTGGCGGGGCGTGTACGGCACCACCCTCGGCGACCAGGTGCGCGGGACCGGCCGCCGCAGCCGTGCGCGCCGGGTGTGGATCGCGGTGCTCGCGGGGGTCGTGGTGGTCGTGCTGGTCGGCACCGGCGTCTCGGCGGTCGTGGCCCTGGTCCGCTGGGACCTCCTGGAGCTCCTCGACACCCTGACCTCCCCGGGGACGGTCATCCTGCTGCTCCTCGCGGCGTGGACGCGCTGGCCACCGCAGACCCGCGTCACCCCTGACGCCCTGGTGGTCAGGTCGGCGCCGTGGCGGACGCGCTCGGTGCCGTGGACGGAGGTCGTGGAGGTCGGCCCGCCCGGGCGGTACGACGAGCACCCCGTGGCGCGTCTGGCCTCCGGCGAGCGCCTCGCGCTCGTCGGGCTCCCCACCGAGGTCGCCAGCGCGATGCTCGAGGTGACCTCGCCGCCCAGGCCGACACCGGCGCCCGGCGGCGCAGTGACGCCGCTGCCCGAGCCCGCGCCGGACGACGACCTCGACGGCCCCTTCCGCCGCGGACGCACCACCCGTTGACGCGGCCGGCGGCTCGTCAGGACACTCAGGCCGTGGATCACCTCCGGGGTCGGGCCGCTGCCGCTGCGGGTGCGGTGGTCGCGGCCGCCGGTTCTGCCGCCTGGGCCCTCGCGTCCACCTCGATGGCGGCGGTGCAGGCCGCCGAGGCGAGGGCGCTCGGCCCCAGGCACACCGCGGAGATGCCCGGTGAGGACGAGCTGGCCCTGGTGGCGCACGACGCCCGGCTGGCGGGACTCGTCGTGGTGGCGTGCGGGCTGGCGGTCGCGCTGTGCGCCCTGCCCCGGCGGGTCGCGACCGCCGCGTGGCTGGGCGGTGCCGCGGCGCTCGTGGTCGCCAACGCCACCCTCGGCCGCACCGTCGACGACGGCTCGGTGGTGCTGGTCGCCACCGAGCTGCTGCTCGTGACGGGCGCCGCCGCGGTCGTCGCCAGCCTCCTGGGGCTGCTGCCTCGGGCCTCGACGCCGTCGAGCGCGAGGGGCCGGCTCTCCCTGCTCGCGGCCGGCGCGGCAGCAGCCGGCACGCTGCCGGTGCTCTCCGCCCAGGGCCTCGCCTCCGAGCGGTACGCGGCATGGGTGCCGGCGGGTCTCGCGGCGTCGAACCTCGTGTCAGCGCTGGCACTGGCCGGGGTGGCGGCCGTCGTCGGCGTCCTGCTCGCCCGCAGCGCGGTGGGAGCTGCCTCGTCACTGCTGCTCCCGGTGGCGGCGCTCGCACTCCTCCTCGAGCCGCAGGGCTCCTCCTGGCAGGTCGGCGACTCCCCGAGGGCCGCGGCGGTGGCGCTGGTCGTCGCCGCGGCACCGCTCGTGCTCGCCGCCGCACGGGAGCGCGACGGCTCGCCGCGGCGGACCGCTGCCGCCGTCGCCGTGCTGCTCGGCTCCGGAGCGCTGCTGGCGCTGGTCCCCCAGCTGCTGGCGATCCCCGTCCTCGTGGGCGGTGGGCTCGGGATGGTGGTGACCGCACCTGCTGGGGCGTACATCAACTACGACGGGCTGCCGATCGTCGGTGGGGGTCTGGTGCTCGGGGCCGCGGTGCTCGCGGTGTGCGCCGCGCTCCGCAGCCCCTCGCTCGCTCCGCCGGAGCGCTCCGACGTCGTCGCCGAGGCGCGGTGACGCCTGCGCCCGACCCCGCCCTCCGCAGGGTGCTGGCCGCGGCGGGTCTGCCGACGACGGGCCGCTACACCGCGGGGGCCGGGTGGGTCAGCCGGGTGTGGGTCGGTGACGAGCTCGTCGTCCGCACCAGCGAGGGGCGCTTCCGCGACGCCTACCGCCACGAGGCGAGGGTCCTGCAGCTGCTCACCGGCAGCGAGGTGCCGCACGCGCGGGTCCTCGCCCTCGGCGAGGGACCCGACGGACCGTGGTGCGTCTCGGGGCGGCTGCCGGGCCAGACGCTGCACGCAGCCCGGTCAGCGCGAGCAGGCGCGCAGGCGCATGACCGACGCGCTGTCGGGCCGCAGCCACCTCGACCGGCTCAGCTGGTGACGGGGTCAGCCGAGGTGGACGTGCCACCAGCCGGCGCCGAGGAGGACGGGCGCCAGCAGCTCGGCGGCCCGCGGGAGCGGCTCGACCAGGTCCTCGCTGAGGAGCGCCGGCGCCACGGCCAGGACCTCCTGCGCCGCCGCGAGCGCGTCGTCGTCCGTCGCCGGCGGGTCGTCGAGGCGCAGCACGAGGGAGCGGGCTCCGAGGGCCGCCACCCGCGCGCCCCACTGCTCCTCCCAGTACTGCAGCACCACCGACAGGTCGCGGGCGCTGAGCCCTGCGTCCACCGGTGCCCACCCGAGCACGGCGGGGAGCTGCCACGCGCCGTCGGCGCGGACGACGGCGACGGCGCCCTCGTCGAGGGCGTCCGGCCGTTCGACCACGGCCCGGGTGACGGCGTCGACGGTCGCGGCGGGCGTCGTCCCGCGGTGCATGCCTGAGCGCTCCTCGCGCAGCGCGCGGTCGTGGGCCGTCTGCCAGCGCCGGTCGAGCAGCAGCGGTCCGTCCTCGACGTCGAGATCAGCGAGCTCGTCGGGCGGCTGCGGCACCTCCGTGAGCGCGTCCACCCACTCGTCGTCGACGACGACGGGCAGCCAGCCGGACGGCTCACGGACCAGCGCCTCGCACAGCTGCGGCGCCGCCGCCCCGGGCTCGACCGCCAGCTCCCAGCTCGCGACGGTCTCGCCGTCGGCGCCGAGGATGACGGCACGGGGCTCTCCGGCCGTCGGGACCCTCCGCAGCAGGTCCGCCAGGTCGGCGGGGACGACGGGCGCGGGCTCGTCGACGGGCGCCGGCACAACGGCGCCGGGCGTCCCCGCGGACGCCTGCCCCGCCAGGGCCGTCTGCAGTCGGGTCAGGAAGGAAGGCACCTGCCGACCGTAGCCACGGCGTGCCGACCGGTACGAGTCCCGGTCGCCGCCGCGGCGCGTCCCTTGCGGGCAGGCCACCGCGCGCGCGTCGACGCGGCGCTCCAGGGGCTGCACACGGCGTCGAGCGACCAGCTGGTCGCAGCGGTCGAGGCGGACGACGCCGCGAGGGACAGCCGCTCTGCCCTGGTGCTCGGCACCCACCCGGCTCAGGGGGCCGGCGCGTCGCCCGGCGCGGGGAGCGGCGGCGAGAAGACCAGGCCGACCGACGGCGCGTAGTCGTCGAGCTCGTCCGCCGCTCCCCTCGGCCGGACCGGCGATCGTGGTGCCAGCGCGTCCCCGGGGGACGACGATGGGTGCACGACCTCGCGGCGACCGGTCGCGGGCCCGGACGACGGAGACCCCTGTGCGCCACCCCTCGACCGCCGCCGCGGTGGCCCTGCTGGGCGCCGTCGCCCTGGCCGGCTGCGGCTCGTCCGCCGACGACACCGCCACCACGGCCGGTCCGCCGCTGAGCACCGCCACGGAGAGCGCCAGCGCGCCGACGTCGTCCAGCGCCTCCCCGACCGGCACAGCGTCTTCGGCGTCAGCGTCCACCGGCGAGGGTGAGGCGGACTTCGTGCTGCTGGGCCAGGACGGGCAGTCCCCGGGATCGGGCGAGGCGACCGTCACGGGGGTCCGCACCGGCGAGCACGACGGCTACGAGCGCGTGGTCATCGACGTCCAGGGCGACGCGGGCGACCAGGCGGGGTGGTTCGCCACCGCCGTCGACCAGCCGCTGCAGGACGCCTCGGGCGAGGTGCTGGACGTCGACGGCGACAGGTACCTGAACCTCAACGTGACCGGCATCGCCAACGGCAGCGACGGCCAGACCGACTCGGCGGGGCGGCCGGCGTTCACGGGCACCGTCGCCGGCAGCGGTGGCCTGGTCGAGGAGGTCTACGTCGGCGGCGCCTGGGAGGGCCAGGCGCAGGTGCTGCTCGGGCTCGACGACGACGCGACCGAGTACCGGGTGCTGCCGCTGAGCGACCCGCAGCGCATCGTCGTCGACGTCCGGTGAGCACCTCTGGACGAGGCCGGCCCCTCACCGAGCGCGAGCGGGCCGTCCTCGTCGCGATGGTCGAGCGCGGGGTCGACGACGACCCGCCCTCGGACGAGGACCGCCGGCGCTGGCTGACCCAGGTGCCCGAGGTGCGGGTGGTCGGAGGGTGCGGGTGCGGCACCTGCCCCTCGATCCGGTTCCGGCCGACGGGCACTTCCGAGACCGACCCGTGGGAGTCGCAGGTGGTCCTCGAGGCCGGCGCTGACGGGGCGCTCCTGCTCCTGTTCGTCCACGACGACCGGCTCAGCGAGCTGGAGCTGGCCCCCGTCGACGACCGGACCTTCGACGAGCTGCCCGACGTCGAGCAGATGACCTTCTACCGGTGAGCGGGTCGTCGTCTCCCCGGCTGCTGCTGCTCGTCACCGCGTCGAGCCCGCTGCGCTCGCTGCACCACGGCCTGGCTGCTGCCCGCCGCCGAGGCGCCGAGGTCTGGGTCGGCGCCTCCCCCGACGCCCTGCCCTGGCTCGACGAGGTCGCCGTCGTCGAGGCGACCGGACACCCCCTGCTGAACGCCGGCGGCCCGCTGCCCGAGGGCCGGCCGACCGTCTGCGTCGCCCCGGCGACCTTCAACACCGTGAACAAGCTGGCAGCCGGCATCGCGGACACCCTGGTGACGGCGGTGGCCGCCGAGGCCGTCGGGCTCGGGAGCCGCGTGGTGGTCGCCCCGTCGTTCAACACCGCGCTGCTCGCGCACCCGGTGGCGCAGGAGAGCCGGCGCCGGCTGGAGTCGTACGGCGTCCACCTGCTGTGGCCCGAGGTCGGCAACGACAGCGGTGACGACGACGGCGGGGCCCACGTCGAGCAGTGGTGGGAGGCGGTCATCGAGCGCTGCGAGCTGGGCTGACCGCGCGGCTCCGAGAAGTGGCCCCTTCGGAGTGACCGTCCGACCACTCCCATGGGGCGCATCTGCGGAGCACCCCGAACCGCGACCGGCGCCCCTTCCAGGGGCGGTGGCCGCTACGGGGGCCCGCCGTGGCGGCGGACCTCAGAACGGCGCGCTCCGAGAAGTAGCCCCTTCAGAGTGACCGTCCGACCACTCCCAAGGGGCGCATCTGCGGAGCACCCCGAACCGCGTCAGGCGGGCCGGTCCAGCTCGTCCAGCCGCGCGACGTCGAGGTCGACGCGCCCTTCCACGCCGTCGACACGGCCCCACCAGCTGTGCTGCCACACCGTCCACGGGCGGTCGGGACGGCCGACGAAGCTGACCAGCCACGCCGGCCGCGTCGAGCCGTCGAGCACCGGGTACTCGCCCTCCCAGTCCTCGCCGACGTAGAGCACCACCTGGCGCCCCCACGCCGCCTCGACCGGCGCGAGGAACGCGTCGAGCTCGGCGCGGACCGCCTCGGGGTCGGGGCGCTGGCTGCAGTTGCCGGCGATCTCCAGGTCGACGGCGGGCGGCAGTGCCGCGGCGTCCGGCGGGACGGTGCGCAGGAAGTGCTCCGCCTGCTCGGCGCCCGGGCGGCACAGCGTGAAGAAGTGGTACGCGCCGCGCTCGACTCCGGCCCGGCCCGCGGCGTCCCAGTTCTCGGCGAAGCGCACGTCGGTCAGGTCACTGCCCTCGCTGGACTTGATGTAGGCGAACGAGATGCCGTCGGCGGCGACGGCGGGCCAGTCGATCGCGCCCTGGTGCCTGCTGACGTCGACGCCGTGCACCTCGCCGTCGCGCAGTCCCGGACGCGCGAGCAGGAACCACGCGGCCACGACCCCCAGCACGAGCAGGACGACGACGGCCGCCGCGACCCACCGCCACCGCCGGGCCGGAGCGGGGCGGGGCGAGCGAGACGCGGCCGGCTGCTGCACCCCGCGATCATGGCGGTCGCACGGACTGAGCGAGTCCACGCCGCGCCCGCCGGCCCGGGCGCACGTAGCGTCGAGAGGTGGACGAGCACGCACCGCGCGCCGCGGAGCCCGACGTCGACGTCGTCCTCCTGGGCGCCACCGGCTTCACCGGGCGACTGGCAGCGGAGCGCCTGGCGGTGCTGCAGCAGCGGGCCAGCGCCGACGGCCGCACCTTCCCGGTGTGGGCCGTGGCGGGGCGCGACCGCGGCCGGCTCGAGGACGTCGTGGCCTCGCTGCCCCCGTGCGACCCCGCGCCGGAAGTGCTCGCCGGGGTGGACGTGCACGACGACGAGTCGCTGACCCGCCTCGCGGTGCGCACGCGCGTGCTTCTCAACGCGGTCGGCCCCTACACCGAGACGGCCCCGGCGGTCATCGGTGCGTGCGTCCGCGCCGGCGCCCACTACGCGGACCTCTCGGGCGAGCTGCCGCTGCTGCGCCGGGTCGTCGACGGGTTCCACGAGCGGGCGCGCGCCGCAGGCTGCCAGGTGGTGCAGCTGGCGGGCTGGGAGGCGCTGCCGCCCGACCTCGTGGCGCTGCACGCCTGCCGCGCGGCCACCGGAGCGGCACCCGGGAGTGGGGCCCGGGAGCCGGTGCCCCCGTGCAGCGGGTGGACGTGAGCGTGCGGTTCGAGGAGGTCCCCGCGGGCCTGCGCTCCCTGTCCGACGCGGTCTCCGCGGGCACCCTGGCCAGCGTCGTCGAGATCCTCGGGGACCCGGGCGCGACGGTGGTGGGAGACCCCGCCGGCCTCCTCCCCACCGGTGGCCCGGACGACGGCACCGCTGCCGCCGCGGTGCGGCGGGTGAGCCCCCTGCGGCTCCGGCCCTTCCGCGGGGGCGGGCGCCTGTTCGGCCCGGCAGTGCCCGTGGCCTTCCTGGACCCGCCGGTGCTCCACCGCACCGCGGCGCTGCTCGCCCGGGAGGAGGGCGTGCCGCACGCCCCGGCCCGCGTCCGCGAGGGCATCGACCACGGCTCCGCCGGCGGTCCGGGAGCCCTGCTGCGCTCGGTGCCGCAGGCGCTGCTGGCGGGGGCCCAGCGCGCGCTCGCCGTCGTCGTCCACCTGCCCCTGCCGGTCAGGACCCGGCTCGCGCGGGTGGTGCGGCGCCGGCTCCCGGCAGCGGGGACCGGTCCCCGCCCGGCGGCCCTGCACGGGTGGCGGTGGACCGTGACGGCGACAGCGGTGGGACCCGGCGGTCAGCGTGGCGCGGCGAGCCTGCACGGGACGGGGCACCCCGGCTACACCGCGACGGCCGCGCTGCTCGTGGCGCTTGGACTGGAGATGGCCGAGTCGGAGCGGGGGTCCGTGCTGGCGGGAGTCGTCACCCCGGCCGTCGCCCTCGGGCCGGGCGCCTCGCGGCACCTGTCGACGCCCGAGCTCACCCTGCGCACCACCTGAGCGGGTCGCGCGAGATCACCGCTCCCCTAGGGTGACCGAGCGGCACCCAGCCGCCTCCCATCCCTCCCCACCCGAGGAGCCACCGTGGCGGTCAGGACGATCGAGCAGGTCACCGACGACATCGACGGCTCCGCCGACGCCGAGCACGTCACCTTCTCCTTCGACGGCACCGAGTACGTCATCGACCTCTCTCCCGAGAACAAGGCCAAGCTGGCCGACGCGCTGAGCCTCTACATCGGGCACGCCACGAAGACCACGGGAGGATCCTCGCGGCGCGCGGCGGGCGTTCCCTCCGCGGGAGCGGCGAGCGACGCCAAGGCCATCCGCGCGTGGGCCGGGGAGAACGACGTCGCGGTCCCGGCCCGCGGCCGCATCCCCGGTGCCGTCGTGGAGCAGTGGAAGGCCTCACTCGCCTGAGTCCGGAGCAGCGGACCCTCGCGCTGGCGCAGAAGGTCCTCGACACCGTCGACGACGGGATCTACGGCCTCGACGCGTCGGGGCGCGTGGAGTTCGTCAACCCCGCCGCCGTCAGGATCACCGGCTACTCCGCGGCCGAGCAGGTCGGCTGCGACCAGCACTCCCTCATCCACCACAGCCACCTCGACGGCGCCCCGCGCGACTACGAGAGCTGTCCGGTGTGGCAGGCGCTGACCACGGGTGAGGTGGTCAGGTCACCCGAGGAGGTCTTCTGGCGGGCCGACGGGACCCCCGTCGTCATCGACCTCGTCGCGGTGCCCGCGGTGGAGGACGACGGCACCTGCACCGGCGTGGTGGTCTCCTTCCGCGACCTGACCGACCTGCGCGCGGCCGCCGCCCAGGCGCGGGCGCTGGAGGAGGCCCGCCAGCACGCGGCGACGCAGCGCCAGCTCGCCGACCAGCTGCAGCGCGCCCTCCTCACCGACCCGCCGGAGCCCGACCACCTGCACCTCGTGGTGCGCTACCGGGCCGCCGCGGAGCAGGCCCACGTCGGGGGTGACTGGTACGACGCCTTCCTCCAGCCCGACGGCGCGACCGTGCTGGTCATCGGCGACGTGGTCGGGCACGACGTCGCCGCCGCCACCCGCATGGGACAGCTGCGCGGGCTGGTGCGGGCCCTGGCGTGGGCCGTCGACGAGGGTCCGGCGGCGACGCTGACGCGCGTCGACCACGCCGCCCGGGGGCTCGCTCTCGACGCGGTGGCGACCGCCGTCCTCGGGCGGATCGAGCGCATCCCCGACGCGCCCGTCACCGGTGCGCGCCGGCTGCGCTGGTCCAACGCGGGACACCCGCCGCCGCTGCTGCGCCACCCCGACGGGGTGGTCGAGGTGCTCGAGCGGCCCTCCGACCTGCTGCTGGGCGTCGACCCCGAGACCGGTCGCACCGAGCACGTCGTCGACCTGCCCACCGGCTCGACGCTGCTGCTGCACACCGACGGCCTCGTGGAGCGGCGCGGGGAGGACCTCGCCATCAGCACCGCGCGGCTGCAGCGGGCGCTCGGCGAGCTGGGCCACCTCCCGCTCGACGAGCTGTGCGACGCGCTGCTGGAGCGGGTGCCCGCCGGCGGCGGCGCCGACGACGTCGCGGTGCTGGCGGTGCGCGCCCACCCCGAGGACGCGCCGCGCCCGGCCGAGGCCGGCCCGAACCGCCTGCCCGAGCCCTTCGCGAGCTGACCCCGGCCCGGGCGCTGCTGTTGCCCGACACACCCGCCCCGGTGACGGGCTCGGCCGGAGGTGCGTGTGAGGGTGGACGGCGTGCCAGACCTGCGCTCCCCGGCTGTGCGCAGGGTCGCGGCGGTCGCCTTCGCGCTGTACCTCGTGGTGCTGGTCGGCGTCGCCTTCCTCCCGCTGCCCGGTGACCCGAGGCCCGGCACGGTGGGCGTCGTCCCGCTGGACCTCTCGCTGTCGCGACCGGACCTGCTGGGTGGGTGGGAGGCGCAGCGCAACGTGCTGATGACCGTCCCGTTCGGCGTCCTCCTGCCCCTGGTGGTGCGCTGGCGCTACGAGTGGCTGCTGCTCGCGTGCGTCGGCGTCACGCTCGTCATCGAGACCGGGCAGCTGCTCGGCTCGTTGGCCGCGGGGTGGGCGTGGCGGTCGTTCGACGTGGACGACCTGCTCAACAACACCGTCGGGGCCCTGCTGGGCCTGGGGCTCACGGGAGCGGCGCTCCTGTGGCAGCGCCGCCGGCGCGGCGGGTCGCGCCGGCTGCCGGTGCGGCGCCTCGTGCCCGGCGCCCTGGCAGGGGTGCTGGTGGCGGGGGCGCTGGTCTCCACGGCCACCACCCCCGCCCCCGCACCCCTGGTGGACGCGTGCGCGGAGCCGCCGACGCTCGCCACGACGCAGCTCGCCGACCACGGCAGCGCGTACGCGGGGGCCGACGGCTCGGTGTGCGTGCTCGACACCGAGGGAGGCACCAGCTCGCTGGCCGCGGACACCCCCACCGGCGTCGTCAGCGAGGTGCAGCTCGCCGACGGCACCGGGTGGCAGGTCGGCGTCGTCGCGCCCGGCGACGACGCGTCCACGGACGCGGCGGGCGCCTCCGCGGACGCCCAGCCCGTCGAGGGCTCCGACCTGCGGGTGTGGTCACGCCCGCTGCCGCAGGGCTGACCCCTCAGAGCGCCGGGAGGACGACCACGACCTTGCCGTGGACCCGCCCGGCGTCGGAGCGGGCGTGCAGGTCGGCCAGCTCCGCCAGCGGCACGCGCTCGGCGACGTCGACGCGGAGCTCCCCGCTGTCGACCAGACCCACCAGCTCGGCGAGCACCTCGGCGTCGGGGTGGACGTAGACGGTGGCGCCGCGGACGCCGCGCGCCGGGTCGTCCGGGGTGGCCACCACCGGCGTGGTGGAGACGACCACCCCGCCGTCGCGGACCCGCGTGGCGAGGGCGGCGAAGTCGGCCTCGGTGACCGGGGCGAGGTTGAGCAGGACGTCGACCGGCTCGGTGAGCGCCTGCAGCAGCGGAGTGGTGGTGTGGTCGACCACCTCGTCCGCCCCCGCCGCCAGGACCGCCGCGCGGCTGCGCGGGCTGGCTGTGGCGACGACGCGGGCGCCGGCCCGCCGGGCGAGGCGCACGGCGTGGAGGCCCACCGGCCCGCCCGCGCCGTTGACCGCGACGCGCTGGCCGGAGGTGAGGCGGCCCAGCTCGAAGAGCGCCTGGTGAGCGGTGAGGGCGACCGAGGGCAGCCCCGCCGCGTCAGCCAGCGGGATGCTCGTCGGCGCGGCGACCAGCGCGTCTGCGGGAGCGACGACGTACTGCGCCGCCGCACCGTCGGCGGTCATCGGCAGGAACGCCACCACCGCGTCTCCCACCGCGAGACCCGTCGCGGCCGCGACGCCGTCACCGAGGGCGTCCACCGTGCCCGAGGCGTCGTAGCCGGGGACGTGCGGCAGCGCCACCGGGATCGGGAGGAAGCCGCCCCGCATGCCGCCGTCGGCCGGGTTGAAGGCCGAGGCGGCCACGCGCAGGCGCACCTGCCCGGGGCCGGGGACCGGCACCTCGACCTGCTCGAGGCGCAGCACGTCAGCGCCCCCGGTCTGGTGGAACCGCACTGCCGTCATCGTCTGCTGCTCCTGGTGCACCACGGTGGTCTCGACCTTCCCTGCGTCATTGGTGCTTCGGATTCGAAGCATTGGGACGACCATAGGGGTACTTCGAAAATGAAGCAAGTGCTTCGAGTTCGCAGTTCTGGCTAGGGTGGCCCCGTGAGCTCGACACCTCCGCCGCCACCGTCATCGCCGTCGTCGCCGTCATCGCCGTCGTCGTCGCCGTCGCGCGGGCTCGACGGAGCGCAGCTCGGCGCCTACTTCGCCCTGATCGAGGTGAGCAGCCTGCTGCGGCACTCCGTCGAGCAGCAGCTGCAGGAGGCGGGCGGGCTGAGCTACGTGCAGTTCCAGCTGCTGGCCACCCTCGGAGACTCTCCGGGGGGCAGCGCCCGCATGACGGACCTGGCCGACGGCGTCGTCTACAGCCGCAGCGGGCTGACGTACCAGGCGCAGCTCCTGGAGAAGCGCGGCCTGGCCACCCGCGCCCCGTCTGTGGAGGACGAGCGCGGCACCACGGTGACCATCACCGCCGAGGGGCGCTCGGTGCTCGACGACGTCTTCCCGGGTCACGTGGCCGTGCTGGGCGACCTGCTCTTCACCCCGCTGGACGGCAGCGACGTGGCGCAGCTGGCCGACGTGCTCGGGCGGGTGCGCGACCACATGCGCTCGGTCCCGCCGCGCTCCGCCGCACCCCGCCGTCGCAGCAGGGCCACCGCTCCCCCGCGCGACGCGTAGCCCCGCCCGCCCGGGTGCGGCAGGTCGGGACGGCTGGGCTCACGCCAGCAGCAGCACCACGAGGGTCCCGACCGCCAGGAGCAGCGGCACGGCCGCCTGCGCCGGTGACTGGCGGAGCCGCACGTGCGAGACCACGGCGCCGAGGAAGTACAGGACCGCCCCGACCGCCGCCGCGACCCCCACCCAGGGCACCGCCAGGCCCACGAGCAGGCCGGCTGCGCCGAGGAACTCGATGGCCGCCAGCACCCAGAGCCGCTCCCCCGGCCACCCGACACCGGTCACCGAGCCCACCACGGCGGGCACCCGCGCCAGCTTGGCGATCCCCGACCCGACCATGACGACGGCCAGCAGGAGGCTGAGGGCGACGGCGGCGGTGCTCACCGCCCCATCGTGCGCGCTGCGGGGGTCCACGGCAGCCGTTCGCTCGGGCGTTGCACCGATCGGTACCTTGCACTG
The DNA here is from genome assembly GCF_015390235.1 of Quadrisphaera sp. INWT6. Lineage (GTDB taxonomy): Bacteria > Actinomycetota > Actinomycetes > Actinomycetales > Quadrisphaeraceae > Quadrisphaera. The sequence continues at coordinate 176,498 of NZ_VUOH01000004.1, read as the reverse complement.
CAACCTCGTGTCGCCCTAGCCTCGGCGCCGTGACCACCGCCGCCGACAGCGTGCTCACGCAGCTCCGCAAGGGGGTGCTGGAGCACTGCGTCATGGCCCACCTCCGGGCCGAGCCCACCTACGGGCTCGACCTCGCGGCGCGCCTCAGCCGGCACAAGACCCTGCTCGACAGCGAGGGGACGCTCTACCCGCTCCTCGCGCGGCTGCGGCGGGCAGAGCTGGTCGAGACGGAGTGGCGGGAGTCCGACAGCGGACCGCCCCGGCGCTACTACCGCCTCAGCGAGCAGGGGCGCCAGGCGCTCGCCACGTTCGAGGCCACCTGGGAGCCGTTCCAGCGAGACGTCCGCGCAGTCCTGGAGGAGACCCGATGAGCCCGCGCCCCGCCGTCGTCATCCACCCGCTGGTGCACGCCTACCTCTCGGACCTCGGGCGCGCCCTGGCCGGTGCCGACCCCCGCGAGCGCGCCGACGTGCTCGACGGCGTGCGCGAGCACCTGGACGAGGCGCTCGGCGACGGCGCCCCGGTGGAGACCGCCGACGTGCGGCGGGTACTCGCAGACCTGGGTCCGGTGGAGGCCATCGCCGCCCAGGCGACGCGCGCAGAGCTGCCGGCGCCACCGACGTCGTCATCGGTGGCGTCCCCGGCGGCGGTGGCGCCGGCCAGCGACACCACCTCGCTGGTCGCCCTCATCACGGCGATCGTGGCGTCGGCGGTGTTCTTCATCCCCTTCGTCAGCATCCCGCTGGCCGTGGCCTCGCTCGTGACAGCCGCCGTGCACCTGCGCAGGCCGGGTGCGCGGAAGGGGCGTTGCTGGGCGGCCGTCGCGGTGGCCTCGGCGACGCTCCTGCTCATGGCCCTGGCTGCTGCGCTGCTCCTCTCGGTCGAGGAGGTGGGCACGCTCGGCCCGGGGACCGTCGGGAGCGCCACGTCGGTGACGAGCGCCCCCGCCGAGTAGCCGTCAGGACGCCACCCAGACGTCGTCGTACGCGCAGCCCTGCGGCAGTCCCGGTCGCACCCCGTCAGCAACGCCCTGCCCGCCGCCGAGGATGACCTCCTGACCGAGGGCCACGGCTCCCTGCTCCGGCAGATCGAGCACCTGCCGGTCCGGGTCCCACGCCGTGCCGTAGGGCCACCTCACGAGGGTCCTCCGACCACCGGGACCGAGGAGGCCGAGGCACCCGCCCTCCAGGCGGGTCAGCACCCCGCCGGTCAGCGCGTCCGCAGCGCTGGTCGGAGGATCCGCGGGTACCAGGAGCACCGTCCCGTCGTCGTGCTGCTCGTGGTGGCCGAAGGCGGCGACCTGCTCGGCGACCACCGCCGGGTCGAGGCGCAGGTCGTCGGTGACGCGGGCCATGCGGTCGGGGCCGCGGCACTCCTCGGGCGCGGTGGGCCAGTCCTGCTGCAGCTGGGCGTCGTCGTTCTCCTCGAAGCCGCCCGCAGCGGTGATGCCGTCGCCGTCGCGGATCTCGACCCCGTCCGGCGTGACGATCCCCGCGCCGTCGTCGGTCGTCCTGGTGCCGTGCTCGAGCACCAGGAGGTGGAGGGCCGCGTCCGCGCCGTCGTCCAGCAGGAGGCACCCCGTGCTCGAGGTCAGGACACGTCCGCGGACCTCCCCTGCGGTGCTGCTGCCGCTGGCTCCGGCACCGACGAGGACGGTCGTCCCGTCGGCGAGGCGCAGCACCTCGGGCGGCGGGCTCTCCGCAGCCGCCGCGCCGCACCCGGCGAGCGAGACGGCGACCGGACCGGCCAGCAGACCCGCCAGGACGGTACGTGCCCGACGTGGTGCTCTGCTCATGCTGCGCCTCCGCTCGACGGGTCCTGCGCCCAGGACGCGGCGTCGTGTGGCGCTGTTGCAGCCTCCGGCAGCGATCATCGTCGCTACGGTCGCCGGGTGAGCGTCACCGAGAAGCCGCGCCGCGCGCCGCTGCTGCCCCACGGCCTCTTCCTGCTGGGGCTGAGCTTCCTGCTCACCGTCCTGGTCGACACCTCCGGTGGCGGCCCGGGCGCCGTCGTGTGGCTGCAGTCCGCCGCGTGGTGGGTCGGTCTCATCTGCATCGCCGGGCACGTGCTGCGCCTGGTGCTCGCGCCCGCCGAGTCGACGAGGGCCCCGGCCCAGGAGCGCGACTGGTACGGCGCCTGACACCGTCTTCGGCCGGGAACTCGCTCGCCCCGCCGTCCTCGCTGCGGTACACCGGCAGGGTGGCGGACGACCTGGTCGCAGAGCTGGTCAGCGACCGACCGCGCTCCCAGGCCCAGTGGGAGGCGCTCTTCGCCGGGAGCTGGCCGCCGTACGTCGACGCCGACCGCACCGCCGCGGCAGCCCTGCCCGCCGTCCACGAGGCGTTCGCCCACCTGCAGGTGGCCCTGACGCGACCCGGCGACGAGGACCGGGAGGACCAGCTCGTCGGAGCGGCGTGGGGCGTGCCCGTCGCCTGGGACGGTGACCCCACCGCCCTCCCGCGCGGGTACAGCGACGCGCTGGTGCGCTCCCTGGCCGACCGCGACGCCGCGTCGAGCTGTGACGCGCTGGTGGCCTGCGCCGCTCAGGTCCACCCCGGGCACGCACGCTCCGGCGTGGCGTCGCAGCTGCTGGGCCACCTCATCGCCGTCTCCCTGGACGCCGGGCTGCACCGGGTCGTCGCTCCGCTGCGGCTCACCGCGAAGCACCTCCACCCGCGCGTGCCCGTCGAGGAGTACGTCCGCTGGCGCCGGCCCGACGGCGAGGCGCACGACCCCTGGCTCCGCACCCACGAGCGGATGGGCGCCCGCGTCGTGGCGACGACCCCGGCGTCGCAGCACTTCGAGGGGACCGTCGAGCAGTGGCGCGCCTGGACCGGTCTAGCGCTCGAGACCAGCGGCGAGCACGTGGTCCCGGGGGCGCTGGCGCCGCTCCGCGTCGACCTGGCCAGCGGGACGGCCGAGCTCCTCGAGCCCGGCGCGTGGGTGCGCCACCGCTGAGGCGTCGGGCCTGGCGCCCCGGGCCAGCGCGGTGCGGACCGGGTCCTGGTGCTGTCGATGGGCGGCGCCCGGTGACCGTGGGAGCTGGCGACGTCTTCCTGGTCCGAATGCACCGCCGTCGAGGCGCAGCGTCGCCGTCGCCGTCGCCGTCGCACGCGACCGAGCACGTCTGCGGGTCCCAGGGAAGGCCGGGTCCGGTGACGCCGGACGGGTAGAAGTGGGCCCAGGTGGATCGCCTCCGCGGGAGCTGATGACCTCTGCATGTCGGCCGTCACAGCGACTCCTGGCCGCCGAGGCGCGAACCGCCGGGCGGGAGGGAGCGACGTCCCACCAGGAGGCGTTCGTGCTCCAGCATCCCGTCGCCGGTGGTGCGCTGGAGCGCGAAGCCCCAGGCAGCGGCGACCCGGAGCGACGGCGACGCCGCTGCGGGGCGCCCCAAGGCCGTCCGGTGCGGAAAAGGGGATGACGGAGCGCGGGGGCGGGCCTACCGTCGGGGCGTGCTCAGCTGAGACCGCGACCGTCCCGCGCCCGCGGACCCGACCAGGGACCCGGCGGGAGTCCGCCTCGCCCCGAGGACCTCGCGTGCCAGCCCCAGCCCCCACCCAGGCCGTTTCGGCCCACCTCGCCCTGCGCCACGTCGACCGCCGCTACCCGGACCGGGTGGTGCTGCGCGACGTCTCCCTCGCCGTCGGGCCCGGCGCCCGCGTCGCCCTCGTCGGCGAGAACGGCGCCGGCAAGACCACCCTGCTGCGGGTGGCCGCCGGCGTCGACGACCCCGACGCCGGGACCGTCACCCGCCCGGAGCGCACGCGCCTGGTGCACCAGGTGCTCCCCTTCGACGACGCGGCCACCGTCGACGACGTGCTCGACGACGCCGTCGCCAGCGCCCGGGACGTCGAGCACGAGCTCGCCGCCGCGGCGGACGCGCTGGCCGACGCACCCGCGGCGGACCAGGGTGCAGCGGCGCGCCGCTACGACGTGGCCCTCGCCGAGGCGACCGCCGCCGGCGTCTGGTCGCTGGACGTCGAGGTCGAGCGCGTCGTCGCCGGCCTGGGTCTGGCCGGGGTGCCGCGCGACCGCCCCGTCGGGGCACTGTCGGGCGGACAGCGCACGCGCCTGGCGCTCGCGTCGGCGCTGGTGGCCCGACCGACCGCGCTGCTCCTCGACGAGCCGACCAACCACCTCGACGCCGCCGGCGCCGACTTCCTGGCCGCCGAGCTGCGCTCGTGGACCGGGCCGGTGCTGCTCGCGAGCCACGACCGGCGCTTCATCGAGGACGTCGCCACGCGCGTCGCCGACCTCGACCCCAGCTCCACCGAGGACCCGCTGACCAGCCGCTCGACCTCGGGCGCGGGCGCCTACAGCGACCACCTGCGCGCCAAGGCCGCCGCCCGCCGCCGCTGGGAGGAGCAGCACGCCGCCGAGCAGGAGCAGCTGGAGGTGCTGCGCCACGAGGTCGCCGTCGGCGCGCGCGACGTCATGCACACCACCGACCCCAAGAGCGAGGCGCGCGCCGCGAAGAAGTTCTACGCCGACCGCGCCGCCACCACGATCGCCCGCCGGGTCCGCTCGGCGCGCAGCCGGCTGGAGGAGCTCGAGCGCACGCAGGTCGCCGCGCCGCCTCCGCTGCTGCGCTTCGCCGGCTTCCGCCCGCGGAGCACCCCGCGTGCGGAGGCACCCGAGGTGCTGGTCGAGGTGGACGACGTCGAGGTCGCCGGCCGCCTCGGCCGCACGAGCCTGGCCGTGCGGCCCGGCGAGCACCTGCTGCTCGACGGCCCCAACGGGAGCGGCAAGTCGACGCTCATCGCGGTGCTGGTGGGGGCCCTGGCCCCCGACCGCGGGGTGAGGACGTCAGCGCCCGGGGTCCGGGTGGGCCTGCTCGCGCAGGACGTCACGTGGCCCGACGCCTCGCAGACCCCGCAGCAGGTCTACCTGCGGGCCGTCGGCGAGCACGCGCCGCCGCTGGTCAGCACCGGGCTCGTGAGCGCCCACGACGCCGACAGGCCCGTCGGCGCGCTCTCCGTCGGGCAGCAGCGGCGGGTGGCGCTCGCCGTCCTGACGGCCGACCCGCCGGACCTGCTGGTGCTCGACGAGCCCACCAACCACCTCTCGCTCGGCCTGGCCGAGGAGCTGGAGGCGGCCCTGGTCGAGTTCCCGGGGGCGGTGGTGCTCGCCAGCCACGACCGGTGGCTGCGGGAGCGCTGGACGGGCGACCGGCTCGATCTCACCGCGCCTGCTGCGGTGTGAGCAGCTGCCGCAGGGTCCTCAGCGCGGGCCGCTGACCTCCGGCCGGTCGAGCCACTCGACGAGCAGCGCCCGCTCGGCGTCGCTCAGAGCGGGGAGCTGCGGCGCCAGGGCGCGGAAGGCGATGAGGGTCGTCGCCGCCGAGGAGTGCTCCGCCGTCGTCGTCCCGCGCTGGCCGCCGTCCGCTGCGGGGACGAGGATGGCGGTGGCCACGGCGTCCCACACCGCGGCGGCCAGCTGCGGGTCGCGCTCGGGGGCCGGAGTCGCGAGGAGGGTCTGGATGACGCCGGTGCCGGCGGACTGGACCACGTCCACGCACCGCTCCTCCGGCACGCGCAGCCGCCCGGCGAGCGCCACCCGGTGCACCCGGGCGCGGAGCACCTCGCGCCCCGCCCGGGCCGCGCCGGAGCGCAGCACCCGGGCCGGGTCGCCGAGGAGCCGGAAGACCTCGGGGTTGGCCACGCCGAAGTCGACCTGGTCGGAGAAGGCGGTGCGCAGGTCGTCGACGGGGTCGGTGCCGCGGCCCGCCTCGTCACGGGCGGCGCCGGCCTTGGCGGCGACGAAGTCGTCGGCGGCCCGCTCGGCGACGGCGTCGAGCAGGCCGTCCTTGTCGCCGAAGACCCGGTAGATCGTCGGCGCCTGGACCCCGGCCGCCGCGGCGACGGCGCGGGTGGTGACGGCCGCCGGTCCGCGCTCGTGCAGCAGCTGGGCCGCCACGTCGACGAGCCGTGCGCGCACGGCGTCCCGCCCCGTCGGGGCACCGGTCTCGAGCGTCATGTTGCCGACGATAACAAACCAGTGGTACCACTGCGCTACCGCCGATCCGGCGGTGTTGTTGCCAACGATACGACGCAGAGCGAGGCCGCCATGATCGTCATCACCGGTGCCACCGGAGCCCTCAACGGCGCGACCACCGAGCACCTGCTCGCGCGCTTCCCCGCTGATGAGCTGGTGGTGGTCGCCCGCGACCCGGAGCGGGCGCGCGGCTTCGCCGAGCGCGGCGTCACCGTCCGCCTCGGCGACTACGCCCGACCCGAGACGCTCGAGCCGGCCTTCCGGGGCGCCGACCAGCTGCTGCTTGTCTCGTCGAGCGACCCGACCGCCGACGCGGTGGCGCTCCACACCGCCGCCGTCGACGCCGCGGTGCGGGCGGGGGTCGGGCACGTGCTCTACACCAGCCACCAGGGGGCCTCGCCCGCGACGCCGTTCCGTCCGGGCCGCGACCACGCCGCCACGGAGGTGGCGCTGGAGAGGTCGGGGCTCGCCTGGACGTCGCTGCGGAACGGCTTCTACGCCCACAGCCTGGGCTGGATGACCGGTGACTGGCGCGCCACCGGGCGGATCACGGTGCCCGCCGACGGTCCGGTCTCCTGGACCGCACGGGAGGACGCCGCCGAAGCGGCCGCCGTCGTCATCACGCGCCTGGCCGCCGGCGAGACCGGTCTCGACGGTCCCCTGGTGCTCACCGCCGACGAGGCCCCGACCTTCGCCGACGTCGCGTCGCTGGCGTCGACCGCGGCCGGTCGCGAGGTGGAGCTGGTCGTCGTCGACCCGCAGGAGTGGCTCGCCGCGCAGGTGAGCGCCGGGCGGCCCGAGCCCGTCGCGCGCTTCACGCTCGGGATGTACGAGGCCGCGGCGCAGGGGTTCTTCGCCGAGACGTCACCCGTGCTGGGTGAGCTGCTGGGCCGCCGGCCGTCGACGGTGCGCGACGTCCTGGCCGCGTAGCGCGACGCCGGAAACGCGTCGACAGAGACGACGCCGACCGGCAGGGTGCTGTGTCGATGCCTGACGACGAGGTCCTCACCGGCGGGAACAGCTCGGCGGTGAGCCGCCGCGGGTGCGCGGTGCACCGCAGGGCCGGGCCGTGGACGCCGACCGTCCACCGGCTGCTGGAGCACCTGCACTCCCGCGGGACCACCTTCCTGCCCCGCCCGCTGGGGTTCGACGAGCAGGGCCGCGAGGTGCTGACGCACCTGCCGGGCACCGTGCCGAGCTACCCGGTGCCCGCCCACGTGTGGGCGCCGGCGGTGCTCGCGACCGTCGGGCGGTGGCTCGCCGAGGTCCACGCCGCCTCCCGCGACTTCCTGGCCCGTCCTGCCGGGGCGGGTGAGGAGCTGGTGTGGCAGCAGCCCGCCCGCGAGCCGGTGGAGGTCGTCTGCCTCAACGACGTCGCCCCGTACAACGCGGTGTTCGACGACGACGGCGGCCTCACCGGCTGGATCGACGTCGACACGGCAGCCCCGGGGCCGCGGGCGCGGGACCTCGCGCACGCCGCGCACCGCTTCGTCCCGCTGTCGGGGGTCGACGGCCACGGCTCGGGGGCCCCCGACCTCGCCAGGCAGCGGCGACGGCTGGCCGCGCTGTGCCAGGCGTACGCCACGGCCGGTGACGAGGTGGTCATCACCCCTGCCGACGTGCTGGCGGCCCTCGAGCCGCGGCTCGAGGCGCTGGCCGACGACGCCGCTGCTCGGCACGCCGGCGGGGCTGCCCACCTGGAGGGTCACGCCGAGCACTACCGCACCGAGGCCGCGTGGCTCGCGTCGCACGCCGAGGAGCTCGCCGAACCGCCGGTGGCGCAGCTGGTGGTGGTCAACGGCCCCATCGCCTCGGGGAAATCGACCACTGCGGCCGCGCTCGCCGCAGCGGCCGCCACCTGTGGGCGCACCGCCGCGGTGGTCGACGTCGACGACGTCGCCGAGGCCGTCACCGCGCCCGGCGCGGGTGCCAGCGGGCTGTGGCTCTCGGCGCACCACGCCCACGGGTCGCTCGTGGCGCGGTGGCTGCGCACCCCGCTCGACGTCGTCGTCGCCGTCGGCCCCTTCCACTCCCCCACCGAGCGCGCCGCGCTCGTCGACGCGCTGCCTCCCGGGACCGCTGCGCACTGGGTGCTGCTCGACACCCCCGTCGAGACCACGCTGGAGCGGGCCCAGGCCGATGCCACCCGCGGCATCTCGCGCGAGGAGGCGTTCCACCGCGAGCGCCACGAGCGGTACCGCCGGCTGGTGGCCGACGGCTCGCCGGCGGCGCAGGTCTTCGACACGTCGACCGCGTCGACGGGCGAGGTCGTCGCCGCTGTCGTGCGCGCACTGGGCTGGCGGGCTGGTCCGAACGGGTGAACCTCGACTTGCGCTGATCACGGCCCTGTACAGGCCTTCTAGACGGGTGTTCGACTGTCAGTGGTGATCTCTAGCGTCAACTGCATGACCTGGACCGGCACCGAGACGCCCCACGAGGGCGCTGAGGGGGGCGGCTCGTCCTGGCAGGCCGAGCCGCTGGCGTCCGGTGCCCTGGGTGCCGACCCCACGCCCGGCCCCTCCGGGGCGGGGTCGCTCCTCCCCGACCTGCCTCCGGTCCCCCTCACCGGGCCCCTCGCCGACGCGCTGTCCGCCGCGCGCGAGGCCGCCGACGACGCCGTCCGGGCCGCCCAGCACCTCGCGTCGACGGGCCCGCACCAGCGCGTGCAGGCCCTGCAGGCGACGGCCCGCCTGCGGCACGTCGCCGACTCCGTGCTGCTGGCCCTCACCGCCAGCTTCACCCCCGAGGACCTCACCGCCGCCGGTGCGACGTCACCGACCGACCTGCTGCTCACCCACACCGGTGCCGACCCGCGCCGCGCGGCGGGCGAGGTCCACCTGGCCAAGGCCCTCACCGCTCCCGTCGCCCCGCTCTCCGAGCCCCGCGGGGACCAGACCGAGCCCGCTGACCCGGCCGACCCGGCCGACCGGGCCGCCGGTGGTGCACCGGCCGGACCGGGGGTGCCCCTCGGCGGCGAGGGGCTCGGCCGGGTCGGGGAGCAGCACGCCAGCGGAGCCATCTCCACCGACATCGCCTCGCTGGCACGGCGCACCGTGGAGTCGCTGCCGCGCCGCATCCAGCGCGCCTTCGGCGCGGAGGCCGACGCCGTGCTCGCGGAGAGGCTCCCCGGTCTGACCCACGCCGAGGCGGTCATCGCCTGCACCGTCCTCGCGCACGCGCTGGACCCCGACCGCGCCGACCGGGGCTTCGACCCCGACGACGTCGACAAGCGCTACCTCACGGTCACGGTCCACGAGGACGGGTCCGTCGACGTGCGCGGCCACCTCGACGCGATCACGGGTGCCGAGTTCAAGGCCGCCATCGACCACCTCGCGAAGCCCGACCCGACCGCTCGCGCCCCCCTCGCTGACACCGACGGCGCTCCGGGCCGCGACGACGAGCCCCTTCCCGGCCTCGGCGAGCCTGGCACGGGCGGCGGGGGCTCCGGTGTCCGCGTGCGCGACGAGCGCACCGCCGGGCAGCGCCGTGCCGACGCCCTGGCGCAGCTCACCCGGCTGGGTCGCACCAGCGACGAGACCCGCGGCGGCGAGCCCCCGCGCATCATCGTCACCGCCACCTCGGACCAGCTCACCGGCGTCCCGGGTGCCGGGCTCGCCACCTGCGAGACCACCCGCCGGCCGCTGACGACGACGCCGCTCCAGCACCTCGCGTGCACCGCGCTGCTGCACACGGTGACCCTGTCCTGCCAGGGCCCCCAGGCAGCAGCGCTGGCCCTGGGACGCACGGTCCGCCTGTTCTCCCCCGCACAGCGCCGGGCGATGCTCGCGCGGGACGGCGGGTGCGTCATCCCGGGCTGCACCGCCCCGCCGGGGTGGCTGGAGGCGCACCACGTCCACGACTGGGCCGAGGGCGGTCCCACCGACGTCGACCTCGGCGTGCTCCTCTGCGGGAGGCACCACCTGCTGGTGACCCTCGGGATCTGGGCCGTGCAGATGGTCGACGGAGTCCCGCAGGTACGACCTCCAGCGACTGTCGACCCCCAGCAGCGATGGCTGCTGAACCCCCGAAGAGCGGTGGCGCACTCCACCGCGCGGAGAGCCAGGCAGCTCGCGCTGCCCGACCACCACCTCGACCCCGACGACGGGGCGGTCCCCGACATCCCCTCACCGCGCAGCACCTGCGCCTGCTGAAGCACTCGCAGCAGCCCGGCCACCTCGGTGGTCGGGCTGCTCGTGCCGCCCACCGGCCCCGGGCCTCCGCGGGGTCCGGCGCACCTGACACCGACCTGCACGGCTGGAGGGCTCGACATGAGACCTGAGGGTTGTGAGCTGGCCGACGTGCCCACGTGCCCACGTGCCCACGTGCCCACGTGCCCACCTTCGAGCAGTCCGGGTCACACGGTGCAGACGGGGGCCATCCGGTTCCGGTACGTGCCCCTCCGGGTCTCCGGCTGGGCGCTGGCCACGAGCGTCGCACCGCTCGACGTCGTCGGCGGATCGCATCTCGCATGGGCTTGAGCGCCCCGCCGCGGCGGAGTCCGGGGTCAGACCGAGGTCGCACGTGACCGTGGACGCCGCCGTCACGGAGCTCCGCGGCTGCCCGCGGGGCCCGGTGTGCAGGAGCTGCGTGCGTCTCGCGGAGGCTCCATGGAGTCCCGGCGTCCGGTGGTCGCCTCGCTCCTAGCGTGCGGTGGGGCCGTGCTCCGGGCCGGCCCGCACCCGAGGAGGAACCGGTGGACGAGGTCGACCTCGACGCCCCCGTCGAGCAGCTGACGACGACGCAGGAGGTGCCCCGCCTGCGCCGCGCGGCGGGCCTCGTGGCGGTGGGGGTGGTGCTGCTCGCCTGCCAGCAGGTGCTTGGGCCGATCGCCAACGCCTGGCTGTTCTTCGGGGCCGACCCCGCCGACGACGCCTCGCAGACCGCGTTCGTGGTCCTGTTCTTCGGGGTCTTCGCTGTCGGCGTCGCCCTCCTCGTCGTCGGGACCTTCCGGTTCGCCGCGCACGTCCACCTGCTCGCGGAGCTCGCCCTCCGGCAGTCCGCCGCCGACCCGACCGCGCCGCACCCCGACCGCAGGTGAGCCGTCCGGCCACCGCCCGTCGGGGGTGGGGCGCGGCGCTGAGGGCAGCCGTCGCGCTGGGACTGGCGTCGCTGACCCCCGACGCCTCCACCAGCGCGGTGCTCGGCTCGGGGACGGCGTGGGCGGGACTGCTGGTGCTCGCGGGGTGGCTCCTGCGCCGGCCGGGACGCGCGGCAGCCGCCGGCGTCGTCGTCGGGCTGACCGCGGTGGCGGTGCACGACGGCGCGGGCCAGCTCGTCGGGGCCTTCGGCGCGAGCGCGTGGGTGGACGACCGCTGGTGGTTCGCGGCGGCGGCGCTCGCGGGCGGTCCGCTGGGCCTGCTCGGGGCGGCCGCCCACCGGCCGGACCGGCGGGGCCTCCTGGCGCGCCTCACGGTGCCCGCCGGTGCGGTGCTGGAACCCCTCGTGGTGGGGGTGCCGAGCACGCCGGTGGCGCTCGCGCTCGTCACCGCGGGGACCGTCGACGCCGCCCTCGTCCCGAGCCGCCCCACGGGTGTGAGCCAGGTCACAGGAGATCGACCGTGACGTTTCCGGCCGACCTGACTCTCACCTCACATCAACCGCACCAGCCCGGTGCGGTCACCTCACCGCAGGAGGAGAAACCATGTCGCAGACCACCACCGCCCCGGTCGCCAAGAGCACCTCCACCACCTCGAACGGCGCCTCGGCCACCTCGACCGGTACCGGCCTGGCCACCACCCAGGGCGGCACGACGATCGCCGACACCGTCGTGTCGAAGATCGCCGGCATCGCCACCCGCGAGGTCGCCGGGGTCCACGCCCTCGGTGGCGGCGCCGCCCGCGCCGTCGGCGCGCTGCGCGAGCGCATCCCGGGTGCCACGACCAACCACTCCCAGGGCATCTCCGTCGAGGTCGGCTCGACGCAGGCCGCCGTCGACATCACCCTGATCGCCGAGTACGGCGTCGCCATCGCCGACCTCGCCGCGGGCGTGCGCCGCAACGTCATCACCTCGGTCGAGCGCATGACCGGCCTCGACGTCACCGAGGTCAACATCGACGTGGCTGACGTCTACATCCCGTCCGAGGACGACGGCGACGACGAGCCCGCGAAGGCCCCCCGCGTCCAGTGACGTCCTGAGCTCCGAGCAGCACCTCGGCTCCGCCCCCGCCGGTACGACCGGTGGGGGCGGAGCCGTCTCAGCCCGCGCGCTCCGCCCCGGCCCGCTCGGCGCGGCGCTGGCGGGAGCGGCCCACCAGCAGCGACACCCAGGCCAGGGCGAGGACGCCCGTGGACGTGCCGAGCGCCGCGTCGCCCCCGGCGCCCTTGACGACGGCGGCCCCCAGCAGCGCCCCGAGCCCCATGGCGACGATCGCCAGGAACCTGTCGGAGGCGACCCGCCACCCCTGGCGCCCTCCGCCCAGGCGGCTGTCGCGCGCGAGGTTGGCGAGGGTGTTGGTGACGACGACGGTGGTGATGTCGGCGTTGCCCAGCGGCTTGACCGCCGAGACCTGGGCGCCCATGACCGCCGCCAGGACGCCGGTGATGGTCAGCAGGTGCCAGGACGCGAGCTCTCCCAGCGCCGACCACGCCAGCGTCAGGCCGAGGGTCACCAGCACCGACACCCCCAGCACCCAGGCACCGGCCCGGGTGAGGCGCGGCGGGTGGCCGCGCCCGACCGCGCGGCCGCCGATGATCGACCCGACCACGAATCCGCCGAGCGCGACGGCGTTGTTGAGCAGCGGGATGGTGGCCACGCCGGCGACGGCGAAGCCGATGAAGAGCACGTTGCCGGTCATGTTGCCGGTGAAGACGCGGTCGAGGGCGAGGTAGCTGACCGCGTCGATCGCGCCGGTCGCCGCCGTGAGCAGCAGCAGCCCGGCGACGTACCAGGCCGTCCCCGCCCGGGTCGCGGCGCTCACCGCTGGTCCTGGTCGGCCACGAGGGCCCGGACGTCGCCGAGGTGGTCCTCCATGGCGGCGCGGGCCGCGTCGGCGTCGTGCGCGGCGACGGCGTCGTAGATCGCGCGGTGCCCCGCCACGGAGTCGCGCCGGCCGGTGCGGCGGCGGTGCGACACCTGGCGCACCGGCAGGGTCCAGTCGCTGACCAGCTCGTGCAGGGCCGCGAGCAGCGGGTTGCGGGCTGCGCGGGAGAGCAGCGCGTGGAACTCGACGTCCAGCTCCACCGACTGGGAGGGGCGCAGGTCCTCGCTGGAGGCGTCGAGGACCCGCGCGAGCTGCAGGAGGTCGGCGTCGGTGGCGCGCCGCGCCGCCAGGGCCGCGATCGAGGGCTCCACCAGCACCCGCAGCTCGGCGGCGTCGTCCTGCTCGACCGCCGGGACGGCCAGCTGCCGCAGCGCCTGGGCCTGCGCGGACGGCTCGGTCACCACCGTGCCCCGCCCGGGGGTCCGCTCGATGAGGTGCTTCTGCTCCAGCTCGTGCATCGCCTCGCGCAGGGACGCCCGCGAGACCGCCATCGACGTCGACAGCTCCCGCTCCCCCGGCAGCCGCGCGCCCGGGGCGAGCTCGCCGGTGGCGATGAGGCGCTCGAAGTGCGCGGCCAGGGCCGCGGAGATGTTGGTCGAGCGACGCAGCAGGGGTGGCACCGGGGACGGCGCGGAGGTGGGCACGAGATGACCGTACCCGGGTCCCGGCCGACCCAGACCGGTCTCTTGGTCAGACCGTTGTAACGGTCGTGCGCATCGCGTAACGAGCGCGTTTCCCCGCCACCCGCGGCGCTCTGACCTGCCTAGCGTCCTCGTCACCGGTCAGACCATCTGACCGCACGACTGCGGCGCCGAGCACCCCCGCCCCCGGCGCCCGAGCGGGAGGACCCCATGACCACCACCCAGCGCACCCTCGCCGCCGCGGGCTCCCTCGCGGCGCTGCTCGCCCTGAGCGCCTGCGGCTCGAGCGCCGACGCGGCCGCCCCCGGCAGCGCCGGCTCGGCCACCGCGGAGTACCAGGCCGTCGCCGACTCGGCCGCCTGCCAGCAGCTGCGCGAGGAGCACCCCGACCTCGTCGGCACCACGAAGACCAACGCGCTGAACCCCTACACCCCGGGCTACGAGACCATCGACCCGACGAACCCCGACCAGTACGTCGGCTTCGACATCGACCTCGGCAACGCCATCGGCGCCTGCCTGGGCTTCACCGTCGACTACGTGCCCGTCGGCTTCGCCGAGCTGATCCCGACGGTGGCCAGCGGCCGCGCCGACTGGATCGTCTCCAACCTCTACGCCACCCAGGAGCGCGCCGCCGGCGGCGTCGACTTCGTCAGCTACTCCAAGGTCTACGACGGCATCCTGGTCGCCAAGGGCAACCCGAAGGGCCTCACCGGCATCGACGCCTCGATGTGCGGCGCCACCGTGGCCCTCAACAAGGGCTACGTCGAGGTGCCCCTCGTCGAGGACCTCGCCCCCGGCTGCGAGGCCGCCGGCGAGGCGGCCCCGGTGGTCAGCCTCTTCGACAGCAGCGCCGACTGCGTGCAGGCGATCCTCGCCGGCCGCGCCGACGCCTACGTCAACGACAGCAACACCGTGGTCCGGTTCATCGCCGAGCACCCCGACGAGCTCGACCAGGCCGAGACCGTGCTGCTCGACTACGAGATCGGCATCGGCGTCCCGCAGGGCCAGGTGCCCTTCCGCGACGCGGTGGTCGGCGCCCTCACGGAGATCCAGGGCAGCGGGCTCCAGGACGAGCTCGCGAAGAAGTGGGAGCTCAGCGAGAACGCCGTCGCCGAGCCGACCGTCCTCAGCGTCGGCTGAGGCCGGCGAGCAGAGCGGACGACGGCGGCCACGGCGATGAGCGAGTTCTTCCAGTACCTGACGATGCCCTACCTGCTGGAGGGCATCTGGATCACCCTGCAGCTGACGGCGATGGGCTTCGCCGGGGGCGCGCTGCTCGGGGCCGTGCTCGCGGCCATGCAGCTGACCCGCTCGGCGCCGCTGACCGCCCTGTCCCGGGCCTACGTCACCCTCTACCGCGGGACCCGCTGATCCTGCAGCTGGTCTTCGTGTTCAGCGTCCTGCCGCGGGCGGGGGTCACCTTCCCCCCGCTCGTGGCCGGCGGGGTGGCGCTCGCCCTCAACGAGGCGGTCTTCTTCGCGGAGATCTTCCGCTCGGGCATCCGCGGGGTCGACGCCGGCCAGACGGCGGCGGGGCGGGCCCTGGGCATGGTGCCGAGCCTGCTGATGCGGCGGGTGGTCGCCCCGCAGGCGTTCCGCTCGGTGGTGCCCGCCCTCGGCAACGAGGCGGTCTCCACCATGAAGAACTCGGCGCTGGCCTCGATCATCGCCGTGCCCGAGCTGACCCTGCGCACCCAGCAGCTGGCCTCGGCCACCTTCGACTACTTCTCCATCTACTTCGCCACGGCCGTGCTCTACCTGCTGCTGACGGGCCTGCTGACCGGGGTCCAGCTGCTGGTGGAGCGCGCCCTCGACCAGGACCGCTCCCGCCGGGCCGCGACCGGCCCCCGCCCGTGGTGGGACCTGGCAGCCCTGCTCCGACGGCCCCGGGGCGGCGCTGTCACCACCCCCGGCTCCGCCCCTGTGCCCTCCCCGCGGACCCGGCGCTGGTCCGGCCCACCGCGCCGGTCCGCGCCGAGCCGCCGCCGCGCAGCTTCGGGGCGGCGCTCATCGAGGGCCACGCCCTGCGCAAGTCGTTCGGCGACACCCAGGTGCTCCGCGGTGTCGACCTGGCGGTCCGCCAGGGCGAGGTCGTGGCCCTGCTCGGACCCAGCGGCTCCGGCAAGAGCACGCTGCTGCGCACCATCAACCACCTCGAGGGCCTCGACGACGGCTCCGTGCTCGTCAGCGGCACCGCCATCGGCTACGACGAGCGCGGCGGTGAGCTGCGCGAGCGGCGGATCGCCCAGCAGCGCGTGGCCGCCGGCGTCGGCATGGTCTTCCAGCAGTTCAACCTGTTCCACCACCTCACCGTCCGCGAGAACGTCGCCGGCCCGCTGCGCTGGGTGCAGGGGATGTCGCGGGAGGCGGCCCGCGCCCGCGCCGACGAGCTGCTGGAGCAGGTCGGGCTCGCCGACCGCGCCGACGCGCTGCCCCGCCACCTGTCCGGCGGCCAGCAGCAGCGGGTCGGCATCGCCAGGGCCCTCGCCCCGCGCCCCCGGGTGCTGCTGCTCGACGAGCCGACCAGCGCGCTCGACCCCGAGCTCGTGGGTGAGGTGCTCGCCGTGATCCGCGACCTCGCCCGCGACGAGGGCCTGACCATGATCATCGCTACCCACCAGCTGGACTTCGCCCGCGACGTCGCCGACACCGTCGTCTTCATGGCCGGCGGCGTCGTGGTGGAGCAGGGCCCCCCGGAGCAGGTCATCACCGCCCCCCACCACGAGGCCACCCGCCGCTTCGTGGGCGCCACCACCGTCGAGGAGCACGCATGAGCACCACCACGTCGCCCACACCGTCGGCCACCCTGCCGACCACACCGCCGACCACCTCGTCAGCCACGGGGCAGAGGGTCCGCGAGCCGATGAGCTTCGTCGGCGCCCCCGGCGTCCCGCCGCAGGTCGCCCCGTTCTCCCACGCCGTCCGGTGGGGCGACCTGCTCTTCGTCACCGGGCAGATGCCCACCGACCCCGCGACCGGCCAGCTGGTCGAGGGCGGGGTGGTCGCGCAGACCCGGCAGGTGCTCGCCAACCTCACGGCGGTGCTCGCCCAGGTCGGTGCCACCCTCGACGACGCGCTGATGGTCCGCGTGTACCTGACGGACTTCTCGGACTTCGACGCCGTCAACGCCGAGTACGAGCGGTGGTTCACCGCGCCGCTGCCGAGCCGCACGTGCGTGGGCGTCACCGGCCTCGCGGTCGGCGCTGCCGTCGAGGTCGACCTCGTCGTCGGCCTCTCCGCCGGGAGCGCCGCATGACCGCCGTCGTCCCCGCGCACGTCCCCGCGCACGTCGCCGCTGCCCCGGTCGGCGCGGCGCTGCAGCCGGGCGAGGGCCGCGTCGACGGCCAGCACTACCTGCCCACCCGCGCCGAGGAGGTCCGGTGGGGGTGGCTGCCGAACCAGGACGCCGAGGCCGTCCTCGAGGTGCCCGACGGCGAGACGGTCACCGTCGACGCCCTCAGCCACGAGGGCCTCATGGGCGACCAGGGCCGCGACCCGCGGGCGTACTTCGCGCAGTTCGGGGTGGCCGAGGTGCTCCGCGACGCCGTCGACGTCGCGGCCAGCGGCCTGGCCAACGGTCCGCTCGACGGTCCGCACGTGGTCACGGGCCCGGTCCGCGTCCCCGGCGCCCGGCCCGGCGACCTGCTCAAGGTCGACGTGCTCGGCCTGGAGCGCCGCGTGCCCTACGGGATGATCAGCAACCGCCACGGCTTCGGAGCGCTCGCCGGGGAGTTCCCCGAGGACCACGACTCCGCGCCCACCCGCGACCTCGACCGGATGGTCACCGACGGCACCGTCAGCCACTTCTGCGCCGTCGGTCGGGACGGCGGGCGCGACGTCGCCCGCCTCGCCGCCGGACCGGGGCGCTGGGCGCAGTTCGACCTCGCCCCGTTCCTGGGCCTGATGGGCACGGCGCTGGCGACGTCGGACCCCGTCCCCTCGGTGCCCCCGAACGAGCAGGGCGGCAACATCGACGTCAAGCACGCCGGCGTCGGGTCGACGCTGTACCTGCCGGTGGGGGTCGAAGGCGCCCTGTTCTTCGTCGGCGACCCGCACTTCGCGCAGGGCAACGGCGAGGTGGCGCTCACGGCGCTGGAGGCCTCGCTGCGCGCCACGCTGCGCCTCACCGTGGTGCCGGCGGCCCAGCGCGGCGCCGTCGTCGGGCCGCTGACCACCCCGGTGGTGGAGACGGCCACGCACTGGATCCCGACCGGCATGGACCCCGACCTCGACGAGGCGATGCGCAAGGCCGTGCGCAACGCCGTCGCCTTCCTGCACGGGCGCCTCGGGGTGCCCCGCGCCGTCGCCCTGGCGTACCTGTCGGCGGCAGGCGACTTCGAGGTCAGCCAGGTCGTCGACGCGGTCAAGGGCGTGCACTGCACCATCGCCAAGCGCGACTGGTCCGCCTGGACCTGACCCCCCGGGCGGCGCTGGCGGCGTGGACACCGGGTCACTGCGTGGAGGGACCCCCGTGCCAGACCTCGTCTCCCTCCTCGTCCACGGGGTCGGCGCGGTCATCGCCAGCCTCGTCGGGCTGGAGGTCGCCCGGCGGCTCGGACGCCTCCGCGAGACGGAGGCGCCCGAGCACGGTCGGGAGCTGTCGCTGGAGTGCGGAGCGAGGCTGCCGGTCGGTCAGCACCCGCTTCTGGGGCGCACCCGGCTCGCGCCCCGTCGTCCGCCAGGGGGCCGTCGAGCTCAGCGTGTTCCGCTGGGGGCTGCGGGTCTGGCGGCACCCGGCGTTCACCCTGGACGTCGCCTGCGTCGACCGCGCCTCCGTGCGCTGGGCCGGGTGGTGGACGGCCCTCAACGCCTCGACCACCGTCCGCAGGGTGTCGGTGACGACCCGCGAGGGCGTGCTGGTCGACCTGTCGCTCCCCGTCGAGGACGTCGAGGTGCAGCTCGCCGAGCAGCAGGTGCCGGTGTCGGGCCTCGAGCGCCTGCGGGTCCGGACCACCGACGCCCACGCGGTGGGGGGCGAGCATCGCCGCGCTGGCGCAGCGGCTGCGCACGGGGGGCGCGACCCCGATGATCACCGTGCTCGCCGTCGAGCGCCTCGACGTCCCGGGACAGGTCGTCGAGCTCGACGCGACGGCTCACACCACCTGACCGCGCAGCGGTGACGTCCTGCGGCGGAGAACCCCTTCGACAGGGTCGACCCCGCTGAGCACGATGGACGGCGTGGGCAGGAAGCGCCGGCAGCCGACCTTCGCCGAGGTGGTGCGGGCCGTGCGCGCCGCTCCCGCGGCACCACCGTCCGAGCCCCCGCGCGGCCAGCTCGTCGGCCACGACCGCCTGGTCGACCCCGCCGGCCGGGAGTTCGTGCGCATCGCCCACGACGTCAGCCCCGCCCGCGCGCTCGCTGCGGTCGTCGAGGGGGCGCAGGTGGTCTGGGACGCCTGCGGCTGCGACGGGTACTGCGGCCTGGACTGGCTGGACGCCTCCCAGGTGGCTCGCCTGGTGGCCGCGGGGGCCCCTGAGCCGCGACGGCGCAAGGACCGCGTCTCGCACCTCTCGGCCTGGGTGTCGGACGACGGCTCCGTCGTGCTGATGGCGGTGGCCGACGTGCACTGGGGCGACGTGCTCGCCTGACCTCGCCAGACGGCGCCGGACCAGGGACGCACGTGCCGGCGGGGAGGTGTCGGACCCTTCGACGGACCTCCACAGCCCTCTCGACGGGGTCGACACCTCCCCGTCGGCTCGGAGGGCGTCCCGGGTCAGTGCATGTGCATGCCGCCGTCGACGCTGAACGTCGTCCCGTTGACGAAGCCGGCACCATCGGAGAGCAGGAACGCCACCGCCTCGGCCATGTCGGCGGGCTGACCGACGCGCCCCACGGGGATGCCGGCCGACATGCGGGCCTTGCGCTCGTCGTCGAGGGCGCCGCCCATGATGTCGGTGTCCACCGGCCCCGGGACCAGCGCGTTCACCGTCACGCCGTGCGGCCCGAGCTCGCGGGCGGCACCGCGGGCGAGGCCGAGCACCGCTGCCTTGGCGGCGGCGTAGGCGGACTTCGAGAACGTGCCACCGCCGTCGAGCGCCGTCACCGACGACGTGAGCACGATGCGCCCGTGGCCCGCAGCGACCATGCGCCGTCCGGCCGCCTGCACCAGCAGCAGCGAGCCGGTGGCGTTGACCGCCATGACCCGGTCCCACTCGGCGACGGTGACGTCCAGCAGCGGCGTCGGGCTCGGGATGCCGGCGAGGTTCGCCAGCCCCGCCACCGGCGGGAGCGGCGGGCTCTCGCCCTCGAACGCAGCGGTGAAGGCCGCCGCCAGGGCGTCGGGCGAGGTGACGTCGCACGCGAGCCCCAGCGCCGAGGCGCCCTCGGCCAGCTCGCCGGCCAGCTCCTCGGCCCGCCGTCGGACCCCCTCGCCGTCGACGTCGAGGAGCAGCAGGCTCCACCCGTCGCGGGCGAGCCGGTGCGCCACCGCCCGGCCGATCCCCCGCTCCGACCCGGCACCCGTGACCACCGCCGTCTTCCGCGCCGTCCGCCGGACCGCCTCGTGGACCGTCTGCTCTGCCACCGCTGCTCCCGTCGTCAACGCTCCTCAGGTCGGCTGTACCCGGCGGCGGCCGCTCCACCCGGTGCTCCTGAGATGCGCCCCTTCGCCGTGACGGCTCCGTCACTCCGAAGGGGCCCATCTCAGGAGCCGGCGCTCACGGCTCCGTCAGCCCGTCAGCCGCCTCAGCCCAGGTGGCGGGCGATGAACTCCACCGCGGCCACCTCGTCGACGGGGCCGCCGCCCTCGTGGCCGTTGTACGGCCACACCTGGATCTCCTTGGTCACCTCGCGCTCGCCGGCGCTCTCGCCCCACGCCGCGTGCGCCGCGAACGGGCCGGACGGCGGGACCACGGCGTCCATCAGCGCCGCGGTGAACCTCGCCGGGGCCGTGGCGCGGCGCGCGAAGCCCACGCCGTCGATGAAGTCGAGGGTCCGGTGCACGGCGTCGACCTGGTCGCGGTGCACCGCGAGGTAGCGCCGCACCTCGGCGAACGGGTCGGCGTCGGTGATGACCAGCGCCCGTCGGATCTCGCACAGGAAGGGCACGTGCGCGACGACGGCGGCGACGTCGGGCACGAGCCCGGCGACGGCGATGGCGCACGCCCCGCCCTGGCTGCCGCCCATGACCGCGACCCGGGCCGGGTCGACCACGGCCAGGGTGCGCGCGGCGTCGACGGCGCGGGCGGCGTCGGTGAACATGCGGCGGTAGTAGTGGGTCTCGGGCGAGGTGATGCCGCGGGTCATGAAGCCCGGGTGCTGGGCGCCGAGGCTCGCCGGGTCACCGGTGCCCGGGTCGGGGGTGCTCCCGGAGCTCCACACCGACCCCTGGCCGCGGGTGTCCATGTGCAGGTGGGCGAAGCCGCTGCTGGCGACCAGCAGGTTCTCGGCGGCCTCGCCGCGGCCGCCCCCGTACCCGACGTACTGCACGACCGCCGGCAGCCGCTCCCCGCGCTCGGCCCGCTCCAGGGCCCCCGCGGGCACCCGCAGCCACGCCTTGACGGGCTGGCCGGCGAAGCCGGGGAAGGTCACGTCGTACACGTCGACGGTGCGCAGCGGCGTCGCCACGGGCTCGACGACGACGTCGCCCCCGGCGTCGCGCGCCTGCGCGAGGGTGGAGTCCCAGAACTCGTGCAGCCCCTCGGGGTCGCGGTGGTCGGGGGTGCGGGTCTGGAGCTGCTCGAGCGGCAGGTCGGTGAGCACCCCCCGATCCTGCCCTGCCCGCCGGACGGCCCGGGAAGAGGCGCGGCTCCCCCGGGCGTTGCCCTGGCCGTGCCCCAGACGACGCCCCGACGACGCCCCCGAAGACGCCCCCGAAGAACAGCCCCCTCCAGGTCGAGATCTGGTCCGACGTCGTGTGCCCGTGGTGCTACGTCGGCAAGCGCCGCTTCGAGGCGGCGCTCGGCCGCTTCGAGCACGCCGGTGACGTCGAGGTCACCTGGAAGGCCTTCGAGCTCGACCAGAACGCCTCGTCGCACCCCGAGGGCACGCAGGTCGGCCCCGACGACTACGCCCAGCGCCTGTCGGCCAAGTACGGCACCGGCGTCGAGCGCGGGCGCGAGATGGTCTCGTCGATGACCGAGACGGCCGCCGCTGAAGGGGTCGAGCTGCGCTTCG
The DNA here is from genome assembly GCF_015390235.1 of Quadrisphaera sp. INWT6. GTDB lineage: Bacteria > Actinomycetota > Actinomycetes > Actinomycetales > Quadrisphaeraceae > Quadrisphaera. The sequence goes on along the minus strand of NZ_VUOH01000004.1, from coordinate 154,765 downwards.
ACAGGGCGGTGAAGGCCAACACCGTCGACGCCCACCAGGTCATCCACCTCGCGCTGGAGCGCGGTGGCCCCGAGCTGCAGGGCGCCGTGAAGGAGCGGCTGCTGCGCGCCTACTTCACCGAGGGCGAGGCCGTCGGTGACCGCGCCGTGCTGCAGCGCCTCGCCGTCGAGGCCGGGCTGGACGCCGACGAGGTCGCCGCGGTGCTCGCCGAGGGCCGCTACGTCGACGACGTCCGGTCCGAGGAGGCCGAGGCCTCGGCGCTGGGCATCACCGGGGTGCCGTTCTTCGTCATCGACAGGAAGTACGGCGTCTCCGGCGCGCAGTCGCCCGACGTGCTGCTGGGCGCGCTGCAGCGCGCCTGGTCCGAGCGCACCCCGCAGCTGGTGATGACGGGCGCGGGGACGACCTCGGCCGACGGCGAGGCCTGCGGCCCCGACGGCTGCGCCATCTGACCCCCCGGGGTCAGCGCAGGGGCTCAGCGCAGCGTGGGCCAGCCGAGGCGGTGCGCCGCCTCGCTGGTCGCGTGCCAGCGGCCCGTCAGCGGCGAGCGCCGGAACACCCCGAGGGAGCCCAGCGGTGCCACGACCACCTCGATGCGCCGCTCCTGCCCCGGCGGGGGCATCCGCAGCTCACCGGCCTTCTCGTGGAGCAGGCGGTACCAGCCGGGGTAGTCCTCCAGCTGCAGCACCGCCTCCTCGCCCCCGGGCACCCGGGTGACGGTCAGCTCGCCGTCGTCCAGCGTGGGGCCGGAGAGCTGGTCGGGCACGCGCCCGAGGTGGAGGTCGTCGTACCCGGCGCCCGAGATGCCCGGGTAGTGCTCGTCGTGGACGGCGATCGGCACGCGCCCCACCGGGACGGGCAGGCGCAGCTCGTCGCTGAGGCGGGTCGCGTGGTCGGCCAGCGCGCTGGAGGCGCGGCTCCAGGCGACCAGCGCCTCGGCGCGCGGGCCGTACCAGGAGGCGAGCAGGTCCAGCGGGATGTCGTCGCGCCGCATCCCCTCGGCCAGCCACCGGGCCACGCCGACGTCGGGCCGGCTCCAGCCGAGCACCGCGAGGGTCAGCGCGAGCAGCGGAGACCAGTGGTCGGTGTGGTCGGCGCGCGGCGCGTCGGGGCCCGGGGCGGGCGGCGCGGTGCGGGCGGCGGGGTCGGCCAGGGCCGCCCACAGCACCTCACCGCAGGCGGCCGAGGCCGCGCGGCGGCTGAGCAGCTCACGGGGTCGTGACTGCGAGTCGAACACGGGACGGCGTCCTCTCTGACGGGTGGGTCCTCCACAGGTACGGCACCGGACGCCGGAAGGCCAGCAGGACACGCCCGCGTGCGCACGACGTGTCAGACCCGTCCTCCACACTGCCCAGGACCCACGGGACGACCGTCGGCACGACAGCAGCACCACGGCACGGGAGGCAGCGCATGCGGCGAGCAGCCGGGCACGACGACGACGGCGGGGCCAGCTCTGCCGGTGGCGCCTGGTGGCACTCCCCGCGCGACCTGCTCGCGGTCCTGGAGTGCGACCACCGCCTGCGCCTGGAGCACGCCGCGACCTCCGGCGTCCTGCCCCGCCCGGCCGTGCCCGCCGACGGCTCGCTCGACCTCGTGGCGCAGCACGGGCTGGTCCACGAGCGCGAGGCGCTGGAGGCCCTGCGCGCCCTCGTGACGCGCCGCGGCGGCGAGCTGGTCGAGATCGCCGCGCCGGGTCTGGGCGACGACGCCGTCCGCACCGCCGGCGGGCTGACGCGCGCCGCGCTGGAGGCCCAGGTCGACGTGGTCTACCAGGCCGCGCTCGTCGTCCCGCCCGCCGGCGGCGGACCCGGCGGGTTCCTCGGCTACGCCGACTTCCTCACCAGCATCGACCTCGTCACCGGCGAGCCGCTGCTCGACGAGGCCACCGGACGGCGCCGCTACGAGCCCGTCGACGCCAAGCTCGCCCGCACCGCCCGGCCCTCCGCGGTGCTGCAGGCGGCGGCCTACGCCGACGCGCTCGTCGGCCTGGGGCAGCCCCCGCCCAGGAAGGTCCACCTGTGGCTGGGCACGGGCGTCATCGAGTCCGTCTCCGCCGCCGACCTGCTCCCCCTGGTCGCCGAGTACCGCGAGCGCGTGCTCGCGCAGCAGGCCGGCGAGGCCGCGGTGCCGGAGCCGGCGTGGGCCGACGCCCGGCCCGCCTGCGACACCTGCGTCTGGTCCCCGCACTGCGCCACCGGCCGCGAGGACGCGCGCGACCTCAGCCTGGTGGCGGGCATCCGCCGCGACCAGGTGCACCGCCTCCGCGAGGCGGGGGCGGGCACCGTCGACGCGCTCGCCACCGCCACCGACGCGCAGCGCCCGCAGGGCATGGGACGCGGCACCTTCGAGCGCCTGCGGGCGCAGGCCGCGCTGCAGGTGCGCGGTGAGCGGCAGCCGGAGGGCAGCCCCGCCGCTGCACGTCGTCCACGACGCCGCGCCGCTCGACCACCTGCCCGAGCCCGACGCCGGCGACCTGTACTACGACATCGAGGGAGACCCCTTCGCCGCCGCGGGCGAGGGCCTGGAGTACCTGCACGGGATCACCGACGCCTCCGGCGCCTTCACCGCGCACTGGGCGCACCGCCGCGCGGAGGAGAGGACCGCGTTCGAGGCGGTGGTCGACACCTTCACCTCGGCCGCCGCGCGGAACCCGGGCATGCACGTCTACCACTACGCCGCCTACGAGCGGACCGCGCTGCTCGCGCTCGCGGTGCGCCACCAGACCCGCGAGGCGGAGGTCGACCAGCTGCTGCGCGACGGGCGCCTCGTCGACCTGTTCGCCGTGGTCCGCGCCTCGGTGCGGGTCTCGGCGACCTCGTACTCCATCAAGAAGCTCGAGCCGATCTACATGGGCGCCGACCTGCGCGAGGGCGACGTCACCAACGCCGGCGACTCGATCGTCCAGTACGAGCGGTACGCGGCCCTGACGGCGCGCGGCCTGGTCGACGACGCCGCCGTGGTGCTGGAGGCCATCCGCGACTACAACGCCTACGACTGCGAGAGCACCCGCCGCCTCCACCACTGGCTGCTCTCCCTGGTGGGGCGCGCCCCGGCGGTCCTCGCTCCGCCGCTGGACGACGACGGCGCCGGCACCCCGGCGGACGGCGCGCTGACGGCGGCGGGAGGTCCTGACGAGGTCGAAGAGCCCGGCGCCGAGGTGAGGGGCCTGGTGGCGCGGCTGCTCGCGGGCGTCCCCGACCACGACCGCACGGAGCTCGACCAGGCGAGGGCCCTGCTCGCGGCGGCGCTCGGCTACTACTCCCGCGAGCACAAGCCGTTCTGGTGGGAGCACTTCGAGCGGCTCCGCACGCCGCTGGACGAGCTGGAGCACGACGACGGCGTCGTGGTGCTGGAGCGCGCCAGCGCCGACGAGTGGGCCAAGCCCCCGCGCGGGCGTTCGCTGCGGCGCACGGTGACGGCCCTGACCAGCTCCACCGCCGGCGACGTCGCGCGGCTCGGCCGCAGCCCCTTCGCCGTCTACGCGGCCCCGGGCCCGGAGGGCACCCAGCCCACCGCAGACGGTGGCCGCGGCACGCACCCCCGCTGCGGGCCCGCCTCGTGGGAGCCGCTGGACGGGGCCGGCGGCAGGGGCCGGGTCGTCGTCGACGAGCGCGCGGCGCAGGGCGCCCCCGGGTGGCCCGAGCTGCCGGTGGCGCTGCTGCCGAGCGCTCCCCCGGCCACCAAGGGCAAGGAGGCCGTCGTCGTCGACCTCGCCCGGGCACTGCTCGACGCCCTGGACGACGGCCGCGGTCTCGACCAGCCCGACCTGCTCGACACCGCGTGGTGGAGGCTCCTGCTGCGCCGGCGCCCCTCGCTCGCGGTGAGCCCGGGCTCCCTGCCCCGCACCGACGACACCGCCGCCGACGTCGTGGCCGCGCTGGAGGCGATGGGGAACGACGTGCTCGCCCTCCAGGGCCCGCCCGGCACCGGCAAGACCCACGTCGGCTCCCGCGTCATCGCGCAGCTGGCGGCCCAGGGGTGGCGGATCGGCGTCGTCGCGCAGAGCCACCAGGTGGTGGAGAACCTGCTGGAGCGCGTCGTCGCCGTCGACGCCGCCCGTGGAGGTGCGGCGCTCCCGGTGGCCAAGCCGAAGCAGGACGGTGACGAGCGCGACACCACCCCGTGGGAGCGCCCCGCGAAGCCCGACGCGTGGCTGGCCTCCCAGACCGGCGGGTGCGTGCTCGGCGGCACGTCGTGGACCTTCGCGCAGTCCGGCATCCGGTCGCAGCACCTCGACCTGCTCGTCGTCGACGAGGCCGGGCAGTTCGCCCTCGTCGACGCCCTGGTGGCGGGGTCGGCGGCCGATCGCGTGCTGCTGCTGGGTGACCCCCAGCAGCTGCCGCAGGTCTGCCAGGGCACCCACCCCGAGCCCGTCGACGTCTCCGCGCTGCGCCACCTGCTCGGCGAGGCGGCCCTGGTGCCCCCGGAGGCCGGCTACCTGCTCGACGTCACCTGGCGGATGCACGCCGACGTCTGCGAGCCCGTGTCGCGGCTGCAGTACGAGGGGGTGCTGGAGGCGCACCCGCGCACGGCGCTGCGCTCGCTGGAGGGCGTGGTGCCGGGCGTGCACCTCGCTGCCGTCGACCACCGCGACAACCGCACGTCGTCGACCGAGGAGGCGGCGCACGTCGTCGCGCTCGTCCGCGACGTCGTGGGGCGGCTCTGGGACGAGGGCCCCGGCCCGACCGGCGGTCCGCGGCCGGTGACCGATGAGGACGTGCTCGTCGTCGCCCCCTTCAACCGGCAGGTGGCGCTCATCCGCGCCGCGCTGGCCGACGCCGGCCACGAGGGCGTGCAGGTCGGCACCGTCGACAGGTTCCAGGGCCGCGAGGCCGCCGTCGTCATCGTCTCGATGGCCACCTCCAGCGGCGAGGACCTGCCCCGCGGGGTGGAGTTCCTGCTCTCCCGCAACCGCCTCAACGTGGCGGTGAGCCGGGCGATGTGGGCGGCGCACCTGGTGCACTCCCCCGAGCTGCGCTCCATCACCCCGACGACGACGGAGGGTCTGGTGGCCCTCGGAGCGTTCGTCGGGGTGCTCCGCCAGGCGGGTGCCGGCTGAGGGCCGTCCGGGTCACGCCCGCGGCGGGTGGTTTCAGACGCGCCACCGCCGTCCCGACCCGATGATCATGCCGCTGCTCACCCTGCTCCCGGCGCCGTCGGGTGCGACGGCCCTGACCTCGACCACGACGTCGGTGCTGCGCCACCTCGACGCCGCCGTGCTGACCGACCTGCTCACCGAGCTGCTGGTCGCCCCGCACGCCGACCCGGACGTCGACCCACTGAGCGCCGCGCTCACCGCGGTGGAGCGGATGGCGCTGCTCGCCGAGGGTCGCGACGGGCAGCGCGTCAGCGGCACCGCACGCCACCTCCTCGACACCACCGACGCGCACCTGCTCGTCGTCACGGCGGACCAGACCCGTCCCCCGTGGGTCGACGCCCTCGAGCCCTCCCCGGTGCCCCCGGTGCCCCCGGTGCTCCTGCCGGCTCGCGGGTCTCCTGGTGCTCCTCGGCCGACCTCGCCACCGCGGTCGACGCCGCGCTCACCCGCACCGGTGCGCAGCGCCTCGGGGAGCAGTCGCGCACCCTGCTGGGAGAGCTGCTGGAGTACTGGGAGGCGCAGGGGCTGCGCTCGCTGCACGACACCGTGGTGGTCGCCGGCCGGTCCGCGTGGCCGGAGTACCTGCGCACCGGCGCGGTGATCTCCCCCGCGGGGCGCGAGCTGCGGGGCGGCACGACGCACGTCGGCTTCTTCGTCGACGACGCGATCTCCGAGGTGGTCCCCGCCATCCGCGGGTCCTACCGGTCGGTGACCTTCACGCCGGCCTCCGCCGACCAGCACCGCCGCCGCGGTGACACGGCCCTGGCCTCCGTCATCGACGCCTCACTGGCGCACCGCACCCGCACCGAGGGCGGCACCTACGCCGTCCTGCTGCTGAGCGATCCCACCGCGGCCGAGACCGTGCAGCTCGACCGGCGGGTGCAGGACGACGCCACCACCCCCACCGGCCGGCGCACCCCGTGGACGGTGTCGCAGCGGTACACGCACCTAGCGCGCCTGCGTGCCGGGGTCACCGGCACCAGCGAGCTGTAGGGCTCCGGCCCGACCTCGACCCAGACATCAGCCCAGGGCGGGCAGGGGCGCCCGGGCGCTCCCGTCGAGCTCCAGCTCGCGCGGGTCGGCGCCGGTGGGGACGTCGAAGACCAGCGTCGCCGTCAGCGCGGTGGCCGCCGGCACCTGCGCCGCGGCGGCGGCCAGGGCGGGCAGCGCGAGGGCGTCGGGCGACGGTGCGGTCCGCCCGCCCTCGCCGTCCACCAGGGCGGTGCGCCCCGGGTCGAAGGAGGTCGCCGCCGCACCGCGGTTCACCACCTCGACCCCCACCACGCAGAACTGGCCGGCGGCGCGCACCGAGTAGCCGTCGGAGCGCACCCCGGGCACGCCGCAGTCGGCGCTGAGCACCTCCAGCTCGAGGCCGTCAGCCCCGCGGCGGTCGGAGCGCCGGCGACGCCGGCGGCCTGGGCGGTGTCCAGGGTGCTCTGCTGCGGGGCGTCGACGGTGCGCAGCGACGGGTCGTCGGTCATCGGCGCGGCCGGGGCGTCCGGCTCGGCTGCCTCCGCCGACGACGCAGCACCCCCAGCGCCCCCGGTGCCGCCGACACCACCGGCGCCGACAGCTCCCGGCGCGGTGCCGCACCCGGCGGTCAGGACGGCGACCCCGACGGCCAGCGCACCCGCGACCCCGGCGCGACGGACGAGTGGTGACCTCAGGTGACCGATCACCCCACCAGGGTGCACCTGTGGACGATCCACGTCACGCTCGGGGGGTCTGCCGTGGCTCAGCGTGACACCTGTCCCCGGGCGGGGAGACGTCGTCCCGCTGCTCGGGTGACGCGCTCACCCACCGCGTCGACAGCCGCACCCCGCTGCGGCTGTCCTGGGGTCATGTCCGTCGACACCCCGCTGCTGCGCCGTGCCGTCCCCGCACTGCGCGTCGAGCTCGCCGACGCCGCGACCCGCGGCCGCACCGTGACCCTCGCCGAGGCGAGCGCCTTCCTCGGCCTGCCGCACCCCCGCCGCGAGGCGCCCCTGGACGGCGGCCCCAGCGCTCCCGAGGTGCTCGAGGCGCTGCAGCGCATGTGCGCCGAGCGCGGGGAGCCCGACCTCGCCTCGTTGGTGCTCCCCCACGACGACGTCGACAGCGCGGACAGCACCGACGGGGCCGGCGGCGCCGATGAGCTCGAGGGCTCCGCGGGGTCGTGCGACGAGGAGCGCCGCCGCTGCTGGCGCCACTGGGGCGGTCCGGCGGCCGAGGCCACCGGCCTCGCCCGCACCAGCGCCCCCCGCTGACCCCACCAACGCGACCCCAGCCAGCTGGCCCCGGCCAGCTGACGGGCCTCCACCGCTCCAGACGGGCGGTGGGCGTGCCGATCGCTGGAGGGTGACCGCCGCCGCCACCGTCCGCCGCCGCGCGGGGCACGAGGCGATGGCTGAGGCCCTGCGCCACCAGGCGAGCGCCCCGGCGCGCTCACCCCTCGCCGAACGGGTCAGCCGGCTCACCGGCAGCGACCCCCTCGATCCCGGCGCCCGCTCCGCCTACTCAGCGGCGCTGGGTGCGCGCGCGGTGGGGCGCCACCTCGCTCGGCTCTCCACCGGGCTGCACGTCGGTGCCGGGCACGACCGCTGGCACGTGCTGCACTCGCTCCCGCTCCCCGACCCGTCCGGCAGTCCCGGCGAGCCGCCGAGGGTGCTCGACCACGTCGTCGTCGGGCCGGGTGGGGTGGTGGTCGTGAGCGCCCAGCACCTACCGGGCGCTCGCGTCCGCGTCAGCCGTGGTGCGCTGGTCGCCGACGGCCAGCGGCGACCCGCCCTGACCCGCGCCGCCGACGACGCCCGCCTGCTCAACCAGCACCTCACCCTGCAGCTGAGCGGTCAGCCCGGCCAGCACCTCGACGTCCCGGTCGTGGGGGCTGTCGCCGTCGTCGGCGCCGAGCGCCTCAGCGCCGGCCGCCCGAGTGCGGTCGCGGTGCTGTCCGCGGCGCGGCTCGTCCGCTGGCTGCAGCGCCGTCCCCGAGCGCTCACCCCCGACGCCGTCGACGCCGTGGCGGCGCACCTGCGGCTCCTCGCCACCTCGCAGCCCCCTTCCCCCCACGACACCCCGGGCCAGACCCACGTCCAGACCTCCAGCCAGACCCCCAGCCAGACCCCGGCCAGACCCCCGAGCAGCAGTTCGACGGCCTCCACGCCCGGGTCCGCACGGCCGACCGCGTCCGCCGCGCCTGGCAGGTGCTGGCAGCGGTGGCGGCGTCGTCCGGCGTCGTCGTCGCCCTGCTCGACCTGATCGGCTGATCGACCTGCTCGGCTGACGCGCGGGCCGCCCCGGCTGGGGCGTCAGCGCGAAGCGGGCACCCGCAGCCGCGACGCGGGCACGTGCGCCAGGACCGCGGCCGCCGCGTCCGGGTGGGCCTCGCGGGTGCGGCCCCGCGCCAGCTGCGCGTCGAGCGCCGAGGCGAGCTCGAGCGGCGTCGTCGGCCACGGGACCCCGCCGCGCTCGGCGAGCACCGCGGCGTTCGCGCGGCCGTGCCCGGGGATGCTGCGGTAGGTGACCGCCGGCAGGCCCGCGACCAGCGCCTCGGTCACCGCGAGACCGCCCGCGTTGTGCACCAGCACGTCGGCGACCTGCATCAGCGCGTGGACGTCGGAGCGCCACCCCAGCGCCACGGCCCCCGGCACCGCGGCGACGTCGCGGCACAGGGCGTCGTTGCGGCCGCACAGCACCAGCGGCGTCCACCCGGCCGCGACGACGTCGCGCGCCGAGGGCACCACAGCCCCCATGCCGAGCGAGCCCGCGGCGAGCAGCGCCACCGGCCGGCCACCGTGCAGACCACCGTGCAGCCCCAGCTGCTCGCGCAGCGCCACCAGCTCGGCCAGGGCGGGGCGGTCCTCGAAGCGGCGCGGCACCAGCGGTCCCGCGACCTCGAACGCGCCGCCGTAGTCCGCGCGCCCCTGGGCGGCGGTCGCCTCGGTGACGGTCAGGTGGGCCGCGGCCGCCGGGTGCAGCCAGCTGGTGTGCACGGCGGGGTCGGTCAGGTAGGTCACGAAGGGCACGCGCAGGCGGCCGTCGTCGGACAGCTGCCCCAGGGCCTGGCTGGCCAGGGGGTAGGTCGACACCACCACGTCGGGGGCGGCCGCGCGCACCCAGCGCGCCAGGCCGTCGAGCCCCAGGCCGCAGACCTCCTGCTCCACCCGCCAGAGCGCGCCGTGCCGCTCCATGCCGCGGAACAGCCACTCGAAGAACAGCGGCGCCCGGGCGACGGCCACCTCGTACCCGTCGCGCAGCAGCGCTCGCGCCGGGCGCGGCAGGGCGTCCAGGAGGTCGCGGACGACGACGTCGGCCCCCGCCGCCCCCAGGCGGAGCGCCAGCTCGGCCGCGGCACCGTCGTGACCAGCGCCCACGCTCCCGGAGACCACCAGCACCCGGGGTGCGCGGCCGGGGGCTGCGTCACGGGCGCGGGCGGGCGGCCGAGCAGAGCGGTCATCGAGGTCCTCACGACGCGGGGCGGCTCGTGCCGCACGCGCAGCGGCCGAGGACGGCGCCTCCGCGCTGCCGCGGTGAGCCGTCGGTGACGACCCTGCCCGCTCGTGCACCGCCCCGCGGGTGCCCGCGGCGACCTCGGGATGAAGGTCGGGTGAACGGATGCCGCGGCCGGTCACGGCACAGCACCCGGGCGTCACGCGGGCCTCGCGGACGGACCCGATCGGCCCCACGCGGACCCCTCGTGCGCGAGCCTGGGGCGGTGCTGGTCCCCGTCGCGCTCGCGCTGACCGCGGCGCTGCTGCTGGCCGTCGCGGCGGTGCTCCAGCAGGACGCCGCCTCGCGCGCACCGCGCCACACCGGCTTCGGCGCCGGTGCCCGCCTGTTCGCGAGCCTGCTGGCCCGCCCGCGCTGGCTCGCCGGCCAGCTCACCGGTGGCGCCGGCCTGGCGCTGCTCGCGGTGGCGCTGCACCTGGGGCAGGTGGTCGTCGTGCAGCCGCTCATCGCCACGCAGCTGGTGTTCTCCCTCCTCCTCAGCGGGCTGCTCGCGCGCCGCCGCACCGGCCGCAGCGGGCTGGACGCCGGGCTCTGGGGAGCGGCGGCGCTCGTCGTCGGGGGTCTGGTGGTGTTCCTCCTCACCGCCCGCCCCCACCTCGACGGCAGCCCCGTCAGCGGCCCCGTCAGCGGTCTCGGCAGCGGTCTCGACGGCGCGCCCAGCGCCCGCGACGACACCTGGCTGCTCACCGCCGCCGGCACCGCCCTGGTGGTGCAGGCCTGCGCCGCGCTGGCGTCCTCGCGCCTCGCCCCGCGCTGGCGGAGCCTGCTGTTCGCCCTCACCGCCGCGCTCGGCTTCGGCACCGGGGCGCTGCTGCTCGCCGCGACCGGTGACCGGCTTGCGCAGGGGACGTTCGTCTCGCTACCGCTGGTGGCGCTCGCCGTCGTCGTCCCCTTCTCGGTGGTGACGGCGCAGCGGGCGTTCCAGGCCGGGGCGGTGACGACGGCGCTGCCCACGATCGCCGCCGTCGAGCCGTGGTGGCGGTGTCCCTGGCCGGGCCGGTGCTCGGGGAGCACCTGGCCGCCGGGCCCGGCTGGCGGGCCGGTCAGCTCGTGGGCCTGGCGGCCCTGGTCACCGGGGTGGTGGTCCTCGCCCGGCGCCAGGCCCACGCCGCTGAGGTCGCTCCCGCCCCTCAGAGCGGGAGCAGCCGCTCCAGCAGCAGCGGCGCGAACTCCTCCGCCACCTCGAGCACCACGCGGGGGTCCTCCGGGGAGCGGTCGGGCAGCCCCCGGTAGAGGGCGCGCAGGTCGGCGATCGTCTGGCCGCGGCCCGGTCCGTCGGTGTCGTCGACGGTGAGCTTCACACGCGGCGCCGACGCCAGCGCCACGTCGCCGAGGGCGATGGCGGCGGCGAGCGGGTCGTGCAGGGAGCAGCACGGACGCCCGAAGACGTCGGTGTAGAAGGCGAAGTAGTGCCCGAGCATCGCGCCGAGCGCGGCACCGACGGGGGTCCCGGCGTCGAGGAGCGCGCGACGGTGCTCCTCCTCGAACAGGTGGCGCATCGTGACGTCGAGGCCCACCACCGTCAGGTCGAAGCCCGCCTCGACCACGCGGCGCGCGGCCTCGGGGTCGTTGTGGACGTTCGCCTCGGCGACGGGCGTGACGTTGCCCGGCGCCAGCGCCGCACCGCCCATCACCGTGAGGGACCGCACCAGGCGGGGCAGCTCCGGCTCGAGGTCCAGGGCGAGCGCGAGGTTGGTGAACGGCCCCACGGCGAGCACCACCAGCTGCCCCGGGCGCTCGCGGGCCGCGTCGACCAGGGCGCGGGCCGCGCTGGTGCCGCTCGGCTCACCGGCGGAGCGGGGCAGCTCGCGACCGGAGGTGCCGCCGACGCCGTCGGCTCCGTGGACGTGCGGCGCTCCGCCGGCGAAGGAGCCGGCGAGCGGGTCGTGGGCCCCCACGTGCACGGGGACGTCGGGCAGACCGAGCAGCGCCAGCAGGTCGAGGGTGTTGCGGGCGCCGGTCTCGGCCGAGCAGTTGCCGCTCACGCTGCCGACGCCCACCAGCTCGACGCCCGGCGACGCCGCGAGGTAGCCGAGGGTCAGGGCGTCGTCGACGCCGGTGTCGCAGTCGAGGAAGAGCGGGGTGCGGGCGGGGCTGGCGGTGCTGTCAGCGGCGGGGTCGGTCACGCCTTCAGCATGCCTCCAGCGGTCGGCATAGCCTTGACCCGGTGAGCGCCCCCACCACCACCGCCCCGGCTGGTGCCGCCTACGACGCCGCCGCCGTCCGCGCCGAGTTCCCGCTGCTGTCCGGCGGTGCGCAGCTGCCCGACGGCGCGCCGCTGGTCTACCTCGACTCCGCCGCCACCAGCCAGCGCCCCCGCGCCGTGCTGGACGCCGAGCGGAGCTTCCTGGAGACCACCAACTCCGCCGTCCACCGCGGGGCGCACTCGCTGGCCGCCGAGGCCACCGAGCTGTTCGAGGGCGCCCGCGAGACCGTCGCCGCCTTCGTGGGTGCGCAACCCGAGCAGCTGGTGTGGACGTCCGGGGCCACCGCGGGCCTGAACCTCGTGGCGTACTCCCTCGGCAACGCCGCCGCCGGGCGCACGGTGCCCGGCCACGAGGACGCCGTCCGCCAGTGGGCGCCGGGTCCGGGTGACGAGATCGTCGTCACCGAGGCCGAGCACCACGCCAACCTCGTGCCGTGGCAGGAGCTCGCGGCGAGGACGGGCGCCCGGCTGCGCGCGGTCCCCGTGCACGACGACGGCGTGCTCGACCTCGAGGCGGCCGCCGCGGTCATCGGTGAGCGCACCAGGGTCGTCGCGTTCTCGCACGTCTCGAACGTGCTCGGCGTCGTGAACCCCGTCGAGCAGCTCGTGGCGATGACCCGCGAGGCGACGGGCGGACGGGCGCTCACGGTGCTCGACGCCTGCCAGTCGGCGCCGCACCTGGCGCTCGACCTCCCGGCGCTCGGCGTCGACGTCGCCGTCTTCTCCGGGCACAAGGTGCTCGGACCGAACGGCGTCGGCTGCCTCTACGGCCGCACCGAGGTGCTGGAGGCGCTGCCGCCCTTCCTGCTCGGCGGGTCCATGGTCACCACGGTGACGCTGGAGGCCACCGCGTTCCTGCCGCCGCCGCAGCGCTTCGAGGCCGGCACCCAGGCGGTGTCGCAGGCGGTGGGGCTCGCGGCCGCCGTCGACTTCCTCCGCGGGGTCGAGGAGCGCTTCGGCGAGGGCGCCGTCGCCGAGCACGAGCGCCGCCTGGAGCGGCGCCTGCGCCACGGGCTGCGCGAGGTTCCCGGGGTGCGCCTGCTCGGCGACGCCGACGGCGTCGACGACGGGACGGTGCAGCGCGTGGCGCTGCAGGCCTTCGACGTCGAGGGGGTGCACGCCCACGACGTCGGCCAGCTGCTCGACGCCCGCGGTGTGGCCGTGCGGGTGGGCCACCACTGCGCCCAGCCGCTGCACCGCCGCTTCGGCGTCACCGCCAGCGTGCGCGCGAGCGCCGCGCTCTACACGACCGAGGACGACGTCGACACCTTCCTCGACGCCCTCTCGGGCGTCCGCGCGTACTTCGGGGTGGGTCGCTGATGTCGGCGTCGCCGGGGTCCCGGGGCCTCGACGCGCTCTACCAGGAGATCGTGCTCGACCACGCCAAGCGCCGGGTCGGCTTCACGTCCCTCGCCGACCACCCCGAGCAGGACGGCGCAGCGACGTCGCACCAGCGCAACCCCGTCTGCGGTGACGAGATCACCCTGCGCGCCGTCGTCGCCGACGGGCCCGAGGGCCCCGTGGTGGAGGACGTCGTGTGGGAGGGCGCGGGGTGCTCGATCTCGCAGTCGTCGGCGTCGATGCTCACCGAGCTCGTCCGCGGGGTGCCCGTCGAGCAGACCGACCGCCTCGTGGCGGGCTTCCGGGAGGCGATGCGCTCGCGCGGGGCCCTCGCGCTCGACGAGGAGGAGTACGGCGACGCCGCCGCGCTGTCCGGCGTCTCGAAGTTCACCGCGCGCGTGAAGTGCGCGATGCTCGCGTGGGTGGCGCTGGAAGACGCCGTCCGCCGCGCCTGACCCCGACCTGACGGCTAGAGCCCCAGCACCCCGCGCAGCAGCGCGGGGGCGACGTCGCAGCACATCGCCAGGTCGAAGCCGACCAGCGGCGCCACGGCGATGGCGGTCATGACGGTGCGTCTCACCACCGCAGGGTGCCGCTGGCTGCTCGCCGGTGCTCACCCTGCGGCGTCTCGGCGCTCCGGACGGAGCAGTGGCCGGCGCGCCGGTCGGGCGGGGCAGTGACTCACCGTCGCTGACCGATCACCAGCTCGAGGGCGTCGACCGCTGCGGCCGGGTCCTCGTGCTCCCAGATCCTCACCGGGAGCCACCCCGCGGCCAGGAGCTCGGAGTCGTTGCGGCGGTCGCGCTCGACGATGCTCGCCAGCTTCACCTCCCACCAGGCGCGGTTCGCCTTCGGCACGTGGAGGTGCCGGGGGCAGGAGTGCCAGAAGCAGCCGTCGACGTACACGGCCACGCGCGCTCCGCGCAGGACGACGTCGGCGCGGCGGCGCCTGTTGGTGCCCTCCGGTGTGGCGTCGACGAGGTAGCGGTGGCCGCGGCGCCAGAGCTCCCTGCGGACCGCCAGCTCGGGAGCGGTGTCACGACGGCGGTTGGCGCGCATCGTGCGCGCTGCCGCAGGTGACGACGGCGGTGGTGCCGGGGGGACGACGATCGGCCGGGTCACGCTGGTCGTCGGTGCAGCCGCAGGCATCGCCACAGCAGCACCCTGCCGCCGACCACCGACACCCGGTGCGGGGGCGGCTGAGCGGCAGTGAGGCAGCTGACCGAGCGCCCCTGCTCACGACATGACGGCCGTGATCAGGGGCGCTCGGCCACTCGGAGGCGTCAGGAGGCGGGCGTGCCCGACAGGCGGGCGCGGACGCGGTCGAGCTCGGCCTGGCTCATGAGCCCCTCGGCGCAGAGCTCGGCGAACCGGCTGAGGTAGGGCGAGTCTCCAGGACCGGAGACGAACGGCTCCGGCTCGGCCGGCAGGTCGTGCGCGGTCGGCTCAGCAGGCTGCTCGTGGGCGGGCTCGTACGCCTCGACGAACGGCTCGGTGCTCCACGGCTGCGCCGCGAACGGGCCGGGGGCGGGCTCGCCGGGGGCGAAGGCCCCGATGCTGTGGTCCTCGAGGAGCGAGGGCTCGTCAGCGGTCGAGGCCCACGACGTCGCCGCGGCGAACGGGGGGACCAGCCGCTCCGGCTCGGCGACGGGCGCAGCTGCTGAGCCGGCGGCCACGGCGGCCACGGCGGCCACGGCGGCCACGGGGGCGACGACATCAGCATCCACAGCAGCAGCCACGGGGACAGCCACGGGAGCAGCCACCGAGCTGGCCACGGGGGCAGCCGCCGGAGCGGCCACGACGGCGGTCGGGACGTTCTCAGCCCGCGAGCGGCCGGCGCGGGCCGGGCGGCGGGTCCGGCCGGCGGGCTCGGCGCGGTGCCTGCCGTGCTCGCGCGCAGGAGCCGGCACGGGAGCCGGCACAGGAGCGGGCGCTGCAGCCGATGCGGCGGGTGCCACCGCAGTCGCGGGAGCCGGCGCAGACCCAGGTGCCACCGCAGACGCAGGAGCCACCGCAGGCGCAGCGTCGGAGCCCGCACCGCTGAGGGCCACCAGGCGGCGGCGCGCCACGAGGTAGGCGGGCAGCGCCACGAACCACACGAGCAGGACGCAGACGAACCAGCCGACGGGGCCGATGTCGAGCAGCCCACCGCCCAGGGCTCCGCGGCGCGCGCCGAGGCGGGCGCTGTCGACCAGCACCAGGACCGCGGCCGCGACGACCACCAGAAGAACCACCCACTGCAGCACGCAGCACCCTCCTCAGACGAGTGCTCGCTGCATCGACACCCGAGTGCGCTGACCTGACCGGTCCCCCGCCGCTGCTGGCGGAGGACCGGCCGGAGTCACCCGCTCGGGTGAGTCGAGACCCCCGACGGTCAGCCGAGGTGGCTGTGCAGCACCTGGTCGGAGGGGCCGAGGCGGTCGGACGCCGTCATCGACTGGTGCCAGTACGGGTACTGCAGCGGCTGGCGGCTGACCTGCTCGAGCGCGGAGACCTCGTCGGCGGTGAGCTCCAGGGAGGCGGCGGCCAGGTTGTCGGCCAGCTGCTCGTCGGTGCGGGCGCCCACGATCACCGAGGTGACGGTCGACCGGGTGAGCAGCCACGCGAGCGCCACCTGCGCGCCGGAGACGCCCCGGCCGTCGGCGATCTCCCGCAGCACGTCGATGGTGGCGAACAGCCGGTCGGGGGTGTTGATCGGCGGCTCGCTCCAGTCGCCGAGGTGGCGCGAGCCCTTCGGTCCCTGCACCGAGCCGTCAGCGCCGCGGGTGTACTTGCCCGACAGCAGGCCTCCCGCGAGCGGGCTCCACACCAGGACGCCGAGGCCCTGGTCGGCGGCGACGGGCAGCAGCTCGTTCTCCGCCTCGCGGCTCTCGAGCGTGTAGTAGATCTGCTGCGCGACGGGCCGCACGAGGTGCTCGCGCTCGGCGGCGCCGAGCGTCTTCATGAGGTGCCAGCCGGAGAAGTTGGAGACGCCGGTGTAGCGGACCTTGCCGGAGTCGACCAGGTGCTGCAGCGCCGCCAGCGTCTCCTCGACCGGGGTCTGGCCGTCCCACTCGTGCAGCTGGTACAGGTCGATGTGGTCGGTGCGCAGGCGGCGCAGGCTCGCCTCGCAGGCGCGGATGACGTGGTGGCGCGACAGGCCCCTGTCGTTCGGGCCCTCCCCCATGGGGAAGCGGACCTTGGTGGCGATCAGCCAGTCGTCGCGCTGGTCGGCGAGCGCCTCGCCGACGATCTCCTCGCTCAGCCCGTTCGAGTAGGCGTCGGAGGTGTCGACGAGGGTGACACCGGCCTCCTTCGCCATCGCCAGCTGGCGCTTGGCGCCCTCCAGCTGGGTGTCGCCGAACGCCGCCAGGCCGCCGCCGAAGGACGCCGTCCCCATCGTCATCGTCGAGACCTTCAGCCCCGAACGTCCGAGTGCTCTGTGCTCCATCGGCCCACCCTCGCAGGCGCCCTCCGTCGGGGCGCGCCCGCCCACCACCCGGGCAGTGGCGCTCGTCACCCACGCCCACCCGCAGGACTTCCAGGGACGAACTGCGTGTTGTACCCAGCAGGACCGATCAGACCGAGAGGGTGAGGACAGCGACTCCGCGCAAGGACCCCCGCAGCCGCACGACCAGCACCACCGGCACGCCGACGGCGCTGCACCGGCTGCCCACGCCCGCCCAGCTGAACCTGCCGGTCGTGCCCACCACGGACCGCCGGCGGGCCACCGTCACGGCCGCCGCGCTGCGCGCGACGATCAGCGAGTGGCTGGACGACGCCGAGGACGACGCCCCCCGCACCGTCGAGGGCCTCGCCACCGTGGCGCACGTCCCGCTGGCGACCGTCCGCGACCTGATGCGCCGCGGCGCGACGACACCCGTCTCCGCGGGCACCGCCGCCCGGCTGCTGTGGTCGATGGGCGAGCCGCTGCGCCCCGACCTGCGCCAGGCCCTCGCCGACGACCTCGTCGACGAGGCCGCCCGCACGGAGGCGCGGACCGCTAGGGCCGGTCACCGCCCGGTCGCGGCCTGACGCCGTCGCTCGCCTCGTAGAGGCCGAGGTCGGCGGCGACGCCGTCGAACCCGGAGCCCGTGGCCGAGCGGTCACGGGCTCCGGTGGCGCTGCGCCGCCGCTCGAGGCTCCGGCGCCGCAGCCGCTGGAGCAGCTCGTAGCGGTACTCGTCCTGGGCGGCGACGGTGGGACCGCCGGCCCCCGCCCCTGCTCTGACCCCGTCGACCCTCATGCCTCGGGGATGCCCGTCACCGGCGGTGACGATGCGTGGCCCGTCGTGGCTCCACCCGAGCGGCCCAGCCCCACCACGGGGCGGCCGCACGGGCTGCCGTGGAGGCAGCCGCGCAGGCTGCCTGCGGCGGCTGTCGGGCCCGCCTGGTGAGATGTCGACCATGACGTCCCCGGCCCAGCGCATCGCCGACCTCCGCCGGCAGGGCTACCTCCCCCGCGACGAGTCCGTCGCCTCCGTCACCGACCGGCTGGCCCAGCCTGGCTCGTCCGACCACGCCCGGGTGCTGCACGCCCAGGTGACGGGGGGCTTCGCGGTCGACGTCCTGCCCGCCCGGGGCCTCGACATCGGTGCTGCCAGCGTCGCCGGGCACCCGCTGGCCTGGACCTCGCCCGTGGCCGACGCCCGCACCCTCGACCGCGCCGTCGGCGAGGCGTGGATCGACAGGTTCACCGGCGGTCTGCTGGCCACGTGCGGCCTGGCGAACTTCGGCCCGGCCCGCGACGCGTCTGCGACGGGGCTGGGCGTCCACGGCGACGTCCACCACCTCCCCGCGCGCAACGTCCGGGCCACGCCCTCCCGCGGATTGCCCGAGGTGGTGGTGGAGGGTGACGTCGAGCGCTCGACCGTCTTCGGGCCGTCGGTGCGGATCGAGCGGCGCATCACCAACGGCCTCGACGCGCAGGGGCGCCCGCAGCTCGAGGTCGCCGACCGGATCGTCAACACCTCCTCGCTGCCCGCTCCGGTCGCGGCGCTCTACCACGTCAACCTCGGGGCGCCCCTGGTGCTGCCGGGCACCACCGTCGACGTCGACGCCCGCGAGAGCCCCCTGCGGGAGCCCTGCCCCCAGGTGCCCTCGCACGCGGTGCTGCCCGAGGCGTGCGAGGAGGTCACCGAGGCGGTGTTCGAGCACGTGGGGGTGGGCGTCGACGCCGACGGCCTGGCCCGCGCCCGGGTGACCTCGCCCGACGGCCTCGGGATCGAGGTGTCCTGGTCGGCGGCGACGCTCCCGCGGCTCTACCAGTGGGTGCTGCCCTCGCGGGGTCGCTGGGCCCTGGGCATCGAGCCGGCGAGCGCCCCGCTGTTCGGCCCGGACCGCGCCGGTGAGCACGCCGGCGCTCCGCTGCTCGCCCCGGGCGAGACCCGCGAGCACCTGCTGCGCCTCACCGTGGTGTCGCTCCCTCGAGGCTGACGGCTGCGCCCGTCCCCGATGAGCTGAGCGCTGCGAAGGCTCCGCCGGCGGCCAGCAGCTCGGCGGGGCGACCCCGCTCGACCACGCGGCCGGCGTCGAGCACCGCGACCTGGTCGGCGCCGCTGACCGTCGAGAGCCGGTGGGCGATCATGATCGTCGTCCGGCCGCGGCGGACCTCGTCGAGCGCGGCCTGCACGGCGCGCTCGGTGGTGGTGTCGAGGGCCGAGGTCGCCTCGTCGAGGACCAGCACGCGCGGGTCGCGCAGCAGCGTCCGGGCGATGGCGAGGCGCTGCTGCTCCCCGCCGGAGAAGCGGTGTCCGCGAGCGCCGACGAGGGTGTCGTACCCGTCGGGCAGCGCGGCGATGACGTCGTGCACCTGGGCCCGGCGGGCGGCGTCCTCCACCTCGGCGTCGGTCGCCTCCGGCTCCGCCTGCCGCAGGTTCTCCCGCACGGTGGCGTGCAGCAGGTAGGTCTCCTGCGAGACGACGCCCACCACGCGGGCGAGGTCTGCCAGGGCCAGGTCGCGCAGGTCGGTGCCGTCGAGGGTGACGCGACCGGTGCCCGGGTCGTGCAGGCGCGCCACCAGCGAGGCGAGAGTGGTCTTGCCGGATCCGGTGCGTCCGACCAGCGCGAGGGAGGTCCCCGCGGGGACGACGAGGTCGACGTCGTCCAGCGCCGGCCTCGTCGACGCGCCCCCACCGGGGTAGGTGAACCCGACGTGCTCGAACCGGACCTCACCGCGGGTGGTGGCGGGGTCGAGCGGCACGGGGTGGGCGGGGTCGGCGATGTCGACGGTGAGGTCGAGGTACTCGAAGACGCGGCTGAACAGCGCCATCGAGGCGGTGAGCTGGACGCCCACGTCGAGCAGGCCCATCAGCGGCCTGAAGATCGCCGCCTGCAGCGCGGTGAACGCGACCAGGGTGCCGACGGTCATGCCGCCGGAGGTCACCGGGAGCCCGGCCGCCAGGTAGATGAGCGCGGGGATGGCGGCGAAGACGATGTTCATCGTCGCCATGCGCCAGCGGCCGGCGAGGGAGGCGCGGACCTCGAGGTCGACCAGCTCGGCGGAGGTCTGCGCGAACCGCTGCGACTGCGCGTCCGCCGTCCCCAGCGTCTTGGTGAGCAGGGCGCCGGAGACGCTGAGCGACTCCTCCACCTGGTGCTGCAGGTCGGCGAGGCGCTGCTGCTGCGCCGTGGTGATGGAGCGGCGCAGCAGCGCGACGCGGCGGGTCAGCCACACCGCGGGCGGCAGCACCACGAGGGTGAGCAGCGACAGCCGCCACGAGAGCGCCGCCATGGCGGCGGCGGTGCCGACCACGGTGGTGGCGTTGGACGCGAGCGACGTCGCGGTGGAGGTGACCACCGACTGCATGCCGCCGATGTCGTTGGTGAGCCGCGAGGTGATCTCGCCGCCGCGGGTGCGGGTGAAGAAGCCCATCGACTGCCGCTGCACGTGCGTGAAGACCGACGTGCGCAGGCCGTGCATGACGCGCTGGCCGACGCCGGTGGAGACCCACGTCTGCACGACGCCCAGCAGGGAGGTGACCGCGGCGACGGCCACCATGCCGGCCACGGCGAGCACGAGGAGGCGGACGTCGGCGTGGGGCAGCGCGTCGTCGATGACGGTGCGGACCAGGAACGGCGAGGCCAGGGCCACCAGCGAGGAGGTCACGATGAGGACGACGACGAGCCCGACCCGCCAGCGGTGGGGGGCGAAGAGGGCGGCGATGCGCCGCAGGCTCACCGGGGAGCGGAGCAGCTGCTCGCGGTCGGCGGGGTCGCGGCGGCGCGGGCCGTGGGGGCGGCCGCCCGGGCCTGAGGCGGGTGAGGGGGCGGAGGTGGGAGCGGGAGGGGCGAGGAGGGTGCTCGACGTGGTGACCACGTCCTTCCGGTCGGGGTGGATGACAATGCTGAGGTTACCTCACGAAGAGGTGAGCACCAGACCTTCCCGTACGATTCCCCGGTGACCCCCTCCGACGCCTCGGGCAGAACGACCGGCAGCCCGACGGGCAGCTCGATGGGCAGCACGGAGCTCGCTGACGCCCTGATGCGCGCCGCCCGCGGGCTGCGGCGCGGCTGGCACGCCGGGCTGGAGCCGTCAGGGCTGTCCCCGCACCAGGCCCGGGCCCTGCACGTGCTCGGTGGCGGGCGCGGGCGCCACTCCGCCCGCTCCGGTGACGCGGCTGACGGGATGCGGATCTCCGAGCTGGCCGCCGCCCTGAGGATCGCGCCGCGCTCGGCCACCGAGGTGGTCGACGGGCTCGCCGAGAAGGGCCTCGCGGAGCGCGGTCCCGATCTGGCCGACCGGCGCGCCGTCGTCGTCCGGCTGACCGACGCCGGCACGGCCACCCTCGCCCACGCCGACCGGGCGCGAGCTGAGGCGGCCGCCGAGCTGTTCGGGCGCCTCGACGAGACCGAGCGCGCCGACCTGACCCGCATGCTGCGCCGGCTCGCCGACTGACGGAGCACGCGGGCGACGGGCCACCGGCGCCCCTCCGGGAGACCCTCCGAAGTGCCTGGGGGGTTCGTGCGACGGTCCTGGATCGGCGGTCCGGGCCCGCGGGGAGCACCTAGCGTCGCCCGGTGCCGACCCCGACCCCCACGCCGTCCCGGGCGCGGATGCTGCGCCGCCGCCGCCGCTCCGTGCGCCTGCTCGCCGCGGGCGTCGCCGTCGCGGTGGTGGGTGGGGGTGCCGTCGCGTACGGGCTGTACCGGCACCTCGACGGCAACATCGCCAGCGCCGACATCAGCGGCCAGCTCGGCATCGACCGTCCCGCCGAGGAGGCCGGCGGTGCGGAGAACATCCTCGTCATCGGCTCGGACAGCCGCGACGGCCTCGGCTCGCAGTACGGCTCGGGCCTGACCACCGCGCAGTCGGACACGATGCTGCTGGTCCACGTCTCGGCCGACCGGCAGTGGGCGGCAGCGGTGAGCATCCCCCGCGACTCGTGGGTGTCCATCCCCAGCTGCACCGGCAGCGACGGCACCACCACCGCGCCGCGGACCGCGAAGGTCAACGAGGCGTTCGCCCTGGGGTCGGCGCACGGCGGCACCGCGAGCGGCGCGGCGTGCGCCATCAAGACCGTCGAGGCCGTCAGCGGGGTGCGCGTCGACCACTTCGTCGTCGTCGACTTCACCGGCTTCAAGACGATGACGACGGCGCTCGGCGGGGTGCCCATCTGCACCACGGAGCCCGTCGTCGACCCGTTGGCCGACCTCGACCTGCCCGCCGGTGAGCACCTGCTGGAGGGCGAGCAGGCCCTCGGCTTCGTGCGGACCCGGCACGCCATCGGCGACGGCAGCGACCTCGGCCGGATCGGCCGCCAGCAGCAGTTCCTCGCGTCGATGGCGCGGACGGCCGAGTCGAAGCTGACCGACCCGGCGGCGCTCTACGGCTTCCTCGACGCCGCGACCAGCTCCATCACCACCGACTCCGGCCTGGGCAGCCTCACCGCGCTGGGGTCGCTGGCGCAGTCGGTGTCGTCGCTGGACCCGGCGCAGCTGCAGTTCTTCACCGTGCCGAACCACCCGCGCAGCGACGTCGTGAAGAGCGACCGCGCCAACGTGCTGTGGAGCCAGCCCGCGGCGGGGGCCCTGTTCAGCGACCTGGAGCGCGACGTCGACCCGACGACCTCGTCGGCCGATCCCGTTGAGCCGGCCCCCAGCGCCGGCGCCAGCCCGTCGGCGAGCGCCTCGCCCAGCTCGGCGTCCGGGGCGACGGCGGCGCCGGCCCCGGTGACCACCGGAGCCGACACCGCCTGCACGCCCACCTGAGGTCAACCTGACGTCAGCCCGACATCAGCTGGGCATGGCCCCCACCTGCTGGTCGGCGGCGTCGCGGACGGCGCGGCCGAGCAGCTCGCGGACGGTGGTGGCGCTGCCCGGCGCCGGGGTGCTCACGTCACCGTCGGCGGCGTAGGGCATGACGTAGACGGGGCGGCCGTTCTCCGAGCGCCAGCTCTCCGCGAGGGTGCCGCCGTCGACGGCGTCGTAGCCGAGGTCGTCGAGGAAGCGCTCGGCGGTGGCCTTCGCGGCGTCGTCGTCCCCGAAGACCGGCAGCGCGCTGCGGTCGGCGGAGCCGGCGGGTCGGCCGAGCTGGGCCAGCGCCACGAAGAAGATGTTGTTGAAGGCCTTGACCACCTGCGCGTCGGCGAGGTGCTCCTGCACGAGCCCGCTGGTGGTGGCGGTGCGCTCGTCGAGCGGGGCGATCCGGCCGTCGCGGTCGGGGTAGTAGTTGCCGGTGTCGAGCACGACCTTGCCGGCGAGCTGGGCCGCGGGCAGCTCGCGGTAGGCCTTCAGCGGCACGGTGACGACGACGAGGTCACCCGCCTCAGCGGCCTCGACGGCGGTGGCGGCGCGGACCTTCGGGCCGAGCTGGGCGACGAGGTCGGCCAGGGTCTCCGGGCCGCGGGAGTTGGCGATGACGACGTCGTAGCCGGCGTCGACCGCCAGCTTCGCGAGGGTCGAGCCGATGTTGCCGGCGCCGATGATGCCGAGGGTCCTGCTGGAGCCGGTGGTCGTGCTGGAGGTGGTCTCGCTCATGCCTCGGGCAACCGGTCGGCGGCGCCGCGTGTTCCGCGTCCCGCTCCGCAGGCGCGCGGCGGCCTGCGCACCTAGCGTCGTCGCCATGGGTGACAGCACGATCATCAAGGTGGACGGCGACCGCTCCCCCACGGGGGCGCTGGGCCAGCACTACCTCGCCAGCGGCACGAGCGTGAGCATGCGGCTGTGGCAGGAGCAGCCGCCGAGCGACCCCGACCCGGAGGTGGCCCGCGACTACGAGACCGTCGGCTACGTCGTCTCGGGCAGCGCCGAGCTGCACAGCGAGGGGCAGGTCGTGGTGCTCAGCGCCGGCGACTCCTGGGTGGTGCCCCGCGGGGCGGTGCACACCTACAAGATCACTGAGGCGTTCACCGCCGTCGAGGCGACGCACCCGCCGGCGCAGGTGCACGGCCGCGACGAGCCCGCGGGCAGCTGACCCAGCGGCGGGTCAGCCCACCTCGCTGACGAGCCGGTCGCGGCCGGCGGCCTTGGCGCGGTAGAGGTTGTCGTCGGCGCGCACGAGCAGCTCGGCCGCCGGCTCGCCGGGGCGCCGGGTGGCCACCCCCACCGACACCGTGTGCGGTGCCGGGGTGGCCGCCCGGGCGGCCTCGAGGGCGAGGCCGGCCGCCACCGGTGAGCTGTCGAGGAAGACCACCACGAACTCCTCACCGCCCCACCGGTGCAGCCGGGCGGTCGCCGGCAGGTGCGCCTGCCAGGCCCGGGCCGCCTGGCGCAGCAGCCGGTCTCCGGCGGCGTGGCCCCCGGTGTCGTTCACGCGCTTGAAGTGGTCGAGGTCGAGCACCGCGACCACCACCTCGGCCGCGGGGTCGGCCACAGCGGTGTGGAGGGTGAGCAGCAGCTCCCGGCGGTTGGGCAGCCCGGTGAGCTCGTCGATGCGCACCAGCTGGTCCAGCGCCTCGGCCTGGGCCTGGCTGGCGGTGAGCGCCCAGTGCAGGCGCAGGGCCGCGAGGACGGCGGTGAGCAGCGCGCCGCCACCGAGCACGGCCCAGTCGACCTCGAGGCCAGCCGCGCCCTCGACCACCAGCGCGAGCGCGGGCAGGCACGACGAGACCGAGACGAGCACCAGCCGCCGGCGCGGGGCCGGCGCGGGGCGCACCGCCCAGGGGAGCGGCGCGACGTCGTCCTCGCCCGGTCCGCGCAGCGCCGCGGCTGCGGCGGAGCTCGCCAGGGCGAGGCCGTAGGGCAGACACGCCACCAGCGGCGCAGGGCTCTCGGTGGCGCGCAGGGTCAGGAAGAAGAGGCAGTCGCCGAGCAGCATCCCCAGGGCGCCGGCAGCCCACAGCACCGCCTGCACCCGCCCCAGCAGCCCGGTGAGGGCGGCGTGGACCACGCACGTGAGCAGGGCGAGGTCGAGCAGCGGGTACAGGACCAGCACCGCCAGGTGCGGCAGCGCGTGCCCCCGGAGCATCGGGTCGACGACGACGGCCGCGACGACGGTCGCGGGGCCGACCACCACCAGCGCCGCGTCGAGGAGGGCCGCACGTCGACGAGCACCGTTCAGCGGCCCGCCACCGCGGAGGTGGGGCCACCAGGCGGCGACCAGCACCAGGTACCCCAGGGCGAGGACGGGGTCGCTGACCGCCGGGACCTGGGGCGAGCCCTCCAGCCACCACTGCAGGTGGAAGCCACCGAACCCGAGCGACAGGAGGCCGAAGCCGGCTGCCGCCAGCCGGAGCCGCCGGCGCAGCGCTCCCCCGCGCCGGCTCGCCCGCACCGCGACGCCGGCCGCCAGCGCGGGCACGAGCGCGGCGAGGACGGTGATCACCAGCACACCCAACCATCGGCGCCCGCTCGGTCGGGCTTGATCGGCGCACTCCACGGACCCCCGTTCGGGGTGGGTGCACGACGACTCCGCCTCTTGCCCCAGCCCCTGCTCCACTCCCTGCCCCACCGCCTGCTCCACCGCCTGCTCCGGTGCTGCGGTGCCGGTAAACGGGCCGCTAGCGTGGTGGTCCGTGCCCCGAGCGATGAGCGACCCCGGCGTCCGCGCCGACCTGGCGGCCCGCGTGCGCGACCCGCACGTCGCCCCGTTCGCTGACCTGGTCGACGAGCTGCGCGCCCAGCACCCGGGCCGCACCGTCCCGCACGTCGCGCCGACGTCGCTGGGCGTCGAGGCGCGGCTGCTGGTGGTGCACCGGTCCCCCGCGCCCGCCCCCGCCCCCGCAGGCCCGGCCGGGACGACGGACGGGGAGCCGCTGCTGTCGGTCGAGGGCGACGACGGCGGCTCGGAGCGGCTCCACGGCCTGCTCACCGCCGCGGGCATCGACCCGGCACTGGTGCTGCCCTGGAACGCCGTGCCGTGGGCCGTCGACCCGGAGCAGCCGCTCAGCGCCGCCGACGCGAAGGCCGGGCGGCTGGTGCTGGCGCGCGTCGTCGACCTCTTGCCGCGGCTGCGCGTGGTGGTGCTGCACGGCCGGGAGGTCGAGCCGGTGTGGGACGCGCTCGCCGCCGCCGGGACGGCGCTGCCGCCCGGCATCCGGGTCGAGGGGACCTTCTCCACCGAGGACGCCGCGCTCGCCCAGCACCGGGCGAGCCGTCTGCGCCGCATGGCCGCGGTCTACGCCAGCGCCGCCGACGCCCTGCGCTGAGCCGCGCCGGAGCGGGCCGAGCCCTCCTGGTGCCCGGGCAGGAGGGGCGTCAGGGGACGAGCGTCCGCCGCACCGCCAGGCGGAGCGCCGCGCGACGCCGCTCGTGGTCGGCGTCGTCGTCCTGCGACGAGGCGGTGAAGGTGCCGCTCACGGGCGACCAGGTGCCGGCCAGCGCGATGACCATCGAGTAGACCTCCGCCGGGAGCAGGTCGGCGACGACGAGCCCCCGCTCCTGCGCTGCGGCGATCGCGTCGAGCTTGGGCTGCGCGAGGTGGGCGTGCCCGCGCAGGAGGTCGCCGCGCGGCACGCGCTCGAGGCGGTTCCAGCTGGTGAGGCGGATCAGCGCGGGCTCGCGGACGTACTCGTCGTACAGGCGCACGGCGTAGCCGGGCAGGTCGAGCGCGTCGAAGGGGACGACGTCGACGATGCGCTCCAGCTGGTCGTCGAAGACGGCGTCGAACAGCCCGTCCTTGGAGCCGTGCCACGAGTACATCTGCTGCTTGTTCACGCCCGACGCCGCGGCGATGCGGTCGACCCGCGCACCGGCGAACCCGTGCTCGCCGAACTCCGCGGCGGCCGCGTCGAGCAGCCGGCGCCTGCTGGCGTCCCCGTCTCTCACGCCGGCCACACTAGCGAGTAACCAACTAGTTGGTTACGGTCGTGGCCATGAGCACCCCAGGACGCATCACGAGCCCCTTCTCCAGCCGCAGCACCGCCCTGGAGGTGGTCGACGGCGTCGACCTCTCCGGCCGCCGCGCCGTCGTCACCGGCGCCGCCTCGGGCATCGGGGTCGAGACGGCGCGGGCGCTGGCGCACGCGGGCGCCGAGGTGGTGCTCGCGGTCCGCGACGCCGCTGCCGGCGAGCGGACCGCCGCCGACATCGCCGCCTCGCTCGAGCAGGCCGGACGCAGGGGCGTCCCCGCTCCCGCCGTCGAGGTGCTCGACCTGGCCGATCTGGCCTCCATCGACGCCTTCACCGCCCGCTGGGGTGCGCGGCCCCTGCACGTGCTGGTCGCCAACGCGGGGGTGATGGACGCACCACACACCACCACCGCCCAGGGGTGGGAGCTGCAGCTCGGCACCAACCACCTCGGGCACTTCGCGCTCACCACGGGGCTCCACGCGGCGCTCGCCGCGGGGGCTGCCGAGGCGGCGGGGGCCGAGGGGCGGAGCGAGGCGCGGGTGGTGGTCGTGTCCTCCAGCGGGCACGCCGCGTCGCCGGTGGTCTTCGACGACCTGATGTTCGAGCGCCGCCCCTACGACCCGGGCCTGGCGTACGGGCAGTCGAAGACGGCCAACGCGCTGTTCGCCGTCGAGCTGACGCGCCGATGGTCGGGCGAGGGCGTCACCGCCAACTCCCTGATGCCCGGTGGCATCTGGACGCCGCTGCAGCGCCACTGGTCGGCGCAGCAGCGGGCAGCGGCGGAGGCGCAGCTGCAGCAGGCGGAGGCGTCCGGCGCGTTCCACATGAAGACCACCGAGCAGGGGGCGGCGACGTCGGTGTTCCTGGCCACCTCTGCCCTGGTGGCGGGTGTGGGCGGGCGCTACTTCGAGGACTGCCGGGAGGCGGAGGTGGTCGAGCGCGTCCAGGGCATCCACGGCGTCGTGCCGCACGCTCTCGACCCGGTGGCAGCCCGCCGCCTGTGGGACGTCAGCGAGCAGCTGGTCGCGGCTGCCCGTCACTGACGCCCGTCGCTGACCAGCGGCGCACCGATCCACATCTCGCCCTCGAGGGCGACGCCGACGCGACGGCCGGGGCGCACGGCCTCGGGCGGCTCGCCGACCAGGACGACGACGGCGGGCCGCACCCGACCGGTGAAGCGCACCGGCGCCGGGCCGCGCCCCGGCTGGCGGAGCTGCGCGCCCAGGCGGACGGGCAGGCCCCCGTGGACCTGCCCGGCGGTGCGGGACCGCACCCGGACGTCGGTCCCGTCGACGAGCACCCGGCCCGCGACGAGGTCACCTGCGGCGGACCAGGCGGCGTCGATCGTCGCCAGCTCCTTCGGCAGCCCCCAGTGCTCCCGGCCACCCTCCCGGGAGGTGGCGCTGTCGACGACCATCCACGGCACCCACCCGGCACGGGCGCTGAGCGCGACCGCCGTCAGCGCTTCGCGGTAGGGACCCACCGGGGTGTCGGCGTAGTCGACGACGGCGAAGCCCCCCGCCCGCAGGCCCGAGGCGCCCCGCCCTGGCGTGCGCAGCAGCGCGGGGACGACGACAGCGCGGAGCCGGCAGGTCCACGGCGGCGGAGGCGTGCTCACGGCACGATCGTCGGCGCCCGGCGCGGTCAGCGCTCTGGGTCCGGTCAGCGCTCTGGGCCCCGTCAGCGCTGGGCGCGGGCCAGCGCCTCGCGGACCGCGTCGGCGGGGCCCGGCTTCGCGGTGGTGAAGTCCTCACCGTCGGCGTACGGCCAGCCGTACGCCGGGCGACCGGGCTCGGAGCGCCAGCTCTCGGCCAGGTCGCCACCGTCGACGACGTCGTAGCCGAGGGTGTCGAGGAAGCGCGCGGCCGTGGCCTTGGCGGCGTCGTCGTCCCCGAAGACCGGCAGCGCGGTGCGCTCGGCGTCACCGGTGGGGCGGGCCAGCGACCGCAGCGACTCGGAGTAGATGTTGTTGAACGCCTTCACCACGGCCGAGCCGGCGAGGTGCTGCTGGGTGAGCGCGCTCGAGGTGGTGGACCCGTCGTCGAGGGCGGCGACCTGCCCGTCGCGCTGCGGGTAGTAGTTGCCGGTGTCGAGGACGACCTTGCCGGCCAGCGGCGCCGGGTCGACGTCGGTCGTCGCCTTCAGCGGGATGGTCAGGACGATGACATGACCGGCCTGCGCCGCCTCGGTCGCCGTCGCGGCACGGGCCTTCGGGCCCAGCTCGGCGACGAGGTCGGCCAGCGTCTCGGGACCGCGGGAGTTGGCGATGACGACGTCGAGGCCCGCGTCGACGGCGAGCTGGGCGACGGCCGAACCGATGCGACCTGCGCCGATGATCCCGACGGGGCTGGCGGTGCTGGCGGTCGGGCTGGGGCTGGTGGGCGCAGTGCTCATGCCGGAGGCAACAGCCGGCGACGCAGACGCGTTCCCCTCCCACCCGGAGGACACCCGGCGCGCCTGGCCCGGCCCTCGTCACGGCCCGCCTAGCGTCGCCGGTGACGGCGACGGAGCTGCAGGGGGACGACGTGGACGAGCACACCACCGATCTGGGGACAGCGCCCCGAGCTCCGTACAGCGCGGGCCGCGGCGCCGCGCGGCTGGCCGACCCCACCGCCCGGACGGTGCCGGTGCCGCGCCGGACCGCCGTGGACGCCGCCCCCTCCGTCTTCACCACCCCGGGCAGCAGCGGGCAGCCCCCGCGTGGCGACCAGCAGGCCCCGCGCAGGTGGCGCAAGCGCAAGTACCTGGCGGTGGCCGCCGCCTCGGGGCTGGCGGCGGTGGTGCTGGGCATCGGCGTCGGAGCGGTCGGTGGGTCGGCCGGTACCGCGGCTGCTGAGCAGCGCGCGGACGCCGCGACGCAGCGCGCCGAGCGGTCGGAGGCAGCCGCTGCGGACGCCCAGACCCAGCTGACAGCTGCCCAGCAGGCCGCTCAGGACGCGGTGCGCGCCCAGGAGCGGGCCGAGTCAGCCCTCGACGGCGCCCAGACCGCCGCCACCGACGCCGCAGCACAGGTGGCGGAGCTGCAGCAGCAGCTGACCGCGGCGCAGGCAGCGGCGAAGGGCGCCGCCAAGGCGTCGGGGTCGGGTTCGGGGTCCGGATCGACGTCGACGTCGACGTCGCGCAGCAGCGGGACCTCCGGCGAGAGCGCTGCCTCCACCCGCGAGGCCCCCGCCAGCTCGTCGACGTACTTCGCCAACTGCAGCGCCGCCCGCGCCGCGGGAGCCGCCCCCGTCCACGCCGGTGACCCCGGCTACAGCCGCAAGCTCGACCGCGACGGTGACGGGGTCGGCTGCGAGTGACGGTCCGGCGGTCAGCGGCGCCGTGGGAGGCTCCGGGCGTGAGCCCCGCTTGCGGCGCCGCTGCCGCCGTCCTCGCGCTGACCTCCTCGCTGGTGCTCGGCGGGTGCTTCGCCACCACGGGCTCCGTCGAGGCCGGGCCCGCCACCACCCTCACCACCTCGGCGCCGGCCGCTGACGCGCCGGGCGGCACCACGGGCGACGCGGCACCCGGGTCGGCGACGAGCACCGACCCGGCCGGCTACGCCGTGCTTGAGACGGACGAGACGACCGGCGCACCGATCACCTACAGCCCGTGCCGGCCCGTCCGGTACGTCACCCACCTCACCGGCGCACCCGACGGCGTCGAGGAGCTGGTCCAGCAGGCGGTCAACGTCATCGCCGCGGACACCGGCCTCACCTTCACCGACGAGGGCCCCACCGACGAGGTCCCCGACCCCGAGCGCGAGGCGCAGCTCGCCGCGTACGGCGACGACGCGTGGGCGCCGGTGCTCATCGCGTGGACCGACGACGCCGCGATCCCCGACCTCGCCGGCGACACCGTCGGGCTGGCGGGGAGCCAGGCGTACACCGGCTCCGAGGGGCGCAGCTCCTACGTCAGCGGAGACGTGATGCTCGACGGCCCGGACCTCAGCGACATCCTCGAGGGACCTGACGGCGAGGCGCAGGTGCGCGCCGTCGTCCTGCACGAGCTCGGCCACCTCGTGGGGCTCGACCACGTCGACGACCCGACCCAGCTGATGTTCGCCGAGGACAACCCCGAGGTCACCGAGCCCGCCGCCGGTGACCTGGCCGGTCTGGCGGCGACGGGTGCCGGTCCCTGCGTCGAGGACCTCGCCACCCCCTGAGGGGCGGCGCC
Organism: Quadrisphaera sp. INWT6; assembly: GCF_015390235.1. Classification (GTDB taxonomy): domain Bacteria; phylum Actinomycetota; class Actinomycetes; order Actinomycetales; family Quadrisphaeraceae; genus Quadrisphaera. The sequence continues at coordinate 124,269 of NZ_VUOH01000004.1, read as the reverse complement.
CAGGTCGGGCGCGCACGATGGGCCGAGTGGGAGCCACCGCACGACCGTCCGCACCGCAGCACGCGCTCGAGCACCTCGACGTCGTCGTCATCGGTGCCGGCATCTCCGGCATCGGCGCGGGGCGCTACCTCGCCACCGACCTGCCCGGTACCTCGTTCGCGATCCTCGAGGCGCGCGGCGCTTCCGGCGGCACGTGGGACCTGTTCCGCTACCCCGGGGTGCGCTCCGACTCCGACCTGTCGACCTTCGGGTACGACTTCAAGCCCTGGCTCGACGACCAGGCCATCGCCGACGCCGCGCGGATCCTGCGGTACGTCCGCGAGGCGGCCACCGAGAACGGCCTCGACGAGAAGATCCGCTACCACCAGCGCGTGGTCGCGATGGCGTGGTCGAGCGAGACCGCCCGCTGGACGCTCACGGTGGAGCGCACCGACGACCAGCACGACACCGACCACTCCCCCGGGCAGGAGCGCGAGCGCTTCCAGCTCACCGCCGGGTGGGTCTTCGCCGGCACCGGCTACTACCGCTACGACGCCGGGTACACCCCCGAGCTGCCCGGCCTCGACAGCTTCGCGCGCACCCCGGGGAACGCCGTCGTCCACCCGCAGCACTGGCCGGCCGACCTCGACGTCACGGGGCGGCGGGTGGTGGTCGTCGGGAGCGGGGCGACGGCGATCACGATCGTGCCGGCGATCGCCGAGCAGGCCGCCCACGTGACGATGCTCCAGCGCACCCCGACGTACGTCATGCCCGTCTCGCGCGGAGACGCCCTGGCGGCACGGCTGCGGCGCGTCTTCGGTGACGAGCGCGGGGCGGCCCTGACCCGGCGCAAGAACATCGCCAAGCAGCGCGCGGTGTGGCGCTTCTGCCGGCAGCACCCGACAGCGGCGCGGGCGCTCTACCGGCGGGTGGTGACCAGGCAGCTGCCGGAGGGGTACGACGTCGCGAAGCACTTCGACCCCGCCGTACGACCCGTGGGACCAGCGCCTGTGCGCCACCCCGGACGGCGACTTCTTCGCCGCCCTCCGCAGCGGCCGCGCGTCGGTGGTGACCGACAGGATCGCCAGCTTCGACGCCACCGGGGTGCGGCTGGTCAGTGGTGAGCGCCTCGAGGCCGACGTCGTCGTCACCGCCACCGGGCTGCAGGTGCAGGTGTTCGGCGCCACCGACATCACCGTCGACGGCGAGCCGGTCGTCCTCACCGACCACCTCGCCTACAAGGGCATGATGCTGAGCGGGGTGCCCAACCTGGCGTTCGCCATCGGGTACACGAACTCCTCCTGGACGCTCAAGGTCGGGCTGCTCTGCGAGCACTTCGTGAAGCTGCTGCGGCACATGGCGGAGCACGGGTACGACACCGCGCGGCCCGTGCCCGCTGACCCGTCGATGCCGACGCGGCCCTTCCTCGACTTCGGCGCCGGGTACATCCAGCGCGCCGTCGACCACCTGCCGCGGCAGGGGAGCCGGCCGCCGTGGACGACGTCGATGGACTACCACTCCGACGTCGCCCTGCTCCGCTCCGGCAGCGTCACCGACCCCGAGCTGCAGCTGACGTCCAGCACCCGGCCCGACCCCGACCGCTTCGTGGACCTGCCCGCTGGTCCGCGGCTCTGCTACCGCGACTCAGCCGGCACCGGCTCGTCGGACACCCGCTCGTCGGGCGCGCAGGACGACGTCGGGCGCAGCGGCGAGGTGGTGCTGCTCGTCGCCGGGCTGGGCCAGGACCTGACGGCGTGGCCCGACGCCCTCGTCGACGGGCTCGTCGCTCGGGGTCTGCGGGTGGTGCGGTTCGACAACCGCGACGTCGGCCGCTCCGACCGCATCGCCGCTCCCCCACCGGGTCGCCTGCGGCAGCTGCTGCGCCGACCCCGCTCCGACGCGTACGACCTCGCCGACATGGCCGCCGACGCCGTCGGTCTGCTCGACCACCTCGGGGTGGAGCGCGCCCACGTGCTGGGGCAGTCGCTCGGCGGGATGGTCGCCCAGGTGGTCGCAGCGCGCCGTCCTGACCGGGTGGCGTCGCTGACGTCGGTCTACTCGACGACGGGCGCCGCCGGAGTCGGTGGCACCGCTCGCTCGACGCTCCTGCGCCTGCGGCACGCCCCGGCGCAGACCGTCGAGGAGGCGGTGGTCCGCCACGTCGGGATGATGCGCCACCTGTCCGGCCTCGGGTTCCCCCTCGACGACGCCGGCGTCGCCGCCGAGGAGGCCCGCGCTCGCGGGGCGTGGGAGCGCGGTGGCGGTCCGGCGTCGCGGGTGGGACCCGCGCGCCAGATCCAGGCGATCGCCGCCAGCGGTGACCGCACCGCCGAGCTGGGGCGCATCACCGCGCCGACGCTGGTGGTGAACGGCGACCGCGACGTCATGGTCGACCCGAGCGGTGGGCTCGCGACGGTGGCAGCGATCGCCGGGGCGCGGCACGTCGTCGTCCCCGGGATGGGCCACCACCTGGCGACCGGCCTGGTGGACCGGCTCGTGGAGCTGGTCGGTGACCACGTGGCGGCGGCCGCTGCCCCGAGCCCCCAGACCCCTCAGACCCCTCAGACCGACCTCGAAGGAGCGCAGCAGTGATGGCGAAGACCGGGCGCTGGCCGGGCACGGCAGCGAACAGCGTCAGCGGCAAGGTGTGCGTGGTGACGGGGGCGGGCTCCGGCATCGGTCGGGCGCTCGCGCTGGAGCTGGCCAAGCGCGGGGCGCGCCTGGCGCTGTCGGACGTGTCGGACGGCGGGCTCGCCGAGACCGCGGAGCGCGCCCGGGCGCTGGGGGCCGGGTCTCCCGGTCGGGGCGTGCACACCGCGCGCCTCGACGTGAGCGACCGGGAGGCGTTCTTCGCGTACGCGGAGTCCGTCGTCGACGAGCTCGGCGTCGTCCACCAGCTGTACAACAACGCCGGCGTGGCCAGCAGCGGGACCGTGCTGACCAGTGACTGGTCGGAGTACCAGCGCGTGCTGTCGATCAACCTCTTCGGCGTGATCCACGGGACGCAGGCCTTCCTGCCGCACCTCGTCGCCTCGGGTGACGGGCACGTGGTCAACGTGTCGAGCCTCAACGGGTTCATGGCGCAGGGCGGTCTGTCGGCGTACAGCGCGAGCAAGTTCGGTGTCCGGGGGTTCACCGAGGCGCTGCGGGCAGAGGTGCTCGCGGCGGGGCAGCCGGTGCGGGTGAGCGTGGTGCACCCGGGTGGGGTGAGGACGAGCATCGCGAGCTCGGCGATGGAGCACGCCAAGGCGTCCGGGCACCGCGTGACCGCCGAGGAGGAGGCGCAGCAGAAGCGGTACGACGAGAAGCTGCTGCGGATGCCGCCGGAGCAGGCGGCGCGGATCGTCGTCGACGGGGTGGAGGCGGGACGTCCGCGGATCCTCGTGGGGCGCGACGCGCAGCTCGTCGACGTGGTGGTCAGGCTGCTGCCGGCGCACTACCCGGCCCTGGTGGCGCGGCTCGGGAGGGCGTCCTCGAAGCGGTGATCGCCGCTGTGGCACCAGACGCCGGGGGGGTGCCACCGCGCGGCCCGACCGACCGGCCCGACCGAGCGGCCCGACCGAGCGAACGGTGTCACCCCGGCTCACCCGGCGGGGCACGCGTCGACACCGAGGGACCGACCGACCGAGGGACCGGCGTCACCGCCCGACCGACCGAGGGACCGGCGTCACCGCCCGACCGACTGAGCAGACGGCCTCACCGCCCGCCCCGACCGACCGAGCGGTGTCACCGGGCACCCCGCCCTGGGCCGTGCTGGGCCGTGCTGGGCCGTGCTGGGCAGAGCGGGCGGAGGGGGCGGAGAGTCAGCACCCCTGACACGAGACCGGGCGGGGCGCTCGGGCGGACCCTCAGCAGACGGGGCCCGGGACGGGATCGTGGCGGAGTCCGACGGCGACGGACCGCAGGACCGCTTCCACCCCGGGAGCCGCAGCGAGGAACCCACCTGGCGAGCACAGCCCGAGCGCCTGGAGCTCGGCGACGTGCTCGTGGACGACCCTGTCGACGTGCTCCGCCAGGAGGTCGCCAGGGCGCGTCGCGCTCCGAAGCCCCAGCACGCACGGCTGTCCCTCCCCGGCGGCGACCACCATGGTCGCGAGCGCGTGGCGCACGTCGTCACCGAGCAGGTGCTCGGCGGCCACGAGGCGGACGCTGCAGTCCAGAGCCGCTACTGCCACCTGGCTGCGGAGCCAGGTCCTCAGCACCGGGTCCGGGTCGGTCCACCCCGCACGGTCAGGGCCCAGCTCGAGCCGCTCACCCACCGTGGTGATCAGCCGCAGCTGGGCGCAGGCGATGGGGACCACCTGGGCGCGCCGGCGCCCGACACCGCTGCTCGACAGGAAGTGGACGCCCAACCGACCTTCGAGCTGGACCACCAGGTCTTCCTGGTCGTCCTCGTCGGCGGGAGGCGAGACGCCCTCACCGACCCAGTCGAGGTACTCACCCACCATCCGCACCAGCGGGAGCTCGTCGACGGCCCGCTGGAACGCGGGGTCCTCCGTCTCGCGGTGGAGCACGAGCTTCGCTGCGTCGTCAGCGACGAACGCCGTGGGCAGCCTCGTGACCGACGCACCGTCACCGGCGGTGCGCTGCTGCGGGATGCGGGCAGCAGCGACGCGACCGGCCGGCCGGCGAGTGGGCTGCTGACGTGGGCGGCGGTGGGGTTGCGAGCTCATGGCGCGACCTTCCCGCCGGTGGTGCGGTGTGGGAACGACCTCGCGCTCACCTGTGGACAGTGCGCCGACCGCCAGTGCCTGTGGGCGGAGCGGTGCCCCCACCTCAGGCCGCCGGGAGGTCGTCGAAGAGGAACGGCTCGTCAGTCGGTCCGTCGGACGGGACGTCGAACGGCTCGTCAGGTGGCCGGTCGGACGAGTCTCCGCAGGCGCTACCCGGTGGCTCGTCAGCGGCGCCGTCGGTCGCGCAGTCCCGAGCCCGGTCCGGAGCCCGGTCGCGAGCCCAGTCCCGAGCCCAGTCGACGGGCCATGCCGCTGGAGCAGCCCGAGCGGCCCCCGGACCACCGGTATTTCCGAGTCCGTCCGTCGGCCAGCCGACCCAGGCCGGCAGCACGTCAGCCAGCAGCGAGTGCACCCACAGCGGCAGCCCGCGGACGGTCGTCGAGCCCCCGCCGCCGTCCCCGTCCCCGCCGTCGCCGTTGCCGTCGGCGAGGTGCAGGTCGGTGTCGAGGAGTCGCTGCGGTGAGACCCGGTAGGTGTGGCCGGTCGGGGAGGTCCACCGGACGCCGTCGCCGGGTGACGGCTGCGGCGGCGACCCGTCGTCCGGCGGCGGACCGGTCCTGTCGACCGCGACGCTCCACCCGTGTCCGGGTCGAGCGTGCTCCCCCGCCTGCTTCAGCAGGTGCTCCACCTGCGCCAGCAGCTGCAGGTTGGTCGCCTCGGTCGGACCGCCGCACGGACGGCCCCCGCTCGTCGACACCCCACGGCTCGACGTGGTCGAGCTGCCCCTCACCGCGCGACCCGCGTCCTCCCAGGCCCACCGGCCGGGTCGACCCCGGCAGCGTCGAGCCGGCCCACCGCAGCGACACCAGCCGTGCCAACGACGTGCTCGGTCTCCACGCCCCCTCCTCGACACCGACCGCCGCACCGGTGGAGGGGTCGGCGAAGACGCGCCGCCACAGCCCATCAGCGGCGATCCGCAGCGCTGCCGCAGCACCCACCGGGCCGTACCCGGCGAGCTCGGCACCGACCGAGCTGACACCGGCGAGCACGGTCCACGGCAGCACCAGGTGGACGCTCGGCTTGGACGCCGCCGTCCGAGCGATCGGGTGCCAGGTGTCCGAGACGCCCGAGGTCTCCGAGATCTCCAGCGCCGCGGTGGCCCACTCGGCGAGCGCGGCGATGCGGTGCTGGTCGAGGGTGCCCACGGCGCCCCCGTCGAACGGACGGCCCTCCTCGGCGGCTGCGGCGCGCTCCGCGGCACGGGCGTCCGCCTGACGACGGCGGGCACGGGCGTCCATCGCCGAGTGATCAGCGCGATGGTCTCCACGGGACCGCGGAGCAGCAGGGCGGCCTGGTCGTCGTCCTCGTTCCAGCGCTGCGTGGAGCACGCCGCACGGGCCTTGGCCGCGCGCACCTGGGCGGCTGCCGCGTCGGCGCGGTGCACCGCCCGGGTCAGGCGTCGCTTCCACGCCCGCTTGGTCGGGCCGAGGCCCGCGCCCGCAGTGGGGCGGGTCGTCGGACCGGTAGCCGGATCGGGCGCGGCGTCCCCTCGGTCCGCGCCGTTCTGGTCCTCGCCGTCGTGGTCTTCACCGTCTCGGTCCTCACCGTCATCCTCACCACCGTCGCTGCCCCCGGCGAGCTCAGAGGCGGACTCAGAGGTGGGCTCAGGGCTGGGACCGGTCGGCCAGGTGGCGAACCCGGTGGCGCGCTCCAACAGCTCCTCCCGGACCCGGGCGACCACCTCGTCAGCGTGCTGGTCAGCGGCGGTCGTGGCCTCCGCCTCCACCTGCTCGCGGTCGGCGATGGCGCGTGCCTTCAGCTCCGCCCTCGTCGGCGCAGCAGCCCCCGAGGCGATGGCGGCGGCGTCCTGCTCGGCACGCTCGACCTCGAGCGCCGCCTCCCGCGCAGCGACCTCACGCTCCAACGCCCCCAGGTAGGCGGTGCCGCGCACAGCGGTCAACTCCTCGAGCAGCCACGTCCCCGCCCCGGCCGGCAGCGCTCCCCGCTGCCATCGCCGCCGCGACCTCGCGCTGGGCTCCGACGGCGGCGAGCCCCCGCTCGACCAGCGCGTCAGCCGCAGCACTCCCGATGCCGAGCCGCGCGGCGAGCTCCGAGGGTCCGGTGGACCGGACCCGCGTGGCCCACGGCCGCCCCTTGCCGTCAGCGGCGGTGGCAGCACGGGCGTCGGCGACGTCCTGCTCGGCCTCGGCCTGACGGCGCCTGGCGAAGACCCCCGCGAGCGCATCGCGCTGAGCGGTCAGGGCGGAGAGCTGCCGCTCGCACGCGGCAACGGCCTCGAGGAGCTCCGCGTCGGAGATGAGCCCGAGGGGCGAGTCGATGAGCGGCGGTCCGCTGTCGGCGACAGGCCCGTCAGCGTCGTCGACGACAGGACGGCACGCCGCCTCGACGTCGCGCCGGATCTCGCGCCAGAGGTCGCTGACAGCACGGACGAGGTCGACCCCGGGCACCAGCGCCGCCCACGCGAGCGCCACCTCGTCGGTGACGCCCTCCAGGCACGCCTCGGGCGGCAGATCCCGATGTGGCACGACGCCCAGCGCAGCGGCTCCGTCGAGCACCGGGCCGCCGTCCTCCAGCTCGACCGCGTCGAGGTGGTCCGCGCACCACTCGTCGATGAGCGCAGCGAGGCGCTCCTCGACGACGGAACCCGGGCTCGAACGCATGTACAGATCGAAGCACCCACCACCGACAACGCGGTCGCACGCCGGCGACCGCCGTCATCGCCCGAGCGAGCGGCCCCCCGCGCCGTCGTCCTCCAGGACGGCCGCGGCCGCCGGGACGCCACCCGCAGCCATGGCGGTCACCGCGGCGTCGAGCTGGCGCTGCCACTCGCGCGACTGCTCGTCGGCGCGCTGGCGAGCACGACGCCAGCGGGGTGGGTGCTCAGCCGCCAGGGGATGCTCGCGACCAGGTCGTCGAGGACGTGGACGACGTCATCTGCCTCGACGTCACCATCTCCGCCACCCCAGCCGTCGTCCGGCCAGAGCACCCGGACCAGCCAGCGCGCGTCGCGCCGCCCGGCCACCACCTGCTGCGCGCACCACGCGGCAGCGGAGCGGCGGGGCCTGGCGACGACGTGCGCGGCTCCGAGCTCGGCCAGGACCTCGGGCCACAGGTCGCTCACCTCGGGCTCGTCACCGCGCAGGCCGGCAAGCTCGTCCGTGCACGCACCACCCAGCCCGCCGGCGACCCAGTGCGCCGCCCACACCGGCCTGACGCGCGGGTCGACGAGCTCGAGCGCGACCAGCGCTGCACCCAGCTCCGGCTCGGGGACGGCGTCGACCACGCCGCCAGCCTGGCAGGTCAGCACCGGCGTGTCAGCGCTGTTGCCGGTGCTCGTGCGTCACCGTGACGGCAGGGCACCGCTCGCCCACCGGGCTCCGCAGGCGCGGCACGCGGCGTCGGTCACGGCTCGCGGTGCGTCCTCACGGCGAGCGCGCTCGCGGCGGGCGCGGTCGCGCCGGGACGACGGCGGAGGGTGCCCCATGACGAGCCTGACGCCCTCCCGGCGGCCGCACCCCGGGCAGGTGAGCGGCGCAGCCATCGCTCCATGGTGCCCCGCGAGCGCGGTCAGGGGGCGACGAGAGGTCCGACGGCGTTCATCCACGACGACGCACCGACCAGCGCCGCGACAGCGCCGGCCAGCAGCACGAGACGGCGCGGCGCCTTCGACGCCGGCTTCGGCGCAGCTCGCCGCCCCTTGGGGCGTGTGCGCGCTGGGCGCCGTCCAGGACGCTGCCCGGCACGGGGTGCCTTCGCCCGCGGCGACGCGGCGGCCGTCGTGAGGAGCTCCGGCGACTCCGCCCCGCCGAGCTCACGGCGCAGGTGGTCGGCGATGTCGCGCACCTCGTCGTCAGCGAGCCACGGCTGGAGGCCGCGGAGCCAGTCGGTCAGGCTCGCGTCACCCAGGACGACGACGCCCTCGCGCGTCGTCGCGGGGACCAGCTGCTGACCGGTGAAGCAGAGGACACCCGCCACGGTGGTCCGGTGCTGGGGCGGGAGCACGGCCGCGACGGCTGCGGTCATCATCGCCGCGTCGCGGCTGGCGGACGAGCGTGGCGTGCCGCTCACCTGCAGCACCCCGTCGAGCCGCACGGCCACGGGCGCGGACCAGTTCTTGGTGTCGACGACCACGACGCCACCGGGCCCGACGAGGACGTGGTCGAGGTTCGCCCTCTTGCGACCGGGCCAGTGGAGGTCGTGCAGCGCGACCCATCCGGCGTCGCCCAGTCCGTCGAGGAGAGCACCGACCAGGCGCTCCCCGTCAGGCCCGTGCGCCAGCGGTGGAGGTTCTGCTCCAGCCCGAAGATCTGGTGCTGGAGGCCGGCGAGCTCCTCGCGCTTCTGCGCCAGCCGCCGCTCCAGGACGTCGACCCGCTGCGCGGCGCCCGCACCGGCGACGCGGTCGCCGCCCTGCGGACTGTGAGTGACCCCCGTGGTGTCATGCATGCACTCACCGTGACAGTGATCACCTAGGGCAACTAGGGCGTGTCTGAGCGATCACGCTGCGTTCGGGGTACTACCCCCACATGGCAGCTGACCGCCACGACCTCCCCGACGCCCAGTGGCACCTGCTCGAACCGCTGCTACCCGACCGCACCCCACGCCGCGGCGGCCGCTGGGCCGACCACCGGCCCGTCATCGACGGGGTCATCTGGCGGGTCCGCACCGGCTCACCATGGCGAGACCTACCGGCGGCCTACGGTCCCTGGCAGCGTTGTCGACTCCGTCTACGACCGCCATCGACGCTGGTCAGCTGACGGCACATGGGAGAAGGTCCTGGACGCGCTGCGCACCGAGTGCGACCTGGACCTCACTGCGCAGGAGGGTGAGTGGGTGGTGTCCATCGACTCCTCGATCATGCGCGCTCACCACGACGCCGCCGGCGCCAGAGGTGAACCACCACGCGACGTGCCGCCCGAGCGCCTGGCCGCGCAGGTCCCACCCAGCCCCCGGGAACGGGGGCGTTCGGGGGGTCAACACCGGACACCTCGACCCGGAAGCCGCCAGGCGCCAGGCCAGCCGTGAGCGAGAGGGCCTGGGGCGGTCCCGCGGTGGCCTGAGCAGCAAGGTGCACCTGCTCGCCGACGCCCGCTGCCGTCCCCTGGTGTGCGCGGTCAGCCCCGGCCAGCGCGGGGACACGTTGGCCTACCCGGTCCTGATGGGCCGGCTTCGCATCCCTCGAAGCGGGTGCGGGCGCCCGCGCACCCGACCGGACCGGGTGATGGGTGACAAGGCCTACTCCAGTCGTCCAGTGCGCGCTGACCTGCGCCGTCGTCACATCACCGCGACGATCCCGGTGCCAGATGACCAGGCCGGTCACCGGCGCAAGCGCGGGTCGCGCGGGGGTCGTCCGTACGCCTTCGACGCGGAGGCCTACAAGGGCCGCAACGTCGTGGAGCGGACGTTCGCCAAGCTCAAGGACAACCGGGCGTTCGCGATGCGTACCGACAAGCGGGGGTACATCTTCGCCGGGACGGTGGCGGTGGCGGCGCTGCGGATCTGGCTGCGGGACCTCACTCGGCGAGATCCGTCAGACACGCCCTAGTGTCTGTTGGGGCCACCACCCGTACGGACGGGCGCCCCACCGGACCGCAGCAGCGGCCGGTGAGGCGCCCGTCAGCCGGCGGGACGCTCAGAGACCGACCTGGCTGACGCCGAACTCGGCCTGCTCGCGCGTGTAGCCCTCGAACTGCAGCTGGTCGATCAGACCCGATCGGGAGAAGCCCGTGTACTCGAGGTAGCTCTCCGCCTTCTTCGCGGCCTGGGCGTTGTAGTCGATCGCGAGCCCGTCGACGGCCCACGTCGCGTCGTCGGTCGAGAAGCCCTCGAACTCGAGCTGGTCGATGAGACCGGACCGCGAGAACGCCGTGTACTCGAGGTAGCTCTCGGCCTTCCGGCGCGCGTTCTGCTGGGAGACGGTGCCCCTGGCCGCCTCAGCGGCAGCCGCCGCCTCCGCCGCCGCGGCGTCCTGCTCGGCCTTCACGCGGTCGGCCTCGGCCTTGGCGGCCGCGTCGGCCTCCTCCTTCTGGCGCTGCGCCTCGGCGACCGCCGGGTCGACGGTCTCCTCGACCGGCTCGGCCGACGGGGTCTGCGACGGCGCCTCGACGGCGGTCGACACCGGCCGTGCGCTGGAGGCGGTGTCGCTGCTGCCTCCCGCCGCCCCGGCGATGAGCGCGATGGTGACGACCAGCGACGTCAGCGCCGCCACAGCGCCCAGGACGACGCCGGCGATCGCGGCGCCGCCACCCACCCCCTGTCCGCGGGCGACGAGGCCGCGGGCCCGCAGCCCGAGCCAGACGGCCAGGCCGCCGACGACGAGCCCGACCACCGGCACCCACCCGATGACGAAGCCCGCGATCCCGAGGACCAGGGGCAGGACGCCCTTGTTCTGCCCCGCGGGCGGCGGCGGGCCACCGGCGTACGGCGGCGGGTAGCTCTGGGTGGGCTGCGACATGGGGTCCTCGATCTCTGACGAGGGCGCTGCGCGCTGCTCGAGATCCCCCCGTGCGCCCGAGCAGCTCCCAGTGGACGTGCGCGAGCGCGCACGGGCTCTCCGCCATGACCGGCGCGGTGACCGGGACGACGGGGAGGAGTGGAAGCGCGGACCAGCCCCTGGAGCGTCTTCTTCGCCGCCTCGGCCTGACCGCTCAGGGAGCGTCCGCCGCTGGCACGGTCCCGTCAAGGTGCCGCGGGTGACAGGTCACCCGGCTGCCGATGACGTCCCCCGAGGCGTCTCAAATGCCGCGACAGGCCGACATGCGGTCTGCGAGCTCGCGGTGGTGCAGCGGTTCGCCTGCGAGGCGCAGCACCGAGGCCCACCCCGGGTCACCTCGAAGCGCCAGGACTGAGGACCGCGGCCCTCGGGCTGACTCAGTTGCGTTGAGGCGAGGGGATCGGGCGTGCAGAGCTGGGGGTTAAGTCAGGTCACGGCCCCTCCGGCACTCCGCGGCTCCGTCGCCTCGTCCGCAGCCACTCGACGTACAACACGCTCGCTAGTTCCAGCACACCCGGCGGCTCCATCGCCGCTTCGCCGAGGCTCAACAGGACGCTCAGGGGAAGAGCTCCCCGCACAGCTGAGAGGCCACTCAGCAGCCGCTGGAGCTCCTCCTCGTGGTGGAGAGCTCGTTGAGGGTCGAGGGCGGCCTCGCGCTTGGCGTCAGACAGTGCTCGCGTGAAGGAGCGCGCAGACCAGGAGACGTATCTCGCCGTCGCAACAGGGGTGTCGACGCGCACTCCGAAGGTCAGTCCTTCTCGAAACGCTGTGGACCGGTCGACCGCACTCAGAGGAATCGAGATGCGCCCCGTGACCCTGTTGAAGCGGTGCGAAGAGAAGATGACGCGACACGTCGTCACGTACAGCTTGCCTCCGACCGACTCCTTGATAGTGCCCATGAGCAAGGCGACCAGGTGCTCATGATGGGGAAGTCGGGCAGCTTGTAGTCAGCAGGGTCGATGATCGCGTTAGCGGCTCCGCGATACAAGATGTGCTCGCCCGGCAAGAGCGGACCGGTCTTCATGAGGCCTTCAGCTGTCCACGGCGACGTAGCGGCAGGCCGCCGAGATCCGTCATCAGGCGCTCGCGGCTGAAGCCGTCTGGACGACGTCGGCCGGCATGGCGCGCTGCAGCTTCCACGTGATCGCCATCGGCCGCTCCCCGCGGTGCTCGACATACGCCGCCGGCCCGAGGCACATGAACGGCGGCGTCCCCATCTCCCCCTTCGGCGCCTCGCGCGTGAACAGCACGACGTGAGATCCAGTCGCCTCGTGCTCCACGTACCGCCGCCCCGTCGGTGACTCCGGCGACGTCGCGTTCTGGCTCTCCCAGTGGAAGAGCCTCGGCGAGAGCGCGTAGTCGCGGTACATCGTCGTCGGGGTGAAGGCGCGCTCGTCCTTGCGGAGGTTGATGAGCAGCGCGTCGACGGCGGTCGGCTCGCACCAGGCGACACCGCTGACGTGCCCGGCCGTCGAACGCGTCTCGTTCGCGTAGTCGAAGCCCGCGAGCAGCTCGTCGCGTCGGTACGTCGCGTGGCTCAGCACCGGCAGGTGTGCCAGGGCAGCGCTGAGCGGCTTCGGCACGTGCCGTGCCCGTTCCACCGCCCCGGCCATCAGCTGCTGCACCTCCGCGACGACGGCGGGGTGCTGCCGCAGGTGCTCGAAGCCCGCCTCGTAGAAGGCGAAACCGCCGCGGTTCGGCCACAGCGTGAAGAACAGCATCCGCGCGAGCCGCCGCTCGCGGTCGCTCAGTGCCTCGTACGGAGTCGCTCCCGGCGCCACGAGCCGCGCGTAGGCGGAAGCTCGCTCGGCGTCGTCCACGTGCACCAGGGTCGCCACCCGCTTGAGCAGCGCGGCCTCCCCCGGCCCGCCCGTCGGCGTCTCGACGCCGGCGGCCCGCAGCAGCGCCGTCCACCCGCCGTAGGTGCCGCGGTCGCGGTAGACGTCAGCGACCTCGCGCCCACTCCCCTCGAGGTACTCCTGCAGCGTCGGCGCTTCCCCGCCGCTGACGTACGAGCGGACGTCAGCCAGGAGGTCCTTCTTGGCCATCAGCAGTGACGTGCGCACGTTGGAGAGCACGATCTGCTGGCTCACGGCGTCGAGCACCAGCTGCGACCCGGGCGGCAGGTAGGGGAAGCCCTGCTCGAGCTGGCTCTCGAGCTGCGAGCGCGTCGTCCCGGTGAGAGCGCGGTAGCGGACGTCGAAGCGGTACTCGGCGCGGTGCTGCCCGATGAAGTCGAGCACCGTCAGCACCGCCTTGTTCGGCGCACGCCGCAGGCCACGACCCAGCTGCTGGAGGAAGACCGTCGACGACTGCGTCGGCCGCAGGAGCAGGAGCGTGTCGACGTCGGGGACGTCGAGTCCCTCGTTGAACAGGTCGACGGCGAAGAGGCACCGCACCACGCCGTCCTTCAGCGCGCGGAACGCCTGCTCCCGCTCGTGCGCCGGCGTGCCGCCGTGGACGGCGAGCGCGGGAATGCCGTCCGCGCTGAAGCGCCGAGCCATGTACTGGGCGTGCGCCACCGAGACGCAGAAGCCGAGCGCTCGCATCGAGTCGACGTCGGTGACGCGATCGCGCAGCGTCCTGAGCACGATCCGGGTGCGGGCGTCGTTGCCCGTGTAGGCGTCGGAGAGCGCGTTGACGTCGTAGGCGCCGCGCTCGTAGGCGACCCGCGTCAGGTCCGTGCCGTCGTGGACGCCGAAGTAGTGGAACGGGCACAGCAGGTCGGCCTCGAGCGCTGTCCACAGGCGCAGCTCGAAGGCGGTGCGTCCGTCGAAGAACTCGCGGACGTCCTTGCCGTCGCCGCGCTCCGGCGTCGCCGTCAGCCCCAGCAGCTCCACCGGCTGCAGGTGGTCCATGAGCCGCCGGTAGCTGGAGGCGTCGGCGTGGTGGAACTCGTCGACGACCACGACGTCGAACCGCTCGGGGGCGAGCGCCTCCAGCTGCGTCGCACCGAGCGACTGGATGCTGGCGAAGACGTGCCGCCACGCCGTCGCCCGGTGCTCGCCGACGTGCAGCTCCCCGAACGCGCCGTCCTTCAGCACCTCGCGGTAGGTGCGCAGCGACTGCTCGAGGATCTCCTTGCGGTGGGCGACGAACAGCAGCCGCGGCTCTCCCCTCCGCTCCAGGGCCCACTGCTCGCGGATCCGCCGGAAGTCCAGCGCGGCGACGACTGTCTTGCCCGTCCCGGTGGCGGCGACGACGAGGTTGCGGTGCCGGTCGTGGACGGTCCGCTCGAGGTCCAGCGCCTCCAGGATCTCCACCTGGTGAGGACGCGCCTGCACGTCGAGTCCGGAGACGGGCACGACGAGCGTGGTGCGCGGACCGCCGCCCTGCTCGGCCAGCGCGCGGTCGAGCAGCTCGGCGTCGCGATCCGGGTCGTAGTCGAGGAACGCGGCGTCGTTCCAGTACGTGTCGAACGTCGCCTCGAACTTGCGGACCAGCGTCGGCGTCGCCACCGACGCGATGCGGACGTTCCACTCCAGGCCGTCGACCAGCGCCGACTTCGACAGGTTCGAGCTGCCGACGTACCCGGTGTCGAAGCCCGACCCGCGGCGGAAAAGCCACGCCTTCGCGTGCAGCTTGGTGCTCTGCGTCTCGTAGCGGACCTTGACCTGCGCGCCGTACCGGCGGACCAGCGCGTCGAGCGCCTTGCGCTCGGTGGCGCCGCAGTAGGTGGTGGTGATGACGCGCAGCGGGCGCCCGCGCTCGGCGAGCTCGGTCAGGGAGTCTTCGAGGACGCGGATGCCGTGCCAGCGGACGAAGGCGCACAGCAGGTCGACGTGGTCCGCGCTCGCCATCTCGGCACGCAGCTCGGCCCCGAGGTTGGGCTCGCCGTGGCTGTTGGTCAGCAGGGCGACGTCGGACAGCGGCGTCACCGGACGCTGCCGCGGCCAGCCCTCCCCCAGGCCGGTGAGCCGGAGGGCCAGGAGCTGCTCGATCTGGCTGACGTGGTCGTCCGCGGGGGCGCCGACGAGGTCGAGGACGCGGTTGACGACGGCGGCGCGCTGCTCCGGCTTGGTAGCGACCAGCGCGCGCTGGACGGCGAGGGCGACGTGCCGGGCGAGGACGTCGGGCGCAGCCGCATCGGGGACAACGCCGTGCTCGGCGACGAGGTCTGAGGCTTCGAGCGCGTGCGCGAGCCGCTGGGTGAGGAGGGCCTCGTAGGCACCGGGCGGCGTCGCGGCGGTCACGCTCCGCAGCTTCACACGGCGACGTCAGTCGAACGGGAGTTTCCGTCCGGCTCTTCAGCATCCGCTGACCGGGCTACCGTGCCTGACGCGGCCCGACAGGCTTCCTCACCGGCTGTGCCGGTGCCTGGACACGCTTCCACCCGCACGACTCGCTTCGTGCTGCCCTGGGGGAAGTCCACGTGCCGCTGGTTCGGACGTCGGCGTCGTCACTGCTGATCGACGCTGGTACAGACTCGTTCATCGAGAAGATGCTGCAGGCGGGCATCCACGCGCGCCTCGGTCGAGCCTCGCCTGCCGAGCAGGCGTCGTGGCGTTCCAGCCTGCCGGTCCTGGCTCGAGACCTCGCTGACGCGGGGCTGGGGCAGGTCGAGGTGCTCATCGAGCACACGCTGCCGCTGACGAGCAAGCGCGCTGACGTCGTCCTGGCCGGCGTGCACCCGCAGACGCGCCAGCCGTCGTACGTCGTCGTCGAGCTCAAGCAGTGGTCTCGGGCGAGCACGTTCGAGGGAGACCCCCACCTCGTCGACGTCGCCGGGATGCCGGGCGGGCCAAAGCTGCACCCGGTGGCCCAGGTGCGCGGCTACTGGGAGTACATGACTGACTTCCTCGTGGCGATCGCTGACCAGCCCGACGCCCTCGTCGGAGCCGCTTACCTCCACAACGCCCTCGACCCCCTCGCGGTGCGAGACCTCGAGACCTACCCCATGGATGCGCGCGGTCGGCTCTTCACCGGCGCCGACCGTGGCTCCTGGTTGGACTTCCTGCGATCCCGGCTGGACCCCAGCGTGAGCGGCGTCGCCAGTGCCGACCACCTGATGACATCTCGGGTGGCTCCGAGCAAGCAGCTGCTCGCCGTGGCCGCCGACGAGGTGCGCGAGCGCGAGCAGTTCCGCCTGCTGGACGAGCAGGCGCTGGCCGTCCGCCTCGTCCACCACGAGGTGCGCGCCAGCCGCGCGTCGGACCACAAGCGCGTCGTCGTGGTGAGCGGTGGACCGGGCAGCGGCAAGAGCGTCATCGCGCTGTCCCTGCTCGGCGAGCTCGCCCGCGAGCAGCGGACGGTGCTGCACGCTACGGGCTCGCAGTCGTTCACGCAGACGATGCGGCGAGTGGTCGGCAAGGGCTCGACCCGGACCAAGAACCTCTTCCAGTACTTCAACAGCTTCATGTCAGCGGAGAAGAACGGGCTCGACGTCCTGGTCCTCGACGAGGCGCACCGCATCCGGCTGACGTCAGCGAATCGGTGGACCAAGGCGCAGGACCGGACGGGACGGGCCCAGGTCGACGAGCTGCTCGACGCCGCTCGCGTGCCCGTCTTCCTCCTCGACGAGCACCAGGTGGTGCGCCCTGGGGAGATGGGGTCGCTTCACGAGATCACGTCGCACGCCGAGGCGGCTGGCTTCGAGGTGGTGCACGTCAACCTCGACGGGCAGTTCCGGTGCGGTGGCTCTGAGGTCTACCTCGACTGGGTGCTGCGGCTGCTGGGTCTGCGCGAGGGCGGTCCGGTTCCATGGACCGGAGACGCCCAGTCACCGTTCGAGGTGCGGGTCGCTGACAGCCCGGAGGAGATGGAAGCGTTCCTCGCCGAGAAGCGTCAGGAGCGGGACGGCAAGCCGGGTTACAGCGCGCGCATGGCGGCGGGGTACTGCTGGCCGTGGTCCGACCCTGTCGACGGTCAGCTGGTGCCCGACGTGCAGATCGACTCGTGGGCGCGACCGTGGAACGCGAAGGGTGAACGCCGTGTCGGCGACGCACCACCGTCGGCGCTGTGGGCGACGGAGGACGGCGGCTTCGGACAAGTCGGCTGCGTCTACACGGCGCAGGGCTTCGAGTACGACTGGTCAGGAGTGATCCTCGGCCCTGACTTGGTCTGGCGCGAAGGGCATTTGACCACGGTGCGGTCAGCCAACAAAGACCCCATGTTCCGGAGTGCCAAGTCCGTGGACGACGCGGCGTTCGACCGCCTGATTCGTAACACCTATAAGGTCCTACTGACCCGCGGCATGGTCGGCGCAGTCATCTACTCCAGCGATACTCAAACCCGTGACGCCCTAGAGAAATTGGTCATGGAGCGCCAATAGAGCGCAGTATGCGTTTCTTGCGCGGAGACATTCGACAACCCCAGGACGCCAGGATGCTCACGCACCCAACGATCTAGGCCGAGCACACAGAGGGTGTCGAGACGCGCCACTTTCTAGAAGACTTGAGAGTGACAACCTTCAAGGGTCAATTCCATTCCACTGGGCAGCCGCGTCTTTACGCAACAAGGATATACTTCGTTGACGACCAATCGGGAGGACGAGATGTCAGAAGGTTGGACGCCGGAGGAGGACGACCTCCTTATGCAGGACTACCTTGATGCGCAAAAGGGTGCGGTACTCGAGATTGCTGATCAAGGTCTCATCTCCCTCTCCAACTTGGTCGAGAGCGGGGCGATCGACGTCTCACCAAAGTTCCAGCGCCGGGATCGCTGGAACGCGGAGAAGCAATCTCTGCTGATCGAATCTTTTCTTACGAATATCCCGGTGCCGCCTGTGTACCTCGCCGAAGATGTTGCCCGCCTTGGAAGTTATGCAGTCATTGACGGCAAGCAGCGACTGACGGCCGTTTCCACATTCTTTGCCGACAATCTCGTCCTGCGAGGCCTGGATCGACTCGATCGCCTCAATGGGCGACGATACTCTTCCCTTCCTCTGAGCATCCGCAATTCCCTTTCCATGAAGAACCTAAGGACCACTACTCTTCTCCGCCAGTCAAGTGAGGACCTCAAGCATGAGGTTTTCTTACGACTCAATACCGGAGGAGAGATCCTCAATGCGCAGGAAATTAGGAATGTGGCATACCGAGGCCCTTTGAACGATCTGATTTTCGAACTGTCCGAGAGTCCCTTCTTGCGCGAGCAGTTCAAGGTTATTCCACCCAATTCGCCGGCTTTCAGGCAGATGACCGATGCCGAATTTGTCTTACGTTTTTTTATGCTTCATGCTCATTGGCAGACCTTCCGAGGAGACCTACGCGACGAGCTAGATTCGTACATGGCGAGAAACCGGTTCGCCGATGAGCCAGAACTGAGGAAACTCCGGACCACTTTCAATGACTGCATTGAGGCCGCCGAGGCGATCTGGGGCTCTGACAGCTTCAAGCGTCCTGGGCGTGACCAAGCACTCGCGGGAATGTTTGATGCCCAGATGGTCGCTCTCGCAGGCGTTACAGCATCTGCGAGGCGGAAACTCATCAAGGAACGCGTTGCTGTTCGCAGTCTCTCTGTGCACTTATTCGAGGATGAAGAATTCGAGGAGGCGGTTCGGCGGGCAACCAATACACCAAACCGCGTTAAGTATCGAGTGGGGCGCCTGCTCAGGGTTCTACGGGAAGCAGGTTCGTAGGCAATGACCGCGCATGAGGATTTCTTATTGGGCCTCGCTGCGATGCAGAAGGCAGTCGACGAGCTTGCCGTGCGAGCCCCCAATGACGTTGGGAAGTTTCTGCGACGCGGGCTAACCGTGTCTGGCTTCAATCTGCTCGAAGCGTTCATTATTGGGCGAATCGAGGAACTTGCTGCATACGCCAATAAGGGAAGCACACAATTCTTAGACTTGCCAATCAAGCTGCAGCGGCGTGCCATCACTCAAACTGTAAGCGTCGCAAAGGCCCGCATGTCTTTCGGCAATCCACAGAGCGCCGACCTAAGAGACTTGTCGCGCAGCCTCGGACGTAGCCTTCAAGCCGTTGACCACGCCCTTCACATATCGCCGTTCACTTGGCTCTGGACTGGAAGCAACATGTCCGCCGACGATTACATGACAACACTCAGGTTATTCCACGTCAGCCCTCTAGCGCAGCATATACGAGACTTATTGAGGCGCTTGAATCTTTTACCCTCACTGCCGTCGGGTGCTACATACGACCCGAAAGAAGACCTTCATGAGTTAGCACAGGAGAGGCATCGGTGCGCTCACGATGCCTCGTCCAATGTAACAAGTCTCTGGCTCCGAGCCGCTCCTGAAAGACTGCTCCGCCACGCCATCTGTTTCGAGGCTTTTGCCTCAATTGCGATCCACCAGATTCACGTCGCAGATGCAGATTTTCTTTCAGATGAGAAGTGGATCGAGAGTTCAAAGATATCAATTCGATTCATTCGTCAACGCAAGAAAGATGTCGCGGAATACCGAGAGGGCAAGGACATTGCAAAGCGAGTGCGAAAGGATGGGGATATCTCTGCCTTGATGGCCGCGGCCTGCGCAGAAAAGGTGCCCTTTGAGCTAATTGTGCAACAAGATGAAACGCTGCGTGTTGTAGATTGGGCGATCCCAACCGTGGTTTGAATAATCGATATTCTGCATAGCTACTTGGCAGTGCCCCCATGGCACACACTTCCCCCGCAATCGCAAGGACTGCCCAGGCCTATCGCGACAGCCTCGAGCGAAGATGAGTCCAGCGCATTAACACACCAGTGGTCAAGCACCCAGCATTACGTTAGCCATGCGGGCGATCTCCCTCGTCGCCGGGGACAGCACCGCGCCCCTCCGGCTGACCAGCGCCACCGTGTCGTACAGCGGCTCTGCGAACGGCACCACGTGCAGCCCCTTGGGGAACACCGCCGACTGCGTCACCGCCTTCGCCACGAACGTGTCCCCCAGCCCCCGCTCCACCAGCCGCAGCGCCGTTTCCACGTGCTCCACCTCGATGCTCGCCTCCAGCGACAGCCCCGCCAGCTGCGCCCTCTCGGCCAGCTGGCGGCGAGTGGGGTCGCGCCATCCGTAGTGCGCGTCGTAGAGCACCAGCCGCGCCGCGGCCACATCGGCGATCGACACCGGCGCCGCGCCGCGCGCCGGAGAAGCCGACACCCACAGCACCTCGTCGCGCAGCAGAGGCACCACGTCGAGCCCGTCGTCGTCGACAGGCAGCACCGCGAGCCCCGCCTCAAGCTCGCCCGACACGACAGAGGCAGCCACCTCCACCGAGTTCTGCCCGATGAACCGCGCCCGCACCGCCGGGTACCGGGTGTGAAACTGCTCCACCAGACCGGCCAGGGCGTAGTGGTCGGCGTTGCGCAGCAGCCCGAACGACGCCGTCCCCCCGCCCAGCGCACCGAGCGCCGCCACCGCCCGTGCGCCGGCGTCCGCAGCTGTCACTGCCTGCTCCGCGTACGGCGCCAGCTCGCGCCCCGCCGCCGTCACCACCAGCCGGCGAGCCCCACGGACGAAGAGCTCCCCGCCCGACTCCTCCTCCAGCCGGCGCACCAGCTCCGACACCGACGCCTGCGTCATGCCGAGCTCCCGGGCCGCCCCAGTGAAGCTCCCCGTCCTCAGCGAAGCCAGGAACGCCCGCAGCTGCACCAACGTCACGTCAGCCAGTATTCACAGGGCGGCCCTGTGCTTCGCACAAGACGTCACCCTCTTGTCCTGGTGATGCGCGTCTCCCTAGCGTCAAGGGCGTGCTCTCCACGCCCGCCGTCCTCGCCTCCCTCGCCGGCCGCTTCACCACCCTGAAGGCCCCCGCGGTCGACGCTCCGCCCGCCCAGCACGACCCCGCCGTCGCCAGCCGCGTCCGCCAGATGCTGCTCGACATCGAGGCCGGCGGCATGGACGCCGTGCTCAAGCACGCCGCTGAGCTGGACCGCTGGGACGGCCGCGACGTCGAGCTCTCCCCCGCCGAGGTCGCCGCCAGCGGCGACCAGCTCCCTGATGACCTCCGCGAGGCCATCGAGCTCGGCGCCCGCCGCACCCAGGCCTTCGCCAAGGTCCAGCGCAGCCACCTCGTCGACGTCGAGACCGAGCTCGAGCCGGGCCTCGTCGTCGGCCACCGCTACATCCCCGTCGGCCGCGTCGGCGCCTACCTGCCCGCCGGTCGCTTCCCCCTGACCGCCAGCGCCTTCATGACCGTCGGCGTCTCCAAGGTCGCCGGGGTGGGCGACGTCGTCGCGTGCACCCCGCCGCAGCCAGACGGACGCGCGAACCCGGCGGTCGTCTACGCCGCGCACGTCTCGGGCGTCGACAGGGTCTTCGTGCTCGGTGGCGTGCAGGCACTCGCTGCGATGGCGTTCGGACTGGTCGGCGACGGCCCGGTCGACATGCTGGTGGGCGCCGGCAACGCCTACGTCGCCGAGGCGAAGCGCCAGCTGTTCGGCCGCGTCGCCATCGACCTGCCCGCCGGCCCGAGCGAGGTCGCCGTCATCGCCGACGAGACCGCCGACCCGGTTCTCGTGGCCGCCGACCTGCTCGGCCAGGCCGAGCACGGCCCCACCTCCCCCGCCGCGCTGGTCACCACCTCAGAGGCGGTGGGCAGAGCCGTCGTCGCGGAGATCGACCGCCAGCTCGCCACCTTGGCCACCCGCGACATCGCCGGACCGGCCTGGCGCGACTTCGGCTCGGTGCTCGTCGCCGACGACCGCGAGACCGCCGCCACCCTCATGGACGACCTCGCCCCCGAGCACCTCGAGGTCCTCACCGCCGACGACGGCTGGTACCACGACCGCCTGCGCAACTACGGCTCCCTCTTCATCGGGGAGGCCTCCACGGTCGCCTACTCCGACAAGGGCATGGCGGGCACCAACCACGTGCTCCCCACCGCCGGCGGCGCGAAGCACAGCGCGGGCCTGTCGGTGTCGCGCTTCCTCAAGCCGCTGACCTACCAGCGCGTGACCAAGGAGGCGACGACGCTGCTGGCGAAGGCCGTCCAGGTCATCTCCGACTCCGAGGGCATGGCCGCGCACAGCGCCACCGCCACCCTGCGCTCGGCCCGCTGGGGCGCCTGAGCCTCGGAGCCACCTCTGAACGCCCCCGCCGTCGGTTGAACCGACAGCTCGACGGCGGGGGTCCCAGCACGCGACACCGCCACAGCACCGCACGCCCCAGACCACGACACAGACCACGACTCGGACCACCAGGAGCGCCATGAGCACCAGCACCCCGTCGACGGGCACCCCACCCACGGCGTCGTCCGCGAACCTCAAGCGCGAGCTCAAGGTCGCCGACGCCGCGGCCTTCTCCATCGGCCTCATGGGACCCGTCGGCGTGATGGCCCTCCTGGGCGCCGGCGCGGCGAACATCCTCGGCCCGGGTGCGACCTGGGCGTTCGTCTTCGCGCTCATCGCGGTGTCGCTGGTCGCCTACGGCTTCGTCAAGCTGTCACGCCACATCTCCCACACCGGCTCGGTGTACGCGCTCGTCGGTGTGACGCTCGGCCCGCGCGCAGGCTTCGTCGCCGGGTGGGCCCTGTTCTTCGCCTACGTCACCATCGGCGCTGGCTCGGGCATCGAGATCGGCTTCTTCCTCGACCAGCTGCTGGCCAGCCTCGGCATCGGGTTCAGCATCGACTACGCCATCGTCTTCGTCGCCGTGCTCGCCGTCGTCGCGCTGCTCTCGACGCGCGAGGTGCACGTCATCACCCGGTCGCTGCTCATCGCCGAGCTGGTCGGTGTGGCGCTGGTGACCCTGCTCAGCGTCGTCATCCTCGTGCGCCTCGGCACTGGCACCGCCCCGGAGGGCCGCACCCTCAGCTGGGACTTCCTCGCCCTGCCGCAGGGCACCGACATCACCGTGATCGCCGCGGCCGCCGTCTTCGGCTTCCTCGCCTTCGCCGGCTTCGAGGGCGCCGCCGCCCTGGGTGAGGAGACCCAGCACCCCAAGCGCGACATCCCCCGCGCCCTGAAGATCGCCATCGCCGTCGTCGGCGCGTTCTACCTGCTGTCGATCGTCGCGCAGTCGCTCGGCTACGGGACGGACGAGGCCAGCGTCGCCACCTTCACCGGCGCCGCCGCGCCGTACAACGACCTCGGGACCGCCTACGTCGGGGCGTGGCTCGGCGACCTGCTCACCGTCGCCGCGATCGTCAGCCTCTTCGCCATCTTCCTCGGCACCGTCTCCGCAGCCGGCCGCATCCTCTACGCCCTCGGCCGCGACTCCGGCGGCTCGCGCGGCATCGCCCGCCTCTCCCCCGCTGGCGCTCCCACGACGGCGCTCGCCGTCGCCGGCGGGCTCGCCCTGCTCGTCGTCGTCATCGAGCGGCTGACCGTCACCTCCGGCGCGCTCAACGCCACCTTCTACGCGCTGACCATCGGCACCATCGCCCTGCTCGTCGCCTACGTGCTGGCGACGGCGGGCGCCATCCGCTTCCTCTTCACCGGTGCAGACAAGAAGGCGCCGGCGTGGCAGGTCGTGGTCCCGGTGCTGGGCCTCGCGCTCGTCATCTACACGATCTACCGCAACGCCGTCGGCCTCGACGCCCCCTACAGCTGGTTCCCGTACGTGGTGCTCGCATGGCTGGTCATCGGCGTCGCCATCTCCTTCGCCCCCGGCCTCGCGGGCCGGGTGCGGGCGAGCCTGGAGCGGTCGCAGTCATGACGCGCGTCGTGGCGTGCCAGCTCGCCCCGGTGATCGGCGACCTGGCCGCGAACGCCGAGCTGTCGTCCGCCGCGGTGAGGGCGGCGGTGGACGACGGCGCAGACGTCGTCGTCCTGCCCGAGCTGGTCACCTCGGGGTACGTCTTCGCCTCGCCCGAGGAGGCGAAGTCACTGGCGGTGCAGCCGGACCACGGGATCTTCGGAGCCTGGGCCGCAGCCTGCGCCGCGCGCGGCGGCGGGGCCAGCCCCGTGGTGGTCGGCGGGTTCTGCGAGCTCGGCGACGACGGACTGCTCTACAACAGCGCGGCCGTCGTCGACGCCAGCGGCGTGCGCGCCGTCTACCGCAAGGCCCACCTGTGGGACCGCGAGAAGCTCGTCTTCACCCCGGGCTCCGCAGCACCGCCCGTGGTCGAGACCGCACACGGCCGCATCGCCGTACTGGTCTGCTACGACCTGGAGTTCCCCGAGTGGACGCGCACCGCGGCGCTCGCAGGGGCGGACCTCATCGCCGTCCCGACGAACTGGCCGCTCGTGCCGCGACCGGACGGCGAGCGCGCGCCCGAGGTCGTCATCGCGATGGCGGCGGCGCGCGTCAACCACGTGGCGATCGCCTGCGCCGACCGGACGCGCACCGAGCGCGGGGTCGACTGGAACGAGGGGACGAGCATCGTCAGCGCCGACGGCTGGGTGGTCTCGGCGGTGGGTGCCGGCACCGGGACGGCGCAGGCGGACCTCGACCTGATGGCGTCGCGGGACAAGCGGCTCACCGAGCACGCGCACCTCATGGACGACCGGCGGACGGAGCTGTACGGGGCGGTGGCGCCGACGGTGTGACCGCTCGCTGCTCCAGGAAGTGGCCCCATGGGCGTGATCAGACGGTCACGCCCATGGGGCCACTTCTCGGAGTCGGACGCCCCAGCGCCGAGCGCCGCGCTCCACCAGGTGCGCCAGGGACTGTCGCAGACGGCGGACGCCGTCCCGGCGTCACGGCTGCGTCACCACACGTTGTCGTGCGGCCCGCCTCCCCCACACCGGCGCCGCACCTCCCACCATCGATGGACCCCGTCCGCCGTGGTGCCAGGAGGAGCCACCATGCCGACCCCTGAGGAGTTCGCCCTGGCCTGGGCCCGGTTCTGCTACGTCGACCAGCGCCTCGCCGACGACGCTTGACCACCACGACTGCACAGCGGCGCCCCCGGCCGGCCGCAGCCGACCGGGGGCGCCCCTCGCCGTCCCTACGCCGTCAGCCCCTCGTCGACGCGTCGCGGCCCGCGGCGATCCGCTCGGCCACCCGCCAGGCGTTGGCCATGATCGTCAACGTCGGGTTCGCGCCGGTCCCCGTGGGGAACGACCCGCCGTCCACCACGAACACGTTGTCCGCGGTGTACAACCGGCAGTCGCGGTCCAATACCGACGTGGAGGGGTCGTTCCCCATGCGCGTGGTGCCGTGCTGGTGGGAGCAGTTGCCGGTGACGCGGTCGGGGTAGACCTTCTGGATGCTCGTGGCGCCCGCCGCCTCGAGGATCTCCGCGCTGCGGTCGATGAGGAAGCGCCCCATGGCCAGGTCGTTCTCGTGCGGGGTCAGCGTGATGCGCGCGACGGGCATGCCCCAGTCGTCGACCACCTCGTCGTCCAGGTCGACGCGGTTGTCGTGCTGCGGAAGGTCGTGGACCACCATCGACGCGGCCATCGAGTGGTTGAAGTGCTCCCTGTCGACGCGCTTGGCCTCCGCTCCCCACGCGGGCCGGTCGGGCAGCGACCAGTTGATGGGGAGCGGGATGCCCACCCCCGACGTCGCCATGTGCCCACCGCCGGCGAAGCCGCGGCTGTCGTCGTGCCCGTAGAACTCGAACGAGCTCGCGCTGACGTACCCGCCACCTGCCCAGGCGTAAATCGGGTCGTCGAAGGTGGCGACGGCGGAGCTGAACTCGTGGAACGTCACGTTCCGGCCGACCAGGTCGTTCTCGTTGCCGAGGCCGTGGGGGTGGGCGGCGGAGCGCGACAGCAGCATGAGCCGCGCGGTCTCGACGGCCCCGCACGCCAGGACGACGACGTCGGCCCGCTGCTCGTGCAGGCGCCCCTCGGCGTCCTCGTAGACCGCCCCCGTGGCACGCCCCCGCGCGTCGACGGTGATCTCCCGCACGACGCAGTCGGGCCGCAGGTCGTACCTGCCGGTGGCCACCGCCTGCGGCACGAAGACGTTGAGCGCGCTGGACCGCGTGCCCGACGGGTCTCCGTGCTGCTGGGCGAAGGCGCTCAGGACGGTCGCCGGGCGCCCGTCGAAGGGCTGTGAGAGCGCCGCCTGGGGGGTGGGGAAGCTGTTCCACCCGAGAGCCGCAGCACCCTGGTGGTACTTCTCCGCGTACCGAGACATCGGCATCGGTGGGCACGGGTAGCCCTTCGACCTGAACGACTCGTACCTGTTGGCGCCCGCCTGGCCCGAGACGCCGAAGGCCCACTCCACCGCGGTGTAGTACGGCTCGAGCTCGGCGTAGCTGATCGGCCAGTCGGCGAGCGACGCCCCCGCGACGTCACCGACCACGGAGTGGAACCTGAAGTCCTCCTCCGTGAAGCGGGGCAGCCAGCCCTGCCAGTGGACGGTGCCGCCGCCCACCATCTGCGGGACGGGGCAGAACAGCTGCGTGGTGGCGGGCTCGTCGACGCCGGTGCGGTGCGTGCGGGGGTTGAGGAGCGGGTCGGGCCAGAGGTCGTAGCGGTTGATGCTGGCCAGCTCGTCGCCGCTGAAGGTCTCCTTGGTGCGCCACGGGCCCTTCTCCAGCGCCACGACCCGCAGGCCGTGCTCGGTCAGCACCTTCGCGGCGGTCGCACCGGAGGCCCCGGCGCCGATGATGAGGACGTCGGTCGGGTCGTGGCGGGTCTCGGCGCTCGTCTGGCTGGTCATGACAGCCCCTCCGTGCCGGGGTGCGTGCGGTCCTCGGCGAAGTAGTCGATGGTCGTGTAGCGGCCCTGGTGGACCTCGGCGAGGCTCGCGGGGCCGGGGAAGCCGATGACCTTCCAGCCCACGTGGTCGCGGTTGCCGCCGTAGACGGGGTCGGCGTAGAACCCCTGGCGCGTGTGCAGCGCCAGGAGCGGCACGAAGCCGAGGTCCACCTCCGCGCTGGTCTGCTGCAGCGCCGCCTCGACGGGCGCGCCGTAGAGGGCGACCTTGGCGCGAGCGGCGTCTGCCTCCTGCTCGCGCCCCTGCGGGCGCTCGACCTCGCGCAGGACCTCGTCCTGCTCGTCGTCGTCGAGGTCGACGAAGCGACCCCCACGCCGCTGGGCGGCAGCGTCCAGGGCGAGCACGCCGGCCACGTAGCGGGCGCGCACCACCTCCAGGCGCTGGGTCCACGCGTCCAGCCGGCGGCCGGTGAGCACCTCGAAGCCGTCGCCGTCGGGGGCTGCGTAGATGGACCCCGGTCCGGACAGGTACCTGTCGAGGAAGTCGATGGTGCCGGCCTCGGTCGCCCCGGGGGTGTCGTCGGTGGGGATCATGCGCGCCATCGCCGCGGCGATGGTGGCGCGCTGGTGCTGGTCGAAGAACGTGTCGCTCACTTCCGCCTCGCCAGGGCCACCGCGAGGATGATCATGACGCCGCGCACCACCTGCTGCTGGCTGGTGTCGAGCCCCGCGAGCACGAGCCCGTTGTTGATGAGCCCGATGAGCAGCGCGCCGACGAACGTGCCGATCACAGCACCGGACCCGCCGAACAGGCTCGTGCCGCCCAGGATGACGGCGGCGATCGCGGAGAGCTCGTCCCCGCTGCCCCACTGGAAGCGGCCGGACTCCAGACGACCCGCGTAGAGCATGCCCGCCAGGGCCGCGAGCACGGAGGAGATGACGAGCACCGAGAAGGTGACCCGGCGGGTGTTGACGCCGGTGAAGTCAGCAGCCATCCGGTTGCCGCCGGTGGCCAGCACCTGACGGCCGAAGCGGGTCTTGCTCAGGCCCACGGCGCCGACGGCGACGACGATCGCCATCCACACGAGCAGGCCCGGGACCGGCCCGAAGTTCCCGCCGCCGAAGACCAGGTTGTACGTCGGGTCGAGGATCGGCTGCGGCGCGGAGTCGGTGATCCACTGCGCGACGCCGACGGCGATGCCGAGCATGCCCAGCGTCACGAGGAACGAGGGGATGTTGAGCATGCTCACGAGGGCCCCGTTGATGCAGCCCACCACCAGACCCACGAGCAGGCCGGCGGCGATGCCGGCCACGAGGCCGTAGGAGGAGATCGCCATCGCGGTGACCACGCTGGCCAGGCCCGCGGTGGAGCCCACGGACAGGTCGATCTGGGCGCAGGCGATGACGTAGGTCATGCCCACCGCGATGATCGCGATGATCGCCGACTGCCTCACGATGTTCAGGAGGTTGTTGGTCGACAGGAAGCCGTCGTCGCCCAGCGTGATCGCGAAGGCGGCGAAGACGACGACGAACCCGATGTAGATGATGTAGCGGCGCCAGTCGAGCTGCTGGAGGCGGCCGCCGCCCCGGGTCGGGGCCGCCTGCCCCGCGGCGGTGGGCGGTGACGACGTGGTGGCCATGCTCAGGCTCCTTGCACGGAGAGTTGGAGGGAGTTCTCGTCGGGGATGGCGTCCCGGTCCAGGACGCGGTGCACCGAGCCCTCGCGCAGCACGACCACGCGGTCGCTCACGGCGAGCAGCTCCGGGTACTCGGAGGAGATGACGACCACGCCCATCCCGGCGTCGGCCAGGTCGCGGATGGTCTCGAGGATCTCGGTCTTGGTGCCGATGTCGACGCCCGCCGTCGGCTCGTCCATGACCAGCACCGAGGGGTCGGTCCCGAGCCACTTGGCGATGACGACCTTCTGCTGGTTGCCGCCGGAGAGCCGCCGCACCGCCTTGGAGTCGTCGGCGACCTTGACGCGGAAGCGCTGCACGAGCTTCCGGGCCTCGGCGCGGGCGGCCCGGTCGTCGACCAGCGGCCCGGCGCGGAAGCGGCCGAGGAGCGGGAGGAGCAGGTTGTCGCGCACGGAGTGGTCCAGGACCAGGCCCTGGGCTCGACGGTCCTCCGGGATCATGGCGATCCCCGCGGCGATGGCGCGCCGGGGGTCGCCCAGGCGGACCGCGCGCCCCCTCACGAGCACCTCGCCCGACCGGATCGGGTCGATGCCGAATAGCGCCCTGGCGAGCTCGGTGCGGCCGCTGCCCATCAGTCCCGCGATGCCGACGATCTCACCGGCGGCCACGGAGAAGGAGACCCCCTGCACGCGGGGACCGGCGGTCACTTCGCGCAGCTCCAGCACCGGCGGCGCACCGGTCTCGGTGCCGGGGTGGCCGGCGCGACGCCGGTAGGACATCTCCCCCTCGACGGCCCCACCGACGATGCCCTCGATGACCTCGGCCGGCGTCGTGTCGACCAGACGCTCGGTCATCAGCCGGCGACCGTCGCGCAGGATCGTGATGCGGTCGGCGATGCGGAACACCTCGTCCATCCGGTGCGAGATGTAGATGACCGAGATGCCCCGCTCCTTGAGGCGCCCGACCAGCTCGAACAGCGCGTCGGCCTCGTGCCGCGCGAGGCTGGCCGTCGGCTCGTCCATGATCAGCACGCGGGCGTCCTGGGCGAGCGCCTTGGCGATCTCGGTGAGCTGCCAGTACGCGGTGCCGAGCCTGCCGACGACGGCTCGGGGGTCGACGTCCACGGCCATCTGCGCGAAGACCTCCCGCGCCCGGGCCTCGGCCTCGCGGTCGCGGATGAGACCGCCCGAGACGGGCTCGACGCCGAGGAAGATGTTCTGGGCCACGGTCAGGGTCGGGACCAGGCTGAACTCCTGGAAGACCATGCCGATGCCCGCGGCCCGTGCGTCGTGCGTGCTGCGGATGTCGACCACGCGGCCGTCCACCGAGATCTCGCCGGCGTCCTTGCTGTAGACCCCCTGCAGGATCTTCATCAGGGTGGACTTGCCGGCGCCGTTGCCGCCGGCCAGCGCGTGGACCTCACCCCGGCTGACCTCGAAGTCGACGTCGGTGAGGACGCGCACCGCGTCGAAGGCCTTGTGGATGCCGTGCATGCGCACGGCGGGCGCGACCTCGGACACCTCGGGCGTCTGCGCCATCAGTCGACGTAGGAGTCGCTGAGCTGGGCGGGCGCGTCCTCGGAGTAGACGGTCTTCCACGCCTCCAGGACGTTCTCGTGCGTCACGCCCAGCGAGGGCAGCGCGACGTAGGCCGGCACCTGCTCACCGAGCAGGCTGAGCGCGGCGAGGCGCGCCTCGGTGACGCCCTGCTCGTAGGGGCGCTGCGCACCGAGCCCGACGACGTTGCGGTCCTGCGCCAGACCGATGGCGACGTTGAGCCCGAGGTCCTGCGTGGCGACCTTGAGGTCGTCACGACCGGCGGCGCGCGCCGCCGCGAGCACGCCCTCGGCGGGCACGTCCCACACGGCCCAGATGCCGTCGAGGTCGGGGTTCTGGCTGAGCATGGCCGCGGACGCGGTCTGGGCGTCACCGGCGAAGTCGGGGCCGGCGATGCCCTGCTCGGCGACCACCTCGATGTCGGGGTAGTCCTTGGCGATGGTGTCCTTGAAGCCCTGGTAGCGCTGCTTGGTCACGAAGAAGTCGGCCTCGTGGAAGACCAGGCCGATCGTCCCCTTCCCGCCCAGGGCGCGGGCCATGAGGTGCGCGGAGATGACGCCGTTGCCGTAGTTGTCGGCAGAGACGGTCGAGACGTAGTCCTGACCGGCCACGAAGCCCTGCGGCACGTTGTCCATGAACACGAGCTTCGTGCCCGCCTGGGCCGCGGCGCGGTACGCGCCAGCGGTGGCCACGGGGTCGGTGGGCAGGGACACCATGACGCTGGGCTTGCGCGTCATCGCGTTCTCGATGTCGGAGACCTGCTGGGCAGGGTCGAAGTCCGCGTCGGTGCTGGACACGACCTCGATGCCCAGGCGCCCGAACTCGTCCTGCAGGCCCTTGATCTGCGAGGTCGACCAGTCGTCGCCGGCGTAGTGCATGGCGATCGCGGCCGTGGCCCCGAGCGCCTTCACCTGCTCGACCTGGGCGTCGGTGAGGTTGGCGCTGTCGGCGCTCGCGGGCTCCTCGCCGTTGGGCCCGGTGCTCAGCACCTGCGACTCGACGTCGGCGAGCGAGGCGTCCACCTGCGCGAGGAACGCCTGGTCGACCTCGCCCTGGGGCGCGGAGGCGCTCGTACCGGCAGCGCTGCAGGAGGTGAGCAGGAGGCACAGCGCCGCGGGCAGGGCCGCGCGGCGGACGGCGGTGCCGAGGCGGCGGTGGAGGGTCGGAGCGACCGACGCGGGCAGGACGGACGTGGGCATGGCGGAGGGACCCTTCGGTGGGGGGTGGTGTGCTGCGGCGGTGCAGCGGGGGGGGGGCTCAGGTGGAGGGGCGTCTGGCCGGGAGCTTCAGGCGGCGGTGCGGGCGAGCAGGTCCTGCAGGTGGGAGAGGCTGGCGGCGGCCGCGTCCTGCGGGGAGCCCTCGGCGGAGTCGAGCTCGACCACGATCCAGCTGTCGTAGCCGGTCTCGGTGACCGCGGCCAGGACGTCGGCGAGGTCGAGGTCGCCCTGGCCCAGGGGCAGGAAGGCCCCCGTGGCGAGGTCGATGTCCTTGAGGTGCACGTGCTTGAGGCGGTCGGGGTACTGGCGGACGAGGGCCGCCGGGTCTCCCCCGCCGGCGGCGAGGTGGGCGGTGTCGGGGCAGAAGCCGATGCGGGTGCGGGCCATGAGGAGCTCCAGCTCCGCCGGCGACTCCACGATCGTCGACAGGTGGGGGTGGTAGCTGGCCTCGAGGCCGAAGTCGGCGGCGAGGTCGTCGACCCGGTCGAGGGCGGCGCCCAGGCTGTCGTAGTCGGCCTCGGTGGTGCCCGACGCGCGGCGGGCGCCCCCGCCGACCACCAGCCGCGACGCGCCGAAGCGCTGCGCCAGCTCGCAGGAGCGGCGCAGGCGGGCCATCTCGTCGGGCAGCACGTCCGCGTAGACGAAGTTGGCCCCCGCGTAGACGCTCACGAGCTCCACCTGGGCCGCTGCCAGCGCGTCGAGCAGCACCTCCGGGGTGTTGGCGAGGGCGGCGAGGTTGCCGTCGAAGACCTCGGTGCCCTCGTAGCCGACGGCCCCGATCTGCTGCACGGCCTCGACGACCGACCCGGCAGACAGGTAGTGCAGGTCCTTGATGCTGGTGACGCCGGCCGGGTGACCGACGACGCCTCCCCAGGTGATCGTGTGGTGCCCGATGCGCATCGCGTCCTCCTGCGTACCCGGTGGGACGCCACTGCACCGTGGCGCCGACGACGGACCTGCCCGGCCGGAAGAGGGCACCGCTGTCGCACCTGCGCGACCGGGAACCTCGTCCGCCCAGCTGGTCAGCTGGACCGTCTTCACGAGTGTGAACGTTCGCCCAGCAGCCCGTCAAGCATTTCAGGCGAACGTTCGCCTCAATCTGTCCGTGGCGCGCCGGACGGCGTCAGACCCGGCGGGCCGACTGCCTGACGACCAGGCGGGGCACCGCGGGCGTCGTGTCGACGTCGTCGTCCCCGATCAGCGCGAGGAGGATCTCCATGCAGCGCGAACCCACCACCTCGAACGACTGGCGGACGGTCGTCAGCGGGGGGTGGACCTGCGGAGCGAACTCGTTGTCGTCGAAGCTCACGACCGAGATGTCGCCCGGCACGGACAGGCCGGCCTCGTACAGGGCGCGCAGGAACCCCAGGGCCATCAGGTCAGAGGCGATGAAGATCGACCCCGGCAGCCCCTGGGCGACCATGTCCCGCCCGATCTCGTAGCCGCTGCCACCGGACCAGTCGCCGTGCCGCACCGCACCGGGGGTGATGCCGTGCGACCGGAGCTCGGCCTCCCACCCTCGCAGGCGGACCCGCCCGTCGAGCCACTCCTGGCTGCCCGCCAGGTGCGCGACGTCGCGGTGCCCGAGCTCCACGAGGTGACGGACCGCGAGCCGAGCACCCAGCTCCTGGTCCTCGTAGAAGACGGTGACGCCGACCTGGCTGGTCTCGCCCGGGGCGAGCACCACCACGGGGATCTCCGCCGACGTCTCCTGGGCCACGTGCGCGAGGTCGACGCGCGGGGCGATGACCACCACCCCCTCGACGCCGCGCTCCATGAAGTCGCCGAAGGTGTCGGCCACGAGGTCACGGCTCGGGCCGCTCATGGTGACGACGAGCGCGGTGTACCCCGCGTCGCGCGCGGCGGACTCCACCGCGGTGAGGGTGCTCACGGGCCCGAAGCGCGGCGAGGCATCGGCGATCACGCCGATCGTGCGGGAGCGGCTCGTCTTGAGCGCCCGGGCCGCGTCGTTGCGGCGGTAGCCGAGCCGCGCGATGACCTCCAGGACGTGCGCGCGGGTGGCGCTCGACACGCGGGGGCCGTCGTTGATGACGCGGGAGACGGTCTGGAAGGAGACCCCGGCCTCGCGTGCGACGTCCTTGAGCGACGGCGGTCGGTTCCTCGACATCCTCTGGCCTCCGGCCGGTGCGGTGGGGCGATGCGCAGGTGGTGGTGCTCCACCTGGTCCTCGGCCGAGCGGGCAGGACGCATCCTCCCCCGCCGGCGGGCTCGTCCATCAGGGACCCCGAGAGACCCCGCCAGTCGCACCGCCCCCCGGGCCCGCGCAGTCGCGTCCCACCCCCACAGGTGAGTGCTCCACCCGTGCGACGGAACCACGTAGCGTGACCGGGTGGACTTCCCCGCCACCGCTGGCTACGCCGTGCTCGACCTCGAGACCACCGGCTTCTCACCGCGCACGGAGCGCATCGTCGAGGTGGCCGTCGTTCACGTCTCGCCGGACGGCCGAGCGGGCGCGGACTGGTCGACGCTGGTCCACCCCGACAGGTCGACCGTCGGCGCGACCCACGTCCACGGCATCCGCCCCGCCGACGTCCGCGGCGCACCGCGCTTCGCCGACATCGCCGGCGCGCTGGTCGAGCAGCTGGCCGGCCGGGTGCTCGTGGCGCACAACGCGAGCTTCGACGTGCCGTTCCTGCGCGCCGAGTTCGAGCGCGCCGGCGTGGCGATGCCCGAGGTCGCCGAGCTGTGCACCCTGCGCGAGAGCCGCCTGCACCTGCCCGACCTGCTGAAGCGCAAGCTGGCCGACTGCTGCTCCGCGGCGGGCGTCACGCTCAGCGGAGCGCACTCGGCCCTCGGTGACGCACGGGCCACCGCCGAGCTGCTCGGCTGCTACATCCGCACCGGTGGCCCGAGCGCCCACGCGGCCCTCCTGCACCGGGCGACGACGACGCCGTGGCCGCCCGTCCCGGCTCCGCGGTGGTTCCCCGAGCTGCGGCAGCGACGGGTCGTCGGCGGCCGGGTCGTCGCCTCGCCGCCGCCCTCCCCCGCCGGGGCCGTCTCGGGTGCGCCTTCGGAGTTCCGGCGCTCGGTGGAGGTACCGCGCTTGGTGCCGTTATCAGGTGGTGGGTCGGGGGAGCCGCTCGACCGCCCGCTGCGCGCTGGCGACGCCGTCGTCTTCACCGGCGGCGACCCCGACGTCCGCAGCCTGCTCGAGCTGCGGGCCCGCGAGCGCGGACTGCGGGTGACCAGCGCCGTCTCCGGCCGGACGAGGCTGCTCGTCACCGACGACCCCCGCTCGGGCACCACGAAGGCGCGGCGCGCGCAGCAGCTCGGGACGCCGGTCGCGGACCTCGAGACCGCCGCCGCCCTCGTCGAGGCGCTGCCTGTGGTCGAGCCGCTGTCGCTGGCGGGCCCCGCCGTCGTCGACCTGCGGGCGGTCGAGGAGAGGGCGGCGCAGCTGCGCGCCTGGCGCTGAGCACCCCCAAGCGTCCGCCGGGTCGCCGTCGGACGCGTGTTCGGCGAGGGTGATCAGGTGCGCCTCCCCACGCCCCCTGTCGACCGCAGCGAGGACAGGTCGCGGGTCGTCGCCTGGGTGCGCGAGCACCTGGGTCACCTGTCCAGCGACGAGGTGCGCGCCTCCCCCGTGCGCGGCGGGCAGACCGCCGCCGACACGGCGCTGGCCACCCTCGACCTCACCGGGTACGCGAACCGGCGCAGCAACGTCCTGCCGGAGTCGAGCCGCGGCGCGAGCCGCCTCTCCCCGTACATCCGCCACGGTCTGCTGACCTTGCCAGCGGTGTGGGAGGCGGCGGGCGACGCGCCCTACCGCGACCGGCAGAAGTTCCGCGACGAGCTGATGTGGCAGGAGTACGCCCGCCACGTCTACGCGCGGGTCGGCAAGGCCAACGGAGCGCCGCTGCGCTTCGACGCCCCGGTCCCCTCGCCGGGCTCTCCCCCGCCGGCGGCACCCGTCAGCGCGCAGGACCCGTGGCCGACGCAGATGGCGTGCATGGCCGCCACCACCGCCGAGCTCCACGACGACGGCTGGCTGGTCAACCAGACCCGCATGTGGCTGGCCTCGCAGTGGGCGGTCCGCGCCGGCGCCGACTGGCGCGACGGCGAGCAGGAGATGTACCGCAACCTCCTCGACGGGTCCCGGGCCGCCAACCGCCTGGGATGGCAGTGGGCCATCGGCACCGGGACCGGTCGGGTCTACGGCTTCAGCCGCTGGCAGGTCGAGAAGCGCGCCCCCGAGCTGTGCGCCGGCTGCGAGCTGCGGAACGCCTGCCCCGTGCAGGACTGGCCCGAGGCGCAGTCGGGCCCGAAGGTCGACGGCCCCGACTCCCTCGGCGGCGGCCCCACCGACGCCGGCCCCGAGGACCCGCTGGTCACCGGCGCCCCCGAGGCCGTGTGGCTGACCGCGGAGTCCCTCGGCGACGCCGACCCGGCGCTCTCGGCGCACCCCGAGCTGCCGGCGGTGTTCGTCTTCGACGAGCCGCTGCTGCGGAAGCTCCAGCTGTCGGGCAAGCGCCTGGTGTTCCTCGCCGAGGCGCTGGCCGAGATCGGGGAGGCGGGTGAGCTGGAGGTGCACCTCGGCGACCCGGTCACCGAGCTGGCGGGCCGGCGCCTGGCGACGACGTGGGGGTACGTCCCGGGGTTCAGGCGCCGCTCGGCGCAGCTGGACGTCGTCGCCCTGCACCCGTGGCCCTGGCTGCGGCGCCCCGGCTCGGGGTCGCTCCGCTCGTTCAGCGCGTGGGCGGGCCGCCCGAGCAGCCCCCGCCCGGCGAAGAAGAGCGGCGGCCGCCGCCGCTGACCTCCCCCCTTCTCCCGCGACGATCATGCACGTCTGCGCCACCCCTGAGCAGCGGCGGGCGACCGGGGCCGCGCACCCCACGGGGTTCCGGGTCCGGAGGCTCCGCCCCGTCGGGGCGGAGCGGCGAGACGCAGGAGGGGCGGGACGCCGGTCGGCGTCCCGCCCCTCTGTGGCGGTGGGGCTGCTTACTCCTTGTCGAGCGCGGCCTGGGCGTCGGTCGCCGCGGTCGCGATCGCGTCGGCGGCGCTCGTCTTCTGGAGCATCGCGGCCTCGATCTGCGTGGAGAGCGCGGCGCTCACCTCGGCGTACTGCGGGATCGAGGGGCGCGAGCGGGCGTAGGACAGCTGGTCGACGAACGGCTGCAGGAGCGGGTTCTCCTCGACGTGCTGCTTCCAGGTGTCGGAGTCGAGCGTCTTCTGGTTGGTGGGCAGGTAGCCGGTGGTGATGTCCCACTCGGCCTGCTGGTCGGGCTGCA
This sequence comes from Quadrisphaera sp. INWT6, assembly GCF_015390235.1. Taxonomy (GTDB): domain Bacteria; phylum Actinomycetota; class Actinomycetes; order Actinomycetales; family Quadrisphaeraceae; genus Quadrisphaera. The sequence goes on along the minus strand of NZ_VUOH01000004.1, from coordinate 88,013 downwards.
TGAACCAGGAGAGGAACTGCCAGGCGGCCGCCTCGGACGACTCGTCGCCCTTGATGACGTAGGAGTTGTTGGTGCCGGTGTTCATCGCCGGCTCGCCCAGCGACGGGAAGGGCACGACGCCCACGTTCTCGGCGCCGATGCCCTCGGAGACCGAGCCGATGTTGTACGCGCCGCCGATGAACATGTCGTACTGGCCGGCGTTGAAGCCCGGCCAGCCCTGGTTCTGGTTGCTGTCGGCCATGCTCGACGGGTACGCCACGCCGTCCTTGACCATGTCGGTCCAGGTCTGCAGCGCCTTCACGCCGGCGTCGGAGCCGAACTCGACCTTCGTGTTGTCCTCGTTGAGGAACTCGCCGCCGGCGCTCCAGAGCATCGACTGGTAGGTGAACACGGGCCACTCGCCCGAGCCGATGGGCAGGTAGATGCCGTACGTGCCGTCCGTGGTGAGGGTCTTCGCCGCGGCGGCGACGTCGTCCCAGGTCTCGAGGTCCTCCGAGACGCCGGCGTCCGCGAAGGCCTTCTTGTTGTAGAAGAGCGCGTAGTCGCCGCCCTCGGTCGGCAGGGAGTAGACGGTGCCGTCGAAGGTGCCCGAGGAGAGCAGCCCCTCGGGGATGTCCTCCTTCGCCAGCGGGTTCGGGCCGGTGCCGAACAGGTCGGTCAGGGGCGCGACGCCGTCGGCGGCGATGACCTGGCCGAGGGCGGAGGGGTTCTCGTCACCCAGCACCAGGTCGGGCGCCTGGCCGGAGCTCACGGCGCTGACGAGGCGCGAGGTGAACGCCTCGGCGGGGATGTACTGGTTGGTGACGGTGTAGTCGGACTGCGACGCGTTGTAGGCCTTCACCATCTCGTTCAGCTTGGTGCCGGCGTCACCGGTCGCCTGCGACCAGATCAGCACCTCCTGCTTGCCGCCCTCGGAGGCGACGTCGGAGGAGTTGCCCGTGACCGAGCCGCCGCCGCAGGCGGACAGCGCGAGGCTGGTGGCCAGGGCGAGGCACGCGGCGAGGGTGGTGCGCCGGGTCGGGCGCAGGGAGCGGGACGTGGAGCTCATCGGGTCCTCCGTGGTTGGAAGGGCTGGAGCGGGCGGGACGGGCCTGGCGGGTGGAGCGGTGGTGCTGTCGGCGGGAGCCCTGCGTCAGCGCAGGCCGCCGGAGATCGCCTTGACGATCTGGTTCTGGAAGAGCAGGAACACCAGGAGCACGGGCAGGACGGCGAGCGTCGACCCGGCCATGAGGAGGTTGAAGTCGCTGGCCTCCTGGCCCTGCAGCAGCGTGAGGCCGATCTGCACCGTGAAGAACTCGGTGCGGTTGACCACCACGAACTGGAAGAAGAAGTTGTTCCAGTTGTAGACGAACGACAGGATCGCGAAGCTCGCGATCATCGGCAGCGCCATCGGCGCCATGATCAGCCGGAACCTGGTCCAGACCCCGGCGCCGTCGATGCGGCTCGCGTCCTCGATCTCCGCGGGGAAGCCCGCGAAGAACTGGCGGAAGAGGAACACCCCGAGGATCGAGGGGATGTTCGGCACGATCAGGCCCTGGTAGCTGTTCAGCCAGTTCAGGGAGCTCAGCAGGCTGACCAGCGGCGTGAAGACCAGCTCGAACGGCACCATCAGCGCCGCGAGCAGCACCACGAACAGCAGGTTGCGGCCCTTGAACCGCAGCCGGGCGAACGCGAAGCCGGCCATGAGACTGGTGAGCACCTGGCCCGCCGTCGCCGCGACCGCCACGATGACGCTGTTCAGGTAGAAGCGCCCGAAGGGCGCGACCTTGAAGACGTCGAGGTAGTTCTCGGGGTGCCAGACGGTGGGCAGGAACGTCGGCGGGCTCGACAGCGCCTCGGTGGAGCTCTTGAAGCTGACGAGCACCATCCACAGGAACGGCCCGAAGAACAGGACGCTGGCGACCACCAGCACCAGGTGCCGGCCCAGGCCGGGCGCCGCGGAGGACAGGGGACGACGACGGCGGCGCGTCGCGACGGGGGGTGCCGGCAGGGGCGCCGCGGGGCTCTCGACGGTGGTGGCCATCGGTGTCACACCATCTTGATCTGGTCGCGGCGGGAGAGGAAGCGCAGCTGCAGCAGCGTCACCACGACGCCGACGAGCAGCAGGACCACCGACCCGGCCGTGGCGAGGCCGCCGTTGAAGAACAGGAAGCCCTGCTCGTAGATCCAGAAGACGACCGTCTTGGTGCTGTCGAGCGGGCCGCCGCCGGTGAGCACGAACACCTGCGTGAACACCTGCAGGCTGCTGAGCAGCCCGGTGATCACCAGGAACCCGCTCGTCGGGAAGACCAGGGGCAGGGAGATGGAGAGGAAGCGGCGCACCGCGCCGGCGCCGTCGAGCTTGGCGGCCTCGTGGTAGCTCGGCGGGATGGTCGACAGGGCCGCCGAGTAGATGACCATCGAGTACCCCACCTGCTGCCAGAGCAGGAAGATGATGACCGCGACCAGCGCCCACGGCGTGGTGGTGAGGAACGGGATCGCGGGGATCCCGACCCCCTTGAGCGCCGCGTTCACCAGGCCGCCGAGCGGCGTGAGCAGGTAGCTGAAGATCAGCGCGCTGCCGACGGTGGGCGCGATGTGCGGCGCGAAGATCAGCGTCCGGTACACGGTGCGGCCGCGGAAGCTCCCGTCCAGCAGGGCCGCCAGCACCAGGCCGACGGCCATGGAGCCGGGCACCACCACGACGGCGATGAGCACCGTGGTGCCGAGCGCCTGCAGGAAGCCGCTGGCACCGGCCAGGTCGGCGAAGTTCTGCAGCCCCACGAAGCTGACGGCCCCCGGCACGCCCGGGTTCCAGTCGGTGAAGCTGTAGGCCACCGTCTGCGCGAGCGGGTACAGGTAGAACACCGCCAGCAGCACCGTGGTCGGAGCGACCAGCGCGTAGCCCGCGCGGCCCTCCTTCTCGTACATCGACCGCCGCTGCACAGCCACTGGCTGTCGGGCGCTGGTCCGCGGCACCTGCTCGTTCCTCTCGACGACGACGTCTGCATCGAGCACCTCCGACCCGTCACCGGACCGGTGGAGTACTTCGTTCGATTTCCGGACGCTAGCGCTCGTTCTTCGAGTGAACAAGTACCAACGCCGAACTTGGACGTTCGACGTCCGTGCTACGTTCCGGCCATGGTGAGCGAGGGGCGGCACCTCGAGGCGGCAGCAGCGCCCGGGTCGGCAGGAGACGTGCTCCACCTGATCCGCACGGGGGTGGCGCAGACCCGCGCCGACCTGGCCAAGCACACCGGGCTGGCGCCCTCGACGGTCGGCCTGCGGGTCGACGCCCTGCAGCGCCTCGGCCTGGTCACCGAGGGCGGTGACGCGAGCTCCACCGGTGGCCGGCGCGCCCGCGTGCTGCGCCTGGAGGCCTCGGCCGGCCACGTCGGCGCCGTCGCGCTCGGCGCGCACCACGTGCAGCTCGCGCTCACCGACCTCACCGGCCGGCGCATCGCCTCGGTCGAGGAGCCCCGCACCGACCTCACGCAGGCGCCCGAGGCGTTCGCGGCCGAGGCGTGGACGCACCTGCAGCGCATGGCCGCCGAGGCGGGCGTCGACCCGGCCGGGCTGCTCGGCCTCGCGGTGAGCGTGCCCGCCCCCATCGAGCACCCCGGCGGCCGCGTGGTGCAGCCCTCCTTCATGCCCGCCTGGCACGGGGTGTCGGTGCCCGAGCTCTTCGCCGCGCACACCAGCGCCCCCGTCTTCATCGAGAACGACGCCAACCTGCTCGCCTACGCCGAGCTGCACGGCTCCGGCTGGGCCGCGGGCGCCTCCCCCGGCACCGACGGGCCCGAGCACCTCATGGCCGTCAAGCTCGGCACCCGCATCGGCTGCGGCATCGTCTCGGCGGGCCGCCTGCACCGCGGCGCCAGCGGCTCCGCCGGCGAGATCAGCCACACCGGTGTCACCGGCCCCGGCGTCATCCCGTGCACCTGCGGGGTGCCCGCGTGCCTGGAGTCGGTGGCCAGCGGCGGCGCCCTGGTGGCCGACCTGCGCCAGCGCGGCTACGACGTCGCCGACGCCACCGCCGTGGTGCGCCTCGGTGACGCGGGCGACCCCGTCGTCGTCGCCCAGCTGCGGGCCGCGGGCCGGGCCATCGGCAGCGTGCTGGCCGCCGCCGCCAACTTCTTCAACCCCAGCGACGTGGTGCTCGGCGGCGTCATGTCGAGCTCGGCCCCGCTGGTCGCCGCCCTGCGCGCCGAGGTGTTCGAGCGGGCGCTGCCGCTGACCAGCGGCGCCCTCGACGTGCGCACCGCCGTCGACGGCGCCGACGCCGGCCTGCGCGGGGCCTGCTACCTGGCCCTCGACGAGGTCCTCGCCCCCGCGCGGGTCCAGGCCAGGGTGGCCGCCGCCGGCCAGGTCGCATGAGGGCGGTCGTCGCGGTCGACGTCGGCGGGACCACCCTCAAGGGGGCGGTCGTCGACGCCACCGGTGCCGTGCTCGCGCTGCGCGTCGTCCCCACCCGCTCCCCGGAGACCTCCCCGGGCACCTCGTCTCCTGGCGCCCCCGCGGCGTCGCTCCACGCGCTCGTCGCGGGCCTCGTCGCCGACGCGCGCTCCGCCGGCAGCGAGGTGGCGGGGGTCGGCGTGGCCTCCCCCGGGCTCGTCGACGCCGCGAGCGGCACCGTCGAGTTCGCCGCCAACCTCGGCTGGCGCAGCTACCCGCTGGTCGCGGAGCTGGGCGAGCGGTTCGGCCTCCCGGCGCGCGTCGACCACGACGCCCGCGCGGCCCTGCTCGCCGAGCGGTCCGCGCGCCGCGACCCGCTGACCGGGGACCTCCCCCGCGACATGGCCTTCGTGCCCGTCGGCACCGGCGTCGCCTCCGCGGTGGCGACGGGGGGCGTGGTGCTCGCCGGGGGCACCGGCGCCGCCGGTGAGCTCGGGCACGTCGTCGTCGTCCCCGGCGGGGAGCGGTGCGCCTGCGGGCAGCGCGGCTGCGTCGAGGCGTACGCCTCCGCGGCCAGCATCGCCCGCCGCTACACCGCGCGCGGCGGTCCCGTCGGCGCCACCGCCGCCGACGTGGCGGCGCGCCTCGGGCACGACGACGCGGCCGACACCGTCTGGGGCGAGGCCGTCACGTGCCTGGCGCAGGCCGTCGCGGCGCTGGTGGCGATCGTCGACCCGCAGCTCGTGGTGGTCGGGGGCGGGCTCTCCCAGGCCGGCCCGGCGCTGGCCGACCCGCTCGCCGCGGCGCTGGGCACCGCGCTCCCGTGGCGGCAGCCGCCGCAGCTCGACCTCTCGCGGGTCGGCCCCGGGGCGGGCCTGGTGGGCGCCGCCCTCCTGGCCCTGGACGCGGCGGGGGTCCCCGCCGCCGACGACTTCCACCAGCGCGCCCGCTCCGGCGCCGGCGCGCTCCAGCACGCAGCGGCACCCCGTGCCACGACCGGAGGACGCAGATGAGCACCACTCCCGACGCCCGACCGCTGAGGATCGGGCTGGTCGGCGCCGGCGGCATCGCCGAGTGCCACCTCCCCCACCTGGCGCGCCTGGGCGCCGAGGTCGTCGTCTTCTCCGAGGCGGGCGCCGAGGAGCTGGTGGCCCGCCACGGCACCGGCCGGGTCGTCGGGTCGCTGGACGAGCTGCTCGACGCGGTCGACGTCGTCGACGTCATCACGCCCACCCCCACGCACACCGCCGTGGTCACCCGGGCGCTCGAGGCGGGCAAGGACGTCATCTGCGAGAAGCCCATGGCCCGCACCGCCGACGACGCCGCGGCGCTGGCCGACCTCGCCGAGCGCCTCGGCCGGCGGCTCTACCCCGCCCACGTGGTGCGGTACTTCCCCGAGTACGCCGCCCTCCACGCCGCGGTCGCCCGCGGTGACCTGGGCGACCTCGCCGTGCTGCGCTTCACCCGCTCCGGCGCCTACCCCACGCGCACCCCGTGGTTCGCGGACGTCGAGGCCTCGGGCGGGATCATCCTCGACCAGATGGTCCACGACATCGACATCGCGACCTGGCTCGCGGGCCCGGTCGTGAGCGTGTCGGCGGTGTCGACGCACAGCGCCGACGGCGCTGCCGAGCCCGCCGCCGCCGCGCACGTGCTGCTCACCCACGCCGGCGGCGCGGTCAGCCAGGTCAACGGGTTCTGGGGCCCGGCGCACCTGCAGTTCACGACGTCGTTCTCCGTCACCGGCACCGCCGGCTCGCTCGAGCACTCCTCGGCGGCCGAGCGCGCCGTCGTCACCGACCTCGCCGCCGCCGGTGACGGGGCGGGCGCCCTCGTGCCCGACACCGACCCCCTCGACGACCCGTACTTCCTCGAGCTGCGCGAGCTCGTCGAGGCGCTGCGCTCCGCACCGGGTGACGGCGCCACCCCTCGCACCCCCCGCATCACCGCCCGCGAGGGCGCGGAGGCGGTGCGCGTCGCGAACGCCGCGATCGAGGCGGCCCGCACCGGCACCACCGTCCACCTGACCGAGCAGGGAGCCCGCGCATGAACACCCTGAAGATCGGGCTGCTCTCCTTCGCCCACACCCACGCCGAGACGTACGCGGCGCTGCTGCGCGACCGCGCCGACGTCGAGCTGGTCACCTGCGACCCCGGGCCACACGCGCCCGGCGAGCTGCGCGGCGCCGAGGCGGCTGCGGCCTGGGGCGTCGAGCACGTCGCCACGGTCGCGGAGCTGCTGGCGCGGGGGCTCGACGCCGTCGTCGTCGCCAGCGAGAACGCCCGCCACCGCGAGCTGGTGGAGCAGGCGCTCGACGCCGGCTGCCACGTGCTCTGCGAGAAGCCGCTGGCGACGTCCCGCGACGACGCCGCCGCGATGCGCGCGGCCGTCGAGCGCTCCGGGCGGTTCCTCATGGTCGCCTACCCGGTGCGGTTCTCCAGCGCCTTCGGGCAGCTGCGCGACCAGGTCGCTGGTGGCCGCCTCGGCCAGCTGCTGTCGGTGCGCGGCGCCAACAACGGCAAGCTGCCGACGTCGCGGTCGTGGTTCACCGACCCGGCGCTCGCCGGCGGTGGGGCGCTGGTCGACCACGTCGTCCACCTGGCCGACCTGCTCGACGTGCTCACCGGCGGGGCGCAGGCGCTGACGGTCAGCGCGGTGGGCAACCAGCTGCTGCACCCGGACGCCGCGGCGGAGACCGCCGGGCTCGTGGCCATCACCTACCCGGACGGGCTGGTGGTCACCATCGACTGCTCGTGGTCGAAGCCGGAGAGCGCGCCCAGCTGGGGCGGGCTGTCGCTGACCGCGGCCGGCACGGGCGGGACCGTCTCCGTCTACGTCTTCGGCTCCAAGGTCCGCGGGCTCGAGAGCTCCAGCGGGCTGCCGGTCGAGCTGGCCTACGGGCCCGACCTCGACGAGGCGATGCTCGACACCTTCCTCGGCGCCGTGCGCAGCGGGTCGGCTCCCCAGCCCGACCTCGAGGTCGGCGCGCGGACGCTGTCCGTGGTGCTGGCGGCGCAGGAGTCGTACCGGACCGGCGAGACCGTGGCGGTCCGGCCCGTCTGAACGGGGTGCTCCGCAGATGGGCCCCTGGGGAGTGACCGCCCCGTCACTCCCCAGGGGCCCATCTGCGGAGCGCTCAGCCCTGGGAGCGGTCAGCCCTCGGGGTGCGCGGCCGACCAGGCCCGGAACGGTGCCTCGGGGTCGGGGTGCCCGCCCTGCTCGGCGGGGAGGTTCCGCTCGCCGACGGGCTTGGCGTACTCGTCGTAGAAGGTGGCCAGCGAGGTGTAGCGGTTGCCGTCCTCGTAGTGGCGGTCCTCCTGCTCGCGCGTCGCGACGTAGACCACCCGCTCCGGCTGCGCGTAGTAGAGCGCGCCCAGGCACATCGGGCAGGGGTAGGCCGTGACGTAGACGTCGCAGCCCTCCAGCCCGCTGCGGCCCCGCTCGGCGAGGCGACGGATGGCGGTGATCTCGGCGTGCGCCGTCAGGTCGCCGGTCTGCGCGACCTGGTTCGCGGCCTCGACCAGCACCTCACCGCTGCCCCGCTCGACGACGACGCACGCGAAGGGCTTGCCGCCGGCCTCGACGTTCTCCAGGGCGAGGTCCACGGCCCTCGCCACGTGCCGGTCCTGCTGCTCCACGTGTCCCCCTGTGCTCGAGGTCAGGTCTCCTCGGCCAGGAGAACAGGGCGCGGGCGGCGCCGCCAGCGCAGCGCCCATCGCGACGGTCAGCGCGACGGGGTGCCGGCCACGACGACGGCGCGCAGGGCGGTGCCTCCGAGGTGCGCGAGGCCGCGGCGGGGCAGGCGCGCGACGGTCGCCGGGTCGCGGAGGCGGTCGAGGTCGCCGTCGGCCACCGCGCGGGCGACGACCAGCGACGCCTCGGGGTGGACCTCGAGCGCGCTGTGGCCGGTGCCCGGCAGCGGCACGAGCAGGCCGTTCCGGGCGAGGGACACGACGCGCTCGGCGACGGGGCGCGGCGTGGTCAGGTCGCGGTCACCGGAGATGACGACGACCGGCACGTCGGTGCGCCGCAGCGCCGCCACCAGGTCGAACGGCTCCCCCGCGAACGCCGGCTGGCTCGTCGCCGCCTCGGCGTGGATGAGCTGGGGGTCCAGCGGACCGCCGTCGGGCGGCTGGCCGAAGCCGAGCTGGCCGTAGGCGATGCCCGCCACGAGGTCGGGCTCGTTGACGAAGCGCTGCACCGACTCCGACGCCTCGGACGCCCCCAGCGCCGCGAGCTGGGACCACAGCCACCGCAGGCGCCCCCGCCCGCGGGCGACGACGAGCCGCCGCAGCACCTCCGGCCCGGCGAACTCGTGGACCAGCGCGACGACGGCGGTCAGCTCGGTCTGGAGCTCGCGCGTGGTCGCGCGCTGACCGAGCTCCCGCACGGCCGCCGCAGCCCTCGCCGTCGACGGCTCCCCGCCGTCCCACAGCAGGCGCCGCCGGTGGGCGCGGACGGCGGCGAGGTCGTCGACCACCGAGAGCATCGGGGAGTCGAGCACCAGCGCCGCCACGCGCTCGGGGTGCCGGGCGGCGAAGGCCTGCGCGAGGTACGTGCCGTACGAGGCGCCGTCGACGACGGCGCGCCCGACCCCGGCGTCGTCGAGCGCGGCGGCGAGGTCGTCGACCACCGCCTCCACGGTGACGGCGCTGCGCGGGAGGCCGCGGCCGCCGTCGTCGAGCCGCGACAGGCCCACCCCGCGGTGCTCGACCATGACCGCGTCGATGCCGAGCGCCGCCGCCCGCGAGCGCCAGTGGCGGTAGGGGACGGCGGAGGCGAGGCCGGGACCGCCCGGGATGACGAGGACCGGGAGCCCGCGGCGGGCGTGCGGCGGGGTGTCCCGCAGCCAGGTGACGCCGACCGTGCCGCCGACGCCACCGCCGCCACCGCCGCCGTCGTCACCGGGGCCGAGGGGGCGGTGGACCACCGAGCCGCTGCGGGCGAAGAGGTGGCGGGCGAGCCTGGCGGCTCCGGGGCGGTGCACGCGCTCCAGCATGATCCGCCGCCCCGGGCGCGGCACGTCAGCGGCTGGTCGGCGGCTGGTCGGCGGCTGGTCAGCGCTCGCAGGCGACCCCGTCGCCGTCGCGGTCGAGCTTCGAGCTGTACCCGGGCTGACCGCGGTACAGGGGGTCCTTGCCGGCCCGACGGACCGCGTCGCAGTTGGCGTAGTACGCCGAGCCGCCGGAGGTGGCCTTCGGGGTCGACGTCGTGGTGCTCGGCCGGGGCGTCGAGGCGGGCTTCGCCGTCGCGCTCCCCGACCCGCTCGCCGAGGCCGACGCGCTCGACGACGGCGCGGGGGCGGGCGCCGGGGCGCAGACCGCGCCCGCGAGCGCGGTGTCGCTGAGCACACCGGGGCCGCCGAGGCCGGTCACGCCGCCGGTGCCGAGGGCCGCGTAGGCGTCGGCCGTCACCTGGGGCAGGCAGTCGGGGCGGCTCAGCAGCAGCGGCTGGCCGAGCGCGGCGCCCGCGAGCGCGTCGGGGAAGTCGGCGCCGCTCGCGAGCAGCACGCGGGGTGCGGAGCCGGTGAGGTCCTTCACGACCTTCGCGGCGGTGTCGTAGCGGTCGTCGCCGGCGATGCGGCGGACCTTGCCGGGCCACTCCGCCTCGAGCTGGCCCTGGACGCCGGGCGAGACCACCGAGGTGCCTCCGACCACGGTGATGCGCGACGGGGCGAGCGCCTGCAGCGCGGTGACCGTCTCCGCGGGGAGGCCGTCGCGGGTGGTGAGGAGGAGGGGCACCCCGCGGGAGGCGCTGGCGGCGCCCGCGGACAGCGCGTCGGCGAAGCCCTCGCCCGAGGCCACGTAGACCTCGCGGTCCGGGCTCGAGGCGAAGTGCGTCTGCGCGACCTGCGCCGCGGTGTCGTACCGGCTCGCACCCTGGAGCCGCGTGACGTCACCGCTGGTGAGGCCGCGGAGCTCGGTGACGACGTCGTCGCTGACGGCCGCGGCCCCTCCCACCACCCAGACGCTCTCGGGCGCGAGGCGTCGGAGCTCGCTCCGGGCGCTGTCAGGGAGCTGTCCCTGGGCGGTGGTCAGCAGCGGCACCCGCAGCGACGCGGCCAGCGGCGCCGCCGCGAGCGCGTCGGCGAAGCTGCCGCCGTTGACGACGACGGCGCCCTTCGCCCCGCCGCCGAACGCCGCGCCCGAGACCGACGCCGCGGTGCCGTGCCGGTCGGCGCCCCACCAGCGGTCGGTGCTCAGCGCCTGCGCCGGGGCGGCTGCTGCGAGCAGGCCCCCTGCCACCAGCGCCGCGGTCAGGGTCGCGGTCAGGGCCCCTCGGACCCTCCGCGGCGTGCGCGCTCCGGCCGTCGTCGTCGTGCTCATCGTTGACCCCCCAGTCGACTGCCTGCACCGTGGCAGGGGGCGGAGATCGGCAGGGGTTGCCACGCCGGAGCGCGCAGGACGACCCTCGACGGCGTGGCCACCCCGAAGACGCAGCGGACCGGCACCGACCTGGCGGGTCACCTCGACGCGCTGCCTCCGGCGCGCCAGCCGCTGGCGCGGGCGGTGGCCGACGTCTTCGCCCGGGCCACCGGGGAGACCGCGGTGCTGTGGGGGTCGATCGTCGGGTACGGCACCACGACGACGACGTCGGGCGGTCGCACCCACGAGTGGCCGGCCGTGGGCTTCGCCGTGCGCGGCACGCGAGTGGCGGTGTACGGCTTGCGCAGCGGGCCCGACGCCGAGGAGCTGCTGGCTCGCCTCGGGCCGCACGAGGCCGCGGTGAGCTGCGTCTACCTCCGGCGCCTCGGAGGGGAGGTCGGGGGTGCCGACGTCGACGTGCTGACCGAGCTCGTGCGCCTCGGGCACGCCCGCTCGGCAGTCACCGGGGCCTGCCAGCCCGGGAGCCCCCTGCTCCTGGACCGGGTCCTGTCGACGACGAGCATGTCGCCCCCGCCGCACGCGGAGCTGCGGTGACGTCCTCGCAGCGGTGGTCGAGAGGTCCGTCCGCTGCTCCGGACGGGTGAACCTCGACGTGCGCAGATTGCCCCCCTGTGCAGGTGGTTTGCGCAGGTGTTCGACTGTCGGGGGCCACCTCTAGCGTGATCCACATGACCTCGACGGGTGGTGCGGACGGGCAGGACCGGCTCGCCGGTGCGCTCGCCGCCGCCCAGGCGCCGCTGCGCGAGGTGGTGGAGGCGGCGTGCTTCCTGGGGTCGCTCGAGGCCCCGCAGCGGCACGGCGCTCTGACCGACCTGCTGGTGCTGCGGCGCCTCGTCGACTCAGCGCTGCTCCGCGTCGTCGACTCCTTCGGCCGGCTCGACCTCGACGAGGTGGGGGCGGCGTCGCTGGTCGAGCTGCTGGGCGGCGCGGGCGGGCTGCCCGCCGCGGCCGCGAAGCGCCTCGAGCAGGTGGCGCGGGCCACCGGTGCCGGTGACACGGGGCAGCCGCCGATGCCCGCGGTGACGGCGGTGCACGCCGAGGGGCGGCTGTCCACGGAGGTCTTCGAGCTGGCGGCCCGCACCCTGCGGGCGCTGCCGCGCGACGTGCGCCGCCAGGTGGCGGCCTCCCTCGATGAGACCCTCGCCGAGGACCTGCCCGGGCTGACCCACGCGCAGGCCGTCCAGCTCTGCACCGACCTGCTCGACGTGCTCGACCCGAGCCGGGCCGACGGCGACCTCGACCCCGACGCGCTGACCCGGCGGCGCTTCGACACGACCGTCCACGCCGACGGGTGGGTCGCGGTCCGCGGGCTGCTCGACCCCGTGGCGGGTGCGCAGCTGGTCGCGGTGATCGACCACTACAGCCGTCCGCAGGCGCAGGTCGAGGCCGAGGTGGCGCCCGACGACCCCTCTCGCCCCGACCTGCCCGCCGGAGGCGGTCGCGCCGGGGTCCGGACCGTCGAGCACGACGACGACGGCCGCGTGGTCCGCGACGAGACCACCTACGACGACGCGCCCGCGCCCCACGGCGCCGACGGACCGCGCCTCACCGTGCGCGACGAGCGCAGCGCCACCCAGCGGCGCGCCGACGCGCTCGGCCTGGTCGCCCTGCAGGGCGCCGACCCGACGACGACGCGCGGCGGGGAGCCCCCGCGCATCGTCGTCACGGCGACCGAGGCGCAGGTCCGCGACGAGCCGGGTGCCGGGCGCGCGGTGTGCGAGCAGACGGGCCCGCTCCCCCGGGCGGTGCTCCGGACCCTGCTGTCGCGAGCGGTCATCCAGGCGGTCGTGCTCTCCGCCGAGGGAGCCGACGCCTCCGTGCTGGCGCTCGGCCGCTCGGTGCGGTGCTTCACCCCGCCCCAGCGCCGGGCGCTGTACGCGCGCGACGGCGGCTGCGCGGTGCCGGGGTGCGACGCACACCTCGGGTGGCTCCAGGCGCACCACGTGCAGGACTGGGCCCTCGGCGGTGACACGGACCTCGACAACGGCGTCCTGCTCTGCCCCCGGCACCACCTCCAGGTGACGCTCGGTCACTGGCAGGTGCGCATGGTCGACGGGGTGCCGCAGCTGCGGGCGCCGGCGGCGGTCGACCCGCTCCGGCGCTGGCTGGTGAACCCGAGGCGGGCGGTCAGGGAACGGGCACGACGGCGAGGTCAGCAGCTGCTCTTCGGCGACCCCTGGGACGAGCCACCCGAGGACGCACCCGACGACCTCCTCGACCAGGCCGACGACGCGCGGTGGCGGTTCGCCCCCACCGGCTGAGCCGGTCCGTCCGGGGTGGCGCGAGGGGCTGGGTCAGCGACGCCGCAGGTGCGGCGCCGCAGCCACGAGCACGGCCGCCACGAAGCCCGGCACCATGAGCGCCGCCATCGCGAGCACCGACTCGTCGCCGACGATCCCGGTCAGCGGCGTCACCGCCGCGCCCACCAGGAAGCCCGAGCCGCCCAGCAGCGACGACGCCGTGCCCGCCGAGCGCCGTCCTGCCTCCTGACCGAGCACGGTGTTGGCGGGCAGGACGAGCCCCATGCCCGCCACGACCAGGCACAGGAGCGGCCAGACGGCCGCCAGCGGCACCTCGGCCCCCTCAGCCAGGGCCACCACCAGCAGGGCCACCGCGCCGGCGGTCGAGGTCAGCAGCCCGACCCACCGCAGGGGGCGCGCCCCCCAGCGGGCCACGGTGAGGCGGAAGGCGAGGCTGGCGGCCGCCATCGCCGCGGCGTTGGTCGCGAAGACCAGCGAGTACGTGCCGCTGCTCAGGCCGAGAGCGCCCTGGAGGACCAGCGACGAGCCGCCGATGTAGACGAAGAACCCGGCCGTGGCCAGGCACTGCACCGCCACGGGGTGCATGAACGCCCGGTCGACGACGAGGTTGCCCACCCGCGACCCCAGCGCTCGCAGCCCACCGCGCTGGTGCCGCTCCGGCGGCAGGGTCTCGGGGACGCCGACCACCGCCGCCACCAACATCAGCACGCCCAGGGCCGCCATCAGCCCGAACACCGCCCGCCAGTCGGCGACGGCGAGGACCAGCCCGCCGACCGCGGGGGCGATGACCGGCGCGAGCAGGGTGATCGCCGCGAGGGTGCCGAAGGCCTGCGCCGCCGCGACGCCGGTGTGGGAATCGCTGATCACCGCACGCCCCACGGCCACTCCGGCACCGGCGACCAGCCCCTGCAGCACGCGCAGCAGCACCAGCAGCTCGACGCTCGGGGCGACCACGCACAGCAGCGACACCGCGGTGAAGGCCGCCGCGCTGAGCAGGACGACGCCGCGCCGTCCCCGACCGTCGCTGACCGGTCCTGCGACGAGCTGCCCCACCGCGAGCCCCACGATGAACCCGGTGATCGTGAGCTGCGCACCCGCGGAGCTGGTGGCCAGCGCGTCACGGACCTGGGGCAGCGCCGCGAGGTAGGTGTCGGTGGCGAAGGGGCCGATCCCGGTGACCAGCGCCAGCGCCAGCAGGGAGGGGCGCCGCGCGGGGACGGCGCTGGGGCGGTGCGGTGTCACACCGCCCAGTCTCCGGGGTGCTCCGCGCGAGGGCCCCCTCCCTCGCGACGATCACGCACCTGAGCGCCACCACCGCAGCGGTGGCGCAGCACGGTGTGGCGCGGAGGCGCATGATCGTCGCGGGGGTCAGGACCGAGTGGTGCGGGGGTCAGGACCGAGCGGTGCGGGGTCAGGACCGAGCGGTGCGGACGAGGGCCCGGACGCCGAGGACCGCGCCAGCCGCCGCGGCGACCCACGGACCGGCCACGACCAGCGGGTCGAGCAGGTGGTGACGGGCGTCGGTGCGGTTGCCGCGCCGTCGCGACGCGAGCCCGTGGTGCGTCACCTCCCCGACGACACCGGTCTCGGTCAGGGGCTGGTCCGGCCGTCCGCTGAGCACGGAGCGGGCGTGCGCCCCCCAGGCGTCGACGCGGTCGCCGGCCATCAGGAGCAGCCAGTGCGCCAGCCGGCCCTCGCTGTAGCGGCTGTAGGCGAGGCGCCTCACCGCGCCGGACACCCCGTGGAGGGGCTGCGCCGTGCCGAACACCGGGGTCAGCTGGGCGTGCTCGACGGACCGCTCGCGCCGCTGCCCGCCGGGCTGCTCGGCCGGGTAGTCCCAGTGGGCTCCCGAGCGGCCGTCCTGCCAGACGAGCCTCGGGAACGAGGGCCGGTCCGCGGGGTCGAGGTCGGCCCCCCAGCCGGGGATGCGCGCGCGCAGCTCCTCGGCGGTGGGGGCGGGCCGCCGCTTGTGAGCGACGTGCGGGGTCGCCGGGCCGCCGGCCCGCTGGTCAGCGCTCATCGTCGTCGTCCTGCCCTTCTCACGCGGCGTCGGGGATCACGAGCGGCTTGATGCAGCCGTCGAGCTTGCTGGAGAACACGTGGTACGCCTCGGCGATGTGCTCCAGCGGGAAGCGGTGGGTCACGAGCTCGCTCGGCCTGAGGTGCCCGGCCTTGACGTGCTCGAACAGCCGCGGCCACTGGCGCTTCACCGGCGCCTGGTTCATCCGCAGCGTGAGGCCCTTGTTCATGGCGTCGCCGAACTTCACCGCGTTGGGGACGGGGCCGTAGGCCCCGATCACCGAGACGGTGCCGCCCTTGCGCACCCCGTCGATGGCCCAGTTCAGCGCCACGGGCGAGCCGCCCTGCAGCTTGAGCTTGGCGCCGGTCAGGTGCTGGGTCAGGTTGCCGTCGGCTTCGGCGCCCACGCAGTCGATCACGGAGTCGGCTCCGAGGAAGTCGGTCTGCTTCTTCATCTCCAGGACCACGTCGTCGACGTGCGTGAAGTTGAGGGTCTCCGCCAGCGCCCAGGTGCGGGCGCGCTCGAGGCGCTCGTCGAGGTGGTCGACGACGATGACGCGGCCCGCCCCCATCAGCCACGCCGACCTCGCGGCCACCAGGCCCACGGGGCCGGCGCCGAGCACCACCACGGTGTCGCCCTCGACGACGTCAGCCAGCTGCGCCCCGAAGTAGCCGGTGGCCGTCATGTCGGTGAGGAGCACCGCGTCCTCGTCGGACATCCAGTCGGGGATCTTCGAGGGGCCCACGTCGGCGAAGGGGACGCGGACGAACTGCGACTGCCCGCCGTCGTACCCGCCCGTGGTGTGGGAGTAGCCGTAGATGCCGCCGACCGCCGTCGCGTTGGGGTTGACGTTGTGGCAGTTGGAGGACAGGCCCCGCGAGCAGAACCAGCACGTGCCGCAGTAGATGTTGAACGGCACCATCACGCGGTCACCGACGGTGAGGTTCTGGACGGACGACCCGACCTCGTCGACGACCCCGATGAACTCGTGGCCGAAGGTGTGGCCGATCCGGGTGTCGGGCATCAGCCCGTGGTACAGGTGGAGGTCCGACCCGCAGATCGCGGCCAGGGTCACCCTGATCACAGCGTCGTTCGGGTGCTCGATCCTTGGTCTGGCCTTCTCCTCGACCCTCACCTTGTAGGGGCCTCGGTACGCCATCGCCTTCATCAGGACCACCTCGTCTGCTCGGCTGCGTCCCACGCTCCCGCACCCGTCCGGGGGACGCGAACCGATCACCCACAGTGATCACCGCCCTCCGCGGTGGGTCAGCGGTCGCAGCCGACGCCGTCGCCGTCCCGGTCGAAGGCGGGGCGGAAGCCGGGGTCGGCCTGGCGGATGGGTGCCTTGCCGGCGGCGCGCACCGCGTCGCAGTCCTCGTAGCGGATCGACCTGGTCGACGGCGTCGCGGTCGGCTTGGCGGTCGGCTTGCTGGTGGGCTTGGCGGTCGCCTTCGCGGCCTTGGACGACAGGGCCGGGAGCAGGGTGCCCCCGGTGGGCAGCGGCTCGGAGGGGCAGGTCGCCAGGACCGCGCCGCTCGCCTCGTGCTCCGCCTTCGTCATCCACAGGCCGTAGCGGACCTTCACCGCCACCTGCCGCGCCACGTACGCGCACCGCGAGGCCCTGGCCGGAGGCAGCCAGGTGGCGGCGTCGCCGTCGCCCTTCGCCGCGTTCAGGGGACCGTCCGCGGCGACGAGGTTGAGCGGGTCGTTGGCGAAGGCGGTGCGGCGGGTGGTGTCCCAGGACTGGGCGCCCTTCTGCCACGCGTCGGACAGCGCCACCACGTGGTCGACCTGCACCGCCGAGCTGGTGCGCACACCGCGCACGAAGCTGATGGACCTGCCGGAGTAGGCGTCCGCGAGCGTGCCGCTGTACACGACGCAGTTCCGGGTGCCCTTCACGTAGGTCCGCGACGCGAGGTCGCGGGTGAGGACGTCGTTGCGGGTGTCGCAGCCGTTGCGGTCGACGTCGGCCCAGGCCTTCCCGAACTGCACGCGGGTCTACCCCATCTTCGGGGCGCGCCCCTTGACCGTCACGCTGGCCAGCGCCGCGAGCGCCGTCTGGGCGGGCTGCGCCGACGGGACGGGCTGGCTGGCCATCGCGGTGGCGGCCGCCGTCGGCGTCACCGCTGTGGCGGTCGCCGTCTTGACGGTCGCCGCCGGTGGCGGAGCGGCGCCCGCCGCCGCGGGCAGGGCGACGGCGAGCGCCGCGAGGCCGGCGACGGCGGTGAGCGCGAGGGCTGAGGTGGGCGTGGTGGGGCGTCTGGCCACAGGGCCTCCCGGGGTGAGTGCGTCCGCGGGAGGGCACCTCCGCGCAGTCGTGCCTCACGGTAGGGAGACGATCACCTAGGGTGACTGCGACGCGCCGGGTCCCGCGAGTGCGGGCGGTCCGCCGACGCCTCGGTCACGGACCGGCGGGCGCGAGGACACCGAGCAGCTGCAGCTTCTCGGCGCTCTCGCTGCCGGGCTCGGCGGTGTACACGAGCAGGCGGTGGCTCTGGTCGGGGTCGAGCAGCGTCTGGCAGGCCAGCTCCACCACGCCCACCTCCGGGTGCACGAAGCGCTTGGTGTCGCGGGGGCGCAGTCCCACCTCATGCGCGTCCCACAGGGTGCGGAACTCCGCGCTGCGGGTGCGCAGGTCGTCGGCGAGGGCCGCGGCGCGCGACCCGGCTCCTCGGAGCGCGACCAGCTCCCGCAGCCCGGAGGCGAACAGCCGGGAGAGGTGCGCGTGGTCGTCCTCGGCGTACACGGCGCGCGAGGCCGGCTCGGCGAACCAGCGGTAGCCCAGGCTCCGCATCAGCCCGGTGCGCTGCGAGGCGTCGCCGGTGAGCGCGACCCCGAGGCGGGTCTGCCGCAGGGTCTCGCCGAGCTCGGTGACGACCTCGGCGGGGGTGTCGTCGAGCCTGTCGAGCACCCGCAGCAGCCCGGGGCTGACGTGCTCGCCGGACGCACCGCGCAGCGGCGGCGCGTGTCCGGCCAGGCGGAACAGGTGGTCGCGCTCGTCGAGGGACAGGTGCAGCCCCTGGGCGATCGCCGCGACCATCGCCTCCGACGGCTGCGGGCCCCGCTCCTGCTCGATGCGCGAGTAGTAGTCGGCCGACATGTGGCACAGCACCGCGACCTCCTCGCGGCGCAGCCCGCCGGTGCGGCGGCGCACCCCGCGGGGCAGGCCCACGTCCTCCGGCTGGAGGGACTCACGACGTCGTCGCAGGAACGCCGCGAGCCCCGACCTGTCGACCACCACGGAGCCATCGTGCGCGAGGCGGGGCGGGCGGCGCCACGGCCCAGCCAGGGACTGCCGGTCCCTGGATGCGCCGACCCTGGAGCCCGGCCGGTCGGAGCCGCAGGCTCGTGGCATGACGACGGGACGAGCACCAGGACCAGGCCGAGCAGCAGGACGGGCAGCCGGACGGACAGCACGGGCGACGACGGCGGGCGTCGTCGTCCCCGACCTCACGGGCAGGCGGGCGGTGGTGACGGGTGGTAGCGACGGCATCGGGCTGGGGATCGCGACCCGGCTGGCCGCGGCGGGGGCCGAGGTGGTGCTGCCGGTGCGGTCGCGCGCAAAGGGCGAGGCGGCGGTGGCCGGCATCCGGCGGGCGGCGCCGGGGGCCCGCGTGGAGCTGCGCGAGCTCGACCTGGGCTCGCTGGCGTCGGTCGCCGCCCTCGGCGAGGAGCTGCGCGCCGAGGGCGCGCCGGTGCACCTGCTCGTGAACAACGCCGGGGTGATGACGCCGCCGACCCGGCAGACCACCGCCGACGGCCACGAGCTGCAGCTGGGGACCAACCACCTCGGGCACGTGGCGCTGGTGGCGCACCTGCTGCCGCTGCTGCGCGCGGGGCGGGCGCGGGTGGTGTCTCAGGTCAGCGTGGCGGCGGCGCGCGGCGGCGTGCACTGGGAGGACCCCGACTGGGAGCGCACCTACAGCGGGATGCTCGCCTACCGCTCCTCCAAGATCGCGCTCGGACTGTTCGGGCTCGAGCTCGACCGGCGCAGCCGCGCCGGCGGGTGGGGCGTCACCAGCGTGCTGTCGCACCCCGGGGTCGCCCCCACGAGCCTGCTGGCCGCCCGCCCGGAGGTGGACCGGAGCACCGACACCCCGCAGGTGCGGGTGATCCGGTGGCTCTCGCGGCGGGGGTGGCTCGTGGGGACGCCGGAGTCGGCGGGGCTGCCGGCGCTGCTGGCGGCCACGACGCCCACCGCCCCGGCGGCGCAGGACGGGCGCATGTTCGGGCCCGGCGGACCGGGCCGTGTGGGTGGGCCGCCCGAGGAGCAGTCGCTCTACCGCCCGCTGACCAGCGAGGACGACGCCGCGCGGGTCTGGGACCTGTCGCAGCGCCTGGCCGGGGTCGCGTTCCCCTGACGCAGCAGGGGGGGCACCGGGGGTCAGTCGACGGTGAGCGTGCCCTCGCGGATGGCGGACATCACGGCACCGTGACGGGTGGCCACCTCGTACTTGCCGAGGATGTTGCTCACGTGGTTCTTGACCGTGTTCTCGCTGATGAACAGCGTCGTGGCGATCTCCGCGTTGGTCTTCTCCTGCGCCAGGAAGTGCAGCACCTCGCGCTCGCGCGGGGAGATCCGCGTCTTCGGCACCCTGGGCGCCGCGGGCTCGACGACGTCGGCGAGGCGGGCGAACAGCATCTCGATCGACTCCCCGCCGTCCTTGCGGGAGAGCTTCTCGGCGAGGAGGGAGCGGACCCGCACGTAGAGGTCGAGCAGCTCGAACTCGCTGAGGTCGTCGAGGTCCTTGCCGTCGCGCAGGTCGATGACGCTCACCGGACTCCACCGACCGTGATCGAGGTGAACTCGAAGTGACGCGTCCGCACAGTCAGTGACGATATCGGGCATCTGGGCGATGGCAACCACCGGCGGTGGATCCGGCTGGACCCTGCCCACGAACCGCGGGCGGGCCGGACGCGCACGGGGTGCTCAGGCGCCGAGGTCGACGACCTCGAACTCCAGCAGCGTCGAGCCCGTCGCCACCGGGCGCCGCGCGGCGGTCCCGCCGTCGCCGTCGCTGTGCGCCACCCGCGCCCCGCTCGTCTGCCACTGCTCGAAGTCCTCGCGGCTCGCCCACGTGGTCACCACGAAGTAGCGGCTCTCGCCCGCCACCGGCCGCAGCAGCTGGAACCCCTCGAAGCCCGGTGCGCCGTCGACGGAGTGCCGGCGGGCCGCGAAGCGGCGCTCGATCTCGGCGCCCCCTCCCTCGGGGACGTCGAGGGCGTTGATGACGACGACGGACACGGGCGGACCTCCCGGCGGCACGGCGGAGCACCGGCGGGTGCGCGGCGCTGCGGCCCATGCTCTCGCGCCCGGGACGATCCCGGCGAAACGCCCTCGCCGCCGCGCTCGCGTCCCTACCGTCACCCCGTGCCCCGACGCTCCCGCCCCGCCCGCGCGACCGCCTGCGCGACCGCCCGCCCCGGCGCCCGGACGGCCGGTCTGGCGGGAGGTCTGGCGTCTGGTCTGGTGGCGGCGGCGCTGCTGGTCCCGGCGCTGGGCGCCGCGGCCGTCGTCACGGCCCCGCCGGCTGCCGCGGGCGTCAGCCCGGCGCAGGTCGCGGCGCAGCAGCGGGCGATCAGCAAGATCCAGGCCGGTCACGACACCGAGCGCACCGCGGCGCGGCTCGACCCCCTGCACCGAGACCCCCGCCTCGACGCCGTGGCCCAGGCCTGGTCGGACCGGATGGCCGCGAAGGCCGACGCCGGGGCCGGAGGCGCCGCGCTGGTGCACTCCCCCGCCGAGGCCGAGTACGACTACGCGAAGAAGATGCCCGCCGGCTGGCGCGGTGCCGCGGAGAACATCGCCTACAACGGGGGCGGCGGGGCGGCCATGCACCAGATGTGGATGGGCTCGGCCGGGCACCGCGCCAACATCGACAACGGGGCCTTCGACTCCGCCGGGTACGGCATCTCGTACGACGCGGCGGGCCGCATGTGGGGCACCGTCGTCTTCGGCGACTACTTCGCCGGCCCGTGGGCGGGCACCCCCTCGGCGAGCCCGTCGGCGAGCCCGTCAGCGAGCCCGACGAGCAGTCCCGCAGCCGGTCCCGCCGTCCCGACCCGCGCCGTCGTCGGCGCCGACCGCTACGCGACCGGCGTGGCCCTCGCGCAGGTGGTGGCCCCCGCGCCGACGACGGCGGTCCTCGCCTCCGGGGAGCGGCTCGTCGACAGCGTGCCCGCCGCTCCCCTGGCCCGGGAGCTGGGCGCACCGCTGCTGCTCACGACCGGCGGCGCGCTGTCTGCGGAGGTGGCCGCGCACCTGCGGGCCACGCCGTCGGTGACGCGGGTCGTGCTGGTCGGCGGCGAGCAGGCCGTGACCCCCGAGGTCGAGGTGGCGCTGCGGGGGCTGGGCCTGCAGGTGGAGCGGGTCGGCGGCGCCGACCGGTACGCCACCGCGCTCGCCGTCGCCGCCCGCCCCGAGCTCGCGGGCAGCCCGACCGCCTACGTCGCCCGCGGCACCGGCACGCTCGCGGACGCCGTGGCCGTCGGCGGCACCGCCGCGGCGCTCGGAGCTCCGGTGCTGCTGGCGCCGCCGACGGCGGGCGAGGTGTCCGCGGCAGCGGTGGCGGCGACGGAGGACCGTCGGGTCGTCGTCGTGGGCGGGACCGCCTCCGTGCCCGACGCCGTGGCGTCCGCCCTCGGCGTCGACGAGCGGGTCCAGGGCGCCGACCGGTACGCCACCGCGGCGGCCGTCGCCGACCACGCCGTCGCCGAAGGTGTGGCCGCCGAGCGGGTGCTGGTGGCCAGCGGGGACGACGCCCGCCTCGCCGACGCCCTGGTCTCCGGCGCCGCCGGCTCGGTCACGCTGCTCGTCCACCCCTCGGGGTGGGGCGCGACGACGTCGTCGTGGCTGACCGGCCACGGGGTCCGCGAGGTGCTCGCCGTGGGCGGAGGGACCCCGACGCGCTGACGGGAGGCGCCGCGGGTGCTCCGAGGATGCGCCCCTTCAGCGTGACCAGGCGTTCACACCCAAGGGGCGCATCTGCGGAGCACCGGTGGGCGACCCCGTCTCGCCCTGCGGCAGACACCTCCTGGTGAGGACGTGAGGGGGGCGGAGGAGGGGCGCCGGAGGGGCGGCGGAGGGGCGGCGGAGAGCCCGGCGCCCTCGTCCGCGGGTGCTCCGAAGATGCGCCCCTTCCGCGTGACCAGGCGGTCACACCCAAGGGGCGCATCTGCGGAGCGAGCAGCACCGGGACACCCGGCGGTGCGGCGGCGCGGGCCGTTCGCCCACCGTTCTCGCGCGGTCTCCGCGAGGTTCGGCGGCAGTTCCGGCGAGGTGGCTTGTCGCCGGGGGCGGCGCGGCTCTACGTTCCCGCTCTCCGCAGCAGGGACGGGCGCTCGCCCGCGACGACGCGGGCTCCCCCACCAGCACCTGAGCACGCCCGGAGCCGCCCCGTGACCACCCCCGCCACCCCTGCCCCCGCGCCCGGCGCCACCCCGCCCGCTGAGCGGAGCGCACGCGTCGCCGCGGTCCAGCTGGCGCCCGTCATCGGCGACCTCGCCGGCAACGCGGCGCGGGCCGCCGCGGGGATCCAGGGGGCGCTGGACGCCGGCGCCGACGTCGTCGTCCTGCCCGAGCTGTGCACCAGCGGGTACCTGCTGGACGACGAGGCCGAGGCCCGCTCGCTGGCCGTCCCCGCCGGCTCGCCCCTGCTCGCGGCGTGGGCCGCGGCGTGCCGGACCCGGCCGGGGGCCGTGGTGGTCGGCGGGTTCTGCGAGCTGGGGCCGGACGGCCGGCTCCACAACAGCTCGGCCGTGGTCGACGCCAGCGGCGTGCGGGCCGTGTACCGCAAGGCGCACCTGTGGGACGTCGAGCGCCTGCTCTTCACCCCCGGTGACGCGGCCCCGCCCGTGGTCGAGACCGCGCACGGCCGCATCAGCACGGTCATCTGCTACGACCTGGGCTTCCCCGAGTGGGTGCGCACCGCGGCGCTGGCGGGGGCGGACCTGCTCGCCGTCCCCACCAACTGGGCGCTCGGGCCGTGCCCGCCCGGGGAGCGCCCGATCGGGCACCTCGCCGCGATGGGCGCGGCCCGGGCGAACCACCTGGCCATCGCCTGCGCCGACAGGTCGGGTCGCGAGCGCGGGCTCGACTGGACTGAGGGCAGCGCGGTGGTCGGTGCCGACGGGTGGGTGCTGAGCGCGCCGGTCACCGGGGTGGGCACGGCGTGGGCCGACGTCGACCTGCGCGCCTCCCGCGACCGCCGGCTCGGCGCGGTAGGACACCTGTGGGGCGACCGGCGGCCCGAGCTGTACGGGTCGCTCGTGGCGCCCGCGTCGCCCGTGGTCCTGCCGCGCACCGAGGTGCTCGCGCGCTCGGTCTGACCCGGATTGAGCCGGGCTGAGCCGGGCTGAGCCGGGCTGGCGCGGGGTCGACCGCGTGGCGACGATGGCTGGATGAGCGGCGAGGGGGCCGGCGACGACCGCGGCGACGACCTCGGTGACGACCTCGACGTCGACGTCGACCTCGACCAGGAGCCCGACGAGGAGCCCGGCCGGCCCGGCCGGCCGGGGCTCCGGGCGGACCGGGCAGCCCAGACCGCCGGGGCCGCTGGCCGCTCGCGCCGCCGCAGGGTGGGGGTCGTCGCCGCGGTGGCCGCCGTGCTCACCGCCGCGACCCTGGGCGTGGGCTCGCTGGCGGGCCGAGCGGCCGACCAGCACCGGCCGCTGTTCGCGGGTCCCGCCTCTCCCGAGGAGCTGTTCCCCGTGCTCGCCCAGGAGGCGTCACCGGGCAGCGGCTACTCCGGCACGACGCTCGTGAGCAGCCTCGGCGTCGACCCGTCGACGCCCAGGCGCATCGCCAGCACCTCCACGGCGGACTTCTGGGTGGCGCGCACCGGTGACGGGCGCATCTGCCTGCTGGCGCGCGACACCCGGGACGCCGACGGGCTCGGCGGCACCTGCGGCTCGGTGGCGGAGGCCGCGGCGGGACTGCGGCTGCCCGCCGGCGAGGGCGTCAGCTCCGTGCTGCTGCCGCCGGCGGCGGCTGACGGGTCGGACAGCGCCGACGCGCTGGTCGAGGAGGGCTACGAGCGCGTCGGTGACTCCCTGTGGGTCGACGGGGACACGGCCCGCCGCACCGCGGAGGACCTCGTCGACGCCGCGTCGGACCGGTCCGTCGTCGTCGCCTCGGATGCCCGGGAGGGCAGCTCGGCGCTGCCGGTGTTCCTCACCCAGCGCGACGTCACGCACGCCGTCGTCCTGGCCTGCCTGCAGGCGGCGCAGCTCGAGGTGGCCGTCGCCCGCGGGGCGCCGCAGCCGGTGGGCTGCGGCCAGGACGCCGCCTTCGTGAGGTTCGAGGGCACCGGCGGCCCGGTCCGGGTCACCGTCACCGCGCCCGAGGGGCTGCTGTGGGCCGCCGGGGTCGTCCGCTGCTCGAGCTCGTTGCAGGGCCCCGTCTGCTGAGCGCGCCGCGCGTCGGGCAGGGTCGGCGCGTGGACGTCACCGAGATGACCCAGCTGCTCCGCGACTTCTCCGCCGAGCGGGAGTGGCAGCGGTACAACACCCCGCGCAACCTGGCACTGGCGGTGGTCGGCGAGGTCGGGGAGGTCGCCGAGCTGTTCCAGTGGCTCACCGACGCCGAGGCCGCCGCACCCGACGAGCAGCTGCGGCAGCGGGTGGGCGAGGAGGTCTCCGACGTCCTCGCCTATCTGCTGCTGCTGGCCGACGCGGTCGGCGTCGACGTCGCCGCCGCCTTCACCGCCAAGCTCGCGGCCAACGCCGAGAAGTACCCGGTGCACCTGGCCCGCGGGACCGCGGCCAAGTACACCGAGCTCGGCTGACCGCCCGGCTGACCCCGGGTGCCCCCGGGGTCAGCGGGTGGCGGCCTCGGAGCGCTTGTCGGCGAACATCCGCTGGTCGGCGGCGTGCGCGAGGGCGGCGAAGCCGTCGCCGTCGACCGGGTGCAGCGCGACGCCGGCGCTCACCCCCACCGACACCTCGCCCCCGGTGAGCAGCTGGACCGGGCGCTGCAGCTCCGCGCGCAAGGAGGCGACGACGGCGGCCGCCTCCTCGTGCGCCGCCTCCGGGGTGAGGCCGGGCAGGGCGAGGAGGAACTCGTCGCCCCCCAGCCGGCACACCAGGTCGCTGCGGCGCAGGCGCCTGCGCAGGCGCTGGGCCACCGCGACCAGCAGCTCGTCGCCCGCGGCGTGGCCGCGGGAGTCGTTGACGGCCTTGAAGCCGTCGAGGTCGAGCAGCACCACCGCCAGGGCGGCGTCTCCGGCCCGCGCCTCCCACAGCGCCGTCTCCAGCCGCTCCTCGAAGCGCCGGCGGTTGGCCAGGCCGGTGAGGGCGTCGGTGAAGGCGAGCTGCTCGATGCGCGCCAGGTAGGCGGCGCTGCGGTCGCGCTCGGCGGCGAGGTCGCGCTGGGCGGCCACCCGCTCGGACACGTCGGTCTGCACCCCGACGTACTGCACCAGCCGGCCGGCGTCGTCGTGCACGGGGGCCAGGTGGATCTCGTTCCACCACGGCTCGCGGTGCGGGCCGCGGTGGTTCAGGAGGACGCCGCTCCAGTCGCGGCCGGCCCTGATGGCGGCGCGGATGGAGCCGACCACGTGCTCGTCGGTGTCGGGGCCCTGCAGGAACCGGCAGTTGCGGCCCAGGACCTCCTCGGCCGGCAGCCCGCTGAGCTTCTCGAAGGCGGGGTTGACGTAGACGATCGGCTGGTCGGGCAGGGCGAGGTCGGCGATGCAGACCCCGCTCGTGCTGGCCGCCAGGGCGCGGCGCAGCAGCTGCTCGACGGCCGGGCCGCCGCGGGCGAGCAGCTCGGGCAGCACCTGCTCGCGGACGACCGCCGGGGTGGCGGCAGGCGCGGCATCGGGCCGGGCGGCTGCAGGACGGGCGGCTGCGTGCTGGGCGGCGGGCGGCGCGGTGGGCGCCTGGGCGCTGACGCGGGCCAGCAGCGACCGGCCCGCCGCCGCGACCGTGCCGCGCTCGTAGGTCAGCGCGTACTCGAAGCGCCGGTGGGCGTCGGGACCCTCGTCGCCGAGGTCGCGCGCCAGCAGGGCGGCGCTGAAGTGGGGCGCCAGGACGACGACGTCCCACTCCCCCCGCACCGGGTCATCAGCGGGCAGGTGCGCCCCGCGGACGCCGGGCAGCGGCTCGGCGGGCAGGTCCTCGCCCAGGGCGCACACGAACGCGGTGCGCTCCACCAGGTCGCGGTAGCGGCCGGTGGTGGCGGGGGTGAAGTGCTTGGCCTCCTGGAAGGTCGAGGCGACCACGCAGGTGCTGCCCAGGCGCAGCGCCTCGCGCTCCAGCTGCTTGCTGAGCTCCACGAGCAGCTTCTTCGGCGCCTGGCGCAGGGCGGTGCCGGGCGGCAGCAGGGCGAACGGGCTGGTGGCGGTAGGCGCAGACGTCGAGGGAGCCACGAGCGGCGGGGGCGGCGGGAGGTGCAGCCTGCCCGTCGGACGGCCCTCGAGCGCGGTGCGGCCGGGTGCCGGGCGTCCGAAGTGCCAGCCCTGCCCCAGGCTCGCGCCGAGCGCCAGGGCCAGGCGCAGGTGGCGGACGTCCTCGATGCCCTCGGCGAGGACGACGGCGCCGCTCTCCTCGGCGTAGGCGTTGACGGCGTTCATGACCTGGGCGACGTCGGGTCCGGGGGCGTCCTGCACCAGGCGGAGGTCGAGCTTGACCACGTCGGGGCGCAGCAGCGGCATGAAGGCCAGCGACACGTCGTCGGCGCCGACGTCGTCCAGGGCCACGGCCCACCCGGCCTCGCGGATCCTGTCGACGGTCCGCAGCAGCTCGGCGGGCCGGTGGGCGAGGGCGCGCTCGGTCAGCTCGACGACGACGCGCAGCTGGTCCGGGGTCGCGGCCGCGATGGCGAGCAGCTCGTCGAGCGGGGCGCTGTCGAGCACCTCCGGCTCCACGTTCACGAACAGCGTCAGGGGCGCCACGAGGCCGTGCTCCACGGCGCCCCGGAAGGCGGCGGCGCGACAGGCGGCGTCGAGCTCGCCGAGGAGGTCGTGCTCGCGCGCGGCGCCGAACAGCTGGGCCGGCGTGTGGAGCTCGGAGTCGACCGGACCGCGGGCCAGGGCCTCGCAGGCCACCACCTCGCCGGTGGCGAGGTCGACGATCGGCTGGAAGTGGCTGGTGAGCCCGCCGTCGCCCAGGAGGCTCAGCAGTGCGTCGGCGGTGGTGATGGTGTCCCCCCGGGGTGTCCCGCCGGTTGGTGGCCGCGGGTGCGTCCGGCCGTGGTTCGGCCGGTGGTCCCCCATCGGCAGTGCGCTCGGGCACCTGAACGTCGCGCGGCATGAGACCTTCGTCCGGTGCAACGACGCACGGGACCAGCCGAGGACGACGACGACCGGGCCGACGACGGCGACGGCGATGACGCGGCTGACGCCGCCGACCTGGACACCGCCGCGCCCGACGTCCCCGGCGACCCCGCTGCCTCGCCCCGACCCGGCGGGGGTGCCCGCAGGCGGCGCGTGCTGCTGGGCGCGGCCGCCGGAGCCGTGCTCGTGCTGGCGGTCGGGCTGGTGGCGCAGCAGCTCGCGCGGCCCGACGGCTCCGACGCCCCCACCGGACAGGCCCCACCGAGCGGGACGACGGGAGCCGCATCCAGCGCCGAGCAGCTGTTCCCGGTGCTCGGCGAGACCCCGTCGGCCGGGACCGGCTTCCTCGGGGACGACCTGCCCGCCGAGCTGGGCGTGGTCGAGGGCAGCGAGCGGCTGCTGGCCGTCACGCCGGCAGCGGTGTTCTGGGTGGCCCGCGACCCCGGCGGGGTCTGCCTGCTGGTGCGCGACCTCAGCCTCACCGGGGGCACCAGCGGCCGGTGCGCCTCGACCGCGGAGGTCGCCGCGCAGGGGCTGACGCTCGACGCCGACGACCCCGGCACGCCGGGCGCTGGCGGCTCGACCGTCAGCGCGGTGCTGCTGCCCGCCGGCCTCGACGGCCTGCCCCTGCGCGCCCGGGGCTACGCCGAGGTCGCCTCCGGCCTCTGGCTGGACGGGCCCTCGGCGGCGGCCCTGGTCGAGTCCGCGGTGGACGGCACGGCGACGCGCGTCGTCGTCGTCCCCTCCGAGGCCCACCGCGGCAGCAGCGACCTGCCCGCGGTGGTCACGAGCCCGGGAGCCCCGTACGCCGTGGTGGTGGCGTGCCTGCCGCCGCCGGAGCAGCGGGTCGACGTCGACGTGGCGGTGAGCCGGGACGGCGGCGGCACGCGCGGCGCGCTGGAACCCGTCGACTGCCGCAACGGGACGGTGGCGCACACCTTCGCCGGCGACGGCGGGCCGGTGCGCGTGCGCGTCGTCACCCCCGACGACCTCGTGTGGGCTGCGAGCATCGTGGCCTGTGACGGGCCCCTGTCACGCCCGACCTGCTGAGACGACCCGCTGAGACGACCCGCTGAGACGACCCGCTGGGACGACCCGCTGGGGCTGGTGCCCGCCCGGCGGGGCTGGCTCCTGACGCGGTGCTCAGGAGATGCGCCCCTTCGGGGTGACCGAGCGGTCACGACCAAGGGGCGCACCTCCGGAGCGCGGGTCCACGGGAGGGCGGGGCCGTCACGCCCGACCTGCGGACGGGGCGTGGGCCTGCGCCATCGAGGCCTGCGAGAACACGTGCCAGGTGGCGGCGGTCACCGCGAGCGCGAGCACGAAGCCGACCCAGTACGGGGCGGTCAGGCCGGCGGCCTGGGCGAGCAGGCCGCCGAGGAGCGCCCCGACGCAGTTGCCGCCGGCGGAGGTGAAGAGCGTGGCGCTGCCGACCCGTCCGAGCATCTCCGGCGGGGTGAGCCGCTGGCGCAGCGTGGTGCCGACGATGCCCCACAGCGACCCGTGCACCCCGAAGGCGACGAGCGCGACGGCCACGACGACGGTGCTGGTGGACCACGCGAGGGCGAGGTGCATCCCCGCCTCGACCAGGAGGCCGATCCGGACGGTCCAGGTGGGGGTGGCCCAGGCGATGACGCGGTCGCCGGCGGCAGCGCCCGCGATGCCGCCGACCGCCATGCAACTCACCAGCACGCCGTAGCCGACGGGCCCCAGCCCCAGCCGCTGCTGCGCGACCAGCACGAGCAGGGCCAGGGCCGCCGTGAAGGTGAGGTTCAGCAGGCCGATGAGCAGTGCCATCGTGCGGAGCACCCGCTGGCGCACCAGCCAGGCGAAGGCCTCGCCGACCTCGCCGAGGACGGTGCGCACGGGCCCGGTACCGGCCCCGGAGCCGCTGGTCCCGCGCGCGGGGCGCGCGGCGCGGTAGGTGCCGGGCAGCGCGGCCAGCAGCAGGGCGCCGACCACCATCGCGGCGGCGGCCACCCCGAAGGGCGCCCCTGCGGCGAGGGCGAAGAGGAACCCCGCCAGGGGCGCCGCGAGCACCCCGTTCATCAGCACGGCCGTGCCGAACAGCCAGCCGTTGGCGCGCTCCAGCGACATCGAGCCGACGACGTCGGGCACGACGGTCTGCCCGGCCGTGCGGCTGACCACCTCGGCGCCGTTGACGACGAACAGCACCGCGAACAGGACGGCGGTGCCAGCCCGCTGCTCCGCACCGCCCACCACGGCGGCGGCGAGCGCCAGCAGCGCCGCAGCCCGCACCACGTCGAGCACCACGAGCAGCCGGCGGCGGTCGACCCTGTCGACCAGCACCCCGCCCGGCAGGGCGAACAGGAGCCAGGGCAGCCACGCGACGGCGAACGACGAGGCGACCACGAGCGGGTCGGTGGACCAGGTGGCCACGAGCAGCGGCGCCGCGATCGTCACCAGCCCCGTGCCGAGTGACGAGGCGGCCGTGGACCCCCACAGCCGGGCGAACCGGCGGTCGACGCCGGCGGCGGACGTCCCGAGTGCTCCCACACCCCCACCCTGGTCCCTGTCCGGCCGCCGCCGGGCGCGGAGCCCGGCGCCGCGCCGCCGCCGTCCACCCTCGGCGAACGACCGGCCGGCGGGGCGGGGAGGGGTCCAGCGGGCGGGTGTCGGACCCGCGCAGCACACTGCCCGTCGTGCCCGTCCCGATCGCCCCACCGGTCTCCGTGCTCCACGTGCCCGGCGACCACGACTACGTGGCCCACCTCGGCGACGAGCGGGTCACCGGCGTGGAGGTGGTCAGCGACAGGTCCGACGCCGCTGACGAGGGCGACGGCGGCGGGGGCTGGCGGCCCTCGCCCGCGCTCGACGCGGCGTGGGTCGCGGCGCACGCCGACCGCTTCGACGTGCTGCACCTGCACTTCGGGTTCGAGGGCCGCACGCCCGAGCAGCTCCGCGAGCTGGTCGCCGCCGTGCACGACGCCGGGCGGGCGCTGGTGCTCACCGTCCACGACCTGCAGAACCCCCACCTGACCGACCAGACCGGCTACCTCGCGCTGCTCGACGTGCTCGTGCCCGGCGCCGACGAGGTGGTCACCCTCACCCCGGGCGCCGCGGCCGAGATCGCGCAGCGCTGGGGGCGCGACGCCGTCGTCGTGCCGCACCCTCACATCGCGCCCCTCGACGAGGTCGGGCTCCCCCGGCCGGTGCGGGGACCCGGACAGGAGCGGGTGGTCGGGCTGCACCTGAAGGGGCTGCGGGCCAACCTCGTGGCGCTGCCCGTGCTGCGGTCCCTGGCCGAGGCCGTCGGCCGGCTGCCGGGGGTGCTGCTGCGCGTCGACGTGCACGACGAGGCCCTCGACCCGGCCTTCCCCCGCCACGACGCCGAGCTGGTGGCGTGGCTGCGGGGCGCCGACCGCGACGGCGCCCTCGACCTGCGGGTGCACGGCAGGTTCGACGACGCCGAGCTGCGCGCCTACCTGCGCGAGCTCGACGCCTCGGTGCTGGCCTACGGGCACGGCACGCACTCGGGGTGGCTGGAGCTGTGCCACGACCTCGGGGTGCCGGTGGTCGCCGGCCGGGTGGGCCACCTGGCGGAGCAGCAGGCGCTGGTGGAGGTCGACCTGCTCGACCCCGCAGCCCTGGCCGACGGGCTCGAGCGGGCCCTGGCGGGGTGCTCCGGAGCGGCGGCGAGCGCCGAGGAGCGCCGGGCGCAGCGGCACGACGTCGCGCTGGCGCACCGCGAGCTCTACCGCCGGGCCGCCGAGCGCGCTGCAGCGCAGGCGGCTGGACGGGCGGCTGGTCGGGCCGGAGCAGACGGGGTGCCCGCGTGATCGGCTGGTACGTCCACCACCACGGCGCCGGGCACGTGCAGCGCCTGGTGGCCGTCACCGAGCACCTGCGCACCCCGGTCACCGCGCTCAGCTCCGCCCCGCGACCCGCCGGGTGGACGCAGGGCTGGGTGCAGCTGGAGCGCGACGACGCCGAGCCCGTCGACCGCCCCTCGGCCACGGCCCGCGGCGCGCTCCACTGGGTGCCGCGCCACCACGCGGGTCTGCTGGGCCGCAGCGCCGCCGTGGTGCGGTGGCTCGAGGAGGCCCGGCCGTCGCTGGTCGTCACCGACGTCTCGGTGGAGGCGACGGCCCTGGTGCGGCTGTGCGGGGTGCCGGTGGTGGTCGCGGCGATGCTCGGCGACCGCGACGACGTCCCCCACCGGCTGGGGCGCGACCTCGCCGAGGCGCTGCTCGCCCCCTGGCCGGCGCCCCGGCCCTCTGCCGTCGACGACCGCGACGACCAGCCGGGCGAGGAGCCGGACGACCAGCCGGACGACCACCGGGGCAGGACGCCGGTGGTGCACGTGGGGGCGTTCTCCCGCTTCGACGGGCGCCCGACGTCGTCGGGGGCCTCCGAGCCCGGGCGGGTGCTCGTGCTGTGGGGCAGCGGTGGCCGCGACGTCACCGACGCCGACCTGCGCGCCGCCGTCGGCGCCACCCCCGGGTGGACGTGGGAGCACCTCGTGCCCGGCTCGTCGCTGGACGCCGCGGGCACGCGCCCCGACGTGTGGGACGCGCTGCAGCGGGCGGAGGTCGTGGTGGTCCACGGCGGGCACAACGCCGTCGCCGAGGTGGCCGCGGCCCGGCGGGCGGCCGTCGTCGTCGCGCAGGAGCGGCCCTTCGACGAGCAGGTGCGCCGCGCGGAGCTGCTGCGCGCGGAGGGCCTGGTGGCGCTGGACGCCTGGCCGGCGGCGCAGGAGTGGCCGGGGCTGCTGGAGCGGGCGCGGGCCGTCGGCGCCGGGCCCTGGGAGCGGTGGGCCCCCGGCGACGGGGCCCGGCGCGCTGCGGCGTTCCTCGACGAGACCGCCGACCGCCTGGCGGCGGCGCAGCGCGCCGGGGGTGCGCGATGAGCGGCCCGACGAGCAAGCCGACGAACAGCCCGGTCGTCGCCGTCCTGACGATCGTGGCCGGGCGGCACGACCACCTGCGCGGGCAGCTGCTGGGGCTGGCCGCCCAGGAGCTGGCACCCGCGTGGCACGTCGTCGCGGCGATGGGAGACCCCGGCGTCCGGGCCGTGCTCGACGAGGTGCCGGCAGCGGCGGGGACGCGCCGCGTCGTCGTCGACGTCCCCCTGTTCCCGCCGCCGGAGCAGGACGAGCTGCCGCTGGCCGCGGCGCGCAACGCCGCAGCCGCCGCGGCGGTCGAGCGGGGTGCGGAGCTGCTGGTGCTGCTCGACGTCGACTGCGTGCCCTCCCCCGCGCTGGTGGCCACCTACGCGCGGGCCGCGGCGTCCGACGTCGTCAGGGCTGCAGCCGGGCCGGTGCTGCTGTGCGGTCCGGTGGCGTACCTGCCACCGGAGGTGCGCGTCGCGTCCACCGCGGACCTGGCCCGGCTGCCCGGAGCCGCGGAGCCCCACCGGGCGCGCCCGGCGCCGGAGCCCGGCGAGGTGGTGCTGGCGGGGCCCGACCAGTGGTGGCTGTTCTGGTCGCTCTCGTTCGCGACCACGGCCCGCGACTGGCAGCGCGCGGGCGGGTTCTGCGAGGACTACCGCGGCTACGGCGGGGAGGACACCGACGTCGCCGCCACCGTCCGCGCGCTGGACGGCTCGCTGTTCTGGGTGGGCGGGGCGGACGCGCACCACCAGCACCACCCGGTGGAGTCACCGCCGGTGCGGCACCTGGAGGCGGTCGTGAGGAACGCCGCCGTGTTCCACCGGCGCTGGGGCTGGTGGCCGATGACGGGGTGGCTGGAGCGGTTCCGCGAGGACGGGCTGGTCGACTACGACGCCGCGGCCGACACCTGGTCGCTCGCCGCGCCGATGGCGGTAGCCGGGAGCGCACCGGACAGCGCCGGCGACGAGGCGGCGGCCAGCAGCACCTGCTCGTAGCGGCGGACCATCGCCTGCGCCGACAGGTGCGACAGCGCCGCCTCCCGGACCGAGCGGCGGTCGAGGGCGAGGGCGGGACCGACGGCCGCGGCCATCGCCTCGACGTCGTCGGCGGGGACCACCGCACCGACCTGCTGCCCGACGCCGGGGCGCAGCACCTCGCCGAGGCCCCCGCGGTCGAACGCCACCACCGGGGTGCCGCACATGGCGGCCTCCGCGGCGACCAGGCCGAAGGGCTCGTCCCAGGCGGGGGTGACCAGCATGGCGCTGGCGCGGCCGACGGCGCGGGCGAGCTCGCCACCGCCGAGGTGGCCGTGCCAAGTGGCGCGCGCGCCCAGGTGGGGGGCGATCTCGGCGTCGAAGTAGTCGGGGTCGAGCGCCGGCCCCACGAGGTGCAGGTGCTGCCCCGCGGCCGCGGCGGCCGCGAGCGCCAGGTGCGGGGCCTTCTCGGGGACGAGCCGGCCGAACCACAGCAGGCCGCCGCCGCCGGGTCCGAGCGGCCAGCGCCGGGGGTCGACGCCGTTGTGGACGACGTCGGCCTGGCCCACCCACGGGGTCCACTGGCGGGCGGTGAAGCGGCTCACCGCGGTGAAGGCGTGCGAGGAGCCCCCGGCGTCGAGCGAGCTGGTCAGCCACGGGATGGGCGGGGTGTGCAGCGTGGTGACCACCGGGGCCGGCAGCGTGGCGGCCAGCGAGAGCGGCAGGTAGTGCAGGGAGTTGTTGTGGACGACGTCGACCTCGTCGGCGTAGGTGGTGCGCAGGGCGTCGAGCACGCGCAGGTGCGCGTGGTGCTCGCGCAGGAAGGCCGCGGCGGGCATGGACGGGTCCTGGGCGGAGAGCTCGTCGGGCTGCCACCCGCCCCCGGCGAGCACCTCGGGCTGGGCCCCGGTGGAGCCCTCCGCGGCGAAGAGCAGCACGCGGTGGCCGCGGGCGCGCAGCCCGGCGACGAGCCCGCCCACGAACGACTCCAGGCCCCCCGAGTACGGCTCGGCCACCGGGTACCGGCTCGGGCCGAGCACCGCCACGGTCAGGCGGCGGCTGGTGAGCACGGGGGCGAAGCCACCGCGCGCGGTGGCGGACCCCGGGGAGCGGAGGATCACTGCCTGATCGAACCACCTCTGACGCGGTTCCGCGTCCGATCACCGAACGGCTCGCTCGACTGGCCGGAACGCGGCGCGCGCCTACTGTTCCAGCAGTGATCGAGGCGTGAGCGACGTGGCGGGCGACGGGGTGGGCGTCGGGGCGTCCGCGGACGAGGGGCGTCGCCGGCACTACGGCGAGTTCTACGGGCTGCGCGAGGTGCCGCAGGACGAGCGGCCCCTGGTCGTCGTGCACGGCAACTGCCAGGCCGAGTCGCTGCGCGTGGTCCTGGGAGACGGCCCGGACGCGCAGGTGCGGACGGTGCGCGTGCCCCCGGTGCACGAGCTGGAGGCCGACGACCTGCCGCACCTCGACGCGCTGCTCGCCCAGGTCGACGTGCTCGTGTCGCAGCCCGTCGCCGGCGGCTACCGCGGCCTGCCGCTGGGGACGACCGAGGTGGCCTCCCGCGCCGCGAGGACCGGCCTGTCCAGCGGCAGTGGTGGCGGCGGCGCCCAGCTCGTCGTCGTGCCGGTGCTCCGGTGGGCGGCGCTGCACCCGTTCCAGGTCATCGTGCGCTCCCCGGGCGCCGGGGAGCCGCCGCTCGTGCCGTACCACGACCTGCGCACCCTGGCCGTGGCCGCCGGCGCCTCCCCCCTGCAGAGGGTCCCCTCCGCCGCCGCCGTCCGCGCGGTGCGCGACCTGTCGGTGGCCGAGCTGCGCTCCCGCGAGCGGCGCCACGGCTCGCTGCCCGTCGTCGACCTGCTCGCCGGAGCCGGCGCGCACGCCACGCACACCGTCAACCACCCCGGCAACGAGGTGCTGCTCGGACTGGCGCGGCGGGTCCTGGAGGCGGTCGGGCTGCCGGGCGAGGTCCGCGACCCGGGCCGCACGCTCCTCGACAGCGTCCACGCGCCGGTGCTCCCGCAGGTCCTCGACGCGCTCGGGCTCGACACGGGCGACAGCCGCGACGGCTGGCTCGTCCACGGCCGCCCGCTCGACGACGGCGAGGTCCGCGACGCCCACCTCCGCTGGTACGCCGAGCACCCCGGCACGGCCGAGGCCGGCCTCGCCCGGCACGCCGCGGCGGCCAGGGCCCTCGCCGCATGAGCACGGGCTCTGCCGTGGTCTGCCTGGTGGTCGGCCCCGACGAGCACGGCGTCGTCGTCGAGGCGCTGCGGCAGCACGCCGCCCTGTCCCGGGTCGGAGCCGGCGCGGGGGTGGACGCCCGCCTCGTGCGCCTGGCGGAGCGCCCCACCGCCGACGCGCTGCTCGCTGCGGTGCGCGAGGCACCTCCCGGACCGGTGCTCGTCCACGTCACCGACAAGCTCTTCGGGCGGTCGGCGCTCGAGGCGGCCGACGTGCTGGAGGCCCTCGCGGCGCAGCGGCGCCTCGTGGTGGCGCTGCACGACCTGCCCCAGGCGAGCGACGGCGCGACCAACCACGCGCGGCGCACCACGGGGTACGTGCGGGTCGCCCGCGCGGCGGCGGCGGTCCTGGTCGCGAGCCGCCACGAGGCCCGCCTGCTCGCGGCGTGCGGCGTGAGCGCCGAGGAGGTGCCGGTCGCCGTCGTCCCCCTGCCCGTCCCCGTGCTGCCGGCCGGCCCCCGGGCGGTCCGGCCCGCGGAGGCCGTCGCGGTGCTGGGGTACCTCTACCCCGGCAAGGGGCACGACGACGTCGTCGCCGCCCTCGACGCCCTGCCGCCGGGCGTCGGCCTGCTCGCCTGGGGCACGCCGTCGTCGGGCCACGACGACCTGGTCGACGCGCTCGCCGCGCAGGCCGCGGCGCTCGGGCGGACCGTCGAGGTCACCGGGTGGGTGCCCGACGAGGCGCTGCCCGCGCTGCTGCGCTCGGCCGTCGTGCCCGTGGCGCCGCACGCCCACCTGTCGGCGTCGGGCTCGATCAACCTGTGGGTCGCGGCCGGACGGCGGCCGCTGGTGCCCCGCAGCGACTACGCCGAGGAGCTGCTGGAGCGCTCACCCGGCTGCGTGGTCGTCTACGACGACCTGCCCGCGGCACTGGCCGCGGCGTGGGCCGACCCGGCGTCGACGTGGGCCCCGGAGGGCTCGCGCCCGAGCCCGACCGCTGACGACGCCGCGGCGCTGGTCCGCCGCGTCCTGGACCGCCTGGAGACCGCCGCATGATCCCGAGCAGCCGCACGACGGTGGCGGTCGTGGTGCCGCACTACGAGCTCCCCCACGACCTCGAGCTGGTGCTCACCGCGCTGGAGCTGCAGGACCACCCGCTGGACCTCCTCGAGGTGGTCGTCGCCGACGACGGCTCCGCCACCCGGCCCGAGCCGGGCCCGCGGCCCTACCGCGTGAGCGTCGTGGCGCAGGCCGACGAGGGGTTCCGCGCCGGTGCCGCCCGCAACCTCGGCGCCGCGGCGACCACGGGCGAGGTGCTGTGCTTCCTCGACGCCGACACCGTGCCCGAGCCGGGGTACGTCTCGGCGGTGGTGCGGGCGGTGGAGGCGGGAGCCGACCTCGTGGTCGGACGCCGCCGCCACGCCGACCTGTCGCAGACCTCCCCGGAGCAGCTGCGCTCCTGGCTGGCCGGCTCCGCCGAGGGCGGTGGCTGGGAGCCCGAGGTCTTCGAGGAGCCCGCGTGGCTCAGCGAGGCCTACGACCGCACCGACGACCTCCGCTCCGCCGGCGACGACGCCTACCGCTTCGTCATCTCGGCGGTGCTCAGCACCACGCGCGCGCTCTTCGAGGCCGTGGGCGGCTTCGAGGAGGCGTTCAGCGCCTACGGCGGGGAGGACTGGGAGCTGGCCCACCGCTGCTGGCTGCGCGGGGCGGCGTTCCGGCACGCCCGCGACGCGGTGGCCTGGCACGACGGGCCCGACTTCGCCGGCCGGGCTCGGGACGAGGACGAGGCCCGGCGCTCCCGCAACGTCGAGGGCCTGGCGCTGGCGCGGTTCGTCGCCGGACCGGCCACGCGCGGTGAGGCGTCACGGGGCCTGGTGTGGGAGCACCCCGACGTCGTCGTCGAGCTGGACCTGTCGGGCGCCGCCGACGGAGCGGAGGACGCCGACGCGGTGGCCTGCGCGCGCTCGCTGCTGGCGGGCAGCGACGCCGGGGTGTGGCTGACCGGTGGGTCGGGCGGGTCGGTCGTCGGGGCGCTGGACGACCCGCGGGTGCACGCCGGCGAGGTCCCGGCCGCCGTCCTCGGGCGCTGCCGCTACCGCGTGCACCTGGAGGTGCCCGTGCTCCTCGAGGGCGCCACCCTCGCGGAGCTGACCGAGGTCGCCCCGGTCCGGGTGGGGCCGCACCTGGCGGTGCGCCGCGCCCGCGACGACCACCGCGACGACGGCGCGGCGGTGTTCTCGCTGGAGGCGGACGGGGTCAGCGCCGAGCCCGCCCGGGGCTCCGACCTGCAGCGCGCGTTCGGCCACGAGGACCACCAGCGGACGCCGCGCTTCTCGCGCTGACACCCCGTGCCGGTCCCGAGCATTCCTGATCTTGGCGTTCCTTCCGCGTGTGAGCGCTCACAGCGGGGAGGAACGCCAAGATCAACGGCTCCCGGTCGCGCCCACCCGCCTAGCGGTCACTGCGGACGCCGTTCAGCGCGACGGACCGGCCCAGCGACTCCGCGTAGGCGGGCAGCACCCGCTCGTCGGCGGCGCCGGTGCTGGTGAGGTGGGCCAGGCAGCGGACGGCGAGGTCGGTCGAGCCGTAGACGAAGTGCGCCAGCAGCGCGAGGTGCTGCACCTGGGCGGTGGTGAGCTCCTCGAGGCGGCCGAAGTCCTTGACGTAGGCGACGTCGGCCTCGATCACCTGCTGGTGGTTCTCGAAGATCTGCCCGTCGAGCACGGCGGGGGCGATGGGCCACCTCTTGAGCGTCGCGAAGGTGTGGAGCACGAAGCCCTGGGCGCGCAGCTCGGCGTCGACCTCCCCGAACAGGGGCTGGCCCTCGTAGAGCGGCGCGAACGACATCTCGGTGTGGACGGCGACCGCCCCCGCGAGGGTCTGCCTGCCGTTCTGGAAGATCGTGAGCTCGGAGCCCTGGACGTCGATCTTCAGCAGGTCCACCGGGCCGAGGTCGGTGACGTCGTCGAGGCGGGTGGTGGCGAGGCGCGTGCGGCTGAGGACCTCGCCGTAGCGGGCGAACTCGTTGAGCAGCGACAGCCGCGCGACGTCGGGCTCGAACAGGCTGGTCATCCCGTTCATCCAGGTGACCTTGAGCTCGTGCTCGCCGCCGTCGCCGACGGCGTGCGGGAGGTACCGCTCGTGCGGGCCGGCGGCGTCGAGCAGCAGCTGCAGCGCCTCGGGCTGCGGCTCGAACCCCGTGACCGTGCACAGGCCCTCGCGGAGCATCGGCAGGTACGGCGGGTCGCCGTCGATGGGGTTGGCGCCGATGTCGACCACCGCCGTCAGGCGCTCGGCGTCCAGCAGCTCGACCCAGCGGTGGCTCACGAGCGGGCAGCGTACGTGCGCTCCCGCGGTTCGGCCCGTCAGCTCGAGGTCAGCACCACGTCAACGAGCGGGACGGGCGGGAGCCACGGGCACGTGGCCGAGCACGGTGCGCTCGAACAGCCGCTGCTCGGCGGGGGTGCGCGGCCAGGTCCGCGACCCGGCGCGGTGGTCACCGCCGTGGCTGGCGGGCAGCTCGCAGCGGTGCCGCAGGTGCAGCCAGGCCGGGCAGGGGGCGGAGCGGCTCACAGCGGCCTCCAGGTCGACCCGCCAGGCGTCCGCGCCGCGGGGAGCCTCCACTGTCCGCCAGTCGGTGTCTCCGGGCAAGCAGCCACGCACAGACCGCGGCCGGTCGTCGGCGCGTCGCCGTCTGTCGTTCGGGTGGCCGCGCCTCGATCCGCCGGAGCCCCGTCATCAGGTGTCGGAACCCGGGCCTGCTTCCGACGCGTCGCGCCGGGGTTCCGACACGTCGCGCCGGGGTTGCGGCGCCTCGTGCCGGGGCGGGTCAGCCGAGCGAGCCCCAGACGACGACGCCGACACCCGTCGCCAGCACGAGGAGCAGCGGGGCGGCGATGCGCCACCCCGACCGCGGCCTGGTGAGGTCCGGCTGCTCCGGGAAGGGGCTGCGCAGGTCGGTGCCGCCCGTGACACCCGCCCAGAAGCCTCCGGTGGCGCCGACGGTGCGGCCGACGACGTCGTCACCGGTGGGGCGCTGCCTGTCGCTCACGTCTGCTCCTCGGCTGGGGGTGTCCCGTCACCGTAGGCGTGCGGCCCCCACGGCGTCAGCGTTCCTGCTAGGCAGACCCGGTGCACACCGGAGACGCACCGCGGTGGGGACGGATCCGGCGGAACGGTCCTGGAGGCTGCGGCTACCTGGCCCCCCCCGGGACGTCGACAGCGACCCCCGGCGCATCGTCGACAACGGCGTCGGCTGACGGCTCGGAGCGCTCCTAGGCTGCCGGGGTGGACGTCGCGCTCCGGCTCGTGACCGAGGACGACGCCGAGGAGCTCACTGCGCTGCTGCTCCGCAGCCGCGAGCACCTGCGGCCGTGGGAGCCCACCCGCGACGACGCGTTCTTCACCGTCGACGTGCAGCGCGAGCTCATCACGGGGTCGATCGACCAGCACGCCGACGGGACCGCGCTCCCCCTGGTCATCTCCGCCGGGG
This sequence comes from Quadrisphaera sp. INWT6, assembly GCF_015390235.1. Taxonomy (GTDB): domain Bacteria; phylum Actinomycetota; class Actinomycetes; order Actinomycetales; family Quadrisphaeraceae; genus Quadrisphaera. The sequence continues at coordinate 48,190 of NZ_VUOH01000004.1, read as the reverse complement.
GTCAGCTCGTGGGACGCGTGACGGTGAACGGCATCGTCCGCGGGGCGCTCCAGTCGGCGTTCCTCGGCTACTGGGTCGACGTGGAGCACTGCGGTCGCGGAGTGGCCACGGCCGCCGTCGGCGCTGCCGCCCGGATCGCCTTCGGCGAGCTGGGACTGCACCGGCTGCAGGCCGACACGCTGCTCCACAACACCGCCTCGCAGCGGGTGCTCGCCCGCAACGGGTTCACCCGCATCGGCACCGCGCCGCGGTACCTGAAGATCGACGGCCGCTGGCAGGACTGCCACCTGCACCAGCTGCTCGACGAGCCCGAGGGCCAGCCCACGCGCTGACGGCTGGCGCCCAGGGAGCGCGCTTAGCCTCGCCCGCCGTGACCCTGCTGGCAGCCCTGCCGCCGCTGACGACGGCGAGCGCGCTGACCACGTGGACGCTCGACCCGCTGGCGGTCGGGCTCGCCGTCGTGCTGGCCGTCGGTCAGGTGGCGCTCGTGCTGCGCGTCCGGCGGCGCGGGCACCGCTGGCCGTGGTGGCGGGTGGCCGTCTCGGTGGTGCTGGGCCCGGTGCTGCTCGCGCTGGTGAGCTGCTCGTTCACCGGGGTCTACGGCCGGGTCGCCTTCTGGCCGGTGGCGCTGGCGGCCACGCTGCTGCTCGTGGTCGTGCCGGCGGGGATCGCCCTGGGTGACCCGGTGCGCCTCGTCCGCCTGGCCTCCCCGGTGTCCAGCACCAGCGGCCCTCGACCGAGGCACCTGGGCCGAGCTGCAGCCCGGGTGCTCGACGCGCCGGTGGTCGGGGCGCTGGCAGGGGTCGCCGTGCAGCTCGCCTACTACCTGACGCCGTGGATGACGGCCTCCCTGCGCTCCGGCGCGGTGCGCTCCCTCACCGGCGTCGTGCTGGTCGGTGTGGGAGCGCTGTTCGCCGTCCCCGCCTTCGGCAGCGCTGCGGCGCAGGGCACGGCCGCGGACGGCGAGGCCGGGGCGTGGGGGCTGCGGGTGCTGCTGGCGTCCGTCGACGGGCTCCTCGACGCCGTCCCGGGGCTGGTCGTCGGTGTGGGCGGGGTGGCCCTGGCCGGTGGCTGGTACGCGCACCACCACCTGGCCGGGGCGCTCAGCCCGGCCGACGACCAGCTGCTCGGCGGGACGCTCGCCGTCGCCGTCGCCGAGGTGGTCGCCGCGCCGCTGCTGCTCAGCGCCTGCGTGCGGTGGTCGCGCGCTGATGCGGCGCAGGCCGCCCGGGAGGACGCGGCCCTGGACGCCGCCGAGCGCCTGCAGCGCAGGGGCTGAGCCCCGCGAGCGCGGGTCCCGTCCTCAGGGGAGGCGCTCCTGAGGACGGGACTCCCCCGTCGCGCGGTGGGCTCCGGCCGGTCCACCTGCGGGGCCAGCAGCAGGACCAGCAGCCGGGCCAGCAGCCGGGCCGGTGCCAGGACCAGCAGGGGCGGCCGGGGCGTCGCCGCCCGGAGCCGCGGGCTGGGGGGCACCTGCTCCCCCGGCCTCGACGTCTCCTCCATCGGTTCCGACAGAGGTGCCGCCGCCGTCCCCCACGACGACGCTCGGCCCGGTCCCGTCGGAGCCGGTCGTCGGAGCCTGGGACACCCCGGACGGCCAGCCCAGGGGCACGTCGTCCGCGACGGCGCTGACCACCCCGGCCCCCGCGAGCAGCAGCACCCCGACGACCACCCCCGCCGGCACGCGGCGCGGAGCCGACCTGACCGAGCGGCCGGCTGAGCGACCAGCGGAGCGGAGCACCCGGCGACCGGCGTGCAGCGCCCCGCCCCGGGTGCGCTCCCGCACCACCTCCCCCTCCACGACCCCGCCCGCGACCCCGCCCGGTGCGGGGCCGACCACGGGGTCGAGGTCGAGGGTGTCGTGGCGCCAGTCGCGCTGGCCGGCGGAGTCAGGCGCGTCGGCGCGGGCCTCGGCGCGGTGACGCTCGCGGTCGGCCCGCATCTGGTCGCGGGGGTCAGCAGCCACCGGTTGCTCCCGTCGTCGTGGTGGAGGAGGAGGAGGCTGCGGTCGCGAGGTCGGCCCGCACCGCGTCGAGGAGGAGGGCGTACCCGGTGTCGGAGGCGCCGAGCCCGGCGGCGTTCACCACACCCACGACCGTGCCGTCGGTGGTCAGCAGCGGGCTGCCGCTGTTGCCGTGCCGCACGTCGGCGGCGAGGCGGTACACCTCGCGCAGGTCGCTGGCCGACCCGAGGGGCAGGCTCCCCGACACGACCGTCGACTCGTCGACCGTCGAGACGGGCAGCCGCTGCACCACCACGCCGGCGGTAGCGGTGAGGGGCCCGTCCTCGGGGTGTCCGAGCACGACGACGGGCGTCCCGTTGCTGGCGGTCCCGCTCGCCAGCGGGAGCGCGGGCCCGGTGTCACCGTCGACCGCCAGCACCGCGATGTCGGCGGCGCTGTCGGCCACCACCACCCGCGCCCGGCTCTCGCCCTGCTCCCCGGAGACGGTGACGTCGCGCGCCTGGCCGACGACGTGCGCGTTCGTGATGACGAACCGCTCGCCGTCCTGCGCGGCAGCGGTGAACCCGGTCCCCTGGGAGTACCGGCTGGACGTACCGCACACGGGCGCCTGGACGCGCACCACGCTCGGTCCGGCCTGCGCCGCCACCGCCCGCAGCTGGGCCTCGTCGGGCGCGTCGGAGGCGGACGACGACGCCGGGACCAGCGCCAGCAGGTCGCCCCCGGCGGAGGTGGGGAGCACCTGGCGCACGTCGTCGACCACCGAGCGGGCGGGCGGCACGGCGTCGGCCAGCCGCGCCAGGGCGGAGCTGCGGGCGAGCGCGCTCGACGGCGGCGCGAGCGCCAGCGACAGCCCCGCGACCAGCGAGCAGACCACCAGCGCCACGAGGCCGCGGACCACCGCGCCTGCTCCCCTGTCGACCAGCCCGAGGTGGAGTCGGCTCAGGGCCCGCCCGAGCAGGTCGCCCACGGCGCCGCCCAGGCCCGACCCGACGAGGGCGCCGCCGACGGCGCACACGGCGACGAGAACCAGGCGCAGCAGCACCGACAGCTGCTCCCCGACCAGCCACGTCGACGCCGCCAGCCCGAGCACGAGGCCCGCCAGCATCCCGGCGAGGGAGAGGACCGAACGGCTGGCGCCGGTGCGCCACCCCGCGCGGGCGCCGAGGACGACGACCGCCACCACCAGCAGGGCGACGGCGAGGTCGAGGAGCACCGGGGTGGTCATGGGACGAGCCTGGAGGCTGCTGCTGAAGCAGACCTTAGGACCGGAGCCCCGCTCGGCTCGGGCCACCGGTCGTCGGTCTCCACGTGCTCCGCAGGTGCGCCCCTTCGCAGTGACGGCTCGGTCCCTCCCGAGGGGCGCACCTGCGGAGCACCCCGGTGCGTGACGCCGGTCACCGCGGGCGCTGCGGCAGGGTGAGCGCCGTGGCGCAGCGGACGGCGGGTCGCGGTGGGCAGCACCGTCGGGACCAGCTCCGCGGCGCCTTCGACGCCGCCGCGGCGGCGATGGGCTCCCACCTCGACCCCGAGCAGCGGACCGCCGCGGACCGGCTCGCCGACCTGGGCGCGGGGCTGGACGACTCGACGCCCGGGGTCTACCTCCACGGCCCGGTGGGGCGCGGCAAGACGTGGCTCGCCGACGTCCTGCTCTCCCAGCTGCCGGAGGGCACCTCCACCCGGCTCCACGCCTACGACGCGGCGCGGCAGCTGCACCGCGGCATCGCCCGGCGCTCGGGCGGGCGGGGCGGGCTCGAGGCGGCCATCGACGACGTCGTGGGCGGGGCGACCGTGCTGCTGCTCGACGAGCTCCACGCCCACGACCCCGGCGACGCGATGCTGCTGTCGCGCTTCCTGCGGGCGCTGCCGCCCCGCGGGGTGCGGCTCGTCGCGACGTCGAACTTCGCGCCCGAGGGCCTGCTGCCCGGCCCGCAGCACCACCACCTCGTGCTGCCTCTGATCAGTGCGCTGCGCGAGACCTGCGCGGTGGTCGAGGTCGCCGGTCCCGTCGACCACCGCGCGCTCGGCCACGGCGGGGCGCGGCCGGGCTGGTCGAGCGGGGCCTGGCTGGGGCCGGGGAGCGCCGCGCAGCTGGCCGCCGCCGGGCTCGCGGAACCGGCGCCCGGAGACCGGGTGGTGCTGCAGGTGGGCGGCCGACCCCTGCGTGCGCTGGGGGTCGTGGGCGAGGCGGTCCACCTGCACTTCGACGACCTCTGCGGCGCGCCGACCTCCACGGGTGACGCCCTGGAGCTGTCCGAGCGCTTCCGCACCCTGGTGCTGGCCGGCGTGCCCGCGCTGTCGTCGGTGGGCGAGCAGGCGCGGCGGCGGTTCGCCGACCTCGTCGACGTCTGCTGGGACCGCGACGTCCGGCTCGTGGTCCGCAGCGCCGTCGCCGCGGAGGAGGCGCTCGACGCCGGGGTCCGCGACCGCGAGCGCCTGGTGAGCCGCCTGTCGCTGCTCCGCGCAGACGCCCCTGCGCGGTGACGTCCCGGTGACGCGCTGCGGCGGTGGGTCAGGTCGCCACGGCCCCCGTGACCAGGACGACGACGACGAAGCGCGCCGTCCTGCCGACGAAGCACGCGGGGGCGAACCGCCGCACCGGCACCCGCGCCACCCCGGCCGCCACCGAGAGCAGCATGAGCGGCGGGACGCCGGCGACGGCGCTGACCAGCACCACCAGCGGCGCCCACCGGGAGCGCAGCCACCGGGTGGCCGCCGCGGTCAGGTCGCAGGCGGCGCGGGCGAGGGCGGCGCGAGGGCCCGCCCGGGGAACGACGAGGACACCTCCGCCGAGGTGGGCGCCGGTGCGGGAGGAGCGCTGGTGCACGAACCTGCCCAGGCCCCCTGGCGACGCCGCACCCCGCGCGCTGAGGAGCAGCGCCACCTTGCCGACCGTCTGGCCCATCCCCGCCGCGACGGCCACGGCGAGCGCGACGCCCGTCGGCTGGGTGGCCGCGGCCCCGAGCACGTACACCTCGACGGGCAGCAGCGCCGTGGTGGCCGAGACGAGCCCCACCAGGAGCGCGCCCCCGAGCAGGGCGAGGACGGCGGTGTCCACGGGCGCGCCGGTCCGTCAGCTCGGGAGCCGGGGCAGCTGGAAGGACGCCGCACGGGGGCTCACGGCGTCCTCAGGTTCTCGAGCGCAGCCGCGCGGCGGACCCGGCCCGTGAGCAGCTCCGCGACGGCGCAGGAGACGAGCCGCACCGCGGCCCCGACGACGACCGCCGCGACGGGCACCGCAGCCATGGGCAGGAGCGCGCGAGCCCCGAGCCACTCCCCGTCGAGGGAGGCCTGGAGCGTCCCGTAGGCGAGCCCGCCGACGAGCGTCCCGACCACCGCGGACGGCACGGCCGTCGCGGCGAGGGCACGGGCCTGGACCTCGACCAGGCGCGGGACGTCGCACCCCATCGCGACGGTGGCGGCGACGGCCCGGCGCGCCTGGGCGAGCTGGTCGGTGAGGGCCAGCGCCAGCGACACCAGGGCCACCGCCGCGGCGACCAGGCCGACGCCGCAGGCGAGCACCGCACCACCGCCGTAGAAGGCGATGTCGCCGGCGTACCCCGTGGCGAGGTCCCGGGTGGCTGCCAGCGCGGTGACGAAGACGCTGCAGACCCCGAGGCAGATGCCGACGAGCACGAGCACGGCGCCGGAGGCACCGACTGCCACGGGGTTCGCCCGCCGCTGGGCGGCGGCGAGCACCGCCTCAGCCCCCGCGCCCGACCTGGCAGCGCGCTCGACGCGCCGGGTCGGGGAGCCGACCGCCGAGCGCGCGAGGACGACGCCGCCGCACACCGCCAGGCAGAGCAGCGCTCCCAGGAGCAGGGAGAACGCGAGGAAGACGGAGAGGTCGGCCGGAAGGGCCCACGGCAGCTCGAAGCCCAGGGCCAGCAGACCGAGGCACGCCACGGCGCCTGCGCCCCACGCCCACGCCCAGCGCCCGGACCGCGCGGGGCGGGGTGCGGGCCCGTGCCGCCCGTGCCGCCCGAGCAGCGCGCCGGCGGCGGCTCCGGCCGCCGTCAGGAGCCCGACGAGCACCACCCAGACGAGGGCGAGCCACGGCTCGGGCACCGGTACCAGCCGGGCGCCCACCGGCAGCGCGACGCCCAGGAGCAGCCAGGCGACGAGGTAGGCCGGCGCCGCCCAGAGCGCACCGCGGGCGGCGTCCGCGGCGGTGCTCTGCACCCGGACCCGCCGCAGGTCGCGCTGGGAGGCCCCGACCACCACGAGCGTCGCCTCGCGCTGCTGGCGCGCCACCGCGCCGACGCGCAGCGCCTGCACCGCGAGCGCCGCGAACGGCAGCACCAGCAGGAGCGCACCGAGCTGCACGCCCGGTCGCAGCCCGGGCTCCGCGATGAACGGGACGAGCCCGGCGGTGGGTGTGACGGCGGTCCAGAGCGTCGAGCCGTCGGCCTGCGTGACCACCTCGACCCCGGTCGTGGCCGGGTCGTCACCCAGCCCGAGGACCGCCGCGAGCAGCAGGAGCACCACCCCGGTCCCGGCGGAGGCGGCCGTGGTCGCCCGGGAGCGCAGCCGGTCGGCGGCCGTGCGGGGGCGGGCGAGGAGCCGCACCACCTCGCGGTCGAGCGCGCTCACCGCAGGTCCAGGTCGTGCTGGACGCCGCCGTGGGCCAGCCGCACCTCGCGGTCGCACCGCGCGGCGAGCACGTTGTCGTGGGTCACGAGCACCAGGGCTCCTCCGCGGGCGACCACGCCCCACAGCAGGTCGAGCGCGAGGGCGGCCCCCGCGGGGTCGAGGCTGGCGACGGGCTCGTCGGCGAGCACCAGGTGCGGCTGCGCGACCAGCGCCCGGGCCACGGCGGCGAGCTGGGCCTGGCCGCCCGAGAGCTCCGCGGGCACGGCGTCCTCGGCGTCGGCCAGCCCGACACCGGCGAGCGCGGCGCGGGAGGCGTCGCGAGCGGGTCCGAGGGCGGACCCGTCGAGCAGGAGCGGCAGGGCGACCCCGTCGAGCAGGGGCAGGTCGGGCACCAGCTGGCCGTACTGCAGCACGATGCCGACGTCGCGGCGCCGCAGCTGGGCGCGCTCGGCGTCGTCCAGCCGGGCGAGGTCGTGGCCCAGCAGCTGGACGGAGCCGGCGTCGGGCTGCAGCAGGCCCGCGGCGACGTGCAGCAGGGTGGACTTGCCGCTCCCGCTGGCCCCCGTGACGGCGACCGCGGTGCCCGCCCCGACCTCGAGGTCGACGCCGCGCAGCGCCGGGGTGCGCCCGTGGGCGTGGGTGAGGCCGGCGAGCCTGACGAGGGGGTGGGCGGGCTCGGCCAGCACGTCGGGCGAGGAGGGGCGGTCGGGGCTCACGGCTGGGGCTCCTGGTCGTCCGGGGTCGTGGTCGGGGTCGTGGTGGTGGTCGTGGAGGTGGTGGAGGCGGCTGGCGGCTGGGCCCGGAGCGCCTCGGCGGCCTCCTCGAGCCAGCGGAGGTCGGCGTCGAGGTGGAGCAGGGCGTGGCGGTCGGCCAGGCGGACGGCGAGGTCGACGTCACCGCCGGGCTGCTCGGTGGAGCGGCGCTGCAGCTGGCGCATCCGGCGCAGGTGGGCCGCGCGCTGCGCCGAGAGGACCCGCTCGGCGTCGGCGCCCGACGTCGTCGAGTGCAGGGCGACGACGGTCTTCCGGATGATCTCCTCGCCCGTCGTGCCCGCCGGTGGGGCCGGCTCGTCGAGCCAGGTCAGCAGCCGCTCGCGCCCGGAGCCGGTGATGGCGTACACGGTCCGCTCGGGGCCGCCCTCGCTGTGGGTTCCGACCACCTCGGCGTGACCGTCGCGGACGAGGCGCCCCAGCGTCGCGTAGACCTGGCCGAACGCCAGCGGCCGCTCCGCGGGGAACCACGCGTCGTGGGCGCGCTTGATGTCGTACCCGTGCCGGGGCCCGGACAGCAGCAGGGCCAGGTGCACCTCTCCGATCGCCACGGGAGCACTCTGCACCACGAGTAGTCATCTGGTGAATAGTGATCTCGGCGTGTCGTGCGAAGATCGGCCGTGGAGCGCACCGGACTCGACCCCGCCGTGCTGGCGGCCCTGGACGCCGTCGACGCCGCCTGCACCTGGGGCAGCCGCCGTCCGGCGACCGCCCCGACGACGCGCGCGCTGCAGCACCTCACCCGCCGGTCACCCGCCAGCGCTGATGACGGGTACGCGCTGCTCGGCAGGCTCGGTGCCGCCTGGCAGACGCGCGAGCCGCTCCTGGTGTGCGACGGCAACTGGGGCAGCCCCGACGACGACCCCGCCGACCCGGAGCACACCCGCGTCGGCCTCTCGCCCCTCGGACGCCTCGCCCTCGACGCCGAGCGCGGCACCTGCGGGCCGGTGCCCCTGGGCCTGGCGCTCGGCGATGCCGGCTCGCTCGACCGGCGGGTCCCCGGCTTCGGGACGGCGGCCGTGCTGGCAGCCCTCGACGGCCCGGCCAGCACACCGGTGCTGCCGGCTCCCGAGCTCGCCACGGGCGGGACCGTCGACGTCGACCTCGCCGCGCTCCTGGCCGGCGAGGAGGTCACCGCGCGGTTGGGGTGCCGCACGCACCGGGAGCCGGGCGACCCCGACGCCCCGGCGTGGCCACCACCCCCTCCCCCGCTGCCCCCGGAGCTGCAGGCCCGGGTCGACGCCGGCGAGCAGATCTCCTACGCCTTCGTCACGCACGCGCCCGAGAGCTTCCCGGGCCCGTCCCTGGTGGTCACCGGCCTGCCGCCGGGCACCGGGTCGTCGACCCTGGCGTGGGACCTGACCGGCAGCCGGCGCAGCGAGCGCGCGGAGCCCGCCGCGCCGCCCGCCGTCGTCGACGTCACCGACCGCACGTCGACGGACGTCGGCACCCGGGTCGTCATCGCCACGGGCGACGCCTCGGCCGCGGTCGACGACCTGGACGACGTCGAGGTCTGGCTCCACGCCCACCCCGCGAGCCACCGGCTCGTCACGTGGCAGCTCCCCCGCCCCGCCGTCGTCGAGCTGGCCGCCTGGGCCGAGCGGACCGGCGCCGACCCCTCGGGCCTGGAGCGCCTGCGAGCCCTCGTCAGCGCTTGACGAGGTCGAGCGCGACGCCCCCGGAGATGAACGGCAGGCGCTCCAGCGCCAGCTCCGCGCGGGCGGCCCACGCCGGGACCTGCTTGACGCTGGAGGGGTAGAGGTAGAGCCGGTCGCGGCCCACGAGCTCCCACCCGGCGGCGCGGGCGCGGCGCACGAAGTCACCGGCGGGGAAGACGCGCTCGCCCGGGGTGAGGGTGTGCCACAGCCACACGTAGGGGTGCTGCTGGTTGGGCTCCATCGCGCGCCAGCGGGCCCCCGGCGCCGCGACCCGCGCGGCCTCGGTGACCACGGCGTCGAGGTCGGTGACGTGGTGGAGGGCGTCGACGCTGAGGATCAGGTCGACCGAGCCGCTGGCCACGGCCGCGGGCACCTCCTCGCCGGTGCCCACCTCGAAGCGCACGTTGCCCAGGCCCTGGGCGGCGGAGCGCTCGTTGGCGAAGTCGACGTAGTTGGGCAGCGGCTCGACGCCGGTGAAGGTGCGGTCGGGGTGCGAGGCGGCCAGCGTGCGCAGCAGGGTCCCGGTGCCGGAGCCCAGCTCGAGGACGCGTCCGGGCACCTCGGCGAGCACGCGGTCGAAGTAGCCGACGCGGCGCCGGGTCATGTGGCCGCCGGCGCGCAGGTCGTCGTAGAGCTCCGGCTGCTCGTCGTAGCCGGCGTTGAACCGGTGGTCCTGCGCCGCTCGGGCGGCCGAGTGGTCGCTGGGCTCCATCCCGGAAGGGTAAGCGGCGCTCAGGTGGTGATCACGAGGGGTTCCCCGGCGGCGGTGCGGCGACCACCGGCGCGTCGTCGGTCTCCCAGAGCTCGACCCGGAGCCAGCTGTGGTCGGTGGACGAGACCAGCCGGCGCCCCTCCATGACCGCGCGGGCGTTGCCGGTGGTGCGCCCGAGGTCACCGGTGGCCGTGGCGACCGACCCGACCAGCCACACCCGCTGGTGCGGCGCCAGGGCCTCCACCTTGGGGCCGACCCCGCGCACCTCCAGCCCGCCGAGCGTGTCGCTCTCCAGGGGACCGGCGACCAGCAGCGCGTCGTCGAGGCGGTCGCTGCTGGCCAGCCCGGCCGGGTAGTACGCCTCGACCATCGGCCGCACCACGTTGCCGACGTAGACCACGGCGTCGCCGGGCTGCGCACCGGCGGCGATCTCGGCGGCGGCGCCGCGCGGGTCGTCGAAGCCCGCGTCGCGGTCGCGGAAGGTGATCGAGGCCGGCAGCAGGCAGGCCAGCAGGACGACGACGCCGAGCGCCGTCGCCCGCTGCGCCCAGCGCCCACCGCGGCGGCGCGCCAGGCCCACCAGCGAAGTGAGCGCCACGGCGGCGAGGACGGCGATGGCGGGCAGCGCGGCGCTGGCGTAGCGCTGGTTGAAGTACCCACCGATGAGACCCAGCACGGTGACCGCGAGGACCGGCATCGGCGCCCACAGGGCCAGCACCAGGGCGTGCCGCTCGCGGGCGCGTCCCCGCCGGTGGCGGGTGAGCAGCACCACGGCACCCGCCGCGGCGAGGGCGAGCACGGGCCAGCCCAGCCACGGGACGTCGCTGGCGAGCTTCCAGAACGTGAAGAACTCCGGCAGCGTCGCCGGGGCGGGCGGGCGCTCGACGGCCTGCAGCGAGCCCGCCGCCACCAGGCCCACACCGACCAGGCCCGCGGGCAGCGCCGCCGCGACGAGGGTCCACCGGCGCGCGCGGCCGGGCCGCAGCCACGTCGCGAAGAAGGCCGCCCCCACCGACGGCAGCGTCACCAGCGGGTGGAGCAGCACCGCGAGCAGGGCCACGGCCCCCAGCACCGGCCACAGCCACCGCCGCGGGCGGTCGCTCTGGCGCAGCAGGAGCAGCACGGTGACGACGACGGCGGTCAGCGCCATCGGGTACGGCCGGGCCTCCTGGCCGTGCAGGTACACCGCCGGGGCCAGCGCCGCGATGGTCCCGGCCACCAGCGCGCCGGGCCCGCCGGCGAAGCGCCGGCCCAGCACCGCCACGAGGGCCACCAGGACGACGGTGGCCACGGCCCCGGGCAGCCGGATCCAGTCCTGCGACTCGCTCACCCGCAGCCAGGGGTGCATCAGCAGGTAGTAGCCGACCAGGCCCGCGTCGCGCTCGGACAGCAGGCCCATCATGTCGGCCACGGGGCGACCAGCGGTGCTGAGCGTGTAGACCTCGTCGCGCCACAGGGGCTTGCCGTCGTAGCGGTAGGCGGTCAGCGCCGCCGCGAGCAGGGCGGGCAGGAGCACCGGCAGCCAGGTGGCGGGGCGTCGCCAGCGGGCTCGGGAGGGAGGGGTCCCCTGCACCGGCGGGTCGTCGAGGAGCAGGGTCACGTCGAGATCCTCCCAGCCGGGGCTGTGAGGGGCCTGTCGGTGATCGTGCGCCGGTGTCCTGACGGCTCGGGGTCGATCGACGGGCTGATCGACGGGCCGACCGGCGCAGCGCGCCTAGGGTGCTGTGCTCGTGGTCTCACCGGAGCTCGTGCTCCTGCTCCTGCTGCTGGTCGTGGGCCTGTCGGCCGTCCTCTCGGCGCGGCTCCAGGTGGCCGCGCCGCTGCTCCTCGTGGCGCTCGGAGCCGGGGTGGCGGCCCTGCCCGGCGTGCCCGCGGTCGAGGTGCCGCCCGAGCTGGTGCTCGCCGGCATCCTCCCGCCGCTGCTGTACTCGGCGGCCGTCCAGCTGCCCGCGATGGGCTTCCGCCGCGACGCCTCCGCCATCAGCGGCCTGTCGGTCGTGCTCGTCCTGGTCAGCGCCGTCTCGGTGGGTGCGCTGCTGAGCTGGCTGCTCGGCGTCGGGTTCTGGTGGGGCGTGGCGCTGGGAGCGGTGGTCTCCCCCACGGACGCGGTGGCCACGTCCATCGTGAAGGGGCTGGGGGCCTCGCCGCGGGCGGTCTCGCTGCTGGAGGGCGAGGGCCTCCTGAACGACGCCACGGCCCTGGTGCTCCTGCGGACGGCGGTCGCCGTCGCCGCCGCGGGGACCGCGATGACCTCGGGCGGCCCGGGCGGAGGGCCGTCCGTCGGCTCGGCCCTGGGCGACTTCGCCTGGGCCGTCGCGCTGGCCGTCGTCGTCGGTCTCGTGGTGGGCCACCTCGACCTCGCGGTGCGCCGCCGGGTCGACGACCCCGCCGCCGGGACCCTCATCTCCTTCGCGGTGCCGTTCGCGGCGTCGCTGCCCGTGGAGCACCTTGGCGGATCGGGGCTGGTCGCCGCCGTCGTCGCCGGGCTGGTCACCAACCACCACGCACCCCGGGTGCTCGGCCCGCGGGCCCGGCTGTCGGACTCCCAGACGTGGCGCTCGGCGTCCCTGCTGCTCGAGGGCGGGATCTTCCTGCTCATGGGGCTGGAGCTGCCCGCCGTGCTCGCGGCCGTGGCCGCCGACCCCGAGACCGCCGGCGGCGTGGGGCGCCTCGGCCTGGGCAGCGCCGTCGCCGTGGCAGCGGCCGCCCTGGTCGCGGTGCTGGCGGTCCGCGCCCTGTTCGTCGCGGGCCTGCTGGGCCTGTCCCACCGCCGCCGCGACCGCCGCGAGCTGGCCCGCCGGAGGTTCAGCGCCTTCGCCGAGCGCTTCGAGGACCGCTCCCCCGCCGAGGTCGCCGCGGCCATCACGGCCCGGCGCGCCGTCGACTCCACCGCCGGCCGCGTCAAGGGCGGCCTGCGCCGCGGCGGGCTGCGCGGTGCGTGGCGGGCGGCGCAGCGGCGCCCGGTCACCGAGGAGGCCGTCGGCAGGATCACCACCCGGCTCCGGCGGGTGCGCGCCGACCTCGACTACCTCCTCGACGAGCCCCTGGGCTGGCGGGAGGGCGTGGTCGTGGTGTGGGCGGGCATGCGCGGCGCGGTGACGGTGGCGGCGGCCCAGACCCTCCCGGAGGACGCCCCGCAGCGCGAGCTGCTGGTGCTCGTGGCGTACCTGGTGGCGGCCGGGTCGCTGCTGCTCCAGGGGCTCACGCTGCGCCGCGTGGTGCTCGCGGTGGGCTCAACGCGCCAGCGCAGCGAGTCCGAGGACGCCGCCCAGCGCGCCGCCCTGCACCAGCTGGTCCTCGACGCCGTGCGCGCCGCCGAGGTGCCCGAGGGCGCCTCGGCGAAGGAGACCCGGCTGCTGCAGCTGCGGGCCCAGCGCGACGCGCTGCTCGACGCCCGCGACGACGGCTCCTTCGACGCCGAGGCCCTCACCCACGCCCTCGCCGTCGTCGACGCCGACGAGATCAGCCTGTCGCTGCGGGGCGGCCCCACGGGCTGAGGGCCCGGCCCGACCCGAGCCGTCCACAGTTCACACGGAGGAAACCCGCGCGCCTCCCGGTCGCCGCTACCTTCGCGCCATCGTCACCGAGATCGATCCCTTCGTCGGGACCGCAGCGACCGGGTTGCCCGAGCCGCGCGGTCTCGCCGCCGCGTGGTGGTTCCCCAAGCCGCAGGTCGGCAACACCCACCCCGGCGCCACCAGCCCGCTGGGCATGGTCAGCGCCTGCGCCTACTCCGGGGCCTACCCCACCGGGTACGGCCAGTACGACAAGTCGCTCGACGGGCTGCCCGTGGAGGTCTTCGACAGGCTGCAGGCGTCGGGGTTCACGCACTTCCAGCAGTCCGGCACCGGCGCCATCCGCAAGTACTACAACTACCTGCGCGTCACGCCGATGGTGCAGCCCCTGGACGACCTCGGGCAGAGCTGGGAGCTGACCGACGAGGTCGCCGAGGCCGGCTACTACGCCGCCACGCTCGGCTCGGGCATCCGCTGCGAGCTGACCGTCGGCCCCAAGACGGCCGTGCACCGGTACACGTTCCCCGCGCACCGCTCGGCGCGCGTCGTCGTCGACGCCTCCTGCGGCGGCCTGGCCATCGAGCACGGGCGCACCGTGCCCCTGCGCGCCCAGGTCGAGAACCTCGGCCAGGGCCGGGCGCAGGGCACGATCGTGGTGGAGGGCGTGCCGCTGTCGTTCGCGCTCGAGGTCGACACCGACGTCCCCGGCCCCTCGGGGCCGCCGCGGCACTCGGCTCCGTGGCGCCCGATGCTGTGGCACGACCGGCGCCTCATCGAGGGCGGCACCCGGCTCGACTTCGACAGGATCCGCCAGACCACGCTGCGCCCGTTCGGCCTGCTCTTCATGGGCCCCGCCCGGGCGGGGCAGACGGTCGAGGTGCGGATCGGGTTCTCGCTGCGCGGGGTGGAGCAGGCCCGGGCCAACCTCGAGGCGGAGCACGCCTCGCGCCTGCCCGGGGCCCCGGGCGCCCCGGCCTTCGACGCCGTCGCCGCGCGCACGCGGGCGAGCTGGGCCGACCACGTGGGCCGGGTGGCGGTGGAGGGCGGCACGCCCGCGCGCCGCACGGTGATGGCGACGGCGACGTACCACTCGCTGATCAAGCCCTGCATCGCCGACGACGAGAGCCCGTTCTGGCCCTCGGACGGCCCGTTCGCCTTCGACATCTCCACGATGTGGGACATCTACAAGACGCAGGTGCCGCTGCTCGCGGCGATCGCCCCGCAGCGGGCGGCCGACCTGCTGGAGTCGCTGATCAGGGTCAGCGAGGAGGAGGGCAACTTCCCGATCGGCTACCGGATGGCGCGCGGGGCCGACAGGTTCTTCCGGCAGGCCAGCGCGCTGGCGCACACGGCCCTGGCCGACGCGCACGCGGTGGACCTGGCGCCGATCGACTGGTCGTGGGCGCTCGTGCACATGGACGACGACCTGCGCCGCGGGTACGGCGAGATGTTCATCGACCACGGGGTGGTCCACCCGATCTCGCACACCCTCGACCTAGCCTTCGCCCACCACTGCACGGCGCAGGTGGCGCGGGCCGTGGGCGACCACCGCCTCGCCGACGACCTCACCGAGCGGTCGCTGCGGTGGACGAACGCCTTCGACACGGCCACCGGGCTGCTCAAGGACTCGGAGTACTACGAGGGCGGCAGGTGGAACTACTCGTTCCGGCTGCTGCACGACATGGCCGGCCGGATCGCGCTGGCCGGGGGCGACGAGGCGTTCACGGGGATGCTCGACAGCTTCTTCGGGTTCGGGGCGCCGCCGGTGCGCCAGCCGGGGGTGCGCCCCAGCACCGCCGAGATGGCCGCGGGGTACGCGCTCAACCGGTTCGAGGGCCTCAACAACGAGCCCGACATGGAGGCCCCCTGGGCCTACCACTGGGCGGGCCGGCCCGACAGGACCGCGGAGGTCGTGCACGCGGCGCTGTCCCACCAGTTCGGCACCGGACGCGGCGGGCTGCCGGGCAACGACGACTCCGGCGGCCTCTCGTCCTGGTACGTCTGGGCCTCCCTGGGGCTGTTCCCCGTGGCCGGGCTCGACACGTTCCTGCTGTCGGCGCCCGCCTTCGAGCGGGCGGTGCTCTCCGTGCCCGACGGCGAGCTCGTGGTCGAGGCGGTCGGGCACCGCGAGCAGCCCGTCAGCTCCGACGAGGGCTTCGAGGCCGGCGCCACCCGTGGCCCGTCGGCGTCCAGACCCCAGCACCTGCTCTCGGCGACGCTCGACGGCGAGTCGCTGGCCGGACCGCACCTGTCGATGGCGCGGGTCCACCGCGGCGGGCGCCTGGTGCTCCACCTCGGGGACGAGCCGAACGGCTACGGGCGCGCGGTGCGGCCGCCCTCGCCGGCGGCCCGCCCCCGCTGACCCGCTGACCCGCTGACCCGCTGACCCGCCGACGGCACCACCCGCAGTGCCAGCCGGTCCCGCCGGGACCGGCCGTCTGACCCACGCCGAGGAGGACCCATGACCGGCACGAGCACCCCCGACCGCCGCCTCGTCATCCTGGTCCGCGCGGACCCGGTGATCTGCGGCCACTCCGGCGAGGCCCGCAACCTCGCCGAGGCGGCGCTGCTGCGCGGCTTCGACGACGTGCGCATCCTCACCTGGCCGCTGGAGGCGCTGCAGGCGGCGGGGCTCCCGCTGAAGCCCCTCGACGCGCTGCTGCCGTACTCCCCCGGCATCACCGTGGAGCGGCCGGACCCCATCGGCGACAACCGCGTGCCCGACGGCCGCTACATCGCCGGGCTCGCCGGGCGCCTGGTGGAGCTGCTGGCCGAGGGCGTGCCCACGGTCGTGCTGTCGATGTACCTGACGCCGCACACCGACGTCGTCGTCCAGGCGGTGGCGGGTGCCCGCGCGGCGGGCTTCACCCCGACGTGCGCACGATGGCGAAGGCCGTCGGCTCCGACATCACCAACGTGGTCTCCAACGCGCTGCGCACCGGGAACTGGGGTGCGGCGGCGGTGGTGCTCAGCACCTACCTGCAGAACGACGACCTGCTCGCGGTGTCGGAGTTCACCAAGGAGGAGGTGGTGCGCTGGGCCGAGCAGGTCGACGCCCGCAGCGGCACCCGCTTCGCCGCCGAGCTCACCGAGCGGGTGCGGATCAGCTACCCGCCGATCGACACCTCCGCCTTCCTCGACCTCGACCCGGCCGCCGTCGACGCCGCGCTCGCGGCCCGCGGGCTGGAGCGCGACGGGTACGTGCTGTTCCTGTCGCGCATCACGCGCGCCAAGGGCGTGGACGACCTCATCAGCGCCTACCGCGCCTCCCGGACGCAGGCCACCAAGAAGCTGGTCATCGCGGGGGCCGGCAACGCCGTCGAGGCGGCGCGGGCGCAGATCGCGGAGGTCGAGGGCGACGACGAGCGGATCCTGCTGCTCACCGACGTCTCCGACGCCGAGAAGCCGCTGCTCATGCGCGGGTGCGCCGCGTACGCGCTGCCCACCAAGCCGGTGCCCGAGTTCGTGGAGACCTTCGGCATCGCCCTGACCGAGAAGATGCTGGCCGGCGGCGGCCCGGTCATCACCACGATCGTGGGCGGCACCGGGGAGGCGGTCGGGGACACCGCGCTCATCATCGAGCCGGGCGACGTCGCCGGGCTCACGGCGATGATCGACAGGGCCGTGCTCGACATGGACGAGGTCGAGCGCCTGGAGCTGGAGCAGCGGGCCCGCGAGCACGCGCTGCGCTTCGACAGGGTCCGGGTGTTCGACGAGATGCTCCCCGCCGACCCGGCGGTCACGCTGCCCGAGGAGCACCGGGTCGTCGAGCTCCCCCGCGAGGGCGCCCCCCTCTGATGCGACCTCCCGGACCGCAGCCGAGCGCCCGGTTGCGGTCCGGGAGGGGGCCGAACCGCAACCGAGCGCCTGACTGCGGTCCAGGAGGGGGTCCGAACCGCAACCGAGCGCCTGACTGCGGTCCAGGAGGGGGTCCGAACCGCAACCGAGCGCCTGGCTGCGGTGCGCAGGGGTCAGAGGCGGCCGGACGTCATGTCGAACAGCCGCGACAGCACCCGGTCGCCGTCGGCCCGCAGGCCGTTGTGGAGCAGCTCGTCGGTGACCCACGTGCGCGCGCCCATCAGCGACGCCGTGGCGCGGGAGTGGTCGAGGAGCACGTAGGGGTCGTCGACGTAGACCGCCGCGGCCACGGGCACGCCGTCCGAGCCGCGGGCCACGCCGTCGAGCGCGGAGGGGTCGTACAGGCGCGGCCACTCCCGCTGCGCCAGCAGCCGGGCCGCCTCGGCGACCGGCGCCAGCGCCCCCACGCCACCGCGCTCGGGGTCCAGCAGCCAGTCGCCCAGGTGCTCCCCGGAGAGCAGCGCCGGGTCGCCGCCGTCGGCGACGTCGCGGAAGTCGTCCGGGCGGGTGCGCTCCGCCGACCACGCCGTGGTGGCGCCGTCAGCCATGCACGCCTCGTGCACGAGCAGGTAGAGCGGGTTGCGGGCCAGGCCCAGCGGGTCGGCGGCGTCGGCGCGGAACGCCGGGGAGCCCACCGGCCGCTCGAGCAGCGCGTGCAGGACGTCCGACCCGTCGCTCATGCCCAGGGAGTGCCCGGCGGCGCGCAGGGTCCGCCCGGTGACGCGGTCGCCCGCCGTCGTCCTCAGGTCGTGGGTGGCGAGGTGGGCGTGCAGGTCGCGCAGCCGCTCGAGGTCCTGCGGGTACCGCTCGTGGTGGCGCGCCGACAGCAGGCGCATCTGCGCCCACGTGGCGGCGTAGACCTCGTCGGGGTGCACGCCCACGGCGGGGAGGCCGCCGGTGATGTGGACGGCGCTCAGCGACTGCGGCGCCAGCGACAGGTACGTCGTGGCGCAGAACCCGCCGAAGCTCTGCCCGAGCAGGGCCCAGCGCTCGACCCCCAGGGCCTCACGGAGCAGCTCGGCGTCGCGGACGATGCTGTCGGCGCGCAGGTGCGCCAGGTGGTCGGCCTGCTGCTGCGGGGTCATCCCCGGCAGGTCGCCCACGGGCGTCGAGCGCCCGGTGCCGCGCTGGTCGAGCAGCACGAGGCGGAAGTCGCGCAGCGCCCGCGCCATCCACCCGCTCGTCAGCGGCGCGCCCACCGGGCGCGTGGCCTCCTGGCCGGGGCCGCCCTGCAGGAACAGCAGGTGGGGGCGGCCCTCACCGCCCACGGCCGAGACCTCGCGGGCGAACAGCGTGATCGCCGCGCCGTCGGGGGCGGCGTGGTCGAGGGGGACGTCGAGCTCGTGCTCGACCACGCGCAGGCCGGGGACCGCCACGGCGCTCAGCCCTCCGTCCGCAGCGCGCTGTCGACCCGGCACGAGGCGAGCCCCGAGCCGTCGCCGTCGGAGCTGGCGAAGCCGACGGCCTGCGCCTGCGCGGTGGCTCCCGGGGCGACGGTCTCGGTGCCGCCGACGAGCTGGCCCACCTCCTGCCCGGACGCGTCGAGCGCGCTCAGCGTGACGAGGTAGGTGCTCGGGCTGTCACCGGAGTTGGTGACGACCAGGTCTGCGGTGGCCAGGCCTCCGAGACCGGAGGTGCAGCTGGTGACCTGCACGTCGGCAGCGGCGCCGGTGCTGCCCGGCAGGTCGGTGGGCAGGTCTGACGGCAGGGACGACGGCAGACCTGACGGCAGGTCGGTCGGGAACCCGCTGGGCAGGTCGCTGGGGGCGGGCAGCTGCTCGATCTGGCGGAGGGTGTCGGACACCTGCGGCGAGACGCTTCGGTAGAAGGCGACGGCCGCGAGGACCACCGCCACCCAGGCCAGCGTGCCCAGGACGCCGCCGACGACGCCCGCGACCGCCAGGCCGCGACCGCCCTTGCGCCCGCCCCGGGTGTCGCCGATGCCGAAGGCCGACACGACGGCGCCGACGGGGCTCACCAGGAACGCCAGGACGAACCCGACGACGGCGGTGACCGACGTGGGGCGCTGCGGCTGCCCGGCGTAGGGCCCCGGGGGCTGGTGCGCGGGCCCGTAAGGGGTCTGCGGTGCCTGCGGGGTCTGGGAGCGCGGCGCGTACTCCTCGTACCCCGGCGGGGGCGTGTACTGCGGCGGGGGTGCGCTGGGGTCGGACACGGTGCCTCCGAGCGGCGGAGAGGGTCGGCTCGACGACGACGGTATCCGTCGTCGTCGAGCTCCTCCGGCGCCGTGCTCGGGCACCGCGCTCCGACGCCGCGCCCGCTACCTCGCTCCGCGCTGCTGGTCCCCTGGCACGACGGCGGCGACAGCGCCGCCCGCTCAGCCGCCCGCTCGCCCGTCCGCTCTGCCGTCCGCTCCGGGGGCCGGGGTGCTGCCGCGGCAGCGCCCCGCGCACCCCGCGGGCCCGCAGCGCCCGGGAGCGGGTACCCGCCGGCGGCCGGGGGTGCGAGAGTGGTCCCGTGACGTCGCTCGGATCCGAGGCCCTTCCCGCGCGGTTGTTCAAGGCGATCCCGCTGCTGCGCGAGGCCCTCGTGGCCGCCGCGGAGGAGGGGCGCGTCGTCCCGCCCGCGGAGGCCTCCGAGGCCACCGACGGCGCGGTGACGGCCCGCGGCCTGGGCAAGGCGCTCGAGGTCATCTCCGCCGACTGCGCCCGCCGCGGGGAGCCCGACCTGGGCGCGCTGGTGGTCAAGGAGTCGGCGCTGGTCGACGGCACCGACACCGCCGGGGGCGGGCGCCGCAGGGCCTGGATGCACTTCGGCGGGCAGGGCGCCGTCGACGCCGGGACGCAGGACGAGCTCGACGTCGTCGAGCGGGCCACCCGCCACGCGGGGGCGTCCCGGACGTCGAGCGCACCGCGGGCCCCCCGTGAGCCGAAGGCGCCGCGCGAGCCCGGGGCCCCCGCCGACGCGGCGCCCCGTGCGAGCACCCGCACGACCACCCGTGCGACCACCGTGAAGAAGGCCGCGCCGGTGCCCGCGGCGCCGCCGGCCATCTGCCCCGACTGCTTCACGGTGCGCTCGGCCAGCGGCACCTGCATGTGCGTCTGACCAGCTGAGACGCCGTCTGGCGCCGGGTCTCGGCCGGCCGATGACGCCGGCGCCGCCAGGAAGGCCGGCACCAGCCGATGAGCATCAGGGCACAGCGCGGGCCAACCTGCCCCCGCGCGCGGCGTCGACCCGCCAGGATGCTCGGATGGACGAGAAGGTGCGGCTCACCTGGGGCGCGGGCACCGGTGCCGAGCGTCGCGTGCACTGGCCCGACCCGCGGCTCAGCGGTCGCTCCCTGTGCGACCGGCGCCTGAGCACCCACGAGCACGAGGACGCGGTCCCCGAGCGGTGGACCCGGTGGTGCCGCAAGAACGGCTGCCGCCAGCAGCTGACGGCCTGGCTCTCGCAGCACGCGCCGTCGATCGCGCGCGAGTACCGGGCCCGGGTCGACGCCGACCGGGCTGCTGACCGGGCGGCTGAGCGCGCCGCTGCCGAGGCCGACGGGCTCCTGCTCGACCTCTGACCGATGAGTCCGGCGCACCCGCGCCGTCTGCTCGACGAGGGGCCGGCGCCCGGCCCGACGACCTGGAGGCAGCAGTGGGCAACATCAAGGTGCAGCAGTTCATGACGGTCGACGGCGTGGTGGACGCCCCTGTGTGGACGGTCGCCTACCCGTGGACCGACGCGATGCTGGCCGGCGTCGGCGCCATCACGGCGAGCTGCTCGGACATCCTGCTCGGCCGGTCGACGTACGAGATGTTCGCGCCGGCCTGGTCGACCCGCACCGCCGAGGACGACCCGGGCGCCCCCTTCTTCAACGACACCATCAAGCACGTCGTCACCTCGCGCGGCGCCGACGACCTCACGTGGGGTCCCTCGCGGGCGCTGGAGTACTCCGCCTCCGCGGTGCAGCAGCTGAAGGACGACGCCGAGGGCGACGTCTACGTCAGCGGCAGCGTGCAGCTGGTGCAGGCGCTCCTCGCCGACCGCCTGGTCGACGAGCTGCACCTGCTGACGTACCCGCTGGCCCTCGGCGAGGGGCTCCGACTCTTCGCCGACGGCACCAGGCTGGAGCTCGCGCTGCTGTCCGGGACGACGTACGAGAACGGCGTCGCGCACCTCGTCTACGGCCCCGCCTGACCTGCCCCCCGCGCGTCCGGGACCACCGCCCCCGAGGCGGTGGTCCCGGTACGAGCGGTCAGGGGCGAGCCGGCGACGCTGCCGGGGCGCGGCGCTGCTCCGAAGGGGGGACCCTCCGGGGCGGTCGTCACGTTCCGCACACCGCTGATCACGCCCCTGACCTGCGAACACACGATCCACCGGACTGTCAGAGGTGACCCCTAACGTCATCTCCATGACCACCGGAGCGACCAGCGGGCGCGACGCGGCCAGCGCCCCCAGCAGCACCCCGCTGCTGCGCGCGCTGGCCGCCGCGGCCGCCGCCGAACCGGTCACCGACCCCACCGCCCAGCGCCGCCTGCTGCGCCCCGTCATCGCCGACCTCACCGACCGGACCCCCGACCCGGCCCAGCTCACCGAGATCACCACCGTCCTGGCCGCCTGCAACGCTGATGAGGACCTGGTGCTGTCCCAGCGGGAGTGGCTGGAGCTGGCCGCCGCCACCGACCGCTGCCTGAGCCACGCCCAGGCCCTGCAGCTGGCCGCCGTCGCCGCCCTGGACAGAGCAGGCCTGGCCGCCAAGCCCCTGGCCGCGTCCCGACGCGACACCCGCAGGGTCGCCGCCGACGAGATCGCCCCCGCCTTCAGGATCGCCCCCGGCACCGCCGCCGCCTTGGTGGGCCTGGCCCGACGCCTCGAAGAGCTGCCCCTGGCCGAGGAGGCCCTGGCTGCCGGAGCGATGACCCTGGCCCAGGTCAAGGTCCTCATCACCGCGCTGCGGGCCCTGCCCGAGATCCACCACGCCTCGCTCGAGGCGTTGGCGGTGCGCAAGGCTGCGTCGATGACGCGGGCGCGCCTTGCCGCGGCGGTGGACCAGGCCGCGCTGGAGGCCGACCCCGCCTACGCCGCGCGGCGCGCCGCTCAGGGGGTGCAGGAGCGGGACGTGCGGCTCGTGCCGTCCCCGGTGCCGGGGTGCGCGCGGATCGTGGCGGACCTGGAGCGGTTGGACGCCGCGGCGGTGTGGCAGGTGCTGAACGCGGTGGCCCGCACCGCCAAGGACGCCGGCAAGGACGCCGACAAGGAGCCCGGTGCGAAGGCCGGTGACAAGGCTCGCGGTGGTGACGCCGACCTCGGGGACCTCCTGGACGGGTCGGAGCTGGACGCGCTGGATGCGGACGCCTCTGAGGAGGAGCGCGACCTGGCTCAGCTGCGTGCGGATGCGTTGGTCTCGGTGACGGTGGGGGCCTTCGCTCCCACGGCGGCCCAGCAGCAGGCGGCGCGGGTGGCGGCACCGGGCACGGTGCCCGGTGCCACCGATGACCAGGACCCCGGCCAGGACGCCGGCCAGGACAGCCAGGCTGCCGATCTGCCGGAGGACACCCGCGGCCCGGTGCACATCCCGACCCCGGCGCAGCGGGCGCACCTGGCGGAGGTGCACGTGGTGGTCCTGGCCGACGACCTCGAGGACGACCCCGCTGAGGACCCCACCGATGACCCGGACGAGGGTCCGGCTGGCGACCCGGACGACGGCCCTGACGACGGCCCTGACGACGACCCGGCTGGCGACCCGGGCGAGGACCCTGGGGACCCCAGCGGTGTTGCCGAAGGGGACTCCGTCGATGGCCCGACCGGTGGCCCGACACCTGAGCCACCACAGGGCCGGCGCCGTCCGCGCCGGAACACGCCCTCCCGACGCAGCGGCGCAGGGGTCTTCGGATGGGTCCCCGGCATCGGACGCATCACTCCGGTGGTGATGCGCGACGTCCTGGCCCGCGCAGCGTGGCGGCGCCTGGTCGCCGACCCCACCACCGGCACCCTGCGCGTCCGCTCGCGCTGGCGCCTGCTCCCACCGCGCCGCGAGCCCGTCAACAGTCCCGCCGAACGCTCCGACGAACGGCTCCAGCGGCTGCGCGCCCTGGCACCGGACCCGCCCCCGAGCCCGGAGGTGCAGTACCGACCCAGCTCAGCCCTAGCCGCGTTCGTGCGCGCCCGCGACGCAACCTGCATCGGCCCCGCCTGCCACCACGCCGCCCGCTCCGGGGGCATCCAGCTGGACCACACCGTCGCCTACGGCTCCCCCCTGCCCGGCCGCACCCGCGGCGGGACGACGGAGGCGGGGAACCTGGGGTGCGTGTGCCAGCCGGTGCACACCGCCAAGACCCACGGCGGGTGGGCCCTGGCCCAGCCGGAGCCGGGACGGTTCGTGTGGACCAGTGCCACCGGGCGGGTCTACCACCGGGCGGTGACCCCGCTGCTACCCGAGCTCGCCACCGACGCCGCCTGAACCGGCAGGACCGCGTCACCCGACCACGGCTGTGGGGACGGACCTCAGGGGGTCAGGACCTCGTAGACGCGGGCGCTCGGGCCCGCGAGTCCCGGCCGCAGGACGAGGCGACCCGACCCCGCAGCGCCGCCCTCGCCGTCCTTCACCGCCCACGGCTGCAGCCGCAGCGGGTACAGCTCCCTCAGGTCGGCGGCCCGCGCACCCGGCAGGTGCAGGGCGATCGCGGCCTCGGCACCCCCGCGGTGCCACACCGCGAGCACCCGGCGCTCGGGGGTGGCGAGGACGAGGGCGACGGCGTCGCCGTCCCACTGCGGGTGCTCGACCGCTCCGCCGCCACCGGGTCCGCCACCGGGTCCGCCACCCGGACCTCCCAGCAACGCGCGCACCGGCACGGCGCGCACGAGGTGGTGGCGCAGGTCGTCGCGCCACAGGGCCGTCGCGGCGTGGACCAGCTCGCGGTGCTCGGCGTCGAGCTCGTGGAGCAGCCCCGCCTGGTAGAGCCGCCCCGCGAGCCCGGTGACCTGCGTGAACGCGACCTCCTCCAGCGTCATCCGCCCGTGCGGGTAGGCCCAGTTGCCGCACTGCTCGGGCAGCACCTGCACCGGCGCGCCCGCGGCGATTGGCGGGTACAGGCGGTGGTCCTCCTGGTCGGTGGTCGACTGCAGGTCGAGCACCTCGAGCATCCCGAAGTCGGCGCGCATCGCCCCCGAGGCGCAGTTCTCGAGCACCAGGTGCGGGTGGCGCCGCTTCACCCCGCGCAGCCAGGCGAGGTGCGCCCGCTGGTGCTCCAGCAGTCCGTCACCGGCCGACAGCGCGTCGGCGTCGGTCCCCGGTCCGGGGACCACGTTGTGGTCGAGCTTGAAGAAGCTCACCCCGAAGCCCTGCGGCCGGGGCGCCACGAGCCTGTCGACGACGGCGTCGAGGTGCGCCACTGCCGCGGGGTGGCGCAGGTCGAGGAAGTACCGGCCGTCGTCGTGCACCCGGCGGCCGTGGCGCCGCAGGTAGGCGCCCTCCGGCAGGCCGCCCTCCGCCTCCGGCCGGGCCACGGGGCTCTGCACCCCGACCACCTCCGGCTCGAGCCACAGCCCCGCGCGCATCCCGCGGGAGGTGATCTCGTCGACGACGCGGCCCAACCCGCCGTCGGGGAACCGCGTGGTGCTCGGCTCCCACGCACCGACGCTGCGCCACCACGCCTCGAAGCCGCGGCCGGTGTCGTCGTACCAGCCGGCGTCGATGCAGAACGCCTCCGCGCCGGCCTTGGCGGCTGCGGCGACCAGCGGCAGGAGCCGCTCCGTGGTCGGGTCGCCGTTCAGCGTGTTCATGTAGTCGTTGAAGACGAGCAGCGGCACGGGCTCTCGCGGCGCGCCGCCGACGGCCCGCTGGGCGCGCGCCCGCAGCCAGCGGCGGTGGTGGGTGAGCTGGGCGACGACGGCGTCGAAGCCCCCTGTCTCCACGACCGCCAGCGACACCGGAACGCTCGTGAACGACTCCCCCGGCGACAGCTCGCGCGACCAGTGGTGGTCGACGTCGGTGGGCCCGAGCAGCACGACGCCGAGCGCGTCGTCGCCGGAGCGCACGTCGGCGACCTCCCAGCGCCACCCGCCGGGGTGCTCCACCTGCCAGGCGAAGGCCCTGCCCGGCGGACCCCCGGCACCGGGCACCAGCTCGAGGACGGCGGTCGGCAGGTGCCTCGCCGTCGACCACGTGCTGGTCGACGTGGCGACCACGGCGCCGCGTCCCAGCGGCGACTGCAGGTCGGAGGTGGAGTCGGCGAGCCCGGTGTTCCCGTGGAGCGGCGCGGCCGACCAGCGGAACTCCGCGAGCTGCTGGCTCAGGCCCCGGTGCAGGTGGAGGTCGTGGGGGTCCTGCCCGGTGGCGAGCACCGCGCCGGTCGCCACCGACGAGACGGCCTCCAGCACCACGGGCTCCACACCGTCGTTGGTGACGGTCGTCGTCACCCGCACCGCTGCCGCCCCCTCCCCGGCGGGCGCCCCCGTGAACGTCGTGGTGGTGGTCAGCCCCGACGTGCTGTCCCGCTGGACGACGGCGAGCACGCGCGCGCCGTCGTCCTCGACCTCCTCGGTGTGGGTGGCGTACCGGAGGCGGCGGCCCACGCCGGTGTCGGTGTGGCGGGGGCCCGTGCGGGCGCGCCCGTCACCGGTGAGGAGCACCTCGACGAGCGGCTGGGTCGCCCCCGTCGGCTCCGGCGGCGCTCCCGCGCCGAGGCCGACGAGCGCCACCGGGGCGTCGTCACCGGTGCGCAGCACCAGGTGCAGGTCACCGGTGGCCCAGCGCAGCAGGGAGGTGGGAGGCGTCGTCGCGTCCATCGCCCCACGCTAGGCGGGCAGCAGCGCTCCCGAGGAGGCGCCCGCACGCCGCAGTCCCCAGGAGCGTGCGAGAGCGAGCGCCCCGACGAGCGGCACCACCACCCCGGCGACCTGGACGGCGATGCTCCCATGGGTGATCGGGCCCACCGCGAGGACGGTGGTGTTCACGGCGACCGCCACCGCGGCGGCGAACGGCACCGTGAACGCCGCCACCTGCAGCGTCGGGCGGGCGGCCGCCCGGCCCCGCAGCAGCACGACCATGACGGCGAGGACCGACAGCGCGCAGACGGCCCCGAGTCCCGCCCAGGCCACCCCTGCTCGGACGAGCGGCACGTCGATGCCGGCGCTCCCTGCGGCCTCGAGGACCGGCGAGACCGCGTAGGGGGTCACCAGGTAGCCGAGGACGACCGCGGGCAGGCTCCACAGAGCACCGAGCGCGGTGACCCGCCGGGTGTCACCGGCGACCTTCGCGCACCCGCCCTCCTCGACGGTGCGGCGGGCGAACTCGTCGACGTCGGGGCCGATGAGCGTCGCAGGGTCGCACCCGGCGGCCTGGGCGGCGCGCAGGTCGCCGAGGAGGTCCTCGGTGATGGCGCGACGGTCGGCACGACCCGCGTACCGCCTCAGGCGGCGGTCGACGTCGGCGACGACCTCCTCGGCCGAGCGGGCACGCCCGCCCGGTGCGGCGTGGGCGCGGTCGTGGTGCTCAGGCGTCGACACGGGTGGTGACCTCCGGCTCGGGCAGGGCCCCCGCGGTCGCGAGGAGCTGGGTGATGGTGGTGGTCGTCTCGGCCCACTGGGCGCTCCAGGCGCTGAGCGCCGACCGGCCCTCGAGCGTCAGGTCGAAGACCTTGCGCGGTGGTCCGCTGTCGCTGGGCTCGATGCGCTCGCCCACCAGGCCCTGGCGGCGCAGCCGCGCCATGAGCGGGTAGACGGTGCCGTAGCTGACACCGGGCAGTCCGTGTCGCTCGAGCTGCACGACGAGGTCGTAGGCGTGCGTCGGGGTACGGGCGAGCAGCGCGAGCAGGCAGGTGTCGAGCGCTCCCCGCAGCAGCTGCGTCCGCCGGTCGCTGCGGTCGTCCGGTGCCATGCGACGCACAGTAGCGACGGGTACTGGGTCTCACCCAGTACCCGTGTGTCCCGGGCGCGGCGCGCCTACGGTGGCGTCGTGGACGACGGGGTGGGGCGCGTGCCGGAGCACGGCCCGGAGCAGGACGTGGTGCGCGTGCGGCGGAGGGCCTGGGTCACCGGCGGTGGCTCCGGCGTGGGGGCGGCGTGCGCGCTGGTCCTGGCGACGGGGGGCCACGAGGTGGTGGTCTCCGGGCGCCGCGCCGACCGGCTCGACGCCGTGGTCGCCGCGGTGCGGGCCACGGGCGGAGCCGCACGCGCGCTGCCGCTCGACGTCGCCGACCCCGCGGCCGTCGCCGCAGCGGGCGCCCAGCTGGAGGAGGACAGCGGCGTCGACGTCCTCGTGGCCGCCGCCGGGCTGAACGCGCGACGCCGCCACTGGGACGACCTCGACCTCGCCGCCCTCGACGGCATCATCAGCGCCAACCTCACCGGGCTCGCGCACACCGTCGCCGCCGTGCTGCCGGGCATGCGACAGCGCGGTGACGGGCAGGTGGTCGTCGTCTCGTCGCGCGCCGCGGTGGTCCGCTCCCCCGGCGCCGGCGCCGCCTACCGGATGAGCAAGACCGGAGCGGGACAGCTGGTCGCCAGCCTCAACGACGACCTGCACGCCGAGGGCGTCCGGGCCACGCACCTGTGCCCGGGCGACATCGCCACGTCGTTCGTCGACGCCCGCCCGGTGGTGCCCGACGAGGCCGCCCGAGCGGTGATGCTCACGCCCGACGACGTCGCGCGCGCCGTCGCCTTCGTGGTGGCCACCCCGGCGCGGGTGCGCGTCGACGAGCTGGTCATCAGCCCCAGCGCGACGCCCTGAGGGGCGCGCCGCCAGCAGTCCCACGCCTGCTCTACGGTCGTCGTCCGTGGCGAAGAAGAAGGTGCACCGGCCGAAGAAGGCGAACGCTCAGAAGCCGCGGCGGCGGCCGCTGGGCCGGGGGTCCGGCCCTGTGGTCGACCCGGAGGTCCACGCGCACGACCACGCCGCCCAGCGCTACCTCGGTCCCGGCAGCCGCCTCGACCACGACGAGGACCCGGAGACCGCCGAGGAGCGCGAGGCGCGACTGGCCCTGCTGGCCGAGGTCGAGGCCATCCCCGAGGAGCGGGTGGCCGCCGCGCTGCTCGCCAACCCCCTGGTCGCGCACCTGGGCGAGGTGCTGCTGAGCGGCGCCGACGACGACGCCACCCCCGTCGTGGCGCCCCCGTCGGGCGGACCGGGCGGCGAGGCGCTGGACGACGACGAGACCGCCGTCCTCGCCCGGTGGAACCGCGCGGCGCTGCTGCTGCACGACCGCACCGAGGCCGACGAGCTCGCCGACGAGTGGCGCGAAGGCGGTGAGGCGCAGCTGCTGGCCGCCCGGGCCGCGCTCGCCCAGCACCTCATGGCCGTCGTCGAGGGTGAGCCCACCACCGACGAGGCCGACGCGGCCGCCGCCAGCACCGTGGCATGGCTGGGCGCCGGCGCGACCGGCCCCGCCCCCGACGACCTCGACGTCGACGCCGCGCAGGCCGCCCTGCTCGACCTGGAGCGCGGCGAGGTCGTCATCGACCTGATCGCCCGCCTCGCCCTCACCGGACGGGTGGACCTCGACGAGGTCGTCGGCGAGTCGACGGCGCGCGAGCAGGTGCTCCGCGACGTCCGCCTGCTCACCGCGGCGGGGCTCTTCACGCGCACCGACGACGGCACCGGGGGTGCCGGTGGTGCCGTGTCGGTCGACCCGGACCTGAGGGGCGTCCTCCTCGACGTCGCCGACGACCTGGTCCACGCCCTCCACGAGGACGACGACGACCACGCGGGCCACGACCACTCCGGGCACGACCACTCCGGCCACGACCACCACCACGGCGGGCGGTCCTGACGCGCCACGTCGTGCGGCTCGGGGAGCTGGTGGTCGGGCGGCGCGTCGTCGTCCGCCACCGGCTCCCCGACGGGTCCGCGTCCGACGCCCTCGGAGACCTCGTCGCCGCGGACGAGCAGCGCCTCGTCGTCGCCACGCGCCGCGGCGAGGTGGTGGTGCAGCGCACCGCCGTGCTCGCCGCGAAGGCCGTGCCTCCGGCGCCCGAGCGCCGGAAGCGCCGCCCCGGCGCCGAGACCCGCCCGCAGATCAGCACCGACGCGCTGGAGCTGGAGGCCGCTGAGCACTGGCGACCGCAGGAGCGCGAGGACCTCGGCGCCTGGCGGCTGAGGGCGGCGGGCGGCTTCACCGGCCGCGCCAACTCGGCGCTGGCCGTGGGCGACCCGGGCTGCGACCTCGACACCGCCCTCGAGCGGGTGCGCGCCTTCTACGCCGCGCGCGACCTCGAGGCGGTGGTGGCTGCGCCCACCGGCGCGCTCGCCGAGGAGCTGGAGCGGCGGGGCTGGACGGTCCGGACGCCGACCCTCGTCATGACGGCACCCGTTCCCGGTGCGAGCGCCCCCGAGCCCACCGTCCGCTTCGACGCCGAGCCCGACGAGCGGTGGCTGACGGCCTACCAGGGCCGCGGACCGGTCGGCCCCGCCGGCCGTGCCGTGCTGCTCTCCGCCGACCGGCAGGTCTTCGCCAGCCTGAGGGAGGACGACGAGGTGCTCGCCGTCGCCAGGGGCTCGCTGTCGGCCGGCGGCTGGCTCGGGCTGTCCGCGGTGGAGACGGCTCCGGCGCACCGCCGCCGGGGCCTGGCCGGCCGCCTCACCGGGGCGCTGCTGGCCTGGGGCGCGCAGCAGGGCGCCACCGCGGCGTTCCTGCAGGTGGCGGCGTCGAACGCCGCGGCGCGCGCGCTCTACGAGCGGGCGGGATTCGCCCCGCACCACGAGTACCGCTACCTGGTCGCCCCCGTCTGAGACCCCGCCTGAACCCCCTGCTGAGCTCCCGGCCGGGTTGTCGGGCACCGGCGCCCGGGTCCAGGGTGAGGTCGTTCGCCGAGGCACCGGTGCCTCGGCGCCGAGCACGGGAGCACCGCATGCCTCGACCCGACCCCGCTCACCCGGAGGGCCGCGCTGACCGCGGCCGCGGCAGGCGGCCTGCTGGCGACCGCCGTCGGCAGGGCCGGCCCGGCTCGCGCGAACGGCAGCGCCGGAGGGGGTGGTGGCGGCACGCCGACCACGTCGTCCGAGCCGTTCGGCACCACGAAGGGCGGGCGGGCCGTCGAGCGGTGGACCTTCGGCCACGACGGGCTGCGCGTCACGATGCTTACCTACGGCGCGACCATCCAGAGCGTCCTGGTGCCCGACGCCCGCGGCGAGGTGGCCGACGTCTCCCTCGGGCAGAGGACGCTCGCCGAGTACGAGGCGCTCACCACGTTCTTCGGGGCGACCATCGGGCGGTACGCCAACCGCATCGCGAAGGGGCGCTTCACCCTCGACGGGCGGACCTACCAGGTGCCCGTGAACGACCCGGGCACGGACCCGCAGAACGCCCTGCACGGCGGCCCGGAGGGCTTCGGCACGCGCGTCTGGGACGCGGAGGTGCTCGAGGGCGACGGCGAGGCAGGGGTCCGGTCCACCCTGGTCAGCCCCGACGGCGACCAGGGGTTCCCCGGCGAGCTGACGGTGGTGGTCGAGCAGGCCGTCACCACCGACAGCCAGCTGGTCATCCGCTACCGGGCCACCACGACGGCGCCGACGGTGCTGAACCTCACCAACCACGTCTACCTGAACCTCGCCGGGGAGTCCTCCGGCGACGTCCACGACCAGGAGCGGCAGATCGCGGCGTCGCGGTTCACGCCCATCGACGCCGTCTCGATCCCGTTCGGCCCGCAGCGCGACGTGGCGGGCACGCCCTTCGACTTCCGCGAGCCGCACCGGATCGGCGAGCGCATCACCACCCCCGACGAGCAGGTGCTCAACGCCCTCGGCTACGACCACAACTGGGTCTTCGACGACGGCGTCGACAGGGAGCGCACCCCCGTCGTCGTCGCCCACGACCCGCACAGCGGCCGGGTGGTCGAGACCTTCACCGACCAGCCGGGCGTGCAGTTCTACAGCGGCAACTTCCTCACGGGCTCGCTGGTCGGGCAGGGCGGGCGCACCTACCGGCAGGGCGCGGGCTTCACGCTCGAGACCCAAGCACTTCCCCGACTCCCCCAACCAGCCCGACCACCCCTCGACCGTCTGCGCCCCGGAGAGGAGTTCACCAGCTGGACGAGGTTCCGCTTCAGCACCCGCTGACGAGGGGCCCCGGAGGAACAGGCGGGGCGTGCACGTGGTTGCCCGAGGCATGACCGTGCACGTCCCGCTGTCCGTCCTCGACCTGGCCCCCGTCGAGCGGCGCGCGGCCCCCGGGCGCGGTGCCCGCGACACCCTCGCCGCCAGCGTCGAGCTGGCGCGGGCCGCGGAGCGCCACGGGTACCGGAGGGTCTGGTACGCCGAGCACCACAGCATGCCGAGCATCGCCTCGTCGGCGCCGGCCGTGCTCGTGGCGCACGTCGCGGCGCACACCGCCACCATCCGCCTCGGTGCGGGCGGGGTGATGCTGCCCAACCACGCGCCGCTCACCATCGCCGAGCAGTTCGGCACGCTGGCCGCCGCGCACCCGGGCCGCATCGACCTGGGCCTGGGCCGCGCGCCCGGCTCCGACGGCGCCACGAGCGCCGCGCTGCGCCGCGACCCGTCGGCCGCCGACACCTTCCCCCAGGACGTGCTGGAGCTGCAGGACCTGCTCGCGGGCACCCCTCGCCGCGACGGCGTCCAGGCGGTGCCGCACGCGCTCGACGACGACGGGCTCCCGGTGCCCCTGTACGTCCTCGGCTCCTCGACCTTCGGCGCGCGGCTGGCCGCCCAGCTGGGCCTGCCCTACGCGTTCGCGTCGCACTTCGCGCCCGACGCCCTCGAGCAGGCGATGGACGCCTACCGCCGCGGCTTCACCCCGAACGGTCGGCCCGGAGCGCTGACCGCGCCGCACGCCATCGCGGCGGTCAACGTCTTCGCCGCCGACGACGAGGCCACGGCCCGCGAGCACGTGCTCGCCGCCCGCCGCCAGCGCGCGGTGGGCCTGTTCGGCCGCGGCCGGGTGCCGGCGGGCACCGAGACCGCTGACGACGACGCGTTCGACGCCGTCGCCGACGCGCTGCTCGAGGCGGGCGCCGGGGTGCACGTCGACCGCATGACGCGGCTCGCGGCGGTCGGCACGCCCGACGACGTCGTCGCCCAGCTCGACGCGTTCGCCGCCCGGGTCGGGGCCGACGAGCTCATCACCGCCCACGGCGCGCCCACGCCCGCGGCGCGGGTGCGCTCGGTGGAGCTGGTGGGCAGCGCGGTCAGCGCGGTGCGGGCGGCCTGAGCCCGGCCGCCAGCCCGGCCGCCTGCCCCGCCGCCAGCTCGGCGCTCGGCTGCACCACCGGCAGGCCGAGCGCCCGCGCGGTGGCGAGCAGCTCCTCCCGGGGAGCCCCGTCGAGGACGACCTCCAGCCCGAGCGACCGGGCGCTGCGCACGAAGAGCGCCAGCAGCGCCTCGTCGGGGAGGTCGGCGGCGTGGAGGAGGAGCGCGGTCGCCGGCAGGGAGCGCAGGTCGCCCAGACCCGTGTCCTGGGCGGTCAGCCCCTCCAGGACGACCCCGACGCCGGTCGACCGCAGCGCGCCGAGGTGCTCGCGCGCGGCCGGCGTCGCCAGGGCCGACGGCCCGCAGGACCGCACCGCGAGGCCCGAGGGCGCGGTGCCGTGCAGCCCGACGGCCTCGGCGACGTCACCCACCACGTGGCGGGCGGCGACGTGCGCCGCGGGCAGCGGGACCCAGACGACGGGCGCGGACGGGCCCGCGGCGGCGCGCTGGCGCAGCGCCTCGTCGAGCGCCCACCGCCCCAGGTCACCGGTGCGCCCCGCACGCTCGGAGGCGGCGGTGAGGGCGCCAGGCCCGACGTCGAGCCCACCCGTGCGCCTCCAGCGCACCCGTGCGTCGAGGGCGACCGGCGCCGGCCACGGGGCCGCGGGAGGCGGGGGCACCACCGGGAAGAGGTCCAGGTGGAGGCCCGAGACCGGCCACGACGCGCGCAGCTCCGCCTCCAGGTCGACGCGCTCGGCCTCGGCGGCGCGCAGGGCGTGGTCGTACAGCTCGACGCGGCCGCGACCGCGGGCCTTCGCGCGGTAGGCGGCGGTGTCGGCCTCGTGGAGCAGGGCGGACGGCCCCGCGAGGGGCTCGGAGCCGCCGTCGCTCACCGCAGCACCGACGCTCGCTCCCACGGTCACCAGGTGCCCGTCGGCGACGATCGGCTCGGCCACCTCCTCGACCACCCGCTGCGCCACGGCGAGCACGTCGTCGACGTCGCGCACGTCCGTCAGGACGACGACGAACTCGTCGCCGCCGAGCCGGCCCGCGACGTCGCCGTCGCGCACCGCGGAGGTGAGCCGCTGGGCCACCTCGCGGAGCACGTCATCACCGGCGCGGTGGCCGTGGGCGTCGTTGACGCCCTTGAAGCCGTCGAGGTCCACGAACAGCACCGCGACGTGGGCGCGGCCGTCGCGCGCCGCGTCGAGGGCCCGGGCGAGGTGGGCCGTGCTGGCCGCGCGGTTGGCGAGCCCGGTGAGCGCGTCGTGGGTGGCCTGGTGCTCCAGCGCCCGCCGCATCTCCTCCCGCGCCAGGAGGCTGGCGGCGGCGGCGCGCAGGGCGATGCCGAGCCGGATGACGACCAGCACCGACATCACGGCCGAGGCGGCGGCGACGGCGTAGTCGGCCTCCAGGTCGAGCACCTGCATCACCGCCAGGGTGGCGGGCGCGAGGAGCACGGCCACGAGCAGCACGCCGGTGCGGCGGGGGGTCATCCCGCTGGCGGCCGGCGCGTCGCGGTCGGACAGGTCGGCCATGCTCGGGTGCAGGGCCGCGGCGCTCCAGGCGACGTTGCTCAGCAGCCAGCCCAGGCCGAGGGCCGTGAAGGCCCAGTCGGGCAGGACCGAGCCCCACACGTAGGTGGAGTCGCCGACCAGCAGCAGCGCGATGGCCACCAGGGCCAGCCAGGCGCTGGGGGTCATGCGCACGGAGCTGGCGACCAGGTGGGCGGCGAGGGCCACGAGCACCACGTCGGCGCCGAGGTAGGTCCCGCCGGTGAGGTGGCCGAGCGGGTCGTCACCGCGGCTGGCGACGACGGGTCCCACGAAGAGCACCCAGCCGAGCAGCCCGAGGCCGGTGGCGACCACCGCGCCGTCGACCAGCGCGCCCCGCTGGCCGTGCGGCTGGCGGCGCCGCACCAGCAGCGCGACGCCCACGACGAGCGGGACGTACCCGAGCACGTACAGCGCGTCGGCCGCGGTGGGGAAGGTGGTGTCCCCGACGGCGGCGAGGACGTAGTACGTGGTGTCGGCGGCGGTCCAGACGCCGTGGGAGGCGGCGATCCACCACCACGCCGCGGCGTGCTGCGGCCGGTGGCGGCGGATGCCCACGACCGTCGCGACGACGCAGAAGACGCCGACCGCGCTGTACGGGATCCCCGAGAGGGCGACCGAGCCCACGGGTCCGGCCAGGACGACGTAGGCCGCAGCACCCAGCACACCGAGCACGCCGAGCGTACGTCCGTTCCAGCCCACCCCGCTCCATCGGCACCTGGAGGGGCGATCTGGAGGGTGGGAGGATCCCGGGGTGCGCGTGGACCTCAACGCTGACCTCGGCGAGGGCTTCGGCCGGTGGTCGCTGACCGACGACGACGCGCTGCTCGACGTCGTCACCAGCGCGAACACGGCGTGCGGCTTCCACGCCGGCGACCCCTCCACGATGCTCGCCACCTGCAGCGCGGCCGCGCGCCGCGGGGTGGTCGTGGGTGCCCATCCGGCCTACCGCGACCTCGCCGGCTTCGGGCGGCGCCGCCTGGACGCCACCCGCGACGAGCTCGTCGGCGACGTGCTCTACCAGCTGGGCGCCCTGACGGGCATCGCCCGCGCCGCCGGCACCGCCGTCCGCTACGTCAAGCCCCACGGCGCGCTGTACAGCGCCGCAGCCGAGGGCGGGGAGCACGGCGAGGCGGTGGTCGAGGCCGTGCTGCGCCTCGACCCCTCGCTGCCCGTGGTCGGCCTGGCCGGGTCGCCGTTCCTGGACCTGGCCCGGTCGGCCGGGCTGCGGGCCGTGGCCGAGGGCTTCCCGGACCGCGGGCTCGCCCCCGACGGCTCCCTGCTCGACCGCCGCCTGCCCGGCGCCGTCCTCACCGACCCCGACGAGGTGGCGGCCCGCGCCGTGGCGCTCGCCCGCGGCGAGACGGCAGCCGGCCCCGTCGAGTCCGTCTGCGTCCACGGCGACTCCCCCGGCGCCGTCGTCACCGCGCGGGCCGTGCGCGCCGCGCTGGAGGCGGCCGGCGTCGCCGTGGAGCCCTTCACGAGCGCCGCCGGGTGAGGCTGGCGCCGGTCGGCTCCGCGGCGGTGCTCGTGGAGCTCCCCGACCTCGACGCCGTGCTGGCCCTGGGCTCGGCGCTCGCCGGTGAGCCGCTGCCCGGCGTCGTCGAGGTGGTGCCCGCGGCGCGCACGGTGCTGCTGCGCTGGGCGTCCGCTCGGGACCTCCGACGGGCCGCCGGGCTGCAGGAGCTGCAGGAGCTGCAGGAGCAGCTGGAGCGCCGGCTCGCCGGTGCCGCAGCCCGCGGGCCGGAGCGGGCGGGCGCCAGCGGCGACGTGAGCGACGTCGGCGGCGTCGTCGAGGTGCCGGTCCGGTACGACGGGGAGGACCTCACCGAGGTCGCCCGCCTCACGGGCCTGCGCCCCGCGGAGGTCGTGCGCGCCCACACCGGCACGGACTGGACGGTGGCGTTCACGGGGTTCGCGCCCGGCTTCGCCTACCTCGCCGGCGGCGACCCGGCGCTGCGGGTCCCCCGGCGCGCCACCCCGCGCACCCGGGTGCCGGCCGGGGCGGTCGGCCTGGCCGGAGAGCTGAGCGGGATCTACCCGCGGGCGAGCCCCGGTGGGTGGCAGCTGCTCGGCGAGACGGACCTGCCGGTGTGGGACGTCGAGCGCGACCCGCCCGCGCTGCTGCGGCCCGGCGCGCGGGTGCGCTTCGTCGACGTCACGGGCTCCCCCCCGGCACCGGTCGGCGGCGCGCAGCCGCCCCGGCCCCCGGGCTCCCGGGCGCCGGAGGTCGGGTGCGGGCTGGAGGTGCTCGACCCTGGCCCGTCGACCCTGGTGCAGGACCTGGGCCGCCCGGGCCTGTCCGACCTGGGCGTCTCGGCGTCCGGGGCCCGCGACCGCGCAGCGCTGCGGCGCGCCAACCGCGCCGTCGGCAACGCCGCGGGGGCCCCCGCGCTGGAAGCGGCCAGCGGCCTCGTCGTGGCGGCGCACGGCCCGGTGCTGGTGGCCGTCACCGGTGGCAGTGCCGACCCGGTGCTCCGCTCCCCCTCCACCGGCGAGCGGACCACCCCCCGGGGCGCTCCGCTGCCGCTCGACGACGGCGACGTGCTGGTGCTCCCCGGCGGAGCACCGTCCGTGCTGGCGGTGCGCGGAGGCCTCGACGTGCCGCTGGTCCTGGGCAGCGCCTCACGCGACGTCCTGGCCGGCCTCGGTCCGGAGCCGCTGCTGGCGGGCGCGGTGCTCGGCCTCGGGCCCGGGGGCCGGTGGCTCGAGGGGTCCGCCGCCGTCCTCGCGGCGCCGGAGCCCGTCACGCCCGGGGCGCTCGACGTCGTGCTCGGCGGGGTGGCGGACGTGGTGCTTGACGTGGTGCTCGGGCCGCGCGACGACTGGTTCGACGCCGCGTCGGTGCCGCTGCTGCTCGAGCAGGAGTGGCGGGTCACCCCGCGGGTCGACCGCGTGGGCGCCCGCCTGGAGGGGGCGGTCCCGCTGCGACGCGTCGACGGCAGCTCGCGCGAGCTGCCCAGCGAGGGGGCGGTCCGCGGTGCGCTGCAGGTCCCGCCCGACGGCCAGCCGGTGCTCTTCGGGCCCGACCACCCCGTCACCGGCGGCTACCCGGTCGTCGCGTGCGTGGCCGAGCACCACCTCGACGCCGCGGGCGCGCTGCCCCCGGGGGCCGTCGTCCGCTTCCGCGCCGTCGCCCCCGGCTGAGGGCTCAGGCGGGGCGACCCGCCCGCCGGACGTCGGCGACGAGCTGGGCCAGCAGCGGGGTGCCGGGCTCGGCGGCGGCCAGGGGGTCGGCTGCCGCGAGGGCGGGCCCGGCGTCCGGCGTGCGCCACGGCAGCGCCCCCAGCTCGCTGACCAGCAGCTCGGTGAGCACGGCGCCCTCGGGCCCGGCCCCGCCGTTGAGGCGCAGCTGCCACCCGGCGCCGCGCAGGCCGTCGAGCACCAGCACGACCGCCTCGCCCGGCCACGCGGGGTCGGAGGCGCCGCTGGTGGCCAGCGCGTCCAGGCACACCACCGGACCGCTGGGCCCCGCCGCCGCAGCGGCCACGACCGACGGCGTCGCGCACACCCAGACCACGCCGCCCGCCGGGGCGGGGCGCCAGGTCGGTGGTGTGCTCCGCAGCCCGTGGAGCGTCAGGACCACCGGGCGCGCCGCGGCGCCCGGCGCCCGCGGGCCGGGGACGTCGGGGTGGTCTGGGTGGTCGGGGTGGTCGACGGGGAGCCCGAGGGCCAGGACGACGTCGACCAGCTCCAGCCCGGCGGCGTCCGCGGCGGAGGCGTCGAGCTCCCGCACGGGAGCCCTGCGGACGGGCGCAGGCGCCCTGGCCGCCGGCGGGGCGACGAGCGCCGGGGCGGGAGGGGCAGGGGCCGTAGGGGCCGGGGCGGGAGGGGCGGGGGCCGCGAGGGGGACGCCCCGCGTCGCGGGCAGCACCACCACCGGCGCCTCGACGGCCTCGACGGGTGCTGGCGGCCGGTGCCACGGCTCGGGCTCGGGCGACAGCTCCGCCTCCGGCTCGGGTGACACCTCGGCTCCGGGCGACAGCTCGGGCGCGGGCGGGCCCTCGACCAGCCGCACGGCCGCGGCCAGGCCGCCGTCCCACCCCACGACCTCCGCCAGCAGCTGCTCCAGGTCGGCCACGGGCACCGCCACCCGCGTGCCCCGCACCGCTCCCGGCCCGAGCAGCCCGGCGGCGGCGGCGCGCTGGGACGGGGTCGCGGTGAGCAGCAGCAGGACGCCGGAGACCTCGCCCGCGCCGTCGTCGTCCAGCCGGGCCAGCACCTGGTGGCGGACCCACGCGAGCGCGGGGTCGCCGAGCACCCGCAGCAGGGCGTCGCGGGGGGCGGGGCGAGCGGTGGCGCGAGCGGTGGCGCGGACGGCCGTGGGCACGGGCACATCGTGGCGCCCGGGGGGCCCCTCGCGCAGGCGTGTCGTGCGATCCGCGCGGCTCGTCGCCCGTTCCGGCGGGATCTCGGGTGGGGGCTGTCGGTGGTCGGCGCCACGATGGCCCATGGCCTGCTTCCTCCCCCCGGTGATGCTCGAGCACCTCGTGCTGCGCGGCAGCGAGCCGCAGCGCGAGATGGCGCTGCGCACGCTGTCGCTCGACGCCTCGCTGCGCTCCTCCCGCGCCCAGAACGCGCTGCTGCGCCGGGGCAGGCCGCGGCCCCTGGCGGCGCACGCCCGCGCGGGGGCCCAGCCGTCGCGCACGATCTACGACTGCCGCGGCAGCGAGGACCTCTCCACCGCCGTCGTCGTGCGGTCCGAGGGCGCCCCGCCGACCGGTGACGCGGCCGCCGACGAGGCGCACGACGGCCTCGGCGCCACCTTCGACCTGTTCCGCGAGGCGTACGGGCGCGACTCCATCGACGACGAGGGCCTGCCGCTGCGGGGCTTCGTGCACTACGGGAAGGGCTACGACAACGCCTTCTGGGACGGCCGCCAGATGGTCTTCGGCGACGGCGACGGCGAGGTGTTCGCCCGCTTCACCGTCGCCGTCGACATCATCGGCCACGAGCTGGCCCACGGGGTCACCGACAACGAGGCGCAGCTGGTCTACAGCCAGCAGTCGGGGGCGCTGAACGAGTCGGTGTCCGACGTGTTCGGCTCGCTGGTGAAGCAGTGGGCGCTCGGGCAGACCGCCGACGAGGCCGACTGGCTCATCGGCCAGGGGCTGCTCCTCGGCCACCCCGACATGGCGCTGCGCTCGATGGCCGCGCCCGGCACCGCCTACGACACCCCCGAGCTGGGGCGCGACACCCAGCCCGCCCACCTCGACGACTACCTCGTGACCACCGCCGACGACGGCGGCGTCCACACCAACTCCGGCATCCCCAACAAGGCGTTCCACCTGGTGGCGACCAGGATCGGCGGCCGGGCCTGGGAGGTCGCCGGGCGCGTCTGGTACGAGGCGCTGCGCGATGCCGCGCTGCCGGCCACCGCCTCGTTCGCGGTGTTCGCCCAGACCACGCTGCGGGCGGCGGAGCGGCTGGGGCACGCCAGCGGCTCGGAGGTGCACCGGGCCGTGGAGTCGGCCTGGTCGGAGGTCGGCGTCCTCCCGTGACCCGGGTCGACGGCCGGGCACCTCGGGTCGTGGCGAGGCGCTGGCGGACCAGGTCGCTCCGCAGATGCGCCCCATCAGCGTGACCGTTCGATCACACCCAAGGGGCGCACCTGCGGAGCACCACGAACCGCGACAGCGGCTCACCGAGCCCGCGCCGCGCCACGGGGCCGTCAGCTCCCGGGGCCGGAGAGAGCGCACCGCGCCGCTCCGCAGATGCGCCCCATCAGCGTGACCGTTCGATCACACCCAAGGGGCGCATCTGCGGAGCAGTCCCCTGCGACTCCGGGAGGCGCCGAGCCTGTGGACGGCCGCGGCGCCACCGCGCCCTCCTGGTGCACGGTGGGTGCGTGCACCGCGCGACCCCGCTGCCCGATGAGCTGCTGAGCCGCCCGTTCAGGGTCTCCGAGGCCCTCGAGCTGGGCCTGACGCGCAAGCGGCTCCGCAGCGCAGACCTGTGGATGCCCTACCGCGGTGTGAGGGTGCCTCGGGCGCTCGGGTGGGACCCGCGGCTGAGGGCGCGCAGCGGGCTGCTCGTGTGTCCTCCGGGCACGCTGGTGGTCGGGTTGGACGCCCTCGCCGTCGCGGGACTGCCTCTGCCGATCAGTGAGGAGGCGCTGCTCGAACGGAGGCTGGCCGTCTGCGCCCCGCCGTCCACCGACCCCTTCGAGAACGACCAGCTCGCCGTCCGGTGGGCCGCCGTCTCCCAGCTGCTGCCCCGGGTGCTGGACGAAGGGGTGCTGCGGCTCGCGGACACCGACCTCTGGCTGCACGAGGTGCTGGGTGGCCGGCACCAGCTCACGGCCGGCTACCGCGCCCGGCTGGGACGTGCGGTCGTGGAGCGCGTCGACGGGGACCAGCGGGTCCTCCGGGCAGCGGTCGACAGGCTCGGCTCCTCCACCCGCGCCAGGGGCCAGCGCCTCGTCGACGAGGCGCTCGAGGGGCGGGAGACCTGGCTGTCTGCGTGACCGCCCTCGGGTGGGACAGGATGGCCGGGTGCGGGTACGGGTGGAGCGCAGCGGCGGGTTCGCCGGCGTGGTGGTGCACGGCGAGGCCGACACCGCCGACCTCGACGACGAGCAGGCGGCGCAGCTGCTCGACCTCGCCGGCCGGGTCGACCTCGCGGCGCTGACGGCCGCCCCGGGCCCCGGGCGCGCCGACCGCTTCCGCTACGACGTCGAGGTCGACGGCCACCGGGTGCAGGTGGGCGAGACCGCGGTGCCGGCTGAGCTGCGGTCGCTCATCGACCACGTGCTGCGACGCCCCTGACCCGGACGGGCGAGCCTCCTCCCCCGCAGGGATGACCGATCCGTCCTGTTCGTCCCCCTGGGTGTCCGGGCGGTTCCCAGCGGACGCACCGGCAGGCGGATGCCAGGACCCGGCCGCGAGCGCGAGCCTGGGAGCACGCCGGGGCGATCCGGCTCCGGGGCTCGCAGAGGACGTGGTGGTCGTGGTCGTGCTGGTGGTGTCGCTGTTCTGCGCAGGTGCTCTCGTGCTGCTGCTGGTCGCGGCCTCGGTCCGGGCCGCCGCCGCGGGGCGCGCGCAGCCGGAGCCGCTGGCGGGGCCGCCGCTGGTCGCCGGTCGCGGCGCCCGCTTCGGTGACGCGACGGCGCTGGAGAGGGCGGCGCAGCGGCCGCCGGCCGGTCGGGGCCTGAGGGTCGCGACCCCGGCATCCCAGCCCCGCCCCGTCCCGTTCCGGGAGCCCCGCGCCGCCTGAGCGCCCACCCGCCGGCGGGCAGGAGGGGGCATGCTGCCGCGGTGAGCTCTCCCCCCGGGACCACGGTCCCCCTCCCGGGACGCCCCGGACCCGCATCGCGGACGATCATCCCCGTCCCCCACCTGTCACCGCCCGTGGTGCGGTTCCTGTCCACGGAGTCGGGCGGCGCCGTCCTGCTGCTGGTGGCGACGGCGGCCGCGCTGGTCTGGGCGAACCTGCCCGGCGGCACGTACGCCGCGTTCTGGGGCACGAGCGCCGGGGTGGTCCTCGGTGGTGGCGGGCTGGTCATGGACCTGGGCCACTGGGTCGACGACGCGCTCATGGCGGTCTTCTTCTGCACGGTGGGGCTGGAGATCTCCCGCGAGGTGACGGTCGGCCACCTGAGGAGCCCGCGCGCCGTCGTCGTCCCCGCCCTGGGGGCGCTGGGCGGCCTGGTCGTGCCGGCGCTGGTGTTCTTCGCCTTCACCGCGGGGACCCCGGGGGCTGCCGGCTGGGGCGTGCCGATCTCCACCGACACGGCGTTCCTGGTGGGGGTGCTCGCCCTGTTCGGGCCGCGCTGTCCCGACCAGCTGCGGCTGTTCCTGCTGACCCTCGCCATCGTCGACGACATCGGCGCGGTGCTGGTGATGGCCGTCTTCTACAGCCACGGCGTCTCGGTGCCGGCGCTACTGGTGGCGGCGGGGCTGTTCGCCGTGCTGGTCGGGCTGCGCCTGGCCGGTGAGTGGCGGCTGACCCCGTACGTGCTGGTGGGGCTGGCGCTGTGGGGCGCGGTGCTGGCGTCCGGGGTGCACGCGACGCTGGCGGGGGTGCTCGTCGGCCTGGTGGTCCCGGCCACCGCCGTCGAGCCGGAGCAGCGCGACCGGGTGCGGGCCTTCGGCCGGGCGCTGCTGGAGCGCGCCGACCCCACCCGAGCACGGCTCGCGACGTCGGCGGTGCGCGCCGCCGTCCCCGCCAACGACCGCCTGCAGGACGCGCTGCACCCGCTGAGCGCCTACCTCGTGGTGCCCGTGTTCGGCCTCGCCAACGCCGGCGTGGCCCTGTCGGGCGACGTGCTGCTGACGGCGGCGACGTCGTCGCTGACGTGGGGCGTGCTCGTGGCGCTGGTGGTCGGCAAGGCGCTCGGCATCTCGCTGTTCGCCGGGCTGGCGCTGCGCGGCGGGCTGGGCGACCTGCCCGGCAGGGTGCGCTACGGCCACCTCGTCGGGGGCGCGTTCATGGCGGGCATCGGCTTCACCATCGCCCTGTTCATCACCGACCTCGCCTTCGACGACCCGGCGCTGCAGGCCGAGGCGAAGATCGGCGTGCTCGCGGGGTCGCTGGTGGCGGCCGTCCTGGGAGCCGTGGTGCTGCGGGTGCTGGGTGAGCGGCTCCCCCTGTGCTCCCCCGACCTGGACGACGACGGCGGCCTGCCCGCGCTGCCCACCGGCGCGTGGACCGACCCCACCCGCACCTAGTCGCGCTGCGAGCCGACGCCCTCCAGCACGGCCGTCGACAGCGCCGGCCACGCCGCGGCCGCCCACTCCCCGAACGGCTCCGACGACGCCGTGACCAGCGCCAGCGAGTGCCGCCTGTCGACCCACAGCGACGTGCCGCTCTGACCGAAGTGGCCGAAGGTCGCCGGGTCGTTCCCGGGGCTGGTCCAGTGCGGGGACTTGTCGGCCCGGACCTCGGCGCCCAGGCCCCAGTCGTTGTGCTGCTGGCGCCCGAACCCCGGCAGCACGCCGAGCAGCCCCGGGCGGCTCGGCGTCCGCAGCAGGTCGACGACGGCGGCCGGGAGCACCCGCGGCGCCAGCAGCTCACCGGCGAGCAGGGCCAGGTCGCCCGTCGGGGCGACGAGCCCGTGCGCGGCCGAGCCCTCCAGGCGGGTGCGGGCCATGCCCAGCGGAGCGGCCACGAGCTCGCGGAGCAGCTCGGCGAACGGCGCGCCGGTCAGCTGCTCGACGCGGGCGGCGGCGACCTCGATGCCGGTGTTGCTGTACGTCCGGCGCGCCCCCGGCTGCGAGCGGATCCGCCAGGTGCCGGGCCCGCCGGCCTCGAAGTCGAGGCCCGAGGTGTGGTCGAGCAGGTGCGACAGGGTCGCCCCGGGAGGGGCGGAGCCCTTCGGGAGCGGCTCGTCGAGGTCGGCCTCGCCGTCGTGCACCAGCACCAGCACCGTCAGGGCCGAGAGCAGCTTGGTCACGGAGGCCCAGCGGCGCTCGACGTCGAGGTCGCCGGTGGAGGCGATGACACCCGCAGGGCTGGCGACGGCGACGCTGGCGGCGGGGTCCGGCCAGCGGCCGACGTGCTGCTGGAGGGTCTGGGCCAGCGGACCTGCGCTCGTCGTCACCGCTCCACCCTGCCAGCCAGCGCCTCGAGCAGCCGGTCGGCCAGCGCCCGGCCGACCTCCTGCACCACGGCTGCCCCGCCCGCGGGCGCGCCGGTGGCGCCGGAGCCTCGAGCGACGTGGTCGGCGACGGAGCCGACGGTCGACGGGTCGAGGTCGAGCCCGAGGGC
Organism: Quadrisphaera sp. INWT6; assembly: GCF_015390235.1. Classification (GTDB taxonomy): domain Bacteria; phylum Actinomycetota; class Actinomycetes; order Actinomycetales; family Quadrisphaeraceae; genus Quadrisphaera. The sequence goes on along the minus strand of NZ_VUOH01000004.1, from coordinate 4,775 downwards.
GCGGTAGACGTCGGTGGTGACGGCGCGCAGCGCGTCCGAGCCGTCGAGCACGAGCAGCGTCGAGACGAGGTGGGCGCGCCGGGTCTGGCGCTGGGCGGTGCCGGCGACCTTGCTCGTGCCGGACGGGCTCACCACGTGCACCGAGTGCTCGCCCGGGCAGTACTCGCGCGGCAGCTCACCGCGGCGGGCGTCGAGGCCGAGGTCGCCCAGCACCGCGACCACGGCGTCGGCCACCAGCTCGAAGCGCGCCGTCGTGCCGGCCACCGGGTCGTCGCTGCGACCGACGACGTCGACCACCAGGACGCCGCGGTGGTACGGCGCCATGCGGCCGCCGACGGGCCTGACCACGGGGGCGAACCCGTGCCCGCGCGCTGCCTCCTGCGCCGCGGCGAAGCCGGGCAGCAGCGCGTCGCGGCGGCTGAAGGCCGCCGTCGCCACCGGGCGCAGCAGGCGCACCACCTGGGGGGCGCGGCCCCGCCCCACGTCGTCGAGCAGCGCCAGGCGGTGGGCGGCGTCGTCCTCGGGCGCGAGGGGCTCGGCGGTGGTCCGGTCCTCCAGCACCCAGCCGCCGGGGTCGCCGGGCTCGCCGGCGCTCACCGGCGGGGCAGGCCCAGCTCGCGCCGCAGCGCGGACTCCTCCACGCGGCCGGTGTACAGGCGGCCGTCGACGAACAGCGTCGGCGTGCCCCTGACACCGGCCGCGCCCGCGTCGGCGTAGTCGGCCTCGACCGCCGGGCGGTGCTGCTGCGCGGCCTCGCCGGCCACGAGCTCGGGCCGGGGCACCCCGACGCGCGCCGCGTGCGCCACGAGGTCGGCGTCGGTCAGCGAGCTCTGGTGGGTGAACAGCTCGTCGTGGAGCTCCCAGAACACCCCCTGCTCGGCGGCGGCCTCGGACGCCAGCGCCGCGGTGAGGGCGAAGGGGTGCTTGGTGAAGAGCGGGAAGTGCCGGAAGACGAGGCGGACGCGCCCGTCGGAGCCGTCGACCACCCGGCGCAGCACCGGCGCCGCCGCCGCGCAGTAGGGGCACTCGAAGTCGGCGTGCTCGACCACGACCAGCGGTGCGGCCGGGTCCCCGTAGCTGTGCCGGTCCCACGTCACCGCACCCACGCTAGCCCCGACCCCGTCGCTGTCTCCCGGACGGGGAGGCGGAGCGGGGCGGCTGAACGGGTGCTGGTCCGCGCGGGCGGGTCCAGCCCGCGGCGCCGCGGCCGATGCAGCAGGGGCAAGGACACCACCCTGAGCTCGGAGCGCCACCCATGACCACCACCGCGAGCCCGGACACCCCCACCTCCGTCGACCCCGAGACCGCCGCCGAGGTGGACGGCGAGGTGCTGGACGCCGAGGAGCAGGCCCGCGCCACCATGGCCGAGCTGCTGGAGCTCATCGACGAGCTGGCGGCCCGCCGCCCCGTGGCCGCCCGCGTGGTCTCCATGACCGGCGACGACGGCGTCGGCGCCAAGGAGCTGGCGGGGACCCTGTCGGCCGACGTCGCCCTGACCACCCGCGTGATGCGCCGCGCGAACAGCGCCTACTACGGCCTGGGCGGCCGCGTGCGCACCGTCACCTTCGCCGTCACGGTGGTCGGCTTCCAGGCGATCCGCGCGATGGCCGCGGCCGCCGCCGCGGGCCTCGACACCGACGACGTGCTGCCCGCCGACTTCTGGCCCCGCTCCAAGGCCGCCGCGGTGGCCAGCAGCGCCCTCGCGCCGCTGTTCCGCGTGCCCGCCGCCGACGCGTTCTGCCTGGGGCTGCTCAGCGGCCTCGGCCAGGCGATCCTCGTGCAGCACGACGCCGACGGCTACCAGGCGCTGCTGGACCGCGACGACGTCACCACCGGCGGCCGCGCCGCGCTCCTGGACGCCGAGCGGGAGGTGTTCGGCCTTCGCCACACCGACGTGTCCGCCGAGGCGCTGTCGGTGTGGCAGTTCCCGCGCGAGTTCAGCGACGCGCTGGCGCGCCTCGGGGAGTCTCCCGAGCGCTCCACGCCGTGGTCGCGCTGCCTCGCCACCGCCCTGGAGGCGGCCTCGCGGCTCGTCGACCCCACCGGGCCGGTCTCCGACGTCCTGGAGCTGTCCGACGGCGTGGTCACGGAGGACAGGCTGACCGGGCTCCTGCCCCGGCTGCGCGAGTCCGTCGCGGCCTCGGACTGGTGAGCCGCCCGGCCCGCGCGGGCCGCACCACCGACACCAGCACCACCCCCACCACCAGCCCCACCACCAGCACCGACGGGACGCGCCGGCTCCTCGCCGGGGTCACCGCCGCTGCGCTGCTGCTCGTCCTCGTCGACGCGCTGCGCCCGCTCGGAGCGCCGCTCGTCGTGGGCGCGGCCGCGGTGCTGTCGGCCCTCGCCGCGCTCGCGCTGCTGCGCCGCGCGCCGCGGGGTGCCGCTGCCCCCCTCGACGCCAGCACCGCACGAACCGCACACGTCGCAGAGGGCGCAGGGAGCGCAGGGAGCGCACACGTCGCGGAGGGCGGAGGGGGCGGGGACGCCGTCGAGGCGGAGGCGGTGCCCGACGGCGCGCCCGTCGTCCGCGCCACCCCGATGACCACGCGTGACGAGCTCACCGGCCTCGCGGACCGCGCCGCGCTCACCTGCGCGCTCAGCGCGGCCCTGACCCCGGGCGAAGGACCGTGCGCGGACGCCTTCCCGGCCGACGACCTGTCGCTCGTGGCGCTGCTGCTGGTCGACCTCGACGCCTTCCGCGAGCTGAACGACAGGTTCGGCCACGGCGCCGGTGACGTGCTCCTGCGGCGCACCGCCGACCGGATCGCCGCCTGCGCTCCCGAGTCGGCGCTGGTCGCGCGGCTCGGTGGCGACGAGTTCGCCGTCCTGCTGCGGGGCAGCGAGGCCGCCCAGGCGCGCCGCGTCGCCGACGAGCTCGCCGCCGCCATCTCCGCGCCCGCCCCGGAGGACGGCGCGGGGTGGCGCACCACCGCGAGCATCGGGCTCGCCTTCGACGACGGGCCGCTGGACGACGACGAGGAGCTGTGGGTCGACCCGGCCCAGCCGGGCGACGGCGCGGCGGAGGGCGACCTCGCGGACGGCCTCGACGAGCTGCCCGACGTGCCCGCCGCCCCCGCGGACGCCCGCGAGGTGGAGCTGACCCCGGCCGAGGACCTGCTGCGCCGCGTCGAGGTCGCGATGTACAGCGCGAAGGCCACCGGTGGCGGGGTGCGCCTGTACGACCCGGCGCACGACCTGGCGGCGCGCGAGCGCGCCCTGCTGGCCGAGGAGCTGCGCGCCGCCCTGTCCGAGGGGGGCGAGCTGGACCGCAGCGCCACGGCGCAGCTGGTCGTGCACTACCAGCCGCAGGTCGAGGCCTCGACGGGCGAGGTCGGCGGGCTGGAGGCGCTGGTGCGCTGGCGCCACCCGCGGCACGGGCTCGTCTCGCCGGAGGTGTTCCTCGAGATCGTCGAGGAGCAGGGCCTGGTGACGAGCCTGACCGAGCGGGTGCTGCGCACGGCGCTGCTCGACGCGCGCCAGTGGCACGACGCCGGGCACCGGGTGCGGATCGCGGTCAACGTGTCGAGCTCGTGCCTGACGAGCCCCGCGCTGCTGCCGATGGTCGACGCGGCGCTCGAGGAGAGCGGCGTGGAGCCGTCGCTGCTGGTGGTCGAGGTCACCGAGACGGTGCTGATGGCCGAGCCGCACCAGGCGCTGGCCACCGCGCGGCGGCTGCGCGCCCGGGGCGTGCAGCTCTCGATCGACGACTACGGCACCGGGTACTCCTCGCTGTCGTACCTCAGCGACCTGCCGGCGACCGAGCTCAAGCTCGACAGGGCCTTCACCCTGCGGGTGGCGAGCGACCCGGCCATCGAGGCGATCGTGGCCACCACCGTCGACCTGGCGCACCGCCTGGGCCTGCGCCTCGTGGTCGAGGGCGTGGAGGACGAGGTGGCGCTGGCCGCCGTCGTCGCCGCGGGCGCGGACGAGACGCAGGGGTACCTGCACGCCCGGCCCGCACCCGCGGCGTCGGTGCCCGCGTGGCTCGCCGGGCGCGACCTCAGGAGCAGCCCCAGCAGCAGCGCGGTGACCCCGGTGACCCCGGTGACCCCGGGCGCCGACCGGGTCGAGGCGCTGGTCAGCGAGGCCTGAGGGCCACGCCCGCCGCGTCACCCGCGCCACCGGCGGCGGCGGTGGTGGTGCCGGTGGTGACGTCGGTCGTGCCGCGCACGTCGTGCTCGGCGCGCAGCAGCGCGATGGCCGCCTCGAAGTCCTCGAGGGAGTCGAACGCCTGGTAGACCGAGGCGTACCGCAGGTAGGCGACCTCGTCGAGCTCGCGCAGCGGCGCGAGCACGGCGACGCCGACGTCGTGCGCGTCGACCTCCGCGCGCCCGGCGGTGCGCACCGCCTCCTCGACCTGCTGGGCGAGGCGCGCGAGCTGGTCACCGGTGACCGGGCGCCCCTGGCAGGCCTTGCGGACGCCGGTGATGACCTTGTCGCGGCTGAACGGCTCAGCGACCCCGGAGCGCTTGACCACGGTGAGGCTGGCGGTCTCGGAGGTGGAGAAGCGGCGCCCGCAGTCGGGGCACTGGCGGCGGCGGCGGATCGACTGGCCGTCGTCGGAGGTGCGCGAGTCGACCACGCGCGAGTCGGGGAACTGGCAGAAGGGGCAGTGCACCGGTGCCGTCGCTCCTCAGGCGTCCTGTCCGCGCCCCCGGCGTGGCACCGGTAGTGCCTGTGCGCGGGGTCCGCCCCCAGATGTGGTGGCGGTCACGGCCACGGTAGGGCGCCCGCGACGCTGCGTGCAAGCACGGCCGTCGGCGCCGACGGCC
>NZ_VUOH01000003.1 GCF_015390235.1 Quadrisphaera sp. INWT6 | reverse complement strand
TTGGCCGCTGCCGCGCTGCCGGTGGCCGGTGGCGCACTGGCCGCGATGCCGCTGGGCGTCGTCGTCACGGCCGTCGGCGCGGTGCCCCTCGTGGCCGCCGCGGCCGCCGTCGCGCTGACCGCCCTGGCCCGCGGAGACCTCGAGTCGGCCGCGGGGGTCGGCGCCGTCGCGATGCTCGGCCTGGTGGCCGGTGCGCTCGTCGTCGTCCAGCGACGCCGCGCCGCCGCCGAGCTCGAGGCCGCGCTGCAGCTGGCCGACGCCGTCTCGGTGGTCGACGAGACCACCGGCTGCTACAACGCCAACGGCCTCGACCTCCTCGCCCGCCACGTGCTGGGCTCGGCCCGGCGCACCAGCGGCGCCATGCACGCCTCCCTGGTCCAGCTGGGCGACCTCGAGCCGGTCTCCGAGCTCGGCGGGCCCCAGGCCGTCGCCGAGGTGGTCGGCGGCGTCGCCGACGCGCTGCGCGGCAGCACCCGCGGCGCCGACATCGTGGGCCGCTGGGCCGACGACCTCTTCGTGGTGCTCGGTCCGGGCACCGGCACCACCCCCGCCGAGCTCGAGCGCCGCCTGCGCGTGCGCCTGCTCGGCACCCCCGACGCCCCGCTCGTGCGCTGGGCCTGCTCGCTGACCGTCGGCTCCGGGATCCTCGAGCCCTGGGACTCCGGGGGCCTGGCCGAGCTGGTCTCCCGCGCCGAGCAGGACCTGGCGCTGCGCCGCGCCCTGCGCGCCCCGAGCGCCGCCGAGCCGGTCCGCGCCCAGCCCGTCCCGCGCTCCGAGGACAGCTCCGGCCCCGTGGCCTGACCCCTCTCCCTCCCGCTCGTTGGCGCGGGGTGGCCCTGCGCCAGTCCTCGACTGGTGCTGAGCACCCCAGTGCGGCCCCAGGGGCTCGAGGGCCTCACCCTGGGCCCGCCACGGCGGAGTCCAGGGGCAGCGGGAGCTGGATCCTGCCCCTGGACCCCGCCGTCGCCGAGGTGGGTGGCTCTGCGCCGTCCCGCGAGTGGCACGGGGTGGCCCTGCGCCAGAAGGAGTGGCACGGGGCCACCCCGTGCCAGTCGGAGACGCCCGGGAGCGGACTGGCGGTCGGGACGGCGGGGACGGCGGGCGCGGCCTAGCCTCGCCGGGTGCCTCCCCGCCACGGCGTCGTCGTCGACCTCGTGCGGGCGTGCCACCCCGTGCCCGCCGCCGCCGTCACCGGCTTCGCCGCCGCCCTGGCGGCCGCGAGCGCACCCGACGGCGCGCCGCGCCGAGCCCGGTGGGGCGCCGCCGCCCGGACGGCGGCCGCCGTGGGCCTGGGGCAGCTCGCCGTCGGGTGGGCCAACGACGCCGTCGACGCGCCGCTCGACGCCGCCGCCGGCCGCACCGAGAAGCCCGTCGCCGCGGGCAGGCTGCCGCGCGCCCTGGTGGCGGGCCTCGCCGTCGCCGCGACGGCGGCCGCCGTCCCCGCCTCGCTCCAGCTCGACCGCACGGGCGGGAGGGGGAGCGGCACCGGCCGCCTGCACCTCGCGGTCCTGGCCGCGGCCCTCGGGTACGACCTCGGGCTGAAGGGCACCCCGGCGAGCCCCCTGCCCTACCTGGCCTTCTTCGGCTCGCTGCCGGCGGTCGCCGCGGGGGCCGCCGGGCGACCCGCGCCCCGCCTGCTCTGCGCCGCCGCCGGGCTGCTCGGGCTGGCCGGCCACCTGGCCAACACCGTCCCCGACGCCGAGGCCGACGCCGCCACCGGCGTCCGGGGGCTGCCCCAGCGCCTCGGGCCGCGGGCCAGCCGCACCGGCGCGGCGCTGGGGGTGGCCGCCGCCGACGCCCTGCTGCTCACCGGCCGGGGCGCACAGCTGCGGCCGCCCGCCCGGGCGCTGCTGCTGGCCGCCGGCGTCGCGGGGGCCCTCGGCGCCGCGGCCGACGGGCGCACGGGCTTCCGGGCCGTCATGGCCGCCGCCGGCCTGAGCGTCGCCGGGGTCCTCACCGACGCCGCCGGCGGCTCGAGGGCCCTGCTGCGCTGACGCCCGGAGACCGGGTGCGGCGCGCTACTACCCTGGTGGTGACGCCGCCGGGAGCGACCGGCGCCCCCCGAGAGGACCTCCCACCGCATGAGCACCACGGACCAGCCCGCCCCCGCGACCAGCGACGCACCGCCCCAGCGGTACACCGCTCAGCTCGCGGCCGAGCTGGAGCTCGCGTGGCAGCAGCGCTGGGCCGACGAGGGCACCTTCGAGGCCCCCAACCCCAGCGGGCCGTGGGGAGACGCCGAGGCCGTCGCCGGGCGCGAGCCGCTGTTCGTCATGGACATGTTCCCGTACCCCTCGGGCGCCGGGCTGCACGTCGGGCACCCGCTGGGCTACATCGCCACCGACGTGTGGGCCCGCTACCAGCGCATGTGCGGCCGCAACGTGCTGCACACGCTCGGCTACGACGCCTTCGGCCTGCCCGCCGAGCAGTACGCGGTGCAGACCGGGCAGCACCCCCGGGTGACCACCGAGGCCAACATCACCACGATGCGCCGCCAGCTGCGCCGCCTGGGCCTGGGCCACGACGCCCGCCGGTCGATCTCCACCATCGACCCGGAGTACTACCGCTGGACCCAGTGGATCTTCCGGGAGCTGTTCGAGAGCTGGTACGACCCGGAGCACGTCCGCGCCGACGGCGGCCGCGGCGCCGCCCGCCCGGTGGCCGAGCTGCGCGCCGCCTACTCCTCCGGTGCCCGCCAGCCGGAGGACGGCTCCGACTGGGCGCAGCTGGACGACGTCGCGCGGCGCCGCCTGGTCGACGCGCACCGCCTGGCCTACGTCTCCGACACGCCCGTCAACTGGTGCCCGGGCCTGGGCACGGTGCTGGCGAACGAGGAGGTCACCGCCGACGGCCGCAGCGAGCGCGGCAACTTCCCCGTGGTCAAGCGCCCGCTGAAGCAGTGGATGCTGCGCATCACCGCCTACGCCGACCGCCTGGTCGACGACCTGGACCGCCTCGACTGGCCCGAGGCGGTCAAGTCGATGCAGCGCCACTGGATCGGCCGCTCCACCGGCGCCCAGGTGCGGTTCGCGCTGGTCGGCGCCCCCGGTGCCGCTGCCGGAGCGGGAGACCTGGAGGTCTTCACCACCCGCCCCGACACGCTGTTCGGCGTCACGTTCATGGTGGTCGCCCCCGAGCACGCCGCCCTCGACGCGCTGCCCGCCGCCTGGCCCGACGGGACGCCCGGGGCCTGGACCGGTGGCGCCGCGACCCCCGCCGAGGCGGTCGCCGCCTACCGCGCGCAGGCCGCCGCCCGCACCGACGCCGAGCGCACCGACGAGGGCCGCACCAAGACCGGCGTCTTCACCGGCCTGCACGCCACCAACCCCGTGACCGCACCGCCGTCCCCGTCTTCACGGCCGACTACGTGCTGATCGGGTACGGCACCGGCGCGATCATGGCCGTCCCCGGCCAGGACGAGCGCGACCACGCCTTCGCCGAGCGCTTCGAGCTGCCCGTCATCCGCACGGTGCAGCCGCCGGAGGGCTTCGAGGGCGGGGCGTTCACCGGTGAGGGCCCGGCGATCAACTCCTCCAACGACGACGTCGACCTCGACGGGCTGGACGTCGTCGCCGCCAAGGAGCGCATCGCGGCGTGGCTGGAGCGCACCGGCGCCGGCCGCCCCGTGACCACCTACCGCCTGCGCGACTGGCTCTTCAGCCGCCAGCGCTACTGGGGAGAGCCCTTCCCGGTCGTCTACGACGAGCACGGGCTGCCCCTGGCCGTCCCAGCCGACCAGCTGCCGGTGCTGCTGCCGGAGGTGCCCGACTACTCCCCGCGCACCTTCGAGCCCGACGACGTCACCAGTGACCCCGAGCCGCCGCTGGCCCGCGCGCAGGAGTGGGTGCACGTCACCCTCGACCTGGGCGACGGCCCGAAGCAGTACCGCCGCGAGACCAACACCATGCCCAACTGGGCGGGGTCGTGCTGGTACGAGCTGCGCTACCTCGACCCGCAGAACACCGAGCGCCTGGTCGACCCCGAGGTCGAGGCGTACTGGATGGGCCCGCGCCCCGACCGGGCAGCCGGCGCTCCCGGCTCGACGGACACCGGCGGCGTCGACCTGTACGTCGGCGGCGTCGAGCACGCCGTCCTGCACCTGCTGTACGCCCGCTTCTGGCACAAGGCCCTGTTCGACCTGGGCCACGTCTCCTCCGAGGAGCCGTTCCGCCGGCTGTTCAACCAGGGCTACGTGCAGGCCGACGCCTTCACCGACGAGCGCGGCTTCCACGTGCCGGCCGCCGACGTCGTGGAGACCGCCTCGGCGAGCGGCGCCCGCGAGTTCACCTACGAGGGCGAGCCCGTCACCCGCGAGTACGGGAAGATGGGCAAGAGCCTGAAGAACGTCGTCACGCCCGACGAGATGTACGAGGTGTACGGCGCCGACACCTTCCGCCTGTACGAGATGTCGATGGGCCCGCTCGACCAGTCCCGGCCGTGGGAGACCCGCGCCGTGGTCGGGTCCCAGCGGTTCCTGCAGCGGCTGTGGCGCAACGTCGTCGACGAGACCACCGGGCAGCTCGTCATCACCGAGGAGCCCGCCAGCCCGGCCGTCCGCGCCCTGGTGCACCGCACCACCGACGGCGTCTCGGCCGACCTCGCGGCGCTGCGCTTCAACACGGCGATCGCCAAGCTGATCGAGCTGAACAACGAGCTCACCAAGCTGTCCGCGGCGCCCCGCGAGGCGGTCGAGGCGCTGGTGCTCATGCTGGCGCCGCTGGCCCCCCACGTCGCGGAGGAGCTGTGGAGCCGCCTGGGCCACACCGGCTCGCTGGCCCACCACCCGTTCCCGCAGGCCGACCCGGCCCTGCTGGTCCAGGAGACGGTGACCTGCGTGGTGCAGGTGCAGGGCAAGGTCCGCGACCGCCTCGAGGTGCCCGCCGACATCACCGAGGACGCGCTGCGCGAGCTCGCCCTCGCCTCCCCGGCGCTGCAGCGGGCGCTGGACGGCCGCGGTGTGCGCACCGTCGTGGTGCGGGCCCCGAAGCTCGTCAACGTGGTCCCCGCCTGACGCGCCGACCGGCCGGCTGACGCTCGACGGCCCCGGGTCGCCCACAGGGGCGCCCGGGGCCGTCGCCGTCCACAGGCGGGCTCCGCGGCGCCCGGCGCGCCGCGCGGCGGGGCCAGCCTGGTCCGGTGCTGGAGGACGACGGCGGCGCTGGCCACCCGCCGCTGCGCGACCGGTCCGCGGTGCGCTCCCCGCCGTCGCGGGCGCAGCGGCGCCGCGAGGAGGAGGCGTGGTCGCCGACCGCGTGGGAGCTCCTGCGCGAGGGCCGCTGGGCCCTGGCGCCGAGCGCCGCGGCAGGGGGCCTGGTGGTCGTCGCCGGCGTCGTCGTGCTGCTCGTCCTGGGGCTGGGCACCGGGGGAGGTGCGGTGGCCACCCCCAGCCCCGGCGTGGCCGTGCCGCTGCGCGGGAGCGCCAGCGCCCCCGCCGCCGGGGCGGCTCCCGGGGCGGCTCGGGGGGCCACCTCCGGGACGACGCCGAGCGCGCTCGCGGCGGGCGGCGCCGCGACGGGCGAGGTCGTCGTCCACGTCACCGGTCAGGTGGCCCACCCGGGGATCGTGCGCCTGCCTCCGGGGGCGCGGGTGGACGACGCGCTGCAGGCCGCCGGCGGTCCTCTCGAGGGAGCCGACCTGCGACGGGTGAACCTCGCGCGGGTCCTCGCCGACGGCGAGCAGCTCGTGGTCCCGGCCCCGGGGGAGGAGGTCTCCGCGCCGCCGGAGCCGGTCGGCGCCGCGGGGTCCTCGGCCCCCGGCCGCGGCACCGGAGACGGCAGCGGGGGCACCACCGGGGGACTGCTCGACCTGAACACCGCCACCGCCGCGGAGCTCGACGCGCTGCCGGGGGTGGGCCCGGTGCTGGCGCAGCGCATCCTCGACCGCCGCGCCGCGCAGGGGCCGTACACGAGCGTCGACGAGCTGGCCGAGGTCGACGGCATCGGCCCGACGATCCTGGCGCGGCTCTCGCCGCTCCTGCGAGCGTGAGGAGCGTGGTGCCCGCCCCCGCCGCGCGGCAGGGCGGGGACCCGGAGGTCCACCGCCTGGACCTGCGGCTGGTGGGGCCCGCCCTGGTGGTCTGGGGCGCAGCCGCTGCCGCCCCGTCCGCGCGCCCGGTGGTCCTGGGGGGTGTGGCCGTCACCGCCGTCGCGGTCGCCGTGGGCCTCCTCGGGCTGCGCCGCGCAGGACCGGCGGCCCTGGCGCTGGTGCTCGTGGGAGCCGTGTGCGCGTCGGTGCTGGCCACCCAGGTGGCCCGGGGTCGCGGGCAGCTCGAGCCGCTGGCCGCCCAGCGGGCGGTCGCCGTCGTGGAGGGCGGTGCCACGACCGACGCGCACCGGGTCCGCCCGGACCCGGCGCGCCCCTGGGCGGACCGCTCGCCCCGCTGGGTCGTGCGGCTGCACGCCGACCGGGTCACCGGGCGCGGCCGCACGACGGCGGCGGACGCCGAGGTGCTCGTGCTGGGCGGCCCGGCCTGGGAGGGCGTGCGCCGGGGAGACCGCGTGGTCGCCCGCGGGCGCCTGGAGGCGACGGAGCCCGCTGACCCCGCCAGCGCGGTCCTGGCCCCGCTGGGAGCCCCGGCCACCTCCCCTCCCACCGGGCGGTGGGCCCGCTGGGGCCAGGAGCTGCGGTCGGGGCTCGTCCGCGCCTGCGCGTCCCTGCCGCCCGACGCGCGCGGCCTGCTCCCCGGCCTGGTCGTGGGCGACACCACCGCCCTGCCGCCGGACCTCGACGCGGCGATGCGGGCCACGGGGCTCACCCACCTCACCGCGGTGAGCGGAGGCAACACCGCGCTGGTGACGAGCGCCGTCCTGGTGCTGATGACGGCGCTCGGCGCCGGCCGCCGCACGCGCCTGCTGCTGGCGGGGGCGGCGCTGCTGGCCTTCGCCGCGCTCGCCGGGAGCGAGCCCAGCGTCCTGCGGGCCGCGGTGATGGGGGCCGCCGTGCTGCTCGGCACCGGGGTCTCGCGGGGTGGTGCGGGGGTGCCCGCGCTGGCAGCGGCCGTCACGGCGCTGCTCGTGCTGGACCCGTGGCTCGCCCGGGCGGCGGGCTTCGCGCTGTCCGTGCTGGCCACCGGGGCACTGCTCGTGTTCGTCCCGGCCTGGTCGGAGCGCCTGGCCCGACGGGTCAGGCGGCTGGGCCGGCTGGGCCCGCTCAGCCGCCACCGGCGTCGCGCGAGCCCGCGAGGGCCGTCGGGGCGCCTGGGGCGGGCTCTCGCCGCAGCGCTCGTGGTGCCGATCGCTGCCCAGGCCGTGTGCGCTCCGGTGCTGCTCCTGCTGGTGCCCGACGTCCCGCTGCTCGCCGTCCCCGCCAACCTCCTCGCGGCGCCCGCCGTCGCGCCGGCGACGCTCCTGGGGCTGGCCGCCGTGGTCCTGGAGCCGCTCTGGCCGGCGGGCGCGGGCGCCGCCGCGCGCCTCGGGGGACTGGGCGCCCAGTGGCTGGCGCTGGTCGCCCGGACCGGCGCGGCGGTCCCCGGCGCGCAGCTGCCCTGGCCGCAGGGCCCCCTGCCGGCCCTGGGCCTGGCCGCCCTCGTCGTCGGGCTCGCCCTGGCTCCCCGGGCGCTGCGGCGGTGCCTGCGGTGAGCCGGCCGGGGAGCGGCGCGTGAGGGGGGCGGGGAGCGTCGCACGGGCGTGGCAGGGTGTCGCCGTGGCCACCTCCCGCACCCCGTCGCGCTCCCGTCCGAGCAGCGCCGGGGAGCAGGCGCGGGCCGCCGGCGCGCTGCCGTGGCACCTCGCCGAGCCGGGTCCGGTCGTGCTGGTCACCGGCCCGGAGGCCCTCCTGGCCGAGCGCGCCGTCGAGCGGGTGCGCGCCGCGTGCCGCGAGCGCTCGCCGGACCTCGAGGTGGTCTCGGTGGAGGCGGCCACCTACCGCACCGGCGAGCTGTCGCAGTGGACCAGCCCCTCCCTGTTCGAGGAGGCGCGCCTGGTGGTGGTGACCGGCCTCGAGGCCGCCCCCGACGCCCTGGTCACCGACGTCACCGCAGCCCTCGGGGAGCTCCCCGACGACGTCGTCCTCGTGCTCCGCCACGGCGGGGGCGCTCGCGGCGCGGGGCTGCTCAAGGCCGCGCGGGCGGTGCCGGGAGCGGTGCTCGTGGAGTGCCCGCCCGTCAAGACGCCCGCCGAGCAGCGGGCCTTCGCCCAGACCGAGCTGAAGGCGCACGGCCGGGGCATCGAGGAGGCGGCCCTGGAGGCGCTGCTGCTGGCCGTCGGCAGCGACCTGCGGGCGCTCGCGGCGGCGTGCTCCCAGCTCGTCGCGGACGTGCCGCCCGCCGGGCGGGGCCGTGCGGCGCGCATCACCGAGGACGACGTGCAGCGCTACTACGGGGGCCGCGCGGAGGTGACCGGGTTCAAGGTGGCCGACGCCGCCGTGCTGGGCCACCACGCGGAGGCGCTGCGGCTGCTGCGCCAGGCGCTGGAGTCGGGGCTCGACCCGGTGCCGCTCGTCGCGGCGCTCGCGCTGAAGCTGCGGTCGATGGCGAAGGTCGCCTCCGCCGGCCGCGGCTCCGACCAGGTGCTCGCCAAGAGCCTCGGCATGGCGCCGTGGCAGGTGCGCACCACCCGCGACGCCCTGCGCGGCTGGACGCCCGACGGCATCGCCGCCAGCATCACCGCGCTCGCCGACGCCGACGAGGCCGTCAAGGGCGGGAGCCGCGACCCCCGCTACGCCGTCGAGCGGGCGGTCATCGCCGTGGTCCGCGCCCGGGGTGCCGGCGACTGAGGCACCAACGGCCCAGGCGCACCCGGCCAGGCGCACCCGGGAACGACGGAGGGCGGTGACGGACCTCGGTCCGTCACCGCCCTCGGTGCTGGTGCTCGACCAGCGCCCCGCTCAGGAAGCGGAGGAAGCGACCTTGGCCAGCGCCGACTTGCGGTTGGCGGCCTGGTTCTTGTGGATGACGCCCTTGGAGACGGCCTTGTCGAGCTTGCGGCTCGCGGCGCGCAGCGCGGCGGCGGCGGTCTCGGCGTCGCCGGACTCGGCAGCCGTGCGCACGGAGCGGACGACGGTGCGCAGCTCGGACTTCACGGCCTTGTTGCGCAGGCGCGCCAGCTCGTTGGTGCGGTTGCGCTTGATCTGGGACTTGATGTTGGCCACGGGCCGGTCACTCCGTCGCGATTCAGGGGGCGGTTCTCAGGACAGGTACTGCGTACTGCTGAAGCTCTCCGCGGCACCCGGCTCGGTCGGTGTCCGACCGCGACGATGCACGCGCAACGGCTGAGACTACCAGTGGTGGGGCGAGCCCCCGGACGCGCCCGGCGGCGACGCGCCCGGGGCGCGCGACCTGCCCGACCGCCCCACCGCAGGGGCCCGCTGATCGGTACGGTCCGGCCATGGACGTCAGGGGGAGCGCGCGGTGACGCCAGGAGCGAGCCACGGGGTGGACGCGGGGGGCGGGCTGTTCGACGGCTACGCGGAGGCGGCGCTCGCCAGCGGCGCGTGGGACGAGATGTTCACGGCCGACATGGGCGTGCGCGAGACCAGCGCCCCCGTGCACGCGGCGCTCGCCGGCACGGAGCTGCGCGACCTGCGCGGCCGGGCCGACGCGCTGGCGAGCTCCTACCAGGACAAGGGCATCACCTTCGCCGTCGGCGGCGAGGAGCGCCCGTTCCCGCTCGACGTGGTGCCGCGGGTGGTCAGCGCCCAGGAGTGGAGCGTCGTCGAGGCCGGCGTCGCCCAGCGCGTCGCGGCGCTGGAGGCCTTCCTCGCGGACGCCTACGGCCCGATGCGCGCGGTGGAGGACGGCGTCGTCCCCCGCTCGGTGATCACCTCCTCCTCCCACTTCCACCGCGTGGTCGCCGGCATCGAGCCGCCCAACGGCGTCCGGGTGCACGTGGCGGGGGTCGACCTGGTCCGCGACGCCGAGGGCGCCTTCCGCGTCCTGGAGGACAACGTCCGGGTGCCGTCCGGCGTCAGCTACGTGCTGACCAACCGCAGCGCGATGGCGGGCGCGATGCCGCAGGCCTTCAGCGACCAGCGGATCCGCCCGGTCGCGGCGTACCCGCGCCGCCTCCTGGCGGCGCTGCGCGCCGCGGCCCCGGTGGGCGTCGACGACCCGACCGTCGTCGTCCTCACCCCGGGCGTCTACAACAGCGCCTACTTCGAGCACGCGCTGCTGGCCCGCAGCATGGGCATCGAGCTGGTCGAGGGCCGCGACCTCGTCTGCCGCGGCGGGCGCCTGCTGATGCGGACCACGGCGGGCCTGCGCCCGGTGCACGTGGTCTACCGCCGCGTCGACGACGAGTACCTCGACCCGGTGCACTTCCGGTCCGACTCGATGCTCGGCTGCCCGGGGCTGGTCAACGCCGCCCGCGCCGGCAACGTGACGCTCGCGAACGGCATCGGCAACGGCGTCGCGGACGACAAGCTGCTCTACACCTACGTGCCCGACCTGGTGCGCTACTACCTCGGCGAGGACCCGGTGCTGCCCAACGTGCCGACCTGGCGCCTGGAGGAGCCCGAGGCCCGCGAGGAGGTCTTCGACCGCCTGGCCGAGCTCGTGGTCAAGCCCGTCGACGGCTCCGGCGGCAAGGGCATCGTCATCGGCCCGGCCGCGACCGCCGTCGAGCTCGACCAGCTGCGCGAGCGCGTCAGCGCCGACCCCCGCGGCTGGATCGCCCAGCCCGTGGTGCGCCTGTCGACGGTGCCCACCCTGGTGGGGGAGAAGATCGCCCCCCGGCACGTGGACCTGCGGCCGTTCGCGGTCAACGACGGCTCCCGGGTGTGGGTGCTGCCCGGCGGCCTCACGCGCGTGGCCCTGCCCGAGGGCGAGCTGGTGGTCAACTCCTCCCAGGGCGGCGGCAGCAAGGACACCTGGGTGCTCGCCGACGACCGCCCCGACGACCCGGCACCCGTGCGCTCGCGCTCGGTGGCCGTGCCCCCGGCGCCCAGCGCCCCGCCGGACGCGGGCCCGGGCGGTGGCGGCGCGGCGGACGTCCGCGACCAGCAGCAGCAGCAGCAACAGGTCCAGCAGCGGGTCCAGCAGCGAGCGGGGGGTGCGACGTGCTGAGCCGGATCGCCGAGGCGCTGTTCTGGATCGGCCGCTACGTCGAGCGCGCCGAGGACACCGCCCGCCTGCTCGACGTCCAGCTGCAGCTGCTCGTCGAGGACCCGTGGATCGACGAGGGCACGGCCTGCGCCAACCTCCTGTCGGTCATGGGCGCCCCCCTCGAGGACGCCCAGGACGGCGACGGCGCGCCCGCGCCGCGCGCCGACCGCCGGACGGTGCTCGACAGGCTCGGGTACGACCCGTACTCCTCGGCCTCGATCGTCGCCTCCATCGGCGGGGCCCGGGAGAACGCCCGCCGGGCCCGCGAGACGGTCTCCACAGAGATGTGGGAGGTGCTCAACACCGCCTACAACACCGTGCCCACGGGCCGGTGGCGCGCGGTGAGCCCGCACACGTTCTTCGCGTGGGTCCGCGACCGCACCTCCACCGTCACCGGCATCGCCGACTCCACGATGAGCCGCGACGACGGCTGGCTGTTCCTCGTGCTCGGCCGCAGCATCGAGCGGGCTGACATGACCGCCCGGCTCATCACGTCGACCGCGAGCCTGGGAGGGCCCGCCAGCCGCTGGCCCTCCCTGCTGCGCGCCTGCGGCGCCCACGAGACCTTCCTGCGCACCTACCGGGGCCTGGAGGACGAGACCGAGGCGGCGGAGTTCCTGCTGCTCGACAGGCTCTTCCCGCGCTCGGTGGTCCACGCCCTCGCGCAGGCCGAAAAGTGCCTGGCCGAGCTCGAGTCGAGCGGGCAGCGCGCCGGCGTCTTCGACGAGGCCCAGCGCCGCCTGGGCCGCACCCGCGCCGAGCTGGAGTACCGGCCGCTGGCCGACGTGCTCGCGCACCTGCCCGACGAGATGGAGCGGGTGCAGCGCACCTGCTCGGCCGCCAGCGACGCCGTCGCCCGTCGCTACTTCTCCAGCGGCGAGGCGCTGACCTGGATGGGGGGCAGGGCGTGAGCATGCGCCTGCGCATCGCGCACCACACCGGCTACCGCTACGGCGGACCGGTCACCAGCTCGTACAACGAGGTCCGCGTGACCCCGATGACGACGCCGGAGCAGACGGCGCTGCGCACGCGCCTGGAGGTGCGCCCCGCCCCGTGGCAGCACGTCTACCACGACTACTGGGGCTCCCAGGTGACCGTCTTCGAGGTGCACGAGGCGCACTCCGAGCTGGCCGTCACCGCCACCTCCACCGTCGAGGTCGACAGGCCGGGAGCACCGCCGCCCGGGGGCAGCTGGGAGCAGCTGCGCGACCCGGCCGTGGTCGACGAGGTGGTCGAGCTGCTCGCGCCGTCGGCGCGGACGACCCCGCCGCCGGAGCTGGCCGAGCGCGTCAGGTCCCTCGCCGGGGCCGGCGCCTCGCCGGACGACCTCGCCGCGGAGATCTGCCGCGTCCTGCACGCCGAGGTGCGCTACGTGCCCGGCGCCACCGGCGTGCACTCCCGCGCCGCCGACGCCTGGGGGGAGCGCGCCGGCGTCTGCCAGGACTTCGCCCACCTCGCCCTGGGGGCGCTGCGCCTGGCGGGCATCCCCGCCCGCTACGTCTCCGGGTACCTGCACCCCGACCCCTCCGCGGTGGTCGGGGCGACGGTGACCGGGGAGTCGCACGCGTGGGTCGAGTGGTGGGCCGGGGAGTGGTTCGGCTGGGACCCCACCAACGACGTCGCCCCCGGCGACCGGCACGTCATCGTCGCCCGCGGGCGCGAGTACGCCGACGTGCCGCCCCTGAAGGGCGTCTACGCGGGGTCCGCCTCGTCGCAGATGGTCGTCAAGGTCGACATCACGCGCCTGGCCTGACGGCGGCCGGGCCCACCGGCCCGGCCGCCCCCGGCCGCGCGCGGCCGCCTGCGCCCCGTGGGGCTCAGCCGACCGTCGCCGGCAGGGTCGGGGCGCGGCGCACCTGCGTCTGCGCCTCGAACGCCGCGGCGTACCCGAGGACGTCGACGTCGTCCCACCGGGCGCCGAAGAAGGTGACGCCCACCGGCAGCGCCGCGGAGGGGCCCGCGTACCCGGCGGGCACCGTGACGGCCGGGTACCCGGCCACCGCGGCCGGTGTCGAGCTGGCGTAGGTGAACGCCGGCGGCTCCCCGTCGGTGTCCTGGTAGCTCAGCAGGTCGGGCGGGGTGCCGGTGAGGGCGACGACGGCGTCGAGGTCGTCGGCCTCACCCGGGCCCTGCGCGAGCACGGTGTCGATGGACGCGCGGGCGAGCCGGCGCGCCTCCTCCCGGGCCGCGGCCACCTGCGGGGAGTCGGCCGCCGGCCCCGCCAGCGCGGCCTCGAACGTCTCCTGGCCGAAGAGCGCGAGCTCGACGGGGTCGGCGGCGTTGAACGCGACGAGGGCGGCGAGGTCGGCGGGCACCTGCGCCCCCTGCGCGGTGCGGCCGGCCAGGTGGGTGTCGATGTCGCGGGAGAACTCCGGCCCGAGCGCCAGGCCCTCCCCGGCGCCGACGGCGGCCTGGTCCGGGAGCTCGACCGGGACGGCGGTCGCCCCGGAGCCCCGCAGCGCGTTGACGGCCGCGGCGTAGACGGCCTCGACGTCGTCGTCGACGGCGGCGCGCTGGTCGGCGTCGAGCACCCAGTACCCGAAGCGCGCCCCGGCCAGCGACGGGCCGTTGCCCTCCACCAGGCGCCCGAAGGACGTGTCCACGCCCTCGGGCCGCTCCAGGGTGGCCGGGTCGGCGGCGTCGGTGCCGTCCAGGGCCTCCATCGCCAGGGCCGCGTCGACGGCGTGGCGGGCCATCGGACCGGCGGTGTCCTGCTCCAGCGACAGGGGCACCACGCCGGTGCGGCTGACCATCCCCAGCGTCGGCTTGACCCCGACGACGCCGTTGGTGGCCGCGGGGCACACGACCGAGCCGTCGGTCTCGGTGCCGATGGCGACCTGCGCCAGCGACGCCGCGACCCCGGCGCCCGACCCGGAGGACGAGCCGCAGGGGTCGCGGTCGAGCGCGTACGGGTTGCGGGTCTGCCCGCCGACGCCGCTCCAGCCGCTGGTGGCGGTGGTGGAGCGGAAGTTGGCCCACTCCGACAGGTTCGCCTTGCCGATGACGACGGCGCCCGCCTCCCGCAGCTGGGCGGTGAGCGAGGCGTCGGGCGCGAGGTTCCCCAGCAGGGCCCGGGAGCCGGCCGTGGTCGGGAGGCCGGCGGAGCCGATGTTGTCCTTGAGCAGCACCGGCACCCCCTCGAGGGGGGTGCGGGCCCCGTGCGCGGCGCGGTGGGCGTCGCTGGCGCGGGCCTGGTCGAGGGCGGTCGGGTCGAGCGCGAGGACGGCGCCCACCTGCGGGTCGACGTCGCGGATGCGCTGCAGGTACGCGGCGGTGAGCCCGGCCGCGGTGAGCTCGCCGGCAGCGATCCGCGACTGCAGCTCGGGGATGGTCAGGGCGTCGAGGTCGAGCGCGGGGACCTGCAGGCCGTCGGCCTGCGCCGCGGCGAGCAGCGCTGCCGCGTCGCGGGGGGCGGCGGTGCCGGTGGCGGCCGGGTCCTGCGCCGTCGGGCCGGCGGGAGCGGCGGGGGGCGCGGGAGCGACGGGGGCGGCCGGCGGCGCGGGTGCCGCCGCCGGCGGCGCGTCGGTGGCCGGGGGAGCGGCGGGGTCGAGCCCCGCGGCCAGGGCCGCGCCGGGCGGCAGCACCAGGACGCCGGCGAGGGCGGTCGCCAGCGCGGTGCGCCGGGCACCGGCTCGTGCGCCCGAGCGGGTGCGGACCGGGGTGGGGCGGGACATCAGGACCTCCCGAGGGCGACGACGACCTGTGAGCGGGTTGTGCTGGTCCGTCACCGTAGGGGCGATCCGTCCCGCTGTGCGCGTCGGGCGCTCGGTCCGGTCGGGGCCGGGTCCGGTGCCTGGTCCGTGGGACCATGGGGTCGTGCCCCCCACTCCCTCGCCGCAGCAGTCCGCGTCGGGCATCCAGCCCGCGTCCACGGCGCCGGAGCTGCTCCGGAACTTCTGCATCATCGCCCACATCGACCACGGCAAGTCGACCCTGGCCGACCGGATGCTGCAGATCACCGGCATCGTCGACAGCCGGGCGATGCGCGCCCAGTACCTCGACCGCATGGACATCGAGCGCGAGCGCGGCATCACCATCAAGAGCCAGGCGGTTCGCATGCCGTGGGCGCCGCGCAGCCACGGCGGCGGCTCCGGCGAGGCCGACCGCATCGGGCGGATGCACGCCCTGAACATGATCGACACCCCGGGGCACGTCGACTTCACCTACGAGGTCTCGCGCTCCCTGGCCGCCTGCGAGGGAGCGGTGCTGCTGGTCGACGCCGCGCAGGGCATCGAGGCGCAGACGCTCGCCAACCTGTACCTGGCGATGGAGAACGACCTCGTCATCGTCCCGGTGCTCAACAAGATCGACCTGCCGGCGGCCCAGCCGGAGCGCTACGCCGACGAGCTCGCGAAGCTGGTCGGCTGCGAGCCGGAGGACGTGCTGCGCGTCTCCGGCAAGACCGGTGCCGGCGTCGAGGAGCTGCTCGACAGGATCGTCGACGTCGTGCCCGCGCCCACCGGTGACCCGGACGCGCCGGCCCGCGCGATGATCTTCGACTCCGTCTACGACACCTACCGCGGCGTGGTCACCTACGTCCGCGTGGTCGACGGCGTGCTCCGCCCGCGCGAGCGCATCGCGATGATGTCGACCCGCGCCCAGCACGACCTGCTGGAGATCGGCGTCTCCAGCCCCGAGCCGACCCCCTCGCAGGGCCTGGGCGTCGGCGAGGTGGGCTACCTCATCACCGGCGTGAAGGACGTGCGCCAGAGCCGCGTCGGCGACACCGTCACCAGCGCCCTCAAGCCGGCCGCGGAGCCCGTGGGCACCTACGAGGACCCCAAGCCCATGGTCTTCTCGGGCCTGTTCCCCATCGACGGCTCCGACTACCCCCTGCTGCGCGACGCCCTCGACAAGCTGAAGCTCAACGACGCCGCGCTGGCCTACGAGCCGGAGACGTCGGTGGCGCTGGGCTTCGGGTACCGCTGCGGGTACCTGGGCCTGCTGCACCTGGAGATCACGCGCGACCGCCTCGAGCGCGAGTTCGGGCTCGACATGATCTCCACCGCGCCGTCGGTGGTCTACCAGGTCACGCTCGACGACGGCCGCGAGATGACCGTCACCAACCCCAGCGAGTACCCCGCGGGCAAGGTCTCCGAGACCCGCGAGCCCGTGGTCCGCGCCACCGTGCTGACGCCGGCGGAGTACATCGGCACGATCATGGAGCTGTGCCAGCAGCGGCGCGGTGAGCTGCAGGGGATGGACTACCTCTCCGAGGACCGCGTCGAGATGCGCTACCGGCTCCCGATGGCCGAGATCGTCTTCGACTTCTTCGACGCCCTGAAGTCGCGCACCCGCGGGTACGCCTCCTTCGACTACGAGGTCGACGGCGACCAGGCCGCCGACCTCGTCAAGGTCGACATCCTGCTGCAGGGCGAGCAGGTCGACGCGTTCTCCGCCATCGTCCACCGCGACAAGGCCTACGCGTACGGCGTGATGATGGCCACCAAGCTCAAGGACCTCATCCCGCGCCAGCAGTTCGAGGTGCCGGTGCAGGCCGCGATCGGCGCGCGCGTCATCGCCCGCGAGACGGTCCGCGCGATCCGCAAGGACGTGCTCGCCAAGTGCTACGGCGGCGACATCACCCGCAAGCGCAAGCTGCTGGAGAAGCAGAAGGAGGGCAAGAAGCGGATGAAGATGGTCGGCCGCGTCGAGGTCCCCCAGGAGGCCTTCGTGGCCGCGCTCTCCACCGACACCCCCACCGGCAAGGACGCGGGCAAGAAGTAGCCCCGGTCGCTCAGCCGCAGCGCGCGACCATCGCGCGCTGCGGCCCCGCGTCGCCGCCGAGGTACTGCCCGACGTCGGTGTACCCGGCCCGCTCGTACGCGCGCCGCCCGGCGGGGTTGCGCTCGTTCACGGTCAGGACGACGACGTCGGCGGCTCCCGCCAGGCGCAGCGCCACCTGCGCCGCCAGGCCCCTGGCGGCGCGGGCGGCCGCCGTCCCCAGCCCCCGGCCCTGGTGGTCGGCGCCGATGACGAACGAGCGCAGGAGCACCGCGCGCAGGGGGTCGTGGCCCGCGGCGGTGAGCAGGCCCGCGAGCTCGGCGTCGGACGCCGGGGCCGCGGTGTCGAGGACCCCGGCGCCGACGACGCGCCCTGCGCCGTCGTCCTGCTCGACGACGGCGAAGGGCGTGCGCGCCGGGTCGGCGAGGGCCAGCGGGAACGACTCCGCGGGCAGCTTCGCGAAACGCGCCTGCTCCGGGCTCGTGCGCAGGTGCAGGGCCGCCTCGAACAGCGCCCCGCCGTCGTCCACCACCGCGAGCCCCACCGCCACGTCGGCCATCCTTCCTGCCCGCGACGGCGCAGCCACCTTCCCCCCTTCCCGGAAGACCACGCACCTCCGCGCCGCATCCCGGGCATGATCGGCGGCCGTGGGAACGCTCCTCGCCGTCTGCCGCGTGCACCAGCTGCTGCCCGACCCCGGGGTCTTCGGCGTCACCGCCATCGACAAGCGGCCCGTCGGCGGACCGGTCCGGGTCAGGCCGTTCGGGGTGTGGGGCGACGTGCAGGCCGACCGCGCCGACCACGGCGGCCGCGACAAGGCCCTGTACGCCTACGCGCAGGAGGCCGCGGACCGCTGGGCCGCCGAGCTGGAGCGCGAGGTGCCGCCCGGGACGTTCGGGGAAAACCTGCGCACGTCCGGCGTCGACGTCGACGGGGCGGAGGTCGGGGAGCGGTGGTCCGTCGGCGCCGACCCCGCCACGGCCCTGGTGGTGGAGGTGACGATGCCGCGGACGCCGTGCGCCACGTTCGCGCGCCGCATGCGGGAGGAGCGCTGGGTGCGGCGCTTCGCGCGCTCGGGGCGCCCGGCGCCTACCTGCGCGTGGTGCGGCCCGGAGCGGTCAGCGCGGGCGACCCGGTGGAGGTGCTGTCGCGCCCGGGGCACGGCGTCGCGGTGGGCCGGTGGCTGGTGGAGCCCGCGCCGGAGGACGCCCGGTCGCTGCTGTCCTGCGCGGACGACGGCGGGCTCGACCTCGCCGCCGAGCTGCGCGAGCAGGCCCTCGTCGTCGCCACCCGCTGACCCCGGCGGGGCGGGGTGGGTCAGCGGCCGGGGCGACGGCGCGCGGGCGGCTGCAGCGCCGCGGCCATGACCACCTGGGGGTCGGCGGCCTTCGGCTGCCACCGCCCACCCGTGTCCACGAAGCCCGCCTTCCCGTAGGCGCGCAGGCCAGCGGCGTTGGACGTGTGCACGCACAGGACCAGCAGCTGCGCCGCGGGCTCGACCGCGTGCGCCAGCGCGCGCGCCGCCCGCGCCCCGGCCGCGCCGTAGCCCCGCCCCTGCCGGGCCCTGTCGACGTAGAACGCCCGGAGCAGCAGTCCCTTGGCCGGGTCGTCCAGCAGGTGCTCGAGGTGCCCGCGGCGGTCCAGCACGCCGAAGCCCACCGGTGCTCCGGCGTCGGCGCCGCCGCGCAGGACGACGGCGAACGGCACCCGGTGCGGGTCGGCGCTCGCCGGCGGGTACGTGCGGGAGGCGGGCATGCAGTACCGCTCCTGGTCGGGCCCCGGGTCCAGGGCCAGCACCGCGGCCAGCAGGCGCGCGTCGGTCGCCGGGGTCAGGGGCTCCAGCCGCACGGGGGCGTCCACCACGGGCGACACCCAAGCACCTCCCGCCGGGGGGTGCGACCATGGACCCCGATGAGCCGCCTGCGAGTCCTGCCGGGAGCCCGCCCGTGAGCCCGGCCCTCCCCGACGGCGACCCGGCCCCCGCCGACGGGCTGCTCCCCGCGTCCGCCACCGCGGGCGCCGCCGAGCGCGGCCTGGCCGCCTACCTGCACGTGCCCTTCTGCCGGGTGCGCTGCGGCTACTGCGACTTCAACACCTACACCGCCGCCGAGCTCGGCCCGCCGGAGCTGCCCGGCGCCTCCCAGGCGGGGTACGCGGGGGCGCTCGTCGACGAGGTCGCCCTCGCCGCGCGCGTGCTGGCTGCCAGCGGGCTGCCCGAGCGCCCGGTGAGCACCGTCTTCGTCGGCGGCGGCACCCCGACGCTCCTGCCGGCGTCCGACCTGGCCCGGGCCCTCGGCGCCGTGCGCGACCACCTCGGCCTCGCCGACGGCGCGGAGGTCACCACGGAGGCCAACCCCGACTCCGTGACCCCGGCCTCGCTCGAGGAGCTGGCCGCCGCGGGCTACACCCGGGTGAGCTTCGGCATGCAGTCGGCGGTCCCGCACGTGCTCGCCGTCCTCGAGCGCACCCACGACCCGGCCCGGGTGCCGCAGGCCGTCCGCTGGGCCCGCGAGGCCGGTCTCGCCGTCAGCCTCGACCTCATCTACGGCGCTCCGGGGGAGTCCCTGGACGACTGGCGCACCAGCCTCGACGCAGCCCTGGCGTGCGAGCCCGACCACGTCTCCGCCTACGCCCTCGTGGTGGAGGCGGGCACGGCGATGGCGGCGAAGGTGCGCCGCGGCGAGCTCCCGCTGCCCGACCCCGACGACGAGGCCGCCCAGTACGAGCTGGCCGACGCCGTCCTGCGCGACGCCGGCTACGGCTGGTACGAGGTCAGCAACTGGGCGCGGACCCCCGCCGACGCCTGCCAGCACAACCTCGCGTACTGGCGGGGCCACGACTGGTGGGGTGCCGGCCCCGGCGCGCACAGCCACGTCGGCGGGGTCCGCTGGTGGAACGCCAAGCACCCCGCCGCCTGGGCCCGGCGCCTGGCCGCGGGGGAGAGCCCCGCGGTCGGGCGCGAGGTCCTGGACGACGAGGCCCGCGCCGTCGAGCGGGTCCTCCTCGGGGTGCGCCTGGCGGAGGGGCTGCCCCTGGACGCCGTCCCCGCCGCGGGCCGCGCCAGCGTCGGCCGGCTCGTGGCCGACGGCCTCCTGGAGCCCCCGGGGACCGGGGACGTGCCCGCGGGGCGCCTCGTGCTCACGCTGCGCGGCCGCCTGCTGGCCGACGCCGTCGTCCGCGCCCTGCTCGGCTGGGACGACGAGGCCGCGGGCGCTGCCTGAGCGCCCGCGGCCGGGTCTGACGGGCCGGGTCTCCCCGGCCGGAGGTCACCTCACCAGCCGCCAGTTGACGGGGTAGCGGTAGTCGACGCCCTGGTTCGCCTTGACCGCGGCGATGATCTCGAAGACCAGCGCGGCGATGCCGAGGGCGAAGAGCAGCGGGACCGTCAGCAGCGCCCCCAGGCCCAGCGTGACCCACGTGAGGACGACGAGCGCCGTCCACACGATCGTCAGCAGGATCTGGAAGTTCAGCGCCTCGACGGTCTGGCGGCGCACGAACACCCCGCGCTCGCGGAAGACGAAGAACAGCACCAGCGGGCCCACGGCGCCCAGGTAGACGTTGCCCAGCGACAGCGAGCCCAGCACGATGCTCGCCGCGATCGCCGAGACGTGCGCCAGGCACGCCCAGAGGCGCTGGTCGGCGGGGCTCATCTCCCGGGCCGGTGCGTACCCCTGCTGCGCGTGGCCGTGGGGGCCGGGCTGGCCGTAGCCCTGCTGGCTGTACCCCTGCTGGGCGTACCCCTGCGGACCGGGAGGCTGCTGGCCGTACCCCTGGGGCTCGGTGGGCTGCTGCCCGTAGCGGGGCGCCTGGGGGGCGTCGCCGTGGTCGTCGGGCTGCCGGGCGGGCTGCTCGGACACGTCTCCTCCTCGGTCCCGGGACGCTCCCGGGTCCGCCCATCGTCCCGCGTCGAGCGTCGCCCGGCGAGGTCGGCGCGCCCGTGCGGGTGGCCCGGGCACCCGCACGCCCCCGGTCCGCGGCAGGCTCAGGAGTCGAGCTGGTCGCCGGTGACGAAGTCGATGAGCTCCTCGACCCGCCCCGACAGGGTGGGCTCGAGGTCGGCGATCGTGCGCACGCTGCGCAGCACCCGCTGCCAGCCCTGCGCGAGGTCGGCGGGCGTCTCGCGGGGCCACCCCAGGGCCTCCAGCACGCCCTCCTTCCACGGCCGCCCCTTCGGCACGACCGGCCACGCGCTCATGCCGAGGCGCGCCGGCCTGACGGCCTGCCACACGTCGACGTAGGGGTGGCCCACCACCAGCACGTGCTCGGCCGCGCCGGGGACCCCGCGCAGCGCGTCGGCCACGAGCCGGGTCTCCTTGGAGCCGGTGACCAGGTGGTCGACCAGGACGCCGACGCGCCGCCCCGGGCCGGGGCGGAACTCGGCGACGGCGGCCGCCAGGTGGTCGACGCCCTGCAGGCCCTCGACCACGACGCCCTCGACGCGCAGGTCGTCTCCCCAGACCTTCTCCACCAGCTCGGCGTCGTGCTTGCCCTCGACCCAGATCCGCGAGCCGCGGGCCACCCGGGCCCGCTGCCCGGCCACGGCGAAGGAGCCGCTCGCCGTGCGGCCGGGGGCCACGGGCCCGCGCGCCGCGGGCGGCGGGGCCACCGGGGGGACGAGCACCACGGGGGCGCCGTCCTCGAGGAACCCCGCCCCGAGGGGGAAGGACCGGGTGCGGCCCTTCCAGTCCTCCAGGACGACGACGCGCACCCCACCGGCCTTCTCGACGCGGACGACGGCGCCGCACCACCCCGTCTCGACGTCCTCGACCACCAGGCCGGGAGCCGCCGGGACCTCGCGGCTGACCACCCGTGCGCGGCGCCTGCCGGTGGTGGGGTCGGTGACGGAGTCGCCGCGGCGCAGGGGGGCGGAGGTGGTCGGGCGGACCACCGGACGGGCGACCTGGCGCGGCGCGGCCTGCGAGACCGGGCGCCGGGGGGAGGAGGGCGGCACCGGGTCGACGCTACCGGCGAGGTGCGCAGGACGGCGTAGGATTGGCACTCGCCGCTGCTGAGTGCCAGGTGAGACGCCGACCGGGGGCTGGCGCGAGCCGACGAGAGCCGACGAGACGGAGGGACCGACCGTGACCGAACCGCGCCGCCTGGCCGTCCTGCGCGCGATCGTCGAGGACTACGTCGCCACCCGCGAGCCCGTCGGCTCCAAGGCGCTCGTCGAGCGCCACGCCCTCGGGGTCTCCCCGGCCACCATCCGCAACGACATGGCCGCGCTGGAGGAGGAGGGGCTCATCGCCCAGCCCCACACCAGCGCCGGGCGGGTCCCCACCGACAAGGGCTACCGCGCCTTCGTCGACGGCCTGCCCGCCGTGCGCCCGCTGTCCCCGGCCGAGCGCCGCGCGATCGAGCGCCTCCTGGGCGACGGCGCCCGCTCGCTCGACCTCGACGACGTGCTGGAGCGCACCGTGCGCGCGCTCGCGCAGCTGACGCAGCAGGTCGCCGTCATCCAGTACCCCTCCCTGGCCCGCGCCCGGGTGCGCCACGTCGAGCTGGTGCCGCTGGCGCCGCGCCGCCTCGTCGTCGTGCTCATCACCGACACCGGCCGCGTCGAGCAGCGCTCCGTCGAGGTGGCCCCCGAGCTGCCCGAGGTGGGCTCGGAGCTGGTCACCGAGCTGCGGGGGCGCCTGAACGCCGCCACCGCCGGCCGCCGCTCCGACGAGGCCGTCGCCGCCCTGGACGCCGTCCTCACCTCCGCCCGCCCCGAGGACGCCGGCGCCGTGTCCTCGGTGGTCGCGGCCCTGTGCTCGGCGCTCGCCGCCACCCGCGAGGAGCGCATGGTGCTCGCGGGCACCGCGAACCTGGTGCGCGAGGCCAGCGGCTTCGCCACCTCCCTCGCCCCCGTGCTGGAGGCGATCGAGGAGCAGGTGGTGGTGCTGCGCCTGCTGGCCGAGATGGCCGACGACCCCGCCAGTGGGGTCTCGGTGCGCATCGGGCGCGAGATCGTCCACAGCGGCCTGTCCGACGCCGCCGTGGTCTCCTCGGGGTACGGCTCCGGCGGGGAGGTGGTCGCGCGCCTGGGCGTCCTCGGCCCCACGCGCATGGACTACCCCACCTCCATCGCGAGCGTCCGCGCCGTCGCCCGCTACCTCAGCAAGGTCCTCGCCCAGTGACGGGGCCCGCGACCGGCCCCCGTCCGACTCCCAGCCCCAGGAGCACCTGACCCCGTGCCTTCCTCTCCGACCGACCACTACGCCGCCCTCGGCGTGCCGCGCGACGCGAGCACCGAGGACGTCAAGAAGGCGTACCGCAAGCTGGCCCGCCAGCTGCACCCGGACGTCAACCCCGACGCGGGCGAGAAGTTCAAGGAGGTCTCGGCCGCCTACGAGGTGCTGAGCAACCCCGACAAGCGCCGCGTCTACGACGCGACCGGCAGCTCCGGCGGTCCGGGCGGCTTCGGCGGCGGGGGCTTCGGGGGCGCGGGCCAGCCCTTCGACCTGGGCGACCTGTTCGGCACCTTCTTCGGCGGGGGCGGCGCCGCTCGCGGCCCGGTGCCGCGCCAGCAGCCCGGCCAGGACGCGCTGATCCGCCTCGAGGTCGACCTCGCCGACGCCGTCTTCGGCGCCGAGCGCGAGATCACCGTCGACACGGCCGTGGTCTGCCCCACCTGCGACGGCGGCTGCGCCCAGCCGGGCACCCAGGTGCGCACCTGCGACGTCTGCCACGGCCAGGGCCAGGTGCAGCGTGCGGCCCGCTCGCTGCTCGGCCAGGTGCTGACCACGTCGCCGTGCCCCGCCTGCGGCGGCTACGGCACCACCATCCCGAGCCCCTGCCACGAGTGCGCCGGTGACGGCCGCGTGCGCCGCCGCCGCACGATGACGATGCGCGTGCCCGCCGGCGTCGACACCGGCACGAGGATCCAGCTCTCCGGCAAGGGCGAGGTCGGCCCGGGCGGAGGTCCCGCCGGCGACCTCTACGTGGAGGTCGTCCAGCGCCCCCACGAGCTGTTCACCCGCCGCGGCGAGGACCTCCACGCCACCCTCGGGGTGCCGATGACCGCCGCCGCGCTCGGCACCGTGCTGGACATGGAGACCCTCGACGGCTCTCGCGAGGTCGAGGTGCGTCCCGGCACCCAGCCCGCCGAGGTCATCACCCTGCGCGGTCTCGGGGCCTCGCGCCTGCGCTCCGGCGGGCGGGGAGACCTGCACGTGCACGTCGACGTCCAGGTCCCCAAGGGCCTGGACGAGGAGCAGACCGAGCTGCTCAAGCAGCTCGCGAAGCTGCGGGGCGAGGAGCGCCCCGAGGGCCGCCTCGCCCCCGCCTCCGGCGGGGTCTTCTCCCGGATCAAGCGCGGCTTCGCCGGCCGCTGAGCCCGGACCCCCGGCGCCCCTCGGCGCCCCTCGGCGCCCCTCGGCGCCTCCGGGTGACCGCGGTCACCTGGTGGGGAGAGACCGGGGTGACCGCGGTCACCTGGCGTGCTGGCCTCCTGGGCCGGGGCATCTCCACCTGACCGTGGTCACCTGGGGGCGCTGACCGGGGTGACCGCGGTCACCTGGGGGCGCTGACCGGGCTGACCGCGGTCACCTGGCGTGGTGGCGTCCTGGGCCGAGGCATCTCCACCTGACCGCGGTCACCTGGGGGCGGGGACCGGGGTGACCGCGGTCACCTGGCGTGGTGGCCTCCTGGGCCGGGGCATCTCCACCTGACCGCGGTCACCTGGGGGTGGGGACCGGGGTGACCGCGGTCACCTGGCGTGGTGGCCTCCTGGGCCGAGGCATCTCCACCTGACCGCGGTCACCTGGTGGTGGGGACCGGGCTGACCGCGGTCAGGTCTGGCCCGCTGCGCGGCCGGCGCAGCGCCGTGGTCACTCGACGGTGAACGTCACCGAGGCCGGGCCCTCGGGCTGGTCGCCCTCGCCCCCGGACTCGTCGGGCGCCCAGACCTGCACGGTGCAGGGGGTGCAGGTCCCGGCCTGCACCTGCTGCTGGATGGCGAAGTCGCCGACCTCGCCGTTGGCGCCGGCCGTGGTGAAGCCGTCGCTCAGCACCTCGCCGTCGGCCTGCGTGATGCGCCACAGCAGCGTGCCCTCTGACGCCGTGCCGCGGCCGGTGACGCCGATCGGCCCCGCCGGGAGCCGCTCGCCCTCGACCGGCGCGGTGATGACCACCGACTGCGAGAGCCCCGTGCCCGTGGCGCCGGCGGCGGGCGCGGTCGAGGCGGTGGTGCCGGCCGTCGCGGTCGACGAGGCGGACTCGGAGGCACCGGCGTCCGGCGAGCTCGCCGTCGTCACCGACGGCTCCGGCGTAGTCGTCGCCCCGGCGGGGTCGGTGTCGACGGCCTGGCCGCAGGCGGCGAGGAGCAGCACGGCTGCGGTGGCGAGGCCCGTCCGCGCGGCGGGCCGGAGGATCAGGGGGAGGGCGCTCACGCTCCGTTCCTACCGCGCTCCACCCCGCTCGCGGGGCCGAACGCGCGGACTACGGTGCCGGGGTGACCGAGACGAGCGAGGACCAGCAGCCCGCCCCGGCGGCCCCCACCGCGCAGGACCCGGGCTGCATCTTCTGCCGCATCGCCGCCGGGGAGGTCCCCGCCGACGTCGTGGCCCGCACCGGGCGCGTCGTCGCCTTCCGCGACCTCGACCCCCAGGCGCCCCTGCACGTGCTGGTGGTGCCCGTCGACCACCACCGCGACGTGCCGTCGCTGGCCGCCGCCGACCCGTCGCTGCTCGCCGAGCTCACCGCGACAGCCGGGCGGGTCGCCGCCGAGCTGGGCGACGGGCAGTTCCGCCTCGTGTTCAACACCGGGGCCGGAGCCGGCCAGAGCGTCTTCCACGTGCACGGGCACGTGCTGGCCGGGCGCCCCCTGGAGTGGCCGCCCGGCTGACGCCGGCCGCCCGGCTGGGGGTCAGTCCTCCCGCGAGTGCTCGTGCACGGTGATGGCGGCGTTCACCAGCGCGAGGTGGCTCAGGGCCTGGGGCAGGTTGCCCAGCCAGTGGCCCGTCGCCGGGTCGAGCATCTCCGCCAGCACCCCGACGTCGTTCAGGGCGCTGTCCTCGCCGTCGACCAGCGCGTCCATCAGCGCCCGCGCCTCCTCGCCCCGGCCGCACAGCTGCAGCGCCGAGACCATCCAGAAGGAGCACGCCACGAAGGCGCCCTCCTCGGCGGCGGCGCCGGTGTACCGGTACAGGTGCGGCCCGTGCGAGAGCTCCCGCCGCAGGGCGTCGAGGGTCGAGCTCATCCGCTCCCCGCGGTCGAACCCGCTGACGGCGTGCAGGAGCACCGAGGCGTCGAGGTCGTCCGTGCCCGGGTACCAGGTGTAGGCGCCGAGCTCCTCCGACCAGCAGTGCTCGGCCACCCACGTGCGGATGAGCTCGGCCTCGCTGCGCCAGCGGGCGGGGTCACCGGGCACCTGCCCCAGCTCGGCCAGGTGCACCGCGGCGGTGAGCGCAAGCCAGCAGCCCATCTTGCTGGTCGTGTAGTGCCGCGGCTCGTGCAGCTCCCACATGCCGGCGTCGCGCTGGCGCCAGCGGTCGCACGCCGCGTCGGCCGTCGCGGCGAGCAGCCGCCCGGTCTCGGCGTCGAGGACGCCGCCGGCGTCGACGTACAGCCGCACGATGCTGAACAGGTCGCCGTACACGCCCAGCTGCAGCTGGGACGCGGCCCCGTTGCCCTCGACGACCGGGCCCGCCCCGCGCCACCCCGGCACCTGCAGCTCGCTCACGCCGTCGTCGGGCACCTCCCCGCCCAGGGAGTAGAAGACCTCCGGCACCTGCCCGTCCTGGCGGATGGTGCGCAGGAGCCAGCTGACCGCCGCGTGCGGCTCCTCCCGCAGCCCGAAGCGCAGCAGCGCCTCCAGCGAGTACGCCGAGTCGCGGACCCAGGCGTAGCGGTAGTCCCAGCACTTGCTGCCCGAAGGGTCCTCCGGCAGCGACGTGGTCGCGGCGGCGGCCATCGCCCCGCTGGGGGAGTGGAGCAGCAGCTTCAGCACGAGCGCGCTGCGCCGGACCGCCTCGTCCCAGGGGCCGTCCCACAGGAACGTCCTGGTCCAGGTCCGCCAGTTCTCGACCGTGCGGTCGAGGTCGGCGTCGAGGTCGGACGCCGACGGCACCCACAGCGGCTCCCGCTCGGTGGCCACGAGCCCCACCACGTGCCGCGACCCCTCGCAGGTCTCCAGGTCGAGCACCACCTCGCGCTCGCGGTCCTGCCGCTCCAGGCGCGCGCCCCCGCCCCCGCCGTCGTCACCGGCCTCGAGCAGACCGGTGACGACGGCGGTGGTCAGCCCGTCGACGCGCAGCAGCGCGCCCTCCGGCGTCGTCCGCACCCAGGGCGCCGCCGTGCCCAGGCAGGTGCCCGGCCGCACCGAGGCCCGCAGGCGCACCCGGCCCTCGAGGCCCTCGACCCGGCGCACCAGCTCGGCCCAGGGGAGCCTGCCGGCCACGCCGGTGGTGAGGGCGTCGGTGACGCGCACGGAGCCCGAGGCGGTGCGGAAGGTGGTGGTCAGGACGTCGGTGTGGCGCACGTACTCCCGCTCGACCTCGTACGGCTCGACGGGCGCCAGCTCCAGGCAGCCGCCGTCCTCGGCGTCCAGCAGCGCGGCGAAGGGCACGACGGAGTCCAGGTCGGGCAGGGGCATCCAGTCGATGCGTCCGTCGCGGGCCACGAGGGCGACGGTGCGGCCGTCGCCGATGACGGCGTAGGTGCGCAGGTCGGCGTACCCGTCGGCGTCGCGCTCGACGGCGGGCGCGGCGACGCGCTCGGTGTCGTCGGGCCCCCCCGCGGGCCAGTGGAGGGCGGGGGCCCGCCCGTCGGAGGCGGAGACGAGGGGGGCGCGGCGCGCCTCGTCGTCGCGCAGGCGCTGGCCGGGGGTCCCGCTGGGCTGCAGGTCGGTGGTGTCGATGGGCGGACGGTACGTGCGGGCCCGCGGCGGCGCCCGGTGAGCGGTCCCGTCCGCCCGTCCCGCCGTCCGCCGGGTGCCTGCGGCTGTCTGCCGGTCGGCGGCCCGTCGATGGCTGGGGGCTGTCGGGGGGCGGCGGTAGCCTTGACCCCGTTCGGCCCCGGTCAGGGGCCCGGCCTGCAGGAGACCGGGGCTGCCAGCCCCTCCCATGCCCGACTCCACTCGCCCCGCCGGTTCCACCGCCTCCTCCTCGACGCCCGCGTCGACGGGTCGCGAGGCCTCCCGGCCCGCGGGCGCCCCCCCGACCGTCGTCCACACGATCGTGGTTCCGCCCGAGGTGCCGATGGTGGCCCTCCTCGGCACCCGCGACGAGCTCGTCAGGGCCGTCGAGAAGGCCTTCCCGCGCGCTGACGTCCACGTCCGCGGCAACGAGGTCACCGTCACCGGTGCGCCCGGCGACGTCGCGCTGGTCGAGCGCCTGCTCGACGAGATGACCGCCGTGGTCCGCGCCGGCCAGCAGCTCACGGTCGACGCCGTCGAGCGGTCCCTGGGCATGCTCCGCACCCAGAGCGCCGAGCGCCCCGCCGACGTCCTGACCATGAACATCCTGTCGGGCCGCGGGCGCTCCATCCGCCCCAAGACGCTGGGGCAGAAGCGCTACGTCGACGCGATCGACAGCCACACCATCGTGTTCGGCATCGGTCCCGCCGGCACCGGCAAGACGTACCTGGCCATGGCCAAGGCCGTGCAGGCGCTCCAGGCCAAGCAGGTCAGCCGGATCATCCTGACCCGGCCCGCCGTCGAGGCGGGGGAGCGGCTGGGGTTCCTGCCCGGGTCGCTCACCGACAAGATCGACCCCTACCTGCGCCCCCTGTACGACGCGCTGCACGACATGCTCGACCCCGACTCGATCCCGCGGCTGATGGCCGCCGGCACCATCGAGGTCGCGCCGCTGGCGTTCATGCGCGGTCGGTCCCTGAACGACTCCTTCGTCGTGCTCGACGAGGCCCAGAACACCTCGCCCGAGCAGATGAAGATGTTCCTCACCCGCCTCGGGTTCGACTCCAAGATGGTCATCACCGGTGACTCCACCCAGGTCGACCTGCCCACCGGCACCGCCTCGGGCCTGCGCGTGGTCGAGCAGGTGCTCGGCGGCATCGAGGACATCCACTTCTCGCGGCTGACCAGCCTCGACGTGGTGCGCCACCGCCTCGTGGGCGAGATCGTCGACGCGTACGGCCGGTGGGACGAGTCCCACCAGCCGCCCGCGCGCTCCACCGGCCCCTCCGCCGCGCACGGGGGTCGCCGGTGAGCGTCGAGGTCGTCGACGAGTCGGGCTTCACCGACCCGTCCGGCCCCGGCGGCCCCGGCGTCGCCGTGGAGGAGGTCGCCGAGCTGGCGCGCTTCGTCCTCGCCGAGATGCACGTCCACCCCGCCGCCGACCTCTCGGTGGTGATGGTCGACGTCGAGGCCATGACGTCCCTGCACGTGCAGTGGATGGACGAGCCGGGCCCCACCGACGTCCTCAGCTTCCCGATGGACGAGCTGCGCCCCGGCACCGAGGGCGAGCCCAGCCCGC
Organism: Quadrisphaera sp. INWT6; assembly: GCF_015390235.1. Taxonomy (GTDB): domain Bacteria; phylum Actinomycetota; class Actinomycetes; order Actinomycetales; family Quadrisphaeraceae; genus Quadrisphaera. The sequence goes on along the minus strand of NZ_VUOH01000003.1, from coordinate 532,405 downwards.
CCGGGCTCCTGGGCGACGTCGTGCTCTGCCCGGAGGTCGCCGCGAAGCAGGCCCGCGAGTCGGGCCACGCCACCGCCGAGGAGGTGCTGCTGCTGACGACGCACGGCATCCTCCACCTGCTCGGCTACGACCACGCCGAGCCCGACGAGGAGCGCGAGATGTTCGCCCTCCAGCGCCGGCTCCTGCTGACCTTTCTCGCGCGCAAGCGCGCATGACCCCGGTCCCCGACGCCGCGGCCCCCTGGCTCGCGCTGGTGGCGGTGGTGGGTCTGGCCGTGGCCGGCTGGCTGGCCGCGGCCGAGGCGGCGCTGTCGCGGCTCACGCGCGCCGAGGCCCAGCGCCTGGCCGCCGACGGACGGCGCGGCGCCGCCGCCGTCCAGGCGGTCGTGGCCGACCCGGCCCCGGTGCTGTCGGTCGCCACGCTGCTGCGCGTGGTCCTGGAGGCGCTGGCCACCGTCTGCGCCGCCCTGGCCGTGGCGGCCCTGGCCTCGCGGTGGTGGGCGGGCCTGCTGACGGCCGTCGTCATGGGCGCGGTCGTCTTCACGCTGCTGGGCGTCAGCCCCCGCACCGTCGGCCGCCAGCACCCCGAGGGCGTCGGGCTCCGGGCCGCCGGCCGCCTGCTGGGCCTGACCCGCGCGGTCGGGCCGCTGGCGCGCGGCCTCGTGGCGCTGGCGAACGCCGTGACGCCGGGCCGCGGCTACCGCGACGGCCCGTTCTCCACCGAGGGCGAGCTGCGCGAGATGGTCGACCGCGCCAGCGAGTCGGCGATCATCGAGGCCGGCGAGCGGGAGATGATCCACTCGGTCTTCGAGCTCGGAGACACCCTCGTGCGCGAGGTGATGAGCCCCCGCACCGACATGGTCACCATCGCCGAGGACGCCTCCCCGGGTGACGCGCTCGACGCCTTCCTGGCCTCCGGGCACTCGCGCCTGCCGGTGGTCGGCTCCACCGTCGACGACGTCGTCGGGGTGCTCCACCTCAAGGACGTCGTGCGCGTGCTGCACGACAGGCCCGTCCGGCGCCGCGGCGCGACCGACCGCGTCCGCGACCTGTCGCGCCGGCCCGTCTTCGTGCCCGAGACCAAGCTCGTCGACGACCTGCTCCGCGAGATGCAGGGCGCGTCCCTGCACCTGGCGCTGGTCATCGACGAGTACGGCGGCGTCGCCGGCCTGGTGACCCTGGAGGACCTCCTGGAGGAGATCGTCGGGGAGATCACCGACGAGACCGACACCGAGGCCCCCGACGTCGTCCCGCTGGACGACGGCGGCTTCCTCGTCAGCGCCCGGCTGCACGTCGAGGAGCTGGGAGACCTGTTCGGCCTGGAGGTCGAGGAGGACGAGGTCGACTCCACCGGCGGGCTGCTCGCCAAGGCCCTCGGCACGGTGCCCGCCGTGGGCGACGAGGCCGACGTCGAGGGCCTGCACCTGCGGGCCGTCGAGGTCGACGGGCACCGCATCACCCTGGTCGCGGCCCACCGCTCGGCGTCCGACGAGCCGGAGGAGGCCGCCGACGACGAGGCGGAGCGCCAGGCCGGGGCCGAGCGCGCCGAGCGGCAGGCCGAGGCGGAGGCCGAGAAGGCGGAGAAGGCCGAGCGCAAGCGCGAGAAGCGCGAGCGCAAGGAGCGCGAGCGCGCCGAGCGCGAGGAGGCCCGCGACCGCGAGGCCCAGGACGAGCGGCACGACCGCGACGAGGAGACCGACCGTGACGACGCCCCCCGCTGACCAGCCCGACCAGCCCCAGCAGGCGGCCCGGCCCGAGGACCGGTGGGCGGGTCACCGCTCCGGGTTCGCGTGCCTGGTCGGCCGGCCCAACGCGGGCAAGTCGACGCTGACGAACGCCCTGGTCGGGGAGAAGGTGGCGATCACCTCCTCGCGCCCCCAGACCACGCGCCACACGGTGCGCGGCATCGTCCACCGGCCCGAGTCCCAGCTCGTGCTCGTGGACACCCCCGGCCTGCACCGCCCGCGCACCCTGCTGGGGCAGCGCCTGAACGACCTGGTGCTCGCCACCCTGGCGGAGGTCGACGTCATCGCCCTGTGCCTGCCCGCCGACGAGCGCACCGGCCCCGGTGACCGCTGGATCGCCTCCCAGCTCGCCGACGTGCGCCGCACGCCGGTCGTGGCCGTCGTCACCAAGACCGACAAGGTCGACCGGGGGCGCCTGGCCGAGCGGCTGCTCGAGGTGACCGCGATGGGCGAGGAGGAGGGGCACCGCCCCTTCGCCGACGTCGTGCCGGTCTCGGCGACCGGTGACTTCCAGGTCGACGCCGTGGCCGGGGTGCTCTCCTCGCACCTGCCGCCGGGGCCGCCGCTGTACCCCGAGGGCGAGCTCACCGACGAGCCGGAGGCCGTGATGGTCGCCGAGCTGGTGCGCGAGGCCGCGCTGGAGGGCGTCCGCGACGAGCTGCCGCACAGCCTCGCGGTGGTCGTCGACGAGATGGCTCCCCGCCTCGACGAGGACGGCCAGCCGACCGGCCTGCTCGAGGTGCACGTGCTGCTCTACGTCGAGCGCGACAGCCAGAAGGGCATCGTCATCGGCCGCGGCGGCTCGCGCCTCAAGGAGGTGGGCACGCGGGCCCGCACCGGCATCGAGGCGCTGCTGGGCACCCGGGTGCACCTCGACCTGCGGGTCAAGGTCGCCAAGGACTGGCAGCGCGACCCGCGGCAGCTGGCCCGCCTCGGCTTCTGAGGCCCAGCGGACGCGGCGGGCCCGGTGCACGGGTGCGGCGGTGCGCGCTAGGGTTGCCGTGATGTTCGCGGTGAGCCTCCTCCTCGGCTGCCGCGGCGAGGTCTCGCAGCCCTAGGTCGGCTCCCTCGTCGCGGAGGTCCGTGCTGCCGGCCGATCCCCACGGGGCTGCCCTCCGCAGCCCGGACCACCCAGGAGAACCGCCATGCGCAGCACCCAGCAGCCGTCCCCGATGGCCGCGCACCGCTACCCGCCCTTCGCCTTCGGCGTCGACCTGCCCGACCGCACCTGGCCGGGCCGCCGCATCGAGGCCGCGCCCCGCTGGTGCGCCGTCGACCTGCGCGACGGCAACCAGGCCCTGATCGACCCCATGGGCCACGACCGCAAGCTGCGGATGTGGGACCTGCTGGTCTCGATCGGCTACAAGGAGATCGAGGTCGGCTTCCCCTCGGCCTCCCAGACCGACTTCGACTTCGTCCGGTTCCTCATCGAGACCGGCCGCATCCCCGACGACGTCACCATCCAGGTGCTGACCCAGGCGCGCGAGCACCTGATCGAGCGCACCTACGAGGCGATCCGCGGCGCGAGGACCGCCGTGGTGCACCTGTACAACTCGACCTCGGCGCTGCAGCGCGACGTCGTCTTCGGCATGGACCGCGACGGCATCGTCGACCTGGCCCTGCAGGGCGCGCGGCTGTGCAGGAAGTTCGAGGAGGGCCTGGGCGACGGTCCGGACGCCACGCAGGTGTTCTACGAGTACTCCCCGGAGAGCTACACCGGCACCGAGCTCGACTTCGCGGCCCGGATCTGCAACGAGGTCATCGACGTCTTCGACCCCACCCCCGACCGCAAGGTGATCATCAACCTGCCGTCGACGGTGGAGATGAGCACGCCGGACCTGTACGCCGACTCGATCGAGTGGATGATCCGCAACATCCGCCGCCGCGACGAGGTGATCATCTCGCTGCACCCGCACAACGACCGCGGCACCGCGGTGGCCGCCGCCGAGCTGGGCCTGAAGGCCGGCGCCGACCGCGTCGAGGGCTGCCTGTTCGGCAACGGAGAGCGCACCGGCAACGTCGACCTGGTCACCCTGGCGCTGAACCTGGTGGTGCAGGGCGTCGACCCGCAGGTCGACCTGCGCGACGTCGACGGCGTGCGGCGCGCCGCCGAGCACTGCAACCAGATCTCGGTGCACGAGCGCCACCCCTACGCGGGCGACCTCGTCTACACCGCCTTCTCCGGCTCCCACCAGGACGCCATCAAGAAGGGCTTCGACAAGATGGCGGCCCGCGCCGCCGTTGCCGGGGTGCAGGTCGAGGACGCCGAGTGGGCCGTCCCCTACCTGCCGATCGACCCGCGCGACGTCGGCCGCTCCTACGAGGCCGTCATCCGCGTGAACAGCCAGTCGGGCAAGGGCGGCGTGGCCTACCTGATGCGCACCGAGCACTCCCTCGACCTGCCCCGCCGCCTGCAGGTGGAGTTCTCCCAGGTCGTCCAGGCCCGCACCGACTCCGCCGGCGGCGAGGTGACCGCGGCGCAGCTGTGGGACGCCTTCGCCGACGAGTACCTGCCGGCCGCCGAGCACGCGGGCAGCGGCTCGGGCGCCGAGCCGTGGGGCCGCTTCGCGCTCAAGGGCCTGCGCACCAACTCCTCCACCTCGGGCGGGGGAGCGGGCGGTGCGGACAGCATCGAGGTCGACCTCGTCGTCGACGGCGAGCCCCGCACCGTGACCGGTGCCGGCAACGGCCCCATCTCGGCGTTCGTGTCGGCGCTCGCCGCGCAGGGCACCGGCGTGGCCGTCCGCGACTACGCCGAGCACGCCCTGGGCGCCGGCGGTGACGCCACGGCGGCCGCCTACGTCGAGTGCGAGGTCGGCGGGCGCGTGCTCTGGGGCGTCGGCATCGACGCGAACACCACCGTGGCCTCGCTCAAGGCCGTGGTCTCGGCCGTCAACCGCGCCGCCCGCGGCTGACCCACCGCCGCTCGGGGGCGGCGCAGCGCCCGACGGGGTGTCCCCGGCTCAAGTGCCGGGGGCACCCCGTCGACGTTCCTGGAGAGGGAGTACGGGGGTGCTCCGACGGGGAGGTCCGTCGTGTCAGCTGCAGGCGCGCTCGTGGTGCACGGGGTGCCGGGGCCCTTCCACGCCGTGGTGGAGGAGGTCGGCGCGGCGCTGGACGCCTGCGAGTTCGCGGCGTGCGTGGCGCGCTGCGCGCAGGCGCTGCCGTGGGTCGAGGCCCTCGGAGACACCAGCACCGCCCGCTACCTCCGCTACGTCGCCGCGCTCGCGCTGGTGGAGCTCGCCGACCTGGAGCGGGCCGGTGACCTGCTGGAGGAGCTGCTCGGCAGCACCGCCCCCCAGGACGCGCTGTGGCGCTCGAAGGCGCTCGCCCTGGCCTCCGAGGTCGCCTTCACCGCCGGGCGGCCCGCCCGGGCGGTCGAGCACCTGGCCGAGGCCCTGGACCTGCTGGAGACCACGCCGTCGCGGCACGCGAACCGGCTCTCGGCCACGATGGCCTCCGCCCTGGCGCTCCAGGCCGCCGGCCGCCCACCCCGAGGCCGAGGTGCTGCTGCGCCGGGTGCTCGCCGACGTGCCGGCCACCGGGGGCGTCCACGAGCTCAACGTGCTGCCCGAGCTGGTGCTGCTGGTGGCCGAGCGCGCCGTCCTCGTCGAGCTGGGCGGCGACCGCACCGGGGCCGACCACCAGTGGCGGCGCGCGCTGGAGCTCTCGCTGCGCTGGCGCCGCACCGCACGCGCGGCGGGGGAGCCCTCGCACGAGCTGCGCTCGACCGCCGCCGAGGCCCTCGCCTGGCAGCGCCTCGGAGACCACGACGCGGCGAGCGCGGCCGCCGACGGTGCGGGCCTGCTGAGCGCCGCCCGCGAGGGGGCCCTGACCGGCCGCGTCGAGGGGGTCATGGCCCGGCTGCACCTCGCCGGAGCAGCCCGGTACCGCGGTGACCTCGCGACCGCGGGGGCGCGCCTGGACGAGGCCCTCGTCGAGACCCACCGCACCGAGCCGGGGGTGTGGGCCTACGCCGTGCTCGCCGAGCGGGCCGGGCTCGACGCGCAGCAGCGGGCCGCGGCCGCCGGGGCCGGCCCCCAGGAGCAGCTCGCGCCGCGCACCGACAGGTGGCGCGACCTGGCCCGCCTGCTGCTCACGCGCACCGCCGCCGGCAGCCGCTCGCTGGTGTCGGAGGTGGAGGCCCTGCGCCTGGCGCGCCGCGCAGCCCGGGCCCGCGACGCCGCGGCCCGCGACGTCCTCACCGACGCCCTCACCGGGGTGGCCAACCGCCGCGGCCTCGACGAGGCGCTGGCGGAGGCCGACCGCGCCGGCGAGGCGGTGTCGGCGTGCTTCGTGGACCTCGACAGGTTCAAGGCCGTCAACGACCACCACTCCCACGAGGTGGGGGACGAGGTGCTGCGGCGGGTGGCCGCGGTGCTCGTCGAGGTGGTGCGCACCGGTCACGCCGGCACCCCGGGCGACCTGGTCGCGCGCTACGGCGGTGACGAGTTCGTGGTGCTCGCGCGCGGCGGTGCGGACCTGTGCGGCCAGGCGCGGCGCGTGGTCGAGGCGGTGGCCGCCCACCCCTGGCCGGAGGTGGCCGAGGGCCTGGCGGTCACCGTGTCGGTGGGCGTGACCGGGCCGGTCCCGGCCGCCCAGGTGCTGGCCCGCTCCGACGCCGCGATGCTGGCGGCCAAGCGCCTCGGCCGCGGTCGCGCCGTGGTCGGCCCCGCGGCCTGACCGGCCCCGCGCCCGACCGAGGCGCCAGGCCGGGCGGCTCGCCTCAGGCGGCGGTGGGCCTCGTGCCGCGAGCGCGCACCACGACGGGGGCGGCCAGCACCGCCAGCGCGGCGAGCACCGCGACCGCGCTCACCAGCGGCGCCTCCGGCTGGCCGGACCAGCGGGCCACGGCGATCCAGGCCAGCCCCCAGGCCAGCGACAGCGCCGGGGCGACGCGCCCCTGACCGCCCACGGCGAGCAGCCACCCGACGCCGGCGGCGACCGCGAGCACGACGACGGCGAGCCCCGTGGCGAGCGCCCCGGTGACCGGCAGCCCCCCGGCGGCGAGCGCCGCGGCGGCGTTGGCGACGGTGGCGATGCTGACCCACCCGAGGTAGAGCCCGACGACGCCGTCGAGGAGCACCAGCTGCAGCGGGGACGCCGAGCGGGAGCCGCCGCGGCCGTCGGTGGACGCGGCGCGCAGCCGCACGAAGGCCACCACCAGCACGGCCAGCAGCAGCGCGATGACGACGAGCGCCCCGGTCACCGAGCCGGCCTGCGCGGTGAGGATCCACGCGGCGTTGAGCAGCAGGGAGGCGACGACCCACCAGCCGGTGGCGCGCTGGCGCGCGTCGTGGCGCTGCGAGGGCAGCAGCTGGTGGACGGCCTGGGCCAGCAGCCCCGCGTAGATGACCGACCAGATCCCGAACGCCGGCCCCGCGGGGGCCACGAGCGTGGCGCTCGCTGACAGCGCCCCGCCGGCCGCCTGGTCGATCGGGGTGCCCACCACGGCCCCCGAGCCGAGGAACCCGCCCACCAGCGCCACCACGGCGCTGACGACGACGGCGGTGGCCCGGGCGGTGTCGGAGGAGGGCGCCGAGCGGCTGCCGCCGCGCGCTCCGGTCAGGCTGGAGCTGCTGGTCATGCGAGTGACGGTAGGGCTGTCGGAGCGGTGCGGCACGATGAGCGGGTGCGCACCTACCGGGACGAGGCCGTGGTGCTGCGCACCCACAAGCTGGGGCGAGGCCGACCGGATCGTCACGCTGCTGACCCGCCACCACGGCCGGGTCCGCGCGGTCGGCAAGGGCGTGCGCCGCACCTCCAGCCGCTTCGGGGCCCGGCTCGAGCCGTACATGCTGCTCGACGTGCAGCTGCACGTCGGCCGCTCGCTCGACGTGGTCACCCAGGTCGAGACGCTCGCGCCGTACGGCCGCTTCCTCGCGGAGGACTACGGCCGCTGGACGGCGGCGGCCGCCGTCGCCGAGACCGCCGAGCGCCTCACGTCCGAGGAGCGCGAGCCCGCCACCCAGCAGTTCCTGCTCGTCGTGGGGGCGATGCGCACCCTCGCCGCCGGCCAGCACGACCCGTCCCTCGTGCTCGACGCCTACCTGCTGCGGGCCATGGCCGTCGCCGGGTGGGGCGCGAGCCTGGTGGCGTGCGCCCAGTGCGGTGACCCCGGCGCCGCGGCCGCGTCCCAGCCCGCCTTCGCCGTCGCGGCGGGCGGGGTGGTGTGCGGGGTGTGCCGGCCCCCGGGCGCCGCCGCCCCCGACGTGCGCACCCTGGCCCTGCTGCAGCAGCTGCTCTCGGGAGACTGGGACCGGGCCGACGCCTCCGAGGCGCGGCAGCGCCGGGAGGGCAGCGGCCTGGTGGCCGCCTACCTGCAGTGGCACCTGGAGCGGGCGGTGCGGTCGCTGCCCCTGGTCGAGCGAGCGTGAGGAGCAGCGTGAGGAGCAGCGTGCGAGGCGGCCGCGGCCGGTCGTCCGGTGGAGCACCTGCGCGGACGGCGCCGGTGGTGCCCCCGCCGCCCCACCCCTCCGGCGAGCGGGCCCCCGCCGTCCCCGAGCACCTCGTGCCCAAGCACGTGGCCATCGTCATGGACGGCAACGGCCGCTGGGCCAACGCCCGGGGCCTGCCCCGCGTCGAGGGCCACAAGATGGGCGAGGCGTCCCTGCTCGACGTCGTCGCCGGGGCCATCGAGGTCGGGGTCACGCACGTCTCGGCCTACGCGTTCTCCACGGAGAACTGGAAGCGCTCCCCGGAGGAGGTGCGCTTCCTCATGGGGTTCAACCGCGACGTCATCCGCCGCCGCCGCGACACCATGCACGAGTGGGGCGTGCGCGTCCGGTGGGCGGGGCGGCGTCCGCGCCTGTGGCGCAGCGTCATCAAGGAGCTGGAGGAGGCCGAGCAGCTCACCGCCGGCAACTCCACCTGCACCCTGACGATGTGCGTCAACTACGGCGGCCGGGCCGAGATCGCCGACGCCGCGAAGGCGCTCGCGCGCGAGGTGGCGGCCGGGCGGCTCGACCCGGAGAAGATCGACGAGCGCGCCCTGGCCCGCCACCTCGACGAGCCCGACCTACCGGACGTCGACCTCTTCCTGCGCACCAGCGGTGAGCAGCGGACGTCCAACTTCATGCTGTGGCAGTCGGCCTACGCCGAGCTGATGTTCGTCGACACGCCCTGGCCCGACGTCGACCGCCGGGTGCTGTGGCGGGCCGTCGAGGCCTACGCCCGCCGCGACCGGCGCTACGGCGGGTGCCGTCGACGCCGTCGACGCCGTCGACGCCGTCGACGCCGGTGACAGCACCGACGCGCCCACCGCTGAGGGCGGTGCTGCGGACCCGGCTACGGCTGGCGGTCAGGGCGCGGGCTGAGCCGGCGGGTGCGACGGGGCCGCCGCCCGGGCCGGTGGCGCGCACCAGGCCCGGACGGCGGTCGCTGCGCAGCGACCAGCGGTTCACGCGGTCCCCCCGTCGCCGGCGGTGCGGGAGCGCAGCTCGGCGAGCTGGTCGCGCATGGCCTGCGGGAGGCGGTCGCCGAACCCGGCGAAGAGCTCCTCCACGCCGTCGGCCTCGCGGGCGTACTCGGCCGGGTCGGCGGTCAGCAGCTGCTCGAGCACGCCCTCCGCCAGGCCGAGGTCGGCGGTGGTGAGGTCCTCGGCCCGCGGCACCAGGCCGGCGGGGGTGTCGACGGCGTCGACGCGGCCCTCGAGGCGGGCGACGACCCACTCCAGCACGCGGCTGTTGTCGCCGAAGCCCGGCCACAGGAAACCGCCGTCGTCGTCCTTGCGGAACCAGTTGACCGAGAACAGCGCCGGGGCGTGCTCGCCGAGCTGCTCGCCCTGGGAGAGCCAGTGGCCCCAGTGGTCGGCGGCGTTGTAGCCGGTGAAGGGCAGCATCGCGAACGGGTCGCGGCGCACCTCGCCGACGGTGCCCTCGGCGGCGGCGGTCTTCTCCGAGGCCATGGTGGCGCCGAGGAAGACGCCGTGGGCCCAGTCGCGGGCCTGGGCGACCAGCGGCACGGTGGTCGCGCGGCGCCCCCCGAAGAGCACCGCGTCGACGACGACGCCCTCCGGGTCGTCCCAGCTGTCGGCGAGGGTCGGGCACTGCTCGGCGGCCACCGTGAAGCGGGCGTTGGGGTGGGCCGCCGGCTTCCCGGACTCCGGCGACCACGGCTCGCCGCGCCAGTCGGTCAGGCCCTGCGGCGGGGTGGGCGTGAGCCCCTCCCACCACACGTCGCCGTCAGCGGTCTGCGCGCAGTTGGTGAAGATCGTGTTGCCCCACAGCATCTGGTGCGCGGCGGGGTTGGTGGCCTCGGAGGTGCCGGGGGCGACGCCGAAGAAGCCCGCCTCGGGGTTGATGGCGCGCAGACGGCCCTCGGAGTCGCGGCGCATCCAGACGATGTCGTCGCCCAGGGTCTCGATCTTCCAGCCGGGCAGGCTGGGCGTCATCATCGCGAAGTTGGTCTTGCCGCACGCCGAGGGGAAGGCGCCGGCCACGTGGTGCTGCTTCCCCTCCGGGGTGGTGACGCGCACCAGCAGCATGTGCTCGGCGAGCCAGCCCTGGTCGCGGCCCATCGCCGAGGCGATGCGCAGCGCGAAGCACTTCTTGCCCAGCAGCGCGTTGCCGCCGTAGCCGGAGCCGTAGCTCCAGATCTGCCGGCTCTCGGGGAAGTGCGCGATGAGCTTGGTGTCGCTGGAGGGCCACGGCACGTCCTCGCGGACCTGCTGGCCGAACTCGTCGGTCAGCGGGTAGCCGACGGAGTGCACGGCGGGCACCCACGGAGCCCCGGCCTCGACGAGCTCGCGCGCCGCAGCGCCCACCCGGGTCATCGTGCCCATCGACAGCACCGCGTACAGGGAGTCGGTCACCTGCACGCCGAGCTGGGAGATGGGGCCGCCGACGGGACCCATCGAGAAGGGCACCACCCACATGGTGCGACCGCGCATGGAGCCCTCGAAGAGCTCGACCAGCTCGGCCTCGAGGTCCACCGGGTCACGCCAGTTGTTGGTGGGGCCGGCGTCGTCGGGGTCGGTGGTGGCGATGACGGTGCGGTCCTCGACGCGGGCGACGTCGTCGGGGGCCGAGCGCACGAGGTAGCTGCCGTAGTGCGGCTCGGGCAGCGGCTCGAGGGTGCCCTTGCGCACGCCCATGGCGATGAGGCGGTGGCGCTCGGCGCCGGAGCCGTCGCACCACACCACGCGCGCCGGCTGGGTCAGCTCGGCGACCTGCGCGACCCAGGCGTGCACGTCGGGGCGCTCGGAGCCGGTGGCGATGGGGGTCTCGTCGATGAGCGTCATGGCGGGTCTCCTCTGAAGGGGCGGGGATCCGTGCTGTCTGCCCCCTACTGTTCCCGCCCTGGAGCGCTCCTCCACGCTCGACGTGCGTGAAGATCCGCCATTCTTGCGCTAGCGTCAAGAGCGTGACGCCAGGAGCCCCCAGCGCCGACCCCCTGACGCTCGGGCGGCGGGTCCGGCACCTGCGCACCCAGCGCGGGCTGACCCTCGACCAGCTCGCCGCCGACACCGGCGTCTCCGCCAGCCAGCTGTCGCTGGTCGAGAACGGGCACCGGGAGCCGCGGCTCGGACTGCTGTCGGCGCTCGCCCAGGCGCTCGGCGTGCCGACCGCCTCCCTGCTCGACCCCGAGCCGCCCACCCGGCGGGCCGCCCTCGAGATCGCCCTCGAGCGGGCCCAGGGCAGTCCCGCGTACGCCCGGCTCGGGCTGCCCGCGGTGCGGCCCTCGCGCACGCTGCCCACCGAGGCCCTCGAGGCGCTGGTGGGCCTGCACGGCGAGCTGCGCCGCCGCGACGAGGCCGCCAGCGCCACCCCCGAGGAGGCCCGGCGGGCCAACACCGAGCTGCGGCGCACCATGCGCGCCGTCCACAACCACCTGCCCGAGCTGGAGGAGCTCGCGGAGCAGCAGCTGCGCGCCGCCGGGCACGGCGCCGGCCCGCTGACGCACCGCACCGTGGCGCGGATGGCGGCCGAGCTGGGGCTGACGATCCTCTACGTCGACGACCTGCCCCACTCCACCCGCACGGTCACCGACCTCGAGAACGGGCGCATCTACCTCCCGCCGGCCTCGACCCCGGGCGGGCACGGGCTGCGCTCCCTGGCGCTGCAGGCCATGGCCCACCAGCTGCTGAAGCACTCCGCCCCGGTCGACTACGCCGACTTCCTGCGCCAGCGCATGGAGATCAACTACTACGCCGCGGCGTGCCTGGTGCCCCGGACGCCCGCGCTGGAGCTGCTCCGCGCGGCCAAGGCCGCCAAGGACCTCGCCGTGGAGGACTTCCGCGACGCCTTCGGCATCACCCACGAGACCGCCGCGTGGCGCCTCACCAACCTCGCCACGCGCGACCTCGACATCCCCCTGCACTTCCTGCGCGTCACCGAGGACGGCGCCCTCACCAAGGGCTACGAGGACGACGGCGTGGGCCTGCCCGCCGACGCGGCCGGCGCGGTGGAGGGGCAGCACGTCTGCCGGCGCTGGGCCGCCCGCGCCGTCTTCGCGCAGCGCGACCGGACCACGGAGTTCCACCAGTACACCGACACCCCCGGCGGCACGTTCTGGTGCAGCGCCCAGACCGGGCGCAACGCCAGCGGCAGCCGGTTCTCCATCACCGTCGGCGTCCCGTACGTGCACGCCAAGTGGTTCCGCGGCCGCGACACCGCGGTGCGGGCCCGGTCCACCTGCCCCGACGACGGCTGCTGCAAGCGGCCCCCGGGCGAGCTGGCCGACCGCTGGGCGGGCCGCAGCTGGCCCTCGGCCACGATGCACGCCCACGTGCTCGCGCCCCTGCCCACGGGCTCCTTCCCCGGCGTCGACGACGCCGAGGTGTACGCCTTCCTCGAGCGGCACGCGCGGTGACGCCGGTGACGCAGCCCACGCCGCCGGACGGGACGCGGTCGGCTGTGCGCGGGCTGGGAGTCCGCCATGATCTGCGGGTGCCCGAGCAGAACGACCCCGCCCCGAAGATCGTGATGTCGGAGGACCGGCGGCGCATCGCCACCTACGACGTGCGTCCCGAGGGCGACGACGGCCCCGAGAGCGAGGCGCCCGTCGTCCTCGCCGTCCACGGCTTCGCCTCGAGCTTCACCGCCAACTTCGTGCGCACCGGCTGGGTCCGCGACCTCACCCGCGCCGGCGTGCGCGTCATCGGCGTCGACCAGCGCGGCCACGGCGCCTCCGACAAGCCCCGCGAGCGCGACGCCTACTCCCTCGACCTGCTCGTCGAGGACCTGCGCGTCGTCCTCGACACCTACCTGGTGATGGACGCCGCCTACGTCGGGTACTCCCTCGGCGCCCGGGTGGGCTGGCGCGCGGCGCTGGAGATGCCGGAGCGGATCAGCCGCGCGGTGCTCGGCGGCATCCCCGACGGCGCGCCCCTGACCCGGTTCCGCACCGAGGAGGCCCGGCACGCCCTGGCGACCGGTGAGGCGCCCTCGGACCGCGTGACGGCGGGCTACCTGACGATGGCGAGCGCCGTCCCCGGCAACGACGTCCTGGCCCTGGTCTCCCTGGTGGAGGGGCTGCGCCGCGGGGGGCCGGACGACGACCCCGACCCCCACGAGCCGCCGCAGGTCCCGGTGCTGTTCTGCACCGGCAGCGAGGACGGCATCCTCGCCGGCTCGCAGCGGCTGGCGGCGGCCACGCCCGGCGGGCGGTTCTTCGAGATCCCCGGGCGCAACCACTTCAACGCGCCGGTCTCGCGGCACTTCCGCGACGCCGCGGTGGAGTTCGTGCTGGGAGCACCCCCGAAGGGGTGACCTACGATCGGGCGTCCACCGACACGCCAGCCGGAGAGGGTCTCCCGTGAGCACGCCCAGCCCGAAGAAGAAGTCCAGCATCGACGACGTCGTCAGCCTCGCCAAGCGGCGCGGCTTCGTCTTCCCCTCGGGGGAGATCTACGGCGGCACCCGGTCGGCGTGGGACTACGGGCCCCTCGGCGTGGAGCTCAAGGAGAACATCAAGCGCCAGTGGTGGCGCTCGGTGGTCACCAGCCGCGACGACGTCGTCGGCCTGGACTCCTCCGTCATCCTCCCGCGCAAGGTGTGGGTGGCCTCGGGCCACGTCGGCGTCTTCACCGACCCCCTCACCGAGTGCCAGCAGTGCCACAAGCGCTACCGCGCCGACCACCTGGCCGAGGAGTTCGAGGAGAAGAAGGGCCGCGCGCCGGCGGGCCTGACCGAGATCGCCTGCCCCAACTGCGGCACCCGCGGCGAGTGGACCGAGCCCCGCGACTTCAACATGATGCTGAAGACCCACCTCGGCCCCGTCGAGGACGAGTCCGGCCTGCACTACCTGCGCCCGGAGACCGCGCAGGGCATCTTCGTGAACTTCGCCAACGTCATGGGCTCGGCGCGCAGGAAGCCGCCGTTCGGCATCGGCCAGATCGGCAAGTCGTTCCGCAACGAGATCACGCCCGGCAACTTCATCTTCCGCACCCGCGAGTTCGAGCAGATGGAGATGGAGTTCTTCGTCGAGCCCGGCACCGACACCGAGTGGCACCAGTACTGGATCGACAACCGCACCGACTGGTACGTCGACCTCGGCATCGACCGCGACAACCTGCGCCACTACGAGCACCCCGCCGAGAAGCTGTCGCACTACTCCACGCGCACCGTCGACATCGAGTACCGGTTCGGGTTCACCGGCTCGGAGTGGGGCGAGCTCGAGGGCATCGCCAACCGCACCGACTTCGACCTGAAGACGCACTCGGAGCACTCGGGCACCGACCTGTCGTACTTCGACCAGGCCAAGGGCGAGCGCTGGGTGCCCTACGTCATCGAGCCCGCCGCCGGCCTGACCCGCTCCCTGATGGCGTTCCTCGTCGAGGCCTACGCCGAGGACGAGGCCCCCAACGCCAAGGGCGGCGTCGACAAGCGCACCGTGCTGCGCCTCGACCACCGCCTCGCCCCGGTCAAGGCCGCGGTGCTGCCGCTGTCGCGCTCGGCCGACCTCTCGCCCAAGGCGCGCGACCTCGCCGCGGAGCTGCGCAAGAGCTGGAACGTCGACTTCGACGACGCCGGCGCCATCGGCCGCCGCTACCGCCGCCAGGACGAGATCGGCACCCCGTTCTGCCTCACCGTCGACTTCGACACCCTCGACGACCACGCCGTCACGGTCCGCTCCCGCGACACGATGACGCAGGAGCGCGTCGCGCTCGACCAGGTGCCGGGCTACCTCGCGCAGCGCCTCGTCGGCGCCTGACCCCGCCCGGCACCTCCTGAGCGCTGTCGGACCGCTGTCGCAGCGGGCGTTCCCGGGCTTGCCCGGAAACGCCCGCTGCGACACGCCGCGAGGGCTAGGGTCGCCAGCGTGTCCACGGCTTCCTCCCAGGTCCCCCCGGTCGGTGCCGCCGTGCGGCTCCTGCCGATCTCCGGCGGTCCCGAGCACGTCGGGCGCCTCGACGACTGGAGCACCAGCCCCGCGGGCCTGGTCGCCACCGCCGTCGTCGCCCTCGACGAGGCCTCGGCGGCCGAGCTGACCGACGCCCCGGTGTGGGTCCACGTGCCGCTGAGCAGCGGTGCCGCGCTCGTCATCGAGGCCGTCGTGGAGGGCACGGCGACCCCCGGCGAGGTGCTCCTGACCGGCGTCCTCGCCCTGGCCACCGAGCACCAGCGCGCCGAGCCCCGCGCCGACCTCGCCCGACGCGCCCAGCTGCGCGGCCGCGTCGCCGCCGCCGCCCGCACCATCGACCTCTCGCGCACTGGCGCCCGAGTGGTGCTCGCCACCGACGCCGCCCTCGCCAACCTCGGCGGCGCCGGCCTGGCCGACTCCGAGCTCGAGGTCGTCGTCGAGGTGGCCGACGAGCAGACCGTCACCACCCGCGCCGAGGTGGTCCGCGTCGACTCCGACCGCGCCGAGCTGGCGCTGCGCTTCATCGACCTGTCCGAGGCCGACGCCGCGAGCATCGAGCGCGCCGTCCTCGTCGAGCTGTCGACGGCCCGCGACGCCAGCGCCGCCTCCCTGGGCTGACGCGCCCCGGCGGTCGCCCCCTCGGTTCCACTCGAGTGGCACAGGGCCACCCCGTGCCACTCCTACTGGCACGGGGTGGCCCTGTGCTGTTCCTGGAGTGGCGCGGTCCCACCCACCAGGGCGTGGGAGTCAAGAGGCGCCGCGCTGCTGCCGCTCAGCGGCGCAGACCCTCAGGAACTGCAGGACCTCCCGGCAGATCCCCTCGACGTCGTCGTCGATCTCGCTGGGGAGCACCGAGATGGTGCTGCGTCCGCTCAGCACCACGACGCGCTGGCGCCGAGTCGTCTTCCTGAAGGCGCGCGGCGCCAGGTGCCACTCCACCGAGTTGATCTCCAGCTCGGCCTCGAGGTCCTCCCAGTAGGCGTCGAGGGTGACCACGAGCTCCCCGGCGTCGTTCCGGATCTCGACGTTCCACCGTGGCTGGGGGACCCCGTACCGGTCGAAGCCCGCCCGCAGCTTCGCCTCGGCCACCGACCGGATCCCCGCTGCGACCTCCGCGAGGACGGAGCGCGGGAGGGCTGTGCGCTGCCGCTGTGCCAGCGCCACCTCCACCGCGACCTCCGCCACCGTGCACAGGCGCTGCTGGACAGCCGCCGCGACCAGCTCCCGGACGTCGTCGAGAGCGCCCTCGCGGCGGCAGGCGTCGACCAGGGCCCGCGCCACGGGAACCACTCGCAGCCCCCCGCGGACGGAGCTCGCGATGGCCCGGCGGCTGCGCGTCAGCAGTGCGAAGCCGTGCGAGCTCTTCTGGCTGCTGTGGGGGATGAGGACGTGCACCCTGTCGCTGCGGCGCAGGCCCCTGGTGCGGAGCCCGTGGAGGTCGAGGGCGTCCAGTCCGGTGAGTGCGCTGTCCGGCCCCGCGTACTCCAGCGCTCCCATCCGCTTCTCGAAGCGCGTGAGCACCCCCTTGTGGCCGGCCACCACGCCGGGGAGGACCCGCTGCCACGGACCGCCGTCCCGGATGCGCAGGGTGATCGTCGACGACGGCACTCCGATCTCCTTCAGCTCGGAGTGCGTGGCGACGGATGCTCCAGGGCGGAGGACGTCGGCGAGGGCCTGCTCGTCGATGGGCTTGCGTCGGGGCATGCGGCCCAGCGTCACGGGCGAGCAGCCGCCGACGTCGTTCATCGCCGCCCCTGTGGACAGCAGGTGGTGCGGGCGCTCCTGTGGGCGCACGGAGAGCCCCGTGGTCGTCACTCCAGCGCCCTTGGGTGGGTCTGCACCACCTCGGGACTGGCACAGGGCCACCCCGTGCCAGTAGGAGTGGCACGGGGTGGCCCTGTGCCCACGAGGGGTGCGCGCGGGCGGCCGGGGGAGAGCGCCTGGGCGCGCACGAGCGCGGGCGCCGACCCCCTGGTGGGAGGTCGGCGCCCGCGCCGCCGGTGGTGCGGTGTCAGCGCTGGGCGCTGCCCACCAGCGGACGGTCGTCGGAGAGGACGAGGTCGCCGTCGCGCTCGGACGGGGCGTTCGGGCCGGCGGTCGGGGCGCCGTGCCCGCCGTCGGCGGCGAGGGAGGACTCGTCGAAGGGGAGGTCGCCGGCGAGGACCGAGCGGACGCGGTCCTTGTCGATCTCCTTGGTCCAGGTGCCCACCAGGACGGTGGCCACCGCGTTGCCGGCGAAGTTGGTGACGGCGCGGGCCTCGGACATGAACCTGTCGATGCCGACGATGAAGCCGACGCCGGGGACCAGGGCCGGGGCGTGGGCCTGGAGGCCGCCGGCCAGGGTGGCCAGACCGGCGCCGGTGACGCCGGCGGCGCCCTTGGAGGCGAGGATCATGAAGGCGAGCAGACCGATCTGCGCCGGGATCGACAGCGGGGTGCCCATGGCGTCGGCGATGAAGATCGAGGCCATGGTCAGGTAGATCGCGGTGCCGTCCAAGTTGAAGGAGTAGCCGGTCGGCACGACGATCCCGACGACCGGGCGGGCGACGCCCAGGTGCTCCATCTTCGCGATGAGGCGGGGCAGCGCGGTCTCGGAGGAGGACGTCGAGACGATGAGCAGGAACTCGCGGCCCAGGTACTTCAGCAGGCTGAAGATGTTCAGGCCGGTGACGACCCGCAGGATCGTGCCGAGGATGACGAAGACGAAGACGGCGCAGGTCAGGTAGAAGGCGCCCATGAGGATCGCGAGGGCCTTGAGGGCGTCGACGCCGGTCTCGCCGACGACGCCGGCGATCGCACCGAACGCGCCGATGGGAGCCAGCCACATCACCCAGGCGAGGATCTTGAAGACGAGCTTCTGCAGGTTGCCCACGAGGTCGAGCAGCGGCTTGCCGGTCTCACCCATGGTCTGCAGCGCGAAGCCGACGACCAGGGCGATGACGAGCACCTGCAGCACCTGCTCCTGCACCAGGGCGGAGAACAGCGTGGTGGGGATGAGGGAGGTGATGAAGCCGATGACGCCGCCGGCCTCGGAGGACGCCGCGGCGGCCTTCTCAGCGGCGGCGGCGGCCGCGGCCGCGTCGGAGTCGGAGATGGTGAGGCCGTCGCCGGGGTGGATGACGTTGCCCACGACCAGACCGATGAGCAGCGCGAACGTCGACATCGCCAGGAAGTAGCCGAGGGCGATGCCGCCGACCTTGCCGACGGTCGCGGCCTTCCGGATGGAGCCGATGCCCAGGACGATGGTGCAGAAGATCACCGGGCCGATCATCATCTTCACCAGGTCGATGAAGGCCGCGCCGATCGGCTTCATCTCCTTGGCGGTCTCCGGGGCCGCCAGGCCCAGGACGATGCCGGCCGTCACGGCGACGATGACGCCGATGTAGAGCCAGTGCGACTTGTCCTTGTGCTTCTTGGGGGCGGTCGTCCCGTTCGGGACCGCCGCTGCTGAGCTGCTCACGGTCAGCGCACCTCCACGTCGTCGTGTCCGGAGCGGCTCCGCTCCGGTGTGCCACGGGTCACCCCGTCTGCCCAGAAGGGTGCCCAGCGCGGACGGGGGTGTCGTCGTTGTGAACCTTGTGTTCACAGGCGGGGGCACGGGCTGTTCACAGGTGGCTGAGCAGCAGGTCATCCTGGAGGGGTGCTCATGACGCGGGTGCGGGCGATGTCGCTCGCACGGCAGCTGCTCGCCCTGCAGGCGGGGCTGCTGGTGCTGCTGCTGCTGGGGGTCGCCGTCCTGGACGCGGTGCTCGACGTGCGCAGCGACCAGCGGGCCGCCGGTGAGCGCGTGCTCGGCATCGCCGAGGCGATCGCGCTGAGCCCGGTGGTCGCCGAGGCGGCCGGCGGGGAGGCCGCCGACCCGGGCTCCGCGACCGCCGCCCTGCAGCCCTTCGCCGAGGCCGTCAGGGGCGAGGCGCAGGTCTCCTTCATCACGATCATGGCGCCCGACGGCACGCGGTGGACGCACCCCCGCCCGGAGGAGATCGGCAGGACCTACCTCGGGTCGCGCGAGCAGGCGCTGGCCGGCAGGCCCTTCACGGAGACGTACACCGGCACGCTCGGGCCCTCGGTGCGCGCGGTGGTGCCGGTCTTCGAGGACGCGCCCGGTGACGCGCCCGAGAGCGCGCCTGCGGGCGACGGCGCCCGGCCGGTGGTGGCCCTGGTGGCCGTCGGGGTGACCACGGCCCAGCTCGACCAGGAGTTCGTCCGCAGCCTGCCGGTGCCCCTGGCCGCGCTCGGGGGGCTCGTGCTGGTGGCGCTGGCCGGCAGCGCCCTGGTGTCGCGGCGGCTGCGCCGTCAGACGCACGGGATGGGCAGCGAGGAGATGGAGCGGATGTACTCCTCCCACGAGGCCGTGCTGCACTCGGTGCGCGAGGGGCTCGTCGTCGTCGACCCGAGCGGCCGCGTGGGCGTCGCCAACGACGAGGGCCGGCGCCTGCTGGGGCTGGCGGACGACGCCGACGACCCGGTGGGGCGCCCCGCCGCCGACCTGCCGGTGGCGCCCTCGCTGCGCGACCTGCTCGTCGACGGCCGCACCGCCACCGACGAGACCCACCTGACCGACGAGCGGGTGCTGGTGGTCAGCCAGTCGCAGGTCCCCTGGGACGGCAACCGGCGGGGCGCGGTGATGACGCTGCGCGACCGCACCGAGCTGGAGGAGCTCACCGGCGAGCTCGACTCCACCCGCGCGCTGTCGGAGGCGCTGCGCTCCCAGGCGCACGAGGCCGCCAACCGCCTGCACGCGGTGGTCGTCCTCGTGGAGACCGGGCACCCCGAGCGCGCGGTGGAGCACGCCGTCGAGCAGCTCGAGCTGAGCCAGCGCCTCACCGACCGGGTGGTCGAGAGCATCGAGGAGCCCGTGGTCGCCGCGGTGCTGCTGGGCAAGACCGCCCAGGCCGCCGAGCGGGCGGTCACCGTGCAGGTGGAGCCGGGCTCCTACCTGCCCGCCGGGCTGGCCTCCAGCGCGTCCGCGGGGCGCGACCTCGTCACCGTGCTGGGCAACCTGCTCGACAACGCCGTCGACGCGGTCGGCGCGCTGGACGACGACGAGCGCGAGGTCCTGGTGGGCGTGCGCCCCGACGGCGGCGACCTGCTGCTGCGGGTCAGCGACAGCGGCCCCGGGCTGCCCGACGACCTGGTCGACGCGGCCTTCACCCGCGGCTGGACCACCAAGGTCTCCGCGAGCACCGCGGGCCGCGGCCTCGGGCTGTCGCTGGTCGACCAGGTGGTGCGCCGCCGCCGCGGCACGATCGACGTCACGGGCTCGACGTTCGAGGTCCGGCTGCCGCTGGAGGGGCTCCGGTGATGACGAGGTGACGGCGGCGAAGGGGCCCGTCCGCGTGCTCGTCGTGGAGGACGAGCCGATCATGGCCGCGGCGCACGGCCAGTACGTCACGGGCGTGAGCGGCCTGGTGCTCGCCGGAACGGCCGGGACCGTGCGCGAGGCCGTCGCGCACCTGCGCGCCACCCCGCGGGAGACCCCGGTCGACCTGGTGCTGCTCGACCTCGACCTGCCCGACGGCCACGGCCTGGAGCTGGTGCGCTCCCTGCGGGCGGCGAAGTGGACCGGTGACGTCATCGCCGTCACGTCGACCCGCGACCTCGTGGCGGTGCGCGCGGCGGTCTCCCTCGGGGTGGTGCAGTACCTGCTCAAGCCGTTCACCCGCCGCTCCTTCGAGGAGAAGCTGACGCGGTACCTGGACTTCCGCGCGCAGCTGCACGGCGACGGCGGCGCTGCTGACGCCCCGCTGGACCAGGGCGACGTCGACCGCGCCTTCGCGGCCCTGCGCAGCAGCACCGGCGCAGCGCTGCCGTCGGGCCTGGCCCAGGAGACGCTCGAGGCCGTGCGCCGCGCGGTCGAGGTCGCCACCGGGGGCGGGGCGTCGTCGTCGGAGGTGGCGACCGCGTGCGGCACCTCGCGCGTGACGGCGCGCCGGTACCTCGAGCACCTCACCGAGGGCGGCGTGCTCGAGCGGCACCAGCGCTACGGCGGCACGGGCCGCCCGGAGGTCGAGTACCGGACCGCCCGCCGCCCCCGCTGACCGCCGGTCCTGCCAGCAGGCCCGTCGACACCCCGGCCGGGGCGCTCGTGCGGTGGGGGGCGCACCGGCGGGTGCCGGCGAGGCGCGCTGCGGTGTCGGTCCCGTGCGGGAGGATGGAGCCGTGACCGCGACCCTCGACACCCGGAGCCCGGCCGGTGAGCAGACCGGCGCGCACACCGACCAGGCGCCCGGGGCGCTGCTGCCGCCGCTGCGCTTCGGCCAGCACGTCGTCGACGTCCCCGTGGTCCTGGCCCCCATGGCGGGCGTCACCAACGCGCCGTTCCGCAGCCTGTGCCGCGAGCACGGCGCCGGCGTCTACGTCTCGGAGATGGTCACCAGCCGGGCGCTGGTCGAGCGGACCCCCGAGAGCCTGCGGCTGGTGCAGCACGAGCCGGGGGCGAGCCCCCGCAGCGTGCAGCTGTACGGCGTCGACCCGGCCACCGTCGGCGCGGCCGTGAGGATGCTGGTCAGCGAGGACCTCGCCGACCACGTCGACCTCAACTTCGGCTGCCCTGTGCCCAAGGTCACCCGCCGCGGCGGCGGGTCGGCCCTGCCGTGGAAGAGCGGGCTCTTCCGCGACGTCGTCAGGGCCGCGGTCCGCGCCGCGCAGACGTCCTCGGGCCCCGACGTGCCGGTCACGGTGAAGATGCGCAAGGGCATCGACCCCGACCACCTCACCTACCTCGAGGCCGGCCGCACCGCCGAGTCCGAGGGGGCGGCCTGGGTGGCGCTCCACGGGCGCACCGCGGCCGACGGGTACGCCGGCACCGCCGACTGGGAGGCGATCGCCCGCCTCAAGGAGGCCGTGACCAGCATCCCGGTGCTCGGCAACGGCGACATCTGGTCCGCCGAGGACGCCGTGCGCATGGTCGAGCGCAGCGGCTGCGACGGCGTCGTCGTGGGCCGCGGCTGCCTGGGCCGCCCCTGGCTGTTCGCCGACCTGGCCGCTGCGATGCAGGGCCGCCAGGAGCGGGTGCGCCCCGGGCTGCGCGAGGCCACCGCCACCCTGCGCCGCCACGCCGAGCTGCTGGTCGAGCACTTCGGCGACGAGCTGCGCGGCTGCCGCGAGATCCGCAAGCACGTGGCCTGGTACCTAAAGGGCTACGTGGTCGGCGGGCACATGCGCGCCCAGCTCGGCCTGGTCGACACCCTCGCCGCTCTCGACGCGCTCATCGCCACCCTCGACCTCGACCAGCCGTACCCGGGCGAGGCCGCCGAGGGCTCCCGCGGCCGCACCTCCCCGGCGCCGCGGGTGGTGCTGCCGGAGGGCTGGCTCGACAGCCGCGAGCTCACCGGCGCCTCCCTCGAGGTGGTCCGCGCCGGCGAGCTCGACCCCTCCGCGACGGCGGGCGGCTAGGCCGTGCTGACCGGGGGGCGGACCGAGGGGCGGACGGACGGGCCCACCGGGGGGCTGCAGGACCGGGGCGCCCACTGCGAGGTCGACGGCGAGGTGTCCGGCTACGGGGAGCACGCCCGCGCGCGCTGGGCCCCCGAGGAGCCGAAGAGCTACAAGCGCAGCGCCTTCGCCCGCGACCGCGCGCGGGTGCTGCACTCCTCGGCGCTGCGGCGCCTGGGCGCCAAGACCCAGGTGGTCGGCCCGGGCAGCGACGACTTCGCCCGCACCCGCCTCACGCACTCCCTCGAGGTGGCCCAGGTGGGCCGCGAGCTGGGCGGGGCGCTGGGGTGCGACCCCGACGTCGTCGACACCGCCTGCCTCTCCCACGACCTCGGGCACCCGCCCTTCGGGCACAACGGCGAGTCGGCGCTGGCGCAGCTCACCGCCGCGGTCGGGGGCTTCGAGGGCAACGCCCAGACGCTGCGGCTGCTCACGCGGCTGGAGCCCAAGACCCGCTTCGCCGACGGCAGGCCCGCGGGGCTGAACCTCTCCCGCGCGAGCCTGGACGCCACCACCAAGTACCCGTGGCGCTCGGGCGACGACCCCCGCGGGACCACCCGCAAGTTCGGGGTCTACTCCGGCGGCAGCGCCGGTGACGAGGCGGTCTTCGAGTGGCTGCGCGAGGGCGCCCCCGACCGCCGCCGCTGCATCGAGGCGCAGGTCATGGACCTGTCCGACGACATCGCCTACTGCGTGCACGACGTCGAGGACGCCGTCGTCGCCGGCCGTCTCGACCTGCGCGCCCTGGCCCCCCGGGGCGAGCGCGGGCAGATCGCGCGGGCCGTGCGGGCCCTGCACCTGCCCGACGCCTCCGACGTCGAGGTGGAGGCCGCCCTCGACAGGCTGCTCGCGACCCCCACCTGGGTCGACTCCTTCGACGGCTCGTGGGCGTCCCTGGCGGCGCTGAAGGACATGACCAGCCAGCTCATCGGCAGGTTCTGCGCCGCGGCCGAGCGGGCCACCCGGGAGGTGGCGGGTCCCGGTCCGCTGACCCGCTACGCGGCCGACCTCGTGGTGCCGCGAGGCACCGAGGTGGAGATCGCCGTGCTCAAGGGCGTCGCCGCGGCGTTCGTGCTCACCAGCCGCGACAAGGCCTCCACCTACGCCGCCGAGCGCGAGGTCGTGACCGACCTGGTCCGCGCGCTGCTGGAGCGCCCCCACGTCATGGAGCCGCCCTTCGCGGCCTGGCACGCCGAGGCCGACGACGACGCCGGGCGGCTGCGCGCCGTCGTCGACCAGGTCGCCTCGCTCACCGACACCAGCGCCCTCGCGTGGCACGCCCGCCTGGTGATGACCTACCCCTGACGGCCCCTCACCCGCCGCCGGCGGGCTACTGCAGCGCGGAGGTGAGCCGGCAGACGTTGTCGAAGAGCTTGCTGCGCCAGGGCCGCTGCAGCCAGTCGCTCAGCAGCAGCTCGCGGCTCACCGCGCGGTAGGAGTCCTCCACGGCGCGCACGTCGTCGACGAACGACCGGCCCCGCACCATCACCGAGACCTCGAGGTTGAGGCTGAAGGAGCGGATGTCCATGTTGGAGGAGCCGACCACGGCGACGTCGTCGTCGATCGTGACGTGCTTGGCGTGCAGCACGTACGGCGCCGGGTAGAGGTAGATCCGCACGCCCGAGCGCAGCAGCGCCTCGTAGTAGGAGCGCTGCGCGTGGAAGACCAGCCACTGGTCGGCCACCTCGGAGACGAACAGCTCCACCCGCAGGCCGCGCTCGGCCGCCGTCGTCACCGCGTAGAGCAGCGAGTCGTCGGGGACGAAGTACGGGCTGGTGATGATGACGCGCTCCTGGGCGTAGTACATGAGCGCGTTGAACATCTTGAGGTTGTTCTCGCCCTCGAAGCCCGGTCCGCTGGGCACCACCTGGCAGTCGAGGCGCCGCCCGATCCGCTGGCCCGACTCCACGGGCACCGGGTCGGCCTCGGACTCCAGCAGCTCGTCGGTCTCGGAGTACCAGTCGGTGACGAACAGGGCGTTGACCTCGGCGACCACCGGGCCCTCGAACCGCACCATGAGGTCCTGCCAGGCGAGGTTGCGCCGCCCGTAGCGCTTCTTGTGGTACCCGCGGTCGACGGCGTTCTGGCTGCCGGTCCAGGCCACCTCGCCGTCGACCACCAGGATCTTGCGGTGGTTGCGCAGGTCGGGCCGCTGGAACTTCCCGCGCAGCGGCTGCACCGGGAGCATCTCGCGCCAGTCGGCGCCCATCGCGTCGAGCGCGCGCAGCGTGGCGCGGTACCCGGGGGTGCGCAGCGACGCGACGTGGTCGAGCAGCACCCGCACGGACACCCCGCGCCGACGCGCACGGGCCATGGCCTCGAACAGCGGCCGCGTCGAGTCGTCGAGGTTGAGGATGTAGAACTCGACGTGCACGAAGCGCTGGGCGCCGTCGACCTCCTCGGCCAGCTGCAGCAGCGTCTTGTCGTAGTCGGTGGAGACGGTGGCCGAGTTGGTCGTGACCAGCGGCATCGCCCCGGCGTGCCGGTTGAGGCGCACCAGGGAGGCCAGCCACGGCGGCCAGGGGTCGTCCTCGCGGACCACGTCCATGCCCTCGGTGCGCGCCATGATCATCGCGTTGATGGCCCGCTGCTTCTCGCGGCGCGCCCGCGGCAGCTTCGGGGAGCCGATGAGCAGGAACGCCGCGATGCCGACGTAGGGCAGGAAGAAGATCGCCAGCAGCCACGCCATCGCCGAGGAGGGGCGGCGGTTGTTGGGCACGACGGCGACGGCGACGACGCGCACGACCGCGTCGACCACCAGCAGCGCGACGCTGAACCACAGGGGCAGCGCCGGCACCCACGACGGCAGGTCACCCAGCCGAGCGAACAGGTCCTCCACGCCGTCGAGCGTAGGCGCGCGGATCACCGCGGGCCCGTGCGGCGAGCGCGGAACCACCCGTCCTCCACAGCGCCGGGCCGCGACGACGACCCGACTGGACGCACCGACCTAGACTCGCTGGTGTGGCGGGCAAGATCCGGCGCGAGGACGTCGACGCCGTCCGCGAGCGGGTGCGGATCGACGAGGTGGTCGGTGAGCAGGTCGTGCTCAAGTCCGCCGGCGTCGGCTCCCTGAAGGGCCTGTGCCCCTTCCACGACGAGCGCTCCCCGTCGTTCACGGTGCGCCTCTCGACCGGCAGGTACAAGTGCTTCGGGTGCGACGAGAGCGGTGACGTCTTCGACTTCCTGGTGAAGACGACGGCCGTCACCTTCGTCGAGGCCGTCGAGATGATGGCCGCCAAGGTCGGCGTGACCCTGCGCTACGAGGACGGTGGCGGCTCGCGACCCGCGCAGGACGTCGGCAAGCGCCAGCGCCTGCTCGACGCGCACCGCGTGGCGGCCGAGTTCTACGCCGAGCGCCTGTTCTCGCCCGAGGCGGAGGTCGGCCGGCGCTTCCTCAAGGAGCGCGGCTTCGACAGGGCGGCCGCCGAGACCTTCGGCGTCGGCTACGCGCCCACCGGCTGGGGCGCGCTCACCGACCACCTGCGCAGCCGCGGCTTCACCTCCGACGAGCTGGTCACCGGCGGCCTCGCCGCCCAGGGCCAGCGCGGCCCGTACGACAGGTTCCGCGGTCGCCTGGTGTGGCCCATCCGCGACGTCGTCGGCTCGGTCATCGGCTTCGGCGCGCGGCGCCTCACCGAGGACGACTCCGGCCCCAAGTACCTCAACACCCCCGAGACCCCGCTGTACCGCAAGTCGCACGTGCTCTACGGCCTCGACCTCGCCAAGAAGGAGATCGGCCGCCGCAAGCAGGTGGTGGTCGTCGAGGGGTACACCGACGTCATGGCCTGCCACCTGGCGGGCGTGCCCACCGCCGTCGCCACCTGCGGCACCGCCTTCGGCAGCGACCACGTCGGCGTGGTGCGCCGCCTCCTGGGCGACGACGACGGCGCGGGCCAGGTCGTCTTCACCTTCGACGGCGACGCGGCCGGCCAGAAGGCCGCGCTGCGGGCCTTCGAGCACGACCAGGAGTTCGTCGCCGCGACGTACGTCGCCGTCGAGCCGCGGGGCATGGACCCGTGCGACCTGCGCCTGGCCGACGGCGACGAGGCCGTCGTGGCCCTCGTCGAGGCCAAGCGGCCGATGTTCGAGTTCGCCGTGCGGCAGGTGCTCGCGGCGTGGGACCTCGAGACCGCCGAGGGGCGGGTGCGCGCCCTGGGCGCCGCGGCCCCCGTGGTCGCCGGCATCAAGGACCGCCAGCTCCGCGAGGAGCACACCCGCCAGCTCGCCCGGATGCTGGGCATGGACCTGGGCGCCGTGCAGCGCGCGGTGCAGACCGAGGCCCTCCGCGCCGGTCGCGGGGCGGGTGCCGCCGGCCAGGGCGCGGGCCAGGGCCCGGGGCGCTCCGCAGGACGCGGTGGGTCCGCCGGTCCGCAGGGGCGCGGGCGCGGCGGCCCGGGCGGGCCCGGTGGCGGGGGCGAGCGCGACGTCGTGGCCGCGGCCGAGCGCCAGCTGCTGGCCCTCGTGGTGCAGGCCCCCGCGTCGGTGCCCCTGGCCTTCGACGAGCTGCCGCCGGACGCCTTCGTGCTGGCGCCGTCGCACGCCGTCCACGAGGCCGTGCGCAAGGCCGGGGGAGTGGCCGCGGGCCGCGAGGCGGGCGTCTCCTGGGTCGACCACCTGGTGGACGCCTCCACCGAGGAGACCGCCGACCAGGTGGCCTCGCTGCTGGGGGCGCTCGCGGTGGTGCCGCTGCCGGTCGACTCCGACGCAGGGCTCTCGCGCCTGGCCTCGGGCCTGCTGCACGACGTCCTCCTGCGCGAGCTGGGCCGCCGCGAGACCGACCTCAAGGGCCGCGCCCAGCGGCTGGAGGCGGCGGGGGAGCACGCCGCCGCGGGGGAGGCGTACGCCGCGCTGTTCGCGCTGGCCTCCGAGCGGCAGCGGCTGCGCGCGAGCACCCAGGAGTAGCGCGCACCGCGTGCGTGTCGCTGCCGGGTCGGGTGGTGTCCCGTGCGTACCGTTCTGGGGGTGATCGCAGCGCCGCGCCCCACACCCGGCCCCCAGGCCGGCGACCTGTACCTCGACCCTGCCGTGCCGGAGGACGAGCGGGTCACCATCAGCCGCAACGGCTGGGCCGCCCAGGCCTCCCACGTCTGGACCGGCACCGGCTGGAGCCGCCTGGTGCCCGGCGTGGTGCGCGAGGTCCCGGCGCACCCCGCGATCACCCTGCCGCGGGTGCCCGCCGCCCGCCACGAGGTGCCGGTCCGCCCGGCCGAGGAGGCGCCGGCCGCCGCGGGCCTGGAGCGCTACCGCCGCCGCCGGTCGGCCCGCGAGTCGGTGCAGGAGCTGATGGTCGAGCGCGCCGCCGCCGTCGACGCGGGCTGACGGCCCACCACCCGGAGGGTCGAACACCCGTTCGCACGAGCGGGCCGTCGCGTGCCATCCTGCCCCGGTGGCGGGAGGGACGAACCGGGCGAGCACGGGCCTCCCCGCCTGGCTCGTGGCCGCCAACGAGAGCACCCGGCGCGCCGCCGAGGAGGCCCTCGCGCAGCGGCGCCCGCAGCGGCAGGTGCACTGCTGGGTGCACGCCACCGGCGCCGACCACGCGGGCCTCGTGCTGGAGTGGCGCCGCGAGGGCGCCGGGTGGATGGCCCGCGTGGTGTGGACCACCGGCGGCGGCGACATCGTCTGCACCTGGCTCAACGCCGAGCAGATCGACCCCGTCTGAGCGGGGCGGCAGGGCAGGGCCGGGGAGCGCCGGGGAGCGCCGGGGGCGTGGGGTGCGTCCGCGGCGGGTAGGGGAGCGGCGTGGACGCGACCGAGGTGCTGCAGGACGGGCTCGACCAGGTGCGCGACGTCGTCGCGCAGGCGCTGGACGGTCTCACCGACGACCAGCTGGCCACCCCGCTGGAGCCCGGCGCCAACACCGTCGCGTGGCTCGTCTGGCACCTGGCGCGCGTGCAGGACGACCACGTCGCGCACGTCGCCGGGAGCGAGCAGGTGTGGACGTCAGGCCGGTCGGGCCCGTCAGGAGCGGCCGGTGGCGGTGGGGTCTGGGCGCGGCGGTTCGACCTGCCGCTCGACGACGGCGAGATCGGCTACGGCTTCGACGAGGACCAGGTGCTCGCCGTCAGGGCGCCCGCGGACCTCCTGCGCGGCTACCTCGACGCCGTCCACGAGCGCACCAGCGCCTACCTCGCCGGGCTGTCGCCGGAGGACCTCGACCGCGTCGTCGACACCGACTGGGACCCGCCGGTCACGCTCGGGGTGCGCCTGACCAGCGTCCTCGGTGACGACCTGCAGCACGCCGGGCAGGCCGCCTACGCCGCTGGGGTGCTGCGCCGCCGCTGACGACGGAGGGTGGCGGGCCGACCTCAGCCCTTGGTGAAGACCCAGGTCTGCGGGTGCCCCTCGGAGTCGAAGCCGACGGTGTGCAGGTGGTAGCCGGTGCGGCGGCTGAAGTGCGTCGCACCGGTCCCCTGGGGGTCGAGGGCGCCGGCGTGCGCGGCGTCGCGCAGCGCGTCCTCGGTCTCGGCCGCCATCTGCTGGCGGTTCTTCACCACGATCTGCTGGGCCATGCGCTGTCATCGGCGCACGGCCCAGCGACCTTGAGGGTCAGGAGTGGCAGTGGCCCCCGTGCTCACCCGGATGACCACCCGAGCGCGGCGGGGCGACGTCGAGGGTGGGGTTCCTGTCGAAGAAGCCCGACGGCGTGAGGGAGAACCCGACCGGGTCGCACGGCATGACGGGCCAGTCCTCCGGGCGCGGCACGTGGTGGATCCCGAAGACGTGCCACAGCACCACGTCGGTGCCCTCCAACGGCTCGTCGTCGGCGGTCCACCGGGTCATGCCGGTGTCCTCGGCCGACTGGGTGGGGTTGTCGCCGGCGGGCCAGAGCTCGTCGTCGTGGTGACGGGTCACCCACACCGGGTGCCCCATGACCGGTGCGCGCCGGAACTGCGGCGCCTCCGGGTCGAACAGCGCCGGGACCGCCGACGGGGTGTGCAGCGCGTAGGCCACCGGGGCGCCGTGGGCGTTGCGGCGCTCGGGGTTGGTGACCTTCCACGTGCGCGCCGTCGCGGCGTTCGTGGAGCGGCCCGCCTCGGCCTCGGAGCGCACCGGCGTGGTCCGCGTGGTGACGGCCAGGCCGTAGGGGTTGCCGGAGCCGATCGGCTCGGCCACGGAGTCGACCTCCACCACCGTGTTGGTCGGCGGCTGCCCGGGCTGCGCGTCGACGTCGAGGTCGAGCCTCGCGACGATGAAGTGCTGGTGGATGGGCGCGTAGGTGCGCTCGTCGACCAGCACGCCCGTGGCCGGGGTGGCCTCGCCCGGGGGCAGCGGCGTGGTCACCATGATCCCGGTGGCGCGCACCTCGCAGCTGACGGCGCCGTCCTGGTGCAGGCGCCAGTAGACGAGGTACTCGTAGTTGGCCACCGTCGCGTGGAACGAGATCACCATGACGCGGGCGCGGCGCACGGCGGCCCGGCCGTTGGCGTCGACGTGCTTCCACAGCACGCCGTCGTCCTCCTCGTGGAGGCAGATGGCGTTCGTGGTCGTGTACGGCTCGCCGCGGGAGTCGGTGAGGACGGCGTCGAGGTAGCGGATCTCGCCCAGGCAGTCGCACCCCAGCTCCAGCGACGTCGTCATGTACCCCAGGCCCCACTCGCCGATGTCGTAGGCGGTGCGGCGGTAGTGGTCGAACGACGGGTCGCGGTAGGGGACGACCATCTCGGCGAAGGACAGGCGGTGGCCGACCGTGCGGCGCTGGTCGCCGTCCACCCAGTCGAGCTGGTGCAGCACCAGGCCCTCGCGCGGGGTGAAGCCGAGGCGCACCTGCCACCGGTCCCACGTGAGCAGCCCGTCGACCACGGAGAACCCCGGCCCGTCGGGCTGGGTGATGTCGAGCCGGGCCAGCGGCTCGCGCACGGTGAAGCCCGGCAGCACGGCGGGCAGCAGGTCGGCCTCGTACTCGCCGACCACGGTGGGCGAGGCGTCGACGGCGCCGACGGCCCGGCGCGCGGCGTCGTCGTCCTCGTGGACCTCGAGCAGCTCGAAGGTGTTCATGTCGAGCACGAACTTCAGCCCGCTGACGGGGTGGGCGTACGGGGAGCCGGTGGGGGTCTCGCGGCGCCACACGTCGGCCCAGCCGAGGCGCCGGTCGCGCCACTGCTCGGGCATCACCTCGCGCCCGTAGGTCCAGGTGTCGAGCAGCACCAGGTCGAGGTCGGTGATGCCGCGGGCCGCGAGGGCCTCCTGCACGCGGGGGTGCGCCTTGAGCGCCTCCTCGGCCTCGTGCCACTCGTCGAGGGTGAAGTTGGGGACCTCGTCGGGCAGGTGGCGCCACTCGAGCACCGCGCCGGCCCCGCCGTCGGCGGCGAGGTCGACGACGGCGACGTGCGTGCGGTTGTCCGCGCGGTCCCACAGGACCGACCGGGTGCGGCGGGGCACCGGGTCGCCCTCGCGCCACGCCAAGAGCTCGGCCTTGGGCGGCTCGGCCAGGGCGACGGAGGCGAAGCGCACGGTCTCGGCCAGGTGGCCGGCGGCGGCGAGGAGCTCGCGGCTGCGGGTCAGCTCCGCGGCGCTGAGCGGCACGAGCGGGTGGCTGGGCGAGGTCGGTGTGCTCACGCGCGCACCCTAGGACCTCCCGCCGACGGGGACCTCGACCCGGTAGACCCACCGCCGCCCCGGGTGCTCGCTGGCGCCCCACAGGTGCGAGGCCGGGTCGCCCGGGTCCTCCGGGTCGAGGTCCTCGCACCCCGGGGGCAGCGCCCCTCGGTGCGTGGTCCAGGCCCCGGGGCTCCCGACGTGCAGGTCGCCGCAGCGCTCGTGCCCCGCGCTCGCGGACAGGACCCAGGTGACCCCGTCCTCGTCCCCGCCGCCGCCGGAGGGCAGCAGGGCAGCGCCCTGCATCCGCGGCGGCTGCCCGACGTGGACCTCCAGCGGCTCGCCCCCGCGCGCGCCGGGAGCAGCCGCCGGCAGGCCGGTCCTCGGGTCGAGGCGGTAGCGCAGCAGCCGCGGCGGTCCGTCGGGCCTGCGGTCACCGGCTCGCCGGTACTCCCCGACCACCAGCTCCGGGTCGCTCCCACCGCCGCCCGCACCGCCGCCCCCACCGCCGCGTCCCCCGGCCGCAGCGCCGACGAAGGAGAAGCGCAGCGGGTTGGGCCGGCGCCGGGCCCGGAGGTCGGCGAGCGCGCCCCGCAGCAGCGGGGCGCGCAGCGAGGCGCGCTGGGGGAGCACCCAGCCGTCGGGCCCGGGCGCCAGGTCGTCGAGGGCGAAGGTGCGCAGCCCCGCGAGGGTGTCGGCCACCAGGAGCAGGGGACCGCCCTCGGCGCGGTCGACGACGGCGAGCCCCCCGGCGTGCACCGGCACCGGCCCGAGCGCCCGGACCCACGCCAGGGGACGCCGGTGCGGCACCACCAGCTCGACGTGCCGGTAGCGGGGGCGGGTGGGGTCGGACCTGTCGACGACGCTCACCCGGGAGCGCGGCAGCCAGCGCCGGCCGGAGCGGCTCGAGCTGCCCGAGCTGCTCGACCGGCCGAGGAGGCCGGCGGGCTTCTCGTACCAGCCGACCAGCAGCACCGCGCCGCCCCGCAGGCAGGCCACCCCCTGCGGGTACCAGCGGGCGTCGTCGGCGTCGTGGGCCGCCCAGCTGAACCCCTCCCGGACGGCGGTGCCGGGCACCCGCCCCGTCGGGACGGGCACCGCGCCGGTGTCGAGGTCGGCGAGCAGGGCGTCGAGCCCGCGGGCGGGGGAGCCGCCCGGGGCGGGCGCGCGGCGCGGGCGGCCGGACCGGAGGGCGTGCAGGGGGTGGGGGCCGGCAGCGCCGTGGGGAGCCGTCACGGACACAGCCTGGCCCGCCGCGCCGCCGGGCGCTCTGCCGAGCGCCCCCGGCGGGCCACCCGCTGTTCACCCGGCGGGCCTGGTCGCGCGGCGTCGCCCACCGCATCCTGGCGCGGTGAGCAGCCTGCCCGTCGACGACGACGCGTCCCACCGCCTGCGCGCGGTGCTGACCGGGGTGGACGTTGAGCTGGCGCACCTGCGCGAGCTGCGCCGGCGCGGGACGGCTCCCGACGAGGCCGAGCGCGCCCTGCGCGCCCGCGGTGAGCGCGAGGCCAGCCGCTGCACCGCCGAGGCCGACCGTCCGGTGGACCTGGACGGGTGATCATCGCGCCGCCTCACGGGTGACGGGGGGTGGCCTCCTCGTCCCCTCCGTCCGGGTGCGTCACCCTTTCGGGGGGTCGTGATCACCGGCGTGTCGCGGCGGGCCGCACCCGGTCACCTGGGAGCGTCGAGGACCGACGTCGGAGCCGTGGGGGCTCGAGCACCGGAGGAGCAGGACATGAGCAGCGGTCAGGGTGAGGGTCGGACCACGTGGTGGCTGGTCGCCGGCACCGGCGCGCTGCTCCTGGCCCCCCTGCTGACCCTGCCCGTGGTGCACGACGCCTGGCACTGGCTCGGCTGGTGGCACTGGGTGGTGCTCGCGCTCCTGCTGGGGCTGGCCGGCCTCGGCGTCGTCCACCTGCTGCCCACCGGGACCGACGCCGTCGGCGGCGACGCCGGGCGGCGGCAGGAGGAGGACCGCGAGGCCGTCACCGCCGAGCGCTCGCGGCTCGCGCCCCTGCCCGTGCAGCAGCTGGTCCTCGAGGTGAGCCGCGACCTGCGCCGCGACGGCTGGGAGGACGCGCACGTGGAGCCCGGTGAGGGCGGCGACGAGCTCGTCCACGTCCGCGCGAGCCGGGGCTCGACGTCCCTGGTGGTCGGCTGCCGGGCCAGCGGTGACGGCTTCGTGGCCGCCCCCGCCGTGCGCGCCCTGGCGGAGCGCGTGGAGGGCGACCCGCTCGCCACCGGCCGTGCTGCTCACCACCGGGGGCTTCACCAACAGCGCGACCGTCACCGCCGAGGAGCGCGGCGTGGTGCTCCTCGACGGCGAGGCGACGGCCCGCTGGGTGCTCCACGGCCCCTCGGCCTGGCCGGTGCACCAGCGGGTGGCCCCGGACCGCCTCGGCTGAGCCGACCGGTCAGCGGGTGCGCAGCAGGGGGACGACGTCCTCGGTGAACTGCGTCAGGAACCGCGTCTGGTCCTGCCCCGGACCGTGGAAGACCAGGTGGTCGAACCCGGCCTCCACGTAGCCCGCCACCGCCTGGGCCACCTGCGCCGGGTCATCAGCCACGATCCACCGCTTGGCCACCTGCTCGATCGGCAGCTCATCAGCCAGGCGCCCCATCTCCACCGGGTCGTGCACCTGGGCCTTCTGCTCCGCCGACAGCGACAGCGGCGCCCAGAACCTCGTGTTCTCCAGGGCGCGGTCGTGGTCGCGGTCGTAGGACAGCTTGACCTCGATGGTCCGCTCGATGTCGGCCTCGGTGCGCCCGGAGGCCTCCAGCCCCTCGCGCAGGGAGGGCAGCAGGGTGTCCTGGTAGAGGTCCATGCCCTTCCCGGAGGTGCAGATGTACCCGTCGCCTGCGCGCCCGGCGTACTTGGTCACCCCCGGCCCGCCGGCGGCGATGAACACCTGCACCGGCACCTGCGGCTTGTCGTAGACCGTCGCGTCGTGCAGGCGGTAGTACTCCCCCTCGAAGGTGACCCGGTCCTCCTTCCACAGCTGGCGGATCAGGCGGACCGCCTCGCGCAGGCGTGCGAAGCGCTCCCGGGTCTGGGGGAAGTCCGCCCCGACGGCGTGCTCGTTGAGGGCCTCCCCGGTGCCCACGCCGAGGATGACGCGCCCCCGGTGCCAGGCAGCCCAGGGTGGCGAAGGCCTGGGCGATGACGGCGGGGTTGTAGCGCAGGGTGGGGGTGAGCACCGAGGTGCCCAGCTGCACGCGGGTGGTCTTGGCCGCGGCCCAGCCCAGCCAGGTCAGGGCCGAGGGGGCGTGGCCGCCTTCGTGGCGCCAGGGCTGGAAGTGGTCGGAGATCCACACCGAGTCCAGGCCGGACTCCTCGGCCTGGACGGCGTAGTCGGCCAGCTGGGCGGGGTCGAACTGCTCCGCGGAGGCCTTGTACCCGATCTTGAGCTCACGGCGGGCGCTGCTGGACGTGCTCATGGACCCATCGTGGTGGGCGTCGCCCGGCACCGCGAGGCAGTGCCGGGCCACGCCCGCCGTCGTCCAGTCGTCGTGCCGCCGTCAGGCGGAGCGCTCCACGAGCACCCGCACGTCCCACGCGCCGAGGTCCAGCCGCTCGCCGGCCGACCAGCCGCCGGCCGCGGCGCCGCCGGCCAGCAGGTCGCTCGCCGCCACCGGCACCACGACCGACGCCGGGGTCCACGACCAGTTGTGGACGACGTGCACGCGCGCGCCGTCGTGGGCCGTGCCGGAGCTGACGGTCACCGACGCGGGGCCGTCCCAGCGCCGCTGCGCCGCGGACGTGCCGGCCGCGCTCGACGCCGAGGCGTCCACCGCCCAGCTCACGAGCGCCGCCGCCGTCGCCGCGTCGGGCTCGGTGCCGACGAGGGTGACCCGGCCCGCGCCGCGCGCGGCCGTCGTGACCGCCGGGAACCGCCCGAAGTGCGGGTGGTCGTAGCCGAGGAGCTCCTCGGCCCCGCCGTCGGCGCGCAGGCCGTCGACCCACGTGCGCGCCTGCGCTCCGTCCGGCAGGTCCAGCGCCGGGAGACCGGCACCGCCGCGAGCCGCCGCGCGCGGCACGAGCGGGAGCGGCGCGTCGAGGTTGGAGAACTCCTGGTAGCTGGCCCCCGCGGCCTCGGCCAGGCGGCCCGGCTTCACCTCGAGGCGGGCGCGGGCCAGCTCGTCGGCGTACGCGGAGCGGATGCCGAGCACCAGGTGGCCGCCAGCGGTGGCGTACGCGTCGAGCCAGTCGAGCAGCTCGTCGGAGGCCACGTAGAGGCCCGGCACGAGCAGCACCGGCAGCTCGGCGGCCACCTCCTCGGGGGAGGCGCCGCTGCCACCGGCGCCGCCGAGCACCAGCTGGCGGTCGTGCACGAGGCGGGTGGCCAGCGAGGCGTCGAACGCGCCCCGGGCCCAGGTGGCGACGAGCCCGTCGTAGGTGCCCTCGACCACGGGGTAGGGCCGGTTGCCGTCGTCCGCCGACGCGGTGTGCGGCTGGAACGACAGGCCCCACTTGCTGGGCACGGAGTAGAGGAGCCCCACCTGGGCGTCCGGGTGCAGGCCCGCCGCGGTCGCGCCCGCGGCGCCCAGCTCGGCGCCCAGCTGCGCCAGCTGCTCGTAGACCCGCCCCGGCTGCTGGTCGTGGGGCAGCACACCGCCCCAGTAGGTCTCGGTGCCGGCGTGCAGCGTGTGCCAGTGCCAGTACTCGACCATCCGCGCGCCGCGGGCCACGAAGGCCCACGCCGCCTGGCGCCACTGGCCGTCCCACGCGGGGAAGTTCACCGCGGCCCCGCCGATGGCGGCGGCGTTGGTCTCGGTGATGAGGAAGGGCGCCTGCTGGGAGGCGAACATCCGGTCGGCGGTGTGCACCAGCGTCCAGGTGCCCGTCGACGTCCAGTACTGCTGAGGCAGCGGGTCGGGCGCCGGCAGGGCGAGCGCGTCCTGCATCGCGTAGTAGGGGTTGCCGGCGGCGACGTCCAGGTCGGCGCCGACGCCCAGCTCGTCGACGGCGGGGCGGGTGTACGACACGCACGTCATGACGAACTGGTCGTCGCGGCCGGCCGCGGCGGCCACCTCCCGCACGACCCCGGCCTGCCAGGAGATGAGGTCGGAGGTGCACAGCGTCTGGAACTCGCGCCAGGCGAGGTCGTACTGGGGCTGCGCGTTGCCGTGCGGCGTCCACAGGTCGGCCCACCGCGAGAGCCGGTGCGACCAGTACGTCAGGCCCCACGCCTCGTTGAGCGCCTCGACGGTGCCGTAGCGGCCCCGCAGGTGGTCGACGAACGCCTCGAACGTGCCGGGGTTGTGGATGAGGTGCAGGCCCGGCTCGTTGTCGACCTGGTAGCCGATGACGGCCGGGTGGGCCGCGTAGCGCTCCACGACCCTCCGGACCACGCGCTCGCGTGGAAGCGGAACGCGGGGGCGGTGAAGTCGACCTCCTGGCGGCTGCCCCAGCGCATCGGGGTGCCGGTGCCCGGGTCGAGCGCCAGCTCGGGGTGCTTGCGCGCCAGCCACATCGGGACGGCGTACGTCGGCGTGCCGAGGATGACGGAGATGCCGCGCTCGTGGCAGCCGCCCAGGGCCTCCTCGAGCCAGTCGAGGTCGAACACCCCGTCGGAGGGCTCCCACGTCGACCACACCGACTCGCCCACGCGCACCACGGTCATGCCGGCGTCGACCATGAGGTCGAGGTCGGTCTTCACCCGGGGCGACGGCGTGTACTCGGGGTAGTAGGCGGCGCCGAAGAGCACCCGCGGAGGCAGGCCCTTCTGGTGGTGCCGCCGGTCGAACAGGCTCATCCCTTGACCCCTCCGGTGGCCAGCCCCGCCTGCCAGTACTTCTGCAGGTAGAGGAAGGCGATGACGAGCGGCACGATCGAGACGAGCGAGCCGGTGATGACGCTGGAGAACAGCACCTGCCCGCCGGAGCCGGCGGCGGCGGCCGACTGCCACTGCGCCAGGCCGACGGTGAGCGGGTACTTCTCCGGGGTGCTCAGCATGATCAGCGGCAGGAAGTAGTTGTTCCAGGTCGCGACCAGCGTGAAGAGCAGCACCGTGATGAAGCCGGGGGCGAGCAGCCGCAGCGCCACCGAGAAGAAGATGCGCAGCTCACCGGCGCCGTCGACGCGGGCGGCCTCGAGCAGCTGGGTGTCGACGGCGTCGGCCGCGTACACGCGCATGAGGTAGACGCCGAACGGGCTGACCAGGCTGGGCAGGATCACCGACCACCGGGTGTCGGTGAGGTTGACGCCGGCGAAGAGCAGGTACGTCGGGATGGCCAGCGCCGTCGTCGGCACCATGATCGAGCCGAGCACCACCGAGAACAGCGCGGTGCCCGCCGGGAAGCTGTACTTGGCGAAGGCGTACCCGGCGGCGGTGGCCAGGAAGGGCCGCGCCCACCGCGGAGACCAGCGAGTACAGCACCGTGTTGCCGATCCAGGTCCAGAAGATGCCGCCCTGGGCGGTGAAGACCTGCTGCAGGTTGCTGACGATGTTGATCTGGTCGAACCAGAGGCCGAACGTCGAGAACAGCTGGCCGTTGTCCTTGGTGGAGGCGACCACCAGCCAGTAGAGCGGCAGCAGGAAGTACGGCAGCACGAGGATCACCAGCACGGTCAGCAGCGGGCTGCGGCGGTCGCTGGCGGTGCGCCGGCGGCGGCCCGCGCCGCCGGTCCCCTCCAGGGCGGCGACGGCGCCGGTGGGTGCGCTGCCGGTGGTGGGGCTCGTCGCGGCGCTCACGAGCGGCGCTCCTTCCGCTGGGCCGACAGCTGCACCACGTACGACAGGACGGCGATGACCAGCGCCAGCAGGAAGGCGACGGCCGCCGAGTAGTTCACGTTCTGGTTGGTGAACGCGAGGTTGTAGGCGTACAGGTTGGGCGTGTAGGCGGTGTCGATGACCGAGGGCGCCAGCGTGCGGAGCAGCTGCGGCTCGTTGAACAGCTGGAAGCTGCCGATGACCGAGAAGATCAGCGTCAGCAGGATCGCGCTGCGGATGGCGGGGATCTTGACCGACCACGCGATGCGCAGCTCGCTGGCGCCGTCCACGCGGGCCGCCTCGTAGAGCTCCGTCGGGATGCCGCGCAGCGCCGCGAACATGATGATCATGTTGTAGCCGACGAACGACCACGTGACGATGTTCATGATCGAGCCGAGCATCCAGCTCGACAGGAAGGGCGGCTTCGGCAGCGACAGCGCGGTCGCGACCTGCGCGAAGGGGCCGAAGTCGGGGCCGTAGAGGTAGCCCCACATGAGGGTGGCCACCACGCCGGGCACGGCGTAGGGCAGGAAGACGGCCAGGCGGATGAAGCGCTGCAGGTACAGGGTCCCGGAGTCGAGCAGCAGCGCGACCAGGAGCGCCACGCCGAGCATGACCGGCACCTGGACGACCAGGAAGATCCCGACCCGCACGAGGCCGGCGGCGAACGCCGGGTCGGACAGGGCGTCGACGTAGTTCTGCAGGCCGACGAACGACACGCCGCCGATGAGCTGCTCCCGGTACAGGGAGAGGTAGGCCGCGTACACCAGCGGCACCACGAGCATGGCGGCGAAGACCACCATGAAGGGCGCCACGAGCAGGTACGCGGCGCGGTGCTGGCGGCGCAGCGCCGGGGAGGCGCCGCGCCGCCGCGGCACCGGCGAGCTCGCCGGTGCCGCAGCGGTGCTGGTCGAGGAGGTCACTTGACCGTGAAGCCCTGCGACGACCCGAACTCCTTGAGCTTGCTCTCCCAGGCGGCGAGCGCCGAGACCATGTCGCCGCGGCCGGTGATGGCCGGGCCCATGATGTCGGTGTAGCTGGAGTAGACGGTGTCCATGAACGGCAGCCACTCGAAGTCGGTGTTGACGTTCTTGGACGCCTCGACGAAGACCTCGTTGACCTTCTGGCCGCCGTAGAACTCCGGCGTCTGGTCGACGAAGGCGGAGTCCTCCAGCACCGAGTTCAGCGGCGGGAAGAGGAACTGCTCGGTCGCCAGCTTCATGGCCGGCTCCTTCTCGACGTTGATGAAGCGCGCCAGCTCGGCGGCGGCCACCGGGTTCGGCGAGGTGGAGATGACGGCGTCGGTGGAGCCGCCCCAGTTGCCGGTGGCGGTGCCGCCGGCGGTGAACTGCGGCAGCTGCGCGGCGCGCCAGCTCCCGGAGGTGTTCTTGGCGGTGCCCTGGAGGAACACCGGGCCCCAGGCGGCGGTGAGCCACGAGGCGTAGGTGCCCGCCGAGAGGCCCTGGTACCACTGGTCGGTGAAGTCCGGGTCGACGGCGACCAGGTCCTTCTGCACCAGGCCCTGCCAGAACTCCACGACCTGCGTGGCCTCGGTGCCGGTGAGGTCGATGGTGATGGTCTTGTCGCCGTCGTAGGCGAACGGCTTGGCGCCGTTGGCCCACATGAAGCCGATCATCTGCCCGGCCTGGTTCGGGGGCAGGTCGGTGAGGTAGCTGCTCGGGTTGGCGCTGCGGTAGGTCTGCGCCGCGGTGGCGAACTCGTCCCAGGTGGTGGGGGCCTGCACGCCGGCGGCCTGGAGCAGGTCGTCGCGGTAGAGCATGCCCATGGGGCCGGTGTCCTGCGGGACGGCGTAGACGGCGCTGTCGCGGGTCACCTGCGACCAGACCCACTCGGGGTACGCGCTGGACAGGTCGCCGTAGCCGTTCATGCCGGACAGGTCGAGCAGGTTCTTCCCGATGAGGAAGGACGAGATGTACTGGTACTCGATCTGGCAGACGTCGGGCGCGCCCTTGCCGGCCTTCAGCGCCGTGCGCAGCGCCGTGTACTGGTCCAGGCCCTGGCCGGCGTTGACGACCTTGACCTTGATCTTGGGGTACTTCGCCTGGAACAGGTCGACCTCGTTCTGGATGTCGGGCACCCAGGTCCAGAAGGTCAGCTCGGTGTCGGTGTCCATGGCCTTGGTGAAGTCGTCGGCCGACACCGGCTCGGCGCTGGCGCCGTTGCCGCCACCGGTGTTGCTGCCCGCGCAGGCGGCGAGCCCGAAGGCCGAGACGCCGAAGAGGCCGGCCAGCGCGGCGCGGCGGGACAGGGGCGTGCTGGGGATCTCGAACAAGGGAACTCCTTCGTCCTGGTGTTCGCTGGTGTGACGGGTCCGGTCTGGCTGGTCGTGCGGGGTGGTGCTGGCCGGTGCCGGCGCGGGGCCGGCGCCGGGGGACTAGGGGGAGGCTCCCGAGGTGGCGCCGGGAGGGCCGAGCGGGGCGCCGGAGCTGGCGCGCACCACGAGCCGCGCCAGGACCACCTCGGCGCGGTCGGCGGGGGGCTCGCCCTCGAGGGAGCCGACGAGGTGCTCGACGGAGCGGTGGGTCAGCGCGGCGAAGTCCTGCTTCACGCTGGTGAGCGGGACCACCTGGAACTCCGACTCGGGCAGGTCGTCGACGCCGACCACGGCCACGTCCTGGGGGACCCGGACCCCGGCCTCGACCAGGGCGCGCACCGCCCCGACGGCCATCGAGTCGTTGGCGGCGAACAGGGCGGTGAACACCTCGCCCCGGCGGAGCAGCTCCTGGGCGGCGCGGTAGCCGCTGCGCGCGGACCAGTCACCGCGCACCGGACCGACGGCCTCGCCGCCGCCCTCGGCGAGGGCGGCGCGCCAGCCCTGCTCGCGCAGCTCGGCCGGCTGCCACGCCAGCGGGCCCGCGAGGTGGGCGACGCTGCGGTGGCCCAGGGCGAGCAGGTGCTCGGTGGCCAGGCGGCCGATGTGCTCCTCGTCCACGGTGACGTGGCTGTGCAGGGGAGAGGTGTCGGCGTCCGGCCCCTCGTCGTGGCGCGGGGAGACGATCGGCACGTCGGCCCACGGGGCCAGCAGCGCGGGGTCGCGCCGGAACGGCTCCACCAGCACCAGCCCCTCGGCGCCGAGCGCCAGCGCCCGGTCCAGCGCGGGACCCACCTCGGCGGCGTCTCCGGCCTCGCTCAGCGAGACCACCACGGTGCCGTAGCCGCGCTCGCGGGCGGCGCGCTCGGCGCCGACCACGTGCTCGGCGATGCCGAAGAGCGGGGTGCCCATCGCCACGATGCCGATCAGGTGCGTGCGCCCCGCCGCCAGGGCGCGCGCCGCGCTGTTGCGGCGGTAGCCCAGGGAGTCGATCACGGCCAGAACGCGGTCGCGGACCTCGGGCCGCACCTGGTCGGAGCCGTTGACCACCCGCGAGACGGTCTTCTGGCTGACCCCGGCCTCGCGGGCCACGTCGACCATGACGACGGCGCGAGCCGGGGTGCGCGCGGGCGCGGCGGAGTCAGGACTGATCACGGCACACCCCTTCGTGACTGCGCTGTCATGGGCGGACGCGGAGCAACGTAGGTCGATCGTGACTGCGCAGTCAAGGAACTCGCCGGAACTGGTCCGCCACAGCCCGTCACCGCCCACCGGGCCGGACCCGGGCCCGCCCGGGAGACTGGCCGCGTGGGAGCAGCTGAGGTCCTGGCCGCCGCGCGGGAGGGCGTGGTCCGCCTCACGCCGCGCGAGGCGCACGCGGCCGGCGCCCGCGGTGCGCTGCTCGTCGACACCCGGACCGACGAGCAGCGCCGCGAGCAGGGCGACCTGCCCGGCGTCCTCGTCATCGACAGGACCGTCCTGGAGTGGCGGCTCGACCCGGCGTGCCCGTGGCGCATCCCCGAGGCCACCGGCCCCGACCTGCAGGTCGTGGTGCTGTGCCGCCACGGGTTCAGCTCCAGCCTCGCCGCCGCGTCGCTGCGCGCCGTCGGCCTGCACCGCGCCACGGACGTCGTCGGCGGGGTGCGGGCGTGGCTGGAGGCGGGGCTGCCCACGAGCACCGCCCCGCCCGACGTCCGGCGCTGAGGGGGTGCCTGGCACCGTGGGGAGCGTGGACGCAGCGGACGGACGGCCGGCGACGATGCGCGCCCACGTGCTCACCGGCCCCGGCGGGGGAGGGGTGCAGCGCGTGCCCGTGCCCGTGGCCGGTCCCGGCGAGGTGGTCGTCGAGGTCGAGCGGGTCGGCGTGTGCGGCACCGACCTGGAGTTCGCGACCGGGGAGATGACCTACCTGCGCAGCGGGCACGCCAGCTACCCCGTGCGCCTCGGGCACGAGTGGTGCGGCACCGTCGTCGAGGTCGGCGACGGCGTCGACGCCTCCTGGCGGGGGCGGCGCACCACCGGCGACACGATGCTCGGGTGCGGGGCCTGCCGCAGGTGCCGCCGCGGGCGCCAGCACCTGTGCGAGGACCGCCAGGAGGTCGGCATCCGCGGCGGCCGCCACGGGGCGCTGGCCGAGCGGCTCGCGGTGCCGGCCTCCTCGCTGCACGCCCTGCCCGACGCCGTCGACCCCGCCCTGGGCGCCCTGGTGGAGCCCGGCGGCAACGCGCTGCGGGCCGCCCGCGCCGCCGCCGCCGGTCCGGGGGACCGCGCCCTGGTGGTCGGTCCCGGCACGATCGGCCTGCTCACCGCCCTGTTCCTGCGGGCGGCCGGCGCCGAGGTCCACCTGCTGGGGGTGGAGGAGGCCTCGCTCGCCTTCGCGCGCACCCTCGGGCTGGAGCGCACCTGGACCGAGCAGACCCTGCCCCACGCGCCCTTCGACGCCGTCGTCGACTGCGCCACCGGCGCGGGGACCCCGGCCCGGGCGCTGGAGCTGCTGGAGCCCGGCGGGCGGCTGGTCTGCATCGGCATCGCCGCCTCGCCCAGCACCGTCGACACCCGGGCGCTGGTGCTCGGCGACGTCACCGCCGTCGGGGTCCTCTCGGCCTCACCGGCCCTCGCCGACGTGGTCGAGGCCTACGCGCGCGGCATCGTCGACCCCCGCCCGCTCGTCGCCGCGGTCGTCGGCCTCGACGACGTCGCCGCCGTCCTCACCGGCCAGCGGTTGCCAGGGGCGGGCCCAGGGCCGAAGGTGCAGGTCGACCCCCGTCGCGGGTCGGACCCTCGAGAGACCGGAGGCCCCCAGTGATCTTCATCGCCGTCAAGTGGCGCATCCGCCCGGAGCACGCGGACACCTGGCTGGAGGAGGTCGCCGACTTCACCGCCGCCACCCGCGCGGAGCCGGGCAACCTGTTCTTCGAC
Source organism: Quadrisphaera sp. INWT6 (assembly GCF_015390235.1). Lineage (GTDB taxonomy): Bacteria > Actinomycetota > Actinomycetes > Actinomycetales > Quadrisphaeraceae > Quadrisphaera. The sequence goes on along the minus strand of NZ_VUOH01000003.1, from coordinate 489,417 downwards.
TGGTCGCGCTCCGTGGACGACCCGACGGAGTACGTGCTCCTGGAGGCGTTCCAGGACGGCGCCGCCGAGGCGCACGTGACCGGCGAGCACTTCCGCACCGCGATGGCGACCCTGGGCTCGAAGGTCGCCGAGCGCCCGAAGATCATCAACTTCCAGGTCGAGGGCACCGAGTGGTCCCGCCTCGGAGAGCTCCAGATGGACGACTGACCGGCGTGGAGTGGCTGCCGCTCGACAGCGTCCTGCCCGACAGCTGGCCGGAGTGGGCGGTCTGGGGCGTCGTCGCCGTGGGCGTGCTCGGAGGCCTGGTGGTCGCCGCGGTCATCGCCAACGACCGGCGCCCCTCGGCCGCGCTCGGCTGGGTGCTGGCCGTCGTCCTCATCCCCTACCTCGGACTGGTCGCCTTCCTCGTCATCGGCAGCCCCAAGCTCCCCCGGGCCCGGCGCGAGAAGCAGCAGCGCTTCAACGAGCGCGTGCTCGAGCGCACCACCGAGCACCGCCCGGTGCACCTGACGCCCGAGCACGAGCAGCTGCCGGTGCTGCGGTCCATCCACACGATGAACCGCCGGCTCGGGGCGATGCCCGTGCTCTCCGGCAACCGCGCCGACCTCCTCGAGGACTACGTCGGCTCGCTGTGGGCCATGACCGCCGAGGTCGAGGCGGCCCAGCACTCGGTGCACGCCGAGTTCTACATCCTGGCGCTCGACGAGACCACGGAGCCGTTCTTCGCGGCCCTCGAGCGGGCGGCGGCACGGGGCGTCGTGGTCCGCGTGCTGTTCGACCACCTCGCCAGCCTGCGCGTGAAGGGCTACCGCGCGATGGTGCGTCGCCTCGACGCCGCGGGCGTGCTCTGGCGCCGGATGCTCCCGGTGTGGCCCACCTCGCGCGAGCTGCTGCGCGTCGACCTGCGCAACCACCGCAAGATCCTCGTGGTCGACGGCGCCGTGGCCTTCTCGGGCAGCCAGAACGTGGTCGACCCGGCGTACGGCAAGCGGAGCAACCGCCGCAAGGGGCGCCGCTGGGTCGACGTCATGGCGCGGTTCGAGGGTCCCGTGGTCACCGCGCTCGACGCCGTCTTCGTGGCCGACTGGTACAGCGAGACCGGGGAGCTCCTCGACGACCGCCTGCGGACGGACGTCGCGCCGGCGCCCCCGGCCGACGACGAGCTCCAGGCGCAGGTGGTCCCGAGCGGGCCGGGCTTCGAGCAGGAGAACAACCTGCGGCTGTTCGTCTCGCTCCTGCACGCCGCGCAGGAGCGGGCGGTGGTGGTCAGCCCCTACTTCGTGCCCGACGAGTCGCTGCTGCTCGCCATGCGCAGCGCCGCCGAGCGGGGGCTGCAGGTCGAGCTGTTCGTGTCCGAGCGCGGTGACCAGGCCCTGGTGCACCACGCCCAGCGCTCCTACTACGACGCGCTGCTGCGCTCAGGGGTGCGCATCTGGCTCTACCCGGCGCCGTGCGTGCTGCACGCCAAGACGCTCAGCGTCGACGACGAGGTGGCCGTGATCGGCTCCTCCAACCTCGACATGCGCTCCTTCGAGCTGAACCTCGAGGTGGTCGTCCTGGTCCGCGGGGCGGGCTTCGTGCGGCAGCTGCGCGGCGTGGAGGACCTCTACCGCTCCCGCAGCCGCGAGCTCACGGCGGGGGAGTGGGGGCGGCGGAGCCTGCCGGCGCGCACCGCCGACGGCCTCGCCCGGCTGGCCAGCGCCCTCGTCTGAGGTGCGCCGGCCGGCCAGAGCGGCTCAGCGGCGCCGGACGGCGACGAGGGCGGCGTCGTCGGACAGCAGCGGCGGGAGCATCTCGGTCAGCAGCACCTCGAGCAGGCCCTCCAGGTCGGCGCCGCAGCGCGCGGCCGCCGCCACCTCCTGCAGGCGCGCGATGCCCACCGGCAGCGGCTGGTCGCGGCGCTCCACGAGCCCGTCGGTGTAGAGCAGGAGCGTCGCGCCGTCGGGCAGCGCGGTCGTCTGCAGCTGCCGGTGCGTGCTGGGGTCGATGCCCAGCAGCAGGTCGGTCTGCTCCGCGCTGAGGGTCTCCACGCGGCCGTCGTCGTGCAGCACCAGCGGCGGCGGGTGGCCGGCGTTCGACCACTCCAGCACCAGGTCGGCGCCGTCGTCGGCCTCGCACAGGCGCACCACGGTGGCGGTGGCGGTGGTGTCGACGCCGAGGGCGCGGGTGACCTCGTCGGCGCGGGTGAGCATGCGGGCGGGCCCGTCGTCGCCGACCACCCCGAGGGTGCGCACGATCGAGCGCAGCTGGGCCATCGCCGCGGCGGCCTGGGTGTCGTGGCCCATGACGTCGCCGATGACCACCACCCCGGCGCCGCCGGGCTGGCTGAAGACGTCGTAGAAGTCACCGCCGACCTGCGCCGCCTCGGCCGCGGCCACGTACCGCACGGCGACGTCGAGGTGGGCGGGCGCGGCGGCGGTGCTGAGGCTGAGCAGCGACCGCTGCAGGCCCTCGGCGAGGTCCCGCTGCTGGCGGAACAGGCGCGAGCGGTCCAGGGCGAGCCCGGCGCGGGCGGCGATGTCGGCGCCCAGGGCGAGGTCGTCGGCGTCGAGCGGGGCGCGGCCGGAGGACGTGCCGATCGTCAGCAGCCCGAGGGTGCGCCCCCGGCTGCGCAGGGCGAAGGTCGCCAGCGACGTGGGGGCGAGCTGCACCAGCGCGTCGCGGGCCGGCCCCGGGTCGAACAGGCCCAGGACCTGCTCGAGCAGCTCGGCCGGGTCGGCGCCCTCGGGGACGAGGTCGTCGGGGGCGCGACCGGCGCCGTCGGACCCCTCCGACCCGGAGACCACGCGGCCCGCGGGCCCGAGGAGCGACAGCAGCGCCTCGCGGCCGTCGGAGCTCAGCTGCCGCAGGCGGTACCTGGCGTGCTGCTCCAGGGCGGGGAGCAGCGCCGGGTCGCGGTGCCACCAGGACACGTCGTGCAGGCCGTGCCGCGGGGCGCGCGCCCGCGCGGCGCCGACGACCTGGTCGGCGACCGGGCTGTCGGGGCGCACCAGCGGCACGGTGGCGTCGTCGCGGACGAACGCCAGCACGGCGAAGTCGCCCAGCTCGGGCACCACGATGCGGGCCAGGCGGTCGAGCGCCAGCTCCGGGTCGACGGTCTCCGACAGCTGGCGGCTGACCTCCGCCAGCAGCTGCAGCCGGGTGTGGGCGGCCTCGGCGGCGCGGCGCGCCTCCTGCGCCTGCGCCATCGCCCGCTCGCGCTCGGCGTCGGCGGCGACCTGCCCCGACACGTCGGACTGGATGCCGACGTAGTGCGTGACCGCGCCGTCGGCGTCGAGGATCGGGCTCAGGACGACGTGGTTCCAGAACGCGGTGCCGTCGGCGCGGTAGTTCAGCAGCGTCTCCGCGCACGGCTCGCCCGCCGCCAGGGCGCGCTTCATGCGCGCCGGGACGGCGGGGTCGGTGCCGGGCCCCTGCAGGAAGCGGCAGTTGCGGCCCACGGACTCCTCGAAGGAGTACCCCGTGACCGCGGTGAACGCGGGGTTGACCCACACCAGGGGCCGCTCCGGGTCGACGGCGTCGCCGACCGTGAACGACAGCCCCGTCGCGAGCACCGCCGCCTCCCGGACGGCTCCCGCGTCGCGGGCCGCCGGGACGTGGTCGGCACCCGGGTCGCCCGCGGCGCGGTCGTCGTCGGAGCGCCGGGACTCGGCGCGGCGCACGTCGTCGTGGGCGTGCTCGGCGCGCTCGCCCAGCTCCTCGCGCTCCCGCACGGGCAGGAACACGACCAGGGCGTGGCCGCGCAGGTTGGGCGCGGCGTCGAGCGGCAGCCCCACCACCCACAGCGGCTCGCGGCGCGGGCCGAGGTCGCTGGGCCTCTCGGCCGAGACCCCCTGGCCCGCGACCGGCTCGAAGCGCGCGACCCGCGACAGCGGGTGGGAGGTCTCCTCCAGGGGCTGTCCGTCGAGGTCGCGCAGGTCGGCCGCGCCGGCCCAGTCGTCGATGCTGACGGGCAGGCCCAGGCCGGGGGCCATCTGCCGCGCGGTGTCGTTGGCGTACAGGACGGTGCGCGACCGGAGGTCCACCATGAGCACGGCCGCGGGGGAGTCCGGCCCCACGGCCACCACGCCCAGGGGCGACGAGGGGGGACGCACCCCCGCGTCAGCGCCCAGGGCGCACCGCCACCAGGTCCAGCGCGGTGGTCAGGGCCAGCACAGTCACGCACCCAGGATAGTCGTGCGCGCCAGGACGGTCGATCACCCGTACGCCTGTCGGTGCCCCGGGGACCCCGCGCTGGCCGGTCACAGGTCGGTCACGAACCCCGGTGCGGTTTGACGCTCCTGCGGCGCCGTCCGTAGCGTCGGAGCCGAAGGTCATGAGTGGCAGCGCGAAGCCCTGGCTCGCTGTCCAGCAACCCTCCTCTGCGGCGGGGTGCTCCAGGTGACGACCCGGCCGGTCGACCAGCCCGGCAAGCGCAGACCGCCAGGAGCACCCGTGACGAGCACCACCAGGCCCTCGGCCGGCCCCGGCGCGCCCGCGAGGGCGCCCGGCCGCCGCCCGGGGCCTGACCCGTCCTGCCCCGCGCGGTCCGCACCCCCTCGCACGCCCGACGCCCGTCCTGAGGAGAGCCATGTCCACGTCCGGTCCCGTCCTGCCCGACAAGCCGAAGCGGTCGCCCGTCGCCGCCGTCGTCGCGGCCGCCGTCGTCCTCGTCCTGCTCGTCGGGGGCGGCATCTGGTTCTCCAGCTCCCGCGGTGACGGCGGCACCCCCGCCGCCTCCGGCGCCAGCCCGGCCGCGTCGGGGCAGTACCGCTCCAGCGTGAAGATCGGCGTCTCCGACAGCGCCCTGCCCTACTGGAAGACGTACACCGAGCTCGCGAAGAGCCAGCTCGGCGTCGACGTCGAGCTGGTCAACTTCTCCGACTACAGCCTGCCGAACCCGGCGCTGAGCCAGGGCGAGGTCGACCTCAACCAGTTCCAGCACATCCAGTACCTCGCCAACTACAACACCACCGCCGACGACGACATCCAGCCGATCGGGGCCACGGCCGTCTACCCGCTGCCGCTGTACGCGACGACCGTCCAGGACGTCGCGTCGCTGCCCGCCGACGCCGTCGTGGCGATCCCCAACGACGCCATCAACGAGGCGCGCGCGCTGCTGCTGCTGCAGTCGGCCGGCCTGGTGCAGCTCGAGGGCGGCGGCACGGCCTTCTCCTCCGTCGACGACATCACCTCGTCGAAGGTCCAGGTGACCCCGGTCTCCGCCGACCAGACCGCCGGGGCGCTGCAGTCCGGATCGGCCGCCGCCGCCGTGGTCAACAACAACTACGCCACCGCCGCGAAGCTGTCGCAGGACGACATCATCGTCGCCGACGACCCGGCCTCCCCGGCCGCGGCGCCGTACGTGAACATCTTCGCCGCGAAGGAGGCCGACGTCGCCGACCCGACGTACCTCGCCCTGGCCGAGCTCTGGCACGACCCGGCCGTCCAGGCCGTGTTCACGCAGGACTACGCCAGCGCCGTCGTGGTGGACCGCCCGGCCAGCGAGCTCCAGGCCGACCTCGCGAAGGTCGAGCAGGACGCCGCGGCTGCCCGGGCCGCCGGCTGACGGCGGGTGGCACAGCCCGTGACCGGTGACGCCCTCGTCGAGCTCGAGGGCGTCACCAAGCGGTTCCAGCGCGGCTCGGGGGCCGCCGTCACCGCCGTCGACGACGTCACCCTCTCGGTGCGCCGCGGCGAGGTGCTGGCGGTCATCGGCTACTCCGGGGCCGGCAAGTCGACGCTGGTGCGGCTCGTCAACGCCCTGGAGCTGCCCACGTCCGGCACGGTCCGCGTGGCCGGCCAGGACGTCACGCGCCTGGGCGAGAAGGAGCTGCGCGCCGCCCGCGCCGGCATCGGCATGATCTTCCAGCAGTTCAACCTGCTGAGCTCGCGCACCGTCGCCGGCAACGTGGCGTACCCGCTGAAGGTGGCCGGGGTCGGGCGCGCCGAGCGCGACCGGCGCACCGCCGAGCTGCTCGACTTCGTCGGCCTGCTCGACCGCGCCCACGCCCACCCCGAGCAGCTCTCCGGCGGGCAGAAGCAGCGCGTGGGCATCGCCCGCGCGCTCGCCACCAGCCCCCCGCTGCTCCTGGCCGACGAGGCCACCAGCGCCCTCGACCCGGAGACCACCGAGGAGGTGCTGACCCTGCTCAAGCGCGTCAACACCGAGCTGGGGGTCACGGTCATGCTCATCACCCACGAGATGGAGGCCGTGCGGCGGGTCGCCGACCGGGTGGCCGTCATGGAGGGCGGGCGCGTGGTCGAGCTGGGTGACGTCTACGACGTCTTCACCGCGCCGCAGACCGCCGCCGCGCAGCGCTTCGTGCGCAGCGCCACGCACGACCGGCCCTCGCCGGAGGCCCTCGCGCGCCTGCGGGAGCACCACCCCGGCCGCCTCGTGACCGTGCGGGTGACCGACCGGCCGCGCCTGCAGCAGACCGTCGACGCCGCGTTCCGCGACGCCGGCACCGGTGCCGAGCTCGTGTTCGGGGGCGTCGGGGAGATCAGGGAGCGGCGGGCCGGGTCGCTCACCTACGAGCTGACCGGTGACGACGCCGCCGTGCGACGCGCGCTGGGGGCGCTGCGCGACCAGGGCGTGGTCGTCGAGGAGGAGGAGTGACGGTGGGGTTCTTCGACGGCTTCCTCGGGAGCACCGACGTCTTCGTCAGGGCGATCGGGCAGACGCTCTTCATCGTGAGCATCGCCATGGTGGTCTCCGGCCTGGTGGGCCTGGTGATGGGCGTGGCCCTCTACGCCACGCGGCCGGGCAACCTGTTCGCGAACCGCCTCGTCTTCGGGGTGCTCGGGCTGCTCGTGAACGTCATCCGGCCGATCCCCTTCGTCATCTTCCTGCTGGCCGTCGGGCCGCTGCAGAGCCTCGTGGTCGGCACCACGATCGGCACCGAGGCCGTGACGTTCGCCATCGCCATCGCCGCGGGCTTCGCCGTGGCGCGCATCGTGGAGCAGTCGCTGGTGGGCGTCGACCCGGGCGTGGTCGAGGCCGCGCGCGCGATGGGCGCCTCCCGCGCGGCGATCCTCTTCGGCGTCGTCGTCCGCGAGGGCCTCGGCCCGCTGGTGCTGGGCTACACCTTCATCTTCGTGGGCATCGTCGACATGTCGGCCCAGGCCGGCCTCGTCGGCGGCGGGGGCCTGGGCGACTACGCCATCCAGTACGGCTCGCAGCGCTACGACTGGGGCGTCGTCTACGCGGCGCTCGTGGCCATCGTCGCGATCGTCGTGCTCGGGCAGTTCCTCGGCAACCGCCTCGCGCGGGCCGTCATGCGCCGCTGAGCGCCCGCTGGGCCACCGCGCCCGCACCTCCGCCGGCGAGCCGCCCGGCTGCTGAGCGGACCGACCCGCCGCCTGCTTGCTCAAGCGGCGGGTCGGTCTGCACCGGGCCGGGGGAGCTCGGTGGACCCATGGAGCCACACCGCGGGCGGGCCGCGCCAGTCCCCGGAGGAAAGGTTTCGCTCGCGCGCGACCGGCTTCGCATCCGCGAGCCCAGGACGGCCCCAGCGCCGCCCCAGCGACCTCTCAGGCCGGTCGCCGCGCCGGCCTCACCCGCGGAGCGTGTCGCTGGGCGAGCACCCGTGCACCCGGCGGTAGGCGGTGGCGAAGGCGCTGGGCGAGGTGAACCCCCAGCGCGCTGCGACGGCCGCGACCGTGGTGGCCCCGGGGTGCTCGGCCGACGAGGGGACCGGGACGGACGCCCGCAGTTCGGCGTGGGCGCGCCGGAGGCGGATGTCGCGCAGGTGCGCCGTGGGCGTCGTCCCGAGGTGGGCCGTGAAGGCGAGCTGCAGGGCCCTGACGCCCACGCCGGCCGCCTCCGCCAGGTCCGCCACCCCGATCGGCTCGTGGGCGTGGGCCTCGGCGTGCGCCAGGGCGCGGCGCAGCGTCGCGGGGCCCACCGCCCCGGCGGAGGCGGCGCCGTCGACGGCTGACGTCATCGTCGTGTTGGGGAAGACGCGCAGCACCGCCGCCGCCAGCGACTGCTGCCAGTGGTCCGCGTACAGGGGGTGGCCCATCGGCGAGCCGGGCGCGGTGAGCTGGCGGTGCGTGAACGCCATGAGCTGGCGCCAGTAGTGCCCCGCGGCCTCGTCGAGCGGACCCGTCGACAGGATGCGCAGCGCCGCGCCCTCGGCCAGCCCCGCGGCCTCCGCGGCGGTCTCGACGGCCCGGCGCGGCAGGCGCAGCATGCCGAACGCCGCCCCCTCGCCGTACGCGGCGCGCATCCCCGAGCCGGTGACGCAGGTCAGCACCTCGCCGGGCCGCACCGGCAGCAGCGGCCCTCCCGTCGTCGCGGCGCTCAGGGAGCCGGCCAGCAGCAGCGACGTGACGACGTCCTCAGAGGGTCCCGCCTCGACGTCCGCTGCCGGCCCGCACCGCAGCCGCCCGGAGCGCAGGCCCCCGGCCGCGACCCCCTCCAGGACCAGGTGGGGCTCGTCGGTCCCGTCGGGGCGGTGCAGCCGGTAGGTCACCTCGGCGTAGGTGCCGCGCATGAGGGCCTCGGCGGCGGCCGCGTCCTGCGCCACCAGCTCCGCCCCGACGACGCCCTCGCCGGCGCGGGGCGCGCCGGCGGCGTCGGTGGTGGTGACCATGGGGGCTCGTCCAGGGGTCGACGCGGACGCGGCCCACTCCTCGAGCAACAGCGCCCATCCTGCTCCTCCGGGGGCCGTGCCGTCTCCCCCCGGTCCCCGCGGGCCACCCGCCCGGCCGGTGATCACCGCGCGCGCCCGCCCGACCTGCGCCAGGCTCTGCGGACGTGACCAGCACCGCGCCGTCCGGCCCCTCCGCTTCCTACGACCCCCGGCCGGTGCGCTCCGCGGTGGTCTACAACCCGGCGCGGGTCGACGGCCTGGAGCGCCGGCGCCATGCCGTCGACGCCGCGCTGGCCGCCGCCGGCTGGCCCGCCCCGGTCTGGGTGGAGACCACCCCCGAGGACCCCGGCACCGGCCAGGCGCGCCGCGCCGCGGAGGACGGCGCCGAGCTCGTCTTCGCCTGCGGGGGCGACGGCACCGTGCGCGCCTGCGTGGAGGGTCTGGCCGGCGGCGAGGCCGCCCTCGCCATCCTGCCGGCCGGGACGGGCAACCTGCTGGCCACCAACCTCGGGGTCCCGGACGACCCGGCCGCCGCGGTGCGCCTGGCCACGGAGGGCGGCCGCCGGCGGATCGACGTCGGCGAGGTCGACGGGCAGGCGTTCGCCGTGATGGCGGGGATGGGCTTCGACGCCGCCATGCTCGACGACGCCCCCAGCGGCGTGAAGCGCGTGCTCGGACCCGTGGCCTACGTCTTCTCCGCGCTGCGCCACCTTCGGGGCCGCCACATGCACCTGCGCATCGAGCTGGACGGCGGGCCCGCCCTGGAGCGGCGCGCGCGCAGCGTGGTCGTCGGCAACGTCGGTCGCCTGCAGGCGGGCGTGCAGCTGCTCACCGAGGCGGAGCCCGACGACGGGACGCTCGACGTCGCCGTCATGACCCCGCGCACCGTGGGCCACTGGGCGGCGCTGCTGTGGGGCGTGCTGCGCCGCCGCGACCACGTCGACCACTTCGAGGTGCACCGCGCCTCCGGCGTGCGCGTCACCGCCGACCGCGAGAACCCCCGCGAGCTCGACGGCGACGTCATCGCGCCGGGGCGCACCCTCGAGGTGGTGCTGCGCCCGCGCGCCCTGCAGCTGTGCGTGCCCCGGCCGGAGTGGTCGCGCGACCTCGCCGAGGGGGCCGAGCGCCTGCAGCGCTGAGGCCGGCCTCCCTCAGAAGCGGAGCGTCAGCACCTCGCACCCGTCCTCGGTGATGGCCACGGTGTGCTCGCTGTGGGCGGTGAGGCAGCCGGTGGCGCTGCGCAGCGTCCAGCCGTCGGCGTCGGTGACGAGCCGGTCGGTGTCGGCCATGACCCACGGCTCCAGCGCCAGGAGCAGGCCGGGGCGCAGCTTGTAGCCGCGCCCGGGAGCGCCCGCGTTGGGCACGTGCGGGTCCTGGTGCATGGTCGAGCCGACGCCGTGCCCGCCGAACTGCGTGTTGACCGAGTACCCGGCCCCGGTGAGCACCTCGCCGATGGCGTGGGAGAGGTCGCCGACGCGCGCGCCCGGTCCGGCGACGGCGATGGCCGCGGCCAGGGCCCGCTCCGTGGCGTCGACGAGCTCGGTCGCCCCGGCCGGCCGGCGGTCGCCGACGACGAAGCTCAGGGCGGAGTCGGCCACCACCCCGTCGAGGGAGACGGCGAGGTCGAGGGTGAGCAGGTCGCCGTCGGCGAGCGCGTGCGGGTGGGGGAGGCCGTGGAGCACGCCGTCGTTCACCGACGTGCACAGGTGGTGGCCGAAGGGCCCGCGGCCGAAGGAGGGGGCGTAGTCGACGTAGCAGGAGACGGCCCCGGCCTCCTGGATCATCTCCCGCGCCCAGCGGTCGAGGTCAAGCAGGTCGGTGCCCACCTCGGAGCGCTCCTGGAGCGTCCGCAGGATGCGCGCGACCAGCGCTCCGGCCGCCCGGGCCCGCGGCAGCTCCGCGGCGTCCATGATCTCGATCACCAGGGTCTCCTCGCGGTGCGTCGTGCTGGGCCTCGAGTCTCGCGCGGCCCCGCGGAGGGTCCCCGGGCGGGGTGCGGGCGACCGAGGACGAGCACTGCGCACCCCCGCCGCCTGCAGGTCCACGACCACCACCGCGGCTGCACCGCGCGCAGACCGCCGGGGTCGCGCGCAGGGACCTCGGTGACGCGTCCGTGCCGGCTCAGAGGTGGGCTGCCTCTGCCCCGGCCTCCTCCATCGCCAGCCACTCGGGGCCGGCGACGTACTCGCTGATCGCTGCGCCGGCGGCTCCGCGCGCCCACGCCTCGAAGTGGTGCGGGCGCAGGACGAGGTCGACGGCGGAGGCGTCGGGGTCGCGGGCGGCGGCGATCCCCTCGTGCAGGGCCCGCTCGCCCGTGCGGGCGAGCTCGATGCCGTCTCCGGTGAGCAGGATGCGCTCGACGGTCGTGAAGTTCGCGACTGCTGCCACGAGCGTGCCGACGTGGCGGGCCGCGTCGTCGACGACGCAGCGAGCCCGGGGGTCGCCGGCCGCCGCCAGCGCCAGCACCTCGTGCGCGTCCGCCCGGCGGGCCAGGGCCAGGCTGCCGGCCAGCTCCAGGGCCGGCAGGGTGACCAGTGCAGTCGCACAACCGCGGTGGCCCTCGGGGCACCGCGGCCCGGAGCTGTCCAGGGGGTGGTGTCCCAGGAGCTGCAGCCCGGTGTCGGGGGTGTTGACGACCTGGTCGTGCTGCACCAGCCCGTACCCGACCCCGGCCCCGATCGTGAGGACCGCGAAGGACGTGGTGCCCCGGCCCTCGCCGAACCAGTGCTCCGTGGCCGTCATGGCGGCGAGGTCGTTGGTGAGCACCACCTGGCGCCCCAGACGCGCCTCGAGGAGCGCCCCCAGGTCGACCGGCTGGTCCCAGCGCAGGAACGGGGCGCGGCGGACGACGCCACCGGGGGTGACGTAGCCACCCAGTGACACGCCGACGGCGTCGGCCCGCACGCCCTCCTCCGCGAGGAGCCGCTCGACCAGGAGGGCGGCGACCTCGACGACCGCCGCCGGGGACCGGTCGGGCAGCGGGGCGTCACCGCGGCTGAGCACCCTCGCCCGCAGGTCGGTGACCACGGCCCAGGCCGCCGACCCGGTGAGGTCCACGCCGACGAAGCGGTGGCGGTCGGCGGGGACGTCCAGCGGGCGCGTGGGACGGCGGCTCTCGGGGTCGACGGCGGCGGCGGCCTCCACCAGGAGCCCGCTGGTGATCAACGGCTTGGACAGGCGGGTCAGGCTGCCGGCGGAGAGGCCCAGGCGGCGGGCGAGCGCGCCGCGAGGCAGTGGGCCGTGCCGCAGCACCTCGACGGCGACGTCGTGCACCGTGCCCCCGACCGGGGCCTGCTGGGGGAGTTCCACGGACCACCTCGTCCTCTGCGGCGGCGACACCGTGCCAGGGGCGCTCGTCGCCGGTCAACAGCTCCGGGCCCCCGTCAGGACACGGTCACGTCACGGTTCAGTCACGAAAGGATCACGAACGGGCACTTTCGCACCAGAACCCACAGGGTCGAACACTATCCCCCCGGCGGGGGTCGCCTTCCCGGTTGACGCACCAGAGAGTTTGAGGCAAAACTCAGCCCATCGTGCACGGCGCCTGCCTGCACATGCTCCCGCTGGTCGGTGCTGGAGCCCCCTGGTGGACGAAGGAGCCCACACAATGCGCATCAGGTCACGTTCGGCTCGCGCCGCAGGCGCGCTGCTCACCGCCGGTCTGGTCACGGCCCTCACGGCCGGCTGCCTCAGCTCCGGTGACACCAACAACGCCGGCGGTGGCGGCTCGGACGACGGCACCGTCGAGATCATGTACGGCTTCACCGACTCGAGCTCGGACCAGTTCCAGGCCGAGATCAAGAAGTACGCCGACGCCGAGGGCATCAACGTCAAGTTCTCGCCCACGCCGGACTTCAACACCCTGATCTCCACGCGCGTCTCGGGCAACAACAAGCCCGACATCGCGATCTTCCCGCAGCCCGGGCTGATGAAGTCCTTCCAGAACGACCTGACGCCGCTGACCGACATCGTCGACAGCGCCAACATCGACGCCATGGTCCCCGGCATCGTCGAGGCCGGCCAGATCGACGGCGAGCAGTACGCGCTGCCGATGTCGCTGAACATCAAGTCGATCGTCTTCTACCCCAAGCAGGCCTTCGACGCTGCGGGCTACCAGGCACCCACGACGCTCGACGAGCTCACGACGCTGACCAACACGGTCAAGTCCAGCGGCACCGCTCCCTGGTGCTTCGGCATCGAGTCGGGCTCGGCCACGGGGTGGCCCGCCACCGACTGGATCGAGAACCTCATGCTCATCCAGAACGGCCCCGACGTGTACAACCAGTGGGTCCAGCACGAGATCCCCTTCAACGACCCGACGGTCGTCAAGGCCGCCGACACCATGAGCCAGCTGCTGCTGACCGACGGCAACGTCAACGGCGGCCGCCAGTCGATCGCGAGCAACAACTTCGCGACGGCCGCGAACCCGATGTTCGACAACCCGCCGGCCTGCTACATGTACCGCCAGGGCAACTTCGTGGCCCGCAGCGGCGGCTTCCCCGACGCGGTCCTGTCCGACATCGACAACCAGGTCGGCGTCTTCGCCATGCCGGGCCTGACCGCTGACGACAAGCCCGTCCTCGGCGGTGGCGACCTCGCCTCGGTGTTCAACAACACCGAGGACTCCGCCAAGATCATGAACTACATGGCCTCGGCGGACTTCGGCAAGGACTGGGCCGCGGCGAACGGCTTCATCTCGCCCCGCAAGGACTTCGACCAGAGCGCCTACCCGAACGAGCTGACCAAGCAGATGGCGACGGCGGCGTACGACTCCACCGCGTTCGTCTTCGACGGCTCCGACCAGATGCCGGGCGCTGTGGGCTCCGGCACCTTCTGGACCGAGATGACCGCCTGGATCGCCGGCCAGGAGTCCGAGCAGCAGGCGCTGGACAACATCGAGGCCAGCTGGCCCGCCAGCTGACCCACCGCTCCGCACAGGACGGCGCCGAGCTCCACCCGGAGCTCGGCGCCGTCCGCGCAGGGGCCCTCTGGCGCTCCGCTGCACCACCCACCACACTCAGCCCGCACCAGGCATCTGGTCCACCGGACGTGGAGGTCCCGTGACCATCACCATCTTGAACGCGATCATCGCCGTCGTCTGCGGCGTCGCCGGCGCCGTCGTCCTCTTCTACGTGCTCAACAAGCTCACCGAGCTGCTCCCGAGCAAGCCGCAGGAGCTCATCAAGCCCTACGTCTTCATCCTCCCGGCCTTCGCGGCCCTGGGGCTGTTCCTCGTCTACCCGTTCTTCCAGACGCTGGTCTACAGCTTCGCCAACGCCGACAGCACCGCCTTCATCGGCCTGGAGAACTACACGCGCCTGCTCTCCTCACCGAACTTCCAGACCACGCTGTTCAACACGTTCCTGTGGATCCTCATCGTCCCGACGTTCTCGATCGTCTTCGGCCTGCTCATCGCGACGCTGGCTGACCGGCTCCGGCCGACCGGGGAGAAGGTCTCCAAGACGCTGATCTTCCTGCCGCTGGCCATCAGCGCCGTCGGCTCCGTGGCCATCTTCCGCCTGATCTACAACGCGGTGCCCGCCACGCAGAACCAGACGGGCCTGCTCAACGCGATCTGGGTCGCGCTGGGCAACGAGCCCGTCGCCTTCCTCCAGACCCCGGACTTCAAGCTCAACAGCTTCCTGCTGATGGTGATCCTGGTTTGGACGCAGGCGGGCTTCGCGATGGTGCTGCTGTCGGCGGCCATCAAGGGCGTGCCGACCGACACCCTCGAGGCGGCGCGCATCGACGGCGCTGGAGAGGGCAAGATCTTCTTCAGCATCGTCATCCCGCAGATCCGCGCGACCCTCATCACGGTGTTCATCACCGTGCTGATCGGTGTGCTGAAGACCTTCGACGTGGTCTACGTGGCCACCAACGGCGGCTTCGGCACCAACATCATCGCGCTGAACTTCTACCAGGCGCTGTACGTCCAGCGCGACGCCGGCGCGGCGGCCGCGATCGTGGTGATCCTGATGTTGGTCATCGTGCCGTTCCTCATCTACCAGATCCGTCAGTTCCGGGCCGAGGAGGCTGCACGATGAGCCAGTCGACGACCGTCCCGCCGGTGTCGAACCCCGGCCAGACCACGGACCCGGGCCTCACGGCGATCCGCCCTCGCAAGCGCCGCAAGGACTCCGGTGGCCACGGTGAGGACGCAGGAGCTCCTGCGCCGTTGTGGGTCAAGATCGCCATCACGCTGCTGTGCCTGCTGTGGATCATCCCCGTCTTCGGTCTGGCGATCACGTCCCTGAGGGACCGCACCGACGCCGCTGCGGCGGGCTGGTGGTCGATCTTCACCGGGCCCTCGCAGCTCAGCCGCCTGACGGTGGAGAACTACGTCCAGCTGTTCCAGCAGACGGACATGGCCCGGGCCTTCGTCAACTCCCTGGCGATCACCCTCCCGGCCACGATCATCCCGATCCTCATCGCGGCGTTCGCGGCCTACGCCTTCACGTTCATGGAGTTCCCGTTCCGGAACTTCCTGCTGGTCTTCATCGTGGCGCTGCTCGTGGTGCCCAACCAGGTGGCCTTCGCGCCCATCCTGAACATCTACGGCCAGTTCAGCCTCAACGGTCAGTTCGCTGCCGCGTGGCTCGCGCACATCGGGTTCGGCATGGCCCTGGCCACCTACCTGATTCGCAACTACATGGCGACGCTGCCCCGCGAGATCATCGAGTCGGCCAAGATCGACGGCGCGACGCACTTCCAGACCTTCTGGAAGCTCATCGTCCCGATGTCGACGCCGGCTCTGGCCTCGTTCGCCATCTTCCAGTTCCTCTGGGTCTGGAACGACCTGCTCGTGGCCCTGATCTTCATCGGCCCGGGCGAGAACCAGCCGCTGACGGTCTCCCTGGTGTCCCTCCTGGGCCAGCAGGGCCAGGGCGACCAGCTGCTCACCGCTGGCGCGTTCTTCACGATGGTCCTGCCGATCCTCGTGTTCCTCTCGCTCCAGCGGTACTTCGTGCGCGGCCTGACGGCGGGCTCCGTCAAGGGCTGAGCAGCAGCTCTGCAGCACCACGCCAGCACCAGCGTCGGCGCCGCACCGGGACACCGGTGCGGCGCCGTCCGCGTGTGACCCGTCATCGACCGGCCTCGCACCACCACCCCGACCACCTGGAAGGACCCATGGCTCCGCTCGACTCCGCCATCCTGCTCACCCGCTCCGGCGAGCCCGATGAGGGAGCCGGGACGGCTCTCGTCCTGGCTGTCTCCGAGGGCGGTGACCTCCCTCGTGTCGTCTGGTGGGGGCCGGCCGAGCAGGTCGCCGGCGCCAGCGCGCAGGACGTGGTCGCCGCTCGCCGCGGCCTGGAGGGCGTGCAGGGCCTGGCGGTGCTGCCGGAGCACTCCACCGGTCTCTACACCCGTCCCGCGCTGCGCGGCCACCGCCCCGCTCCGGCACCTGGGGAGGACCCTGCGTGGTCGACGGCGTTCACCCTCGACGAGGTGGAGACCACCGGCGCCGACGCCGAGCGCACCGACCGCGTCGTGGTCAACGCCCTCGACGAGGTCGCCCACCTGGCGCTGCGCTCGGAGTGGGAGGCGCTGCCCGGTGGCCTGCTGCGCGCCCGCCACGTCCTGACCAACGCTGGGGCCAGCGACTACACCCTGGAGGGCCTGGAGGTCGTCGTCCCCCTGCCCGACGAGGCCGTCGAGGTGCTGGACCACACCGGTGGCTGGCTCCACGAGCGGGTCCCCCAGCGCGCCCCGGTGCGCGACGGGCTGTGGCTGCGGGAGAACCGCACCGGCAAGACCGGCCACGACGCCGCCGGCGACCTCGTCGTCGGCACGCCCGGCTTCGGGTTCGCCGCCGGGGAGGTCCGCAGCGCCTCGGTGGGCTGGAGCGGGAACACCGTGCAGCGCCTGGAGCGGTCCCCGTCCTCGACCACGACGCTGGGTGGGGGTGAGCTGCTGCTGGCCGGGGAGACCGTCTTGGCCCCAGGGCAGGCGTACACGACGCCGTGGGTCTACCTGGGCGCCTCGGCGCAGGGCCTGGACGGGCTGGCGGCCGAGAACCACGCCTTCCTGCGCGCCATCGGTCAGCAGACCGGGGCTGCGCCGGCGCGGCCGGTGCCGGTGACGCTGAACGTGTGGGAGGCGGTGTGGTTCGACCACGACCTGCCCCACCTGCTGCACATGGCCGAGCTCGCCGCGAGCGTCGGAGTCGAGCGGTTCGTGCTGGACGACGGGTGGTTCGGGTCCCGGCGCGACGACACCTCGGGCCTGGGCGACTGGACGGTGTCCCAGGACGCCTGGCCCGACGCCGAGGGTGGCCTCCAGGCGCTGGCCGAGGCCGTCCACGGGCACGGGATGCAGTTCGGGCTGTGGTTCGAGCCGGAGATGGTCAACCCCGACTCCGACCTGCACCGGGCCCACCCCGACTGGGTGCTCTCGGCCCGGGGCGCCACGCCGCTGCTGGAGCGGAACCAGCTGGTGCTGGACCTCTCGCGCGACGAGGTGCGCGAGCACCTGCGCGACGCGATCTCGGCGGTGCTGAGCGCGGTCCCCGTGGACTACGTGAAGTGGGACCACAACCGCGACCTGCTGGAGGCCGGTGGCGGCGCCACCGGCGGCCGCCCCGTGGTGAGCGCCAACACCGTCGGCTTCTACCGCCTGCTGGACGAGCTGCGCGCACTGCACCCGAGCATCGAGTGGGAGAGCTGCGCCTCCGGCGGGGGCCGGGTGGACCTGGAGGTGCTGCAGCACGTGCAGCGGGTCTGGACCTCGGACATGACCGACGCGGTGGCTCGGCAGGACATCCAGCGGTGGATGGTCCAGCAGGCGCCACCCGAGTACCTGGGCGCTCACGTCTCGGCACCGGTGTCCCACCAGACGCACCGGACCGTCCCGCTGGACTTCCGCGCGGCGACGGCGCTGTTCGGGGCGTTCGGCATCGAGTGGGACGTGTCCACCGCCTCCAAGCCCGACCGGGAGCGGTTGGCGCAGTGGGTGCAGGTCTACAAGGACCACCGCGGGCTGCTGCACTCCGGGCGCACCTGGCGCGCGGACTCGCCGGACCCCTCGGCGCGCGCCCACGGCGTGGTGGCCCTGGACGGTTCGGAGGCGCTCGTGGCGCTGGTGCAGCTGGGGGAGTCCTTCGTCGAGCACCCCGTGCCGGTGCGCGTTCCCGTCGGCCGCGGGGGCCTGGGTGGCTTGGACCCGGCGCGTCGCTACCGGGCGAGGTGGGTGGGGCCGGTCGACGCGGCGGGCTCGCGGGCGCCGGAGCCCGACGGCGGTGCGCGGGCTAACCGGGGGATGGGCCCGGTCGAGGCCGAGGGCCCGGCGGGTGGGGCGGCGCTGCCCGGGTCGGTGTGGGGTTCGGTGGGTCTGGTGCTGCCGCGCCGGCACCCGCTCACGGTGACGCTGGTGCACCTCCAGGCGGTCTGACCGGAGCGGGCGGCAGGTGGTGCCGACGCCGCGGCGCCGGCACGACCTGCAGCTCCGACCGCAGTGCTCGCCCTCAGGGGACGAGCACTGCGGTCAGACGTCCATGGTGCGCACCACGACGGTGACGGCCGAGGTCGCAGCGCCCTCGAGGTGGATGCTGGCGATCGTCGGGTTCCCGAGGTCGCTGAAGGCCGCGGCGCGTCCGTCGTCGGTGAAGCACTCGACGAGGCCGGCGTCCACGAAGATCCGGACCGACCGCGTGGTGCGGGCCGTCGGGGCCCACAGCCCCTCGTCGTTCCGCGTCTCCGTGGAGGTCAGCGCGGTCCAGCCCAGGTCGACGGTGGTGCTGCGCCCGTCCGCGCCGGTCATGACCACGCCCCGTCCGCTCAGCCCGCCCGCCGTCGCGTCCTCGTCGAGGTGGACGTCGACGACCAGCTGCGACAGGGGAGCCGGGAGCACCGCGCGCCCCGTCTCGGCGTCGAGGTGCGCCACCGGCTCTCCGACGCGCGAGACGAGCTCCTCGGCGGCCTGCTGCTCCAGGCGCCCCCGGACCACGCGCCAGTGCCGCGGCAGGGACTGGGTGCCGACGGTGCTCGCGTCGCGGCTGGCGGGATCGTCCTGCGTGCGCAGCCAGCCGAGGGCGAGGCGGCGCCCGTCGCCGGTGGAGTACGACTGGCACGCGTAGAAGCGGTCGCCGTGGTCGACGACGCCGCGGTGCTCGGGCTCGAAGCGGAGGCCCTGGGGGGTGCTGTGCAGGACCCCGGTCAGCCACAGGGCACCCGAGGCGATCACCGGGTCGTCGGTGGGGTGGCCACCGACGACCTTGTCGTACCAGGAGAGCACCACGAGGGCCCGCTCCGCTCCCGCCCGCCCCGAGGGCTCCTCGTCGCCGTAGACCCACACGTCGGGGCACTCGAACACCTGCCCGGGGAGCCCGGCGTCCTCCGCGTGCAGGAGGACGCTCTCGTAGGTCCAGGCGGTGTACTGCTCCTCGCCCTCCGGAGCTGTGGACCGGTAGGTGAGGAGGCGGCCGGCGCCGGGCGCGCCGCAGGTGCCGGCGGCGATCACCTGGCGCAGCGGCCCGTTGCTGGTGGCGAGCAGCGCGTGGTCGCGCCAGTCGGTCAACGGCGGGTCGGTCTCGGGCCACTCGGCCAGGGCGGGAGCGCCGTCCGGCGCGAAGGCGCTCAGCGTGGGGTCGCTGGACACGGCGCGGCAGCCGGTGGCGTTCCCCGGGCTCGACGGACGCCCGGCGGGGATGCCGGTGTAGAGCAGGGCCCACCGGCCGTCGGGCAGGGGAGCGGCGACGCCCGACCAGCACCCGCCGGCATCTGCGGGCCCGCCGGCACCCGGTGTCAGGGCGGTGTCGTGGTGGGTCCAGTGGACGAGGTCGGTGCTGGTGGCGTGCCCCCAGTGCATCAGCCCGAAGGTCGGCGCGTGGGGGTTGTGCTGGAAGAAGACGTGATGGGTGCCCGCGATCTCGACCAGCCCGTTGGGGTCGTTCATCCACCCGCGCAGCGGAGCCAGGTGGAAGCCGTGAGCGGGCTTGACGGTCATGGTCTGAGCTCCTTGCTGAGCCGGGGCCCGGGCCCGGGCCGTGGGTGCTCGACGATCTGATCACACGTCGCCGGTCCGGCGGTCGGCGGTGCCCGCCACCCCGGCCGGTCGAGCCGCCGGGTGCCGTTGGTGCGTTGACTCGCCGAGGACCTGGGCGCGTACCTCGCCCAGGACCTCCGCGCCGATGACGCCTCAACGCCGCTGTGGCTGGGCGGGTGCCCCGGCGGCTACTCCCACGGCGCTCGCGGCGGCACCACCTCGACCGATGACTCGCCGGTGTCGGGGGCGGTGGACTACGACCGCCCGTGGGAGCCGGGCACCTTCGTGAAGCGGCGCTTCCGTCCGGCGCTGGTCGCGGCGGGGCTACCCAGCGGTACCCGGGGAGCGGGGGTGCGGTTCCACGACCTCCGCCACACCTACGCCTCGCTGTGCGCCAGCGCGGGGGTGCGCTCCCAGCAGGTGGCCGAGTGGATGGGCCACGCCAACGACACCGTGACCCGGCTCATCTACACGCACTTGTTCGCGGAGGACACCGCCGCAGCCGTCGCCGCGCTGGAAGGGCTGTCGGCGCGTCCGGCGGCCCCCGATCCGGCTCTGGCCGCTACGGCGTCGGTCACGGCGCTCCGGCCCACCGGGACCACCGGTGGGTCGTTCGCTCGGTAGCGACCACGCGAGACCCCTCGGCGGCCCTCCCCGCCACGCGCGGCGAGGGCCGTCGGCACGTCAGAGGCGAGCGAGCAGCTCGGCCTTCTTGGCGTCGAACTCCTCCGGCGTCACCACCCCCGCGTCACGCAGCTTGCCGAGACGCTCCAACTGCTCGAAGACGTCCGGCGACGCGGGCGCGGCGGGCGCGGCGACGGTGCTGGCGCTGGCCTTGGGGGCAGCGAGTCGAGCGCGGATCGTGTCGACGATGCGCTTGCCGTCGTCCTTGTTGACGCTCTTGATCTCGGCCTTGTTGCCCGAGGCGAAGATGGTGATGGTTCCGGTGACCATGCCGCTGGACCACTGCACCGACGACACCTTGTCCATGGGGAAGTCCTCGGACGCGCGTGACATCACGCCGTCGAGCGTGAACAGCAGTCGCCGGTCCGTCAGCGTGACGAGGCCGTTGCCCTTGCCGTAGAGGCCCACGGTCATATCATCGACGCGCTCGCCCTCCCACAGGTGCTCCACCAGGCGCTTGATCTCGCGCCCACCGCCGAACGTCACCCGCATCTTCGACTTGGCGGCCGCGATGTCCTCGCGCAGGTCCTCGTCCTTGTCCTTGGCCATGTGCCCTCCCCTTGGCCTGCGGTGGCTCCGGGCGAGTCCCGCTGCTGGACGAGAACGGTAGGTGTCTGCACGAACGGTGTCCGTGGAACGCTGCGACTCGTCACCCAACGGGCTCTCATCGCCAGACGCGGCTCGTTCGCTCGGTAGGGGCCGTCGCGGTCTACGCGCCTTCTTTAGGCTTGCTGCGAGCTGCACTGAACCCATCGTTAGGCATGGGCTGCTGCTGCTCAGGGAGTTCGCCCGCGAGGTACTTGGCGGCACGGTCGCCTACGCGCTCATTCCAGTCCTTGAATGACTCGAACTCGCGGTCGGACGTCCACTTGCAGGCAGCGCAGATCGTCCACTGTGCGTATCCGGCCTCGCCGTCGACCTCGTCCATCTCGCCGTCTCCGGCGAGGCGGTAGGAACCGCAACGAGGGCAGCGCTCAGGATCGCCGCGATCGTGCTTGATGCGGGCCAACATAAATGTGTTGAGCACGTGGTGAACGGCCTCGAGTGTCAGCTCGGCGTCCCACGGGGTCGCGTTCGTGTTGTGCTGTAGACCTACGGCGATGTCCCAGGTCTTGTCGGTGATTTCCTTCAGGTAGGCCCGCTGCCGACGGTCGGGCAGGAGCGCGGCGGCGAAGATCTCCATCCAGCCTTTGAGATTGTCACCCTTCGGTGGCTCGGCTACTTCTCCAACCCAGTCGGCGTCATGATTCTCGCGAGCGATAGCGAGCAGTGCCTCGCGGCACTTCACCCCGACGGATTGGAAGTCCTCGGCATCGTTGGCTGTGTCCATGGCCTCGACCGCAGCTGCGTATCGCCGCCAGGCACCCTCGGCGTGTTCGCGCAGGTCGTCCTCGACCTCAACTCGACCTTTGTCCATCACTCGGAAGCCCAGCCCGATATGGAAGCTGAGTAGGTTGTCGATCTCCGGGAACGCGGCCTGGTCGTACAGGTTCGTTGGGTCGGTGATGACCCACCAGCGGCCCTTGATGGTGTGTACGTCGAACATGGAGTACGTAGTACCGGCGACCCGCTCCTGGCCAACCCGCTGAACGAGAGTGACTCCGTCCTCATCATCGCGAAGCTGGCCTTCGACGTACTGACGAATGTTGCGATCTTCGTGGTCCGGTACCTGTGGCACCTCGGCGGCTCCCTGCTCAGCGTGGGCTCAGAGGGTGTCACAAGAAGTCACCCGGTGTGTCAGTTCAGGCCCGTGCTCTTGGTGATAAAGGCACTCGTGATGTCGACCAGGAGGTCCCGCCCGGCACCCAGGGTGAAGGATCCCAGCTCGCGCAGCTTGCTTTTCTTGACTGGATCCGGCTCGCTCTCCGACGCGGTCACGAGTGCTCGGCCCAGAGCCTCCGCCAGGCTCTCCGGTGACGGCCATGCGCCGACGGTGCGACGGGCGCGCTCGGTCACACCGCTGACCGGCGCCAGGCGATCGGCCATGCTCATCTCCCCGGGAGCGAGCAGCAGGTAGGGCGGCTGGGCGCTGCTGAGCGCCGCGAGCCCGCGCTCGACGTCGTCCAGCGACCCGTCGTAATGCTGCGCAAGCTGATCCAGGCCCACCGTGTCGGTGAAGTACTGGTCGAAGTGGCTAACGAGCCAGGTGAGCAACGGCAGATCCCGCTCGACCCATGTGTCCTCCATTGGAGGAGACTAGAACCAGAGGAGCCCCTACGGAGTTCTCTGCCCCGCGCAGAACCCTTGGTCACAGCCTTTTTGAGGTTGTGACCAGGAAAAACGTAGGTGCCGCAGGTGGGGCTCGAACCCACGACCCAGGGATTATGAGTCCCCTGCTCTGACCGGCTGAGCTACCGCGGCGTGAGTCTGATCGTGCCATGACCTGCAAGGATGCGTTGAGGAGCGTTGGCACGTGATGGTCGTATGCGGCCAAGTTGAGGATTTTTTGAGGACTTCTTGAAGACTGTTCCGGCAGGGGCCAGCCAGCGGTATGAGGTCCTTGACCAGCCAGAACGACGGTGACTCAGCGTCGGGATCGCACCAGTCCCCTGCCGTTCAGCTGTTGCGCACGCCTCCTCTGTGGGGAGCAAGGTGGTTAGCGTCGGCTGGGTTGGGTCGCGTTGGTGCCCGCTGGTTCTCATGAGGACCGGAATGAGGACCGAACGCGGCTGCCTACCCGCACCGACACCGCGCTGTAAAGG
Source organism: Quadrisphaera sp. INWT6 (assembly GCF_015390235.1). Lineage (GTDB taxonomy): Bacteria > Actinomycetota > Actinomycetes > Actinomycetales > Quadrisphaeraceae > Quadrisphaera. The sequence continues at coordinate 466,472 of NZ_VUOH01000003.1, read as the reverse complement.
TGGTGGTGCCGGCTCACTGTCCCAGCGGGTCCCGGGAGCGGTCGTATCGCCGCAGGTGAGCGATGCAGGCGGCCTTGTCGACGTCCCAGTCGAAGAGATCCGGTGACTCTGGGTTCTGCACGGCGGCGAAGACGAGGTCGGCCAGCAGTCGCGTGGCACGCCAGTTGCCGTCGACGAACGGGTGGATGCGGACGAGCCCGACGTGCACCGCGATGCCGAGGACGCGCGCAGTCCAGTCATCGGTGTGCTGCCAGCGGTAGGCGATCGACTCCAGGGTCTGGCGGAACTCGACGGCGATCACCTCGGAGCAACCCCGACCTTGGCCTCGTGCCGGCGGTACTTCCCCGCCCACTGCCAGAGCCTGTCGTACAGCGGACCCGAGCGGTGGAGGTCACGTACGTACGTGTCCCTGAGCAGATCGTCGACCTGAAGATCGCCGCAGAGGACGGCATCAAACTGCAGCCCGGCGACGTCCCGCTGGAAGGCCTGCTCGTAGTCGTAGATGTCCAGCAGGGTGACGGGATCGCCGAGGAGCTCGCGGACGTCGCGATGCAGCCAGCCCAGCTCGGCATCGGGGACGGGCGTCCCGCCGTACCCCGGCTCCAGCGGCATCAGGCCGAGCGGCGACGCTTGGCCAGAAGCTCGGCGACGCGCGGCGAGCGCACGAAGTCAGGCGGGAGAGCCTGACCCTCCAGATTGGCCGAGGCGGCAGTGGTGACAGCGACGGACTGCACGATCTTGCGCTTGTCGACGCTGTGACCTTCCACGGGCCTGATCCCTCCTCGGCCGTCATGAGGGTGCTGCTCGTGCATGCGACCGCCCACAAGATCACCAACTCCGATCAGCGGATCCCTTCCTCGCCTGGGCCAGCTTCCGCCGCTACGGCTGATAATCCGCCGACCGTGAGTCCCCGTGCGCCCTCATCGGGCTCTACCAACAGCAGGCGCTCCGTACGGGCTCGGTCGTCGCCGCAACGCCCCGGAGTGGGTCTGGCGCTCCCGGTATGACCTGGGGCGTGTTGCAGCTGCGTCACGGCCACTCGGCGCTCAGAGCCCAGTCCGTCAAGCGGCAACCCTCATAGGGCGTGCCGTCGGTGTGGCGGGGAAGGCCCGGGGCTGTCACAGCTTCACCGGCCGCTTCCTGGTCCGCTGTCGTTAGGTTGAGGCTGAGCAGCTGAGCCAACACGTCGACCTTCGGGTCGAACTCATAGGCGGTCGTCACTACCGCATCAAGAGCTTCGTGCAGTGTCCGGAGTCTCGACTTTCCCGGGGTGCGGAGAACGTCGTACATCTGCGCCAGGGTCCTCCCTTGCGCCATGGACTCCTGGCGGTATCGCGTCAGTGCCGCGCTCGCCTCGGATACAGCCTTGACCGCAGCCGGGGTCGGGTGCTGGGGCCACGCGAAGCTGTCCCACACGGTGGTTGACGTGTAGTTGGGGTCGACCTTAAGCGTCGTGCAGCGGGCGTCGAACCACCGCTTGTGCGTCGAAGACTGCAAGATGCCCAAGCTGTAGTCGTCATCGAGCGGGAAGGCGACTACCGAGTCACCGGGGTGCACCTGCGGCTCGACGAAGGTGAAGACGCTCAGGCGGGCGTGCGTGGCTGTGCGCGTGACCGCGATGTAGCGGTCGACCTTTGCCAGCTCCCCCAGCAGGTCCTCGCGGCGGTAGCTGAGCCTCCACCACGTCTCCAGGAAGCGCTTGTGGTGGTGATTCACGCGCGCGTTGGCGTTGGCGGCGAGCGCTTCACCGTTGCGGCGTGCCTCCTTCTCTGCCGCCTCCTGTCGGATGGTCAGCGCCATATCCTGGAGGCGAGCCATGACAGCAGGCGCCCGGTGCCACGCGGTATCGGCGTCACCGTCGGGGACGTCGATGACGACCTGCGTCAGCGGGTTCTCGTGCAGCAGTCCTTCGCCGCCGATGAACGGGTGAATGACGGACGCGTCGCCCGCGCTGGCCCTCTTTAGCGGCGCGGCGTCCTGGGTGCTCAGCTTGAAGGCCTTCACGACGCCGAAGGTCTGGCCTTGGAACACGCGCTTGGGCGACTTGTTCGTTGTAAGCGCCTTTGCTGAGCGCACGTTGACGGTCGGGCTGAGCGAGGTGGTCAGTTCGGGCAGCTCAAGGCGGGTGCGGCCGTCCTCGACCCACAAGACCTTCGGCTCGGGGTGCTCGCCCTTGACCCAATTGACGATGGAGACGTGCACGACGGCGTCGCCCGACCAAGGCTGGGTTGAGACGGCCTCCGTGAGCGTGCCGCCGTGGTCGACGACGTAGTCGAGGGTGACCTTGCGGGTGTCGCCCTGGCGAATGGTGTTGGTGGCGACCAACCCGGCGCGACCACCCTGGGGCAGCTGGTCGTGAGCCAAGGGGAACCAATACGAGACGTAGTCGCTAACCCCGGAGACCGCCGGGTAGCGCTGGGCCAACTGGTCGGCGTAGGCCGCACCACGCTCCTCAACGACCTTCCGGCGGCCGAGGTACGGCGGGTTGCCGATGATGAGGTCGGCTGATGGCCACGCTGTGAAGAGCGCATCAGCCTCGATGATGTTGGCATCGAGGTTCTCCAGCGGTAGGACATGCTGGTCGTCGCCGAGCTCGTCGGCCGCGAACTTCTTCGCCACCATGAGCGTCACCTTGGCGACCTCGACGGCGAAGGGCCGGACGTCGATGCCGTGGAACTGCTCCGGGGTGACCAGGGAGAGCTCGCGGTAGCCCGCGCGCCGTGAGCGCTCCTCAATGCGGTCGAGCACCTCGTGCTCGAGGCGACGCAGCTCGCGGTAGGCGACGTAGAGAAAGTTGCCACAACCGCAGGCCGGGTCGAGCACCCGCAGCGTGCTGAGTTCGTGGTGCAGTGCGCGCAGCTCGGGCAGCGTCGTAGCCGCCTCGATGCGCGCCCGCCAGGGCTCCACGAGCGATGGACCGACGATCTTGGCGATGTCAGCGGGGCTGGTGAAATACGCGCCGTAGGCGTGGCGCTCCTCCTTGCCCAGCGACTGCTCGAAGAGCGTGCCGAAGATTTCCGGGCGCACCAGCGACCAGTCGGTGCGGCAGGCGTCGGCGAGGACCTCGAGTTCGGCGCGCTCGAGCCCGAACGGCTCGACCTTGGAGTAGAGCCCACCGTTGAAGTACGGCGTGCCCGCGTAGCGGCCGCCCGGGGTGGCGCCCGAAGTATTCATGGCCGTGAAGAGACCGAAGACGACGTCGTAAGACGTATCTACGGGCTTACTGGCGCCCAGCGAGTCCGTGACCGCGGTCGTGAAGTGGTGCGTCGGCAGCAGGCGGATGTCCTCGGCGAACATGGCCATGACCGACTGCAGGAGGAAGCGCTGGGCCTGCTCGCGCCCAACGCCTCGGGCGACGAGGGTGTTGAAGAGCTTGGCGAGCTTGTCGGCGGACTCGCGGGTGACCTCGACCAAGTCGTTGGCGAACTCCGCCGGCCGCTCATCGGCCAGCATGAAGCCGAAGGCTTCCCATCGGCGCGGCAGGTCGGCGAGCGCGACGCGGTCGACGGGCTCGTCGACCTGACGGTCGAAGTCGTAGATCCAGAACTCGTCGAAGTTGCACAGCACGACGTAGCGCGGGCGGTCCGGAACCGCGCGTACCCAGTAGTCGAAGGCCTGCCGGAAGTGCTTGGAGAGGTCGGCGCCGGCCTTCTTCATCTCGATGAGGACGCGTGGCTTCCACACCAGGTCGGCGAAGGAGGTGCCCTTGTTGTCGTTCTTCTTGAGACGCATCTCGAGCTTGGCGCCGGCCTCGGCGTAGCCTTCATGGCCGAAAGCCTGGAAGAGCCGGTCGAGAAACACTTGGCTCTCGCCCTTCTCGTCGCCGGAGAGGAGCGCGCGGTACTGCTGGAGCTTCCCGAGGTGCTGGGGGAGGTCGGCGATGTCGAGTGCCATGGTGAGCGGCAGGTTACGTCCCGGGACCGACAGTCGTCTCGGACTTGCTCGACGTGCCAATATTCGGCACCGCGGAATCCGCTGCCTGTGAGGCCCGGGGCCGTTGTGGTGGGGCGTCGAGCGACTGCCTGAGGACGGCTACTCGATCGAAGGCCGCGAGGTCGCCACTGGCGGTGTGGACCTGCACCGCCGTGCGGCGTAGCGCCTGCCAGCGCCGATGCCGGAGCAGCTCTCGGATGGCCACCCGATGCCCGCGGGCGTGAGCAAGCCGGCCATGACCATGGCCATCTGCGGACTCATCAGGACCCCAATTAGCCTCGGCTTTTGGTCAGCCCCGGCACTGTGAGAGCGAGTCCGAGAACTAGCGCTGACGGGCCAGCCGCCGTGGCATCATCGTGATCAACGCGATGTGGACCATCGCCTCACTGGTGTCCATCCGGGACTCGTTGTCCCGCATGCACCGGCGGTGCACCTCATCTACGACCGCACGACGTGACGTTGGGTCACCACCGAGGTGATACTCGGATCACCTCAGTCTCGCGTCGAGACATGGACGTGGTCGTAGTGGCCGCCGGTAGCGGTACTCACGTCGTAGATCCCGCCGCCTGTGTACGTCCGCCAGTCCTCGTCCTCTCGGCTGGCCGACCAGATCTTGCCGTCCCAGATCACGTACGCGATGTCGAGGGCTGAGGCGTTCGCGCGCAGCCAGTTGGCCACCTCCCACCCGTGTGCCCGATCAGCGTCACCGGGGAAGGTGCCAGCTCGGCCGATGGTCACGTCGCAGGCCTTCCCGCGGGGGTGGTCGCTGGTCGGGTTCCACTCGTGGCGGTCCCAGCACGCGGTCGGCTGCTTGCCGAAGTGCTGCTCCAGCTGGTCGTAGAGCCAGGCCGTGGCCTGGGTGAGGCAGCCCTCGCGGTTCGTCGGGTCCGGCTCCGAGCATCCCGTCGATGCTCCGGTGAAGGGCGCGGCCGCCCCGGTGGCGGGCGGAGCTAAGGGTGAGGCCCCCGCGTTCAGGGCCGCCTTAGTGGGCCCAGCGCTCGTCAGCGGGAGCGCGGCACTCCCGTAGAGGCCAGCACCCAGCACGACGACAAGCAAGATGAACCCGGCGACCGTGGCAAGGCCTGCCTTCACCGCGAGCCCGCCGACGGCGGTCCCGACGCGGCGTATGCGCCGCCACCAGGACACTGTTCGTTGCTGATGGTCGGCTCCGCTCGCCAGGGTCGCGACGGCGTGCTGCCGACCCCGGCACGAGACGCCACTGGGCTTGCCCGGACTCTTGCCCGCGGAGGCGCCGAGGGTCCGGGCAAGCCCAGTGGACTCGCTCAGGCGGTGATGATCGCCTGGGTCTCGCCGATCTGGATCTCAGTGGTGGCCACCAGATCCATCGTCTCCTGGCCGGCGGCGCCGCCACCGGCCCAGTCGATGACCCAGTGGCTGGTGGCCGTGACGGTGTAGGCGTTCCCGGGCTGCCCGACTGAAGTGGTGGCGTAGCTGTGGCCGCAGTCGGGGGAGGGGCTGGCGCCGGCGCTGTCGGTGTACGGGGTGCCTGCTCCCGCGCAGCTCACGGTGTCACCGTCGCCCATCGACCAGGTCACCCTCGTGACGTGCGCGGTCGCGGTGACGGTCACCGCACCGGCGGCGGCGCTGTTGGTCATCGGCCCGAAGGTCGCCGCGCTGGGCTGGTCGACCCACATCCACACCGGGAGTCCGACGAGGCCGACGCTGTCCTGGCCGGGGTCAGGGACGATGCCGATGTCGACCGCCCTCAGGCCCATCGCGGTGATTGCCTCCTGAGCGAGTGCCGCTGGATCGGGCCCGTCAGGCGGGGTGGCTGACCAGAACGAGTAGGCGGTGTTCAGCATGTTGCCGAAGTCCGGCGTGCAGCTGTAGACGGCGCCGTCCGTGCGCCCACCGAAGAGCAGGCTGCCCGGCAGGTCGCTTCCCTGCTTGATGTAGCAGTTCCGCGAGTTCGACCAGCTGCCCCGAGAGTCCGAGCAGGGGACGACCTTGGAGGTCCAGGTGCTGTAGCAGCGGCGAGCGGTTCCCCCGCCGCCCGAGCCGTTGCTCGCGGTCGACTCGCCTCGTGGACGGCCCGGGGCGAGGACGTTGATCAGGCAGCGACCGGAGCGGACGTCGTAGTTCTGGCACTGGACGCCCCCTGCGGCTACCACAGGGCCATCGGTAGCTCGGGCCGCGGGAAGTGGCAGTACCAGGCACACCAGAAGCGCCAGTACCAAGCCGACTGCTACGGCCGCCGTTCTGGCTACGAGGTGCTGCACGACGACCCCGTGGCCTGTGTCCGTTCGACCAGCCAACCGCGTTCACCCGCATCGACGGCTGTGACGCTGACCTGGGCCTGAGCAGGACGGTCGGCGGTGAGCACTGACCGGCCGTCAGCGCCGATGACGTCGACCGCGCTGACGTCGAGGCACACGTCGAGGGTGACAGAGCGCGGCGCTCCCAGGTCAGCGCTGGTGGCCGTCGCGCGGTCCACGACCACAGCCCCCGACTGGACCTCTCCACGGACACGCTGGGCTTGAAGCTGGCTCCTCACAGACTCCAGTTCCTCGCCGTCGGCGACGGTGGCCACTCCGTCGATCGGAAGCTGTGCGTTCTGGAAGAGCTCATCTGTCGTCGCGTAGTAGCGCCGAGTCGCCGCGGTAGCGGCGTCGACGGCGACGTCCTGCGCGCTGGGAGAGGAAGCGGAGGCCGAGGTGGACGTCGGCGTCACCGACGCTGGCTCGATCGCCGCAGGCGAGCACCCGGCGACCAGGGCGAACCCGCCAGCGACGAGCAGCCAACGGGGGGTGCGGGGCAAGTCATGTCGCACGGCGGGCTCCATCGTGGGCGGGGTCGAGGTTCGGCAGGCGCGAGAACAGCTCCCTGAGGAGCGCCTCCGTCTCGGGCTCGAGGTCATCGCCCAGATCCCTCGCCACGGCCAGGAAGCGCTCCGTCAGCGCCTCGAGGCCCGCGCGGTTGCCGGAGAGGAACTCAGCGCCCAAGGCGTCCCGCCAGAGCATCTCGCTGCTTGGTTCGACGAGGAGGCCCTTCAGCGCGGCGCGGCGCGCCCGCGGTCCATCGCCCTCGTGCTGTGCCCTGGTGGCCAGCTCATGAGCGACGTCGACGATGGCGGCGATCATCTCCTGGGCGTCGTCGTCCGCCCACCCGTAGCGCCTCGGGTTGCTGCCGGAGAACGGCTGACCTCGGACCAGGCGCAGCGCCCGCTCGAGGTCATCGGTCGGCGCAGTGGACGGGGAAGGAACGAGCCGCTGGAACTCCTGCCAGTCAGTCGTCACCGTGTCCGCGAGGCGGTACCCGTCCGGGTTGACGAGGAGCACGTAGGGGGCGCCGGCCTCGTCGGTCCCGAGCCATCGACGTGCGCGGGAGACCAGCTGCTGACGGCGGGCGTCTGGCACCCGTTCGTGCGGCCACAGCGCCTGGTCGAAGGCGAAGCGCTCGCGCTGGGGGTGGAGCGCCATGTACGCGAGCGCCTCGAGCATGCTGGCGACGTGGCGCTGTTCTGCGACCTCACCGCGGGCGTGGTTGACCTCAACAGGGCCCAGCACAGCGATCACAGGGTGCTGAGCTGTCGGCTCAGTCTGCTGGCCGGCCGGGTTCGGAGATGGGGGAGCAGGGGCGCTCGCACGCTGGCTCGGGACGGTCACGGGCGAGAGGTCACCGACTCCCGCGGTGACCACGTCGACGGAGGTCGGCCCCGCAGTCACCGCCGTGGCCGCGACTGGATGCTCTGGTGGTGCCGACGCGTGCTGGAGCGCTTCCACAGCGTGTTGACGCGTCTGGGCGTCCAGGTGGTGAGGACGCACGACCAGACCGACCGGGTCGAGGCGCGCCCGTCCAGACTCTGTAGCGAGCGTCAGGTCGAAAGCGCCGGGCGAGCCATCAGTGCGGTGGAGGCTGTGCGCGAGTTGGACCACGGTGAGCGGCAGGACCCGGTTCTCCTCACGGAGCTCGACCGAGCACGCGAGAAGACTTGCAGCCGCTGGCCCGCCGTCCTCGCGGACGACCACCACCCGAGGGCGCAGCAGCTCGCGCATCGAGGTGTCGCTCCGCGCGTCCAGCGCCCGAGCCTCTCGGCCGCTCTGCCCCGGACTTGCGGCACAGACCGCCGAAGCCCAGACCCGCAGCTCAGCCTCGACCTGCGCAGCGTCACCGCTCCACCGCATCCGGTCGACGTCCAGGGCCCTGACCAGGACGGGGTCGTCATCGACGACCACGACGTCCATCTCCTCACCCCACGGGGTGGTCGCCATCTCGACCACCAGAGCTGCTGCCACGGCGTCCACCGAGACTCCCGCGTCGACGTCCAGCGAGGACGGGTCCTTGAACCGGATGACGAGGTCGCCGGCCGCTTCGAGGTCGAGCAGCACTTCGGCACCATCGAGATCAGCACCGAGGGCGACGAGCGTCGGGTACGGCGCCGGTTCGTCATCACCGGTCGGCTGCTTCACCGCTCTCAAGGCGTCGGTGGTCGCCGTCCACGTCGTGTCCTCCGACCCCGCAGCGGTGAAGGGGCTGACCGGCCCCGAGGGGGTCGTCAGGTGCAGCTCGACGTGGTCGGACACCAGCCTGACGAGCTGGATCGCGGGCAGAGGCACCCCCCGTTCGCGGCACTCGCGCGCGAGGTGGCGCAGGGCCGAGTCGAGGTCGGCTGACGTCGCCGGCGCCTGGATCGCGCTGAGGTTCCGCTGTACCTGCTTCACCGGGGTGGGAGGTGCCGGGAGTCGCTGCCCTGCGCGGCGCCGACGCTGCTGCCGAGCTCGCCGGCGGCGGATCAGCGCGAGCAGCCCTGCCGCGGTCAGCACCCCGACGCCCACGGTCAGCGCTACCTCGACCACCTCGTGCTCCTCGTCGCGGTCCTCCCCGCTCGACGTCGGTCTCGGAAGCGCAGGAGGAGTCGTGCTGGCGGGAGCGGGGGCCACTGACGGTGTGCTCACCTCTGCACTGGGCGCACTGCCGGGCTCGTGGGCAGTCGAGCTACGGGACGGCGTGGCGGACGCGGTTGGCTCGGCGCTTGGTGCCATCGACGCGGGGGGCGTGGGCGGAGGAGGCGGTGCCGTCTGCGTCTGTTGCGGAACGACGACCGTCCAGCCCGGGTAGATGAGGTCGGGGTCCCGAAGCTTGCGACCGTCGGGCTGGACGACGTCGCTGGTCGCTCGGGCGATCGACAGGTAGTCCGCTCCGTTCCCGGTCTCCGCTTGGGCGATGCTCCACAGCGTGTCGCCGCTGCGCACGACGACGATGTCGGGCGTTTCCGGGAGGGCGGCGGGGGCGGCGGTTGCGGAGACCGTCTCCGCCGCCGTGGTGATCGCAGCAGGCGGTGCCGCGACGGCAAGCGGGGCGGTCGCCATCACCACGACAGCGCTCACCAGCCCGCCGGCGATCCGCTGCTGCGGGGCCAGCAGCGGCAGGCGACGAGGCAGGCGACCGGTCAGCGCGGCGAGCACCTCCATGGCCAGCGCGACCACGAAGGAGGCCCAGGCCGACCACGCCACTGCCGTCATGACCCCCAGCAGGAGCGAGCCGTCGTCCGGCCTGCCCAGGAGGAGCTCGACTACCTCGGACGGCCCTCGCGCGGACGAGAGCCAGTCAGGGACGAGCGGCCACCCGACGATCAGCAGGAGCACGGGTGCACCGACGACGACCGCGACGAGGACGACGAGGCTCGTGAGCCCCCGCGCGACGTCGACGGCGACGTCTGCACGTGACCGCTTCCGCTCGAGCTCTGCGATGCGGCGAGGCCGCACCGGGGTGGTGGTCATGGGACCTCCTGGTCCAGGCCGCGCACGAGTCGTGCGGTGGCGTGAGAGGTGGAGCTGACGGTGTTGATGCCGATGGCGCCGAGGAACGTGGTCGGCTCGCTGACGGTCACGGACACCTCGACGTGCGTGGCGGTCGCAGAGCCGGTTCCAGTGACGACCTCTTGGCCGCTGGCACCGCTAGTCGTCGCGGCGATGGCGAGGTACTGCTGCACCGCCCGCTGAGCGGCAGCGATGTCCAGCCTGGGCGCCTCGCCGCGCACGGACGGAGCGGCGACGATCTGCTGGCTGGCGCTGCGGGCCGCCTCTTGGGCCAGGTCGTCAGCCCGTTGCAGGGCGACGAGCTTGTGCCCGCCGTCCACGACGAGTCCGATGGCGAGCATCAGCGCGACGACGGCGACGACGACGAAGAGTGACGCTGAGCCGTCGTCGCCCGCGTGCGAGCCGCGGGGTGTGACGTGCGCACGGCACGGTCCGTGAGACTTGGAGGTCACCGGGCTCACCGCTCTCGGTAGGTGTCGAGAGGGCTGGTCGTGCTGGCCCGGACCGCACGATCGCCGCCGAGGCCCGGCAGGACCAGGTCGGAGAGCCGGACCGTGCAGGACACGGTGGCGGTGACTGCCGCGGGCTCGCCGACGGGAACGGTGAAGCCGGAGGTGTCGACGAGGACTGACGTCTGCGAGCACTGCAGACCGTCTGCGGCCAGTGCCGTATGCGCCGCAGCTCCAGCCTCCGCCTGGGCCTGACCCGCGGACCGGGCGAGGGAGGCGCTGCGCGCGGCGTCGCTCGATGCCGACTGCACCGCGGTGTGGGCGACAGCCATGCGCCCACCCACGACCAGCAGCCCGATGACGAGCAGCAGGCCGGGGACGAGCACCACGAGCTCGAGGGTCGTCGAGCCGCGGTCCCTGTCGGTCACGGAGCGGTCCGCGAGGTGAACCGCTCGACGGGCCGGGTCACCGTCTGCTCCACGGCCGGGCCGTCGATCCCGGGCAGCAGGCTGAGCGAGTGACCGGAGACGGTGACGCTCACACGTCCACCTCCACGGACGACGGTCGTGTCGGCCGCAAGGACGACGTCAGTGTTCTGCACGAGGAACGCTCTCGCCCTGTCCTCGCCCAGCTGGGCCGTGCCGGTCTCGCCCCTGGCTGCGGCTGCGCCTGCGGACGCAGCCGCGGAGGCCACGTCACGAGCGTGGTACCAGAGGGCGCCCTGCAACAGGCCGAAGGTGATGAGCAGGACGGCCGGGAAGAGGACGACGACTTCGAGGCTGGCCGAGCCGTCGTCCCCGCCCCGCGCAGGCCGCCGCGCCACGACCCGGGTCTGGGGATGCAGTCTCATCGGTACGGCGTGCGGAGGGGTCAGTTGATCTGCGCGATGCGCGTGTTGATCGCCGTCGTGATGGCGGCGACGAGCACACCCGCGACGAGGAACAGGCCGAGGGCGATGACGACGACCTCGAGGGTCGAGACGCCGCGGTCAGCGGAGTCCGGTCCAGGGGCGACCTGACGGCGGAGGTCGCCGGTGAGGGCGTGGACGAGGTTCAGGACCAGGGACAGGTGCGACATGGGTGACTCTCCTTCAAGGTGGGTTGGTCGGGCGGCAGCGCTCGGGGTGGTCGTTGCCGCCGCCGTGGTCGTGTGGAGCAGCGCGCTCAGGGGCGGTGGCCTACTCGTCGGGCTCCCGCCGCTCACAGCACACGCATGAGGGCTGGGAAGGCGAGCAAGCACAGGAAGAGCAGTCCGAGCAGGGCCACCGGCACGACCATCCGCTCGGAGTCGGCGTTGGCACGTGCGTGCTCCCGCGCGAGGAGGGCGGTCCGCATGCCACGCGACCGGGCCCGGAGGTTGTCGTAGACCGCGACGCCCTCCTCACCGGAGAGCCGCATGATGTCGGCGAGGTCAGCCAGCTCCGGAACCCCGAGCTCCTCGGACAAGTCCGACAGCGACTGCCAGGGAGCGCTGCCGCTGAACCGGGACCTGTGGAGCGACTCCCGGATGCGCTGGAAAACCCAGGACCCACCCACCTGCGCCGCGTTCTCCAGCGACTGCGTCGTACCCGTTCCCCCCGCGCGCTCGAGCGCCGTGAGGTCGATGTACGCGGTGACAGCGCGAGCGAACTCACCCCGGGCCGTCGCGGCCCGGGTCCGCACCTCCACGTCGGGGACGAACCACAGGGCCAGGGCCAGGGCCAGGCTGGCGGCCACCGGGATGACGACGGGGAGGTGAGCACCGACCAGCGCGAGGCCCGCCACCATGAGGGACGGGAAGGCCAGCCCGACCAGAGCGAGGACCGCTTTCTGCCCCAGCCACGCCTGGGGGGTGAGCTGCAGCACGGCCAGGTCGCGTCGGGGGATTCGGGCGGCCGGGTGGTCTCCGATCCGCTCGTGCAGGAAGCGGCCGAGGCGAGCGTCGAGGCCGACCGTCGTCAGCGCCGATCTCGAGGGGGCCGATCCGGGCTCGGGCTCGTCGACGCGACTCGGGGGAGCGGTCATCCGGCGCACGGCCGCAGTGAGGTCCGGGGTCGTCGGGGCGAGCTGGCGGACGGCGATGAAGACGCCCATCCCCGCGACGGCACCGCAGGCGACAGCTGCTTGGAGCATCACTCAGCCCACCTCGACCGGCGTCGCACGGGACACGTCCTTCGCGGACGATGGCGAGCGGTCGCTGTTCGCGTCGTCGGGATTGGGGAGGAACCGGGGCGTAGGTCGCTCAAGCGTCATCACCTGCATCCAGACGAGCGCGCCCGCGTACGCGCCGAGCAGCAGGACCAGCGCGACCTGGCCGACGGGAGTGCCGTACGGGGCGATGTAGGTCGTGTTCAGCGCGAGCAGCCCGAGGACGGCGAGGGTGATGAAGGTGACCGCGCGGGCCGTCGTACGCGGCTTGGCCCGGTCCGCCTCGACGGCTCGGCGCATCTTGACCTCGTCCGCGACGGTCTCCGCCAGGCCCTGCAGGACTCGAGTGAGGCCAGCACCACGGCGCCGTGCACCCAGCACCAGACTCGCGGCGACCAGATCACCGGTGGCGTCGTCCAGGTCGTCGGCGAAGGCTCGCAGCGCCGCCTCCGTGGACCAGCGCGCCGTCAGCCGGCTCACCAGGGTCTGGACCTGCGGACGGATGGCAGCCGGGGTGGACCGCAGGTTGACCATGATCGCCTGTTCGAGTCCGACGCCGACGTCCAGCACGCCGGACAGGTGCCGGGTCCACTCCTCGAGCGCTTCCAGACGCCTGACGCTGAGGTCGGTGTCTGGCCGCGCCAGCAGCAGAGGCAGGCCCACCGTCGCCGCGGGGAGCACCAGCACCGCCACGACCCAGCCGCTCGCCGCCCACAGGGCGGCACCGGCCGCCAGACCCGCGGCTGCTCGCCATCGGATCGAGACCGCGCGACGAGCGCGGGAGGCGCCTGCGCTCGAGCGGCGACGGCGAGAGCGGCGCCGTGGTGAGGTACCAGGAGGCACCAGGTGGTGTCCGAGGCCGGCGACGGTGAGCCAGACGCCGAGCGAGGCCGCGGCCCCCGCCAGAGCTGCCAGCAGCGCCGGACCAGGGATGTACCCGGTCACGAGGAAGACCCAGTGCGCTGCTGCGAACCAACCCACGTTTGAGCCGCCCCGTCCAACCAGACGAGGTCGAAGCCCACAGCGGTGAGCTCAGCCGCCCACGGCGGTCGGACACCTGTCGCTACAGCGCGACCGTCGGGGGCAGGCAGGAAGATCTCGCTCATCGAGACCCCGTTCGGCCCTTCACCGCGCTCCAGGCTGACGACCTCGCTGACGTACCGGGACTTGCGTCCGCCCCGCGGCGTCTGGTCGTCTACCGAGACCTGGACGATGAGGTCGATGTGCTGCGCGATCTGGCGGTAGGCGTAGCCCTCGGAGATGTGCGGTCCGGCCTCGAGCGCACACGTCGCGAGGCGCTCGACGGCATCCCGGGCGGACTCGGCGTGCGTCGTCGACAGCGACCCGCGCCCGGCTTGCATCGCCTTGAACATCGGCAGGATCTCCTTGCCGCGGACCTCCCCGACCACGATGCGCGTGACGTTGTGCCTCAGGGAGTCGTAGACGAGCTTGTCGAGGGTCACCGCGCCGACCTCTGAGCCATCAGCCGTGCGCTCGCCGGAGCCCGGTCGGGCCTGCATCGGCACGATCCGCAGGTGTCGCTCCGGCAGGTGGTGCAGCAGCAGCTCGTACTCGGTCTCGATGGTGCAGACGCGCTCCAGCGGGTCCAGGGCGTTGGCGAGAGCCCGTGTCAACGTCGTCTTCCCCGCTCCCGGCAGGCCGGCGACGACGACCGACTTGCCAGCGCGCACGGTCGCGGAGAGGAAGGCCACCAGGGCGTCATCGATCATCCCCAGCCCGCACAGCCCCGCCAGGTCGATGTCGGTGTACCGGTGACGGCGGATCGTGACCGTGGGCCTGTGCGCCGTCCAGGCCATCGCAGCCAGGCGAGAGCCGTCGTGCAGCTGGAGGTCGAGCGTCGGGTGGGCAGAGGAGAAGGGGCGTTCCCCGTTGCCACCGTGAGCGGCCAGGAACTGGAGGTCTGAGATCAGCTCCTCGTCGGAGTCGGCGACGTCCGGACCCCGGAGGAGACGGCCGTCGGCGTACTGGAGCCAGACGTTGTCGCAGCCGGTGATCTCGATGTTCTCGATCTGGGGATCGTCGACCAGCGGCTGCAGACGCCCCAGACCGAACATCGCGTCGAAGACCGCGGTGGCGAGGTCACGCTCCTCAGCGAGGTCGAGCACTGGGTCTCCGCGTAGGAGGAGTGCGTCCGCGTGGTCGTTGAGGGCCGTCGAGATCAGCGCTCGGCCCAGCTCGCGGTGGGTCGCCGGCGTCGTCAGCTGCCGCCGCTCGGCCTCGGTGGCCAGCTGGTCAGCCACCTTCTGGCGGAGCGCTCGCACGAGCGACCAGTCCAGTCCCGACCGTGCCGAGCCACCCTCGGCCTCGCCACCGAGGTGTGGTGCACCTCCCCACACGTTCTCGCCGCTCCGCGGCCGTCGCGTGCTCGTCGAACGGAGCGCAGAGGCGGTGGTCCGGGTGTTGTGCACGGCGTGCTGGGCGGGCAGAGCCGCGGCGTCGGACCCGCCAGCAGGCACGAGCACCGTTCGACCGGCCACCGAGGTGTCGGCGACGACGGCGGTAGGCGTCGGCCGATCTGCGTCGTCGAAGAGTGGCAGTGCAGCGAGGCGGTCGTTCACCGGGAGCCCCCGATCGGGATGGCCGCGTCCAGGTGACTCACGTCCGGTGGCACGGACCGCCGGCCCGCGGTGGCGACCTCGCGCTGGACGGCCTCCGCCGCAGCAGCTGCTGACCGCAGGTAGGCGCTGCTCTCCCAGCGCCTGGGGCGCGTCGCGCCGACGGCCAGGACGTCAGCAGCGGGCGGGTCCCAGGCGAGGCTGGTCAGCACTGGCGTCGCCGTGAGGCGGGAGATCTCAGCACCGGTGTACGGCCTGCCGTCCCCGACGATCGCCAGGGCGACACGGCCCTGCACGTCCAAGGACTGCAGTCGCGCGCGGGCTGCAGCGATGGCTGGCAGCTGGGTGCGTACGCACAGAAGCACCACGTCCGCACTGGAGACGAGTGCGTCGGGTCCTGCTGCAGCGCCCAGACGGCCCGCGTCGACGATGACGTCGTAGCCGCCCGTCTCGGGTCCATCCGTGGCGGGACCGTCGTCTGCCTCCGGGCCCGTCGACCCCAGATCCGCGAGCACCTCGCTGAGGGGTTCCCAGAGCTGCCGGAGACTGCTCGCCTGCTCAGGCTGGGCGATCGCCGGGAGGAGGCGGTGGCGGCCCTCGTCGTCCAGGGGGACGGCGTTCTCATCGATCGCTTCGGAGAGGCGACCCAGGCGGTGCGCCCGTGCCAGCCCCAGCACGGACCGGCCGCCCGGCGCTACAGCGCCGCGCAGGTAGCCGGCCAGGACGGCCGACGAGCCGTACGGCGCTGCCTCGACCAGGAGGGCCGGACGCGGCCAGAGCAGTGTCAACGCGAGCGCTGTCGTGGTGACACCCGGAGCCCCGCTGGCGCTGGCCAGCGCGATGACCGCCATCAGTCGACCCTCGAGTCCAGGACGAGCGCGACGCGCCCGGTGGCGGCGCGCGCTGCGAGGTCCGCTGCCTCCAGGCTGGGGACCAGGACGTCCACCGTGGTCGACCCGGCCCGGTCGGGGGAGGCCACGTCGACGACCTCTCCCTGGACGGTGTCCGGAGCCTCGCCCGGTGGTTCTGCCTGCGTGGGAGGAGTGCTGACGATGCGCACCCGGTCGCCGGTGAGGAGGGTCGTCGCCGGCATCTGCGCCGTGCTGAGGGAGATGCCGACCACGGACTGCCCTTCACCAGGGACGACGGCGGACGTGGTCGAACTCGGGGTCAGCAGCGAGCCGGCGGGGAGGCTCACCGCTGCGCGCTGTCCGATGAGGTCGCCCAGGCGGTCCGAGGGCACCACCTGCAGCGCCGCGTCGGGGGTCGTGCGAGCGGTGACGAGGTCCTCGGGCTCGAGCACGTGTCCCCGGGGGACGTCGTGCGCGAGCGCGAGCACGGACACGGTCCCGCCGGCGTCGCTCACCAGCCAGGCGGCACCAACCCCGCCGGTCACCACGAGCACCACGCCCAAGGCGGCGAGAGCCGGGCGACGCCGGGACTTGACCGGTGAGGCCGCCACGGACGGTGCGGCGACAGACCGGGCGGGCCCCGACGGGCGGGGCACGGAGGCGACGGCCCCGTCCCGTGTGCGACGCGTGCTGCTGATGCTCATGTCCATCCTCGTTGATCGACTACGGCGGAGACGCTAAGTAGTCAGGCGCGCCTCTGGAGCGGATGGCGGCGGCGTCACTCTGTAGGGCGCCTCTTGCCCGGACCCTTGCCCGGCGCTGGTGGCAGCCTGGTCGCCCAGAGTGATCACATGATCACCCTGATGCGAGGGTCGCACGGGTCACCCGAGGCGTCCCATCGGCCTGAACTGGGCCGTTCCGCTGGAACAAGGGACTGGGCAAGGCGCGGAGCCAGGGGCCCGTTCGTCGCTCGAAGCGTCCCGTTGCGGCGCTGGAGGCTCTGGGCAAGCAGCTGGCCAGACAGTGCGTGACCGGGTGCGCCCATCGGTGCGCCGGACGCCGTCCGTCCTGGATGTCACAGACAGTGAGGCCACGCCGTGATCGATCTGCTCCTAGCAGCTGTGCCCAACCCGGCCCCCGCCGCTCCGCCGGGCCTTGCAGAGCCCATGTCCCTCTTCATCAGCTGGATGAAGTGGATCGGCATCGTCGCCGGGCTCTTCGGCTTCGGCATGTGCGCGTTCATGATGATCCTGGGCCGCCGCAACAGGTCCTCCATGGCGGTCGATGGTGCTGCCGGGTTGCCGTGGGTCCTGGGTGGCCTGTCCACCCTGACGCTGGCTGCCGGCATCGTCGGAGTCCTGGTCTCGTGACCCTGGCCTCGCTGCCGACCGCCGGCTCAGCCGTCGGGTCCCTTGTCACCGACCCCTTCGCCGACGCGATGCGCGAGGGAGCGGGCTGGGTCATGGGCGCCACCCTCAGCTGGTGGGTGAACGTGCCGTCGATCGACCTGGAGACGTCACCCGCATTCGCGATCCGCGGCTACGTCCTGTGGCTGGCAGGTGCAGTCGCGACCGCCGGCCTGATGTGGCAGGCCATCCAGATGGTCCTCTCGCGCAGAGCGGACCCTCTGCTGACAGCAGGTCGAGGACTCTTCGCCCTCGTCCTGTGGGCCGGGATCGGCATCGCCGCGCCAGCTGCTGCCCTGCGAGCGGGAGACGCCTTCTCCGTCTGGGTGCTGGGTCAGGCATCCGGGGGCCGCGCTGCCGAGCGGCTGCTCGCCATCGCCAGCCTTCAGGGGGTGGACTCCTCCGGAGCGGTCATCGTGCTCGGCCTGCTCCTCATGCTCGCGGGTCTCGTCCAGGCCGTGGTCATGATCTTCCGCGAGGGGGCGGTCGTCGTCCTCGCCGGAGTCGTGGTGCTGGCTGCGAGCGGTTCGATGACCGGGGCCACGAAGGGCTGGCTGCCCAAGGTCCTCGGGTGGATGACGGCGCTGGTCGCCTATAAGCCGATCGCCGCCCTCGTCTACGCCACGGCCGTGGTGCTGATCGGCGACGGTCAGGACCCTCGCACCGTCCTGGTGGGCTTCACGATGATGCTCCTCGCCATCGTGGCGCTCCCGGCTCTGATGAGGTTCTTCAGCTGGACCACTACCGGCATCACGGCAGGGGGTGGTGGAACCGCGATGCTCGGTGCGTCGGTCTCCGCTGCCTCCACCGCTGCCGCCCTGTACGGGATGCGTTCTGGCGCAACGGGTCAGGCCGACCGGCTCAGCCGCGACCTCGGCAGTGCTTCTCCACCTGGCCCGCTGCCGTCGCCGACGGCCGGACCCCGACCGGGCGGGCCGGCGCCAGCGGGCGCGGCAGCTACGTCGCCGCAGGCCAGCAGTGCGGCGGCGGCCGGTGCGGCCCCTGGGGCGTCGTCGGCCTCGGCGGCAGCAGGAGCTCCAGCCGCAGCGGCAGCGGGAACGACGTCTGCCACCACGACGGCCGCCGCAGGTACTGCGGCGGCTGGAGCGGTACCCGTCGGTGCAGCGCTGGCCGTGGTGGCCGGTGGGGCCGCGCTCGTCCGCGATGCGCACAGGGCGGCGCAGGGTGTCGCTGAGGACGTGACCGGCGAGGTGAACCGATGAGCTCTGGGGCTACCGGTGGGCTCGCTCCGGAACCGCCGGTGCGGCTCTACGGCGGCTGGCGGCTGCGCCGCGGCATCGGCCTGTGGGGGCTGGACGCCACGTCCAGCGCCATCGTCCTGGGATGCGTCCTCGTGCCCATGCTGCTCGCCGCAGCCACCCCTCGATGGGGTGCTGTCAGTGCACCGCTCGCTGCCGCTATAGCGCTTGTCGCGGCTCTCCGCGTGGGCGGTGAGCCCCTCCCCCGGCACGTCCGGCGCCGGCTGCAGTGGGTGCGCGCCACCGGCAAGGGGCGACGCTCGCGACGGTACGGGCCGAACGCGCCCACCCCCTTCGTCGTGCCCTCCGGCGGCGCTCAGGGGCGTGGGCCGGCTCCTTTGGCGGACCTGGACCTCCACGTGGTCACGAGTTCCAGGCGGGAGGACTTCGCCGTCGTCCACGACCAGGCGCGCGGGACGCTGACCGTGGCGGTCAGCTGCGCCTCCTCCTCGGCCTGGCTGGTCGAGCGCGACGATGCCGACGGCTGGGTCAGCGCGTGGCACTCCTGGCTGGCTGGTCTCGGCTACCTGCCTGCCGTCCGCTGGGTGGCTGTCATCGTCGAGACGGCCCCGGAGCCGGGCACAGCACTTCACGACTCGGTCGCGGCCCGCGTGGACCCCGCCGCTCCCGCCGATGTCCGGACCCTGCTGCGCGACCTGGTCGCGAGGGCCCCCGCCGCCACCGCTCACGTGCGGACGTGGGTGTGCGTCACCTTCGACGATGCCCGCCTCCTGGGCGGCGGGAGCGCAGCAGGTGGGAACGCGCGAGTCCGCCACAGCAGAGCAGTCAGGGTCGGCAGTGTCGAGGACGTGCACTCGGCGGCCGCTGAAGCCGACCGCCTCATGTCAGGGCTCGAGTCGTCGCTGGGGGCGTGCGGGGTCACGGTAAGGGGGCGGGCGACCGCCGAGGACCTGGTGGAGGTCGCGGCCGTCGCCTACGACCCGGGGTACCGCGGGCGAGGGCCAGTCCCGTCCACGCGGCGGGAATTGCGCGGCCGCGGGGCCCACGGGTGGGACCACGCGTCGCCCGTGGCTGTGGAGGAGGGCTGGGACCAGCTGCGGCATGACTCGGGGACGTCGGTCAGCTGGGGGTGGCAGGAGGCGCCTCGCCAGCTCGTCACCAGCGACGTGCTGTCGCGCCTGCACTCCCCGGGGCGGTACCTCAAGCGCGTCTGCCTCCTCTACCGTCCGATGCCAGCGGCCGACGCCGCTCGGCTCCTAGAGTCCGAGGTGAACGCCGCGGACTTCCGTGACGCCGTGCGGCGCGCGCAGCGACGTGATGAGACGGCCCGGGACGTCGCGGACCGTGAGCAGGCGCGGCGCGCCGCCCGAGAAGAGGCTGTGGGCGCCGGTGTCGTCCTGGTCAGCGCCTACGTCACCACCACCGTCACCGACCCCGAGCAGCTGGCGGACGCCGTCGCCGACGTCGAGGCGCGTGCGGACCAGACCAAGATCCGGCTCCGCCGCCTCTACGGCGGCCAGTCGGTCGGCTTCGCCACGACGCTCCCGCTGGGGCTGCATCCCGTGGCGCTCACCTCGGCCTCCGGCCGCCTGAGCGGTCGGGGGAGGCCGTGATGTCGACCAGCAGGGCCCCCCTCGAGGGCCGTGAGCGTCCCATCCACGTGCAGGCAGCGCCTGAGTACCAGGCGACGACCGTCCAGGCCGCTGGGCTGTTCCCCTTCACGGCAGGCTCCGGCGCACCTGCCCTCGGTGTGCCGCTGGGCCGCCACCTCCTGTGGGGAGAGCACGTCGCGCTCGACCCGTTCGCCTGGATGGAGGCCGGGCTGACCACCAATCGCGGGGTGTTCGTCCTCGGTCAGCCGGGCACCGGCAAGAGTGCCGCCGCCAAGCGGCTCACCCGTGGCGGGATGGGCTTCGGCATCACCCCGCTGTTCCTCGGCGACGCCAAGCCCGACTACAGCCGCGTCGTCCAGTCGGCCGGCGGTCAGGTGGTCCGCGTCGGACGAGGGCTCGACCGCGTCAACCCGCTCGACGCCGGGCCGCTGGGAACCGCGCTGCAGCACCTGACGGGTCAGGCAGCCTCGACGCTGCGGGCCGAGGTCCGGGGCAGGCGCCTCTCCGCTGTCCTCGCGCTGGCCTCACTGGTCCGCAGCGACGAGCCCATCACGAACGGCGAGGAGGCGGTCGTCGGGACGGCGCTCGACCTGCTCACCACCAGGAGTTCGCAGGAGCCCACCGTCCCCGACGTGCTCAGGCTGCTGCGGGAGGCGCCGGACGACCTCGTCTCAGCAGCCGAGGTGAGCACCCGCACCGCCTACGACGTCGAGACGCGGAAGCTGCGGCAGACGCTCCGCACCCTGTGCGACGGCTCGCTCCGCGGCGTCTTCGACGGACCCACCACGACGCCCCTCGACCTGAGCGCTCCAGCGATCAGCGTGGACATCTCCGCCGTGGCCTCCGCCGGTGACACGCTCCTGGCCGCGGCGATGCTCAGCACCTGGAGCTACGGCTTCGCTGTGATCGACGCGGCAGCCGCGCTCGCCGACGCCGGCCTGGCGCCACGACGGCGGTTCGTCGCGGTCCTGGACGAGCTGTGGCGGGCCCTGCGGGGAGCGCCAGGACTGGTCGACCACGCCGACGCCCTGACCCGCGTGTACCGCGGCCGTGACGTCGCCCACGTGATGCTCACGCACTCCCTGGACGACCTCAACGCGCTGCCTACGGAGAGCGACAGGGCAAAGGCGAGGGGCTTCGTGGACCGCTGCGCCATCACCGTTCTCGCCGGCCTCCCGACGAGGGAGCTCGACCAGGTCTCTCGCGTCGTTCCGCTGTCCGCCGCGGAGACGCAGCTGGTGGCCTCGTGGTCGTCCCCGGAGACGTGGCAGGCAGGTGGGCGTCACCCCGGCCGGGGGAAGTACCTCATCAAGACCGGCCAGCGCATCGGCATCCCCGTCGAGATGGAGCTGGTCGGTGACGAGCCCGACCTGTACGAGACCGACCATCGCCAGCCTGGGGACCACCGTGCGCCGCGGTGACGGTGGGGGAGACCTCGGTCCCTGGCTCGTGCTCGCCGGCGCTTGGGGAGCAATCGCCCTGGTGGCGGGGGCCTGGTCGGCGGGCAGGATCGCCGGCTGGCTGTGGGGGACGGGGGCGAGGGGGCCGGACCTCGGAGTGGACTTCGTCCTGGCGCTCCTGCGGGACGGTCCTGCGACGGTCTGGGCAGGGGTGCCGCCCGCGGCGGTGGCGACCGTCTTCGCCGCAGAGGCGCTCGTCGTCGGCGTGTGCGTCAACTCCGTCACCGCCCGTCTGCGCGGGCGGGTGCGCGCCACGGTGCCAGTGGGTTCTCTGGCGGGGCTCGCCGACGTGGCTCCGCTTGCTCCCGATCAGGCGCGGCGCCGGGCTAGAGCCCTGCGTCCGTCGCTGGAGCACCTGCACCGGCGGCGGACTCCCGCTGACGAGTGCGGTGTCGCGGTGGGGCAGTTGTCCGGGCGACCAGGTGCCCGCCACGCCCTCAGGGCGTCGTGGGAGGACGTCCTGCTCGCAGTCATGGCGCCACGGGCAGGGAAGACGACAGCACTGGCTGTCCCCGCAGTCCTGGAGGCACCCGGGGCGGTCGTCGCGACCAGCAACAAGGCGGACCTCTGGGCGTCCACGTCTGCACTGCGGGCGGGGAGGACTGCCGAGCGCGTGTGGGTCTTCGATCCCCAGCGGATCGTCTTCGCGCCGCAGACGTGGTGGTGGAACCCGCTGCGCGGCGTCGACACGGTCGAGGAGGCGCACCGGCTCGCTGGTCACTTTGTGCAGGAGGTCCGCGGGACGCGGGACAAGGACTTCTGGAGCTCGGCGGCTCACGACCTGCTGACGGGACTGCTCCTCGCTGCCGCGGTGTCCGGCAAGAATCTGCACGACGTCTTCGCCTGGCTCAACGACCCCACCACCCCTGAGCCCGCAGACCTCCTGCGCGCCCAGGGCAGGGCAGCGGCCGCAGCGAGCCTGCGGGGGCGGCAGCTGGGGGCCGCAGAGACCCGCGACGGGGTGTACGAGACGGCGCGGACCGCTGCCCAGTGCCTGCGCGACGATTCGATCATGGCGTGGGTCTCCCCGCCGTCACCGGCAGGACCGGGCGCACCGGCACGAGTCCTTGACGAGCTAGATGCGCCGGCGTTCGCCCGCTCGCGGCAGACGCTCTACCTGCTCTCGCGCGACGGCGCGGGGGCTGCGGCACCGCTGGTGGCGGCGCTGACCGACCGTGTCATGCGGGCAGCGGTGCGCCTCGCGGAGCGGCGGGGAGGGCGGCTCGACCCGCCTCTGCTCGCGGTCTTGGACGAGGCGGCCAACATCTGCCGGATCAGCGACCTGCCCGACCTGTACTCGCACCTGGGGTCACGGGGAGTGGTGCCGTTAACGATCCTGCAGTCCTACGGCCAGGGGCGGCGGGTGTGGGGCGACCACGGCATGGACGCTCTGTGGTCCGCGGCGACCTGCAAGATCATCGGAGCGGGACTCGACGACGCCAAGGTGGCGGAGGACATCTCCCGCCTCATCGGAGACCACGACGTCACGACGCGTTCGACCAGCCGAGGACGAGGCAGCGCGACGACGTCGACCAGCCAGCGGAGCCAGAGGATCCTCGGGGCCGATGCGGTCAGAGCCCTCCCTCGTGGAGGCGCCATCCTGCTGGCCACCGGCTGCCGGGCGGCGTACGTCGTGTTGACGCCCTGGTACCGGGCGCCGCACTCCGCGGAGGTCGCGGCAGCATCCAGCGCGGCGGGACGGCTGCTGACGGAGCGCGCCGCGCAGCTGCCGTCAGAAGACGGCGCGCCGTGAGCGGTGACCAGCTACGCCGGCACGGGCGTCGCCTGGACGAGATCGACGCGCTCCTCCAGCGGATCGCCAAGGACGTCGAAGACCTGGCCAGTCTCCGGCAGCCGCCCGGGGGCGGGCTCGACGCGGGATCTGCGTCGAACTCCGAGGCGGGTCCGTCTGACCCCGCTTTCCCGTCCGCTGACCGCTGGGTCGCCGACTACCTCTTGGAGGTCTTCCAACGGTCGTACGGTGGGGAGCTGCGGTGGTGTGCGCAGTGGCAGGACCACCCCGAGGCGACTCTGCGCCTGGAGGCGATGTGGAGGGCGTGGGAGGTGCTGCAGGCCCAGGAGGGGCTCGGGCTGTCGGTCTGGCTGCTCAGCCACTTCGACCCCAACTTCTTGGTGCTCACCAGCCGGACCGGGCCCTTCGCCCGCTGCACCCCTGACCGTCACAGCGCGTGATCCGGCAGGTTGAGGAGTCGAGCGCGCTCAGCTGAGAGCGGCTGGCCTCTTCACCACCACGTCGATGCCGAGCGCATGGACCAGCCAGTCGACGTCGAGCGTCCACTCGTGGCGACTTCTGCACTCCCAGACCGACTGACTGTCAGCCAGGTGAGCCGCGCACTGCTCCGGGCTCCAGCCGTTGACAGCGCCGAGGTGGGCCATGGCCTGGTCAAGATGACCGCTGACGCTCGCGAAGCCCATGTGGGTCGCCTGGTGACAGGCGGGGCACAGCGAGATGAGGCCCACCAGCCGCTGCATGCGCGGACGGTCGCCGTCGAGGTACTGCCACCTCTCATGGCACTCCACAGGCCACCGAGGGCCGCACTCACCGCAGATCTCGCAACGGCGACTCGCGCGCTGTGAGGACCACCGCTTGCAGACTGCCCACTGCTCGGCGGGGAGCTCCGAGCGGAGGTTGGACCACCAGCAGGTCGAGGGGACCAGCTCGATCCTCAGCGGAGGTGCTGTTGCGCGCTGCACCACTGCAGCGTCCAGCCACGTCGAGAGACGCAGCTCGCCGCAACGGGCAACGGTGGTCGAGGCGGCGAGCTCGATGACGACCCGTGGCAGCGCCGCGAGTGCGGCGGCCTCGGGCCGACGGAGGAACGCGGCGCGGTGGTCGGCTCGCAGGGGAGTGCCCGTCACGTCCTCCCACATGGCTCGGACCTGCACCACCGACTGCGCCATGCGGCAGTGTCCAGCGGTTCTGGCGAGATGTACACGGCGTTTGTCAGCGGCCGCGGGTGTGTGGCGGGGCCGTGGTGGCCGCGGGCGGTCGCAGTGTCGGGGTGGAACCCTCCTGGATGCGGCGAGACGTGGAAGCGTCGGGTGGGACCTCGCGTGACAGCTCGGGAACGGCGACGGCGACGGCGTCGCTCACCGTGCTCTCCATCAGGTCGAGGCGCTGCGCCAGGGCCGTCACGGCGCTTCCCCGCTCCGACTCCTTGAGCTGCGCGATCAGGGGCGCGACGTGTCGAGCCGCTCTGACCCTGCCCTGGACCCACTGGAGCTGGTCGGCCCACCGCATCAGGCGGTGGTCGACGGCCACGTCCAGGAGTGGCCTCGTACGAGTCGTCAGCGCCTCCCGTAGGCCCGCGGGTCCCTCGCGGCGCAACACGTCGGACGGGTCGAGGCCCTCTGGAAGCCCGGCTCGGAGCTGTCCGGCGCAGCGGCCGGCGATGCGCTCGAAGGCCTTGACGGCGGCGGCGTCTCCGGCGGCGTCGTGGTCGGTGGCCACCACCACCGTCGAGCTGGCGAGGTCGACGACCCTGCCCAGCTCGTCCACGTGAGCCCTGGTGAGGGAGGTGCCGCACGGGGCCAGGCCCACGAACGCCTCGCCCGTCACCGCAGCGACGGCGATGGCGTCCATCGGGCCCTCCACCAGCACTGGAACAGCCCCGCTGGTCAGGGCTGCTCGCCCCTCCGCGAGGCCGAAGAGGGTCGCCGACTTGTCGTAGACGCCGCTCGCCGGGCTGTTGAGGTACTTGGGCGTCCGAGGATCGCCCCCGGGGGCACAGCGACCGACGAAGCCGATGACCTGCCCGTCGGCCCTGCGCAACGGGAGCACGATGCGGTCGCGGAAGTGGTCGATGAGGTTGCCCGTCCGAGAGCGTCGGCTCAACCCGGCGGCAAGGAGGACCTCGTCGTCCCAACCACGGGAGCGCAGGTGCTGCGTCAGCTGCGTCCAGCCGGCCGGCGCGTACCCCGCCGACCACGGAGGCTCCCAAGCTGCGGTCAGGCCACGGTCCCGGAGCATGTCTGTCGCCCATGCGGGGCGCTCCTGCTCGCGGAAGAAGTCCAACGCGTCGCGGTGCACTCCGAGGAGGCGCGACGACGCTGGCCCCCGTGTGGAGGGCCGGGGAGCATGGGGCGCGCCCGCCGGCCTGCGACCGGACGGAGGAGTGACCGGCGTGCTCGTACGCGCCGGATGTGCCGCGGATGTCCGGCGCGGGGACCGCGACGTGGAGGTCGCCGGCGCGACGGCGCGATCGCGGTCGTCCTCCTCGCCTCGAGGGCGCCTCGGTTCGGGGACGGCCACGGCGGGAGTTCCGGTGCGGCGTGCGGTGCGAGTGGCGTGGATGCGCAGCCCGACCTCCGAAGCGCTCAAGAGCGCGCGGGCGAGGTGTGCCAGCTGGGCGGCCGCTTCGTCGAGAGGATCGTTGCTGCCTTCGCTCATGACGCACCACGGGAGGTGCGCTGTCGGGGCACGCTGATCTGCACCGCTGGCTGCGGGTGCTCCGACACGTCCACGGCGGAAGTCAGCGCGGCGGCGTGAGCGCGCAGCGCCACCGCGCTCTCGAGAGCAGCCACCGCCTGCTCGGGGCGGTGCTGCGCCGCCCGCAGGGCGGCCAGCGCATCGACGAACGAGGCCGTGGCGCGCATCAGCTCGATGACCTCCTCGCGTTCTGAGGGTCGGGCTCGGCGCAGCCGCATCAGTTCTCGGGCGGCTCGCCGGAGCACGGCTGCCGTGGCCGACGGCTCCGGCCGTCGTGCCCACGGCACCCTCGCGGCTCGCTGGTACCGGTCGCCGATGCGGCTGAGGTAGCCGTCAGCACGACCCTCCACGAGTCGCCCGGTGACCGCGATCACGTCCCCTGCGGCGGCGGCGATGTCATCCGCCCCGGCGCTGGCGGGGCCCCCGCCGCTCAGCACCTGCCCCGCGCTCACGATCGCCGCTGTCGCGCCGTCGAGGGCATCCCGGCGTCTGCTGGGGTCCAGTTCTCGCGACGGGCCAGGGACGGCGACCGGACTCGAGTCGCGCTCGGGGGCCCAGCCGGTTCCGTCCACCGCAGACGCCTCGGCGCGCGGTGCGAGCACCGGCTGCTGCCACCGCGCACCCAGGCGAGCCCATGACAGTTCGGGAGCGAGCTTCGAACCTCCGAAGTAGACCGGTGCACCATCGGCGGTGTGGTCACCGGGCCAGGCGACGGAGTAGCCGGTGACCTTCTCGGGGTCGACCTCGCTGTAGCGCAGGTTCACCAGGACCCCCGCGGCACGCAGCTCGGCGAGGAAGGCCTCGGGGGAGTCGGTGACAGCAGCGGCGCTGCTGACCGCTCGGCGAAGCATCACCCGCGGGGTTTCCGAACGGCCGTCGCGCTGGGCCTTCTCGGTCTCAGCCCGGCTCGGGCGCCGTCCTGCCGTGCGGTCACGAGCGCCCGTGCGCTGGAGGTCGAAGCGCTCCTCCATGGCGCGACACGCCTCGCCCACCCGGTAGAAGTCGTTGTTCGTGCTGACGGGGCGACCGTCTTGGCGGGCGAGGGTGACCACCACGTGCACGTGGTCGACGGCGTGGCGGACAGCGACCCAGCGGCAGGCGCCATCGTCGTCGCGTGGTGCAAGACCCGTGCGGTGCAGCACCTCCCGCACGACCGTGTCCCACTCGGCGTCGGACAGGTGCCGGTCGCTGGGAGCGTTGCGCAGTCCGCAGTGCCAGACGGGGTGCGGTTTCTGCCGGAAGTCGGCGACCAGTGGTTGCACGAGGAGTCCGGTCAGAACCTGGAGGTCGTGCCGGCCGTCGACCACAGCGGGCTGCAGCTCGTCGACCGGGTCCCAGGCAGCGGCGAGGTGGGGGTCGGTGTGCTCGTTCGACCGCCCCGGTCCGAAGAGGTAGTGCAGGAGTCCGGCGACGCGCTCGCCGCGGGTGACCTTGCCGATCAACGGGAGGTCCTCGACAGCGCGGAGGTCACCGCGGCAGCGGCCTCGTCGACCCGCCTGACGGCTGTTGCAGCGTCCCGGACCGCCGCCTCGAGCCACGACGGGGGCCGGCCGTTCTGGTGGGTCGACCCGACGGCGAGGTGGACGTTCGCCGCGAGGCGGCGCAGTTGCGAGCGCGCGTCCAGCAGGTCGGCGAGGGCAGACCGCAGCGGCTCAACCGAAGGCGTCGCATCTCCGGTGACCACGGCGACGAGGGCGTCCGCGGCGTAGCCGGACACGGTGAGCCCCGCGGCGTGGGCCGCAGTCGCGAGTGCGGCGAGCTCTTCGCTGCTCAGGCGCAGACGGATCCGTTCACCGCGCTGAGGGCCGTCGTGGCTGCGGTTGCGAGACGTCCACGACGGACGCGCCGCGTCGATGGGTGGGGACTGGCTGTCGATCTGGGGGGCCGTGGGGACAGGATCCGTCCCTCCGGCCGCCGTCGAGCCAGAAGCGTGCTGCATCGGTCTCACAGCAGCGAGGCTCGGGACATCGCCTTGCTCGGGCCCTTGCCCCATGTGCGCGATCGCGAGCGGGCAAGCCTCTGGGCAAGGGGGCGGGCAGAGCGTCGCGGCATGACTGTCCGCGTCGCAGGCCGCCCTCGCCGAGAGCGCCCTCCAGCTGACCCGAGCCGCGCTCCGGCGGAGTGGGCTCTCGTGCACACCTCGAGCGCTGGTGCCCCTCGTCCACAGGCCCGGGCGCTCGGCCGGTCGCACCGGTGCCTGGTGGCGAGGGTGGCGTCATGACCAGCGGCCAGCCCCACGACCACCCCGACTCAGTGGCGATCCCCACGAGCAGGGCCCACCACGGCATCGACAGCGCTCTGACCTTCCTCACCGTCGTGCTGGCGGACCCGAGGTCGGGCATCGTCGACGACGATCTCGCTGATGACGTGGCGGACGTCGTCAGTGGCCTGGTCGACGTGCACCCGCCGATGCCGCCACTGGTCTACCCGGACCAGGGGGCCGATGACGACCATCACGCCCTCGCCCTGATCGCCCATGCGCGGCGGCGGTTGCAGCTGGCCGTCGTGGGAGGCGCAGATGAGGCTGAACGGCTGCGTGCAGCAGTCGCATGCCACCGCCTGCGAACGCTCCTCGTGCGGTGGGAGCCGTGAGCGGCTCCTGGCTCGGGCACACCCAGGACCTGTCCGACCACCTGGCCCTCATGCTCGCTACGTCGGAACCCACTCGCGCGGAAGACCTCGACCTCGCGCTCCATGCTCGCAGTGCCGTACTGGGCCTCGCGGTCGAGGTGCACCACGACGTGACTGGTCTTCATCGCAAGTGGCGTCGTCCCGTCGAGGAGTCGGTGTTCTACGAGCACCCCGTCGCCTACCTCGGACGGCTGCTGGACGAACAACGCCGTCCTGAGGTCCACCGCTCGCTGGTCGACGCCATGGGCGAGGATTCCCTCGACGAGGTCGATCGCGGGTGGCGTGACGTGATCCGCTCAGCCACCGCCGCGCGCCACGAGTGGGGCCGGATCGAAGTAGGCGTCAGACGTCTGGACTCGGCGGCATGGACCGCGATGCACCAGGTCGCCCAGCACTGCTCGGCTGTGGGGTGGCTGGACGAGTCGCTGGAACGGGACTGCAGGCACGCCGGACGCCGTGAGCAGGCGGAAGTCCTGCTCGAGAGCGCCAACCGCTTGCGCCCCGCCGCCGCTTCCGTGATGCACCTGGCTGCCAGCGCACCTCTGGAGCACCTGCCAGACCTCAGGGTCAGTCCTGGCCGACGAGCTCTGGTGGTGCGGAGGCCGGAGCAGATCCCACGGGGCGTCGAGCGGTTGACGGAGCTGGTGGCGTCCAGCGAGCATGTGAGTCCCCTGCAGGTCCAAGCTTCGTTCCGGGTCCTCGGGCGGCTCGTCGATCGGGCGGTGGCCTTGTGGGACGCCAACGCGTCCTTGCGGGTTCCCGACGGAGTGCGACCCTTCGATAAAGCTCTCGGGGTCGACGTGGCCGAAGCGATGGCTGATCACGCCCTGACGCTCCGGCGGTCAGCGCGCGATCCGGGGCGGGTGCGGTCCTGCAGCCGGACGACGCACTCGTGGCTGCCCAGATCGACCAGCTGTCCTTGGCCGTCGGCCCCGCTCTGCCGGCTGCGTGGAGGGGCAGATCTGGTGCGGCAGTCGACTTCGCCGGCCAGGTCGCCATGTCGAGCGTCCGGGCGACGCTCGCCCTCGGGGAGGCGGTGTCGTCCAACCTGGCCGACAGCAAGTGGTTGGTCCCCACCGGAGAGCGGGACCCGCTGCGGTTCTCGTGGGTCTTCGCCACCCCGCGACACGCACTGCTCGACGACCCCGACTGCCCGACGCTCCTGAAGTCGGCCGGGCTCGCATGCGCACAGGCGAACACGGTGTCCGATGCCCTGGCGACGGCACCGTTCGGCCGACGGCCTCAAGGCAGGACGGGGCTCGTCGAGGCGGTCGAGCTGCGGGGAGGCGATCTCCTTGCCGCTGCTCTTCGCGATGCAGAGCGCAGGGCGATGCCGACCCCGCCTAGACCGTCCGCCGTCAACCGGCCCCTGACGCGATGACGCTCCGCCCTCCCACAGCCCCTGATCAGACGACGTCACCGGCCGGGCAGCCCCTCAGCGCACCTCGCCGGCAAAAGCGCATCTGAGCGCCAACCCATGAACCAACGCTCGAACCCGACAAGGGAGTCACCGTCATGCCCAAACATCGCCAGCCCACCCCCGCCACGCGCCGAGCCCGCCCGGCACTCGTCACCGCCGGTGCTTTCACGCTCCTGTGCAGCGCCACCGGCGTCGCCCTGGCCGCCACCAACCCGATGTCCGACGAGTTGCAGACTCCCTCTGCGGCGACGACCGCGACCGCCTCGGCGACGTC
Organism: Quadrisphaera sp. INWT6; assembly: GCF_015390235.1. Classification (GTDB taxonomy): domain Bacteria; phylum Actinomycetota; class Actinomycetes; order Actinomycetales; family Quadrisphaeraceae; genus Quadrisphaera. Next base: position 436,283 of record NZ_VUOH01000003.1, on the reverse strand, counting down.
CGACCCGAGTGCGCCAGCCGCCACGGCGACGAAGGGCCCGGCGCCCACCAAGCCTGACGAGTCGAGCGCTGCGGCAGCGCCCGTCAGTGACGATCACACGTGGCTGTCCGGCGGCTCCGGCGACGGTGCCGCCGACGGCGCACTGGGGGACTGGCGCGGCGACCCCGTCGACATCGTCGGCACCTGGGCCGACGTCGGCGACAATCAGACCGAGCTGTACTCCATCGCCCCGGGCGGGGAGGTCGCCGACTTCCACGGCGCCATCGACATCGCCCCCGGCGGCCTGCTCGACGGCGACACCTGGGCCGCCGCCGCCGACGGCGCCTACGACGACCGCTGGCGCGAGTCCTTGACCCGCATGGCCGAGCTGCGCCAGGGCCGGGGAACCACGTACGTGCGGCCCTTCCACGAGTTCAACCTCGGCGGGTGGAACTGGTCGGTCAGTCCTGGTGATGCCGAGGATTTCAAGGCCGCCTGGACGCGCTACCGCGCCGTCCAGCAGGAGGTCTTCCCCGAGGCGAAACTCGTCTACGGCGTCAACGTCACCAGCTCCGGCACCGGCCTGGACTGGCGCACCACCTGGCCCGGCGCCGACCAGGCTGACGTGCTCGGCGTGGACACCTACAACGGCTGGCCCACCATCACCTCCCAGGCCGATTTCGGCGCCCACCTCGACGCCCGTGGCGACGGCGGCATCCCGATCGGGCTGGACGCCTACAGCGAGCAGGCCGCGGAGTGGGGCGTGCCGTTGGCAGTGCCGGAGTGGTCCGGACGGGCGGAGATGGGCGACGAGAGCGCGTACGTGACCGGGATGGTCGACTGGTTTGCCGCGAACGCCGGTGACGGACCGGGGCAGCTGGCCTACGAGATCCTCTTCAACGCGCCGCAGGACGACGGCAACTTCCAGCTCTTCGCCGACGACACGAAGATGCCCGCCTCAGCGCAGGCCTACGTGGACGCCGTCGCCTCGACCGAGCCTGACCGCACTGCCGATGGTCCTTCGCCGTCGGGGGAGCCGGCCGCAGCGCAGAGCGGAGGGCAGCAGCAGACGCCCTCAGCGACTGCGACCCCCACTGCGACCGCCGAGCCGAGCCAGCCGACCGTAGACGTGACCACTCCCGCCTCGCAGGCCGACGTCGACGAGCTCGTGGCCCGACTGGACGCGCTGCTGGACCGCCTCGAGCAGAGCTGATGCCTCCCGGGCTCGTCCGGGGTGTCAGTGGCGGCGGCGAGCATCGCGCCCGTGGCCGGAGGCATGGCGAAGAAGGGGGCACCGCTGCCCGCGTGGCTGGTCGCTGCCAACACCGAGCGACGCCTGGCGGCTGAGGAGGCGATGCGCCAGCGGCGCCCGCCAGGCAACCCGTTCGTATGGGTTGTTGGCTCGGAGGCGGACTACCCGGGGATCGTCGTCGACCGGCGTCGCGTCGGTGCCGGCTGGCAGATCTATGTCGCGTACACCTCACCGCGGCACGAGCTGATGCAGCAGTGGCTCGACGCCGAGCAGCTCCTGCCCTACGAGAGCCCGGCGCCGAGTCCGCCGGCACCGTGATGACGCCCGCAGGAGGCGCCGGTCTCCGTGGGGGACCGGCGCCTCCTGCGTCGTCGGCCGGGTGGTGCATCGGCTCACCGCGCAAAACCCGGGGCGCGTCCCGGCGATGGTCGAGGCGGCTCACCGGCGGAGTCCAGCTGGAAAGGCCGCTTCTGCAAGGGTCGTGGAGCCTCCCGTGGAGGTAGGTGTCGGCGTCGCCTGGGCCCGACACCCACGTCCACCCTGGCGAGCAGCCCGCCCCCTCCGGTAGGTCAGCCGGGGATGTTGCGAGGGTCGTCGCCGGGAGCGACGGTGTCCTTGGCGCGGATGCGCCCGTCGCGGCCGCTGATCGTCACCTCGCCGCCTCCCTGGTTGCCCACGATGGTCTTGGCGCGGGAGATGGCCTCGGCCTGTGTATCGGTGTGAGCAGAGGCGCGCTTGCCGGCGCCGGTGACATCCCAGCCGCCGTCGGGGTTGGGAACGACGTTCCTATTGGTAGCCATCGAGGAGACTCCTAGATCGACCTTCAGGCCGGCGTCGTGCCGGTGACCACACGGTGGCAGACGCCACCGACAGCCCGGACCGCCATGTCGATCACATCCGACCAACGTCAGCGGAAGGCTGATCAGAAGTTGTTCTGCATCCTGTCGCCGAGCGGGCGGCGACGACGGGTGAGAGGCCCTGTCGGCCACGGATCGACCGTCGTGGTGGGGCCGTAGGTTCCCCCGTCATTCCTGTGGCAATGAGTCGGACATGAAGGACTCGATGCGGCCTCGCGCACTGAGCAGAGACTCCCTTGTCGCCGCAGCTGCTTCGCGGCCGTCGCGCTGACGAGCTGCTTCCACGAGTCGGGTCGGGTAGACCCACAGTGCGTCGTCCCCTGACTCCAAGGCGGTCTTAGCGCCGAAGATCTTGAAGATCCGACACTTGTGCCACAGACCTTCGACGAGCTCCACCAGGTGGCGGTTGGGTTGGCTCCCGTAGAGCGCTCTCAGAAGGTCCTCGTCCCGGTCCAGCGCGCCATCGACGTCCCGGTCGGCGACGGCGTCGCGCAGGAGCTCCAGCTTGTCGCTCATTACTGCGACCTGATCTGGCGAGGCGGCCTCCGCTCCGCGCGCAGCGGCGTCCGTCTCCAGCAGCATGCGGATGTCGTAGATGTGCAGGAGCTCGTCCTTGCTCACCTCACGGACGACGGCGCCGCGGTGAGGTGTGCTGACCGCCAATCCAGCCTCTTCTAGGCGGCGGATGGCTTCGCGCACCGGCATGACGCTGGTGCCTACCTCTTCAGCGATCTGTCGGATCCGCAGACGACTACCACCGGGCAGGCGGCCGTTGACGATCATGTCTCTGAGCGTCACGAAGACCTGGTCGGTCAGCAGCGACGGGGCTGCCGGGGTCATCACCATCGTGGTCCTCCGAGCACTCGGTCCCGCGGTGTCTTCCACGGCCAGGCGCCTAGCGCCTCTGCACGGCTGTGTCCTGTTGCCGTCATGTTAAAGCCGGGAGAAGTGGTCCCTACCCTCTTGTGTGATCTGTGATCACATCCTAGGTTCTCGTCAACACCAAACGCGAGAGCCAGTCACTGAGGTGCGAGTCACAGCTCACACCGCACCCGACTCGCCTGCAGTCAGCACCGACGCACGACCGCGCGCTCACCGACGAGCCCGTGAGCACCACGACGGACCGACAGCCCCTCCACCCGTGCCGCGCCCCCGCCCCGCTCGCACCCCCAGGAGAGACACCATGCAGATCGCCACCGCTTCCCTCGTCAAGTTCCCGCTGGCCTTCGCCGCCGCGGCAGCCCTGATCAGCGTCAGCGCTTGCGGCGGCTCAGGGGATGCCGCACCGGCAGGTGGCGCCGGCTCCGGCAGCGCCGTTCCCGCGGCCAACGCCTCCCTGCCCGCAGCAGACCCCACGCTGGCCGCGATGCTCCCGCAGTCCCTGAAGGACAAGGGCACGATCACCGTCGCCGCCGCCGTGTACGCCCCGGCGGTCATGGTCCCCGAGGGCGGCGGTGCGGCCAGCGGCTGGGACATCCAGATCACCAACGAAGCTGCGGCCCTGCTCGGCCTGCAGGTCGAGTACGCCATCATCCCCTTCGACGGCGTGATCCCGGGCCTGCAGGCCGGCCGCTACGACGCAGCCACCGGCGAGATCAACGTCACCGACGAGCGCACCCAGCAGGTGACCTTCGTGGTTAACCACGTCTCCCAGGACGCCGTCCTGGTGAAGTCCTCCGCCGAGCAGGACTCCTTCGCCTCCGCCGACGACTTCTGCGGCCTCAAGATCGGGGCCGCGATCGGCTCCTCCGAGGCGGCGACCGCCGAGGAGATCGCCAAGGAGTGCACCGATAAGGGCCAGGACACCACCGTCAGCACCTTCCAGACCCAGGCCCTGGTCAACCTGGCGCTGAGCCAGGGGCGCATCGACGCCAACATCGCCAGCAGCAGCCAGGTCGCCTACTCCGTCGACCAGTCCAAGAACACCTTCAAGCTCGCCGAGATGACGTTTGGCCCGGAGATCCAGACCGGCCTGGCGCTGCCGAACAACGCCGACACCGCAGCCACGGCCAAGGCCTTCCAGGCCGCCACCGACAAGCTCATCGCCGACGGACGCCTGCAGGCGATCCTCGACGAGTTCAACGGCGGCCAGGGTGCCGTCACCACCTCCGAGATCGTCCCGGCCCCGGCTGCCTGACCCGGCGCGCCGGAGGAGTCGACATGGTTAAGACCGAAGAGCGCCCGGGCACCCCGGCCCCTGTCATCGACCGAGAGGTGCTTTCGCGCGACGTCGTGCCGCTGCGCCACCCCGGACGCACCCTGGCAGCCGTCGTCCTGGTCTTCCTGCTCGTCGTGCTGGGGCAGTCGCTGGTCACCAACAGCAACTTCCAGTGGCCGACGGTCTGGTTCTACCTGTTCAACCCGCAGATCATGGCCGGCCTGGGCCGCACCCTGCTGCTCACCGCGGTGGCGATGTCCCTGGGGATCGTCCTGGGCATCCTGCTCGCCGCTGCCCGGCTCTCGGAGAACAAGGTCCTGTCCGGACTGGCCGGCGGGTACCTGTGGTTCTTCCGCGGAACGCCGCTGCTCATCCAGCTGGTGTTCTGGTACAACCTCTCGGCCCTCTACCCCCGCCTCGGGCTCGGCGTGCCGTTCGGAGGACCGGAGTTCTTCGGGGCTGACACCAACGACGTCCTGAACGTCTGGCTCGTCGCCCTGCTCGGCCTGGCCCTGCACGAGTCGGCCTACATGGCCGAGATCGTCCGCGGCGGCCTGCTCTCGGTACCCCGCCAGCAGACCGAGGCGGCCCTGGCCCTGGGCATGAGCCCGCTGCTGGTCTTCCGGCGGATCATCCTGCCGCAGGCCCTGCGCGTGATCATCCCGCCGACCGGCAACCAGGTCATCGGGATGCTCAAGTACAGCTCCCTGGTCAGCGTCATCGCCCTGCCCGACCTGCTCTACTCCGCCCAGCTCATCTACACCCAAACCTTCGAGACGATCCCGCTGCTCATCGTCGTCTCCCTCTGGTACCTGCTGTGCACCAGCGTCCTCAGCGTCGCCCAGGGCTACGTCGAGCGCTACTACGGCCGCAGCGTCGCCGCCCAGCCTACCGGCCGCCCCCGCCGCCCGTGGGAGGACGCGGCAAGGCCGCCACCCAGGCCACCCAGCCCGCCAGCTCGCCCGCCACCCCGGCCACCACGGAGGTCCGCTCATGAGCCAGCACTCCAGCACCGCGCTCAACGGCCGCACGAGCAGCCCGACCACCAGCTCGACCGGCACCGCTGACCGCCTCGCCATCAGCGTCACCCCCGCCACCGGCACCTCGGCCAAGCACGCGCCGCGGCCCGGGGAGGAGCCCGTGGTCCGGATCATCGACCTCAGCAAGAGCTTCGGTTCCAACGAGATCCTCAGGGGCGTCAACCTCGACGTCCGCCGCGGCCAGGTCTCCTGCATCCTGGGCCGCTCCGGGTCGGGCAAGTCCACGATGCTGCGCTGCATCAACCACCTTGAGAAGCCCTCCAGCGGCGCCGTCGTGGTCGAGGGCGAGGTCATCGGCTACAAGCTCAAGCACGGACGCCTGCACGAGCTGAAGGCCAAGGAGATCGCCCGCCAGCGCGCCAAGACCGGCATGGTCTTCCAGGCCTTCAACACCTTCCCCCACCTCACCGTGCTGGAGAACCTCATCGAGGCCCCCGTGCGCGTGCTGGGCCGCAAGCCCGAGGAAGTGCGCGGGGAGGCCCTGGCCATGCTGGACCTGGTCGGCCTGAAGGACCGCGCCGCCACCTACCCCGGGCGCCTGTCCGGGGGCCAGCAGCAGCGCGTCGCCATCGCCCGCGCCCTGGTGATGAAGCCCTCGGTGATGCTCTTCGACGAGCCCACCTCCGCGCTGGACCCCGAGCTGGTCGGCGAGGTGCTCGAGGTCATGAAGGACCTCGCCGCCACCGGCATGACGATGATCGTGGTGACCCACGAGATCGGCTTTGCGCGCAGCGTCGCCGACGAGGTCGTGTTCATGTCGGGTGGCACCGTCGCCGAGATCGGCCCTCCCTCCCAGGTCATCGACGACCCGCAGGTGGAGTCCACGCGCCAGTTCCTGCGCTCCATGTCCGAGCGCAGCACCGCCCCGGTCCGCTGAGCAACCCCCCACCGCTTCCTCTCCTCGGAGGTCCCATGTCCACCACCACCGCACCGCTGACCGACGTCCGCCGCGCCGGCGCCGGCCACGCGCTCGTCGAGCCCAGCGACTTGCCCGCCCTGAAGCACTCGATCGCCGGCGAGCCGACCCCCAGCACCGCCACCGAGACCATCGACGTCTTCAACCCCAGCACCGGGGAGAAGATCGCCGCCGTGCCCGCCGGCACCACCGAGGACGTCGACGCCGCCGTCGCTGCCGCCCTGTCCGCCTCTCCCGGATGGGCGAGCACGACGCCCAAGGAGCGCTCGCTGGCCCTGCTGCGCATCGCCGACCGGGTCGAGCAGAACGCCGAGGCCCTGGCTCGCCTGGAGTCCTTCGACACCGGCAAGCCGCTGTCGGTCTCCCGCGACGACGTCGCCCAGGCCGTCGACACCTTCCGCTTCATGGCCGGGGCACTGCGCACCACCACCTCGGCCGCCGCCGACGAGTTCGTCGCCGACCACCTCTCGGTCATCCACCGCGAGCCGCTCGGCGTCGTCGGGGTCGTCACGCCGTGGAACTACCCCCTGCTCATGGCCGCCTGGAAGATCGCGCCGATCCTCGGGGCGGGCAACACCCTGGTCCTCAAGCCGTCGGAGATCACGCCGCTGTCGACACTGAAGTTCGCCGAGCTGGTCGCCGACCTGCTGCCCGCCGGCGCGCTCAACGTCGTCACCGGCACCGGACCCGTCGTCGGCCAGCGCCTGTCGACCCACCCCGACATCGCCCTGGTGGCCCTGACTGGATCGGTCGCCAGCGGCCGCGCCGTGGCCGCCTCGGCGGCGGACTCCCTCAAGCGCGTGCACCTCGAGCTCGGCGGCAAGGCCCCCGTCGTCGTCTTCGCCGACGCCGACCTGGCCGCTGCCGCCAGCTCGCTGCGCGCGGCGGGCTACTGGAACTCCGGTCAGGAGTGCGGCGCCGGCTGCCGGGTGCTCGTGCACGCCTCGGTGGCCGAGGAGTTCACCCGCCTGCTGGTGGCCGAGGTGGAGAGCTTCGCCGTGGGGGAGCCCGGTGCCGGTGACGACGTCGAGATCGGTCCTTTGGTCTCCAAGGGCCACTACGAGAAGGTCGTCGGCTACCTGGACCGCGCCCGCGAGGCCGGCATCGGCGCCGCCGTCGGCGGCGGTGCCACCGGCGGTCCCGGGTGGTTCATCGCCCCGACGGTGCTGGTCGACGTGCCCGTCGGCGCCGAGTGCGCCCGCGAGGAGATCTTCGGGCCCGTCGTCACCGTGGAGACCTTCACCGAGGAGGACGAGGCCGTCAGGCGCGCCAACGAGGTCGTCTACGGCCTGGCCGCCTCGGTGTGGACCCGTGACGCTGCTCGCAGCCATGACGTCGCCCGCCGCCTCGACTTCGGCACCGTCTGGGTCAACTGCCACCTGGTGCTGGCCAGCGAGGTCCCCTGGGGCGGCTTCAAGGGCTCCGGGTACGGGCGGGACCTGTCGGTCTACGCCCTGGAGGACTTCTCCCGCACCAAGCACGTCATGCACAACCGCACCCGCTGACCGAACCGCACGCAGACAGGAGAACGCAGATGAAGGACGTCGTCGTCGTCGGAGCGGGTCTGGCGGGGCTGTCTGCGGGGTGGCGCCTGCGCCACTGGGACTCCCTGGTGCTGGAGGCCGACCACCGCGTGGGCGGACGCATCAAGTCCGAGCGCCGCGGGGACTACTGGCTGAACTGGGGCGGGCACGTCTTCGCCGGCCCTGGCTCCTCCACCGATGCGCTGCTGAACGAGGTCGGGGTGATGGCCGTGGCCGTCCCCGGGTCGCTGCAGGCGCTCTCGATGAACGGCAAGTTCCTGCGCAAGGGCCACATCGCCACCTACCCGCTGCGCATCCCCATGCCGCTGGCCTCCCGCTTGGCGACGGTGGCCGCCGGGATGAAGGTCGTCGCCGGGGTGGCCAAGTACACCGGCGTCGTGCGCAAGCGAGCCGAGGAATCCGGCGCGATGCGCCAGCAGCGCATCTACGACTTCGCCAACACCCAGACCTTCGCCGACATGGTCGGGGACCTGCCCGAGGACGCCGCGGCGCTGTTCAGGACCACCGTGACCCGCTCGGCCGGTGACATGGACCAGATCTCCGCCGGCGCGGGCATCGGGTACTTCAGCCTCGTGCTCGGCTTCGGGCAGGGGCTGAACCGCGGCATCGTCGGCGGCCCCTCCACGCTGACGGAGTCCCTGGCCGCGGCCCTGGGGAACCGGGTACAGCTGGGAGCAGCGGTCACCGAGGTCGTGCACCGCCACAGCTCGGTGCTGGTGCGCTACACCCAGGACGGCGTCGACCACGAGGTCGAGGCCCGCGCCGTGGTGCTGGCCACCACCGCCGACGTCACCCATCGCATCGGCGTGGACCTGCCCGCCGACCTCAAGCAGGCCCTGGGGATGGTGAAGTACGGCCCCCACGTCAGCTCGGCGTTCCTCACCGACGAGACCGGGCCGCAGCCCTGGGACGACATCTACGCCATCGCCGCGCCCAAGCGCTCCTTCGCGATCGCGCTGAACCAGGCCAGCATCGTGCGCGGTTCAGAGTCGGTGCGTCGCCCCGGCGGCAGCTTCATGACCTTCTCCCCGGCCGCGCTCGGCACGGCCCTGCTGGACAAGAGCGACGAGGAGGTCGTCCAGACCCACCTGCGCGACCTAGAGGCGGTGCTGGACTCACCCGGCTTTTCGAAGACCGTCGTGGAGGCCAGGGCCTCGCGCTGGGCTGTGGCTTCCCCGTACTCCTTCCCGGGCCGGGCCAAGATCCAGTCCACCCTCACCCGCGGCGCCGGGCGCGTGTTCCTGGCCGGTGACTACCTCGGGACCCTCTACACCGAGACCTCCATCACCTCGGGCTTCTCCGCCGCCCAGGAGGTCGCCAGCGTGCTGGCCACCGACCGTCAGGCACCGGCGGGTCTGCGTGGCATCGAAGGCTTCGACGGCCTCAGTGCTCTCCAGACGTCTGGCCGTCCCCGCTCTGCCTGAGTGCCGTTTCCCCCGGCCCACATGCATTCGCCCGCTTCTTCACCCCAGACCCACGACCAGGAGTTCACCGTGACCAGTGACCTGCGAGGCGTCCTCACTGCCCTGACCACGCCCTTCGACCGCGACGACGCCATCGACGTCCCCCTGCTCAAGAAGGTCGTCGACCGCTCGATCGACGCGGGCGTCGACGGCGTCGTGGCAGCCGGCTCCACCGGCGAGGTCGGCGCCCTCAGCTCCGAGGAGCGCCGCCAGCTCGTTGACGTCGTGGTGGAGCACACCGCCGGACGCGTGCCCGTCATCGCCCAGACCGGCGCGACCACCACCGCCGAGGCGATCCGCCTGTCCAAGGCGGCGCAGGCCTCCGGCGCTGACGTCCTGATGCTCATCTCGCCCTACTACGAGCCGCTGACCACGGAGGAGACCGTCGCCTACATCCAAGACGTCGCCGCCGCGGTCGAGCTGCCGATCATGCTCTACAACATCCCCTCGGTCACTGGGCTCAACCTCGACCCCGCCACCGTGCGCCGGCTCGCCACCGAGGTCGACAACGTCAGGTACATCAAGGACTCCAGCGCCGACTGGGAGCAGGCGCTGCGCCTGATCCATCACCACTCCGACGTCATCGGCACCTTCATCGGCTGGGACTCCTACCTGTACAGCGCCCTGGTCGAGGGTGCCGCCGGGGTCATGGCCGGCACCGCCAACGTCGTCCCCGCCGAGATCGTCGCCGTGCGCCGTCTCATCGGCGCGGGGGAACTCGCGGGCGCGCTGGCGAAGTGGAAGGTGCTGTACCCGGTGATCGATGCGCTGCTGTCAGAGCCCTTCATCCCCGCCGTCAAGGCCGCCCTTTCGCTGCGGGGGGAGTCGGTCGGCGCCCCGCGGCGCCCCACCGCCCCATCAAGCGAGGAGGCCGTCGCCAGCATCCGACGCTCACTTCAGTCCCTAGCCGCTGCGGATTGAGGCATCTGGCGGTACCTCCCCGGCGCTAGGAGCCGCGACGCGGTGAGCTGACGTGGGTGCCGCTTTTCGCGATCGGCGGCGTCCGCTGGGCGGCGGAACGATGCCCTTCCGCTGTCGGGGTGAGCTTCTGCTCACTCGCACCAGCTGAGCGCCGGGGCGGACCGGTGCTCTGCAGCGCCGGACCGCCCCGGCCCCTAGGCGCCCTCATCCCGACACGGCGTCCGGGCCCACCGACCAGAGGCTGGCAGTGATGACGGACGGGCCAGGCGTAGTCACCGCCGCGGTTCAGCTCGGGTTGCGCGCCAGGTCCGCGACGCCGATCATCCCGGCGTCATTCCCCAGGGTGGCCAGCTCCAACGGAATTGCGGGCCGATGGCCGCGGGCGGTGAGCTGGCGGGCGAAGGCAGCACGCGCCGGACCCAGGAGAAGGTCGCCGGCCTCCGAGACGCCCCCGCCAACCACCACGAGCCTCGGGTCGAGCGCGGCCACGACGCTCGCCGCGCCTTCCCCGATCCAGCGGCCCAGATCGGCCAACAGCTCTATCGCGGCTGTGTCGCCCTCCAGAGCGGCCTTCGTGACGGTGGGCCCCTGGATTGCCTGTGGATCGTTCCCGGCCAACTCCAGCAGGTGGGCCGCCAGCGGTGAGCCAGTGCTCGCCATGGCGCGGGCCTCGCGCACCAGCGCCCGCCCCGAGGCGTACTGCTCCCAGCAGCCCCGGTTGCCGCAGCCGCAAGGATGGCCGTTGGGGACCACTCGCACGTGCCCCAGCTCACCGGCGAAGCCGCTGGCGCCGCGCAGCAGGCGGTCGCCGATGACGATGCCGCCGCCCAGCCCGGTGCCGATGGTCAGCAGCACCATGTCGTGGACCTCATGATCAGCGCTACTAGCGCTGCGCCCGGTCCCGTGCGCGAACTCCCCCCACGCCGCGGCGTTGGCGTCGTTCTCCACAACCACCGGCAGACCGAGGGCGCCCTCGAGGTCGGCGCGCACCGGCTCGTCGCGCCAGGCCACGTTCGGGGCGAACGTCACCACCGAACGGCTGACGTCGACGAAGCCGGCAGCGGCCACCCCCTCGGCGGCCACGTCGTGCTCATGACGCAGCTCTATGACCGCATCCACTACTGCCGCCTCGATCGCCTTCGCATCTCGCGCAGGGGTCTCACGGCGCGTGCGGGCCAGGATGCGTCCACGGGCGTCGACCACCCCAGCCGCGATCTTGGTCCCGCCGATGTCCACGCCGATGGTCAGGCGTTCAGCACCTGCACCGACAGCGGTGCCGGGGACGGCGGCGGGGGCGGTGCTGACTGCGGACGCCACGTGGCTGCTCACGTCAGCGCTTGGTGGAGAAGGCGGCGTCGAAGGCCGCTGCCGGCGGGGAGATCCTCGCGAGCTCCTTCACCATCGCCAGCGCCTGGGGCGCACCCACGAGGCGGTCCATGCCGGCGTCCTCCCACTCCACGCTCGTGGGGCCGGAGTAACCGATGGCGTTGAGGGTGCGGAAGATCGGCTCCCAGTCCACGTGGCCGTGGCCGGCGGTGACGAAGTCCCAGCCGCGGCGCGGGTCGGCCCACGGCAGGTGCGAGCCCAGGCGGCCGTTGCGGCGACGCTGGTATGCCGGTGCCCGAGCCACTCAGCCTGGATGGTGCCGTCGAGACGGTGCGCCTGGTGGCGGGCGATGCCGGACAGGAGTGCTGGCCCCACCAGCTCGGTCTCGAAGGGGTCGCCTCAGCCGGTCACCTGTTGCGCCGCGTGCACGAGGCCAGCCGGACGTGGGTGCCACCCGCCGACGCCGTCTGGGCGGTCCCCGAGGAGCCTGCGGTCAGTGGGTCGGAGCGGGTCATCTGTCACGGGGATGCTCAACCGGCCAACTTCGCGTGGTCCGGCGGGGTGGCCGTGGGCCTGTTCGACTGGGACAGCGCCCGGCCTGCACCAGCGTGCAGTGACGTCGCCTACGCCCTGGAGTGGCTGGCTCCCTTCGAGGACGACCCGCAGGAGCTCGCGCGTCGGGGGTTCGCCGATGTGCCTGACCGTCGAGGGCGCGTTCGGGCCTTCCTGGACGGTTATGGCTGGGCCGAGCCACTGGACGTGGTGGGAGCGGTGGTCCACCGCCAGCAGCTCGCCATCGAGGAGGTGGTGCATCTGGGGCGGGCGGGGCACGAGCCGCATGCGTCGTGGGTGGCGCAGGGGTGGCCGGCGCGGTGGCGGTCCAAGTTGGTCACGACTCGTCGCCTTGCTCATCAGGTCGATGACGAGCAGGTCAGTGAGCGGTAGTTCATGTCTCACCGAAGGATCGTCGACCGGGCGCGCGGGGCTGGCGCTAAGCCGGTGCGTCAGCTGCGATGTGTCATTCGCCGATCGGTTGCTGGGTCTGTGTCGTAGGTACCGATGCGATGTAGTCATCGACCGTCTTGGACAGCCGACTTGCTAGTTCCTGCACCAGACGAAGCTCAGCCGGGGAGTACTCCAGCAGGACCGTGTGCAGCTGCTGGGTCAGGGGTGCGTAGAAGCCGTCTGCGGTGTCGTGGATCGCGTGGGTGGAGTGCAGTGTCACCACCCGGCGATCCCGATGCTCACGGGACCTGACCAGGTGCCCCGCCTCTTCCAGCCGGTTCAGCAGCGTCGAGGTAGCCCCCGTCGACAGCCCCACCCGCTCCGCCAGGCGCGCCGGCGTCAACGGTGCGCCGCGCTGCTCGGCGGTGAGGACCTCCACGATCGCGTTCGCGTCGGTGGTGTGCATGCCGCGTGCGCGGGCGAAGTGCCTACCCAGCTCGCGCTGGCTGGTCGCCAGAGCCCTCAGCGCACCCAGCACCTGCACGGCATGGCCGTGCCGGCCCGCACCGCCCGTCCCGTCGCCCGTCCCACTGCCCGTCGCAGCGCTCATGCAGGCTCCCCTCCGCTTCCTCGTCCCGGCGTTGCACCATATCCGTCGGCAAGTATCTTTACGACGTAATTACTTTGCGCGGAACCACAACGGGGCGAACCCATCCCACCGGGTGGACCCGGTGAAGGCCCACCACGACAGCTCAGGAGGATCATGACCACCCTCGTCATCGGCGCCCGCGGACACATCGGCGCCGCCGTGGTGAAAGACCTGCTCGCCGCCGGCGAACAGGTCCGCGCCTCCAGCCGCGCTCCTGAGCGTGCCGGCCTGCCCAGCACCGTCGAGGTCGTCCACGGTGACCTGAGCGACCCGGCCACCTTCCCCGCCCTGGTCACCCGGGTGCAGAAGGTGTTCCTCTACGCCAGCGCCGACCACGCCCCCTCCTTCACCGCCGCCTGCTCAGCAGCAGGGGTGCAGCACGTCGTCCTGCTGTCCTCTAACTCCGTCCTCTTCCCCGACCCCACCTCCAACCCCGTCACCGTGGAGCACCTGCGCGCCGAGCAGGCCCTGCAGGACTCCGGCGTGGACTGGACCTTCGTGCGACCGGGCTACCTGGCGACCAACTCCCTGCGCTGGGCGCGCACGATCCGCCAGGAACGCGCCGTCAGGACCGCCTTCCCCGACGGCGCCACCCCTCTGGTGCACGAGCGGGACGTCGCCGCCGTCGCCGCCCGGGCCCTGCTGGATGACTCCCTGCGCGGACAGGCCCCGCTGGTCCTGGGTGGGGCGAGCCTGACTGAGCGCGAGCAGGTCGCCACCATCTCCCAAGCCCTGGGGACGCCCATCGCCTTCGAGGTGGTCGATGTGCAGACCTACCGCACTGAGCTGCTCACCCAGATCCCCGCCTTCTACGCCGACGCCCTCATCCAGACCCGCGGCCAGGTCCCCCAGATCCCCGAACCCGTCCGCACCGACTCCGTCCCCGCGGTGCTCGGGCGCCCAGCACTCACCTACGCGCAGTGGACGCGTGACCACGTCGCGGACTTCCGATGACTCGAGCGCCCAGGATGACCAGGGCTGCGCAGCCCGAACCACTCCGGGATCCGCGACGCCCCTTCAACCCCTTGTTCTGGGCGCTGGCGCAGGTGGGTTCACGCGCCCATCCCACGATCCCCCCAGCACTGGACATCACCATCACACCGCTGCCGCAGCCCTACGAAATTTCGGTCCCCACCCGGCACGGCCACGTGCGCTCGATCGTGGTCAGTCCCCCCACCCTGGTGTCACATCCAGGGGTCTCGGACCCACCGGCGCCGGGTCCTGTGGTGCTGCAGCTGCACGGAGGCGGCTTCATCAACCGCTATCCCGAGCAAGACCTCCACATCGCCCGCTACCTGGCGGCCAGCCTGGGTGCCACCGTCGTGCTGCCCGACTACGACACCGCTCCCACGGCGCGCTACCCGGTCGCCGAGGAAGAGGTGTACGACATCGCCTGCTGGGTCCAGGCCCACGGGCGCACCCAGGGCTGGGACGGCGAGCGGTTGCTGCTGTCGGGGGTGAGCGCCGGCGCGAAGCTGTCCATCAACACCTGCCAGCAGCTGCACGCTGCAGGCGCACCGCTGCCGGTGGCCGTCTCGCTGATCGTGCCCTTCACCGACGCCACCCGTGCCGACCGCACCTCCGCGGCCGCTCGTCCGGCGATCAGTCCGATGGTGCAGCGCGCGGTGCAGTGGAGCTACTTCCCCGACGTCGTGCGGCGCGCAGAGGTACTGGCCTCTCCACGCCTGGATGCCGCACTGCCCGCAGCGATGCCACCGACGCTCATTCAGAGCGGCGAGATGGACACCCTGGCCGCCGATGCCGAGGAGCTGGCGGAGGTGCTGCACACCGCTGGCGTGGAGGTCGTGCACCGGCAGTACCCCGGAGCCGATCATGACTTCTACTCCAAGGAGCCGGTCGCCACCGTCCGTGCGCTGCTCGCCGAGATCGAGCGGTTCTTCTCCTCGCACCTGACGCCGACGAGGTGACGGATTTCCACAGTTGGGGGCCGCTCCGGCGAAGGTGCTCGTTGACCGTCGTGGAGAAGGACCGGCGACCGAGCGCCCTCTCAGACCTTCCCCTTGCCGATGGCCGCAACGATCGTGTGTCACACGGGATCACTACCCGGGCAGTCTCTGCGTTGCGTTCAGTCGAGGGCGGCGGCTTGTCGAGCCAGAGCGGCAGCCTGGACGCTGGTGCGCGCGCCGTACTTGCACCGGGCAGCCGCCAAGTGCTGGGCCGCGGTACCGACTGCCACCCCCAGGTGCGCGGCGACCCCGGCCGTGGAGTGGCCCTGCTCGATGAGCAGCAGGACCTGCCGCTCCCGCGCTGTCAACAGCGCGGGAGCGTTGGCGCGCTGAGCGCGCTGCTCCAGCGCTGCGAGCTCTTCCTCGGCGACCAGCACTACTGGTGCGCCGCTGGGTGAAAGCAGTATCACGCGCACCTGCCGGTGCGCCACGGCGTCCAAGACGGTCGCCCACTCACGCGAGGAGGTGGGTGGTGGTGCGGTGCTCTCTGTTGCCATGAGCCGTTCCGACACCTTCAGCCTGTTGTCTTTATCGATCAATGTAGGACAGCACGGGTCTTCCTCTGCCCGGTGATCTGCCCGGTGATCTACCCGGTGATCTGCCCGATGCGGAACGGCTGTGGCGACATACCCCGGGTTGCCCAGGACCACCGCCCGGCAGGAGCCCCCGAGGTCCCCCGAGACTTCGGGCGGCCGACCGGTTGTCCTGGCGCGTCGTCGGTCAGGGAGAGGGCGTCCCATGCCCGCCCCCGTCAGACCAAGGTCCGGTGAGGGTGAGCGCAGGACCAAGTGGCGGCCGGCACCACCTCAGCCACTCGGTCAGCCAGCCGACCAGTAGTCATGACCAAGCACCTGCCCAGCGCTGAGGTGGTCCAGGACCAGACCTGCAGCGGCCTCGTCGATGCTTACGGCGTGGATGAGGGCATAGGTGCGCAGCGCCGCCAGCGCCCCCTCACGGTCCACACCGCCGTCAGCATCCATCAACGCTTCCTCGGCCTGCCAGACCGCGGCCCGGGGTCCGGCGGTGCGCGAGTCCAGCCAGTCCGACTCTGCGCTGGACGCGGCCGCGGTGACTTCGGCCAGCACCACCCCCAGGGCTGCGCTGACGGTCTCGATCCTCCTCAGCATCGCCTGCAGAGCCTGGGTGGCGGCTTCGGCAGCTGCATCGGTGGTGGTTCCGGGTGCGGCCATGGGGTGGTGCAAGTAGCAGGTCAGCACCAGTGGCACCCGCACTAGCGGTACCGGGGTGGGCGGGCCAGACCCTGCGCCTGCGCGGTCCGCTGACGGCCCTGTCGGTGAGGTGGCCGGTGAGGTGGCCGGTGAGGTGGCCGGTGAGGTGGCCGGTGAGGTGGCCGGTGAGGTGGCCGGTGAGGTGGCCGGTGAGGTGGCCGGTGAGGTGGCCGGTGAGGTGCCCGGTGAGGTGCCCGGTGAGGTGCCCGGCGGATCGGGCGCGAGAAGCCCGGGCGCGGGCACGGGGACAGCGATCACTGAGCGGAAGGTGGTGGTGCGGCCTAACAGGAGGGCGTATGCCGGCCAGTACCGACGGCCGACGGCATCGGCATCGGCGACATCCGTCATCAAAGCGGTGCCCCGGGTGAGGTGGGCGTACAGGCAGGGTCCTTCGCCGGCGGTGAACTGGGCCTGCTCGGCGGCGGCGGCGTGGGGGTCGCTGGCTCCCACGGGCACGGACATGGTGGGGGTGTAGACGGCGGCCAGGCTGGCACCGTCGGCGCCCAGCAGGGTCATGGCTGCTGCGCAGAGCCGGTCGGCGAGGTCTTCGGTGGGGCCGGGGTGTGCTGCGCGCAGGTCGTGCAGTGCACGTGCTGTCGGGGCGGTGCTGGGTGTGGACGGGCCAGCAGGGTGGGTGGTGCCGTCGTCGGCGTCGATGGTGGTCCTGTTCCGGTGTCGCCACAGCTTGGTGGCGTCGCCGGTGGTAGCGAGGTCGCCGGCGACGGGAGCGACGGCCGGTTCCTCGACCGCCGCTCACCGCGGCAGCGAGGTTTGCACTGCGCGCCCAGTTAAGGACGGGGTGGCGGTGGGTGCTCGTTGATGTTGGCACTCACTCCGGTGACGGTTTCCGAGTGAGTCGGTCGCAGCCTGTAGGTGTTCACACGACCGCATCCTGTGTCCCGTGGGGCCACCGTCGATCGGGCGCCTCGAGCCGTCCCGGACGACCGGACCCAGACCCCACGGCTCGTCGTATTCGGGATCCCCACCCGGTCAGCGGCACGCTGACCGTCGCTTACTGAGAAGGGGCTCGGAAGGCGTCTTGTAGAACCTCCGCCCGATCAGTTCGAGCGAGCCACCGGGCCGTGACGGCGCTTCCGTGCTGTAGCGCAGAGAGCATCGCGAGCAGCGCCACCACGGGGTGCGCCACGTCGTCGTCGAAGTCAGGAGCCGGCAGCCCGACGCTGGCGGCGAGGTCATCGGCGTGCACGAAAACCTCCATTAACCGCGCGGCGAGAAAGTCCTCGGTGGTGACCGTGCAGTCCTGCCAGGGCACGTACGTCAACGGGCCAGCCGCTGCGATGGCCGCGGGTAGCTCCTCTCGCGCGCGCGCCAAGACGGTCACCGACTGCTCCTGGCCGCCGTCGGCCATGGCGTTGAAGTTGTCGCGGATCGAGGTGTTCTCCACGGCGTCCGCAGGGGCGCTGAACCAGTCCGAGCGGCCGTACAGCTCAGCCAGTGAGACCACCTCCGCGTGCGCAGGTGGGGGTTGGCGGACGAGGAAGGCCAGCGCAGTCTCGAACTGGTTGACCAGGTGGCGTGTCAGCCCACCGACGGTCATCTCGGGCAGCACGGACTCGCCCTCCCACGCCGCGCCGACCTTGACCGCGGAGACCAGCGGGGCGATGGTGCCGGCGGCTCGGACAAGAGCTGACCGCTCAAGGCTCGAGACGAAGGTGAGCGCCATATCTCCACGGTAGGACCGGTCGGGTGGCACTGCTCGGTAGCCAGATCCGGACGGATCGGCCGTCCAAGGCGCGGGCGATTGTCGACCCGACGCCCACCGCGCGCTTCCCGGGCCCGCTGCCCGCTTAGCGCGACGACTCAGGCCGTCTCACTCGCGGATGGCTACCTCGGACAGTCGGCCGTCCTCATGCGCCCGCGGCGTGCCGCGCATCGACTTGCGCGGCATCACCTCTCGTCTAGCGACGACGAGCCAGCGCCGAGCGCAGGTTGACCTTCTCGGTGTAGGCGATCGAGCCGTACCGGAAGATCTGCACCGCGACTCGCAGCACCAGCGCGGTCAGCACCACCAGCTCCAAGGTGACGACGCCGGCCTGCCACAACGGCAGGTTCCCGAAGGCGTTGCGCAGCAGCGCGGTCACCGGGGCGGTGTAGGGGAAGTAGGTGAAGGCCTGCACGATCGGCGCCCCCGGGGCCGTGACGACCAACGCCACCGCGTAGAACGGTACGAAGATCAGAACTGTCATCACCCCGAACAGCGGACCGGCGTCCTTGGCCGTCGGCATCGCCGCCCCCAGCGCCACCAGCGTGGCGGTGAACAGTGCGAACCCGCACACCAGCAGCACCGCCCCGATGAGCATGCGCTGCGGGTCCAGTGCCAGGCCGTCCAGGCCCAGGTCGGGGATGGCCAGGTGCTGGTGCAGCGCCAGGTAGCCGACCAGGGTGGGGGCGGCGAAGACCAGCATCTGCACCACCCCGACGGTGAACAGGGCGATCACCTTGCCGGTGATCAGGTCGGTGGGGTCGATGGTGGTCAGCACCATCTCGGTGACCCGGTTCTCCTTCTCCTCCAACAGCGCGTTGAGCATCTGGTTGCCCAGCAGCAGGATCAGCAGGTAGAAGGCCACCAGGTACAGCAGCGGCGGGATCACCGCCCCGATTCCGGCGCTGCGCTCACCCTGGTCGTAGGTGGTCAGCGAGGTGCCCACCTGCCCACCGGCCAGGTCGGTCAGCTGGGGTGAGCCGATGCGCTCAGCGACGCTGGCCTGCAGCAGGGAGGTGGCGGTGGTGTCGTAGCGGCTGTTGCCGATGACGCCGGCGTCGGCGGCTTGGATCACCACGTCTTGGGTGGTGGGGTCTTGGGGGTAGGCGATGTAGGCCTGCAGCTGCCCGTCGCGTACCTGCGCCAGCGCCTCGGCGGGGTCGTCGGTGGGGGTTCCGCCGGCGGTGGTGGCCAGTGCGGGGTCGATCAGGCCGGAGGCGTCGGTGTAGGCGAAGGTGAACCGGGCCTGGGCCGCGGCTGCTGCTGAGGTCCCTGAGCCGGAGTTGGACAGGCTCACCAGCGCAGCGATCAGGGTCAGGACCACGGGCACGGTCAGGATCGCGATCCAGAACCGTGGCTTGTTCAGCGTGCGGGTGATCTCAAAGCGGACCACGGTGCCCAGGTTGTGCCGCCCCCGTCGCTGCTGAACCCCGCGCCGTGAGCGGCTCTTGTCTTGCTGCGGTGGCCGCTCCTGGGGTGCTGCGCTGGGCGTAGGGCCGGTCGAGGTGCTCATCGCTGCGGGCCTTCCTGGGGCGAGGTGACTGCCGGCCCAGGGGTGGGCCGTGAGGTGCTTGCAGCGGTGCCTCCAGAGGTCAGCTCGGGTGAGGAACCCGGGGTGTGGCTCTGGGGAGAGTGGTCGCTGTGGTCGCCGTAGACCTGCACGAAGATGTCCTCCAAGGAAGTGCGCACCACGGTGAACCCGCTGACGTCCGCGCCAGCAGCGACCAGGTGCTGCAGGGCCTGCCCAGCGCTGACGCCCCCGTTCAGCTCCACCGTGCTGACCTGCACCGCCGGCGCTTCTGCGCCACCGAGCCCGGCTGTGGGGTCAGGTTCGCCGGACCGGACTCCTCCTGACCGGACTCCTCCTGACCGGACTCCGCCCCACGGGCTTGCTGCGTTGGTGGCCGCGTTGCTGGCTGCGTCGAGGTGCGCGGCCTCATCTGCGGCGTCGACGAGCCCACCCGCAGAGCGCTGGTGAGCCGACCGCCTGGACGTGGCCGGTGCTGGGCGAACCCTCCAGGGACCGGCAGGCAGGTGCCCGGTGTGCTCGATGTGCACCGCGGGGGCTGCGAAGGAGTCCTGGACCTCGGTGACGCTGCCGTAGGCACGGGCCACCCCGTCCTTGAGCAGCAGCACCCGGTCGCACAGCCGCTCGACCTCCTCCATCTGGTGGGTCACCATCACCACCGTGGCTCCGGTGGCCTGCTGCTCGGCGATGATGTCCATCAGCAAGCGACGGTTGACCGGGTCGAAGCCCTTGGTCGGCTCATCCAGGATCAGCAGCTGCGGGTCATGCATGATCGTCACGCCGAGCTGGACCTTCTGCTGCTGGCCTCCGGAGAGCTTGTCCAGGCGGGTCTTGGCCTTCTCGGCCAGCTCCACCCGCTCCAGGTAGGCCAGGGACCAGGTGCGTGCTGCGGTGGTGCTCATCCCGCGCAGGCGCCCGAAGTAGGTCATGACGTCCAGGACGGGTTCCTTCTTGTACAGCCCGCGTTCTTCGGGCAGGTAGCCCAGTCGCAGCCCGCTGTCGGGGGTGTAGGTGCGCCCGTTGATGAGCAGGCGTCCTCGGGTGGGGCGGTAGATGCCCAGGAGTGCGCGGATGGTGGTGGTCTTGCCGGAGCCGTTGCTGCCCAGGAAGCCGAAGGTCTCACCGGGGTGGACGGTGAAGGACAGGTCGCGGATGACCTCGGTGGTGCCGAAGGTCATCGCGAAGTGCTCCACCAGCACCGCTGGCTGGTCCGGCGTCGTGTGCTGCACGTCGGTGAACCTAGTGAGTGCCTGACCGAACCGTCACCGTTGTCGTGCGCGATCGCTACGCTGTCTCGTTCCGGATGGGCCACCGGGCACCACAGCTCATCAGGGCGGCTGCTACCCGTCGGACGAGGAGTCGTCCCTGCGACTGCGACTCGCCTTGCGCGGCCACAACACCATCCACACCACCGACGCCATGCTCGCCCCGACGATCATCGACGGTATGTCCATGGGGCACGCTATCGGCCTCAAGGAGAGCGCTCCCGTCTGCGAAGCCGCCATGGCCAGGTCTGACTCGGAAGCCGCGCGATGTCTGGTGAACGCTGCGGGCGTGTGCCGCTGCACAGCGTTGGCCGAACCACCCATCGGCGCTCTTGCCAAGGGGCAGGCGCACTAGAGCAGACTCTTGTGGCAGCCCTGACGACCGCTGTCCCACAGGTGGCGACCATGAGCGAGGACACAGACTTTCCGGCGTGGCTGACGCCTGTGCAAGCCCACGACCTCGCCCACGCGGTCCGTGCGGTCGCTGAGCGCCTCGAAGGCGCCCGCCGGGACCGCGTCAGCGACCCAGATGCTGCACGGCGGCGCGCTGGGTACCGCCTCGAGGCGATCCGCGCGTTGCTCGACCGCGCCGCCGGAGACTTGGCGGCCACAGCCGGTGACCTTCAGAGTCTGAAGGACCAGGTCCAACGCCAGGGGCAGGGCGGCGATGAGGTGTCCGGTGAGCTCTTGGGCTTGGACTCGGTATTAGCGGTGCTGACCGGTGAGCAGGATCAACGGGGAGGCGAGTTCGCGGCGTTGCCGGCGCAGCTGCAGGTGCCCGCACTGGCGGCTCTTGATCTTGTGCGGGCGGGGTGCAAGGCCCCCGGGTGGGGTTATGGACGTACTACCGTGCAGTGCTCGTTGCGGGTGAGCCATCAGCTCCGCTTTCCCTGTGGTGATGTGGTGGGTGTGTGCGGTGAGCACGCCGCTGATGCTGAGCGGCGGGTGGTGGGCGGGGTGGTGTTGCTGGTGGGCTGAGGTGGATGAGCCTGCATCGCCAGGGCTGCCCGAGATGTGCGGACGTCTGGTCATGGCCGTAGCCGGTGACAGCGCGACTGTCGCGTTTCGCGATGGCTATCTGGGGCAGGTCCTGGCGTCGCCGTCACATCGCTTCTTTGGTGCCCCGCCGGATCAGCCACCAGTTCATCGGGTAGCTGGTCAGGTACCCGACGCACATCCCCACCGCCATCAAGAACCAGAACGCGGCGCTGTCCGGGCGCAACGGGTCAGCAGGAAAGAACACGAACCGCATCAGCGCCATCCACCCGAACAACCCCACCTCGAACGCCGTCAAGCTCAGCACGTCAGCCTTGGCCGCCTCCCACAGGCCCTGCCACAGCCCCAGGCCCCGCATCGGGGCGATCGCGAAGTACTGGAACACCACCCCCAGCACCACCGCCAGCCCATAGCTCCAGGCGTACTCGGCGTACAGGTGCTCCCCGAACAGCTCCCACCCCAGCAGGAACACCCCGGTCTCAGCGACGATGTCGCCCAGGGTGCACCCCGCCCCGCAGTGGGTCACGCCCACGGCCACCGAGGCCCAGAACGGCTTACCCGGCACCCGCTCACCCCGGGCCTGGGCGCGCTGCTTGGCGCGGTGGGTGGAGGGCCGGCCCCAGCGCAAGTAAGCCCACACCGCCAGCGGGCCGGCGTACAGGGCGGTGATGGGCCAACCCACTCCATCACCGCCATCTTCTGGCGCCAGCCGGCGACCCGGGTGTCGTAGACGATCCACGCGGCGCAGGCGAAGCCGATGACCAGCGCCGACCAGGACAGCGCGGTCAACCAGGGGGCAGGCACGTGCGGCCCCCTACCCACCGCCCGCGCCAACACCGCGCTTGCTTGCGCCAGTCCGGGCCAGTCCGGGCCAGTCCGGGCCTGCCGGCCCGCTGGTCACCACCGGTCCGGCCCCGCAGGATCGCGGCGTGGATGCCCTCGCCCTGCTGGGCCTGCTCGTGCTGGGCCTGGTGGTCCTCACCCCGGTCGCTGACCGCATCGGTGTGCCGCAGCCGGTGCTGCTGACGGTCTACGGGATCGGGCTCGGGTTCATCCCGGCGGCGCCCGCCCCGGACCTCCCGCCGGACCTCATCCTGCCGTTGGTGCTGCCCCCGTTGTTGTTCGCCGCGACCCAGACCACCTCGGTACGCGAGCTGCGCCAGGCCGCCGCCCCCGTCCTCGCCCTGGCGGTGGGCCTGACCATCACCACCGCCTTCTTGGTCGCCGTCGTCGCTCACGCCCTCGGGCTGCCGTGGGCGGTGGCTCTCGTGCTCGGGGGGATCGTCGCCCCGCCAGACCCGGTGGCCGCTACCGCTGTGGCCAGCCGGCTGCACCTGCCCCCGCGCCTGGTGACGGTCCTGGAGGGGGAGGGGCAGTTCAACGACGCCACGGCGCTGGTCATCTACCAGCTGTCGGTGATGGCGGTCGTGGCCGGCGGGGTCAGCACCGGGCAGGTGGGCCTAGGCCTGCTGGTCGCCGTCGCCGGTGGCGCTGCGCTGGGCCTGGCCGGCGGGTGGCTGGCCCGCTGGGCGCTGGGGCGCCTGCACGACCCGGCGGCCGAGACGACCGTCACCGTCGCGACCCCCTTCGCCCTGTACGTGCTCGCCGAGCGCCTTGAGGCCTCCGGGGTGCTGGCGGTGCTGCTGGCGGCGCTGTTCCTGCGCGCCCGCTCCTCCCACGAGACGACCTCGGCGGGCTGGCTGCTGGGCCGCTCGGTGTGGCAGTACGTGAACTTCGCCGTCAGCGGGCTGCTGTTCGGCTTCCTCGGAGCGGAGCTGAGCAGCGTGCTGGGGACCACCTCACTCCTGGGCGACCGCGGCACCTTGGACGTGGCGGCTGCCGTGGTCGGGGTCCTCGTGCTGTGGCGGGCGCTGGCCATGTTCACCGCCTCGGCCATCGCAAGGCGCCGCGCCCGCCAGCACGGCTCGGCCACGCCCGCAGGCTGGCGGGAGGCTGCTGTGACCTCCTGGGCCGGTATGCGTGGTGTGGTGACCGTGGCCACCGCCCTGGCGCTGCCCAGGGCCGTGGACGGCGGCGGCGCCTTCCCCTTCCGCGAGGAGGTGGTGCTCGTGGCCTTGCTGGTCGTCATTGTCACTCTCGTGCTGCAGGGCCTGACCCTGGCCCCACTGATCCGTCGCCTGGGGGTGGCCAGCGACGCCGACCCTGCCCTTGATGCCCGCCGCTTGCACCGCAGGGCCACCGAGGCTGCGTTGGCGCGGGTGCGCGAGTCCGCTGAGGGGGTGCCGCCTGAGGTCGTGCAGGCGGTGGTGGGCCAGTACGAGAGCCGGCTGGGCTACCGCCGCGCGGTGGAGGACCTCATCGGCGGCGACGTCGGCGGGAAGGAGGCTGGAGTGCACCTGCGCCGGTTGCTGGCCCGGGCCAGCGAGGCTGAGCGTGAGGCGGTGCTGCTGGCGCGGCGCACCGGGGAGGCCAGCCCCGCGGCGGCCGATGACGTTTTGTTCGACATCGAGGCGAGGGCGCTGCGTTACGGCGGTTGAGTGCGGCTGGTGACCGTGCGAGGGGTGGGAATGGGCTACCCGTCGTTTCGACCGGCGACCGGCGACCGGGCACTCTTTCGAGCCTCCGCCTTCGAGGCTGGCCGCGGCAAGCATGCGTCAGATCGGATCCTCGACCGGGCACCTCGCGCTGACATCGCAGGTCCGCTCTCACGAGTTCGCGGGGTACCGGTCAGGCGCTCCAGCGCCAGGCGTCAGCGGAGACCTGCCATGTGCGGTGCCACGCCGAGTCGACCATCCCGAGGGCGGTCACCACGCCGTGATGCCGTGGCGGTCCATGAAGCAGCCGCTGGCCCCGGCGGTGTCGAGGGCCGCGGAGACGATGACCTCGGCTCCCTGGGCGATGCTGTGCCCGGCGCCGCCGGTGAACTCGGTCGCGGTCAGCCCGGGATCCACCGCCGTCACCACGATGCCCGGCAAGGCCTTCGCGTACTGGACGGTCAGCATGTTCATCGCTGCCTTGGAGGCCGGGTAGGGCCGGTGGGCGATGTCGGCGTAGACCGCATCCGTGCTCTGGGAAGTCAGGGAGCCCATGCCCGAGGAGACCATGACGAGCCGCGGGTGGGTGCCGCGCCGCAGCAGCGGCAAGAACACCTGAGTGACCCGGACCGGTCCTAGGACGTTGGTAGCCAGCACCTGCGAGAAGTCATCGGGCCCGACGTCGGCTGCTGGCGCCCAGGTGCCCGGGACACCGGCGTTGTTGATCAGTACGTCGAGGGCGCCGACACTGCCCTGGATGTGCGCCGCGGCCGCTGCCACGGACGCGTCCTTGGTGACGTCCAGTGCGATGGGGCGGATGTCTCCGGCGGTCCCAGCTTCGCGCAGCCGCGCCGTCAGCTCCTCGGGGCGGCGGGCGCCGGCGAAGACGGTCGCCCCTGTGGCGGCGAGCTCAGCCGCGGTGCGTGCTCCCATCCCGCGGGAGGCTCCAGTGATCAGCACGATGGTCGTGGGGGTGTCGGGAGTGCTCATCGGCCCACCGTGTCTGCCGATCGAGCCGGTAGCCAGGGACGCGGTCGCCTAGGACCCTCGGTACCAGGCCGGGTCCGGCTGACCTCTCCGATCTCGTCTGACCCGTCCTGTCTCGTCGCGGCGATCACAGGGGGCGACGGGTTGAGCGGACTTGGCAGACTCAGCACGTGATGGCTGGTGATGCCGCTGAGCTCGCCGTGGCGGTACGGCAGTGGCGGGAGCGTCTGGCCCCGGGCGACGTCGGCCTGCCCAACGGCAGCGTGCGTCGGCGCACTCCCGGGCTTCGACGCGAAGAGGTGGCCCACCTGGCGGGGCTGTCGGTGGACTACGTCGTCCGCCTGGAGCAAGGACGCGGGCCACGCCCCTCGGCCACCGTTCTGATGATGCTCAGTGGGGCGCTGCTCCTGTCGCCGCCCGAGATCGAGCACCTCTTCGCCCTAGCCGGCGCTGCCGTGCCGACTGCAGGAGCCATCAGTGACGTGGTGCGTCCCTCGGTGCTGCGGTTGCTGGACCGGCTGCACGACCTGCCCGCCATGGTCAGCAACGCCCAAGGCGACGTCCTCGCGTGGAACGAGCTGGCCAGCGCCGTACTGGGAGATCTGTCCAAGGTGCCCCACTGGCGACGTACTCACCTGTGGCTCCACTTCGTGGCGGATGAGACCTTCGCCTCCCGGTTGGTGGTGGAGGGGACGGAAGGGGCGCGCTTGGACCGCGCCACCGTGGCCCAGGCCCGCGCGGCGTTGGCTCGCTACCCCCAAGACACCAAGCTGCTGCGCACCGTCGATGAGCTGCGCGAGCGGGTCCCGCGTTTTGCGGCGGTGTGGGACGAGCGGCCCTTGCAGCACCGCCACAGTGACGTCAAGAGTTACGACGTGCCTGGTGTTGGCCGGATCACGCTCGACTGCGAGAGCCTCGCCGTCCTTGATGACGATCAGACCCTCGTCGTGTACTCCGCTGCCCCTGACAGCACCGATGCGGTCAAGCTCGAGAAGCTGAGGACTGACTCCTCGCGTTGAGCGGCTCGCGCTGCACCCTCGAACGACGTCGCGATGGTCGACTCTCGACCGACCACTCGGCGAGGGGCCTCGGCCCGCGTGCGCAGGGCGAGCAACGAACGACGTCAGCCGTCGCAGCGGGGATCGCTCACGCGGACACATGGTTAGCGCCGCACACAGACATCACGCAGGCACGTCTCATCCCTCCAGCGCGACGCCCTCGGGCAGCCGGTTCGGGCCTGCCACGACCGGGCGCGGCCGGTCCTGGCGGTGCAGCCGCACCGCGATCAGCGCCACATCATCATCAGCACGCTCGCCCTGGGCATCCACCAGTCGCGCGAGCAGCCCGTCGACCAGGTGATCCAGGTCCACCCCCAGCCCAGCCAGCTCCTCGGCGCTCTCACGCAGCCGCTCCAGCCCCACCTCCAAGGACTCCCCACGCCGCTCCACCAGCCCGTCGGTGTACAGCAGCAGCGTCGAGCCCCGGTCCACGGTGATCGCCGACTCATGACGGCGGGTGTCAGGGTCCACCCCCAGCATCAGGTCAGCGTCCAGCGCGCTCAGCGGTGTCACCGTGCCGTAGGTGTCGATCACCAGCGGGGGCAGGTGCCCGGCGCTGGACCAGCGCACCCGGCTGACCCCCCGGTCGTGTTCGTCCTGGCTCTGCTCCAGCCGGGCCACCAGCGCCGTGGCGGTGGTCTCCAGCATCAGCGTGCGCAGCAGCCGGTCGGTAGCCGCCAGCACCGCTGCTGGGCCGTCCCCGGTGTGGGCGGCCACCGAGCGCAGCATGGTGCGCACCTGACCCATCGCGGCGGCGGCGATGGTGTCGTGGCCGATGACGTCGCCGATGACCAGCACCGTGGACCCGCCGGGCTGGAGGAAGGCGTCATACCAGTCACCTCCGACCTGGGCGGTGCGTGCTGCGGCGCGGTAGCGCACCACCACCTGGACGTGGTCGGGCTCGGGCGGAGCGGTCAGCAGGGACCGCTGCAGGGTCTCCCAGGCCGCGGCGGCCACCGCTGCGGTGGCGCGCTCGGCCTCAGCGGCCAGCAGCCGGTCCAGCACCTGGGCGCACTGGGCGGCAAAAGCGGTCAGCAGCTCCACCTGCCCGGCCTCGAAGGTCTGCGCCTGGCGCCACCCCGCGGTCAAGGACCCCAGGCGCCGTCCCCCGGCGACCAGGGGCAGGCAGGCGAAGGCCTGGGACCCGGTGGAGGTCATCACCGCGTTCATCTCCGGTCCCCAGGCGGTGCTGGCGGCGGCGTCGTGCAGCAGCACCATGCGCCCGGTGGTGGCCGCCACGCAGGCAGGAAGGTGGCTGTCGGCGGGCAAGCGGGCGTAGTCGCGCTGGGCGGCAGCACCGAAGCCGTCGGTGATGGTCAGGTCCATCGTGGTGGGGTCCCCGGGGGTGAAGACCGCCACCGCCCCGCTGTCGCAGCCGGTGGCGGTCAGGCCCTGCTCGGTGACCAAGGTGGTGAGGTCGGCCACCGAGCGGGCCTCGGCCAGCGCCAGGGCGGTGCGGGCCAGGACCGTCAGGCGAGCCGCGGCGCTCTCGCGGGCGGCGGTGAGGGACTGGACCTGCACCGCGCGGGCGTACAGGTCCGCCTCGAGCTGGCGGGCGCGTCCGCGCAGCAGGGCGGTGGAGCGCTGGACCTGCTCGGCGACGGCTTGGAGCTCATCGGCGGGCATGCCGGTGCGGCGCACGACGTCCTCGGTGACGTCCTCGGTGACGTGCAGCAGACCAGTCACGCGCACCGCAGGGGCTGGGTGGGGTGCCGCGTCGGGGGCTTGCTCCTGGTGGCGGTCCGGGCTCGCCGTCGCGCCTGGGCTGGTGGTCTCGGTGTGCGCAGACGCCGCGGGGGAGGGGTCAACAGCGGCTTCGACGGCGGCTTCGATGGCGGGGTCAGTGATGGGTTCGGTGATGGGGAAGGTCGTGAAGCTCCACCACCGCTCGGTGAAGCCGGTCGGGCTGGTGGGGTCGGGGATGTCGTACTTCTGCAGCGGTACCGGGTCTGGCTGGCCGGTCTCCAGCACCCGCTGCATGGACGCCTTCACCAACACCAAGGGACTGGCAGCCTCCTGCGGCTTCCCTTGCTCGGCGCTGCTGGTCCTGACGTCTGCACCCTGCTCGTCGGCGGGCGTCTCATCAGTGGGCTCAGGCAGGGGGAAGGCGTCGAAGAGATAGCGGTCCACCAGCTGCTCGCGGGTCATCCCCATGGTGGTCACATAGGCGCCGCTGACCTCAGTGATGATCAGGTCGGTGTCCAGCAGCATGCAGGGGAAGGGCAGCGCGTCGAAGACGCTGCGCAGGTTCTTCTTGGAGACCACGAGCCACCATCCTCAACGGTGCGTCAAGCGCCAGACCCACCCGCCAGACCCACCCGTCAGATCGCGCCGCCACCCCAAGCACCACCGCACCGAGATTCACGACGGCATCCGATGGGGCGTCTTTGCGGTGCCCACCGGGTGGGCACCGGATGAGCCCAGCTACGTGCGGGTGGGTGACGTGTCCACCGTGGTGCGGGCTGACGCCGTCGCCTCGTTGACCGGGCGCCGCTGGCCTGAGCGCTGACCAACCTTGAAGTCCCAACACTGCCCGCGCGGTATGCAGCGGCCCCGGGGGTGGCCGGTCACGGTGCCGCGGCGGCGATGACCTCTCCCAGGTAGGCCCGTCGCACCGCGCGGTGGCGCCCCAACGCCCGGGCGCTGGTGCTCAGCAGGGTGCCCTGGTCAGCCAGGGCCTCGGCGGCTTCCACGGCTGCCCGGTACTCCAGTGCCGCCTGGTAGGTGCCCGGCGGCAGGTCCAGGCGCAGCTGCACCGTGTGCTCACCGCGGGCCACCGCGAGGCTGACCTGCTGACGGACCTGGCGTCGCACCCCATCAAAGCCGCGCGCAGCGGCGTCCAGTCGGCGCGCCAGCTCCAGGCCAGGGGCACCAGAGCTGATGGAACGAATGGACCTCGTGGAGCCGTCGGCATCGGCGGAGGCCCCCTGGTGGTCCTGCGGGGGGCGGGGGGCCAGCAGGATCAGCTGCAGCTCGCGCAGCACGTCGTCCATGCCCTCCTTGGCGGCCAGCAGGTCAGCCGCGTCCAGGGCCGGGAGGACCACGTCGGGCTCGCCGGCCCGACCAGGCGATACCGGTCCGGCGGTGCCGGCTGAGCCTTCGCCGTCAAGGAGAGCGTCTGCAGGTGCTTGTCGGGGCGCTCCTCGGGGCGCGCTCACTGGTGCATCCACCGGCAGGGACACGACCGGGGCCGGCTCGCTGTCACCCCAGGCGGCCAGCAGCTCCTCCACGCCCATCTCCGCCGCACCACCCCCTACGGCATCGCCTGCACTGGCGCCCACGGCGGAGGCTCCGCTCGTGAGGTCCAGCTCGAACCAGACGCCCTTGCGGGCAGTGGAGCTGGGGCCGGCTCCCCAGCGCGAGGCCAGCGTCTGCACCAGCGCCAGCCCGCGTCCGCTCATCGCCGTGGCACTAGGAGCGGTCAGCATGGGCAGCGAGGCGGCGTCATCACGTACGGTCACCCGCACCCCGGACCCGGCCTGCAGCGCAGAGACGGCGACGTCGAAGTCGGTGCGTGCGTGCAGGACGGCGTTGGCGGCCAGTTCACTGACCAGCAGCCCTGCGTCATCGGCCAGGGCGTGCATCGGGGTGGCCGTCAGGCACTCCTGCACGAAGCGACGGGCGGCGCGCACCGACACCGTCTGCGGGGAGAAGGTCTGCAGTCCTAGTAGCTCGCGGACCACCGGCAGGTTGCCGGTGGGAGCGCCCCAGTCCTGCACCGCAGTCTCTCCTGTCCGCGCGCCACGCCTGGTGGCAGCGTTCGTGAGATTGGACGCTTCGTCAGAGCACCCCGGGAACTGACTGACAGTAACTGCTCGCGTGTAGGGCGCGCCTTCGCGGATGGCTCGCTCAGACGGGGACGCGCGGTGCTACGGCGGCCTCACCCCGCTGCGCACCGGAACACACCTGGCACCCGCGGGTGCGCCAGCGGCCGGGGTCCTGGTGACGGTCGTCGCCAGGAACCCGGCCGCGATGTTGCTAGTGCTGGTGAAGTCTCAGACCCGGGCGCGGGTGGCCCGGCGTCCCAACACCAGCCCCAGGCCAGCCATCCCCACTGCCAGGACCAGGTGCAGCCAGTTGTCGGCGGTGTTCAACGGCACGAAGTTGGCGGCGCTGGACTGGTCGATGACCAAGCCGTACACCCACAGCACCGCGTAGATCAGCCCGCCGCCGATGAGGTAGGCGCGGGCGGTGCCGCGGGTGCGCGACATCGCCACGCCCGCCACCCCGAAGAGCAGGTGCACGATGTTGTGCAGCACCGAGACCTGGAAGATGCCCAGCAGCATGGCCATGGACTCATGGCCAGCACCTGACATCGCGTCGTAGTCGGTGGTGATGCCCGGCACAAAGCCCAGCAGCCCGACCAGCAAGAACACAATGCCGACCAGCAGCGCGGTGGTGCGCAGCAGGTCCCGGGAGCGGGCGGTGGAGCGGGCGGGGGAGCCGGCGGTGTTGGCGGCTGACATTGGGGCCTCCGCGATAGGTGCGTGGGCGCTCGAAGCTGAACGCGGCTGGGGAACAGTGGCACGCGCTGGTGATCGCGGCCTGCGCGACATGCTGGTGTCCGCTGATCGGCGCAAGGGTTCCGAGGTGCCGCGGCTTGGTACGACGTCTTAGTACCGCGTCTGGAGACCGCGTCCCACATCGCGGGCTGTACCGCGTCAGCGATCTGGTGCACGGTTGGCTGCGGTGACCTCCAGGGCGATCTCCGTGGCGATCTGGTGCAGCTTGCGGCTGGTCTCCTGGCTGAAGGTGGCCAGCACGTCGAAGGCTTGCTGGGCGTTCAGGTGGTGGCGCTGCATGAGGATGCCTTTGGCCTGGCCGATGACGTCGCGGTGGGCCAGGCCGCGGGCGGTGTTCGCCGTCTCCTGAGCTCTGGCGAGGGCGACGGCGGTGTGGGCGGCCAGCACCAGGCCCACGTGCTCGGATGCCTCCTCGAAGGCGTCAGGAGCGGTGCTGAGCAGGCTCAGCACGCCTTGGCGGTTCCCCTGGACGAACAGCGGCACGCACAGCAGGCTCACCACCCCCACCTGGGGGGCGCGGGCTGCTAGCGCTGGCCAGCGGGTCCTCTCGGCGGTGAGGTCGTCCACCCGGCAGGTGCGGTGGTCGAAGGCGGCGTCCAGGCCGGGGCCCTGGCGCACCTGGTTCTGCAGGGCGTCCACCCCGCGGGCGAGGTCACTGGTGGCGGCGGTGGTGGTCAGAGTGCGTCGGGCGCGGACCAGGGAGACGGCACCGTGCTCGGCGCCGGGGACCTGGGCCACGGCAGCGGTGAGGGCGTGCTCCATCACCGCGTCAGGGCTGTGTTGCTGGTGCAGGTCGCGAGCCAGGGTCGCCATGCGGAAGGCCAATGCCTCAGCGTTGAGCATGGAGCCGGTATCGGCTGGTGATGAGCGCCTGCGGAGGCGGGTGCGGTGTGAGGTTGAGCGGCGTTGCTCCTCCATCGGGTCACTGTGCCAGGGCGGCTGCGTGCGCGTGGGCCCTGCAGGCAGTGGCGAGAGCTGGCGGTGGCTGATTTGTGTCCGGGGGTGGTCGCGCTGCTGCGGCCCCGTCGACGTGCGTCTCGTTCAACCATGGCTACCTCGGACAGCGTGCCGCTGCCGGAGCGATGCACCCGGCTTTGGGCACCCCGTTGTCTTCCCGGACCGGTGAGGTGGGATCCAGCCCGAGACGGCATGTCCGTGACGGGGGCTTGGCGGTCGGCAACGACGCTGCGAAGAGCACCGCACCGTTGACCACCAGCCTCGCGCTCACACGGCCGAGTCGGCTGCGTCACAGCGGTCGCGCGGCGACCTCACCGCTGAGCACGCTCACCGAGATGCGCTCGTCACCTGCCCGCAACGTCGGGGCATGCCGGTGAAATACCGCATCGCGCACGATCGACTCGGTTCCCGCTGCAGTCGATCGAACGAGGTGCCCCGTGTCCTACGTCAGCCCCCCCGACTTCGTCACCAAGATGGTTGACGCCGGACAGGCCAAGGCCCTCATGGGCACCCGCGACACTCTCATCCGCGCCTTCATGGCCGGGGCGATCCTGGCTCTGGCGGCGGCGTTCGCCACCACCGTTACCGTCCAGACCGGCAACCCCCTGATCGGGGCTCTGCTGTTCCCGGTCGGGTTCTCCCTGCTGTACCTGATGGGTTTTGACCTGCTCACCGGGGTGTTCACCCTCGTGCCGCTGGCTCTCATCGACAAGCGGCGCGGGGTGACGTGGCGCTCGATGCTGCGCAACTGGGGTCTGGTCTTCACTGGCAACTTCGCCGGCGCGATCACCGTCGCCTTGATGATCGCGGTGATCGTGACCTTTGGGTTCTCCACCGCGCCCACCGAGGTCGGCGCTCGCCTGGCCGAGATCGGCCACGCCCGCACCGTCGGCTACGCCGAGCACGGCGCGGCGGGGATGCTGACGCTGTTCCTGCGCGGGGTGCTGTGCAACTGGATGGTCTCCACCGGCGTGGTCGCCGCGATGATGTCGACCTCGGTCTCGGGCAAGGTCATCGGCATGTGGATGCCCATCATCATCTTCTTCTACATGGGCTTCGAGCACTCGATCGTCAACATGTTCCTGTTCCCGATCGGCCTGATGCTCGGTGGTGACTTCTCCGTGGGTGACTACCTGGTGTGGAACGAGATCCCCACCGTGGTCGGCAACCTCGCGGGGGGCCTGACCTTCGTGGGCCTGACGTTGTTCACCACCCACGCCCGCACCCAGCCCGACCGGCTGCAGCGTTCCCAGGCCCCGTCAGTCCCGTCATCGGCGGCCGCCGAGACTGCCGCTCCGGCGGACGCTGGGACTGCCGGTGTGGTTGGTGCCCGCGATGCTGTGCGGGTCGACCTCAGCACCGCTGACGGCGCTGACGGCGCTGACCAGCGCAGCACTGCTCGCGCTGAGCGCCAGAGGGTCTGAGGCCATCTGGCCGCACGCCAGGCATCCCGTCCGACGCCCGACACCGCACGCAGGAGACCACCGTGACCACCGAGACCCCTGACCGCAGCACCACTGGCGACACGATTCTCAGCAAGGCCGACGCCGCTGCCATCATCACCGCCGCCCGTCGCCGACAGGGACTGACCTGGGCGGACATCGCCGCCAAGCTCGAGCGGCCGCTGGTGTGGACCACCGCGGCGCTGCTGGGCCAGCACCCGGTGCCCGCCGAGGTCGCTGAGCGCGCCGGTGAGCTGCTGGGACTGGATGAGGCGGTGGTGGAGGCGCTGCAGTCACAGCCCGCCCGCGGCATCGACCCCGCGCTGGCCTCCGACCCCACGATCTACCGCTTCA
Source organism: Quadrisphaera sp. INWT6 (assembly GCF_015390235.1). Taxonomy (GTDB): domain Bacteria; phylum Actinomycetota; class Actinomycetes; order Actinomycetales; family Quadrisphaeraceae; genus Quadrisphaera. The sequence goes on along the minus strand of NZ_VUOH01000003.1, from coordinate 402,709 downwards.
ACGAGGCCCTGATGGTCTACGGGCCGGCGCTGAAGGAGCTGATCCACGAGGAGTTCGGTGACGGGATCATGAGCGCGATCAACTTCAAGGTCGACATCGCCCGTCGCGCCGACCCCGAGGGGGACCGCGTAGTGGTGACTTTTGATGGCAAGTTCCTGGACTACAAGTGGTGAGACCCGGTTCCTGTTGTTGAGGCCCGGCTGCCCCGTGACCGCCTGAGGCGCGTCGCGGGGCAGTGGCGCACCCGCCCGATGGCACCCGTGTCTTACGGGATCGCTACCTGGGACAGGCGCGCAATCAACGCGTGGCGTCCTACGAAGGCGAGCCTCTGCCCGTTTACCGTGAGCCTGAGGTTGGACCGCGAGGGACGAGTTCTCCCTGCCACGAGTCCGTCCTCTCGGTTGATGGAGGAACGGACATGAACGCACCGGCGATGGCCACCGGCAGCCTCCCTGCTGCGCGCGTGGGTCTGGGGCTCATGACGTACCCCCCCAAGATCGCCGCGGTGCGCCAGGCCCGCCGCTACGTCCGGGACGCCGTGGCCACCAGCGCGACCCCGACACTGGCCGAGGACGCCGCCTTGCTGGTCGCAGAGCTGGCGGTCAACGCGGTGCTGCACGCGCGCACCGACTTCGACGTCGCCGTGGAAGGCACCGCGAACGGGGTGCGCGTCAGCGTGCGGGACCGCTCGCCGGCCATGCCGGTGCTGGTGGCTCCCCAAGCCACCGCGATGAGCGGGCGAGGACTGGCGCTGGTGGCCGCACTGGCCAGCCGCTGGGGCGCCGGCCCCAGTGCCAGTGCGACCAAGAGCGTGTGGTTCGAGCTGTCCGGTGAAGGGGCCGACCCCAGCAGTGCCCCCTCAAGGGCTGCCAGCACCGGTGCCCGTGACGGAGGTGAGGGCATGAAGGCTGCCTTGGCCGAGGCGCTGAGCACCGAGGGTCTTCTGGCGGCGTGCAGTGATGAGGCTGACGACTTGAGGGCCTCGGTGTTCTCATCGGCGCTGGCGTCGATGTCGACATCAATGTCGACGGTGACCGGTTTGGTGGCTGCGGGTGCTGGTGGGGTGAGTCGGTGCGCCTCGGGGGTGGAGGTCGTGCTGCCGGCGTTGGACGCTGCGGACCTGCTGGGCGCTGAGGAGGCGATGCAGGACGTGCTGCGCGAGCTGCAGCTGATCTTGCTCAGCGACACCAGCACGTCCGGTCAGGGCAGCCATGGCAGCAAGGACAGCAAGGTCGGCCTCGGCGGCCAGGCCACTGCAGACACTGGTCGCGGGGGCCCACGAAGCAGGGAGAACGCCGGGCATCGGGCGGAGCATCCAGCGGAGCACCTGGCAGGGCACTGGGCAGGGCATGAGACTGAGGTGGCCTACCGCCTGGACCGGGCAGCGCGTGGCTTCGCTGACGTGCGCGCCCAGGTGCGCCAGCAGGTCATCCGCGCGGTGGCCGTGGGGCAGCAATACGTGGCGCTGCGTCTGGTGCTGGCACCGGGAGCAGGGCGGCGAGCTTCGGCCTTCGCCGCGGCGCTGGAGGCGGCTGAGGAGCTGACGGCCCGCGGCGGCCTGCTTAGCGCCGCTGATGCCTTGTCCCGGCACCGTGCGGTGCGCCGGGCCTACCTGTTGGAGGTGGCCGCTGCGGCAGCCTGCCTGTGAGGCCTGCGGTCGACGGGCGACCTGCAGCACGACTCAGCCCTTCAGCGGCCAGCTCCCGCAGAGGTCGCTTCCCGCAGGCGGAGGTTGTCTCAGTGGCCGGGGTCAACCAGGTCAGCGGTACTCGGCTGGGAGGCCAGCGCTTGACGGCGGGCAGCGACGGTCGCCTCATCCCAGTGCGCTGCGCCGTCGAGGAGCTGGTAGCCGTCGTAGGCCTGTCCGCCGGCGTCCACCCAGCGCACCAGCGGCTGGGGGTCGCGCTCGTGGACGAAGAAGGCTCCCGGCACGTAAGTGTCAGGGGTGGCGAACAGCTCGGTGCTCACCGGGATCTTGTGCCTCAGGCGGACTGCCTCGACCGCGGCGGTGTACTGGGTCCTGGCCTGCCGCAGGTCGGGGTTCGGCCCGGGGTGGGGGTCGGTGGTCTCGGTGGGCACGACCTCCCCGGCCAGGCCCACCCAGTACCGCGCTGCTGAGGAGTCGTCGATGTGGTGGGGACCGTCGGCGTCCTCGGGTGCCGCGATGACCTCGACGTAGTTGGCGCCGGGAACCTTGGGGTCGGGGTGAGGCTGCAGCAGGCTGTCAGCGGCGACGTCGTCGTGGGCGTGCACCTGGCGCACCGCCTCTTCGGCCAGGCGCGCTGAGAGCTCCTCGGGGTCCTTGGGAGAGCGGGCCACGCCGAGAGCGGCCGCAGGTTCGTTCGGCGTGGGGTCTGGCGTGGTGCTCACTGGATCGACGCTAGCCGTGGGCGTCGCGACACGGGAGGAAACCGGCAATCCTGGCGCGCCGGCATACTCGCTGCTGACCGTCGAGCTGACCGGCCAGCTGACCGACTAAGTGACTGGTCAGCGGTACTGCTCGCCCGATCGCCCGCGCGGGGCAGCGTCATGTGTCAGCGTCGACGCAGCGCGGAACCATCGTGCGGGGCACCGTCCGCACCGGGGATGACGCTGGCGCCGACGTCCCTCCCGCTTCATCGTGGGAGCAGCCCGTGCCGCGGTTCAGGGCCGTCGCTGGTCACTCCGAGGCCGTCGATGCGGCTTTCGCTGGCGTGTGCCGGGGGGACCGGGAGGCGATGGGCGCCCTGGTTGACCTGCTAGCGCCCACGGTCCTGGGTCTCACGCGCGCGTTGCTGGGTGACGAAGTCGCCGCACAGGAGGCGGCGCTGGTGACCTTCGTCCAGGTGTGGCGCCAGGCAGGGCACCGCGACCGCCGGGTGAGCGTCACTGCCCGGGTCCTGGGGGCGGCCGCGCATAGCGCCCGGCCCGTTTCACCCGGTCCGCGGCCGCGTCAGCGCCCTGCTCAGCAGGGGTCAACGTGGACGTGGACGTGGACGCGACGGGCTGACGTCACCAGGTGCACGACGCCCTGTAGATGACAATCACTACGTTCTTGATCGTGGGACCCAGACGGTCGTGCCGCCCGGGTCCCACGGTCAGCGGGCCACTGGATCAGCGTGCCAGGAAGTCCAGCAGCACCCTGTTGAACTCGCTCGCGTGGCTGACGTTGCAGCCGTGCGGCGCGCCGGCGATGACGTGCAGCTTGCTGCCCAGGATTGCCTGGTGGGTGCGCGCACCCGAGCCCTCGAAGGGCACGGTGCCATCGCCGTCACCGTGGATGACCAGGGTGGGGATGTTGACGTGGGTCAGGTCCTGGCGGAAGTCAGTGGTGCCGAAAGCCTCCATGGCCTTCAGCGCTGCCTTCTTGTCAGCCTGGCGGGTCAGGGCGAGGGCGTCCTGGCGCTGGGCCTCGGTGACCTTCAGCTCGCCGTCGACGGAGAAGAAGGCGGTGACGAACCCGTCGTAGAACGTCGCCTCGTCGTCCTTGAGCTTGCTCTCCATCTCCTCGGCCAGCTCCGGGGTCAGGGGCCCGTCGGGGTTGTCCTCGGTCTTGGCCATGTACGGCGGCACCGCGGCGGCGAAGACGACGCTGCGCAGGCGCTGGGGGTCGTACTTGGTGAAGTACCGGGCCACCTCGCCACCGCCCATGGAGAAGCCGACCAGGGTGGCGTCCTCCACGTCGAGCTTCTCGAGCAGGGTGTGCAGGTCGGAGGCGAAGGTGTCGTAGTCATAGCCGCTACTGGGCTTGTCCGAGCGTCCGAAGCCGCGGCGGTCGTAGGTGATGACGCGGTAACCGGCTTCAGCCAGCGCCGGGACCTGCTCCGACCAGGACTCACCCGACAGCGGCCAGCCGTGGAGCAGCACCACGGGACGGCCGGTGCCGCCAGTGTCGTCCACGTGCAGGTTGATGTCGGTGAATAGGCCGTGGTGGGTAGTCACCTCACCCGAGGCGGGGGTGAAGTCGGGGGGGGACGGTGGCGGACGGGTTGGTGCTCATGGTGCTTTCGGTGCTCTCAGTGTTTTCAGTCATCGGTGGGCTCCTTTGCACGTTGACGACCGGCGCTCAGTCGGGGTGCCGGTGTGATCGGCGTGAGGTTCCCGGTCGCGCGCGATGCAAACCGCACTGAAACTCCCTCCCCTCAGGCGGTCGCCTCTGGTGGGCCCGAAGCCATGAAGGTGGTCACGGCAGCAGCACGACCTTGCCCCGCACCTGCCCGGACGTGCTCCTCGCGTACGCCTCCGCTGCACGCTCCAAGGGAAAGGTCTGCACCTTGATGACCAGGGCGTTGCGACGCAGGAGATCCGCGGCGTGAGCCATCGCCTGGCCCAGGCCACGCTCTTCGCGCTCGTCGGGGCCCGCGGACGGGGTGGGGCCGGTGAAGATGCCACCGCGCTCGGCCACCTCCGGGTTCGCGATCGAGACGACCCTGGCCAGATGGGACACCAGCGCCGCGAGATCCTCGGCGGGGGTCTTCCCGGCGATGTCGAGGACCGCGTCAAGGCCGCCGGGCGCCACCGCGCGGACCCGCTCGAGCAGGCCCTCCCCATGCAGGACCGGAACGGCGCCGATCTCGCGCAGGTAGTCCTGGTTGTCCTGCCCCGCAGAGGCAACGACGCCCAGACCCCTGTCCAGCGCGACCTGCACCGCAACGGCCCCCACCCCACCTGAACCGCCGTCGACGAACACGTTCTGTCCGGCCTGGGCCTCGATGAGTCCCAGCGCCCGCTGGCTGGTCTCGACGGCCAGGGGAGCTGCTGCGGCCACGCTCCAGTCGATCTGCGGGGCCTTGTGCGCCCAAGCGAACAGCACCGCGTGGGCGGCGTGGGTGCCGCTGCCCAGGCCGAAGACCTCATCGCCGACGCTGACGTCGCTGACGCCTTCGCCGACCTCGTCTACCGTGCCGGCAGCATCGATCCCCGGCACAGCCGGAGTCGGCGGCTCCGCCTCGCCTCGCTCGCCGGCCACGGTCTTCCGGTCCAGGGGCGAGATGCCGGCGGCGTGGACGCGGATGCGCACCTGCCCGGGGCCGGCGTGAGGCTCGGGGGTCTGGCCGAGGTGGAAGCCCTCGGCGGGGGCGCCGGAGGTGGTGTAGGTCAGTGCGCGCACAGCCGCGGCTCCTGTCTGGGTGGCCGGGGCAGTGCCCACAGCGGTCGTGGTCTCACGGGAACCTGCATACCGGCGTCGGGCAACTCGAGATCGCCGTACCAGTACGCGCCAGGACCGTGGTGCGGTTACGGTCACCGGGGCCGCAGCACCGGTGGCCCACAGAGCACCCCAGGGAGACACCGTGGACGGGCGAGCGTTGCCCACCGGCAGCTTGCCAGCCGTGCGCCAGGGCCTTGGACTGATGACCTACCCGCCCCAGATCACCTCGGTGCGCTCAGCCCGGCGCTTCGTCGAGGACGCCGTGGCCAGCAGCGACGTCCCAGCGCTGGCCGATGACGCCGGCCTGCTGGTCTCGGAGCTGGCCGCCAACGCGGTGCTGCACGCCCGCACCGACTTCGACGTCGCCGTCTACAGCATCCACGACGGCGTGCGCATCACCGTCCGGGACCGCTCGGCGACCCTGCCGGTGCTGGTCGCGCCCAGCGCCACCGCGATGAGCGGGCGGGGCCTATCCCTGGTGCAGGCCCTGGCCACCTCGTGGGGTGCTGGTCCCAGCGCCAGCGCGCCCAAGAGCGTGTGGTTCGAGCTGACCCTCTCCGGCGTCGACGCAGAAGAACCGGGCGGAGCCGAAGACTCACCCGCGCTCGAGCTGAGCGTCGAGGAGCTGCTAGCGGCGTGGAGTGAGGACACCCACCCGTCACCGGTGTCCAGCGGCAGGCCAGGACCCGCCGCATCAGTCAGTGCGACCGCTGCTGAGCTGGGTCCGGGGCGCCCTGGGTCCGCCGTGACCCTGCCCGCTCTGGACGCGGTTGACCTGCTGGGCGCCAAGGAGGCGATGGAGGACGTGCTGCGCGAGCTGCAGCTGCTCCTGCTCGCTGAGGCTCCCCGCGCGCTGGAGCTGGCCGACCAGGTGAGCGAGCAGGTGACCGATCAAGTGACCGAGCAGCTGGTAGAGCTGGTGGTCCAGGAACGGGACGCCGGGTCTCTCACCACAGCAGAGGGCCACGGTTCCGTTGCCCGCGCCTTCGACCTCGCCGTGGCCGACCAGCTCGACCGCGCCGCACGGGCCTTCGCCGATGTCCGCTCCCAAGTGCGCCACCAGGTCAGCCGCGCGGTCGCCGCCGGTCAGCAGCAGGTCGAGCTGCACCTGGTGCTCGGTGAGCACACCGCCCAGCGGGCCACGGCCTACGCCGACGCCGTCGAAGCCGCTGAGCAGCTGGCCGGGACGGGCAGCCTGCTCAGCGTGGCGGGCGCCCTCGCCCGGCACCGCGCGGTGCGCCGGGCCTACCTCCTCGAGGTCATCGCCGCCGCATCCACCTGAGGTGCACTCTGGCCGGGGTGTGCCGGCCCAGGTGAGGTGGATGCAGGCCCGATCGTGCTTGCCGACGCTTGTCGATGCGCTGACGGAGTCAAGCCGGTGCACGCACCGGTGACTGCCTCAGGGACGCCTCAGTCGGCGCCTATTGTGCGTGCCAGCCGCCCCTGCGGGTCAGCCGCTGCGAAGGACGCGCCGCTCGCACACCTCGCCATCGGACCCGATGTTGCCCTGGGGGGCGGGGCGGTGGGGGCTACCGGGGGCTGAGGGTGGCTGCGTCGGGTGTCGGGGGGATGTCCGCCACATCGGCTGGACCAGCGCCGTGGACCGGGCCCGCCTCCAGCGGGCGTGGAGCGTCCTCGCGGTGGGCGCGCACCGCCAGCACCGCCACGTCATCACCGTGACCAGCACCGACCAGCTGGCGCAGCCCCTCGTCCAGGAGGTCCTCCAGGTCTCGGGCGGCCTCGGCCTCCAGGACCTGGCACAGGGCCCGGGTCCCGGCGTCGAGGTCGGCGTCGCGGCGCTCCACCAGGCCGTCGGTGTACAGCAGCAGCGTCGCTCCCGGCGGCACCTGGCAGGAGTGGTCGACCCGCACCGTCCCGGTGCCCACGCCGAGCAGGACGTCGGCGTCGCCGGCGCCCGTCAGGTCCATCACGCGACCGTGGTCGTGGGTGTTGCCCGGGTCGCAGTCCCCGCCGTGATGCAGAACCTGTGCCTGTGCACCGACCGCTGGCGCTGCAGACCCGGGGGTAAACCCGGTGGGAGCTACGGGACCCGGAGCATGAGCAGGGGTGTGCTGTTCGGCAGCTGACCGGGGGGCCGGGACCAGCAAGATCGGTGGTGGGTGCCCGGCACTGGACCAGGTGATGCGCCGCAACCCGCGCTCAGCCTCGACCGGGCTCTGGTCGATGCGCACCACGGTGGCGCTGGCCAGCACGTCCAGCCCCAGGTGTTCCAGGGCCACCTCGGTGGCGGTCAGCACCTGGGCGGGGCTCTGCCCGCCCTGCACCGCGCAGGTGCGCAGCACCGCCCGGACCTGCCCCATCGCCGCGGCGGCGCGGATGTCGTGGCCGATGACGTCACCGATGACCAGCACGGTGGAGCCGCCTGCGTCGACGAGGGCGTCGTACCAGTCCCCTCCGACCTGGTCACCGCTGCTGGCGGGCAGGTAGCGCGAGGCCAGCTGCAGGTGGTCGGGCTGAGGTAGCTCGGTGAGCATCGCCGCCTGCAGGGTGCGCGCGGCCTGGCGGCGGTCCTGCAGCTGGGCCAGCTGGCGCTGGCGCATTCCGGCGACCAGGGCGACAAGAGCGGTGACCAGCGCCAGGATGCTGCAGCGCACCAGGGCGGTCAGGGGTGGCACACCGTCAAACCAGCAGCTCAAGACCGCCAGGGATGTGGCTAGGGCGCCGATGGCGATGACGTGGCGGCGAGATCCGCCGATGCCGGTCAGGGTGGGGGCCAGCGCCATGGTGCCGGCGAGGTTGGAGTCCGCGCGATCCCCTGACAGCGATCCGAGGGCGAGGTCGAGCGCGATCAGCGCTGCGCAGGCGGTGGCCCCCATCCACGCCCAGCGGGGGGCTGGGCGCAGCGCGTGGTCTGCGTCGCCGGTGATCAACGGAGGGTCGGTGCGGTGGTCAGGGTCACGTGGCACAGCATGCCGTGTAGGGGACGGGCTGGAGTGACGTTGCTGAGAGCAGGCGTGCCGGAGGCATGCGCGCCGCGCGCCTGCTGACGGTCGCTCCGCGGAGCAGATGGTTCCGCTTGGGCCAACAACAACCTCTAAGGGCCTTGAGGTGGGTGCGTCCCGTATGAGGACCGTCCTACGGGACACCCTGAACACAGGCTCAAATGGCGCGCGTCGTGCTCACCTATAGGGCCCGGATACCCCGCCCGCGCTAAAGCCCGGTGACGGTGTCTGTTGCGGGACACCTGCACGACACTGGCCGGCGTGAGCCTGTTCAGCGACGCACCGGCACCGGCACCGGCGGCGACCGCGCGGCCGGCCGGTGCCCCGCCCGCCGCCTTCCGTCCCGTTCCCACCGCGGCGGTAGCGCCGGGGGACGGGGCGACGTCGACAGTCCATCGCGACCCGAGCCCGCAGCCAGCGGGCCTCAAGGTCGGCTACGCCCGGGTCTCCACCACCGAGCAGGACCTCACCGCCCACCGCACCGCCCTGGCAGCACTTGGCGTCGAGGGGGCCCGGGTGTACGTCGACCACGGCTTGACCGGTGCCAACCGCGCCCGTCCCGGTCTGCGCGAGGCCATGGCGGCCTGTGGGGCTGGGGACACCCTGGTGGTCACCAAGCTGGACCGCCTGGCCCGCTCCCTGCCCGACGCGCGCGACATCGTCGCCGACCTCACCGAGCGTGGGGTGGGCCTGCAGCTGGGCGCCACGGTGCACGACCCGACCGACCCGGTGGGTCGACTGCTGTTCAACGTGCTGGCGATGGTGGCCGAGTTCGAGGGCGACCTAATTCGGGCCCGAACGCGGGAGGGGATGACGGTGGCCAAGGCCAAGGGGCGCCTGCGGGGCAAGCCGCCCAAGCTCAAGGCCAAGCAGGAGGCGCACCTGGTGGCGCTGTGGCTGGGCGGGGAGCACACCGGAGCGGAGCTGGCGGAGCTGTTCGGGGTGGCGCGCTCCACGGTCTACCGCGCCGTGCAGCGCGCTGGATCACCTACGCCCCAGCCGGGTGCTACCGGCGCGTAAGCAGACCCGGACGAGCAGCCGAAACGCCGGGGGGCAAGTCGCAGATCGTCGGCACCTATCGCCCTGACAGTGGATCGAACGCCGCCAGAACTGAGAGCCCCGCTGGAGGTCCTGCAGCGGGGCCGACGCGAGGGCAGCGTCGTGCGGCGCTGGTGGCGGTGGCCGAGCAGCTGCGCACCCGGGCTTTGGACCTGCGGCCGCTGTCGGTGGCGGCGGTGGCCTCGGTCATCCGAGGTTTCGTGGCGGAAGGCTGGGGGGTGGATGACTTCGTGTGGGCCATCGACCACACCCCCGATGGCAAAGCCCGCACCTACGCCGCCGGTCCCACGACCGGACCCACGACTAGCTCGATGTCGTCAGCGACGGCTTCGGTGCGTGCTGACCTGGTCGACCACGATGGAGGCGGCCACGCCGCTGAGTTGGCCGCTGAGCGTCGTCGTCGTGGGGTGGCCACGGACGGCGGCGCGCGTCCAGCACGGGCGGTGGCCTACCCGGCGGCGTGGCTGCGCTGGCGCCTGGTGCCCTGGCCTGGCCGGGCCGGTGGCCGCCAGCCGGGCTGCGGCCGCCGAGCGCTCTCGAGCAGCCAAGGCTGCCGCTGCTGCGCGCAGGGGGGGGGGGGGAGCGGCAGCAGCGGCAGCAGCAGCGATTCTGCCGCCCGCCAGTTTCCTCCAGGCACGGCCGGCGCTGAGGAGGAGATGAGCCTCACCCCCATCGCGCCCTGGACACCTCTGCCCATCACGTCCTCGCCAGCGTTCTAGCCCCCGCATCGGTGCAGCGACACGCCAGCGTCATCACTGCCCGATCGCGGGCCGGCAGTGCTGCACCCTGGGTCGGTGAAGTGCAGCGTCGCCGACTGTCGCCACGCAGCGACCGCGGCGCTGGCGATGCCAGCCCACGGCATCCCGAGCAGCTCCGGCCTCATCGGCGGTATCGGCGGCGTCAGTGCAGTTCCGTCCGCGGGTGAGTCCGGTCCCACACCGAAGCAAGAGGCGGAGCACTCCGAGGCTGTAGAGGGCGCCGCCGGCACCAGCGCAACCAGCACCGAAACCAGTACCGAGGTCACCACCGGGAGCGCTGGGGTGACCTCGGCTAAGAGGACCGCCTTCAGCCGCGAGCTCCTCGAGTACGCCTCGGCCAGGCAGCTGTGCCGAGAGCACGCACGCCAGGCCCGCCGTGAGGCGGTGCAGCTGTACCTGTTCCAGCTGCGCGCCCGTTCGGTCCAGGTGGGCCAGGTCGAGGCGCGGGTGAGCAGCGCGGAGGCGGGCACCGCGGCGCTGGAGGACGTGGTCTTCCTGGAGGGGTATGCCCAGTTGCTGGCGGCGGTGGCCCAGGTGGTGGAGTGCGAGAACGACCTGGCCTGGAAGCAGGCAGCCGCTGTGGCCGAACAGCGCCGAGCGGTACTGGCCAAGCTGGTGGATCAGCACATGTTCTGAGTGCGTCCGGGCTCTACTGCCTGCTGGTCGACAAGTAGAAGGACGGGTAGGCCGACTGGCAGGTCGATGAGCAGGGGTCAGTGCTGTGGGCTGGGGGCATCAACAGTGACGGCCCTGATGCTCAGGGTGCGCTTCCAGTCGCTGGCGAAAGCGTGAGCGGCTGCCTCGGCGTCGCTCTGGGTGCGGAAGTAAGCGACCTGGGGGCACAGCCCAGCCAGCCACACCCAGGAGGGGGCGCGCGGGTAGCGGATGTGGGGACCGGCCCAGTACAGGAAGTGGGGGCCGGTGATGGCGGCGCCGTGAGCCCGTCCCAGATCGAGGCCGAAGTCGTGGGTGGGCAGCGTCTTGCGGATCACCCAGGACGACACCAGTGCACCCTAGGCAACCACTGTGCGTGGCGCTGCGTGAGGTTGAGGACGGCAGCTGGTGGCGGGCCTGTATCGTTGGGGCTGGACCGGGCCTCGCCATGGGCGGCGTGGCAGCCGGAAGATCCAGATTATCGGTGAGAGAGGCCGGCGACGTGGTCCCTAAGGGCGGGTGGGGCCGTGGGTGCCCGGGCGTAGCGGCGGGCCCGGTGGGGGCGCCAGTGCCTCGTGGGCCAGCTCTGGAGCCCGGTGGTGCCCGTGGCGGGCCAGCGCACGCACCGCGCGCCGGCGTCCACCTCAAGGCCTTTCGGTACCTGAGGCATGAGTGAGGCATGAGTGAGGCATGAGTGAGGCGTGGGTAAGTCACGGGGGTAGAGGTTGAGAGGTTGCTCACCAGGTAGCGCGCCACACCAGCGGGGCGGACACCACGAAGACCAGCATTCCCATGACCACGCCAGCCCCGATGACACTGCCGGCCCCGACAGCACCGACGCCACCGACAGCACCGACGCCACCAACGGCGGTGGCAGAGGCGAAGACGGGCACCTCCAGCAGCGCTAGGGCCGCGGCGACGATCGCGGTGAGCAGCGCCGCAGTGAACCCCAGCCCTGCGGCTCCGATCAGAGTCAGGCAGCACCTGGTGGTCGTGAACAGGACGGACCGGCCGCTCAAGGGAACCTCCGGGGGCTGGCGCAGTCCCCATCGTGGTAGCTGCGGTCGCTGTGTGCTTTTTGGCTCACTCGTCTGGGCGATGGTGCGCCCAAGGCCGGGGCCGGACTGGGCAGGTGGGGCTGAAGCGAGTTCTGGCCAACTAGCCAGATGGCCAAAGGGGTCAGTGCTCAGCCACCACGGGTGGTGTCCTCCACCGGTTCTTGGGCGAGGGTGCGGTTCAGCTGGTCCAGCAATCTCGCGAGCAGCTCGACGTCGTCGTCGCTCCAGCTGCTGAGCATCTGGTGCACGTGGGTCCGGCGCGCGGCGCGAACCTGCTCGACCTGGGCGGTGCCGGCGGCGGTGAGGGTCACGACGTGGGCGCGGGCGTCCTCAGGGTCGCGGGAGCGCTCAATCAGGGCGAGGCGCTCCAGGGTGGCGAGCTGCCGGGAGATGGTGGGCTTGCCGATACCGAGGTAGGCGGCCAGGTCGGCGGCTCGGGCGTCCCCCTCCAGGGCGATGCGGAGCATCAGGCCGTAGGCCCCGGGCTTTAAGTCGGGGTGGAGTTGCCTGGCCAGTTGGCCGGAGATGCCGCGGGCGCGGCGCAGGAGCACGGCGAGCTCTCGCTCGAGGTGCTCTGCAGGTGCATCACTGGCCATGGGGTGACCATCGCACGCAGGGCCTCCACCTCTTGAAGGCGATGTGCTGAGGCGGAGCGGTGAGCGGTAGCGCGTTTTGGGCAACCGGCGGTGCCGCCGGAGTGACCGGAGCCGCCGGAGTGACCGGAGCCGTCGGAGTGACCGGAGCCGCCGGAGTGACCGGCCTAGGGCGTGTCTGACGGATCTCGCCGAGTGAGGTCCCGCAGCCAGATCCGCAGCGCCGCCACCGCCACCGTCCCGGCGAAGATGTACCCCCGCTTGTCGGTACGCATCGCGAACGCCCGGTTGTCCTTGAGCTTGGCGAACGTCCGCTCCACGACGTTGCGGCCCTTGTAGGCCTCCGCGTCGAAGGCGTACGGACGACCCCCGCGCGACCCGCGCTTGCGCCGGTGACCGGCCTGGTCATCTGGCACCGGGATCGTCGCGGTGATGTGACGACGGCGCAGGTCAGCGCGCACTGGACGACTGGAGTAGGCCTTGTCACCCATCACCCGGTCCGGCCTGGTCCGTGGCCGCCCGCACCCGCTTCGAGGGATGCGAAGCCGGCCCATCAGGACCGGGTAGGCCAACGTGTCCCCGCGCTGGCCGGGGCTGACCGCGCACACCAGGGGACGGCAGCGGGCATCGGCGAGCAGGTGCACCTTGCTGCTCAGGCCACCGCGGGACCGCCCCAGGCCCTCTCGCTCACGGCTGGCCTGGCGCCTGGCGGCTTCCGGGTCGAGGTGTCCGGTGTTGACCCCCCGAACGCCCCCGTTCCCGGGGGCTGGGTGGGACCTGCGCGGCCAGGCGCTCGGGCGGCACGTCGCGTGGTGGTTCACCTCTGGCGCCGGCGGCGTCGTGGTGAGCGCGCATGATCGAGGAGTCGATGGACACCACCCACTCACCCTCCTGCGCAGTGAGGTCCAGGTCGCACTCGGTGCGCAGCGCGTCCAGGACCTTCTCCCATGTGCCGTCAGCTGACCAGCGTCGATGGCGGTCGTAGACGGAGTCGACAACGCTGCCAGGGACCGTAGGCCGCCGGTAGGTCTCGCCATGGTGAGCCGGTGCGGACCCGCCAGATGACCCCGTCGATGACGGGCCGGTGGTCGGCCCAGCGGCCGCCGCGGCGTGGGGTGCGGTCGGGTAGCAGCGGTTCGAGCAGGTGCCACTGGGCGTCGGGGAGGTCGTGGCGGTCAGCTGCCATGTGGGGGTAGTACCCCGAACGCAGCGTGATCGCTCAGACACGCCCTAGTCGGTGCCGCCAGGTGGGCGCCCTCGGTGAGGGCTTGGTCCACGCTGCGGTGTACGGGGTAGGCCCGGGCGATGCCGGTGCGTGCCAGTAACCGCCGGATGGTGGTTCCGGGGGCGATTAGGGCGGCGCGGTGGCCGGCGGCTTGGGCGCGTTTGAGGGTGGCGGTGCATACCCCGAGGCCCACGGAGTCCAGGAAGCCCACTGCGCTCAGGTCGATGAGGAAGACCCCCGGGGGGCGTCCGGCAAGTCCTGCGGTGGTGTGGTCCAGCAGGCTGGTGGCGCTGAAGGCGTCCAAGTCCCCGCTGGGGTGGACCACCCAGACGTTGGTCTGGACATCACCCCGGGCATCGCCCCCGACATCACTCTCGACATCACCAGGGGCGACGGTGGGGGTGGAGTCGGTGATGGCGAAGGCGTCCACGTCGGGCCTCCTGCGGTGCTCGCGGTCTTGACCGGTCTTGACCGGTCTCGGCTGGTGCTGGCTGGTGCTGGCCCGACCGGTCTTGCGGGGTCCTCAGATGGTGATGTGGTCGGCCGTTGCTGACGTTGCGCCAGGAGGGACGCAACGGACAGCAACGGCCGCTCGCTCATAGTGACCCTGTGGTGGGCCACCTGTCACGTCGTATGCGACGCAGCAGGTGCTCGGTGGGGTGTGAGGATCGCCCTGCCCCGGGGAAGGGGGAGTCATGGACGTGCACTCCGAGGACCACCTCGCCCACGAAGCGCTCTGCGCTGTGCAGGAGCAGCGCAGGGCCTACCTCAAGAATTTCTTGCAAGCTGCTCCCAGCGCTGTCACGCGGCAGGGCTCGAACGCTCGAGCAGCGTCGAGCTGGGTGGTGGGGAACACGGAGCGCTCGCCCCTTCGGTAGCCCACGCACCAGGCGCCCGCAGGTGACGGCGGCGGGTGCAGCAGCGACCGTGCGGCCGTACGTGCCGGCTGGGGTCGAGCAGAGGCTGCACACGTGATGGCGGGCACGCTCGGCGCGAGCGGCTGGTCAGCAGCTGAGGTCGTGATGGGCCGCCGCGGGTTGGGGACTCGGAGCGCCCGCGGCGGCCAGGCCATGATCGTCCCACTGTCCAGGCGCCTTGTCGATCACTTTAGGGTGCGGTGGCGGACGTTCCGTCGCCTCTGGCCGCGCTTGTCGATCGTGGTGCAAGCTGCGGTCGGCGGGGGTGCCGACGGTGCCTGGCGGCGCGTCGAGCACCCACCGCCGTCCTTCGCCCTGGCTGGCGTCGCGACCGGCGCCAGGGCGCCGGTCGTCTCGGACCTGCGGTCCGAGCTGGTGGGCGCAGGGACGCCGCCAGCAGCTCCACGTCGTCATCGATCCAGCGGCTGAGCATCTCGTGCACGTGGGCGCGGCGCGCCGCGCGCACCTGCTCGACTTGGGCGGCTCCGGCCGGAGTGAGCCTGATGACATGGGCACGGGCGTCCTCGGCGTCGCGCGAGCGCTCGATGAGGCCGAGGCGCTCCAGGGTGGCGAGCTGCCGCGAGATCGTGGGCTTGCCGATGCCGAGGTAGGCGGCCCGAACGTACCGGAAGTTGGCTCCGGACGGCCTCTGCGGGACGGTGCAGTGGGCACGACTTCTGGGACGGCGTGACGAGCGTGAGGCGCGATCTTGACGGCGCCGGTTGCCGACCGTCCCACAACCTAGGAAGTGGGATTGCCGGTGCGTGTTCGTTGCGAACAGGGCGCCAATGCCGAGGCTCCCGTCGTGCTGTGCACTCCGCGGCTCGTGGGGTAGGCAGGCATCAACGACCAGTTGTCAGAGTTCGGATCCGCCCAGCAACTCTATCTCGCAGCTGGGATAGCCCCTCTCCGTTCGGCAGATAGATCACTGAGCGGATAGAGCGCAGGTCGAACGGCACATCGTCCATTGACCGAGCGATCGGCACGACGTCCCTGCCCAGTGTGTGCGCGATACCCGTCTCATAGAAAACATTGGCATTCTTATTGCTCAAGTCGGAAATTATGACGCGGGCCCGCCAGATGAGACTGATGACGTCATCCATGATGTGGTTGTTGTCCCAAATGTCGTCAGCCCGGTGGCAGCGCATCCCCATGTCACTGGCGGCCCCCTGATGGCCGCGTACGTGGCGTCGAAGCCGGGGTCGAAGGGCATCATGACGGCGACGAGGTCGGACTCCACGGGAGTCCGCGTGGGGAAGCTGAAAACCTGGGGCGCCAGGTCAGGTAGACCCGCTCTTCCCAGTAGCACCCTGAGCAGGTCAACGTCCTTGACCGCCCAGTGGGTGCGCGTGAACTCCCAGTCAGTAATCTGCAGGCGGTTTGCGATCGACTGTACGTATCCCAGGTCGAACTCGGCGATCCCGGGGTTGGGCACGAAGCGGAAGGTGAGGGTCCTCCCGTTGACGGCAACATCCTCGATGTGGCCGACACGAGCAGTCTGCGTCGAGTTGGGCTGGCCCACCTCAGGCATGACCAGCGTTGGGAAGTGGAGCAACCGCGAGAGATCGACCTGACCGTTTGGAGACAGGTATTGGCGGATGTGGTCCTCGGTGTACTCCAGGACCCTCTCGCGAGAGGCCGATCCTTCCGGGAATCCAACAAGCAGGTTGTACATCGAGGCCCTTACGTTAGGGATCAGTTGCCGCTCAATGTAGATGCCTGCGAGTGAGCCCGCTCGCGTCTTGGTAGCGGGCCTCGGGGGTGCTGACCTCCGCGATGGCGGCCTCTACCAACTCGGCTAGTACTCCTAGGCCGGCGGGAAGGTAGCCCAGTTCAGACCTCGCGAGACTGGTCCGTAGGCACCGGCCACGGCTGACGGAAGACATCGGCGGTAGCTGCGTGCTGGGCCAGCCAGCCCACCGCCAACAAATCCGGCTCGGCTGCTTCGCCGCGTTGGGACAGTGCGGCCAACGCTAACCACTGGCCAGTGATGCCAGCTGCTCTGGACTGAGGTCACCCAGGTCCCCGGGCTGGAGCGCAGCCGGGGGGTGCAGTCTGCGTCACGGGCGCCGTCGATGTCTGTGGCTGGGTCGGGCCCTGCGCCACTGGCGCCTTCCATCGCAAGACCACCGCCGGCGGTGAGCGGGGTGGCTCGGGGCGGCGCCGTCGCCGGTATCGGTCAGCGTCCGAGCCTCGCTGGCCCGGCCGACACCTGGTGTCCAAGACGGGGCGTTCCCGGACACGTGCCGGAGGGTCACATCAAACGAATGAGCTTCAACCCGCCCACGTCGCAACGCCGGCGACCGCGCCCACGATCCCCGCTGCACCGACAGCGAAGCCCCACGGTCCGCGAACCCATGATGGCACCCGAGGCGTGGCCGCCGTTGATGGCGGCGGGGTGAACGCCCGGGATCCATCCCCGCTCCCGGAGGCCTGATGGGTGTTCACGGTGATGGAGCTGCGCTTGACCCCATGGATGACGACCTGAACTGCTTGGTCCGCGGCCTCAGGGGTCGGCACGTCGGTGGTGCCTGCGGCTCGCATCTCAGCGGCGAGGGCTACAAGGTTGGTTCGGATGGTATCCAGGATGCCGTGGATGCTTGCGGAGGAGATCTGCCAGTACATGGCGTGGATCGCCGATCCGCGATCGTTCTGCCTGTTCATGAGATGCACCAGCTCGGGCATCATCGAGTCCTGCATCTTGATGGACTCGGTGTGCTTGGCCAGCCTCTCCAGCTCTGCGACACCATAGGGAATGGGCGCGGATGCGCTAATGGCCTCCCTTGCGAACTCCGGGATGTCGAAGGTCGAGATCTGCTGGCCGGTGACAATCTTGCGAGAGTCCGAGCCGTCGATGCACAGGGCCGCCGTGACGGTGCGGTACCGGGGAAGGTCATGGTCGCCGCCGCTGTAACCGTCCAGCTCCAGGCGAGCCCAGTCCCGTAGTTGCTCCGAACCCGACCGGCCTCCCAGGGCCACACACCGCCGCAGCACATCCGCCAGAGGCCGCTTGCTGTCCAGAGCCCCCAGCTCGATCTGCTCGATCTGGCTTGCCGTCGTGCGCGCCACGCTGCAACCCCTCTCATCTGCGGGCCAGGACGGCCCTCGAGGCGACGCTAGACGCGCAGGCCGACATTGCGGCCAGGCAGATAGCCCGGGCTCTCGCTACCGGGCGGGCTACACCCGTGGACCGGGCGAGGAGTCCGTCAGTACCCGGCCACCGCGGCGGTGCAGGGGAGCAGGCACCGCCGTGCGCCGCCAGCGCCTACAAGCTGGTGTCCCCGTCGCCTCACGCATCCCCCACATCGGAAGTGCCAGGGCCTTCTGAGAAGAATGGCGCAAATGCGAAAAAGAGAGTGAGCCACCAGATGTAGACGGTGTTCGAGGAGACTGCACCTTCGTCGTTGAGCAGCCCGTGCGCCATAGCGTTGCGCAAGTTCGCCCCCTCCTTAGATACCAGCAGCGCTTTCAGTTCAAATACAAACACCTCGCCGAGAGTCGTTTCCAGATCTGGAACATCCAGCAGCGCGCCGAGACTCTTCTCGGTCTCCACACCAGAGCGGTCATCGACCATGAGCGTGTGCACGCCATGGCTCTTGAGGTGAGTCCGGATGAGCTGCTCGATCTGAGGAACGAGAAGAGCCGCCGCGGAGGGGTAGTCCTGTCGAAGTCCGTGCCAGATTCCCCGCGCCCACATAGCTTCGTGTCCAAGAGGCACCGAGGGTGACCGCTCGCACAGGTGCAGCAGAGTGGGAAAGGGATAGCGATGCTCGAAGGTCAAAGCCTCTTGAGCCGGTAGGATCACACCCGAGACAATCATCGCGACGCGGTACTCGAAGTTCTTGACTGCCTGCGCCCAGGTGTAGTCCTCATCCGTCTCTCCCGCGAGCCCACCCCGGGCAGCGACTCGTTGACCGCTTGCGGTGTATGTCTCTTGGGAGAAAAGCCTGGACAGCCCTCCCAAGGCTTGCTCGCGCGCCGATCCCATGAACTCCTCGAAGTCGAAAGGGGGGCGCAGTCGGCAGAACTGGCGCAATGCTTCACTCGGAGTCTTTTCCGAGACCGCAGCGCGGGCAGTGCGAGCCGAGTCGGTCAGATCGAAAGGCTCAGTCTCTATCGCGACCATCGAGTCCAGTAGCGCTCGACGTGACTCGTCGGCGCGAGCACGCAGCTCGCGGATCCGCTCCTCAAGGCCATGCTCTTGTCGGTAGCGAGTCGGCAGCTGGCGCAGGGCCGCGATGGCGCGCTCGTAAGAACGCCCCGCGCTCATGGAGGCTGAGAAGTCTGATGCCTGGCGCGCTTCGGCCTCTCGGACGAAGGTCTGCGCGACCCTTGCGGTACAGCCAAGGGCGAGCTCCGGCTGGCCGCACTTGCCGTACCAGGAGCGTGCCTCCTCCTCTAGACGCCGTGACAGGTGGGTGTTGGCCGCCAGCGTCGCGGCCGCCCGCGCTTGGATCTGCTCCGCCACCAGATGGGCCTGCTCCGCGCCCAAGCGTCCGAATGCGCGTAGGAGCTCTGAGCAGTCAGCCACCAGGACCGACTCAGACGCCTCGGTTGTGATCACTTCTTGCAGCCGATCGGTGGCCTCGCGCAGCTGAGGGCGGCCGGCGGCGCCACTGCGTCGCGCCAATTCCAGCGCACGCTTGTAGCTGTCGTGGGCAAGGCGGACCCAGGTGTGGCGGTCTAAGGGAAGGTCGAGGTAGGCCTCGATCGCAACCATCAGTAGGTCACGCCGTCTCCGATCGCCGTAGGTCCACGCGATGTCGGCGGCTCGTGCGCGCAGCGGTGAGGGGGTGATGAGAGGTACTAGCTGCCCGAGGAGAGTCCGCTCGTCAGCCTCGAGATCGTCCGGCACCGCCGTGCGTCCTCGGCTCGTCACGCGCATCGCGACGAACGGTTCTTCCCAGTCCTCGGGTTCAAGCTGGGGGCTCGATGCCCGCGCCAAGACCTCCAGGACCCGCCGCTGGAGGGTGCCTTCAGGGGCGTCACGGGCCAAGGCGAAGAGCTTGCCCGCGATCAGGTCCGGCGCTTCTGCCAGGCCGGCCTCAGCGTCCGTGTAGGCGGTCAACCACCACGCTGGGTCGACACCGTTGGGCGCCGAAGACGCCGGGTCATCACTCACGGGAACTCCTTGTAGGGGTGGGCTAGAGCAATTCGTCTTCTTCGCGAATTAGTCCCCGTGGCTCCTTCCACCACCGCCACAACAATCTCTGAGACACCCGGTGGGCCGAGCTCACCGTCCACTGCTCCTTCGAGACCCACGTTCTTTCACGTAGACCGCCGATGCGGTACGCGATGCGGAGGCGCCATGTGACCTTGGAAAGATCGGTCCGTGCACGAACGACGAAGGTTACTGACTCCTGTGGGCCCAGATGGATGCTCCGGTTCAAGAAGTATGGTCGGTTGGGAGGCTGCTCTTCGGGCCACAGATCCAGCAACGCTCCCCGGTGAGGCTTGTCGAGGTCAAAGAAGATGTTCTCGACATCACTGGCTCCGGCCGGTGGTGACAACACGTATGCCCCGGTATATGAGTCTTCGACGGTGATGACCTCGGGACCCAGATCTGTGATCCTGGTGACTGCCTTGGTCTGGCCAGTGACTTCGACCAGGAGAAAGGTTTCCGCTGCTGGCACTGCCGCGCGATTCCGGACAAACCACCCGCGGATATCAGTCTCATTCAGCTGAGTGGGTCCGTCTTCCAAGCGCAATTGCTGGGGAGTGACCAGGTCCCATGTGCGGAGGTAATTCATCGTGAGCTCGGTGACGGTGATGGCCGGTGCCTCGCGCTGACGAAGCTGCTCCACGAGGGCAGGCGCCAACGAGGTGAGCGATTTCGCTATGGCCAAGATTTCCATCAGTCCACCCTTCTCGATAACAGGACGTCGCTTGGGGCTGCAGACCGACGTGATCTTTACAGGCCCAGAGCGGTGGCGGCGTTGTCGGTCCACGCGTGGGAGATCCGCACGTAACCCCCTAGAGAGGCCATCGAGCGATGCCGGGTCTGGTGGGCGATGGCGCGGTCACTCGAGCCGCGCAGGTGGGCGTAGGTGACGAACCCCGCCCGCAACGAGTGCCCGCTGTACCCGGTGGTCGGGGCGCCGGTGCGGGCCAGAGCGCCCTTGACCAGGGTGGTCACCGATTCTGGGTGCAGACGCCGCCCACCTGCGCGGTTGGCCTTGGTCACGCCGCGGAACACCGGGCCCTCGGTGATGCCGGCAAGCTCCAGCCAGCGCTGCAGCGCCACCACAGGGCAGCGGTCGGGGTTACCCGCGCGGGGCAGGACGACGAGCTCGGCGTGCTCACCGGTCTGGTTGGTCTTCGACCGGGGCAGGGACAGCACCAGCCCGTTAGGGTGCTCGGCGACGTCGCCGAGGTCCAGTGCGGTGAGCTCGCTGCGCCGCAGCGCACCCACGAAGCCCACCAGCAGCAGCGCGCGGTCGCGGGCCCCGGTCAGGTCCGGTTCGTGTGCTCGGACCGCTGACCTCGAGCGGCGACCCGACGTGGTGGCGGTCGTCGCCGGGGTTGGCCAGGTGCGGGTGACCGGGCAGGCCGCCAGCACGTCGAACAGCAGTGGCGGCATCAGCGGGGCCGCCTGCTCCGGCGGGGCGCCGTGCACTCGGCGGATGCCCTCCCAGACGGCCATGACGCGGGGGTGGGTGGCGGGGTCGGGGTGCCCGGCGCTGGCGTGGGCGAACTTGATCGAGGACAGGCGCCGCGAGAGTGTGCCGACCTTCGCGCCGGTCTCAGCCAGGGCCACGAGGTAGCCGGTCAGCGCCGCCGGCGTCCGCGGGCATCGGGTCGGCGTCGTGGGCGGTGCACCAGGTGGTGAAGTCGGCCCAGTCGAAGCGGTACCCGCGCAGGGTGTTCTCCGCCCGGGCGGCGCGGGCATAGGCCGCCTCGCGCTCGGGCAGGCCGGCCAGTTCCGGCAGGACGCCGGTCGAGGCGAGCAGCAGCTGCTCTCCGAGTGCTGCATCGGTGAGGACGTTCTCGTCGTCGATGTCGTCGATGTCGTCGCCGTCGACACGGTCGCGCGCACCCGTGTCGATGACGGGACCCATGGGGAGCTCGCAGTCAAGGCCGCTGTCCATCACTCCGTCGAGGGCGACGCTCTTATGGGAGACGACGTCGGCGTCAGCGTCGACACCAAGGGGGGCGGGGAAGGCCACGACCCGACGGTAGGTGCCGCGGGCGACAGCTGGGCCGCATCGGGGACGTGGTGCCGTCATAGGGCGGGATTCGTGCCATTATGCCGCGCTACCGCGGCAAGGGTGATGAAACCGAACTCCTTGACCTACAGGGCATCGCATCGCAGTAGTGCAGTAAAACTACTTGTTGGCGACGCTGCAGCGCCGTACTATGACGGTATGACGGACGCCGCCAGCGCCTCGGCCGGTCCCACCCGCCCACGCCGCACCCGCGCCAAGAGCGCCGAGCGCTTCCACGGCTTCGTCTCCGTCCAGAGCCGCGGCGCCGTCATGCTGCCCCCGGCCGTGCGCACCCGCCTCGGACTGGACACCCCCGGCGCCCAGCTCGAGCTCACCGAGCGCGAGGACGGCGTCCTAGAGGTCCGCCCCATGCTCGCCATCCCCGCCGACCAGGCCTGGTTCTGGACCGAGCACTGGCAGGCCGGCGAGGTTGAGGTCGACGAGCACGTGCGCGCCGGACAGGTCACCGTCTCGACCAGCGCCGAGGACTTCCTGGCCGACCTCGACGGCCTCGCTAGCCACGCGGAGGACGACCCCTCCGAGCAGGCGCACGAGCAGGCTCAGGAGCACGCCGAGAGCCACGCTGAGGACCACGCCGGGTGAAGTACGAACGCACCCCCCGCTTCGACGCCGACTTCAAGGCCCTCAGCCCCGAACACCAGCGCATGTTCCGCGAGGCAGTTCCCGATTTCGCTGCCGCCTGTGATGCTTACGTCGCTACCGGCGGGCAGTACACGTGGCCTCGCAAGCTGCGCGTAGCGCCGATGAAGCACGCCCCCGGCATCTGGGAGATGACCTGGTCTTTCGCCTCCCCGGACGGACGCGCCACCTTCGCCTTCACCACCACCGCCGACGGAGAGACCCGCCTGCTGTGGCGCCGCGTCGGCTACCACGGGATCTACAAGAACCCCTAGCGCCCAGCAGGCCGGCCCACCCACAAGTGCGCCCACAGAAGACTGCTCGAGCCCGTCCATAACTGACTGGCCCGGTCAATTGATCAGCTGGTGGGTGCGCGCCCCCAGAGCGGCCTCGTCCGCAGACGCTGCCGGTCGAGCGACTGTAGGGCCCGTGATGGCCCTAGCGCCCGGCGCCTGACTGGATCCGCTGCTGTTCCAGCGAAGGCAGAACACCGGATGAAGCCCGCCCTCGTCGCGAGCTCACCGAACGCCGGGGGCGCGCTCGAAGGGCGACGTCAGCAGCGATGCGGCAGCCTGCGTCGGCTAGGCACCGACGCCACTTGCGAGGTCGAGGCGGAGGCGCGGGGAGGTGTCGACGCGACATCCGGTTCATGAGCCTTCACGCAGGTGGCGTGCTTGACGGGAGCCCCTACCGTGCCGTCTTCGTCATCGTCTGTGACGGCGGTTGAGGCGCTCTCAACCGCGGTCGAGGGCGTGGCGGCCGGAGTCGGCGAACTCAAGGCACCGGTCTGCCCCGCCTTCGGGATGTCGGAGCTTCAACGGATGTTGCGTCACGGGGTACCGGCATAGACCAGGCCGAAGGGGGTGCTCCAAGTGATCAGCCCCGGGCACCCTTGCCCCGGCCAGGCTGGGAGTTGTCTGTGAGCGGAGCAAGGTATCCAAGTGGTCCACGGACCCTTGCCCAGAGGGCCCCCGACCGGTGCGGTCGAGGGCCGTGGCTTCACTGTCGTGAGCGTCGAGGCGGGGGAGTGGCCGTCAGCGTCGTCCACCGGCCGCCCTGCCATGACGCCCTCGGGCAAGGGTCTGGGCACGGTGTGTGGCGTGGGCTCCACTGCTCTGGCGAGACAACAGCCGAGCTCGCCAGTCCGTCGGCAAGAAGAGGGCACCGTGCTGACTGCTCACGCTCCTGGGTCCACCGCTCGCGCCGCAGTTGAGCTCACCGCCGAGGAGCTCCTGGCGTGAACGACTTCCTGCTTACCCGCGAAGTCGCTGAACTCCTGCGAACGCCTGAGTCGACCGTCCGTTACTGGCGGCATGTGAGGACTGGACCGCCCAGCATCAAGGTCGGGCGCCGCGTTCTCTACAGCCGCGACGCCGTTCTGGCATGGCTTCAGGAGCGCGAGACGACCTCCGAGTCCATCAATATCGCGCCTCCCTCCCGGTCGGACCAGGGGACGGCAACGATGTCGAGCTGGCTTCCGCGGCAGAGGGGCCCTCGGTGACGCGGCGGCCCGTCTGCGGTCGCACGTCCGGTCCTTGCCCGGTCGTTGCGCTACGGCTCACCCACGTCTGATGGGAAGCATCGACCGACGTCCCGACGGCAAGTACCGCGCTCGCTACCGAGGTCCGGACCGCAAGCAACGGACTAAGCAGTTCGCGCGGAGAGCGGATGCCCAGCGATGGCTCGCCCAGGTCGAGACGACCGTCGCCCAGGGGAGCTGGAACGACCCTGCGCTCTCCCGCATCACCGTCGGGGAGTGGGCTCAGCGTTGGCTGGAGGGGCAAGTCCAGCTAAAGCCCTCCACGAGGCACCGCTACGGGATTCTGCTGCGCAACCAGGTGCTGCCTGCGTGGGCCGGCGTGACCTTGGATCGCGTGACGCACGCCGACGTCTCCAGCTGGGTCGCGTCCTTGTCCGCAGCGCCGCTCGCCCCATCGACGGTCCGTCAGGCTCACCGCGTCCTGTCCAGGGTGCTCCAGCACGCCGTCAAGGACGGCCGTGTCCCGCGCAACGTCGCCGAGGGAGTTCCGCTTCCTCGCCTGGGCAGGCCGCAGTCGCGGTTCCTCACGCTTGAGGAAGTCGAGCGGCTGGCCACCGCTGCAGAACGGATTGGCGACGGGGGCGACCTCGTCCGGCTGCTCGCCCTGACGGGGCTCCGCTTCGGGGAAGCGGTCGCGCTCCGCGTGGGGCGCGTAGACCTGCAGCGCCGTCGGCTGAGCGTTGTGCAGTCGGTCACGGAGGTCAACGGGATCCTCGAGTGGGGCCTGCCGAAGAACCACCAGGTGCGGAGCGTGCCGATCGCTCAGTCGCTGATAGAGCCCCTCGGCCGCAGGTGCCAGGGCAGAACGTTCGATGCTCTTCTGTTCACCTCGCCCCAGGGGCAGCCCATACGCATCCAGAACTGGAGCAAGCGGGTCTTCGCCCCGGCGACCGTGGAGGCAGGGCTGCGGGGCGTCACGCCCCATGACCTGCGGGACACCGCAGCGAGCCTCGCCGTCGCAGCCGGAGCCAACGTCAAGGCGATCCAACGCATGCTCGGGCACGCGTCGGCGGCCATGACCCTCGACGTCTACGCCGGCCTCTTCGACGACGACCTTGACGCCCTGGCTGACCGCATCGACGGTCTTGGGACCCCGCTGAGCTCGGTCCACGCACCACAGACCCCGCCGACTGGCCGGCACGTGCCAGGGCTGCGCCGCTGACCCGCCTCTGGGAAGACGGTGGCCGTCGCAGAGGGTCACGCTCGCCGCCCGGGGTCGGCGCGGTCAGGCAAGCCGGCCTTTCCGGTTTCGACGGGTACTGGAGACGAGTGGCGTGCGAAGTGAGGATTATCTGAGGACGTCGCCCATCGCGAGCAGGTACCTGCTTCGCGAACAGTGCCTCTGACCTGCACAGACAGTGGTGCCGCAGGCGGGGCTCGAACCCGCGACCGAAGGATTATGAGTCCCCTGCTCTGACCGGCTGAGCTACTGCGGCGGCGTCCGGTCGATCGTGCCAGACGGCGCGGGGCGCTACAGGCCCCGGGCCACCGCCGCGGCGGCGCGCAGCCAGGCGCGTCGGGTGTCGGCGGCGAGGGCCTCGTGCCGGAGCTGGCCCTCGACCATGGCGCGGTCGAAGGGGATGGAGGCGACCTCGCGCGCCAGGCCGCTGAACCCCTCGGCGATGCGCCGCACGTCCGACTGCGTCGCGGAGGCGACCGCCTGGGAGACGACGACCACGGCGCTCGAGGCCAGCGCGGCGCAGCGCTCGTCGCGCGAGGCCAGGGCCTCCAGCAGCAGGGCGCCCGCCTCGGCGTGGTCGTCGCGGGTGCTGGTCGCGACCACGACCTGGTCGGTGTGGTCGATCATCCGCAGCCACATCGGGTCGGACTCGTCGTTGCCGCTGTCGATGATGACGAGGCGGTAGTACTTGCTGGCGACGGTGTGGAGGTCGTCGACGTCCTCGGGGGCCACGCGCTGCTCGCTGGCCAGGGCCAGCGGCTTGGAGCGGAGCACGTCGTAGCGGTCGGCGCGCTGGTGGTGCACGTACTGCGCGAGGTCGGAGGAGCGGGCGGTCTCCCCGAGCAGGTGGGGCACCCGGGGGATGAGGTCGACGACGGTGCCGTCGTGCCCGGCCTGCTCGGTGCGCCAGCCCAGGGTGCCGCGGGTCTGGTTGTTGTCCCAGGCGAGCACGCCGGCGCCGCCGTAGCGCGCGAACACCGCGGCCAGCAGCGCCGTGGTGGGGGTCTTGCCGGCGCCGCCCTTGCCGTTGACGACGGCGATGGTGCGCGGGCCCGGCCAGTGCTGCGAGACGGTCAGCTCGTCGAGGCGCTCGGCGCGCTCGGCGTCGACGGGTGCGAGGCGCAGGCCCGCCTGGTTGAGCCACCCGCGCCAGCCGCGGCGCGCCGGGACCTCCGCGGCCTCCTCGCGCAGGAACGACCGCCGGCCCTCGGGGTAGTCGTACGCCCAGGGCCGCACCGGCCTGGCCAGCGCCTCGGGGTCGCTCCACGGCGCCGCGACCGCAGGGGTGCGGCGCTCCGCGGGGGTGGTGAGGTCGATGACCGGAGCGGGCGGCTCCACGGGGGGTGTGACGAGCGGCTCCGCGGGAGGCGGCGTGAAGGACTGCCACACCGGCTCGGCGGCGGGGCCCGGGTCGGGCTCGGAGGAGGGGGCGTCGTCGTGCACCTGCCCGGAGGGGGTCACCACGAGGCGCCGCTCGCCGTCCGGCTCGCGGTGGAGCACCCGCACCGGGCGGCCCAGCTGCGCGGCGCGCTCGGCGACCAGGGTGGTGACGACGAGGTGCACGTCCTCGGAGCCGACGCCGCTGAGGACCTGCACGGTGCCACCGACGCTGACCTCCGAGGTGCCGTCGGGGTGCGTGGTGACCAGCACCTGCTCGCCGCTGCTGACCTCGGTCATCCGCCCTGCTCCCACTGCCCGTCCGTTTCGTCCCCGGCCGCGATCACCCTAGGAGGCGAGCGCCGCGGGCCCCGCCCCGCTCCGGGGGGTGCGCCGGAGGTTGACCCGGTCAGGCCCCCGCGGCCACGCAGCGTTCCGGGACGGTCACGGCGCCGCGCTCGGGAGGAACCCCCGCAGGGCCCGCCGGGCGCCTGGTAGTGTCATCGCTCGACGCCGCCGCAGGCGCGTCCTTTCCCGCATAGCTCAATTGGCAGAGCAGCCGGCTGTTAACCGGCAGGTTCTTGGTTCGAGTCCAAGTGCGGGAGCCCCTCCTCACCAGTCCGGCCGGCGCCTCAGCGCCTTGGTCGAGCTCCGCGCCTGCTTCGACTCCGTCCGCCGGCGCCGCGCCCCCGCGGAGATGCGCGTCGCCCGCCTCGCCGCGGGCGGGGGAGCCGCCGCCGCGGCCACCAGCGAGGCGAGCCGCTCGCGCGCCACGGCCCGGTTGCGCACCTGCTGGCGGTGCTGGGCCGCCGACACGGTCAGCACGCCGTCGACCAGCCGGCCCTCCAGCTGCTCCAGCACCCGCTCCCGCAGCGGACCCTGGAGCGCGCGCGAGCGCGCCGCGTCCCAGGACAGCTCGACGCGGGAGTCGGCGGTGTTGACCCCCTGCCCTCCCGGGCCCGACGAGCGCGAGAACCGCCACGACAGCTCCTCGGCGGGCAGCACGAGGCGCCGCCCGGCCCCGCCGCCCCGGCCCGGGACGACGACGGCGAGCGGCCCCTCGACGGCGCTCAGCTCGGCGACGGCGGCACCTCGTCGGCGGGCGGCAGGTCCTCCAGGGCGGCGACCTCCTCGGGGGAGGGCAGCCCCTCACCGGTGAGGTGGCCGGGGCCGTCGGCCCAGGGCGCGTCCTCGTCGGACGGGTCGGGCTGGTGGTGGTCGCGCGGCGCGGTCGAGGGCTCGTCCATGGCTGAGTCCTACCCTCTCGCACGCACCGCCGCACCACCTGAGGAGGTCCCCGTGGCGCAGGACCCGGAGCACGACCCCGAGGAGCAGGACCCGGGGGTGCACGTCGTCGTCGACGTCGCCAACGCCGTGGGCTCGCGCCCCGACGGGTGGTGGCGCGACCGCGCCGGCGCCACCACGCGCCTGCTCGCCCAGCTGGCCCGCCTCGCGGCCGCCGGCGCCGTCGACGGCCCGGGCGGGGAGCGCCTGGCGGTGGGGCGCGTGCACGCCGTCGTGGAGGGGCGAGCGCGGTCGGCGCGGGTCCCCGCGGGGGTCGACGTCGTCCTCGCGGAGGCGGACGGCGACAGCGCCGTCGTCGTCCTGGCCGAGCAGCTGGTGGGGCGGAGCGACACCGGCGGGGTGCTGGTGGTGACCGCCGACCGGGGGCTGCGCGAACGCCTGCCGGCAGGAGCCGCGGTGAGCGGCCCGGGATGGCTGCGGTCGCTGCTCGACCGGCTGGGGGAGTGAGTGCGTCGGGCCGGGAGCGCCTCTCGGCGCGTGGCCGCTCGTAGCGGCTTCAAGTGGAGCCCGGGGCTACCGCGGCCCGACGCACCACCAGGCTAACCCCGGTCGGGCCCCGAGGTCTCGTCGTCCCCCGAACCGGCGTCACCGGTGGCGTCACCGGCGGGGTCCTCGGCGGGGCGCCGCGGCCGCTCGAGGCGCTCCAGGCGCAGCTGGCGGGCGGCGCCCTCCAGGTGCTCGGCGGTGCGGACCAGGCGCACCGCGGACAGGGTCGCCCCCGGAGCGTCGGGAGCCCCCGAGGACGGCACCTCGTGCACGGAGCTGGAGCGGGCGGCGAGCGCCGCGCGGCCGGCGGCCACCACGCGGGCGAAGGCGGCGGCGCGCTCGAAGGTGGTGGCGACGTCACCGCGGGCCACCCCGCGCAGCACCGCGTCGACGGAGCCGCGCACCTCGTCGGGGCCGGGCGGGTCGCCGACGCCGGCGACCACCTCCATCACCGGGGCGCTGGTGCGCCCCTCGGCGAACTCGCGGGCAGCGCCGAGCGGGTCGGCGTGGACCCACTGGCGCAGCACGAACAGGCGCCACAGGGCGCCCGCGAGGCTCTCGGGCGGCGCGTCGGCCCACAGCGACGCCAGGACCTCCAGGCCGTGCTCGTCGGCCAGGCCCACCAGCCGCGAGGCCACCACCTCGTCGTCGGAGCCGCGGGCGCCGTCGACGAGCAGCCGCGCCGTCGTCTGGGCCGCCTCCTCGCGCAGGGCGGGGTCGCCGCCGCCGCGGACGGCGTCGAGCGCGGCCGGGCCCAGGTAGGCGGGTCGCCGGGGGTGGTCCACCACACCGCCATCGTCCCACCGGTGCCCGGGTGGCGCCGGACGCGCAGCGGGGCGCGCCAGGACGCGGAGGGGCGCGGCGGTCAGCGCGTCAGTGGCGGAAGGGCCGCGGGGGTGAGGACAGGCGGGCGCGGGGGCAGGCCGCGAGCGTGAGGCCGCCGTGGGCCAGGGCCTCGTCGCTGAGGCTCTCGACCGTGTAGCCGGACAGGAGCCCGGCGGCCGTGACCGTGACCCGGTAGATCGTGATCTCGTACTTCGTGGGCGTCCCGTAGGCCACGTGGAGGCGGCCGAGGAGCACCGAGGCCCCCGGGGTGCCGTCCGGGCTCCACGGGCGGTCCCAGAGGCTCCAGACGGTCGGCTCGGACTCCCAGGTGCCGCCGTTGTGCACGTCGCGCCGGGCGAGCTCGAGCAGCACCCGCCGCGCGGCGTCCTCGGGGACGATCGCGGCGGGGCGGATGACCTCGGTCAGGTCCTCGCCGGGGTGGTGCAGGGTGGTCACGCCCCTCTCATCGGCAGGCGGGGGGCGCGTCCTGAGCGGTTCGGCCGGGCGGGTGGCCCCGTCGCGGCCGAGCGGCCGCCGGAGGACGACCACTCTCCGCCAGCGACACGCCGCCCGCAGCCACGGGGATCTCCTGGTGTCGTCACGCCGCGTGGTGCATCATGACCGACGAGCAGGCGCGCTGCTCGGTCCGATCGCGCCGTCCGCACCACCGCTCGTCTCGCGCAGGTCGTTGGGGAAGACGCACCAGGCGCCGAGGAACGGAGGAGGTCGAGATGTCCGGTGGGATCACCCGTGGCGTGCTGTTCGTGCACTCCGTGCCGCGTGCGGTCTGTCCGCACGTGGAGTGGGCTGCCGCCAACGTGGTGGGGGCGTCCGTGACCATCGACTGGACCGACCAGCCGGTGTCTCCGGGCCTCCTGCGCGGTGAGGTGCCCTGGCACGGCGCGCCCGGCACGGGAGCGCGCCTGACCTCCGCCCTGCGGGGGTGGGCGCACCTGCGCTTCGAGGTCACCGAGGAGCCCAGCGAGGGCGTCGACGGCGGCCGCTGGAGCCACACCCCCGAGCTGGGGATCTTCCACGCCGTGACGGACGCGCACGGCAACGCCGTCGTGCCCGAGGACCGGCTGCGGGCCGCCGTGGAGAGCGCGGGAGACGACCTCGCCCTGCTGCGCGAGGGCATCGACCTCGCCGTGGGCCGCGCCTGGGACGACGAGCTGGAGCCGTTCCGGTACGCCGGCGACGGCAACTTCGTGCGCTGGCTGAACCGGGTCGGCTGAACCGCGCCGGCTGACCCGGCGCGCCGCTCCGGCGGGAGCGCCCAGGAGACGCACGAGGGCCCCTCCACCACCCGGTGGAGGGGCCCTCGTGCGTCCTGGCCGGCTGCCCGCGGTGGGTGGCGCTCAGCTGGCGGGGCCGAAGACCACCGCGACGTTGTGCCCGCCGAAGCCGAAGGCGTTGTTGATCGCGACGCCCTCGGGCAGCTCGCGGGGGTCTTCAGCACCAGGTCGATGTCGGCGCCGGGGTCGATGCTGTCGACGTTGATCGTCGGCGGCGCCAGGCGGTGGTGCAGCGCCAGGACCGCGAAGATCGACTCGACGGCCCCGGCAGCACCCAGCATGTGGCCGGTCATCGACTTGGTCGCCGAGACGGCCACGTGGTCGAGGTCGGCGCCGAGCGCGACCCGCAGCGCCTTGATCTCGGCGAGGTCGCCCGCCGGGGTGGAGGTGGCGTGGGCGTTGATGTGGACGA
Organism: Quadrisphaera sp. INWT6; assembly: GCF_015390235.1. Lineage (GTDB taxonomy): Bacteria > Actinomycetota > Actinomycetes > Actinomycetales > Quadrisphaeraceae > Quadrisphaera. Next base: position 372,090 of record NZ_VUOH01000003.1, on the reverse strand, counting down.
CGTCGCTCGCGCTGACCCCGGAGGTGCGCAGCGCCTCCTGGACGGCGCGGGAGGCCCCGGCGCCCTCGGGCTCGGGGGCGGCGATGTGGTACGCGTCCGAGGAGGTGCCGGCACCCAGGACCTCGCCGTAGACGCGCGCGCCGCGGGCCCGGGCGAACTCCTCCGACTCCAGCACCATGATCCCGGCGCCGTCACCCATGACGAAGCCGTCGCGGGTGGTGTCGTAGGGCCGCGAGGCGGTCTCGGGGGAGTCGTTGCGGGTGCTCAGGGCCTGCATGGCGGCGAAGCTCGCCAGCGGCATCGGGTGGATCGCCGCCTCGGTGCCGCCGACGACGGCGACGTCCGCGCGGCCCGTGCGGATCATGTTGAGGCCGTACGCCACGGCCTCGCCGCCGGAGGCGCACGCCGAGACCGGCGCGTGAGCGCCCGCAGCGGCGCCGAGGGCCAGGCTGACGGCGCCGGCGGCGCCGTTCGGCATGAGCATCGGCACGGTCATCGGCAGGACGCGGCGGGGCCCGCGGGTGCGCAGGGTGTCGTAGGCGTCGAGCAGGGTGTGCACGCCGCCGATGCCGGTGGCGACCACGGCGGCCAGGCGCAGCGGGTCGACCTCGGGGGCGCCGGCGTCGGCCCACGCCTGCCGTGCCGCCACCACGGCGTACTGGCCGGAGGGGTCCAGCCGCTTGGCCTCGTGCTTGGGCAGCACGTCGGCCGAGGGGGTGCGGGTCTGCGCGGCGAAGGTGACGGGAAGCTGGAACTCCTCGACCCAGGGCGCGGTGAGGGTGCTGGCGCCGGGGGTGCCGGCGAGCGCCGCCTCCCAGGTCTGCTGCGCGGTGTCGCCGATCGGGGTGACGGCGCCGATGCCGGTGACCAGCACGCGGGTGCGGGACGGGCTCGAGCTCACGCGGACCTCCAGGTGGGGCGTGTGGGTGCGGTGCGGTGGGCGGCGTGGCGCCGCGCGGGGGTGGGGCTGGCCGCCGCGGCGGCCCGGACGCGCCGGGCCGCCGCGGCGGCGAGAGGGCTTCTCAGCCCTGGGCCTGCTGGATGTAGTTCACGACGTCGCGCACCGTCTTGAGGTTCTTGGTGTCCTCGTCGGGGATCGTGACGGAGAACTTGTCCTCGGCCTGGACGACGATGGAGGTCATCGACAGGGAGTCGATGTCGAGGTCGTCGGTGAAGGACTTGTCCATCTCCACGCTCTCGACGGGGAGGCCGGTCTCCTCGTTGACGAGCTCGGCCACGCCGGCCAGGATCTCCTGCTCGCTCTGCGCCATGGGTAGTGCCTCTCTTCGTGGGCCCGGGGTCTCCCGGGCCGTGGGGTCTTCTGCTGGTGGTCTGGGGGTGGTCGTCGGGCCCGGTCAGGGCAGGACGACCACCTGGGAGGCGTAGGACAGGCCTGCGCCGTACCCGATGAGCAGCGCCAGGCCGCCCGAGGGCGCCTGGCCCTCGGCGAGCATCCGGTGCATCGCCAGCGGCACCGAGGCCGCGGACGTGTTGCCCATCTGGGCGATGTCGCGGGCCACGGGCACCGTCTCGGGCAGGCCGAGCTGCTTCACCATCGCGTCGATGATGCGCATGTTCGCCTGGTGGGGGATGAACGCCGACAGCTCCTCGACGGCCACGCCCGAGGCGTCGATCGCCTTCTGCGCCACCGGGGCCATCTGCCACACCGCCCAGCGGAAGACCGAGCGGCCCTCCTGCACCAGGGCGGGCCAGACGGCTTCGCCGCCCGCGGCCTGGGCGTCGCGGACCTCGGTCCACGACTGCTTGTTCTTGATGGCCTCCCACTGGGCGCCGTCGCTGCCCCAGACGGTCGGGCCGATGCCCGGGGTCTCGGAGGGCCCGACGACGACGGCGCCGGCGCCGTCGGCGAACAGGAACGCGGTGGAGCGGTCGGTGATGTCGGTGAAGTCGGTGAGCTTCTCGGCGCCGACCACCAGCACGTTGCGGGCGGTGCCGCCGCGGACCAGGTCGCTGGCCTGGGCGAGCGCGTGGCAGAAGCCCGCGCACCCGGCGGAGACGTCCCAGGCGGCCGCGGGCGTCGCGCCCAGGCGGTCGGTGAGGATCGCCGCGGCGGCGGGGGTCTGGTACGGGTGGCTGACCGTGGCGAGGATGACGGCGTCGACGTCGGTCGGGGCGAGCCCGGCGCGCTCGAGGGCCTCCTTCGAGGCGGCCTCGGCCATGTCGACGACGGAGGTGCCCGCGTCGGCCCAGCGGCGCTCCTCGATGCCGGTGCGCTGCCGGATCCACTCGTCGGTGGACTCGATGTAGGTGCAGATCTCCTCGTTGGTGACCACGCGCTCGGGGCGGAAGGCGCCGACGGACAGGATCCGCGCGTGCGCGGGACCGGTGGACGACTGCAGGGTCATGCGGAGGCGCTCCCGGGGGTGCGGTGGGCGTGGCGGGCGACGAGGTCGCGGGCGGCGTCGAGGTCCTCGGGGCCCTTCAGGGCGACGATCTCGACACCGGGCATCGCCCGCTTCGCCAGCCCGGCGAGGGTACCCGCAGGGCTGAGCTCCAGCACCGCGCTCACGCCGCGGGCCACGAGGGCGTCGCTGCAGAGGTCCCAGCGGACGGGGCTGGTCACCTGGGCGACGATCCGGTCCAGCACGTCGCGGCCGCGCTCGACGGCGGCGCCGTCGGCGTTCGACAGCAGCGGCAGCGCCGGGTCGGAGGCGACCAGCCCCGGGGCGAGCGCCTCGAGCTCGGCGCGGGCGGGGGCCATGTGCTCGGTGTGGAAGGCGCCCGCGACCTGCAGCGCGATGACGCGCGCCCTGGCGGGCGGGGCGGCGGCGAGCGCCGCGAGCTGCTCGGTGGTCCCGGCGGCGACGACCTGGCCGGCGGCGTTGCGGTTGGCGGCGGTGGCGCCAGAGGCGGCGATCGCGGCCTCGACCTCCTCCGGCCGGCCCCCGACCACCGCGCTCATGCCGGTGGCCGTGCGGGCCGCGGCGGCGGCCATCGCGCGGCCGCGCTCGCGCACCAGCACCAGGGCCGCCTCGGTGCTGAGGGCCCCGGCCAGGGCTGCGGCGGTCAGCTCGCCGACCGAGTGGCCGGCGACGACGACGTCGGTGGGCCCGCCCTCGGACAGGAGGCCCTCGGGCCACAGCGCGGCGGCGGCGGCCAGGCCCGCGGCGACGATCAGCGGCTGCGCGACGGCCGTGTCGCGGACGGTGTCGGCGTCGGAGGTGGTGCCGTGGGCGACCAGGTCGAGCGCCTCGCCCCCACCGCCGCTGACGGGGCCGACGACGGCGCTGGCCCACCGGAGGCGCTCGGCGACGCCGGCGACCTCCAGCCAGGGGGCGAGCATGCCGGGGGCCTGGGAGCCCTGGCCGGGGCACACGAGTGCGAGCACCCTGACAGCCTGCCCGGTGCCCGTGCGCCGCGGCGGTGCGGGGGGTGACGAAGCATCCCTGATGCGTTTGGAGGTTTCCTCCAAGTCAGGTCAACGGCTCGTCAAGTGGAGGCCGGGACCCGGCGGTCCCGGGGGAGCGCCGGCCCGGTCGCTCGGCGAGCGCGCCGACGGCGAGCGCCACCTGCAGCACGAACGCCTCCCGGGGGACGGAGGGGTCCCAGCCGGTGACCTCGGCGACCCGTCGCAGCCGGTACCTGACGGTGTTGGGGTGCACGAACAGCGCCCGCGCCGTCGCCTCCAGGGAGCGGCCCGACGCGAGGTGGGCCCGCAGCGTCTCGCCCAGGGCGGGCGCGGCGGCGGCCAGCGGGGCGTGCACCCGGTCGGCCAGGGCGCGGCGCGCCCCGGCGTCGCCCGCCAGCACCCGCTCGGGCAGCAGGTCGTCGGCGGACACGGGGCGGGGCGCCTCGGGCCAGGCCCGGGCGGCGGTCATGGCCACCAGCGCGGTGCGCGCCGAGCGGCCGGCTGCGGACAGGCCCGCGACCACCGGCCCCACCACCACGGGGCCCGGCCCGAGCCGCGGGGCCAGCGCCTCCGCCGCGCGCAGCGGGCCGCCCTCGCCCGCGGCGCCCAGCACCACCAGGGCGCGCTCGCCGCGCAGGCCCACGAGCACGTCGTCGGCCACGGCCTGGGCGGCGCGGCGCAGGCCGGCCACCACGGCGTCGCTCGACCCGGGCGGGCGCTCGCCGACCAGCACCGCGACCGGGGCGTCCAGGGGCCAGCCGAGGGCGGCGACCCGGGTGGCCAGGTCGTCGTCGGCCTCGCCGCGCACCAGCGCGTCGACGACCAGCGCCTCCAGGCGCGCGTCCCACGCGCCGCGGGCCTCGGCCGCCCGCGCGTAGACCTCGGCCGCTGAGAAGGCGACGTCGCGCGAGTACCGCAGCACCGCCTCCACCAGGCCGGCGCGGTCCTGGGGCTCGGCGAGCGCCGGCACGTGCTCCTCCACGACGTCGACGACGACGCGCAGCAGCTGCAGCGCCTGGTGGAGCGACACCGCGCGCACCAGCTCGCGGGGCGCGGTGCCGAAGACGTCGGCGGAGACCGCGGGCCTGGCGCCGGGGGCGCGGTACCAGCCCACGAAGGCCGCGATCCCGCCCTGCGCGACCAGGCCGACCCAGGAGCGCTCCTGCGGGCCGAGCGCCCGGTACCAGGGCTGGGTGGACTCGAGCCGGGCGAGCGCCGCCGAGGCCAGGGTCCCCGTCGAGGCCTGCAGGGCGCGCCCCACCCCCTCGCGCAGCTCTCCTGAGGACCCCGCCGGCGCTGGCGGGTCGGGGGAGGGGAGGTCCACCGGCCCAGGCTAGGAGGTCACCGCTTGTGGACCTCCTCCAAGGCCGCCGCGCGGGTGACGGCCACCACGACGCAGCGCCCCCGTCCCGGGGGTCCGGGACGGGGGCGCTGCGGGGTCGCGCCCGCGCGCTACCGGGTGGTCAGGCCTCGCCGCCGGCGTTGCCGGAGGTGCCGGCGCTGACGTCGTCGAGGCGGTACTGCTCGAACGCCTTCGCCGGGAGGCCCCTGTCGACCTCACCGCGGCGCGCGAGCACCTGGAGCGCCCGGTAGGCGACCGAGGGCCCGTCGACGTGGAAGTGCCGGCGGGTGGCGGCGCGGGTGTCGGAGACGCCGAACCCGTCCGTGCCCAGCGAGACGTACTCGTTGGGCACCCACTGGCGGACCATGTCCGGCACGGCGCGCATCCAGTCGGACACGGCGATGACCGGGCCGGCCGAGCCCTCGAGCTGCTGGGCCACGAACGGCACCGGCGGCTCCGCGGAGGGGTTCATGAACGCCTCCTCGTCGCACGCGAGGCCGTCGCGGCGCAGCTCGTTCCAGCTGGTGACCGACCAGACGTCGGCGAGCACGCCGAAGTCCTTCGCCAGCAGCTCCTGCGCCTCGAGGGCCCACGGCACCCCGACGCCCGACGCCATGAGCTGCACGCGCGGCGCGCCGTCCTCGCCCGAGGGCGCGGCGGCGATCTTGTGCATCCCCTTGACGATGCCCTCGACGTCGACGCCCTCCGGCTCGGCCGGCTGGACCATTGGCTCGTTGTAGACCGTCAGGTAGTAGAAGACGTTCGGGTCGCGCAGCTGGACCTGGCCCAGGTTCTTGCGGTCGGACTCGCTGTCCTGCACGTCGGTCGAGCCCGGGCCGTACATGCGCTCCAGGCCGTCGCGGACGATGTGCCCGATCTCGTAGGCGTACGCCGGGTCGTAGGCGACGACGGCGGGGTTGGTCGACGCCAGCAGCAGGGAGTGCCCGTCGGCGTGCTGGAGGCCCTCGCCGGTCAGCGTGGTGCGACCGGCGGTGGCGCCCAGGAGGAAGCCGCGGCCCATCTGGTCGGCGGTGGCCCAGAAGGCGTCGCCGGTCCGCTGGAAGCCGAACATCGAGTAGAAGATGTAGACCGGCAGCATCGGCTCGCCGTGGGTGGCGTACGACGTCGACGCCGCCTGGAACGCCGCGGCCGAGCCGGCCTCGTTGATGCCCAGGTGCAGGATCTGCCCGGAGGTCGACTCCTTGTACGCGAGCATCAGCTCGCGGTCGACGGAGGTGTACTGCTGGCCCTCCGGGTTGTAGATCTTGGCGGTCGGGAAGAACGAGTCCATCCCGAAGGTGCGGGCCTCGTCGGGGATGATCGGGACGACGCGCGGCCCGAACTCCTTGTCGCGCATCAGGTCCTTGAGCAGGCGGACGAACGCCATCGTCGTGGCGATCTGCTGCTTGCCGGAGCCGCGCTTCATGACCGTGTAGGCCGAGTCGCCCGGGAGGGACATCGGCTTCGACGACGTGCGGCGCGAGGGGACGTACCCGCCGAGCTCCTTGCGGCGCTCCTGCAGGTACTGGATCTCCGGCGCGTCGGGCCCGGGGTGGTAGTACGGCGGGCGGTACGGGTCGGCCTCGAGCTGGGCGTCGGTGACCGGGATCTTCAGGCCGTCGCGGAACGCCTTCAGGTCGTCCAGCGTCATCTTCTTCATCTGGTGCGTGGCGTTGCGGCCCGCGAAGTGCTTGCCCAGCCCGTAGCCCTTGATGGTCTTGGCCAGGACGACGGTCGGCTTGCCGTTCTTGGCCGTCGCCGCCTTGTAGGCCGCGTAGACCTTGCGGTAGTCGTGCCCGCCGCGCTTGAGCGACCAGATCTCGTCGTCGGAGAGGCCCTCGACGATCTTCGCCGTGCGCGGGTCGCGCCCGAAGAAGTGCTCGCGGATGAAGGCGCCGTCCTCGGCGCGGTAGGTCTGGTAGTCGCCGTCGAGCGTGGTGTTCATCAGCCCGACGAGGGCGCCCTCGGTGTCCTTGGCCAGCAGCGGGTCCCACTCGCGGCCCCACACGGCCTTGACCACGTTCCAGTCGGCGCCCAGGAAGAACGACTCCAGCTCCTGGATGATCTTGTGGTTGCCGCGGACCGGGCCGTCGAGGCGCTGGAGGTTGCAGTTGACCACGAAGGTCAGGTTGTCGAGGCCCTCGTAGCCGGCCAGCTGCAGCAGGCCGCGGCTCTCGGGCTCGTCCATCTCGCCGTCGCCCAGGAACGCCCAGGTGTGCTGGTCGGAGGTGTCCTTGATCCCGCGGTTGTGCAGGTACCTGTCGAACTGCGCCTGGTAGATCGCGTTGGCCGGGCCCAGGCCCATGGAGACCGTCGGGAACTCCCAGAAGCCCTTCATCAGGCGCGGGTGCGGGTAGCTCGGGATGCCGCGGCCCGGGGCCGTCAGCTCCTGGCGGAACCCGTCGAGGTCGGCCTCCGAGAGGCGCCCCTCGAGGAACGCGCGGGCGTAGGTGCCGGGGGAGGCGTGGCCCTGGATGAAGACGTGGTCGCCGCCGCCGGGGTGGTCCGGGCCGCGCCAGAAGTGGTTGAAGCCGACCTCGTACAGGGTCGCCGAGGAGGCGTACGTGGAGATGTGGCCGCCGACGCCGATGCCGGGGCGCTGGGCGCGGTGCACCATGACGGCCGCGTTCCAGCGGTTCCAGGCGCGGTAGCGGCGCTCGACGTCCTCGTCGCCGGGGAACTCCGGCTCGTCCTGCGGCGGGATGGTGTTGACGTAGTCCGTCGAGATCAGCCCCGGGACGGGCGAGCCGAGCTCGCGCGCGCGCACCAGCGCGCTGCGCAGGACGAAGGAGGCGCGGTCACCGCCGCGGGCGTCGACCAGGCCGTCGACGGACCCCAGCCACTCGCCGGTCTCCTCGGGGTCGGCGTCGGTCTGGTGCAGCGGGCCCGTCAGGGCTCCCAGCTCCGTGACCTCGTCGCGTGGTGCCACGTTGGTCTCCGCATCGCTCGTCGTCACCCGCGGCGGGTGGCGCCGCGGGCCCTCGTCGTCCGCCGGCAGCGCGGTGGCGCGCCGGCGGTGCCGCGTGGGGCAGCCCCATCCTGCCTGGCCGCCCGCGCGACTTCACCTCCCGGTCACCCGCGGCCCGCGGGGGAGGGCACCGCGGGGGACGCCGCGGTCCGGTCCCCGGACGGGGCCGCCAGGCGCACCCGGTGCTCCCCGGCGTAGACGTTGAGCCGGGGGGCCCTCACGAAGCCCGCCAGCGTCATCCCCGCCGTCCGCGCCAGCTCCACCGCCAGCGACGACGGCGCCGAGACCGCCGAGAGCACCGGCACCCCCGCGCACCAGGCCTTCTGCGCCAGCTCGAAGGAGGCCCGGCCGCTGACCTGCAGCACCGCGCCGCGCAGGGGCCAGCCCCCGCCCAGGCGCTCGCGGGCCGCGCGGCCGAGCACCTTGTCGACGGCGTTGTGGCGCCCGACGTCCTCGGCGACGGCCAGCAGCTCGCCGTCGGCCGTGAACAGGCCCGCGGCGTGCAGCCCGCCCGTCCGGTCGAAGATCCGCTGCGCGGACCGCAGGCGGTCGGGCAGGGAGGTGAGGACCGCGGCGTCGACCACCACGTCGTCCGCGGAGAGGTCGTAGCGGCTGCGCCGCGAGACGGCGTCGATGCTGGCCGAGCCGCACACCCCGCACGCCGAGGTCATGCCGAAGGTGCGCCGCCCCTCGAGGTCCGGCGCCGGGACGCCGGGCGCGAGCGTGACCTGCAGCACGTTCATCGACGACAGGCCGTCGGGGTCTGCCGGGTCGGGGTCGCCGCAGTGGACGACGGCGGCCACGTCGTCGGCGCTGCCGAGCAGGCCCTCGGTGAGCAGGAAGCCGAGCGCGAGGTCGACGTCCTCGCCCGGGGTGCGCATGGTCACGACCACCGGCGAGGCCTCCGGCTCGGACAGCGCGCGGACCCGGACCTCGAGGGGCTCCTCGGCCGCGAGCGAGTCGGGCCGGCGCACCGCGGCACCGGTGGCGGTGTCGAGCCGCAGGACGGGTGAGCGCGGGCTGGAGCGGCGCATCCGGCCACGCTACGCCCGCTCGGCGCGGCTCGACCGGCGGCCCGGCCGGCGTCGAAGCGGTAGCGTTCGGGCCGCCGCGGCCCGGAGACGGGCGGTCACGACGGGTGGCGGGACGGGCACGGACGAGCGACACGGACGCACGAGGAGGACCACGGTGAGCCAGACGGCGGGGGCGGAGGCTCCTGGAGGGGCGGCGCGGCTCGGGCTGCAGCCCGGACAGGCGGTCCAGGAGCGGGGGTACGACGACGACGTCGACCACGACCTGCGCGACGAGGTCGCCGACCTCACGGGGGCCGAGCTGCTGGACGAGCACGACGTCGACGTCGTCGACGCGGTGCTGCTGTGGTGGCGCGAGGGCGACGGCGACCTGGTCGACGCCCTCGTGGACGCCCTGGTCTCCCTCGCCGACGACGGCGTGGTCTGGCTGCTCACCCCCAAGTCCGGCAGCGAGGGGCACGTGCGGCCCTCCGACGTCGAGGACGCGGCGCCCACGGCGGGCCTGTTCGCCACCTCCACGGTCAAGCCCTCCCCGGACTGGACGGCGATCCGCCTGGTCAGCGGCCGCGGCCGGCGCTGACCCCCGAGCCCGCCGGGCCGCACCGCACCGCGCGGCGGCCCCGCGGCACCAGGGCCCGTAGCTCAGCTGGTAGAGCACCGCGCTTACACCGCGGACGTCGTCGGTTCGAACCCGGCCGGGCCCACGAGGCACCAGCACCCCTCCCGCGCGCCACTACCCTCGGCCGGGTGAGCACCCCCTCGCTGGCCCAGGTCGTGGCGGTCCTGGAGCACCTCTACCCGAGCGGCACCGCCGAGGGATGGGACCGCCCGGGCCTGGTCTGCGGAGATCCCGACGCCCCCGTGGAGCGGGTCCTGCTGGCGGTCGACCCCACCGACGAGGTCGTCACCGAGGCCCTCGACGGCTCCTACGACCTCGTCGTCGCCCACCACCCGCTGCTGCTGCGCGGGGTCTCCTCGGTGGCCGCCACGACGCCCAAGGGCCGCGCGGTGCACCGGCTGGTCCGTGGCGGCACCGCCCTGCTCACCGCCCACACCAACGCCGACTCCGCCCGGCCCGGGGTCTCCGACGCCCTCGCGCGCGTCATCGGGCTGGTCGACCTCGAGCCCCTCGTCCCCTCCTCGTCAGACCCCTCCCTCGGCCTGGGGCGCACCGGCCGCCTCGAGCGGCCGCTGGCGCTGCGCGCCTTCGCCGAGCAGGTGGCCGCGGCCCTGCCCGGCACCGCCGGCGGCGTCCGCGTGGCCGGCGACCCCGACGCCCGCGTCGAGCGCGTCGCCGTGTGCGGCGGCGCCGGCGACTCCCTGTTCGAGCAGGTCCGCGCCGCGGGCGTCGACGCCTACGTCACCGCCGACCTGCGCCACCACCCCGCCTCCGAGGCCCGCGAGCTCGACCCGGGCGCCGCCCTGGTCGAGGTCTCCCACTGGGCCAGCGAGTGGCCCTGGCTGCACGGCGCCGCCGAGCGGCTCCTGGCCGCCCTCGCCGAGCAGGGCCACGCGGTCACCACCTCCGTCAGCACCCTCCGCAGCGACCCCTGGAGCTTCCACGTGCCGTCCCCGACCCCCACCACCACCCGATGAGCGCCACCAGCGCCCCGGCCGCGCACCAGCGCCGCCTGCTCGACGTCCAGGCCCTCGACACCCGCCTGGCCCAGATCGCCCACCGGGCCCGCAGCCTGCCCGAGCACGCCGCCATCGCCGAGCTCGACCGCACCGAGCGCACCCTGCGCGACGAGCTCACCGCCGCCCGCACGGTCGCCTCGGACGTCGAGCGGGAGGCCGTGCGCGCCGACACCGAGGTAGAGCAGGTCCGCGCCCGCGCCGAGCGCACCTCGGCGCGCCTGGCCGCCGGCGGCGCCGCCGCGAAGGAGCTGCAGCAGCTGCTCGCGGAGGCCGAGGCCCTGACGCGGCGCCTGCGCTCCCTGGAGGACGCCCAGCTCGAGGTCATGGAGCGCCAGGAGGCCGCCGCCGAGGCCGTCGAGCGCGCCGAGGAGCGCGCCGGGGCCGTCGCCGCCGACCGCGCGGGGCTGGTCGCCGCCCGCGACACCGCGCTGCAGGCCGCCCGCCAGGAGCACGAGCAGGTCGGAGCCCAGCGCGCCGGCGCCGTCAGCAGCCTCGACGCCGGGCTCGTCGAGCTCTACGAGCGGGTGCGCGCCCGCCAGGACGGCCTGGGCGCCGCGGCGCTCGCGGGCGACGCCTGCGGCGGATGCCGGATGCCCCTGACGGGCACGTTCCGCTCGCGGGTGGCCTCGGCCGGCCCCGACGACGTGGTCCAGTGCGAGGAGTGCGACCGGATCATCGTGCGGGCCGGCGAGCCCGAGCTGCGCCGGTGACGGGGCGCACCGGCGACCTGACCCCCCGCCAGGCCTGGCAGCTGCTGGTCTCCGACGGCTCGGCGGTGCTGGTGGACGTGCGCACCGACGCCGAGTGGGTCTTCGTGGGCCTGCCCGACCTCTCGTCCCTGGGGCGGCGCGTCGTGGCCCTGGAGTGGACGAGCTTCCCCAGCGGCGCGCACAACCAGCGCTTCCTCGCCGAGCTCGAGGGCGTCGCCCCCCGTGACGCCGCGGTGCTGTTCACCTGCCGCTCGGGGCACCGCTCGCTCGCGGCCGCGGACGCCGCGGCCCGCGCGGGGTGGCTGCGCACCTACAACGTGCTCGACGGCTTCGAGGGCGACCTCGGCGCAGACGGCCACCGCGGTGCGCGCGGGTGGCGGGCCGAGGGCCTGCCGTGGCGGCAGTCCTAGCTCAGAGGGCGAGCGCCGCGACCGCTGCCACCAGGACGACCGGCACGAGCACCAGCCCCTTCAGGGCGAAGCGGCCCCACTGCACCGGCACGCCCTCGGCGCGGCACGCGCGGGCCCACAGGAGCACGGCCAGCGACCCCCACGGGGTGATGAGCGGCCCGGCGTTCACCCCGACGAGCACCGCGGCGGTGCGCAGCGGGTCGGACGGGTCCAGCAGGGGCTGCAGCGCCAGGTAGGCCGGGAGGTTGTCGACGGCGTTGGCCGCGCCCGCCGAGGTGGCGGCCAGGCGGAGCAGGTCGCCGAAGGAGTCGCCGGTGCCGGCCACGGCCGCCAGCGCCGGGGTCAGGCCGTGCTGGTTGAGCGCCTCGACCACCACGAACAGCCCCAGCACCGAGACGGCCAGGGGCAGCGGCACCAGGTCCCACCGCAGGGCGTCGCGGCGCCTCCAGGCGGTCGCCGCGACGAGCACCAGCGCCGCGGCGCTGGCCACGGCCCAGGGCTCGAGCCCCACCGCGAGGGCGGGCAGCACGAGGACGACGACGGCGGCCGCGACCCGCAGCAGCACCGGGTCCGCCACCTCGGCGGGGCCCGGCTGGTCGTAGCGGGTGCGCAGCGCCGGCAGGTGCAGGAGCGCGAGCACGACGGCGGTCGCGACCACGGAGGCCAGCGCCGGGCGCCAGGTGAGCGCGGCGAAGGCGAGCACCCCGCCGCCGGCCGGGCCGCCCTCAAGCGCGTCGAGCGCGAGCAGGTTGGTGAGGTTCGAGACCGGCAGCAGCAGCGAGGCCGTGTTGGCGAGCCAGGCGCAGGTGAGGGCCAGCAGCGCGGCGGCTCCCGCGTGCATCCGGGCCCGCCGGGCGAGCGCCAGCACCACCGGGGTCAGCAGCACGGCGGTGGTGTCGAGGCTGAGGGCGACCGTCGCGGCGGTGGCGATGCCCACGACGAGCAGCCACAGCCGCCAGGTGCGGCCGGCGCCGTGCCGCGCGGCCCAGACCGCGGCCACCTCGAAGACGCCCGCCACGCCCGCCAGGGACGCGAGCACCGCGGCGGCGAGCAGGAAGACCAGCACCGACCAGGTGCGGCCCAGCAGATCACCGGCCGCGTCCGGCGAGAGGGCGCCGGTGGCCAGCACGACGGCGGAGGCGAGCACGGCGACGAGGGGCACGAGGGTCCCCTCGGGCAGCCACCGCCACGGGCGCGCCCAGGAGGGGGCCGGCCGGGTCGCGGGGCTCACGCCGCGCTCCCGTCGGTCACGGCGCTCCCGGCGGCGCGCCGCAGCACGACGTCGAGGTGGCGGGCCCGTCCGGGAGCGGCGGGGGAGAGCTCCACGTCGAAGGCCTCGGCCGCCGCGGCGGCCAGCGCCTCGGGGGAGTCGGGCTCGCGGCGCCTCCGGAGCAGCAGGTGGCGGGCCAGCTCGCCGCGGGTGCGCTTGGCGTCGTGGCTCACCACGCTGCGGACTGGGCCCTCGGGCCCCTGGACCTCGCGGAACACGCGGACGGCGACGACGCGCTCGGCCACGGCCCGCGAGGGGCGCCAGGCCGCGGCGTACGCCGCGGAGCGGCAGTCGAGCACGACCTGGCCCGGCTCGGCGGCGCGGTGCTCCAGCAGCGGGGTGAGGTGCTCGCGCCAGAGCGCCGCGAGGGGCCCGACGCCCGGCAGGTCGGTGCCCATGGAGAGCCGGTGGGCGGGGACGGCGTCGTCCGGCGCCAGGGCCCCGTAGGCGGCCGAGACGACCAGCACCTGCTCGGCGGCGCGCCGCGCGGCCGAGCGGGGGAGGGAGGGGAGGTCGAGCGCCTCGAACAGCACGCCGGTGAAGACGCGCGAGGCGGGCTGGGCCGGCTCGGTGCGCCAGCGGCCGTTGCGGGCCACCTCCTCGGCCAGTGACGGACCGGCGCCGACGGCGGCCGGGTCTTGGGCGAGGGCGGCAGCGGCCTCGAGCACGCGCTCACGAGCCGGCGCCAGCTCCGGCCAGGTCAGGGAGCCCAGGTCGACCGGGGCGCTCCCCCTGCGCGAGGGGGCGGGGAGCTTGCGCTCGGAGGGTGGCAGCAGCACGAGCACGGGCGCGAACACTAGGTCATCCGGCTGTCTGCCACCCGGCGGCGACCGAGGCGCCGCGCGTCTTCTTGACATCATACGTATTACCTTTTAGGTTCTGCCGTGTCAGCGACCCTCGTCCGGGGGTCCGACCCTTCTCGATGGGGAGAAAGTCATGGCGGATGTCCTTGGTCGCTCACGCCGGATCGCCCTCGCGGTGACTGCTGTCACCGCCGTCGCCGCGCTCAGCGCGTGCGGCGGCGGCTCAGGGCCGGCTGCCAGCTCCGACGCATCGGGTGGCTCCGGGGTCACGAGCCTCCGGGTGGCGGACTACTACACCGACGAGCCCGCCTTCTCGATCATCGGGGGGATGCTGGACACCTGCGGGCAGTCGATCGGGGTGACCATCGAGCGCGAGGCGGTGCCCTCGGGCGACTACCTCAGCAAGGTCCTGCAGCAGTCCAGCTCTCGGACGCTCCCTGACGTGCAGATGATCGACGCGCAGGACCTGCCCGCCATCTCCAAGAGCGGTGCGCTCTCCCCGGTCTCCGAGCGCGGCGTCGCCACGGACACCGTCGGAGAGAGCGTCCTGAGCCTCGGCACGGTCGACGGGGAGGTCTACGGCCTCGCGCCCACCGCCGGCACGATCGTCCTGTTCGTCAACAACGCGATGCTGGCCGAGGCGGGCCTGCAGGCGCCGACGACCTGGGACGAGCTGCAGAGCACGGCGAAGGCCCTGACGTCCGGTGATCGTTACGGCATCGCCTTCAGCACCAAGAACGACGGCCAGGGCACGTACGCGTACCTGCCGCTGCTGTGGTCCGCCGGCGGGTCGGAGGACGCCCTCGACAGCGCGGCCGCGAAGTCCGCGCTGCAGCTCGAGGTCGACCTCGTGTCCAGCGGGGCGGCGTCGCAGTCCACGGTCCAGTGGGGCAACAGCGACGTCGGCGACCAGTTCCTCACCGGCAAGGCGGCCATGGCGCTGACCAGCGGCACGCAGATGTCCAAGCTGGACGGCGCCGAGACCCCCCTGGACTACTCCATCGTCTCCGTCCCCGTCCCGCAGGCCGGCGACACCGTCGTCTCGCCGCTGGGAGGCGAGACGTGGACGCTCCCGCGCTCCGGCGACCAGGCGCGCGAGGCCGCGGCGGCGGAGCTGCTGTCGTGCATCGCCTCGAACGACACGCAGCTGTCACTCGCCGAGCAGCGCCGCGTCGTCCCCGCGAACCCCGAGCTCGACACCCAGTACCTCGAGAAGCTGCCCAAGCTCACCGAGTACGTGGCGGCCGTCCGCGACGGCCGCTCGCGCACCGCGATCCTCCAAGACGCGTGGCCCGCGACGAACACCGCGATCTTCACCGCGATCCAGTCGGCGGTCACGGGGCAGGCCACCGTCGACGAGGCCCTGAGCACCGCTGCCGCCTCGGCGGCTGCCGCGAAGTGACGGCCACGACCTCCGCAGCCCGCGCCGAGGTCCCCGCACCCTCCCCAGCGTCCGTGCGCCGGGGAGGGGCCGGGTCGGGGCGGGGGCGCCTGGAGCTGTACCGGTGGGCCTTCGTCGTCCCCGCGCTGGTCTACGTCGCCCTCTTCTTCGCGTTCCCCGTGGTCAAGAACGCGGTGATGGGCTTCCAGGACTACACGACCGCGAGCTTCTACACCGGCGAGGCGCCCTTCATCGGGCTCGAGAACTACCGGACGATCTTCGCCAACCCGGGCTTCTGGCCCTCCGTCGCGCACACCGCGCTGTTCACCGCCGGGTCGATCGTCGGGCAGTTCTCGATCGGTCTGGCCATGGCGCTGTTCTTCCGCCGCCGCTTCCCCCTCGGGGGTGTGCTGCGGTCGCTGCTCCTCCTCCCGTGGCTGCTGCCGGTGATCGTCTCCACAGCGCTGTGGCGCTCACTCATGGACCAGGACTCCGGGGCCCTCAACGCGTTCCTGAAGGCCGTCGGGGTCATCGACACCGGCATCCCGTGGCTCTCCAGCCCGAGCATCGCGCTGACGTCCGTCATCATCGTCAACATCTGGGTGGGGATCCCGTTCAACGTCGCCCTGCTGTACGGCGGGCTCCAGGACATCCCTGAGGAGCTCTACGAGGCGGCGTCCATTGACGGTGCCGGCCCGGTGCGCTCCTTCCTGGCCATCACGTGGCCGCTGCTGCGCCCCACCGTGAACGTCGTGGTGCTCCTGTGCGTGATCTACACGCTGCGCTCGGTCGACATCATCCTGGGCCTGACCCGTGGGGGACCCGCTGGCTCCACCCAGACGCTGCCGACCTCGTCCTACTTCCAGTCGTTCCAGGACTTCCAGTTCGGGCTGGGGCGGCGACGAGCAACGTGCTCATCGTCATCGCCTTCGTCTTCGCGCTGCTGTACCTGCGGGCGACCCGACGCTCCCTGACGGACTGAGACGGAGCCATGACCACCTCGACCGGCGCTCGCCGCCTCCGCTCCCGCCGCGACACCGTCATCGGCGTCCTCATGCTCGTCGTGATGCTCTTCCCGATCTACTGGATGCTCAACCTCTCCGTGCAGGCATCGGGGAGCAGCCTCGCCTCCAGCGTGTTCCCCACGGAGATCCACCTCGACGGCTACCGCGCCGCGATCGACGACCAGTCGCGCAACCTCATGACGAGCCTGGTCGTCTCCATGCTCAGCGTCGCTCTGACGCTGGCCATCGCCGTCCCGGCCGCGTACGCGCTCGCGCAGTTCCGCCTGCGGGGTCTCAACGCGATCCTGCTCGTCCTGGCGGTCACGCAGATGATCCCCGGGATCGTCGTCGCCAACTCCCTCTACAGCGCCTTCAACGACCTCGGGCTGCTCAACACGATGACGGGGCTGGTCGCGGCGAACGCCTCGCACTCCATCCCCTTCGCCATCCTCCTGGTCCGGACGGCCATGCAGGCGGTCCCCGTGGGCGTCCTGGAGGCCGCACGCATCGACGGCGCCGGCCTATTCCGGACCTTCCGCTCCATCGCGGTGCCGATCGCCCGGAACGGGATCATCACCGCCTCGCTCTTCTCGTTCCTTTTCACGTGGAGCGACTTCCTCTTCGCCTTGACCCTCACCACCACGGACGACCTGCGCCCCGTGACGCTGGGGATCTACACCTACCTCGGTGCTGACCAGACCGACTGGGCGGCGGTGATGGCGACGTCCGTCTTCGCCTCGCTCCCGGCGATCGTCCTGCTCCTGGTCGCGCAGCGGTACATCGCCGCCGGTGCTTCCGGGGGAGCCGTCAAGTGATCGCACCCGACGCTCAGGCGCACCGGTCCAGCTGTGCGGTGGAGCACCTCCAGCACCCCCCGACGACGGCCGCGAGCGCGCCGGTCGTGACGCGAGGAGGCGTCGACGCATGAAGATCACCGGCTACCGCTCGCTGACCACCCGCCACGAGTGGGGGCGACCCGTCGGCGACGTCAACGGGGTCAGCGACGGCACCAGCACCCGCCAGGACGTCCTCGTCATCACCACCAGCGACGGCGTGGAGGGCGTGGCGCTCGGCGCGCACGCCGACATCGACAGGGTGTTCCCCGTCCTGGAGGGCGAGGACCCCCGCAGCGTCACGGGGCTCTACGACCGGATGCTCGACGTCGTCTTCAAGCTCGGCCACCAGGGGACCACGTTCAACACCCTCGGGACCGTCGACTCGGCCCTGTGGGACCTCAAGGCCAAGCTCGCCGGCGAGCCCCTGTGGCGGCTCCTCGGAGCCCGCGACAGGTTCGTCCCGGGGTACGCCTCGGGTCTCGAGGCGGGTCTGGGCGACGACGACGTCGCCGCCCTGTACGCCCGCTTCGCCGAGCGCGGCTTCGGTGCGGCCAAGCTCAAGGGCGGCCGCCACCTCGACGCGGACCTGCGGCGCCTCGGCATCCTCCGCGACGCCATGAGCGCCAACACCAGCCACCCCGGGCTGATGCTGGACGCCAACGAGTCGTGGCACGTCTCGCAGGCCGTGCGCCACGTGCGGGCCCTCGAGGCGGAGTTCGACCTCACCTGGGTGGAGGAGCCCGTCCGCCGCTGGGACGTGCGCGGCATGGCCTCGCTGCGCCAGCAGGTGGCCGCCGGCGTCGCCAGCGGTGAGAACCTCACCGGCCTGGAGCAGGTGCGCGCGCTGGTCGACGGCGGCGCCGTCGACGTGGTGCAGCCCAACGCCGCCTGGGGCATCACGAACCTCCTGCGGGTCGGGGCGCTGGCCCACGCGTTCGACCTGCCCGTCAGCCCCATCGGACTCACCTTCGCCGTGGCGGCCGGCGCCGCCGCGCTGCCCAACCTCCTCAGCATCGAGGTGCAGGACCTGTCCTGGCCGGTGGGGGTCGACGTCGACCAGGTGGTCGACGACGGGGGCGCTCGGCTCGGTGACAGCCCCGGCAACGGCATCGTGCTGGACGAGGCGGCCTTCGAAGAGGTGCCCGCCTCCGCGGGGTGGGCCGTCAGGTCCGGCCCGCACCTGCGCCCCGCCCGCGCGGGGCTGCGCCTGGTCCCCGAGGACGACGCCCCCGAGGACCGGGCGCCGGACCTGGCCCCGGACCGCGCGCCCGGCGGCGCGTCCGGCGGCGCTCCCGGGCCCACCGGCGGTGACGGCCTCGGCCGGACGGGCCGCTGAGCGACGTGCGCCAGCGCAGGCCGGTGCCATGATGGCGGCGATGCCCTCCGCCGACCTCGGCCCCGCGCAGCGCGCGAAGCCGCTCACGCCTCCCGCCCGCCTCGGGACGGCCGTCGTGGCCGAGCTGGTCGAGCTGATCGTCACCGGCGAGTTCGCCCCCGGTGAACTGCTGCCCCCCGAGGGCCCCCTGGCCGAGCGGTTCGGCGTCAGCCGCACCGTCATCCGGGAGTCCGTGAAGCGGCTGCAGGAGAAGGGCCTCGTCGTCGTCGGCCAGGGCCGGGGCACCGAGGTGCTCGACCAGGCGTCCTGGCGGATGCTCGACGCGCAGGTGCTCTCCGCGCTCGTCGACGACGACAGCTCCAACGGGGTCCTGTCCGAGATCAGCTCCGTCCGGTCGAGCCTGGAGGCGCTGATGGCAGGCGCCGTCGCCCGCCACCGCACCGACGAGCAGGTGGCCGGGCTGCGGGCGGCCCTCGAGGACATGCGCGGCCTCACCGACGACGAGGAGGCCTTCTACGACGCCGACGTCGCCTTCCACTTCCTGCTGATGGAGGCCTCCGGCAACCGGCTGGCGCACAACATCACCAGGGCGCTGTACCGGCGCGCGCTGGAGAGCCCCCGCTTCCGCGGCCACAACCCCGACGACGCCATGCAGCGCACCATCGACGAGGTGGCCGCCGTGCTCGACGCCGTCGTCGCCGGTGACCCCGAGGCCGCCGAGCGCGCCATGCGCAGCCACATCGACGTGGGCTGGGAGCGGCGCCGCCCCGACCACCGCGCGGGGTAGGCTCGCCGGCGCGGACGAGCTGGCCGGGCGGCCGCGTCGGGAGCCCTCGCGAGGGGGCGCCCGCCGAGGAACGTCCGGGCTCCACAGGGCGGGGTGGTGGGCAACACCCACCCGGGGCGACCCGCGGGAAAGTGCCACAGAGAACAGACCGCCGCGCACCACCGGCTCCGGCCGGGGGAGCGGGGCAAGGGTGAAACGGTGGTGCAAGAGACCACCAGCACCCCCGGTGACGGGGGTGGCTCGGCAAACCCCACCCGGAGCAAGGCCAGACAGGGAGCGTTCGAGGGCTGCCCGCCCGAGCTCCCGGGTAGGCCGCGACGGCGACCGGCCCCACGCGGGACGGGAGCGACGAGGACGGCGGTGACGTCGTCCCGAGATGGATGGCCGCACACCGCCACCGGTCCACCGGTGGCGGGGACAGGACCCGGCGTACAGGCCAGCTCGTCCGTCCGCCAGGAGCGCGGGGCCCGCGGGAGTGATCCCGCGGGCCCCGCGCTCGTCGTCGTCAGCGCGCGGTCACAGCGCCTTGTGCGGGTTGAGGATCCCCGCCGGGTCGAGCACCGCCTTGATCTGGTGCTGCAGCGCCAGCACGTCGGGCCCGAGCTCGCGCGCGGCGTGCTCGCGCTTGAGGACGCCGACGCCGTGCTCCCCGGTGACGGTGCCGCCCAGGCGCAGGGCCACGTCGAAGACCCGGTCGGCGGCGGCGAGCACCTCCGGCGGCAGCGGCGCCTCGTCGTCCGCGGTTCCGGCGCCACCGGCGCTCCCGCCGGCACCGGGCGCGGGGCGGGGCACGGCGATGATCGGGTGCAGGTTGCCGTCGGCGGCGTGGGCGATGACGTAGATGTCGGTGCCCGTCTCCGCCGCCACGGCCTGCACCTGCTCCACCGCCTCGGCCAGGCGCGACAGCGGCACGGCGATGTCCTCGATGAGCACCCGCCCGCGCCGCTCGATGGCCGGCAGCGCCGCCCGCCGCGCGGTGAGCAGCTCGCGGGCGCGGGCCGGGTCCTCGCTGGTCTCCACCGAGACCGCCAGGGGCGCCAGCACCTGCGCGAGGCGCTCCAGGTCGCTGCGCGCGGCGTCCGCCGAGGAGCCGTCGGTCTGCGCCACGAGCACGGCGCCGTCCGGGCCGCCGGCCACCTGCAGCGAGGTGTCCTCCAGCTCGTCGACGGCGCCGAGCGTGGCGCCGTCGACCATCTCGAGGATGAGCGGACGCACCCCCGAGGACACGACGGCGCTCGCCGCCGCCGCCGCGGCCCGCACGTCGGGGAAGACCGCCAGCAGGGTGGCGACCGCGACCGGCCGGGGCAGCAGGCGCAGCGTCGCGCCGACGACGATCCCGAGGGTCCCCTCCGAGCCGGTGAACAGGGCCGTGAGGTCGTAGCCGGTGACGCCCTTGAAGGTGCGGCTGCCGACGTGCACCAGCCGGCCGTCCGCGAGCACGACGTCGAGGGCGAGCACGGCGTCGCGGGTGACCCCGTGCTTGGCCCCGCGCAGCCCGCCGGCGTTCGTGGCGATGTTGCCGCCGATGGTGCTGATGCCGACGCTGCCGGGGTCGGGCGCGAACATCAGCCCGTGCTCGGCGGCCGCGGCGTCGAGGGCCGCGGTGACCACGCCGGGCTCGACGACCGCCACCTGGTCGACCGGGTCGACCTCGACGATGCGGTCCATCTGCGACAGGTCCAGGACGACGGCGCCCGCGCCCCCGGTGGCGGCCCCGGCGAGGCCGCTGCCCGCTCCCCGGACCACCAGCGGCGTGCTCGTGGCGGTGCACCAGCGGGCGGTGTGCTGGACCTCGGCGGTGGTGCGCGCCCTGACGACGGCGAGGGGCGCGCCGTCGGCGGCCACGCCCGACCTGTCGCGGCGGGCCGCCTCCAGGTGGACCGCGTCGGCGGACCAGTCGACCACCCCGGCGGCGAGGTCCTGCAGGTCGGCGCTCACCGGGAGACCTCCGCGTCCGCCGCACCACCGGGCTCGGCGCCGGTGGCGACCGGACGGCCGGGGGTGTTCGACCACTGGCTCCAGGACCCCGGGTAGAGCGCGGCGCGCTCGCCGGCCAGCTCCAGGGCGAGCACGGTGTGCGAGGCGGTCACGCCGGAGCCGCAGTAGGCGCCGACCTCCGGACCGTCCGCCCCGGCCCCGGCGGCGGCGAACGACGCCCGCAGCTCCTCCGGCGAGCGGAAGCGGCCGTCGTCGTCGAGGTGCTGCGTGGTCGGCGCGCTGCGCGCCCCGGGGACGTGCCCTCCGACCGGGTCGACCGGCTCGACGTCACCGCGGTAGCGCTCGGCGGCGCGGGCGTCGAGCAGCACCCCGTGGCCGGGGAGCGCGGCGGCCTCGTCGGCCGACAGCACGGGCTGGTGGTCCCAGCCGAGGGTGACCGAGCCGGGCGCGGGGGTGACCTCGCCGGTCTCCAGGGGGTGCCCGGCGTCGCGCCAGGCGGGCAGCGCGCCGTCGAGCACGCGCACGTCCGCGACCCCGGCGTGGCGCAGCAGCCACCAGGCGCGGGCGGCCGCCAGGGAGGTCCAGTCGTCGAGGACGACGACGGCGTCGCCGTCGTCCAGGCCCCACCGGCGCGCTGCGGCCTGCAGGGCCTCGCGGGTCGGCAGGGGGTGGCGACCCTGCTCGGGGCCGTGCTGGTCGGCGGGGAGGGCCAGCTCGGCGTCGAGGTCGACGAAGACGGCGCCGGGGACGTGCCCGGCGGCGTGCTGCTCGCGGCCGTCGGTGGCGCCGAGGCGCCAGCGGACGTCGAGGACGCGGACGGGGGTCCCGTCGTCGGTGCGCCAGCCGCGGGCGGCGTGCTCGGCCAGCTCGTCGGCGGTGATGAGCGGGTGGGACCGCGCGGGCTCGGCGGCGTGGGGGACGGGCACGGTCGTGGCTCCTGGCTGGCTGGCGGGGGGGGGGGGGGCGTGTGCGGCGGGGGAGGGGGCCGGGACCGTCAGCGGTCGCTGTCGGGGCCGGCGAGGTCGCGGGCGGCGCTGACCTCGTCGTCGTCCATCCCGGTGTGGTCGACCCGGGCGTGCTGGGCGGCCTGCTCGTCGATCCAGCGCTGGTGGCCCTCCCAGGCCGCCTGCTTGCTGGTGCCGAGCGCCTGCCCGATCTGGCTCCAGCTCGCTCCGGCGGCGCGCGCGGCGCGGACCGTCAGCTGGCGCCCGTACACGGCCTTCCGCACGACCACCTCGCTGAGGGCCAGGAGCTCCAGCGCGCTGGAGGGGTCGCGGAGCGCCCTGTCGACGCCGGCGTCGTCGTCGAGCTCCTGGCGGCGCAGCGCGTCGTAGCGCGCGGCGGCGGTGAGCAGGGTGTGCTCGCGCTCCAGCGCGGCCGGTGCGGGCATGCGCCCAGCCTGCGCGCCGCGCGCAGGTGCGTCAAGGTCACCTGACGGTCGGAGGGCGCGCGGGGCGCGACCCCGGGCGGGGGCGGAGGAGGGGTGCGAGGCTGGCGGCTCCGCCACCGCTCCACGGGAGTCCGCCCTGCACAGCCGCACCACCGGGTTCGCCGTCGCCTCGGTGGCCCTCGTGCTCATCTTCGTCTCCGCCGGCACGCCCATCCCGCTGTACAACCTGTACCGCGCGGAGGACGGGCTGAGCACCGCCGACCTCACGGTGGTCACCGCCGCCTACCTCGCGGCGGCAGCGGTCTCCCTGCTCGTGCTCGGCCGGCTGTCCGACCACCTCGGACGACGGGTGGTGGGCGTCGCCGCCCTCGTCAGCTCGGCGCTGGGCCTCGTGGTGCTGCTCGGGGTCGACGGCGTGGCGCCGCTCGCGGTGGGCCGCCTGCTGCAGGGCCTGGCCACGGGGGCGGCGTCGAGCGCGCTGGGGGCGCTGGTGGTCGACACCGCCCCGGAGCGCCGCCGCTGGCTGCCGGCGGTGGTGACGAGCGCCGCGCCCACGCTCGGCATCCCCCTGGGAGCGCTCCTGTCCGGCGTCCTCGTCGACAACGCCCCGGCACCGCACCTGCTCACGTACGGCGTGGTGCTGGTGCTCCTCGCCGCGGCAGCCGTCGGCGTCGCGCTCGGCCCGGAGACCGCCGCGCGGACCTCGTGGCGCGCTGCGGCGGGCTCCCTGCGGCCGCACGTCACGGTCCCGCCGGGCGCGGGGCGGCAGCTCGGGGCGCTGGCGGGGCTGATCCTCGCCACCTGGTCGCTCGGAGGCTTCTACCAGGCGTTCGGTCCCACGATCGCCGAGCAGCAGCTGGGGTCGGACACCGCGCTGCTCGCCGCCGCCGTCTTCGCCAGCTTCACGGTGCTGGCGGTCGTCGGCGGGCCGCTGTCGGCCAGCGCCCGCGCCGACCGCGCCCTGCGCTGGGGGGCCGTCGTCTACGCGCTCTGCGTGGTCGGGATCCTCACGGCGCTCGCCGCGGCCGCGACCGGTCCGTTCCTGGCGGCGAGCCTCGCCGCCGGGGTGGCCCAGGGGGTGGCGCAGACGGGCGGCATGCGCGCGCTGCTCGCCCGGACCGGTCCGGGTGACCGGGCCGGCGTGCTCTCCACGGTGTTCCTCGTCAGCTACAGCTGCGCCGCCGTCCCGAGCCTCGTCGCGGGCCGGCTCACCGACGTGCTCTCGCTGGTGCAGATCAGCGCCGGGTACGGGGTGCTCGTGCTGGCGGGCGTCCTGGTCGTGCTGCTGGTCGCCCGCCCGACCCCTCGGTGAGGCACCCCGTCCGTCCACCGGGCGGTGGTGGAGCGGAGGCGTCGGAGCGGTGTCACGAGGTGTCGGAACCAGTGGGTGGTTCCGACACCTCGTGACCGGGTTCCGGCACCTGGAGCCGCGCGGGGTGGCGCACTCCCATGATCACGGGGGGGGGGGGGGGGTGCTCCGGAGGTCCGCTGGCGCCCCGGGGGCGGGTCAGTCGGTCGTGCCGTCGTAGGCGTCCAGCGGCGGGCACGAGCAGACGAGGTTGCGGTCGCCGAAGGTGCCGTCGATGCGGCCCACCGGCGGCCAGTACTTGTCCGGGTCCGGGCCGGCCGGGTACGCGGCCACCTGGGCGCTGTAGGGCAGCTCGCCCGAGAGCACGCGCTCGGCGGTGTGCGGGGCCCCCCGCAGCGGGGAGGTGGCGAGCTCGGCCTCGCCGTCGGCGATCTGCTGGGCCTCGGCGCGGATCGCGAGCATCGCGTCGACGAACCTGTCGAGCTCGGCGAGGTCCTCGCTCTCGGTCGGCTCGACCATGAGCGTGCCCGCCACCGGGAAGCTGGTGGTGGGGGCGTGGAAGCCGTGGTCGACGAGCCGCTTGGCCACGTCGTCGACGGTCACGCCGGTGGCCTTGGTGAGCGGGCGCAGGTCGAGGATGCACTCGTGGGCCACGAGCCCGCCCTCCCCGGCGTAGAGCACCGGGTACGCGCCGCCCAGCCGGGTGGCCAGGTAGTTCGCGGACAGCACCGCCGTCGCCGTCGCCCGGGCCAGGCCGGCCCCGCCCATGAGGCGGATGTAGGCGTAGGAGATCGGCAGGATGCCGGCCGAGCCGTGCGGCGCCGCGGAGATCGGGCCGATGCCCTCGCGGCGGGCCGGGTCCGGGTGCGCGGGGTGCGTGGGCAGGAACGGCGCGAGGTGCTCGCGCACGGCCACCGGGCCGACGCCGGGACCGCCGCCGCCGTGGGGGATGCAGAACGTCTTGTGCAGGTTCAGGTGGGAGACGTCGCCGCCGAACTCGCCCGGCTTGGAGTGCCCGACGAGGGCGTTGAAGTTCGCCCCGTCGATGTAGACCTGACCGCCGGCCGCGTGCACCAGGTCGCACACCTCGGTGATGCCCGGCTCGTAGACGCCGTGCGTGGAGGGGTAGGTCACCATGATCGCGGCGAGGTCGTCGGCGTGCTGCTCGCACGTGGCGCGCAGGTCGTCGAGGTCGACGGTCCCGTCGGCAGCGGCCTTCACGACGACGACGCGCATCCCGGCCATCACCGCGGAGGCCGCGTTGGTGCCGTGCGCCGAGCTGGGGATGAGGCAGACGTCGCGCTGCTCCTCGCCGCGCGAGCGCTGGTAGCTGCGGATCGCCACCAGGCCGGCGAGCTCTCCCTGAGAACCGGCGTTGGGCTGCACCGAGACCCTGTCGTACCCCGTGACCTCCGCGAGCCAGCCCTCGAGGGTGCCGACGAGCTCGGCGTAGCCGGCGGCGTCCTCGGCGGGGGCGAAGGGGTGCAGGTCGGCGAACCCGGGGAGGCTGATCGGCTCCATCTCGGTGGTCGCGTTGAGCTTCATCGTGCACGAGCCCAGCGGGATCATGCCGCGGTCGAGCGCGTAGTCGCGCCGGGCCAGGCGCTGCAGGTAGCGCAGCACCGATGTCTCGGAGCGGTGCGTGCTGAACACCGGGTGGGTCAGGTACGGCGTCTCGCGCAGCAGGTCGGCCGGGAGCGCGTCGGGGGTGCGGACGTCGAGCGCGGCCAGCGCGTCGGCGCTGGTGGAGGCCTCGTCGAGGCCGAAGGCGCTCAGCACCCGGCCCACGACGCCGAGGTGGGTGCGCTCGGAGGTGGAGACCCCGACGTGGTCGGCGTCGACCAGGCGCAGGTGGAGCCCCGCCTCGCGCGCCGCGGCGACGACGGCGGACGCCCGGCCCGGCACTCGGGCCAGCACGGTGTCGAAGAGCTGCTCGTGGACGACCTCGACGCCGCCGTCGCGCAGCGCCGCCGCCAGGACGACCGCGGTGCGGTGGGTGCGCTGGGCGATGGCCCGCAGCCCGTCGGGGCCGTGGAAGACGGCGTACATCGACGCGGTGACGGCCAGCAGCACCTGCGCGGTGCAGATGTTGCTGGTGGCGCGGTCGCGGCGGATGTGCTGCTCGCGCGTCTGCAGCGCCAGGCGCAGCGCGGGGGCGCCGGTGGCGTCGACGGAGACGCCGACGAGGCGGCCCGGGAGGTTCCGCTCCAGCCCCTTCGCCACCGCCATGTACGCGGCGTGGGGGCCGCCGTAGAACAGCGGCACGCCGAAGCGCTGCGTGCTGCCGACCACGACGTCGGCGCCGAGCGCCCCGGGGGCCTCGAGCAGGGTGAGGGCGAGCACGTCGGCGGCGACGACGAGCTTGCCGCCGCGGGCGTGCACCGCGTCGGCCAGGCCGCGCAGCGCGGGCACCCGGCCGGAGGCCCCGGGGTACTGGACCAGCAGGCCGGTGACCTGCCCGGGCACCGCGCCCAGGCCCCAGCCCTCGCCGGAGAGGTCGGCGACGAGCACCTCGACGCCCATCGCGGCGGCCCGGGTGCGGATGACCTCGACGGTCTGGGGCAGGGCGTCGGCGTCGACGACGAACGGCCCGGTGGCCTTCGGGGCGGCCCGGCGCACCAGCGTCATCGCCTCGGCGGCCGCGGTGCCCTCGTCGAGCAGCGAGGCGCCGGAGGTGGGCAGGCCGGTGAGGTCGGAGACCACCGTCTGGAAGTTGAGCAGGGCCTCCAGGCGGCCCTGGGAGATCTCCGGCTGGTAGGGCGTGTACGCCGTGTACCAGGACGGGTCCTCCAGCACGTTGCGGCGGATGACCGGCGGGGTGACCGTGCCGTGGTAGCCGAGGCCGATCATCGGCTCGAGCGGCCGGTTGCGGGCGGCCAGCTCGGCCAGCTCGGCGGCGACCTGCGGCTCGGTGCGGGCGTCGAACAGGTCCAGGGACCCGCGCAGGCGGATGCCGGCGGGGACCGCGGCGTCGACCAGGCCCTCGAGGGTCTCGTGGCCGACGGCGGCCAGCATCGTGGCGACGTCCTCGGCCGACGGGCCGATGTGGCGGTCGGCGAAGGACTGCTCGCCCAGCTCGGCGAGGGTGGTGTGGTCGGACATCGAGGCTCCCGGACGTGTGGGCGCGTGGTCGCGCGTGGTCGGTGCCTCCCCCTCAGTCGCCGCCCGCCGCTCGGGCGGGGTGCTCCTGAGTCGCCTGCCCTGCGCGGTCCTGGTGCCTGAGAGGTTCTGGGGAGAGTTGCCCCTTCGGCGCCCCGTCTGCTGGGGCTCTCCCGCGCGGGATGAACGGCTGTGATGGACTCGTCCACCAGTCTAGCCGCGGTGGTCGCAGAGCGGCAGCGGTGACCGCGGACCGCCCCTCCGCCGGCGGGTGCGGACGACGTCCGCTGCTGGCGGCGGGCCTGTGGACGGCTGTCCACAGCGACGTCTCCACCGACGGACACCGTCCGGTGCTGCCCGACCACCGGCCCCCGGTGGCTGCCGCCGAGCTCGGGGCGGGGGGCCGGGTCCTGCGCTGAGAGGTTCGGAGTCAGACCATTGACACCCCCGTCCCCCCTGAGCAGACTCCCGGCCATGCCCCCCGCTGCGCTCCCCGCCGAGGGGGCCGGTCAGGGGTCGGGGCGGGGCGAGCAGGGCGATGCGCTGGACCTGTCCGCCGTGGTGCTGCACCCCCTGCGCGGGCAGCACGCGTTCGAGGCCTGCGTCGAGCAGCTGGGCACGGCGGTGCGCCTCGGCGTGCTGCCCCGCGGCTCCCTCCTGCCCCCCGAGCGCGACCTCGCCGAGCGGCTCGGGGTCTCCCGCGCCACGCTGCGCGAGGCCATCGCGGCGCTGCGGACCGCGGGCGTGGTCGAGACCCGCCGCGGGCGGGGAGGCGGCACCGTCGTCGTCCAGCGGCCCACGCTGCCGCAGCGCACCAGCGCCACCCAGCGCGCCGCGCGCCGCAGCGCCTGGCTCGACACCCTCGACTTCCGCCGCATCGTCGAGCCCGGCGCGGCCGCCCTCGCGGCCAGCCGCGACCTCACGCAGACGCAGCGAGACCGGCTGCAGGCCGCCCACGACGCCGTCCGCGCCGCGACGCAGCCGGCGACCCACCGCCAGGCCGACTCGCGCTTCCACCTCACGGTGGCCGCGCTGACCGGCTCGCCCTCGGTGGTCGAGGCCGTCACCGCGGTCCAGGCGGGGCTCCACGAGATGCTCAGCGCCATCCCGGTGCTGGCCACCAACATCGACCACTCCGACGCCCAGCACGCCCGGATCACCGCCGCCGTGCTCGAGGGCGACGGCGCCCGCGCCCGGCGGGCGGTGGAGGAGCACTGCGACGACACCGCGGCGCTGCTGCGCGGCCTGCTCGACTGACCGGCCCGCCCGCCCGCCGACCGCCCCGACCGCCCCGCCCGCCCCGCGACCCCGCCCGCCCCTGACCAGCCCCGGAGGAGACACCGTGCGCAACGACCGGCACCTGAGCGTCGAGGACCTCACCGCCCGCATCGACGCCGGCGAGATCGACACCGTCGTCGTCGCCTTCACCGACATGCAGGGGCGGCTGCAGGGCAAGCGGTTCCACGGCGCCTACTTCCGCGACCACGTGCTCGGCCACGGCACCGAGGGCTGCAACTACCTGCTCGGCGTCGACGTCGAGATGAACACCGTTCCGGGCTACGCGATCACCTCGTGGGAGCGCGGCTACGGCGACATGGAGATGGTGCTCGACACCGACACCGTCCGCCTGCTGCCGCACCTGCCCGCGACGGCGATGGTGCAGTGCGACCTGGCCTGGCCCGACGGCAGCCCCGTGGTGCAGAGCCCCCGCCAGGTGCTGGCGAAGCAGGTGGAGCGGGCCCGGGCGCTGGGCTACCGGGCGGTCGCCGGCACCGAGCTGGAGTTCATCCTCTTCGACGACACCTACGAGGCCGCTCACCGCGCCGGCTACCAGGGCCTGACGCCCTCGAACCAGTACAACATCGACTACTCCGTCATCGGCACCTCCCGCGTGGAGCCGCTGCTCCGCGACATCCGCAACACGGTGTACGCCGCGGGCCTGGACGTGGAGTGCGCCAAGGGCGAGTGCAACCTCGGCCAGCACGAGATCGGCTTCCTCTTCAACGACGTGGTGGTCACCGCCGACAACCACGCCGTCTACAAGACGGTCGCCAAGGAGGTCGCCGCCCAGCACGGCAAGGCCCTGACGTTCATGGCCAAGTGGGACGAGCGCGAGGGCAACTCCTGCCACGTGCACCTGTCGCTGAGGGGCCTGGACGACGAGGTCGTCTTCTGGGAGAGCGACGACGGCGGCCGCCGCTCAGCGCTGTACGACTCCTTCGTGGCCGGCGTGCTCTCCACGATGGAGGAGCTGACGCTGCTCTACGCGCCCAACGTCAACTCCTACAAGCGCTTCGCCGACGGCTCCTTCGCCCCCACCGCCATCGCCTGGGGCGAGGACAACCGCACCTGCGCGGTGCGCCTGGTGGGCCGCGGGGCGGGCGCCCGCATGGAGAACCGCGTGCCCGGCGGCGACGTGAACCCCTACCTGGTGCTCGCCGCGATGCTGGCCGGCGGCCTGCACGGCGTGGAGCAGGGCCTCCAGCTCGAGCCGCCCACCGAGGGCAACGCGTACGCCTCCGGCAAGCAGAAGGTGCCCACCACCCTGCGCCAGGCGCGCGACCTGTTCACCGCCTCCGCCGTGGCCCGCGCCGCCTTCGGCGACGAGGTGGTCGACCACTACACCAACGCGGCCGACGTCGAGCTGGCCGCCTTCGAGTCGGCCGTCACCGACTGGGAGCGCAAGCGCGGATTCGAGCGGATGTGAGCCACCTGATGACGAGCAGCACCTTCACCGTCCTGGACCCGGCGACGGCCGAGCCCGTCACCGACGTCCACCTCGCCACCCTCGAGGAGACCGACGCCGCGATCGAGCGCGCCGCCGCGGCCTTCCCCGCCTGGCGCGACGTGGCCCCCGCCGACCGGGCGCGCCTGCTGCGGCGCTTCGCCCGCGTCGTCGACGAGCACGTCGACGAGCTCGCCGCGCTGGAGGTGCGGAACTCCGGCCACACCCTCGCCGGCGCGCGGTGGGAGGCGGGGAACGTCCGCGACTGCCTCGACTACTACTCCGCGGCGCCCGAGCGGCTCTTCGGCCGGCAGGTCCCGGTGCCCGGAGGTGTCGACGTCACCTTCCGCGAGCCGGTCGGCGTGGTCGGCGTCATCGTCCCGTGGAACTTCCCCATGCCGATCGCGGCCTGGGGCTTCGCGCCGGCGCTCGCGGCGGGGTGCACCGTCGTCCTCAAGCCCGCCGAGCTCACCCCGCTGACGGCCGTCCGCCTGGGCGAGCTGGCGCAGGAGGCCGGGATCCCGGACGGCGTGTTCACCGTGCTGCCCGGCAAGGGCTCCGTGGTGGGGGAGCGGTTCGTCACCCACCCCGCGGTGCGCAAGGTCGTCTTCACCGGCTCGACGGCGGTGGGCAAGCGCGTCATGGCGGGCTGCGCCGACCAGGTCAAGCGCGTGACGCTGGAGCTGGGCGGCAAGAGCGCCAACATCGTCTTCGCGGACGCCGACCTCGAGCGCGCCGCCGCCGCGGCGCCGGGCGCCGTCTTCGACAACGCGGGCCAGGACTGCTGCGCGCGCTCGCGGATCCTCGTCGAGCGCTCCGCCCACGACAGGTTCCTGGAGCTCCTCGAGCCCGCGGTGAAGGCCGTGCGCGTCGCGCACCCCGGCACCGACCCCGACGCCGAGATGGGGCCCCTCATCTCCGCGACCCAGCGCGACCGCGTGCAGGGCTTCTTGAGCGGACCTGACGGCGCCGACGTCGCCTTCACCGGCTCCGCCCCCGACCTGCCCGGCTTCTGGGTGCCGCCGACCGTCGCGCTCGTCTCCGACGCCCGCGACCGCATCTGGCGCGAGGAGGTGTTCGGCCCCGTCGTGGCGGTGATGCCCTTCGACGACGAGGCCGACGCCATCGCGAAGGCCAACGACACCGAGTACGGACTGTCGGGCTCGATCTTCACCCGCGACGTCGGCCGCGCGCTGCGCGTGGCCCGCGGCGTGGAGGCGGGCAACCTGTCCGTGAACTCCCACTCCTCGGTCCGGTACTGGACGCCGTTCGGCGGATACAAGCAGTCCGGCCTCGGACGCGAGCTCGGGCCCGACGCGCCCGCCGCGTTCACCGAGGAGAAGAACGTCTTCATCAGCAGCGAGTGACCGCAACCGTGAGCACGGAGGAGAACGAGCACGTGGCAGGACGTCTGCAGGACCGGGTCGCCGTCATCACCGGGGGGTGCTCCGGCATCGGCCTCGCGACGGCGCGGCGCTTCGTGGCCGAGGGCGCGAAGGTCGTCGTCGGCGACATCGACGAGGCCTCGGGCGCCCGCGTGGTGGCCGAGCTGGGCGGTGACGGGGTCGCGGCGTTCGTGCGCGTCGACGTGACGAGCAAGGAGCAGGTCGACGCCCTCTTCGCGACCGCCAAGGAGCGGTTCGGCTCGGTCGACGTCGCGTTCAACAACGCCGGCATCAGCCCGCCCGACGACGACTCCATCCTCACCACCGAGCTCGACGCGTGGCGCCGGGTGCAGGAGGTCAACCTCACCAGCGTCTACCTGTGCTGCAAGGCCGCACTGCCCTACATGCTCGAGCAGGGCCGGGGCTCGATCATCAACACCGCCTCCTTCGTGGCGGTGATGGGCGCGGCCACCAGCCAGATCTCCTACTCCGCCTCCAAGGGCGGCGTGCTGAGCATGACGCGCGAGCTGGGCGTGCAGTTCGCCCGCGAGGGCGTCCGCGTCAACGCGCTGTGCCCGGGCCCGGTGAACACGCCGCTCCTCAAGGAGCTGTTCGCCAAGGACGAGGAGCGCGCCGCCCGGCGCCTGGTGCACGTGCCGATGGGCCGCTTCGCCGAGCCGGAGGAGCTGGCCAGCGCCGTCCTCTTCCTCGCCTCCGACGACGCGAGCTTCATCACCGCGTCGACGTTCCTGGTCGACGGCGGCATCTCCGCCGCCTACGTCACCCCCCTGTGACGACCGGGCCGAGCGCTGCCGCCCCGCAGCCCCGGCCCCTGGTGGGGATCAGCACCTACCGGGAGCAGGCGGCCTGGGGGGTGTGGCACCAGCGCGCCGACCTGCTGCCCGCCACCTACGCCGACGCGGTGCACCACGCCGGGGGCGTCCCGGTGCTGCTGCCCCGGCGGGGGCCGCGGAGCACCTCGCGGCGTCCGCCGTCGACGCGGTGGCGCGGCTCGACGCCCTCGTGGTGGCGGGCGGCGCCGACGTCGCCCCTGGTGCCTACGGCGAGCCGGTGCACCCCCGCACCGGGGCGCCCCGCCCGGACCGCGACGCCTGGGAGCTGGCCCTGCTCGACGCGGCGCTGGAGCGCGGCCTGCCGGTGCTGGGGGTGTGCCGGGGCATGCAGGTGATGGCCGTGCACGCCGGGGGCGCGCTCGAGCAGCACCTGCCCGACGTCGTGGAGCACGACGGGCACGACCCCGGGGGCGACGGCTACGGCGACGTCGAGGTCCGCATCGAGCCCACCAGCCGCCTGGGGCTGCTCGTGGGGCCGACGGCGACCGTCAGCTGCCACCACCACCAGGCGGTGCGGAGCCACCCCGGCTACGCGGCGGTGGCGTGGGCGGACGACGGGACCCTGGAGGCGCTGGAGCGGCCCGGGGGAGCGTTCGCGGTGGGCGTCCAGTGGCACCCCGAGGTGGTGGCCGACGCCGGGCTCTTCGCCGGGCTCGTGCAGGCCGCCCGGGGCGCCTGCGCCGACCCGGGCGCCCGGCCTGAGGTCCGGTTCCAGACCGGTCCCGGCGAGTCTGCCCCGGGGGCGTAGACGCACGTCGCCGAGCGCCGCTAGCGTGCGCCGACCAGCAGGGTGAGCCGAGGGAGCACTCACGTGACGGACCTGTCGAAGACGCACGTCGAGTCGCAGGACTACCTGCGCAAGAGGGAGCTGAAGACCGGGAGCGCCGGGTGGGTGCTGCTCGCCGGCCTCGGCGTCAGCTACGTCATCTCCGGCGACTACTCCGGGTGGAACTTCGGTCTCGCCGAGGGCGGCTTCGGCGGCCTGGCGATCGCGACCGTCGTCGTCGCCGGCATGTACCTGGCGCTGGTGCTCGGCATGGCCGAGCTGAGCTCGGCGCTGCCGGCGGCGGGCGGCGGCTACACCTTCGCCCGCCGGGCCCTGGGCCCCTGGGGCGGCTTCGCCACCGGCACCGCGATCCTCATCGAGTACGCCATCGCCCCCGCCGCCATCGCCACCTTCATCGGGGCGTACGTGGAGTCGCTCGGGCTGTTCGGCATCACCGACGGCTGGTGGGTCTACCTGGCGGCGTACGCGCTGTTCGTCGGCATCCACCTGGTGGGCGTCGGCGAGGCGCTGAAGGTGATGTTCGTGGTCACCGCGGTGGCGCTGGTGGGCCTCGTGGTCTTCGGGGTCGCCGCGCTGGCGGACTTCGACGTCGCCAACCTGACGAACATCCCCCCGAGCGACGCCGCGGGTGCCTCGGAGCTGCTGCCCTTCGGCTACCTGGGCGTCTGGGCGGCCATCCCCTTCGCCATCTGGTTCTTCCTCGCCATCGAGGGCGTGCCGCTGGCGGCGGAGGAGACCAAGGACCCGCAGCGCAACGTCCCGCGCGGCATCATCGCCGCGATGCTGGTGCTGCTGGCCACCTGCGCGCTCACCCTGGTGCTGGCCACCGGAGCCGGGGGAGCGCAGGCGATGTCGGCCTCCGGCAACCCGCTGGTGGAGGCGCTGTCGAGCACCGGGGCGGCCTCGGTGGTCAACTACATCGGTCTGGCCGGCCTCGTGGCGAGCTTCTTCTCGATCATCTACGCCTACTCGCGCCAGCTGTTCGCGCTCTCCCGCGCCGGCTACCTGCCGCGCGCCCTGTCGGTGACGAGCAGCCGCAAGACGCCGACGCTCGCGCTCGTCGTCCCCGGCGTCATCGGCTTCCTGCTCTCCCTGACCGGCGAGGGGGCGCTCCTGCTCAACATGGCCGTGTTCGGCGCCGCCCTCAGCTACGTGCTGATGATGGTGAGCCACATCGTGCTGCGGGTCCGCGAGCCCGACATGCCCCGGCCGTACCGCACCCCCGGCGGTGTGGCGACGACGGGCTTCGCCCTCGTGGTGGCCGTCATCGCCGTCATCGGCACGTTCCTGGTCGACACGAGGGCCGCGGCCCTGTGCCTGGTGGCCTTCCTGGCGTTCATGGCCTACTTCGGTCTCTACAGCCGCAGGCGCCTCGTGGCGAACTCGCCCGACGAGGAGTTCGCCGCGCTCGCGGAGGCGGAGAAGGACCTGGGCTAGCCCCTCCCCGCGACGATCAAGCGGCTCCGCGCCACATCTGCACCTCGGCCGGGCGGTGTGTGGCGCTCAGGTGCGTGATCGTCGCGGGGATGGGGGGGTCGGCGCGGGGGGCTCGTGCACGTCGGGGGCCTGGCGTGCGCCGCTGCGGAGCCGGGCTGGGCCCAGTTCCGCGACGATCAGGCGGCTCCGCGCCACATCGGCACCTCGGTCGGGCGGTGTGTGGCGCTCAGGTGCGTGATCGTCGCGGAGGTGGGGAGCAGCACGGGAGACGGCCAGGGGGTCCGCACCACGAGCGTGGTGCGGACCCCTGGCCGTCGGTGGTGGGTCAGCCCAGCGGGGTCCAGCGCGAGGAGTTCGCGGCGCTGTCCTCGACGGCGGCGAGCACCTTCTGCACGGCCAGGCCGTCGGCGAAGGACGGCTCCGGGTCCCGACCGGCGAGCACGTCGACCACGAAGTCGCGGATCTCGTGGGTGAAGGTGTGCTCGTAGCCCAGGCCGTGCCCGGCGGGCCACCAGGCGCCCGTGTACGGGTGGTCGGGCTCGGTGACGAGCACGCGGCGGAAGCCCGCCTCGACGTCGGGGTTCGCGCCGTCGTAGAACTCGAGCTCGTTCATCCGCTCGAAGTCGAACGCGAGGGAGCCCTTCGAGCCGTTGACCTCGATGCGCATCGCGTTGCGCCGCCCGAGGGCGAAGCGGGTGGCCTCGAAGGTGGCCAGCGCGCCCTGGTCGGTGCGGGCGATGAAGACGGCGGCGTCGTCGACCGTGACCTCGCCGCGCTCGCTCCCGCCCTGCGCGCTGAGGCCGCCGGTCTGCGACTCGAGCTTGGGGCGGCTCTTCACGAAGGTCTCGGTCAGGCCCGAGACGCCGGTGAGGCGGTGGCCGGTGACGAAGGAGGCCAGGTCGATGATGTGCGCGCCGATGTCGCCGAGGGCGCCGGAGCCGGCGGCCTCCTTGTCCAGGCGCCAGACCAGCGGGAACTCCGGGTCGGCGATCCAGTCCTGGAGGTAGACGGCGCGGATGTGGCGCACGTCGCCGATGCGTCCGTCCTGCACGAGCTTGCGCGCGTACGCCAGCGCCGGGGTGCGGCGGTAGGAGAAGCCCACCATCGACCGCACGCCGCGGCCCTTGGCGGCCTCGGCGGCGGCGACCATTCGCTCGGCGCCCTCGACGGTGTTGGCCAGCGGCTTCTCGCAGATGACGTGCTTGCCGGCCTCGAGCGCGCCGATGGCGATGTCGACGTGGCTGTCACCGGGGGTGCAGACGTCGACGACGTCGATGGACGGGTCGGCCACGGCCTCGCGCCAGTCGGTGACGACGTTCGGGATGCCGAACCGGTCGGCGAACTCCTGGGCGGCGGCGCGGTTGCGCCCGACGACGGTGGTGACGTTGACCGGCACCCCCAGGTCGAAGAACTTGGCGGCCTGCGCCCAGCCGGCGCTGTGCACGCGGCCCATGAAGGCGTAGCCGGCGACGGCGACGTCCAGCTTCTGGATGGTCATGCGGTGGCTCTCCTGCGTTCGGGGGACGGGGTCAGCGGCCGGTGGAGAAGGCGGCGTCGAAGGCGGCGGCCGGCGGCTGGATCGCGTTGAGCTTCCGCACGATGCCGAGCGCCTCGGGGGCGCCGACGAGGCGGTCCATGCCGGCGTCCTCCCACTCCACCGACGTGGGGCCGGTGTAGCCGATCGAGTTCAGGACGCGGAAGATCCGCTCCCACGGCACCTCGCCGTGGCCGACGGAGACGAAGTCCCACCCGCGGCGGGGGTCGGCCCACGCCAGGTGGCTGCCCAGGCGGCCGTTGCGGCCGTCGAGGTGGGTCACCGACTCCTTGCAGTGCACGTGGAAGATCTTGTCGGCGAAGTCCTGCAGGAAGACCGACGGGTCGAGCTGCTGCCACACGAAGTGGCTCGGGTCGAAGTTGAACCCGAAGGCCGGGTGGTCGATCGCCTCCAGGGCGCGCTTCGCCGTCCAGTAGTCGTAGGCGATCTCGGTGGGGTGGATCTCGAGGGCGAACCGCACGCCGTTCTCGGCCATCGCGTCGAGGACCGGCGTCCAGCGGGTGACGAAGTCGTCGAAGCCCTTCTGCACGAACGCGTCCGACGCCGGCGGGAACATGGCCACCGCGTGCCAGATGGAGGAGCCCGTGAAGCCGGTGACGGTGTCGACGCCCATGGCCTTCGCGGCCTTCGCCGTGGTGATCATCTCGGCCTGGGCGCGCTGGCGGACGCCCTCGGGGTCGCCGTCGCCCCAGACCCGGTCGGACAGGATGTCGCGGTGGCGCTCGTCGATGGGCGAGTCGCACACGGCCTGCCCGAGCAGGTGGTTCGACAGCGTCCAGGTCTTCAGGCCGTTCTTCTCCAGCACGGCCTTCTTCTCGGCCACGTAGGCCGGGTCCTCCGCGGCGCGGACGACGTCGAGGTGGTCGCCCCAGCAGGCGATCTCGAGGCCGTCGTACCCCCACTCGCCCGCGAGGCGGGCGACCTCCTCGAAGGGCAGGTCGGCCCACTGACCGGTGAACAGGGTGACCGGACGCGTCATCGCGCTCCTCCAGGAGTTCCGTGCGGGGTTCCGTGCAGGCCGCGGCACGTCCCAGCACGCCGTGCCGGGACGCCGCGGCGGTCACATCCTTCCGCCGCGCCGGGGTGATCGCCACGCCGGGTCCCCCGGCAGGGGGGACGACGACGGCCGCCGCCCCGGGTGGGGCGGCGGCCGTCGGTGCGGAGGGACCTCAGCGCTTGAACGCGTCCTTGACGTGCTCGCCGCGCTGCTTGACGTCGCCGGCGACCTGGTCGCGCTGGCCCTCGGCCTGCAGGTCGCGGTTGTCCGTCTTCTCACCGACGGCCTCCTTGACCTTGCCGGCGGCCTCCTGGGCGGCGTTCTTGATCTTGTCGACAGCAGACATGTGGCCCTCCTTCATCGGGTGCTCCGATCTTGCGGCAGGCCGTCGCGATCCGCTCGCCGAGAACGCCCGGGCGGCCCCCGTCGCAGGAACCTCCCAGGTCGCTGCCCGGCGGCTGCGGCTCCCCCCGGCCGGCGCGGGGGTCAGGAGCGGTCGCGACCGCCGCCGTCGGCGAGGAGGGTCCCGGCGATGCCCGCGAGGAAGACGTCCTTGGCGATGGCCTGGCCCTGCTCGGTCCAGCGCAGGCTGCCCGCCTCGCGCATGCCGGGCACGCGCAGGTACAGGCCCAGGAGCCCGGCGCTGAAGGCGCCCAGGCCCAGGGCGACCAGGCGCGTCGGCACCAGGGGCACCAGCAGGGTCGAGCCCAGGACGATCTCGGACGTCGACAGCGCCTTGACGAACTTCGCCGGGGGGACCTGCTCCAGGAACGGGTAGGCCGCCATCGCGAAGCCGTGCAGGCCGGCGGCGACCTCCTGCGGCGCGTTCCGCTTGGAGAGCCCTGAGTTGAGGATGTACAGGCCGCTGGCGACGCGGGCGGGGAGGTGGGCAAGGCGCACGGGACGTCCTCCTGGGTGGCTGGGGTGTGGCTGGGGTGTGGCTGCTGCGAGCGGTGCCCGGTCGGGCCCGACGACGTCAGCACGCTAGCCAGCGGTCAGGGGCGGCGCGACCCGCTGCGACCTGCTGGACCCGCTGCGACCTGCTGGGACCCGCCGGGGCGGGGAGTGCCGTTCCCGGCGCACCGCGCCGGAAGTGCGGAAGTCCCTGACCCGGCGCGGTCCCGTGGCTACCGTGGGTGGCGGGCCGTGACCGCAACCGCTGGCGCGCGCCGGACGACGCTGGAGGCGCAGGGTGGGACGACGGGCGAAGGGCCGCAGCGGCCTGCGCCTCGCCCACCCCGCCGAGGGCGTCGCCCTCGGCGTCGCCGGCCTCCTGGTGGCCGCCACGCTCACGATCTCCCTCGGGGGGCTCCCGGAGCTGCCCGGGCAGGAGACCTCGGTGACCACCGCCAGCGGCGCCTCGCCCGGCGCCGCCGCGCCGGCCCTCCCCGAGACCTCCGGCTCGCGCGCTGCGGCCTCCGGCGGGTCGTCGGCGGGCGCTGGCGCGGGCGGCGCCTCGGCCGGCACCGGCTACGGGCCGGTGCAGGCCGCGCGCCTCGCGCAGGTGGTGGAGCAGTTCCCGCCCTTCGCCCCGTCCGTCACGGCCATGGGGCTCCCCGGGCTGGGCGTCTTCGTCCCCGAGGTCGCCGCGACCCAGCCGTGGCTGCTGCCCGCCGACGACACCGCGGCGAGCACCGGCTCCGGCGGCGCCAGCGCCCCCGCGTCCGACCCGTCGACGCCCGCCGGGGGCGGCACCGGCGCCGACGAGGGCACTCCGGGGAGCGCGGGCTCGTCGGACGGCGGCAGTGCGTCCTCCGACACCGCGACCCCGCCGCCGTCGCAGGGCTCGTCGTCGACCCCGCCCAGCCCGCCCCCGACCTCGGAGCCCGAGCGCGGCTCGGCCGGCGACACGGCCGGCACGCCGGGGTCGACGGGGTCGACGGGGACGACGGGGGCGCAGGACGCGCCGGGCAGCCCGACGGGTGGCGCCGCGCTGCTGCCCCCCAGCACCGACCGGACCTCCGGCGGAGCCAGCACCAGCACCAGCAGCAGCAGCACCGCGACGAGCGGCGGGGCGGACGGCCGCGTCACCTCGCTGTCAGCGCCGGCCGGGGCCGGCACCCCGTCGCAGACGCCCACCGCGCACGCGGAGCCCTCGGCGGAGGAGAGCGGCGCGCCGTCGTCGTCCGCCCCCAGCGACCTCAGCAGCTGACCAGCGGACGCGCCGTCAGCGGCGGGTCAGCGGCGGGTCAGCGGCGGGTCAGCGGCGGGTCAGCGGCGCTGCTCGGCGGCCAGCACCGCGGCGCCCACGATGCCCGCGGAGTTCAGCAGCTGCGCCGGCACGATCGGCGTCCGGAGCCGCAGCTCGGGCAGGAACTTCTCCGACTTCTTCGACACCCCGCCGCCCACGACGATGAGGTCGGGCCAGAGCAGCGCCTCGAGGCTGGAGAAGTACTTGTTGAGGCGCTTGGCCCAGTGCGACCAGGACAGGTCGTCGCGCTCGCGGGCGGCGTCGGAGGCGCGGGTCTCGGCGTCGTGCCCGTCGACCTCCAGGTGGCCCAGCTCGGTGTTGGGCAGCAGGGCGCCGTCGACCATGACCGCGGTGCCGATGCCGGTGCCCAGCGTCGCCAGCACGACGACACCGCGGACGCCCTTCGCGGCGCCGTAGCGCGCCTCGGCGATGCCGGCGGCGTCGGCGTCGTTGACCACGTGCACCGGGTGGCCGGTGACGGCGGTCATCAGGGTCGCGACGTCGTAGTCGACCCAGCCCTTGTCGACGTTCGCGGCCGTGCGCGCGACCCCGTGCTGGATGACGGCGGGGAAGGTGATCCCCACCGGGACGCCCGCGCCGCCGTCGGGGAGGTCGGCGCAGATCTGGTCGACGATCTGCTTGACCACGCGGGAGACGGCGTCGGGCGTGGACGGCTGCGGCGTGGGGATGCGGATGCGCTCGGCGGAGAACTCGCCGGTGGCGAGGTCGACCGGCGCGCCCTTGATGCCGGAGCCGCCGATGTCGATGCCGATCGCGGTGCCGCTGCGCGCGCCGCCGGGGGCCGCGTCCGGCGTGGTCGTCGGGGCGGTGGTCGGCGCGGTGGAGGTCTCGGGTGCCACGACGCCGCAGGCTAGCCCGCACCGCGGCCGGCGGCAGCGCCAGTGCGTCCGGTGCGCCCGGTCGGGGGGTCCTCCGGGTCGCCACCGCCGGTGCTCGGGAGGACGATCACGCGCATGAGCGACGACACCCGCGAGCAGTACTGGTTCAACACGAAGACCCAGCAGGTCGACGTCGGCCACCTCAAGCCGGGCGCGACCCTGATGGGCCCGTACGCCAGCCGCGCCGAGGCCGAGGCGGCGCTGGAGACAGCCCGCCGGCGCACCGAGGCGTGGGACCGCCAGGACGCCGACGACTGATGAGCGCTGACGCCGGGACCGGTGCCCCGGGGGTGCAGGTGGTCCTCGACTGCGCCGACCCCCACGCGCAGGCGGAGTTCTGGGCCGCGGCCCTGGGCTACGAGGTGGAGGACGTCGACGCCTTCGCGCGTCGGATGGTCGCCGAGGGGCACGCGACCGACGCCGACGTGCTCGACCGCGGCGGGGTGCTGGTGTGGCGCGACGCCGCGGCCGCGCGCGACCCCGGCGGGCTCCGCCCGCGGCTGTACCTGCAGCGCGTGCCCGAGCCCAAGACCGCCAAGAACCGCGTGCACCTCGACCTGCACGTGGGGGAGGCGCGCATCGAGGCCGAGGTGCGGCGCCTGGAGGGACTGGGCGCCACCCGCGTCGAGGAGCGCCGCCAGGGCCCGCAGCGCTGGGTGGTCATGACCGACCCCGAGGGCGGCGAGCTCTGCGTGAGCTGACGCGGGGCTGACGCGGGGCTGACGCGGGGCTGACGCGGGGGTGGCGCGCGGAGCGACCCGGGGCCCGTCAGCCGTCGCGGGGCGGCGGGGCTACTCCGCGACGGTGTGCTCGGGGCCGGGGAAGGACCGCGAGCGCACCTCGGCGGCGTACTCCTGCGCGGCCTCGCGCAGGGCGGTCCGCAGCTGGGCGTAGGCCTTGGCGAGCTTCGGGGCGTGCTCGGTCAGGCCCGCCATGTCGAGCCACACGAGCACCTGCCCGTCGCAGCCCGCCCCGGCGCCGATGCCGATGGTGGGGATGTCGAGCGCCGCGGTGACCCGCTCCGCCACGGGCCCGGGCACGACCTCCAGGACGACGGCGAACGCGCCGGCCTCTTGCAGCGCGAGGGCGTCGGCGAGCAGGTCGTCGGCGGCGGCGCCGCGGCCCTGCACCCGGGGCCCGCCCATGGCGTTGACCGACTGCGGGGTGAAGCCGAGGTGGCCCATGACGGGGATGCCGGCGTCGACCAGCGCCTTGACCTGCGCCGCGACGCGGCGGCCGCCCTCGAGCTTCACGCCGTGGGCGAGGCCCTCCTTGAGCATCCGCACCGCGGAGCGCAGCGCCTGGGCCGGGCCCTCCTCGTAGGAGCCGAAGGGCAGGTCGGCGACGACGAACGGGCGCCCCCCGCGCGAGGCGACCGCTCGCACGTGGGGGAGGAGGTCTTCGACGGTCACCGGGATGGTGGTGGCGTGCCCGTGCAGGTTGTCGCCCACGGAGTCGCCCACGAGCAGCACGTCGATGCCCGCCTCGGCGAAGACGTCGGCGGTGACCGCGTCGTACGCCGTCAGCATGGTGATCGGCTGGCCGGCCTGCTTCATGGCGCGCAGGTGGTGCACCCGCACGCGCCTCGGGGCGATGCGCTCGCCCGTCTGCTCGCCCATCAGGCGCGGTTCTCCCGCCAGTGCGAGGTGATCGGCAGGCGGCGGTCGCGCCCGAACGCCACGGACGAGATCTTGACCCCGGGGGCGAACTGCCGGCGCTTCCACTCGGCCCTGTCGACGAGGGTGACGACGTCGTCGACCACCTGGGCCTCGAAGCCCGCCTCCAGCAGCTCGCCGCGGCCCTGCGCGCCGACGACGTAGTGCTCGAGCAGGTCGTCGAGCACCTCGTAGGGCGGCAGGGAGTCCTGGTCGGTCTGCCCGGGCCGCAGCTCGGCCGAGGGCACCTTGGAGATGCTGTTCTCGGGGATGGGCGCGACCTCGCCGCGCGCGGCGGCCCGGTCGTTGCGCCAGCGGGCGAGCTGCCACACGAGCATCTTCGGGACGTCCTTCAGGGGCGCGTACCCGCCGACGGAGTCTCCGTAGAGCGTGGAG
Organism: Quadrisphaera sp. INWT6; assembly: GCF_015390235.1. GTDB lineage: Bacteria > Actinomycetota > Actinomycetes > Actinomycetales > Quadrisphaeraceae > Quadrisphaera. The sequence goes on along the minus strand of NZ_VUOH01000003.1, from coordinate 330,587 downwards.
TAGCCGACGCTCAGCTCGCTCTTGTTGGAGGTGGCGAGCACGAGGTGGCCCTCGGAGTTGCTCAGCGCCATCAGCGTGGTGCCGCGCACGCGGGCCTGGAGGTTCTCCTCCGCGACCGGCGAGAGCACCATGCCCCCGGCGAGGCCCGAGGTGAACGCGTCGACCATCGGCGCGATCGGGATGGTCCGGTAGTCGAGGCCGGTGCGCTCGGCCAGGTCGTCGGCGTCGGAGCGGGAGTGGTCGCTGGAGTACGACGACGGCAGCGAGATCCCGGTGACGCCCTGGGGCCCCAGCGCGTCGACGCCGATGGCCGCGACCACGGCGGAGTCGATGCCGCCGGACAGGCCGAGCGCGACCTTGGAGAAGCCGTTCTTGCGGACGTAGTCGCGCAGCCCCAGCACCAGGGCCGCCCACACCTCGCCGACCTCGTCGAGGCGCTCGTGCGCCACCTCGGGCAGCGGCGGACGCGCGGCCGCCTCGGCGTCGTCGACCTCCTCGGCGCTGACGACGACGTGCTGCACGCCGCGGGGCAGCTGGGCGGCGTTGACCCCCGTGTGGGGCAGGTCGACGTCGACCACGAGCAGGTCCTCGGCGAACTGCGCGCCGCGGGCCAGCAGCTCGCCGGCGGCGTCGACCACGAGCGAGTCGCCGTCGAAGACGAGGTCGTCCTGCCCGCCGACGAGGTTCAGCCACGCCAGGGGGCAGCCCGCCTCGGAGGCGCGGCGCTGGGCCAGGGCCAGGCGCGTGTCGTCCTTGTCGCGCTCCCACGGCGAGCCGTTCAGCACGAGCAGCAGCTCGGCGCCGGCCTCGCGGGCGCGGGCGACGGGGCCGCCGTCCTGCCAGAGGTCCTCGCAGATGACGACCGCGACGTCGACGCCGCGCACCCGCACCACGGTCAGGTCGCGCCCGGGCACGAAGAAGCGGAACTCGTCGAAGACGCCGTAGTTGGGCAGGTGGTGCTTGGCGTAGCGGGCGACCACCGCGCCCCGGTGCAGCACCGCAGCGCAGTTCTGCGGCATCCCCTTGGGCATGCCGACCGCGCCCCGCTCGTCGCGGCCGGACCCGGCGCGGGCGGCGGCCTCGGCGTCGAGCTGGGTCTCGGGGTCGGTGACCCTGTCGAGGTACCCGACGACGACGGGCAGCTCGCCCAGGCCGTCGGCGTCGAGGTCGCGCGCCAGCTGCGCCACCGCGGACCGCGAGGCCTCCACGAACGAGGAGCGCAGCGACAGGTCCTCCACCGGGTAGCCCGTGAGGACCATCTCGGGGAAGGCGACCAGGTCGGCTCCAGCAGCGGCGGCCTGCGCCGAGCGGGAGCGGACCAGGGCGGCGTTGGCCGCCAGGTCTCCCACCACGGCGTCGACCTGGGCCAGCGCGAGGCGCAGCGAGGGCATGCGGCCAGGCTAGCCAGCGCTGGAGCGGGTGCCGTCGTCGGCGCCCTCGTGCGCCCCCCGGCCGGACGAGCGCCCGGACGAGCGGTGCGACGGCTGGTCGGACGAGCCGTCGGCCGGGTTCCCGTGGCGGACGTCCCAGACCGCCACCACCAGCGCGGCCAGCACGAGCAGCGCGCTGGCCCCCAGGGCGATCGAGAGGGCGTCGCGCGGGTCGCCCGCGTCGCTCACCGCGAGGAACACCGCGCTCACCACGGCGAGGCCGATGCCCGACCCGACGCGCTGGAAGGTCTGGAAGACCCCCGAGGCGCTGCCGGCGTCGCGCGGGTCGATGTTGGCCAGCGAGAGGTTGACGTTGGGGCCGATGACCGTGCCGCTGCCGAACCCGGTGAGCAGGAACGGCGCGACGAGCAGCAGGCCGGTCCACCCGTCGCCGACCGCGGGTGCCACCAGCTCGACCACGCCGATGACCAGCAACAGGCCGACGACCACCATGCCCAGGCCTCGGACGATGAGGGTCCGGCCCTGCGCGGCGACCCGCTTGCCCGCCCACGGCGCCGCCACGGCGGAGGCCAGCGCGAACGGGCTCTGGGTGAGGCCCGCCTCGAGCGCGGAGTAGCCGAGGGAGTCCTGCAGGTAGAGCGTGACGGTGAAGAAGATGGCGATGAACCCGCCGAAGAACAGGCCGCCCACGAGCACCCCGGGCCCGAAGCCCGGGGTCTTGAGCAGGCCGGGGCGCGCCAGCGGGAGGTGCCCGGCGGCCGCGTAGCGCCGCTCCCAGGCGGCGAAGCCCCAGAACGCGGCGACGGCGACCACGAGCGCCCCGACGACGATCGCGGGGCCGAGCACGGACCGCTCCTGCACCGCCCCGAGGACGAGCCCGACGGCGATGGCGAGCAGCACGGTGCCCACCCAGTCCAGGCGGGTGCGCTCGGCGCTGGACCTGTCCGAGATGAGCTTGAGGCCGAGGGCGAACGCGACCACCGCGACCGGGAGGTTCACCAGGAAGACGAGGCGCCACGACTCGTCCCAGGGCACCAGCGTGATGAGCAGCCCGCCGAGCAGCGGGCCGACCGCCGTCGACAGGCCGACGACGGCGCCGAAGCGCCCGAACGCCTTGCCGCGCTCCGCGCCGCGGAACTCCGAGTTGATGATCGCGGTGATCTGCGGGTTGAGGATGCCCGCGCCGAGGCCCTGGAAGATGCGCGCCGCGATCAGCGTGCCGGGGTCGGGCGCCAGGCCGCAGGCGAGCGACCCGAGCGTGAAGAGCACGAGCCCGACGAGGAAGATCTTCTTGCGCCCGAACGAGTCGCCCAGGCGGCCCGCCGGCACCAGCGCCAGGCCGAAGACGACGGCGTACCCGGTCACCACCCACTGCAGCTCGCTGCCGGAGGCGCCCAGGCCCTGCGCGATGGACGGCAGGGCGACGTTGACGATGCTGACGTCGAGCAGGGTCATGAACCCCGTGACCAGGCAGACCGTCAGCACGCGCCAGCGGTTCGGGTCCACGTCAGGGGCCTGTGCACCCGCCGTCGACGACGGGGGCGCGGAGGAGTCGGTCACGACCGACCATCCTCCGCGCGGACCGCCCGCCGCGCCCGCCGGAGCCGCTCCTCCGGGCGCAGCGGGCGGCCGGGCATGATGCTCCGCATGGACAGGCAGCAGGAGTTCGTCCTCCGGTCCGTCGAGGAGCGCGACATCCGGTTCATCCGGCTGTGGTTCACCGACGTCAACGGGTCGCTGAAGTCGGTGGCGGTGGCCCCGGCCGAGCTGGAGGGCGCGTTCGCCGAGGGCATCGGCTTCGACGGCTCCGCCGTCGAGGGGCTGACCCGCGTGTCGGAGGCCGACATGCTCATGCGGCCCGACCCGGCCACCTACCAGGTGCTGCCGTGGCGCACCGACGCCATCTCCGGCCAGGGGACGGCGCGCATGTTCTGCGACATCCTCACCCCCGAGGGGACCCCCGCGAGCTCCGACTCCCGCCAGGTGCTCAAGCGGGTGCTGGCGAAGGCCGCCGACGCCGGCTTCACCTTCTACACGCACCCCGAGATCGAGTTCTACCTGCTCGCCGACGACGGCCGGAAGACCGGCGTCCCGGTCCCGATCGACTCCGGCGGCTTCTTCGACCACGTCCCGCGGGGCGAGGGGCAGGACTTCCGCCGCCAGGCGATCACCATGCTCGAGGCGATGGGCATCTCGGTGGAGTTCAGCCACCACGAGTCCGGCCCCGGCCAGAACGAGATCGACCTGCGCTACGCCGACGCCCTCTCCACGGCCGACAACATCATGACCTTCCGCACGGTCATCAAGGAGGTCGCGATCCAGCAGGGCGTCTACGCGACCTTCATGCCCAAGCCCATGGCCCAGCACCCCGGCTCGGGCATGCACACGCACATGTCGCTCTTCGAGGGCGACCGCAACGCCTTCCACGACCCGAGCGGCCAGTACGGGCTGTCGAGGACGGGCCGGGCGTTCATCGCCGGCCTCCTGCGCCACTCGCAGGAGATCACCGCCGTCACCAACCAGTACGTGAACTCCTACAAGCGGCTCTGGGGCGGCGACGAGGCCCCCTCCTACGTCTGCTGGGGCCACAACAACCGCTCCGCGCTGGTCCGCGTGCCCCTGTACAAGCCGCGCAAGGCGGGCGCGGCGCGCGTGGAGTACCGCGCCCTCGACTCCGCGGCCAACCCGTACCTCTCGTACGCGCTGCTGCTGGCGGCCGGCCTGCGGGGCATCGAGGAGGGCTACGAGCTGCCCGAGCCCACCGACGAGGACGTCACGAAGATGACCGACGCCGAGCGGAAGGTCATGGGGATCGGCGCGCTGCCCGCGAGCCTGGACCGGGCGCTGACGGCGCTGGAGGCCTCCGACCTGGTCGCCGAGACCCTCGGTGAGCACGTGGTCGACTACCTCATCCGCGACAAGCGCGAGGAGTGGAACCAGTACCGCGCGCAGGTCACCCCCTACGAGCTGCGCCGGCACCTGCCGGTCCTCTGAGGCGCGGTCCGTGGAGCCGGGGGGCGCGCAGCCGGGGACGGGGCGCCGCGTGCTGGTGGTCGAGCACGAGGCCGGGGCCCCGCTCGGGCGCCTCGCGGTGCCCCTGCTCGCGGGGGACGCGCACCTGGAGGTGCTGCGGCCCTGGCGGGGCGAGCCCCTGCCGTCCGGGCCGGACGCGCTCGACGGGGTGGGCGGGCTGGTGGTGCTCGGGGGCCAGGCCGACTCCTGGGACGACGACGCCTCGCCCTGGCTCCCCGCGACGCGGACGCTGCTGGCCTCCGCGGCCCGCGACGGCGTGCCGGCCCTCGGGATCTGCCTGGGCGCCCAGCTGCTGGCCCTGGCGACCGGGGGCCGCGTGGAGCGCGGCGCTCGGGGACCCGAGGCCGGCCTGCTCGAGGTCACCGCGACCGCCGCCGGACGGACCGACCCCCTCGTGGCGGCGGTGCTCGCCGCCGCGGGCGCGCCCGACGGCTCGTGGCGTGCGCCGCAGGCCCACGGCGACGCCGTCACCGAGCTCCCGCCCGACGCCGAGCTGCTGGCCAGCAGCGACCTCTACCGCGTGCAGGCACTGCGCGTGGGGGAGCGGGCCTGGGGCGTGCAGTACCACCCCGAGGTCACCGCGCCCGTCCTCGCGCAGTGGCTCGCCGAGCACGCGGCGCTGCTGGAGGCCCGCGGCACGAGCGCCGCGGCCCAGGCGGCCGCGGTGGAGGACGCCGAGCCGGAGCTGGCGCTGCTGGCGGCCGCCCACGCCGCGGTCCTGCTCCCCGGCGAACCGCAGGACGACCCCCGCAGCGACCCCTGGACCGGTGCGGGGACCGGTGCGGGGACCGGTGCGGGGACCGGTGCGGGGACCGGTGCGGGGACCGGTGCGGGGACCGGTGCGGGGACCAGGTCGCGGACCGGTCGGGTGAGCGCCCCGTGAGCCCGGCCCCCGACGAGGGCGCGCAGCTCGGCCGCCCCGGGCGCTCGGGCCTGCTGGCCCAGCCCGGGGCGCGCACCGACAGCGCCGCCGCCCAGCTGCTGCGGCTGGGCTTCTCCGGCGGCTCCACCGCGGTGCGGCTCCTGTCCGACCCGGTGCTGACCCGCCTGGCCGAGCGCGTCGGCGGTCTGGACCCCGTGGCCGGGGCGCTGGGCGCCACCGCCGACCCCGACCGCGCCCTGCTGGCCCTGGTGCGCCTCCTGGAGGTCGCCGAGGGCGGCCCGCACGAGGAGCCCCTGCTCGACGTCCTCGTGGACGGGGGGCCGGTCCGCGACCGGCTGCTCGCCGTCCTCGGCGGGTCGGTGGCGCTGGGGGAGCACCTCGTGCGCCACCCCGAGCACTGGCGGGTCCTGGAGCGCGACCCCCTGGCCGAGGACCCCGCCGGCGAGGCGTCCGCGGCCCCGGCCGCCGACGCCTCGCACGCCGAGCAGCGCGCCGCCGCCCGCGCCGTCCTGCTGCGGGCCGTCGGCGCCGACCCGGCCTCGGCGGCGCCCGTGGCCGCCCTCACCGGGGACGCCGGCCGCGACGCGCTGCGCGTGGCCTACCGCGCCGAGCTGCTGGCCGTGGCCGGCGCCGACCTCGCCTCGCTCGAGCCGACGGCGTCGGTCGACGCGTGCACGCGCGCGCTGTCCGACCTCGCCGACGCCGCGCTCGAGACCGCGCTGGCGCTGGCGCGCGCCGTGGTCGACGGCGCCGACCAGTGCCGGCTGGCGGTCATCGCGATGGGCAAGTGCGGGGCCCGGGAGCTCAACTACGTCAGCGACGTCGACGTCGTGCACGTGGTCGCCCCGGCCGACGGGGTCGACGACGAGACCGCCATCGCCGTCGGCACCAAGCTCGCCAGCGAGCTGGCCCTGGCGTGCTCGGCCTCCACCCCCGAGGGGGTGCTGTGGCCCGTCGACGCGAACCTGCGGCCCGAGGGGCGCGACGGCCCGCTCGTGCGCACCCTCGACAGCCACCTGCGCTACTACCGCCGCTGGGCCAAGACCTGGGAGTTCCAGGCCCTGCTCAAGGCGCGGCCCGCCGCGGGCGACACCGACCTCGGCGCCGCCTACGCCGCGGCCGTCGGCGGTCTGGTGTGGCAGGCCGCCGACCGGCCCGACCTGGTGGAGGGCGCCCAGGCGATGCGCCGTCGCGTGGAGGACCACGTGCCGGCCAAGGAGCGCGACCGGCAGCTGAAGCTGGGCCGCGGCGGGCTGCGCGACGTCGAGTTCAGCGTCCAGCTGCTGCAGCTGGTCCACGGCCGCACCGACCCCGCCCTGCGCACCGCCAACACCCTCGACGCCCTCGAGCGGCTCGCCGCCTACGGCTACGTCGGCCGCCACGACGCCGCCGAGCTCGACCACGACTACCGCTTCCTGCGGGTGCTGGAGCACCGGCTGCAGCTGCGCTCGCTGCGGCGCACGCACGTGCTCCCCACCGCCGAGGCCGAGGTGCGCCGCCTGGGCCGTGCCGCGCGCGTGCCCGGCGGCGCTGACGGGCTCCAGCGCGAGCTGGCGGTGGTGCGCCGCCGCGTGCGCCGGCTGCACGAGGCCCTGTTCTACCGGCCGCTGCTGGCCGCCGTCGCCGCCCTCTCTCCCGACGAGGTCCGCCTCTCGCCCGCCGCCGCGCAGGCCCGCCTCGGGGCGCTGGGCTACCGCGACCCGGCCGGGGCCCTGCGCCACATCGCGGCGCTCAGCTCGGGGGTCAGCCGCCGGGCCGCCATCCAGCGCCAGCTGCTCCCGGTGATGCTCGGCTGGTTCGCCGACGGCGCCGGCCCCGACGAGGGGCTGCTCAGCTTCCGCCGCATCAGCGAGAAGCTGGGCGGCTCGCACTGGTACCTCAAGATGCTCCGCGACGAGGGCGCCGCGGCGCAGCGGGTCGCCTTCGCGACGTCGTCGTCCCGGCTGGTCGCCGACGGCCTGGAGCGCGACGGCGAGGCCGTCCGCTGGCTCGGCGACGACGCCGAGCTGGCCCCCCGCTCCCGCGCGGCGCTGCACGCCGAGGTCAGCACCGCCACCGCCCGCCAGGACGACGGCGCCGCCGCCGAGGCCGTGGTCCGCCGCCTGCGGGGCCGCGAGATGCTGCGCACCGCCGTGGCCGACGTGCTGGGCCTGGTCGACGCGCCCGCCGCCCGGGAGGCCCTCAGCAGCGCCACCGGCGCCGTGCTCGACGCCGCCGTCGACGTCGCCTGGCGCTCCCCGGCGGTGCTCGCCCCCGGGGGCGGGGAGCGGCTCACGCGCTTCGCCGTCGTCGGCATGGGGCGCCTCGGCGGGGCCGAGATGGGCTACGGCTCCGACGCCGACGTGGTGTTCGTGCACGACCCGCTCCACGGCGCGAGCGCCGCGGCGGCCCAGGAACAGGCGCTGGCGCTGGCCGCCGAGGTGACGCGGATGCTCATGGCGCCCGGCCCCGAGCCGGCCCTCGAGGTCGACGCGCGCCTGCGCCCTGAGGGCCGCAACGGGCCGCTCGCCCGGTCGCTGGGCTCGTGCCGGGAGTACTACCGCCGCTGGTCGGAGCCGTGGGAGGCCCAGGCGCTGCTGCGGGCCGTGCCCGTGGCCGGCGACCTCGAGGTGGCCCGGCGGTTCTGCTCGATGGTCGACCCCCTGCGCCACCCCGCCGGCGGCGCCGACGAGGCGGCGCTGAAGGAGGTGCAGCGCGTCAAGGCGCGCGTCGAGGGCGAGCGCCTGCCGCGCGGCATCGACCCGCGCCGCCACCTCAAGCTCGGGCCCGGGGGCCTGGCCGACGTGGAGTGGACCGCGCAGCTGCTGCAGCTGCGGCACAGCGGTGACGTCCCCTCGCTGCGGACGCCCTCGACCACGGGGGCCCTGCTCGCCGCCGTCGAGGCCGACCTGCTCGACGAGCACGACGCCCGGGTGCTGGTCGACGCGTGGGAGGGCGCCTCGCGGCTGCGCGACGCGCTGGTGCTGCACAGCGGCCGGCCCACCGACGTGCTTCCCCGCGAGGCGCGCGACCTCAGCGCCGCGGCCCGCCTCCTGGGCTACCCGGCGGGCTCGGCCACCCAGGTCGAGGACGACCTGCGCCACCGGGCCCGCCGCGCCCGCGCCGTCGTCGAGCGCGTCTTCTACGGCTGACCCCCTCCCCGCAGCCGAGCGCCTGGTTGCGGTTCGGGAGGTGGTGGGAAGCGCAGTCGAGCGCCTGGTTGCGGTTCCGGAGGTGGTGGGAAGCGCAATCGAGCGCCTGGTTGCGGTTCCGGAGGTGGTGGGAAGCGCAATCGAGCGCCTGGTTGCGGTTCCGGAGGTGGTCGGAACCGCAGCCGAGCGCCTGGTTGCGGTTCGGTGGGGGTGCGGGGTGGCGCGGGCCGGGAGACGCTGCCCCCGTGGATCTTCGGGGCGCACGGGTGCTGGTGACGGGGTCGACCGGAGGGCTCGGGCGGCCGACCACCACCCGGCTCGCGGCGGCGGGGGCGCGGTTGGCGCTCACCGCTCGCGACGCCGGACGGCTCGACGAGCTGGCGGACGGCCTCGAGGGGGTGCGCCCGCTGACCACCGCCGCCGACCTCACCCTGCCCGGCCAGCCCGACGCCGTGGTGTCCGCCGCGGTCGAGCACCTGGGCGGTCTGGACGCCGTGGTCCACCTGGCGGGCGCCTCCGGCTTCGCCGCCGCCGGCACCGAGGACGACGACGCCCTCGACGAGCTGCTCCTGGTCGACTACCTCGCCCCCGTCCGGCTGCTGCGCGCCGCACTGCCCGCGCTGAGGGCGTCGAAGGGGACGGCGCTCGTCGTGACCGCCGTGCTCGCCGAGGGGCCGGTCGCCGGCATGGCCGCCTACGGGGCCGCCAAGGCCGCGCTGTCGAGCTACGTCGGGGCCGCCGCGAAGGAGCTGCGCCGCGACGGCGTCCGCGTGGTCGACGCCCGCCCGCCGCACACCGAGACCGGGCTGGCCGACCGGCCGCTCACCGGCAGCGCGCCGAAGCTGCCGAAGGGCAAGGACCCCGACGACGTCGCGGCCCGCCTCGTGCGGGCGCTGGTCGACGACGAGCGCGAGGTCCCGTCGTCCGCCTTCTGACGGCGCGCGGTCAGGCGGTCAGCAGCCGCACTGCTTGAGGGTCGGGTCGAGCGGGGTGTGCTCCGCCAGGACCCGGCCCTCGCCGTCGTACCAGGTGAAGAGCTCCACGCCGTCGGTGAAGCCCTCGCTGACCAGGCGGACCTCCTCGGCCTCGGGGGTCGCGGGGTGGGTGTGGGCCGGGGTCGCGACCGGTGCGGACGGTCCCGCAGGGGCACGGGCCGCCAGACCGGCGTCAGTGGCGGCGTCGGTGGGAGCGTCGGTGGCGGCGTCGGTCGCCGGGTCGAGACGGGCGGAGAGCTGGTCGGTCACCGGATCATCTTGGGTCCGCCCGCCCGGCCTGTCCTGCCCACCGCCCGTGACCCTGGTTCCGCGCGAGCGGGAGGTGCCCGCTGCCCGCCACCCCCGCGGGGTCAGCGCCGCGCGCGGGAGGACTTCCCGCGCCAGGCCAGCGACTGGGTGTTCAGCGGGCGCAGCACGGCGTCGCCGCCGTCGGCGATGCGCTCGGCGAGCGCCACCGCGCGGGCCAGCTGGTCGTCGTCGAGGCGCTCGAACGCCGGACCGCGGCGTCCGGGCCCGGAGCGGCCGAGGACGTCGTACCAGCACCCGCCGACGGCGTGGTCGAGCACGATGCGACCCAGGCAGTGGTCGGCGTGGACCACCCAGCGCTCGCGGGCGGCGCGCCCGGGCAGCTCGTGGAGCACGAGGCGGCGGTAGGTGGCCAGCTGCTCGTCGCGGTCCGTCCGCGCTGGCTCCGAGGTGTTCGGGAAGTCCGCTGACACCACGGCGGGGGAGGTGCTTCGGAAGCCCGCTGACACCACGGCCGAGGGGGTCACTGGCCCAGGGAGCGGGCGACCCGCTCCAGGGGTGGCGGCACCACGCGGCGGGCCCGCAGCGCCCGCGGTGCGTCGCGCAGCGCCGGCACCAGGGCAGCCCGCTCCGGACCGCCCGCCCGCCACGCGGCCGACGCCCGGCGCGCCACCACCGGCCACGGCCTGCGCATCAGCGCGGTCAGCAGCGCCGAGCGCGTGATCCGGGTGCGCCGCCGCTCGTGGCTGTCGCGCGACGCCGACGCCTTCGGGTGGTGGTGCACCACGAGCTCGGGCACGTAGGCGCTGCCCCAGCCGTCGCGGGCCAGGTCGAGCGCGAGGCGCTCCTCCTCGCCGGGGAAGACGACGACGTCGTCGAAGCCGCCGGCGGCCAGGAACGCCTCGCGGCGCACCACCGCGGCGCAGGCCACGAAGCCGAGCGTCGACGGGCCCGGCAGGTCGGGCTCGGTGCCCAGCGGGGCCGCGGCGAGCTCGTCGTTGAAGGGGTCGGGCCGCTCGTCGTCGCCGACCAGCACGCGCGCCGCCAGCAGCGCCGCCCGCGGGTGGGCGTCGAGCAGGGCGACGGCGCGCTCCAGCGAGCCGGGGGCCCACCAGGAGTCGTCGTCGGCGAACGCCACGTACCGGGTGCGCGCCCGGGAGACCCCGAGCGTGCGCGCGGCCGCGCCCCGGTTGGCGGGCAGCGGCACCACCCGCACCTCGGGGAGCGCGGCGCGGACGGCCTCGACGGTGCCGTCGCTGCTGCCGTTGTCGACCAGGAGCACGGACAGCCCCTGCTCGAGGTGGCGCGGGAGCGACGCCAGGAGCTCGGCGCGGCGGTCCATGCTGGCGACGACGACGGTCACGGCGTCCTGCCAGCGCTCGCCGTCGCCTCCGGGGCGGTGGTCGGCGGGGGCGCTCATCCGACGTACGTCCTCGCCGTGGAGCGGGCCTGGGCGTCCTCGAGCGCGAGGAACCTCGCCTCGGCGTGCGGGGGCAGCGGCCGGCGCTCCCTCAGCACCCAGGGCAGCCCGCGCGCTGCGTCGCCGACGGCGCGCAGCGTGGTGGCGTCCTTCGGGACCGTGCGGGCCAGCACGCGCAGGCGCCGCAGCGCCGCGGGCCAGGGGCGGCGCAGCAGCGTGAACCACACGGTGTTGCGGATGCCGTGGCGGCGGCGCAGCGACGCGTCGCGCAGCTTCGAGGCGCGGTGGTGCACCACCAGCTCGGGCAGGTAGCACAGCTCCCACCCGGCGGCGGCGAGGTCGGCGGCGCACAGCTCCTCCTCCCCGCCCAGCCACAGCCGCGGCGAGAAGCCCCCCACCTGCTGGAACGCGGTGATGCGCAGCACCGAGGCCCCCGCGAGGAAGCTCCCCAGCGCCGGCCCCGGCAGCCCCGGGCGGCTCGGGACGACGGGGGAGTCGCGCAGCTCGGCGACGATCGGGTCGTCCGTCCCGCGGGGCTCCACCACGATCCGCGCGGTGAGCACCGCGACGTCGGGGTGGGCGTCCAGCACGTCGGCGGCGCGCGCGACGCTGCCCGGGTCCCACCAGGTGTCGTCGTCGCAGAAGGCCGCGTGCCGCAGCCCGCGCCCGGCCAGGCGCGCCACCCCGAGGTTGCGCCCCACGGCACCGGCGTTGTGGCCGAGGGTGACCACCTCCAGCTGGGGGCCGGCGCCGCCGTCGTCCTCCAGCGCCCGCGGGAAGGCCCGCCGCAGCGCCCCGGCGGTGCCGTCGGTGGAGCCGTTGTCGACCACGACGACGCGCGGCCGCTCCGGCAGGTCGAGCAGTCGCCCGACCGCCGCGACGGCCTCCTCGCGGCGCTGCCAGGTGATGACGACGACGCCGACCGCGTCGTGGAAGGGGGTGCTGCTCATCGCGGCCCACCCTGCACCGGGGGCGCTCGGTTCGCGCGTCGTGCGGTGGTGGGGTCGACTGCACTCGCACGGTCGAGACGACGGCCCGCTGACCACGCGACGCGGGGAGACCCACCGTGGCCCTGAACGACACCCCTGGCGCGAGCGCCGAGCCCGGCCCCGACGTGCTGCCGCAGCGCGGGTTCCGCCGCGCCGTCGTCACCGGCGGCGCCGGCTTCCTCGGCTCCCACCTGTGCGAGGAGCTGCTCGCGCGCGGCACCGAGGTGGTCTGCCTCGACTCCTTCCTCACCGGCGGCCCGGGCAACGTCGCCCACCTCGCCGAGCGGTACCCGACGCAGTTCCGGATGGTCCGCTGCGACATCACCGACTTCGTGCACGTGCCCGGCGAGGTCGACCTGGTGCTGCACTTCGCCTCCCCGGCCTCGCCGATCGACTACCTCCAGCTGCCCATCGAGACCCTCAAGGTCGGCTCCATCGGCACCCTGCACGCCCTCGGCCTGGCCAAGGAGAAGGGCGCGCGGTTCCTGCTGGCCTCCACCAGCGAGGTCTACGGCGACCCGCAGGTGCACCCCCAGCCCGAGGACTACTGGGGCCACGTCAACCCCGTCGGCCCGCGCGGCGTCTACGACGAGGCCAAGCGGTACGGCGAGGCGATGACGACGGCGTACCGCACCACCCACGACGTCGACACCGCCATCGTCCGCATCTTCAACACCTACGGCCCCCGGATGCGCCCGCACGACGGCCGCGCCATCCCCACCTTCGTGCGCCAGGCGCTGGCGGGGGAGCCGGTGACGGTGGCCGGCGACGGTCTGCAGACCCGCTCGGTCTGCTACGTCGACGACCTGGTCGCGGGCATCCTCGCGCTGGCCGGCAGCGGCCACCCCGGGCCCGTGAACATCGGCAACCCGCACGAGATGACGGTCCGGCAGATCGCCGAGGACGTCGTCGCGGCCACCGGCTCGCGCTCGCCGGTGCGCTTCGTGGAGCGGCCCGTCGACGACCCGCAGGTGCGCCGCCCGGACACCGCCCTCGCCCGGCGCCTGCTCGGGTGGCAGCCTCGCGTCCCGTGGGAGCAGGGGCTGGCCAGCACGGTCGAGTGGTTCGCGGGGCTGCGGCAGGCGGCGTGAGCGGTCCGCCTGGTGGTGCCGACACTGCCGACGGGGCAGACGGCCGGCCGCTGGTGGTGACGCTGGCCCTCGACGACGAGAGCCAGGAGCGCCTCGACGGGCTCCGCCGCGCGCACTTCCCCGCCGACCGGAACCACCTGCCCGCCCACGTGACGCTCTTCCACGCCCTGCCGGGCGAGGAGGTGGCGCGCGTCCGCGGCGTCCTCGCCGAGGAGGCCCGCACCGACGCCTTCGACGTGCGCGTGGGCGAGGTGCAGCGCCTCGGGCGGGGCACCGCGCTGCGGCTGGTGGCTCCTGAGCTCGACGCGCTGCACCACCGGCTGCTGCGCCGCCTGCGCGACGAGCTCGGCGACGACGCGCTCACCGCCCAGGACCGCCAGCGGCTGCGCGCCCACGTGACGGTCCAGAACAAGGTGACGCCCGACGCCGCCCGCCAGCTCGCCGACCGCCTCGAGGTGGACATCGCCCCGTGGACGGCGCAGGCGCGGGCCCTCGAGCTGTGGCGCTACGACGGCGGTCCCTGGTCGCCCGAGGAGACCCTCCCGCTCGCCCCCTGACCCCGGTGATCATGGGCGTCCGCCACCCCGGGGTGGCGGACGCCCATGATCACGGTGAGGGGGGCAGCGCGTTGATGGCGTGCGGGAGGGCACCCCACAGGTGCTGCACGGCGTAGGAGCGCCACGGGCTCCACGTCCGCGCGTGCCGGTCGAGGGGCCGCGCGTCGCCCGGCAGCCCGAGCTCCCGGGCCGCCACCAGCACCCCGAGGTCGGCGGCCAGGAACGCGTCGGTGTCCCCGAGGGCGCGCATGGTGACCGTCTGCGCCGTCCACGGCCCGATGCCCGGCAGGGCCAGCAGCTGGGCGCGCGCCCGCTCGGGGTCGCCGCCGTCGTCGACGTGCCGCAGGTCCAGCGACCCGCCGGCCAGCACCCGCGCCAGGTTCCGGAGGGTCTCGCGCCGCCGGGTCGGCAGGGCGAGCAGGCGCACCGCCTCGTCGTCGTCGAGCCGGGCGAGGGCCTCCGCCGCGGGGAACAGCTGCAGGTCGGTGCCCAGCCCGGCGGGCTCGCCGAGGGCCGCCACCAGGCGCGCCGCGTGGGTGCGGGCGGCCGCCGTCGACACCTGCTGGCCGAGCACCGCGCGCACCGCCACCTCCTCCGCGCTGGGGGAGCCGGGCACGCGGCGCCCGGGCACCGCGGCGACCAGCGGGGCGAGCACGGGGTCGGCCGCGAGGGCGGTGTCGGGCAGCGCCGGGTCGAGGTCCAGGTCGAGCAGGCGCCGGCACAGACGGGCGGCGAGGGGCTCGTCGGCGGGGTCGGTGGTGGCGACCTCGGCGCGCACGGACGTCGCCCCGGGCTCCGGGACGTGGACCACGACGACGCCGGAGCCGCCCGGCAGCCGCACCGCGCGCCGCAGCGCGCCGCGACCCCCGCCGTCGTCGCCCGTCCCCCGGGCCGGGAGCCACTCCTCCACGCCGGGGACCGCCGTCGCCGCGAGGTGGCCGAAGAGCTGGTCGGCGTGCAGCGGAGGGGTGAAGGGGAGGTCCACGCCGGACAGCCTCACCGACGCGGCCCGGCCCCGCCCGGCGGCCCGGGCGCTGCTCGGCGGGTGCGCACAGATCCCTCTGGCACCACGGGGGAGGGGGCGGGGGCGGCACGTAGCCTGGGGGGATGCCGAGCACCACCGCCGTCCCGCACCCGATCCGCTCCGCCGCCGAGCTGGAGACCATGCGGGAGTCCGGTCGCGTGGTCGCCCTGGCGCTGGAGGCCGTGCGCGCCGCCGCCGTCCCCGGCGTGAAGCTGCGCGACCTCGACGACATCGCCCGCACCGCGCTGCACGAGGCCGGCGCCGAGAGCTCCTTCTTCGGCTACGCCCCCGCGTGGGCGCCGACCGCCTACAAGGGCGTGCTGTGCCTGTCGCCCAACGAGGTCGTGGTGCACGGCCCGCCGACGGGCCGGCGGGTCTCCGACGGCGACGTGCTGAGCATCGACTTCGGCGCCGCCGTCGACGGCTGGCACGGCGACGCGGCCATCACCGTGCACATCGGCTCCTCCACCGAGGAGGACCGCCGCCTGGTGAGCGCCACCGAGGAGGCGCTGGCCGCCGGCATCGCCGCGGCCGTGCCGGGGGCCACGCTGCTCGACATCGCCACGGCCGTCGACGCGGTGGCGAAGAGGCACGGGTTCGCGCACCTGCCCGACCACGGCGGGCACGGCATCGGCCGGGCCATGCACGAGGCGCCGTTCGTGCCGAACCAGCCGTTCGCCGCGGCGCGCGACCAGCGGCTGGAGGCCGGTCACACCCTGGCCATCGAGCCGATGCTCTTGGCCGGCTCGAGCGAGTACCGCACGGCGCGCGACGGCTGGTCGGTGGTCACCCGCGACCGCCGCCGCGCCGCGCACGCCGAGCACACGGTGGCCGTGACGGACGACGGCCCCCTCATCCTCACCGCTCCCTGACCCCTCCGGGATCGCAGCCGAGCGCTTGGTTGCGGTTCCTGGGCCCCTCTGGATCGCAGTCGAGCGCTTGGTTGCGGTTCCTGGGCCCCCTGGGACCGCAGCCGAGCGCCTGGCTGCGGTCCCGGAGGCCACCGGGGTGGGAGGGGTCAGCGGGTGAGGAACGCCAGCAGCACCCGGTTGAACTCCTCGGCGTGCGAGGCGTTGATGCCGTGCGGCCCGCCCTCGACGACGTGCAGCTGCGCGCCGGGGATGAGCTCGGCGCTGCGCTTGCCGGAGACCTCGAACGGCACGACCGCGTCGCTGTCGCCGTGGATGACGAGGACCGGGACGCCGGAGGCGGCGACCGCCTGGACGTCACCGCGGAAGTCGGTGCGGCCGAACGCCGCGATGCAGTCGAGCGTGCCCTTGGGGGAGGCGAACTCCGCGATGTGGCGGGCGTACTGCCGCTGGGGCTCGCTGACCCTGACCTTCGGTCCGGTCAGGCCCTTCCCGGCCGAGAAGAAGTTCGTCGTGAACTCCTCCAGGAAGTCGATGCGGTCGGTCTTCACGCCGGTCTCGAACTGCTCGATGGTGGCGTCGTCGAGGCCGCCGTCGGGGTTGTCGTCGCTCTTGTAGAGGTACGGCGGTACCGCCGCGGCCAGCACAGCCCCCGCGACGCGCGAGCTGCCGTAGCGCGCGATGTAGCGGACGACCTCGCCGCCGCCCATCGAGAACCCGACGAGCGTGGCCCCGGTGACGTCGAGGTGCGTCAGCAGCGCGTCGAGGTCGGCGCTGAACGTGTCGTAGTCGTACCCCGTCCACGGCTGGGAGGAGTCGCCGAAGCCGCGGCGGTCGTAGGTGATGACGCGGTGGCCGGCGGCGACCAGCGCGGGGACCTGGGCCTCCCACGAGCGGCCGGACAGGGGCCACCCGTGGATCAGCACGACGGGGGCACCGGTGCCGTGGTCCTCGTAGTAGAGGTCGACGTCGGTGCTGCCGGGGACGGTCAGGCGGGGCATGGGTCCTCCTGGGACGAGCGGTCAGACGTGCCTGATCACCGTCACACGGAGATGTGTCGCGCGCGACCCGAGGGGTCCGGCCCCGGAGCCGGCGAGGGGGCCGGCTCGCGGGTCAGCGCTGGGCGGGGCCCTCGAGCACCGCGACGAGCTCCATCAGCTCGGCCACGACGCCCTTCGCCTCGCTGCGCGAGAGGCCGGCGGCCTCGCACACCTGGTCGGGCAGGCACTCGAGCTGCTCGCCCAGGGCGTGCCCGGTGTCGGTCAGCTCGACCTGGACGCGGCGCTCGTCCTCGGCGGCGCGCGTGCGCAGCACCAGGCCGCGCTCGGCCAGACGGCCCAGCAGCGGCGACAGGGTGCTCGACTCCAGCCCCAGCTGCTCGCCGACTCCGCCCACGGTGCGGGGGCCGTCCTGGTGGAGCAGCGAGACCACGAGGTACTGCGGGTACGTCAGCCCGTGGGGGGCGAGCAGGGGCCGGTACTGGGCCGTCATCGCCCGCGAGGCGCGGTGCAGCGCCAGGCACAGCAGCTCCGAGACCGGGAGCGGGGCCGACGCGGCTGCAGACGTCTGGGCAGCGGCGTCACCGTCGGAGGCCCCGCCGGCCCGGTCGAGGGCCGGGACGTCCTCCGCCGTCGTGTGCATCGGACCACCGTACCTGCGGGCGTCACCGGTGGAGGCCGTGAGCGTCACCCGCACGCGTCTCCCACGCAGCGGACAGCGCCGAGCACGTCGTCGACCGAGGTGCGCAGCAGGACCTCGTCCGGCGCGTCCGCGTGGGGGTCTCCGGCCCGCCCCGGCCCACCGCGCCACAGCACCCGGTGCAGGGGCGCGGGGTCGACGACGCCGACGGCCGGCCCCCAGCGGGCGGGGTCGGTCGGGCCGAAGAGCAGGACCGACGGCGTGCGGGTGGCGGTGGCGACGTGGGCGACGCCGGTGTCGCCGGCGAGCAGCAGCGGGCTGGAGGCCACCAGCTCCAGCAGCTCGGCCAGGGACAGCGCGCCGCTGGCGTCCGCGGCCCCGTCGACGGCCACCCGGGCGCACAGCTCCGCCTCGCCCGCCGAGCCGGTGACCACCACCCGGCGGCCCGCCGCGCGCAGGGCCGAGACCACCTCCGCCCAGCGCTCGGCGGGCCAGCGGCGCGCCCCGGACGCGGCGCCCGGGTGCACGACCACCCGGCCGCCGGTCCGCTCGGACAGCGGCACGTCGCGCAGCACGAGGTCGGCGGGGGAGCAGTCACCGCCGGCGGAGCGCACGAGGCGGCACCAGCGGTGCACCTCGTGCTCGTCGTCGTCCCAGTCGTCGGCGCCCAGGAGCCGCTCGGGGGCCAGGGCCTCCAGGGCGCGGGTGCTCTGCGGTCCGCGGCCGTGCAGGTTGACCGCGAGCGCCACGCCGCCGTCGCCGAGGACGTCCGGGTGGGCGGCTGCCGCGTCCAGCAGGGACGACGGCGCGAGCGGCGCGATGCCGCGGACGGGGAGCACGTCGTCGACGACCCCCTCGCCGACCAGCAGCGCCCCGGTCTCGGGCGGCCCGGCCAGCACGAGCCGCGCCGCGGGGTGGGCGCGGCGCAGCCCGCGCAGGGCGGGGACGCCGGTGAGGGCGTCGCCCAGCCCCAGCGCGCGCAGCGCCAGCACGGTGGTGGTCACCGGTCGACCGGGTCGGTCGGCCTCAGGGCCAGGACGGCTCCGTCGAGACGGTGACGACGATCTCGCGCACCTCCGTGCCGACGGGCTGGCGCAGCGCGTGGACCACCGACAGCGCCACCTGGCGCGGGTCCATGAGCGCCGCGTCGGGCCCGGGGCGGTACTGCTCGGTGCGGCCGTCGAAGAAGGCGGTGCGCATGCCGGCGGGCACCAGCATCGTCACGCCCACCTGCCCGGAGAGCTCCAGCTGCAGCGCCCGCGTGAAGCCGACGACGCCGAACTTGCTGGCGCAGTACGCGGTCGCGTCGCTGGCGGCGCGCAGCCCCAGCGAGCTCGCCACGGTGACCACGGTGCCGCGGGCCTCGACCAGGTGGGGGAGGCACGCCCGCACCGCGGCGGCCGTGCCGATGAGGTTCACGCCGACCACGTTCGCCCAGCGGTCGGCGGGCACGTCCTCCAGGCGACCGACCGCGTCGGTGCCGGCGGCGGTCAGCAGGGCCGTGGGCGGCCCGACCCTCTCGACGAGGTCGGCCACGGCCCGCTCCACCGCGGCGGCGTCGGAGACGTCGGCGACGGCGTGGCCGGCGGCCGACGACCCGGCGGGCGGCGCGGCCCGGTCGATGACGGCGGCCGTGCCCCCGAGGGCGGTGACGACCTCGACGACGGCAGCGCCCAGACCGCTCGAGCCGCCCGTCACGTAGACGGTGCCGAGCGGACGCTCGAGCTCCATCCCGTCGAGCAGCGGGGCGGTGCCCTGCTGGGTCGCCTGCTGGGTCGCCTGCTGGGTCGCCTGCTGGGTCGTGGGCTGCGTCGTCTGCTGGACGGGCTGCATGCTGGACTGGCTCGTCACAGGGCCTCCTGGTGCTCCGGGGCGCCACCCCCGGGGGTCGCGGCAGGGGCTGCACCGCGGGCGAGGATCGACGTGGTCGAGCGACCGTCGAGGTAGGGGAGCAGCACCACGCGGCCGCCCCAGCTGCGCACGAGCGGCGCCTCGGGGAGCTCCGCGGCGCCGTAGTCGCCGCCCTTGGCCCACACGTCGGGGCGCAGGTCGGCGAGGGCCGCGCGCGGGTCGTCCTCGTCGAAGACGACGACGGCGTCGACGCAGTCGAGGGCGGCGAGCACCCGGGCGCGGTCGAGCTCGTCGTTGACGGGGCGCTGCGGGCCCTTCAGCCGCCTCACCGAGCCGTCGGAGTTGAGCAGGACGACGAGCGCGTCGCCCAGGCGCCGGGCGGCCTGCAGGCAGGCGACGTGCCCGGCGTGCAGCACGTCGAAGCAGCCGCCGGTGGCGACCACGGTGCCGCCCGCGGCGCGCACCCGGGCGAGCACCTGCTCACCGGTCTCCGCCTCGTGGGGCTCACGGGCCCCGGTCGCCGCACCGGACGACTCACCGGGCAGCTGGCCGGGCAGCTGGCCGGGCAGCACGAGCGCCACCGGAGGGGCCGCCGCGGCCTGCGCCTCGCGCCAGCCGCCGGCACCGCCGGCCGCCACCCACGCCGAGGCGTCGCCGACGGCGCGGACCACGGCCTCGGACAGCACCGCGCCGCCGGCGAGGGCCAGCGCCGCCGAGGCGGCGAACCGGTCCCCGGCTCCGCACGGGTCGCCCCCGGAGACCGCGGGCGCGGGCACGAAGAGCGGGTCGCCGCCGTCGGTGCCGAGCCACGCGCCGTCGGCGCCGGTGGTCACGCAGACCCCGCGCACCTGCCAGCCGCGGGCCAGCGCCCCGGCGAGGTCGTCGGCGCGGCCCGGGCCGCCGGCGCCGCGCGCCTCGGCGAGGTTCGGGGTCACCAGCGCGCAGCCGGCGACGGGCGCACCGCCTCGGGGGTGCGGGTCCCACACCACGGGCACGCGCCGGGCCGCGGTCGCCAGCGCCGCCCGCACGGACGGGTCGCTCGTGGTGCCGGCGCCGTAGTCGCTGACGAGCACCACGTCGGCGCTGGCGAGCACCTCGTCCAGGCGCTCGCGGGCGGCGGCGTCGAGGGGCTCGGGGGCGCCGGGGCCGCCGTCGTCGAGGCGCAGCAGGGCCTGTCCCGCGACGCGGACGCGGGTCTTGGTGCGGGTGCCGCCGCGGTGGCCCAGGGCGACGACGGCGACGGGGGAGGCCGCCTGCTCCAGGGACGCGCGCAGGCGGCGGCCGGCGTCGTCGTCGGCCAGGGGGGCGACGAGCACGACGTCGGCCGGGGCGGTGCCGGGGCGCGCGCCCGCGGACCCCTCGGCCACGAGCAGCGCGGTCAGGCCCGCGCCGCCGGGGCTCTCGGTGGTGGTCTGCAGGTCGACCACCGGCACCGGGGCGTCGGGGGCGAGGCGCTCGGAGCGCCCGGCGAGGTCGCGGTCGAGCATCGCGTCACCCACGACGACGACGCGGCGGCGGCGACCCGCTGCTGCTGCCGGGCGCACCGCCACCGGGCCGGGAGCTGCGACCGCGGGCTCGGGGGAGGCCGGCGCGGGGGAGGCGGCGCGGACCGGCGTCGCCCCGGTCGGCTGCTCCGCGGCGACGGGCGGCGCGACCTGCTCGACCCGGCCGAGCAGGTGGGCGTCGACGGCCGCGCACAGCGCGTGCACCGCGACCAGGTGGCCCTCCTGCACCGCGGACGTCGAGGGGCGCCCGACCGGGGTGGGGGCCCCGACGCGCAGCGCCTCGTCGCAGGCCGTGGAGAGGGGGCTGTCACCGGGGCCGGTCATCGCCCAGACGCGCAGGCCGTGCTCGCGGCCGCGCTCGGCGGCCCGCACCAGGTTGGTGCTGCGGCCCGACGTCGACAGCAGCAGCAGCACGTCGCCGGGGCGCCCGTGCGCGGCGACCTGGCGCGCGAAGACCTCGTCGGCGCCGTAGTCGTTGGAGATGGCGGTGGTGCTGGAGGTCTCCGCGTGCAGCGCGATCGCCGACAGCGGCCGGCGCTCGCCGACGAACCTGCCGACCAGCTCGGCGGTGAGGTGCTGGGCCTCGGCGGCGCTGCCCCCGTTGCCCGCGGCCAGCAGGCGGCCCCCGCCGCCGAGCACGGCGGCGAGGTGCGCCCCCCACGCGTCGAGGACGGCGGCGTCGTGCAGCAGGCCCGAGACCGTGCCGGCGACCTCTCCCGCGTGGCGGGCGAGCCACCCGGCGGCGGGGCCGCCCGAGGAGCTGGTGGGGGCGGGCTGTGGGGTGGGCTGTGGGGTGGGCCCTGAGGTGGACCCGGTGGTGTCGCTCATGACGCGGTCTCCGTCCGCTCGTCGAGGGCCATCCGTGCGGCCGACCCCCGAGCCCCCTCCACCACCTGGACGTACGCGTCCTCGGTGGCGGCGGCGACCCTCTTCCAGCTGTAGCGCGCGACGGCCCGGCGCCTGCCGGCGCGTCCCCAGCGCTCCCGCAGGGCAGTGTCGTCCAGGAGCGGCCGGACCGCAGCCGCGAGGGCCCCCGGGTCGCGCGGGGGCACGAGGGAGCCGGTCGTGCCGTCGTCCACCGTGTCGAGCAGGCCACCCACCGCGGTGCCCACCACGGGGCGCCCGCAGGCCATCGCCTCGAGCGGCGCGATGCCGAACGGCTCGTACCAGGGCGTGGCGACGACGACGTCGGCCGAGCGGAGCACCCGGGGCAGGTCGGGCTGGTCCACGCGGCCCAGCAGGCGCACCCGGTCGGCGACGCCCAGGTCTTCCGCGAGGCCCACCAGGCGCACCGCCTCGGGGTCGCGGGGCAGCGCGGCGACCGGCGGGCCGCCGACCACGAGCAGCTCGGCGTCGGGCAGCACCCGCAGGGCGCGGACCGCGGCGTCGACGCCCTTGCGCTCCACGAGGCGGCCCACGCTCACCAGCCGGTGGTGCTCGCCGCGCTCGAGCGCGGGACCGGACGGCGTGAACCTGTCGGTGTCGACGCCGCAGGGCACCACGCGCACCGGCGCCGCTCCCGCGCCGGCCGACCCCGTCCGCAGCGCCGCCGCCGGGACCAGGTCGCGCAGCTCGGCCACCTCGTCGCTGCAGGTGGCGATGACGAGGTCGGCCTCCCGCGCCAGCTGCGCCTCCAGGGCCACCCGCTCCTCGGGGGAGGTGTCGTGGTCGCCCTGGTGGCGGCGCTTCACCGAGCCCAGGGCGTGGAACGTCTGCACCAGGGGCAGCCCCGTCGCCCGGCAGGCCTCCAGCGCCGCGACCCCCGACATCCAGAAGTGCGCGTGGACCACCTCGGGCCGGCTGTCGGGCCGGTCGCCGGGCCGGGTGCCCGACCAGGCGCGCTGCAGCCAGGCGGCGAAGGCCGGCATCCACGGGAGCAGCTCGTCCTTGGCCACGTGGCGGGCGGGACCGGCGGGCACGTGCACCACCTCGACGCCGGGTGCCATCCGCACCCGGTCGGGCAGCGCCGGGTCGTCGCGCCGCGTGTAGACCTCGACGCGGTGGCCGCGGGCGGCCAGGGCGCACGACAGCGCGGCCACGTGCACGTTCTGCCCGCCGGCGTCGACGCCGCCCAGCACCGCCAGGGGGCTGGCGTGCTCCGAGACCATGGCGATCCTCATGGCCGTGCTCCTCGCGTGGTGCGTGGAGGGCCGCTGCTGGACCCCCTCCGCGGCGCCGGGACGCCGCGGGTGGTGATGCGGGTGGTGGTGCGGGTGGTGGTGCGGGTGGTGCTGCTGCTGGTGGCTCAGGTGGTGCTGCGACCCGCGACGGCGTCGTGGAGCACGTCGTCCCAGTCGGAGAGGAACCGCGCCAGGCCGAACCGGCCCAGCGCGTGCTCCCGGGCGGCGGCGCCGCGCTCGGCGGCCTCCGCCGGGTCGGCCAGCCAGCGGCGGGCCGCCGCGGCCAGCACGGCGGGGTCGCTGCTGACGACCCCGGCCGCGGACGGCACCGCCTCGGGCGCCGCCGTCGTGGCGAGCGCCAGCACGGGCGCCCCCAGCGTCATCGCCTCCACCAGCGCCAGCCCGAGGCTGGTCCAGCGGAACGGGTGCAGGTACGCGCGGTGGCGGGCCAGCTCGGCGTGCACCCGCGCCTGCGGGAGGTCCTCGTGGGTGCGCCCGGCGAGGTGCGGCGCCGCCTCCTCGAGCGCCGCCATCCCCATGCCGTAGACGTCGACGGGGAGCTCGCGCGCCAGGTCGACGACGACGTCGGTGCCGGCCACCCGCCAGCGCCGGACCGGCTCGTTGACCAGCACCGCGAGGCTCTCGCGCTCCCCGGTCCAGAGGTGGCCCGGGTCGAGGACGCCGTGCTCGACCACCCGCACGGGCGCGTCGCCGCAGTCCCACACGAGGGCGTTGAACGGCGTGACGTGGACGACCGGCACCCGCGCCGACCCGGAGGCGCCGCCCACGCCGTCGGCGAGCGGGTGCCGGGTGCTGACGGCGTGCCCGGCGGGGGTGTTGTGCTCCACGTACACGGCGGGCACGTCGACGCCCGCCCGCAGGCCCGTCCACCGGTGCAGCAGCTCGGCCTCGTGGGGCCGCTGCAGCACGACGACGTCGGGCCGCTCAGCCGCCAGGGCCTCCGGCGGGACCTCTCGCGCGGTGGCGGGCCAGTCCCAGGTGCGGGCGCGCCCGCGGCCGTCGGGGCCGCGGTCGGGCACGACCGGCAGCACGTGCTCGTGGCGGCCCTGCACGAACCCCGTGGTCCACGAGCCGTGGACGTGCCAGCTGAGGACCTTCACAGCGCCTGCTCGGCGCCGGCGGGACCGCCCGCAGCGCCCCGACCGGCAGCGGCGCCCGGGAGGGTCGGGGTGCGCTGGGCCAGGGGCGGGTGCACCTCGACGCGCCCGGCGGCGAGCTCGCCGACGGCGTCGACGACGTCCTGCGGGGCCACCTCCAGGCAGGGGTGCCCCGCGACGGGGCAGACCTGGGCGCGGCTCAGGGCGCACGGGGCGGACAGGTCGCCCAGCACCGCCACCGGCACGCCGAACGGCGCCCAGCGCTCCAGCGGCATCACGGCCGAGAACAGGCTGGCCACGGGGGTGCCCACGGCAGCGGCGAGGTGGGCGGGACCGGTGTTGCCGACCACCACCACGGCGGCGGCGTCGAGCAGCGCCGCGAGCTGGGCGAGGTCGGTGCGGCCGCCGGCGTCGACGACGCCCGCGGCAGCGCCACCGGCCGCAGCGGCCACCTCGGCGGTCAGGTCGCGCTCGCCGGGACCGCCGGTGACCACCACGCGCCACCCGGCCGCCGCGAGGGCCGCTCCCGCGGCAGCGGCGACGCGCGGCTGCGGGGCGCGGGCCGGAAC
Organism: Quadrisphaera sp. INWT6; assembly: GCF_015390235.1. Classification (GTDB taxonomy): domain Bacteria; phylum Actinomycetota; class Actinomycetes; order Actinomycetales; family Quadrisphaeraceae; genus Quadrisphaera. Next base: position 306,157 of record NZ_VUOH01000003.1, on the reverse strand, counting down.
GGAGGCGCCGGGGTGCAGCACCACGCAGCGACCTGCGCCCAGGTCGTCGCCGAGCTCGACGGCGAGGTCGTCGGGGAGCGCGGGCAGCGGGCGGCGCAGGGCCAGGCGCGGGTCGGCGGGCACGGCCCGCCCGGTCGCCGCGACGAGCCCGAGGCTGGCGACGGCCTCGTGCTGGCCCCCCGTGCCGTCGGGGTCGCCCACGCGGCGGTGGCGCAGGTCGAGGAGCGAGCCGGGGTAGTCCTCGCTGGCGCCGACCACGCGGGGGACGCCCGCGAGCCGCGCGACGACCGCCATCGGCAGGGGGCTCTGGTGGAAGGAGGTGAAGACGACGACCTCGTCGTAGTGCCGCTCGCGCAGCAGCTCGACGAGGGCGCTCAGCCGCTCCGCGTCGGGCGCGGGCGGGTGGTACCCGGCCCAGGGGACGTCGGCGACGAGCACCTCGTCGACCTCCGGCAGCAGCCGCCCGGCGGCGGCGCCCCCGCGGGAGGCCAGCAGGTCGACCCGCTCGGCGCGCCCGCCACCCGGGCCGGTGCGCAGCGCCGCGACGGCGGGGCCGTTCATGAGGACGTCGCCGTCGCTGTCGAGGCGGACGGCGAGGACCCGTCGCGGGTCGCCGTTCGGGTCGGTGGCTGCGGCGGGAGCGGTGGTCATGACCGCGATCCCAGCAGCAGGTCGAGCGCGCCGCTCAGGTCGGGGGCCAGGTCACCCGCCGCGCGGGCTGCCTCGACCTCCTCGGGGCGGGTGGTCGCGGTCGGCACGAGCACGCCCCGGGCACCGGCCGCGCGGGCCGCGCCGACGTCCGCGCCGATGTCGCCGACGACCGCCACCTGGCGCGGGGCGAGGCCGAGGCGCACCGCGGCGGCCAGCACCATGCCCGGGGCGGGCTTGCGGCACGGGCAGCCGTCGCCGGGCGCGTGCGGGCAGCTCTGGACGACGTCGACCCCGCCCACCTGCCGGACCGCCTCGGCGGTGGTGGCGTCGGCCTGGGCGCGCGTGATGATCCCGCGGGCGATGCCCGACTGGTTGGTGACGACGCCGGTCGCGAGCCCCGCGGCGCGCACGCGGGCGAGCGCCCCCGCGGCCCCGTCGACGAGCCGCACCTGCGCCGGGTCGCCGTTGTAGGGGACGTCGTGCACGAGCGTGCCGTCGCGGTCGAAGAGGACGGCGCGCAGCGGGCCGCCCGCGGGCCCGGGCCACGGCTGGGCCCCGGTGCGCCAGCGCCAGGTGCCGCGGGCGCGGTGCCACACCGCGGCCAGGGGGATGGCCGCCGACGTCAGCACCATGCGGCGCACCTCGGCGGCGTCGCGGGGGCCGGGGGCGGTGCGGCGGCGGGCGAAGTCGGCGGTGAGCCCGGCCCACGCCAGGGCGCCGGCCGCTGACAGCACCCCGGCGCCGCGGCGTCCGCGCAGCGCTCGGGGGAGGCCGGCGACGGCGAGGGCCGCGGCCGCCGTCGTCGCCAGGTGCCAGCGCAGCCGCCCGGGAGGGGCCTGCGCCTCCTCGCGCCAGCGGGGGCCGTGCAGGGCGCCCATGAGCGCGTCGTCGGCGTTGCCGCGCTGCACGCGCAGGCTGACCCAGTCGTCGGCGGGGCGCACGGGGTGCACCGCGGTGCGGGCGCCGCGCTCCAGGGCCCACCCGGCGCGCTGGACGCGCAGGGCGATGTCGGCGTCCTCGCGGTAGGCCCGGGGGAAGCGCTCGTCGAACCCGCCGACGGCGTCCAGGGCCTCGGCGCGGTAGGCCATGTCGGCGGTCGCCCAGGCCGCGCCGGCGAGCCCGGCGGTGCCGCGCTCCCAGTCGGTGGGGCGCCGGTGCGCGGGCAGCGGGACCCGCAGGCGCCCCTGCACCCCGCCGGTGCGGTCGCCGGCGGCGGCGAGGTCGGCCGCGAGCTCGCTGGACCAGGTGGGCGGCAGCTCGACGTCGTCGTCCACGAAGGCGACCCAGTCGACGTGCGTCGCGGTCCCGCCCCCGTCTGCCGGGGCTGCCAGCGCTCTCAGCGCCCGCCAGCCGGCGTTGCGCGCGGCAGCGGGGCCGCGGCCGCCGGAGCGCACGACCACCGGGTCGGGGCACGCCCCGCCGCCGGTCAGCACCAGCGGCGCGGGCAGGCGGTCGGCGTCGTCCTGCGGGCCCCGCCCCGGGCGGCGGTCGTCGGCGACGACCACCGCCACCGGGTCCGGGCCGGTCTGGGCGGCGAGGGTGTCGAGGAGCCGCTGCAGGCTGGGACGCCCGACGGTGGGGACGACGACGGCCCAGCGCAGCGGCCCACCACCGGCGCTCACGAGGCGAAGAGCGATCGTCGGCGCACGAGGTGCGGGCCCAGGACCAGCACGTCGACGGGCGCGGAGCCGAACAGCTCGAGGGCGTCGCGGGGGTCGTCGACCATCGGCCGCCCGGCGGTGTTGAGGCTGGTGTTCACCACGACGGGCAGGCCGGTGCGGCGCTCGAAGGCGCTGATGAGGGCGTGGATCCCCGGGTTCGCCGACTCGTCCGGCTCGTCGCCGCTGCCGTCGCTGACCGTCTGGATGCGGGCGGTGCCGTCGACGTGCGTCACCGCGGGGATCCGCTCGCGCCACTCGGCCTTCACGTCGTGCACGAACAGCATGTACGGGCTGGGGAACGGCCCGTTCTCGAAGACCTCCTGCGCGCGCTCGGCGAGCACCATCGGCGCGATCGGGCGGAACTGCTCCCGGCCCTTGACGTCGTTCATGCGCTCCACGTTGCCAGGGCTGCCGGGGTGGGCGATCAGGGAGCGGTGGCCGAGGGCCCGGGGGCCGAACTCGCTCCGCCCGTCGAACCAGGCGACCACGCCGTCGGCGGCGAGCACGTCGGCGACCTCCTCGGCCAGCGCCTCGCGGCTGCCGGGGGTGGTGAACGGCACCTTCGCGGTGCGCAGCCACGCGGCGAGGGCGTCGTCGGACCACTCCCGGCCGAGCGCCGCGGTGCCCATCGGGCGGATGGTGTCGCCGCCCTCGGCGGCGACCTGCAGCGCAGCGCCCAGCGCGGTGCCGGAGTCTCCGGCGGCCGGCTGCACCCACACCCGCTCGAACGGGGTGCGCTGCCAGACCTTCGTGTTGGCCACGCAGTTCAGCGCGGTGCCGCCCGCCATCGTCAGCAGGGTGTCGCCGGTCTGCTCGTGGAGCCACGTCGCGAGGTCGACCAGGACCTCCTCGGTGAGCGCCTGCACGCTGGCGGCCAGGTCGGCGTGCTCGGCAGGCAGCGCCTCCGCGCTCGTGGCCGCGGCCTCGGCGGGCGTGCGCCGCGGCGCGAAGCGCGACCAGTCGGGCTCGGTGGCCACGAAGCGCCCGTCACCGGTGGCGTGCACGTGCTCGCGCAGCGCCTCCAGGTGGCGCGGGGTGCCGTAGGAGGCCATCGCCATGACCTTGAACTCGTCGGAGGAGCGCAGGAAGCCCAGGTGGTCGGTCAGCGACTCGTAGACCAGGCCGAGGGAGTGCGGCAGCTCGGTGGTGGCCAGCACCTCGAGCTTCCCGTCGACGTAGCGGCCCGACAGGTGGCTGCCGCGCTCGCCGCGCCCGTCGAGCACGAGCACGCTGCCCGTGGTTGAGGGCCCGGCCAGGCCCGAGCTCGCGGCGTGGGCGACGTGGTGGGGGACGAAGACCACCTTGGCCCTGTCGAGCCCCGGCAGGGCGGTGGCCAGGAAGCCCGCGGCCCGCGACGCGTACGTGGTGCGCAGGTGGTCCCACGGGTCGCGCAGCCCCCGCTCCTCGCCCTCCTGCTCGCTCAGCGCCATCGACGGGTCGAAGCCGTAGGCGACGGCGTCGAGGTCGTCGACGGTCAGCCCCGCGTGCTCCAGGCACCAACGCATCGCGAGCTCCGGGAGCTCCCACGCGGAGAAGGGGACGGGGCGCTTGCCGTGCTTGCGCCGCGAGAAGCGCTCCTCCTCCGCGGCCGCCACGACCACGCCGTCGACCACCAGGGCGGCGGAGGAGTCGTGGAAGACGGCGTTCACGCCCAGCACCTTCATGGAGACGTGTGTAGGGCAGTCGGGAGCGTCCGCAAAGTCGATCACCTGTCGGAAGATCGGGACCGCGGGTGCGCCACCCCTCGGGTAGAACCGTCGGGTGAGCGAGAGCACCGGCGGCCTGCGGACCGACGTCCCCACCGACGTCCCGACCGACGCGACGGCCAGCGCTGGCGGGGCTGTCGGGGGTGGCGTCGCTGGCGCCGGGCTGAGCACCGGGTGCTGGCTCGACGGGGCTGCCGCCGACCCCGCCGGAGGCGCTGCGCCCCTGGTGGACCCGGCCACCGGCGACCCCGCCGGGGAGGTGGTCGGCGCCTCGGCGGCGCAGGTCGAGGCCGCGCTCGCGGGAGCGGCCGCCGCCCGCCGCGCGTGGCGGACCACCTCACCGGGCGACCGCGCGGGTGCCCTCCGCGTGGCGGCCGCTGCGGTGCGCGAGCACGCCGACGCCCTGGGCGACCTGCTCGTCGCCACCACCGGGAGGCTCGTCGGACAGGCGCGCGGCTCCGCGCTCGTCGCCGCCGAGCTGCTGGAGGAGGCCGCCACGACCGGCGTCCTCGACGCCGGCCGCTCGCTCGCCGGGGGGAGCCTCGCCATCGACGTCGTCAAGCGCGAGCCGCGCGGCACGGTCGCCGTCATCACGCCCTGGAACGACCCGTTCCCCGCCGCCGCCGGGCTGCTCGCCGCGGCGCTCGTCACCGGCAACACCGTGGTCCACAAGCCGTCGGAGCGCTCCAGCGCACCGGGCGCGGCGATGGCCGCGCTCGTCGCCGCGGCGCTGCCCGCCGGCGTGCTGCAGGTGCTCACCGGAGGCGGTGAGGTCGGTGAGGCGCTGGTCGCCGACGAGCGCGTCGACGTCGTCGCCCAGGTCGGCTCGACCGCCACCGGGCGGCGCATCGCCGCCGTGGCCGGTGCCCGGGGCGCCAAGGCCCTCGTCGAGAACGGCGGCAAGGACCCCCTGCTCGTCGACGCCGGCGTCGACCCCGCGTGGGCCGCCGCGCAGATCGCCACCGGGGCCTTCACCAACACGGGGCAGCTGTGCACCGCCGTCGAGCGCGTCTACCTGCACGCCGACGTCGCCGACGCCGTCCTGGCCGAGCTGGTCGCGCTCGCGGACGGCATGGCCGTGGGCGACCCGGCCGACCCCGCGACCGACCTCGGCCCGCTCGTGGACGAGCGCCAGCTGGCCGTGGTGGCCGCCCACGTCGACGCCGCCGTGGCCGCCGGCGCGCGGGCGCTGGCCGGCGGGGCGCGCCTGGACCGGCCCGGCGCCTGGTACCCGCCGACGGTGCTGGTCGGCTGCACGGACGACATGGACGTCATGGCGGAGGAGACCTTCGGCCCCGTCGCCGCGGTCCGCGTGGTGGCCGACTGGGCCGAGGGCCTGCGGCTGGCGGGCTCCGGCGCCTACGGCCTGGCCGCGACCGTGCTCACGCCCGACACCGCGCACGCGCTGGAGGCCGCCGAGGAGCTCGAGGTCGGCACGGTGAAGGTCAACGCCGTCTTCGGCGGAGCCCCGGGCGGGTCCGCCGACCCGCGGCGGGCCTCCGGCAGCGGCCGCGGCTACGGCCCGGACCTGCTGGGCGAGCTCGCGGCGCTGAAGGCGGTGCACCTGGAGCCGGCGCCCCGGGCTGCTCGCTGAGCCGGGCGCCGGCGGCGGGGCTGACCGACCGGCTCACGGCGGCGCCCAGGGTCACGCCCTCCATCTCCAGCAGGCGGCGCTTGACGTCCACCCCGCCGGCGTAGCCGGTGATCCGCCCGCCGGAGCCCACCACCCGGTGGCAGGGGACCACGAGCGAGTGCGGGTTGCGGCCCACCGCCTGGCCCACGGCCCGCACCGCCGTCGGCCTGCCGATGGCCGCCGCGACCTCGCCGTAGGTGCGGGTCTCGCCCCGCGGGATGGCGGCGACCTGCGCCCACACCGCGCGCTGCAGGTCGGTGGCGCCGGGCACGGCCGCGGACGAGAGGGGGACGTCGAGCACGTCGCTCTCCCCGGCCAGGTGGGCCAGCACGGCGCTGGTCACCGCGGTGATCTGCGGGTCGTCGGGGTCGGCGCAGCCGCCGAGGGCCGTGGGGCGGGGCGCCGGGGTGTGCCCGTCGGCGTAGTAGAGGCCGGCCAGCGCGCCGTCGTCGTCGACGACCACCACCAGCGGTCCCAGGGGCGAGTCGGTCCGGGCGTGCCGCAGCTGCGGCGTGGGCGTCGAGGGCATGGCCGACACCCTGCCCGCTGGTGGCCCGCCCCCGCTGGCCCGAGCCCCGCCCCTGTGGACAGCCCCCTCCTCGCGACGATCATGCGCTTCCGCGTCACCACCACCGCCACGTCCGCCGTCGGTGTGGCGCGCAGGTGCGTGATCGTCACGGGGTGGGGCGGGGTCGGTGGGGCCGCACCGGGTGGTGGGACGGCGGCGCGTGGACGAGGCTGGATCCATGCCTCTGAGCGGTGAGTACGAGCCCAGCCCCGAGCAGTGGGTCCGCGACCAGGTCGAGCAGTACGAGTCCTCCGGCGGCACGGAGGCGACCACCCTGCGCGGCGTCCCGGTGATGATCGTGACCAACCGGGGCGCGAAGAGCGGCAAGCTCCGCAAGACGCCGCTGATGCGGGTCGAGCACGAGGGCTCCTACGCCGCCGTCGCCTCCAAGGGCGGCGCCCCGACCCACCCCGTCTGGTACCGCAACCTGCTGGCCGAGCCCCACGTCGAGGTGCAGGACGGCCCGCACAAGGCCGACTACACCGCCCGCGAGGTGCACGGCGAGGAGCGCGCCGCATGGTGGGAGCGCGCCGTGGCCGTCTGGCCCGACTACGCCGAGTACCAGACCAAGACCGACCGGCAGATCCCCGTCGTCGTCATGGAGCCCCGGGAGGCCTGAGCCCCACCACGCGCCGGAACCCCGTCAGCAGGTGTCGGAACCCGCGTCAGGTTCCGACACGTCGTGACGGGGTTCCGGCGTCTCGTGCCGACGCGCCAGATCTGAGGTGGCGCGCAGGTGCGTGATCGTCGCGGGAAGGGGAAGGGGGAGGGGGAGGGGGAGGGGCCTCAGTCCTCGGCGCGGCCGAGCTCGCGCGGCAGCAGCTCGCGCAGCTCGTCGGGCAGCAGCGGCAGGTCGAGCAGGCTGAGCTTCACGCGGCTGCGGCGGTCGTGGAGGGCGCGGTCGAGGCGCACGACGTGCCCGGCGTCGCGCTCCTCCACGACCTCCACCCGCATCCCGGGCTCGAGCGGGGCCATCACGCGGCCGTCGACCTCCAGCGCCAGCACGCCGCTGTCGGGGAGCAGCTCGAGGGCCAGGCGGTCCTCCGGGGCGAGCACCACGGGCCGGCTGATGCCCGACCACGGCGACGCCGGTGCCACGACCATCGCCGACAGCGTGGGGGAGACCACCGGCCCGCCCGCCGCGTAGCTGTAGGCCGTCGAGCCCATCGGGGTGGCGACGATGACGGCGTCGCAGCGGTACACGCCGTACCCCTGCCCGTCGATGCTGAGCGCCGCCGAGGCGATGCCGTCTCCCGGGCAGCGCGACAGGGCGACGTCGTTGAACGCGACCGCCGAGGGGGAGCCGTCGTCCAGGTCGACGCCGGTCACCCGCAGCGCGGGCCGCGACTCCACGGAGAAGCGGCCCTCGAGGATGCGCTGCAGCGCCCCCGGCAGCTCCGCCGGCTCGACCTCGACCAGCACGCCGACCCGGCCGAGGTTGACGCCCAGCACGGGGACCCCGGTGCCCGCCGAGGCCCGCAGCGCGCCGAGCATGGTGCCGTCACCGCCCAGGGAGACCAGCGCCGAGCACGCCTCGACCAGGTGGTCGGGGGCGACCTCCACCACGCCGTCGGCCACCCGGTCGGCGTCGCCGGCGGCGACCACCACCTCGGCGCCCTCCTGGCGCGCCCAGCGCACGACCTCCTCGGAGACCGAGCGGACGTCGCGGGTGGGGTGCAGCACCAACCCGATCCGGTGTGGGGACGGACGGTCGCTCACCCGCCCATGCTCGCGCACGCGGCGCCGCGGCGCAGGGCCGTCGCGCCAGGTCGCCGCCGCTGCCAGCGACCTCTCAGGAGCCCGACAGCTCCTTCGAGCGGGCCGCGGCCGCCATCACCGCGGCCACGAGCGCCGCGCGCAGGCCCTGCGCGTCGAGCTCGCGCAGGCCGGCGGCGGTGGTGCCCGCCGGGGAGGTGACCTGCTCGCGCAGCAGCGCGGGGTGCTCGCCGGTCTCCACCATGAGGCGCCCGGCGCCGAGCACGGTGGCCGCCGCCAGCTGCAGCGCCACGGCGCGCGGCAGGCCGGCCCCGACGCCGCCCTCGGCGAGGGCGTCGGCGACGGCGAAGACGAACGCGGGCCCCGAGCCCGAGACGCCGGTGGCGGCGTCGAGCTGGCCCTCGGCCAGCCGCAGGACGGTGCCGGTCGCGGCGAGGAGCTCCTCGGTGCGCGCGAGCTCGGCCTCCCCGGCGCCGGAGCCCGCGGCCAGCACCGTCACGCCCGCCCCGACGAGCGCCGGGGTGTTCACGACGGTGCGGACGACCTTCGCCCCCGGGAACGCCCGCTCCAGGCGCGCGGTGGTGACCCCCGCCAGCAGGGACACCAGCAGCGCGCCCTCCCGGACCGCTCCGGCCACCTCGGCGGCCACGGCGTCGAGCTGCTGCGGCTTGACCCCGAGGACGACGACGTCGGCGGCCGCGGCCTCCGGCGCCGTGACGACCCTGACGCCGTGGCGCTCGGCCAGCTCCGCAGCCCGCTCCGGGCGGCGCGCGGTGGCGAGGGTACGGCCGGCGGGCTGCCCCCCGGCCAGGACCGCGGCGAGCACCGCCTCGCCCATCGTCCCGCGCCGAGGACGGCGACCAGCTGCTGCTCCGCGTGCTCACCCACCGCGGCAGCCTAGGACCCAGCACACTGCCGGGGTGATCCCGTGGGACCGCGAGGCGGAGGAGCTCGCCCGCGCGGCCGGGGAGCGCCGCGACCTGCTGCTGCCCGGCCAGGTCGTCGGCGGCCGGGTGGTGCTCGGCCTGCTGGGCCGCGGCGGCAGCGCGCAGGTGTACCGGGTGCTGCGCGGCGCGGGCCGGGGAGCGCGCGAGGAGGCGCTGAAGGTCCTCGAGCCGGCCGCGGCCGGCACGGAGGCGGGACGGCGCCGGTTCCACCGCGAGTGGGAGGTGTCCGCCGAGGTCCGCCACCCCGGCGTCGTCGCCGTCCTGGCGCACGGCGAGGAGCTGCCCCGCGGCAGCCGCCTGGCCGAGCCCCTGCTCTGGGCCGCTCTGGAGCTGCTCGACGGCGGCACGTCGGCGTCGCTGCGCCCCCGCGGCCGCAGCGAGCCCGACGTCGCCCGCGTGCTCGACGTCCTCGCGCAGGCGGCCGCGGGGCTCGACGCCGTGCACGCCCGGGGCCTCGTCCACGGGGACGTCAAGCCCGCCAACGTCCTGCTCGCCGCGCCGCCGTCCCCCCGGGCCGCCGTGGCCGACTTCGGCCTGGCCCGCGGCCTCGACGAGGCCCGGCCCCTGGCCCGCCACGGCCGGGTGGCCGGGTCGCTGCCGTACGCGGCGCCCGAGGTGCTCCAGGCGCTGCGCGTCACGCCGGCCACCGACGTCTACTCCCTCGCGTGCACCGCGGTGGAGCTGCTCTCCGGGGAGCCGCCGCACCCCTTCTCCACGCCGTTCGCCGTGGCCCGCGCGCACGTGGCCGGCCGTCCGGTGCACCTGAGCCGCCGGCGGCGGTGGCTGCCGACGGCCCTCGACCGCGTGGTGGCCCGGGCCCTGGACCCCGACCCGGCCGGCCGTCACCCCACCTGCTCGGCGCTGGCCGGCGCCCTGGCCGCTGCGATGCGGCCACCGCTCGTCCGGTGAGGCGCGAAGGGGCCTAGGGTCACCGTCGACGCCGAGGTCCGCCGACCCCGACGCCGGCGGACGACCGACGACCGACGACGAACGGGGGCGCACGCGATGACGACGCAGCAGCCGGAGAAGAGGGCGGCAGCAGCCGGCCTGACGGCCGAGGACGAGGGCTACCACAAGGGCCTCAAGCCGCGGCAGATCCAGATGATCGCCATCGGCGGGGCCATCGGCACCGGCCTGTTCCTCGGCGCCGGGGGCCGCCTGGCCAACGCCGGTCCGGGCCTGTTCATCGTCTACGCCGTCTGCGGCGTCTTCGTCTTCCTCATCCTGCGCGCCCTGGGCGAGCTGGTGCTGCACCGGCCGTCGTCGGGCTCCTTCGTCTCCTACGCCCGCGAGTTCTTCGGCGAGCGCTTCGCGTTCGTCGCGGGGTGGATGTACTTCCTCAACTGGGCGATGACCTCCATCGTCGACGTCACCGCCATCGCCCTCTACGTCCACTACTGGGGTGCCACCGAGGCGGTCCCGCAGTGGGTGATCGCGCTGGTGGCGCTGGTCGTCGTCCTGTCGATGAACCTTATCTCGGTGAAGCTCTTCGGCGAGCTGGAGTTCTGGGCGGCGCTGCTCAAGGTGGTGGCGCTGAGCGCCTTCCTCGTCATCGGCCTGGTCTTCCTGCTGGGGCGCTTCACCGTGGCCGGTGAGACCACCGGCCCCTCCGTCATCGCCCAGAACGGCGGCCTGTTCCCCACCGGGCTGGTGCCGCTGGTGCTCGTGGTCTCCGGCGTGGTCTTCGCCTACGCCGCGGTGGAGCTGGTGGGCACCACCGCCGGGGAGACCGAGAACCCCGAGAAGATCATGCCGAAGGCCATCAACGCCGTGATCTTCCGGATCGCGCTGTTCTACGTCGGCTCGCTGGTGCTCCTGGCCCTGCTGCTGCCGTACACGGCCTTCGACAAGGACACGAGCCCGTTCGTCACCTTCTTCTCGCGCATCGGGCTCCCCGGGGCCGGCAGCATCATGAACGTCATCGTGCTGACGGCGGCCCTGAGCAGCCTCAACGCCGGCCTGTACTCCACCGGGCGCATCCTGCGGTCGATGGCCGTCGCCGGCTCGGCCCCGCGCTTCACCGGCAAGATGAGCCGCAACGGGGTCCCCTTCGGGGGCATCGCGCTCACCGGCTTCATCACCCTGCTCGGGGTCGGCCTCAACGCCGTGGTGCCGGGCAAGGCGTTCGAGATCGTCCTCAACATGTCGGCGCTCGGCATCGTGGCGGCCTGGGGCACGATCGTGCTCTGCCAGCTGCGGCTGCACTCCCTGTCCCGCCAGGGGCTGGTCGACAGGCCGCACTTCAGGATGATGGGCGCGCCCTACACCGGCTACGCCTGCCTCGTCTTCCTCGCCACCGTGCTGGTGCTCATCGGCTTCGACTACCCGACCGGCACCTACACCCTGGCCACCCTCGTGGTGATCGTCCCGGCGCTCGTCATCGGCTGGCGGTCGGTGCGCGAGCGGGTGCTGGCCATCGCCGAGGAGCGCGCCGGGTACACCGGGGAGCACCCCGTGGTCGCAGAGCGTCCCACCCGCCACCCGGACGGGCGCTGACCCGCCCGGCGCCCCCAGAATGGGCCCCCGTGACCACCGCGCCGCCGTCCGGGAACGACGTCCCTGAGCTCGCCCCCACGGGGGTGGAGCGGCCCTCGGGCCCCGTGCTGCGGGCGCGCCGGGTGTCGGCGAGGCTCGTGCTCGACGTCCGCTCCACCTGCGACCTCTCGCTGCTCGTGGCCGCGGCCCGCACGCCCGGCTGGCAGGTCGACGACGAGCTCGTGGTGCACCTCGACGGGTCGGAGCTGCCCGAGGGCGCCCGGCCCGTCGAGGTCCCGGTGGGCCCGGCGGGCCGCGGCGAGCGCATGCACGTGCTCACCGGGGTGCCGCAGGGCGAGCTCGTCGTCGAGTACTCCGGGACCGTCGCGCCCGGCGACGGCGCCGACCCGGCGCCGGCGGCCGACCCCGAGCAGGCGGCGCGCGACAGGTTCGAGCTGAACCGGCCCAGCCGGTACTGCCCCTCCGACGAGCTCGCCGCCTTCGCCGCCGCGGAGTTCGGCAGCCGGCGCGAGCGCTCGGACGCCGACCTCGCCGCCGCGGTGGAGCGCTGGGTGGCCGACCGGCTGGTGTACACCTCCGGCTCGTCGACGTCCTTCGACGGCGCGGTCCAGACGATGCTGCGGGGCCAGGGCGTCTGCCGCGACTACGCCCACCTCGTCGTCGCGCTGTGCCGCGCGCTCGAGCTGCCGGCCCGCCTCACGGCGGTGTACGCCCCGGGCCTGTCGCCGATGGACTTCCACGCCGTCGCCGAGGTGCGCGTCGTCCGCGACGACGGCGCCGCCGACTGGGAGGTGCTCGACGCCACCCGCCTCGCGCCCCGGCGCGCCCTGTCGCGCATCAGCACCGGTCGCGACGCCGCGGACACCGCCTTCCTCACCAGCCTGCGGGGCGGTCTGGTGCTGCAGCAGATGACGGTCACCGCCGTCCTCGACGGCGACCTGCCCGCGGAGGACGGCGGGCGGACCGTGCTGGCCTGAGGCCCGCCCGGGCCCGCCCGGGCGGGCCCGGGCCGGGCCGGGCGGGCCCCAGCCCGGCCCGGCCGCTCAGACGACGCGGACCGCCACCAGGGCGATGTCGTCGTCGACGCGGCCGCCGACCATCTCCAGCAGGGCGTCGCACAGCTCCTCGGGGCCGGCGCCCTCCAGCGCGGCGGTGGCCTCGAGGAGCCAGCTCAGACCGGCCTGCAGGTCCGAGCCGCGGCGCTCCACCAGGCCGTCGGTGTAGAGCAGCACGGTGGCTCCGCGGGGCATCGCCGTGGTGTGGTCGGTGCGCGGCGTCCCGGGGAAGAGCCCCAGCAGCAGCTCGGCGGGCTCCTCCAGGAGGCGCGGCGGGCCGCCGGCGCCCACCAGGAGCGGGGGCAGGTGGCCGGCGCTGCTCCACACGAGCTGGCGGGCGCCGTCGTCGTCGGCGCCGGACAGCGTGCCGAGGACGGCCGTGGCCAGCGAGGTCACGCCCAGGTGGGGCAGGGCCGCGTCGAGCTCGCCCAGCACGCGCGCCGGGGTGGAGCGCCCGCCGTGGGCGACGCCGCGCAGGGTGTTGCGCAGTTGGCCCATCGCCGCGGCGGCGCGCTGGTCGTGGCCGGTCACGTCGCCGATGACCAGGTGCAGCGCACCGGTCGGCGTGGTGAAGGCGTCGTACCAGTCACCGCCGACCTGCGCGTGCTCGGCGGCGGGGGAGTACCGGACGGCGATCTCCAGGCCGTCGACGGCGGGAGGTGCGGTCAGCAGGCTGCGCTGGAGCTCCTCGGCGATCGCGCGCACGGCCGCGGTGGCCTCGCGCTCGGCGCGGCGCGCGGAGGAGCGGTCCAGGGCCTGCGCCGTGGAGCTGGTGAGCACCGACAGCACCGCCCGCTCCTCCTCGGACAGGTGCTGCAGCGCGCGGCCCGGTGCCCAGTCGACGTGGAGGTGGCCGAGGTGGCGGTGGCTCACCTGCAGGGGGATGCCGGCACCCCGAGCGGTGGTGGCTGCGGCCTCCGCGGCGCCGTCGGCCAGGACGAGGCGCGCCCCGGTGGCCCCGAGCAGGCGGGAGGCGGCCGTGGCCGTGACCCGCTCGAGCGCCTCGGGCTCCTCGGCCCCGGGGAGCTCCTGCAGGGTCCGGACCAGGCCGACCAGGCGGCGCACCTGCGCCGCCCGCAGCTCGGCGCGGGCGGCGGCCGCCTGGATGGCGGTGGCGACCGCGACCGCGTTGCCGAGCGCCGCGGCGACCTGCCGCAGGAAGCCGAGGTACACGTCGTCCTCGGCGAGGCCGGTCGAGAGGAGCACCGCGAGCAGCGGCCGCGACGAGGCGGCCCCGGCGCCGGGGACCCGCAGCCACGCGGTGCGCCCCGCGGGACCGTCGACGACCACGAGGTCGCTGTCGGCGGCCTCGGGGGGCGGGCCCGACAGGCGCAGGTCGCGGGGCCGCTCCGGCTCGCCCGGCACCACCAGCTCGACCAGCGGCAGGTCCTTGGTCGCGGTGCGCAGCACCGGGAGCGCGAGGGCGGCCAGGCCGAGGGGGTCGTGCAGGCGGGTCGGCAGCTCGGCGAGCTGTCCCAGCAGCCGGGCCCGGCGCGCGTCGACGACCGACGCGGTGGTCTCGACGACCAGGTCGAGCACGCCCTCGACCACGCCGCCGTCGCCGGTCACCGGCGAGTAGGCGTAGGTGAAGTACGACTCCTCGGTGAAGCCGCGGCGCACGAGGTGCAGCTCCTGGTCGACCATGTGCACCGCGCCCCCGCCGGACATCACGCCCCGCATGAGCGGGCCGATCTCGTCCCAGATCTCGGGGAAGACCTCCTGGCAGGGCCGCCCCAGCGCCTCGGGGTGCTTGGCGGGGAAGAGCGCGGCGTAGGCCTCGTTGTAGAGCAGCACGTGCTCGGGACCCCACAGCAGGGTCACCGGGAAGCTGGTGGAGAACGCCAGCGACGCCGCCGTCCGCAGCGCCGTCGACCACCCCCCGGGCGGGCCGACCGGGCTGGCGTCCCAGTCGACCGCCGCGTAGTCGGCGCGCAGCGCTCCGGCGCCGTGCAGCACCCCGGACGCGGCCGCCGCAGCGGTCTCGTCCGGGGCCGGGGAGCCGGCTCCCCCGGAGCTGCCGGCGCCGTCGGGTCTCAAGCGGTCAGCTGCAGGGTTCGAGCGGTCTCGGCCCGGACCCGCTCGGCCAGGGAGGTGTCGTCGGACAGCCGCCGCCCGTAGGAGGGGATCGCCTCGGTGATGACCGGGCGCCAGCCGTCGATGCGGTCGGGGAAGCAGCGCTCGAGCAGGGTCAGCATCGCCGAGACCGCCGTCGAGGCGCCCGGGGAGGCGCCCAGGAGCCCGGCGATCGTGCCGTCGGCGCCCGTCACCAGCTCGGTGCCGAACTGCAGCACGCCGCGGCCGCGCTGGTCCTTCTTGATCACCTGGACCCGCTGGCCGGCGGTGATGAGGTCCCAGTCCTCGGCGCGCGCCTCGGGGTAGAAGGTGCGCAGGGCCTCGAGGCGCTGGCCGCGGGTCTGCAGCACCTGCTGCACGAGGTACTTGGTCAGCGCCATCTCCGAGCGCGCCACGCCCAGCATCGAGGAGAGGTTGTTCGCCTTGATCGAGCGCGGCAGGTCGAGCACCGAGCCGGCCTTGAGGAACTTGGGCGAGAAGCCGGCGTACGGGCCGAAGAGCAGCGACTGCTCACCCCCCACCGAGCGCAGGTCGAGGTGGGGCACCGACATCGGGGGAGCACCGACCTCGGCCTGCCCGTAGACCTTGGCCTGGTGCTGGGCGACCAGGTCGGGACGGCGCGTGCGCAGGAACTGGCCGCTGACGGGGAAGCCGCCGAAGCCGCGGATCTCGCGGATGCCGGTGGACTGCAGCAGCGGCAGCGCGCCGCCGCCCGCACCGACGAAGACGAACCGCGCCGACAGCGCGCTGCGGTGCCCGGTGGCGGTGTCGGAGACGACGACCCTCCAGCGGCCCCCGGGGGTGCGCTGCAGGCCCTGGACCCGCGTGCCGGTGGCGACGTGCACCCCGCGCCGCTGGGCGGCCCCGACCAGCAGCGAGGTGAGCGCCCCGAAGTTGACGTCGGTGCCCGACAGCGAGCGGGTGGCGGCCACCGGCTGGGAGCGGTCGCGCCCGGCCTGCACCAGCGGCACCCAGCCGGCCAGCTCGTCGGGGTCGGTGGTCAGCTCCAGGTCGGAGAACAGCGGCTGCGCGGACAGGGCCTCGTGCCGGGCGCGCATGTAGCGCTGCCCCTTCTCACCGGTGACGAAGCTGATGTGCGGGACCGAGGTGATGAAGTCGCGCGGGGAGTCCGTCAGGCCCGCGCGCACCAGCGTCGACCAGAACTGCCGCGAGACCTGGAACTGCTCGTTGATGCCGACGGCCTTGGCCGGGTCGACCCGGCCGTCGGGGCCGGCCGGGCTGTAGTTCAGCTCGCACAGGGCGGCGTGCCCGGTGCCCGCGTTGTTCCACGGGTCGGAGCTCTCCCGGCCCACCGCGGGCCCGGACTCCAGCAGCACGACGGTCCAGTCGGGCTGCACCAGACCCAGCAGCGCGGCCAGCGTCGCGCTCATCACCCCGCCGCCGACGAGCACCACGTCGGGCGTCGAGGACGGGCGGTCGGCGGTCGGGACGGCGGTCTGCTCGGCGCTCAGCGCTGCCTCCAGGGCAAGGACGACGGTGCGCGTCGTCCGGGACGGTCGGCGGCTGCGGCTGCGGCGCCGGGTGATCTGGGCGTCATCCTCCCGCGCCGCCACCACGGGCGCGAGGCCGCCCCACCCCTGGGGGTGACCACGCTCACGCCCGCGGGGGGACCGCGCCGCCCTCCACCCGGGCCCGCGCGTCGGACGGCGCCCGCAGGAGGAACCAGACCTCCTTGCCGCACCCGGTGGGCTCGGCGCCCCACGCCGCCGACAGCAGGTCGACCAGGGCCATGCCCCGACCGCCCAGGTCGGCGGGGGTCGCCTCGCGCGGGGCCGGGCGGCGGGTGCTGCCGTCGGTGACGCGGATGCGCATGCCCTCCGTGGTGTCGCACTCCACCGAGATCGTCACCGGGGGCGCCCCGTGCATCACGGCGTTGGTCACCAGCTCGGAGGTCAGCAGCTCGGCGTCGTCCAGCACGCTCGCGTGGTGCGCCGGGCAGTGCGCGCCCCTCAGGAACGCGCGCGCCTGGCGCGCCGCGCTCGGGTCCGGCGGCAGCCGCGTGGTGGCTGCGGCGGTGATCTGGCACACGGTCGTCCGCCTCGGGGCTCGGAGGGTGGCTCTGCGGGGTGTCGCGGGGTCGCGCGGGAGGGGGAGCGACGTCCCGGCGCCCCCGGTCCGCTGCTCGCCCACAGTGTCCACCGCGGGGCGCCGGAGCGCCCTGCGAGCGGGACGAGTAGTCACGAACCGCCCGCGCGCCGCGGACCTCTGCGGCATCATCGGGGTGTGGGGGCGGGCAGGGGTGCCTCGCCCGCGGTGGTGCCGCAGCGCGGTCCCTCCGCCGGTGAGCAGGACGACCACGCCCTCGGGAGCGCCGAGGGCGCCCTCGTGCTGCCCGAGACCCCGCTGGTCGAGCCCCCGGTGGGCGGCCCGCTCGGCCTGCCCGTCGCGCCGCCCCCGCCCGAGCCCGCCGCGAGCGCCCACCCCCTGCTGGTCACCGGCGCCGCCGGCGTCGCGCCGGCTGCCGGGACGGCCGCCGCCGGGCGCGACGGCGCCCTCGACCGGCACGCCCGGCTGGTGTGCTCGGTGCTCGGGGTGCCCGCCGCCGTCGTCAGCCTGGTCTCGCGCCGGCTGCAGCTGTTCCCGGGCGCGGTCGGTCTGCCGGAGCCCTGGCAGACCACCCGTCTGGCCGACCTGTCCCGCTCCTCCTGCCAGCAGGTGGTGGCCAGCGGCCGCCCGCTCGCCGTCCGCGACGCCCGCGAGGACCCCGACCTGCGCGACGACGCCGTCGTCACCGAGCTCGGTGCCGTCGGGTACCTGGGCGCTCCGCTGCGGGGGTCGGAGGGCGAGGCCATCGGCGCGCTCGCGGCCCTGTCGCCCGAGCCCCGCGACTGGACCCGTCGCGAGGTGGCGCTGCTGGCCGACCTGGCCGCCGCCTGCTCCGCCGAGCTGCAGCTGCGACGGGCCCTGTCCGACGCCGCGGAGGTGCGCGCGGCCGCCGAGAGCGCCCGCGACGAGGCCACCACCGCCCAGATGCGCGCGGTGGGGGAGCGGCGCGACGCCGAGGTGGCGCACGCCCGCAGCCAGCTGCTGCTGGAGGTCAGCCGCGCCGTCGCGGAGGCCCGCGAGGCCGAGGACGTCGCGGCCGCCGTCGCCTCCCGCGTGCTGCGGGGGACGCAGGCGCACCTCGTGGCGGTCGCGGTGCACGAGCGGTCCTCCGGCGCGCTCCGCTACGTGGCGCGCGAGTCCCGCGATCCGGGGGCTGGGGTCGCTGGGGTCGCCGCGGGCCCGGTGGGCGAGCTCGGAGCCGCCGCTGACGGCTCCGGCGTCGTCCGCGAGCCCGTCGACGTCCCCGAGGGCGCCGCGCTGTGCGCGCGGGAGCGGCGCGCGGTGTTCACCCCCGACGCCGCCACCGCCGCGGCGACCGCCTCCACCGGCGCCCCCGCCCTGGAGGGCGTGGAGGCCGCGCTGCACGCCCCGCTGCTCGTCGACGGCCAGTGCGTCGGCGTCCTCACCGTCGCGTGGCGCTCGGCGCGCACCCTGCTCCCCGCCGAGCGCGAGCTCGTCACCGCCCTCGCCGACGCCGCGGCGCAGGGGGTGCAGCGGTGCCTGGTGCTGCGCACCGAGCGCGACGCCGCCCGCACGCTCCAGCGGGCGATGCTCACCGAGCTGCCCGACCTCGCCGACGTCGAGCTCGCCGCCGTCTACGCGCCGGCCGCCGCCGGGCACCAGGTGGGCGGTGACTGGTACGACGCGCTGCGCCACCCCGACGGGTCGACGCTGCTCGTCATCGGTGACGTGACCGGCCACGACATCTCCGCCGCCGCCACCATGGGCCAGGTGCGCAGCGCCCTGCGCACGCTGGCGGTGGCCACCACCGACACCCCCGCCCAGCTGCTGACCCGCCTCGACGAGACCCTGTCGGTGCTCGGGTCCGACGTGCTCGCCACCGTCCTCGCGATCCGCCTGGACGACGGCGGTGAGCACGGCGCCCGCCGCATGCGCTGGAGCAGCGCCGGGCACCTGCCGGCCCTGCTCGCCCTGCCCGGGGAGGGCGTCGCCGTGCTGGACGGGCACGAGGTCGACCTGCTGCTGGGCCTGGCCCCCGGCAGCGCCCGCAGCGACAACGAGGTGGTGCTCCCCGCGGGGGCCACGCTGCTGCTGTACACCGACGGCCTCGTCGAGCGGCGCGACAGCGACCTGACCGAGGGGATCGAGCGCCTCGCCGTCGCCCTGGGGGCGGCCGCGGAGCTGCCGCTGCCCGAGCTGCTCGACGCCGTGCTGGGCGAGCTGGTCGGTGCCGGCGGCGCGGACGACGTCGCCGCCCTCGCCGTCCGCACCCGCTGACGTCCCGCCGGGCGGCACCGGTCCACCGGCCGGTGGACGGCTGGTGGTGCGGGGCGGCCGCGCTCCCGGCAGGGTGGGGGGCGTGAGCGCTGTCAGCGGAGACAGGACGACCCCCTCGGTCGTCGGACGGATCGAGACGGCCGCGGTGGTCGGGGCCGGGTACATGGGCGGCGGCATCGCCCAGTCCATGGCCCGCGCCGGGCTCCCGGTGGTGCTGGCCGACGTCTCGGCCGACGCCGCCGCGCGCCAGCTGGAGCGGCTGCTGGCGGAGGCCCGCACCTACGAGGAGCAGGGCCTGTTCGCCGCCGGCGACGCCGACCGCGTGGCCGCCAACCTGCGCGCCGCCGCCTCCGTGGAGGAGGCCGTGGCCGACGTCGACTTCGTGCACGAGGTGGTGTTCGAGAAGGTGGAGGTCAAGCACGACGTGCTGGCCCGCGCCTCGGCCGCCGCCCGCCCCGACGCGATCATCGGCACCAACACCTCCACCATCCCCGTGAAGGTGCTGGCGCCCGCCGTCGTCGGGCCGGAGCGCTTCCTCACGGTCCACTGGTCGAACCCGGCGCCGTTCATCCCGGGCGTGGAGCTGGTGGTCGGCGAGGCCACCGACGACGCCGTGCTGCCGGTCGTGCAGGACATGCTCGAGCGCGCCGGACGGCGCTCGGCGCAGGTGGCGGACACCCCCGGCTTCGTGCTGAACCGCCTGCAGTACGTGCTCTTCAAGGAGGCCGCCGACATCGTGGCCGAGGGCGTGGCGACGCCGGAGGCCGTCGACACCATCGTCTCGACGACGTTCGGCTTCCGGTACCCCTACTTCGGGCCGTTCGCCATCGCCGACATGGCCGGGCTCGACGTGTACGTGCTGGGCATGAGGATCATGCAGGAGGCCTACGGCGAGCGGATCTCCCCGCCCCAGGCGCTCACCGACCTGGTCGACGCGGGCGCCCACGGCGCCAAGAACGGCGAGGGCTTCACCGTGCACGGCGACCCGACGCGCCTGGCGCGGATGATCGCCTACCGCGACCTCGCCTACGCCAAGCAGGGCCAGCTGCTCGCCGAGCTCGCGGCCGCCCACCCCGACGCGCCTGCTGCCGACGAGCACGAGCCCGCCCAGGACCCCGCCGTCGTCGCCGACCAGGAGGCCCGCCCGTGACCACCCCCGCGCCCGCCCGCACGGCGCCCGACCCGTCGACCTGGCCGATCGGGGCGGCGCTGCTCCAGGCGCCGCCGGTGCTGCCCGACGGCACCCCCGCGCAGGAGGCCCCCGAGGTGGAGTGGCGCCGCGTGCTGCGCCGCGTGCGCCTCGCGGGCTTCGACCACGTCGACCTCACCGACTCGTGGGTGCGACCCGGTGACCTCTCACCCGAGCGGCTGGGGCTGCTGAAGCGGCTGCTCGCCGAGGAGGGCCTGGGCGTCACGGCCATCACGACGGCGCGGCGCAGCCCCATCGCGCCCGACGCCGGGGAGGCGGCGGCCAACCAGGAGTACCTGGAGCGCACGCTGGTGGCGGCGGCCGAGCTCGGCACGTCGGTGGTCTCGGCGGGGCTGCTGCCGGTGCTCACCGACGCCCAGAGGGCCGCGGAGTGGTTCTGGCTCGAGCAGGGGATCTCCGACCCCGACCCGGAGTCCGACGGCGGGGCCGCGTTCGACCTGGCCGTGGAGCGCTTCGCCGCGCTGGGACGCCGGGCGGGCGAGCTGGGCCTGCAGCTGAGCCTGGAGATGTACGAGGACACCTACCTCGGCACGCCCGAGTCGTCGGTGCGGCTCAAGGAGGCCGTCGGGCTGCCGAACGTGGGCCTGAACCCCGACGTCGCCAACATCATCAGGCTCCACCGCCCGGTGCAGCCGTGGCGCGAGCAGCTCGCCGCGGTGCTGCCCCACGCCAACTTCTGGCACGTCAAGAACTACTACCGCGACCACGACCCGGCCACCGGCTCCTACGCCACCGCGCCGGCGCCCCTGGCCCTGGGCGTCATCGACTACCGCTGGGCGGTGGAGGAGGCCCTGCGCGTGGGCTTCACCGGGCCGTTCTGCTGCGAGCACTACGGCGGTGACGGGCTCAGCGTCGCCGCGCAGAACCGCGAGCACCTGCGCCACCTGCTGGCCAGCGCCACGGAGCTGCTCTCCCTCTGACCACGCCCGGGGACCGCAGCCGAGCGCCTGGTTGCGGTTCCCGGGGGTGCCCTTCGCGCAGCCGAGCGCCTGGCTGCGGTTCCCGGGGGTGCCCTTTGCGCAGCCGAGCGCCTGGCTGCGGTTCCCGACAGTCAGAGCGGGCGGGTGGCGACGGCGACGAGACCCGTGCCGGCGCGCCACCCGCCGTCGCCCGGCCCGACCTCGGTGACCGTCCAGGAGCCCTCGGAGGGCACGGCCGCCGGTGGCCGCTCGCGGGTGACGCGGTGCAGCAGCCCGGTCGCCACCGGCTCCAGCGGAGCGACCAGCCCCGCCGCCCGGTTCCAGAGGAGGTTCGCCGCCTTCTGCACCCTCGCCCCGCCGCGGGTGAGGGTGAAGGTCGGGCCGTCGATGCGCAGCACCCGCACCGGCCAGCCGCCGGTGCCCTCCGCGACCACCCGGCGCAGGCCGTCGGCGTCGACAGGACCCACGTGGGGGGCGTAGCCCGACCAGCCCCCGGAGTACCCCGACTCGTCCGGGGTCGTCAGCACCAGCGCCCCGCCGGGGAGCGTGCGCGCCGCCATCGACGCGACGAAGCCGACCTGGTCGGCCGGGACCAGGTGCTCCACCACCTCGCTGGCCACGACGACCGCGCCGTCGGGGGCGTCGGCGAGGTCGGTGTGGGTGGTCGCCTGCGGGAAGGCCGCCGCGGCCAGCGCGGTGTGCCGCACGTCGATGTCGACCAGCACCAGCGGCCGCCCGAGCCGCTCGGCGAGCAGGGGCGAGAACGCCGCGGTCCCCGCACCGACGTCCACCACCGGGCCCTCCAGGCCCGCGGCGCTCGCGGCAGCGCCGGCGCGGGCCGCCACGAGGTAGCTGACGGCGTGGCGGACCACCGTGCTGCGGTTGCGGTGCAGGCCCGGGTCGCCGCCGTGCGTGTTGGCCGTGCGGCCGCCGTCGACCCGCGCGCGGACGGCGTCCAGGGCGTCCATGGACGCTTCGGCGGTGGCGACCGCGTCGGCGACGCGCTGCGGCGCGAGGTCGGGCAGGGCGCCGGGTGAGGGGGAGGTCACCGGGCCAGCGTCACAGACCGGTCGACCGGACCGGTGGCGGGCCCCGCGCCGACCCGCCCCCTCAGGCGCTGGCTGACCCGCCGGCCGGCCCGCCGGTGAACCACCGCGCCTGGCTCACCGCCGTGTGCACCGCCGTCGTCATGGCCGAGTCGACGCGGTTGCCCGCCACCAGCGACACCTCGCGCACGAGGGCCTGGCGGACGTCGCTCAGCGGGGTGGTGGCGCCGACGAGCACCACGTCGAGCGCCCCGTCGACGCGGCCGTCGACCACCGCCCGGTGCAGCAGCAGCCGCACCCGTGCCACGTGGCCGTCGGAGGTGACCACCGCGACCCGGTGGACGCCGGGGTCGGTGGCCTGGAGCAGCGGCATCGACAGCGCGAGGTTGTCCGACGTCGACAGCGCCCGCTCCTCCAGGAGCAGCCGCTCGCGAGGCACGCCGAGCTCGACCAGGCGCGCCCCGAGGACGTCGGCCTCGCTGACCGGCTGCGCGTCGAACGCCGTGGCGCCGGTGACGCCGCCGCTGGCGACCACCCAGGGGTCTGCGCCCTCGGCGCGGGCCT
Source organism: Quadrisphaera sp. INWT6 (assembly GCF_015390235.1). GTDB lineage: Bacteria > Actinomycetota > Actinomycetes > Actinomycetales > Quadrisphaeraceae > Quadrisphaera. The sequence goes on along the minus strand of NZ_VUOH01000003.1, from coordinate 283,606 downwards.
GGGCCACCAGCGCGGCGGTCCGCTCCGCCCGGCGCTCCAGCAGCGGGGTGGTGCGCCCGCCGTCCAGGCTCGACCCGAGACGACGACGGCGTCGAGCCGGCCCGCGTCGACGGGGCGGTGCGACCACGCGGTGCTGACCGCGATGTCGACCACGGGCCACACGAGCACGAGGGCGGCCGCGGCCGCGGTGACGACCTGGAGGCGGCGGACCCAGCCCACCGCCGTGCGCTCAGCCCTCACGGCGCGCGCTCACGGTGCCTGCACCGCCGGCGGCGGTGCGGGGGTTGGTGCGGCGGTGGACCGACATCGCCCGCTCGGCCTCACGGGCGTCCTGCCGCTCGCGCAGGGTCTGGCGCTTGTCGTGCTCCTGCTTGCCCCGGGCGATCGCCACCTCGACCTTCACCCAGGAGCCCAGGAAGTACAGGCTCGTGGGCACCACGGTCCACCCGGCCTCGCGGGAGGCGGCCTCGAGGCGGGCCAGCTGGGCGGCGTGCAGCAGCAGCTTGCGGGGACGCCGCGCGGAGTGGTTGGTCCAGCTGCCCTGGGAGTACTCGGGGATGTGGGCGCCGTGCAGCCACGCCTCACCGCGGTCGCTGATCTCGACCCAGCTCTCCGACAGCGAGGCGCGGCCGGCGCGCAGCGCCTTCACCTCGGTGCCCACGAGCACCAGGCCCGCCTCGTAGGAGTGGGCCAGGACGTAGTCGTGCGCGGCGCGCTTGTTCCGGGCCACCAGGCGCAGGCCCTCCTCGCGGGGACGGGAGGGCTTGGCCTGGCGCGCCCACGCGCCGGCACCGCGACGGGCTATCGGGCCACCTGCTGACCGGTGCTGCTGCGGTGCGTGGTGCCCGCGCCGTTGCGGGTGCTGGAGCTCATGTCACGGAACGATAACGGCGTCTCGGTGTCGTGGGGCGGCAAGGGTCGGAATCCGCTCGAACTGCCCAACATCCCGCAGCCGTGACGTCGCCGCACCCCGAGATCACCGCACCCCCTCCTCCGGCGACGATCATGCGCCTGCGCGCCACGTCGCCTGCCGGTCCTCTCCGCCGCGACCCGGCCGGCGCAGCTGACGCCCCATCTGCGCAGCTGACGCCCCTTCGCGTTCCCTGATGGGGCGTCAGCTGCAGCGAAGGGGACCGAAGTGCGACAGGAGGCGCTGTGGGAAGACCGGGTGGTGGCGCGCAGGTGCGTGATCGTCGCGGGTGGGGGCTCCTCCTGGGGAGGTTGGTGCCCGTTGGGTGCGCTGGTGCCCGGGTCGGGGCGCACCACCCGGGGAGCGGTCCACCCGGTGGGCACCGCCCCACCCGCTCACCCGCCTGCCCACCCGGTGACGATCATGCGCCTGAGCGTCACGTCGTCCCGGAAGGGCTGGGGGCCCGGTGGTGGCGCTCAGGTGCGTGATCGTCGCGGGGAGGGGCTCCTCCTGGGGAGGCTGGTGCCCGGGTCGGGGCGCACCACCCGGGGAGCGGTCCACCCGGTGGGCACCGCCCCACCCGCTCACCCGCCTGCCCACCCGGTGACGATCATGCGCCTGAGCGTCACGTCGTCCCGGAAGGGCTGGGGGCCCGGTGGTGGCGCTCAGGTGCGTGATCGTCGCGGAGGGGGGACACGACGGCGGCCCGCCACCTCCTCGGGGGAGACGACGGGCCGCCGTGAACGGGAGACGCCGGCCGGTGCGGACGGCGTCAGGGGGAGGTCAGTCCCAGGCCAGACCGCCACCGGTCTGGTACTCGATGACGCGGGTCTCGAAGAAGTTCTTCTCCTTCTTGAGGTCCATCGTCTCGGACATCCACGGGAAGGGGTTCTCCGCCGGGGGGAACACCTCGGCCAGGCCCAGCTGGACGCAGCGGCGGTTGGTGATGAACCGCATGTACTCGGAGGTGAGATCGGAGTTCAGCCCGAGGATGCCGCGGGGCATCGTTTCCTTGCCGTACTCGATCTCCAGCTCGCAGGCCTCCTTGAGCATGCCCCGGACCTCGGCCTGGAACTCCGCGGACCACAGGTGCGGGTTCTCGGCCTTGATCTGGTTGATGACGTCGATGCCGAAGTTCAGGTGGATCGACTCGTCGCGGAGGATGTACTGGTACTGCTCGGCGATGCCGACCATCTTGTTGCGGCGGCCGAGGCTGAGGATCTGCGCGAAGCCCGTGTAGAACCACATGCCCTCGAAGACCACGTAGAACGCGATGAGGTCGCGCAGGAAGTCCTGGTCGGCCTCGGGCGTGCCGGTGGAGAACTCACCCGACTCGAGGTTGCGGGTGTGCTTGAGCGCCCACGCGTCCTTGGCGGTGATGGAGGGCACCTCGCGGTACATGTTGAACAGCTCGCCCTCGTCGAGGCCGAGGCTGGTGCAGATGTACTGGAAGGTGTGCGTGTGCACGGCCTCCTCGAAGGCCTGGCGCAGCAGGTACTGGCGGCACTCAGGGTTGGTGAGCTGGCGGTAGACCGCGAGCACGATGTTGTTGGCGACCAGCGACTCGGCGGTCGCGAAGAAGCCGAGGTTGCGCTTGAGCATGAGGCGCTCGTCCTCGGTGAGCCCGTCGCGGCTCTTCCACAGGGCGATGTCGGCCTGCATGGACACCTCGGTGGGCATCCAGTGGTTGTTGCAGCCCGCGAGGTACTTCTCCCAGGCCCAGCCGTACTTCAGCGGCAGCAGCTGGTTGACGTCGGCGCGGGCGTTGATCATCGCCTTGTCGCTGACGTCGACGCGGGAGGCGCCCGACTGGATGGCGCCGAGGCCGGTCACGTTGTCGACGGAGGTCTCGACGGCGTCGTCCAGGGTGGTCACGGTGGTCTCCTCGCTCGAGGTGCGGGTGGTGGGCAGGTGGCTGCTGGTGGGGGCGCTCACTGGCACGCCTCGCACTCGTCGCCGTTCTCGATGGAGCAGGCCGCGGCGTACTCGGCGCTGAGCTCCGGGGTCTGGTCGGCGTCAGCGGTCTGCGGCAGCGTGACCACCGCGGACGGGCTGGCCGAGACGGCCGCCGCGGGGGAGGCCGCCGTCGCCGCGGCGGGGGCTGCGGCCTGCGCCGGGACACCGGCGGCCGGGGCCGTCGCCGGGGCGCCGGAGGAGACGGCGTTCAGCTTGCCGTCGGTGCCGCGCAGCGTGGACTTCTCCACGTGCGTGGCCGAGGACGAGCGCAGGTAGTACGTCGTCTTCAGGCCCAGCTGCCAGGCGGTGCGGTACAGGGAGTCGAGCATCCGGCCGTTGGGGCTGGACACGTACAGGTTCAGCGACTGCGCCTGGTCGATCCACTTCTGGCGGCGCGAGGCCGAGCGGAGCAGCCACACCGGGTCGACCTCGAAGGCGGTGGCGTACAGCGCCTGCAGGTCGGCCGGGACGCGGTCGATGTGGCCCAGCGAGCCGTCGAAGTACTTCAGGTCGGAGACCATGACCTCGTCCCACAGGCCCCGCTCGGCGAGGTCGCGGACCAGGGAGGCGTTCACCACGGTGAAGTCGCCGGACATGTTCGACTTCACGAACAGGTTGCGGTACATCGGCTCGATCGACTGCGCGACGCCCACGATGTTGGAGATCGTCGCGGTGGGCGCGATCGCCATGACGTTGGAGTTGCGCATGCCCTGGCGCTGGACCTTCTCGCGCAGCGGGGCCCAGTCGAGCGTGGCGGAGGTGTCGAGCTCGACGTCGCCGCCGCGGGCCTCGCGCAGGATCTCCAGGGAGTCGACCGGGAGGATCCCGCGGCTCCACAGCGACCCGTCGAAGCTCTTGTAGGAGCCGCGCTCGGCGGCCAGGTCGGAGCTCGCCTCGATCGCCGCGTAGGAGATCTGCTCCATCGAGGTGTCTGCGAACTGCACGGCCTCGTCGGAGGAGTAGGGCAGGCGCAGCGCGAAGAGCGCGTCCTGGAAGCCCATGAGGCCCAGGCCCACGGGACGGTGCTGCTGGTTGGCGTTCTCGGCCTGGGGGATCGTGTAGAGGTTCAGGTCGATGACGTTGTCGAGCATGCGGACCGCGGTGCGGACGGTGCGGCGCAGGCGCTCGACGTCGAGGCCCTCGGCGGTGACGTGGGCGGCCAGGTTGACCGAGCCGAGGTTGCAGACCGCGACCTCGTCGGCGTTGGTGTTCAGCGTGATCTCGGTGCACAGGTTGGACGAGTGCACGACGCCGACGTGCTGCTGCGGGGAGCGCAGGTTGCACGGGTCCTTGAAGGTGATCCACGGGTGGCCGGTCTCGAACAACGAGGTCAGCATCTTGCGCCACAGGTCGAGCGCCTTGACGGTGCGGTGCACGCGCAGCTCGCCGCGGGCCGCCATCGCCTCGTACTCCGCGTAGCGCTCGGCGAAGGCCGTGCCGTACAGGTCGTGGAGGTCGCGGTCTCGTCGGGGGAGAACAGCGTCCAGTCGCCCTTGGCGGCCACGCGCTGCATGAATAGGTCGGGCACCCAGTTGGCCGTGTTCATGTCGTGGGTGCGGCGGCGCTCGTCACCGGTGTTCTTGCGGAGCTCCAGGAACTCCTCGACGTCGATGTGCCACGTCTCGAGGTAGGCGCAGACGGCGCCCTTGCGCTTGCCGCCCTGGTTCACCGCGACGGCGGTGTCGTTGGCGATCTTGAGGAACGGGACGACGCCCTGGCTCTGGCCGTTGGTGCCCTTGATGTGGGCGCCGATGCCGCGGACCGGGGTCCAGTCGTTGCCGAGGCCGCCGGAGTACTTGGCCAGCATCGCGTTGTCCTTGATGGACTGGAAGATGCCGGACAGGTCGTCGGAGACCGTGGTGAGGAAGCAGCTGGACAGCTGCGGGCGGGTGGTGCCGGCGTTGAACAGCGTCGGCGTGGAGCACATGAAGTCGAAGCTGGAGATGAGGCGGTAGAACTCGATCGCCCGCTCCTCCTTGTGCTCCTCGTTCAGGGCCAGGCCCATCGCGACGCGCAGGAAGAAGGCCTGCGGCAGCTCGTAGCGCTGGCCGCGGTCGTGCAGGAAGTACCGGTCGTACAGGGTCTGCAGGCCGAGGAACGTGAAGTCGGCGTCCCGGCCGGCCTCGATGGCCGCGCCCATGCGGTCGAGGTCGAACTCGCCCAGGCGGGGGTCGAGCATGTCGAGCTCGATGCCCTTGGCGATGTAGCCCTTGAGGTAGCGCGGGTACAGCTGCGCCATCTGCGGCGCGGTGGCCAGCGTGCGCTCGCCGAGGACGGCGGTGAGCGCCTCGGTGCGCAGCATGTCCATGAGCAGGCGCGCGGAGACGTAGGTGTAGTCGGGGTCGACCTCGACCTTGGTGCGGGCGGCCAGCACGAGGGCCTGGGCCAGCTCGACCTCGCCGACGCCGTCGTACAGGGTCCGCATGGCCTCGGTGACGACCGCGTCGGGGTCGACGGTGGGCAGGCCGGCGCAGGCCTCGGCGACGACGGCGGCCACGCGGTCGCGGTCGAGCGGGACCAGGGTGCCCTCGGAGGTGCGCACCGACAGCTGGCGCACGGAGGCGACGCTGGGGGTCGCGGCCTCGCGGGCGCGGCGGGCCTTGGCGTGCTCCTCGCGGTAGAGGATGTAGGAGCGGGCGACGGCGTGCTCGCCCGAGCGCATGAGGACGAGCTCGACCTGGTCCTGCACCTCCTCGACGGCCACGGGGCGGCCGGAGGACCCGGTGCCGGCTAGGGAGCGGCGCACCAGGGTGTCGACGACGGTGGTGGTCATCTCCTCGACGAGCTCGCGCACGCGGGCGGAGCTGCCGGCGGCCTGGCCCTCGGTGGCCAGGAAGGCCTTCTGGAGGGCCACGGAGATCCGCGACGCCTCGAAGGGCACGACCTCGCCGCGGCGGTTGATGACGGCGGTGGGAGCCGCGCCGCCCTGGTCGGAACCGGCCCCGCTCGCGGAGACCTCCAGGACCTCGTCTGCCACCTGCGTCATGTGCGTCTCCTGTGCTCGTGCTCGTGGTCGTTCGCGTGAGCGTGCGTCGGGCGTGGCTGAACCGGAACGCTGCGTCATCTCCGCAGGTCCTGGGGAAGTGGGGGACCGGGTCGCTCTCTCGGGCGGCCTCCGGTGTCCCAGACGCTACATCTAGGGGGCGGAGACTTCCAGCGAACTACTGGTTGTGGTCGGTGTTGGCTGCTCGTCCGGCGTGTCGGTCACGTCCGGTCACGCTGCGCACCCTGCCAGGAGGGTCGGACAGCCCGTCGGGGGCGATCTCCGGGGCCTCGCCTAGCCTGCTGGGGTGCCAGACGCCGACGTCTTCCGCTGGGCCGTCCTCGGCCCCGGCTCCATCGCCCGCCGCTTCGTGCGCGAGCTCCCCGCCAGCCGCACCGGGGTGCTGGTCGCGGTGGGCTCCTCCGACGCCGCCCGCGCCCGCGCGCTGGCCGACGAGGCCGAGGCCGCCGGGGGGGCCGGCGCCGCCCGCGGGGCCGGGTGAGCTCGGGCACCTACGCGGAGGTGCTCGCCAACCCCGGCGTCGACGGCGTCTACGTCAGCGTCGTCCACACGAAGCACGCCGAGCTGGCGCTGGCCGCCGCCCGGGCGGGCAAGCACCTCCTCGTCGAGAAGCCCCTCACCCCGAACCTGGGCAGCTCCTCGGCGCTCGTCGACGCCGCCGAGCGCGCCGGCGTCGCCCTGCTGGAGGCCTTCGCCTACCGCTTCCACCCCGCCACGCGCCGCCTGCTGGAGCTGGTGTCCGAGGGCGCCGTCGGCCGGGTCTCCCACGTCGACGCGAGCTTCTCGTTCGACTCCAGCCCCGCCCCCGAGGGCGCCCCGGGCGGCCCGGGGCGCCTGTACGACCCGGCCACCGCCGGCGGCGGGATCCTCGACGTCGGCTGCTACCCGGTGTCGATGGCCCGGGCCGTGGCCGGCGCCGCGGCCGGACGCCCCTTCGCCGAGCCCCTGCCCGGTCCCGCCGGCGTGCGCGCGGAGGGCCGCATCGGCCCCACCGGCGTCGACGAGTGGACGACGGCCCACCTCGACTTCGGCGGCGGCCTGCTGGCCACCGTCCGCTGCGGGATCCGCGTCGACGACCCCCAGGTCGTGGTGGTCCGCGGCTCCGAGGGCGTGCTGGAGCTGCACGACCCGTGGACCGTCCAGGCCGCCCCGCGCCTGGTGCTGCGCCGCGCCGGCGAGCCCGAGCGCGTCGAGACCTGGGACGGCGCCGCCCCCGAGCAGCAGGCCTTCGCGCTGGAGGCGCAGGCCCTCGCCGACGCCGCCGCGCGCCTGGCCGGCGGCGGGAGCGGCTCCGACGCGCAGGCCCCGGAGCAGACGCACGCCGACTCCCTGGGCACCCTCGCCGTGCTCGACCGCTGGCGCGCCGCCATCGGGCTGCGCTACCCCTTCGAGGCCGAGACCGCCCGCGTGGGCACCGTCTCCGGCGAGCCTCTGCGGGTCCCCGCCCCGGGCTCGGCGCAGGTGCCCGTCGGCGCGCTGCCGGGGCTGGACCGCCCGGTCTCGCGCCTGGTGATGGGCTGCGACAACCAGCCCGACCTCGCCAGCGCCTCGGCCATCTTCGACGCCTTCGTCGAGGCCGGCGGCACCACCTTCGACACCGCCTGGGTCTACGGCCCCGACGGCGAGTACGAGCGCCGCTTCGGCCGGTGGCTCGCCAACCGCGGGATCCGCGACGACGTCACCGTCATCGTCAAGGGCGCGCACACCCCGTACTGCGACCCGGAGTCGCTGAGCCGGCAGCTGCTGGAGTCCTTCGAGCGGCAGGGCCTGGAGCGCGCCGACGTCTACCTCATGCACCGCGACGACCCGTCCGTTCCCGTGGGGGAGTTCGTCGACGTCCTCGACGAGCACGCCCGCGCGGGGCGCATCGGCGTCTACGGCGGCTCCAACTGGAGCCCGGAGCGCTTCGACGCGGCGAACGCCCACGCGGCGAGCAACGGCCGCCAGGGCTTCTCCGTGCTGAGCAACCACTTCGGCCTCGCCCGCGCCCTGGACGTGCCGTGGGCGGGCTGCGTGCACGCCACCGACCCGGCCTCGCGCACCTGGCTCGAGGAGCGCCAGGTGGCGCTGCTGCCCTGGTCCAGCCAGGCGCGCGGCTTCTTCGCCCGCCCCGACGAGGAGATGCGCGGCGACGCCGAGCTGGTGCGCTGCTACCTCTCCGACGACAACCTCGAGCGCAAGCGCCGCGCCGAGCGCCTGGGCGCCGAGCTGGGGTCCCCGCGACCGCCGTCGCCCTCGCCTACGTGCTCGCCCAGCCGTTCCCGGTGTTCGCGCTCTTCGGGCCCCGCTCCATCGCCGAGATGCGCTCGTCGATGGCCGGGCTCGCCGTCGAGCTGACCGCCGAGCAGGTCGCCTGGCTCGACCTGCGCGGCTGACCCCCTCACGGGGGCCCTGGACGTGTCGCAGAGCACGGCCCCCGGCGTGGCGCCGGGGGACCGTGCCCGCCAGGGTGGACCCGTGCCGTCTGACCCCCCGACCTCGGACCAGCGCCTCAACCAGCGCCTCTACGTGACCGCCGACCGGGCGGGCGCCGGCAAGACGGTCGTCGCCCTCGGGCTGCTCGACCTGCTCGCCAGCTCCGTGCGCCGCCCGGTGGTCTTCCGGCCCGTCGTCTCCAGCCGCGACGAGCCCGACCCCATGGTCGAGCTGCTCCGCCACCGCTACGACCTCGACATCGACGACGACGACGCCGTGGGCCTGACGTGGTCCGAGGCGGCGGCGCTGGTCGACTCCACCGACGCCGGCCCCGACCCGCGCCGCCTGGTCGCCACCATCGTCGAGCGGGTGGAGCGCCTGGCGGAGCGCTCCGACTTCGTCCTCGTGGTCGGCACCGACTTCACCGGCCCCTCCCCGGCCACCGAGCTCGACCTCAACGCCCTGCTGGCGGTCAACCTCGGCGCGCCCGTCGTCGTCGTGGTGTCGGCAGCCGGCGCCGACGGCCCCGCCGAGGCCTCCTCGGTCGCCGCGGCCGCCCGCGAGGCCGGCTCGGCGCTCGCGGCCCGCGGCTGCACCAAGCTGGCCACGGTGGTGAACCGGGTCGACCCCGACCGCCGCGAGGAGGTGCTCGAGGCGGTGCGCGCCGCCGGCGGGCACACCGGCGGCGCCACGCAGCACCCCGTCTACGCCGTCGACGACGTGCCGCTGCTGAGCGCGCTGACCGTCGGCGAGGTGGCCACGGTGCTCGGCGGGACGGTGCTCACCGGGTCCGACTCCGCCCTCGAGCGCGAGGTGGGCGGCTACCTGGCGGGCTCCGCCCACGCCGACGTGGTGCTCCGGCTCCTGCGCGAGGGCACCCTGCTGGTCACCTCCGGCGACCGCCTCGACCTGATGCTCGTCTCCGCGGGCGCCGCGATCCACCGCGACCTGCCCACGCCCGGCGGGCTGGTGCTCACCAACGGCACCCGCCCCGACGACCTGCAGCTGACCCTGCTGCGGCCCAGCGGCCTGCCGATGGTCAGCGTGCCGACCGACACGTACAGCACCATCCACCGGCTCGAGGGGGCCACCGGCGCCATCCGGCCCACCAGCCAGCGCAAGGTCACGGCGGCCCTCGGGGCGTTCAGCGCCGGGGTCGACGCCGACGAGCTGGCCGAGCGCATCCGCCTGGTGCGCACCGAGGCCGTCACGCCGGCGATGTTCAACGCCCGGCTGCTCGCGGCCGCCCGCGCCGACCGCCGGACCATCGTGCTGCCGGAGAGCGAGGACACCCGCGTGCTGCGCGCCGCGGAGGAGCTCGGGCACCTCGACGTCGCCGACCTGGTGCTCCTGGGCCGCGAGGAGCAGGTGCGCGCGCTGGCCGACCGCCTCGGCGTCGACCTGGGCGGCGCCCGGATCGTCGACCCGGCCACCTCGCCGCTGCGCGAGGAGATGGCCGCGGTCTACGCCGAGCGGCGCAAGCACAAGGGCGTGACCCTCCACGGCGCCCGCGAGCAGCTGCTCGACCCGACGTACTTCGGCACCCTCATGGTGGAGACGGGCCACGCCGACGGCATGGTCTCGGGCGCGACCCACACCACCGCCGCGACCATCCGGCCGGCCCTGGAGGTCATCAAGACCGTGCCGGGCGCCAAGCGCGTCTCCGGCGCCTTCCTCATGTGCCTGCCCGACAGGGTCATGGTCTTCGCCGACTGCGCCGTGAACCTCGACCCGACGGCGGAGGAGCTGGCCGGCATCGCCGTCTCCAGCGCCGAGACCGCGCGGGCGTTCGGGGTCGAGCCGCGGGTGGCGATGGTCAGCTACTCCACGGGCAGCTCCGGCGCGGGCGTCGACGTCGACAAGGTCCGCGAGGCCACCCGCCTGGTCGCCGAGCTCGCGCCCGACCTGCCGCTGGCCGGCCCGATCCAGTACGACGCCGCGGTCGACCCGGCCACCGGCGTGGCCAAGATGCCCGACAACCCCGTCGCCGGGCGCGCGACCGTGCTGGTCTTCCCCGACCTGAACACGGGCAACACCACCTACAAGGCGGTGCAGCGCACCGGTGACGCCGTCGCCGTCGGGCCGGTGCTCCAGGGCCTGCGCCGTCCCGTCAACGACCTCTCCCGCGGCTGCACCGTCGCCGACGTCGTCTCCACCGTGGCCATCACCGCCGTCCAGTCGCAGGGGAGCTCCCGATGAGCAGCAGGGTCCTGGTCGTCAACGCGGGCTCCTCGAGCCTGAAGTTCCAGCTCCGCGAGGGCGCCGACGTGCTCCTCAAGGGGACGGTCGAGCGCATCGGCAGCGCCGAGGTGCCCGACCACGCGGCGGCGCTCGAGCAGGTGATGGGGGCCCTGCGCAGCGACCGGGGGGGCCCGGGGCTCGACGGCCTCGCGGGGGTGGGCCACCGCGTCGTGCAGGGCGGCACCCGGTACACCGACCCCACGCTGGTCGACGACGACGTCGAGGCCGGCATCGCCGAGCTGTCGGCGCTCGCGCCGCTGCACAACCCGCCCCAGCTGGCGGCGGTCCGGGCGCTGCGCGCGGCGCTGCCCGACGTCCCGCAGGTCGCCGTCTTCGACACCGCCTTCCACGCCACGATCCCCCCGCGCGCGGCCACGTACGCCGTCGACCGCGACGTGGCGCAGCGGTACGGCCTGCGCAAGTACGGCTTCCACGGCACGAGCGTCCAGGTGGTCACCCGACGCGCCGCCGAGTTCCTCGGCGTGCCGCCGGAGGAGGCCGACCTGGTCGTGGCCCACGTGGGCAACGGCGTCTCGGTCACGGCCGTGCAGGGCGGCCGCAGCGTCGACACGACCATGGGGCTCACGCCGCTGGCCGGCGTGGCCATGGGCACGCGCAGCGGCGACGTCGACCCGGCCATCGTCATGACCCTGGTGCGCGAGGCCGGCATGAGCGCGCAGCAGGTCGACGACCTGCTCAACAAGCGCAGCGGGCTGCAGGGCCTGGCGGGGGAGTCCGACGTCAGGTCGGTGCAGGCCCGCGCCCGCGAGGGCGACGCCGCGGCGCGCGAGGCGATGGAGGTCTACTGCTACCGGCTGACGGCGGCCGTCGGCTCGTTCCTGGCGCTGGTGCCGCGCGTGAGGGCCGTGGTGTTCACCGCGGGCGTCGGGGAGAACGACGCCGCGGTGCGGGCCGCCGTCTGCGCGCCGCTGGCGCACCTCGGCTTCGGGGTCGAGGACGCGGCCAACGACGCGGCGAGGGGGCCCGACGCCGCGGTGCGCATCGGCGAGAGGGTGCTCGTCGTCCCGACCGACGAGGAGGCGGAGATCGCCGCCCAGGTCCTGGCGGTCGTCAGCCGCTGACCCCCCTCGGGGCGCACCCTCCGCGGAGGGTGCGCCCCGGGCTGGGTCAGGCGGTGGGGTGCGCCGCGTGGTGCTCGGCGACGAGGCGCTCGGCGCGCACCAGGTCCTCCTCGAAGTCGACCTCCACCGCGACGTGCTCGCTGATGTCGACGGGCAGCACCCGCATGCCGGCCGCGATGGCCAGCTCGATGCCGCGCTCGAAGTAGTCCTGGTCGCCGCACTCGCGCAGCTTCTCCACGAGCAGCGCCTTGTCGGACGCCGAGACCAGGTTGATGCCGACCGCCTCGCCGAGGCCGCCGACCACGGTCTTGGACAGGTCGGCGATGAAGCCCTCGGCGTCGACCGTGTACTTGACCTCCTCCTCGCCCACGCTGGCGGTGTTGACGCAGACGGCCGACTCGCCGCGGGCGATCGGGCCGAGCAGCAGGTCGAGCAGCGTCGGGTCGAAGACGACGTCGCCGTTGAGCCAGAGCACCGGGCCGTCGGCCGACAGCTCCAGGGCGCGCAGCAGGGACTTCGAGGTGTTGGTGTCCTCGTAGTCCTCGTTGTAGGCGAAGAGCAGCGTCGGCACCGCCTCCATGATCAGCGCCGCCTTGAAGCCGACGACCGCGGTGATGGAGAGCTGCTCGCCCAGCACGGTGCGTAGGTTCTCGACCTGCTGGACGAGGATGCTGCGCCCGTCGGCGAGCTGGGTCAGCGGCTTGGGCAGGGGCCGCCCGAGGCGGGTCCCCTTCCCGGCGGCGAGGACGACGGCCTGCAGGGTCACGGGTGCACCACCAGTTCAGCGGAGGGGTCGGTCGGGAGGACGGCGGGGGAGGGGCGCCCCGGCCCCGCGGGCAGCACGAGGTCGAGCACGCGGCGCGCGGCGCCGCCGTCGTCAAGGGGGCAGTGCTCGGCGAGGAACGCCTCGGCGCGCTGGGTCCACGGCGCCGCGGAGGCCACCGGGTCGGCCAGGACGTCGAGGAGCTCGTCGCTGGTGCGCACCACCGGGCCGGGCGGGGAGGAGAACAGGTCGAAGTAGAACCCGCGCAGGTCGTCGCGGTAGTGCTCCAGGTCGTAGGCGAAGAGCACGACCGGCTTCCGCGTGGCCGCGAAGTCGAACAGCGTGGAGGAGTAGTCCGTCACCATCGCGTCGGCGCCGAGGTACAGCTCGGCGATGTCGGGGTGGGTCGACACGTCGACCACGCCGTCGGGCAGCCCGGCGCCGGACAGGTGCTCGGCCAGCCGGTCGGACAGCATGTAGTGCAGGCGCAGCAGCAGCACGTGCGTGCCCGCGAACCGGCGGCTGAACTCGGCCAGGTCGAGCTGGAGCTGCACGTCGCGGCGGCCGTCGGCGTCGAGGACGTCGTCGCGCCAAGTGGGCGCGTACAGCACGGCCGTCCGGCCCTTGGGGACGCCGAGCTCGTCGCGCACGCGGCGCCGCACGGCGGGGGCGCTGGCGGAGAGCAGCACGTCGTTGCGGGGCCAGCCCGTCTCCGCGACCGGACCGGTCCAGCGGAACCCGCTGGTCAGCGCGCGCGTGGCGGCCGGGCCCGACGACAGCAGCAGGTCCCACCTGTCGATGTCGCGCCACCCGGGCACCGGGTCGTCGGCGCCGACGTGCGGCTCGTCGGCCGCGATGCGCTTCAGCGGGGTGCCGTGCCAGGTCTGCAGGTACAGGCAGCCGGGGGCCTTGGCCCACTGCGGCAGCAGGTGCGTGTTGGAGACCACCAGGTCGGCCGCCTCCAGGGCGGCGACGGCGTCGGGGCCGTCGGTGCTGGTGGTGCGGGTGCCGGCGGGGAAGCCGGCGGCGTGGGCGGGAGACGCGAGCCAGGTGTGCTCGAGCGGCTCCCGCGAGTCGAGGAGGGCCTGGTGCAGCGCCCTCGGGCTGTCCGAGTACCGGCCGTCGAAGCTGTTGTAGACGATCCTCACGCGCACCACTCCCTCCCGCGGCCCCCGGGCGGGGGTCGGTCCGACCGACCATCATGGGGCTTCCCGGGCGCGGACGCGTCCACGCGCTCGGCCGGGCGGGCCCGGTCGACGACCGAGCGACACCGACCGGGTGGTACGGATCTCCGGGGCGGGTGGTTGACTCGAGGGCGACCTCCCGGCAGCGCTGCCGCTGTCCGGACCCCGTCACGAGGAGAGCCGTGAGCACGTCAGCCACCTCCACCGGGCCCGCCCCGCGCGCCAGCAGCCAGGTCAGCGTCCAGCTCTACACCGTGCGGGAGGCCCTCGCCGAGGACGTCGCCGGCACGGTCGCCCGCCTGGCGGCGCTCGGGTTCACCAGCGTCGAGCCCTTCGGGCCGCTGGCGCTGTCCGACGAGCTCGCCGCCGCCCTGGCCGAGCACGACATCTCCGCGCCGACGATGCACCAGGGCTTCGTCGGGCAGGACGACGACGCGCTCGACGCCCTCTTCGCCGCGGCGGCGCGCCGCGGCACGCTGACCGTCATCGACCCCCACACGCCGCCGGACCGCTGGCGCACCCGCGAGGACGTCGAGGCCGTGGCCGCCGAGCTGGCCGCCGCCGCCGGTGTGGCCGCGCGCCACGGCGTGCGCGTCGGCTACCACAACCACGCCCACGAGCTCGAGAGCGACCTCGACGGCACCAGCGCCTTCGAGGTGCTCGCCCAGCGCCTGGCCGACGTCGCCCCCGAGGTCGTCCTCGAGGTCGACACCTACTGGGTCGCCGTCGGCGGGCACGACCCGGTGGCCCTGCTGCAGCGCCTGGGAGACCAGGTCGTCGCCGTCCACCTCAAGGACGGCCCGGCCACGGCCGACGTGCTCGACCAGGTGGCCCTCGGGCAGGGGACCCTGCCGGTGACCGACATCGCCGCGGCGGCGCCGCACGCCCTGCGCGTCATCGAGCTCGACGACTCCCGCGGCGACAGGTTCACCGCCGTCGCCGACGGCCTGTCGTTCCTGCGCGAGCAGGGCCTCGCATGAGCTGGACGACGACGGGTGGCCCCCGCGGCTCCGGCCGCGTCGGCGTCGGCGTCATCGGCGCCGGGACCATCAGCACCCAGTACCTGACCAACCTCACCTCCTTCCCCGACCTCGACGTCAGGGTGGTCGCCGACCTCGCCGTCGACCGCGCCCGCGCGCAGGCCGAGGCGTTCGGCGTCCCGCGCTGGGGCTCGGTGGAGGACGTGCTCGGCGACCCCGAGGTCGAGCTCGTGGTGAACCTGACCATCCCCGCCGCGCACGTCGAGGTGGCCACCGCCGCCGTCGCGGCCGGCAAGGACGTCTGGACCGAGAAGCCCTTCGCGCTCGACAGGGCCAGCGGCACCTCCCTGCTGGAGGCCGCCGCCAGGGCCGACCGCCGCGTGGCCACGGCCCCCGACACCTTCCTGGGCGCCGGCATCCAGACCTCCCGGCGCCTGCTGGAGTCCGGTGCCGTCGGCGACCCGCTGACCGCGCTGGTGCTGCTCCAGTCGGCCGGTCCCGAGAGCTGGCACCCGGACCCGGCGTTCCTCTTCGCCGAGGGCGCCGGCCCGCTGTTCGACATCGGCCCCTACTACCTGACGGCGCTGGTCCAGCTGCTCGGCCCCGTGGCGCGCGTGAGCGCCACGAGCTCGACGGCGCGTCCGCAGCGCACGATCGGCTCCGGCCCCAAGGCGGGCCAGGTCTTCGACGTCGAGGTGCCCACGCACGTCAGCGCCCTGTACGAGTTCGAGGGCGGGGCCAGCGCGAGCGCGCTGTTCAGCTTCGACTCCGCGGTCTCGCGCACCCAGCTCGAGGTCGCCAGCTCCACCGGCACCCTGGAGCTGCCCGACCCGAACCACTTCGACGGCGAGATCCAGGTGCACGCCCTCGACGGGACCGTGCGCTCGGAGCCGTCGGTCGGCTCCACCGCGAGCCGCGGCGCGGGCGTGCTGGAGCTGGCGCGCGCGGTCCGCGCGGGGCGGCCCGAGCGGGCCAGCGGCGCCCAGGCCTTCCACGTGCTCGACGTCATGGTCTCGACCATCGAGGCGGCGCAGCGGCGCGGTCCCGTCGACGTCGAGAGCACCGTCGAGGTCGCCCCGGCGCTGCCCGCCGACTGGGACCCGACGGCCGCCACCCTCTGATCGGGAGGCCCCGCACGCACGAGGGCCCCGCAGCCGTCCGGCTGCGGGGCCCTCGTCGTCGTGCGGCGGGTGTCAGAACACCCTTCGGCGGGAGCCGCCGATCGGCACCAGGTTGAGGACCAGGCCCACGATGATCAGCACGATGCCGATGGTGAGCAGGAGCTGCTGCGGCAGGAAGATGCCGAGCAGCAGCAGGATGAGCCCCAGGACGATCACGGCCGCACCTCCAGGTTGAACGAGGTCTGGATCACTCCAGCTGGCACGGACTGTCCTCGCCCGGCGGACTCCCCGCCACCCGAGACTCACCCGTCTGCCGAGCCCCCCGCGGGTCCCCCTCCCGAGGGTGCTGCGACCGGGCGGGCACGACAGGATGGAGCGGGTGAAGACCCAGCAGCTCTCCCGCACCGGCACCGAGGTCAGCAGCGTCGTCCTCGGGCTCATGCGCATCGACGCGCTCGACGACGCCGCCGTCCGCGACCTGGTCAGCACCGCGCTCGACGCGGGCGTCACGATGCTCGACCACGCCGACGTCTACGGCGGCGACCACCTCTGCGAGCGCCGCTTCGGCGACGCGGTCCGCCTCACCCCGGAGCAGCGCGAGAAGGTGCAGCTGGTCTCCAAGGTCGGCATCCGCGACGGCTACTTCGACTTCTCCACCGAGCACATCCTGAGCTCGGTGGACGCGTCGCTGGAGGCGCTGCGCACCGACCACCTCGACGTCCTGCTGCTGCACCGGCCCGACGCGCTCGTGGAGCCCGAGGAGGTCGCCGCGGCGTTCGACCAGCTCGAGGCCTCCGGCAAGGTCCGCCACTTCGGCGTCTCCAACCACACCCCGCTCCAGCAGGACCTGCTGAGGACCGCCGTGCGCCAGCCGCTCGTGGTCAACCAGGTGCAGCTGAGCATCACGCACGCCCCGCTGGTGGCCACCGGCGTCGCGTCCAACATGCGCGACCTCGACCAGTCGGTGCACCGCGACGGCGGGATGCTCGACCACGCCCGCCTCCACGGGACCACGCTGCAGGCGTGGTCGCCCTTCCAGGGCGGGTTCTTCACCGGCACGTTCATCGGTGACCGCGAGAACTACGCCGAGCTCAACGACGTCCTCGACGAGCTGGCGCAGACCCACGGGGTGACCCCGACGGGCATCGCGACGGCGTGGATCACGCGGCACCCGGCCGACATCCAGGTGGTGCTGGGCAGCACGAAGGCGCAGCGGGTGCTCGAGGTCGCTGCGGGCTCGGACGTCCGGCTCAGCCGCCCGGAGTGGTACCGCCTGTTCACGGCCGCGGGGTACCTCGTCCCCTGAGCCCCGCCGGGCGGGCCGGCCGGGAGGGGCCGCCGTAGGGTCGGTGGTGAGGTCGAGCCACCGGCCCTCGGCGGGCGGGCGCTGCAGCAGCGCTGCCCGCGGCGAGCGGAGGTGGGCCCGTGGGGACGCAGCAGCGGTGGGTGGCGGCGCAGCCCGGAGCGGTCTGGGCGGTGCTGGCGGACGGCTGGTCCTACGCGGGCTTCGTGGTCGGGTCGACGCACGTGCGCGCCGTCGACCCGCGCTGGCCCGCCCCCGGGGCCCGGCTGCTGCCGACCGTCGGCGCCTGGCCGCTCCAGCGCGAGGGCGAGACGCGCTGCGAGGAGGCCGACGCGCCCCGCCGCCTCGTGGTGACGGCGCGGGGCTGGCCGCTGGGGGAGGCCCGGGTGGTCTTCGCCCTGGAGCCGCGCGACGGCGGCACCCTCGTCTCCCTGACCGAGGACGCGGTGGCCGGGCCGGGAGCGCTCGTGCCCGCGCCGCTGCGGCACGTCACGATCGACGCCCGCAACCGCGAGACGCTGGCCCGGCTGGAGGCGCTGGCGCTCAGGCGCCCCGCGTGACCCACGCCTCGAGGTGCGCCAGGCGGCGCCGGCCCTCGGCGGGGGCGGCGTCCCACCACGTGCGCAGGGCGGCGGCGTCGGGGGCGCCGCTCGCGCCGCCCGGACGGCGCACGGCCAGCCCGGAGCACAGCACCGCGGCCTCCACGCGCTGGGTGAGCGACCAGCCCTCCAGCCCGCCGGCCATGAGCGCCGCGGCGAAGACGTCGCCGGCGCCGGTGGTGTCGACCACGGGCTCGGCGGCCAGGGAGCCCAGGACCTCCGGGCCCGCGCCGTCGACCTCCACCCAGCCCTGGGCGCCGGCCGCCACCGCGCCGCGCGCCCCGCGGGTGACGACGGCGACGCCGACGTGCTCCGCCAGCGCCGCGGCGGCGGCCTCGGGGGTGGGGGTGCCGGTGGCCCGCTGGGCCTCGTCGTCGTTGGGGACGAAGACGTCGACGTCGGCGAGGTGGCGGCGCAGGCGCTCGCCCCAGCCGGCGTCGTCGACGAAGCCGACCCCGCCGACCAGCTCGGTGCCGGCGGAGCGCAGACCGCTCACCCAGGCGGGCACGGGGTCGGAGACGTCCAGGTGCAGCGAGCGGGGGGTCGCGCGCCAGTCGGGCAGCTGCACGGGCGAGGCCCACCGCGGCTGCTCGTAGGTGAGGAAGGTGCGGTCGCCGCCGGCGACGACGGCCACCGAGACGGGAGTGGGGGTGGCGTCGCTGCGCACGAGGCCGGTGAGGTCGAGGCCGGCGGGCGCCAGCTGCTGCAGGTCGGCCACGAGGCGGTCGCCGAAGAGGTCGTGCCCGGCGAGGCTGAGCAGGGCGGTGCGCGCCCCGAGGCGGGCGGCGGCGACGGCGCGCGTGGCGGTGCCCCCGGGGGAGAGGTGCATCGCGGTGGCGTGGACCTCGGAGCCGAGCACCGGGAGGGCGTCGAACCCGGTCATCACCAGGTCGACGTAGACGGGGCCGAGGAAGGCCAGGTCGCAGCTCGTGCCGGGGTGCTCGCTCACGCGGCCGAGCATGGCACAGGTGCGCGAAAACGCGCACGCGCCGCCATGTCGCTGATCACTTGACTGAAAGTGCGCAGAGCAGTTGACTGAGGACGTGCAGACACAGGAGCGGCATGGCCGCATCCTCGAGCGGCTGGACGCCGACAGGTTCGCCTCCGTCAACGACCTGGCGCTCGCCATGGGCGTCAGCGCGTCCACCGTCCGGCGCGACCTCCACGAGCTCGACGCCCGCGGCGAGCTGCGCCGCACCCACGGCGGCGCGGTGCTCCTGTCGCGCGGCGGGCAGGAGATCAGCCGCACCAGCGAGGGAAGCGTCGAGGCCCCGTGGGCGAGCACCGCGGCCACCGACGCCGACGAGAAGGCCGCCCTCGGGCGGGCCGCCGCCGCGCTGGTGCCCGACGGCGCCGTCGTCGCCCTCGACATCGGCACCACCACGCCGCTGCTCGCCCGCCACCTGGCGGGGCGCCGCGTCACCGTGATCACGGCGAACCTCGCCGTGCTCGACGAGCTGCGCGGTGACGACGCCGTCGAGGTCGTGCTGCTCGGCGGCCAGGTGCGCCGCAACTTCCAGACCCTCGTCGGGCCGCTGACGCTGCAGGCGCTCGCCAGCATCAGCTGCGACCTGGCGTTCCTCTCGTGCACTGGGGTGCGGCCGGACGGCCGCGTCGTCGACGACATGTCGGTGGAGGCACCGACGAAGGAGGCCCTCGTGGCTGCGGCCCAGCAGACCGTCCTGCTCACCTCGCGAGCGAAGTTCCCCGGCACCGGGTCGCTGCAGACCACGTCGCTGGAGGCGGTCGACGTGCTCGTCACCACCGACGGCGCGCCGCAGTCCGCCCTCGACCGCGTGACCGCGGCCGGCGGACGGGTGGTGCTCGCATGAAGCTCACCGTGCTCGGCGGCGGCGGCTTCCGCGTCCCCGACGTCTACCGCGCCCTCCTGGCCGACTCCGGCAGCCCCCGCATCACCGAGGTGTGGCTGTACGACGTCACCGCCGACCGGCTCGACGCCGTCCGCGCGATCCTGGCGGCGGCCGCCCGGCGCAGCCCCCACCCCGAGGCCGCGCCGGTGGTGCACGCCACCACCGACCTCGACGCCGCTCTCGAGGACGCCGACTTCATCTTCTCCGCCATCCGCGTCGGCGGGCTCGCCGGCCGCGTGGCCGACGAGCGCGTGGCGCTCGCCCTGGGCCTGCTCGGCCAGGAGACCGTCGGCCCCGGCGGCATCTCCTACGGCCTGCGCACCGTGCCGGTCATGACGGCGATCGCCGAGCGCGTGGCCGCCGTCGCGCCGCGCGCCGTGATGATCAACTTCACGAACCCGGCCGGCATGATCACCGAGGCCCTGCAGCGGGTGCTGGGCGACCGCGCCGTCGGCATCTGCGACACCCCCTCGGGCCTGGGCCGCCGCCTGGCCGCCGGCCTCGGCATCGACCCCCGCGAGGTCGTGCTCGACTACGCCGGGCTGAACCACCTGGGCTGGCTGCGCCGGGTGCTGCACCGCGGCGAGGACGTGCTGCCGCGCGTGCTGGCCGACGACGAGCTGCTCGGCTCCCTCGAGGAGGGCGCCGTCTTCGGCGTCGACGCCCTGCGCATGCTCGGCGCGATCCCCAACGAGTACCTCTACTACTACTACTGCAACCGCGACGCCGTGCCCGCCATCCTCGAGCGGCCCCGCACCCGCGGCGAGCAGCTGGTGGTCGACCAGGCCGACTTCTTCTCCCGCGTCGCCTCCGCCGAGGACCCCTGGCGCTTCTGGCAGGACACCTCCGCCGCCCGCAGCGCCACCTACATGGCCGAGGCCAAGCCCGACGACCACGTCGCCGACGCCGAGGACAGCCCCTTCCAGGGCGACGACGGCTACGCGGGCGTCGCGCTGTCGGTGATGCGCGCGGTCTCCCGCGACGAGCCGGCCACGCTGATCCTCAACGTCCGCAACGGCGGCGCGGTCACCGGGATGCCCGACGACGCCGTCGTCGAGGTCCCGGTGCGCGTCTCGGCGTCCGGCATGGAGCGCCAGGCCGTCACGCAGCCCGACCTGCACCAGCTCGGGCTCATGCAGCAGCTCAAGGCGTGCGAGCGCTACACGATCGACGCCGCGCTGTCCGGGTCGCGCGCCCTGGCGGAGAAGGCGTTCGCGCTGCACCCGCTGGTCCAGTCGCTGCCCCGGGCGCGCCAGCTGCTCGACGGGTACACCCGCGAGATCCCGGCGGTGGCGGCCGCCCTGTCCGCCACCGGTGACGCCCACTCCTGCTGACCCCGTCCCCCCAACCGTGATCATGGGCCTCCGCCACCTCGCCGGGGGTGGCGAGCGTCCATGATCACGGTCAGGGGTGCGGAGGGGCGCGAGGTGGCGGCCGCGGAGCGGCTCGCGGCGGCGGTCTTCTCCTCCAGCACGCCCGGGCCGCGTCCCGGTGCGCTGAGCGAGCACGACCGGGTCGCACCGGCGGTGGTCGCCGACCCGGGGGAGCTCCGGGTCGTCGCGGTGGACGACGGCGGCGGCGCCGTCGTCGGCACGGTGACCGTGCGGCTGCGGGGCCAGTGGTTCGGAGGCGCACGGCTCCTCGGCGCCGCCGTCTCCTCCGTGGCGGTCGACCCCGCACACCGGGGCCGGGGTCTGGGGGGCGCGCTGCTCGAGAGCGCGCTCGAGGCCGCCGCGGCCTCGGGTGCCGTCGTCGCCGCCCTCGTCCCGTCGACGCACCGCTTCTACCGCGCCCACGGCTTCGGGGTCGCCGGTCGCCGCCCCGTGCACGCGCTGCGGGTCCGCGAGCTGCTCGCGGACCTGCCCCGGGTGCCCCGCGGCGGGGCCGCGCTCGTGGTCAGGCCGACCGCGCCCGACGACGCCGCGGCCGTCGCCGACCTCGTCGAGCGCCGCGCGGCGGTGCTGGACGGCACCCTCGACCACCGCCGGCTCCCCGGAGGACCGGCGGAGGACGTCAGCGAGGCGGGCTCCTGGGTGCTCGAGCGCGGCGGTCGCGTCACGGGGTGGTGCGTCGTGCACCGCAGGCCGCCGTCGGTGCCCGGCGCCACGTACGACGGCGTCGTCCGCGACCTGGTGGGGGAGACCCCCGACGACGAGGTGGCGCTGTGGCGGTACGCCGTCGCGGACGTGCCCGCGGCCCCGCTGGTCGAGGCGCTGGTGCTCCCGGGCGGGCTGCTGGAGGAGTCGCTCGAGCGGCTGGTCGCCCCGGTCGAGGACGGCACCTGGATGCTGCGCCTGCTCGACCCGGCGGCTGCGCTGGCGCAGCGCGGGTACGCGCCCGGCACGACCGCCGAGGTGCGGCTGCGGGTGACCGGATCCGCGGGTGGGCCCGTCGAGGTGGGGCTGGGCGTGGGCTCCGGCCGGGCGCGCACCGGTGCTGTCGCGCCGGACGCTCCCGTGGTGGAGCTCGGCCTCGCCGACCTGGGCTCGGTCTTCACCGGCCACCTCGACCCGGTGCGGGCCCGCGCCCGTGGCCGCATCGCGTGCGACGCGGCCACGGCGGCGCTGCTGCGCGGGGTCTTCGCGGGCCCGCCCGCGGTGCTGACCCGCGCCTTCTGACGGGCGGCGGCTGAACCGCGGTCAGCGGCCGCGCAGGGGGACCTCCACCACCAGCGGCCCGGCCGGGGCGTCCGCCGGCCGTCCGGCGCCGAGGTCGAGCTCGACGCCGCCGTCGACGGCGGTCAGGGTCGCCGGGCCGCCGCTGAGCAGGCGGGCGCACCCCAGGGCGAGCGCGTCGGCGCGCGCCGCGAGCCGGACCCGTCCCCCCTCGACGTCGACGACGGCGAAGGCCGTGCCCCCGTCGGCGCCCGCCGTCCACCGGACCCACGGCTCGTCGGCAGCGCCGCCGGCCACGTCGGCGGGGAGCGGCCGGGTGTCGTGGACCGCGACGCGGTTGACCTCCATCCACGCCGCCAGGCCCTCCAGGCACCGCAGCTGCAGCTCGGGGATCCGCCCCGCGGCGTCCGGCCCGACGTTCAGCAGGAGGTTGCCGCCGCGGGAGACGACGTCGACGAGGTGGCGCACGGCGGCCGGACCGTCGAGGTGGTGCTCGGGACCCTCGACGCGGTTGTACCCGAACGACAGGCCGATGCCGCGGCAGTTCTCCCACGCCCCCTCGCCCTCGAGGGCGGTGCCGGCCTGGTACTCGCTGGTGCGGAAGTCCCAGTGCGTCAGGCCCCAGCGGTCGTTGACGACGCCCTCGGGGTTGCGCGCGTAGAACGCGTCGAGCACGTGCGTGAAGGAGCCCGGCCCCTCGGGCTTGCCGGCGTCGGGCCAGTCGATGTCGCCCCACAGCACGTCGGGGGCGTAGCGCTCGACGAGGTCGCGCACGTGGGCGGTGGCGTACGCGGCGTACTCCGCGCCGAGGGGACGCTCACCGGAGTCGTCGTCGGCGTCCCAGATCGGCCCGGTGTCGGCGGCGTGCCAGTCGAGCCCGCCGGAGTAGTAGACGCCGAAGCGGAGCCCGGCGGCCCGGGTGGCGCGCTCGAGCTCCCGGACCAGGTCGCGGCGCGGTCCGCGCGCGACGGTGTTGCGGGTGCCCGTGCCGGGGGCGTCCCAGAGGGTGATGCCGTCGTGGTGCTTGGTGGTCGGCACCACGTAGCGGGCACCGACCCGCGCGAAGAGGGCCACCAGCGCGTCGGCGTCGAAGGCCTCGGCGCGCCAGGAGTCGAGCAGGTCGTCGTAGGGCACGCCGCCGTGGACGTCGCGGTGGTGCTGCGCCGCCGGGGAGCCCGGGATGCGGAGGGTGTTCATGTACCACTCCGCGTACGGGTTCTTCAGGAACCAGTCGTCGTGGTGGGTGCCGTGCTCGCCGAGCGGGACCGCCCAGGCGGGTACGGAGTACGCGCCCCAGTGCACGAAGATCCCGAGGCCCGCGTCGCGGTACCACCGGGGCACCGGGCGGACGAAGCGCTGGTAGGCCTCGGGCCGCTGCGCGCTGGGGTCGAACATGGCCATCGCGTGCCTCCGCGGGTGTTCCGGAAGCCCATGATCACAAGGGGAACGTGCTCCGGACGTCCATGACCACGGGGAGGAGGGGTGGGGCAGCGGCCGGGCCCGAGCCGGTGGCGTCGGACCCGACCGCTGGTCAGAGGGGGCTCAGGCGCGCGCGACGCGCAGCGTGAGCACCTGGAACGGGCGCAGCGCGAGCTGCACCTCGCTGTCGGAGGAGACCTCCAGCTGCTCGGCCCGCTCGCCCGCGAGGGCCGTGCCGTGCAGGTCGGCCACGTGCACCGACGCCGCCGGGAAGCCCAGCCGCAGGGTGCTCGCACCCCGGGCACCGCTGGGCTCGTAGACGCGCAGCAGCACGTCGCCGGAGGCGTCGCTGGCCAGGCGCACCGACTCCACGAGCGCGGTCCCGCGCGCGGTCGCCGCCACGGACGGCACCGACACCGAGCCGGCCACCGCGCGCAGCGGGAGGTTCAGCTCGTAGCCGTGGCGCAGCGCCTGCACCGGGGTCTCGGCAGGGGCCACCGCGTAGGTGAAGCGGTGGGTGCCCTGGTCGGCCTCGGGGTCCGGCACGCGGGGGGCGCGCAGCAGCGACAGCCGCACCGTGGTGCAGGTGCTCGCCGGCTCCCCGGGACCGCCGCCGACGGCGTCGCGGGTGACGTCGTGGCCGTAGGTGGAGTCGTTGGCGACGACGACGCCGGCGCCCGGCTCGCCCACGTGCACCCAGCGGTGCGCCGAGACCTCGAAGCGGGCGGCGTCCCAGCTGGTGTTGGTGTGCGTGGGGCGCACCACGTGCCCGAACTGGATCTCGGAGGAGAAGCGGTCGGCGTGCACGTCGAGCGGGAAGGCGGCCTTGAGCATCTTCTCGCGCTCGTGCCAGTCGACCTCGGTCTCCACCTCGAGGCGGTCCGACCCGGCGCGCAGCACGAGCAGCTGCTCCAGGCGGGAGGCGCCGAACGCCCGGACGACCTTCACGGTGGCGACGAGCGGGCCGGCGTCGACCAGCTCGACGGACTCGGCGCCGGTCAGGTCGGTGACCTGGCGGCGGTAGTGCGCGTCGACGTCCCAGGCGTCCCAGTCGTTCGGGAAGTCGGTGTGCAGCTGCAGCAGGTTGGCCCGGCGGCCGGCGGCCACGAGCTCGCGGCCGGCGGCCACGTCGACGACGGAGGGCAGCAGGCCGTCGGCGTCGACGACGACGCGGAGCACGCCGTTGTCGAGCACGAACCCGCCGTCGCGGCGCTCGACCCCGACCGGAGCGGCGGAGCCCGCGGTGTCGTCGAGGGGGGTGGCGGCCTGCGCGTCGACGGCGGCCGCGACGGCGACGCGACCGTCGGCCAGGCGCTGGGCCCCGGCGGCGCCGTCGGCGACCACGGGTGTGCCCTCGGGCAGCAGCGCCACGCCGCGGAACGGCAGCGGAGCCGTGTTCAGCAGCGACAGCCCGGTGCCGGAGGTCGTCGGGGAGGCGAGCGACGACGCCGCGGCGTCGACCAGCGCACGGAGCTCGGAGGCCACGCGGCCGTAGGTCTCCTCGGCCTGGCGGTGCACCCAGGCGATGGAGGAGCCGGGGAGGATGTCGTGGAACTGGTGCAGCAGCACCGTCTTCCACAGCGCGTCGAGCTCGGCCTCGGGGTAGGACGCGCCCCCGCCGGCGCTGCCGGAGCTGAGCGCCGCGGCCGTGGCCCACAGCTCGGCCTCGCGCAGCTGGTGCTCGCTGCGGCGGTTGCCGCGCTTGGTGCGCGCCTGGGAGGTGTAGGTGCCGCGGTGCAGCTCCAGGTACAGCTCGCCCGACCAGACCGGGGCGTCGGCGTACTCGGCCCTCGCGCGGGCGAAGAAGTCGTCCGGGTGCTCGACGACGACGCGGGGGCTGCCCTCGAGGTCGGCCGTGCGGCGGGCCTTCTCCATCATCTCGCGGGTGGGGCCGCCGCCGCCGTCGCCGTGGCCGAAGGGGTACAGCGACGTCGTCGCGCGGCCCTTGTCCTGGAAGTTCCTGACGATGTGGGCCAGCTCGGCGCCGTCGAAGTTGCCGTTGTAGGTGTCGGCGGGCGGGAAGTGCGTGAAGATACGCGACCCGTCGATGCCCTCCCACCAGAAGGAGTGGTGGGGGAACTTGTTGGTCTGGTTCCAGGAGATCTTCTGCGTGAGGAACCAGTCGAACCCGGCCAGGCGCGCCAGCTGCGGGTAGGCGGCGGTGTAGCCGAAGGAGTCGGGCAGCCACACGCCGTGGGGCTCGACGCCGAGCTGCTCGCGGAAGAACTTCGTGCCGACCACGATCTGGCGGGCCAGGGC
This sequence comes from Quadrisphaera sp. INWT6, assembly GCF_015390235.1. GTDB lineage: Bacteria > Actinomycetota > Actinomycetes > Actinomycetales > Quadrisphaeraceae > Quadrisphaera. Next base: position 257,884 of record NZ_VUOH01000003.1, on the reverse strand, counting down.
CTCGCCGCCGGGCAGGTTGCCGTCGGCCTCGACCCACTGGCCGCCGACGGGCGCCCAGGTGCCGGCCGCGATGGCCTCCTTGATGCGCTCGAAGACCACCGGGTAGCGCTCCTGCGTCCACGCGTACTGCTGCGCGGAGGAGCAGGCGAACACCATCTCCGGGTACTCCTGCGCCAGGGCGGCGACGTTGGAGAAGGTGCGGCTGTTCTTGCGCATCGTCTCACGCAGCGGCCACAGCCAGGCGGAGTCGATGTGCGCGTGGCCGGCGGCGGAGACGACGTGCGCGCTGGCGGTGGCGGGCTTGGCGAGGGCCGGGGCGAGCACCTCGCGGGCGCGGGCGGCGGTGCCGGAGACGTCCTGCAGGTCGACGGCGTCCATGCAGCGCTCGAGCGCGCGGAGCAGCTCGGCGCGGCGGGGGTCGCCGGGGAGAGCTCGACGGCCAGCTCGCGGGCCACCTCGACGTCGAGGACCAGGTGGTAGACGTCCTCGTCGAGGACGGCGAGGTCGGCCTTGGCAAAGGTGTAGATCGGGTCGCGGCCGGCGGTGTCGGGGTGGCCGAGCGGGGTCGGCAGCATGCCCTTGGCCAGGATGTCCGGGTTGGCCGCGGCCTCGAGCAGCAGGTCGACGGACTCCCCGCCCACGGCGGGGCGCGCGATCGGCACGTACTGGTTGCGGGGGGCCACGCCCTTGACCGGCACGCCCGCGGCGGTGTGGACCAGGCCCTCGGCCTGGTTGCCGGGCCAGTCGCCGACGAAGCCGAGGTCGATGACGGCCTCGACGCGCTGGCCGGCCCAGGCGGTGGGGACGGTGCCGCGCAGCGTGAACCAGCTGGTGGACCAGGGGGCGCCCCACGTCGAGCCGGTGGTGAAGGGCTCGTAGGTGGCGGTCAGCGCCTCGGCCACCGGCACGGGCTCGCCGGGCACGTGCCAGACGGCGAGCTCCAGCGGAGAGGTCTCGCGGTAGATCGCGGGCGCGATGCGCTCCTTGAGCACGCGCTCGACGCGCTTCTCGACGTGGCGGGTGTCGTCGTGCACGGTCTTCTCCTGCGGATGGGGGTCGCGGGGCGGGGTGTGGGGCTGCGCGGTCAGACGGCGAGGGCGCCGGCGGGGTGCTCGGTGTGCACCTCGACCCCGGCGGCCCGCAGCGCTGCGCACGTGGCGGGGTCGGCGCCGGGGTCGGTGACGACGACGTCGAGGCTGCGGCCGTCGCACACGCGCGCGACGCCGGAGCCGGGGAACTTGGAGCCGTCGGCCGCGAGGACCACGCGGTCGCTCGCGGCGATCATCGCCCGCTTGATGGGGACCTCGACGAGGGTGGTGTCGACCACGTGCCCGTCGGCGGTGACGCCGCTGGTGCCGAGCACGAGGACGTCGGCGTGGACCTGGCGCAGCGCGTCCTCGGCGAGGAAGCCCACCAGCGACCGGTACTGGCGGCGGTACATCCCGCCGAGGAGCACCAGCTCGACGGCGTCGTCGTCGCGCAGCTCGTCGAACACCGCGAGGCTCGTGGTGATGACGGTCAGCTGGCGGCCGCGCAGGAGCGAGGCCACCTGCAGGGCCGTGGTGCCGATGTCGAGCAGCACGGTCTGGCCGTCGGCGACGAGCGAGGCGCAGCGGGCGGCGATCGCCCGCTTCTCCGGCACCCGCACGTCGGCGACCAGGGCGAAGGGCTCGTCGCGCTCGTCGGGGAGCGGGGCCGCGCCGCCGTAGACCCGCTTGAGCAGGCCCTCCTCGTCGAGGGCGATCAGGTCGCGCCGGATCGTGGCGGCGCTCTGGCCCAGCTTGTCGACGAGGGCGCCGACGGAGACGGGACCGTCCTGGCGGACGATCCCGAGGATCAGCTGCTGGCGCCTCTCTGCAAGCACGTTCCGGACAGTACCTTGCGAACTTCTTCACCGGAAGGCTACTTTTCGGCCACCACTCCACCAAAGTCGTTCAGAGTCGTGCAAGGTTGGCAACGCCGCAGCCCGTGCAGACCGAGCGGCCACACCCCCAGGAGCAGCGCGTGTCCCTCTCCCGCAGGTCATTCCTCCTCACCGCCGGCCTCCTCGGCGCGGCCGGCTCCAGCGTCCTCACCGCGTGCGGCTCGGGCGGCGCCACCGGCGCCGGCGACGGCGACGGCAAGGACCTGGCCTTCTGGTACTGGTCGGGCGCCATCTCCGACACGGTCGTCAAGGACGTCGCCGCCGCGCAGACCGGCATCACGATCACCCCGTCGATCATCGGCGGTGACTTCAAGCAGAAGCTGACCACCACGCTGTCGGCCGGCCAGTCCGTGCCGGACATCACCGGGGTCAAGGGCGAGGACATGCCCTCCTTCCTCACCCAGTCCGAGGCCTTCCTCGACCTGAACGACCTCGGCGCCAAGGACATCGCCAGCTCGTTCTCGGCCGCCAAGTACGCCGCGGCCACCACGAAGGACGGCAAGCAGATCGGCCTGCCGATCGACCTCGGCCCCACCGCCACGTACTACCGCGAGGACTCCTTCGCCGCCGCGGGCCTGCCCACCGACCCGACCGCCGCCGGCGAGGCCGTCGCCACCTGGGACGGCTGGTTCGACGCCGCCAAGAAGGTCAAGGCCGCCACCGGCGCCGCCTCGGTGCGCAACACCACCGACATCTTCGCCGTGGCCCTGGCCCAGCAGCCCTCCACCTTCGTCACCGAGGACGGCGCCTGGGGCGGCGAGTCCGACGCGGTCAAGAAGAGCTGGGACCTCGCCGTCCAGGCCCACACCGACGGCGTCTCCGGCGCCGTGTTCGACGGCACCGGCTACAACCAGGCGCTCGCCGCCGGCACCATCGTCGGCCACGTCGGCCCGGCCTGGTTCGGCCTCGACATCGCCTCCGGCGCCCCCGACACCTCCGGCAAGTGGCGCGTCACGCAGTGCCCCGACGGCCCGGCCAACATCGGCGGCTCGTTCCTCACGCTGACCACCGCCTGCCGCAACCCGCAGGCCTCCTTCGAGTACATCAAGACGCTGCTGAGCGCCGACAACGCCGCCAAGAGCTTCACCGACGCGAGCGTCTTCCCGGCCACCCTCGCCGCCTACGACCTGCCGGCCCTCACCGCCGGCCAGGACTTCTACGGCGGCCAGGCCACCATCGAGGTCTTCGGGCCCGCCGCGCAGGCGCTGCCCACGGTCTACGACGACGCGAACAACGCCGCGATCGCCGCGCCGTACTACACGGAGCTGTCGAACGTCGAGGGCGGCAAGGACGCGACGACCGCCTGGAACGACGCGGTCTCCGCGGCCAAGCAGATCGCCCAGCGCGCCGGCGTGCAGTGAGATGACGCTCACCGCGCCCTCGGGTGCCGCTGGCCCGGGGGCCGCGGCAGCGTCGGCCGGACGGGGGAGGAAGAACCGCCTCATCCGTCCGGCCCGCACGGGCGGGTCGCAGCAGCGGCTCGGCCCGGTCTACTTGGCGATCACGCCGTTCTTCGCCCTCTTCGGCGTGTTCGTGCTGGTCCCGGTCGTCTTCTCGATCTGGCTGTCGTTCCAGAAGTACAGCGTGCTCGGCGGCATCGGCGGCTCGGAGTTCGTGGGGCTGCGGAACTTCGAGTTCCTGGTCCAGGACGCGACCTTCCGCCGCGCCATCGTCAACAGCCTGCTGATCTGGGTGCTGGGCACCTTCCCGATGCTGGCGATGGCCCTCGTGGTCGCCGCGATGATCAACAGCGTCACCAAGCTGAAGTCGTTCTACCGGCTGGCCTACTTCCTGCCCAACGTCACCTCGATCGTGGCCGTCACCCTGTTCTTCGGGGCGCTCTTCAGCGAGCAGTTCGGCCTCATCAACCAGGCGCTGGCGGGCCTGGGCCTGTCCGGCGTCCCGTGGCTCACCGACCCGTGGGCCATGAAGGTGGTCGTCGCGACCCTCATCACCTGGCAGTGGTGCGGCTACAACGCGATCCTCTACCTGGCGGGCATGCAGGCCATCCCCGGTGAGGTCTACGAGGCCGCCGCGCTCGACGGCGCCGGCCCCGTGCGCCAGTTCTGGTCCGTCACGCTGCCGCTGCTGCGCCCGGTGATCCTGTTCACCACGGTCATCTCGACCATCACGACGCTGCAGACCTTCACCGAGCCGCAGGTGCTCTTCGGCTCCAACACGGCCGTGAACCCCAACTCCGGCGGCCCGGGCCAGGGCGCGCTGACGATGGTCCTGTACTTCTACCAGCAGGCCTTCAACAACAACGACTACGGCTACGGCGCCGCGATCGCCATGGGCGTCTTCGCCGTCGTGCTCGTGTTCGTCGTCATCAACTTCCGCCTCGCCCGCACCGGAGATGACCGCTGATGGCCGCGCCCACCCTGCCCGGACCCGAGGCCGCCGCCGGTGCGGCGGCCCCCGCCCCGAAGCGGCGCCCCAGCGGCGCCGCCCGGCGCCGGTCGCTGCTCCCGCACCTGGTGCTCTGGGTCGGCGTGCTCGCCGCGCTCTTCCCGTTCTACTGGTCGGTCGTCATGGCGACCAACACCACGCGCGACATCTTCTCGACCCCGCCGAAGCTGGTGCCGGGCACGCACCTGCTGGAGAACATCTCCAACGTCTTCGCGCGGATCGACTTCTTCGGGGCGCTCGCCAACACCGCGGTCGTGGCCGTGGTCACCACCGCGCTCGTGCTGACGCTCGACTCCCTCGCCGCCTTCGCCTTCGCCAAGTTCGAGTTCCCCGGGCGCCGCGTGCTGTTCGGGCTGCTCCTGCTGCTGTTCATGCTGCCCGCGCAGCTCTCGCTGATCCCGCAGTTCCTGATCATGCGCGAGCTCGGCTGGATCGGGCAGCTGCAGGCGCTCGTCGTCCCGGCCCTCGCCAACGCCTTCGGCGTGTTCTGGATGCGGCAGTACATGTCGACGTCCGTGCCCGACGAGGTGCTCGACGCCTCCCGGCTCGACGGCTGCGGCTTCTTCCGGCAGTGGTGGCACGTGGCCGTCCCGACCGCCCGCCCGGGCCTGGCGTTCCTCGCGATCTACACCTTCGTCGCCTCGTGGAACGACTACGTCTGGCCCCTCATCGTGCTGGTGAACCCGCAGGTGCAGACCCTGCAGACCTCGCTGGCTCAGCTCAACGTCAGCTTCGGCACCGACTACAGCATGGTCATGGCCGGCGCCCTCATGGCGATCATCCCGATCATGGTGGCCTTCCTGTTCCTCTCGCGGTGGTTCGTGGCCGACGGGACCGCGGGCGCCGTCAAGTGACCCGCTGGTTCGAGGAGCACCTCCCCTCGCGGGAGGTGCTCCCCGCCCGGGCCGCGCTCCGCTCCGACGCGCCCCGCGTCGACCTCGCGGGCAGCTGGCGCTTCCGCTGGAGCCCGCGGGCCGACGTCGAGGAGTCCTTCGCGCAGCCGAGGTTCGACGACGCCGCGTGGGACGCCATCGCCGTCCCCGGGCACTGGCAGCTGCAGGGCGACGGCGCCTACGGGCTCCCCGCCTACACCAACATCGTCTACCCGTTCCCGGTGGACCCGCCGTTCGTCCCCGACGAGAACCCCACCGGCGATCACCGCACCACCGTCGACGTCCCGGCCTCCGTGCGCGACGTCCTCGCCGCCGGCGGGCGGGCGGTGCTCCGCTTCGAGGGCGTCGACTCCGCCTTCCGCGTCTGGGTCGACGGGACCGAGGTCGGCCGCTCGGTCGGCTCCCGCCTGCCGACCGAGCTGGACGTCACCGCGCCGCTCTCGGCGGCGCTGGCCGCGGGGCGCGAGGTCGTCGTCGCCGTCCGCGTGCACCAGTGGTCCTCGGCCTCCTACCTGGAGGACCAGGACATGTGGTGGCTCTCGGGGATCTTCCGCGACGTCGCGCTGCTGGCCCGTCCGGTCGGTGGCGTCGACGACGTCCACGTCCACGCCGGCTACGACCACACCACCGGTGAGGGATCGCTGGGGGTTGACGTCGCCACGACGGACCCGGCGGCGCGCGTCCTCGTGCCCGAGCTGGGCCTCGACCTCGCCCCGGGGGAGCGCACCACCGCGGCCGTCGAGCCCTGGAGCGCCGAGCACCCCCGGCTGTACGACGTCGAGGTGGTGACCGCCACCGAGCGCGTGGCGCTGCGGGTCGGGTTCCGCACCGTCGCGATCACCGACGGCGTCTTCACCGTCAACGGCGCGCGCACGCTGATGCGCGGGGTGAACCGCCACGAGGTCAGCGCCGACCGCGGCCGCTCGACCACCCCCGCGGAGGACCTCGCCGACGTCCTGCTGATGAAGCAGCACGGCGTCAACGCCGTCCGGACCAGCCACTACCCGCCGCACCCGCGGTTCCTGGACCTGTGCGACGAGCACGGGCTGTGGGTGGTGGACGAGTGCGACCTGGAGACCCACGGCTTCTGGGAGACCTCCTGGGTGGGCAACCCCTCGGACGACCCGGCCTGGGAGGCCGCGATGGTCGACCGGATGGTCCGCACCGTGCACCGCGACAAGAACCACGCCAGCGTCGTGGTGTGGTCGCTCGGCAACGAGAGCGGGGCGGGCCGCAACCTCTCGGCGATGGCGCGGGCCGCGCGCGCCGTCGGCACCGGGCTGCCGCTGCACTACGAGCACGACTGGGGCTACCCCGACAGCGACGTCGTCTCGAAGATGTACGCCTCCCACGCCGCGACCGCCGCGTACGCCACGAGCAGCGAGCCGCACGTAGGCACGCCCGACGCGCTGCTCGACGGGCAGATCACCGGCGCCCGCGACGACACCCACGACGCCGCGCTGCGCGCCAAGCCGTTCCTGCAGTGCGAGTACGCCCACGCCATGGGGCTCGGGCCCGGGGGCCTGGCGGAGTACCAGGAGCTGTTCGAGTCGTCCCCGCGCTGCATGGGCGGGTTCGTCTGGGAGTGGGTCGACCACGGCCTGCGCCAGCGCGTCACCGCCGCCGACGGCACCGCACGCGAGCGGTGGGCGTACGGCGGTGACTTCGGCGAGGTGGTCCACGACGGCAACTTCGTGGCCGACGGCCTGGTGCTGCCCGACCGCACCCCCTCCCCGGGGCTGCTCGACCTGGCGGTGGCCTACGCCCCCGTGCGCGTCGTCGTCGCCGGTCCGTCGGGGGCGCCCGCGCTGCAGGTGACCAACCGCTACGACGTGCGCCGCCTCGGCGACGGGCGCGTCGCCCTGCGCTGGACCCGTGAGGACGACGGCGTGGAGGTGGCCTCCGGCGCCCTGGAGGTCCCCGACCTCGCGCCGTGGGAGTCCGCCGTCCTCGTGCTCCCGGCCGCGGCGCTCGCGCCGGTGACGCCCGGCGCGAGGGAGCGGTGGGTGACCGTCACGGCGTCCAGCACCGTCGACGAGTCGTGGGCCCCCGCCGGTCACGTGCTCGGACGCGGGCAGCTGGCGCTCGACCCGCTGCCGTCGCCGTCGGCGTCGCGCTCGTCGCTGTCGGTGGACGGCGGCGCCGAGCGCCTCGGTGCCGACCTCGTGCTCGGGGGAGCGCGGTTCGACGCCGCCACCGGTGCCCTGCACCGCCTCGGGGCGCTGCCCGTGCGGGGTCTGCGCCTGGACCTGTGGCGCGCGCCGACCGACAACGACGAGGGCGAGCACGACGGCACGCCGCGCGCCCGCCAGTGGCGCGAGCTGGGCCTGGACCGGCTGCAGCACCGCGTGGTGTCCGCCGACGTCGAGGGCCCGTCGCTCGTCGTCGTGACGAGGGTGGCCCCGGCGTCCACGGCGCTCGGGCTGCTGGTCACGCAGCGCTGGTCCGCCGCTCGCGGCGACGACGGCGTGGACGGCGTGGACGGCGTGGACGGTCTGGACGAGGGGGCTGGGGCCGCGGTGCGCCTGGCCGTCGACGTCGAGCCGCTGGGGGAGTGGACGGTCCCGTGGCCCCGCCTCGGGCTGCGGCTGCACCTGCCGCGCTCGCTGGAGCGGGTCACCTGGTTCGGCCGCGGGCCGGGGGAGGCCTACCCCGACACGGGCCTGGCCGCCCTCACCGGGCGGTTCACCAGCACCGTCGACGACCTGCAGACGCCGTACGTCATGCCCCAGGAGAACGGGCACCGCGCGGGCGCCCGCTGGGTCGAGCTGCGGGGCGGCCCGGGGTCCGGCACGCCGGGGCTGCGGGTGGAGGGTGACCCCACCACCGGGTTCACCGCGCGCCGGTGGACCAGCGAGCAGCTCGCCGCGGCCCGGCACGACGCCGAGCTCGTCCCCGGGCCCGACGTCGTCCTGACCCTCGACGCCGCGGTGCACGGCACCGGCACCGCCTCGTGCGGGCCCGGCGTGCTGCCGCAGCACCAGCTGACCGCGGGGCCGCGGTCGTTCTCGCTGGTGCTCCGCGAGCTCCTCTGACCCCCCTCTGGAACCGCAACGAGGCGCTCGGTTGCGGTTCCGGAGGGCCCGGGAACCGCAGCCAGGCGCTCGGTTGCGGTCCCGGAGGTCAGCGCGAGGCGGGCACCGGGTCGCGGTCGGTGTCGCCCGTCGGGTCGCCGTCGCCGGGGCCGTGCTCGCCGGGGCCGTGCTCACCCCGGCCGCGGGCCAGCTCGCGCTCGAGGGAGGCGCCCTCGACGTCGACGTCGGGGAGGATCCTGTCGAGCCAGCGCGGCAGCCACCACGCCGAGCGGCCCAGCAGGTGCATCACCGCGGGGATCACCAGCAGCCGGACGACGAACGCGTCGGCGAGGACGCCGAACGCCAGGCCGAAGCCGAACGAGCGGATCAGCGTCGAGTCGGAGCCGATGAAGCCCGCGAACACCGACACCATGATCACCGCGGCGGCGATGACCACCCGGCGTCCGGCCCCGACGCCGACCACCACGGCCTGGCGGGCCGGGACGCCGTGGGCGTGCGCCTCGCGCATCCCCGAGACCAGGAACAGCTGGTAGTCCATGGCCAGGCCGAACAGGATGCCGATGACGATCGTCGGCAGGAAGCTCAGCACCGGCCCCGGCGTGCTCACGCCGAAGACGGTCGAGAGCCAGCCCCACTGGTAGACCGCGGTCAGCGCGCCGAACGTCGCGAACAGCGACAGCACGAAGCCGAGGGTCGCGGTGAGCGGCACGAGGATCGAGCGGAACACCATGATGAGGATCAGCAGCGACAGCCCGACCACGAGCGCCAGGTAGCCCGGGAGGGCGGCGCCGAGCTTCTCGGAGACGTCGATGTTGCCGCTGGCGCTGCCGGCCACGCCGATCGTCGCCTCGCCCTGCTGGGTCGACAGCGGCGACAGGTCGCGCAGGTCGCGCACCAGCTGCTCGGTGGACACGCTCGTCGGGCCGCCGCGGGGCACCACCTGGAAGGCGGCGAGGCGCCCGTCGGTGGAGAAGCCGATCGGGGCGACCGCGACGACGTCGGGCAGCGCGGTCACGGCGTCGACCACCTGCACCTGCTCGGCCAGCCGGTCGGCCTCGGCCACCGGCTGGTCGAGCTCGGCCACCACCAGGAGCGGGCCGTTGGTGCCCTCCCCGAAGTACTCCGCCGTGAGCTCGAAGGCCTTGTACTGCGTGCTCTCGCGCGACTCGGCGGACCCGTCGGGCAGGCCCAGGCGCATGTCCAGGGCCGGGATCGCGACCACGGCCAGCGCCGCCAGGCCGACGACGACGGTGACCACGGCCCGCGCCGTGCTCATGGGCGTGGGAGGGGTCTCGGCGCGGTGCGGCGGCAGGGCGCCCGGGCCGACCAGGCGCTCGCGGTGGTGCCGCTCGCGCCGGCTCAGCACCCGCAGGCCCAGCAGCGACAGGACGGCCGGGGTGAAGGTCACGGCCATGGCCACGGCGACCAGCACGCACAGGGCGCCGATGGAGCCCATCAGCCCCAGGAAGCCGATCCCGGTCACGTTGAGCGCCGCCAGGGCGATGACCACCGTGAGCCCGGCGAAGACGACGGCGTTGCCGGAGGTGCCCGTGGCCAGGGCGATCGAGTCGCGCACCCCGGCGCCGTCGCGCAGCTGCCGCCGGTGCCTGTTGATGATGAAGAGCGAGTAGTCGATGCCGACGGCGAGGCCGAGCATCACGCCGAGCACCGGGGTGATCGACAGCATGTCGACCAGGCCCGACAGCGACAGGGCGGCGGTGACGCCGACGCCCACGCCGACGACGGCGGAGACCAGCGGCACGACGGCGCCGAGCAGCGTGCGCAGCACGACCACGAGGGCGACCGCCGCGACCAGCAGGCCGAGCGCCTCCCCGGGGCCGAAGACCTCCGGCGTCGTCTGCACGAGCTCGTTGGACAGCTCGACCTCGACGCCGGGGATCGAGGTGCCCTCGAGCGCGTCGACGACGCCCTCCTTGACCTCGGGGGTCACCTCCTGGACCGGGTCGGCGAACCGCACGACGCCGAGGGCGGTGCTGCCGTCGGTGGAGACCTGGCGCACCTCCTGCGAGGCGTCGAGCAGCTGGGAGCCGAGGTCGGCCTGGGTCGCCTGCGCCTCGAGCTGGGCGCTGTTCGCGTCGAGCTGGCTCTGCTGCTGGTCCAGCGCGGCGAGCTGGGCCTGCACCTGGGCGGAGCGCTGCGCGGACGCCGGCAGGGAGGTGATCTGCTCGCGGGCGGCGGTGAGCTGCTGCTGACCGGCCTCGAGCTGGGTCCGGCCCTGCTCGATCTGCTGCTGGCCCGCGGTCAGCTGGTCGGCCTGCTCCGTGCGCTGCGCCTCGGTGGCGAACGGGTCGACGGTGCCGGTGACGCCCGGCTCGGTCGCGACCTGCACGAGCAGCGCGCTGATGGCGCTCTGCTGGTCGGCGGTCAGCGCCGCGCCGTCCTCGGCGTGGAAGACCACGGTGCCGGAGCCGCCGCTGGCGTCGGGGAACTCGGTGGTGAGCTGGTCGGCCACGCGGGCCGTGGGCGTCCCGGGGATGGACACCGCTGACGACAGCGTGCCGCCGAGGGTGAGGAAGCCCACCACGCCGAGGGCGAGCAGCACGAGCCAGGCGCTGATGGTGGTGCGGGGCCGGCCGGAGGTGGCGAGCCCCAGGCGGTGGAGGAGTCGGGCCATCTCAGGCGCCTTCCGTCGGGGTCCGTGTCGAGGAGGTCTGCGGGGCCGGGAAGCCGCGGCGCAGGGTGCTGAAGAGGTGGTCGAGCAGCTCGTCCCAGCGGCGGCGGGCGGCGTCGTCGAGCACGCCGCCGGTCTCCTCCAGCCAGGCGGCGGCCAGGACGGCCATGCCGTTCATGACGGTGGTGGTGACGAGCGCCGCGTCGAGCGGCGCCAGCCCCGGGTGGCGGGCCAGCAGGCGCGCCACCAGCGGCTCCGAGACGTGCCGCACCGCCTCCTGCTGCACGCGCTCGGCGCGGGTGGTGTCTCCGGGACCGTCCACGAGGCGCGAGATGCGCACGACGGCGCTCGCCAGGTCGGGGGCGTGGAGCAGGGCCTCGAGGTCGTCCAGCGGGGCCCCGGGGGTGGGTGCCTCGGTGGCGCCGGCGGCGTCCTCCACCGAGGCGAGGGCCGCCTGCAGCTCGGCCTCCAGGCAGGCCACCACGATCTCGTCGAGGGAGGAGAAGTGGTTGAACAGCGTGCGGCGGGCGACGTCGGCGCGCCCCGCGAGCTGGTCCGCGGACAGGGCGTGGACGCCGTGCTCGTCGATCAGCTCGCGCGCGGCGCCGACGATGGCCGCGCGGTGGCGCGCCTTGAGCGCCGCGCGGCGGTCGAGCTTCTGCTGGAGCACCCGACGAGTATGCACTCGGTGCAACGTTGCGCGCAGGGCAGCGACGTCGGGCAGCTCCCTCGCGCTGCCCATGACTTTCCCCCGCAGAGCAGAACGCTGTAAGTCCGGCGCGCATGGATGCGGTGACGGGGGGTAGTGCCCATCCGTCGAACGGTGGAGAGCACCGGCGTTCACAGGTCCTCTGACAGGCCCCCACGCGAAGGAGTCCCCCGTGGCCCTCGACACCCCCTCGAACGACACCATCGACGCCCTGCGCAGCGCCACCGTCTACTCCTCCGACGGCGACAAGATCGGCCGCGTCGGCGACATCTACCTCGGTGACGACTCGGGCCAGCCCGAGTGGGTCACCGTCAAGACCGGGCTGTTCGGCACCGCGGAGACCTTCGTGCCGCTCGCGCAGGCCACGACCTCCGGCGACGAGATCCGGGTGCCCTACACCAAGGACCAGGTCAAGGACGCGCCCCGCACCGAGGCCGACGGCCAGATCAGCCGCGAGGAGGAGGACCGCCTCTTCGAGCACTACGGCATCGGCTCCGCCGGCGCTGCGGGCAGGGGCACGGACAGCCGCACCGAGACCACGGCCGACAGCACCGGGCGCGGCGACGGCTTCGTCGGCGGCACCGGCACGCACCGCGGTGACTACGAGGGCCTCGACGAGCTGGGCGCCGCCCGCGGTGAGGCCACCGTCCCCGGCGGCACCGGAACCGGCACGGGCGCCGGGCTCGGCACCGACTCCCGCCGCGACCGCTCCGGCGAGGCCGGCGTGCAGGGCCACGACACCTCCGGCCCCACCACCGACGACGCGATGACCCGCTCCGAGGAGCGCCTCCACGTCGGCACCGAGCGCCGCGAGGCGGGCCGCGCCCGCCTGCGCAAGCACGTCGTCACCGAGACCCAGACCGCCCAGGTCGGCACCTCCCACGAGGAGGTGACGATCGAGCGCGAGCCGATCACCGAGGCCAACCGCGGCGCCGCCACCTCCGGGGCGCAGCTGTCCGAGGAGGAGCACGAGATCGTCCTGCACGAGGAGGTCCCGGTCGTCTCCAAGACCGTCGAGCCCGTCGAGCGCGTGCGCCTCGGCACCCAGACCGAGCGCGACACCCAGACCGTCTCCGCCGACGTGAGCAAGGAGGAGATCGAGCTGGACGACGCCGGCACCCGCGCCTCGGGCCGCCACGCCGACCTCGACCTGGACGCCGACGCCGAGCGCGCCGACCAGGGCACCGGTCGCGGCACCGCCCGCGACGGCCGGATCTGACCCGACCGTGACCAGCGCCGGTGGCCCGGACCCCGTGGGGGGCCGGGCCACCGGCGTCCCCTCGCCCGTGACTGAGGTCGTGCTGTCCGCCGAGCGCGTCGAGCTCGGCACCCGGCGCGCACCCCGGGAGCGGGTGCGCCTGCGCCGCGAGGTGGTGACCGAGGAGGTCTCCGTCACCGTGACCGTCCGGCGGGAGGTCCTGCGCGTCGATCGCCAGCCCCTCGGGAGCGACGAGCCCGACGACGGCGGCCCGGCTCCAGCGGGGGAGCAGCCCCCGCTGGAGCTCGTGCTCTCGCAGGAGCGTCCCGTGGTCTCCCTGGAGGTCGTCCCCTACGAGCGGGTGCGCGTGGGCGTCCGCGAGGTCGCCGGCGACACCCGGGTGTCCACCAGCCGCTCTCGCGAGGTGCTCGAGGGCGGCGTCGTCCAGACTGGCGCGGGTGACGCCGGAGCCGGGTGACCTGTTCTTCTCGGGCGGCCGGGGCCTGCAGGGCTGGGTGATCCGGCGCGCCAGCCGCTCGACGGTCGCGCACTGCGGGGTGCTCGTCGAGCGCACCGGACCGGGCGTCTGGCGCAGCCACGAGGCCTACGGCGGTGACGGGCCCGACGGCGGCGGCTCGGGGCTGCGCGAGCGCGTCCGCGACCTGGCCGCTGAGCCCGTCGTCGTCGTGCGCCCCTGGCGCAGCGGCGCCGAGCGCGACCTGGGCCTGGCGCGCAGCCGCGCTCTCCTCGGGCAGGGCTACGACTGGGGTGAGATCACCCGCATCGCCGGGCACCTGCTCCACCTCCCGCCGCTGCAGCGGCTGGGCCTGGCGCTGTCGCGGCCCGACCGGCTCATCTGCTCCAACCACTGCGCCTCGGTGGTGCTCGCGGGCCGCCCCGACGTGCGGCTGCCCCACCCGCCCGACAGGATCTGGCCCGCCCCGCTCCTCGAGGCCCTGGAGACGACGCCGTGAACGACCTCGCGAGCCTGCTCATCCCCCCGGCGATGAGGGCGCTGCGGTTCAACCGCACCTTCGTGACCGCCGAGGGCGCACGTCGCAGGATCCGCGAGGCCACCGTCCGGCCCGACGCGTACGGGCCGCCGCGGACCCTGCGCCGCGACGTCCGCGTCGACGTCGTCCGCGACCGCGGCTGGCCCGTGTACACCCTCACGCCGGTGGCCGGCCCGCCCGTGGGCGGTGTCGTGTACGCGCACGGCGGTGGCTGGGTCAACGAGATCAAGCGGCAGCAGTGGGCGATGGCCGCCGACGTGGCCGCGGGCGCGGGCGTCGTCGTCACCGTCCCCATCTACCCGCTGGTGCCCTGGGGGACGGCGCGCCCGGTGCGCGACCGCGTCGTCGAGCTGGTGCGCGAGAGCGCCGAGCGCCACGGGCGGACGGGGGTGCTCGGGGACTCCGCCGGTGGGCAGATCGTGCTGTCCGCCGCGCTGGCGCTGCGGGACGACGGCGTGCGGCTGCCCGCGACGGTGCTCGTCTCGCCGGCGCTCGACCTGACGTGGAGCAACCCCCGCATCCCCGAGGTGCAGCCCAGCGACCCGTGGCTGGCGACGCCCGGCGGCGTCGTCCTGGCGGAGGCGTGGTCCGGGGGCCTGCCGCTGACCGACCCCGTGGTCAGCCCCCTCTTCGGGGAGCTGGCCGGCTTGGGGCCCCTCACCGTGTTCACCGGGACCCGCGACGTGCTCAACCCCGACGCCCACCTGCTGGCCCAGAAGGCGCGCGCCGCCGGCGTCGACGTCGAGCTCGTCGAGGCCGCGGGCCAGCTGCACGTCTACCCGGTGCTGCCCACGGCACCGGGCCGCGCCGCGGCGGAGGTGCTGGTCGAGCGGTTCTCCCGCGCCCTGCGCCCCTGAGGAGCCGGGCTGCCCCCCCGGGAGCAGCCCTCGGCCGACCGGTCCGGGCCGTCAGGCCGGTCGGCGTCCTCGGCGAGGCGGGCGCTCATGCGCTCGTCCGGGACAGCAGGTCGCCCGCCGTCCGCGTGAAGTACGCGCCGTACGCCGCGGTGGTGAGGGCTGCGCCGCAGGCGACCAGGCCCCAGACGGTGTCCCGGCTCGCGTCCGTGAGCATCAGCGCGGCGAGGCCGGCGAGCCCGACCGCGGTCAGCGCCGTGGCCAGCCAGGTGTCGATGCGTCGCCGGAAGATCCGCGCCATCGGGTAGAAGTGCAGGCCGACGACGAGCGCGATGGTCGGCAGCACCAGGTCGGGCCGTCCCACCGCTGCGAGGACGTTCACCGCCGCGACGATGACGACGCCCTCGAGGGCGAACACGAGGCCGAACGCCCGCCCGCTGCGCCGCTGCCAGCGCTCCTCCTCGGCGGTGACCGCCGTGGAGGCCCGGCCCCGGGTGCGCGCGAGCCGCACCGCCGTCACCACGAACCACGCGCTCAGGGCCACACCCACCGCGGTCAGCGCGGTGCCGACCTCGCCCGGCCAGGTGCCGAGGGTGTTGGCGCTCCAGGCGGTGGTGAAGACCGCCATCAGCACCAGGCCGAGGACGACCCCGTCCAGCAGCGCGCGGGGCGTGGAGCGTTCCTCAGGCACCCGTTGACGCTAGCCCGGGTCCGCCGGTCGGGGCACGCCTCGGGCGCGCGCGATCATCTGCCGCGCGACGGGGTACGGGCGGTGCATGGACCCCAGCGACACCAGCGCAGCCACTGCTGGCACCGACGGCACCTCTGACGGCACCTCCGACGACCGCGGCACCCCGGACACCGACGAGCGGCTCGGCAGGGCCGCGCACTCCCACCGCGGGCCCCTGGCCGCCGCCACCCGCTGGTGGCTGCGCACCCGCCGTGAGTACGAGGAGCAGGGCACCGACCCCGAGGACCGCGACGAGCGCCCGCTGACCGGGTACGCCCTGCTCATGGGCGGGTACGCCATCAGCACCGTCGCCGCGGCCGGGCTGCTCGCGCGGCACCGCCGCGACGCGGCCCTGCCGACCCCGGGCGACCTGGCCCTGATGTCGGTCGCGGTCTACCGCCTCACCCGCACGGTGACCAAGGACGCCGTCGTCGCGCCGCTGCGCGCCCCCTTCACGGTGTTCTCCGAGCCGGCAGGACCGGGGGAGGTGCTCGAGCAGCCGCGCTCGGGTGCGGTGCGGCACGCCGTGGGCGAGCTCATCACCTGCCCGTTCTGCCTGGGGCAGTGGGTGGGGACGGCGGCGGTGGTGTCGTACGCCGCGGCGCCCCGGGCCACCCGGTGGGTGAGCGCCGGCATGACCGTCGTCGCCGCGGCCGACGCCCTCCAGTACGCCTACGCGGCGCTGGAGAAGACGGAGGGCTGACGCGCACCCTCCGCGGAGGGTGCGGTCGCTCAGGAGCGGCCACGACGGGCGTCGGCCCCGCCCCCCGGGGGGAGCGAGGCCGACGCCGGGTGGTGCCTGGGACCGGTCAGAGGATGTGCAGCATCTCCTGGTAGGTCGGCAGCGGCCACAGGTCGTCGGCGACGACGGTCTCCAGCTCGTCGGCGGCCGCGCGGACCGCCGCCATCTTCGGCAGCAGCACGTCGCGGGCGTGCAGGGCGTGGCCCGCGGTGCCGCCGCTGGCGTGGTGGCCGATGGCCGAGCGAAGCTCGGTGACCGCCGACCGCAGCGCGGCGAGCGGAGCGGAGACGCCCTCCAGGAGGGAGGTGTCGGCCTCGACGCCGGCGGCCTTCAGCGCCGCGACGTTCTGGGCGAGCTCGGTCTGGTAGCGGACCGCGGCCGGCAGGATGGTCGTGGAGCCGATCTCCAGCGACAGCTTGGCCTCGACGCCCACGGACAGCGCGTACTGCTCGAGGGCCACCTCGAAGCGGCTGTGCGACTCCTGCTCCGAGAGCACCCCGTAGCTGGAGAACAGCTCCAGGGACTCGGGCGTGATGAGCTCGGGCAGCGCGTCGAGCGTCGTCTTGAGGTTCTTCAGCCCGCGGGCCTCGGCCTCGACCTGCCACTGGTCGGAGTAGCCGTCGCCGTTGAAGATGACCGCGCCGTGGTCGGAGACGATCTGCTCCAGCAGCTTTTGGACGGCGTGGTTGAAGTCCTCGCCGTCGGCCAGCTTGGCCTCGAGCTGGGTGGCCACGTAGTCGAGGGACTCCGCCACGATCGTGTTGATCGTCGTCATCGGCGGGGCGATCGACTGCAGCGAGCCCGGCGCGCGGAACTCGAAGCGGTTGCCGGTGAAGGCGAACGGGCTGGTGCGGTTGCGGTCGCCCGGGTCGGTGGGGAGCACCGGCAGGGTGTCGACGCCGATCGCGAGGGTGCCCTTCTCCTTGGAGGAGGTCGCGCCGCCCTTGGCCACCTGGTCGAACACGTCGGCCAGCTGGGCGCCGAGGAAGATCGAGATGATCGCCGGCGGGGCCTCGTTGGCGCCGAGGCGGTGGTCGTTGGTGGAGGAGGCCACCGAGGCGCGCAGCAGGCCGCCGTGGCGGTGCACCGCGCGGATCACGGCGGCGCAGAAGACCAGGAACTGCGCGTTGTCGTGCGGGGTGTCGCCCGGCAGCAGGAGGTTGCCGACGCTCCCGCCGCCGAAGGAGAAGTTGACGTGCTTGCCCGAGCCGTTGACGCCGGCGAAGGGCTTCTCGTGGAAGAGGACCTCCATGCCGTGGCGCTGGGCGACCTTGCGCATGGTGACCATCAGCAGCTGCTGGTGGTCAGCGGCGAGGTTGGCCTGCTCGAACATCGGGGCGATCTCGAACTGCCCCGGGGCGACCTCGTTGTGGCGGGTCTTGGCGGGGATCCCCACCTTGAACAGCTCGCGCTCGGCGTCGAGCATGAAGGCGAGCACGCGGTCGGGGATGGACCCGAAGTAGTGGTCGTCGAACTCCTGGCCCTTGGGCGGCGTCGCGCCGAACAGGGTGCGACCGCAGTTCAGCAGGTCGGGGCGCGAGAGGGAGAAGCTGCGGTCGACCAGGAAGTACTCCTGCTCCGGACCGCTGTACGACACGATGTTGCCGGGCTCGTCGTGGCCGAACAGCGCCAGCACGCGCTTGGCGTGCGTGGCCATCGCCCGCTGGGAGCGCAGCAGCGGCGCCTTGAGGTCGAGCGCCTCACCGGTGAAGGAGACGAACACCGTGGGGATGCACAGGGTGTTGCCGTTGGCGTTCTCGAGGATGTACGCCGGGCTGGTGACGTCCCAGGCGGTGTAGCCGCGGGCCTCGTAGGTGGAGCGCAGGCCGCCGTTGGGGAAGCTGGAGGCGTCGGGCTCGCCCTGCACCAGGGTCTTGCCGGCGAACTCCGCGATCGAGGAGCCCTCGCCGTCCGGCTCCAGGAAGCTGTCGTGCTTCTCGGCGGAGCGGTTGGTCAGCGGGTAGAAGACGTGGGCGTAGTGCGTGGCGCCCCGGTCCATCGCCCAGTCCTTCATCGCCGAGGCGACGGCGTCGGCGACGGACGGGTCGAGCGGGGAGCCGCTGTCGATGGTCGAGACCACGGAGCGGAACACGGCCTTGGGGAGCCGCGACTGCATGACGTCGCGGGAGAACACGTTCTGACCGAAGATCGCGCCGGGCGCCTCGTGCGCCGCGAACGACGGCGCCGGGGGGACGTAGGACTTGACGGCGCGGATGGCGTCCAGACGGGCGGCGCTGCCGCTCATGCGAGCTCCTCGGGAGTGGGCTGGCGGCGCCGTCCCCGGGGTCGGGGCGCGCCGGACTCGCCCAGAACGTAGGACCGGAATGTTCACATCGTGTTACGCGGGCGTTCCGGCGGTGGGTCGCAGGCCGTCCGGGGACGAACCGGTCAGGCCGGACGGCGGGTGCTGACGAGCAGGCCCGTGCCGACGGGCAGCTCGGCGGTGACCAGGTCCGGGTGCCCCACGAGCGCGTCCCGCACCGCGGTGACGGCCGCGACGTGGTCGGTGCGGTGGTAGCGACTCAGGTCCATGTCGTCCACGAGGAGCACCCCGCCCGGGGCCAGCGCGGCGACCGTGCGGTCGAGCCCGGTCCACTTGCCGCCCTCGGGGTCGGCGAAGACGAGGTCGAAGGTGCCCAGCCCCGGCAGCAGGGCCTCGGCGTCGCCGGTGAGCACCGTCACCGGCAGGTCGGTCGAGCGGACCAGCTCGGCCAGCGCCTGGTCGTGCTCGACGGTCACGACCTCGACGTCCTCGCGGCCCTCCAGGCCCGAGACGACCCACGCGGTGCCGACGCCCACGCCGGTGCCCAGCTCCAGCACCCGGCCGCCGGGCCTCACCGACGCGGCGAGCACCGCCAGGACGCGACCGGTGGCCTGCTCGCAGGAGTGGGCGAAGGAGCGCTCGACGGCGCGGCGCTCGGCGGCCAGCACCGCCTCGGGAACGGGGACGGGGGAGGTCGGCACCCGCTGGACGCTAGCGGCTGACGATCACGTCCGGCGCGACAGGAAGCGCCGCACCGCCTCGACGGACACGGCGTGGTCGACGACGTCCGGCTCGCCCGACGTCGTGAGCGTGCCCACCAGCTCGCCGAGCACCCGCAGCGGCACCGCGCCGCCGTGCGCCTTGAGCTGGTCGTGGTCGACGTCGTCGCGGCCCTCGAAGGGCGTGCCCGCCTCGGCGTGGCGCAGCCGGACCAGCAGCGACGGGTCGCCGAAGCGGTGCACCACCCGCGACTTGCCCTCCAGCCACGGCTCGTTGCTCGCGTCCGTGCTGCCGGTCTTGGCCAGGAACACCGTCTGCCCGCCGAGCTCCACGCGCACCGCGAGGTTCGCACCGCGCTCGCGGACCACCTCCAGCGCGAGGACGCCGAGGTCCACGGCGTCGTCCTGCGTGAAGGAGGTGACGTCGAGCTGCGGCTCGGCGGCGACGGCGTCGGCGGTGGGGTCGGGGTGCTGGCTCATGCGGCCATCCTGTCCGCCTCGACGTGCTCGAGCACCGCCGCCGCCACGGCGTCGGGCTCCAGCTCGGGCACCCAGTGGCCGGTGTCCAGCGTCCGCCGCTGGAAGGGGCCGGTGACCTGGCGCGCCGTGCCCATCACGGTGGCGCGGGAGTAGAAGGGGTCGCGCCACCCGTGGAGGTAGGTGGTGGGGACGGTGACCCGCCCCACCGGACGGCCGCCGAGCGGCAGGGCGCGGTACCAGCCGATGCCCGCGCTCAGCCGCGCTGCGCCGTCGGCCAGCGCCCGGTCGGCGTACCGCTGCGCGAGGTGCTCCGGCAGCTCCGAGCGGACCAGGGTCCGGGCCAGCGCCCCGCCGCTCGCGAGCACCCGCTCCGGCAGCGCCGGCACCTGGAACGCGCCGACGTACCAGGAGCGCAGCCCCTGCGAGGAGCGGAGGACGGCGGCGCCCATCGCGGCCGGGTGCGCCTGCGAGAGCGCGGTCAGGGAGGCCACCCGCTCGGGGTGCCACGCCGCGAGCGCCCAGGCGACGACCCCGCCCCAGTCGTGCCCGACGACGTGGGCGCGCTGGGCCCCGGCGGCGTCGAGGAGGGCGACGGCGTCGGCGACCAGCTCGGTCAGCGCGTACGCGCGGCGGCCCCGGGGGCGGGCCCCGGGGGAGTACCCGCGCTGGTCGGGTGCGAGCACGCGCACGTCGTGACCGACGAGGCGCTCGGCGACGCCGTCGTAGGCGGACCGGTCCTGGGGGAAGCCGTGCAGGCACAGCACAGCGGGCGTTCCCGGGGCGGACGGGCCGAGGTCGGTGACGTCGAAGCGCAGCCCGCTGCGCTGGTAGCTCTCCACCAGCCCGAGGCTGGCACGGTGCGCCCCCGACCACCTCCGCACGGCTCCGGCCCCGCCCACGGCACCGTCCACGACCGCGCCCGTCGCCCCCCGGTGATCGACGCGTGTGATCGGGGCTCCGGGAGCAGCATCGGGCCATGAGCGGACCCAGCCCAGCAGCGCGCCTCGTCGAGCGGGCCATCACCTGGTACCAGGTGCGCCTGTCCCCGAGGAAGGGGTACTCGTGCGCCCACCGGATCGCCCACGGGGGCGACTCCTGCTCCGGCGCCGTGCGCCGCACCGTGGTCGAGAGGGGCGTCTCGCGCTCGGTGCTGCCGGTGGTGCTGCGCTTCGCCGCCTGCTACCAGGCCGTCGCGCTGCTCACCCCCCACCAGCGGGTGCAGGGCGTCTGCTGCTGCGGCCCGATCCCGATCCCGTTCGGCTTCGGGCGGCGCTGACGCAGGCTCACGACCTGCGGTGAGCCGGGTCGGCCGTCACCGCGCGGTGCGTTGACGAAACGATCAGAAACATCGTACGTTCCGGGGGACCGCAGTCCGGGGCGTCCAGCAGCCCCGGACGGCTGCGGCCGCCTGCCGGTGGCGGTGGCGCGTGAGAGCCCCCACTCCGCGTCACCGCTGCCTCAAGGAGAGCCGGCTCACCGCCTCCCGGGCCGGCGCCGGCGTCCGGCGCGTGAGCGGTCTACCGGTCGTCCTCGGCGGGGGGTGCCACGCCGTCCTGCTCCTGCACGGCGCCTCCGGCTCGCGCTGATCGGTTCGCGCTCCCGGCCCGAGGGGCACACCGTGGTGGAGGTGCTGGACCGCCTGCTCGCCACCCGCTCCGCCGCCCGGGCCGCCCGCCGTCGGCGCGTGCCCGCCGTCTCGGCCCTCGACGCGGGGCGCCTCGTGCTGGGGGTGCTGGTCCCCGTCGCGGCGCGCGGGGCGATCGTCCGCCGTCCTCGCCTCGAGGCCGCGGCGGCCCGCCTCGACCTCGACGCGCGCGCCGTCCGCACGGTGACCCGCCTGCGGGAGCGCCACGGACCCGACCCCGTCCACCTGCGCCTGCCGGGCCGGTCCTTCGTGGTCCCGGTCGAGCCCGGCGACGTCCGCCGCGTCCTCGACGGCGCCCCCGAGCCCTTCTCCCCGGCGTCTCCGGAGAAGCGCGGGGCGCTGGCCCACTTCCAGCCCCGTGGCGTCCTCATCAGCTCGCCCCGGAACCGGCGCGAGCGGCGCCCGTTCAACGAGTCGGTGCTCGACGCGGGCCAGCCGCTCCACCACCTGGCGGGTCCCTTCGCGGCGGTGGTCGCCCAGGAGGCCGAGCAGCTGGCCGAGCAGGCCCGGGCGGAGGGCGCCCTGAGCTGGTCCCTGCTGTCCCGGGCCTGGTGGCGGTCCGTCCGCCGGGTGACCCTCGGGGAGGCCGCGCGCGACGACGAGCAGGTCACCGACGACCTCCTCGCCCTGCGCCGTCGCGCCAACTGGTCGGGCCTGGCGCCCGTCGACCACCGCCGCCGCGAGCGCTTCCTCGGCCGGGTGGGCGAGTACGTCGACGCCGCGGAGCCGGGCAGCCTGGCCTCGCTCGTGGCCGGCACACCGGCCCGGCCCGGCGTGGCACCGCACGAGCAGGTGCCGCAGTGGCTCTTCGCCTTCGACGCTGCGGCGTGGGCCTCGTCGCGGGCGCTGGACCTCCTGGCCGCGCACCCCGATGCGGCCCGCCGGGTGCGGGAGGAGGCGCCTGCGCCGTCGACCGACCCCGCGGCTCCGGTCGCACGACGACCGGTGCTGCGGTCGGTGGTGCTGGAGTCGCTGCGGCTGTGGCCCACCACCCCCGCCGTCCTGCGCCAGACCACGGCGACGACGGCCTGGCGCACCGGCGAGCTGCCCGAGCGCACCGGCGTGCTCGTCTTCGCCCCCTTCTTCCACCGCGACCCCTCCCGGCTGGCGCAGGCTCACCGCCTCGCCCCCGAGCTGTGGCTCGACGCCGACGGGCAGGAGGACCCGAGCGGTGCGACGGACTGGCCGCTGGTGCCCTTCAGCGCCGGGCCGGGCATGTGTCCCGGTCGCGGCGTGGTGCTGCTGACGACGAGCACGCTGCTCGCCTCGCTGGCGCAGGGGGAGTGGCGTCCGGAGCGGCCCCGCCTGTCGGCCGAGCGGCCCCTGCCCGGCTCGCTCGACCCCTTCGCGCTGCGGCTCCTGCCCGCCTGAGCGGCGGGCAGACTGGCGCCGTGGGCCGCGCGCAGACCGTCCTCGACCAGCTCGTGGAGGACGCCGACGAGCTGGGCTTCGGCGCCCACGCGGTCCAGGTCCAGGTTGGTGACGAGCGCGTGGTGCACCGCTGGAGCGACGACGTCGCGCGCGACATCCAGTCGGTGGCCAAGGGCATGTGCGTGCTCGCTGCCGGCACCGCCAGCGACGCAGGGCTGTTCGACGTCGACGCCCCGGTGGCCGGGTACCTGCCGGAGCTGGCCACCGGTGCCGGCACGGACACCGTCACCACGCGCCACCTCCTGGGGATGACCAGCGGCATCGAGATGCCCTGGTCACCGACGTGGACGACCGACGTGCCCGACGTCGCCGCCGCGTTCCTGGCCCGGCCGGCGCCGGGGCGCGCCTTCCACTACTCCTCGGCGAGCACCTACACCGCGATGCGCGCCCTCGCGGCGGCGGTCGGCGACGTGCACGACTGGCTGCGCCCGCGGCTGTTCGAGCCCCTCGGGATCGACGCCCCCGACTGGGACCGCTGCCCGCTGGGGTTCGTCGAGGCCGCCGAGGGCCTGCACCTGCGCAGCGAGGAGCTGGCGCGCCTCGGCCAGCTGCTCCGCGACCGCGGCGCCTGGGAAGGGCGCCAGCTCGTCTCCCCGCGGTGGGTCGACGCGATGCACTCCGACTGGACGGCGCGCGACGGCGCGGGGCCGGGGTACACCCGCTACGCGCTCGCGGGCTGGGGCGGTCCCGGTCGTGCCTGGCGGCTGCACGGCGCCCACGGCCAGGTGCTGCTCCTCCTCGACGACGCCGTCGTGACGGTCACCGCCGACGACCACGCCGGCGCGGACCCGTTCCTGCGGCGCGCGGTGGAGGCCCTCGACCGCTGACGGTCGGCGGTCGGCGGTCGGACAGACGCGACCCCGTCGTGCGGCGCCGGGCGTCACCGCCAGCGCGACCTGAGGACCTCCCGCACGAGGACGTCGACGCTGCGCTGCACCGCTGCCCCCGTCGGCTCCGCGGACGACGGCGAGCTCGCTGCTGAGCCGCTGCCCGTTGCCCGCTGCGCCAGGTCCTCGCTGAGCCGGCCGCTGGCCAGCAGCGCGTCCAGCAGGACCCGCCTCGCGGCGGGCCGGTCGGCCTCGTCGGGGAGGCGCACCGCGCAGACCTCGAAGGCGTCCAGCTCGTCGAGGTCCTCCCGCGAGCGGACGAGCGCGCCGACCCGGCCCCGCTCCGGGTCGGCGTCGGTCAGGTGCACCCAGGCGCGGACGTGGGGGTCGAGCGTCGTCGTGCCCGCGTGGACGACCCGCCCGGTCGGCAGGTGCACCCACGCGTACAGCCACGGCCGGGTGGCCGCGACCCGCGCGCCGGTGACGGAGGAGCGCAACGCCTCCGGCTCGCGGCGCAGCGCTGCGGCGAGCGAGGTCCACCACGGGTCACGTCGTCGCGCACGTCCCGGCGGGCGAGCCCGGCGTGCTCGGCCGTCACCTGCGCCATCCGCCGCCGCCCGCGCCGCGTCCACCGCAGCCGCTCGTGCGGCACCCCCGGCCCGAACCAGCCGCCGGAACCTCGCCGCATGCGTCCTCCGCTCGTCGTGTGGTGCTCCGGGGGCCAGCACGTGGACCTCGGCGAGCCGTGCAGCGTCAGCGGCGCTCGCCGGGCGGGCCCCGAGGTCGCGCGTGGCCATCTGCGCACGGTAGCGACCACCACCCAGCCCCTGGTCGGTCTCGCGCGGACTGCCCCACGCCAGCTGACCGCGGTCAGTGCTGGAGGTGACCGCGGTCAGTCGTCGCGGTGTCGGCCCAGGAGCGCACCACGGCAGGTGACCGCGGTCAGTGCTGGAGGTGACCGCGGTCAGTCGTCGTGGCGTTGGCCCAGGAGCGCACCACGCCAGGTGACCGCGGTCACCGCGATGCTGACCGCGGTCAGCTGGAGCGCGCAGGGCGCGAGCTCGCACGGGCCGCAGGTCGCTGAGCCCGCCAGCGCAGCGGCCCCTGACAGGGTGGGGGAGTGACAGGACCCCTGCCGCGCACCGAGCGAGCCCTCGCGCCCGACCTGGCCCGGGGCCTGGCGCTGCTGGGCATCGCCCTCGCCAACGCCCCGCTGCACCTGACCGGGCTGGCGCTCGGCCCGGGGTTCCGCCCCGAGGAGGCCGGCCCCGCCGACCGGGTCGTCGACGCGGTGGTCGGCACCTTCGTGGACGACCGAGCCTTTCCGGTGTTCACGGCGCTGTTCGCCTTCGGGATCGTCGTCATGTCGCGCCGGATGTGGGACGCGGGCCTGCCGTGGCCGCAGGCGCGGGCGGTGCTGCTGCGCCGGTGCGCCTGGCTCGCCGTCTTCGGCCTCGTCCACGGCGTGCTCCTGTTCGACGGCGACATCCTGCTGAGCTACGGCGTGCTCGGGCTCGGGGTCGTCGGCATCTGGCTGCGCGCCTCCGACCGCGCGCTGCTGTGGTGGGGCGGGCTCGCGCTGCCGCTGGCCGTCGGCTTCGCAGCCTTCGACGGGTTCTCGACGCCCGTGGGTGAGGAGGGGCTGTTCGGGCTCTCGTCCGAGACCTTCGCGGGCGGTCTGCTCCTGCGGGCCGTGGGGGCACCGGCGCTCCTGGCGGTCTCGCCGCTGCTGGTGCTCATGCTCCTGCCGCCGGCGGTGCTCGGGCTGCTCGCTGCCCGCCGCGGCGTCCTCGAGCGGCCCGAGGAGGACCTCCCGCTGCTGCGGCGCGTCGCGCTGGGCGGCATCGCGGTGAGCGTCCTGGGTGCGCTGCCGCTGGTCGCGGCATCCCTGCAGCTGGTCGCCTGGCCGACCTGGGCCGACGCCGCCGCCGCGGCGCTGCACGGGCTCACAGGCCTGGCGGGGGCCGCGGCCTTCCTCGCGGGGTGGCCTGGTTCGTCGCCGTCCGGGAGGCCGGCGGTCCGGTCACGGGTGCGCTGGTCGCGGTGGGACGGCGTTCGCTGACCTGCTACCTCCTGCAGAGCCTCGTCATGGTGCCGGTGCTCGCCACCTGGGGGCTCGGCCTCGGCGACGGCAGCGGCACCGCCGTCGTCTCGCTGGTGGCGGTGGGCACCTACCTGCTGGGCGTCGCCCTCTGCGTGGCGCTCGAGCGCGCGGGACGCGCCGGCCCCGCCGAGGTGCTCCTGCGGCGGCTCACGTACGGACCGCGCCCGCAGACCGGCGCGGTCGCCGGAGCACCCCGGTGAGCGTTCGCCGCGCCGTCGTCGTCGTGCCGTGCGCGGGCCGCCGCGTGCCTGGCCCTGGTCGGCTGCTCGACGGCGCAGGCTCCCGGGTGGGCGGCGCCTCCGGCCGGCGCGGCCTTCGACTACCAGCTGGGAGGCCCCTACCCGCCCGCGCCGGGGGTCGAGGTGGTGGTCCGCGACCGCACCGCCGAGCCCGCCGACCTCGGGTACGACGTCTGCTACGTCAACGGCTTCCAGACCCAGCCGCAGGACTCCGCGGCCTTCGCCGCCGACCACCCCGAGCTGCTCGTGCAGACCGGTGACGGACCCCTCGCCGACCCCGGGTGGCCCGACGAGCTGCTGTTCGACACCTCCACCGCGGCGAAGCGCCAGGCCCTCGTGGAGCTGGTGGGCCCGTGGGTCGAGGGGTGCGCCGACGACGGCTACGACGCCGTCGAGGTCGACAACCTCGACAGCTGGACCCGCTCCGGGGGAGCGCTGAGCGCCGACGACGACGCGGCGCTCGCGGTGGCGTACGCCGAGGTGGCCCACCGCGCAGGGCTAGCGATCGCGCAGAAGAACACCCCGGAGCTCGCCGGGCGGCTGCGCGAGGCCGGGTTCGACTTCGCCGTGGCCGAGTCGTGCGCGGTCTTCGACGAGTGCGACGCCTACCTCGCCCACTACCCGGTGCTCCTCGACGTCGAGTACACCGACGAGCTGGGCGCCGACGGGTTCGCCGAGCTGTGCCGGGACTCCGACCGGCCGCCGCAGGTGGTCCTGCGCGACCAAGACCTGCTCACCCCCGACGACGACGGGTACGCCTTCGAGACCTGCGGCGACTGAGCGCGGCCGCTCGGGCACGATGGCGGTGTGGGCTGGGACGAGCTGGCGCCGTGGGGCACGCGCAGCGAGCTGCTCGAGCCGCCGCCGACCGGGGCCGACCGGCGACGGGTCGCCGACGCGCTGCGCCTGCTGAGCACCACGACCGGTGCGGAGGTGGACCTGGACGCCGTGCCCGCCGAGGCCGTGGCGCGCTGCCGTGCCGCCCGGACGCGGCTGGCCGGCCGCCCGACCACCGTTGTCCACGGCGACCCCGACCACGGCAGCGTCCGGGTGACCGCACAGCGGGTCGCGCTCGTCGACGGTGACGACGAGTGCTCCCGGCGCCGCCCGAGCGAGGTGCGGCCAGCGTGGTGCCCGTGCTGAGGGACCACTGGCGCCCGGGCCTGCGGGTCGTCGTCGTCAGCCCCGCGGTGACCGCCTGCGCGGCGGGTCGCGGCCACCACCACGCCGGCCCCGGCGACGGCTTCTACGACCTGCTGCACGCCTCGGGCATCACCGCCCGCCGCTACGCGCCGGAGGAGGACGCCCTGCTCCCGGAGGCCGGCGTGGGGCTGGCGCACCTGGTGCACGACCCGGCCCGGCCGCGCGGGCGGGCCACCGGCGCCGACCTCGGAGCCTTCCGGGCGCGGGTCGAGCAGGCCGCCCCCGCGTGGGTCGCCTTCCACGGCAAGGCCGCTGCGGCGGCGTGGGCCGCCGGGGCGGGGCACCCGCCGCTCGGGCTGGGGGAGGCGCCGTGGACCGTGGCGAGCAGCCGCGTCTTCGTGCTCCCCAGCGCCTCGGGCGCCAACCGGCGCGCCAGCTACGACGGGCGCCCGACCCGCCTGGAGTGGTGGGCCGAGCTGGCGGACCTCATGCGCTGACGGCGCCGGTGGGTCAGGGCCGGTGCGCCCCTGCGGGTGACGGGCGCAGCAGCCGCTCGGTGAGCTGCGAGGGCGACACCGACCGCCCGCGGTCGGCCGCGGCGGCGAAGACCTCCGGCGGCAGGTCCGCGGCCAGCTCGGCGGCGTAGCGCTCCAGGTCGGGGTCCATCATCGACGGCGAGAAGCCGATGCGGCCTCCGATCCAGGCGACGGCACCGGCGAGCTCGGCCGCCCCCTCGTCGTCGCCGGTGCGGTGGGCGATGTGGCTGAGCGTGGCCAGGGCCACCAGCCACGACGTCGTCTCGGAGGACCGCGCGCAGCGCTCCAGGGAGTCGAGGGCGGCGGCGCGGGCAGCGTCCCAGCGCTCCCTGTCGACCTCGACCTTGGCCTGGTTCCACCGCGAGGAGATGGCCACCCAGTCGTAGCCGACGGCGTCGGCGGCGCTGACGGCCTGCTCCAGGCGGGCGGCCGCGGCGTCGGCCAGGCCCCGAGCGCGCAGGGTGGCGCCCTCCACCATGAGCAGCTCGGCGCGGGCGGTGGGGTTGCCGGTCGCCGCGATGATGGCGCCGGCGGCCTCGGTGTGGGCGGTGGCCGCCTCCGTCTGCCCCGCGAGCGCCTCGAAGTAGGCGACGGTGCACAGCACCTGGGCCTGGGCCGCCGGGTCGTCACTGGCCGCGGCCTCCGCGCCGGCCAGCTGCAGGTGGGTCCCCACGGCGGCGAGGTCGCCCGCGAGGTAGCTGAGCAGCGTGGCGCCCAGCGCGGCCCGTGCCCGCACGGAGTGCCCCGGTGGCCCGTCGGGGTCGGCGGCGACGGCGGCCAGCGCCGGCAGCAGCTGGCCCAGACCCTCCGCGACCAGGCCCTCGCGGTACCAGAACCAGTAGAAGCCGGCGCCGATGCGCAGCGCGTCGGCGGGCTCCGCGCGGCGGATGGCGGCGCGGATGTTGGCGCTCTCCTCGTGCAGCTCCGAGGTGGCCGCCAGGGACACCCGGCCCCGCAGCAGCGCGTCCGCCCGGGCCGCCAGGCCGACGACCCAGGCGACGTGGCGCGCGCGCAGCTCGGCGGCGCGCTCGGGGGTCTGGCGCGCGGCCCCGAACTGCCGCAGCGTCTCCAACAGCCGGTAGCGCCGCCGCCCGGCGGAGGCGGGAGCGGTGACGACCAGCGACTTCGCCACCAGGTCGGCCAGGAGGACGACGACGTCGTCGCGCCCCAGCACCTCCCTCGCGGCGGCGAGGGTGAAGCCGCCGTCGAAGACGGACAGGTCGCAGAAGACGGCGCGCTCGTCGTCGTCGAGCACGTCGAAGGACCACTCGACGGCGGCCAGCATCGTGGCGTGCCGGCTGGTGGTGCGCCGGCCGCCGCGCAGCAGGGAGAACCTGTCGTCGAGCATCTCGAGCACCTGCTGCAGCGACAGCGCCCGCAGCTGCGCCGCCGCCAGCTCGAGGGCGAGCGGCAGGCCGTCGAGGCGGGCGCAGACCTCCTCGACGTGCGCCAGGTCGCCGTCCTGCGGCCGCCAGCGGGGCGCCGAGGCGGCGGCGCGGGCGAGGAACAGGGCGACCGCGTCGCCGTCGGCGCCCACCGAAAGGGGCGGGACGTCGTACCCGACCTCGCCCTCCACGGCCAGCGGCTCGCGGCTGGTGGCCAGCACCCGCACCCCGGGGCAGGCGCCGAGCAGCGCCTCCACCAGCTCGGCGACCCCGGCGACGAGGTGCTCGCAGTCGTCCAGCACGAGCAGCAGGCGCCGACCGCCGACCACGCCCGCCAGCGACGCGGGGTCGGCGGCTCCCGCCAGCCCGAGCGCGGTCGCGACCGTCTGGGGGAGGAGCGCGGCGTCGCGGACGCCCGCGAGCTCCACGAGCCACGGGCCGTCGCCGTCGGCGCCCCGGTCGAGGTGCGCCCGGCCCAGCTCCAGCGCGAGGCGCGTCTTGCCCGCGCCGCCGGTGCCGAGCAGCGTCACCAGGCGGTGCTCGGCGAGCAGGGCCTCGACGTCGGCGACCTCCTCGCGTCGTCCGACCAGGCTGGACAGCCGCGCCGGGAGGTTGTGGGTGCGCCGCAGCGCCTCCGGCGCCGCCGCGGTGACGGCCGTGGGCCGTCCCAGCAGCGACGCGTCCTGCGCGAGCACCGCCTCCTGCAGCGCGGCGGCGGCCGGGCCCGGGTCGGTCCCGAGCTCCTCGGCGAGCACGTCGCGCAGGCGGGCGAGGACGGCGAGCGCGTCGGCCTGGCGGTGCTGGCGGTAGAGGGCGAGCGCCCAGAGCTCCCACGCCCGCTCGCGCAGCGGGTGCACGGCCACCAGCGCCTCGAGGCCCGTGACCGCCTCTGCCAGCTCCCCGGCGTGGAGGAGCGCGGCCAGGCGGTGCTCGACGGCCGTGGTCCGCAGCTCGTGCAGGCGGTGCGCCTCGGGGCGGACGAACTCCCGCCCGTCGGCGTCGGCGTAGGCGCTGCCGCGCCACAGCGCGAGGGCCTCGTCGAGGAGGGCGACGGCGGCGCGCGGGTCGCCCTCCACCAGCGGGCGGGCCCGGGCGGCGAGCCGCTCGAAGCGGGTCGCGTCGACGGCGTCCTCGCCGAGCGCGAGGGCGTACCCGGGACCCCGGCGCAGCAGCACGGTGGCGGGCGCACCGCGGGCGCGCCGCGGCTCCAGCACCTTGCGCAGCCGCGACACGTAGGCCTGCAGCGCCGTCGCCGCGCTGGGCGGGGGGTCCTCTCCCCAGAGGTCCTCGACCAGGGCGGCGTCGGTCACGGTCGCGCCACCCGCCAGCACCAGGCGCGCCACCAGGGCGCGGGGCACCGGGCCGCCGGGGTTCGCGTCCTCGCCGTCGACCTGCAGGCGCAGCGGTCCCAGGACCCCGACCCGGACGCCGTCGCCCGGTGCCGCCCCCAGCACGCCGGCGAGTCTGCCCGGGGCTGGCGCCGACCGTCCAGGACCCGTCGTCTGCAACCCGCCTGCAGGCGGTCTGCAAGCGCGCCCGGCCACCGTCGTCCTCGTCACCAGCGGACGACCGCGGCCCCGACCGGGGGCGCCACGACGAGGGAGATCGAGATGCCCAGCACGACCCGTCCCACCCGTTCCCTGACCCGTCCGGCCGCCGTCGTCGTGGCCGCGGCCGGAGCCGTCCTCGCGGGTGCGCTGCCCGCGGCGGCCACGACCGAGACCGACGACGTCACGCCCGAGCAGGAGCTCACCGACGCCATCACCGTGGTCGACCAGTACTGGGCCGACAACCACCAGGGGTACTTCGGCGACGAGTACGTCGCTCCGCTCGTGTTCACCGGAGAGGCCGGCGTGCAGGGCATGTACACCTCGGGCGTCGACAGCCACCCGTGCGGCGGTGAGGAGGCGCTCACGCCGACCAACGCCCTGCACTGCGCCGAACCGGTGGGCGAGGACTGGATCGCCGTGAGCGACGACCTCCTCCTCGACGGCACCGCTCAGATCGGTGACGCGTTCACGTACCTGGTGGTCGCCCACGAGTGGGGTCACGCCATCCAGCTGCGCCACCCCGAGCTCACGGCCCCCTGGGTCGAGCTGCAGGCCGACTGCATCGCGGGCGCGACCCTCGCCGAGGCCTCCGACCAGGGGCTGGTCACCTGGGAGGAGGGCGACGACGAGGAGGTGGCCGCCGGCCTGCTGGCCGTGGCCGACGAGACCGGGTGGACCGACACCACCTCGCACGGCAGCGCCGAGGAGCGCGCCAGCTCCTTCCAGCACGGCATCGACACCGGTCTCACCGGGTGCCTCTACAGCGGCTCGCTGCAGCCCTGACAGCGGCTCGTCAGCGACCCGGCTCGCCCCCGCCCACCCCTTCCTGACAGGAGGCCCGAGATGTCCCCGACCGACGCCGTCCGCTCGACCCTGCGCCAGTACGCCGCCTTCAGCGGCCGCGCCACCCGCTCCGAGCTGGGGTGGTCCGCCGCGGCCTACCTCGGCTCGGCAGCCCTCAC
This sequence comes from Quadrisphaera sp. INWT6, assembly GCF_015390235.1. Taxonomy (GTDB): domain Bacteria; phylum Actinomycetota; class Actinomycetes; order Actinomycetales; family Quadrisphaeraceae; genus Quadrisphaera. Next base: position 226,461 of record NZ_VUOH01000003.1, on the reverse strand, counting down.
CGCCACCGCCGACACCCTGCTCTTCGGGCAGCTGCTCGGGATGGTCGGCGTGATGCCCCTGACCTGGGCGCTCGTCGCGGCGGCGGTCGTGCCGCTGCTCGCCGTCGTCGTGCGGCGGCTGCACGACACCGGCCGCTCCGGCTGGTGGTACCTGGTCCAGCTGGTGCCGCTCGTCGGCCCGGTGTTGCTGCTCGTGCTGCTGTGCAGCCCCTCGGTCTCCCCCGACGGCGCGCAGCGCCGCGCACGGGTCGACGGCGGCGTCGCCGACCTCGTCAGCGGCAGGGCCTGAGACCCCTCCTCACCAGCGCAGCGCCTCCCGCGACCGGGGGGCGCTGCGCTGGTGTCCGCCCGGTCAGAGGGGCAGGGGGCCGGAGAGGCGCCACTGCAGCTCGGCGCCGGCCGCGCCCATCCCCAGGCGCCGGTACAGCCGCAGCGCGGCCGAGTCCCGCTCGGCGACGACGACGAGCCGCCGGGCCCCCGCCTCCTCCAGCGCCCACCGGCCGCCCGCGGCCAGCAGGGCCGAGGCGGTGCCGCGGCCGCGCCACGCCGGCAGGACGTCCACCGCCTGGAAGCGGGCCTCGTCCGAGCCGCCCCCACCGGCGGTGAAGATCCCCAGGCTCCCCACCAGCACCTCCCCGGCGAACGCCCCGAACCACCGGCCACCGCCGCGCTCGACCGCGCCGCGCAGCGAGGCGACCTGGCGGGTGAGGAAGTCGACCCCGTCGGCGTCGTGCACGTCGCCGTTCTCGCGCTGCAGGCGCAGCACCGCCGCCCAGCCCGCGCCGCCCTCGACGGCCCGCACGTCCACACCGCTCGGGACGGGAGCGACCGGCGCGCTGGTGCTCACCAGCGCCACGTCGGCCTGCAGGTCGAGGCGGTCCAGCGGGGGAGGTACCACGACCCGCCCCGCCGTGGTGCCCAGCCCGATCCGCACGGTCGTCTCGCCGGGGAAGGCGCTCCGGTAGGCGTCGAGGACCACCCCGCCGTCGTGCGGCGCGGTCGGGCCCTCGACCAGCAGGAAGTTGCCCCACCGGTACGCGGGGTTGCCCGGCGTCCTCACCACGACCCCCGCGGGGCCGGGCTCCACCGAGCTGCCGGCCAGCCGCAGCACCACGACGTCGGTGCGGTGCCCGACGCCGAACGACCCCTCCACGGCCGACGACGCTAGCCACCCCCGCCGTCGACGACGGCGGGGGTGGCCCGTGAGGTGGCTGGCGGGGTGGGTGACGGGCGGTGGTCAGCGCCGCTCGCTGCGCTCGCGGTACTCCGGGGACGCCGCGATCTGCACCTGGACGGCGCGGTCGTCTGTGCTCTCCAGGCCGTACCAGTACGAGGTGCCGCCGCCGTCGGCCGGGCGGTCGAGCAGCTCCCGGTAGTGGCCGTCGATCCGGTGGCGCACGCCCTCGGGCGTGTAGTAGAGGTCGCGCAGGGCGCCGAGACGCCCGACCTGCGTGATCCGGTCACCCCAGTAGGCCTCCTCGCCGGGTGTCGCCCTGCGGTCCAGCAGCGCGAGGACCCACGCGCCCGCCGTCACCGACGGCTTCCTCGAGCCGTGAGCGCCCGCCCACAGGTCCGCGTACTCCTGGCTGGCCAGCACGTTCTGCACCACCCACTCCAGCGGGAACCCGCCCTCGGCCACCCCGTCGACCCAGTACGCCGCTCCCGGATCCGGGGAGCGCTGCAGGAGCTCCCGGTAGACCTGTCCCACCTGGTGCTCGGCGTACTCGCGCGTCCTCGTCAGGTCGTCAGCGGCCGCGACGGCGCCGAACGTCGTGATGAAGCCGGTGCACCGCTCCTGATCGGCGGCACCGGCGCCCCGCTGCAGGAAGTCCCGGTGCCACGCCTCCACCACCGTCGCGTCGGTCGGGGCGGCGCTCGCGGGCGCCGCGGTGGCCAGGCCGACGGCTGCAGCCAGGACCGCACCCGCCAGCGCCGCCGCCCGTCGGGTCGTGCTCGTCGTGCTGCTCGTGTTCTGCCGTGTCGTCATGCACGCAGAGTCACCGACCCCGCTTGCATGTCGCTTGCAGCGGACCGCAGCGGCCCCGCCCGAGAGGGGCGGGGCCGCTGCGGCGCCCGGTGTCAGCCGGCGGTGACGACCGCCAGGTCGTCCCACGACACCGTCACGGGGGCGGTGGCGCTTCCCGACAGGTAGGTCACCAGGCCCACCGCGCCCGGCGCCTGGAGGGCGGTGGAGGCGTCGGTGGCGGTGAGCTGCCAGGCGGTCGGTTCAGCGGTCCCCGCGAGCCACACCCTGGCCGAGACCGTGGTGGGCGCGTGCCCGTCACCTGCAGGCGCACCCTCAGCTGCTGGCCGGGGGCCACGACCAGGCCGCTGACCGTCGTGCTGCCGAGGGCCGTCTCGACCCCGCCGACCACGGCGGAGGTGCTCAGGGACACGGCACCCGTGGGCAGCAGCTTGGCGCGCACCCGGTAGTCGCCCTGAGCGGTGCGGCGCGCCACAGCGGTGAGGAAGGTCCCTCCACCGGTCGTGGCCGTCGAGGCGCCAGGCACGGAGTTGCTGAGCGTGACGGGCTGGCTGTCGCTCTTCCCCGCGCGCCCGGGGCGTGGAACCCTCCACCGGTGGCGCAGCTGCTCAAGGTCCAGAACTTCACCGTCTCCGCCGACGGCTACGGGGCCGGAGAGGGGCAGGGCCTGGAGCGGCCCTTCGGGCACGCCCACCCCCGCGACCTCATGCGGTGGGCGATGGCGACCGCCAGCTTCCCCGGGCCCCGCAGCGGCGAGGGCACCTGCGGGCTCGACGACCACCTGGTGCGCGGCTACGCCCACGGCATCGGCGCCGAGATCATGGGGCGCAAACAAGTTCGGGCCGCAGCGCGGACCGTGGACCGACCACGAGTGGCAGGGTGGTGGGGAGACGAGCCCCCCTTCCGCACCCCCGTGTTCGTGCTGACCCACCACCCGCGGCCGTCGTTCACCCTGGGGGAGACCACCTTCCACTTCGTCGGCGGCAGCCCCGCCGAGGTGGCCGAGCAGGCGAGGGCGGCGGCGGGCGGGCTCGACGTGCGGCTCGGCGGGGGAGCGCACAGCATCCGCGCCTTCCTCGACGCCGGGCTCGTCGACGAGCTGCACGTGGCGGTCGCCCCGCTCGAGCTCGGCGCCGGCAGCCGGCTGTGGACGGCGCCGGAGGAGCTCGACGACCGGTACCACCGCGAGGTGGTGCCGAGCCCGAGCGGCGTGGTGCACCACCTGCTCTGGCGCCGCTGAGCGCGACCAGGGGCTCCTCCCGACGCGGCCCGCGGGGTGATCATGCAGAAGACCCGCACCCCGGGGTTCGGGGTGCGGGTCTTCTGCATGATCACCGGGGGGCTCAGCGCACGGAGCGCTCCCGCGCCAGCCGCAGGTCGACCTCGCCCGCGGGAGCGGGCAGTCGCACGTCGGCCGCTGCCCCGACCTCGGCGAGGGCGAACCTGTCGACGTGGCGCAGGTCGACCTCCTCCTCCGCGCGGTTGCGCGTCAGGAGCGCGGTGACCACGAACGCCCCGGCTCCGAGGCCGAAGGCCACGAAGGTGGCCCACCCGTCGAAGGCCGCCGTGACCAGGGTGTTGGGCACGTAGAGCAGGGTGTTGTCGACGCCGTACAGGGTGGGCGTCACGGCCAGCAGGCCCACGCGCACCACCAGACCGGTGCCCATGCCGACCAGCGCCGCCGTCGACGTCGACCGCTTCCAGAACAGCCCCAGCAGGAAGGGGGCGATCAGCGCGGCCAGCATGATGTCGAACGCGAGGGTCAGCAGGATGCCCGTGTGGTGCACGCGCACCGCCAGCAGCACGCCGATGCCGAGGATCGGCACCATCGCCACGCGGGTCCAGCGCAGCAGCGGGTCGGCGTGGCCCGGCTCGACCTCGCGGCGCACGCCGGCGATGTTGCGGACGGCGATGGCGGCGGTGGCGAGGATGGCGCCGGACGCCGTGGAGAACGAGGCGGCGACGACGCCGGACAGCACCAGCACCGAGATGACCGCCGGGGCGTGGTCGCTCATGAGCTGGTACATCACCGGGCCGGCGTCGGGCGTGAGACCGAGCACCGAGGTGGCCGAGAGGGCCACGAGCGACCAGACGACGCCGATCGCGGCGGTGGCACCGGCGCCGATGAAGCAGGCCCTCTTGGCCGCGGCCGGCGTCTTCGCGCCGAAGATGCGCTGCATGAAGTCGACGGCCACGAGGTCGCCGATGCCGAGCGAGACGAGGGTGGCCCAGTTGACCGGGGCGCCCTGCGCCGGGTCGGTGAGCTGCCCCACGTCGAACGGCCCCATGCCCTCGGGGATGACGATCCCGTAGCTGGAGGCCACCCAGACCAGCAGGCTGAACGTCGCGACGACGGTGATGGCGCCCTGGATGACGGAGGCGTACGCGTCGGAGTAGAGGCCGCCGCCGATCGTGTAGGCCAGCACCAGGCCCGCGCAGACGACCACGCCCACCGCGTAGGGCACGTCCAGGAAGTGCTCCAGCAGGAAGCCGCACGCGATGAGGTTGCCGCCGAGCAGGATGGTGAAGGCGAAGATCATGAGCGCCGAGGCGCCGACCTCGACGGGCCGCGTGTAGCGGCGGGCGAAGAAGTCGCCCAGGGTGAACAGGCCGATGCGGTTCATCGGGGCGGCGAGGAACAGCCCCGCGAGCAGGAGGCAGATCGCCAGGCCGAGCGCCAGGGACGCACCGGCCCAGAAGCCGAAGCTGGCGGACAGGTCGGTGTTGCCGACGGTCGCGTTGCTGTCGACGGCGGCGGTGCACAGGGCGATCGCCACCAGCGGCACGCCGAGGGACCGGCCGGCCACGAGGTAGTTCGCGCTGTCGCCGTCGACCTTCTTGGCGACCACGATCCCCACCACCAGCACCGCGAGAACGGTGAGCCCCACTCCTGCGATGATCATGATCTGCCTCCACCCGGGACGGGTTCCGGTCGGCTGATCGAAACCGTGGACCACCGTGGGGGACGGGTGTTTCGGCGGGGCTGACGCAGGTGACGGCTGCGTTACGAGGTGCTCTCAGCGCGCCGGTCGGTCGAGGGCCAGGCGCAGTGCGGCGTCGGCGATCTGGTCGGGCAGCTGGTCGTCCACGCCGCCGAGGCCGTCGAGGCGGCGCGTGACCACGCTCTCGACCAGGCTGAGCACCATCGCCGCGCGCCGGTCGGGGTCCGGTGCACCGGGGGCGGTCTCGGCGCCGCGCGCGGCGGAGACCAGTGCCCGGTAGGCCTCGAACAGCCGTCGCCGCTCGGCGTGGAAGGGGGCGAAGAAGGGGGCGCGCACCTCGGGCAGGGAGTACAGCAGCCCGGTGTTCTCCGCTCCCGACGCCAGGAGGCGCACGTCGTAGGCGCACAGCCGCCGGAGGCGCTCGGCGGGTCCTCCGCCGTCGCCGTCGCCGCCGGCCACCAGCTGCTCGGCCAGGTCGGCCGACGGGCGCACGGTGCGCAGGAGCAGGGCGAGCAGCACGTCCTGCTTGCCGGCGAAGTGGTGGTAGAGCGAGGCCTGGGAGATCCGCGCCTCGCGCGCGATGGCGTGGGTGCTCGTGGGGCCGTACCCCTGGGCGCAGAAGAGCCGGTCGCTGGCCTGGAGGATCTCCTCCTGCGTCGAGATGCCGTCACGGGGAGCGGCGGCGCGCGGGCGGCCGGGCAGTCGTGGCGACACGCCGCGATGCTACGGCGGCCCCCCGTCGTCCTGACCGCTCGTCGAGGGCGTCACACCGCCGTAACGAGTGCGAGATCGGTCGGCAACGCGCCCCTGGTTCCTTTTCTGTCGATCGACAGGAACCAGCCGCAGCAGCCGACCGGGGAGCCCCATGAGCACGACGACCACGACGTCGAGCACCGCCACCACGGCCGGTGCCCGCGAGCACGCCCGCGCCCAGGAGGCGGCCGCGGCCGGCACCTGGCACCGCCCCGAGGCGCCCGAGGGCGTCGACGCCTCCGCGGTGGTGTGGGCGGAGCTGGTCGCCGGTGGCGGCTACACGCACCGCCGCCTCGCGGCGGGCACGGCGGTCCAGCTCAACGACGTCGACGGCGACGCCTGCGCCCACGTGCTGCTCTACAACGCCGCTGAACCCTGGGAGCGGCTCAACGTCGCCGACACCGTCAAGGTGCAGTGGCAGGTCTACTCCGGCGCCGGCCAGCTGCTGCTCAGCGACCAGGGCCGCGTGCTCGCCTCGGTGCTCTCCGACACCTCCGGCCACCACGACGCCGTCTTCGGCGCCTCGACCGCCGCCCGCAACACCGCCCGCTACGGCGACGGCGCCCCTGACGGCCCCACCCCGGCCGGCCGGGAGCTGTTCGTGCTCGGCGCCGCCAAGCACGGCCTGGGGCGGCGCGACCTGCCGCCGTCGGTCTCGTTCTTCCAGGGGGTCCGGGTGGACGACGGCGGGCACCCCCGCTGGCGCGGCTCCGCCGGGGCCGGGACGTCGCTCGTGCTGCGCACCGAGCTGCCCGTGGTGCTGCTGGTGGCCAACGCCCCGCACCCGCTGGACCCGCGCCCCGCGTACACGAGCACCCCGCTGGAGGTGGTGGCGTGGCGCGACCGCACCACCTCGCCGGACGACCCGCTGTGGAGCGCCACCCCGGAGGGGCGCCGCGCCTTCGAGAACACCACGTCCTACCGCGAGGGAGCCGGGCTGTGAGCACGACGACGAACGGGCTGGCCGGCACGACCACCGGCGAGGAGCTGCTGCGCGCCGTGGTGCGCCCCCGGGCGCCCTGGTCGCACGTGGTGCGGAAGGGCCAGCTGCTGGAGGTCGTCGACCTCGACGGCAACCAGGCCGTCGACTTCCTCTGCTACGACGCCGCCGACACCTCCCGCGCCTACAGCGCGCAGGCGACGCTGGTCGAGCAGGACTCGGTGTTCCTCACCACCGGCAGCGTGCTGCGCGACAACGAGGGCTCGCCCCTGATGACGGTCGTGGCCGACGAGGTCGGTCGCCACGACACCCTCGGGGGCGCCTGCTCCAAGGAGTCGAACACCCTGCGCTACGGCCACCACACGCAGTCCCAGCACGCGTGCGTGGAGAACTTCCTGTCCGAGCTCAGCCGCCACGGCCTGGGCAAGCGCGACCACGTGCCCAACATCAACTGGTACATGAACGTCCCGGTCGACCCGGACGGCGCGCTCGGCATCGTCGACGGCATCTCCGCCCCGGGGCTCTCGCTCGTGCTGCGCGCGGAGACCGACGTGCTGGTGGTGGTGTCCAACTGCCCGCAGGTCAACAACCCGTGCAACGGCTTCGACCCGAGCCGCGCCGAGATGGTGGTGCGCTCCGGTGAGTGAGCCCACGACGGCCGCGGGTGAGCACGTGCTGCTCGTCGCCAACCGCGGTGAGATCGCCTGCCGCATCATCAGGTCCGCCCGCGCGCTGGGCTGGCGCACGGTGGCGGTCTTCTCCGACGCCGACCGCGCCGCCGCGCACGTGCGCCTGGCCGACGAGGCCGTGCACCTCGGTCCCACCCCGCCGGCGAGCAGCTACCTCGACGTCGAGCGCGTGCTCGCCGCCGGGGCGCTGCACGGCGCGACCGCCGTCCACCCCGGCTACGGGTTCCTCTCCGAGAGCGCGGCGTTCGCCGAGCGCGTCCAGGCCGCGGGTATGACGTTCGTCGGGCCCACCCCCGACCAGCTGCGGGCCTTCGGCGAGAAGCACACCGCCCGAGCCGCGGCCGTGGCCGCCGGCGTCCCCGTCTTCCCCGGCACCGGGCTGCTGCCCGACGCCGACACCGCCGTCGAGCAGGTCGAGGCCGTCGGCTACCCCGTGATCCTCAAGGCCACCGGTGGTGGCGGCGGCATCGGCATGAGCGTCTGCCAGGACGCCGCCCAGCTGCGCGAGGCCTACGAGCGCGTGACCCGCATGGCGGCGCACTCCTTCGGGTCTGCGGGGGTGTTCGCCGAGCGCTACGTCAGCGCCGCGCGGCACGTCGAGGTGCAGGTCTTCGGCGACGGCACCGGCCGGGTGCTGTCCCTCGGTGACCGTGACTGCTCCCTGCAGCGCCGCAACCAGAAGGTCCTCGAGGAGGCGCCCGCGCCCGCGCTGCCCGACGCCGTGCGCGAGGAGCTCCACGCGGCCTCCCGGCGCCTGGCCGCCTCGGTGGGCTACCGCTCGGCGGGCACGGTGGAGTTCGTCTACGACGCCGCCCGCGGCGAGGCCTCCTTCCTGGAGGTCAACGCCCGGCTGCAGGTGGAGCACCCCGTCACCGAGTCCGTCACCGGCGTCGACCTGGTCGCGTGGATGCTGCGCCTGGCCGCAGGTGACACCGGCGTGCTCGACGAGCACCTGGCCGCGGGGGAGCGGCTCGGCGCCGTCCCCGTGCGCGGCTGCGCCGTGGAGGCCCGCGTCTACGCCGAGGACCCCAGCGCCGGCTACCGGCCCAGCGCCGGCGAGCTGACCCGCGTGGAGCTGCCCACCGGCGAGGGCGTGCGCGTGGACGGGTGGGCGGAGACCGGCACCGACGTCTCCACCGCCTACGACCCCCTGCTGGCCAAGATCATCGCCTCCGCGGACGACCGGCCCTCCGCCCTCGCCCGGCTCCACGAGGCGCTGGGGCGCACCCGGGTGGACGGCATCGAGGTGAACCTCGGGCTGCTCCGGCACGCCACCCAGCTGCCCGGCGTGCTGGCCGTGACGCACTCCACCGCGACGCTCGGCGCCCTGGGGGAGCACGCCGACCCGGAGCCCCGCGTCGTCGTCGAGCGTCCCGGGCTCATGACCACGGTCCAGGACGTCGAGGGCCGGACCGGCCTGTGGCAGGTGGGGGTGCCGCCGAGCGGCGCGATGGACTCCCGCTCCCTGCGCCTGGCCAACACCGCGCTCGGCAACCCCGCCGACGCGGCCGGCCTGGAGTGCACCGCCACCGGGCCCCGCCTGCGCACCACGCACCCGCTGCTCGTCTGCGTCACCGGCGCGAGCGCGCTGGTGACCGTGGACGGCGAGCCGGTGCCCATGTGGGAGCCGGTGCTCGTGCCCGCGGGCGGCGTCCTCGACGTCGGCGACGCGACCGCGGGGCTGCGCACCTACGTGGCCGTGGCCGGGGGGCTGGACGTGCCCGAGCACCTGGGCAGCCGCGCCACCTTCACCCTGGGCCGCTTCGGCGGCCACGGCGGGCGCGCGCTGCGCCCCGGTGACGTGCTGCGCACCCTGCCCGCCGACAGCGGGACGACGGCGGCGCCGACGCCCGCCGCGGTGCCGCCCCACCAGCGACCCGAGATCACCGGCCACTGGGAGCTGGCGGTGCTGGAGGGCCCGCACGCCGCGCCGGACTTCCTCACCCCCGCGGGGGTGGAGACGCTCTACAGCACGCGGTACTCGGTGCACCACAACTCCGCGCGCACCGGCGTCCGCCTGGTCGGTCAGGCTCCCGCGTGGGCGCGCCCGGACGGCGGCGAGGCGGGCCTGCACCCGTCCAACCTCCACGACAACGCCTACGCCGTCGGGGCGCTCGACCTCACCGGCGACACCCCGATCCTGCTCGGTCCCGACGGCCCCAGCCTGGGCGGCTTCGTCTGCCCGGTCACCGTGGTGGGCGCCGACCTGTGGAAGCTGGGCCAGCTGCGCCCGGGCGACACGGTCTCGTTCGTGCCGGTGGCCGCGTCGTCCGTGCCCTCGCCGCGCGCGGTGGAGCCGGTGCTGTGGCGCCCCCACCGCGGGGAGCCCGCCGTGCTGGGCCGCCGCGACCAGGGCCAGGCGGGTGTCCCGGCCGTGGTCTACCGGCGCAGCGGCGACGCGAACGTGCTGGTCGAGTACGGCGACATGGTGCTCGACCTGGGCCTGCGGGCCCGGGTGCACGCGCTGCACACCGCCCTGGAGCAGCGCGCCGCCGCCGGCGAGCTGCGCGGCGTCGTCGACCTGACCCCCGGCATCCGCTCGCTGCAGGTGCACGTCGACCCCGACGTCCTGCCCGTGCCGCGCCTGCTGGAGGTGCTGGCCGAGGTCGAGGACGAGCTGCCCGCCGTCAGCGAGCTCGTCGTGCCGAGCCGCTCGGTGCGGCTGCCGCTGAGCTGGGACGACCCGGCCTGCCGCGAGGCCATCGCCCGCTACGAGGCCGGCGTCCGCGACGACGCCCCCTGGACGCCGTCGAACATCGAGTTCATCCGGCGCATCAACGGGCTCGACGCTCCCGCGGACGTCCACCGCACCGTCTTCGACGCCGAGTACCTCGTGCTCGGCCTGGGCGACGTGTACCTCGGCGCCCCGGTGGCCACCCCGCTCGACCCCCGCCACCGCCTGGTGACCACCAAGTACAACCCCGCCCGCACCTGGACCGCGGAGAACTCCGTGGGCATCGGCGGCGCCTACCTGTGCGTCTACGGCATGGAGGGGCCCGGCGGCTACCAGTTCGTCGGCCGCACCACCCAGGTGTGGAGCCGCTACCGCACCGACGCGCCCTTCACCGACGGCCACCCCTGGCTGCTGCGGTTCTTCGACAGGATCAGCTGGTACCCCGTCTCCCCGGAGGAGCTGCTCGACCTGCGCGCCGACGTGGCCGCCGGCCGCGGGCGCCTGGACATCACCGAGGGGGAGTTCTCCCTCGCCGAGCACGAGGCCTTCCTCGAGCGGGAGGCGACGAGCATCGCGGCGTTCCGCGCCGTCCAGGCCGAGGCCTTCGCCGCCGAGCGCGCCGCGTGGGCGGCCTCGGGCGAGCTCGACAGGGCCAGCCGCGCCGAGCAGGCGGCCTCCGCCACCGCCGCGGCCCCCGACGTCGAGGTGCCCGACGGCGGCAGCCGCATCGACGCCCCTTCACCGCCAGCGTGTGGAAGGTGGAGGTCACCCCGGGGGAGCAGGTCCGCGCCGGGCAGGTCCTGGCAGTGCTGGAGGCCATGAAGATGGAGAGCCCCGTCGTCGCCGACCGGGACGGCACCGTCCACGCCGTCATCGCGCGCCCCGGCGCGCAGGTCGCCGCCGGAGACGCCCTCGTGGTGCTCTCCGCCGACGTCGAGGTCGCGGCATGAGCGCGCCGGCGAGCGCGCAGGAGCGGGTCGACGCCGCGTTCCGCGCGGTGGAGGACACCGACCGCCCGGAGGTGTGGGTCCACCGGCGCTCGCGGGACGACGTCGAGCGCGACGCCGCGGCGTGGGGTGAGCACACCGGCCCGCTGGCGGGGCTGCTGCTGGCGGTCAAGAACAACGTCGACGTCGCGGGGTTCCCCACCACGGCGGGCTGCCCGGCCTTCGCGACCGAGCCGGCCGGGTCCGACGCGCAGGCCGTGGCGCGGCTGCGCGCGGCGGGCGCGGTGGTGCTCGGCACCACCAACCTCGACCAGTTCGCCACCGGGCTGGTCGGGCAGCGCAGTCCCCACGGCGGGGTCCGCGACGCGCGGCGACCGGAGCGCATCTCCGGCGGGTCGAGCTCCGGCTCCGCCGTCGCCGTCGCCCTCGGGCTGGCCGACGTGGCCATCGGCACCGACACCGCCGGCTCGGGCCGGGTGCCCGCGGCGCTGCAGGGGATCGTCGGCATCAAGGCGACCCTCGGCGTCGTCTCGACCGACGGCGTGGTGCCGGCGTGCCGGTCGTGGGACGCGGTGACGGTCTTCGCGCGCGACCTGGGCACCGCTGACCTCGCGATGGGCGTCATGGCGGGCGGTCCCGGCACGCGGGCCTGGCCCGCCGACGCGCCGCTGGCCGCGCCGCCGCGCGCCCGGGTGGCCGTGCCCGACGCGCTGCCCGCTCTGGCGCCCGGCTACGAGGAGGCCTTCGGCGAGGCTGTCGAGCGGCTGCGGGCCGCGGGCCACGAGGTGGTGCCGGTGCCGTTCGGGCCGTTCCTCGCGGCCGCCCGGCTGCTCTACGACGGCGCGCTGGTGGCCGAGCGGCACGCCGCCGTCGGCGCCTTCGTCGACGCCCGTCCCGGAGAGGTCGACCCCACCGTGCGCGGCATCATCGCCCGCGCCGGGACCGTCACGGGCAGCGCGATGGTCCGCGACCTCGCCGAGCTGGCCCGCCTGCGGGCGCAGTGCGAGGAGGCCGTGGCCGGGTGCGACGCGCTGCTCGTGCCGACCGCCCCGGGGCACCCGACGCAGGCGGAGGTCGCGGCGGACCCGGTGGGCGTCAACGCCTGGATGGGCACGTACACGAACTTCTGCAACCTCTTCGACCTGTGCGCGGTGGCCGTTCCCAGCGGCGAGGTGCAGGGTCCCGCGGCGGGGCCCCTCGGCGTGACGGTCCTCGCGCCCGCGTTCCACGACGCCGTCGCCCTCGACCTCGCCGCGCAGGTGCAGGCGCCGGTCGCGTCGGTCGCCGCGCCCGGGGCGGCCGAGCCCCGCGCTGCCTCCGACCCGTGGCCCGTGGTGGCGGGGGCCAGCGCCGTCGACCTGTTCGTCGTCGGCGCCCACCTGCCCGGGCAGCCGCTGGTGGGCCAGCTGACGTCCCGGGGAGCCCGCTGGCTCGGGCCGGTCAACACGGAGGCCGGCTACCGGCTGGTGGCCCTGGACACGGTGCCGCCGAAGCCGGGGCTGGTGCGCGTCGGTGCAGGAGGTCCGGACGAGGCGGCGGGCGGGGCGTCGGTGCTCGGCGGGCTCTGGCGGCTGAGCGCCGCAGCGCTCGGCACCTTCCTGGCGGAGCTCCCCGCTCCGATGGGCCTGACCCGTGTGGCGCTGGACGACGGGCGCGAGGTCGTCGGCTTCACCTGCACGCACGACGCGGTCCAGGGCGCCCGCGACATCACCGCCCACGGCGGCTGGCTGGCCTACCTGGACAGCGAGGCCACCACTCCGAGGTGATCGTGCAGAAGACCCGCACCCCGGGCCGGTGGGTGCGGGTCTTCTGCACGATCAGGAGCGTCAGGGGGCGGCCACCGAGTCCCGGTGCTGGACGGGCATGGGCACGAGCACCGTCTGGGGCTCCACCTCGCCGTCGAGCGCCATGCGCATCGCCGTCCTGCCCATCTCCTCGTAGGGGATGCGGGCCGTGGTCAGCGCGGGGCGCACGTAGGAGGCGATGACGTCGTCGTCGAAGGAGACGACGGAGACGTCGTCCGGCACGGAGAGCCCCGCCTCCCGGAGGGCGCGGTAGGCGCCGAAGGCGAGGTTGTCGTTCATCGCGATGAGGGCGCGGATCCGCTCCCCGCCGGCGAGCAGTCGCCGCGCGGCCCGGTACCCGTGCTCGGGGTCGCTCCACGACGTCTCCTCGGCGGCGGCCACCACGCCGGTGCCGGCCGCCACGAGCTCCTCGTGGATGCCGGTGAAGCGGTCGTGCAGGGTCACGGACACCTCCGGCACGAGGTGCCCCTCGGGGAAGGTCCCGATGATCCCGATGCCCTCGCGGTGGCCGGCGTCGAGCAGCACGCGGGCCATCGCGCGCCCCGCTGTCAGCTCGTCGGGGAGCACGACGGGGGTCGGGCGGTCGGTGCGGCCGTTCAGCAGGACCACGGGCAGGCCGTCGGGGAGGGCGGGCAGCGGGACCCGCCGCGCGGCCATGAAGCCGAAGATCACCGCGTCGGGGCGCCGGTCGAGCATCGTCTCGACGGCCTTGGCCACCCGCTCGGGGTGGTGCCCCGTCTCGGCGATGAGCACGGTGTGGTCCTGGTCGTCGGCGACGTCGAGCAGGCCGCGGATCATCGCCGAGGCGTACCGGGTGATGGTGACGTCGTCGGAGACGAACCCGACGGTGCGGGTGCGGCCCTGGCGCAGCACGCGCGCGGCGAGGTTGGGCCGGTACTGCAGCTCCGCGGCGACCGCCCGCACCCGCTCCGCCGTCTCGGGGGAGAGGCGGGTCCCCGGCCTGTCGTTGAGCACCATGCTGACGGTCGTCTTCGACAGGCCCGCCGCCGCAGCCACGTCGGCGATGGTCGTGCGTCTCGTCATCGGGGCCTCATCCGTTCGTCGTGCCGTCCGCAGATCACGGCCCGGCAACGCCGTGAGATCGCGCTGCTAAACCCTTGCAGCAGCCGGGAAGCCGATGTTACCTTCCTCCCGCTAAACCGATTTAGCGCTCGTCGCCGGATCGACGCTCACCGATGAGTCGTCCGGGTGCCGAGCACCCCGCCACACCCCCGCCACACCTCAGCCACACCCCGTGTGCCGAGCAGCTCACCCCTGCCCGGCGGGCCCCTCGCAGCACCACCCGGATCCAACGAAGGAGTCCCCGTGAAGAGCTCGATCCGCCGTCGCCTCACCGTCAGCGCGGCCGTCGTCACCGCTACCACCCTGCTGCTCACCGGCTGCGCCAAGGGCGGCGGCTCGTCGTCGTCCGGCGAGGACGGCACCATCACCCTCTGGACGCACAACGCCGGCAACGCCGGCGAGCTCGGCGCGATCCAGACGATCGTCGACGACTTCAACGCCAGCGGCAGCGGCTACACGGTGGACCTGCAGGCGTTCCCCCAGGACTCCTACAACCAGTCCGTCACCGCTGCCGCGGCCGCCAAGAAGCTGCCCTGCATCATGGACATCGACGGCCCGAACGTGCCGAACTGGGCGTGGGCCGGCTACCTCGCCCCGCTCGAGGGCATGGACGAGGAGCTGTCGGACTACCTGCCCACCACCATCGGCAAGTACGACGACAAGATCTACTCCTACGGCTTCTACGACGTCTCCCTGGTGATGGTCTCGCGCCAGTCGATCCTGGACGAGAACGGCATCCGCACCCCGACCATCGACCAGCCGTGGACCAAGGACGAGTTCTCCGACGCCCTGGCCAAGCTCAAGGCGTCCGGCAAGTACGAGTACCCGGCCGACTTCCAGACCGGCAGCACCGGAGAGTGGTGGCCCTACGCCTACTCCCCGTTCCTGCAGAGCTCCGGCGGCGACCTGATCGACCGCGACGACTACAAGAGCGCCGACGGCGTGCTCAACGGCCCCGAGGCCGTCGAGTGGGCGACCTGGTTCCGCGGGCTGGCGGCCAACGGCGACATCGCCCTGAAGTCGGGCAGCGACCCCACGCAGGCCTTCGCCAACGGCAAGACCGGCATCCTCTACAGCGGCTCGTGGACCGCGGTCCCGCTGCGCAAGGCCTTCGACGACACCGTCTTCCTGCCCACGGTCGACCTGGGCCAGGGCCCGAAGATCGGTGGCGGCTCCTGGCAGTGGGGCATGTCGGCCACCTGCGACAACCCCGAGGCCGCGTCGGCGTACATGAAGTTCGCGGCGCAGGACGAGTACGTGGCGAAGGTGGCCACGGACACGAACAACATCCCGACCACCCCGGGTGCAGCGGCTGAGGTCCCCGGGTTCGAGGACGGCGGGGAGAACGACATCTTCCGCCAGTACGCCCAGGAGTACGCCGTCCTGCGCCCGGTGACGCCCGGCTACCCCTTCATCGCCACCACGTTCACCAAGGCCGCCCAGGACATCCTGAACGGGGCCGACCCGCAGGCCGTGCTCGACCAGGCGACCAAGGACATCGACGCCAACCAGCAGCAGAACAACTACTTCCAGTGAGCACCACGGGGCGGGCCGCAGCAGCAGGCGGCGGCCCGCCCCGTCACCCCGGCCAGCTCATGGATGGAGGAGCCCTGCTGTGACCACACCGACCGCTGAACCGCTCTCCGAGGCGGGCGTCGTGCCCCGATCGGCCCGCACCACCCGCACCGCCGAGCGGCGGGCGCCGAGAGGCACCAGGAGCCCCGGCCTGGTGGCCCTGCTCATGCTGCTGCCGGCCTCCGTGCTCATCATCACGTTCCTGCTCGTGCCGATCGGCCTGACCTTCGTCCTGGCCTTCACGAACGCCCGGCTCATCTCCCCGGAGCCGGCGCAGTTCATCGGCGTCACGAACTTCGTGAACCTCTTCTCCGACGACACCTTCTGGGCGTCGCTGCGCAACACGATCATCTTCACCGTGGTCATCGTCCCGGTGCAGTCCGGTGCGGCCCTGGGCCTCGCCGTCCTCATCAACTCCAAGATGCGCGGCACCAACTTCTTCCGGACGGTCTACTTCCTCCCCGTCGTGACCTCCATGGTCGTGGTCTCGATGCTGTGGCTGTTCCTGTACCAGCCCAACGGCCTGATCAACGCCGTGCTGGCGAACTTCGGCATCGCCGGACCGGACTGGCTCGGCAACCCCAAGACGGCCCTGATCGCGATCATCCTCATGTCCGCGTGGCAGGCGATGGGCTTCCACATGGTCATCTGGCTCTCGGGTCTGCAGACCATCGCGCAGGAGCTCTACGAGGCTGCCGCCCTCGACGGCGCGAGCCGCTGGCAGCAGTTCGTCAACGTGACCTGGCCGGGCCTTCGGCAGACCAGGACCTTCATCCTCATCACGATCACCATCGCCGCGTTCGGGCTGTTCTCGCAGGTCAACATCATGACCCAGGGCGGACCGCTCAACTCGACCACGACGCTGGTGTTCCAGGCCGTGCGCAGCGGCTTCCAGCAGCAGCAGACCGGGTACGCGTCGGCGATCTCGCTGGTCTTCTTCGTGCTCGTGCTGGCCGTGTCCCTGGTCCAGCGCCACCTCACCCGCGACAAGGAGGCCACCCGATGAGCGAGGTCCTGACCCACGTCGCCGACAACCCGGCAGCGCCCCACGCGGTCTCCGTGGCGGGGGCCGACCGCTCCGGGCGCGGCAAGGCCGTGCTGGTGACCGTCCTCAAGAGCGCGCTCGCGCTCGTGTTCGGGCTGCCGCTGCTCTTCATGATCGTGTCGAGCTTCAAGCCCGACACCCAGATCTTCGCCGACCTCGGCGGGATCCGGGCCTTCCTGCCCGTCGGCGACATCGGCCTCGACAACTACACCGGGGTCTTCGACCGGGTGCCGTTCGCGCAGTTCCTGTTCAACTCCGTCTTCATCTCCGTGGCGACGGTGGTCGGCGGCCTCGTCGTGAACTCGATGGCGGCCTTCGTGCTGGCCCGCATGCGCTTCCGCGGCCAGAAGGTCCTGCTGGCGGTCATCCTCGCCACGCTGATCGTGCCCTTCGAGGTCATGGCCCTACCGCTGCTGTGGGAGGTCAACCTGCTGCCGTACTTCGACGGAGTGGAGTTCTCCCAGGGCTGGCTCGACACCTACGCGGTGCAGATCGTCCCGTTCATCGCGAACGCGTTCTCGATCTTCCTCTTCTACCAGTACTTCGACACCATCCCGAAGGAGCTGGACGAGGCGGCGATGATCGACGGCGCCGGCTGGTTCCGGATCTACCGCAGCGTCATCATGCCGCTGTCCGGCCCGGCGATCGCGACCGTGGCGATCCTGACCTTCCTCCCGGCCTGGAACCAGTACCTCTGGCCGCTGATGGTGACCCAGAGCGAGGCCGTCCGGCCCGCGATGGTGGGCATCGACTACTTCCGGCAGCTCAACGTCTCCTGGGGCCAGCTGATGGCCTACGCGAGCGTCATCACCGTGCCGGTGCTCGTCCTCTTCATCGCCTTCCAGCGATCGTTCGTGAACTCCATCGCCTCCTCCGGCGTGAAGGGCTGAGACCAGTGGCATACGCACTCCCCGAGGCATGGGTCTGGGACTTCTGGGTCGTCGACGACGGCTCGAAGTACCACCTGTTCTTCCTCTACGCCTCCAAGGCGCTCCGCGACCCCGACGCCCGCCACCACCGCGCCTCCATCGGCCACGCCGTCTCGGACGACATGGCCACGTGGGAGCGCGTCGAGGACGCGCTCGTCCGCGGCGACGGGCCCGCCTTCGACGACCTCGCGACCTGGACCGGGTGCACGCTGCAGGGCCCCGACGGCACCTGGTTCACCTTCTACACCGGGGCCACCCTCACCGAGGCCGGCAACGTGCAGTCGATCGGCCTGGCCACGAGCGACGACCTCGTCACCTGGGACAAGCAGGGCCAGCTGCTCGAGGCCGATCCGCGCTGGTACGAGAAGCTCTCCGACGGCCAGTGGCACGACGAGGCCTTCCGCGACCCGTTCGTCTACCGCGACGGCGACCAGTGGCGGATGCTCATCACCGCCCGCGCGAACCACGGCCCTGCCGACGACCGGGGCGTCATCGGCACGGCCGTCTCACCCGACCTGCGCCGGTGGACGCTCGAAGCGCCGCTGTCCGAGCCCGGCCAGGGCTTCGGGCAGTTGGAGGTCATGGAGGTCGTCTCGCTCGAGGGCCAGGAGCACCTGGTCTTCAACTGCCTGGCCAGCGACCTGTCCGCCTCGCACCGCGCCAACCGGCACGACCGGCGGCGTCTGGATCACCCCGACCACCTCCGGGCCCCGGTCGTGGGTCCCGTCCGAGGCGACGCTGCTGACCGGTCACGACCTGTACGTGGGGCGCATCGTCAAGCGGCGGGGCACGGAGGACGCCGTCTTCCTCGCCTTCGAGAACCACGGCCCGGACGGCGAGTTCGGCGGCCGGATCACCGACCCGGTGCCCGTCCGGGTCGACGGCGGCACGGTGACCCTCGTCCGCGAGGCCCTCGTCACCACCGCCTGAGCAGCTCGACCAGTTCGACCGTCGAAGGGCCCGCGCCGCTCGCCGCCACGAGGCGGCGGTGCGGCGCGGACCCCTTCGCGGTCGCGGGGTCGAACCCCACCTGACGGATGTCACCGGTGCACCGTGCAGGGCTGCACCCCGACCGGTGACAGCGCACCACTGCCGGAGCACCCCGTCAGCCGGTGGACTGAGGCCCATGGACGTCATCACCTTCTGGCAGGACCTGCTGGGCCAGGCACCGCAGCTGCTGCAGCCCGTGGTCATCGCCCTGGCCGGCGCGGTGCCCTTCGTGGAGGGCGAGGGCGCCGTCGTCATCGGCGTCCTCGGAGGGCTCCACCCCGTCGTGGCGGGGGTCGCCGCGGCCCTGGGCAACTTCGCCGTCGTCGCGCTGCTGGTCCTGGCCTCGGCGCGGACCCGCCGAGCGGTCACCGCTGGTCGAAGCAGCGGGGGTGGGGGAGCGGACGACGCCGTCGCGGACCCGGGCGGCCGCAGCTCCGCCCGGCGGGCCAAGTTCCAGAAGGCCTACGAGCGCTACGGCGTGCCCGGGGTGAGCCTGCTCGGCCCGCTGCTGCTGCCGACGCACTTCACCGCCACGATGCTCGCGGCCACCGGCGTGGGCGTGTCACGGGTGCTGCTGTGGCAGGCCGTGGCCATCGTGGGGTGGACCACGCTGACCGCGCTCATCATCACCGGAGTCATCTCGGTCGTCGCGTGACGCCGGGCTCGGTCTCCGCGGCGTGGCCGGAACGCGCGAGCGGGCTCAGGAGCACCGGCAGCACGCCGAGCGCCTGCACCGCGAGCGCCGTCCACAGCGTCGCGACCAGCCCGGTCCGCTCGCCGAGCACGCCGCCGAGCAGGGCACCGACCGGCATGGTGCCCCACACCAGGAAGCGCACCGAGGCGTTCATGCGACCCAGCAGCGGCACCGGCGTCAGGCGCTGGCGGTAGGTCACCTGCGCCACGTTGTAGAGGACCACGCTCACCCCGAGCACCGCGGCGGACGCCCCGAGGAGAGCGACCACCTCGACGTCGTCGAGCACGCCCACGGCTACCAGCGGCGCCGCCAGCGGCACCACCGCCCCGACCGCGACCCCCGGCAGCAGGGCCAGGGCGATGGTCCGGCCCTCGCCCACGCGGCGGACCACCGCCTGCACGCCGAGAGCGCCGGCCAGGGCACCGAGGGCGCCGATGCCGAAGACCGTGCCGACCTCGCCCTCGGACAGCCCGAGCTGGCGGACGGCGTAGAGGACGAGCAGCGCGCTGGTGGCGCTGCCACCGAGGTTCGACAGGCTCGTGGTGGCGACGATCCGGCGCAGCAGCGGCTGGTGGAGCACGAACGCCAGGCCCTCGGCGACCTCGGTGCGCAGCGGGCGGCGCTGGGCCGGGTCGTGCGGCGGCTCGCGGTGGGCGATCCGCGAGACCAGCCCGCTGGAGAGGGCGAAGGCCGCCGCCGAGACCGCCACCGCCAGCGGCGCCCCGACCAGCCGGGCGAGCCAGCCGCCCACGGCCGGCCCACCGACCTGCGCCACCGAGGCCGAGACCTGCAGCAGCGCGTTGCCCTCGCCCAGCCGCTCGGAGCGCACCAGCGAGGGCAGGTAGCTCTGGTAGGCGACGTCGAAGAACAGCGTCGCCACCCCGACGACGAACGCCACCGCCACCACCAGCGGCAGCGAGAGCACCCCCGCCCACCACGCCAGCGGCAGGACGGCGAGGGCCAGCGCCCTCACGACGTTGGCCAGCAGCAGCACACGGCGCTTGGACCACCGGTCCACCCACGCCCCGGCGGGCAGGCCGAGCAGCAGGAACGCCGCCGACTGCGCGGCTGACAGCACACCCATCTGCAGCGGCGAGGCCGCGAGCACGGTCACCGCGAGCAGCGGGACGACGAGGTCGCCGACCTCCGCCGCGCCCTGCGAGGCGGAGTCGCCGACCCACAGGCGGCGGAAGTCGCGGCCCTCCGGCGCCCGGAGCAGGCTCGTCGGCGCGGGTCGCACCCGGCCATCATGTCCGGCTGCCCGCTGCAGGGGTCGACCTCTGCCACAGTGCCCGGATGCCTCGACGCTGCAAGGTCGTGCCCTCACTGGACCTGGACCGGCTGCCGGCCGAGGTGCGCACGGCGCTGGAGGCGGCGCTGAGCGGGGCTGAGGTGTCGCTGCGCCGCGGTGAGCAGGACCTCGGGGTGCTCACCGCGCGCCCCCGGGTGCTCGACGGCGACGTCGTCGAGGCGCCGCGGCTGCCGCCCCCGCAGGTGGAGGTGCCCGAGGGGGTGCTGGTGGTGGCGACGGCGATGCGCCTGTCCCGGGAGGTCCGCCGGCACCTGGCCGACTCCTTCGGGCGCGACTTCCTGGTGCTGGACCTGCACGAGGCGCCGGAGAGCACGGACGTGCTGCTCGTCAACCCCGTCAGCCCGCAGCTGCTGGAGGTCCTGCAGGCGCGCTTCCCCCGTGCGCGGGTCGTCGTCACGGAGATCGAGGACGAGGTGCTCGGCGTCCACTACTCCGGCCCGGTCGGTCGGATGCTGGACGCGGGAGCGTCCGCCTACCTGCCGCCCCGACCGGTCCGGGAGGTCGTCGCCGGTGTCCGCGCGCACCTCGCGGGGGCGCCGTCGCAGGCGCTCGAGCTGACGGGGGAGTCGCGGGTAGCGCCGCCCAGCGCCGGCAGGCAGCTCACCGGCTGAGGGACCGCACCTCGGTGGTCCGTGTCATGGCGCAGCCGGGTGCGCTTCGCTGAGCGACCGCGTGGACAGGGCGGTGACCAGCCGCACGACGAGGACGGCCGCCGCGACCACCGCGGCGCTCGTGGCTCCACGACCGCTCATGACCCAGCCGGCCGTCACCGGAGCGAGCGCCCCCAGGCCGCCCGACGCCAGGTGTACCACCGACAGGACCCGCCCCTGCAGGTGGTGGGGCGTAGTGGCGGCGAACCGCGACAGCAGCGCGGTGTTGATCCCCGGGGTCAGCAGGTGGGCGGCCGCCAGCGGGACGGTCATGAACAGGGTCCCCGTGAGGGCGCTGGTCAGCGCTGCGCCCACCAGCAGCGCCGCCGTCGTGGCGATGAGCAGCGGGCGGAGGCGCAGGCGCTGCACGAGCGGCGGTGCGGCGAGCGCCCCGACCACGGCCCCGACGCCGAGGGCGCTCATGGCGGTACCGATCAGTGCGGATGACGCACCGGCCTGGCGCAGCGCGATGGTGGTGGTGGACGTCAGGGCGGTGAGCGCAGCGCTCGCGGGCGCGGTGATGAGGACGACAGCGCGCAGGAACGGGGTCCGCGCCACGTGGGCCAGGCCGTCGGCCACGGCGCCAGCAGCCGTGGTCACCGCTGCACCGACGGGGTCAGCGGCCCCCCGCCGAGCAGCCCCCCGATGAGTCCGCCGCTGCTGGGGGAGCTGGTCGACGGCGCGGGCGTCGCCACCGGAGAGCCGGAGGAGCCGACCGACGAGGTGGAGGTGCGTCCCCCCGTCAGTCCGCCGGTCAGTCCGCTGGTCAGTCCGCCGGTGAGCTTCCCGGCGGCGTCGCTGGCCCTCTTGGCGGCGTCGGCAGCCTCCTTGGCAGCCCTGGCCGCCGCGTCCTGGGCGGCCTTCGCTGCGTCGGCGGCGTCCTTGGCGGCCCTCGCCGCTGCGTCGTCCGCCGTCTTCTGGGCAGCTCTGGCGGCGTCATCGGCCGCCGCGGTGCCGCTGCTCGCCGTCGGGCGGCTGGTGGTGGTCGGGGCACTGGGCCCCGGTGCTGCCGGCGCACTGCGCGCCGGCGGCGTCGGGGGAGCTGCCGACGGCGAGGCCGATGAGGTCTTCTGAGGTGCGGCCGCCGGCGCCGGAGCCGAGGCCCTCCTCTCCGACGAGTCGCCCGACGAGGGGGTCGCCACAGGCGCTGCGGTCTGCTGGGCCTGCGGCTCCGGCGAGGCTCCTCCGGTGGCGGCGTCCCCGGTGGCTCCTGGCGCCGGCGTCGAGGCACCCGGCTCGGGAGCGACGGCGGTCTCCGTGGGGGTGGCGCCAGCGGGCATCGCACCCTCCAGCCGGGCCTGACCGTCCTGCGCCGGGTCGCTGGCCCCCTGACCGCGCGACTGGTCCGTGCCGGAGGCGGCACCCCGAGGAGGACCGTTCGAGCCAGCCGTCACCGCTGAAGGCGCGGAGGTCTCTTGGACCACCAGGACCCGTGCGGCGGCCGGCGCGGCGAGCACGTCGGCGGTGGCCACGCCGCCGGTGACGCCCACCCCGGCGGCCAGGACGGCTGTCGCGGCCTGGCTCCCCGCGGCCTGCAGCACCGCCCCGACCGAGGGGGCGGCCTGTGCCGGGGCGGCGATGGCCACCGGCAGCAGCGCCAGCAGCGTCGCCGGGCCCGCCACCCGGCGCAGCTCGGCGATCCCGACGCTCAGCAGCGCCCGCACGACGACGGGGTCGAACTGCGCCCCGGCGCACCGGATGATCTCGGCGCGGGCTTGCTCCGCCGACATCGGCTTCTTGTACGACCGCGCGGAGGTGATCACGTCGTAGGTGTCGGCGACGGCGATGATGCGCGCTGCCAGGGAGATGTCCTGCCCGGCCAGTCGGCGGGGGTAGCCCGTGCCGTCGAAGCGCTCGTGGTGCTGCTCGACCCCGTCCAGCCAGTCGCCGAGCCAGCCGCGCAGCGGTTCCACCAGCTCACCGCCGTGGTGGGGGTGTGCCTGCAGCTGGGCCCATTCCTCCTCCGAGGGCTTGCCGGCCTTGTTGATGATCTCCGGGGCGACGTGGACCTTGCCGACGTCGTGCAGCAGCGCCGCCCAGCTCAGGTGGCCCACGTCCCTGTCGGACAGGCCCAGCTCGCGACCGATGAGGGCGGCGTAGGCCTGGACGCGCTCTGCGTGGGCGCGGGTCCTGCCGTCGTGAGCGGCGAGGGTCGCCACCAGCTCCAGCAGCCGCTGGGACGGACCCCCGTCCTCGGTGGAGGTGGAGCTCTCGAGCGCGGTGGGCGACCAGCGCCGCCGGGCCAGGGCGAAGCGGTGGGGCACGTCGTCGGGCAGCACCAGGCTGATCCGCAGCAGCGCTGACAGCGGGGCCAGGCGCCGCAGCAGGCGGGAGCAGACGAACAGGACCCCCGACGTGGCGAGCACCACGCCGACCAGCCACAGCCACACGGGCAGGCCCACGCGACCCGGAGGCAGAGCCAGCGCGGCCACCGCGCCGACGACCAGCGCGAGCGCCAGCGGCAGGACGGCGACGGCCGTGCGCACCGCCAGCGCGAGCACCGGCCTGGCGCGCTGGGTCGCCAGGTCGGGGTCGGCGTAGTTCTGGGTGGGTCCGGTGGTCACCCCGCGGCCTCGGCACCGCGGGGGAGGGGCTTGAGGAGGGTGAGCGCGACAGGACCCGTTCGGCCCACCCGGACCGCCTCGGTGGAGGCGGCGTGCACCGCCTGCGGCCGGGCCGGACCGCGCCGGGCCGCTCCGGGCCGTTCCGCAGGTGCGCCCCTCGACTCAGGTCTGCGACCTGCGCGTCGACCGGCTCGACGCGCCGTCGCCGTCCGGCCCGGGTAGAACGGTCGCGTGCGAGCGATCCAGGTCAGCGGTCCCGACTCCGGCCTCCAGGTGGTCGAGCGGGAGGTCCCTCGTCCGGGTCGCGGGCAGGTGCTCGTGCGCGTCGCGGCGTGCGGCGTCTGCCACAGCGACGCCATGGCGGTCGGCGGGATGGGCGGGTTCCCGCGGGTCCCCGGCCACGAGGTCGCCGGGCGCGTCGAGGAGGTCGGCGAGGACGTGCCGCAGTGGCAGGTCGGCCAGCGCGTCGGCATCGGCTGGTTCGGCGGCGCCTGCTACCGCTGCGACCCCTGCCGCCGCGGCGACCTCATCTCCTGCGTCGAGGGCCGGGTGACCGGCCTGTCCTTCGACGGCGGCTACGCCGACCACGTGCTCGCCCCCGCCGACGCGCTGGCCGCCGTCCCGGACGGGCTCACCGACGCCGAGGCCGCGCCCCTCATGTGCGCCGGCGTCACCACCTTCCACGGACTGCGCACCTCCGGGGCGCTCGCGGGTGACCTCGTGGCCGTCATCGGCCTGGGCGGCCTGGGGCACCTGGGCGTGCAGTACGCCGCGAAGATGGGCTTCGAGGTGGTCGCGGTGGCCCGCGGCGCCGAGAAGGGCGAGTTCGCCGAGGAGCTGGGTGCCCACCACTACGTCGACTCCACCGCTACCGGTGAGGGGGGTGTGGCCGGCGCCCTGCAGCGGCTCGGCGGGGCCGCCGCGGTGCTGGCCACCGTCACCGACGCCGAGGCCATCGCCGGCACCGCCGGGGGACTGCGTCCGCGGGGCCGCCTCGTGGTGGTCGGGGTCCCGCAGCAGCCGCTGGCGCTCGACGCCGTCAACCTCATCCTCGGCAGCCGGACCGTGGCCGGTCACGCCAGCGGCACCTCGAAGGACTCCGAGGACGCGCTGCGCTTCGCCGCGCTCACGGGGGTGCGCCCGATGATCGAGGAGGCGCCGCTGGAGGACGCCCAGGACGCCTTCGACGCGATGATGGCGGGTCGCCCGCGGTTCCGGATGGTGCTCACCGCCTGAGGTCGGCCCTCCCGTGCCACCAGCGTCCGCAGGGCTCCGCGGTCCGTGGAGGGGTGCAGCCGCGAGGCAGGCCCCTCCCGGGCTCCAACAGGGCGAGCGCGCACGAGCAGCGACTGCTCTGCGCGGCAGGAGGCGGTTCAGCTCCGAGGACTGGCGCGGTGGACCTCGGCCCCGGACGTCGTGCGGCGGTCCCGGCCGTGGTTCCCGTGCCAGTCCAGCACCATCACCGTCGCGTCGTCCGCCAGGTCACCGCCGCACGCTCGGACCACCGCGTCAGCCAGCGCTCGGGTCGCCTCCCGCGGGTGCAGGTGCTGCGAGACCCGGATGAGAGCAGCGAGGTCCACCGCCTCGGCGTTGCGCTCCAGCATCCCGTCGGTGACGAACACGACCCGGTCTCCGGGGAGGAGATCCACCGCGGCCCACCCGTGCTCCAGCTCGGAGAACAGGCCCAGCGGCAGACCGGGGGCCACCCGGACCGGCTCGACGCGGTCCCTGCGCGCGAGGTAGGGGTGGGCGTGACCGGCGTTGAGCAGGCTCAGCCTGCCGGTGGGCAGGTCCACCCTGCCCAGCACCCCGGTGACGAAGCCCTCCTGCCCCTCACCGGTCAGGTGCTCGTGCAGCGCGCTGTTCGCCGAGGCCGCCTGCTCCACCAGCGAGACGCCTCGGCGGCGGCTGTTGCGCAGCGCCCCCAGGCACAGCGTCGCCATCAGAGCGCTGGCGACGCCGTGTCCCATCGCATCGCTCATCGACAGGTGCAGCTCGTCACGGGCCAGGACGTAGTCGAAGGTGTCCCCGGCGATCTCAGCTGCCGGCTCCAGCCAGGCCGACAGGGTGAACGCCCCCGCCTCGCAGGTCAGGGCCGCGGGCAGCAGGCGCCGCTGGATCTCCGCGGACAGGGAGTAGGGCACGCTGCGCTGGCCCCACTCGAACAGGTCGGTGTGCCGGCGGCTGGCGATGAGGACGTAGGCGAGCACGAAGGCGGTGCGGGCGACCTCCGCCTGCTGGGCAGGGCTCGGTCGGGTGGGCATGGTCAGCTCCACCAGGCCGATCGCCTCGCCGCGTTCGGTGACGGGTGCCAGGACCACCCATCCCCGGTCACCGGTCTCGACGACCTGGACCTGCTGGGTGCGGACCGCCTGCTCGGCCGGACCGCCGTCGAAGGAGACCGCCTTCGCCGACTCCCGCTCCTGGAGGCGCTCCACCCCTGCAGGACCTACCTCCCGCACCTGGGCGGTGTGACCACCTGCAGCCGCTCTCACACCGGCTCTCAGGGGGGTGTGGGTCAAGCGGATGAGCGCTCGTCCTGACAGGTCAGCGATCAGGAAGGAGACCGCCGTCGCGCCCAGGGCCTTGCCCAGCTCGCGGGTGACCGCCTCGACGGCGTCCACCGGGGAGGCGTCCTGTGCGGCATCGAGCACGTCAGGCAGTGCCTGACCCGTGGGACTCACCAGTCAACCCTAGGGTCCCCCCGACGGTGGACGGCCCGCACCTGCGCCGGCTGGTCCAGCGGTGGCGCTCCCAGGGGCCCACCAGGGGGCGCGCAGCTCCGTGGAGCGGGCCGAGGGGATGCTCGCGACGTGGCCTCTGCTCCGGCGGGTGGCGCGAGCGGGCGGTGGACGCCTCGTCCGGTGCCGGTCAGCCCCCGGCGGAGCTCACGAGAGCGGAGACCGGGCGAGGGAGCGAGCCGGCGTCGGCCGGTCGCCGGAGCAGGTCGTGCACGCCGGCCGGGCGGGCGTAGAAGTAGCCCTGCGCCAGGGGACACCCCAGCAGGCTGAGCAGGTTGGCGTGCTCTGCGCTCTCGACGCCCTCGGCGATCACCACCAGACCCAGCTGGTCGGCCAGGTCCAGCAGGGCCGACAGCATCGCGGCGCGCCGGCTGCTGGTGGTGATCTGGGCCGTGAAGGCCGCGTCGAGCTTGAGGTAGTCCGCCGGCAGGGTGTCCAGGTGGCTGAAGGCGGAGTAGCCGGTCCCGAAGTCGTCGATCGCCACCGCGACACCCAGCTCGCGCAGCTGGGCCAGGGTCCTCAACGCCTGCGTGGAGGCGATCTCCACGGTGCTCTCGGTCACCTCCACCACCAGCTGCTCCGCCGGCCAGCCGGTGTCCACGAGCACCGCAGCGACCTCGTCGACGAAGCCGGCGTCGACGAGCTGGTGTCCGGAGGCGTTGACGGTCAGCAGGACCTCACGACCCACCGCCGCGCGCAGCAGCCCGGCGTCGCGACAGGCGCGCTCCAGCACGAGGCGCCCCAGTGCGGCCACCTGCCCGGTCCGCTCCGCCAGGGGGACGAAGCACCCCGGAGGGACCTGCCCCCGCTCGGGGTGGTCCCACCGGACCAGGGACTCGAACCCGACGACCTCCCGGCTCGCGGGACGCACGACGGGCTGCAGGACCACGTCGAGCGCGCCGCCGGCGATGGCAGCGGCCAGCTCCACGGCGAGCGCGTCGTCATCAGGCGCTGCGGTGCGCGTGCACGCCCGTCCCGCGGCCTTGGCCGCGTACAGAGCGGCATCGGCCCGGCGCACCAGGGACGCGCAGCTCTCGCCGGCGCTGAGCTCGGCGACGCCCGCCGAGACCGACGTCGGTGCTGCGGCTCCGCGGAGCTGGTCGCACAGCTCGACGAGACCCGCTGCTGAGGGGCCGGAGGCGACCACGGCGTACTCGTCCCCGCCGTAGCGGCTCAGCCGGGCTCCGGCCGGGACCAGACCCGCCCACCGGGCCGCCAGGTGCTGCAGCAGGGCGTCCCCGGCGACGTGGCCGCCGCGGTCGTTGACCGCCTTGAAGTGGTCGACGTCGATGAGGGCCAGCGCCAGGGGACCGCCGGTCCGGTGGGCGGTGGCACTCGCCCGCTCGAGGTGCTCGTCGAAGCCGCGGCGGTTGGGCAGCCCGGTGAGGCTGTCCAGGACGCTGTCGGCGGCTCGGGTGACCAGCCGCCCGACGGTGACGACCACCGCGAGCTGCACCAGGACCACCGCACCCACCACCCCGGGGTGGAACCCGCGCCAGGTGAGGCTGACCACCACGGCGGCCAGCTGCACGGCCGCGTGGAGCTGGCTCTGGCGCCGGCCGAAGAAGTACAGGATGCCGATGGCGCACAGCGCGAAGACGGTGGCCACGCCCATCGCTGCGGTGTCGTCGTGGCTGAGCACCACCGCGGTGGCGATCAGGAAGGAGCCCGAGGCGACCACGACGTGGATGACCCACTGCGGGGCGCGGTGCCCCCAGGTGAGCAGGGACGCACCCGTGAGGACGGCGAGCAGGGTCAGCACCAGCAGCACCACGGTCGCGGGGCGCGGGGCGCCCCAGACCGCTGCGGTGGTCAGGGCGCCCGCGGCGCCGCCGGTGAGGTAGAGGCAGCCCGTGGTGGCGGTCTTGGTGCGTGCGCTGACGCGGGAGGCGTTGACGAGAGCGCGGGGCATGGTGGACGCATCGGTCGCACCGTCGTGCACCTTGATGGCCAGGGCAACCATCGGGTCCACCGACGTCGGGCTGAGCGGCGCAGCCGCGCCCTGCCTCCCTTCCGGTGGACACGCGACCCGGGGTGCTGGACCGTCGACGTGTGCCCGACCAGCCCGACCAGCCCGACCAGCCCGGCTCCTCCGACGAGGCCGGCCCAGCAGGCGCGGGGACCTCCGGGGCCCCGGTCGCCGAGCCTCCCGTCCTGGCAGCACCGCCCACCTCACCGTGGGCCGACGGCCTGGGGCGGACCGCCACCCGGAGCCTGCAGCTCCTCCTCCTCGTCCTGCTCGGCGTGGTGGTGGTCTACGCCTGCCTGCAGCTGCGGCTGGTCGTCGTCCCCCTGCTGCTCGCGGCGCTCGTCGCCGCGGCGGCGGCTCCCCTGGTGCGGTGGCTGGTGGGCCGCGGCCTGGGACGCGGGGTGGCCACGGGGCTGGTGCTGCTCGGTGGAGCCGTCGTCCTGACGGCCGTGGGCTGGGCCGTCGTCGGGGGTGTCCGCGACCAGTGGCCCCAGCTGCAGGCCAGTGCGCAGGAGGGCTTCGCCGAGGTCCAGCGCTTCGTGGTCGAGGGGGGTCTCCCGGTCAGCGACGCACAGGTGGAGCAGGCCCGCGACGCCGCCGTCGGCGTCCTGACCGGGGCGGGCTTCCGCTCCGGGGCGCTGGCGGGGCTGGGGGTCATCACCCAGGTCGCGACGGGAACGGTGCTGGCGCTGTTCCTGCTCTTCTACTTCCTCAAGGACGGGCCGCGCATCTGGGCCTTCCTCATCAGCGGCGTCCACGGCCCTCGCCACCGCCGTCTGGAGCGGGTCGGGCAGCGGTCCGCGGTGGTGCTGGGCGGCTACGTGCGCGGCACCGCGACCGTGGCGCTGGTCGACGCCGTCCTCATCGGCGCGGGGGTGGCGGTGGTCGGGGTGCCGCTGGCGCTGCCGATCGCCCTGCTGACCTTCGTCGCCGCGTTCATCCCGATCGTGGGAGCCGTCGCGGCGGGTGTCGTGGCCGCTCTGGTCGCGCTGGTCACCGTGGGGCCCGTCTCGGCGCTGGTGGTCATCGGGATCGTGGTGGTGGTCAACCAGGTGGAGGGCAACCTGCTGCAGCCGGTGCTGCTGGGGCGCGCCCTCTCGCTGCACCCGCTGGCCATCCTCCTCGCGCTGACGGCGGGGACCGTGCTGGGTGGAGTCGTCGGAGCGGTGCTGTCGGTGCCGCTCGCCGCGGTGGCGTGGGCCGCGGTGGTCACCTGGAACGCCGAGAAGCGGGTGGCGCCGGCGGCGCTGCCCCCACAGCCCGGAGCGGCGGCGGAGGGGGCACCGGGAGCCTGACCTGCACGCTGCGCTCGCGACGCGGGACCGCAGGACCGCAGGACCGGAGGTCCGGCTGCCCAGCGCCATGACGAACGCGCCCGCTCCACCAGGCCAGACGGGCCAGCAGCACGGGTGCGAACCGAGGACCGTCCCGCGCCGCCTGCCGGCGAGGCGCCTCCTCGTCGCGCTGCAGCGACCGGCAGGTCGCCGGCCGCCGGCCGCTGTCGCCCACGGCGGCCGCTGCGCAGGCCGACGGTCCGGGAGCCGAAGGGCGTCTGCTCAGCGTCAGATGACGGCGACGGACCCGGCGTCCACCCGGTAGTTGCTCCCGGTGACGAAGCTGGCGCGCTCGGAGACCAGGAACGCGATCACGGCGGCCACCTCCTCGACACGCCCCCGGCGGCGCAGCACGATGCCCGGGCGCTCGGTGTCCAGGAAGTGCTCGACCGCCTCCTCGAAGGTCGTCCCGTCCTTCTCGGCGCGCTCGCGCATCATCGCGTCGGTCATGTCCGTCTGGATGAACGCCGGGGAGACGGCGTTCACCAGCACCCCCGAGGCGCCGTAGGTCTTCGACAGGCCCTTGGTGGTCGTCAGCAGCGCCGCCTTGGAGGCGTTGTAGGGCATGTCGTCGACGTAGGCGTTCAGCGGGTCCTCACTGGCCAGCAGCACGATGCGCCCCCAGCCGCGCTCGGCCATGCGCGGGGCGAGCAGGCGGCACAGGCGCACCGCGGAGAAGAAGTTCAGGTCCATGGTGGCCAGCCAGCCGTCGTCGTCGAGCTCGTGGAAGGCGCCGGTGGCGCCGGTGGTGCCCGCGGTGTGGACCAGGACGTCGACACCGCCCCCGAGCGCCTCCTCAGCGGCGCGGACCAGCCGCTCGACGTCGGGCGTGCTGGTGACGTCAGCGGCGACCGCCGCAGCGACCCCGCCGCTCCCGTGCCCGCCGCTCCCGTGGCCGCCGCCGGCGCCGCGCAGGCGCTCTGCGGCGTGCCGCAGGCCCGCTTCGTCGAGGTCGGTGATGACCACGCGGGCACCCTCGGCGAGCAGCTGACGCGCCGTCTCCTCACCGATCCCGCCGCTGGCGCCGGTGATGAGGACGGTCCGTCCGGTGATGTCGAGGTCCACGTGCTGCCACTACCCCCGGGGCGGTGGCTCAGCGGTCCGGCGGCTCAGCGGTCCACGTCCTTCGCGTTCCAGTCGGTGAGGTCGCACGCAGCCAGCAGGGCCGTCGCGAGGCGCCCCGGGACCAGCGGCCGCGCCGGTCGCGGTGCACCCCGACCAGCAGCAGCACCAGGGCGAACACCGGCAGGCTGGCCCCCTCGGCCTGTGCCGGACCCGCTGGGCGGAGGCCCCTGCCCCCTCCAGCGAGGGGGTGGATGCGCAGCTGCGTCGCGTTCACGCCTGCGCAGCGATCGACGCCAGGTCGACCTCTCCGGCGACCACCGCCCGAGCCACCTCGTGGATGGTGCGCCCCGACGAGAACGCGTGGGCCCGCAGACGGGCCAGTGCCTCGTCCGTTCCGGTTCCCAGGCGCTCGGTCAGCATCCCCACGACCACCGCGACCTCGTCACCCGGGCCGCCGCCACCGCCGGTCAGCTGGTCGTCGTCGGCGAGGAGGGTCCCGTCGTCCAGGCGGTGAGCCACCACCGCCGCGAGCAGCGCAGCCAGCGCCGTCAGCAGACCCACCTGGACACCGGTGAACGGGTCCGCCGCGTCTCGAGCGACGCTGAGCGTCCCCACCACCTGAGCGCGGTCCGCAGCGAGCAGCGGGAGCACCGCCAGGCTGCGCACCGGCAGGTCCGCCGGGCCGGCTGCCTGCAGCACCGGCCACGGCGATGGCCCCAGGCGCAGGTCGTCGACCAGGACCGGCGCCCCGGTGACCAGCACGTCAGCCCCGGGACCCTGGGCCAGGCTCTGCTGCAGGTCGCCCCAGTGCCTCAGCACCGCATCAGAGCCCGGCAGCGGCAACCGGTGGTCCAACCCGTCAGCAGCGACGACGGCGACGCGGTCCCATCCCACCAGCGCCCGCAGCGCCGCGCACAGCTGCAGCTCGGGGCTCACCGGGACCTCCGAGAAGACCACCGCCGGCGCCTGCCGGTCGTGGCGGTCACCGCGGTGCTCGCCGTCGTCCTCGCAGGAGGAGCGCCGGTCGCCGGCTCGTCGGGGGCCTCATCCCTGGACCGGCGGCTCGTGCAGCACCACCGCAGGGTGCGGACCCAGGGCGCGGCTGAGCTGGACCCCCACCCCCGCTGCGTCCAGCACCTGCAGCAGGTGCAGCACCGCCCAGCTGGGGCGGCGCACCTCCACCGTGCCCGAGGCCCCCGCCAGGCCCAGCACCGCGCGCAGACCCGCGACGTCCATGAAGCCCACCCCGGCGGCGTCCACGCAGGCGGGATGGTTCCACCGGCGCAAGAACAGGCCCACCGAGGCGATCTGGGGTGCGCAGGCGAGGTCGACGTCGCTGGCGAGCACCACCACGGGTCTGCCCTGGGCCCACCGCACCTGCAGCCCCGCGACGGCCACCGCAGGCGCGGGACGGCCACTGCCACCGCGGTCGCCGGTGCCTTCGGGTCCAGCGGTGGCGGTGGCGCTGTCCACGGCGGCGTGGCGGGGACCGCGGGCTCGTCGGAGGGGCACGGCGATGGGGATGAGCTGGTCAAGGCGACCTCGCGGATGAGTTCCGGAAGCCGAGCCATCGACCTGCTGCGCACATCAACCCCCTGGGTGCGCCGGAGCATTCCCCCGCTGCACGGCAGCGACGACGCCGGCCTGCTCGCGTCGGTGCCGTCGCGCAGGTGCAGCGTCACGCAGCGCGCGTCACGGCCCGGTCGCGGGCCTCGCCGCCGGCCTCGCGGAGTGCTGCGTCGCCGCTCGTCCGGGAAGCTCGCCGCTGGCGGTGAAGTCGACGGCGATGTCGACCACCTTGCGGTTGAGGTCCTGGCTCAGCCGGGACAGCACCGCGAAGGCCTGGTCCGCGGACAGCTTGTGCCGCTCCATCAGGATGCCCTTGGCCTGACCGATGACGTCGCGGTTGGCCAGGCCCCGCTGGGTGTGCTCCAGCTGCCGGGCATCGGCCACAGCCACTGCCGTGTGCGCAGCCAGCAGCAGCCCGACGTGCTCGGAGGCGTCGGTGAACGCCGACGGCTGGGCACCGAGGAGGTTCAGGGCGCCGAGGTTGTCACCCTCGACGAACAGCTGCAGGCACAGCATCGATGCCATGCCGATCTCGCCGGCGCGTGCGGCCAGGGCCGGCCAGCGGGCGGTCTCTGCGGCCAGGTCGTCCACCCGGGTGCTGCGCTGGATGTAGACAGCGTCCAGGCAGGGTCCCTGGCCGAGCTCCGTCTGCAGCTCGTCGAGGTGCCGCGCGGCGGGGCTCGTGGCGGCTGCGGAGGTGACGGTGCGCCGAGCCCGGACCAGGGAGATGCCACCGGCGTCGGCGCCGGGGACCAGGTCGACGGCGATGGCCAGGGCGCGGTCGAGGACCTGCTGGGGGGTGGAGGAGGTCTGCAGGCTGCGGGCCGCGTCGGCCAGCTCCCAGGCCAGCGCGTCCAGACCGGTGGTGGTGCCTGCATCAGCCGTGGAGGCCCGGCCCCGCCCGCCCTCCGCCGAACCCGGCTGGACGTGGCTGTGGCTGCGGGAACGGGGGGAGGTGTCGTGGGATCCGGCGTCCATGGGAAGTCCTTCGGCCTGCGCTGCCCCGCGGAGACACCTCGAGCACCACCGGCGCCATCGCTGGTGCGGTGCCCAGCAGCGCTCGAGGGTGCTCAGGACGGGTGAGCGAGTCAGGCCGGATCATCGACCGTGCTGAAGGCTAGAGGTTCTGCGTCACCAGCGCCGCCGGGCGCGCCACACCCCGGCCGCGACGGCCAGGGCGGCGCGAAGACCCGCGGGGGTGACGACGACGAAGGGGGGCGGTCCAGGAGCCCGCTGGTCTGAGCTCCTGGACCTCACCGCTGGTCCGGCCCGGGCCGCACCAGCGCGTTGGCCCCAGAAGACCTCCGGTAGCCCAGCTGGAGCCACCGAGGATGCGCTGCCCGGCGAAGCCGTTCGCGTCAGGGCGAGTCAGCAGGGACGGTGGAGCCAGGTGCGACCAGCGGTGTGGGTCGGGGTCGCTGGCCAGCGGTCCTCGGACCGCCGTCGGCGCGGTAGAAGGGGCCCGGCGCGCGCCGGCGGGGCACGTCCTCACCGGCGGGGCTCAGCGTGGAGGCACGCTGGTCCAACCCCGGGCGCTCGCTGCTCTTCCACCCGTGGAGGTCGGCCCGTGCCCGTTCACGTCTTCGAGCTCGACACCCGTGAGCCTGGTGTCGCCCACGCCGCGCTGACTGAGGTGCACACCCCGGAACGGCCGATCCGCTCCAGCGGGGACGCCGCCGACCTCTCCTGCCACGAGCCGTTTCGGCGCCGCCTGCTCCCGGGTGCACGGGGTCACGCCCAGCCACACCCTGCGCACCTGAGCGGCCGGGGGGAGCGGACGCCGAGCTGGTCTGCAGCGAGCAGGGCTCGCAGCCTGCGCTCCGGCGATGCGCCCGCGAGGTCGGGGTCACCACCCCGGCAACCCCGTCAGCGCCCACCCCTGCTCCGGGACCTCTGGATGCAGCTCGGACAGCACCGCGGACGGGTCAAGGCGCACGCCAGCACGAGCGGCGACGGCGATCTCCAGCAGCCGCACGACTGCAGCACTGGACTGCTGCAGGACCACGGTCGCCTCGTGGCAGGCGTCGCCGCCAGCCAGGGACAGCACGGCGCGCAGGCCGGCAGCGTCCAGGAAGGTCACCGCGGCGGCGTCGACGAGGACCAGGGACCGTCAGCTCCGCAGCAGCAGTCCTACCGCTTCCAGTCGTCTGACCATCGCCAGATCGATGTCACCGGTCAGGGACACCAGGGGTTGGCGACCCCTCCAGCGCACCGCTGCTGAACCGGGAAGGGCGGGGAGCTCCTGGTGCACCCGGCGAGGGTGGAGCGGGGAGGTGCTCCTCGTGGTGTCGCTGACCCTGCGCGGTCTCGGCGGGGTCGGGGCAGCGTGGTCCATGGCGGCCTCGTGGGGGAGGGCTGTGGCCGAGTCATCGACTGGGACCGAACGCTAGGACCGCCGCGGCTGACACGCAAGGCTGACAGCCGACGCGAGCACCAGCGCAGCGGCTCAGCGGGTCGTCGCGGTCCGCGAGCGCACCAGCGGCGCGTCGGGGGCGTGGGGGCGTGGGGGCGCGGAAGCGCCTGTGCGGTGACGTCCACCACGGCGAGGCTCCAAGACGAGGCGGTGCCGGGGACCGTCGGAGGCGACGCGCCCAGCCTCCCGACCTCGTCCAGGTGGGCGCCGGGGTGACGCCGTCGGCGATGACGCACGAGGACACGTCCGGCATCCCCACGGCCACCAGGGCCACCAGCCGGCGCCGGGTCGGTCGGCCTTGGAGCAGCAGGTCGTCTCCACCACGAAGGCGCACCACCGTGCCGGTCGCCGGTGCGTGCCAGCGGTGGTGGTGCGAGGCGCTGCGGTGGGCCTGTCAGACCGTGCCGCCCGCGTAGGCGTCCGTGGAGGGGGGCGTCGACGCGCACGCCGCCACGACGATGAGGTCGTCGCCCGCGTCGGCGGCCGGGCGTTGGTGCCCTGTGCGGCGAGGGTAGACGTCGATCCAGGAGTCGGAGCCGCGGTGCTCGGGCCTGGCCCGCGACGCCGGACGAGCCCGCACCACCGGTCCTGGAGGACCAGCGGTGCGGGCTCGTTCGTCGGTCGCGGCTGGGCCGCGGTCACGCCGTCGCGAGACTCAGATGTCGTAGTACATCTCGCAGCACAGGAATGAGGCCTTGACCAGCGCGAACACGTCGACATGGCCTCTGGTCTGCGCAGTTGCCGTTGGTCACCGTTGGTCCTGACCAGGTGTTCTCGACTGCGTTGAGGACCAGATGGGGACTGCTGGGACTTCGAACTACGACACTGAGCTCTTCGGGCGGGTGTTACTCAACGTGAACTCATGCTCCGAGCGTCCAGCGTGAACCGTGGTCAGACCCGAGCTGCATGCCTGCAGGTGTCATCGACTCGCGGTGGAGCCACAGCCATGTTGTGGGTTGTCTGCGGTTCATCACCGTCGAGGGTTCGCAGTCACCGCACCATGGCCGGGGCCGCCTGGGGGCAAGCCTGCTGGCTTCCTGTGCGCCGTCGGCGATGACTGGTCCACCACGCTGTCCCGAGTAACAGGCCCTGTCGCAAGGGTGACCCCCTTGACCACCGTGACCACGGGGGCGGGACTACCCCTGCTCTCGTTGCGAAGAGCGCCGTTGTTCTCGCCGGGAAGGCCCGGATGCTCCGCACGCATCAGAGCCCGGCGACGGTGCCTCATCCGGTTCTGGCACCCCCGCCGGGGGCCTTCCGCGTGGAGCGATCTTCGCGCCAGACCGGTACTGCGTCAGGTGCGGGTAGGTGCACGCCGCTGGCGGCACCCTCGCCCACCCTGAGCCGGCTGGCCCGTCGAGACCCGCGCCCAAGCCCACGCCGCTAAGAACAGCCACCCCGGATCCACACCAGTGCTCCGAATCTACGAGTGATCCACAGGCTCCTAACGGGCTGGGTCTGCCCCCGAAGGCGCGCGTCGCCCACAGCAACCCGCTGCCCATCACTGCTGCTCAGGTGCAGGCCAGCGCCACCTACCTGGTAGGCCGCCATGTCATGAACCGCCCAGCTGCCCCAGGTGAGAGCGGTAACAACAGCGTCGCAGACAACCATGATCGTACTGGTCAGCGACCCCTCAGGGGTTGACACGACCTGGTGTGACCGGTCACAGTCATGAGACGCAAGCGACTCGAGGAGGACTCGCTCATGGTGGAGCCGTACGCGGTCACAGCCCTTTCGCCCCGCACCTTCACAGCCAAGGAGAAGGGCGATGCGCTGGAGAACGTCAAGCGCATCAACAAGTTCATGGACACCGCGGTCATGGTCGCCGCGTGGGAGGGTGCGCCGGTCCGGCTGGTCGCCATCCCCGAGATGGCCATCCAGGGGATGATCCCCAACACTCCCGGCAACCGAGAGCGCGAGAAGCACTTCGCGGTCACCATCCCCGGACCCGAGACCGACGAGCTGGGCAAGAAGGCACGCCAGCTCGACGTGTTCATCGCCGCCGAGCTGTACATGGTCAAGGACCCCGACTTCGAAGACCGCTACTTCAACGTCGCCTTCGTGATCGACCCCCAGGGCGAGATCGTCTACAAGCGGTACAAGGCCACCAGTGACGCCTACGAGGGCGGCATGCTCGGCAACATGAACCCCCACGACGTGTGGGACGAGTTCGTCGCCAAGAAGGGCGGCGGCGACGTGATGGAAGCCATCTTCCCCGTCGCCCGCACCGAGATCGGCAACATCGGCATCGCCATCTGCCACGAGGGCGTCTACCCGAGATCGGTCGCGGTCTGGCGATGAACGGCGCCGAGATCCTCATCCGCCCCACCCTCATCGAGCCTGCAGTCATGAAGGGCTTCTGGGAGCTGCAGAACCGCGCCCACGCCGTCTTCAACCAGATGTACGTCGTCGCCCCCAACCTCGGCCCGGAGGTCATGGACGACGGAGGCATGCAGGACCTCTTCGGAGGCCGCTCCATGATCGTCGAGCCGAGCGGCCACATCGTGGCCCAGCAGACCGGATGGACCTCAGGGGACTCCTTCGTCTGCACCACCATCGACGTGGAGGCACTGCGCCGACGCCGCATCGCCAACGGCCTCTACAACCAGTTCAAGGACCTGCGCACCGAGCAGTACCGCGCCATCTACGACAAGCCCATCTACCCCAAGAACCAGTACCTGGACGCTGCGCCGACCGAGGGGTGGCTGGCCCGCGAGGACGCCACGCGTGCTCGCAACATCGACCTGCTGGTCGAGCGCGGCGTCTTCGTCCGGCCCGAGTCCGGCGGCAACGAGCGCGAGCCCATCACCTCCACCGCGGAGAAGTCCGGCGACAAGGCCTGACCTGCCTCTCATGGTCTGACCCGCTGACCGGCCGAGCCCGGTGAGCATCCCGGGGTTGCAGCCCCCCGCGGTCAGTCTCATCCGGGCCCCCGGACCCGGGTGGGACTGACCGCCCACCCCGCCCACCCCGCCCACCCCGCCCACCCCGCCCACCCCGCCCACCCCGCCCACCCCGCCCACCCCGCCCACCCCGCCCACCCGCCCACCCCGCTCAGTGCCCTCTCGGCGATCGCGCGGCGCCCACGGGCGCACCGCAACCGCTGCCACTGGGCCCAGCAGTCCCAGCGGGCTGGGCGCGCGAGTCCAGCCTCGCGCGTCCAGCCGCACCACGCCGTCACCTCGACGAGCCAGCCACCACCAGCCCACCCCACGCACCAACCCAGCACCGGCCGGCCCACCGCTTGCCAGAGCCGTCTCGCCCCGTCACCCACGAAGGAGTGGTTCCCATGGCACCCACCGCACCCCAGCCCCCGCGCAGGCGCTCGCCGCTGCTGGCCGCCGCGGCCGCTGTCGCCGTCACCGGCCTGGTCCTGACCGGCTGCGGACGCGGAGGCACTGCGACCGCCAGCGAGGAGGACAAGGCCACCGGGGAGGGACTCGTCATCGGCTGGTCACAGCGGGGCATCTCCGGCAGCGACTGGTGGAAGACGCTGGTGGCCGGCGGCGAGGACGAGGCCAAGCAGCTGGGCGCCAGCATCGAGGTGCTGGACGCCAACCGCGACACCACCCAGCAGAACCAGGACGTGCAGACCCTCATCAGCAAGGGCGTCGACGTCGTCATCATCAACCCCAACGACCCCCTGGGCCTGGCCGGCTCCGTCAAGGCCCTGGCCGCTGCCGGCATCCCCGTGGTCACCGTCAACTCCAGCCTGGACCCCTCACTGGTCGACCAGCAGTTCTGCTACGTCGCCGAGGACCAGGTCGCCACCGGCGCGCTGGCCGGCAAGGACATCGCCCAGAAGGCGATCACCAAGTGGGGCACCAGCGGCCAGATCAAGCTGGTCGGCATCGGCGGCTACCCCGGAGACGTCCTGAGCGAGCTGCGCTACCAGGGCTTCATGCAGGGCTACAACGAGGTCATGGGGGCCAACCCCGGCATCACCACCACCGAGCTGGACTTCAAGTACGGCAACTGGCTGCCGGACAAGGCCCTGGCCCCCATGCGCGACGTGGCCACCGCCAACCCCGACCTGAAGATCGTCTACAGCGAGAGCGACGTCATGCAGGCCGGCGTCCAGCAGGCGCTCACCCAGGCCGGGCTCTGGGGAGACGGGATCCTAGAGGGCTCCTACGACGGGGGCATGGAGTCGGTCAAGCAGATGGTGGACGACCCCACCGGACCGCTGCAGGCTACCGCGTCCAACCAGCCCTGGGACCAGGGCGCTGAAGCCGTGCGCATGGCGCTGCAGGCCTACAACAAGAACGCCGAGGCCTGCCCCGGGGGCACCAAGTACGTCCAGACCACCGTGGTCACCCCCGAGAACGCCGCGCAGTACTACAAGCCCGAGGACACCTACGTCCGCGCGCAGGACGACCAGTGAGCTCTCCGGCGCCGGATCCCGCCGACAGCGCACCGGTGCCCGGTGGTGGTGGCCTGCTCCAGGTGCGTGGCATCACCAAGGCCTACGTCGGTGTCCCAGCCCTCAAGGGGGTCGACCTGGACCTGAGCGCCGGCAGCATCCACGCCCTGGCCGGTCAGAACGGCGCCGGCAAGTCGACCCTGATCAAGATCCTCTCAGGGGCTGAGTCGCCAGATGCCGGGAGCATCACCGTCTCCGGGCGCCCTGTCACCTTTCGCAGCCCCCAGGACGCCCAGGACGCAGGTATCCAGACCATCCACCAGGAGCTGAGCCTGGTCCCCCAGCTCAGCGTCGCTGAGAACGTGCTCCTGGGGGGTCTGCCCACCGGAGGCCTGCGCGCGGTCTCCTGGCCCACGATGCGCACCCAGGCCCGCCAGGCCCTGGAGCGCGTGGGGTTCTCCCTGGACGTCGCCGCCCCGGTGGGCAACCTGTCCGTGGCCGAGCAGCAGGCCGTCGAGCTGGCCAAGGCCATCCACCGCAACGCCCGCGTCCTGCTCCTGGACGAGCCCACCTCCACGCTGCCGCCCCCGGACGTGCAGCGCCTGTTCGAGGTGCTGGAGGGCCTGGCTGCCCAAGGGGTGGGGATGATCTACATCTCCCACCGCATGGACGAGCTCTACCGCCTGTGCGACACCGTCTCGGTGCTGCGCGACGGGACGCTGGCCCAGTCCTTCTCCACCCAGAACAGCACCGCCGCCCAGGTCGTCTCGGCCATGGTGGGACGCGACCTCAAGGGATCGCTGGCCGAGGCGGCCCTGTCCGGACAGCGAAGCCCCCGCATCGGCACGGGCGCCCGCGGCGAGGTCATCCTGTCCGCGCGCGACCTCAGCGAGGCGGGGGAGTACCACGGTGTCTCCTTCGACCTGCACGAGGGAGAGGTGCTGGGCATCGCAGGGCTGGTCGGCTCCGGGCAGTCAGAGCTGGCCTCCTGCCTGGCCGGCGCCCGAACTCGTACCAGCGGCCAGACCGCCGTCGACGGCACGCCTGCGGCTCTGGCCAGTCCCCGCGAGGCGATCAAGCACGGGATCGGCCTGCTTCCACAGGACCGCAAGACCTCCGGCTTCGTCCCGGACATGTCGGTGGCCGGCAACATCACCCTGGCCAGCCTGCCGATGTTCAGCCGCTTCTCCGTCCGGGACCAGCGCAAGGAGAACGCCGAGGCCCGCCGCCTGGCCGAGCGGCTGGGCATGCGCATCACCAGCGTCGACCAGCCCGTGAAGACCCTCTCGGGGGGTACGCAGCAGAAGGCGATCCTGGCTCGGTGGCTGGTGCGCTCAGCCCGGGTGCTGATCTGCGACGAGCCCACCCGCGGCGTGGACGTCGGCGCCAAGGAGGACATCTACGAGCTGCTGAGGGAGTTCGCCGCCTCCGGCGGCACCGTCATCGTGGCCAGCTCAGAGATCCCCGAGGCGCTCATGTGCGACCGGGTGCTGGTGATGGCCAGCGGGCAGATGGTCGCTGAGCTCGACCACGACGACATCGACCCCCGCGGCGCAGCGATCATCGAGCGCTTCGGGTGAGCACCTGGCGAGCGGACGTCCTGCTGGACGGTCCACACACCCCTTCGACGGTCGCACCGACGAGCCGGGCCGGGCAGCCGATCGAGCAGTCGAGCGGGCGACCGACATGGCGGTACACGGCGCCGGCCTGCTCAGGCAGCTCGGGCCTGCAGCCCACCACCCAGCCGGCCAGCTATCTGGTTGCGGCGGGCACCCACAGCACCGCGACGAGGACCGGAGAGGCACCATGACCCACTCAACGACCACCACGCCGGGCTCAGCCAACGGCTCAGCCAACTCTGGCGGCGGCGCGAGCACCACGAGGTCGAGTGCAACCCCAGGGCTCCTGGACCGCGCCAAGGCCGCCCTGCCGCGCTCTTACCTGCTCATCGTGCTGGTCGGCATCATCGTCATCGGCTTCATCGCCACACCGGACTTCCTCACCGTCCGCAACGCCACCAACGTCATCTCCTTCTCCGCCATCGTGGCAGTCCTGGCAGTCGGGCAGTTCTTCGTCGTCCTGACCGGTGGCATCGACCTGTCCGTGGGATCGACGGTGGCGATCTCGACCGTCGTCAGCGCACTGCTCATGCAGCAGGGCGTCCCCGCAGGAGTCGCCGTCATCGCCACCTTGGTGGTCGCAGCGCTGGTCGGGCTGCTCAACGGAGTGCTCGTCGTCGTCCTGGGGCTAGCACCCTTCATCGCCACTCTGGCGACCTTGAGCATCGTGCAAGGTGCCAGTTACATCATCCAGTCCACCAGCCTGATCTCCATCAGCAACACCAGCTTCGTGCAGTGGTTCTCCGACGGTGCCTGGCTGGGGCTGCCCAACCCGGTGTCGATCTTCCTGGTCGTGATGCTCATCGCCGCCTTCGTGGCCAAGTACACGACCTTCGGGCGGCGCCTGTACGCCATCGGCGGCAACCGTGAGGCCGCCCGACTGTCAGGCCTGCCCGTCAGCCGGGACCTCATGACCACCTACATCCTGTCCGGGCTGCTGGCGGGACTGGCCGGGCTGCTCGCAGCTGCCCAGCTGCTCCAGGGCAGCTCCCTGATCGGCCAGGGCTACGAGCTGGACGCCATCGCCGCGGTCGTGGTGGGCGGGGCCTCGCTGTTCGGGGGCAAGGGTGACCCGATCAGCGCCGTCATCGGCTGCTTCGTGATCTCCATCATCACCAACGTCATGAACCTGATCGGCATCTCCTCCGAGCCCCAGCTCGTGATCAAGGGCGCCGTCATCATCATCGCCGTCTTCCTGTCCAGCGCTGGAGGGGTGGCCCGCATCCGCTCGGCCCTGCGCCGCGGGCCCCGC
This sequence comes from Quadrisphaera sp. INWT6, assembly GCF_015390235.1. Lineage (GTDB taxonomy): Bacteria > Actinomycetota > Actinomycetes > Actinomycetales > Quadrisphaeraceae > Quadrisphaera. The sequence goes on along the minus strand of NZ_VUOH01000003.1, from coordinate 184,560 downwards.
CCGAGTCGCGGCGCCCCGCCGCAGAACCCTGCGGCGCCCACCTCGGGTCCTGCCGCGACACCGTCCACGACGTGAGAGCGCCGCTGACCCGCTCCCGCCCATGTCGAGGCCGCCCACGTCGCACGAGGACAGCGCACCCAGGATGGCCGCCATGACCTGCACACCCACCTCATCCAACGCGACGCGACCCCGCCTAGGAAGGACCTCCCGGTGACCAGAGCAGCTGTGGGCACCAAGGCGCCGGTGCTGCGCGACGTCGCCCGCCTGGCGGGGGTCTCCCACCAGACCGTCTCCCGTGTCCTGAACGACAGTCCCCTGGTCAGCGAGGCGGCCAGGGCCAAGGTCCAGGCTGCGGTCGCCCAGCTCGGCTACCGCCCCCACGCCTCGGCCCGGGCACTGGCCACCCGGCGCACGATGCACCTGGGGGTGGTCTGCGTCGGGGCGGAGCAGTACGGCCCCTCCTTGACGCTGATGGCGGCCGCTGCCGCGGCCCGTGAGGCGGGCTACACCTGCAACCTGTACCCCCTGGAGACGGTGGACCGCCGTGCCATGCGCGCTGCGCTGGACCAGCTCACCCGAGACGCCGTCGACGGCATCCTGGTCATCGCACCCACTGACAGCGCCGCTGACGCAGTCGAAGGCCAGCTCACCGACATCCCCCTGGTGATGTTCGAGCCCGGCCTCGACAACGGCACCACCAAGATCGCCATCGACGAGGCCCTGGGGGCGCGGCTGGCCACCCGGCACCTCCTGGACCTGGGCCACGCCACGGTGCACCACGTCAGCGGTCCCCAGGGCTGGCTGGGCACCCGGGCGCGCATCGAGGGCTGGCGCGCAGAGCTGGCCGCGGCTGGACGCCCGGCCTACGCGCCGGTCGCCGGGGACTGGAGCTCGCGGTCGGGCTACGACGCCGGCCAGGACCTCGCCCGAGACCCCTCGGTCACGGCCGTCTTCGTCGCCAACGACCAGATGGCCATCGGCGTGATGGCCGCCATGGCCGACGCCGGCCGTCACGTGCCCTCCCAGGTCAGCATCGTCGGCTTCGACGACATCCCCGAGGTCACCTGGTCCCGTCCCGCGCTGAGCACGGTGCAGCTCGACTTCGCCGAGGTCGGACGCCGCTGCGTGCAGCGCCTCCTGGGCTACATCGACGGTGACGAGGTCCAGACCACCGATGCGGTCCGTCCCCACCTGCTGACACGTGGGAGCAGCGCGGCGCCTCCGCCCACCCCTTGAACGGTCGTCGCGCGGCCCGACGTCGCCGGCGCACCACGTCCTGACACACGACCCCTCATGAGCACCTTGAGAGAGGACCCACCATGGACAAGCGCGATCTCGGCACCACCGGCCTGCAGGTGACGCCGCTGTGCGTCGGCACCAGCCCGCTGGGCAACTTCCCCTCCCAGTACGGATACGAGGTCGGTGAGGACCAGGCCGTGGAGACCGTCCTGTCGGTCCTCGGCGGTCCGCTGAACTTCATGGACACCTCCAACAACTACGGCGACGGTGAGAGCGAGCGGCGCATCGGCAAGGCGCTCGCCGAAGCGGGGGGACCGCCGCCGGGGTTCGTGCTGGCCACCAAGGTCGACCCGGCACCGGGCAGTGAGGACTTCTCCGGTGAGCGCGTGCGCGCCTCGGTCCAGGAGAGCCTGGAGCGGCTGGGCCTCGACCGCCTGCAGCTGGTGCACCTGCATGACCCCGAGCGGATCTCCTTTGAGCAGGCGACCGCCCCTGACGGGGCCGTGCAGGCCCTGGTGGACCTGCAGCGCGAGGGGCTGATCGAACACCTGGGGGTGGCTGGAGGGCCCATCGACCTCATGCTGCGCTACCTGGAGCTGGACGTCTTCGCCGCCGTCATCAGCCACAACCGCTACACCCTCGTGGACTCCTCCGCCGAACCGCTCATCGCCGACGCGGCTTCTCGAGGGGTCGCCTTCCTCAACGCCGCGCCCTACGGAGGCGGCATGCTCGTGCGCGGGCCCCAGGCCGTGCCCAACTACTGCTACCAGCCCGCCAGCGCGCAGGTCATCGCGCGAGTGGAGGCGATGCAGCAGGCCTGCCAGCGCCACGAGGTGCCCCTGGCCGCTGCAGCCCTGCAGTTCTCCCTGCGCGATGAGCGGGTCGCCTCGACGATCGTGGGGATGTCCACGCCCCAGCGCGTGGCGCAGACCACCGCGCTGGCTGAGCACCCCATCCCCGAAGAGCTGTGGAGCCAGCTGCTGGAGCTGGCCGCAGAGGGGCGGAGCGGCGTCGGCCTGTGACGACGTGCCAGTAGGCCCCTCGACCCGACCCCCACGCACGACAGCACGAGAGGACCCACGTCAATGACGACCCCAGCAACACGTCCCGACCCCGTCGACGTGCTCATCATCGGCGCCGGCGGCGCCTCGGGCGCCACCACCGCCAAGGTGCTCACCGAAGCCGGACTGCGCGTCGTCGGCCTCGAGCGCGGCCCGTTCCTGCGCCCTGAGCACTTCTCCGGTGACGAGATCAAGTACATCAACCGCAACTACCTGTGGCCCGACCCCGTCCTGAACCCCCGCACCGTGCGGCGCGATGAGACCCAGACCGCGGTGCTGGAGCAGTTCTCCAACACCCCGCACTGCGTCGGTGGCGGCACCATCCACTACAGCGGCTGGTTCCCCCGGGCCACGGAGAACGACTTCCGGATGCGCTCCCTGCACGGGGACGTCGAGGGCGCCAGCCTGGCGGACTGGCCCTTCAGCTACGACGACCTCGAGCCCTATTACTCCCGCATCGAGTGGGAGTTCGGCGTCTCGGGCCAGCAGGGCGCCAACAAGCACGAAGGCCCCCGCAGCAGGGACTACCCCTGTCCGCCGCCGCCGGTCTCGCGCTACGGCAAGGTCTTCTACGACGCGATGGCCAAGCTGGGCCACAACGCCTTCCCCATGCCCCAGTCCATCCTGACGCGCCCCCACAACGGGCGTCAGCCCAGCCCGAACGCCGGGTTCGTGCAGCAGTTCGGTGACCCCACCGACGGACGGTCCACCACCCAGCGCGTCTTCACCCCGGACGCTCTGGCCACCGGGCGGTACGACCTGCGCACCGACTGCTACGTGCACGAGATCACCACCACTGCCGACGGCCGCGCCAAGGGCGCCGTGTACGAGGACTCCCAGGGCCGCATGGTCGAGCAGGAGGCCACCGCCGTCATCGTGTGCTGCGGCGCCATCGAGTCCGCACGCCTGCTGCTGGCCTCCCGCAGCGCGCACTTCCCCGACGGGCTGGCCAACAACAGCGGTCAGCTCGGGCGCAACGCGACCTTCCACGACTACTTCTTCGCCATCGGCCTGTTCGACCGCGAGCTCACCGACCCCCTCTACGGCTGGGCCGGCAACTACGTCAACGGCACCACCTTCGACTTCTACGAGACCGACGAGGACCGCGGGGGCATCGCCGGGTGCGTCATCACCGCCTCGGGCCTGGGGCCGCCGGTGAACTGGACCTTCCCGGGCCGGCCCACCTGGGGACAGGCCGCCAAGGACACCGACCGGGAGTTCTTCAACCACAGCATGAAGATCGGTGTGCTGCTCAACGACCTGCCGCGGGAGAGCAACCGCGTCGACCTGGACCCCGACGTCAAGGACGCCTGGGGCCAGCCGGCGGCACGGATCACCCACACCAACCACCCCAACGACGTCGTCATCGGCAACTGGCAGGTGCGCAAGAACCTGGAGATCCTCGACGCCGCTGGAGCAGCCAGCACCATCCCGGTGTGGTTCGAGCAGGCCAAGGGCAACTCCTGCCACCAGCACGGCACCGCCCGCATGGGCAACGACCCGGCGACCAGCGTGCTGGACAAGTGGGGAAGAGCCCATGACGTGCCGAACCTGTTCGTCCTGGACGGCAGCGGCTTCCCCACGGGGCCCGGCGTCAACCCGACACTGACCATCATGGCCAACGCCTGGCGCTGTGCTGAGCACCTGGTCCAGGAGCGTGTGGCATGAGCACCGACAGGACTGAGGCAAGGAGTGGGCCCATCGCCGACGGCGCAGGACAGGACGGGAGTGGTTCGTCCTCGACCTCGCAGGCCGACTGGGGTGTGGTGCACCTGCCCGAGGAGGGTCGGCTCTTCTTCGACGCCCACCAATGGGGTGTCATCGAAGCCGCTGCTGAGCGCATCATCCCCGCCGACCACGACCCCGGGGCCAAGGACGCGGGAGTGGTGCGCTTCATCGACCGCTACCTCGCCGGCCACGTCTACGCCGCCGCCGACGGCAACGGCTTCCTGGTCCAGACCGGCAAGGCCGCGGCTGCCTGGGCCCAGCGCACGCAGACGATGCAGGAGCGCTACACCCAGGGGGTGAGCGACATCGAGGACATCAGCGACCGTCGCTACGGCACCTCCTACATCGACCTCGACCCGGAGCAGCAGGACGCCGTCCTGGTCGAGGTGTCAGGTAGGCCCAAGCCGAGTGACTTCGTCGCGAGGCTGCGGGCAGAGGGCAAGCTGACCGCCCAAGGTGAGCAGCGCTCGGCCAGCGGAGTCGACCCCAGCCCCGCTGAGGAGGGCGGCGCCCCGCCGTCCAACCAGCCGGTTCCCGATGATGCGCTGGACTTCTTCCCCATGCTGTTGCTGCACGTGCGGCAGGGCTTCTACGCCGATCCCGCCTACGGCGGCAACCGTGACCACGTCGGTTGGCGGACCATCGGCTTCCCCGGTCCCACCTCGTTGGGTCAGACCCAGCGCGGGGAGTTCTCCACGAACGACTACCTCCTGCCCGAGCTGGAGTGGCCCTACACCGACCAGTAACAGTCGCCAGTGGTGCTGGGCTGGGTGCCGTGGCTGCTCTTGCAGCGGTCTGGCACCCAGCACCTGGCCAGGGCCCCGTGGTGGAGTCGGCTCGCAGCATAGGAACAGGTCTTGGAACAGCGGAAACACACCAGAATGGCCTCTGGTCTGCGCAGTTGCCGTTGGTCACCGTTGGCCCTGACCAGGTGTTCTCGACTGCGTTGGGGACCAGGTGTAGACCGCTGGGACTCAGAACGACGACATTGGGTTCTCCCCACGGGTGTCACTCAACGTGAGCTCTCCGTTGTCGATCGTCCAACGCGAACCAACACCGACCCTGAGCCGCTTGCCAGCAGGACGTCTTCTGCGTGCAGCGGAGCCGCAGGCCGCATCCCTCAGCACGACCTCCAGGGAGATGCGGGCTGCCACGGTGAGCCCCACCGACTCCCTTCCGGGGTGCTGGCCGACCGCCGCGACTCGAGGGCCCCCGGATCAGCTCGGCCAGGGGCCCCTTGGTGGCCTGGCGACTGGACCGGTACTACCCACCAGGGGCGGTGTCGGTCGCGGTCACCTGCCATGCATCGCTGTGAGACGAGCCGGCGTCCTCCTTGATCAGGAGGTACCCGCCAGGGTGGAGTCGAGCTGGCTGCTCGAGGGGTTGCCCGCTGAGCATGTCCAACCCCGGGCCTGCACAAGTGACAGTGCCCGGACCGTGGTTCAGCAGCACCAGGAAGGACCCTCGTGCCCCTCGACGGCGTATGGCCTCCACTCCCTCGGGCAGGTCGCCGACCACGGGCCTCGCGCCGGCTCCTCGGACCAGGTCGGCCAGCAGTCGCCGCAGGTCCGCAGGAGCGAGCTCAGTGGAGACGTAGTGCGCCTGGCCCCCGCCCTCGTACTCGCGCACGGTGGTCGCGGGAAGCCCGGAGAGCCCACCGCCGAGGTATCGGCGGGTGGTTCCGGCTTGCTCGGTGTGCACCAGTTCGCTCCAGCTCGCACCGGTGGACCCGTCATCGAGGCGGACTTCCTCGCCGAGGACCAGCGGGCGCATCTGTTCCACACGCACGCCCAGCAGGTCACGCAGTCGACCTGGGTAGCCCCCCGTGACCACGCGAAGGTTCTGGTCGGCGACGCCGGTAAAGGGAAAGACCACCAGGTGTCCGCCCTGCTCTTCCACATAGCGGTGCAGGGCGGTGACCGTGGCGTCGTTCATACCCGCCAGGCTGGGCACGGCCACGAGGCGGTAGCGCCCGAGGTCGGCGCCGGGCTCGACGACGTCGACCGCCATACCCAGGTGGTAGAGCTCGCGGTGCGTGCGGCGCACGGCGTCGGAGTAGTCGAGACGTTCCGAGGGCAGGCCTCCGCTCTCCAGCGCCCACCAGCCGTCGGCGTGCCACAGGAGGGCGACGTCGGCCTCCACGACCGGCCCGTCGACGGGGGGCTCGGCCATCTCGGCCACGGCCCGCAGGGTCGCGCCGAGCTTGCGGGCGGTGCGGAATCCTTCGCTGTCGGGGCCGGCGTGCGGCACCAGCGCGGAGTGCCAGGTCTCGGCGCCGGCGGTGCTGGCGCGCCACTGGAAGAACAGGGAGCCCTGCGAGCCACGCGCCAGGTAGCTCAGGGAGTTGCGCAGCATGCGCGAGGGCTCCTTGTGCGCGGTGGTGCTCGCACCGCCGGCGCCCCAGGTGGTGATGCCCCGGCCGACTGCTCCATGAGCAGCCACGGGCGCCCGCTGGCCCAGGAGCGGGCCAGGTCGGCGCCGTAGGCGGCATGGGCCTCGCCGTCGGGACCGGTGGTGTCGAGGTAGTGGTCCAGGGAGACCAGGTCCTGCTCGCGCGACCAGCTCCACTGCTCAAGGTGGTTCCAGGTGGGCAGCATGAAGTTGGTGGTGACCGGCGCCGTCGAGCCGGAGGCCCGCAGGGCGTCGCGCTGCTCGGTGAAGCAGGCGAGCAGCTCGTCGGAGGTCCAGCGCTTGAAGTCGAGCAGGTGCGCCGGGTTGTGCAGGTACTGCGTGGCGCGCGGCGGAAGCACCTGTTCCCATGCGCCGTACCGCTGGCTCCAGAAGGCGGTCCCCCATGCGGAGTTCAGCGCGTCGAGGGTGCCGTAGCGGGCGCGCAGCCAGGTGCGGAACGCCGCGGCGGCGTGGTCGCACCAGCACTGGGTGCCGTACTCGTTGTGCACGTGCCAGCCCAGCACTGCCGGGTGGTCGCCGTAGCGCTCGCCCAGTGCGGTGGCGATGCGCAGGCTCGCCTCCCGGTAGGCGGGAGCGGCCAGGCAGTAGGTGTCACGGCTGCCGTGGGTGAGGCGGGTGCCGTCGGCGCGCACCGGCAGGGCATCGGGGTGGGCGAGGGTGAACCACGGCGGGGGCGAGGCCGTGGGGGTTGCCAGGAAGGCGTCGAGCCCGTTGCGGTGGAGCAGGTCGAGCGCGTCGTCGAGGAGGCGGAAGTCGTAGCGGCCCTCCTCCGGCTCCAACACCGACCAGGAGAAGACGCCGAGCGTGGCGGTGGTGATGCCAGCCTCGCGCATGAGGCGCACGTCGTCGTCCCAGACCTCGTGGGGCCACTGCTCGGGGTTCCAGTCGCCGCCGAACAGGAGCCGGCGGGGAGCGCGCGACGGGTCGCCGCTCATCCCTTCAGCCCCCCGCTCAGCACGTCGAGGCGCCAGTAGCGCTGGAGCACGAGCATCAGGGCGGCCAGGGGTATCACCGACAGGGCGGCCCCGATGATCGCCAGGGAGTACAGGCCCGGCTCGCCCGAGCCTCGCGAGAGCAGCGTGTACAGGCCCACGGTCAGGGGGTACTTGCCCTGGTCGGCCAGCATGATGAACGGCAGCAGGAAGTTGTTCCAGATGCCGACGAACTGCAGCATGAACAGGGTCACCAGGCCCGGCACCAGCATCGGCAGGGCGATCGAGATGAAGATCCGCCCCTCGCTGGCGCCGTCGAGGCGGGCGGCCTCGACGGTGTCGTCGGGCACGGAGGCCGCGAAGACGCGGGCCAGGTAGATGCCGAACGGACTGATGATCGAGGGCAGCAGCACCGACCAGCGCGAGCCGGCCAGTCCCAGGTCGGACATGATCAGGTACTGCGGCACCGCCAGGGTGATCCCGGGGATGAGCACCCCGGCGAGCACCAGGAAGAAGACGAGGTTGCGGCCGGTGAACTCGTACTTTGCCAGCGCGTACCCGGCCAGCGCTGAGACGAGCGTGGAGAGGACCGAGCCGACGCCGGCGTAGAGCAGGGAGTTCAGCGCCCACCCGCCGAACTGCCCGCCGCCGTAGGCGAACAGGTCACCCAGGTTGTCGAGCAGCCCGCTGCCCGGCAGGAACGTGAAGGTGGTGAAGAGCTCCCCGCGGCTCTTGGTGGAGGCGACCACCACCCAGGCGACGGGCACCAGGCAGTACAGGGCGCCCAGGAGCAGCACGGTGGTGGCGGCGACGCCGCCGACCGAGCGGCGGGGGCGCCCCGTGGGCGCGGGTGGAGCCGCCGTCGCGGTCGAACGGGCGGTCGAGGGTGCGGCGGTCATCAGCTGCCTCCGAAGATGCGGCGCTGGTTCAGGCGCAGGAGCACGACTGAGAGCACGACCGTCAAGCCGGCCAGCAGCACGGACTCAGCGGCGGCCAGCGGCAGGTCGTCACGGGTGAAGGCGTCGCGGTAGATGGTCATCAGCGGCACCCAGGTCTGGGAGATGGCCGAGGTCATCGGCCGCAGGGTGGTCGGCTCGCCGTAGACCTGCAGCGTGCCGATGAGGGAGAACAGGCCTGTGAGCACGAGGGCCGGCGCCACCAGCGGCACCTTGATGCGCCAGGCGATCTGCCACTCACCCGCGCCGTCGATGCGGGCGGCCTCGTAGATCTCCTCAGGGATCCCACGCAGCGAGGTGTAGATGATGATCATGTTGAAGCCCACCCCGCCCCAGACCGCGATGTTCGCCACCGAGGCGAAGATCCACGGGTCTAGCAGGAACGGGATGGCACCGCCCCCCAGCTGGTCGGACAGCCAGCTGAAGGGGCTGGTCCCGGGCAGGTAGAGGAAGCCCCACAGCAGCGAGGCGACCACGCCGGGCACCGCGTACGGCAGGAAGATCGCCGTGCGGGAGAACCGGGTGGCGCGGGCCGCTCGGGCATCGAGCAGCAGGGCAAAGACTAGGGCCAGGCCGAGGGTGAACGGGACGGCGAGGGCGCCGTAGACGAGCAGGCGCCCGAACCCGGCGAGGAACTCCGCGTCGGCGATCGCGGTGGCGTAGTTCTCCAGTCCGACGAAGGTCTCCACCCGACGCCCGAACGGTCCGCCGCCCTCCAGCCGCAGCCCGCGCAGGCTGAGCCAGAGCGCGTACCCGATCGGGACCAGCAGGAAGGCGACGAACAGCAGCAACGCCGGGGCGAGCATCGACCAGGCGGCCAGGCGGTGCCGCTGGCGAGGGCGGCGCACCGGTGAGCCGCCGTCTTCGGACGGCGTCCCGGCGCGCGCGGGGTGGGCAGGTGGTGCCGTGGTGCTGGCCACAGGTGCTCCTCGGCCGGGGGTTCGGGGGACGTGCGATGTGGAGCGGGACGGCGCCCGGTGGCAGGGGTGTCCGGGCGCCGTCCCGGTCGGGTCAGCCGGTGACGTCGAAGCCGGTCTTCTCCATGTCGGCGACGACGGCCTGCTGGGTCTGCGCCAGCGCGCTGGACAGGGGCTGCCCATCGCGCACCGCGGCCGCCATGGCGTCCTGGAAGGCGCTGGAGGCGACGTTGACGTTCGGACCCCACGTGATGGCGGGGATGGTGTTCTGGGCGATGCCGGAGGCGGTGGTCCAGAAGTCGGTCTGCTGCGGCATCAGCTCCGGCGGCGCAGAACCCTCGGCGGTGGTCTGGCCGAGCGTGGAGGCGGGGTACTGACCGGTGGTCAGCTGGATGTCCGCGCCCTCCTGGGAGGTGTTGATCCAGGCGGCGAACTCGGCGGCCTCCTCCGGGTGGTCCGAGGAGGTGGTCACGATGGTGGCCGAGCCCCCCTGGTAGGCGACGCGGTCATCACCGGGGGTCCACTGCGGCATCGGAGCCATCGCCCACTGGCCGGTCATGTCGGGGGCGACGCCGGAGATGACGCCCGGCGCCCACAGTGCAGAGGGCCACGACAGGATCTGCCCGGCGTTCAGCTCCTGGTTCCACTGCGGGGTGAGCAGGTCCTCAACCTTGACGAGGTCCTCGTCGACCAGCTGCTGCCAGTAGTCGGCCACCGCCACGGACTCGGGACTGTCGATGCCGACGCTCCACGACTCGCCGTCGACCTCCCACCAGGAGGCGCCGGCCTGCTGGGCCATCGCGGCGAAGAAGCCGAACTCACCCGGGTTGAAGGTCGCCAGGTAGGCGTTCGGGTTGGCTGCGCGAACGGCGCGGGCGGCCTCGGTGAACTCCGCCCACGTGGCGGGCACCGTGATGCCGAGCTCGGCCAAGCGCGCGGAATTGTAGACCAGCGCCTGGGGGCCGACGTCCTGCGGGACGCCGTAGACCGCGTCGTTGAAGCGGGTCAGGTCCCAGGTGCTGGCCGGGAAGGCTTCGGTGACGTCCTGCGGCACGAGGTCGGTGATGTCGGTGGCGACGTCACCGACGATCATCGCGGGGAGGGTCTGGTACTCGACGACGGCGACGTCCGGGGCCTCGCCCGCGCGGGTCGAGGTGAGCAGCTTGGCCGAGGAGTCGGTGCCGCCGCCGGCGTCCGTCAGGCGCACCTGGATGTCGGGGTTGGCGGCGTTCCACGCCTCCACCAGGCCGGGCTGGGCGGTGCCCCAGGCCCAGTAGTCGAGGGTGACGGGACCGTCGCCGCCGCCCTCACCACCAGAACCGGAGCCGCCAGAACAGGCGGACAGCACGAGGGCGGCGCTGAGGGCGGCAGCGGTGAGAAGACTCTTGCGGGACATCCACGCATCTCCTTCGACGGTGGCCTCCACCCGACTCTGGATGGCGAAGCGCTTCGACTGTGAAGTCGAGCCAGTGTGCGCAGGAGGGTGGGCGTGCGTCAACCCCGGGCATCCCCGGGGGGCGAGGCCGGCGGTGGGGGCGAGCGGTGAGCGCCGTGAGGCGGGGTTTAGGCCGGTTGCGCCGCGCAGCGCGCCACGGAGACCTCGGCGTCGAGGAGGGCCGGCGCCACCAGGCGGGTCTCAGCGGTGTCGTCACCGCCCATGCGCTGCATGGCCATCTCCACGGCGATGCGCCCGATCCGCTGGCCCGGCACCTCGACGGTGGTCAAGCGGATCGGCAGGGCCGCGGCGATCTCGGAGGGGGCGACGGCCACGACAGAGACGTCGGCCGGCACGCGCAGGCCCAGGCGCTCCAGCGCAGAGACCACGCCCCCCAGGGCGGCCTCGTTGTGCACGACCAGCGCCGTGGGCCGCGGTCCGCGCGTGAAAGCCTCCTGCACGGCGGCGGCCCCGCCGGCGAAGGTCGGCTCGGAGGGCACCTGGAGCAGCTCCACTCCGTGCGCGGCGGCCCCGGCCAGGGCGCCGGCACGCATCCTCACGGCGTAGTTGGCGCCCTCCGCCAGGCGCGTTGCCGACGCGCTGACCAGGCCGATCGTGGTGTGTCCGGCCTCGGCCAGCGTGCTCACGGCGAGCCGCCCGGCGGCGGTGAAGTCGAGGTCGACGCACGAGAGGCCGCGGGTGTCGTCGGGCACCCCGATCAGCACGCTGGGCACTGGCAGGGCCCGCAGGGCGGGCAGGCGGGCATCGTCGGAGGCGACGTCCATGACCACCACGGCGTCGGCGGTGGAGCTGGCCGCCACGCGGGCCACCTCTTCGGGGTCGTCGGCGGTGAGCAGCAGCACGTCGCGGCCGTGGGTGCGGGCAGCGGCCACCACGCCGGCGACGAACTGCATGACGATCTGCACGTCGAGCCCGGGGCGGAACGGCACCGCCAGGGCGATGACGTCTGAGCGGCTGGAGGCCAGGGCGCGTGCGCCGGCGTGGGGGCGGTAGCCCAGCTCGCGAGCGGCACGCTCGACCCGCAGCCGGGTGGCCTCGGAGATACGACGCTTGCCCGACAGGGCGTAGGACACCGTGGAGAGGGAGACGCCGGCAGCGCGCGCCACGTCCTCGATGGTCGGCACGAGCGGAGGTTAGTCGCCTGCAGTTCCGCTGCGGCACGAGGAGTCTCGACGTTCGCTCGGACAGCGGGGTACCTTTATGCGAAGCGCTTCGATGCGCTCTCGATGAGGAGGCTCCACCCGTGAAGTTCACCGACGGCTTCTGGCAGCTGCTCCCCGGGCTGGAGGTGCTGCGACCGCGTCAGGTGGTCGAGGTCGAGGTCCTCGAGCGCGACGGCGGGGCTGAGGCCCTGGTGGTGCACACCTCCACCAAGGAGCTCGCCCGCCGTGGTGACACCCTCAACCGCCCGACCGTCACGGTGACCCTCACCAGCCCCGCCCCCGATGTCATCGGAGTGCGCCTCGAGCACCACACCGGCGGGCTGGACCGCGGGCCGCACGTCGAGCTCTTCCTCGAGGCCACCGACCTCAAGGTCCAGCTGCCTGCCGACGCCGGCGAGCCCGTGGCCTCCCTCACCAGCGGCACGCTGTCGGCCCGGGTGGCCACCGAGGGTCCCTGGCGCGTCGACTTCGAGCACGAGGGGCGGGTGCTGACGTCGTCCGGGGCGCGCAGCGTCGGCGTGGTCCGCGACGGCGAGGGACGCACCTTCGTGCACGAGCAGCTCTCGCTCGGGCCGCGTGAGCACCTCTACGGCCTCGGTGAGCGCTTCGGCCCCCTCGCCAAGAACGGGCAGTCGGTCGAGGTGTGGAACGCCGACGGCGGCACCTCGAGCGAGCAGGCCTACAAGAACGTGCCCTTCCTGCTGTCCGACGCGGGCTACGGGGTCTTCGTCGACCACCCGGGCCGGGTCTCCTTCGAGGTGGGTTCTGAGGCGGTCTCAGCCACGCAGTTCTCCGTGCCGGGGGAGGTGCTCCAGTACTACGTGATCGCTGGTCCGGAGCCCAAGGACGTGCTGCGCCGCTACACCGCCTTGACCGGACGCCCCGCCCGCGTGCCGCTGTGGTCGTACGGGCTGTGGCTCTCCACGTCATTCACCACCAGCTACGACGAGGACGTCGTGATGTCGTTCGTCGACGGCATGGCTGAGCGGGGACTGCCGCTGTCGGTGTTCCACTTCGACTGCTTCTGGATGCGGGCCTTCCACTGGACCGACTTCGTGTGGGACCCCGCGGTCTTTCCCGACCCCGAGGGGATGCTGCGCCGTCTGCACGAGCGCGACCTGCGCGTGTGCGTCTGGATCAACCCCTACATCGCACAGCGCTCCCGGCTGTTCGAGGAGGGGCGGCGCCTGGGGCACCTGGTGCGGCGCGCCGACGGCTCGGTGTGGCAGACGGACCTGTGGCAGGCCGGGATGGCCCTGGTCGACTTCACCAGCCCCGCCGCGCAGGAGTGGTTCAGCGGATACCTGCGCGAGCTGCTCGGCCAGGGCGTCGACGCCTTCAAGACCGACTTCGGCGAGCGCATCCCCACCGATGTCGTCTGGCACGACGGCTCTGACCCCGAACGGATGCACAACCACTACGCCCAGCTCTACAACCGCACCGTCTTCGAGGTGCTGCGCGAGGAGCGCGGCGAGGGCGAGGCAGTCGTGTTCGCGCGCTCCGCCACCGCTGGTGGTCAGCAGTTCCCGGTGCACTGGGGTGGAGACTGCGAGTCACGCACGCGGCCATGGCCGAGTCGCTGCGCGGTGGGCTGTCGCTGTCGGCGTCGGGGTTTGGGTACTGGAGCCACGACATCGGCGGCTTCGAGGGCACCCCCGACCCGGGGGTGTTCAAGCGCTGGCTCGCCTTCGGCCTCCTGTCCTCCCACAGCCGCTTGCACGGCTCCAGCAGCTACCGGGTGCCGTGGCTGGTCGACGAGGAGTCTGTGGAGGTCGCCCGCCGCTTCACCGAGCTGAAGCTCAGCCTCATGCCGTACCTGGCGGGGGTGGGGGAGGAGGCGCACACCGACGGGATCCCCGTCATGCGGCCGATGGCCGTGGAGTTCCCCCGCGACCCGGCGACCGCGGGCATCGCCACTCAGTACGCCCTCGGGCCTGACCTCGTGGTGGCGCCGGTGTTCACCGCCGACGGAACCGTCGACGTCTACGTGCCCGAGGGTCGTTGGACTTCGTTGCTCGACGGCTCGGTGCTGGTCGGCCCGCGCTGGTACCGCCAGCAGCATGACGTCGATTCTCTGCCCCTGCTGGTGCGGCCCGGCACAGTGCTGGCCACCGGCGAGCGCGTCGACCGGCCCGACAGGGACCTTCGTGAGGGTCTCGTGCTGCGCGCCTTCGAGCTCACCGACGGACAGCACGTCCGAGTGTCAGTGCCCGGTCCCGTGGGTGAAGAGCCCGGTGTCATCGACGTCGAGCGCCGCGGCCGGACGTTGCACGCCACGGCGAGTGGGGTCCAGAGGTGGTCACTGGCGGTTGGCACTGGCGCCGGGCTGCAGGCCACCAACGACCGCGTCGTCCTGGACCTCGACCGCGCGTGAACTCATAGCGAGTGCACTGCCCTGGGGGGTGGTCCTTGGGCATGGGCTCATCCTCGTCTCCAAGGTCATGAAACTCCATCACACCCAGGGCGACTCAGTCAGGGGTGAAGGGTGCGTTCCAGCTCCAGCCTGCTGCCCAGACGGCGGCCCCTGGGAGCGCGGCGAGCACCAGTGCGCGCAGGGCTGCGGTCCGGTCTGCGGGATGGTCATCTTCGGTGGTTGCGCCGGTGTCGGGCGTCGACCCGGTGCTGTTCATGGGGGCAGGGTGGTGGTTGCGCAGTCGCAGTGGCTAGGCCCGGTCAGGGACCGGCGACCGGGCGCCTTCTGTGCCTTCGCACTCCGCCGCGGCAATCGTGTGTCACTCGGGATGACCAACTCAGACACCGAAGGTGAGCACTGGGCGAGGTGGACGCCTCGACTGGCGGCGTCCTCATACTGGGCTGCAGCACTGCCGCCCTTGGGCGCCTCCAGGTGGCTCGCTGGGGAGTGCCCAGGGCGGCTCCGTCGGATTGGCGTGCTGCTGCGACGACAGGCGGCTAGTCGGTGGTCGACAACGGTGTTCATGAAGGCCCGAGCACCTGCGGCGACTACGTTCGGTGTACGCCTGCTCAACGACGTCAGGACTGCGATGCGCCTGCCCCTGCCCCGGCTGTCCGCTACCACCGTGACCGCAGCCCTCACCGGGGCTGCCCTGGCCGCCGCCTGCATGGGCGCTGCTGCCGTCTCAGCCTCAGCAGCACCTGCGCCCGTGGCCACGGTGCTCACCGCGCCGGCCGCGCCGGTGCTGAGTGCCGCCACGCCCAGCGACCGCCTCAGTGACCGCTTGGCCCCGGGCCAGTCCCTGGCCCCCGGCCAGTGGCTGCTCAGCCCCGACCGCTCCCACGGCCTGGCCTTCCAGACCGACGGCAACCTGGTCGCCTACGGTGCGAACTACCGGGTGCTGTGGCACTCCGGCACCTATGCCAACCCCGGCGCCCGCTTCACCCTGCAGCCCGACGGCAACGCCGTCATCTACGCCGCCAGTGGGGCGGTGCTGTGGCACTCCGGCACCTACATCAGCGCGGGCGCGTCCTTGCGGGTGCAGGACGACGGCAACGTGGTCATCACCGGCCCCGGCGGGCAGGTGGCTTTCTACACCGGCTGGGACCGCACCGGTCTATACCCCGGTGAGCAGCTGCTGGCGGGCCAGCGGGTCACCTCCGCAGGCGGGCGCTACTCCCTGAACCTGCAAGCCGACGGCAACGTGGTGGTCCGCGCCAGCTCGGGGCGGCCGCTGTTCTTCACCGGGTCCTACGGCGCCACCCGGCTCGCCTTCCAGGCCGATGGGAACCTGGTGGCCTACGCCGGGGACGGGTCGGTGCTCTTCGCCACCGGCACCACCGGAGCTCGTTCCCGGCTGGTCGTCCAGGACGACGGCAACGTGGTCATCTACCGCCGTGACGGGGGACCGGCGTGGTACTCGGGCTGGGACGCCGGGCAGAGCGCGGATGCCCCTCGGGGTGGGGTGCAGGTCAGGTAGGCCGCGGCGGGCTGTGCCTCGAGCACCTGGAGCGCTGGTGCAGGCAGAGAGCTGAGGCCGGGCGTCGATGGCGTCCCGGTGCGGTGAGGTCCTGTGTGGGCTTTTCACGGTCGCCAGCGCCGGCGCTTGAGCATCGCCCTCGCTAACCGCCCGCTCGTAGGCACCGGCCACCCCTTGGCCACCCCTCGGCCACCCCTCGGCCACAGGACCACTGCGGGGCGCGGTGGCGCCGCGATGCGTTGGCCCGGTCGGGCATTCACGTCCGAGCGGGCCCACAGGCCACAGGACTGGGCCCTGTCATGCCTGGGCCGGGCTGTCAGGAGCTCAACGTGCGGTACTCGGGGGTGGAGGCGATCAGAACGTCCACGTTGACGGAGTTCTCCACCTGCTTGGGGTACCAGTAGGAGACCTCCCCGGAACTGGGCGCACGGTCCAGCAGCTGGTCGTAGGTGTCGGTGATGCGCCGGGTGACCGCTTCACTAGAGTAGTAGATCTCTCGGACCGTCCCCAGGGAGCCAGCAGTGCGAAGGCGCCCGGCCCAGTAGGAAACCTCCCCTGCGCTGGGTGCGCGGCCCAGCAGGGTTTCGTAGTACCCGTTGATGACGGTGGTGCTGCTTCTGCCGGCCTGGTACTCCGCCGAGGCCAGGATGTTCTGCAGGGCCCACTCGGCGGGGAAGCGCTGGGCGTTGATGCCGTCGACCCAGTAGCGGGCCCCGCGGTCGGGCTCGCGGTTGAGCTGCGAGCGGTAGTACAGGTCGATGGTGGTGGCGTCGTACTCCTCGGAGTGGGTGATGGCCCACAGCACGTCTGCGGGGGCTTGGGTGGTGAGGCGGTCCACCCAGTACTGCGATCCGGGGTCGGCGAGGCGGCCCAGGAAGTTGGCGTACCAGCGGTTGACCAGCTCGCGGTCCCCGGGGGCTGCGCTGGCGGCGGGGGCGCTGGCCAGGGCGGCGGTGCTGAGGGCCAGGGCGGCCAGGGTCGCCAGGAGGGTGGAGGTGCGACGGTGCATCTTCATGACCGGACGGTAGTCACCAGTCACAGAGCGTGCACAACATGAGGAGCCGTCGGGGTCTGAGCCGTTAGCAGGCCAGGATCCCGAAGGCGGTGGTATCCGTCACCTGCGGCCGCGCGTCGCTCCTCAGCGGTACGTGCCCGCTCAGCGACGGCTATGTGGGTCTCTCCGGCGCAGTGGCCGAGGTCCGCATCTGCTGGAGGCCCTGGACGAGCATCACCGCTCCGTCCGGCGTGAGCCCCAGCGCCTCGGGCGCGTTGAAGGCACGCACCGCCGGCCAGGCCTCGCGCAGTGCTCGCCCGCCGGTCTCGGTCAGGACCAGTCCCGCGCGACGCCCACGCCCTCCGGGACCGGTGCGCTCGACCAGGCCGCGCTCCAGCATCGAGGCGAGCAGCACCCCCATGCTCTGCTGCCGCACCAGCACCCGCCGCGCCAGCTCGGTCTGGCTCAGCCCTTCCTCGGCGTCCAGGTGCATCAGCACCGCGAACTGCGTCGGCGTCAGCCCCAGGCCCGCGAAGAGGTCGGCGAAGCGCTGGCCGACCACGTGCGCGGTGCTCACCAGCTCCCAGGCGATGAGCGGTTCCCGCGACATGCGCGTACGGTACCAACCTAGTAACAGGTGACTGTTACTCAGCACCGTCTCGTCGAACCACCGCGCGAGTCCCCTGCAGCGACTGCGCGACCGGGTGCACGACCCGGTGTGCGATCCACCCGAGGAGACGACATGCGCGTCAGCATCATCGGAGCCGGCATGGGCGGACTCACCCTGGCCCACGCCCTGCACCGAGCCGGCATCGACGTCACCGTCCACGACCGCGATCTCAGCGCCGAAGCCACCGGCGGCTACCGCCTGGCCCTGGACGGACGAGCCTGCGCCGTCCTGCGCCGCCACCTGACCCCGCAGCACTACCAGGCCCTGCAGGCCAGCTCGGTGCCCTCAGAGACCACTAACCGCCTCACCTTCACCGACCACCGGCTGCGGCCGCTGTCGGTGACCACCTGGGACCCCTCCGAGGAGGCGCTGCTCATCGGCCGCGTCCCCCTGCGCCGCCTGCTGGTCCGGGGCCTGGAAGAGCGGATCCGCTTCGGAGCGACCTACACCTCCCACACCGTCGATGCCGACGGGCGGGTCACCACCTGCTTCGCCGACGGCAGCACCGACGTCGCCGACGTCCTGGTCGGCGCCGACGGCGCCACCTCCCGCCTGGCCACCGCCCTGGCCGGCCACCCCACCTCAGCCCCCTTCGGCTTCGGCGGCCTGGCCGCGCGCACCCCCCTGGACCAGCGCACCCGCGCCCTGCTGCCCCCGGCGCTGCACGGCGGCGCGGTCCTGGCACTCGGGCCCCAGGGCACCGGCATCTTCATGACCCAGCACGACCCGGCCACCCGCGCCGCCCTGGACCCCGCCGCCTGCCACGACGTCCCAGCGATCACCGAAGCTCCCGCGCTGGTGTGGTCCCTGATCGTCCTGGACTCCCTGCTGCCCCCCGAGCACGCCCGAGCTATGGGGGGCGGTGACCTGCTCGAGACCGCCCTGAGCGCCCTGCAGGACTGGCCCGCCCACCTGCGCGAGCTGGTCGCCGCCGCCGACCCCACCAGCGCGGGGTACTACCGCTTCCACGCCGCCGACCCCGACGCCGAGCTCACCCCGTGGCCCGCCGGGCCGGTCACCGCCCTGGGTGATGCGGTGCACGCCATGCCCCCCACCGCCGGCCGCGCCGCGGCCACGGCCATCCGCGACGCCGACCACCTCGCCGATGAGCTCATCGCCGCCCGTGACGGCAACTCCACGATCGCGCTGGCGACGCTGCGCTTCGAGAAGACGATGGCCAGCTACGCCCCGCAGGCGGTGCGGGAGTCCCTGGTGCCGCTGCGCTGGATCCGCCACCTGTCGCGGCCAGCGGTCCGCGGAGCCGCCCGGGTGGGGTTGCCGGCACTGTCAGCGGTGCACCGCCTGCGCCGATCCGCGTGACCATCTCGGGGGAGCACCACTTGAGCCCCCAGGTGTTACCCGTGGTCGGGCGCTCGCCGGGCCCATCGGTGGACTGGCTAGCCAGTCACGATGGTGCGTCACAGCGGATGGCGCACCCGGACACTCCGACAGGAGATGGCTGACCGCCGGCGGCCGTCATCCGTGGGCTCACGGCTGGACGGGCACCGTCTGCCCTCCCTGGAGGTTGTATCCGCCGGCCAGCACCGCCTGGTCAGGGGTACCCAGAGCCCACAGCTCCGCCAGCTCCTGGGCGTCCTGGTCGTCATAGCCAGCAGCGACCCAGGCCTGCCGGGCTCGTCCGTCTTGGACGTCGCTGACGGCTGACGGCATCGGCTCAGGGAGCTCCAGCCCCGCGGTGAGTTCCCGGCCCGCCTTGAGCGCTGCGCTGTAGCCGCTGGGCATCGCCCACACCCGCGCCAGCTCCAGCGCATCCTCCACGTCGTGACCCGCGGAGGTGAAGGCCCCCCACGCGGGGTCCTGACCGATCAGGTCCGGCGTGCTGCCCGGCAACACGGGCAGGGATGTACCGCTGCGCAGGTCGGCGCCGCCGGTGACCTTCGCGTAGGTGGCGTCACCGGGGTGCCGCCACAGCTCAGCCAGTGCGACGGCGTCGGCGTAGGTGTACCCGGCACCGTAGAAGGCGTCGACGTCGTCCTGGTTCCACGCGACCGCTGGCTCGGTGACCTCCACCGCAGGTGATGTGGCGTCCTGGGGCAAGAGCCACGGCAACGTCGGCGCCGGTGACTGTGCCGTTGTCGACGCGGTGGGCGACGGCGTCAGTGAAGAAGTCGTCGTTTCTGGCGCGGCAGGTACGAGAGCTGGCGGCCTGACCGCTCCTAGAACGTCGTCCAGGCGGGGGGCTGCGAGGGCGAGCAGCCCCGCGACCCGAGGACCGCCCCGGCCCCCGCCCGCTGCCGTCGCCGGCGGCGCACGACGCCGAGGGCGTCGGCCGCAGCCCTCACCGACGGCGCCTCCGGGGCGAGGGCCGCCCGGTCTCGGAGCACCGCGGACAGACGCTGCTCCAGCTGGGCGTCGCTGCCTCCGCCGCCGTCGGGCGCGCCAGGTCCGGCGGCGTGGTGGGTGCGGGTCATCACTGGACCTCCGGTGCGGTTCGCAGGGCTGCGAGGGCGTGCGAGGCGTGGGAGCGCACGGTGGCGCGGGAGGTGCCGAGGACCTGCGCGATCTCGCCGTCGTCCAGCCCCTCGTAGTAGCGCAGCACCACCACGCTGCGCTGGCGGGCGGTCAGCTCGGCCAACGCGCGGCCGAGCGCGTCGTGGTCGGCGACCCGGTCGGCGTGGTCGGGCAACGGTGCCGCCCGCGCGGCGAGAACCTCCGCCGAGGCGGGCCTGACCGTGCGCACGTGCCACCGCCGGCGCCAGGAGGTGACCTCGTTGGTCACCATCCGGCGCAGGTACAGGTCCGGCCGCTCGAGCAGGGCGATGCGCCGCCAGCGGCTGTGCACCCGCAGCAGCACCTCCTGGACGACGTCGCCGGCCAGGTCGCGGTCACCGGTGAGGGCCGCGGCGTAGCGCAGCAGCGCCGGGAGCTGCTGGCGCACGAGGGTGTCGAGGTCGTCGACGTCCACGACCTCCTCACCGTCGACACCGTCAGTGGCGGGGAGGAAGTCCCGTGCCGGCGCCGGTGCCTGGTCCGGGGCGGCGCGGTGGCGCGGTGACTGGCTGGCGCGAGGGCGCGAGGAGGCCGCCGTGAAGGAACCTGGAGACGCGTTCACGCGCCGCCCCCGGCGAGCTCGCGCAGCGCGTCCTGGGCGGCGGCGGGGTCAGCGCAAAGATTGGCAAGGGCGGCGGCGCCGGGCGTCGTCGACTCCGCCGGCGGGACGGGCAGGGGCGCACCGCGGCCACAGCGCTCCAGGAGGTCGTGCACCAGGGACGCTCGCTCGGCGATCAGCTGGCCGTCGTCGCTGCCGCCGAGGATGCGGACCTCCACCGTGTCGCGCGCGGGAGCATCGTTCATCAGCGCCGTGATGTTGAGGTCGCAGAACTTCACGGGGTCGGTGGCGCGGGCCGCTCGCTGCAGCTCCCGCCAGCTGGGCCGCGCTCGACCGGCGTCCACCTGGTGCACCTGCTCTGCCAGGTCCACCAGGGCCGGTGACAGCGGGCCCAGACGGGTGCACGCCGGGTTGGTGCCCAACGCCGCGCGCAGCACCGGGCCCCAGTTCGCGAACAGCCGCACCAGGTCGGTGAACGCGCGTGCATCGCGGAACCGGGCGCCGTCGACGTGCAGGTGGACCGCGGCCTCGTACGGCACGGTGAAGCCCAGTTCGCGGGCCGGGGCCAGCAGCGCCTCCAGCGCCGGGGCGTGCGGGGCGAGCAGGGGTGGGGTCACCACCTCGCACGGACGCTCACGCCCCGCCGGCAACGGGGCGGCCAGGGCCACGGTGGCTCCGGCGGTATCGGACAGCCGCACCGCGGCGGGAAGGCCTGCGGCCGCGTGCCGAACAGCACCCCTACGCCCTCGAGCACCCGCTCGCGGTCGGCGCGGGGGTCGGCGTGGGCAGCGACCAGGCGCAGCAGGCGCGGGTCGTCGGAGAGCACCCGGTACCAGCTCGAGTGGGCGGGGCCGCCGCGCGGCAGGTCCGCGACCAGGGTGGTGTCGTCGACCAGCGTCGCGACGACGGCGCCGGTGGCGTTGCGGACCTCGAATCCGGGTGACAGGTGCCAGAACGCCCCCATGCCGGGGACCGCGGACGGCTCGCTGCCGGTCACCAGCACGCGGCGCACCAGCCCGCCGCACCGGTCGGCGAGCTCGCGGGCCAGCACCTCCCGGTCAGCGCCGGGGGTGCCAGCAGCTCGACCTCGAAGCCGGTGCGGCGGGGGCGGGTCACGGGGTGTGTCTACCTCTCGGTCGGCTCGCGGGTGGGACGCCCTCAGCCGGCCGTGGTGCTCGCGGAAGTGCTCGAGGTGGCGCTGCCACCAGAGCTGCCGGGGGCGATCGGCAGCTCC
The DNA here is from genome assembly GCF_015390235.1 of Quadrisphaera sp. INWT6. GTDB lineage: Bacteria > Actinomycetota > Actinomycetes > Actinomycetales > Quadrisphaeraceae > Quadrisphaera. Next base: position 162,835 of record NZ_VUOH01000003.1, on the reverse strand, counting down.
TGGCCGTCCAGGACCGCCCGGCCGATGCGTGCTTTCGCCTCGGTGACGTCGGTGCTCCACAGCTCAGCCAGCGCCACGGCGTCGTCGTAGGTGTACCCCGCGCCGGAGAACGCCGTCCACAGCGGGTCCTCGTCGACGACGGGTCCCTCGGGGTGGTCGCCGGGGGAGACGGGGACGGTGGTCCCGTCGAGCAGGGCCTGTCCGGCGCGCGCCTTGGCCGAGGTGACATCGGTGTTCCACAGCGCGGCGAGCGCGTCGGCGTCGGCGGCGGTGTACCCCGCGCCCCAGAAGGCGTCGTACTGCTCGGCGGTGTACCCCACGGGCATCGCACCGGTGCCCGCCGGCTCCGCGGAGCCGGCTGTGGCGTCGGCGGTGGGCGCCACCGGGGCCGACGTTGACGTTGCGGTGGTGGGGTCGGTGGTCACTGCGGCAGCTCCCGACACGGGCTGAGTCTGGACCTGCGCTTGGGGCTGAGTGGAGCCAGGCGCCGCGGCCAGCGCCCCGCTCGCTGTGGCGGCCAACCCGCCAGTGACAGCGAGCGTGCCGATAGCCGCCCCCCATACGAGGGCGCGTCGGTTGCGGGCGGTCGACGGTGTCGTGAGGTGAGTGGTGTCCTTCTTGGCCATGGCGATGTCCGATCGTCGACAGGGGTGTGCGACCCCTACAACGCGCCTCGACGCAGAACTGTGGAGGCGGTCTCACAAGCGGTGGACCGGCTGCAGGCGTCAGCGTAGAAGGCGCTCACCCTGTGCGGATGCAGAGGCTTCGTCGCGAGGACGCCGGGGGGGCTGGCGCCCTGCGTCGTGGCCGACGCGTGCAGGGTCGCACTGACCACGGTGCTCGCGTCCTGGCGGTGAGCTCGGTCCGGGCGTCGTGCTGTCGCTCCTGGTGTGCTTCATCGAGGAGGACCTAGGAGGATGCGTGCCGCCCAGGATCGTCCTTCGCTGCTGTGGCCGGCCACCTCGCAGGCTGCCGGCCGGGCGGGGCCGGCTGCCCGACGTGCATCGGCGTGTTCACCGGGGGACGTCCCGAGAGACGGGTGATGCACCACAGTGGGCGGGTGACCAGCGAAGAGCGGTTCTGGCTGATGGGCGAAGAGCGTTTCGCGCTGCTGGTGACCTACCGCCGTGACGGCACGGGGGTCGCCACCACGGTGTGGGTGGCCCGCGACGGGGACCACCTCGTGGTCACCACCCCTTCCGGCAGCGGGAAGGTCAAACGGCTGCACCGCGACCAGCGGGTGCTGCTGGTGCCGTGCGGGCGACTGGGTCGGGTGCCTTTCGGGGCGGCGGTGGTCTCTGCGGTCGGACGGGTCGCCGGCCCTGATGGTGACCAGCCGAGCGCGGTGGCGGCCTTGTCGGCGAAGTACGGGCTGCAGTACCGCCTCGTGCTGGCCCTGGAGGGTGCTGCACGCAGGCGTCGCGGCGGTGATGCCGGCCGGGTCATCCTCCGGCTGCAGCCGGAGGCGCCGGCGTAGGCGCCGGCGTAGGCGGTGACACCGCTGGTGCAGGCGGATGGTCGGTGTGCGCACCGATGCCTCGTGGGGCACCTCCTGATGAGGAAGCCGGCAAGTCCCTGGCCCTGCGCCTGCTTCCGACAACGCGCAGGGCCAGGCTTCTCAGCCATCGCTGCTCTGACCGCTCCATGTGCTGTGAGGCCGTCATGGATGACCGTCGTCATGGCACGCCGTGTGGCACGGTCGAGCGGGCGTCGGTGTGGCGCGTCACGGCGGTCCAGCGCACGGTGGGAGGGTGACCACCATCCTCATCACCGGCGCCTCGCGCGGTATCGGGGCTCACACCGCCCGCCACCTCGCTGGCACCGGAGCCACCGTCTACGCCGGCGCCCGCCACCCCGAGCACGTGCAGACCGACGACGGGCCGGACCTGCGCCCCATCGGCCTGGACGTCACCGACGACGCCTCCGTCACCGCTGCCGTCCAGCGCATCCGCGACGAGGTCGGCGCCCTGGACGTGCTGGTCAACAACGCCGGTGTCCCCGGCAGCTGGGCCGGACCGGCTGAGATCGGCCCTGATGACTTCCGCGACGTCTTCGAGGTCAACGTCTTCGCCCCCGCCCGCGTCACCCGCGCCTTCCTGCCGCTGCTGCTGCGCGGAGAGCACCCACGGCTGGTGATGGTCTCCTCCGGCATGGGCTCCCTGACCCTGCAGAGCAGCGACGCGACCTACGCCGACATCGCCCACCTGCCCTACCCCGCCTCCAAGGCAGCGCTGAACATGCTGGTGGTCCAGTACGCCAAGGCCCTGCCCGAGGTGCTGGTCACCGCAGTCGACCCCGGGCTGACCGCCACCGAGTTCACCGCCGGGTCAGGCCACAGCGTCGCCGAGGGCGCCGCAGCGGTCATCACCGCGGCACTGGACACCACCGGACCCAGCGGGCGCTTCACGGACCGCCACGGCCCCACGCCCTGGTGAGGCCAGCCCACCCAAGGCCACCCACCCCGCGAAGAAGGCCAGCCACAGCCCCCCGATGCTCATCGCCGCGAACTCCAGCAGCGCCCCCACATCGGTGCGGTAGGCGGCCACCGACAGCAGCCCACCGGCCGCTGAGCACAGCGCCACTGCGGCCGCCGCCGCCCGCGAGACCCACCGCACGCCCACCGGCACACGAGTGCGAGCCCGACCGACCTGCAGCATCGCCCATGCCGCCGCAGCGAATCCCGCCGCTGCGGCGCTGACGTGCACCAGGTCCTGCACCGTGGACCCAGCGGTCAGGGGCACCGGGCACCCGTCGGTGCACGTCACCCGGGAGGCCAGCACGAACGCCGTGCCGGCGAAGCTCAGCGTGGCCGAGACCGACCACGCGCCCACGGCCCTGTGAGCCAGCCCGGCCCGTCCACCCTGGTCTTCCTCTGATCGTCCACGCGCAGCTCCAGGTGCGGGCCTGCTGGCGGGGTCGGATGCCCGTGCGGGCTCGCTGAGGCGGCTGGCCCCGGCGACGAGGACACCACCGATTCCCAGGACCAGCAGGGCAGTGTTGAAGACCACCGCGGTGGGCTCAGAGGGTGCGCCGAGCTGGCTGACGTAGACGTCGCGTGCCAGCAGCACCCGGGCCGCCCAGATCGCGCTGAGCGCGACGAGCGCCAGGCCCCCTCCGACCAGGGCGCCGCCACGAACGGCGACGCCAGAGCTCAGAGCAGCACTCAGACCAGCAGCTCGATCGGCAGTTCGACCGGTAGTCCCATCGACGGGTCCAGCAGCGGCGACACCGGTGCTGCAGGACCGGGAAGGTGTGGCGGTGGTGCGCACGGGGCGGTGATCGGGACGGTGCTCGGGACGGTGCTCGAAACGGTGATGGGCTCGGTCATCAAGGTGCTGGGACTGGGTCGGCTGTGAAGACCTCGGCATGGCGTCCACGCTGCTCAGCGGGCAGGGTGCACGTCGTCGCCCGGACGGCCAGAACGCGGCGTCCACCCGTCGACCGTGGGCTAGCCATCTAGACCGGTGGTGCGGTCCGGTCGGACCGCAGGTGTGGCCAGGTGGCCCATGACGCAGCCACCGCGCGGCGCCTAGCGTCGAGGCATGCCCTCCACTCCGGACCTCCCTCAGGCCCAGGCGGCGTCGAGGACGGCAAGGTCTTCGCGGCTGCGGGCGAGCGGCCGCCTCCTGCGGGAGGTGGTCCTGATCGGTGTCCCGGCGCTGCTGGCGCTGCCGAGCGCAGGTGACGTGGACCCGGCCGGCGGGCTGGTGGGGGGACTGACGACACAGGGCTGGGTCCGCCTGGTCGCGGCCGTGGCAGTGGCGGTGCTGCTGCTGGTGCGACGGCGTCGGCCGCTGGTAGCCGTGGCGGGGATCGCCGTCCTGGTCGCGGTCGCCGGAGGCGCGGTGTGGCTGGCGTCCCTGGTGGTACTGCTCTCAGTGGTCACCCGGGCACACGGGGCGGGTCATGCCCGGCGGGCCCTGCTGGCCGCTGGGCTGTTGTGGCTGGGGTACGCGGTGCGGGTCTTCTTCACCGCACCGGTGCCGCAGCCGCCCTGGAGCAGCCTCAACGGGCTCATCACCGTGGTCTTCGCGGGGGTGATGCTCGCGCTCGTCGCTTGCGCGGGGCTCTACCGCGGTGCCCGGCGCCAGCTGCTCATCTCGGCCCAGGAGCGCGCGGCGCGCGCTGAGACCGACCAGCAGCGCTCGGCGGACCTGGCCCGTCAGCGCGAGCGGGCGCTGATCGCCCGGGAGATGCACGACGTGCTGGCCCACCGGCTGTCGGTGCTGGCGCTGCACGCGGGAGCGCTGGAGTACCGCGCGGACGTCGCTGGCGGAGAGGTGGCCCAGGCCGCTGGTGTGGTGCGCCGCAGTGCCCATGAGGCGCTGCAGGACCTGCGCCAGGTGCTGGGGGTCTTGCGTGAGGACAACGGATCACCCCTGGAGCCGGCCCCGGTACCGGCCCCAGCGGCGGGTCCCCGAACCGCTCATGACCGCATGGCTGAGGACCGCGTGGTCGGAGGCGGGCAGGAGGGGCTACGCCCCCTGCCGGAGGTGTCTCAGGTCGACGATCTGGTCCAGGAGGCCCGCACGACGGGGGCACAGGTGGGCCTCCAGGTGGACGGGGACCTGCGCGCCGTGCCGACGGCGGTGAGCCGCGCGGGCTACCGCGTGGTGCAAGAAGGGCTGACCAACGCTCGCAAGCACGCAGCAGGTGCCCCGGTGTGGGTGGACCTGGCGGTCACTGAGCACGAGCTGATCATCCAGGTGCGCAACGCCGCCCGCCCAGCCGTACCGGTGCGTGCTCAGGCCGCTCCTGGAAGAGCGGACAACATCATCTCCAGGCGGCTGCTCGCCCCGGCGGCGGAGGCTGAGCTGGACCTGCCCGGCTCAGGGACCGGGCTGCTCGGCGTGGATGAGCGAGCAGTGCTGCTCGGTGGCCGCGCTGAGCACGGTGCGACGCCGGACGGCGGGTACAGGCTGCAGGTGGACCTCCCGCTGACGCAGCTCGCACCCGATCTCGGCCACCGCCCCGAGCCTGGAGCTGGAGCCGGGACGGGGCAGGGGCTGGGGATGGACGGTGCGGTGGCGTCCAGCGCGGTGGACACTCGCGGACGTGGAGGCCACCTGGTGGGTGGGAACGGCGGTGTGGACCCCCGCAGGCAGCCTGGTGTCCAGCCCAGTGACCAGTCCGGCGAGCAGCGCGGCAACCTGCGGGGAGGTGTGAGGCGGTGAGCGTGCGGGTGCTGCTCGTGGATGACGACGCCCTGGTGCGCTCAGCGCTGCGGATGGTCCTTGGCGGTGCTGGAGGCATCGAGGTCATCGGTGAGGCCGTCGACGGCGCCCAGGCGGTCACCGCCGCAGCCGAGCTGGTCCCGGACGTGGTGCTGATGGACATCCGCATGCCGGGCGTGGACGGTCTGGCTGCCACCGAGGCGATCCTGTCAGGCTCCTCCCCACGGCAGAGCCGCGGCGCTTCCGACACCGCGCCTTCCGGCGGTACCGCGAGCCCAGGACCGCCGGCGGTGGTGGTGCTGACCACCTTCGACGCCGATGAGCACGTGCTGCGCGCGCTGCGTGCAGGCGCGGCCGGTTTCGTGCTCAAGGACACCCCGCCGGCGCAGATCGTCGAGGCCGTGCGCCTGGCGGCCACCGGGAGCCCGGCGCTGTCACCGTCGGTGGCCCGCCTGCTGATCACCAAGGCCACCGAGCAGACAGGGGACCAGCGAGCCCGACAGGTGGTGGCCGCTCTGAGCGAGCGTGAGCGCTCGGTGGTGACCGGGGTGGGCAGGGGGCTGTCCAACGCCGACATCGGGGCTCAGCTGCACCTGTCACCGGCGACGATCAAGGCCCATGTCTCGCGGCTGCTGACGCGGTTGCACCTGGAGGGGCGGGTGCAGCTAGCGGTCCTGGCCCGTGACGCGGGGCTGCTGCGGGCGCCGCGTGACTGAGCCGCGAGCCTGCTCTGTCACCAGTAGGACGAAGGTCCTTCGACTCGCCTTCGGGCCGAGTGCCCACGGGCTCATGGTGACCTGGCCGGGGGAGGGTCATCCGCCGGGGACGGCGGTGGGGTCGCACGCGAAGGGCAGCAGGTAGGCGACGTCGGAGCCCGGCGCGTCAGCGGTGAAGTACCGCCGCGTCTGCCCCTGATCCTGACCCTGCCCCTGACCCTGCTGCCGGTCCTGCTGGGTGACGTCGTCACCGGTCTGGTCGTCTGTGGCCACCCGCAGGTCCAGCCACTGCGTGGGCGAGGTCGTGGAGATGCGCAGCGCCTGGTTCAGCGCCGCGGTGTTGTCAGCGGCGCTGGGCACTGCCGAGCAGTCCACCGCCACCGTCCACTGCAGCTGACCGCTGGCACCACCGGCCAGCGCTGGCAGCGCCTGCGCTGAGGCCAGGACCGCGTGCTGGGTGGAGGTCGCCAGCACGGTCACGGTGACTGGCGCGTCGCCGTCGTTGCGCACCTCGGCTTGCAGCGGCACGACCAGGCGGCCCTGGGCGTCTCGCTGGAGGTTGTCGGTGCCCTGCAGGACCTGGGTGGTGCCCACGCGGAGGGAGGCGAGCTGTTCGGCCAGCTGCAGGTCGTGGGTGGCGGCACTGCGGGCGGCACGCAGGCCCGCCCCGCCGATCAGGGCCGTGATGACCGCGACGAGGACCGGTAGTGCCCAGGGTGAGTGGCCCCGTCGACGCCCAGCGGTGGCAGTGGTCGACAGGGCGGGTACGGCGCCGTCAGTCGTCGCGGAGCCCGGGGTGCTGGGGTGCCCGGGTGAAGGCGACTCGTCGACGTCCCACTCGTCGTCGTGGGCCGGGTCTGGCACGTGATCATCGGAGGAGGCACGGCGCTGTGACACGGCCCGAGGCTAGGTCGTGAGGAGCCTGCGCACCCGCATGCGTGTTCAGCAGGGCAGCGCGGGTGTTGGTGATGCATGGCCGGCTGGTCGGAGCTCAGGGGTGCCCGTCAGGCCACCGCTGACCGCCCGACTCGGTGCAGCCGTAGCGCCCCTGCGCCCGAGTCCGCCGCTCGTCCCAGATGGGTTCGTTGGCCGGGCACCGCACGGTGTTGCTCGGCGAAGCCGGGTTCCGAGGTGATAGAGGCGGTCCTGCAGTCAGCCGGCCATCCGGCTGTCGGTGCCCGACGCGACGTCGGTGCACACCTGGCCTCCTCCGGCCCTCTTGGCCGCGTACATGGCGGTGTCGGCGCGGCGCAGCAGATCACTGGCGCGCTGGTGGGGGTGAGCTCCACGCACCGTGCTGGCGCCACCGAGGCTGCCGCCGACGCGGACCACCTCGACACCCCCGTCGTGGCGGCTCAGCGAGAAGGGCTCGCTGAGGACCGCCAGCAGCCGTTCGGCCACGGGTCGGACGGCGACCGCGTCGGGCACGTCGTCGAGCAGGACCACGAACTCGTCCCCGCCCAGGCGCGCCAGGAGGTCATCGGAACGCACCGCAGCGCTCAGGCGCTGGCTGACCTGGCACAGGAGCTGGTCACCAGCGTCGTGGCCGAGCTGGTCGTTGACCGCCTTGAACCCATCGAGGTCGCAGAAGAGCACAGCGATGCCGTCGGCCGGGGTCGAGGGCGTCGGGTCCACCGCATCCCGCGGGTGGTCTGGAACGGTTCCGGGGTCGCCGTCTTCGGTGCTCCGAGGCGCCAGGCGCCGCTCAAGCTCCTCGAGGAAGAGGGCGCGGTTGGCCAGACCGGTGAGGGTGTCGTGCGTGGCGCGGTGGCGGGCGCTCTGCTCGCTGGCGCGCAGCGCCTTGTGGAGGCGCGAGGAGACCAGTGCGCCGGACAGAGCGCTGCTCAGCTGCTCCACCGCCTCCACGGTGACGCGTGAGAAGGCCGACGGCGTGCGGTGCAGCGCAGTCAGCACCAGCTGGGTCGCTCCCTCAGCCACCACCGGGACGTTCATGACGGTGCGGACGCCGCTGTGAGGAGGACGATCAGGGTGGTCGACGACGCTGGCCAGGTCCTGGCACAGGTGCGAACGGCCCTCGCGCAACCGCTCCCACCCCAGCAGGTCCTCGGTCTTCCGGGGCCAGTGCGGAGCCAGGTCGACGCCCAGCGGACCGGTCTGCGCCACCAGGTGGGCCCGGCCGTCACGCACCTCTGCGACTCCGGCCCACTCGGCCTCCGTCAGCGCCACCAGCAGCGCGGCGGCTTCCCGGCACAGGTGTGCGCTGTCCTGGTGCTGGGTGAGGTGGGCCCCGGCGGTGGCGAGCACCTCCGCAGCACTGCGGCGCTCAAGGGCCTGCACCGCGGCGTGGAGTCGCTCGGTCAGCGACTGCAGCATCTTCAGCTCGGTGGGGGAGAAGGTGTCGGTCTTGGCGCGCAGGACGAGCAGCATCCCGGCTGAGGCATCGGCAGGGTCCAGCACCAGGCGGGCCCCTGACCGGATGACGACGCCGGACACCTCCAGCTCGAGCCCCTCACCCGACCACCCACCACAGGTCGCGGGGTGCGACGTCGCCGCAGGCCCAGCGACGGCCAGCTCCGCGGGCAGCGTCGGCAGTGCGAGCGCACCGCCCTGGGGGAAACCGCACGCCGCGACGACGACGTGGTCCACGTCGGCAGCCGCCACCGGCACTGCCGCGCGCACCAGGCAGACCACGTCGGCCCCGAAGGCCTCCGACACCGCCTCCAGCGCCGAGGTCACGAGTGCAGTGGCGTCGACGGCCGGACGCGAGAGCGCCGTCAGCAGGCGCACCAGGCGCGCGGAGTCCCGGTGGGCCCGTCTGGCCGACTCGCGTGCAGCACCGGTCTCGCGACGTGCCGCAGCGAGCTGTTCCCGCAGGTCCGCCACCACGGCCTCCGGGTCGGGGCGGGCGGGTCCCCCGGCCGTGCGGCCGTCGTCGCCCGCGAGGCGGAGTGCCGCGGCGCGACGAGGGCGCGCGGGACGCGGTGCTGGTGCGTCGGACCGGTCCGGCTCGCTGAGCATCACAGCGCCAGGGCGCACAGGGTGGCGTTGTGGGTCCCCCCGACACCGGCGCTACGAGCGAACTCCCCGTAGCTGTAGAAGCCGAAGACCTCGGCTCCTCGAGCGGCGGCCGTCATCGCCGCCACCTCCTCGTGCACCGCCTCGCCGAGGATGTCTGCGCGGCCGATGCAGTCGAAGGCCAGCAGGGCCCGCGGCCGGTCGAGGCCGGCGACCGCGGCCGCGACCACGGGTTCCACGGTGGCCAGCACCGCCTCGGTGTCGGCGGTGACCACCTGCACCGCGGAGAACTCCTCGACGCTGGTGAAGGTGCCCAGCGCGCCACCGGGCAGCGGGTAGACCCCGCGGACCGCGTGGGAGCCGTCAGGCTCGATGACCCCCAGCGCATAGCTGGCCGGGGACTCACCCTCCTCAGCGAGCCGCGCGCCGACCTGGCCGAGCACCGCGTGCTCGCCGTACACCTCGGCTGCCGGTCGGCCGCCGATCTCGTGGATGACCAGACCCTCCGCGCGGGTGATGACCTCCGGCGCCGACACCGGGAGCCAGCCGTGGGCGCAGGTGACCAGGAGCGGGTCGGGGGAGGAGATCCAGACCCCGACCGCGGCGTCGCTGAGCACCTGGTCGTCGTGGAAGACGGCGGTCGCTGACATCCGCCGGTCGTCCCCAGCCGCGCCGCCGACGACGGGCACTGCTGCGCCAGCGACGCGGTGCACCCCCTTGAGCACCCGCTGGCCGTCTCCGGCCAGGCCGTCGGTGAGCAGCAGCACCGCGGAGTGCTGGTGAGTGGTGTCCACGGGTCCGGCGCCGGCCCGCGCGGCGGTCGTCAGCTGCTCGCCGACGCGCTCTGGGGCCTCGGCCATGCCGACGGCCGAGGCGACGCCGAAGCGGTAGCGCTCACCGCCCAGCACCATCACGGCCACGCCGCGCCCAGGAGCGGTGTAGTGGCCGGCGACCACGTGCCCCGCCGTGGTGGCGCCCAGCAGGGGGACGTCGCCGGTGATGGAGCGCACGCCAGCCAGGAGCTGGCTCAGGTCGTACCGGACGCTGGAGTAGACCAGGACGAGCCGGGCCGCGGCACCGTCGAGGGACTCTGTCGCCGCCCGCGCTGCCCCAGCGCCAGCGGCGAAGGCGTCCTCGGCGGTGCTGGCGGCGGCGCCGCTGGATGTCTGGGTCACCTGCATGTCATCGACGCGCTCAGCATTCATCTTGACGAAGAACTTGCCCGAGGCAAGATCAAGTGCCGAGTGGCTCGGCCTGCGCAGCGGGCGGAAGGACGTCGAGCAGTGGTGAGTCGTGATGAGTCGTGGCTGCGCCGACTGCGCGGGGCTGTGCCGTGAGCCGTGCGCCTCTGGGCAGTGCATCTAGCGGCCAGCGCTGGAGTCGTCGAGCAGCCGGTCGACCACCGGGGGCGACGGCCGAGGGACGCGCGCGGTGGCCAGGGTCGCCACGAGGTCGTGCACAGCGGATGGGCGTGCGTAGTGGTAGCCCTGCGCCAGCGGGCAGCCGAGCAGGCTGAGCAGGTTGGCGTGCTCGGCGGTCTCCACACCCTCGGCGATCACCGTCAGGCCCAGCTGCTCGGCGAGGTCGAGCAGGGCGACCATCATCGCGGCGCGTCGGCTGCTGGAGGTGATCTGCGCGGTGAAGGCGGCATCGAGCTTGAGGTAGTCAGCAGGCAGGGTGTCGAGGTGGCTGAAGGCGGAGTAGCCGGTGCCGAAGTCGTCGATCGCCACCGCCACCCCCAGTTCCCGCAGCTGGGCCAGAGTCGTCAGCGCACCTGAGGAGGCGATCTCCACGGTGCTCTCGGTGACCTCCACCACCAGCTGCGCCGCGGGCCAGCCCGTGCGGAGCAGCACGGCGGCGACGTCGTCGACGAAGCCGCGGTCGGTGAGCTGGTGGCCGGAGGCGTTCACGGTCAGCACCACGTCGCGCCCGAGCGCCGCGCGCAGCACCGCCGCGTCGCGGCAGGCCCGCTCCAGCACGAAGCGGCCCAGCGCGGCCACCTGGCCGGTGCGCTCGGCCAAGGGGATGAAGCACCCTGGAGGGATCCAGCCGCGCACCGGGTGCTTCCAGCGCGCCAGGGCCTCCACGCCGACGAGCCCGCGGGTGGTGGGCTGCACGATGGGCTGCAGGACGACGCTGAGCGATCCGGCGGCCAGGGCCGCAGCGAGCTCCCCGCTGAGGGCGTCGTCGTCGGGTGCGGCGGTGCGGGTGCGGGCGCGGCCGGAGGCCTTGGCGACGTACAGCGCGCTGTCGGCGCAGCGCACGAGGGAGGCGCAGCTCTCCGCGGTGTCGAGCTCTGCCACCCCCGCCGAGACCGAGTGAGGGGCAGCGGCTTCGCGCAACCGCTGGCATAGCAGCGTCAGCTCCGCTGCCGAGTGAGCGGGAGCCACCAGGGAGAACTCGTCACCGCCGTGGCGGCTGAGCTGCACCTGGGCCGGGAGGAGGCGCACCCACGTCCGCGCCAGGTGCTGGAGCAGCGCGTCACCGGCCGCGTGCCCACCCCGGTCGTTGACCGCCTTGAAGTGGTCGACGTCCACCAGGGCGATGCCCAGCCGGGTCCCGCTCCGCTGGGCGTCCGCAGCGGACTGCTCAAGACGCTCGTCGAAGCCGCGACGGTTGGGCAGTCCGGTCAGGCTGTCCAGCACGCTGTCGGCGGCTCTCGTCACGAGCCGCCCGACCGTGACCACCACTGCGAGCTGCACGAGCACGAGAGCACCCACCACGCCGGGGTGGATGCCTCGCCAGGCGAGGCTGGCCACCACGGCGGTGAGCTGCACGGCGGTGTGCACCTGCGCCTGGCGCCGGCCGAAGAAGTACAGGATGCCGATGGCGCAGAGGGTGAAAACGGCAGCCACACCCATCGCGGCGGTGTTGTCGTGGCTGAGGACGACGGCAGCGGCGATGAGCACCGAGCCGGAGGCGACCACGGCGTGGATCGACCACTGCGGGGCGCGGTGTCCCCAGGCGAGCAGGGCAGCACCTGTCAGGACCGCGAGCAGGGTCAGGGCCAGTAGCACCGTGGTCGCTGGGCGCATGGAGCCCCAGATTGCTGAGGTCGTCATGGCCCCGGCTGTCCCGCCGCTGAGGTAGAGGCAGCCGGTGGTGGCGGTCTTGGTGCGCAGGCTCACCTGTGGCGCGTTGGCGAGCACGTGGGGCATGGGAGAGGCATCGGACGCGGGGTCGATCAACTTGATGGGTCAGGCAACCATCGGCTGCGCTGCGTCGCATGTCGCACCCAAGGACCGATCACCGGGCGCCTTGGGTGCCTTGTCACCCCTCGAGGACGCATGCCGCGATCCGTCTCACAACGGATCCCCGACCGGTCAGCGGAACGCTGACCATCCCCGACCGGTCAGCGGCCGTTGTCAACGAGAGCGTTCTGCCGCATTCAGCTAAACGTCGATCGAAGCATCACGCGACGGGCGCTTCGTGCCCGGCTGAGGCGTCGGCGCGCAGAGCTCCTGCGACCAGCTCTGGGAAGACGTCCGCGGAAACCGGCGGTGAGAAGTGGTACCCCTGCCCGGTGTTGCAGCCTTGCGCGGCGAGCGCATCCCGCTGGTGCTCGTGCTCGATACCCTCAGCCACGGTCGTCAGCTGCAGGTGTTCGGCCAGACCGAGGATCGTGTCGACGAGCGAGGTGTCGCCACCGGTGGCCATGCGGTCGACGAAGCTTTTGTCGATCTTGAGGATGTCCACGGGCAGCCGGTGCAGGTAGCTCAGCGATGAGTACCCGGTCCCGAAGTCGTCGATGGCCAGGCGGATGCCCATCGCCCGCAGCGCGTGCAGCGTCGCGAGGGTCTCTTCGGCCTTGTCGACCAGGACGCTCTCGGTCATCTCCAGGACCAAGGCTGTAGCGGGCAGTTCTGTGGCAGCCAACGCCGCCGCCACGTCGGCGACCAGGCTGGGGAGCCGGATCTGGTGGCCTGACAGGTTCACGCTTACGCGCAGGTCCTCGCAGCCGGTGTGCTCTCGCCGCCACTGCGCCACCTGGCGGCAGGCCTCCCGCAGCACGAAGTCCCCGATCGGCACGATGAGACCAGTGGACTCCGCCAGGGGGATGAAGTCCAGGGGGCTGACGACACCCCGCTCGGGGTGAGCCCAGCGCACCAGTGCCTCCACGCCGGTGACCCGACCGCTGCCCATGTCGATCAGCGGCTGGTAGACGACGCGGAACTGCGCCTCGGCCACCGCGCGGCGCAGGTCAGCCTCCAAGCGCACGCGGTCGACCAGCTGCTCGTGCATGCTGGGGTGGTAGACCGCATAGCCTCCTGTGGCTTCCGCCTTGGCCTGGTACATCGCCAGGTCAGCGCTGCGCAGCAGCTGCTCAGCATCACGACCTGTCGTCGCCGAGCTGGCCAGCCCGGCGCTGGCGGCGACGTGGACTTCGCCGCCGCGCAGCTGAAACGGGCGACGGATGGCCTCGCACACCCGCCAGGCCAGGCGAGTACCGTCTTCTTGATCGGCCTCTGCGGTGTTGGGGCTTGTCCGCTGCTCGATTAGGACGGCGAACTCGTCTCCGCCGAGGCGGGCGACGGTGTCCCCGTCGCGCACGACGTCACGGACACGGTCGGCCACCTGCGCCAGCAGCTCATCACCCGCGCTGTGCCCCAGGGTGTCGTTGACGGCCTTGAAGCCGTCGAGGTCGAAGTAGCAGACGACCACCGGCTCATCGTCACTGCTGCGCCGGCGCAGTGCCTGCTCCAGGCGGTCCTTGAATAGAGCGCGGTTGGGCAGACCGGTCAGTGCGTCGGTGAAGGCCTGGTGGGTCAGCTCCTCCTCCAGTCGGACGCGGTCGGTGACGTCCCGCCCGTTCAGGACGAAGCCGTGCACGTGAGGGTCTGTCAGCAGGTTCGTCACCGTGATGTCCAGCAGCAAGCGGCGTCCGGAGGCGTGCCGCCAGGTGCTGCGCAGGTGGCGGCTGCGTAGCCCGTCGTCTGCCAGCACGGTGAGCAGCTCGGCCAGCGACTGGTCGCTGCGCCCGTCGAGGACGTCCGTCAGCGGGTGGCCGATCAGCTGGTCTGCCTCTTGGCCCAGCACCCGGGCGCTGGAGGGGCTCTGGTAGGTGATGAAGCCTGCTGCGTCGACCACGGTGACTAGGTCTGAGCTGTGAGCGACTAGAGAGGCGAAGCGCTGCTGGCTGGCGACCACCTCTTGGGTGCGGGCGGCCACGCGCCGTTCCAGGCCCCCGGTCAGGGAGTGCACCTCGACCAAGGTAAGCACCTGGCGCGCGACGAGCAGCACCAGCAGCAGGGTGCGCAACCAGTAGACGACCAGGTCCCCCCCGTGCCCGTTGGACAGCACCTCGACGGCGGACGTGGTCAGTGCCACGACCACCGCGGCGTAAGGCAGCGCGTTGCTCAGGATGCGGTGACTCTCTACTTCCTCTCGGGCAGCGGCTGGAGCGTCGATGCGCGCGGCCAGCAGCAGCAGCGAGAACCCGATGAACCATCCGGAGTCGGTCGGGCTGCCGGAGCTGTACAGGCCGGTGGTGGTCAGGTAGACGAAGCTGATGTCGGAGATGGCGAAGGCGGCCAGGCCGGCACCCACCAGTCCCAGGGGGACGGGCAGGGACTCGCGCAGCTGGCGAGCTCGAGTGATCGCGTGCACCACGGCGGTCATCACGACGATGTCAGCCACCGGGTAGGCCAGAGAGATCACGGTCAGCAGAGGGCGGTCGCCGCTGCTGACGATGGGGCGCAGCACCACCAGCCAGCTGACCACGAGCAGTGCCGTGGCGACGAGCAGACCGTCCACCAGGTCTCGCGCTCGGCCGGCGCGGCTGCGTCGGCCCAGCAGCACAGAAGCCAAGCCGGCGGCGGCGAGGGGGGGAAAGCCCAGGTAACCGATGTCAGCCAAGGAGGGGAAAGGCACCTCCTGACCCCGAACGGACTCATACCACGTCCACACTGCCTGGCCGGCGCCCCACGAGAAGGCGCCAAGACCCAGAAAGAGCCAAAACCTGCGCACGGTGCCTTGCTGGCGACGGGCGCGCAGCAGGCCCGCCAGACCAGCTCCCACGGCCACCACCATCAGGGCGACGTTGGAGAAGTGCTGCGCTGCCGGGGTGCCAGCGGTGATGGACAGGCCAACGGTCCACACCAGCAGCGCACCCAGCGTCGGGCCGAGCGCAGCAACCACACGGCGCCGCTCACCTGCAGGACTGCTCATGAGCAAGACATCGGTCACAGCAGTTGAACCTTTAACTCGGGCAGCTCGCCCTCTACGCCATATGAGCTCCTCCCCGCCTGGCCAAGGCGCCGATCGGCCCAAGGCGCCCTCAAGGGCGGTGCCTGCTGGCCGACTGACATCAGGAGCCTGGTGCCTCGAGCGCCGTCGTCTTGCGACAGGAGTTAGCAGATGAGTACGTCCGCACTGCAGACGAGTGCGTCCGAGACTCGCAACGGACCAGCTTTGGCGCTGCCGACTCGCTGGCCCTCCCTGCTGCGTCCAGACGTGCTCGCGGACGCAGCCGGTCCGACCCCCTTCCTGCTGGGGAGCACCGAGCTGGTCACCTCCAAGCTGCGCCGGTTCCGCAGCGCCGTGCGGGAGGTGCAGCCCTTCTACGCGGTCAAGTGCAACCCTGACGCCGGCGTGCTCACTGCTCTGGCCGCCGAGGGCTGCGGCTTCGAGGTGGCGTCTCTGGGTGAGTTGGAGCTGCTGGTGGGCCTGGGGGTTGACGCCCGCGAAGTGCTCTACAGCAACACCGTCAAGCCCGCCTCCCACATCAAGGGTGCCGCTGAGCTGGGGCTGTGGCGCTTCGCTGTGGACTCCGCCGGCGAGGTCGCCAAGGTCGCCAGGGAGGCGCCGGGATCGGCGGTGTACGTGCGTCTGGCTGTCGAGGACGACCAGAGCGCCTTCCCGCTGTCGCGAAAGTTCGGCGTCGATGGCGGCAAGGCCGTGGCGTTGCTGCTAGAAGCGCGCGACCGGGGGCTGCGCCCCTACGGACTGACCTTCCACGTCGGGTCTCAGAGCACGGCTCCGTCGGCATGGACCACAGCCCTTCGCCGAGTTGCGCTGATCGCCGCCGAGCTGCTTGACCTTGGCATCCACCTGGACATGGTGGACATCGGTGGCGGATTTCCCGCGTGGTATGGCACTCCGGTGCCCGAGATCGAGGAGATTGGCGCTGCGATCACCCGCGGTCTGGCCAGCCTGCCGTACACACCCGAGCTCCTCGCCGCTGAGCCGGGCAGGCACCTAGCGGCGGAGAGCGCCGTGATGGTGGCCAGCGTGCTCGGTCGGGAGCGGCGCGGTGGCCAGGACTGGCTGCACACCGACGTGGGCGCCTATCACGGCCTCATCGAGACCCAGCAGACCCCGTCGGGGTGGCCTTACCCGCTGTGGACCTCGCGCAGCGACCACGGCACTGCGCCGTCGCTGTCGTACGTGGTCACCGGTCCGACCTGCGACTCCGCTGACACCTTCCTGGACCGCGCACTACTACCGGCCACGATGGCCGAAGGGGACCGCCTATACATCGCCAGCGCCGGGGCCTACACCCTGAGCTACGCCTCCTCCTTCAACGGCTTCCCCCCGCCGCAGGCGCGCTACACCGCCACGAGTATCTCGACGGTGGGTCGCGTGGTGCCGCAGCCATCACACGCAGTAGCGCTTCGCAGCGCGGGCTGAGCGGTGCGCTCTCCCGCATCTACTCCCGTAGCCAGTGCGGCCACCAGAGCCAGCCGCGGCCGTAGGCGACGTTCCCGCAGCCTGTTGATAGCCGGCGTGCTGGACTCCTTTCTGCTCTCGCTGGGGTGGACACTGCTCGTCCTGCGCGTGCAGGACCAGCGCGGCCTGGCGGTGGTGGGTCTGCTGACCGCTGCCGCGCTGGTCGGCGTCGCGGCGTCGGCCCCAGCCTTGAGCTGGTTGGTGCACCGGATGTCGGGGCGCGGGGTGCTGGCGCTGACGGCTGCCGGAGAGGCGACGGCGCGGGCCGTCGTCGCGGTCCTCGTGCTGGTCGGTGGCACGGGGGTACAGCTGCCGTTACTGGTCCTGGCTGTGGTGGTGTTGAACGTGCTGACGTGGTCCGGCTACGCCGCGATGCGCGCAGAGGTGGCCGCGGTCAGCGAGGGGGCGAAAGGGCTGGCGTGGTACGCAGCCGGGGTGGGGGCCGTCGAGGCGGCCGGTGTCGCAGTCGCTGCGGTGGTCCCGCTCCTGCTGCCCGACCACCTTTACAGCTCCTTCACCTTGGTGGCGGCTACTGCCTATGTCCTGGCGCTGGGGCCTCAGCTGCTCGCCTCCCTCGGCGCGAGGGTGCCTCAAGCGCCCAAGCCAGGTGCCGGACCCGTCGGGTGGTCTCGGCCACGCCGGCGCCGTCTGCGCCTACCGGTGGTGGCTACGGCCGGCGCCGCGGTCATGGTGTTGGGTTCAGGCCCACTGCTCCTAGCGGTTCCGCTGGCCCAGCAGCTGCACGGCCGCGCGAGCGTCGCACTGGTGGGTACGGCGCTGACGGTGGGGACGCTGGCTGGCCCGGCGCTGGCGGGTCTGCTCGAGCGGCGCGTCGGTAACCGGCCCGTCGCGTGGCTGCTGTGCGGGACGATGATGGTGGCCGGGTGGGCGCTCGCGCCTTTGTCGGTGGCGGCGCTGTGCACTGCAGCGGCGCTGGGCGGAGCCGCCTCGGCCGCGGCCGAAGGCTTGTTCGACGACGCGGCCCGGCGCTCGGGTGGAGCTCGCGTGACCCAGGCCCTGGCGGGAGCCACCGCCGCTCGAGCGCTCGGGTCAGCGGCAGCCACGGCTTGCCTTCCACTGTTGGTCGCGGCCAGCAGCGTCTCGGCCGTGGCCGCTGGGTGCGCCGTTGTGCTGGTGGTAGCGGCGACAGTCGTCGTCCCAGCAAGGGCGCGGGGGCGACACGCGATCGCTGGCACCGATCAGCGCTCGGATCCCTCGTCGGCGCTGCCAGGGTCTTCTCGCGGACGTGCCGCTGTGGTCCCCCTAGGTGCTTCTTGTGATGCGTTGCTCCGCCCTGGTTCCTCGACGCTCATGAGCGACGGCCCGGTCCCGCGCAAGTTCGTCGAGGCCAAGGTCCTACAGCCGGCCAATCGGTAGATCGCGCGTCTAGCTGGATTCACTACCTGTATCTCGATCGACGACCGCTGACCGCCCGCCTCGGAGCGCCTTTCAGTGCAGTGGCGCTCGAGGTCGCCGTCCGTCGCAGAAGACCATGGCGGATTCAGGGGGTCGTCGCAACGACTGGCTGACTGGGATCGGACAGTAGACGGCTCATCGCCTCCGCCGGAGTGGCCCACCCCAGCGTCCTACGAGGCCGGCCGTTCAGCTCAGCAGCGATCGCGGCCAGGTCCTCGACGGTGTGCTTGGAGAGGTCTGTCCCCTTCGGCATGTACTGCCTGAGCAAGCCGTTCGCGTTCTCGTTCGACCCCCGCTGCCACGGCGAGTGCGGGTCACAGAAGTAGATCGCCATGTCGGTGGCCAGAGTGACCTCGGCGTGGCGAGCCATCTCCGTGCCGCGGTCCCACGTCAGCGACCGCCGCAGATGAGCCGGCAGCGTCTGGATCGTCGCCGTCAGCGCCGCGGCCACCGCTGGGGCGTCATGAGCGCCGGGCAGGTGCACCAGCAGCACGTAGCGGGTGGCGCGCTCCACCAGCGTCCCCACCGCTGAGCGGCAGTTCGACCCCAAGATCAGATCGCCCTCCCGATGGCCTGGAACGGCGCGGTCGGCGGCCTCAGCGGGTCGCTCACTGATGCTGACCAGACCCGGCATCTTGGGCTGACGCGCGGCGCTGCCGCCGCTGGACTGGCGTTGAGCTCGGCCGCTACGCAGCTGTCGGTGCAGGTCAGCGCGCAGGTGACCGCGGCCCTGGACGAACAGGGACTGGTAGATCGTCTCGTGTCGATTCATGTGGACACCCGCAGCTCCTGCCGATCGGGGTAGGCCTGAGCCAGGGTGCGGCTGATCTGCTCAGGGCTCCACCGCAGGTCCATCTTGGCGCTGACGTAGGCGGTGAGTGCGGGGCCGATGACGGCGTCGTCCAGCTTGGCCACCTTGGGTCGGGCCGCTCGTGCGGCGGCGCGCTGGTGGGCGGCGTAGGGCAGGTAGCTGCGCGGCCGCGGCGCCAGCGTGGAGCGGGGTCTGCGCCCCGGACCGGGAGTGCCGTTGCGGGTCAGCTCGCGGCTGATGGTCGAGGGCGCCCGACCCAGGTCGGTGGCGATGGCGCGTATCCCGTGCCCGTTCAGGTGAAGGTCGGCGATGGTCAGCCGCTCTTGCAGGCACAGGTAGCGCTTGCTGACGACGCGCGGTGCGGTGGGGATGCGTCCGCCGGCTGCTTTGCGCCAGCGGTAGCCCTGTCGTCGGTGCACCCCGGCAGCCTCACAGGCGGCGCTGAAGCCGATGCCTTGGCGGACCAGGGTCCAGAACTGCTCTTCGCGTCGGAGTTGTTCGTGGCGTCGTTGGGACATCGGCAGCACCTCTCACGTGGGGTGTTGCGACGACCCCTTGAGACCGCCGATCGCTACCCGGGCAGGGCAGACAAGAGTTGTGGTGCCAGCGAGTCGTCCTCATCAGGAAGTGGGTCCCGCCGCCCGGCGGGCCTGCAACGGCGTGCGATCGAAGTGCTGGCGAAAGACTGTGGCGAAGTACTGGCTGGAGGAGTACCCGCACGACAAGGCGACCTCCGTGACCGTAGAGCCGGTGGTCGACAGCAGTACCAGGGCCCGCTCCATCCGCAGCCCCGTCAGGTACTCCAGCGGGGTGGTGTTGACCAGCTGACGGCAGTGGTGGGTGAAGCGCGTCCGCCCGAGCCCGCAGGCCGCCGCCATGGCATTCACCGTCCACGGCTCAGCCAGCCGCGTCCGCAGGCCGGCGAGGAAGACTTCGACCGTGCGCTCAGCCGAGGTGAGGTAGGGGTCGGAGACGCCATCATCGCCCTCCAGCACGTCGAGCAGCTCCAACAACACCTCCGACATGCGCAGGCCCAACCGGCTGGTGGTCCGGGGGCCGGGGCTACGCAGCGCCAGCTCGAGCCGCTCCACCGCCTGCTCGACCGCAGGGCTGACCCGCCAGGTCGTCTGCTCCTGGCCTCGGAGCAGGTGCGACAGTCGCTGCCGGTCGACATCCTGCAGAGCCAGCCACGACGGCCAGGTCCACTCCTGGTTGGGTCTCAGCGCGCCCACCTCCAGCACGAACCACCCGAGCGTGCACGCGGTGACGTGGGGTAGTCCCACGCGGTGCCGCTGCCACGGGCGGGTGACGGTCACCCACCCGCGGCCGAGTTCCCACTCAGCCGCCCCGCACGAGAAGCCGACGCGTCCGTGCGTGACGAAGGTGACCTCCACCCCCTCATTTAGGTGCCAGTCCAGGCCCCAGTCCTGGTCCGCCGCGACCTCCCACAGGCCCGCGCTCAGCAGGCCCGGCAGCACACCGTCCTGCAGGGGCAGCCCGGGGTAATGGTCTCGCCCCCAGGCCCACAAGCCGATGTCGCCGCGGGCGCCGGCGCGCCGCAGCGGGGCGTTCGGATCGTCCCGGTACGTCCCGTCAGAGCCCCTGAACATCGCCCGCTCGCGCACAGTCGACCACCACTTCCTACGCTAGGCGCGGTGTGACGCCCGAGTGCTGCAGCCGTCCATCGCCGACGCCGCAGCGCAGGTCAGCCGGGTCACGGCCCTAGCGCGGCGGAGTCCTCCACGACGGTACGACGCCGTCCACCGGCCCACGCGGGACCGTCACCGCCAGCGAGACGGCGATGGGCGCAGGTGTTCGAAATCGGCCAGCGACCGGCAGCGGACGACACCGCGGTGAGCTCCGGCGCAGGCTCGGAGCACACCAAGAGGGGCACGCCCCTCCGCCCACCAGCCCGAAGGAGCGCTCGTGGCCATCACCGTCGGCTGCTTCGCACTTGTCGACCCCTTCTCCAACCTCGACCACCAGCTCGACCGCATCCGTGACTGGGGCTTCACCACCGCCGATGTCACCGACACCGGCGACGGCGCCGTGCTCGGCAACCACTTTGGCTTCAGCGCCGTGGCCAGCTTGGACGCCAACCCGCACGACCTGCGGCGCCTCTTCGCCGACCGAGGGCTGCGCATCACCTCCTTCTGCGCCCACGCAGACCTCCTGGACGCGTCGGCGCCGTGGCGGTACGGGACCTCACAGGTCATCAAGGCCATCCGCGCCGCGGCTGCGATCGGCGTCTCCCACGTCGTCACCACGGAGGGCGAACCCGAGACGGCATTCGGCCGCGGACTGACCCGCGAGCAGCGCCTGTTCACCGTGCTGGAGAAGCTCCACGAGCCGCTGCGCGTGGCCGAGGACCACGGAGTGAAGCTGCTCCTGGAACCGCACGGGCCCGTCACCGGCGACCCCACCGCGATGGAGGAGCTGCTCGAGCGCGCTGGTTCCCCGGCGCTCGGTGTCAACCTCGACACCGGTAACAGCTGGCTGGCCGGTGCTGATCCGGTGGAGTACGTGCGCCGGTTCGGTGACCGCATCGAGCACGTGCACTGGAAGGACCTCGGCCCCGAGTGGGAAGCCAAGCGCGGGGAGGTCTTCGGCTGCGGCATGTCCACCATCGCCCTCGGCACCGGGGTCGTCGACGTCGCTGGCGTCTACTCCGCTCTGGTGTCCGCCGGCTTCGACGGCGCCACCACGCTGGAGGTGGCCGGGGACGAGGCCGTGCTCGCCTCCGCCACCTACCTCGAGGGCCTGGGGGCCACCCGATGACCGGCACGACGAACGGCACGGAGAACAGCACCACGAGTAATTCCCAGCCGGCCTGGGGTGTGGGACAGGTGGGGCTCGGCAGCATCACCACCGCCCACCGCGAGGGCTACCGCCTGTACGGCCAGCCCGTGGTGGCCGGCTACGACCCCGACCCCGCCGCCCGTGCCCGCCTCGCCGCAGACACCCCCGGCGCCGTCGTCTACGCGGACTTGGCGGATCTGCTGGCCGACCCCGCTGTCGGTGTCGTCGACCTCGCCACCCCGCACCACCGCTCCACCCGCCTACCGGTGGTGGAGCAGATCGCCGCCGCCGGCAAGCCCTTCCTCGTGCAGAAGCCAATGGCCATGACCTACGCCGACGCCCTGGAGCTGGTCGAAACCGCCGAGGCTGCGGGCGTGGTCGGCATGGTCAACCAGAACATGTGCTTCACCCCCTCGGCCATCGCCCTGGCGACGGCACTGTGCCAGGACCGGGTGGCCGGCGAGCCCAGCTACGCCCAGCTGGTGGCGCAGTACCAGTTCGACCTGCCCGACCACCCGTGGTTCGGCAAGGACGAGCGCTGGTGGACCGCCGGCCTCTCGGTCCACCACCTGGGGCTGCTGCAGCTGCTGTTCGGCCCGCCGGAGCAGGTGCACGCCCTGACCGGGCACGACGTGTCCCAACCCGGGGTCACCTCCGACGGCTGGGGGCACCTAGCCCTGCGCTACCGCAGCGGCCTGCAGCTGGTGCTCGTCTCCACCGGCACGTACTACGGCACCGAGCCCGTGCCCCACGGGAACGAGGCCGTGTGGGTGCAGGGCCCGGACGGTCTGGTCGACTGGCGCCCCGAGGGCGACGTGGTCATCTCCACCCGCACCGATGGCGGGAGCCAGGTGCAGCGGCGGTCCATCGCGCCGCACGTACGCGGCACGTGGTTCCCCCACGCATTCGGGCTCACCATGGCGCACTTCCGCCAGGCACTGGCCGCCGGTCAGGCGCCTCTGTGCTCGGTGCAGGACAACCTCGCCGTGATGGCGGTGCTGGAGGCGACCTACACCTCCGGTGCTCAGCACCGCGTGGTTGAGCTGGCCGAGGTGATGGGCGACCGCTGGGATCCCGACTACGGCACGGGCTGGTCGCATGGCTTCTCGGGCTGGCAGCCGCCGCTTCCGGAGGCCCCGGTGGACGCCTCCGCCGCGCGGGCGCTCGCATGAGCGGTGGCCTGACTTGGCAGCAAGGACCGGGACAGACCGGTGAGCTGCTCGGCCCGCAGGGCCAGCCCGTTGCTCGGTTCCACTGGGGCACGGGCGCCAACCACCCCTACCTCGACGACCTGCGCCCGCTGACCCACCGGGGCGTGCTCACCACTCACGCCCCCCACGATCACCGCTGGCACCACGGGCTGTGGTGGTCCTGGAAGTTCGTGGACGACGTCCTGTTCTGGGAGGACCACCCCGGGTACGGGGGGAACCGCAGCGGCCTCGGGCGGAGCCTCGTGCGCGAGCACGCCGTGCGCGAGGACAACGGGCGGGTCACCGTGCACGAACAGCTCGACTGGACCGTCGACGCCACCACCGAGGTGCTGCTGACCGAGCAGCGTGAGGTGACCGCTGGCCTGGACCCGCTGCTGGCTGGCGCTTGGGTGCTCGACTGGGACCAGCGCTGGCGCGCCACCCGCGAAGTGGCGCTGTCCACCACCCCGTGGCCGCAGACCAGCTGGGGCGGTTATGCGGGCTTGAACTACCGCGCTGCCCGCGCCATGGCCGACGGCGAGGAGATCCTCGCCTCCGGGGGGCGCTCGGGAGCTGTCGCCGTCCACGGCGAGGTCGCCACATGGGCCGCCTACAGCGGCCTGGTCGATGGCGCCGAGGTGGACGAGCCCGAGGTCCCCGGCCGGGGCGGGGTGGCGCTGCTGCCTCACCCCGCAGATGAGGGCGCCCCCCACCCCGTCTACGCAGCGACCGCGGCCGACGGGTTCGGCTTCCTGGCCACCGCCCCCCTCATGCACGGCGACCGAGTGCTCGCCGCGGGTGAGGACCTGCGGCTGCGGACCCGCGTGGTCGTCCTGCCCGGCGCACCCGAGCCGGAAGTGCTCGAGACCGCTCTTGCGGCGTGGGCTGCGCAGCCCGCCACCGCCTGACAGCCGCCCTGCTCCACCGGACCACCGGACCACCGGACCACCGGCCGACCGCCGACAGCACCCCCGAAAGAGGTCAATGATGACTCGCACCCGCACCCGTCGCGCCGCACTGGCGGCGGTTCTCGCCCTGCCGCTGGCGCTGGGCGCCTGCTCCAGCTCCTCTGGCGACGACGCCTCCGGCGGCCCGCTCGAGCTGACCGCCCTGGACTACTACACCGATGAGCCCTCGCACACCGACACCGAGAAGCGCCTCAGCGACTGCGCCGCGCAGGCCGGGGCCACCATCAGCCACTCCAGTGTGCCGTCCAGCCAGTACAACGCCCGTGTCCTGCAGCAGGTCTCGGCCAAGACCGTGCCCGACGTAGTCATGGTCAACAACCCCGACCTGCCGCAGTTCGCCTCCACCGGGGCCCTGGTTCCGCTGACCGACCTTGACGTGGACACCAGCGGGTACCTGCCGTCGGTGCTGGAGACCGGGCAGTACGAGGGTGACCTGTACGGGCTGGCGCCCAACGTCAACACCCTTGTGCTCTTCTACAACACCCAGATGCTCGCTGACGCCGGCGTCGCCGTCCCGACCACCTGGCCCGAGCTCGAGGCCGCCGCGGCGGCGCTCACCACCCCCGAGCACCAGGGCTTCGCTTACGCCGCGGCCTCCGGCACCGAGGGCACCTGGACCTTCATCCCGTTCCTGTGGGGCAACGGCGGCTCCCAGCTGGACCTCACCAGCCCGCAGGCCCAGGAGGCTGTGAGCTTCTACACCGGTCTAGCGACCAAGGGCTACGTCTCCACCTCTGCGGTGAACTGGACCCAGGCCGACGCCAAGGACCAGTTCGCCGCCGGTAGGGCCGCCATGATGATCAACGGGCCGTGGCAGATCCCCAGCCTGAACGCCACCGAAGGCCTCCAGTGGGCCAGCACCACCATCCCCGTACCCGCAGCTGGTGACACCCCCGTCGCCCCCCTGGGTGGGGAGCTGTGGACGGTCGGACGCAGCACTCCCGAGCGCGAGCAGGCCGCGGCCAGCGTGGTCACCTGCCTGAACGCGCCGCAGACCCAGCTGGCCACGGCGCTGCAGAACAACACCGTTCCCAGCGACTCGGCCTCAGCCCAGCAGCTGGCCCAGCAGCAGCCGGAGATGGCTCCCATCGTGCAGACCGTCACCACCGCCAAGGCCCTCACATCTGACTCAGGCCTGAAGTGGCCGGCGGTGGACGCGGCCCTTTCCACAGCTATCCAGGCTGTCATCTCGGGTCAGGAGAGCGTCCCGGACGCACTCGCCGCAGCCCAGGCCGACGTGGAGGCGCAGTGAGCACCCCCGCCAGCACCCTCGAGCCCGGACCGGTGGACCCCGACACCCAGGGTGTAGCGGTCACCACGGCCCAAGGTGCACCTCGCGGCGTGCTGCGGCGCCGCCGGTGGACGATGTGGTGGTTCGTACTTCCAGCCGCGCTCTACATGCTGGCGTTCTTCGCGGTGCCGGTGGTCAACAACATCACCACGAGCTTCCGCGAGTACACGACGGCGACCTTCTACACCGGCGAGGCGCCCTTCGTCGGGTTCGCCAACTACGTCGACGTCGTCACGTCGCGGACCTTCGGGCGGATCACCTTCAACACGGCGATCTTCACGCTGGTCTCCCTGGCTGCGACGTTCGTCATCGGATTGGCACTGGCGGTGTACTTTAACGCGCACTTTCGGCTCAACGCCGTGCTGCGCTCCCTAGTGCTGCTGCCCTGGCTGCTACCGCTGATCATCTCCTCCGCCGTGTGGCGGCGGATGATGGAGGGCACCTCCGGGGTGCTGAACGAGCTGCTGGGCCTGGTGGGGCTGGGCGCCGTCCCCTGGCTGACCGACCCGTCCGTGGCGCTCTACTCCGTCATCATCGTGAACGTCTGGGTGGGTATCCCGTTCGTCATGGTGATCCTCTACGGGGGTCTGCAGGAGATCCCTCAGGACCTGTACGAGGCAGCCTCCCTGGATGGCGCGACCGGGGCCCGCGCCTTCCGCCGCATCACCTGGCCGCTGCTGCGGCCGGTGGTGGTGATCGTGCTGATGCTCGGGTTCATCTACACGATCCGCGTGCTCGACATCGTGCTGGCCCTGACCGGCGGTGGCCCGGCCGGCGCGTCGGACACCTACGCCACGCAGGCCTACCAGCTCTCCTTCCGCGACTTCCAGTTCGGCACCGGAGCTGCCCTGAGCAACATCCTCATCGTCGTCACGCTGCTGGTCGCTGCCGTCCAGCTGCGGGCGAACCGCCGCGCGAGCGACCTGGCAGGCTGACATGACTGCACCCACCCTGCACGCACTGACCGACGTCGTGAGCTGCGCCACCCTGCAGGCAGCAGCGCCGCACCCGGCTCCGGGCTCAGGGACCAGTCCGGACGCAAGTCAGGACGGAGCAGCAGGCGCAGCGCGATGTCGGCTCTGCGCACCGCTTTCGGCGTCGTCATCGTCGCCGTGCTGCTGTTCCCGGTCTACTGGATGGTCAACACCTCTTTGCAGGGCAGCGAGAACCTCCTGAGCACCCAGTGGTTCCCCTTCCAGGTCGACCTGGGCGGCTACCGCGAGGCCATCGACTCACAGCTGGGCAACCTGGGCACGAGCCTGGTCATTGCCGTCGGCGCCGTTCTCGTCTGCCTGGCGGTCTCGGCGCCCGCCGCCTACGGCCTATCGCGGACCGCGCTCCCTCTGCCCGGCGGGGCGGCGCTGCTGACGCTGCTGGTGATCACCCAGATGATCCCGGGGATCGTCATCGCCAACGGGCTGTACTCCCTGTACAACGACGTCGGGCTCATCGACTCCCGCATCGGCCTGATCCTTGCCGACGCGTCACTCGGCGTGCCGTTCTGCATCTTGCTGATGCGTTCGTTCATGACCAACATCCCCTCCTCGCTCATCGAGGCGGCGAAGATCGACGGAGCGAGCGAGCTGCGTCTGTTCTGGTCGATCGTGCTGCCGCTGAGCCGCAACGCCCTGGTCACGGCTGCCGTCTTCGCCTTCCTGTTCGCCTGGAGCGACTTCCTGTTTGCCTTGACATTGACCACCGGGCAGGACGTCGTGCCGATCACGCTGAGCATGTACACCTTCATCGGTGCCCACACGCAGAGCTGGGCGGCGCTGATGGCGACTGCGACCATCGCGAGCATCCCGGCGGCGGCGCTCCTGGTGGTCGCGCAGCGCTACATCGCGGCGGGGGTCACCGGAGGCGCGGTGAAGTGAGCGCGCTGAGGGTCCGTGCCCTGGCGCAGGGGTGGGGGCGGGTGGCCGATGTGGCTACCCGATTGCTGACCGATGACTCGCATCTGACGTTCCAGTTGGCCGTGCATGCCGATGGTGAGCTGGTGGTGGACGTTGCCGCCGGTGCGGGTTATGACGACGACAGTCGCCCTCTGCACCTGCAGGCCTCGGCGACCAAGGGCGTGGCAGGGGTGGCGCTGGCCCTAGCGCTCCAGGACGCCGATGTGCGCGCTGAGGAGCCCGTTGCGCGCTTCTGGCCGGAGTTCGCCGCCCGGGGCAAGGAGGGGGTCACCATCGCCCAGCTGATGTCGCATCAGGTGGGGCTGCTGGACACCACGGGTCGCTATCCGCTGGCGGCGTGGGGCGGTGACCGCGCGGTGGCCGCCGACCTCGCCGCCCAGGCGCCCGCCTGGGTGGCGGGCGCGGGCCACGGCTATCACGCCCTGTCCATCGGCCCGCTGGCTGATGAGCTGGTCCGTCGCCTGGTCGGGCGCCCGCTCATAGACCAGTACGAGGACCGGGTCAGGGGCTCAGGTGACGTCGACTTCTGGATCCGGCTCCCACGTGAGCAGTACCACCGCCTGAACCGTGTGCACGTGCCTACGCAGTGCCCGGCCCAGCCGCTGAAGGGACTTGCTGACCTCGCCCTCGGCAGGCTCGACGCCGCCGGCCCGGGTAATACCTGGATCCAGTCGCACGAGCTCCTCGAGGCCGGGGCGGCGTCGGTCTCGGGCGCTGGTTCGGCTCTGGGGCTGAGTCAGGTGTACGCGCGGGCGATCGGTGCGGACGGGATCGAGCCCTTGCTTCGCCCCGACGTGGTCGCCGACGTCTCCCAGCTGCGAACCTCCGGCCCTGACTTGGTCCTGGGTGTAGAGACGGGGTTCGCCGTGCTCTTCCAGAAACCCTCGCCCCGGTATGACTTCGGCACCGAAGCGGCGTTCGGGCACGACGGAGCCGGAGGGGCGCTCGGGTTCGCCGACCCGGGGACGGGGGTGGCCGTGGGCTTCACGACGCCCGAGGTGCCGGTGCCGGCAGGTGCTGACACCCGCGCCTTAATCTTCGCGCAGCTGGTGCGCCGTCTGCGGCTGTAGGGACTTCCTTGCGCTCGTTCGAGGAGGGACGTGGCTGGGGACCTGAGGAAGTGGAGGAGGTCCTTAGTCCGTATAGAAGGACAACAGGCCCGTAAGACGACCGCTCAGCGAGACGTCCTACCGGGCGCTCGGGGGCGCCCGTAGCGCTGAGTCACGATGTCGCATATACCCCGCCCGGTGGTCGTGTGTCACAACGGGGCGACGAGCGAGACAGGTATCGGGCGCCTTGCCCAGTCTTTTGCTGGGAAGTGCCTGGGAGCGGAGCAAGGTATCTAAGTGGTCCATGGACCCTTGCCCAGTACGGTCCCGACCGGCGCGGTCGTGACGAGGGCGAGTGCGGGGTGCCGCGGACAAGCGGAGGCCCGCCGGTTCAGTCGCGGCTGCTGCACCACCTGAAAGGCGCAACGGAAAACAGATGATCAGTGCTCCTGTCGATGCATAGCCGTAAAATGGTGGCTCGACCGACGCGGACACGGTCCATTGCGCATCCCTCATGACCGGCGGATCCTCCGCCGCGCCCATCCGGTGACGCGGCGGATGCGCGAGCGCAGGGTGACTGTCCTCCGCCGGCGGTGGCGGGACCTTCTCGCCTTCGCAGTCCTCTTTCTCATGATTTGCGCCTGCCTGGTCTTGCCGACTTCCGGTGAGGTTCAGTGGCAGGGCTTCGTCGTCGGCATGTGCGCGGGGTTGCTCGTGCAGGATTCGCCGTGTTGCTCAGCCTCCTCGACGGTTCGGTGCTGCGCCGCATCGGCCGCAATGTCGAGGCAGACGTCGGCGATGAGCTGCGCCGAGCCCGTGGGGTCTTCGGCGTGGTGAGCTCCCTGATGTTCGAGAACACCGACGTCGACCACGTCGTCCTGGCCCTCGACGGGGTGTGGGTCGTGGAGGTCAAGTGGGCCATGACTCCTAGCCATGACCTCCAGCATCTCTAGGGGTTGAAGGGACACCTGCGGCAGGTCCAGGAAGCGACCCGGAAGATCCGAGGTCTCTTGCGCCAGGTCGCCCCAGGAGTGCCCGTGCGCGCGCTCCTGGTTCTCTCCGGCCCAGGAGTACCGGACCTCGCTGACGGCGAGGCCCGTGACGGTGTCGAGATCGTGCCCACGATGACCCACAGGGAATGGACACGGTGGAGCGCGCGCCGCGAAGCGTTGTGGGACCTCGCCTCTGCGCGGCCCGCGGCGCAGGCGCTACTGCGCTTCCGGGACGCGCGGGTCGCTCACGAGCTCGCGCGCCGGTAGAGCCTGCGGAGACAGCTAGACGGGTCGCGGGCGCCCGCCGTGGGCCGGTCTGACCAGCGTCGTCAGGGACTGGGCAAAGGGAATGCGGCAAGCGAGCCGAGAACGGCTGCGCCTGTTAGGGACTGGGCAAGGCGCTGCGGATGCCCTGGTCAGCCCGCCCGGTGACCTGCCGGGCGCCGAGCCCGAGGACCTCCGCCATGGCCGCGACGCCTGACCCACACACCAATCCCGCCACCGAGTACCTGCTGACCCGCGAGGTGGCCGAGCTGCTGCGCACCCCGGAGTCGACAGTCCGGTACTGGCGGCATGTACGCACAGGCCCGCCGAGTGTCAAGGTCGGCCGGCGCGTCCTGTACAACAGGGTCGCCGTCCTCGCGTGGCTCGACGCCCAGCGCGCGAGCGAGCCTGGTCCGGTACCGCGCCCACGCACCAGCGATGAGGTCATCGCAGCCCGTGTCGCTGGGTACGGACGGCAGCGTCCGGCGCGGCCCCCTCGGTGAGCATCGCGCGACGCGCCGACGGCAAGTGGAGAGCGCGCTACCGCGGGCCTGGTGGACGAGAGGTCGCACGACACTTCGACCGCAAGGCCGACGCTCAGCAATGGCTCGACGAGGTCATGCCCGTCGTGCGGGCTGGCGGCGACCCCTTGATCTGCGAGCAGCAGGACCGGACCACCGTGGCGCAGTGGGGTGAGACTTGGCTAGAGGGCCATGGCGCTAACCGCACCCGCACGGTGCGCCAGGCCAGGGTGCACCTGGCGCACATCAACGCCGCCTTCGGTGACATGCCGCTGCGGGAGGTCAAGCCCTCCCACGTCCGGGCCTGGGTGGCGGCCCTCAAGAAGCAGGGCTTCGCGCCCAGCTACGTCTACTCCCTGCACCGGCGCCTGTCGCAGATCATGACCGACGCCATCCACGACGAGCTGCTGGATCGCAACCCCTGCTCGCGGCGCACCTCCCCGCGCAGCGCCACCCAGCGACCCTTCGTGCCCAGCACCGAGCAGGTGTGGGCCCTGCACGACGCCTTCCCCGGTCACCTGCGCCCCGCGGTGCTGCTCGGCGCCTTCGTCGGGCTGCGCACCGGCGAGGCGTGCGGGCTGCGCGTGCAGGACCTCGACGTCGAGCGGGGCCTGGTGAACCCGATGTTCCAGTACCCCCAGGAGCCCCTCAAGGGCAACAGCCACCGCACCTCGCTGCCGGTGCCGCCGGAGCTGATGGACCAGCTGGTGGCTTCGGTGCAGCGGTGGGGGAGTGACTACGTGGTCAGCGACGGGCGGGGCCGGCAGATCTGCCCGCGCACCATCGACCGCGCCATGATCAAGGCCCGCCGGGAGGCAGGGTTGCCCAAGGAGTTCCGCTTTCACGACTTGCGGCACTACCTGGCCTCGCTGCTGATCAGCCAGGGCCTGGACGTCAAGGTGGTGCAGTACCGGCTCCGCCATGCAGCAGCGACGACGACGCTGAACGTCTACGCCCACCTGTGGCCGGAGTCGGACGAGTCAGCGAGGGCGGTGATCGGTGAGGTGATGGCGCAACGGGCCGCGCAGCCGCCTGCCCGCTCGAGGGCGGACATCGCCGCCCAGGCCATCACCGCGCACCACCAGCGCCGCCCGGGTCTCGACCCCGGTGGGCCTATCCCGCGACGCTGACTGCGCGAACCAGAGACCCGTTACCGACCGTTACGACGAACGAGCCCGCACCATCCGCCATGTCAGGTCATAAGGCGGGTGGTGCGGGCTCGAACGTGTGTGCAGTGCGGACTAATTGCGGACTAGATCGAGGTCGCCTTGACGTTTCCGCAGGTCAGACCGCCTGTAGTGCTTAGATGTCGTAGTACATCTCGAACTCGTGCGGGTGCGGGCGGAAGCGGATCGGGTCGATCTCGTTCTTCCGCTTGTACTCGATCCACGTCTCGATGAGGTCCTCGGTGAAGACCCCGGAGTCCGTGAGGTAGGTGTGGTCCTCCTCGAGGGCGTCGAGGACGGCGCCGAGGGAGCCGGGGACCTGCGCGATCGAGGCGTGCTCCTCGGGGGGCAGCTCGTAGAGGTCCTTGTCCACCGGGTCCGGCGGCTCGATGCGGTTCTGGATGCCGTTGATGCCGGCGAGCAGCATCGCGGAGAACGCTAGGTACGGGTTGCACGACGGGTCCGGCACGCGGAACTCGATGCGCTTGGCCTTGGGGTTGGAGCCCGTGATCGGGATGCGCACGCAGGCGGAGCGGTTGCGCGCCGAGTACACGAGGTTCACCGGGGCCTCGTAGCCCGGGACCAGGCGGTGGTAGCTGTTCACCGTCGGGTTGGTGAAGGCGAGCAGCGACGGCGCGTGGTGCAGCAGGCCGCCGATGTACCAGCGGGCCATGTCGGACAGGCCGCCGTAGCCGGACTCGTCGTAGAAGAGCGGCGAGCCGTCCTTCCACAGCGACTGGTGCACGTGCATGCCCGAGCCGTTGTCACCGAAGAGCGGCTTCGGCATGAAGGTGACCGTCTTGCCGGCCTCCCACGCCACGTTCTTGATGATGTACTTGAAGAGCATGATCTTGTCGGCCGACTTCGCGAGCGTGTCGAACCGGTAGTTGATCTCGGTCTGGCCGGCGGTGCCCACCTCGTGGTGGGCGCGCTCCACGCCGAGGCCCTGCGCGTCGAGCGCGAGGCTCATCTGGTCGCGCAGGTCCGAGTAGTGGTCGGTCGGGGGGACCGGGAAGTAGCCGCCCTTGTAGGGCGTCTTGTACCCGCGGTTGCCGCCCTCCTCCACGCGACCGGTGTTCCACGCGGCCTCGATGGAGTCGATGTGGTAGTAGGCCTCCTGCTGGGAGGTCTTGAAGCGCACGTCGTCGAAGATGTAGAACTCGGCCTCCGGCGCGAAGAACGCCGTGTCGGCGATGCCCGTGCTCTTCAGGTAGGCCTCGGCCTTGGCCGCGATCTGGCGCGGGTCGCGGCTGTAGGGCTCGCCCGTGATCGGGTCGACGATGTGCATGTTGATGTTCAGCGTCTTCTCGACGCGGAACGGGTCGATGTAGGCCGTGTCGAGGTCCGGGATGAGCTTCATGTCGGACTCGTTGATGGCCTGGAAGCCGCGGATGGAGGAGCCGTCGAACATCTGGCCCTCGGTGAAGAAGTCCTCGTCGACCGTCGCAGCCGGCACGTTGAAGTGCTGCATCACGCCGGGCAGGTCGCAGAACCGCACGTCGACGAACTTGACGTCGTTGTCGGTGATGTAGCGAGCGACCTCGTTCGCGTCCTTGAACACCAGACCTCCTCGGGGGGTCGGACAGCAGGGCAGGTACCGCTGCCAGCACCCTAGTAGGGCCTCCTGGCCTGCTCCGATCACCCCGTCCAGATCGCTGCGACGTAGCCTGCCGCGGTGAGCCAGAGCGCCGACGCCCCCGACGACTGGCCCGGCCGCAGCCTCGGGCTGCCCGTGCACGGCCCCGGTTCCCTGGCCCGCGTCGGACGCCGCGTGGGGGCCCTCGTCATCGACTGGGCGGCCTGCTCGGTGCTGTCCGCGGCCTTCTTCGGCTACGACTCCCTCGCCACCCTCCTGCTCTTCACCGCCGAGCAGCTGCTCTTCGTCGCCCTGCTGGGCGGCAGCTTCGGGCACGTGCTGCTGGGGATGCGCGTGCACGTCTGGACCGGCTCCGCCCTCGACGTCTCCGCGCGGACCACCCCGCCGCCGCTGCGGTCGGTGCTCATCAGGACGCTGCTGCTCGTGCTCGTCATCCCCGCGCTCATCCCCGACGCCCACGGTCGCGGCACGCACGACAAGGCCGCCGGCACGGTGCTCTTGCGCCGCCAGCCCCGCCCCTGACGCGTCCGGGGCCCCCGCCGGGGGAGGATCGGCGGGTGCAGCAGCGAGAGTCCACGGTCGTCTACGCCAACGCCTGGATCAGCGTCCGGGAGGACGTCGTCGTCCGCGACGACGGCGCCGAGAGCATCTACGGCGTCGTCGACAAGCCCGACTTCTGCATCGTGCTGCCCCGCGGCACCGACGCCGAGGGCCGCCCGGGCTGGTGGATGGTGCAGCAGTTCCGCTACCCCGTGGGCGCCCGCCGCTGGGAGTTCCCGCAGGGCACCTGGGGCACCGGCGCCTCCGGGTCCCTGGAGGACCTCGCCCGCGCCGAGCTCGCCGAGGAGACCGGCCTGCGCGCCGAGCGCGTCACGGCCCTCGGCAGCTTCGACCTCGCCGCCGGTCTCAGCTCGCAGCGCGGCCACGCCTGGCTCGCCGAGGGGCTGGTCGAGGGGGAGCAGCAGCTCGAGGAGACCGAGGCCGACCTCGTCACGCGGTTCGTGCCCGAGGCCGAGCTGGCGGCGATGGTGCGCGACGGCGTCCTCGTCGACGCCGTGTCGCTGGCCGCCCTCGCGCTGCTCAGCTCCCACGAACAGCGCTGGCCGCTGCCCCGCTGACGGCCGGTCGGCGGCCGAGCGGAGCAGCGGCCAGAGGCGCTGCGGGGAGCGGGGGAGCGGAGGTCAGCGCCCGCGGACGGCGCGGCGGTCGGGCCGCGCGCGGAACGGGTCGATCCCCTTGGGGATCGGGGCCTTGAGGCCGCCGAGGGCCTTGAGGCGCTTCTGCACCTCCATGACCTCCTGCTTGGTGAGCTTGCGCTCCAGCCGCTGGATCTTGCGGGGCAGCTTGGGCAGGGGGGTCTGCCCGTCACCGCGGCCGCACTGCACCAGGTGGAGCGGCACGTCGCGGAGCACGCGGGCGGTGCGGCGGCGCTCGTCGTCGAGGAGCTTGCCCACGCGGTGCGGCGGGCCGTCGGAGACGAGGATGACGCCGGGGCGCCCCACCACGCGGAAG
Organism: Quadrisphaera sp. INWT6; assembly: GCF_015390235.1. Classification (GTDB taxonomy): domain Bacteria; phylum Actinomycetota; class Actinomycetes; order Actinomycetales; family Quadrisphaeraceae; genus Quadrisphaera. The sequence continues at coordinate 128,812 of NZ_VUOH01000003.1, read as the reverse complement.
ACGGTGTCGCGGGTGCGCGGGTCGATGGCGACGGGCTCGTCCTCGACCACCCAGCCGCGGCGCAGCGTGCGCAGCGCCGCGCCGGCGGCACCGGGCTGGCCCTCGAGGCTCTTGTAGGCGGCCGACTCGGCCTTGCGCGCCAGCACGAACAGCGCGGCGAGCACGCCGAAGAGGACGCCGATGATGCCGAAGTAGATCGGGTGGCCGGTGAGCACGCCGATGAGCTCGAACACCACGAACGGGATGAGCAGCGCGCCGATCATCCACCACTTGATGGACGGGTCGACGCGGGCGGTCATCCGGTAGACCTCGCGCATCTGCGCGATGCGGCCGGGCCCCGTGCGGGGCTTGCGGCGGCGGAAGAGCCCACGACGCCCCTCCGCCGGGGCGGGGGAGGGAGCGGGATCGACGCGGCGTGCCATGCCCGAGATCCTAGGCGCCGCGCGACCCACCCGGACCGGTGCGCAGGTCCAGGTGGGTCAGCGGCGGGTCACCGGCGGTCCACGGCCGGGTCAGCGTCGGGTCAGCGTCGCCTCAGCGAGCGCTGGGGATGCTCCGCTTCGCCTGCGCGGCGAGCAGCGCGGAGGCCTCCTGACGGGCCGGGCCCGCCGCCGAGGCCGCACCCAGGTGCTCCAGCTGCGCGGGCAGCACCCCGCCGCGCGCGGCCAGGGCCTGGGCGTACAGGCGCCCGGCGCGGTAGGAGGAGCGCACCAGGGGCCCGGCGAGCACGCCGAGGAACCCGATGCGGTTCGCCTCGTCGGACAGGGCCACGAACTCCTCGGGCTTGACCCAGCGCTCCACGGGGTGGTGGCGCGGGGAGGGCCGCAGGTACTGGGTGATGGTGATGATGTCGCAGCCCGCGTCGTGCAGGTCGCGCAGCGCCGAGGCGGCCTCGTCGTAGGTCTCGCCCATCCCCAGGATGAGGTTGGACTTGGTCACCAGGCCCGCCTCGCGGGCGTCGGTGATGACGCCCAGGGAGCGCTCGTAGCGGAAGGCGGGGCGGATCCGCTTGAACACCCGCGGCACGGTCTCGACGTTGTGGGCCAGGACCTCAGGGCGGGAGGAGAAGACCTCGGCGAGCTGGTCGGGCTCGCGGTTGAAGTCGGGGATCAGCAGCTCCACGCCGGTGCCCGCGCCGTCGACGGTGGGGTTGGCGTGGATCTGGCGGACGGTCTCGGCGTACAGCCACGCGCCGCCGTCGGCGAGGTCGTCGCGGGCGACGCCGGTGATGGTGGCGTAGCGCAGGCCCATGGAGGCCACGGACTCCGCGACGCGGCGGGGCTCGTCGGCGTCGAAGTCGGCGGGCTTGCCGGTGTCGATCTGGCAGAAGTCGCAGCGGCGGGTGCACTGGTCACCGCCGATGAGGAAGGTGGCTTCCTTGTCCTCCCAGCACTCGAAGATGTTGGGGCAGCCCGCCTCCTGGCACACCGTGTGCAGGCCCTCGCGCTTCACCAGGCCCTGCAGGGCGGTGTACTCGGGGCCGGTCTTGGCGGTGGTGCGGATCCACTCGGGCTTGCGTTCGATGGGGACGGCGGAGTTGCGGGCCTCGACCCGCAGCATGCGACGTCCCTCGGGTGCCAGCGTCATGCGCACATCACCCCACCAGGGTAGGCGCCACCGTGGTGAAGGTGCTCCCGTGGAAGACCAGGGGACCCGTCTCCAGCACCCGGTGGGCGTGCACGCGCAGCAGGACGACGACGTGGTCGCCCCCGGGCAGCTCGGACTCGACCGAGCACTCCAGCCACGCCGCGGCGCCGCCGACGAAGACCGCGCCGCCCTCGCCGTCGACCAGCGGGAGGCCGGCGAACCTGTCGGCGGTGCGCGAGGCGAGCTGGCGCGCGGTGGCGTCGTGGGCCTCGCCGAGCACCGAGACGCCGAGGCGCCCTCCGTCGGGGCGGTCACGGAGCTTCGGCCACGTCGAGGAGGCCCTGTCGACGCAGACCAGCACCAGCGGCGGGTCGAGGGAGACCGAGGTGAACGAGCTCATCGCCATGCCCACGGGGGCGCCGTCGACGCGGGCGCAGGCCGAGACCACACCGCTGGGGAAGCGCCCGAAGGCGTCGCGCAGGGCGCGGTGGTCTCCTGCGGGCACGAGGCCGGCACCGAGGTCGTCGTCGCGGTCGTCGGTCACGGGGTCAAGGCTGCCGGACGCGGCTGCGGGCGGCTCACGCGGGATCCTCGTGGTGGGCCAGCCAGCGCCTCAGGATCCCCTCGAGGGCGGCGGCGTCGCCGTCGTCCAGCTGCGCGAGCAGCCGGTGCTCGTTGGCGACGTGGTCGGTGAACGCCGCGTCGACGACCTCCCGCCCGGCGGGCGTGAGCGCCACGACGCGTCCGCGGCCGTCGGTCTCGCTCACGCGGCGGGTGAGCAGCCCGGCGCGCTCGAGCCTGTCGAGCCGCTTGGTGGTGCCGCCGGTGGTGACCATCGTGGCCGCGGCCAGCTCGCCCGCGGGGAGGTCGGTGCCGGAGCGGCGCAGGGTGGCGAGCACGTCGAAGTCGCCCTCGCCCAGGCCGTGCGCCGCGAAGACCACCTCCAGCTCGCGGGTGAGGGCCGCGGCGAGCCGGTGGAGGCGCCCGACGACGCCGAGCGGGGTCACGTCGAGGTCGGGCCGCTCCCGGCGCCACTGCTCCTGGATCTCCGCCACGCGGTCCCGGTCTCCCACGCCGTGGAACCTACCTTCCCCGTCAGGCATTCTGTCTTCCGTGGAAGGCACCTGGCGCTGGGCCGCCGTCACCGCCGTCGCCCCGGTCTCCTGGGGCACCACCTACTGGGTGACGGGCCACGCCCTCCCCGCGGACGAGCCGCTGTGGGGCGGCGTGCTGCGCGCCCTGCCCGCCGGCCTGGTGCTGCTGACCCTCCCGCTGCACCCCCGTGGACGCCGCCTCACCGGCGCGTGGTGGTGGCGCGCCGCGGTCCTCGGCACCCTCGTCAACGGCGCCTTCTTCTCCCTCGTCTACGCCAGCGCCCAGCTCCTGCCCTCGTCGGTGGCGGCCACGGTCACCGGCATCGGGCCCCTCGTGGTGCTGGCCCTGGCCTGGCCGCTGCTGTCGCAGCGGCCCCGCGCCGCCTCGCTCGCGGCGGCGCTGGTCGGTCTGCTCGGCGTCGTCCTGCTCGTGGGGGCGGCCACCTCCGGGCTCGACCCGCTCGGGGTGCTCGCCGCGGTGGCGGGCGTGGTCGCCTTCTCCACCGGCACCCTGCTGTCGCAGCGGTGGATCCGCCGGGCCGCCGCCGGCGCCCTGTCACCGGCTCCCCGGCCGATCACGATGACCGCGTGGCAGCTCACCCTCAGCGGGCTGCTGCTCGCCCCCGTCGCCGGGCTCGCGGAGGGACCGCCACCAGCGCTCGACGGCGCGGGGTGGCTCGCCCTCTTCTACGTCTCCCTCGTGGCGACGGCGCTGGCCTTCACCGCCTGGTTCGCCGGCCTGGCCCGCCTCGACGCGAGCGCCGTCGCCGTCATCGGGCTCCTCAACCCCGTGGCCGGTGTCGCGCTCGGCACGGCGCTCGCGGGGGAGCACCTCGCGCCGCTGCAGTGGACGGGGCTGCTGCTCGTGCTGGGGGGCGTGGTGCTCGGGCAGGTGCGCTCGCCCGGGCGCCGGCCAGCCGGTCGCGAGGCCGTGCGTAGGGTCGTCGCCTGTGAGCGAGCGACCTGACCTGCGGATCTTCACCGAGCCCCAGCAGGGGGCCACCTACGCGGACCTGCTGGCCGTGGCCCGGCGCACGGAGGAGACCGGCTTCAGCGCCTTCTTCCGCTCCGACCACTACCTGGCCATGTCGGACGACCCGACGGCCGCGCTGCCGGGCTCCACCGACGCCTGGACCACCCTCGCCGGGCTCGCCCGGGAGACCTCCACCGTGCGCCTCGGCACGCTGGTCTCCTCCGCGACGTTCCGCCACCCCGGCGTGCTGGCCGTGCAGGTGGCGCAGGTCGACGAGATGTCCGGCGGCCGCGTGGAGCTGGGCCTCGGCGCCGGCTGGTTCGAGGCCGAGCACGCCGCCTACGCCATCCCGTTCCCGCCGCTGGGGGAGCGGTTCGACAGGCTCGCGGAGCAGCTGGAGCTCATCACCGGCCTGTGGTCGACGCCGGTCGGCTCCACGTACGACTTCTCCGGGGCGCACTACACGGTCTCGAACAGCCCCGCGCTGCCCAAGCCCGTGCAGCAGCCGCTGCCCGTGGTGGTCGGCGGGGCCGGCAAGAAGCGCACCCCCGAGCTGGCCGCGCGCTACGCCGCCGACTTCAACGCCGGCTTCTGCACCCCTGAGGACGCCGGCCAGCGCTTCGCCCGCGTGCGCGCGGCGTGCGAGGCGATCGGGCGCGACCCGGGCAGCATCGAGATGTCGGTGGCGCACCTGCTGGTGCTCGGGAAGGACGACGCCGAGGTGGCGCGCCGGGCCACGGCCGTCGGCCGCGACCCGGAGGAGATCCGGTCGCAGGGGTTCTGCGGCACCCCGGCCGAGGTCACCGACCTGCTGGGGCGGTACGTCGAGGCCGGGGCGACCCGGTTCTACCTGCAGGTGCTCGACCTGGCCGACCTCGACCACCTCGACGAGTTCGCGTCCCTGGTGACCCCCCAGCTCTGACACCGCCCCGGACACTGCTCCGGAGGCCCGTGATCACGGTGATCACGGACCTCCGGAGCAGTGCGGGGGTCAGACGGGGCGGCGGGTGAGCAGCTGCACCGGGACCGGTGCGGTGCCCTCGTCGCGGGGCGCCTGGTCGAGCTCGGCCCCCGGGTAGCGGGTGGCCAGCAAGCCGCGGCAGAAGTGCGCGTTGCCGTCGATGCTGATGCGCGTCGAGCGGGCCCTGCGCAGCCACACGCCGACCACCGACGGCGCCACGGGGGTGCCGTGGTCGTCGACGGCGACGGGCGCGTCGTCGTCCACCCGCAGCCCCAGCGCCGCGCGGCGCCGCACGAGCGCCTCGGCCGCGTCGCCGGGGAGCAGGTCGCGCAGCCGGACGGCGTGCACGTCGTGCTCGGTGAGCTCCGCGCGGGCCCGCAGCAGCTGTGTCAGGGCCCGCTCGGCGGCGGCGGTGTGCGCCTTGCGCCGGAAGGTCAGCCGCAGCTCCTCCAGGTCGGACTCCGCCTCGTGGCCGAAGGTGCCCCGGTACCCGGCGTCCGCGGCGAGGCCGCGGTTGATGAGGTCGGAGTCGTGGTGGTCGTCGAGCTCCACCAGCACGCGCCCGCCCCCGTGGTCGCCCAGCAGCGGGGTCAGCGCGTCCTTGGAGTCCGAGCACATGAGGTAGGCGAAGTTCGGCGAGCAGAACGACGTGGGCAGCCGCAGGTGGACCAGCAGGTCGGTGCGCCCGTCGTCGTCGACCTGCTCCTCCAGGCTGCGCACGAACCCGAGCGACGTGATCGCCTCGTCGAGCTCGGGGTCCATGACCGACCCGAGCGCGTCCCAGGCCGCCTGCTCCAGCCGGGTGCGCCGCTGGGGGCGGGTCTCGAGCGCGGTCACGCCATCCCCGCCATCTCCGCCTTGCCCTCCGCGCGGGGCTCGGCGACGGACACGGCGGGCTCAGGCACCGCCGCGGGCTCGGGGGCGACCTGCAGGTGCTCCGGCACCGGGATGTCGTAGAGCGCCGCGGCGTTGAGGCCGAGGATGCGCTTCTTGGTGTCGGTGGTGAGCTGCGCGTACTCGGTCATGTCCTCGGGGACCTGGAAGTCGACGAACTTCTCGACCAGCCACCTCGGCGTCCAGATCGCGTAGTCGGAGGAGAAGAAGATCCGGGTGTCGCCCATCCAGTACATGAGCTCGCCGATGATCTGCGCGAAGTAGCGCGGGCGGGTGTGGATGAACGGCATCGCCACCGCCAGGCCCGCGTAGACGTTGGGCTCCTGCGTGGCGATCCAGCAGAAGTCCTCGAGGCGGGGCAGGCCGCAGTGCTCCACCACGAAGTTCAGGTCGGTGTAGTCGCTGGCCACGGCGTCGATGTCGGCGACGTCGAAGGCGTCGCGGTCCAGCGGACGGATGGTGGGGCCCTTGTGCACGTGGATGTTCTTGATGCCGAGCTCCAGGCACGCCTCGAGGTAGCGGCGCGACCAGGGGTCGGTGAGCTTGTAGCCGCGGGAGTCGCCCTGCCACTCGGCGGTGTAGAGCTTCACGCCCTTCAGGTCCATCCGCTCCGCGTCGCGGCGCAGCTGCTCCAGGCCCTTCGCCTCGAAGCGCGGGTCGAAGGCGTGGTTGTACGTGAGCTTGTCGGGGTGCGCCTGGGCCAGCGCGAAGGCCTCCTCGGTCTGCCCGAAGCCGTTCGTGTAGAACTCGCCGAGGATGGCCGGCTGGAAGATGGCGTGGTCGACGTACCCGTCCTCGAAGAGGTCCTTCATGAGGCGGTCGGAGTAGTAGAGGTACTGGTCGTAGTCCCACTGCTCGCTCTCCGGCGAGAGGTTGCGGTGGTAGTCGTAGAAGCAGTCGATGAACTGCTTGCCGTGGACGTTCCTCAGGTTCTCCGGCCGCGCGTCCCACAGCGCGATGTGCGCGTCGAGGATGAAGTAGTCGGTGCCGTCCTTGCTGTACACGGTGCCTCCTCGTCGAGGTGGTGCTCCTTCGCTCCACGAAGGTCGCACCCCGCGCGCCCGTCTCCCAGGGGTCCGACGTCTCACTGTGAGACGCCGCCCGGCCACCGGGCCTACGCTGCCGGTGTCGGGAGCAGCGCTGCCCCGGCGCCGGGGGTGGGCTGTGGGTCCGGGAACGTCGCTCGAGCCGTCGCTGCGCCTGCGCGCCTCGTGGGCGCGCTGCGAGCACCTCGAGGTGCCGCCCGACGAGGTTCCGCCCGTCTACACCGGCGCCGTCGACGTCGACCCGCTCTTCGTGGAGTCCGGACGCACCGTCCTGAACGACCTCCGCTCCACCCTCGCCGGCGAGCCGGTCGGGGTGATGCTCACCGACGCCACGGGCCTGGTGCTCCAGCGCTTCCTCGACGACGCCGCCATGCACCGCTCCCTCGACCGCGTGCACCTCGCGCCGGGGTTCTCCTACGCCGAGGCACACGCCGGCACCAACGGCCTCGCGCTGGCCCTGGCCGACCGCGCGCCCAGCCTGGTGCGGGGCGCCGAGCACTACGTCGAGGCCCTGCGCGAGTACACCTGCGCCGCGGCCCCGGTCCTCGACCCGCGCACCGGCGACCTGGCCGGCACGGTGAACCTCACCACCTGGTCGAGCACCTCCTCGGGGCTGCTCCTCGCGCTGGCGACGACGGCGGCGCGCAGCACCTCGGCGCTGATGCTCGCCCGCGGCGGGGGCGCTCCCGGGCGGCTGCCAGGCGGGCTCTCCAGCGCCGCCGTGAGCAGCCGGGCCAGCACGGCTGCCGGGGTCGCGGCTCCCCGCGGCCAGGTCTACCGCGTGCTCCCCAGCCGCGCCGCGGGCCCGGCCGACCCGTGCACCTCCGCCGCCTGGCGCTCCGCCGTGCAGCAGGTGGCCGAGCTGCTCCGCGCCGGCCGCACGGTGGCGCTCGCGGGGGAGCCCGGTGCGGGCAAGACCGCGCTCGTGGCCTCCGCGCGCCGCGCCGCCGGGCTGCGGGGGACGCTCCTGGCCGCCCGCGCGCCCGCCCCCGAGCACGCCGAGCCGTGGCTCGCGGCGTGGACGCCGGTGCTGGGGGAGGACGACGCGTGCATCGTCGTCTCCGGCGCGTCCGACCTGCCGGCGTGGGCCGTCGACGCCCTCGCCGCGCTCCTCGCGCAGGCGCGCCGGCCGGGCGGGACGCCCCAGCCGTTCGTGCTGGCCGAGCACGATGCCGCGCTCCTGCCCGCGCCGCTGGCGGGCCTGGTCGACGCCGTCGTCGAGGTCCCGACCCTGCGCGACCGGCCCGACGACGTCGTCCCCCTCGCCGAGCACTTCGCGCGCGCCCACCGCCACCGCGACGTGGGGGTCACCCCCGCCGCGGCCCAGGCGCTGCGGTCGGCGGCGTGGCCCGGCGGTGCCACCCAGCTGCGGGCGGTGGTGCAGGCGGCGTCGGCCCGCACCGACGTCATCGACGTGCGCCACCTGCCGGCCGACGTGGTCGCCCGCGGCCGGCGGCAGCTGTCGCGCCTGGAGGCGCTGGAGCGCGACGAGATCGTCAAGGCGCTGGGCGTGCCGGGGACGTCGGTGGCTCAGGCGGCCGCGCGGCTGGGCATCTCCCGGGCGACGGTCTACCGCCGCATCAGCAGCTACGGCATCGAGGTCCCCCGCCCGTGATCATGGGCTTCCGCCACCTCCGGGGGTGGCGGAAGCCCATGATCACGGGGGTCGGGGGGCGGTCAGGGGATGAGGATCCCCCGCCCGCGGATGGCCCCGCTCTCCAGGTCGTGGATGGCGTCGAGCGCCGCCTCGAGCGGGTACTTCTTCGTGTGCAGGGTGACCCGGCCCTGCGCGGTGAGCGCCATGAGCTCCACCAGGTCCTGGTAGGTGCCCACGAGGTTGCCGACCACGCTGATCTCGCGGATGACCGCGTCGATGGTCGGCAGGCGGACCTCGCCGCCGTAGCCGATGACGTAGTGCTGGCCGCGGTTGCGCAGCAGCCTGGGGGCCAGCAGCTCCGCGCCGTGCTCGCCGACGAAGTCGAACAGCACGTGCGCGCCGCCGTCGGTGGCGTCGATCACGGCCTTCTCGACCTCGGCGTCGCTGGTGGCCAGCACCGTGTGGTGCGCGCCGATGCTCCTCGCCAGCTCGAGCGCCGCCTCGTTGCGGTCGACCACGGTGATCTGCGCGCTGGTGATCGCCGCGAGGGTCTGGATGCCGATGTGCCCGAGGCCGCCGGCGCCGACGACCACGGCGTGGGTGCCGGGGAAGAGCACCCCGGCGGCCTTGCGCACCGCGTGGTAGGCGGTGACCCCGGCGTCGGCGAGCGCGGCGACGTCGGCCGGGGCCAGTCCGGAGTCGAGCTTCACCACGGAGCGGGCGTTCGTCAGCATCTGCTCCGCCATGCCGCCGTCGACGTTGAGGCCGGGGAAGGTCGCGGCCTCGCAGTGGGCGTCCTGCCCGTTGCGGCAGGGCAGGCACAGCCCGCAGGTCACCAGCGGGTGCATGATCACCAGGTCGCCCGGGGCGACGTTGGAGACGGCCGAGCCGACCGCCCGCACGGTGCCGGCGTTCTCGTGGCCGATGACGTACGGCAGCGGCGGGTGCTGGATCGCCTCCCACTGCCCCTCGAGGATGTGCAGGTCCGTGCGGCACAGCCCGGCGGCGCCGACGTCGACGACGACGTCCCAGGGGCCCTTGACCTCCGGTTCGGCGACCTCGTCCAGCGACGGCGGCTCGTTGTACTCGTGCACGCGCAGGGCCTTCACGGCGCTCCTCCTCGTCGAGGTCCCGCCGGCCGGTCCGCCGGAGGGTCGTGCGCCCAGCCTCTCCAGGCGCGCGGCCCCTCGCCAGCCACCGTCTCAACCTGCGACGGCCGCCTCCACCACGCCGGCCGCGATCGAGGACGTCCGGTGCGCTCATCACGGACTCCACGAGGCTCCGCCCCAGGAACCGCCCCAGGCGCCATTCCCGGAACCCCGTGGTCGTTGTGCCGGGCGGTGGCGTTGGCCTAGCGTCCGGGCGTGACGACGCCGATCGCCGACGAGGTGCAGCCCCGCGCCGAGGACGGCGACCTCCGCCGCACCCCGCGAGCGCCCCGCCCGCGGACCGGCTACGACGTCTGGCGCTGGTGCCTGGTCGCCGGCAACGTGCTGCTGCTCGTCGTCGCGGTGCTGTTCGGCGCCCGCGCCGGTTCGTGGTCAGGGCTGGAGGCGGCGGTGGCCAGCGGGCGGGTGACGGGCGTCGCCGTGGCCGGTGGGCTCGACGGCTCGGGCAGCTCGGTCCAGGAGGTCACGTGGCGCGAGGGGCTGCTGCAGCGCCGGGTCCAGGTGCTGGTGAGCCCGCCAGGGAGCCAGAGCACCTCGACGCTCGTGCAGGTGCCGCAGGACGCCGGCCGGGTGCTGGCCGAGCTGGGCCCCGGGCTCGTGGTCGAGCGCGACCACCGCGACACGAGCGGTTCCGCGTCCTTCTGGGGGTGGGCGATGCCGTTCCCGGCGGCGGTGACCGTGGCGCTGCTGCTGGGCTGGGCGTGCTGGCTGGGTCTGCTCGTCCACGGCCCCGCTCCGTGGCGGGCGACGCGCTGGGCCTGGTTCTGGCTCAGCTGGGTGCCCGGGGGAGTGGTCGCCTTCTTCCTCCTGGCAGGTCCGACCCCCGGGGTGCGGCCACCTCGACGTGCGGCCCGGCGGCTCACCGGCGGCTGGGCGTTCCTGCTGTCGCTCCTGCTGACGCCCCTGGTGGAGGGACTGCTCGGCCTGAGCCGCTGAGCATCCGGGCGGTCAGGCGGGGACGGCGTCGGCGCCCGGCTCGCGGGCCGGGTCCAGCAGCTGCGCGTGCCGCTCCACCAGCGGCAGCACCTCGGCGCTGGTGACGTCGCGGCCGAGCTCGGCCGCGAGCGTGGTGACCCCCGCGTCGGCGATGCCGCACGGGACGATCGCGCCGTAGGCGGCCAGGTCGTTGTCGCAGTTCAGGGCGAACCCGTGCATGGTCACGCCCTGCGCCACGCGGATGCCGATCGCGGCGACCTTGCGGTCGGGGCGCAGGCCCTCGCCGGGGGCGTCGGCGGCGACCCAGACGCCGCTGCGCCCCTTCACGCGCCGCGCCGCGACGCCGAGGTCGGCGCACACCGCGATCAGCAGCTCCTCGACGCGCCGGACGTGCTTGACCACGTCGAGGCGTCCCTCGAGCGCGACCACCGGGTACCCCACGAGCTGCCCGGGGCCGTGCCAGGTGATGCGGCCGCCGCGGTCGACGTCGACCACGGGCGTCCCGTCGAGGGGGCGGTCCGCGGGCTCGGTCAGCTTGCCGGCGGTGTAGACCGGCGGGTGCTCGAGCAGCACCAGGGTGCCGGGGCGCCGCCCGGCGACGACGTCGGCGTGCAGCTGGCGCTGCAGCTCCCACCCGGCGAGGTACTCGACCAGCCCGCCCTCACCGACGCCCCCGGCGCGCTCGACCTGCAGCTCCACCCCACCAGGGTAGGTCTCCCGTCAGAGGCCGAGGTGGGCCAGCACGGCCCCCGCGGCCCGCCGCCCCGACGTCAGCGCCCCCTGCTGGCTGGCCGTGTCGCGGTGGTCGCCGGCCACGAAGACGCCGTCGCCCAGCGCGGGGTCCTGGCGCGCGCGCAGCGGCGGCAGCAGCGCGGGCAGCGCGTGCGGCACGGGGGTGACGCCCGCCAGCTCCCAGCCGTCGGTGGGCGCTCCCCACAGCGGCGCGAGCTGGCGGCGCACCACCAGCTGGGTGGCGGCCGGGTCGGGGGTGCCGAGCACGGTCGCGGCCACGAGGTGGCGACCCGTCGGCGCGTACCCGGGGGCGACAGCGCTCATCAGGGCCGAGTTGACCACCGGACCGCGCCGCTCGCCGTCGAGGTGCAGCAGCTGCGCCCTCCGCTCGGGCGCGGGAGGCTCCGGAGCCTCGAACCAGAACGTGGTCAGGCCCCGCTGCGCCGGCACCTCCAGCCCCGGCAGCAGCTCGGCCGCCACGGCGGCGTCCGTGGCGACGACGACGGCGCGGGCCGTCAGCTCGCCGTCGTCGGTGCGCACCCGGACCCCACCGGCCCGCGCGGCGACCCCGCGGACGGGGGAGGAGCAGCGAAGGTCGGCCCCGCCGGCGCTCGCGAGGCGGCGCGCGAGCAGGTCGGGCAGCGCCTGGACGCCGCCCGCCGGCACCCCCGGGGTCCCCTTCACGAAGGAGCGGACCACCAGCCGCGCGAAGGACGCCGAGGTGCGGCCCTCGTCGTCGCCGAGGACGCCCGCGAGGAACGGGTCGACCACCCCGGTGCGCAGCCGCCCCCGCACCCCGGCGCGGTCGAGCGCGCTGGAGAGGGGCTCGTCGGCGCCGTCGCGGACGGCGTGCGGGTCGGCGGTGGCGGCGCGCAGCGCCCAGGCGAGGAAGGCGGCCTTCTCGCGCGGGGACCCCAGGGGGGCCAGCACCGAGCTGAGGGCCGCCGACGGCATCCGCCGCGGGTCGGCGAGCACGTGGTGGCGCGGCCCGCGGGCCGAGGCGACCGCCACGGCCGCACCCGCGCCGAAGGAGCGCAGGCCGAGCTCGTCCATCCCGCTCGCGCCCAGCACCCGGCGCAGCGCCGGGTAGGCGGGGTTGACCAGCTGGAAGCCGCGGTCGAGCCGGAGGTCTCCTGCGGCGTCGGTGCGGACCCGGCCGCCGGGGCCGTCGTCGGCCTCGAGGACCAGGACGCCGACACCGGCCTCGGCCAGCCGCAGCGCGCACGCCAGGCCCGCCAGCCCCGCGCCCACGACGACGACGTCGGCGCCGGCCCCACCCCTGCTGCTCCCGCGGTGATCACCCGTCGACACCCCGGCGACGCTACCCGCGGGAGGTGGCGGCGGCCCCCCGGCACCGGGGCCACCGGGACGGTGGCGGCTGGGCGGCCGGCTGTCCACAGGCGCGCGCCCGCTGCCAGCGGGGGAGGGGGCCCGCGCGCCAGGGTGTCCCGGTGATCGTCCGCGCCCGACGCCGTCCCGACCCGACGGGCCCCTCCGCCCCCGAGGTGCCCGGGCTGGTGGTCGGTGCGCCCGTGGCACCTCGAGCGCCGGGGCGGCCGGTCGCCTGGTGGGCCGTCGACGAGCACGACCGGACCGTCGTCGTGCAGCGCGTCCGCCCGGCGAGCGGCACCACCGCGCCGCTGGCGGCCCTCGACGAGGCGACCCGCCGCCGCGCGCTGCCGCACCCCCACCTCGTGCCCCTGCTGCAGGTGGTCCGCTGCCGCGAGGGCGCCGTGCAGGTGCTCGGGCCGGTGGTGGGCGGCCTGGCGGACCTGCTGGCCGCTGGCCCCGCCCTCTCGGCGGGGCAGGTCGTGGTGCTCGTGGCGGGCCTGGGCAGCGCCCTGGCCGCCCTCCACGACGAGGGCCTCGTGCACGGGGAGCTCGACGCCCGCGCCGTGCTGGTCGACGAGCGCGGCATGCCGGTGCTCCTCGGCTGGGGCGCCGCCCGCCCCGCCCCGAGGGGGCGCGCGGAGGTCCGGCGCCGCGAGCAGCGGGCCGGCGGTCCGGGCGGTCAGGCGGTGCCGCGCGCCGGCGACGACGTGCTGGCGCTCGCCCGCCTCGGCCTGGGCGCTCTGGGGGCTGTGGGCGTCCCGGGTGCCGGTGCTGCCGATGGTGGGGCGGCCGGCGGTGGGGCGGCTGGCGGAGGAGCGGGCGAGCAGCTCCGCCACCTCCTGGTCGCTGCCGCTGCCGAGGACGCCGGGAGCCGTCCGTCCGCGGGGCAGCTCGCCAGCGCCTGCTGGGAGCTGGCGGCCGCGGAGCCGCTGGACGCCGACGCGCTGCGCTCGCTCGTGCCGCGCGCACCCGCGGGGCACCTCCCGGCGGTCCCGCTGGAGCGCGCGGTGCGTCGCGGTCGGTGGCGCGCCGGGTGGGCCCGGCGCCCGGAGCGGTGGGCCCTGGTCCCGCTGGGCGCAGCGGCGCTCGTGCTGGGAGCCGCCGCCGCGACGGGGGTCCTGCCGCCCGGCGGGGAGCCGCTGGCCGTGGTGCCGCTCGTGGCCACCCGCGCGCCGGGGCCGGCGGTGGTCGCTCCGGGCGCCGCGACGGCACCGGTCGACGAGCGCCTCACCGGTGACGACCCCGCCGCGGCCGTCGCGGCCCTGTCCGACCTCCGCGTCGCTGCCCTGGCCGCCGGTGACGCCGCGCTGCTGGGGGCGGTCGACGTGCCGGCCTCGCCCGCGGAGCGGCGCGACGGCGCGCTGCTCGCCTCCCTGGACGGCCGGGTCCAGGGCCTGCGCGTCGACGTCGTCTCGGCCCGGACCCGTCAGACGACGGACGCCGGCACCTGGGTCGAGGTGGTCAGCGCCGCCTCCGCGCACCGCGTGGTCTCGGCGGACGGGGTCCGCGAGGTCGCCGCGTCAGCGCCGGTGACCTCACGGCTCCTCCTGCAGCGCGACGCCGGCGCCTGGAAGGTCGCCGACGCCGCATGAGGTGGTGCGGCCCGCGGGCCGGGTGGGTCAGGAGCGCGAGCCCTCGGCGCGGGTCCACCGGACAGCGGAGGCGATGTCCGGGTGCCGGAACTCGAAGCCGCTGTCCAGGAGGGCCTTCGGCGCCACGCGCCGGCTGGACAGGATCTCCTCGGCGAACTCGCCCACCGCCGCCTTGAGGGCGAAGCGCGGCACGGGCAGCAGCGAGGGGCGGTGGTTGGCCCGGGCCAGGGCACCGATGACGTCGGCGTTGCGGCCGGGCTCGGGGGCGACCAGGTTCACCGGGCCCGAGACGTCGGCGTGCAGTAGGTGGTCGATGGCGCGCAGCTCGTCGTCGAGGGTGATCCAGGACCACCACGCCCGCCCGTCGCCGAGCGGCCCCCCGAGCCCGAGCTTGACCAGGGGGAGCAGCGGCCCGAAGGCACCCCCGCTGGAGGCCATGACGAGCCCGGTCCGCAGCGAGACGGTGCGGATGCCCGCAGCCCGCGCCGGCGCGGCCGCGGCCTCCCAGGCCACGCAGGCACCGGCGAGGAACTCGCGGCCGGCGCTGGAGCCCTCGTCGACCAGCTCCTCGCCGCGGTCGCCGTAGAAGCCGCTGGCGCTGCCCTGCAGCAGCACGCGCGGCGCCTCGTCGAGCTGCGCCAGGGCCCGCGCGAGCGTCGCCGTCGACGACGTCCGCGACTCGACGATGGTGCGCTTGTACTCGTCGTTCCAGCGGTGGTCGCCCACGCCGGCGCCGGCGAGGTTGACCGCCGCGTCGACCCGGCCCAGCAGCGCCGGGTCGAGCCGGCCGGACGCCGGGTCCCACTGCACCTCGTCGGGTGCGGTGGGAGCCCGGCGCACGAGCCTGACCACGTCGTGCCCCGCGGACCGCCACCACCGGACGAGCGGCTCACCGATCATGCCGGAGGCCCCGGCGGCGACGATCCTCATGGGCTGCGTCAGAGACCGAGCTCGGCCTCGAACGCGCCGTCCTCGAGGCGCGCCTTCAGCGCGGTGAGGAAGCGGGCCGCGTCGGCGCCGTCGACCAGGCGGTGGTCGTACGACAGCGCCAGGTACATCATCGAGCGGACGGCGATGACGTCGTCGCCGTCCGGGCCGGTGATGACCGCGGGGCGCTTGACGACGGCACCGGTGCCCAGGATGGCGACCTGCGGCTGGTTGATGATCGGCGTGTCGAACAGGGCGCCGCGGCTGCCGGTGTTCGTGATGGTGAACGTGCCACCGCCGAGCTCGTCGGGCGTCACCTTGTTGTCGCGGGTGCGCTTGGCGAGGTCGCCGATCTTGCGGGCGATGCCGGCGAGGTTGAGGTCGCCGGCGTCCTTGATGACCGGCACCAGCAGCCCGCGCTCGGTGTCGACGGCGATGCCGACGTTCTCCTGGGCGTGGTAGACGATGGAGTCGCCGTCGATGCTGGCGTTGACCTGCGGGAACTGCTTCAGCGCCTCGACGGAGGCCAGCGTGATGAACGGCAGGTAGCTCAGCGAGGCGCCCTCGCGCGCCTTGAAGGCGTCCTTGGCGCGCTCGCGCAGCTTGGCGATGCGCGTCACGTCGACCTCGACGGCCGTCGTGAGCTGCGCGGAGACCTGCAGCGACTCGACCATGCGCGCGGCGATGACCTTGCGCAGGCGGCTCATCTTCTCGGTGGTGCCGCGCTTGGCGGACACCTGGACCGGAGCGGGGGCCTTCGGCGCCGACGCACCGGACGACGCCGGAGCAGCGGCGGGCTTCGAGGCCTCCGCCGCCTTCGCCCTGGCGGCCTCGGCGGCCTTCTGCACGTCCTCCTTGCGGATGCGCCCGCCCACGCCGGTGCCCTTGACGCTCGACAGGTCGACGCCCTCGGACGCGGCCAGCTTGCGCACGAGCGGGGTCACGTACGCCGAGACGTCGGCCGGGGCCGCCGGAGCGGTCTTGCCCGGGTCGACGGGGGGCGTGACGGGGCCGCCGGTCTGCTTGGCGGGGGAGTTGTAGTCCTCCGAGGCCTGCTCGGCGCCGCTGGCGCTGGCGGGGGCCTCGTCGGCCACCTGGCGCTCGGGCACGTCGTCGCCGGAGTGCGAGCTCTGCGAGGTCTCGGCCTGGTCGCGCTCGGCGCTGCCCAGGGACTCGCCCTCGGCCTTGGCGCGCTCCTCGACCTCGTCGGCCAGGGAGCCCGCGGCGCGGTCCTCGCCCTCGGACGCGCTCGACGAGCCCGACGAGCCGCTGTCGGAGGAGCCGCCGGACGCAGCGGCGCCCGAGCCGACGAGGGCGAGCTTCGCGCCGACCTCGACGGTCTCGTCCTCCTGGACGAGGATCTCGACCAGGGTGCCGGCGACGGGGGACGGGATCTCGTGTCGACCTTGTCGGTGGAGACCTCGAGCAGGGGCTCGTCGACCTCGACGGTGTCACCGACGCCCTTGAGCCAGCGGGTGACGGTGCCCTCGGTCACGCTCTCGCCGAGCGCGGGCATGGTCACCGGAGAGGTGTCGCCGCCCGACGAGGAGCCGCCCGAGCCGCCGGAGGGCTTCGGGGCCTCCTGCTCCGGGGCCTCCGCCTTCGGCGCCTCCTGCTGCGGGGCCTCCTGCTGCGGGGCCTCCTGCTGCGCCGGGGCCTCGGCCTGCGGGGAGCCGCCGCCCGAGCCGGCGCCGTCGGCGTCGCCGATGACGGCCAGGTCGGCACCGACCTCGACGGTCTCGTCCTCCTGGACGAGGATCTCGGTCAGGGTGCCGGCGACGGGCGAGGGGATCTCGGTGTCGACCTTGTCGGTGGAGACCTCGAGCAGGGGCTCGTCGACCTCGACGGTGTCACCGACGTTCTTGAGCCAGCGGGTGACGGTGCCCTCGGTGACGCTCTCGCCGAGAGCCGGCATCTGGACGGACGGCATCGTTCGTTCTCCTCGGTCGATCAGGCGTGGGAGTGCAGGGGCTTGCCGGCGAGCGCGAGGTGCGCCTCGCCCAGGGCCTCGTTCTGCGTCGGGTGGGCGTGCACCAGCTGGGCGACCTCCTCGGGAAGGCCTCCCAGTTGACGATCAGCTGGGCCTCGCCCACCTGCTCGCCCATGCGCGCGCCGACGGCGACGAAGCCGACGACCGGCCCGTCCTTGCGGCGGATGAGCTTGACGAAGCCCTGCGTGCCGAGGATCTGGCTCTTGCCGTTGCCGCCGAGGTTGTAGTCGAGCACCTCGACCTGGTCGGCGCCGTAGGCCTCCTCGGCCTGCTTCTGCGACAGGCCCACGGAGGCGATCTCGGGGTCGCAGTAGGTGACGCGGGGGATGCCCGAGTCGACGACCGGAACGGGGTTGAGCCCGGCGATCTCCTCGGCGACGAACACGCCGTGCGCGAAGCCGCGGTGGGCCAGCTGCAGGCCGGGGACGATGTCGCCGACGGCGTAGAGGCCGTCGACGCCGGTGCGCAGGCGCTCGTCGGCGATGACGAAGCCGCGGTCGATCGTGACGCCCTGCTCCTCGTAGCCCAGGCCCTGGGTGACGGGGCCGCGGCCGACGGCCACGAGCAGGTAGTCGGCCTTGAGCTCCTCGCCGGACTCCAGGGACACCGTGACGCCGGAGCCGTCCTGGGTCACGCCGGAGAAGCGCACGCCCGTCTTGAAGCCGATCTTGCGCTTGCGGAACGCCTTCTCGAGGGCCTTGCTGGCGGCCTCGTCCTCGACCGGGACCAGGCGGGGCAGGGCCTCCACGATGGTGACGTCGGCCCCGAACGACTTCCAGGCGCTGGCGAACTCGACGCCGATGACGCCGCCGCCCAGGATGATCACGCTGTCGGGCACGTGGTCGAGGCCGAGCGCGGTCTCGCTGGTGATGACCCGGCCGCCGACCTCGAGACCGGGCAGCGAGCGGGAGTAGGAGCCGGTGGCCAGCACGACGTTGCGGCCCTGGTAGCGCTTGCCGCCGACCTCGACGGTGTCGCGGGCCACGAGCCTGCCCTCGCCCTCGACCAGCGTCAGCTTGTGCGCCTTGGCCAGGCCCTGCAGGCCCTTGTACAGCCGGCCGATCGTGCCGTCCTTGTACTTGTTGACCGCGGGCATGTCGATGCCCTCGAAGGTCGCCCTGACGCCGAACTGCGCGCTCTCGCGGGTGGCGTCGGCGACCTCGGCGGCGTGCAGCAGCGCCTTGGTCGGGATGCACCCGCGGTGCAGGCACGTGCCGCCCAGCTTGTCCTTCTCCACGAGCGCGACGCTGAGGCCGAGCTCGGCGGCGCGGAACGCCGCGGCGTACCCGCCGCTGCCTCCACCCAGGATCACGACGTCGTAGACCTGTCCGTCCGAGGACTCGGTCACCAGGAGCCACCTCCACGCTCAGCCTGCTGCGGCGCACCAGCGGCCTCTGCCACCGGCGCAGGGGATCCACTCTCCCAGACGCCACTAGCCTGTGCCCCGTGGGTCTCCTCAAGCGCCTGGGGCTGGGCCGCGGCCCGGCCCGGCGACCGTCCGGCGACCGACCGGCCACGGGCCAGGACTCGGCGCACCTGGCCGAGTTCGCCGCCAGCCGGGTCGGTGTGGAGGCCTACGTCGAGCCTGCGACCAACGTCACACCGACGACGCTGCTGCTGGTCGCCACCGACGGCGAGTGGACCCGCCGGCGCGTGCCCGACCCCGCCACCGCGCGCGACTTCGCGCGGCGCACCGGCATCCCCGTCTACGACGTGAACCTCACCGGCTACCCGCAGCGCATGCGCGAGTGGACGGCGCGCAAGCGGCGCGAGGAGGGCGGCACGGGCTCCCAGCCCGCCGTCTGACCCGCCGCCCGCCGTCTGACCCGCCGAGCCGTCGCAGGTCGGGTCACCAGGCCGTGTAGCCGCCGTCGACCAGCAGGTCCGTCCCGGTCGTGAACGAGGCCGCCGGGCTCGCCAGGTGCACCACCGCGGCGGCGACCTCCTCGGGCCGGGCCACCCGGCCCATCGGGGTGTGCGACTCCCAGGTGCTGCGCAGCGCGTCGTCGGCGAGGGCGGCCCTGGTCATCGGGGTGGCCGTGTACCCGGGCGAGACGCTGTTCACCCGGACCCCGTGGGGCGCCCACTCGGCGGCGAGGCTCCGCGTCAGCTGCACGACGGCGGCCTTCGAGGCGTTGTAGGAGGCCTGGGGCAGCGGGCGGTTGACGATCCGCGCGCTCATGGAGGCGGTGTTGACGATCGCCCCGGAGCCGCGCGCCACCATGTGCCGCCCCGCGGCACGGCACCCCCAGAACACGGCGTCGACGTTGAGCGCGAAGACGCGCCGCCACTCGTCGTCGCGCACCTCGAGGCTCGCCGTGTTGTCGCAGGTGCCGGCGTTGTTGACCAGCACGTCGATCGCGCCGTCGGCGGCGACCACCGCGTCGACGGCGGCCTCGACGGCCGCCGGGTCGGTGACGTCGGTGGGCAGCGCCAGGCCGCCGGTGGCCGCCGCCGTGGCGGCGCCGCCCCCGTCGGCGAGGTCGGCGACGTGCACCCGGGCGCCGGCGGCGGCCAGGGCGAGGGCGACCGCCTGCCCGATGCCGCTGGCGCCGCCGGTGACCAGCGCGCTGGCGCCGAGCAGGGGTCGTGCCGGGTGCGCCGGCAGCTGGAGGACCATCAGCGCTGGGCGAGGTCCTCGGCGAGCGCCACGAGGGTGCGCACGGGCACGCCGGTGCCGCCCTTGCCGGTGTACCCGTGGGGGCCCTGCTCGTTGAAGGCCGGCCCCGCGACGTCGAGGTGCGCCCACGGCACCTGCGCCCCGGGGTTGCCGGCGCGACCGGGCAGGAACTCCCGCAGGAACAGCCCCGCGACGAGCATCCCGCCGTTGCGGTCGCCGATGTTGGCGATGTCGGCGACGGGGGAGTCGAGGCTGGCGCGCAGCTCCTCCGGCAGGGGCATGGGCCAGAACTGCTCGCCCGCCCGCTCGGCGGCGGCGAGCACCTGGTCGCGCAGGGCGTCGTCGCCCATTACAGCGCTGACGCGCGTGCCGAGGGCCACCACCTGGGCGCCGGTGAGCGTGGCGACGTCGACGACGGCGTCGGGACCCTCCTCGCAGGCGGCCACGAGCGCGTCGGCGAGGACCAGGCGGCCCTCGGCGTCGGTGTTGAGCACCTCGACGGTGCGCCCGCCGAGGGTGGTGAGGACGTCGGAGGGGCGCTGCGCGGTGCCCGAGGGCATGTTCTCGGCGAGGGCGAGCCAGCCGGTGACCCGCACGGGCAGGTCGAGGCGGGCGGCGGCGACCACGGCGGCCAGCACGGCGGCGGCACCGGCCATGTCGCACTTCATGGTCACCATGCCGCCGGCGGGCTTCAGCGACAGGCCGCCGGAGTCGAAGGTGATGCCCTTGCCCACCAGGGCCAGGTGCGGCACGCGGCCGCCGCGCTTCGGGGCGTGCTCCACCCGCACCAGGCGCGGGGGCCGCTCGGAGCCCTGGCCGACGCCGAGGATGCCGCCGTAGCCGCCGGCGGCGAGCGCCCGCTCGTCGAGGACGGTGACGGTCGCGCGGGTGCCGCGGACGGCGTCGCGGGCCGCCTGCGCGAACGACTCGGGGTACAGCTCGTTCGGCGGGGCGTTCACGAGGTCGCGGGTGGCGGAGACGGCGTCGGCGAGGACGGCGGCGCGCTGGACCCGCGCGGACAGCGCCCGGTCGCGGGCGAGCGGCGTCACCACCTCGACGGAGGCCACGGGCAGCGCGGTCGCCTCGGCGGTGCGGGACCGCTGGGCGCGGTAGGCGTACGCCCCGAGCAGGGCGCCCTCGGCGACGGCGACGGCGCTGTCGGCGTCGTCGGCCGGCAGGGCCAGGGCCACCGACGCGGTGCCGGCCAGGGTGCGGACGGCGGCGCCGGCGGCGCGGCGCAGCTGCTCGGCCGAGGGCGCCGAGCCGGCCAGCGGCCCGGTGCCGGTGAGCACGACGACGTCGGCGGCGACCGCACCGCCCGACGGGATGCGCTGCACCTGGTCGGCCCCGCCGGTGGCGCCCAGGGCCTCCAGCGCTGCGGGGGACAGCGCGCTGCGCAGGGCCTTGGGCAGCGCCGCGGCGCCGAGCAGCTCCGGGCCGGGGGCCACGGCGACGACGAGGGCGTCGGCCTTGACGCGGGCGGGGGAGGTCGTGGTGGCGCGCAGGTCTGTCACGCCGGACGAGCCTAGGTCGTCATCGCCGCGTCGGCAGGGCCAGCCCGCGCCCGGCCGTGCTGCGGCGGGCCCGGCTCGGCTACGGTCGCCGGGGTGAGCGACGCCCCCCAGGCCCTGCGCGAGGGCCCCCTGCACGCCCGCCACACCGGCACCGGGGCCCGCATGGCGGCCTTCGCCGGCTGGTCGATGCCCCTGGAGCACCCCGGCGGCGGCGTGGTGCGCGAGCACACGGCGGTCCGCGAGGCCGTCGGCGTCTTCGACGTCAGCCACCTCGGCAAGCTGGGCGTGACCGGGCCGGGCGCGCTGGCCGCCGTCGGCGAGGCCCTCACCGCCGACGCCCGCCGCCTCGTGCCCGGGCGGTCCCAGTACTCGCTGTGCTGCGACGAGCGCGGCGGCGTCGTCGACGACCTCATCGTCTACCTGCGCCGCGCCGACCACGAGGGCGGCGGGGGTGGCGCCGGTGACGAGCTGCTCCTGGTCCCCAACGCCGCCAACGCCGCGGCCGTGGCCGACGCGGTGCGCGACGCGGCGCAGCGCGCGGGGCTCGACGGCGTCGTCGTCGAGGACCAGCACGACCAGCTCGGCGTCCTCGCGGTGCAGGGGCCGCGCAGCGACGACCTGCTCGACGCCGTCGGCCTGCCGGCGGGGATGGACCGCGGCGCGTTCGTCGACGCCACCTGGCGGGGCCTGCCGGTCGTCGTCTGCCGCACCGGCTACACCGGGGAGCGCGGCTACGAGCTGCTGCCCCGCTGGGACGACACCGCCGAGCTGTGGGACGCCCTCCTGGAGGCCGCCGACCCCCTCGACGGCCTGCCCTGCGGCCTGGGCGCCCGCGACACGCTGCGCACCGAGGTGGGCTACCCGCTCCACGGGCACGAGCTCTCGACGGACACCACCCCGCTCCAGGCGCGGCTCGGGTGGGCCGTGGGCTGGGGCAAGGAGTCCTTCACCGGGCGCGAGGCGCTGCTCGCCGAGCGCGAGGCCGGCCCCGACCGGCTGCTCTGGGGCCTGCTCGCCCTCGGCCGCGGCGTGCCGCGCGCCGGGATGCAGGTGCGCACCGCCGGCGCGGCCGACGGCGTGACCGCCTCCGACGGCGTGGTGGGCACGACCACCTCCGGCACGTTCTCGCCGGTGCTGCAGCAGGGCGTCGCGCTGGCGCTGCTCGACGCGCGCGCCGGCATCGCGGAGGGCGACGAGCTCGTCGTCGACGTCCGCGGCCGGCCCCTGCCGGTCCAGGTGGTGCGCCCGCCGTTCGTGCCGGACACCAGCCGGTCGTAGCCCGCCCGGGGCTACGGGAGGGGGAGCGGCTGGTCCAGCAGCCACGCGCCGCCCACCACGGCCGCGGCGGCGGTGACCAGCCAGAACACCCCCACCCACAGGACCGCCGGGACGCCCGTGAGGCGCCCCAGCTGGTCGGCGTCGCTGCTGGGGGAGCGACCGCCGCGCCGCGAGCGCGCGAGCTCGGCCACGCCCCGGGGCGCTCCGAGCAGCAGGACCCACGCGAGCAGCGCGGCGGCCACCTGCTGCACCGCCGCGGGGGCCCACCAGGTCACGGCCAGCGCGGGCACCAGGGCCGCCGCCAGGGCCCCGACCGCGCGCCAGCCGCGCACCTGGGCGGCGAGCAGCGCCAGGGCGAGGAGCACCGCCCACAGCACGGCGGCGGGGCGGTGCGCGGCCAGCAGCGCTGCGGCCCCGAGCCCCACGAGGGCCGGCGCGGGGTAGCCGGCCAGCAGCACCGCGACCACCCCGGCGCCGCGCGCGGGGCCCACCGAGACGGTGACGGCCGAGGCGTCGGGGTGGAGCCGGATGCCGCGCAGGCGCCGCCCGGCGAGGGCCGCCACCAGCCCGTGGCCCCCCTCGTGCGCCAGCACCAGCACGGTGCGGGCGGTCCGCCACGACGGCCGCCACAGGACGACGGCGAGCGCGACGGCCCCCGTGGCCAGGGCCGTGGCGGCGGGCAGGGTGGGCGCGACCGCCGTCGCCCGCGCCCACACCTCGGCGAGGAGCTCCACGCCGGTGCGCCCCTCAGGCCTCGGTGAGGCGGCCGGCGTCGACGTGCCAGCGGCGGGTGAGGCGCACCTGCTCCAGCAGGCGGCGGTCGTGGCTGACCAGGAGCAGCGTGCCGGTGTAGGCCTCCAGCGCCTCCTCCAGCTGCTCGATGGCCGGCAGGTCGAGGTGGTTGGTCGGCTCGTCGAGCACCAGGAGGTTGACGCCGCGCGCCTGCAGCACGGCCATCGCCGCGCGCGTGCGCTCGCCCGGCGAGAGCGTGGTGGCCGGTCGGAGCGCGGTGTCGCCGCGGAGCCCGAACTTGGCCAGCAGGGTGCGCACCTCCGCGGGGGCGAGCTCCTCGGCGGCGCCGTCGTCGAGCTGGGCGCGGACGGCGTCGAGCAGCGAGGTGGCCCCGGCGGCGCCGGCCAGGGTGCGGCGGGCCTGGTCGACCTCCCCGACCTGCGTGCTCGTGCCGAGGGAGGCCGTCCCGGCGTCGAGGGCCGTCCGGCCCAGCAGGGCGGACAGCAGCGTGGTCTTGCCCGCGCCGTTCGGGCCGGTGATCCCGATCCGGTCGCCGGCGTCGACCTGCGCGGTCACCGGCCCCAGCTGGAAGCCGCCGCCCCCGTGGTCCCCGTCGTCCCCGCCGCGGCGCACGACGGCTCCTGAGAGCACCGCCGCGACGCTGGACCCCCGGGGGGCGGCCGCGATCGAGTACTGGAGCTCCCACTCCTTGCGGGGCTCGTCGACCACCTCCAGGCGCTCGATGCGCCGCTCGGTCTGGCGGGCCTTGGCGGCCTGCTTCTCGGTGGACTCGCGCTTGAACGCCTTGGAGACCTTGTCCGGGTCCTTGGCCTTGCGGACGGCGTTCTTCACGCCCTTGTCCATCCACGCGCGCTGGGTGCGGGCGCGCTCCTCCAGCCCCGAGCGGGTGTCGGCGTACTGCTCGTAGGCCTCGCGGGCGTGGCGGCGGGCCACCGCCCTCTCCTCCAGGTACGCCTCGTAGCCGCCGCCGTAGACGCCGACCTGCTGCTGGGCCAGGTCGAGCTCGACCACGGTGGTCACCGTGCGGGTGAGGAACTCGCGGTCGTGGCTGACCAGCACCACCCCGGCGCGCTGCTCGGCCACGAAGCGCTCCAGGCGCGCCAGGCCGTCGAGGTCGAGGTCGTTGGTGGGCTCGTCGAGCAGCAGCACGTCGAAGCGGCTGAGCAGCAGCGCCGCGAGGCCGGCCCGCGCGGCCTGCCCGCCCGAGAGCGACGTCATCAGCGCGGTGGTGGGCACGTCGAGGCCCAGGTCGGCCAGGACGGCGGGCACGCGCTCCTCCAGGTCGGCGGCCCCCAGCGCCATCCAGCGGTCGAAGGCCGTCGAGTACGCGTCCTCGGCGCCGGGGAGGCCCTCGGACAGGGCCGCCGTCGCCTCCTCCAGGGCCGCGTCGGCCGCCGCCACCCCGGTGCGCCGCGCCAGGTGCTCGGCGACGGTCTCGCCGGCCCGGCGCTCGACCTCCTGCGGCAGCCACCCCACGACGGCGTCCGGGGGCGAGAGCGCCACGGACCCCTCCGCGGCGTCGCCGACGCCCGCCAGCACCCGCAGCAGGGTCGACTTGCCGGCGCCGTTCGCCCCCACGAGGCCGACCACGTCGCCGGGGGCGACCACCAGGTCCAGGCCCGAGAACAGGGTGCGCTCGGCGTGCCCGGCGGCCAGGCCCCGGGCGAGCAGGGTCGCGCTCACCGGGTGCTCAGCCCTCTCCGGCCAGCGCGCTCGCGGTCACGTCGGCCTCGAGCCCGTACAGGTCGAGGACGTCGGTCGCGGCGTCGTCGAGGCGGTCCGAGAGGGCCTCGACGCCGGGGGAGAGCACCACCAGCGGACCGGTCTCGGCGAGCGCGGCGAAGATCCCGTCGTTGCTGACGACCAGTACCTGGGGGCCGTCCTCGCCGGCGTCCAGGGCGTCGGAGGCGTCGCGCGCGGCGGCCTCCAGCAGCACGTGGTCGGCGACGTCGGCGCCGTCGGCCACCGGGACCGCCTGGTCGGCGAACTCCTCGAGGTGGGGGCGCGCCCGCTCGACGGCGCTGGCCTGGCCGGCCAGGTGGACGGCGTCGGCCTGGCGGGCCAGGCACACCACGGCCGCCATCCGCGCCCGCCAGCGCGCGGGGCCCGCGCGGAGGTTGTCGAGGTCGACCAGGAGCACCCTGCGCACCGGGAGCGCCAGCCACAGGGGCCGGTCGGTGAGGAGGGCGCAGAGGGCGTCGGCGAGGTGGTCGGGCTCCGCCGGGGCGGCGGGGGTGGTGGGGGTGGTGGTAGCCGGTGGGGATGCGGCCGTCGACGCCGAGGTCGTCGGCCCGCGGGACCCCTGCCGGCGCCCGGCGCGGTCGCGCTGCCTCAGGGCCGCGAGGTCGACCCACTCGTAGTCGTCGCGCGCGCTCGGCCCGCCTCCCAACCCCATGGCGGTCATCCTCTCCTGCCCGCCGCCGGCGGCGTCGGACGGGCGGTGCGCACTAGCGTGGCGCGGTGGCCACGTGGACCTGGACGTTCGAGGACGCCGACGGGCAGCCGGTGCTGCCGGAGACCCTCGGAGGGCCCGCGGCGCCGCCCGAGGGGTTCTCCGCGCAGGCCGACGCGGAGACGTGGGTGGGCGAGCACTGGCGCGCCCTGCTGGCCGCGGGGGCCGAGGGCGCGGTGCTCAGCGAGGACGAGCGGCGGGTCTACGGGCCGATGCCGCTGCGCCCCGCCGAGTGAGGGGCCGAGAGGGCCGGAGGGGCGCGGTCAGACCTTCGCGCCGCGGGTGACCTGCGGCTTGGGCAGGCGGCTGCGCCGCAGCTGCAGCGCTCGCATGATCGCGTAGCCGACGACGCCGGTGCGCACGAGCGCCTCCTCGCCGAACCGCTCGGTGACCCTGCGGCGGACCAGGCGGCGCAGCAGCAGGGAGTCGATGACGACAGCGATGAGGCCGACGTAGAGCAGTGCGTAGGAGGCGAGCCACGCGGCGCTGTTGGCGGTCTGGCCCACCGCCAGCTGCACCAGGAGCAGCACCAGCACGAAGGGCAGGAACAGCTCGCCGAGGTTGCGGCGGGAGTCGACGACGTCGCGGACGTACCGCTTCACCGGGCCGCGGTCGCGCGCGGAGAGGTACTTCTCCTCGCCGTTCATGCGACCCAGCTGCACCCGGCGGCGCTCGGCGCGCAGCGCCTCCTTGGAGCTGGACGAGGCCGCCCTGCGGTCGGTCGGCACGAGGGGACGGCGGTTGGCCGCCTCCTGCGCCGAGCGCGAGGGCGTGGGGCGGTTCTTGCCCCCGGCCTTCGCGCCCGTCGTCGTCGCGGTCTCCGCCGGCACCGCCGCGGCGGGGGGCTCCTTCGTCCGTCCGAACACGCACCAAGAGTAGGTCAAGACGCGAGGTGGACGGCCCCGCCGACCGGGTGGCCGCGGGCAGCGGGTCAGCAGCCGGTCAGCAGCCGGTCAGCAGCCGGTCAGCAGGGCGTCAGCTGCCGGCCTCGTCGACCATGTACTGGGCCAGGCGGTCTCCGTAGCGGGAGCGCACGCGCTCGCGCACGACCTCGTCCTGGCGGGGCACCGGCTCCAGGAAGACCTCCACGACCTCCAGGAAGGTCTCCTCCAGGCCGGCGGCGATGCGGACCATGGCGCGCTCGACGTCGGAGGCCGAGAGGTCGTCGGCGAGGTCGAGCCGGGCGCACACCAGCACCTGGTCGGTGCCGAGGGTGAGGGTCAGCAGGTCGACCACCGCGTCGACCTCGGGCTCGTCGCCCAGGTGCACCAGCACGGACCGCACCAGGCGGGGGTCCGCCTGGACGTCGGTGAGGAGGCGCTTGTTGGCGCGCCCCAGGCGCAGCGCCACGGCCGCGAGCAGGACGGCGATGGCGATGCTGGCGATGCCGTCGCCCCACGACTGCCCGGTCGCCTGGTGCACGGCCGTGCCCGCGGCCGCGAGGACCAGCCCGATGAGGGCGGCGCTGTCCTCGAAGACCACGGTGGTGGCGGTCGGGTCGTCGCTGGTGCGCAGGAACTGCCGCAGGCTCTGGCCGTGCTCGGCGGCCTCGGACCGCGTCTGGCGGTAGCCCTTCAGCAGCGAGAAGCCCTCCAGGAGGAACGCCACGCCCAGGACCACGTAGTTGACCACCGGGGAGACGACCTCGTGCTCCTCGCTCAGCAGGGCGGTGACGCCCTCGTAGGCCGAGTAGAGGGCGCCGGTCACGAAGATCGACACGGCGGCCAGCAGGGCCCAGAAGTAGCGGACCCGGCCGTAGCCGAAGGGGTGGGAGCGGTCCGCGGGCTTCTTGCTGCCCTTGAGCGCGGTCAGCAGGAAGACCTGGTTGATCGTGTCGGCGAAGGAGTGGGCCGTCTCGGCCGCCATCGACGCCGACCCCGTGATGACGGCGGCGACGCCCTTGGCGATCGCCACCAGGAGGTTGGCCCCGAGAGCCACGAGCACCGTGGCGGTCGACTCCCCGCCCCCGCCGGTGCTGCTGCCGTCACCGACCACGCGCTCGGTCTGCTGCTGGGCGGACACCGCGGCTCCTCGCGCTCGCGCTGCGCCGGAGGGGGCCCGGTGAGCGGCCGATAGCGTCGGTGGATGACCAGCGCCGCAGGAGACAGTGCCACGGGCCGCCCCGGCGGGCCCGCCGAGGACGCGGGCCCCGCGGGCCCCGCAGACCGCCCGGCCCGCGTCGTGGGCCGCGCCGAGGCCGTGCTGCCCGGGGCCCGCGCCGACCTCGAGGCCCTGGTGCGCATCCCCAGCGTGTCCGCGGCGTCCTTCGACCGGGCCCGGGTGGCCGAGAGCGCCGACGCCGTCGCGCAGCTGCTGCGCGACGCGGGGCTCGACGACGTCCGCGTGCTCTCGGCCCCGCGGCCGGACGGCACCCCGGGGGCGCCCGCCGTCGTCGCCCGCCGCCCCGCGCCCGCGGGAGCGCCCACGGTGCTGCTGTACGCCCACCACGACGTGCAGCCCCCCGGCACCGAGGAGGGCTGGACCTCGCCCGCCTTCGAGCCGACCGAGCGCGACGGGCGCCTCTACGCCCGCGGCGCCTCCGACGACAAGGCCGGCGTGATGGTGCACGTCGGGGCCCTGCGCGCGCTGCTGCCCACCTGGGCGCCCGACGAGGGCGTCGGCGTGGTGGTCTTCGTGGAGGGGGAGGAGGAGGTCGGCTCGCCGTCCTTCGCGGCCTTCCTCGCCGAGCACCGCGAGCTGCTCGGCGGTGGGAGCGGCCTCGACGTCATCGTCGTGGCCGACTCCGACAACTGGTCGGTCGACGTCCCCTCGCTCACCACCAGCCTGCGGGGCCTGGTCGACGCGCGCGTGACCGTCTCCACGCTCGACCACGCGGTGCACTCCGGCATGTACGGGGGCCCGGTGGTCGACGCGACGACGGCGCTGCTGCGCCTGCTGGACCGCCTGCGCGACGCCAGCGGCGACATCGCCGTCCCCGGCCTGTCGTCGGCCGGCTCCCCGGGCTCCCCGGGCTCCCCGGGCTCCACGGGCGCCTCGGGGGAGGGGGCCGCGGGACTGCCCGACGTCAGCGAGGAGCGCCTGCGCACCGACGCCGGCGTGCTCGACGGCGTCGAGCTGGTCGGCAGCGGACCGCTGGCCCAGCGCCTCTGGCACCGCGCCGCGGTCACCGTCATCGGCGTCGACGTCCCGCCGCTCGAGCGCGCCTCGAACACCCTCGCCGCCAGCGCCACCGCGCGGATCTCCCTGCGCGTGCCGCCCGGCACCGCCCCGCACGACGCCTACGCGGCCCTGCGCGACCACCTCCTCGCCAGCGCGCCCTTCGGCGCCCGCGTGGAGGTCGAGCTGGAGGAGACCGGGCAGGCGTTCGCCGGCGACGTCGACGGGCCCGTCTACGACGCCGCCCGCGCCGCCCTCGCCCGCGCCTGGGAGCTCGACGGCCCCGGCGCCGTGGTCCACGCCGGCGTCGGCGGCTCGATCCCGTTCATCGCCGAGCTCGTCGAGGCCTTCCCCTCCGCCGTCGTGCTGGTCACCGGCGTGGAGGACCCCGACACCCGCGCGCACGGGCACGACGAGTCGCTCTCGCTCGACGTCCTGCGGCGGGCCCTGACCGCCGAGGCGCTGCTGCTCGACTCCCTGGCCACCACCGCCGGCGCCGCCCACCCCGAGCGGGGCTGAGGCGTGCGCGTCCTGGTGGCCCCCGACGGGTTCACCGGCACCCTCAGCGCCCCCGAGGCCGCCCGCGCCGTCGCCGACGGCTGGCTGGCCGCCCGGCCCGGCGACGAGGTCGACCTGTGCCCCCTGTCCGACGGCGGGCCCGGCTTCCTCGACGTCCTCGAGGCCGCCGCCCCCGGGGCGCACCGCGTGCGCGTCCCGGTCACCGGGCCCCCCGGCGAGCAGCTGACCGCCTCGCTGCTCGTGCTCGCCGACGGCACCGCCGCGGTCGAGTCGGCCCTCGCCTGCGGCACCGCGCTGCTGCCTGCGGGGCCCGTCACCGAGCGCGACGCGCTCGCGGCGACCACCGCCGGGGTCGGCCACCTCCTCGCCGCGGCCCGCACCGCTCGGGCGCGGCGGATCCTCGTGGGCCTCGGGGGCAGCGCCACCACCGACGGCGGCGCCGGAGCCCTCGCCGTGCTCGGCGCGGCCACCGACGACGCCGCCGAGCGCCTCGTCCGCGGCGGCGGCGCCCTGGCCGGGGTGCTCCCCGCCGACCTGTCCGGGCTCGCGGCCCTGCGCCTGGCCTGGCGGGGCGTCGACCTCGTCGTCGCCAGCGACGTCGACGTGCCCCTGCACGGCCCCCACGGCGCCGCCCGCGGCTTCGGCCCCCAGAAGGGCGCCTCCCCGGCCGACGTCGAGGCCCTCGCCGCCGCGCTCGCGGCGTGGGAGGCGGCGGTCGAGGGCGCCGACCCCGGCGCTGCCGGGCTGGGGCCGGCGCCCGGGTCCGGAGCCGCCGGCGGGCTCGGGTACGGCCTGGCGGTGCTCGGCGGACGCCGGGTGGCCGGGGCGCTCGCCGTGGCCGAGGCGGTCGACCTCGAGCGCCGGGCCGCCGCCGCCGACGTCGTGGTCACGGGGGAGGGGTGCCTGGACTGGCAGTCGCTGCGGGGCAAGGTCGTCGCGCAGGCCGCCGCCTGCGCGCGCTCCGCGGGGACGCCCGTGGTCGCCGTCGCGGGCCGGGTGCGCCTCGACGCCCAGCAGGTGGCCGACGGCGGGCTGGCCCTGGCGCGCGCCGTGGCGCACGACGAGGCGTCCCTGGCGGCGTCGATGGCCGCCCCGGGACCGGCGCTGGCCGCGGCGGTGTCCGAGGTGGCGGCCTCGTGGGCCCCACGGGACGCGGGCCTCGGCGGCCCCGTGACGGGCGTAACCTCGTGACCGGCAGGAACAAGCTCGGCTCGTGCGCGCGTTGCGCAGGTGAGCAGCTGTTCACCCCCGGCCCAGGAGGACCCTCTTGACCGACACCGCCCAGACCGTCGAGGCCCCCGCCGCCGACGCGCCCGCCCGCGAGCACGGCGTCGACCTCACCGACGTCGCCGCCGAGAAGGTGCGCAGCCTCCTCTCGCAGGAGGGCCGCGACGACCTCCGCCTGCGCGTGGCCGTGCAGCCCGGTGGCTGCTCGGGCCTCATCTACCAGCTCTACTTCGACGAGCGCTTCCTCGACGGCGACGCCGCCCGCGACTTCGACGGGGTCGAGGTCATCGTCGACAAGATGAGCCGCCCCTACCTCGAGGGCGCCGTCATCGACTTCGCCGACTCGATCGAGAAGCAGGGCTTCACCATCGACAACCCGAACGCGCAGAGCAGCTGCGCCTGCGGCGACTCGTTCCACTGAGCCGCCCGGCGCTCCCGGCGCCTCCGCTGGAGCCGCCGCCGTCCCCGTTCGCCGCGGGGCTGGCGGCGGCTCTCGCGCGTCTGCGGGCGGCCGCGGTCGCGGGCGACGACGTCGGCGAGGTCGCCGGCTCCGGGGGCGACCTCGAGCCCGGCACCCTGCTCGCCGCCTACCGGCTGGGCCTGTTCCCCATGGGGCTGGGCGGCCGGGGGGAGCCCCCGCTGGGCTGGTGGAGCCCCGACCCGCGCGGCGTCCTGCCGCTCGACGGGCTGCGCGTCTCCCGCTCCCTGCGGCGCTCCTCGCGCCGGCTGCGCACCACGGTCGACACCGCCTTCGACGCCGTCGTCGCGGGCTGCGCCGACCCCTCGCGCTCGGGGCGCTGGATCACCGACGAGGTGGCCGGCGCCTACTCGCGGCTGCACCGGCTGGGGTGGGCGCACTCGGTGGAGGTCTGGGACGACGACCCGGGCGGCGACCCGGGCGGCGACGGCACCGGCGGGGGAGCGCGGCTCGTGGGCGGGCTCTACGGCGTCGGCACCGGGGGCCTGTTCGCGGGGAGTCGATGTTCTCGACGGCCACCGACGCCTCCAAGGTGGCGCTGGTGCGCCTGGTGGAGGTCCTGCGCGACGGCGACGACGGGCGCCGCCTGCTCGACGTCCAGTGGCGCACCGACCACCTGGCCTCCCTCGGCGTGGTCGAGGTGCCCCGCGAGGAGTACCTGCGCCGCCTCGCACGGGCCCTGCCCGCCCCCGCACCGGCCTGGTGAGCCCGGGCGCGCCCCGCCGGTGACCAGCGCCGTCGCGGAGCACGACCGTGGGGGAGGTCACAGGTGCGACGCGGCACGGCCCCAGGAGGGTCCGGCAGGGTGGCGGCGGGGTACTGTGCCGCTGATCCGGGTCCTCCGCCGCGCGCCTCCACGGCGGCCGGTGGCCGGGCCGCCAGACGAGCAGGAGCGCACGTGTCGCAGCAGCACCGCCCCAGGCGGTTCACAGGTCGATCGGGAACAGCCAGGGCGGCTGCCGGCTGGGCCGTCGTCGCCGCGGCGGCGACCGTCCTGACCACCGGCTGCACAGCCGCCGTCAACGACGACGTCCGCCGCGCGTGGCTCCCCCCGGAGTCCGAGGGCGCGACCACCACCACCGACCTGTCCCAGAACCTCTGGGTGGGCTCCTGGATCGCCGCGCTCGTCGTCGGCGTCATCACGTGGGGCCTGATCATCTACGCGATCGTCAGGTTCCGCCGCCGCCGCGGCGAGGCGGGGCTGCCGCCCCAGCTGCGCTACAACGTGCCGGTCGAGATGCTCTTCACGGTCATGCCGCTGTTCATGGTCGGGGTGCTCTTCTACTTCACCGCGCGCGACCAGCACATCCTGGAGGAGCGGTACGACGACCCCGCCGTCCAGATCGAGGTCGTGGGCAAGCGCTGGGCGTGGGACTTCAACTACCTCACCGCCGACGGCCAGCCCGACGTCTACGACACCGGGATCATGGCGGCGCAGACCGCTGACGGCCTCGACTTCGACGCCCCGGACACCATCCCGACGCTGTTCCTGCCCGTCGACACGAAGGTCGAGCTCAAGCTCTCCGCGCGTGACGTGATCCACGACTTCTACGTGCCGGCCTTCTCCTACAAGAAGGACGTCATCCCCGGCCGCACCAACTACATGAGCGTGACCCCCACGAAGGAGGGCACGTTCATCGGCCGCTGCGCCGAGCTCTGCGGCGAGGGCCACAGCCGCATGATCTTCCGGGTCCAGGTGGTCTCCCAGGCCGACTACCAGGCACATCTCGAGGAGCTCCGCGCCGCCGGCCAGACCGGCGAGCTGAGCCCCGAGATCGGCCCCGCGCACTCCAGCCCCTCGGAGGAGCAGGTGCAGGGCGGCGTGGACCAGCAGGAGGACGAGCAGGGCGAGGACGCCGGCGGCCAGACGAACCCTGAGGGAGCCAACGGATGACCACGTACTACGAGGCCGGCGGGGTGGCCTCTGCCACCCGGTCGCGCGCCATCAGCAACCGCGAGTCGATGGGTGCCGTCGTCGTCAAGTGGGTGACGAGCACCGACCACAAGGTCATCGGCGCGATGTACATGATCTCCAGCTTCATCTTCTTCCTCCTCGGAGGAGTGATGGCGCTGCTGATCCGCGCGGAGCTCTTCGAGCCCGGCCTGCAGGTGGTCCAGACCGCCGAGCAGTACAATCAGCTGTTCACCATGCACGGCACCGTGATGCTGCTGCTGTTCGCGACCCCGCTGTTCGCCGGCTTCGCCAACGCGATCATGCCGCTGCAGATCGGCTCGCCCGACGTGGCGTTCCCGCGCCTGAACATGCTGTCGTTCTGGCTGTTCCTCTTCGGCAGCCTGATTGCCATGGCCGGCTTCCTGGCCCCCTCGGGCGCCGCCAGCTTCGGCTGGTTCGCGTACGCCCCGCTCTCCGACGACTCCTTCACCCCCGGCATCGGCGGTGACCTGTGGGTCCTCGGCCTGGCGATGAGCGGCTTCGGCACCATCCTCGGCGCCGTCAACTTCATCACCACGATCATCTGCATGCGCGCGCCCGGCATGACCATGTGGCGCATGTCGCTGTTCACCTGGACGGTGCTCATCACGAGCGTCCTGGTGATCATGGCCTTCCCGGCCCTGGCCGCCGCGCTGTTCGCGCTCGCCGCCGACCGCATCTTCCAGGCCCAGGTGTTCAACCCCGAGAACGGCGGCGCCATCCTCTGGCAGCACCTGTTCTGGTTCTTCGGGCACCCCGAGGTCTACATCATCGCTCTGCCGTTCTTCGGCATCATCAGCGAGGTCCTGCCGGTCTTCAGCCGCAAGCCGCTCTTCGGCTACAAGTCGCTCGTCTACGCGACGATCGCGATCGCCGGCCTCTCGGTGGCCGTGTGGGCCCACCACATGTACGTCACCGGCGCGGTGCTGCTGCCCTTCTTCGCCTTCACCACGATGCTCATCGCGGTGCCGACGGGCGTGAAGTTCGTGAACTGGATCGGCACCATGTGGGGCGGCTCGATCACCTTCGAGACCCCAATGCTGTGGTCGATCGGCTTCCTGGTCACGTTCCTCTTCGGCGGCCTGACCGGCATCATCCTGTCGAGCCCGCCGCTGGACTTCATCGTCTCGGACAGCTACTTCGTGGTCGCGCACTTCCACTACGTGGTGTTCGGCACCGTGGTGTTCGCGATGTTCGCCGGCTTCTACTTCTGGTGGCCGAAGTGGACCGGGCGCATGCTCGACGAGAAGCTCGGCAAGTGGCACTTCTGGCTGCTGTTTGTCGGCTTCCACGGCACCTTCCTCATCCAGCACTGGCTGGGTGTGCGCGGCTTCCCGCGCCGCTACGCCGACTACTCGCCGACCGACCAGTTCACGTGGATGAACCAGCTCTCCACGATCGCGTCCTTTGTGCTCGCGGCCTCGTTCATCCCGTTCCTGTACGCGGTCTACAAGGGCATCCGCTCCCCGAAGGTGGAGGTCGACGACCCGTGGGGCTTCGGCCGCTCCCTCGAGTGGGCCACCGCCTGCCCGGTCCCGCGCCACAACTTCACCTCGCTGCCCCGCATCCGCAGCGAGTCCCCGGCGTTCGACCTGCACCACCCCGAGGTCGCCGCAGCGGACCGCGCCACCCCGGACCAGGGCCTGCTCGACAAGCTGGTCGGCGAGCCCGACCTCCGCGGGAAGTGAGGACGGCGTGAAGACCGAGTTCTGGACCTTCGGCGGCGGCGCCTTCTTCTTCCTGCCGCTGGCCGTGGTGTACGGCGTGCTCTCCTCCTGGGAGCCCGTCGGCACCGTCTGCCTCTTCCTCACCGGTGGCCTGGCGTCGCTCATGGGCGCCTACCTCTGGCTGGTCTCGCGCCGCATCGGGCCCCGCCCCGAGGACGACGTCTTCGCCGAGATCGCTGACGGCGCCGGCGAGCAGGGCGTCTTCCCGCCCCACTCGTGGTGGCCGCTCGCCATCTCGCTGTGCATCGCGATGGTCATCACCGGCCTCGCAGTCGGCTGGTGGCTGTCGCTGCTCGGTGGCCTGCTGGCCCTCGTGTCGCTCGTCGGCTGGCTCTTCGAGTTCTACCGTGGGGCCCACGCCCACTGAGGCAGCCCCGCAGCCTCGCTGCACGCCTGAGGGCCCCTGAGACCACGGTCTCGGGGGCCCTCAGGCGTTCTGCTGCCCTCCGGCTCCCCCCGAGCCCGGGGAGCGCACTCTCCGCGCAGAGCGCGCTCCAGCCCCCTGCGGGACCGCTCTCTCCGCGGAGAGTGCAGTCCGACAGGGTCCTGGGGAACCGCGCCACCCGTGGAGAGTGCAGAGAGGGCTGGGGGGCGGCGCTCCGCGCTTGCGTGAGCATGCCCCGGCGACACCGGGTGCTCCGGACCCGTCGAGGCTCCGGAGCCGTTCCTCGGCTCGCTGCGAGAGGTCCTCGTCGTCACTTGGACCCGTGGATGCGCACTCTCTGCGGAGAGTGCGGTCCTCGCCCCCCCCCGGGACTGCGCACTCTCCGTGGAGAGTGCGGAACGGGGGAGGGATGGAGGAGCGTCGTCGACGATCTCGCCGGTGGCGGCAGCGGTCGTCGCCGAGATGCGTCCCGAGGGCTATCTGGCGGCCCTGCGCCACGTCCCAGGTCGCCTCACCACGAGCTGACGCCCCTCCGGAACCGCAGCCGAGCGCCTCCTTGCGGTTAAGGGTCCCTCCGGAACCGCAGCCAGGCGCCTGGCTGCGGTCCCTGGCCCCTCCGGAACCGCAGTCGAGCGCTCGGCTGCTCTCGAGAGGGGCTGCGCACCCTCCGCAGAGCGTGCGGACTGGGCGGGGTGGAGTGTGCGGCCGGGAAGCCGCAGACCCGGGGTCGTGTTCCGGTCGGAGGAGCGCCCACAGCGGACGCAGAGACGGCGAGAGGGGCGGAACCCGTACGGGTTCCGCCCCTCTCGTGTCAGCGCCTCACCGGCGCCTGGGGGACCTCAGTGGCCGTGGCCCGTCTCCGAGCCCCGACCGCTCGCGCTCACGGCGTGCGGGTCCGTGTCGCCCTGGAGCTCACGGCCGTGGCCGTCGTCGTGCGAGTGCGCCGCCTCGAGCTCGGCCGGGGTGACCGGCTCGATGCGGTCCTCGAAGAAGAACGCCGACATCCGGGCGCGCAGCTTGTCGAGCCCCGAGGCCCTGCCGGTGGGCAGCGGCACGAGCTGGTCGGCCTCCTGCTGCACCAGGTTCCAGCGCTCGTAGACGTCGAGCGGCTCGTGCACCTCGAAGTACTCGCCGTCGGCGGTCCGCACGATGCGGCCGGTCTCGCGCCCGTGGAGGGCGAGGTCGCGGTCGCGGCGCTGCAGGCCGAGGCACACCCGCTTGGTGACCCAGAAGGCCAGCGGCGGGCCGACGAAGAACAGCGTGCGGAGCACGTACGTCATGTCGTTGATGGAGATGTGGAAGTGCGTGGCGACCAGGTCGTTGGTGGCGGCCAGCGCCATCACGACGTAGAAGACCAGCGCGGCGACGCCCAGGCCGGTGCGGGTGGGCTTGTTGCGCGGGCGGTCGAGCAGGTGGTGCTCGCGCGAGTCACCGGACAGCCACTGCTCCACCCACGGGTAGGCGAACAGGGCCATGATCATGAGCCCCGGCACCACGGCGCCCGGCAGCAGGATGTTCAGCGACCAGACGTAGCCGAAGGTCGTGAACTCCGTCGGGATCGGGCCCAGCCACCCCGGCATCAGGCGCAGCGCGCCGTCGACGAAGAGGATGTACCAGTCGGGCTGCGTGCCCGCGCCGATCGGGGAGGGGTCGTACGGCCCGTACGCCCAGATCGGGTTGATGGTCACCACCGCGGCCATGAGGACCACGACGCCGAAGACGATGAAGAAGAAGCCACCGGCCTTGGCGGCGTACACCGGGAAGACCGGGTAGCCGACGACGTTCGTGTTCGTGCGGCCCGGAGCCGGGAACTGCATGTGCTTGTGCAGCACCAGCAGGCCCAGGTGGACGCCGATGAGGGCCAGCAGCGCGGCCGGGATCAGCATCACGTGGAGGATGAACAGGCGCGGGATGATCACCTCGCCGGGGAACTCGCCGCCGAAGATGAAGAACGCCATGTAGGTGCCGACGACCGGGATCGCCTGGATGACGCCCGAGATGATCCGCAGCCCGTTGCCGGAGAGCAGGTCGTCGGGGAGGGAGTACCCGGTGAAGCCGGCGGCGAGCGCCAGGATCGCCAGCAGGCAGCCGACGATCCAGTTGAGCTCGCGCGGCTTGCGGAAGGCGCCGGTCACGAAGACGCGGGCCATGTGGGCCAGGATCGCGGCCACGAACAGCAGCGCCGCCCAGTGGTGGATCTGCCGCATGAGCAGACCGCCGCGGATGTCGAAGCTGATGTTCAGCGTCGTCTCGTAGGCCTCGGAGACCGTCTGGCCGACCAGCGGGGGGTAGGAGCCCTCGTAGGTCGTCAGCGCCATGCTCGGCGTGTACCAGAACGTCAGGAACGTGCCGGAGATGAGCAGGACGACGAACGTGTACAGGGCGATCTCGCCCAGCATGAAGGACCAGTGGTCCGGGAAGATCTTGCGCGCGAAGGTCTTGACGATCTTCGACGCACCGACGCGGTCGTCGACGTAGCCGGCGAGCGTCGCGGTCCTCTTGTCGGTGAGGATCGAGCTCATTCTGATGCGCCTCGCTCCCAGTAGCTGGGGCCGGGAGGCTCGGGGAAGCCGGCCGAGGCGACCAGGTACCCCTCGCTGTCCACGGTGATCGGAAGTTGCGGCAGCGGCCGCTTGGCCGGACCGAAGATCACCTTGCAGTGCTGCGTCAGGTCGAAGGTCGACTGGTGGCACGGGCACAGGAGGTGGTGGGTCTGCTGCTCGTACAGGGCGACGGGGCAGCCGACGTGCGTGCAGATCTTCGAGTAGGCGTAGATGCCGTCGTAGTCCCAGTCGTTGCGGACGGCCTGCTCGCCCTCGAGCGGGACGACGTCCTCGGGCTGGATGCGGATGAGGAGCACGGCCGCCTTGGCCTTCTCCTCGATCGGGTGCGACGACTCCGAGAGGCCGTCGGGGATCACGTGGAAGACGGACCCGAAGGTCACGTCGGCGGCCCGGATGGGGGTGCCGTCGGGGTCGCGGGTGAGGCGGACGCCCTCCTCCCACAGCGACTCGCGCAGCACCTCGCCCGGCAGGGGGCCCAGGTCGCGGAAGAGCACGACGGCGGGGATGGGCAGGATCGCCATCGCGCCGATGAGCGAGTTGCGGATCACGGTGCGGCGCATGATGCCGCTCTCCTCGACGCCGTCGAGGATGATGTTCGACGCGTCGCGCCGCTCCTCGTCGGTGCCGCGGATGTCGTGGCGCAGCTCGATCTGCTCGTGGTCGGGCATGAGGGTCTTGGCCCAGTGGACCAGCCCGATGCCGATGAGGAAGATCGCGAAGCCCAGGCCGAGGCCCAGGACCATCGTCGAGAGCTGCAGGCGGCCGAAGGACTTGTCGTCGTCGATCGGCAGGGCGAAGTAGCCCACCAGGAACACGACGGTGCCCACGGCGGACAGCAGGAAGATCGTGGAGACCTGCCGCTCGGCGCGCTTGGCAGCGGCCGGGTCGATGTCGGTGGTGCGGTACCGGTGGGCCGGCAGGCCCGGGTTCGCGAACCGGTTCTCGAGGTCCGCGCCCTCGGGCGCGGCCAGGTCGGTGCCGACGCTGCCGTGGCTGGGGCCGGCGTCGTTGTGCCCGGTGGTCGGGGAGTCCTTCATCGCCGGTCCTCCCGGAGGGCAGTGGTGGGGGTGGGGGTGCTCACGAGGCCCTCGATCCGAGCCACACGGCGCAGCCGACCAGCGCGAGGATGCCGCCGGCCCACACGAACAGGCCCTCGGAGACCGGGCCCAGGCTGCCCAGGCTCAGGCCGCCCGGGGAGGGCTCGGTGCCGACGAAGTGCAGGTAGCTGGCGATGTCCTGCTTCTCCTGCGGCGTGATGTTCGCGTCGTTGAAGACGGGCATCGACTGCGGGCCGGTCAGCATGGCCTCGTAGACGTGCTTGGCGGAGACGTCCTGCAGGTTCGGGGCGTACTTGCCCCGGGTGAGTGCGCCGCCGGCCCCGACGACGTTGTGGCACATCGCGCAGTTGGTGCGGAAGAGCTCGTTGCCGGTCGAGATGCGCTCGGGGTCGTCCGTGAACTCCTGGTACTCGGCCGCGGGGACGGCCGGGCCGGGGGCCAGCTGGGCGACGTAGGCGGCCATCTGGCCGATCTGCTCGTCGTTGAACTGGACGGGCTTGTCGTGCGCCTGGGGCAGGTTGGCCGACAGGGGCATGCGGCCGGTGCCGACCTGGAAGTCGACCGAGGCGGCGCCGACGCCGATCAGGGTCGGGCCCGCGTCGGTGCCCTGGGCCTGGAGGCCGTGGCAGTTGGCGCAGTTGGCGAGGAAGAGCTCGCGCCCGGCCTGCACGTCAGCGGTGCTGGCGGCGGCGGCGACGGCCTTCGAGGGGGTCAGGGCGGTGTAGGCACCGCCGACGACGACGAGCGCCAGCAGCGTGACGACGACGGTCGCCAACGGGTGGCGCCGGCGGGCGGCGAGAGCCTTCACGAGGACATCCTCATCCTTGGGGAGCGGTGCGCGACAGGGCGCGCGGCGGACGTGACGCGACTCACGGAGGCCATCACTTGATCACGTAGATCACGAGGAAGAGGCCGATCCACACGACGTCGACGAAGTGCCAGTAGTAGCTGGTCACGACGGCGCTGGTGGCCTCCTGGTGGCCGAACCTGCGCGCCGCGAAGCTGCGGCCGATG
This sequence comes from Quadrisphaera sp. INWT6, assembly GCF_015390235.1. Taxonomy (GTDB): domain Bacteria; phylum Actinomycetota; class Actinomycetes; order Actinomycetales; family Quadrisphaeraceae; genus Quadrisphaera. Next base: position 89,343 of record NZ_VUOH01000003.1, on the reverse strand, counting down.
ACCAGCAGGAACGCGAGCAGGCCGGCCGTCACGTGGAGGCCGTGGAAGCCCGTGGTCAGGTAGAAGACCGAGCCGTAGGGGCTGGAGGAGATCGACAGCCCCTCGTGGACGAGCTCGGCGTACTCGAAGACCTGGCCGGCGATGAAGAACGCGCCCATGAGGTACGTCAGGACGTACCACTCGCGCATGCCCCACCGGCGGAACTGGAGCAGGGACCCGGTGCGGGCCACCTGGTAGCGCTCCGCGGCGAAGACGCCCATCTGGCAGGTGAACGAGCTGAGCACCAGCACGGTGGTGTTCGTGGCCGAGAACGGGATGTTCAACAGCTCGGTCTCGGTGACCCACAGGTCGGGCACGACCGCCCGGATCGTGAAGTACATCGCGAAGAGGCCGGCGAAGAACATCAGCTCGCTGGAGAGCCAGACGATGGTCCCCACCGAGACGGGATCGGGCCGGTTGACCGCCGGCGCGTGCGGCAGGGCTGCTGTGCTCGACACGGCGCCATTATGGGGTCCGCCGGTGACGGACCGGGGGTCGGGACCCGCCGGGAGCCGCGACCCGCGGTCACGACTCGATCACGGCCGCCTGGGGGCGGGCTGGGCCGGGGCCCTGCCGCACCTGGCAGGGTGATCCTCCGTGGCACCCGACGCGCGCTCCTGGCCCGGCCTCATCTCGGCCCTCGTCGCAGGTCAGCACCTGGAGGCCGCGGACAGCGCCTGGGCCATGGCGCGCGTGATGGCCGGGGAGGCGCCCCCGGTGGCCCTCGCCGGCTTCCTCGTGGCGCTGCGCGCCAAGGGCGAGACCGTGGCGGAGCTCACCGGGCTCGCCGACGAGATGCTCGCCCACGCCGTCCCCCTGCGGCTGCCCGCGAGCGCCGGCCCGGTCGCGGCCGCGGTCGACGTCGTGGGGACCGGTGGCGACCGGTCGAGCACCGGCGTCGGCACCGTCAACATCTCGACGATGGCGGCCCTCGTGGTGGCGGGCGCCGGCCGCACGGTGGTCAAGCACGGCAACCGGGCGGCGTCGTCGCTGTGCGGCTCGGCCGACCTGCTGGAGGAGCTGGGGGTCCGCCTCGACCTGCCCGCCTCCCGGGTGGGTGAGGTCGCCGGCGAGGTCGGCATCACCTTCGCCTTCGCCCGGGTCTTCCACCCCGCCTTCCGCCACGCCGCCGAGGCGCGGTCCGGGCTGGGCGTGCCCACCGCGTTCAACGTGCTGGGGCCGCTGACCAACCCCGGCCGTCCCGGGGCCGCGGCGATCGGCGTGGCCGACGCCCGCCTGGCCCCCCTCGTGGCGGGCGTGCTCGCCGGCCGGGGCACCAGCGCCCTGGTCTTCCGCGGCGACGACGGCCTCGACGAGCTGACGACCAGCGGGCCCTCGACGGTGTGGCGGGTGGCGCGCGGCGGCGTCGAGGAGCTCTCCCTCGACCCGGCCGCCCTGGGCCTGCCGCCGGCGACCCTGGCCGACCTGCAGGGCGGTGACGCACCTCACAACGCCGCAGTGGCGCGCGACCTGCTCGGCGGCCGCCGCGGGCCGGTGCGCGACGCGGTGCTGCTGAACGCCGCCGCGGCCCTGGTCGCCGCGGACGGTTTGGCGGACGGCGCCGGTCCGACGGCCGGGGGCGCCGACGCGGAGGACCTGCACGAGGCGGTCCACCGCCAGCTGGCCGTGGCGGCCGCCTCCGTGGACAGCGGCGCCGCCGCAGCGGTGCTGGAGCGCTGGACCGCCGCCACCGCCTCCTGAGGCCCGACGACCGCGCCGGCCCGGCCGCGCCCCGACGGCCCTGACATCTCAGACGGCTCTGACGGCTCCGGGGCGTCGGGCTCGGGTGGGGGGGGGGCCGTCAGTCCTCGGCGCCGAGGGCGAAGGCCGCCTCGAGGTCGTGCTGGGAGTAGGTGCGGAAGGCGAGGTACGTCCGGGTGGCCCGGACGCCGTCGACCTTGCCGATGCGGTCGGCGATGACGTCGGCGAGGGCCTCCTGCTGGCGCACGCGCACCAGCACCACGAGGTCGGTGTCACCCGTGACGGAGTAGACCTCGCTCACCCCCTCCAGGTCGGCGATGGCCTGGGCGGCCTCCGGCACGCGGGAGACCTCGACGTCGACGTGGACGATGGCGGTGATCACACCGCCGAGCCTAGGACGGTCGGGGCGTGCGCGCCGCTCCCGCCGGAGGCCCCCGCCCCAGCCACGGGGCAGGCCCAGGTGCCCTCGACGGAGACCAGGCGCACGCCGTCGCCCTCGAGCCAGGCGGCGACCCGCTCGGCCTCCTCGGCGGAGCAGGCGGGCTCGGGGGGCACGGGCGGGGCCACCACCTCGGCGGTGGCCCGCAGCGCGTCCACGGCGGGGCGCGGGTCGGCACCGGGCGGCGTGGTGGTGGTGCCGGCGAGCCGCCCGTGGCGGACGACGACCAGCTCCCAGCCGCCGCCGGGGCGGCGGCGGGCGGCCACGACCTCGGGGGCGGCCGCCAGGGGCGCCAGGCGCTGGGCGCGCGCGGCGCCGCGCAGGAAGGCGAGCGACCTGTCGCGCACCGCCGCGGCCTCCTCGAAGCGCTCCAGCGCCACGAGCTCGGCGAGGCGCCCGCGGGCGGCGGCCAGCACGGGCGTGGGGTCGCCGACCATCGCCGAGCGGGCCAGGGCGCTGACGGCGGCGTAGTCGGCGTGGGTCTGCGCCCCCGTGCAGGGCGCGCCGCAGCGGCCGATCTCGGCCAGGGCGCAGGCCGCGGCCCCGGCCGCCGGCCGCAGGGGGAGCCGGGTGGTGCAGCGGCGCAGGGGGAGCGCGTCCTGCAGGGCCTCGACCGCCGCCTGCGCGGCACCCACCGAGGAGAACGGCCCCGCGTAGGCGGCGCCCGCCGCCGCGTCGTCGCGGACCTCCCGCACCACCGACATCCGCGGGTAGGCCTCGGCGGTGAGCTTGACCCAGGGCAGCCGGTCGGGGCGGCGGGAGCGCCGGTTGTAGTGCGGGTCGTGCTCGGCGATGAGCCGCAGCTCGCGCACCTGGGCCTCCAGGGGCGTGGCGCAGACCACCGGGGTGACGCTCGTGGCCAGCGACACCATCTCCGCCATCCGCGTGCGGCGCTCGGCGGCGGTGAAGTAGCTGCGCACCCGCGCGCGCAGGTCGCGGCTGGTGCCCACGTAGAGCACCCGCCCCCGCGCGTCCTTGAAGAGGTAGACCCCCGGCGCCGAGGGCAGGCCGTCGGCGAGGGTCCGCTTGCGGCGCACGGCGTCGGGGACGCGGCCGCCCCCGCGGGCGCACAGCTGCTCCAGGCCCGCCAGGTCGGTGACCCCGAGGGAGCCGACCCGGCCCAGCAGGGCGTGCAGCACGTCGACGGTGGCGCGCGCGTCGTCGAGGGCGCGGTGCGTCGGGGTGGTCCGCGCCGACAGGTGCTCGGCCAGGGTGCCCAGCTTGTGGTTGCGCACCTCCCCCCGGGACAGGACGGCGCGGGCGAGCCGCAGGGTGTCGACGACGGGCGGCGCGGGCCACTCCCGCCCGGTGGCGGCGCACGCGGCCTTCAGGAAGGACACGTCGAACGGGGCGTTGTGCGCGACGAGCACCGCGCCGCGGGCCACCTCGAGCAGCGGCGCCAGCACCTGCCCGATCGTCGGGGCGCTGGCGACCATCGCGTCGGAGATGCCCGTGAGCGCCGTGATCTCCGCCGGGATCGGCCCGGGGGGGCGCACCAGGGTGCCCAGCTCGGCGACGACCTCGCCCCCGCGCACGCGCACCGCCCCGACCTCGGTGATCGCGCACGTCGCCGCCGAGGCTCCGGTGGTCTCCAGGTCGACCACGACGAAGTCGACCTCGTGCAGCGGCACCGCCGGGAGGCCCGGGGCGGGCTCGTCGGGGGCCGCGTGCGACCAGAGCTCCTCGAAGCTGGCCTGCTGGTGCCCGCGGGGTGCCGCGGACGGTGTGGTGGGGGAGGGGAGCGCCACGCCGCGGACGCTAGGCGCGCCCACCGACAGCCCGGTCCGTCCCGTTCCGTCCGGCTCCGCCCGCGAACCGCCCGCGGCCGGGCCGGGGTCCACCTAGCATCGCGGGGTGGGGGGCAGGCACCTCGCGCACGGCGCGGGTGGGGACGACGCCGCGGGCGACGTCGAGCAGAGCCCGTTCCCCCGCCGCTCGGACCTGCGCGCCGAGCGGGGGCGGCGCCGCTCGGCGCGCCGGGCGCCCCGGAGGTGGGCAGCGGCCCGCCGGGGCGGCGCGGGCGTCGCGCTGGCGGGCGTGCTGGTCGCCGTCGTCGCGCTGTCGGTGCTGGTGGGTCCCCGGCTGCTCGGCTCCCTGCCGACCGCCCGGGACGCGGCGCCGCTGGCCCTGAGCACCGGGGACGGCGCCGGCAGCCCGTCGGCGGGCGGCGCCTCCGACGCCGGAGCGCCCTCGGCCGCGCGGGCCGTGCAGGCCCTCCTCGACGAGCGCGCCTCCGCGCTGCTGGCGCGCGACCGCGCCGGCTGGTTGGCCGCGGTCGGGGGCGACGGCAACGTCGCCACGGGGGCTCAGGCGGCCCTCGACGCCTACCGGGAGCGCACCGCCGGGGTCTTCGACCGCCTCGAGCCGGTGCCGCTGGGCAGCTGGTCCTGGCAGGTGACCGGCAGCGGGCCGGCCCTGGCCGACGCCCGCGCCCAGCAGCTGCCCGAGGGCAGCTGGGTGGCCCGCACCACGCTGGTGTGGTCGGTCGACGGCGCCGGTGACGACCCCGTCCGCCGCCAGCAGGACCTGACGGTGGTGCCGGCCGGCGCCGGCTGGGCGGTCGTCGACGACGGCGACGGCGAGACGGTGCCCGACCTGTGGGACCTCGGCGCCGTCGACGTGCTCACCACCGAGCGCGCCGTCGTGCTCGGCACCGCCGACCGCGAGGCCCTGGAGCGCACGGCGGAGGTCACCACCCCCGCCGCCGAGGGCGTCGACGCCGTGTGGGGCACCTCCTGGCCCCGGCGCACCGTGGTGGAGGTCCCCGCCGACCAGGCGCAGATGGCCGCGCTGCTCGGCCGCGACGACGACGCCGGGCTGGGCCAGATCGCCGCCGTGACGACCGGGGAGCTGGTCGGCGGCGAGGGCGCCACCCGCGGCGACCACGTGGTGGTCAACCCGCGGGGGTTCGGGCAGCTCGCCCCCGTGGGGCAGCGGGTGGTGCTGACCCACGAGCTGACCCACGTGGCCACGCGCTCCGGCGCGGTGCGCGCGGTGCCGCTGTGGTTCTCCGAGGGCTTCGCCGACTGGGTCGGCTACCAGGGCACCGGCCTGTCGCGGCAGGTGGTGGCGACCGACCTGCTCCGGCAGGTGCGCGCCGACGGCCCCCCGAGCGCGCTGCCCACGGCTGCGGACTTCGACCCCGAGCGCAGCCGCGACATCGGTCCCGCCTACTCCGGCGCCTGGCTCGCCGTCGACGCGCTGGCCCGCCGCTACGGCGACGACGCCGTGGTCGAGCTGTACCGGGCCGCCTCGCGCGACCCGCTCCCGGACGGCGCGGCCGCACCGCCCAGCAGCGCCACCGACGGCGCCACGGACGGCGCCACCGACAGCGCCACCGACGCCGACGCCGCCCTCGACGCCGCCCTCAGCAGCACCCTGGGCACCGACCGCGCCGGGGTGCTGGCACTGTGGCGCGCCGAGCTCGTGGACCTCGCCGGGTGACCCCGCCCGGCCGGTGCGGAGCACCGACGAGCCGACGGACCAGCAGGTGGAGCAGCAGATGAGCAGCGGTGCGACCCTCGTGGTCACGAACGACTTCCCCCCGCGGGCGGGGGGCATCGAGAGCTTCGTGCTCGAGGTGGTTCGCCGGCTGCCCGGCCGCGTCGTCGTCCACACCAAGCGCCAGGACGGCGACGCCGCGGGCGCCGCCGCCCAGGCCGAGGTGGACGCCGAGCTGGCCGCGCAGGGCGTCGTCGTCGTGCGCGACCCCGCCCGCCTGCTCCTGCCCACGCCCGCGCTCGCGCGGCGGGTCGCCGCCACCGCCCGCGAGCACGGCTGCGACCGGGCGTGGTTCGGCGCCGCGGCGCCGCTGGGCCTGCTCGCCCCCGCCCTGCGGCGCGCCGGTGTGCGGCGCACCGCCGCGACCACCTACGGCCACGAGGTGTGGTGGGCCCGGCTCCCGGTCTCCCGCGCGCTCCTGCGGCGGATCGTCGCCGTCAACGACGCCGTCACGGTGCTCGGCGAGGCCACCGGGGCCCCCATCGTCGCGGCCCTGCCCCGGCGGCTGCGCGAGCGCGTCTCCTCGATGCCGCCCGGTGTCGAGGCCGGCGACTTCGACGCCACCGACCCCGCCGTGCGCGCCGCCGCGGCCGAGATGCGCGAGCGCTGGGGCGTGACCGGCCGGCCGGTGGTGCTGTGCGTCTCGCGGCTGGTGGAGCGCAAGGGGCAGGACGTCCTCGTGCGCGCCCTGCCGGCCGTGAGGGCGGCGGTCCCCGGCGCCGCCCTCGTGCTCGTCGGCGTCGGGCCGCGGCGGGCGCGCCTGGAGCGCCTCGTCGCCGAGCTCGGGCTGCAGGAGCACGTGGTCCTCGCCGGCCGCGCGCCCGCCGGGGGCCTGGCGGCCGCCTACGCCGCCGGCGACGTCTTCGCGATGCCCTGCCGCGACCTGCGCGGGGGGCTCGAGACCGAGGGCCTCGGCATCGTCTTCCTCGAGGCGGCCGCGAGCGGCCTGCCCGTGGTGGTCGGGCGATCCGGAGGCGCCCCCGACGCCGTGCAGGACGGCGTCACCGGTGTCCTCGTCGACGGGCGCGACGTCGACGACGTGGCGCAGGCCGTCGCGGGGCTCCTGGGCGACCCCGACCGGGCGCGCGAGGTCGGGGCCGCCGGACGCGCCTGGGTGCGGAGCGCGTGGGGCTGGCAGGAGCGGGTCGACGAGCTGGCGGTGCTGCTCGAGCCCCGCTGACGCGGCCGCACCGCGGCCAGCCGCCGCGCCGGCCCCTCAGCCGGCGTAGAGCCGCTCGACGTCGTCGGCGCGCTCGCGGAGCACCACGCGGCGCCGCAGCTTCATCGACGGGGTGAGCAGGCCGTTGGCCTCGGTGAAGTCCTCGGTGAGCACCGCGAACCGCTTGACCTGCTCCGCGCGGGACACGGCGGCGTTGGCGGCGTCGACGGCCTCCTGCAGCACTGCTCGCACCCCCGGGTCGGCGGCCGCGGCGGCGACGTCGAGGACGGGCATCCCGCGGGCCCTCAGCCACCCGGGCAGCACGTCGGCGTCGAGGGTCAGCAGGGCCGCCACGTAGGGGCGGGCGTCGCCGACCACCAGCGCCTGGCTGATGAGCGGGTGCGCGCGCAGCCGGTCCTCCAGGACGGCGGGGGCGACGTTCTTGCCGCCCGCCGTCACGATGATCTCCTTCTTGCGGCCGGTGATCGTCAGGAAGCCGTCGTCGTCCAGGGCGCCCAGGTCGCCGGTGCGGAACCACCCCTCGGCGTCGAAGGCCTCGGCGTCGGCGGCCGGGTCGTGCCAGTAGCCGGAGAACACGTGCGGGCCCTTGAGCAGCACCTCGCCGTCGTCGGCGATGCGCACCGAGGTGCCGGGCAGCGGGCGGCCGACGGTGGCGACCTTGAGGTGCCCGGGGCGGTTCACCGTGGTGGGGGCCGTGGTCTCGGTGAGGCCGTAGCCCTGCAGCACGCGGATGCCGGCGCCCTTGAAGAAGTGGCCGAGCCGGTCTCCCAGCGGCCCGCCGCCGGAGACGGCGTGCTCGGCCCGCCCGCCCAGGACGGCGCGGAGCTTGGAGTAGACGAGCCTGTCGAAGAGCGCGTGCTGGGCCCGCAGCGCCAGGCCCGGCCCGCGGCCGCCCCCGAGCGCGGCGTCCTGGGCGCGGCTGTGGGCCTCGGCGACGGCCGCGGCCCTCGCGAAGACCTTCCCCCTGCCGCCCTCGATCGCCTTCTGCTCGGCGCTGGCGTAGACCTTCTCGAACACGCGCGGGACCGCGAGCACGTACGAGGGCCTGAAGGTGCCCAGGTCACGCGTGAGGTCCTTGGGGTCGGCGGTGTGCGCCAGCGTGGTGCGCCCCGCGATGCTCAGCACCTGGATGAACCGCGCGAAGACGTGCGCCAGCGGCAGGAAGAGCAGTGTGGAGCCGCCCGGGCCGAAGACCTCGGGGATCGCCGAGACCGCGTTGCGCGACAGGACGACGAAGTTCGCGTGCGTCAGCTGGCAGCCCTTGGGGCGCCCCGTGGTGCCGGAGGTGTAGATGATCGTGGCGAGGTCGGCGCCGGTGACCGCGCTGCGGCGGCGCTCCAGCTCGGCGTCCCCCACGGCCAGGCCCGGGTCGCGGCCGAGCGCCTCCAGGGCCTCGAAGCCGCCGTCGTCGATGACCCAGGTGCGCGCCGGGTCGAGCGCCGGCACCTCGGAGGCGACCGAGGCCAGGAGCGCGGCGTGCCGCGGCTGCTCGACGACCGCCGCGACGCAGCCGGAGTCGGACAGGATCCACGCGGCCTGCTCCGCCGACGAGGTCTCGTAGACCGGGACCGTCACCGCGCCGGCCCACCAGATCGCGAGGTCGGCCAGGGTCCACTCCAGCCGGGTGCGGCTGAGCAGGGCGACGCGGTCTCCGGGGGCCACGCCGCTGGCGGCCAGGCCGGCCGCCAGGGAGCGCACCCGCGCGACGACGTCGGCGGCCGACAGGTGCTCCCACCCGTCACCGGTGGGCCGCGCCAGGAGCGCCAGGCCCGGGTCGTCGTCGGCGACCTCGACCAGCAGGTCGGTGATGGAGGTCGACGGGTCGACCTGCACGTCCAGGGGCTCGGCTCGCTCGATCACAGCTCTCCTCGGGCGGGACGCGTGGCTCTGGCCACACCGGCCGCACCGGCGCTGGAGCAGCCGCTGCGATCCTAGCCGGGGGCTCCCCGCGGCGCCGCTGGCCAGCGCGGCGCCGCACCCGGACGGCCGGTAGCCTCCGGCACCGTGAGCACCAGCGAGACCCCGTCCACGCCCGGCTCGCCGGAGCTGCGCCCGACCATCGGCGTGGACATCGGCGGCACCAAGATCGCCGCGGGGGTCGTCGACGGCACGGGGCGCGTCCTCGCCCGGACCCGCCGCTCCACCCCCGCCACGGACGTGGCCGCCATCGAGGCCGCCGTCGTCGACGCGGTCGCCGAGCTGCGCCGCGGGCACGACGTCGCCGCCGTGGGCGTGGCCGCCGCCGGGTTCGTCGACGCCGGGCGCTCCGTGGTGACCTTCGCCCCCAACCTCGCCTGGCGCGACGAGCCCCTGCGGGCCGACCTCGAGCGCCACCTCGGGCTCCCCGTGGTGGTCGAGAACGACGCCAACGCCGCCGCCTGGGGCGAGTTCGCCCACGGCGCCGGCCGCTCGGGCGACCGGGCCGGCGCGTCCGTCCACGACGTCGTGCTGCTGACCATCGGCACCGGCCTGGGGGGCGGCATCGTCATCGGCGACCGGCTGCTGCGCGGCGCCGCGGGCTTCGCCGGCGAGCTGGGCCACGTGCGCGTGGTGCCCGACGGCCACCGCTGCGGCTGCGGCAACCGCGGGTGCTGGGAGCAGTACGCCTCGGGGCGGGCGCTGGTGCGCGAGGCGCGCGACCTCGCCCGCGGGGGGACGCCGCTGGCGGCCCGCCTGCTGGAGCTGGCCGGCGGGGACGTCGACGGCATCCAGGGGCCCCACGTCACCCAGGCCGCCGCCGAGGGCGACATCGCCGCGGTCGAGCTGCTGGCCGACCTGGGCCGCTGGATCGGCGAGGGGGCCGCGAGCATCGTCGCCGCGCTCGACCCCGCCATGATCATCATCGGCGGGGGCGTCTCCGAGGCCGGTGACCTGCTGCTGGAGCCCGCCCGCGCGGCCTTCGCGCGCCAGCTCACCGCGCGCGGGCACCGCCCGGCCATCCCGTTCGAGCCGGCCCAGCTCGGCAACGACGCGGGCATGATCGGCGTCGCGGACCTCGCCCGCTCCTGAGGGCCCGACGGCGCCCGCTCAGACGCGGGCGCCGTCGTCGCCGTCGTCGTCGCGGTGGTCGGGCAGGCGCAGCACCAGCGTGAGGAACCCGGCCACGAAGCCGAGGACGGCGACCAGCACCACCTCGGACGGCAGCGACGGCCGCAGCACCACCACGACCACGAAGAACAGCGGCACGCCCAGCACGCCCACCCAGGGCAGCCAGGTGCGCCAGCTGCCGCGGGGCAGCGGCGGCGGCTCCGGCGGCACGTAGTGCTCCTCGGCCAGGGGGTCGCTCTCGGTGCCGCCGCGCCCGTCGGGCAGCCCCGGCCGGCCGCCCTCGGTGCGCGGCGCCCGCGACGACGGCGCGGCGGGGGGCGGGGACTGCGGCGGGGGCGCCGACGACGGGCCCTGCGCCGCGGGCGGGGCCATCGGGCGGTCTGAGGGCCGGTCGGCCGGGCGGTCGGTGCGGCGCCGCCGCAGCTCGTGCGGCGGGACCTGCGGCCCGGCGGGCGGCTCCCCGCCCTCGTGGCCGGCGCGGCGGTGCCGGCCGGGGCGCGCGGGGCTGCGGGTGCCGGGGTCGACGGCGGGCTCGTTCCAGTGGGCCATGATCTGGGCCCACGCGGCGTCGACGTCGACGCCGTCCGGACCCGGGGCCGGCTGCTCAGGAGGCCGACCGGGGGTGTGCTCGGAGGGCCGGTCCGAGGTCTGGTCCGAGGGTCGGTCGGGGGTCTGGCCGGAGGCCCGCTCAGCGGGCTGGGGGCCCTGCTCGTCCTCGCGGGGCTCCTCGGGGCCCTCGCCGGGCCCGTCGCCGGGGGGCGTCGCGGTGCTCATGCGGGCACCACCCGGCAGGTGCGCTCCACCAGCGCGAGGGTGGCTGCCGTGATGCGGGGGGCGTCGTGGTCGAGGGTGGCCACGTGGCGGCTGCGCCCGAGCACCTCCTCGCGCACGTCGGCGGCGCCGGTGCGGGCGAGCACGAGGGCGCTGCTGGAGGCGGGCACGACGCCGTCGACGGCCGACCGCAGCAGGACGGTGGGGGCGGTCACCCGGGGCAGGTCGCGGGCGACGCCGCGCAGCCCGTCGAGCATCGAGGCGACGGCGCTCAGCGGGACCCTGTCGTAGGCGAGCTCGACGGCACCCGGCGCGGCGATGTCGCCGCCGATGGCGCCCGCGGTCGGCTCGCGGTGGCGCAGGAGGCCGGAGCGCCGTGCGAGGGGGAGGGCCCGGACCGCGGCGAGGCGGGGGTCGCGCAGGCGGACGGCGGGGTTGACCAGCACCAGACCGGCGACGTCGGCGGGGTGGTCGGCCGCGAGGCGCAGCGCGAGGGCACCGCCCATCGACAGGCCGCCGACCACGACCCGCCGGCCCTGCGCGCGCAGGGCGGCCAGCTCGGCGGCCGCGGCGCCAGCCCAGTCGGCCCAGGTGGTGCGCGCCAGCTCCTGCCACGCGGTGCCGTGCCCGGGGAGGCGGGGCAGGCGCACCGCGAGGCCCGCGGCGGCCAGGTCCTCCGCCCACGGTCGCAGGCCCTGGGGGCTGCCGGTGAACCCGTGGCAGAGCAGGACGGCCGGGCCGCTCGAGCCGGCCGCGCCGTCAGCGGCGAAGGCCTCCGCACCGGCCAGGACACCCACGCGCGCCATCGTCGCACGGACGGGGACCCGGTCGCGGGCGACCGGGCGCCGCCGCGACCCTAGAGTTGGCGCAGCGGAGGCGGGCGCGACCGCGCAGGGCAGCAGGCCGTGCCGGGGACGCGAGCGCGAGGAGGACGGGTTGCTGTACTGGCTGTTCAAGGCGGTCCTCTACCCCGTCATCACGTCGCTGTTCCGGCCCGAGGTGAAGGGCCTGGAGCACGTGCCGCTGACGGGGCCGGCGGTGCTCGCCAGCAACCACCTGTCGTTCTCCGACTCGATCTTCCTGCCGATGGTGGTGCCGCGGCGGGTCAGCTTCATGGCCAAGTCCGACTACTTCACCGGCCGCGGGGTCAAGGGACGCATCACGGCCGGGTTCTTCAAGGGCGTGGGGCAGCTGCCCGTGGACCGGTCGGGCGGCAGGGCCAGCGAGGCCGCGATCGACCTCGCCCTGCAGGTGCTCGACCGGGGCGAGCTCTTCGGCATCTACCCCGAGGGCACCCGCAGCCCCGACGGCCGGCTCTACCGCGGCAAGACCGGCGTGGCCCGCGTCGCGCTGACCAGCGGCGTGCCGGTCCTGCCGGTCGCGATGCACGGCACCGACGTCATCCAGCCCATCGGCCGCAAGCTGCCCCGCATCCGCCGCGTGGGCATCACCATCGGCGCCCCGCTCGACTTCTCCCGCTACGAGGGCATGGAGAACGACAGGTTCGTGCTGCGCTCGGTCACCGACGAGATCACCTACGAGATCATGCGGCTGTCCGAGCAGGAGTACGTCGACGTCTACGCCGCCTCCATGAAGGAGAAGCTGGCCGCGTCGCTCAAGGAGCGCCGCACCCAGGGCCGCGCCGCCCGGGCCGCCGGTGGCGGCGCCGGGGCGCGGGAGGCCTCCGCGGCCGCCGTGCTCGCCGCCGGCCCCGGCGCGGCGTCCACCACCCAGCGCGCGAGCGAGCCCGAGCCCGGCCCCGAGGCCCTCGGCGACGTCGGCTCGGCCCTCCCGGGCGCGACCGGCGCCGACGACGGCGGCTCGGCCCCCGGCGTCGTGTCCGGCGGCGCTCCGGAGCCCGCCCCGCGCGCCGCCCCGGACGAGCGCCCGGGCCGCTGAGGCCTGCCGGTAGCCTTCCCCGGTGCTCCCCGACCCCGCCTCCGCGACGTCCCGGCCGTTCGGGGCCGTCCTCACGGCGATGGCCACGCCGTTCACCGCTGACGGCGCCCTCGACGTCGCCGCCGCCCAGGCGCTCGCGGTCCGCCTCGTCGACGAGGGCAACGACGGCCTCGTCGTCGCCGGCACCACGGGGGAGTCGCCGACCCTGGCCGAGCACGAGCACGACACCCTGCTCGCCGCCGTGGTGGAGGCCGTGGGAGACCGCGCCCACCTCGTCGCCGGGTGCGGCAACAACGACACCGACCACACCCTCCGCCGCGCCCGCGCCGCGGAGAAGACGGGCGTGCACGGCCTGCTGGTCGTGACCCCGTACTACAACAAGCCGCCCCAGGAGGGGCTCTACCGGCACTTCACCGCGGCCGCCGACGCCACGGACCTGCCGGTCATGCTGTACGACATCCCGGGTCGCACCGGGACCGCGGTGGCCAGCGAGACGCTCGTGCGCCTCGCGGAGCACCCGCGGATCGTCGCCGTGAAGGACGCCAAGGACGACCTGTTCGCCTCGGCCGCCGTCATGGCCGCCACCGCCGGCGGCCTCGCGTACTACTCGGGGAGCGACCAGATCAACCTGGCGCACCTCGCGCAGGGCGCCGCCGGCATCGTCAGCGTCGTCGCCCACGTGGCGGCGCCGCAGTACGCGCGGATGGTGGCCGCCGTCGACTCCGGCGACCTGGCCACCGCCCGCTCCCTGAACGCCCAGCTGGTCCCGGCCGTCACCGCGATCATGACCCGCGCCCAGGGCGCGGTCATGGTCAAGGCGGCGCTGGAGCTGACCGGCGCCATCCCCAACCGCCACGTGCGCCTCCCCCTCGTGGAGGCGACCGACGAGCAGGTCGCGCACCTCGCCGACGACCTGCGAGGAGCCAGCCTGCTGTGACAGCCCCCACCCGAAACACCTCCAGCACCTCCACCCGCGGCGGCCAGCGCGGTGGCCGCGGGTCCGGCCAGCGCGGGGGCCAGGGCTCCGGCCAGGGCCAGCGCGGGGGCCAGGGCGCCGACCAGCGCGACGACCAGCGCACCGCGCCCCACGACCCCCAGCCCGGCGCCATGCCGGGGCCGCTCGGACCGCCGCCGAAGCTCGGCCGCGGCACCCTGCGCGTCATCGCCCTCGGCGGCCTCGCCGAGGTCGGCCGCAACATGGCCGTCCTCGAGATCGACGGCAAGCTGCTCATCATCGACTGCGGCGTGCTGTTCCCCGAGGACAACCAGCCCGGCGTCGACCTGATCCTCCCGGACTTCTCGCACATCGCCGACCGCCTCGACGACGTCGTCGCCGTCGTGCTCACGCACGGCCACGAGGACCACATCGGCGCCGTGCCGTTCCTGCTGCGCCTGCGCCCCGACATCCCCCTGGTGGGCTCCACCCTGACGCTGGCCTTCATCGAGGCCAAGCTCAAGGAGCACCGCATCCAGCCCTACACGCTGGCGGTGAAGGAGGGGCAGGTCGAGCAGCTCGGCCCCTTCGAGTGCGAGTTCGTGGCCGTGAACCACTCCATCCCGGACGCCCTCGCCGTCGCCGTGCGCACCAGCGCCGGCACCGTGCTGCACACCGGCGACTTCAAGATGGACCAGCTGCCCCTCGACGGCCGCATCACCGACCTGCGCGCCTTCGCGCGCCTGGGCGAGCAGGGCGTCGACCTGTTCATGGTCGACTCCACCAACGCCGAGGTCCCCGGCTTCACCACCGCCGAGCGCGAGATCACCCCGGTGCTCGACCGCGTCTTCGGCAACGCCGAGCGCCGCCTCATCGTGGCGAGCTTCGCCTCGCACGTGCACCGCGTGCAGCAGGTGCTCGACACCGCCCACAAGCACGGGCGCAAGGTGGCCTTCGTGGGCCGCTCGATGGTCCGCAACATGGGCGTCGCCGCGGACCTGGGCTACCTCGAGGTGCCCAAGGGCGTGCTGATCGACCTCAAGCAGGTCGACGACCTGCCGGACTCGCAGGTCGTGCTCATGTGCACCGGCTCCCAGGGCGAGCCGATGGCGGCGCTGAGCCGCATGGCCAACGGCGACCACCGCGTGCAGGTCGGCTCGGGCGACACCGTCGTCCTGGCGTCCTCGCTCATCCCCGGCAACGAGAACGCCGTCTACCGGGTCATCAACGGCCTGATGCGGCTCGGCGCCGACGTCGTCCACTCGGGCAACGCCCGCGTGCACGTCTCGGGCCACGCCAGCGCCGGCGAGCTCCTGTACTGCTACAACATCGTCAAGCCGAAGAACGTCATGCCCGTCCACGGCGAGGTGCGCCACCTGCACGCCAACGCCGACCTGGCGGTCAAGACGGGCGTGCCGCGCGACCGCGTGGTGCTCGCCGACTGCGGCACCGTGGTCGACCTGCGCGAGGGCCGCGCCCGCATCACCGGCGCGGTGAAGTGCGGCTACGTCTACGTCGACGGCTCCTCGGTCGGCTCCATCACCGAGGCCGACCTCAAGGACCGCCTCGTGCTGGGCGACGAGGGCTTCATCTCGGTCTTCGTGGTCGTCGACTCCTCCACCGGCAAGGTGGTGGCCGGGCCCGAGGTCCACGCCCGCGGCGTCGCCGAGGACACCTCCACGCTGCAGTCGATCGCCCCGAAGATCACCGACGCCCTCTCCCAGGCCGTGGGCCAGGGCGGCGGGCAGGGCGCCAAGGTCGACGTGCACCAGCTGCAGCAGGTCGTGCGCCGCGTCGTCGGCCGCTGGGCCGGCACGTCGCTGCGCCGCCGCCCGATGATCATCCCCGTGGTCGTCGAGGCCTGAGCGCCCGCGGGGGCTGCTGGTGCAGCAGCCCCCGACCTCGCACGCGCCCCGCGCCGGATCCGTCCCGGCGTGGGGCCTGTGTGAGGGATGTGACGTCGCGTTAGCGTGACCGCATGGCTACGCGCTCGCCCTCGACGACGTCGCGGACGAAGGCGTCGACCTCGACCCGCAGCGGCGGGAGGTCGGCGGCCCCCCGCACGACCTCCTCGAAGGCCGTGAAGGGCGGCGCGTCGAAGAGCCGCACCCCGGCTCCCGCGCACGCGCGCACCCGGCCCTGGTGGCCGGTGCGCGCCGTCCGCGGCACCTGGATGGGCGTCGCCCACGCCGTCGGCGGGGGAGCGCGCCGGGGCCGCCCCGACAGCGCCGACCTCGACCCCGACGTCCGCCGCGACGGCATCGGCCTGGCGCTGGTCGCCGCGGCGATCGTCGTCGCCGCCCGCGAGTGGTGGGCGATGCCGGGCACGTTCGGCGACGTCGTGCACGCCGTGGTCGCGGGCACCGTCGGCAAGGTCAGCCTCGCGCTGCCGATCGCCCTGGCGGTGCTGGCGCTGCGCCTGCTGCTGCGCCCGGACCGCGGCAGCGAGAACAGCCGCGTCGTCGTCGGGCTGTCGATCATCACCGTCGCGGTGGCCGGGGTGCTGCACCTCAACAGCGGCGCCGGCAGCCCGGTGGAGGCCGGCCTGGCGCCGCTGCGCACCGCCGGGGGCGTGCTCGGCTACCTCGTGGCCACGCCGCTGGAGGCGGCCGTCCGCGAGGCGCTGACCTACGTGCTGCTGGCGATGCTGGCGGTCTTCGGCGTGCTGGTGACCACCGCGACCCCGGTGCACCTGGTGCCCCACCGCCTCGGGCAGCTGTACCGCACCCTGACCGGCGGCGACGAGGTGCACGGCGCGCGCGGCGCGGACGAGGACTGGGACGACCCCGACGGCGAGCTCGAGCGCCGCCAGCTGGAGCGCGCCCGCGATGAGCAGCGCCACGGCGACGAGGCCTACGAGCAGGCCATGGAGCGCGAGGGGCAGGCGGGCCGCAGGGGCCGCCGCGGCAAGAAGGCCCCCCGCGACGACAGGCCCGCCTTCGAGGAGCAGGCCGGCCAGACCATCGAGCTGCCGGAGACGGCCGTGGAGGAGGTCTTCGACCCCTTCCGCGACTTCGGCTCCAGCGCTCCCACCACCGAGGTGCCCGCCGGGGCGCCCGCCGCCGGCCCCGACGACGCGGACGACGCCGACGGCGCGGCGCCCGGCCCCCGCACCTCCTCGGCCGCCGGCGTCACCGCCCACGCCCGGGGTGCGCAGCCGCCCGCCCCCGTGCTGCGGCAGGCCCCGCCGACCACCCAGCTGCCGCACCGCGTCGAGCAGATGGCGATGTCGTTCAACGGCACCTACGAGATGCCCGGCGACGACGTGCTCGGCCACGGCGAGGGCCACGCCACCCGCACCGAGGCCAACGACCGCGTGGTCGACGCGCTCACGGCCGTGCTGGAGAACTTCTCCATCGACGCGCGCGTGGCCGACTTCACCCGCGGCCCGACGGTCACCCGCTACGAGGTCGAGCTGGGCACCGGCGTCAAGGTCGAGAAGGTCACGGCGCTGTCCAAGAACATCGCCTACGCGGTGGCCAGCGCCGACGTCCGCATCCTGAGCCCGATCCCCGGCAAGTCGGCGATCGGCGTCGAGATCCCCAACACCGACCGCGAGGTCGTGGTGCTCGGTGACGTGCTGCGCAGCGAGGTGGCGCAGAAGAACAAGCACCCGATGGTCATGGGGATCGGCAAGGACGTCGAGGGCGGGTACGTCATCACCAACCTCGCCAAGACGCCCCACCTGCTCGTCGCGGGCGCCACCGGCGCCGGCAAGTCGAGCTTCATCAACTCCATGATCGTGTCGATCCTCATGAGGGCCACGCCCGAGCAGGTCAAGATGATCCTGGTCGACCCCAAGCGCGTGGAGCTCACGGCGTACGAGGGCATCCCGCACCTGCTCAACCCGATCATCACCAACGCGAAGAAGGCCGCCGAGGCCCTCCAGTGGGTGGTCGAGGAGATGGACCGGCGCTACGACGACCTCGCCGAGTACGGCTTCAAGCACGTCGACGACTTCAACGCCGCCGTCGACGAGGAGCGCATCGAGGCCCTCCCGGGCAGCGACCGGGTCTTCCGCCGCTACCCGTACCTGCTGGTGGTGGTCGACGAGCTCGCCGACCTCATGATGGTCGCCCCCCGCGACGTCGAGGACTCGATCGTCAGGATCACCCAGCTCGCCCGCGCCGCCGGCATCCACCTGGTCCTGGCGACGCAGCGGCCCTCGGTCGACGTCGTCACCGGCCTCATCAAGGCGAACGTGCCCTCGCGCCTCGCCTTCGCCACCAGCTCCCTCGCCGACTCCCGGGTCGTGCTCGACCAGCCCGGCGCCGAGAAGCTCATCGGCCAGGGCGACGCGCTCTTCCTGCCCATGGGCACCTCCAAGCCGAACCGCGTGCAGGGGGCGTGGGTCACCGAGTCCGAGGTGGCGCGCGTGGTCGCGCACGTCAAGACTCAGGCCGACCCGCAGTACGTCGAGGGCGTGGTGGCCGCCAGCAACGCCCAGAAGATCGCCGAGGACGTCGGCGACGACCTCGAGCTGATGCTGGCGGCGGCGGAGCACATCATCACGACGCAGTTCGGCTCGACGTCGATGCTGCAGCGCAAGCTGCGCGTGGGCTTCGCCAAGGCGGGCCGCCTCATGGACCTGCTGGAGCAGCGCGGCGTGGTCGGCCCCTCGGAGGGCTCGAAGGCCCGCGACGTGTACGTGAAGCCCGACGACCTCGACGAGGCCCTGGCCCGCCTGCAGGGCGAGGCCACCGGCACCGGGCGAGGCGGCCCGCCGGTCGTGGTCCCCGAGGGGGCGACGGCGGTCGTGGACCTCGCCGAGGGCGAGGGCTGGGACGACGAGGGCGACGACCCCGGCTCCGAGGACGCCTGGAACCTCACCGACCGCGGCTGAGGGCCGGGTCGTCGTCGCGGCGGCCCGGGCCGACGGCGCGGCCCCGTACCCTCGACGGGTGTCCGCGCCCTCCACCACGTCACCCTCCACGCCACCCGCAGCCCCCCAGCGCTCGGTGGCGCTGGTCACCCTGGGGTGCGTCCGCAACGAGGTCGACTCCGAGGAGCTCGCCGGGCGCCTGGCCTCGGCGGGGTGGCGCCTGGAGACCGACCCGGCCCTGGCCGACGTCGCCGTGGTCAACACCTGCGGGTTCGTCGAGCAGGCCAAGAAGGACAGCGTCGACGTCCTGCTCGACGTCGCCGAGCTGCGCGACGACTCCGACGCCCGCACCCAGGCGGTCGTCGCCGTGGGCTGCATGTCGGAGCGGTACGGCAAGGACCTCGCCGAGGAGCTGCCGGAGGTCGACGCCGTGCTCGGCTTCGACTCCTACACCGAGCTGTCCTCGCACCTGGAGGGGATCCTCCACGGCGAGCGGCCGGAGTCGCACGTGCCGCGCGACCGCCGCACCCTGCTGCCCGTCAGCCCCGCCAAGCGCCAGGCCGCCGCGCGCACCGGCGCCGTCGCGCTGCCCGGCCTGGGCGAGCTGAGCGATGTGTCCCTGGCCAAGGTCCCCGAGTCCGGCCCGCCGGTGGTCCGCGCCCGCCTCGGCACCGCGCCCTGGGCGCCGCTGAAGCTCGCCTCCGGCTGCGACCGGCGCTGCTCGTTCTGCGCCATCCCCGCCTTCCGCGGCTCCTTCGTCTCCCGGCCCCCGGCCGACGTGCTCACCGAGGCCCGCTGGCTCGCCGAGCAGGGCGTCAAGGAGGTGTTCCTCGTCAGCGAGAACTCCACCTCCTACGGCAAGGACCTCGGCGACCTGCGCGCCCTGGAGACCCTGCTGCCCCAGCTGGCGGCGGTCGACGGCCTGGAGCGCGTCCGCGTCAGCTACCTGCAGCCCGCCGAGGTCCGCCCGGGGCTGCTCGAGGCGATCGCCGGCACGCCCGGCGTCGTCCCCTACTTCGACCTGTCGTTCCAGCACTCCGCCCCCGCGCTGCTGCGCCGGATGCGGCGCTTCGGCGGGACCGAGGAGTTCCTCGCCCTGCTCGAGCGGGTCCGCGCCCTCGCCCCCGAGGCCGGCGTGCGCTCCAACGTGATCGTCGGGTTCCCCGGCGAGACCGACGACGACGTCGCCGAGCTCGAGCGCTTCCTCGAGGCCGCGCGGCTCGACGTCGTCGGGGTGTTCGGCTACTCCGACGAGGACGGCACCGAGGCCGTGGGCCTGGACGGGCACCTGCCCGAGGACGTCGTCGCCGAGCGCGTCGACCGGGTCTCGCGGCTGGTGGAGGCCCTGGTCGACGCCCGCGCCGCCGAGCGCACGGGCCAGCGGGCGGTGGTGCTGGTCGAGGAGCACGACGCCGACGAGCCGGACGCGCAGGGGCGGCCCTCGGTCGTCGGGCGGACCGCGTTCCAGGGCCCGGACGTCGACGGGACCACCCGCCTCGTGCTCGCTGTGGGCGCAGCGGTGCCTGCGGTCGGCGACCTGGTGGAGGTCGAGGTCGTCGGCAGCGAGGGCGTCGACCTCGTGGCCCGGCCGCTGCCGTGACCGGGCAGCCGACCGGGCAGCCGACCGGGCAGCCGACCGGGCAGCCGACCGGGCAGCCGACCGGGCAGCGGGTCAGCAGCTGGAACATCGCCAACGCGCTGACCGTCTTCCGGATCGTGCTGGTGCCGTTCGTGGCGTGGCTGCTGCTGGCGCGCGACGGCGACGACGCGTGGCTGCGCCTGGGCGCCTTCGGCCTCTTCGCCCTCGCGAGCTACACCGACAAGGTCGACGGCGACCTCGCCCGCAGCCGCGGGCTGATCACCGACTTCGGCAAGATCGCCGACCCCATCGCCGACAAGCTGCTGCTCGGCGCCGTCTTCATCGGGCTGTCGCTGCTCGGCGAGGTCTGGTGGTGGCTGACCGTCGTCATCCTCGTGCGCGAGGTCGGCATCACCCTGCTGCGGTTCGTGGTCATCCGGTACGGCGTCATCGCCGCCTCGCCGGGCGGCAAGCTCAAGACGGTGCTGCAGATGGCGGCCGCGGGGCTCTACCTGCTGCCGCGGGAGCAGTGGCTGGCCGGTGCCCCGACCGCGCTCGCCGTGGTCCAGGGCGCGCTGCTGGTGCTGCTGCTGGCCGCCGCCGCCGTCACCGCGGTCACCGGCGTGGACTACCTCGTGCGCGCCCGCCGGCTGGTCCGCGGTGGCCGCTGAGGGCGTCGTGGCCGCCCTCCGGGCGGCGGGCCTGACCGTGGCGACCGCCGAGTCGCTCACCGCGGGGCAGGTCAGCGCCACCCTCGCGGAGGTCCCGGGCGCCTCCGAGGTGCTCCGCGGTGGGGTGGTCGCCTACGCCACCGACGTCAAGGCCTCCGTGCTCGGCGTCCCCGCGGGACACCTGGAGCGCACCGGCCCCGTCGACGCCGACGTCGCCGTCGCGATGGCCCGGGGCGCCGCGCAGCTCCTGCACGCCGACCTGGGGGTGGCCACGACCGGGGTGGCCGGGCCCGGTCCCCACGACGGCCACCCGGCCGGCACGGTCTTCGTGGCCGTCGCCGCCCCCGGTGAGGGGCCCTCGCGGGTGCGCCGGCTCGCCCTCGACGGCGACCGCGCCGACGTGCGCGCGGGGGCCACCGCCGCGGCGCTGGACCTCCTGCGGGAGCTGCTCCCGTGACCCGCGCCACCCGCGCCACCTGCGCCCGCCGGGAACGCCGGGGGAGGCCCGGGCGTTGGACCAGGTGATGCCCAGCGCTGCTGCCCGCCGTCCCTCGACCCGCCGTCCTGCCGCTCGACCTGCTGACCGCCCCACCGACCGGTCGACCGCCCGCCCCGTCACGCGCCCCGCGGTGCGCGCTGCTGCGCGCCGCCCGGCGCCGCGGCCGCCGGAGCCGGTGGACGTCCCGTCACGCAGCGCAGCGAAGGGGTACCGTGGCCCATCGGCGACCCCACCGCCGACCGGGCCCGCTGCAGGCGCAGCGGCCGGAGCGAGCGAAGGGAGGCGGCCCGTGCCACTGCTGAGACGTGAGATCGGTGACGTGCTCCGCTCCGCCCGCCAGCAGCAGGGCCGCACGCTGCGCGAGGTCTCCGGCGCCGCCCGGGTCTCCCTGGGCTACCTCTCCGAGGTCGAGCGCGGGCAGAAGGAGGCGTCCAGCGAGCTGCTGTCGTCCATCTGCAACGCCCTCGAGGTCCCCATGTCCACGGTGCTGCGCGCCGTGAGCGACCGGGTCGCCGCCGTCGAGGGCGCGGCCGTGGGCGTCCGGCCCGGTGTCGCCGCCTCCGCGGCTCCGGTGCTCACCGCCCCCGCGGCCCCGGTGCTCGCCGGCTTCGACGTCCCCGAGACCACCGCCCCTGCCCTGCCGGTCGGTGACCTCGGCATCAAGCAGGTCGTCATCACCCGCGACGGGCTGGTCTCTGCGGCCTGAGTGACTGCCGCCCGGCGCCCAGCGGCGCCTGGGTGGCTCCGTCGTCGGTGGGGCGCGGTCCCGGCTGGCAGTGCGGGCAGGAGAACGCCACGCGGTCGTGGGGCGCGACGCCGATGGGGGCCACGCGCACCGTCGTCCCGCAGCGCCGGCACGGCTGACCGGACCGGGCGTGCACCCACGCCCGCGCGCCGTGGCTGGTCTCGCCCGTGCTCGACTGCGCCACGTCCTTCGTGCCCGCCACCAGCAGCCGGTGGACCAGCTCCACCACGGCCCGCAGCGCGGCGGGGGCGAGGGACCCGACCGGCGTCCACGGCGAGGTGCCCCGCAGGAAGAGCACCTCGGCCATGAAGAACGTGCCCACCCCCGCCAGCACGCGCTGGTCGAGCAGCGCCTCGCCGACGGGCCGCTCGGGCGCCTCCCGCAGCGTCGCGACGACGCGCTCCACCGCCTCCGGACCCCACACCGGGCCGAGGACGTCGGGCCCCAGGTGACCGACGAGCCGGTGCTCGTCGGCGGTGCGCACCAGGTCGAGCATCCCGAGGCGGTGGCCCACCGCCGTCCACTCGGCGTTGGCCAGCACCGCCCGCACCCCGTGCTGGGAGCGGGCGGTGCGCCACGGGCCGCCCGTCGCGTGGACGTGCCAGCTGCCCTCCATGCGCAGGTGGCTGTGGAGGGTCACCGCGGGCTCGCCTCCCGGGGCGCTCGGGCCGGCCGGGGTGCCCGCGACCCGGACCAGCAGGTGCTTGCCGCGGCTGACCACCTCCTGGACCGCGCGGCCCCGCAGGTCGACGGCCGCCAGCGACGGCCAGCGCAGGTCGCTGGTGACGAGCTCCCGCCCCGCGAGGGCCGCGTGCAGCCGCTGCGCCGAGCGCCAGACGACGTCGCCCTCAGGCACGGAGGTGCTGGCTGACGACGAGGTCGGGGGTGAGGTCGGCCACCGAGGCGGCACCGCACTGCCTCATGACGCCGGCGAGCTCGTCGGTGAGGCCGTCGAGCACCTGGCCCACGCCGTCGGCCCCGCGCGCCGCGAGGCCCCACCACGCCGGCCTGCCCACGAAGACCGCGCGGGCGCCGAGGGCCAGGGCCGCGGCCGCGGCGGCGCCAGAGCGCACGCCGGAGTCGGCGTAGACCTCGGCCGTCGGGCTCGCGGCGCGGACCGCCGCGACGACCCCCGGCAGCGCGGCCGCCGACGTCACCGAGGCGCCCAGGCGCCGCCCGCCGTGGGTGGAGACGACGACGCCGACGGCTCCGGCCGCCACGCACGCGGCGGCGTCGTCGGGGTGGAGCACGCCCTTGACCACCACGGGCAGGCCGGAGACCCGGGCGAGCCAGCCGATGGTGCCCAGCCCGACGTCGAGGGCGGGGGAGGCGGCCCCGGACTCCCGGTCCGCGAGGTCGGTGCTCGTGAGCGCCGTCAGCCGCGCGCGCCCGGGGCCGTCGGGCCACTCGGTCGGCTCCACGCTCGCGGCCCCCGGCTCGGAGGGCTGCGTGAGGGAGGTGGTGTCGACGGTCAGCAGCAGGGCGGTGGCCCCCGCGGCGGCAGCCCGCTCCACCAGCAGCTGCGTCAGCGACCTGTCGCGCAGCACGTACACCTGGTACCACCACGGCGCCCCCGCGGCGCCGACCTCCGAGAACGGCACCGCGGTGTTGGTGGAGACGCCCAGCAGCGACCCGGTGGCGGCGACGGCGCGGGCGGCCTCCGCCTCGCCGCGCGGGTGCGCCGCGACCTGCTGGGCCATCGGGGCGAGCAGCACGGGGGTGCGCACGGCCGTGCCGAGCACGGTGGTCGCGGTGTCGACCGCGCCGTCGGCCCGGCCGCCGCGCAGCACCCGCGGCACCAGCCGCAGCGAGGCCCAGTCGGCGAGGCCCTCGGCGTGGCACTCCCCGGCGCCCGCCGTGGCCCCCACGTAGCCGGAGACGTGGGCGGGCAGCGCGGCGCGGGCCTCGGCCTCGAGCGCGGCGGCGAGCTGGGTGCTGCTGAGCCGGGTCTGCCCGGTGGTCATCGGGTCTCCTCCTGGACGGCGTCCACATCGGCGTCCACATCGGCGTCGACGGCTGCGTCGGCGGCGGCGAGCAGGCGGGCCCGCAGGGGGCCGGTCCGCTCGGCCATCGCGGACTGGGCCTGCGCGTACGCCACCTTGCCCTCGCGGGTCTCCACGGGCAGGGCCTCGTGGCCCAGGGCGGTGACGTCGTAGGGGGAGGCCCGCATGTCGAGCACGCGGGCCTCGCGGGCCGCGGCGAAGCAGTCGAGCAGCAGCTCGCCCGGGCACGCCGGCCCGAGGGCGACGGCGTGGCGGAGCACGTCCATCGAGACGTGCACGCAGCCGGGCTGGTCGAGCTCGGCCTGGGTGTCGCGCGTCGGCACGAGCGCGTTGCGCGGTGCGGCCCCCGGGGTGAAGAAGCGGTAGGCGTCGACGTGGGTGCAGCGCAGCGCGTGCCCCTCGACCACGGCGTCGGTGCCCGCCTGCCCCAGGCGCAGCGGCAGCGCGTGGCGGCGGCCCAGGGGGCTGGCGGAGCCGGTGGTCGGGCCGCCGACGGCACCGCCCGAGCGGTACACCATCGCCCACTCGTGCATGCCGAAGCAGCCCAGGTGGGGGGCACGGCCCTGCACCGCGGCGAGCAGGCGACGGCTGGTGGCCAGCGCCCGGCCCCGGTCGGCGGTGAAGGCGGCCAGGTCGAGCTCGACCCGGCCGGAGGGCGTGGTCCGGTACCAGCGCCACTGCGCCTGGGGGGCGTCGGCGGCGTCGTCGAGGCCCGCGGCGCCCTCCGGGCCGGTCCCGGGGTGCCAGCGGCGCAGCTGTCCGGGGCGCAGGGCGTAGTAGTCGTAGAGGAAGTCGTCGACGGCATCGGTCTCGGCGCTGCGGCTGCGGCGCTCGCGGCGCCCGGCGGTGAGCTCGTCGGCCCGGGCCTCGTGCGCCTGAGCCCGGGCCCGCCACTCCTCGCGCGCCAGCAGCCGGCCCGCCGTCGTCGTGCTCACGCACCGAGCATCACACGCGCCGGGCCCCTGGCCGCCCTCCGGGACGGACCGGGCCGGTGGGGGCAGGCTGGGGCGGTGCGCCTCGTCGACCTCTCGCAGCCGGTGGCCCCGGGCATGCCGGTCTTCCCCGGCGACCCGGAGGTCTCCGCCGAGCCGGCGCTCGACGTGGTGCGCGACGGCTGCGCGGTGACGGCGTGGCGCCTGGGCAGCCACAGCGGGACCCACGTCGACGCCCCCTCGCACGTGGTCCCGGGCGGGGCCGACCTGGACGCGCTGGACCTCGGGCTGTTCACGGGCCCGGCCGTCGTGGTCGACGTCCGCGGGGCCGGGGCGGGGGAGCGCGTCGGGTGGGACGCGTTCGGCGAGCGGGAGGGCGACCTCGGTCCCGGCGTCGTCGTGCTCGTGCGGACCGGGTGGGACGCCCGGTGGGGCGGGCCCTCGTACGCGAAGCACCCCTGGCTCGACGCCGAGGTGGCCGAGCGGCTCGTCGCGGCAGGGGTCCGGACCCTCGGCGTCGACGCGCTCAGCCCCGACGCCACGGGCTCCACCGACCTCGCCGTGCACCACGCCGTGCTCGGCGCGGGCGGGGTCCTCGCGGAGAACCTGCGCGACCTGGGCGCGGTGCAGGCGATGGCCCGGCCCCGGGTGGCGCTCCTGCCGCTGCGCCTCGCCGGGGGTGACGGCGCGCCGGTGCGGGCGGTCGCCTGGGACGAGGGCTGAGGGGGCAGCTGCTCAGCGGGACGTCGGCGGCCCCTCAGCGGCCCCTCAGCGGCCGGTGAGCAGCGCCTCCTGCGACGCGGCGAGGTGCTCGTGCACGGCCGCGGGCCCGCGGAGGCGGACGTCGTCGAGGTAGGCGCGGTGCTCGGCGACCAGCCCGGCCGGCTCGAGGTGCAGCCGCAGGTGCGCCGTGAACAGCCGGACCTCGGCGCTCAGCCCGGCGGAGACCTCGGTGAGCCGTGCGCTGCCGGCCGCCGCGACGAGGGCGTGGTGGAAGGCCGCGTGGTCGCTCAGGACGGCGAGGCGATCGCCCTCCCCGCCCGCGGACCGCTCCAGGCTGGCCAGGTGCTCGGCCAGGACGTCGGTGACCGCCTCCGGCCAGGCCCGCCCGTGCCGCGCGACCAGCAGCCGGACCGCCTCGCTCTCCACGGCGCGGCGCAGGTCCTGCAGCGATCTGACGGCGTCGTCGTCGAGGGACGCCACGCGCACGCCCCGGAAGGGGGCGGCCTCGGCGAGGCGCTCGCCGGCCAGCTGCTGCAGGGCGCTGCGCACCGTGTGCCGGCTCAGCCCGTGCTCGGTGGCCAGGGCCTCCTCGCGCAGCGGTGTGCCGGGGGCCAGGTGCCCGTCGAGCACCTGGGTGCGCAGCACGCCCGCGAGCGCCGCGGCGGCCGTCGGCCTGCTGGTCGCGGGGCTCACGAGGGGACCGCCGTGGCAGCACCCAGGCGTCGGCGGGCGGGGGCGGCCAGCACGGCGAGCGCGCCCGCCAGCAGGACCAGGGCCGTCACCTGCGCCGGCCCGAGGTGCTCGTGCAGGACGACGAGCCCCAGCAGGGTCGCCGTCAGCGGCTCGGCGAGGGTCAGCGTCGCGACCGTCGCGGCGGGCAGGTGGCGCAGGCCCCGGGCGAAGAGCGCGTAGGCCAGCGCCGTGGTCACCGCCCCGAGCCACAGCACGGCCGTCCACGAGGCCGGAGCACCGAGCCAGGTGAGGTCCGTGGCCAGCAGCACCGGCAGGCTCAGCACCGCGGCCCCGCCGAAGACGGCACCCGTGCTCGTCGTCGGGGTCCACCCGCGGTCGAGCAGGGCCTTGGTGACCAGTGCGAACACCGCGTAGCTCGTGCCCGCGCCCAGGGAGGCCAGCAGGCCCGCCGGCGACGCGGCTCCCGCTCCCGCGCCGTCCGCGCCTCCTGCGCCTCCCGCGCCGCTGGCCAGCAGCGCCAGCCCGACGACGGCGACGCCGGTGGCCAGCAGCCACCGCCGGCCGGGCACCGTGCGCGTGAGGACCCAGCCGAGGACACCGGTCACCAGGGGCGCCGACCCGAGGGCCACGACCGTGCCGACGGCCACCCCGTTGGCGGCCGTCCCCGCGAAGAACAGCGGCTGGTAGGCGACGACGCCGAGCGCACCCACCCCGACCAGGCCCCACGTGCGGGCGTCAGCGCCCCGCAGGGCGCTCACCAGGGCCCCTCCCGCGAGCAGGGCCAGCAGGGCGCCGCCGACGAGCACGCGAGCCGACCCCACCGACAGCGGCGAGGCGCCGGGCGCCCCGAGGGCGACGGCGGTGCCGGTCGAGCCGAAGCAGACGGCTGCCAGCACGACGAGGACGGCGGCGCGCACGGCCAGATTGTTACACAATGCCGGGTCGGTGCGGGTGCTGAGCTCGCACCGGTGCGGACGCCGTCCGCTGGCGGCACGGATCCTGTGGACGGCTCTCCACAGCGGTGGCCGGGGGAGCGGACGCCGTCCGCACCCGCCGGCGCAGGGCGCCGGGGCGCCCGTCCGTTCCCGGGGGTGGTCTGCAGCAGCGGAGCTGGGACCCCGAGCGTCGTGCCGGCCCCAGGGGGAGGGGGCGTCGGATCTGGACGGTCGCGGACGCCGTCCGCTGGGGACGTGGACCCTGTGGACGGCTCTCCACAGCGGTGGCCGGGGGAGCGGACGCCGTCCGCGTCCGCCGGCACACCGCGCCCGGTCGCCCGCTCGTCCCGCGGGGCCGGCCGGCCAGCGGACGGCCGGCGGGGTCAGCTGCGGACCCGCAGCCCCCTCGGGGTCGCGGTGAAGCCGGCGGCCTCCAGGGCGGCTGCGAGGGCCGAGCTGCCGGGGGTGAGCACTCCCGCGCCGTCGGCCTTCTCCACGGTGAGGCGCCCGAGGGCGCCGTCGCGGACCGCGAGCGCCAGGGCGTCGGCCCCGGCCTGGAGGGCGGAGGGGGCGTCGGTGAACGACAGCAGGGTCCGCCCGCCGCGCTCGACGTAGAGCACGAGGTCGCCCTCCAGCAGCACCACGAGCGCCCCCGCCTTGCGGCCGGCGCGGTGGCCGGTGGCGGCGCCCGAGCCGCCGGCGCCGGGCTCGCCGCTCGCGGTGGAGCCCCGCTCCGGCCAGGGCAGCGCCGCGCCGTAGGGGTTGGCGGGGTCGGAGGCCGCCAGCACGACGGTGCGCGGCCGGTCGGCGCCGTCGCGGTCACCGCCCGCGCCGCCGGAGCCCCCGGCGGGTCCGAGCCCGGCCGCCTCCCACGGGTCGGAGCTCGCCGCTCCTCGTCCAGGGGACCCGGGGGCCCCGGGGGCTCCGGAAGCGCCGCGCTGCCACTCGCCGCGCCCGATGGTCGAGAGGGGGCGGCTCGCCGCGCGCAGCCTGTCGACGGCGCCCGTGCTGGCGAACTGCGAGGCCCCGAGCCCCTCCACGAAGTAGCCTCGGCGCACCCGGCCGGCCTCCTCCATGGCGGCCAGCACCCGGTACACCGCAGCGAACCCGCCGGGCAGCCGCTCCGAGGCCACCGCCCCGCGGGTCAGCACGCCGTGCCGGTCGAGCAGCACCTCGGCGGTCACCGAGGCCCGCACGGTGGCGTCGGGCTCCAGCTCGGGCAGCAGCGACCAGCGGCCCACCGTGCTCGGCGGACCCGAGCGCGGTGCGCCGCCGAAGGCGCTGCCCGGCCGGCCGAGGCCCCCGCCGGCGCGTCCCAGCCCGTAGCGCGCACCGGTGGCCCCGGTGCGCCCGTACCGCGAGCGCGGAGCCGACCGCGGCGCCCGGTGGGCGGTGCGCCCACCGCCGAGGCGGGCCCGCAGCGGGGCGAGGGTGTCGTTGGTGGCGTACCCGGCCCAGGTGAGGTCCCACAGGACCCGCTCCAGCGTGGCGTCGTCGACGCCGCCGAGGGGCTCGCCGTCGGCGTCGACCTGGCCCTCCAGCGCCGCGGCCACCGACCGGAAGAAGTGCGCCCCACCCGCGGCGAGGAGCTCGAGCACGGCGCGGTGCACGTCGGTGAGCTCGAGCGACTCGTCGGGCAGCGCGAGGGTCACCGGCGCGGCGTCGGCGGCGTGCAGGGAGACCCAGCCGTCCTCGCCCGGCAGCGACCCGTGGCCCTGCCAGACCACCTCGCCGGCGGCCGTGAGCTCGTCGAGCAGCGCGGGGGAGTACCGCTCGACCCGCACGGGGAGCACCAGGGTCTCCAGGGCGCTCGCGGGCACCTGGGCGCCCGCCAGCTGCTCGACCGCGCGCAGCAGACCGTCGGCTCCGCGCAGCCGCGAGCCCACCTGCTGCCAGCCCGGCAGGAAGCGCGCGAGGTCGCGCGGGGGCACGGGCTCGACCTCCGAGCGCAGCGCCGCGAGGGACCGGCGGCGCAGGAGGCGCAGGACCTCGGCGTCGCACCAGTCGGGGGTCCCGCCCGGGAGGGAGCTGTCGCCGGACCCGGCCCCGTCGAGGGCCAGCCGCACCTCGGAGGGCAGCAGGTCGCCCGAGACCACCCTCCCGCTGGCCGAGAGGCGCTTGAGCGCGTCGACGACGACGGCCACCCCGGTGCCCAGGCGCCTCGCGACCGCGGCCGCCGTGAACGGGACGTGCGTGCGGGCGTACCGCGAGACCAGGTCGGCCACCGGGTCGGGCACCGGGGCGGTGAACGCCTCCGGGACGCCGACCGGCAGGGGAGCTCCCAGGGCGTCGCGCAGGCGGCCCGCGTCCTCCACCGCCGCCCAGCGCTCCTCGCCGGCGATGCGGACCCGGATGACGCGCCGGGCGCCCTCCAGGTCGGACAGCCACCCGCCGACGTCGTCGGGCGCCAGTGACCGCTGCGCCACCTCGGCGGTGGTCTGCGGGCCGAGCACGCGCAGCAGGTCGGCGGCGTCCTCGGCGTCGCGGCAGCGCCGGTCCTCCGCGAGCCGCTGCAGCTCGGACTGGGTGCGGGTGAGCTGCTCCGGGTCGAGCAGGTCGGCCAGGGACGCGCCGTCACCGCGGCCCAGGAGCTCGGCGAGCAGGGTCGGGTCGAGGGAGAGCGCCGCGGCGCGCTTCTCGGCCAGGGGGGTGTCGCCCTCGTAGAGGAACTGCGCCACGTACCCGAAGAGCATCGACCGGGCGAAGGGCGAGGGCTGCTCGGTGGTCACCTGGACCACGCGGACCGCCCCGGAGCGCAGGTCGCGCAGCAGCCCCTGCAGGCCCGGCACGTCGAAGACGTCCGAGAGGACCTCGCGGGCGGTCTCCAGCACCACGGGGAAGCTGGGGTACCGGCTGGCAACCTCCAGCAGCTGCGCGGCGCGCTGGCGCTGCTGCCACAGCGGGGTGCGGCGGTCGGGCCGGCGCCGGGGCAGCAGCAGGGAGCGGGCCGCGCACTCGCGGAACCGCGAGGCGAACAGCGCGGAGCCGCCCAGCTCGGCGGTGACCACGGCCTCGACGTCCTCGGGCTCGGCCAGCACCGCCTCGAGGACGTCGGGCGGCTCGCTGCGGGCGGAGAGCTGGCCGTCGCCGAGGAGCGAGCCGCCGCCGTCCCAGTCGGACGAGCCGCCGAGCAGGTCGAGGTCGGGCAGGCGCAGCACGATGCCGTCGTCGGCGCTCATGGCCTGCGCGTCGAGGCCGAACCGCTCGCGCAGGCGCGCCGCCAGGGCCAGGGCCCAGGGGGCGTGCAGCTGCGCGCCGAAGGGGGAGTGGAGCACCACGCGCCAGTCGCCCAGCTCGTCGCGGAAGCGCTCGACCACGACGGTCCTGTCGTCCGGGAGGTGGCCGGTGGCCTCCTGCTGCTCGCGCAGGTAGGTGATGAGGTTGTCGGCCGCCCACTCGTCCAGGCCCGCGGCGCGAGCGCGGGCGAGGGCCCCCGCGCCGTCGTCGTCGCGCAGCTGGGCGCCGAGCTCGCGGGTGAAGGCGCCGATGGCGCGGCCCAGCTCGTAGGGGCGCCCGAGGGCCTCGCCGTGCCAGAACGGCAGCTTGCCGGGCACGCCGGGCGCGGGGGTGACCAGGACGCGGTCGTGGGTGATGTCCTCGATGCGCCAGGTGGAGGTGCCGAGGGTGAACACGTCACCGACGCGCGACTCGTAGACCATCTCCTCGTCGAGCTCGCCCACGCGGCGGCCCGGCCCCTCGCCGGAGGCGAGGAAGACGCCGTAGAGGCCGCGGTCGGGGATGGTGCCGCCGCTCGTGACGGCCAGGCGCTGCGCGCCGGGGCGCCCGGTGAGGACGCCGGTGACGCGGTCCCACACGATGCGGGGCCGCAGCTCGGCGAACTCCTCGCTGGGGTAGCGCCCGGCCAGCATGTCGAGCACCGCCTCGAGGACGCCGCGGGTCAGCCCGGAGAACGGCGCGGCCCGGCGGACCAGGCGCTCGAGCTCCTCGACGGTGACCTCGTCCATGGCGGTGATCGCCACGACCTGCTGAGCGAGCACGTCGAGGGGGCTCGCCGGCACCTTCAGCGCCTCGATGCCGCCGGAGCGCATCCGCTCGGTGACCACGGCGGTCTGCACCAGGTCGCTGCGGTGCTGGGGGAACAGCGCGCCCCGGCTGGTGGCCCCGACCTGGTGGCCGGCGCGGCCGACGCGCTGCAGCCCGGAGGCCACCGACGGCGGGGAGCCGACCTGGACCACCAGGTCGACCGACCCCATGTCGATGCCCAGCTCGAGGCTGGAGGTGGCGACGACGGCGGGCAGGCGACCCGCCTTGAGGTCCTCCTCGATGAGGGAGCGCTGCTCGCGGCTGACCGACCCGTGGTGCGCGCGGGCCAGGACGGGCGCGTCAGCGGGCAGCCCGCGGCTCTGGCCGGCCTGGGCCATGAGCTCCGCGGGGGCCCGGCGCACGAGCGCCCCCACGGCCTCCGGACCTGCGGAGACGTCGAGACCCTCACCCTCACCCTCCACCTCAGGTGGAGCGTTCCGCTCGGCCCAGACCTCGTTGAGGCGGGTGGTCAGGCGCTCCGCGACGCGGCGCGAGTTGGCGAAGACGATGGTCGAGCGGTGCGCGGCGACCAGGTCGACCACGCGCTCCTCCACGGCCGGCCAGATCGAGTGCCGCTGGGGCTGCCCCGCGGCCAGGCCAGAGAGGTCGTCCTGGACGGGCTGGCCCAGCTCGCCCATGTCGGGCACCGCGACGACCACCGACAGGTCCCACGACTTGTTCGCCGGCGGCTGCACGATCGTGACCGGCCGGCCCCCGCCGTCGCCCCCCTCGGGCGCCTCGCCGACGGGGCGTGCGCCCGCCAGGAAGCGCGCCACGTCCTCCACCGGGCGGACCGTGGCGGACAGCCCGATGCGCTGGGCGGGCCGGCCGCCGGCGGCCTCGACGACGGCGTCGAGGCGCTCCAGCGTCAGGGCCAGGTGCGCTCCGCGCTTGGTGCCGGCGACGGCGTGGACCTCGTCGAGGATCACCGTCTCGACCCCGGCGAGCACCTCGCGGGCCTTGGAGGTCATGAGGAGGAACAGCGACTCGGGCGTGGTGATCAGCACGTCCGGTGGGCGGCGCGTGAACAGGCGGCGCTCCTCAGCGGGGGTGTCGCCGGAGCGGATCGAGACGGTGACCTCCGGCGCCGGCTGCCCGAGGCGCTGCGCGGCGTAGCCGATGCCCAGCAGCGGGGAGCGCAGGTTGCGCTCGACGTCGGTCGCGAGCGCCTTCAGCGGAGAGACGTAGACGACGCGGGTGCGGCGCAGCGGGTCTTCGGGGCGGCCCTCGGCGGCCAGCCTGTCGAGCGACCACAGGAAGGCCGACAGCGTCTTGCCCGACCCGGTGGGCGCGACGACGAGCGCGTGGTCACCGCTGGAGATCGCCCGCCAGGCGCCCTCCTGGGCGGCGGTGGGCTTCTCGAAGGCGCCGCGGAACCAGTCGCGGGTTGGCGCGGAGAACCGCTCCAGCACGTCGTCGGTGCTGGTCGGAGTGCCCTTCGCTGCCACCCGTGGATGGTCGCACCGACCACCGACAACGGCCCCCCAGCGCTGCGCGGGTCAGGGGGGTGGTGGCGCGGATCCGCATGATCGTCACGGGAGGGGGTGGGGGTCAGGTGGGCGGGGGGAGCAGGCCACGGGACATGGCCACCGTCACCGCGGCGGTCCTGTCGTCGACGCCGAGCTTGGTGAACACCCGGAGCAGGTGGCTCTTCACGGTGGCCTCGCCGATGAACAGCTCCGCGGCGATCCCCGGGTTGCTCAGCCCCCGCGCCACGCACGCCAGCACCTCGGTCTCCCGGGCCGTCAGGCGCTCCGCGGCGGGCTCGCGCATCCGGGTCAGCAGCTTGGCCGCGACCGGCGGGGCCAGCACCGTCTCGCCGCGGGCCGCGCGGCGCACCGCGTCGGTGAGGACGGCGCGGGGGGCGTCCTTCAGCAGGTAGCCGGTGGCCCCCGCCTCGACGGCGCGCAGGATGTCGGCGTCGGTGTCGTAGGTGGTCAGCACGAGCACCCTCGCGCCCGGGTGCGCCGCCTTGAGGCGGGTGGTCGCGGCCACGCCGTCGACCCCGGGCATGCGCAGGTCCATGAGGACGACGTCGGGGCGGTGCTCCTCGAACGCCGCGAGCGCGCCCGCGCCGTCGTCGACCTCCGCGACGACCTCGAGGTCGGCCTCGGCGGAGAGCAGGGCCACGATGCCGGCGCGGACGACGGGGTGGTCGTCGACGACGACCAGGCGGAGGCTCGTGGCGGTCATGCGGGGACTCTGACGCGCAGCACGCACCCGGTGCCACCCGCCCTCTCGCTGAGGACCGCCGAGCCGCCCACCTGAGCGGCCCGCGCGGCCATCGCCGCCAGCCCGTACCCGGCCCGCGGGCCGGTCAGCGCGGCAGCGCCCTCGGGGCCCAGGCCGGCGCCGTCGTCGTCCAGGACCACCTCGACGCCCTCGACGTCGACGGCGAGGGTCAGCACCACCCGGGTGGCGCCGCCGTGGCGGCGGGCGTTGGCGAGGCCCTCCTGCGCCGCCCTCAGCAGCACCACCTCCGCCTCGGGGCGCAGCGGCGGCAGCGACGCGGGCAGGTCCAGCTCGACGGCCAGCCCGTCCTGGGCGGTCGTGCGCGCCGCGAGGCGCTCCAGCGCGCTGAGGAGGCGGTGGTCCGAGGACGACTGCGCCAGGTCGGGAGGGGTGTGGGCGGCGACGATGGCGCGGGCCTCGGCGAGGTTGGCCCGCGCGGTGGCCTCGATGAGGTCGAGGCGCTCGCGGGTCTGCCCGTCCTGAGCGGCCTGCGCCAGCGCGACGATGCTGAGGAACCCCTGCGCCAGGGTGTCGTGGATCTCCCCGGCCATCCGCTCGCGCTCGGCCAGCACCCCGCGGGCGTGCTCGGCGGTGGCGAGCTCGGCCCTGGCGGCGGTCAGCTGCGCCAGCAGGGCCGCGCGCGACTCGCTCTCGTGGACCAGTCCGGTGATCCAGAGCCCGAGCACGATCGCGGCCGCGGACTGCAGGAAGGCCGTCACCACCGCGTCGGTGACCGAGCCCGGCGCCCAGCCCGACTGCGCGACCTGCACCACGGCGAGCGCCGCGGGCACCGCGACGACGACGGCGACCGCGGGGCCCCGGCGCTCGACCATCGCCCAGGCCTGGGGGAACAGCACGAACAGCGGGGCCAGCGCCACGCCGGGGCTGAGCGCCAGCGACAGCACGGCCAGGCACACCCCGACCCCGCCGGTGTAGCCGGCGTACCGCACCAGGGAGCTGCGGGTGGGGGGCTCCTCCCCGGTCTCGGCGAGCAGCCGCGCCCCCAGCCCGGCGTAGAGCCCGGCGGCGGCGGCCAGCGCCGCGACGCCCACGAGGCGGTCGGCCAGCGGCGCCTGCGCCAGCGCCAGGACCGCCACCGCGGTGACGCCCAGGACGCCGTACCAGGCGGCGTGCCAGCCGACCCGGCTCCGCTCCCAGAAGCCCGACGGCGCCGCGGCCCCCGCGGCCGGCCCGGCGGCGTGTCCGGTCACCGGTCGCCGCGCCGGCGCCAGCGGAAGGTGGTCCGGCACAGCAGCAGCCCCACCACGGTCCACCCCGCCAGGACCAGCGCGATGAGGCCGAGCTGCCACTCGCCGGCGGGCTCGGCGGCAGCCATCGACTCCGGCAGCAGCGCCGCCCGGAACCCCTCGGCCATCCACTTCAGCGGGAAGACGGCGGCCACGTCCTGCATCCACCCGGGCAGCTGGCTGTAGACGAAGAAGACCCCCGAGATGAACTGCAGGACCAGGACGACGGGCGCCGTCACCGCGCTCGCGGACCGCCCGGTGCGGGGGACGCTCGAGTAGGCGATGCCCAGCAGGGTCCCGGCGGCGGCGCCGAGCACGGTCACCCACGCGAGGGTCCACCACTGCTGGGGCCCGGCGGGCAGGTCGACGTCGAACAGCAGGTGCGCGGCGGTCAGCAGCACCGCCATCTGCACCGCACCCGTGACGACGACGAGCCCGACCTTGCCGAGGAAGTACGCCGCCGGCGGCACCGGCGTGCCCTCGAGGCGCTTGAGCAGGCCGTCATCGCGCTCCACCGCGATGGAGATCGCGAGGCTCTGGAAGCTCACGAGCAGCACGCCCGAGGCCGCCATCCCGGCGGTGAAGTACTGCGTGAAGCTCACGCCGGGCGCCACGTCGCCCGAGAACACCGACCCGAAGATGAACAGGAAGATGATCGGGAAGAAGACGTTGAAGATCAGCGCGTCCCACGACCGCGACAGCTCCTTGAGCTCCACGGCGGTGCGCGCCAGCGAGGTGCGCAGCAGGAACGCGGGGGAGCGGAACGCCGCCGGCTCGGCGGGCTGCCGGGTGCGGGCCGCGCGCGCCGTCGCCGAGGGGGGCGTGGTGGTGCTCATCGGGAGGCCTCCTGCGAGGTGGTGGAGGAGAGCAGGGACAGGTAGGCGTCCTCCAGCGTCGGGCGGTGGACGCTGAGGCCGTCCAGCTCGCCGACCTGGGCGTGCAGGCGCGCCACCAGCGCCGCCGGCTGCGGGGTCAGCTCGGTGCGCCAGCCCCCCGCGTCGCGCCAGCGGACCGTGGCGGGCGCGGTGTCGCGGCCGCCGAGGTCGGCGGGGGTGCCGGTGGCCACGATCCGGCCCCCGTCGATGACGGCCAGAGCGTCGGCCAGCACCTCCACCTCGTCGAGGTAGTGGGTGGTCAGCAGGATCGTGGTGCCGTCGGCCGCGAGCAGCTGGACGAGCGCCCAGAACTCGCGGCGCGCCTCCGGGTCGAAGCCGGTGGTGGGCTCGTCGAGGAACAGCAGCTCGGGGTCGCCGACGATGCCCAGCGCCACGTCGAGGCGCCGGCGTCGTCCTCCGGACAGGGCGCTGGCGCGGGTCCTCGCGTCGTCGGCGAGGCCGACCTGCTCGATGACGGCCTCAGGGCGGCGCGGGTGCGGGTAGAACGTCGCGAACTGGCGGACCACCTCGGTGACGGTGAGGTCCGACAGGTCGCGCGTCGACTGGGCGACGATGCCGAGGCGGCTCCGCCACACCGGGGTCGGGCGGCCCGGGTCGGCTCCCAGCACGCTGACCTCGCCGGATGTGCGGGCGCGGTACCCCTCGAGCACCTCGACGGTGGTCGACTTGCCCGCCCCGTTGGGACCCAGCAGCGCGAACACCTGCCCGGGGGCGACGTCGAAGGAGACGCCGTCGACGGCGCGCTCGGCGCCGTAGTGCTTGTGCAGGTCCGTGACCCGCACCGCTGGCTCGCTGCTCATGGGACGAGCCTGCCCGCTGCGGG
The DNA here is from genome assembly GCF_015390235.1 of Quadrisphaera sp. INWT6. Lineage (GTDB taxonomy): Bacteria > Actinomycetota > Actinomycetes > Actinomycetales > Quadrisphaeraceae > Quadrisphaera. Next base: position 52,987 of record NZ_VUOH01000003.1, on the reverse strand, counting down.
GCGGCGGGCGTCAGGGGCTGCCGGTGGGTCTGCGCCTCCACCGACCGGTGGAGGGCCTCACACGTCGACGTCGACCTGCTTGGTGCGCGAGGTGTGGCCCCGGACGACGGCGACCCGGCTCGGCGCGACCCCGAAGTGCTCCGCCAGGGCCCTCACCAGCCCGGTGTTCGCGGCCCCGTCGACGGCGCGCTCGCGGACGTGGACGACCAGCACGCCGTCGTCGTCGGTCTCCACCAGCGGCCCGCGCCGGCTGCCCGGCCTCACCCTGACGACGACGCGCACGCCGTGGTCAGGCGGGGACGGTCTCGCGGACGCGGCTGCGGGTGGGGGTGAGGCGCCCGGTGCGGGCGGCCCAGACCTCGAAGACCACGGTGAACAGCGGCGGGACGCTGCAGGCCAGCGCCAGGAGCCCCGTGGCCCAGTGCCACCGCAGCACCCGCCACGCGACCACGGCGAGGACGAGGTAGGCCACGAACACCGCACCGTGGATGGGCCCGAAGACCTTCACGCCGACCTCGGTGGCGCTGGCGGCGTCGGGCACGTACTTGAAGTACATGCCGGTCAGCAGCCCCACCCAGGTGAAGGCCTCGACGACAGCGACGGCGGTGAAGACCCGCAGGACCAGTCGCTGGCGGCTCGTCAGGTCGTTCGCGGTGGGCACGTCGTCGATCACACCACGCCGGCGCCGCGCCGGACGACGCCCGCCGGGCCGGCGTGGCGAGCCTCACGCGTCGGCGCGAGGATCGACGGGTGCGTCACAGCGAGTTCTGGCAGCTGGCCGAGGAGGTCTTCGGGCCCGAGTACGCCCGGTCGCTGGCCTCCGACATCGTGCTGAGCCGGCTGGGCGGGCGCACCCCCGTGCAGGGCCTCGACGCCGGGATCCCGCCCCGCGACGTGTGGGAGGCCCTGTGCGACGCGCAGGACGTGCCGCCAGAGCGCCGCTGGATCGACACCCGTGAGGCCAACCGCCGCCCGCGCCGCTGACGAGGTGGCCGATCGCCCGTGATCATGGGCGCTGGCCACCTCGTCCAGGTGTGAGTGGGTGGTCCGGTGCACGCTGGGTGCGATGGTGCCCGGGTGGAGGGCTCGCACCCGGGCACCAGGTCACCCAACGGGCAGCAGCCCACCCGGTCAGGGGTGGCCAGGCGCCCCCGTCAGGCGGGCTTGCGCGCCTGCAGGGTGAAGCTCAGGGGGATGCGGTCGGCGGCGTCGCCGGGCAGGGCCCACTCGCCGCCCGGCACCTCGACCATGTGCCCCACCGCCTGCCACGGGATGCTGCGGTGCTCCTCCAGGCCCGTCACCTGCAGCCCGGCGGTGAGCACGGCGGTGACCAGCTCGCCCAGGCCGTGGTTCCACTCGGCGCTGCGGGTGTGGGTGAAGACGTGGTCGGTCTCCACGTACGTGCCCGGCTCGTCGAAGACGGTCGGCTCGGGGCGCTCGAACCACGGGAAGGCGAGCACCAGCTCGCCGTCGGTCCGGTCGTGGTCGAGGGCGAGCAGCGCCGGGTGGCCGTCGCGCACGAGCAGCCGGCCGCCGGGTGCGAGCAGGTCGGCCACGAGCTGCGCCCAGTCGGCGATGCGGGGCAGCCAGCACAGCGCGCCGATGCCCGTGTAGACGAGGTCGTACCGGCCGGCGCCCACGGCGGCCAGCACCGCGGCGCCGTCGCTGACGTCCGCCTGGTGGTAGTCGACCCCCGTCCCGGCCCTCGACGCCAGCGAGCGCGCCTGCTCCAGGACGCTGGGGGAGAAGTCGACCCCGGTCATCCGCGCGCCGAGCCGCGCCAGCGACAGGGTGTCCGTGCCGAGGTGGCACTGCAGGTGGACGCCGCGGACGCCGGTGAGGTCGCCGAGCCGCGGCGCGTCGAACGCCACGACGTCGGAGACCTTCGCCGGGTCGGCGGTGTACTGCTCCAGCTGGTAGCCGGTGCCCGGGGCGGAGTGCGCGACGGCGCGCTCGTCCCAGTTGGCGAGGTTCAGGTCCACGGCCGCGCGCTCGTCCACGGGGGCATCCCACCGCACCACGGGGTCGGTCAGCGACCGGTTTCGCCGTAGGGCCGCGACGGGAGGCGGTCGGCGGTCCACTCCGCCCGGGACGACGGCGGCCGGCGGTGGCCGTACCCGTCGCCGCGGACGGCGACCAGGACGAGCGCGACGACGACGAGCACCGGGACGGTGGCGGCCAGGGCCATGACGATCTCCATGGCTCGATGTTGGCGTCCGTCGATGTCGTGCCACCAGTGGCAGGAGTGCCAGTGCCCATCGACTTCCTGCCAGGCCATCTGCCACCCTGGACCGGTGACCATCCGCGACGTCGCCGTCCTCGTCCTGCCCGGGGTCGCCCCCTTCGAGCTGGGCATCGTCTGCGAGCTCTTCGGCCTCGACCGCAGCGACGACGGCCTGCCCGTCTACGACTTCGCCCTGGTCACCGAGCACCCCGGTCTGGTGAGGACCAACCAGGGCTTCTCCGTGCAGGTGGAGCACGGCCTCGAGCGCGCCGCGTCGGCCGACCTGGTGGTGACCACCCCGGTGCCCCGGGGGACGACGGCGAGCCCGGCCGTGGTGGCGTCGCTGCGCGCCGCGCACGAGCGGGGAGCGCAGTTCCTCGGGGCCTGCAGCGGCACCTACGTGCTGGCCGACGCGGGCCTGCTCGACGGGCGCCGCTGCACGACGCACTGGATGTACGTCGACGAGTTCGCTGCCCGGTACCCCTCGGCATCGGTGGACTGCGACGTCCTCTACGTCGAGGACGGGCCGGTCATCTCCAGCGCCGGCTCCGCCGCCGCCATCGACGCCGGGCTGCACCTGCTGCGCCGCGAGCTCGGGGCGGCCGCCGTGGCGAAGATCGCCCGCCGGATGGTCGTGCCGCCGCACCGCGACGGCGGGCAGGCGCAGTACGTCCCCGCGGCCGTCCTCCCGCCGGAGGCGTGCTCCGACGACGACCTCGCCGCTCTGCACGTGTGGGCGCTGGAGCACCTCGCCGAGGACCTCTCCGTGGAGCGCCTCGCGGCGCACGCGCGGATGTCCCCGCGGACCCTGGCCCGGCGGTTCACCGACGCCGCCGGCACCTCCCCGGCCGCGTGGGTGGCCAGGATGCGCCTGCAGCGCGCCCAGGAGCTGCTGGAGACCACCGACCTGCCGGTCGACGAGGTGGCGGCGGCCGTGGGCTGGGGCTCCGGTGCGGTGCTGCGCCACCACTTCACCCGGCTGGGGACGACGCCGCTGGCCTACCGCCGCACCTTCGCCGGGGCCCGCTGACCCCTCGTCACCCCCTCGTCAACCCCGCGAAAGCCCCGCGCGCCGCCGCGCGGCGCGTCACGATGAGGGAGTGCGCGAGGCGGGGGTGGTGGCGGGCGAGCGGCCAGGAGCCGATCTGTCCGCACCGTCGGGCCCGCCGCCCGCCCTGCTGCCCGCGCCGCGGCGCACCCCCGAGGGCGCTGGCGCCGGAGCCGTCCAGCCGGTGCTGCGGCAGCGCCCGCGGCGCCGGTCGCGGAGCACCGCCGCCGTCGTCCTGCTGCTGGTCGCCGCCGTGGTGGCCGCGCTCGCGCTGTCCGCGCACCTGTGGGGCGCCGCCGAGGCGTGGCGGTCCCAGGCCCAGGACGCCGAGGCGCAGCGCGACCGGCTGGCCTCCACCTCCGTCGAGCTGCAGCGGCAGCTCGACGAGGTGCAGGCCGCCCTGGACGCCTCCGACGCGCGCGTCGAGCAGCTGGCCGCCGAGAAGGCCCGCGCCGCCGACCTGCGCGAAGCGAGGTCGCGCTGAGGCGCTGCGCCGTCGTCCTGGGCGTCCTCGTCGGCGTGCTGGGGACGGCGGGCTGCGCCCTGGTGCCGCAGGCTCCCGCCCCCGCCCTCGAGCCCGCTGACGCAGCTCCGGCCGAGCGGGCCGTCGCCGCGGCGGACGGCGCCGCCGCCCAGCGCACCGCCGTCCGGGCCTCGGTGCGGGTGCGCAGCATCGGCTGCGACGCCGTCGAGACGGGCTCGGGCTTCGCGCTCGACGAGCACACGCTGGTCACCAACGCGCACGTCGTGGCGGGGGCGGAGCGGCTGCAGGTCGACACCTGGGACGGTCACCAGCTGGCGGTCACCGGCTCGGTGGCGGCGACGGTCGCGGACCTCGCCGTCGTCAGGACCCGCGAGGAGCTGCCGACCGCCGTCCCGCTGGCGGGCGCCGACCCGGGCCCGGGCGAGGCCGTCACGGTGGTCGGCTACCCCCGCGGCGAGGCCCTCGCCCGCGCGGCCGGCTCGGTGACGGGGCTCGTCGACGACCCGCTCGGCACCAGCAGCGCGCGGTCGCTCCAGGTGGAGGCCCAGGTGGCGCCGGGGAGCTCGGGCAGCGCCGTCGTCGACGGCAGCGGTGCGGTGGTCGGCGTGGTCTACGCCGGGGCGACCACCGGGGAGCACGCCTACGCGGTGCCGGTCTCCGTGCTGCGCGAGGTGCTGGACGCCTCCGACGCGGCCCCCGCCTCGGCCTCCGCCGCCTCGGCGACGACCCCCGCCTGCTGAGCGGCGCCCTGGCCGTCGCTGCGGACGACGACGATGCCGGCCAGCACCACGGCTCCGCCCACGAGCTGCAGCGGGCTGAGCTGCTGCCCGAGGGCCACCCAGGCCCAGGCCGCGGCAAACAGCACCTCGGTCAGGGCCACGAACGAGGCCGGGGCGGCCGACAGGTGGCGGGCCGCGGCGATGCCGGAGCCGTACGCCAGGGCGGTGGCGATGAGCACGAGGCCGACGAGGGCGACCCACCACGGCACGCGGCCGCCGAGCAGGTCGACGTCGCCGCTGCTCACTCGCATGGGGAGCAGGCCGGTGGCGCCGGCCAGGCCGAGGACGGCGGCGCCGACGAGCATGCCCACCCAGGCCAGGGCGAGCGCGGGGACGCCGGCGTCGGGCCGGGCCGCGAGGAGGAAGTAGACCGCCAGGCAGACCCCGGCCACGCCCGCCCACACCAGGCCGACCCCGCCCGCGCCGCCCGCGGTGCCCCCGACGCCGAGCACGAGGGCCAGCCCGCCGAGCGCCGCCGCGCCGCCGAGGGCGGTCCGCAGCCGCGGCCGCTGGCCGCCGACGGTCCACGACCAGGCCACGACCAGCAGCACGCCCGCGTACTCCACGAGCAGGGCGAGCGAGACGGGCACGGTCTGCACGGCGGCGAAGAAGCCGAGCTGGCAGCCGGCCATGGCGAAGAGCCCGAACGCGAGGCAGGTCCACCGGGCGCGCCAGAGCGAGGCCCAGCGCCCGCGCAGCGCGACGACGGCGAAGGGGGCGAGCACCAGCGACGCCCCGAGCATCCGCAGCAGGACGGCGGCGCCGGGCGACCACCCCGCGTGCAGCAGGGAGTTGGCGAAGATGCCGGACAGGCCGAAGGCGCTGGCGGAGACGAGGGCCAGCACGAGCCCGCGGGTGGGGGAGGCGGCGGGCAGCGCGGCGCCGGGGGCGGGGTCGGACCTGCGACCCTGCCGGGGGACGGAGACCGTCGTCACGCGCTCGCCGGTGCTGGCCGACATGACCGAAACCTCCTACGCTGATGACATGTGCCGGGACAGTATCCACCGCCGTGAAAGGAGTCAAGGTGCTCTTCGCTCATGACACCGAGCGCGAGCTGACCGCGCTCGTCGCGATGGTCAACACGCTCGGCCACGTCTCCGGCGAGGAGGGGCTGCCCGACGTCGCCGCGCTCGACGCCTTCTGCGAGGAGCACCGCTGGAGCGGGCGGCGCGACCACGACGCTGCGGAGCTCGACGCGGTGCGGGCGCTGCGCCCGCGCCTGCTGGCCCTGTGGGACCTGGCGCTGGCCGGCGACGACGAGGGCGTGGTCTCGCTGGTCAACGCGCTGCTCAGCGAGGCGCGCGCGCTGCCCCAGCTGGTGCGCCACGACGGGTGGGACTGGCACCTGCACGCCACCCCCTCCGACGCCCCGCTGGACCAGCGGATGGCGGTGGAGGCGGGGATGGCGCTGGTCGACGTGGTGCGCCGCGGCGAGCTCGGCAGGCTGAAGCGCTGCGCGGGCGAGGACTGCACCGACGTGTACGTCGACCTGTCCAAGAACCGGTCGCGGCGCTTCTGCGACGGCTCGTGCGGCAACCGCGCCGCCGTCGCCGCCTACCGGGCGCGGCAGCGCGGCTGAGGTCGAACGCGCGTTCGGTCCGGGTGGTCCGCGCGCGGTAGGGTGGGGCCCTCGAGGGTGATCGGGAGGGGCGTCCGTCCACAGGGCGCGGGCTCGCGGCACCGGACTGTCAGTGGTGGCGCCTAGCGTCGTCCACGAACGCACCGCAGCAGCGCCCGGCCCGCCGGGTGCCCGTCGACAGGGGTTGATCCCGTGGCCGCCGCGCCCACCAAGACCGTTGACCGCAGCAACGACAAGTCGAAGTCGCTCGAGTTCGCCCTCGCGCAGATCGACAAGCAGTTCGGCAAGAACACCGTGATGCGCCTCGGCGACGAGGTCCGCGAGCCGATGAAGTTCATCCCCACCGGCTCCACGGCGCTCGACGTCGCTCTCGGCATCGGGGGCCTGCCCCGCGGCCGCGTGGTCGAGATCTACGGCCCGGAGTCCAGCGGAAAGACCACCGTCGCGCTCCACGCCGTGGCCAGCGCCCAGAAGGCCGGCGGCATCGCCGCCTTCATCGACGCCGAGCACGCGCTCGACCCGGAGTACGCCAAGAAGCTCGGCGTCGACACCGACGCCCTGCTCGTCTCCCAGCCCGACACCGGTGAGCAGGCCCTCGAGATCGCCGACATGCTCGTCCGCTCCGGTGCCCTCGACATCCTCGTCATCGACTCCGTGGCGGCCCTGGTGCCCCGCGCCGAGATCGAGGGCGAGATGGGTGACAGCCACGTCGGCCTCCAGGCCCGCCTCATGTCGCAGGCCCTGCGCAAGATGACCGGTGCGCTGAACTCCGCGGGCACCACCGCCATCTTCATCAACCAGCTGCGCGAGAAGATCGGCGTGATGTTCGGCTCGCCGGAGACCACGACCGGTGGAAAGGCGCTGAAGTTCTACGCGTCCGTCCGCCTCGACGTGCGCCGCATCGAGACCCTGAAGGACGGCAACGAGCCCGTCGGCAACCGCACCCGCGTGAAGGTCGTCAAGAACAAGGTCTCGCCCCCGTTCAAGCAGGCCGAGTTCGACATCCTCTACGGGGTCGGCATCTCCCGCGAGGGTGGCCTGATCGACATGGGCGTGGAGCACGGCTTCATCCGCAAGTCCGGCGCCTGGTACACCTACGAGGGCGACCAGCTCGGGCAGGGCAAGGAGAACGCCCGCACCTTCCTGCGCGACAACCCCGACCTCGGTGACGAGATCGAGCGCAAGATCAAGGAGAAGCTGGGCATCGGCCAGCCCGCGGTCGCCGACACCGTCGAGCTGCCCGCCGAGGCCAAGGTCGACTTCTGACCGACCAGCCGTACGGGCGGTCGGACGGGCAGGAGCACGGCGAGCGCGAGCAGCGCCGGGGCCGCGGTCGTCGCGGTCCCGGCCGCTCGGGCGGCGCTGAGCACGGTCCCCGCGATGGTCGGGACGGCCGCACCGACCGCCCCGTCCGCACCGACCGCCCCGACCGGCCCGCTGGTGGTGAGCGGTCCGCGTCCGCGGTCGACCGCGACCCCGCCGCGACCGCCCGCGACGTCGTGCTCCGCCAGCTGACGGCTGCGCCCCGCAGCCGCGCCCAGCTGGAGAAGAAGCTCGCCGAGAAGGGCGTGCCGGACGAGACCGCCGGTCAGGTGCTCGACAGGTTCACCGAGGTGGGGCTCGTCGACGACGCCGCCTACGCCGAGGTGCTCGTCCGCTCCCAGCAGCTCACCCGGGGGCTCGGGCGGCGGGGCCTGGCCCACGAGCTGCGTTCCAAGGGCGTCGACGACGCGACCGCGGCTGCCGCCCTGGAGCAGGTCGACGACGAGAGCGAGGAGGCCGCGGCCCGGGCGCTGATCGAGCGCAAGCTGCGCTCGATGGGGTCGCTGGAGCCGGTGGTCCAGACGCGGCGCCTGGCGGGGATGCTGGCCCGCAAGGGCTACCCGCAGGGCCTGACCATGCGCGTGGTCCGCGAGGCCGTCCGGGCCCAGCAGCACCAGGACGCGCCGGACGACGACGAGGACTTCGAGGCGGAGGACTGACGTGGACGTGGTCATCGGCGCCGACGGCCGTCCGCGCTGCGCGTGGGGTGGCTCCACGCCCGACTACGCGGCGTACCACGACACCGAGTGGGGCTTCCCGGTCGTCGACGACCGCCGCCTCTTCGAGAAGGTCTGCCTGGAGGGCTTCCAGTCCGGCCTGAGCTGGCTCACCATCCTGCGCAAGCGCCCGGCCTTCCGAGAGGCCTTCGCCGGCTTCGACCACGAGGTGGTCGCCGGGTTCGACGAGCGCGACGTCGAGCGCCTGCTCGGTGACGCCGGCATCGTCCGGCACCGCGGCAAGATCGAGGCGGCGATCAACAACGCTGCCCGCGCCGTCGAGCTGGTCGCCGAGCACGGCAGCATCGCCGCCTACGCCTGGAGCTGGGAGCCCGCCGGTGAGGAGCAGCGCCCGTTCGAGGTGCGCTCGACCTCACCGGAGTCGGTGGCGATGAGCAAGGACCTCAAGCGCCGCGGCTGGAGGTTCGTCGGGCCGACGACCGCCTACGCGTTCCAGCAGGCCATGGGCCTGGTCAACGACCACGCCCCGGGCTGCGCGGCGCGCGAGGAGGTCGCCCTCGCGCGCCGCGAGCTCGTCAGGCCCGTCGTGACACCCGTCGTCACACCCGGGTGACGGCCTCCTCGGCCGGGGCCACCGCCCCCGCCGTCGAGGGGCGGGCCCGGGAGAGCCTGCGCTCGGTCCACACCGCCGCCCGGTCGAGCAGCACGCACAGGACGATGTAGATCACCGCGATGAGCACGAACGCCTGGAGGGAGTTGTCCAGCACCAGCCGCAGGCGGTTGGCCGCGTACAGCAGGTCCTGGACGTCGTTGAAGACGATCGAGGCCAGGGCGGTGTCCTTGAGCACCACCACCAGCTGGCTGATGACCGCCGGCAGCATCGCCCGCAGGGCCTGCGGCAGCTGGATCGAGCGCATGACCTGACCGGGGGTGAGACCGATGGCGAGCCCCGCCTCGGCCTGCCCCTTCGGGAGCGCGACCACGCCGGCCCGGACGATCTCGGCGATGATGACGCTGTTGTAGGCGGTGAGCCCCAGCACGAGCGCCCAGAACGTCGAGATGCCGCTGTCGACCAGCCGCAGCACCTCACCGGCCAGGAAGATCGTCACCACCACGGGCAGACCGCGGAAGAGCTCCACCGCGGCCACCAGCGGCAGTCGAGCCGTGCGCCCCAGCGACAGGCGCACCGCCGCGACGGTCACGCCCAGCACCAGGGAGGCCGCAGCCGCCACCACGAAGGCGCGCAACGTCACCCCTAGCCCGCTGCCGATGATGTCCCACACCGGCCCGAACTCCTCGGCGCTCGGGTCGAGCATCGGTGCCCACAGGTCGAGGTCCAGCTGGCCCGTCGAGGCGAGGCGCTGCACCACTGCGGCCAGGAGCGCCAGGACGGCGACCACCGTGACGGCGGTGGCGATGCGGGTGCGCCGCCTCGCCCGCGGGCCCGGCTCGTCGAAGAGCACCCCGCTCACCGGGCCACCGCCAGCCGCTTCTCGGTGGCCGCGAGCAGCGCGCCGGCGGGCAGCGTCACCAGCAGGAAGAAGGCGGCGACGCCGAGGAGGATCGGCAGGCGCTCGTACCCCTGCGCGCTGGAGAGGCGCGCGTACACGCTGAACAGCTCTCCACCGACACCGATGGCGCCGACCACCGCGGAGTTCTTGACCATGGCGATCTGCACGTTCCCGAGCGGTGGCACCACCGACCGGACGGCCTGCGGCAGCACGACCTGGCCGAGCGTCTGCGAGAACGTGAGTCCGATGGCCCGTGCCGCCTCCGCCTGGCCGGGAGCCACGGCGTTGATGCCCGAGCGGATCGCCTCGCACACGAAGGCGGCGGTGTAGACGACCAGGCCGCTCACGCCGAAGACGTAGAACGACGCGTTGACCTGCAGTGCCGGGATGCCGAAGGCGAACAGGAACAGCAGCGCCGTCAGCGGGGTGTTGCGCACCACCGCCACGTAGACCGTGCCGACGGCCCGCAGCGCCGGCACGGGACTGACGCGGAAGACCGCCAGCACCGTGCCGAGCACCATCGAGCCGACGAACGCCCAGACGGCGATGCCGAGCGAGCGCAGGAACCCGGACCAGAAGAGGTCGAGGTTGTCGAGGACGGGCTCCATGCGTCAGACGCAGGGGTCCGCGGTCGGCAGCGTCGGCACCTCGGTGCCCTCGTACTCCCCGGCGGTCGAGGTCCAGGCCTCCTCGTAGGAGCCGTCCTCGCTCATGGTCTGCAGCGCGCCGTTGACGAACTCGCAGAACGCCGTGTCGCCCTTGGTGATGCCGATGCCGTAGGGCTCCTCGGTGAACTGCTCGCCGACCAGCTTGAACTCGCCCTCGTTCTCGGCGACGTACCCGGTCAGGATGACGTTGTCGGTGGTCAGCGCCTGCACCTGGCCGTTCTTCATGGCCGTGACGCAGTCGTCGTAGACCTCGAAGAGCACCAGCTGGTCGGGGGAGGCCAGGTACTCGCGGATGTTCTCCGACGGGGTGGAGCCGTTGACCGAGCAGATCTTGAGGTCGGGGTTGGCGCGCAGGTCGTCGGGGCCCGTGAGGCGGTCCTCGTTGGCGCCGACCATGATCTGCTGGCCGGCCACGTAGTAAGGGCCGGCGAAGGTGATGCGCTCCTTGCGGGTGTCGTTGATCGTGTAGGTGGCGATCACCATGTCGACCGACCCCTGTGTGATGAGGTCCTCGCGCTGGGCCGACGGCGCCTCGACCCAGGTGATGTCGTCCTCGGAGAGGCCGAGCTGGGCGGCGATGCCCTTGCCGACCTCCACGTCGAAGCCCTCGGGCTCGTCGGTGAGGCCGACCAGGCCGAAGCCGGGCTGGTCGAACTTGGTGCCGATGGTGATGGCGCCGGCCTGGGACAGCTCGGCCATCGTCGTGCCGGCCTCGAACGAGGCGCTCTCGACGGGCTCGGGGGCGTCACCGGCGTCGGAGGAGCCGCCGCCGCAGGCGGTCAGGAGCAGCAGCGAGGCGGCGGCCGCAGCGGTGAGGCCGAGGGTGCGGGTGCGGCGGTGGGTGCGGGTGGAACGGGTCACGGGGTCCTCCGGGTCAGTGGGTGAGGAGCTTGGACAGGAAGTCCTGGGCGCGCCGGCTGGTGGGCGCGGTGAAGAAGGCCTCGGGCTCGGCGACCTCGGCGACCTCGCCGTCGGCCATGAACACGACCCGGTCAGCGGCCCGGCGGGCGAAGCCCATCTCGTGGGTGACCACGACCATCGTCATGCCGTCCTTGGCCAGCCCGGTCATGACGTCGAGGACCTCGTTGATCATCTCGGGGTCGAGCGCCGAGGTCGGCTCGTCGAAGAGCATGACCTTGGGGTCCATCGCGAGGGCGCGGGCGATGGCCACGCGCTGCTGCTGCCCGCCGGAGAGCTGGGCGGGCAGCTTCTCGGCCTGGGAGCCGACACCGACCCTGTCGAGCAGCTCGCGCGCCCGCTGCTCGGCCTTCGCGCGGGGCTGCCTGCGCACCTTGACCGGCCCGAGGGTGACGTTCTCCAGCACGGTCTTGTGCGCGAAGAGGTTGAACGACTGGAAGACCATCCCGACGTCGGCCCGCAGGCGGGCGAGGTCGCGCCCCTCGGCGGGCAGCGGCTGCCCGTCGATCTCGATCGTGCCCTCGTCGACGGTCTCGAGCCGGTTCAGCGTCCGGCACAGCGTCGACTTGCCCGAGCCCGACGGACCGATGACGACGACGACCTCGCCGCGGTGCACGGTCAGGTCGACGCCCTTGAGGGCGGTGTGGTCGCCGAAGCGCTTCACCACGCCCCGGGCGACGACGAGCGGCTGCTCCGCCGCGGTGGTTCCCATGGCCGGGGAACCTAGCCCGAGGTCAAGAGATGGTCATGGAACCTTCATGGTCGAGTAAACATCGTGACGCGGATGTGACCTGATCGAGCCCCTAGCGGGGTGTTCGCGCGTCACCGGGCAGGCCGAAGCGGGTGACCACGCCGGAGGAGACGAGCACCGAGTCCGGGGCCCGGTCCGCCAGCTCGGGGAAGCCGACGTCGGCCAGCAGCGAGTCCTCGAAGCCGACGACGCTCGCGCGCCGCAGCGGCCACGGCCCGTGCTCGTTGGGCACGTACCAGGTGCGCCCCACGTGCTGCTGGTGCAGCCCCCACCGGGCGGTCAGCCAGCGGGGCAGGCCCGCGTCGTCGGCTGCCTCCTCGGCGGGCAGGTCGTCACCGAGGGCCAGCTCGAGCCGCTGGTGCACGCGCGACCGCCGCCCCCGCCCCCTCAGGGCGTACGCCAGCCGGGGGCCGGCCCCGACGTCGTCCCCCTCCCCGCCGCCGGACCAGCGGCGGTCGAAGGCCATCCGCGACCACCGGTAGGGCAGCCCGAAGGCGGCCTGCGCCCCGGCCACGACCACCAGCCGCGAGCACTCCAGGGTCACGAAGACGATGCCGCGGCGCCCGGTCTCGTCGACGGAGTACAGCCGCACGTTGGTCTCCAGGAAGGTGCCCGCCCACGGCACGGCCGGGCCCACCGACCGCGGGCCCAGCCCCGCCCCGACCATGCGGAACGGCACCAGGCCCACCCACGTCGCGTCCGGCGATGACGGGTGCACGTCGGGCCGGACCCCCGGCGGCATCCACCGCGCCACGCGCTCGGGCGGCACCGCCCAGTGGAGGAAGGCGGCGTCCTGCCAGGCCTGCTCCATCATCACGGGGCCGGTCAGGTCGGGGGCCGCGCTGACCGCCTCCGGCGGATGCGTCGGGGTGCTGCTCACAGCGACCTATCCTCATCGGGTGTCACCGGTAGAGCCCGTCGAGCGCACGTACGCCGTCCGCACCTACGGGTGCCAGATGAACGCCCACGACTCCGAGCGCCTGGCCGGCCTCCTCGAGGGCGCGGGCTACTCCCGCGCCGAGGACGACGCCGCGAAGACGGGGGAGGCGGACGTCGTCGTCCTCAACACCTGTGCGGTCCGCGAGAACGCCGACAACCGGCTCTACGGCAACCTCGGGCACCTGGCCAGCGTGAAGGCGCGCCGCCCGGGCATGCAGATCGCCGTCGGCGGGTGCCTGGCGCAGAAGGACCGCGACGTCATCGTCGCGAAGGCGCCCTGGGTCGACGTCGTCTTCGGCACCCACAACACCCACGCCCTGCCGGCGCTGCTGGAGCGCTCCCGCGTGCAGGCCGAGGCGCAGGTGGAGGTGCTGGAGGAGCTCGAGGTCTTCCCCTCGACGCTGCCGCAGGCCCGCGAGTCGGCGGCCAGCGCGTGGGTGTCGATCAGCGTGGGGTGCAACAACACCTGCACGTTCTGCATCGTGCCGGCGCTGCGCGGCAAGGAGAAGGACCGCCGCCCCGGTGACGTGCTGGCCGAGGTCGAGGCGCTCGTCGCCGACGGCGTGGTCGAGGTGACGCTGCTCGGGCAGAACGTGAACTCGTACGGCACGGGGGTCGGCGGCTTCGGCGACGCGCTCGACGACGCGGCGCGGGGCCGCGGCAACTCGGCGTTCGCCGACCTGCTGCGCGCCGTCGGCCGCGTCGACGGGATCGAGCGGGTCCGCTTCACCAGCCCGCACCCGGCGATGTTCACCGACGACGTCATCACCGCCATGGCCGAGACGCCCACGGTGATGCCGCAGCTGCACATGCCGCTGCAGTCGGGCTCGGACCGGGTGCTGCGCGCGATGCGCCGCTCGTACCGGTCGGAGAAGTTCCTCGGCATCCTCGACCGCGTGCGCGCGCAGATCCCCGACGCGGCGATCTCCACCGACATCATCGTGGGCTTCCCCGGTGAGACCGAGGACGACTTCGCCGAGACGCTCCGCGTGGTCGAGGCGTCGCGCTTCGCCAGCGCGTTCACCTTCCAGTACTCCCAGCGCCCCGGCACACCGGCCGCAACCATGCCCGATCAGCTGCCCAAGGCCGTGGTGCAGGAGCGGTACGAGCGGCTCATCGCGCTGCAGGAGCGGATCGGCGAGTCTGAGGCTGCGCTGCAGGTCGGCCGGACCGTCGAGGTGCTGGTCGGCGAGGCGAAGGGCAAGAAGGACGGCGCCAGCCAGCGCCTCTCGGGCCGCGCCCGCGACAACCGGCTCGTGCACGTGGGGCTGCCCGACGGCGTGGACGACGCCGACCGGCCCCGCCCGGGCGACGTCATCACCGTCGAGGTCACGCAGTCGGCGCCGCACCACCTGGTCGCCGACGTGCCGGCCGGCCAGGCGCTGCGCGTGCGGCGGACCCGCGGCGGCGACGCCTACGACCGCCGCCAGCTGGCCTCGTGCGGCGTCCCCGCCCAGGGCAGCCCCGGGCAGGGGGTGGGTGCCGGTGGCGGCGCCGGTGGTCGCTCGGTCGGCCTGGGCATGCCCACCCTGCGCACCCCCGTCGCCTGACCCCCTCCCCGCGACGATCACTCACCTGAGCGTCAGATCGCCGGTACGAGGGGGGCGGTGGTGGCGCGCAGGTGCGTGATCGTCGCGGAGGGGGTGACGAGGGCCGGAAGTGTCAGGCCCGTGCGCCGATCGGGGCGTCCCCCTCCGCCGCAGCCGCCGCAGCCGCCGCAGCAGCGGGGGCCGGGGGAGCCGGGGGAGCGGGGCGGCGCCGCGGGCGCAGCGAGCCGAGCAGGACCCCGGCCACGACGACGGCGCCGAGGGCGACCTCCCGCCACGGCGTCGCCTCGCCGAGCAGCACGTGCGCCGCGAGCATGCCGACGACGGGCACCAGCATCGAGAACGGTGCGACCGAGCTCGACGGGTGGCGAGCCATCAGCGCCGACCAGACGACCTGGCCCACCAGCGTCGCGACGAGCACGGTGAACGCCAGCCCCGCGATCGCCAGGAGCCCGGTCGTCGAGCCGAGGCCGGTGAACGCGCCCGCGATGCGGGTCGGCCCCTCCAGCGCCAGCGACGCCAGGCCCAGCGGCAGCGGCGGCACCACCGACACCCACAGCACCAGGCGCAGCGACTCGGCGGCGCTCGGCGGGGAGCCGGTGGCGACCCGCTCGCGCCAGGCCAGCCGCGAGGCGAGGTTGCCGAACGCCCACCCCAGACCGCCGAGCAGCGTGAGCAGCACCGGCACCAGCGTCGCGGTCCCACCCAGCTCGGCGCGCGACGCGGCGATGCCGAGCAGGGCGGTGACGGCGACGGCGACCCCCGCCACCTGGCGCGGCGCCAGGCGCTCGTGGAGCAGGAGCGCGGCGAGCACCACGGTGAAGGGCGCCGACGACTGCAGCACCAGCGAGGCCAGCCCAGCCGGCATGCCGACCGCCATCGCGGTGTAGAGGAAGACGAACTGCGCGACGCCGAAGCCGGCCCCGTAGGCGAGCAGCCACCGCAGGGGCACGCCCTGCGGCCGGGGCACGAGGAGCACCACCGGGACGGCGATCACCGCGAAGCGCACCGCGGCGCACAGCAGCGGGGGGAACTGCTCCAGCGACAGGTGGATGGCCACGAAGTTGAGGCCCCACGTCACGGCGACGAGCAGGGCGAGCAGGCGGGCGGAGGTAGGCACCCGCTCACGGTGGGGCACCACCGACCGTGCAGTCCATCGACATCTGGGACACGGATGGTTCAGTAGCACTGGATGGTTGGAGCGGCAGTCGTCCATGATCACGGCAGGACGACGGAGAGGGCGAGGGAGAGGGGTGGGGCTGTGGACGTGAGGGCCCTCGAGGCGCTGCGCGCCGTCAGGTCGCAGGGAGGGGTGACGCGCGCCGCCGCCGTCCTGCACCTGACCCCGTCGGCCGTCTCCCAGCACCTGGCCTCGCTGACCCGCACCGCCGGGGTCCCGCTGACCGAGCGCGTCGGCCGCGGCCTGCGCCTCACCGACGCCGGCCTGGCGCTCGCGGCCGCCGCCGACGACGTGGCCGTGGCCCTCGAGCGGGCCCGCGGCGCGGTCCGCGACCAGCAGCAGGCGGCCACGGGCCTGGTCCGGGTGTCGGCGTTCTCCAGCGGCGCGGAGCTCCTGCTCCCCGGGCTGCTGACGCGCCTGGCGGGCAGCGGCGTCGAGGTCGAGGTCACCGACGAGGACGTGCCGCTGGACGACTTCGCCCCCCTCACCGACAGGCTCGACGTCGTCATCGCCCACCGTCCCGAGGGGGAGCGCGCGTGGGTGGGCAGCCCGGGGGTGCGGGTGGTGCCGCTGCTGCGGGAGCCCCTCGACGTCGCCGTGCCGACCGCGCACCCGCTGGCCCGCCCGTCGACGGGCTCTGCGGGGGTCACCCCGGCCGACGTCGCCCGGGAGCGGTGGATCTCGGTGAAGGAGGGCTTCCCCGTGGCGGAGGTGCTCCGCGCGGTGGTCGACGACCCGCGCGTCGTCTCCCGCGTCAACGACTTCCACGTGGTGCTGGAGCTGGTGGCGGCGGGCCACGGCGCGGCCCTGCTGCCCCGCTACACCTGCGGCCGCCACCCCGGGGTGCGGCTGCTGCCGCTGCTGGGCGTGCGCGCGGGCCGCCAGGTCGACGCGCTGGTGCGCGCCGAGGTGGCCGAGCGGCCGGTGGTGCAGCGGGTGCTCAGCGAGCTGACGGCTCTGGCGCGCGAGGTGACCGGCGGCGCAGCGCCGTCGACACCACCCCCAGCACCACCCCAATGACCACCAGCACCCCGCCGCGCAGCCACACGCCGCCCTCGACCTGCGTCGCGAGCAGCACGCACGAGGCGATGCCGAGGACCGGCAGCACCGTGGGCGCCCGGAAGTGGTCGGTGCTCCCGCCGTCGCGCCGCCGCAGCACGAGCACCGCCGCGTTCACGGCGGTGAAGACCACGAGCAGCAGCAGCACGAGCGTGGCGGCCAGGTCGGCCACCCCACCGGTGAGCGCCAGCAGGAGCGACGCCGCCGTGGTGACGAGGATCGCCACCCACGGGGTCCGCCGCCGCGGCAGCACCCTGGCCAGCCCCCGCGGAACGGCTCCGTCGCGGGCCATGCCGTAGGTGAGCCGCGAGCTCATGATCCCGGTGAGCAGCGCGCCGTTGGCGACGGCGACCAGCGCGATCGCGGCGAACACCACCGGCGGCACGATCCCGGCCTCGCGCACCACCTCGAGCAGGGGCCCGCTGGAGCTCGCCAGGACGTCGGTGGGCACCACCAGGCTCGCCACGACGCCGACGGCCAGGTAGACGACGCCGGCGGCGGCCAGCGCGCCGAAGAGGGCCCTCGGGTAGCTGCGGCGCGGGTCGCGGACCTCCTCGGCCACGTTCACCGACGTCTCGAAGCCGACGAAGGAGTAGAAGGCCAGCACGCTGCCGGCGAGCACCGCGGCGACGGGACCGCTCTCGGGCGTGCCCAGGGAGGTGAGCCGCGAGGCGTCGCCGCCGTCGCGGGCCAGCACCACCAGGCCCAGGACGACGACGAGCACGAGGCCACCCACCTCGATGCAGGTCATCACGACGTTGGCCCGCAGCGAGTCGCGGATGCCCCGGGCGTTGAGCGCCGCCAGGGCCAGGAGGAAGACCACGGCGACGGGCACGACCGGGAGGTCGACGAAGGCCGCGAGGTAGTCGCCGCCGAACGCGCGGGCCAGGGCAGCCACGGACACCACCCCCGCCGCGAGCATGCAGAACCCCACGACGAACCCGACCAGCGGCCCGAAGGCCCGGGTCGTGTAGACCGCGGCGCCCCCGGCGCGGGGGTGCTTGGTGGCGAGCTCGGCGTACGACGCCGCGGTCAGCAGCGCCAGCCCGAGGGCCAGCAGCAGCGGTACCCAGACCGCTCCGCCGGAGGCGCCGGCCACCTCGCCCACCAGCACGTAGACGCCGGCGCCCAGCACGTCGCCGAGGATGAAGAGGAAC
The DNA here is from genome assembly GCF_015390235.1 of Quadrisphaera sp. INWT6. Taxonomy (GTDB): domain Bacteria; phylum Actinomycetota; class Actinomycetes; order Actinomycetales; family Quadrisphaeraceae; genus Quadrisphaera. The sequence goes on along the minus strand of NZ_VUOH01000003.1, from coordinate 35,143 downwards.
AGCAGCCGTCCCGAGACCGTCCTGGCCAGCGCGGGGGCGTCACGGCTGTCGGTCGAGGGCGTCGCTCCTGGGCTCACCCCGCACAGCGTGCTCGTGTCAGGCGGTGATCGCCCGTGCAGAGCGCTGGACCAGCCAGCCGGTGAGCTCGCTCGCCGGCAGCGGGCGGCTGTGCCAGTACCCCTGCGTGACGTCGCAGCCGATGGCCGTGATGGCCAGGAGCGTCGCCTCGTCCTCCACGCCCTCGGCCACGAGGCGCATGCCCAGGTCGTGGGCCAGGGCGATGGTGGCGCGCACGATGGTCGCGGTCCGCTCGTCGTCCAGCAGCTGCCGCGTGAAGGCGCGGTCGAGCTTGAGCTCGCGGGCGGGCAGGTGGTTGAGGTGGGCCAGGGAGGAGTACCCGGTGCCGTAGTCGTCGATGGACAGCTCCACGCCCCGCGCCACCAGCTCGGCCGCGACCCGCAGGCCGTCCGCGGCGTCGCTGACCAGCCCGGTCTCGGTGACCTCCAGGACCAGCGCGTCGGCGGGCAGCAGCCGGCTGGCCAGCACGTCGTCGACGACGTCGAGCAGCCGCGGCCAGTCCAGGCAGCTCGCCGAAAGGTTCACCGAGCACCTCAGCGGGTGCCCGAGGGCCCGCCAGCGCGCGGTCTCGGCCACCGCCTGGCGCAGCACCTGCTCGGTCAGGCCCGGCAGCAGCCCGTGCTCCTCGGCCAGGTCGATGAACGCGAAGGGCTGCAGCAGCCCCAGCTCGGGGTGCTCCCACCGCACCAGCGCCTCGACCCCGCTGACGGTGCCGTCGGCGTCGACCTGCGGCTGGTAGTGGGCGACCACCCGGCCCGCCGCACCGCTGGGGGACTCGATGACGGTGCGCAGGTCGTCGAGCAGCCGCTCGCGCAGCCGGGCGGCGGCGTCGAGCGCCTCGTCGTAGACGGCCGTCCCGCCGGTGGACTTGGCGCGGCGCAGGGCCAGCTCAGCCCTGCGCAGCAGCTCCTCGCCCCCGGTGCCGTCGGCGGCGGTGCCGGTGGTGGCGATGCCGGCGCTGGCGCCGATGCGCAGCTGCCGGTCGGCCACGGTGATCGGTGCCCGCACCGCCTCCAGGGCCCGCGCCGCCAGCTCCACGAGGTCCGGCTCCGCGACGCCGGCCATCACCAGGGCGAACTCGTCGCCGCCCAGCCGGGCGACGAGCCCCGACCGCACGGTGCGTTCCAGGCGCCGGGCGACCACCCGCAGCACCTCGTCGCCGACGGCGGTGCCGCACCGGTCGTTGACGTCCTTGAAGGCGTCGAGGTCGACCAGCACGAGCGCCGCGGAGCGTCCGCCGCGGCGGACGTGGTCGCGCGCGGCGGCGGTCATGCCGCGGCGGTTCAGCAGGCCGGTGAGGTCGTCGTGGGCGAGCTGGTGGCGCGCGTCGGCCAGCCCGCCCACCTCGGCGCTCAGCTGCACCAGCCGCACGCCCGCCCCGAGCACCACCACGGCCAGGGCCGTGGTCGCCGTCGGGGGCAGCGGGGCGACCAGGCCGAGGTGGTCGGCGCCGACCAGCGCGACGGCGGCCAGCAGCACGCCGATGACCAGCAGCTGGGCGACGCGCGGCGAGGGGGTGGCGCGCGAGCGGGGGGCGCCGGCGCTGAGCGCCGCCGTGGCGAACAGGCAGAAGGAGGTCACCCGGGCAGCGCCGACCACGACCTCGACCCAGGCCTCGACGGGGCCCGGCACCAGCGACCAGCTGAAGGCGGTCACCTCTGCCACCGCGAGCACCGCGCCGGCCAGGCCGACCACCTCCAGGCGGGGGTCCCGGTCCCGGCCCCGCAGGACCACGGCCGCCACGACCACGCCGAGGACCAGCAGGGCGGCCACCGGGCGCGCCACGACCGCCAGCGTCGCGCCGGGACCGAGCCCCAGGTCGTGCAGGCGCTGGGACAGGAGCGCGACGGCGAGCGCCAGGGCCACGACCGCGACGAGGGCGGCGTCCTGCCACTGCCCGGCGCGGACCCCGCTGAGGGAGCCGGCGACGAGGCGGTGCACGCCGGCGACGACGACGGCGAGGCTCGCGACCACCGCCGGCCCGAGCCACGGGACGTCGGCGTAGAGGTGGGCGGGCAGGACCGCTCCGGGCGGCAGGGTCCCGGCGCCGACGGCGACGGCCCGGGCCACGACCGTGCCGGTCAGCCCGGCGGTGACGAGGAGCCAGGGGGTCCGGTCGTCGGGGCGCGGTGCGAGGGCCGCGACCGCCAGGACGACGGCCGCCCCGGCCACGAGCACCATCGAGACGTCGGGTGCGAGGGCCGCGGTGCTCGGCAGGAGCGCGAAGACCGTGTAGGCCGCGGCTCCCAGCGCGCTGGCGAGCGACGCGCGCTCGGGCAGCGACAGCCGCCCCCCGGTGCGGCGGACCTGCACCTCGCGCCTGACCCTGACGTCGCCCTTGCTGGACACGGTGACCCATCGACCGGTCGGCCGGTGATCTTGAGGCGGGTGCCCTCACCGGCTCACGGGCTCACGGGCTCACCGGCTCAGTCGCCGCCACCCCCGCCCCCGCCGTCGGAGGACCAGCCGCCCCCGTCGCCGTGGTGGGAGTGGCCGTGCGAGTGGCCGTGGGAGTGGCCGTGCGAGTGGTGGCCTCCGTCGTCGCCCCAGGAGGTGCCGGAGCCGCCCCCGGCGTCCCCGCCGGTCCGCGTCCGGGGCGGGCGCGACCGCCTGCTGCTGCGGGCGACCAGCGCCACCACCACGAGCACCACGACCAGGAGCAGTGCGAGGGCCATGGCCGAACGCTAGGGGCGCTGCGACCAGTCGTACAGGGCGCGGCGCTTCACGGCCTCGCCGAACACCGACAGCCCGGCGTTCAGCAGGACCAGGCCCGCCGTGCCCTCGGCCACCCAGCGCAGCAGGGGGGCCCCGGAGCCGCGGCGCGCGGAGGCGTCGAGGGCCACCGCCGTCCCGGCCCCGACGAGCAGCAGGCCGGAGGGCGCCAGGCGCTTCCAGACGGACAGGTCTTCCTCAGGAGTGGGCACGGCCACCACCCTGCCCCGTCCGGGGTGCGAGGTCAGCCCCGCCACCGAGGTGCTCGTCGAAGAAGGCCTCGATGCGGGCCCACGCGTCGGCGGCGGCCTCCGGCTCGGGCCCCGCGCCGATGACGCGCTGCATCACGGGGCGCAGGAGCCGCGGCCCGTTGGGGGCGTCGTTGAGGAAGGAGTGGCCGGCGCTCGGGTACTCCCGCACGTCGTGCGGCACCCCGGCGTGGGTGAGGCCGCGTTCGAGGCGGTCGGCGGCGCCTCGCAGCGACGCGTCCCGGCCGCCGTAGCTGGCCACGACCGGGCACGCCCCGGCGAGCAGCGCGTCGAGGGAGGCGTCGTCGGAGGGGAGGCGGCCGTAGTTGACCGACGAGGCGTCGTACCGGCCGGCGGGGGAGCCGGCGAGCTGCAGCGCGAACGCCCCGCCCATGCAGAAGCCGATGACGCCGATCCGTCCGGTGCACTCGTCCAGCGCGAGCAGCTGGGAGCGGGCCGACTCGACGTCCTCGAACGCCCGGCCGTGCCCGGCGGCCAGCGCCCGGAAGGTCGCCGTGAGGCACTTCCGGGCCCCGCCGGCGGTGAAGAGGTCGGGCATGAGCGCGAGGTAGCCGGCCTCGGCGAGGCGCTGCACCTGGCGGCGCATGACGTCGTCGACGCCGAACGCCTCGTGCACCACCACGACGCCCGGCCAGGGCCCGTCGCCGTGGACCTCGCGCGAGGGGACGCCGAGCACCCCGCCCAGCTCCGGGCTGCCGCCCGGGCGCGGCGCGAGCCGCACGTCGGTGAGGGTGGTTCCGCCGCCAGCGCCGCTCTGCGTCACCCGCGCGACGCTACGGCGGGCCACGCGCGGCGGCGACCCGTCAGGCGGGTCGCCCCGGCGGGGTGGGGGGCAGGGCTCCACGCAGCAGGTGGAGCAGCAGGTCGACGGCGCCGTCGTCACCCCGCGCGGGACCGTCGGCGAGGGCGGCGAGGGTCAGCCCGTCGAGGCAGGCCACGAGGAGGGTGGCCAGCGCCGCCCTCCCGCCGGGCAGCGCGTCGACACCGTCGCCGGCCCACGAGGCCACGGCGGCCAGCGCCACCTCGCGGTAGGCGGCGTACTGCTCGCGGGCCAGGTGGTGCAGCGCCGGGTCGCGCAGGGCGTGGGTGGTCACCTCGAAGAGGGCCAGCTGGCGCTCGGCGGGGAGCGCGGCCAGGCGCCGGTGGAGGGCCGCCAGCCCGCCGTCCTCCCCGCTGGCCCGGCCCTCGGGCTGCCCCTCGGGCTGCCCCTCGGCCTGCCCCTCGGTCCGGCCGGTCGGGACCAGGGCCTGCTCGCGCACCTGGTCGAGCAGGGCGGCGACGACGGCGGCCAGCAGGGCGCGCTTGTCGCGGAACCAGTAGTGCACGGCGCCCAGGGGCAGCCCCGCCTCGGCGGCGATGCGGCGCGTGGTGGCCGCGGCGACCCCCTCGCGCTCCACGACGCGCACGGCGGCCTCGACCAGGGCGGTGCGCGTGCCCTCGCCGCGCAGGCCGCCGCTGGGCCGATCGCGCCCGGCGGAGGGGCCGGAGGAGGTGGTGTCCACGGCAGCAGGGTAGCTTCCTCCTGGTCGATCGAACTGGTCAGATGACCAGATCGGGCCCGACCCCGCACCGCACACCACCCGTGGAGGCAGACCGTGATCGCACCCCAGGAGCGCACCGAGCAGGAGCCGGGCGTCGTCGTCGTCCCCGCCGCACCGGCCGACCTCGCCGAGGCCGCCGCCCTGTTGGCCGCCGCCTTCGAGCACGAGCCGCAGGTGGGGGCCCTGCTGCAGCACCGGGCCCCGCTGCGCCGCCGCGCCGAGCACCTCTACCGCGCGCTGCTGGTGGCCGGCCCCCTGCGGCGGGGGACCGTCGACGCCGCGCGCGACGCCGCCGACGGGCGGCTGCTGGGCGTGGCGCTGTGGGTGGAGCCGCGCCGGGGTGGGGCGCTCCTGGAGTCCGTGCGGGCGGCCGCCGGGCTCCTGAGGGGTCTGCCGGAGCACCTGCGGGCCTTCCGCGGCGTCGACCTGCGCCACCCGCTGGCGGTGCTGGGCGCCTTCGGGCGCGCCCGCCCGCGGGTGCCGCACTGGTACCTCGAGGCCGTCGGCGTCGCTCCCGCGGGGCAGGGGCGCGGCGTCGGCGGGGCGCTCCTGCGCCACCGCCTGGCGTTGGCCGACGCGGCGGGGGAGCCCGCCTACCTGGAGTCGTCGTCCCCGCGCACGGGTGCCCTGTACCGGCGGCTGGGCTTCGTGCCGCTGGGGCGGGTGGCGGCCTTCGCCGACGGCGGCGGGCCGGTGGGCATGTGGCGCCCGGTCACGCCCCCGTGAAGGTCAGCACGAGCAGGACGACGTTCAGCGCGATGACGGCGCCGACGGCCAGCCACGCCAGCACGCGCACCGGGCGGCCGTCGGCGAAGGGCCCCATGAGCGCGCGGTCGCCGGTGAAGCGCAGCAGCGGCACCAGCACGAAGGGGATGCCGAAGCTCAGCACCACCTGGCTGAGCACCAGGGCCCGCGTCGGGTCGACACCGGCCACCAGCAGCGCGATGGCGGGCGCGAGCGTCAGCAGCCGGCGCACCAGCAGCGGCGGGGTGCGGTGCAGCATCCCCTCCCAGATGACGGCGCCGGCCTGGGAGCCGACCGACGTCGAGGCCAGCCCCGAGGCCAGCAGCCCGATGGCGAAGAGCAGCCCGACCACCGGGCCCAGGGAGGCGACGACGGCGGCGTGGGCCCCCTCGAGGGTGTCGGTGCCCTCCACCCCGCGCAGGCTGGTGGCCGCCAGCAGCAGCATCGAGATGTTCACGACGCCGGCCACCACCAGGGCGGCGACGACGTCGGTGCGCGTGGCCCGCAGCACCCGGGGCACCCGGGCGGGGGTGACGGGACCGTGGTGGTCGCGGGCGAGGGCGGAGTGCAGGTAGATGGCGTGCGGCATCACCGTGGCGCCGAGCATGCTCGCGGCCAGCAGCACCGTGCCGGCGCCCTCGAACCGCGGCACGAGCCCGGCGGCGGCCTCGGCCGGGTCGGGCGGGGCGACGAACAGCCCCGCCACGAAGCCCACCGCGATGACGCCGAGCATCCCGATGACCACGGCCTCGAAGCGGCGCACGCCTCGGCGTCCGTGCAGGGCCAGCACCGCCGTCGACACCGCGCCGGTGACCAGGCCGCCCAGCCACAGGGGGAGCCCGAAGAGCAGGCCCAGCGCCACGGCCCCGCCGATGACCTCGGCGACGTCGGTGGCGACGGCCACCGCCTGCGCCTGGCCGAAGAAGGCGAACCGGCCGGGGCGGCTGAGCCGGTCGCGCAGGTGCTCGGGGACGGTGCGCCCGGTGACCACGCCGAGCTTGGCGGACAGGTACTGCACCAGCACCGCCATGGCGTTCGCCACGACCAGCACCCACAGCAGCAGGTACCCGTGCTGGGCGCCCGCGGTGAGGTTGGCGGCGACGTTGCCCGGGTCGACGTAGGCGATCGCCGCGACGAAGGCCGGGCCGAGCTGGGGCAGCAGGCCCCGCTCCGGGGAGGGCCCCGCGGGGCGCGCCCGCTCGGACTCCTCGGTCGCGGGGGGTGTGGTCACGCCGTCAGCGTGCCACGAGTTTCGGTCGACCGAAAAGCTGGCGCGCCGACACCCGCCGCGCCGGTCGCGCCGGTCGCGCGGGCGTCAGCGGACGTGCGGGGACCCGGCCAGGACCACGGACCGCTCCTCGGCCTGCTCGCGCGCGTCGAACGGGGTGGTCACGGCACCCAGCGGGGGGATGCCGATGCGCACCCGGTCGGCGCGGCGGCGCGCGAGGCGGGCCTCGACGGCGAGCCCGGCGCGAGCGGCCAGGACGCCGGTCAGGGCCCCGGCCGCCAGGTCGCTCATCCAGTGGAACCCCAGGTACAGCGACACCGACGTCATGACGGCGCTGGGCACCAGCACCGCCAGCAGGGCGGTGGAGCGGCGCAGCCGCCGGCCGCGGGCGCGCGCCACCAGCACCGCCACGAGCGCCGCGCCGAGCGCCGCCTGGGCGCCGTGGCCGGAGGGGAAGGCCTGGCCGCCCGGCACGAACAGGGACGGGTCGCCGTTCACCGCCAGCCCGCGGGCCAGCCCGAACTTCACGACGGCGAGCACGGCGAGCATCGAGAACAGCGTGGTGCCGGCCATGACCAGCGCCGACCAGCTCCGCTCGCGCCAGGCGGCCCAGGAGCCGGCGAGCAGCAGCGCCGTCGACACGGTCGTGATCTTGCCGGTGCGGTCGAGCACCAGGGCCGCGGAGACGTCGGAGGGGGAGTGCGGAAGGGCGGCCATCCGCTCGCGGACGGCGGGGTCCAGCGCGGTGGTCACGGCCCCGCCCAGGAGCAGGTCGACCAGGAGCGCGAGCAGCAGGGTCGAGGCGAGCAGGGGCCAGCGAGCGGTCAGCCACGCGGCCACCGCATCGCGGCGCACGCCGCTCACGATCACGCGGGCCACCGGTAGTCCTTCAGTGGTCACAGCACCTTGTTACCGCTTTCACATGAACGTGGCCTGTCAGAAGGCTCACTGACGGTCACGATCCGACAACGATGACCGGCCCGCCCTCGGTGGTGACCTCGACGCCGGCGTCCACGACGCGCGCCGCCGTGACGCGCTGCCCGAGCGGGAGGTCGTCCAGCGGCACCTCGAAGGCCAGCCGGTCCTCGTAGCGGCCCAGCACGGCCGAGGAGAGGCGGTCGACCAGGCCGCCGCCGTCGACGTCCAGGCCCACCGGCACCGCCTCCAGCCCCGCGCCGCCCACCCGCAGCTCCACCCAGCCCGAGAGCGCGAGGTCCAGCCCCGTCACCCGCTCCTCGGCCGTGACGTGCAGCCGGTCCTCGCCCGCGTCGGTGGCGACCTCGAGCCCGCGGTCCTGGGCCGCCAGCACCGCGTTCACCTGGTCCGTCGCCACGAGCACCCGTGCGGTGACGCTCTGCGCGCGCACCTGCGGGTCTCCGCCCAGCAGGTCGCTCGCGGGTGCGTCGACCCCCACCAGGCGGGCCTCGACGCTGTCGAGCACGACGCCCCCCGCGGGCACGCCCTCGGCGCGCAGCACCACCGAGGGGTAGCTGCCGCGCAGCGCCTGCGGCACGAACCAGCCGCCGCCGATCGCGGCGCTGACGGGGCCGGAGGCCCCCAGCTGCTGCGCCGCCTCCTGCGCCACGCGCTCCTCGGCGGTGCGGCGGGCCGCGGCGTCCAGCAGCGGCGCCGCCACGGCCGCCCCGCCGCCGAGCACGAGCACCACGACGAGGGCGCCCGCGCCGCGCCGCGACACCCAGCGCCGCGCGGACCAGCGCTCCAGCACCCAGCGCTCGACCCGTCCCCGCTCGGGCCCGGCGACGCGCCGTCCCGTCACGCCCCTGCCTCGACGCGCCGCGCCGCCACCACCGGCGCGCCCGGCTCCGTCAGGGCCGTGCGCCGGCCCGGCCACCCCGCCCAGCGACCGAGCAGCGTCAGGGCCGCGGGCATGAGCAGCGGCCGGACCAGCAGCGTGTCGACGAGCAGGCCCACCGCCATCGTGAACGCGATCTGCCGGAAGGTGACCAGGGGGATGACGCCGACCACGGCGAACGTCGAGGCGAGGATGACGCCCGCCGCGGTGATCGCCCCGGCGGAGCGGGGCACGGCGATGGCGATGGCCCGCCGCAGGGGGTGGCGCCGCGCCTGCTCCCAGATCCCCCCGATCGCGAAGACGCTGTAGTCGGCGCCGAGGGCCAGGAGCAGCACCGCCGTCGCGAACGGTGCGTAGAAGGTCAGCCCGGGCTGGCCCAGGAGGTCCTGGAACACCAGGACGGTGAGGCCGAGGGCCGATCCCATGCTGACCAGGCTCGCACTGAGCACCACCAGCGGCGTCAGGAGGGAGCGGAGGTAGACCGCCAGGACGAGCAGCTGCAGGCCGAACGCGACCGCCAGGGTCACGAAGAGGCTGTGCACCGTGAGCTCGGCGACCTCGCTGGCGATGCGCGTCTGGCCCGTGGTGGAGACCTGGACGCCGGTGAGGCCCGACCGCTCCACCAGCGCGGGCAGCTGCGCCTGCAGGGACCGCACGTCGGCGATGGCCGAGGCCGCGAGGGGGTCGCTGTCCAGCACGAGCAAGAAGCGCGCGGCGTCACCGCTGCTGGCGAGGAGCAGGCCGAAGCGGTCCTCCCGGGTCGGCAGGTCGGCGGGGCCGATCGCGCGGACCACCCCGGCCCGCCCGGCGAGGGAGTCCTGCAGGCGGGCGAGGGCCTCCCGCTGGCCGACGACGCCCGGACCCTCGACGAGCACCTCCGTGGGGGCCGAGAGCCCCGCCAGGCCGGCCTCGTCGAGCAGCGCGGCGCCCTGCGCCACCGGGTCCGAGGCGGGCAGGCCCGCGGTGAACGACATCGACAGGGCCGCGTGCCGCAGCGGCAGGGCCGCGGCGAGGAGCACGGCGCTGACGAGAACGACGGCCGCCACGGCGCCCGCGCGGTGGGTCAGCACCGCCACCAGGGCGCGGCTGAGCCAGCCGCCGGTGCGCTCGCCGCCGCCCTCGGGGGCGGGGGGGGCGTCGGCGGCGTCGAGGGGGAGGGTCACCGGCACCCGGCCGCGCAGGCGGAAGAGCCGGTGGCCGAGCACGGCCATGAGCGCGGGGGCGAGCAGCAGCGAGGCGACGGCGCCCACCAGCACGGTGAAGGCCAGCGCCGGCCCGAGCGCCGCGAACAGCCCGAACGGGCTGACCAGCAGGGCCAGCGTCCCCACCGCCACCGTGATGCCGGCCACCGCGACCACGGGCGACTCCGCCGAGACCGTGCGCCGCACCGACTCGTGCACGCCGCGCCCCTGCGCCAGGCCGTTGCGGAAGGCGTGGAAGAACAGCACGCAGTAGTCGGTCACGACGCCGATGAGCAGCGCCGCCAGCACCGGCTGCAGCTCGGCCGGCACGCTGAAGCCCAGCTCCGCGGCCAGCCACGTGAGCAGCGGGTAGTAGACGAGCAGGGCGCCGGCGGCCACCGCCAGCACCGCCAGGGAGGCCACCGGTGAGCGAAAGATCAGGGCCACCACGAGCACGACCAGGGCCAGGCTGAGCAGCTCGAAGGTGCCCAGGTGCTCGCGCAGCACGTCGGCCTGCGCCCGCTGCGCCGGCACGAAGCCCGTCACGGCGGTCTGCACCCCCGGCAGGTCGTGCTCGGTGAAGTGCGCGGCGTAGCGGTCGGCGGCGTTCGTGGTCCCCCCGAGCGAGGAGCCCGGGGAGGCGAACAGGTAGGTCACGCTCGTGTCGGCCGAGACCAGCGGCACCGGCACCGCGGCCACCACCCGGTTCCGGGGCAGCACGCCGTCGGGCTGCTCGGCGGCCTCCCGCTCGCCCTCCTGCAGCACCGCCAGGGCGCGGACGACGGCGTGGGCGCGCGTCAGCGGGTCGAGGCCGTCGGGGTCGTGCAGCACCACGGCCGTCCCGGAGATCACGGGGACGGAGAACTGCGCCAGCGACCGCTGGGCGGCCTGCACCGACGAGCTGGACTCCGGCAGCAGGTCGTTGAACCCGCCCGAGGACGCCGACAGGTCGGTCACCGGCACCAGCACGAGCACGAGGGCGACCAGCGCCGACCACCCCGCCAGCACCACCCAGCGGCCCGAGACCACCAGGCCCCGGTAGGCCCGGGCGGCGGCGCGCATCAGGTGGTGCACGGGTGGGCCCTCCCCAGCGCTCTCCCTCGGGGCGGTCCCGGCGGGTCGACCCTATGCTGGGGTGATCACGACCGCGGCGCGCGCTCAAGGGGGACACGTGGCACGACGGGACTCGGCGCGGCCCCTGCTGCTGGGCGGGCTGCTCTTCGTCGGCGGGCTGGTCGTGGGGGGCCTGGTCGTGGGAGCACTGGGCGACGGCTCCGGCAGTGGCACCCCCACCAGCGGCACCAGCCCCTCCACGAGCGCCGACGGCGGTGGCGGGGCGGGCGCCGAGCCCACCGCGACCGGCACCACGAGCAGCACCACGAGCAGCGCCACCGGCGGCGCCGCGACCGCGCAGACCCCGTCCGCGGCGTGCGCGGCGGCGGGTGAGGCCGGCCAGCAGGCCCTCGACGCCATCGACGCCGCCGCCGGGGCCGTCGCCGACCTCGACGCCGTCCGGCTCGACCAGATCGTCGACGACCTGCGCCCCCTGCGCCTGCAGCTGCCCGACGACGTCGCCGCCTGCCGCGCAGCCGTCAGCGCCTCCTGAGCGCCCCCCGCGCCTCACGCGCGGTCCGAGCGCCCCACCTCCCGGACCCCCGGGTGGCCCAGCCGCGCGGGAGGCGGACGGGGTGCGCCCCTACCCTCGCGGCTGTGTCCCACCTCCTCGACGTCCTGCTCGGCCGCGCCACCCCCACCGGCGGCGAGGAGGAGGCGCTCTCGGCCTGCCTGAGCAGCCCGCTGTGGGTGGCGGGCGTCCTCGACGCGGCGCCCCACCCCGACGTCGAGACGCTCCTCGAGCACGCCGACGCCGCGGCCCGGGCCCTGCCCGCCGAGGCGGTGCTGGCCGCGCTGGCGACGCACCCGCGCCTCGGCGAGGACCTGCCGGGTGACGGGCCCCACGAGTGCATGTGCCGCCTGGAGCAGTCCTCCCTGCCCCAGGACCCCGCCTCGCGCGAGCGGCTCGGTGCCGCGGTCACCGCCTACGAGGCCCGCTTCGGCCACCACTACCTCGTGCGGGCGGCCGGGCTGGGCGAGGAGGAGGTGCTCGCCGACCTCGACGAGCGCCTGGGCAACAGCGCCGCCGCCGAGCTCGAGGTCTCCGCCGACCAGCTGCGCCAGGTCGCGCTGCTGCGCCTGCAGGCGGTGCTGGCCGGCGTCGTCACCACCCCGGCGGAGCCGCAGAGCCCGTGACCGCGCGGCTGCTGGTCGGACCCGGCGACGCCGACGAGCGGGTCGTGCGCCGCTGGGCCGGCCGGGCGCTGGGGCTGCTCGCCCGGCACGCCCCCGACGCGGCGTCGCTGGCCGCGGCGCTCGCCCCCGCGGGCCTGGGCCCCGCGACCGTCACCGCCGCGCACGGCGAGCTGCTGCACCGGCTGCGCACCGCACCGGCGAGCGGGGTCTGGTTCGACCTCGCGGCTGACCCGGCTGCTGACCCGGCGGGCGCCGCGGGCGTCGCCGCCGCGCGCCGGGAGGGCCTGGCCGTGCGCGGCGAGGCCGCACCCGTGGTGCTGGGCCTGCGCGCGGCCGCGTCCGAGACCGGCTGGGCGGCCCTGGACGCCGCTGTCGCGGCGCTGGTCGCCACCGCCGAGCGCGGGGCCGACGCCCCGGAGGTCGAGCTGGGGGCGCTGCCCGAGCGGCTGCTGGTCGTCCTGGTGGGCCCCGACCCGAGCGGCGCTCCCACCTCCGCGCAGGCGGAGACGGCCGCGTCGGCGCTCTCGGCGCTGGAGGGCTCCCACGGCCTGCCGCCCGGGTGGCTCGTGCTGGAGCCGGAGCCGCTCGCGCAGTGCGCCCCGGTGCTCAGCGCCGCGGAGGAGGCCGACGCCGCGGCGGTGGGCGCCGTCTGGGCCGAGCACGCGCGGCTCGCGCTCGAGGCGCGCGCCGCCGGGCTCGCCCCCGGGTGGGACCGCCACCCGGCGCACCTGGTCGCCCGGCACCTGGCCGACCTCGCCGGCGCCGCTGGCTAGGCTCCTGCGCCGTGCCGGAGCCGACCAGCCCAGAGCGCGCCGCGGCTGAGGGCCCCGCCGGCGCGCCGCTGGCCGTCGTCGCCGTCGTCGGCCCGACCGCCACCGGCAAGTCCGACCTGGCCGTGGAGCTCGCGCTGGCCCTGGGCGGCGAGGTCGTCAACGCCGACGCGTCGCAGGTCTACCGCGGCATGGACGTCGGCACCGCCAAGCTCACGCCCGCCGAGCGCCGCGGCGTGCCGCACCACCTGCTTGACGTGCTCGACGTGCGCCAGGAGGCCCGGGTGGCCGCCTACCAGCGCGACGCCCGCGCCGCCCTGGCCGACGTCGTCGCGCGTGGGCGCGTCGCCGTCCTCACCGGGGGCTCGGGCCTGTACGTCCGCGCGGCCCTCGACGAGCTCGCCTTCCCCGCCACGGACCCCGCCGTCCGCGCCCGGCTCGAGGCCGAGCTGGCGTCCCTGGTCGCGGCGGGGGAGGACGGCGAGCGCGTGCTCCGCAGCCGCCTGGCGGCGGTCGACCCCGTCGCCGAGGCCTCCCTGACCCGGGGCGACGTGCGCCGCCTGGTCCGCGCTCTGGAGGTGGTGGAGGTGACCGGGCGGCCGTTCTCGGCGTCGATGCCGGTGCGCCGCTACGACGTCGCGGTCGCCGGGCTGGGCCGCGTGGTGCAGGTCGGGCTGCGCGCCGACCGCGAGGTGCTGCGCGAGCGGATCCGGGCGCGGGTCGACCGGATGGCCGCCGCGGGGCTCGTCGAGGAGGTCGAGCGGCTCGCCGGTGAGGGGCTGCGCGAGGGACCGACGGCCCGGCGCGCCCTGGGGTACGCCCAGGTGCTGGACGCCCTCGACGGGCGGTGCTCCCTGGCCGAGGCGCTGGAGGCCACCACCACCGCCACCCGCCGCTACGCGCGGCGCCAGCTGTCGTGGTTCGGCGCCGACCCCCGGGTGCGCTGGCTCGACCCGCGCCCCGGCGCGGACCGCGTCGCCGTGGCGGACGCGCTGGCGGTGCTCGCCGCCGCTGAACTCGACTGACCTGCGCTGACCTGCGCTGATCGGCCGGACCGGTGATCATCTCCGTCCGGCGTCGAGGCCCGTGCCGCGGGCGCCGATGCAGCGCCGTGATCTCCCACCCCCTGCCGCGCTCGGCGCGCAGAGCACCCCTGGTCGTCGCGGCGACCGCGGTGACCGTGCTCGCCGCGCCGTCCCTCGTGCACGGCGTGCTGCCGGGCAGCGAGCCGGCGCCGGGGTGGGTCTTCGGGACCGGCTCCGCCAGCCAGGCGGTGCTGCTCGCGATGCAGCTGCGCCTGTTCACCGCCCACCGCAGCGGGCGCTCCGCGACCTTCCTGCTCGACTGGCTCGCCGCGTGCTGCGGAGCCGCGGCGGTGGTCCTCGCGCTCGTCCCCGGGCTCCTGGCCGGCGGCGTCTCGCCCCTGGGGCTGGTCTGCGCCTCGACGGCCCTCGCCGGGACGGCGGTGGCCGTGGGGTCGCTGGTGGCCGGTGGCGCCGCCCGCGACCGGCGCGCGCCCTGGCTGGCCGCCGCGTCGGCGCTGTCGGTGGTCAACGTCGCCGTCCAGCTCCTCGGCCCGGTGGTGCCCGTGCTGGGGTCCGACCTGCTCGCCGTCGCCGCGGTGGCGGCGTGCGCCGTCGTCCTCGTGGGGTTCGTGCTGACCCCCGCCCCCGAGCGCGTGGTGCTCACCCCGGTCCGGTGGTCCCACCTGCTGCTGTCGGTCCACGGGATCGGCGGGATGGGCGTCGCCGCGCTGCTGGTCCCGGCCCTGCGCTCCCCGGCGGGGTCACCGGCCGCGGCGGTGCTGGCCGTGACGAGCCTGGCCGCCGTCGGTGCGGGCCTGGTGGTGCTGACCCACCGCACCACGGCGCTCCAGGGCGCCCACGAGGCCTCGCTGGTCGACGGCCTCACCGGGGAGGGCAACCGCCGCGCCCTGGTGCTGCGGCTCGAGGAGGTCTGCGCCGCCCCCCGCCCGGTGGCCCTGCTCGTGCTCGACCTGGACAGGTTCAGGAACGTCAACGACGGCCTGGGGCACCAGGCCGGAGACGAGCTGCTGCGCCAGGTCGCCGGTCGCCTGCGCGGCCTCCTCCCGCCGGGAGCGCTGCTGGCCCGCACGGGCGGTGACGAGTTCGCCGTCCTGCTCGTCGACGCCGGCGCCGAGGACGCACCGGCCTTCGCCTGGACCCTGAACCACTCCCTCGCCGCCGTGCCCTTCGAGGTGCGGGGGCGCTCCCTGCACGCCTCCGCCAGCACCGGCCTCGCCCTGCACCACCCCGGCCCCGGGGTCGTCGGCCGGCGCCAGGCGGCGGCCGCGGCCCGGCTCGCGGCCGACGACCTGCTGCGCCGCGCGGACACCGCCGTGCACGCCGCGAAGGCCGGCGGCGCCGGCCCGGTGCTGCACGACGCCCACCTCGACCGCCGCGCCCGCGAGGCGCTGGAGACCGGCGAGGAGCTGCGGCGGGCCTTCGCCCACGGCGAGCTCGTTCTCCACTACCAGCCGCAGGTCGACGTGGTCTCGGGGCGCCTGCGGGGCGTCGAGGCCCTGGTCCGCTGGCAGCACCCCGAGCGGGGGCTGCTCTCGCCCGACGCGTTCCTGCGGGTGGCCGAGGAGGTGGGTCTCGGCCACGAGCTCACCGCCCTCGTGCTCGACCAGGCCGTCTCCCAGGCCGCCGCGTGGAGCCGCGCGGGCCTGCCCGTGCCGGTGTCGGTGAACCTCACCGCCGCCGACGTGGGCCCCGACCTCGTCGAGCGGGCCTCGCGGCTCCTCCTGGACAGCGGCCTGCCCCCGGCGCTGCTCGTCCAGGAGATCACCGAGACCGTGCTCGTGGTCGACCCCGAGGGGGCGGCGGCCGTGCTGCGCGACCTGGTCGCCCTCGGCGTCGAGATCAGCATCGACGACTTCGGCACCGGCTACTCCTCGCTGACGCTGCTGCTCCAGCTGCCCGTCGCGGAGGTGAGGATCGACAGGTCGTTCGTCAGCGAGCTGCGGCGCGACGTCGGCAGCAGCGCCGTCGTCCGCACCACCGTCGACCTCGCCCACAGCCTGGGCATGCGCGTGGTCGCCGAGGGCGTCGAGGACGACGGCGTGCTCACCGAGCTCGGGAGGCTCGGCTGCGACGTCAGCCAGGGGTACCTGCACGCCCACCCCCTCCCGGCCGCCGAGGCGACCGCGTGGATGCGCGACCGGGCGGCCACCCCCGCGCCGCCTACGCTGCGGGGGTGACCAGCGCTCCCGCCTCCCTGCCGTTCACCAAGGGCCACGGCACCGAGAACGACTTCGTGCTGCTCACCGACCCCGACGGCGAGCTCGCCCTCGACGCCGTCCTCGCGGCCCGCCTCTGCGACCGCCGTGCCGGCGTCGGCGGTGACGGGGTCATCCGCGCCGTCCGCTCCGGTGCGCTGCCCGACGGCGCCGCCGCCCTCGCGCAGGACCCGGCCGCCACCTGGTTCATGGACTACCGCAACGCCGACGGCTCGCTCGCGGAGATGTGCGGCAACGGCGTGCGCGTGCTGGTGGCGCACCTGCTGGCCGAGGGCCTGGTCGAGGAGGCCGTGCTGCGCGCCGCGCCCGGCCTCGCCGTGGGCACCCGCGCCGGCGTCCGGTACGTGCGCCGCGTCCGCGGCCCCGAGGGCGAGGACTGGCTCGCCGTCGACATGGGCCCCTGGCACCTGCTCGAGCCCGTCCGCGCCGCCGAGACCGGGGCCGACGCCGAGGTCGGCGTCCACGGCCTGGACGGCGTGAAGCGGCCCGGGCTCTCGGTCGACGTCGGCAACCCGCACACCGTGGTGGCGCTCGCCTCGGCCGCCGAGCTCGACGGCGCCGACCTGACCCGCGCGCCCCTGGTCGAGCCGCTGCCCCCGCACGGCACCAACGTCGAGCTGGTCGTCCTGGAGGACGCGCTCGGCACCGGCGGTGCCCGCGGGGCCGCCCACCACGACGAGGCCCCCTTCGCCGGCGCCGTCGGCGTCATCCGGATGCGCGTCCACGAGCGCGGCTCGGGGGAGACCCGCTCCTGCGGCACCGGCGCCTGCGCCGCGGCGCTCGCGGTCCGCTCGTGGGCCGGCGGCGTGGAGGGCGGCGCCCCCGAGCGGTGGCTGGTGCACGTGCCCGGCGGCACGGTCGCGGTGCGCGTCCTGGAGGGCCAGCGGGTGGAGCTCGCCGGCCCCGCGGTGCTGCTCGCCCGCGGCGCCGTCGACCTCGCCGCCCTCAGCGCCTGAGACCCACCGCGGCACCGCGCCGTCCGGCGTGGCGACACGCCGGGCGTGACCGGACCGTGATGTGGCGGGTGTTCACTGGAGGGGCCGGTGTCCGTTTCGTCCCCCCGTGGGGGTGATCGGTGCGGCCGCACGGGGGACCACTTCGGGCAAAGTGGTTGCTGGTCACGCAGCGTCCACCCAAGGTGGACCCAGGGCCACGGGGGAGGTAGCAGTGGGAGAGGGAACGGGAGCCGCCGGCGCAGTGCTGGACGCTCCGTCGATCGGCGTCGCGATGGCGCTCGCCGCCGTCAACGACCCCCGCTCCGAGGAGGACGACCGCATGCGTCGTCGCGAGCGCCTGCTGCACCAGCTGGCCATGGAGCGCCAGCGCCGCACGCGCCGCCCCAGCCGCACCGCCTGACCCCGGGGTCAGCGGGTCACCCGCAGCACGCGGTAGCCCTTCTTCGTCGCGGTGCGCTCCGCCGTCCAGCCGCGCCCGTCGGTGCGCTGGGCGCCCTGCTCGCCGACCCAGCGCAGCAGCGAGTCGGCGCCGAGGTCCTTCGCCACCACCAGGTGCGCGCTGGCCCCGGGGGCCAGGCGCGGCAGCCACGTCAGCAGCAGCGCGTGCAGCGCCTCCTTGCCGATGCGGATCGGCGGGTTCGACCACAGCGCGGCGACGTCGCCGTCGGCGGGGACGTCCTCGGGGGCCAGGGCGCGGACGCCGGACAGCCCCAGGCGCGCGGCGTTGGCGGTGGTGAGGGCGCGGGCGCGCTCGTTGACGTCGACGGCCCACACCTCGCGGGTGGCCGGCTCGGACGAGCGCAGCGCCATCGTCAGGGCCACGGGGCCCCAGCCGCAGCCGACGTCCAGCAGCGGGCCGCTCGCCGGGGGGGCGGGCACGTGGTCGAGCAGGACGGCGGTGCCCGTGTCGAGGCGGTCGCTGCTGAAGACCGACGACGACGTCTCCAGCTCCACCTCGCGGCCGTCCAGGCGCACGTGCAGGGGCCGGCGGCGGTCGTCACCCGAGGGCGCGGCGCTGAAGTAGTGCTCAGCGGTCGCGTCGTCGGTCTGGTCGTCGGTCGGCTCGGGCACGGCCGGGACGCTAGCCCAGGTCGGCCGGTCAGGAGGAAACACCGTCGACGCCGTCGGCGTTGTGAGGAACAGTAGGTGGGTCGCGAGACGCGCGACCACCACGGCCCAGGAGGCGCATGACCACCACAGCCCGGCCCGCGACCCGTCCCGAGACCCGGCCTGCGGCGCAGCAGGACACCGGCGAGGACGCCGTCAGCCGGATCCTCGCCCGCCACGGCGGGAGGGCCCCGCAGGCGCAGCCCGCGGCCCAGCCCGAGAACGGCTACGACAGCGGGTACGACGGCGACCAGCTCGACCTCGCCGAGCGCCAGGCGCTGCGGCGCGTGGGCGGCCTGGCCAGCCAGCTGTCCACCGAGCTCACCGACGTCACCGAGGTCGAGTACCGCCAGCTCCGCCTGGAGCGGGTCGTGCTCGCGGGCGTCTGGACCTCCAGCACCCACAGCGCGGACGACGCGGAGAACTCCCTGCGCGAGCTCGCGGCCCTCGCCGAGACCGCCGGCTCGGCCGTGCTCGACGGCGTGCTGCAGCGCCGCGACACCCCCGACCCGGGCACCTGGCTCGGCTCCGGCAAGGCCAAGGAGCTGGCCGACGTCGTCTCGGCCACCGGCGCCGACACCGTCATCGCCGACGGCGAGCTCTCGCCGTCCCAGCGCCGCGCGCTGGAGGACATCGTCAAGGTCAAGGTCATCGACAGGACCGCCCTGATCCTCGACATCTTCGCCCAGCACGCGAAGTCCAAGGAGGGCAAGGCCCAGGTCGAGCTGGCGCAGCTGGAGTACCTGCTGCCGCGCCTGCGCGGCTGGGGCGAGTCGATGTCCCGCCAGGCCGGTGGCCGCGTCGCCGGCGGTGCCGGCATCGGCTCCCGCGGCCCCGGTGAGACCAAGATCGAGCTCGACCGCCGCCGCATCCGCACCCGGATGTCCCAGGCTGCGCCGCGAGATCAAGGAGATGCGCCCGGCGCGGGAGACCCGCCGCCAGTCGCGCCGCCGCGGGGCGGTGCCCAGCGTCGTCATCGCCGGGTACACCAACGCCGGCAAGTCCTCGCTGCTCAACCGCCTCACCGGGGCGGGCGTGCTGGTCGAGGACGCGCTGTTCGCCACCCTCGACCCGACGGTCCGCAAGGCGCAGACCCCCGACGGCCGCGCGCTGACGCTGTCCGACACGGTGGGCTTCGTCCGCTCGCTGCCCACGCAGCTCGTGGAGGCGTTCCGCTCCACGCTGGAGGAGGTCGGCGAAGCAGACGTCCTGCTGCACGTGGTCGACGCGTCGCACCCCGACCCGGAGGGCCAGATCTCCGCGGTCCGCGACGTGCTCGCCGAGGTCGGCTCCCACGGCGACGACGGCCCCGTCGAGGTCGTCGTGCTGAACAAGTGCGACCAGGCCGACCCCGAGGTCGTCTCGCGCCTGCTGCGGCGCGAGCGCGGCTCCGTGGTCGTCTCGGCCCGCACGGGCGAGGGCCTGGAGGCGCTGCGCGAGCGCATCGCCGAGGTGGTGCCGCACCCGGAGGTGCTGGTCGACGTCGTCGTGCCCTACTCCCGGGGCGACCTGGTCTCGCGGGTGCACTCCACCGGCGAGGTGGTCTCCACCGAGCACACCGCCGAGGGCACCCGCGTGGTCGCCCGCGTCTCGCCCGACCTGGCGGCCGAGCTCACCGCCTGAGCGAGCCGCCCGGGTCCGCCCGGGTCGGTGATCATGCAGGAGACCCCCACGACGGACCCCGTCGTGGGGGTCTTCTGCATGATCACCACGGAGGTGGGCTCGTGCCTGTGGACAGTCGCAGCGGGCTGTCCGCGTTCGGGGCCAGCATCGCCAGGTGCCTCCGCGCTCCCCGTTCCCCGCTGACCTGGCGCGCCGTCCCTTCACCGTCGTCGAGGCCCTCGCACGCGGCGTCTCACCTCGTGCGCTGGACGGGAGGCGGTTCCGGACACCGCACCGCGGGGTCCGGGTACCGGTGGACCTCCCCCGCACGCGAGCGGTGGACCTCGTCGCGGCGTCGCTCGCGCTGCCCGGCGACGCAGCGCTGAGCGGGTGGACGGCGGTCGAGGTGGCGGGGCTGCCGACACCTCGCTCCCGGCGCCGACCGGGCGGGGAGCGGATCTGCGCCTCGGCGGTGGGTCCGACGGCGCCGCGGATCGCGGGTCTCGAGTGCGTGACCGGTCTGGATGCCGTCCGGGTGCGCACCGCTCTCGGGGGCGACCTGCGCAGCGAGGTCCTGCCGCTGCTTCCGCCCGGGACCCGGGGCCTGCGCATCGAGCACCCGGTCGACGTCTGGTGCGACCTCGTCCCCGGGCTCGACCGCACCGACGCCGTGGCGCTGGGTGACGCCGTCCGGCGGTGGTGGGCGTCAGAGGCGGAGCTCGACGAGGCGCTCGCCCTCCGGGAGGGGCGCCGCGGCGTCGTCCGCCTGCGCCGGATCCGCTCCGAGGTGCGGTGGCGCGTCGACTCCCCGATGGAGACCGAGGTGAGGCTCCTGCTCGTCGACGCCGGGCTGCCCGAGCCGGAGTGCGGGCTCGCGCTGCGCGAGGGGGGCACGTACTTCGGCCGGGTCGACCTCGTCTGGAGGGCCCGGAGGGTCGTGATCGAGTTCGACGGCGACGTCCACCGCACCACCCGGGGGCAGTGGCAGTGGGACAAGACCAAGCGGCGCCGCCTGCGCGATGCTGGGTGGACCGTCATCGAGCTCGTCGGCGACGACCTGCGGCGCCGACCCGGCGAGGTGGTCTCCGAGGTCCGGCGTGCGCTCGCTGGGCCGCCTGCGGGCTGGTGATCATGCAGAGGACCCCCACGGGAGCACCCCGTCCGGGGGTCTTCTGCATGATCACCGCCGGTCCGGGCGGGGGCTGTGGACGAACGGCCGAGGCGGGGGGCCGTGCTGCGTAGGGTGGCTCGGTGCCCGAGGTCCCGTCCGTCCCCACCCTCCTCGCGGCGGCGGTCGCGGCCCTCGGCGGAGCACCCCGCGAGGGGCAGCAGCAGATGGCGCAGGCCGTCGCCGACGCCGTCGAGACCGGTGAGCACCTGCTGGTGCAGGCGGGCACCGGCACCGGCAAGTCGCTCGGCTACCTCGTGCCGCTGGCCGCGCACGCCGTCGCCACCGGCACCCCGACCGTGGTCTCCACGGCGACGCTCGCGCTCCAGGCGCAGGTGGTCGACAGGGACCTGCCCCGCCTCAGCACCGCGCTGCGCCCGCACATCGGCCGCGAGCTGACCTGGCAGACCGTCAAGGGCCGCGCCCACTACGTGTGCGTGCAGAAGCTCGCCGGCGGCTTCCCCGACGAGCCCACCGACGTCCTCCCCGGCATGGAGCTCCTGGACGGCTCGAAGGACAGGGCCGAGCGGGCCACCGACCACCGCGCCGCCGGCCCGAACAGCCAGCTCGGCCGCGAGGTCGCCCGCCTGCACCGCTGGGCGCAGGACACCGACACCGGCGACCGCGACGAGCTCACCCCCGGCGTCTCCGAGCGCGCCTGGCGGCAGGTCTCCGTCAGCGCCCGGGAGTGCCTCGGCGCCACCCGCTGCCCGATGGCGGAGGAGTGCCACGTCGAGCGGGCGCGGGCGCGCTCGCGGGAGGTCGACGTCGTCGTCACCAACCACGCGCTGCTCGCCATCGACGCCGTCGAGGAGGTGCAGCTGCTGCCGGAGCACGACGTCGTGGTCATCGACGAGGCGCACGAGCTGGCCGACCGGGTCACCTCGGTGGCCACCGGCACCCTCTCGGCGGGTGTGGTGGCGCAGGCCGCGACGACGGCGCGCCGCCAGGCGGGCCTGGGCGGCTCCGCGCTGGAGCGCCTGGAGGTGGCGGGGGAGGACCTGGCCGAGGTCCTCGACGACGCCGACGTCGGGAGGTTCGCCCGCGGGCTGCCCGAGGCGGTGCGCATCGCGGTGGCCGGGGTCCGCGACGCGGCGCGCGAGGCCCTCTCCGGCCTCAAGAGCGACAGCGGGGGGCAGCAGGGCAAGGAGGACGCCGAGGACGCCGGCGGCAAGCAGGTGGCCCGCGCCGCGCTGACCGAGGTCTTCGAGGTGGCCGAGCGGCTGGCCGCGGTGACGGGCCCCACCACGGGGCCGGGGGACGACGTCGCGTGGCTCGACGCACCGGGAGCCTGGAAGAACGACGGGCCCGTGGCCCGGGTGCTGAACATCGCGCCGCTGAGCGTGGCGATGGTGCTGCGCGAGCACCTGTTCGGCAGCTCCGTGGTGGTGCTCACCTCCGCCACGCTGACCCCCGGCGGCAGCTTCGACGCCGCCGCCGGCGCGGTCGGTCTCGCGGGGAGCGGCGCCCCGGCGTGGAAGGCCCTCGACGTCGGCAGCCCGTTCCAGCACGCCAAGCAGGGCATCCTCTACGTGGCGCAGCACCTGCCCCCGCCGGGGCGGGAGGGACCGGTGCCCGAGGTGCTCGACGAGGTCGAGGAGCTGCTGGTGGCCGCGGGCGGCCGCGCGCTGGGGCTGTTCTCCTCGCGCCGCGCCGCCGAGGCCGCCGCCGAGGCGCTGCGCGACCGGCTCGCCGACCGCGCCGACGGCCGCGGGATCACCGTGCTCTGCCAGGGCGAGGACACCATGGCGAACCTCGTGAAGGAGTTCGCCGCCGAGCCCAGCACCTGCCTGTTCGGCACGCTGTCGCTCTGGCAGGGCGTCGACGTCCCCGGCCCGAGCCTGCAGCTGGTGCTGCTCGACAGGATCCCCTTCCCGCGCCCCGACGACCCGCTCGCCTCCGCTCGCTCCGAGGCCGCCGACCGCGCCGGCGCCAACGGCTTCATGTCGGTCTCCGCCTCGCACGCCGCGCTGCTCATGGCCCAGGGCGCGGGGCGCCTGCTGCGGAGCACGTCGGACCGCGGCGTGGTCGCCGTCCTCGACCCGCGGCTGGCCACCAAGCGGTACGGCTCCTACCTCCGCTCGAGCCTGCCGCCGCTGTGGCCGACCACCGACCGCCAGGTGGTGCTGGGCGCGCTGCGGCGCCTCGACGCCGGCGCCCGTTCTCAGGAGGCGGGTCGAGGCGGCGCTGCTTAGCGTCCTTCCATGAGCGACTCCCACTCGGTCCAGGAAGCCACCGCCACCGCCACCGCGGGCAGCGTCAAGACCTCCGACGGCGTCCTGGAGGCGCAGACCCAGCTCGCGGGCGAGGACGCGGGAGACCGCACGACCCCGGAGCACCTCATGGCCGCCGCCACCGCCGCGTGCCTGCAGCAGTCCATCGGCATCGCCGCCTCCACGCAGGACGTCGACGCCAGCGACGCCAAGGTCGTCGCCCGGGTGCACCTGACCACCGGCGAGGGCGGCGGGTACACCTCGCACTTCGCCCTCGAGGTCAGCGGCCTCGCCGACGACGTCGCCGAGCGCGTGCTGGAGCAGGCCAAGCAGATCTGCCCCTTCACCAAGGCCCTCTCCAGCGCCGACCTCACCGTCTCGCTGGCCGCCTGACCGCCTCGACGCAGCGGGGGAGCCGACCCTGACGACGACTAGCCTCGCCAGGTGAGCACCACGAGCACCCGGTGGGACCTCGTCGTCGTCGGGGCGGGACCGGCGGGCGCCTCCGCCGCCCTCGGGGCCCTGGCCCAGCGGGCGGACGCGCGGGTGCTGCTGCTCGACCGAGCCGACTTCCCCCGCGACAAGGTCTGCGGTGACGGCGTGGCCCCGCACGCGCTCGACGTCCTGGAGACCGTGGGCGTCACCGGCCTGCTCGACGACTGGCCGGTGGCCCCGCGGCTGCGCATCTCCGTCGTCGGGACGCCGGGCGTCCCCGTGGTCGAGCAGGCCATGTCGCGTCCCGCGCAGGTGGTGCCCCGCGCGGTCCTCGACGAGCGCGTCCTGCGGGCCGCCCTCGACCGCGGCGCCGTGCTGCGCCGGGCCCGGGTGCGCGACGTCCACCAGGACGGCGCCGGCGTCGGCGTGGTCCTCTCCGACGGCGAGGTGGTGCGCGCCCGCGTGGTGGTCGGGGCCGACGGCGCGCACTCCGAGGTCCGGCGCGCGCTGGGGCCCGCGGCGGTCCCGCCGCAGCGACCGGGGACGACGGCGATCGCCGTCCGCGCCTACGCCCCCGTGCTCCCCGAGCACGACGGCGTGCAGGTGCTCGCCTTCTCGGAGGACACCGACCGTCCCAGCTACGCCTGGTCGTTCCCGGTCGGGGACGGCCGGGCCAACGTGGGGTTCGGGCAGCTGGTCGACGCGCGCTCCTCCGCCGGGGCCGCCCCCACCCGCGCCCGGCTGCTGGAGCGCCTCGAGGAGCTGCTCCCCGGGACGACGGCGGGCGCCGAGCAGGTGGCGGGGCACCCGCTGCCCCTGTCGACGGGGCGCAGCGGCGTCTGGTCGGTGGGGCGGGTGCTGCTCGCCGGCGACGCCGCCAGCCTGGTGAACCCCGTGACGGGAGAGGGCATCTACTACGCCGTGCTGTCGGGGGTGCTCGCCGGCCGGGCCGCCCTGGGCGGCGGCCGCTACGACAGGACGCTCCGCGAGGCGCTCGCGGGCCACCTGCGCCACACCGACGTCGCGGCGCGCCTGGTGCGCAGCGACCGGCTGCTGCACGCGGCGCTGCGCGCGTCGTCCCGCGACGCCGGGGTCTTCGACGACGTCGCCGACATCGGCCTGGCCCGGGGGCGGCTGACGGGCCGCGTGGTGCGGGGGATGGGCCGCGCCCTCCTCGTCGGCTGAGGAGCCGCGAGGCAGAGCGTCCCCCTCCGGCCGGTGCTCCGGTGGCGGCCCGGTCTCCGGTGCACCACCGTGACGCTCATGTCGACCCGCGACGACGCGGCCGGAGACGGCGCCACCTCTGTCCTCACCCCCTTCCGCAGGACCGGGCACCTCGCGGTGCCCGAGGTCCGGGAGATGCCGAAGCCACCAGCGCGGTGGCTCCCGCTGATCGGGCCGGGGATCATCGCGGCCGGCGTCGGCCTGTCGAGCGGCGAGTTCGTGCTGTTCCCGTTCATCGCCTCGCAGGTGGGACTCGTGTTCGTGTGGGCCGCGCTCGTGGGCGTGGTCACCCAGTACTTCGTGACCATGGAGATCGAGCGGTACGCCCTCGCCACCGGTGAGACGGCCGTCACCGGCTTCAGCAGGTTCTGGCCGCACTGGGGCCTGGTGTTCGCGATCCTCACGTACGGCGCCAACCTCTGGCCGGGGTGGGCCACGAGCTCGGCGACGCTCATCAGCTTCCTCACCGGCGGCACGCCGCGGTACATCGCCATCGGCCTGCTCATCGCGATCGGGCTGATCCTCACCCTGGCCCCGGTCGTCTACGTCGCGCTGGAGAAGATCCAGATGGTCAAGGTGGCGGCGGTGATGCTGCTGCTGGTGGTCGGCGCGTTCGCCGCCATCACCGCCACCGCGTGGCAGGCCGTGCCGACGATCGTCACCGAGGCGCGCTTCCCCGCCGCCGAGCTGGGCTTCGCCACCCTCTTCGGCGCCATGATCTTCGCGGGCGCCGGCGGTGGGCAGAACCTGGTGCAGTCGAACTGGATCCGCGACAAGGGCTTCGGCATGGGCACCTACGTGCCGCGCCTGCAGAGCCCGGTCACCGGTGAGCCGGAGGCCGTGCCGAGCACCGGGTACGTCTTCACCACCGAGGGGCCCCAGGGCGAGGAGAACCTGCGTCGCTGGAAGGGGTGGTGGCGCTTCGCCAACGTCGAGCAGCTCTCGACGTTCGTCGCCATCACCGTGGTGTCGATCTTCTTCACCTCGCTACTGGCGTACTCCACCGTCTTCGGGCTGGAGGACCTGCCCAACGACATCCAGTTCGTGCGCGTGGAGGGCGAGCAGCTCGCCGAGGCCGTGGGCGACTGGTTCGGCGTCTTCTTCTGGATCATCGGGGCGTTCTCGCTGTTCGGAGCGGCCCTGGGCATCACCGACTACACCAGCCGCATGGCCGCCGACGTGCTGAAGACCAGCTACACCAAGGACGCCGACGAGTCGAAGATCTACTTCTGGCTCACCTGGGGCCTGGTGGTCATCGGGTGCGTGGTGCTGCTCGTCGGCTTCGACCAGCCGATCGCGCTCGTCGTCGTCTCGGCCACCGTCGGCGGCCTGATGATGACGATCTACTCGGCGCTGCTCATCGCCACCAACCGGAAGCTGCTGCCCGCCCCGCTCCGGGTGAAGGGGGTCAGGCTCGCGCTGCTGGTCGTCGCGATCCTCGTCTACGGGACCGCGACGGTGCTCACGATGAGCCAGCAGCTGCCGAAGCTCTTCGGCCAGGGGTAGGGGTCAGAGCGAGCGCAGCACGGTGACGACGCGGCCCAGCACGGTCGCGTCGTCACCGTCGATGGGGGAGTAGGCGTCGTTGCGGGGCAGCAGCTTCACGTGCCCGTCGCGGCGCTGGAACACCTTGACGGTGGCCTCGCCGTCGATCATGGCGGCCACGACCTCGCCGTTCTCGGCGACGGGCTGGCGGCGGACGACGACGTAGTCGCCGTCGCAGATGGCCGCGTCGACCATCGAGTCACCGACCACGCGCAGGGTGAACAGCTCTCCCTCGCCGACGAGCTGGCGGGGGAGGGCGAAGACGTCCTCGACCTCCTGCTGCGCCAGCACCGGGGCACCGGCGGCGATGCGGCCGACCAGGGGCACGTACGCGGCGTCGAGGCGCTCCTCGGCCGCGCTCTGCGGCTGCTCGACGGCGGCGAGCCCGGCGGCGGCCCGGCCGGCGTCGACCACCTCGATGGCGCGGGGGCGGTTCGGGTCTCGCCGCAGGTAGCCCTTGCGCTCGAGGGTGACCAGCTGGTGGGCGACGCTGCTGGGGCTGTGCAGCCCCACGACCTGCCCGATCTCGCGCATGCTCGGCGGGTAGCCGCGGCTCGAGACCGACTCGCGGATCGTGTCGAGCACGGCCTGCTGGCGGCTGGTCAGCCCGGCGCCGGGCGCCGCCTCGCGGGAGGACGCCCTGCCGCTGCTCCTCGAGCCCGTCGTCGCCACAGCAGACCTCCTCGCATCCCCGCCGGCGGGTGCGGCGGTCCAGCCACCCAGGGTAGTGGGTCGAGCACGCGAATCTCAAACAGGCGTTCGACGGCCGAGGTCGTGGCGCTGGTGGGACGGCCGGTCGGGCGGCCCGCGGGCCCCCTGATCACGGCGCGGGGCCCTAGCCTCTCCCGGTGAGCAGCACCACCCCCGTCCCGGCGCGGGTCGAGGCCAACGGCCTGAACGTCATCGACGAGTCCGAGCGCAGGGGCCGGCCCTCGAGCCTGTTCTGGCCGTGGTTCGCGGCCAACGTGTCGGTCTTCGGCATCGCCAACGGCGCCTTCGTGCTCGGGTTCGGCCTCAGCTGGTGGCAGGCGCTGCTGGCGGGGGTCGTCGGCATCCTCGCCTCGTTCCTGCTGTGCGGGCTGGTGGCCCTGGGGGGCACCCGCGCCTCCGCGCCCACGATGGTGGTCTCCCGCGCGGCCTTCGGCGTGCGCGGCAACCGGCTCCCGTCGGCCATCAGCTGGCTGCTCACCGTCGGCTGGGAGACGGTGCTGGTCTCCCTCGCGGCCCTGGCCACCGCCACGGTGTTCACGACGCTCGGCTGGGGCGGGGGCACGATCACCAAGGCGGTCGCCCTGCTGCTCGTCGTCCTGCTCGTCGTCGGCGCGGGCGTGCTCGGCTTCGACGCGATCATGCGGCTGCAGGCCCTCATCACCGTGGTCACCGGGGTGCTGACCGTCGTCTTCCTGGTGCTCGCCGCCGAGGACCTCAGCTGGTCGGCCGTCAGCGCGGTGCCGAACGGCTCCTGGCAGGCGCTCCTGGGTGCCACGGTCTTCGCGATGACCCTGTTCGGGCTGGGCTGGGTCAACGCCGCCGGTGACTACTCCCGCTACCTCCCCCGGCACTCCTCCCGGCCGGGCGTCGTCTGGTGGACCACGTTCGGCGGCGCCACCGCGCCCCTCGTGCTCGCCTCGTTCGGCGTCCTCCTGGCGGCCTCCTCGCCGGAGTTCGCCGCCGGCGTGAACACCGACCCCATCGGCGCCCTGGCCGCGGGCCTGCCGGTGTGGTTCCTCGTGCCGTTCGCGCTGGTCGCCGTCCTGTCGCTCGTCGGCGGCGCCGTGCTCGACATCTACTCCTCGGGCCTGGCGCTGCTCTCCCTCGGCCTGCCCGCGCCGCGGTGGGCGGCCGCGCTGGTCGACGGCGCGCTCATGGTCGCGGGCGCGGTGTACGTCGTCTTCGCCTCCGAGGACTTCCTCACCCCGTTCCAGGGCTTCCTCATCACCCTGGGCGTCCCGATCGCGGGGTGGGCCGGCGCCGCCATCGCCGACCTGGTCCGCCGCTCCGGCGCCTACGACGACGCCGCCCTGTTCGACCCGGCGGGCCCCTACGGCTCGGTGCGCTGGGGCCCGGTGGCGCTGCTGCTCGCCGCGACCGCCGTCGGCTGGGGCCTGGTGGTGAACTCGAGCGCCACCTGGCTGACCTGGCAGGGCTACCTGCTGGAGCCCCTGGGTCTCGGCGGGCGCGACGGCGCCTGGGCCTACGCCAACCTCGGCGTGCTCGCCGCGCTGGTCATCGGCTTCGGAGGGCAGCTGCTGCTGACGCCGTCGGCCAGGAAGACGCTGCGGACCGGCGCGCTGGGCCGCCGGTGAGGCCGGCGCGCCGGTCGCGCGGCCTCAGCTGCCGGTGACCAGCGCGCGCAGCCGCTCCAGCGGCAGCTTGGGCGTGCGGTCCTCGGTGACCAGGCCGTTCGCCTCCTGGAGCGTGTCGGCCAGCTGGGTGTAGCACCACCCCACCAGCCCGCCCGCCTCGACGCAGGCGTTCGCCGCGCCCAGCAGGTCGCCGAGGCGCCGGGCGTAGTCCTCCGCGTCGGAGGCGGTCGAGTACCCCCAGGTCGCGCCCTCGGCCGCGGACGAGCCGGGGGTGAAGCGCACCCCGCCGAACTCGCTCAGCACGAGCGGACGCTCCTCGGTGGGGAGCTCGCCGGCCCTCGCGCCCCCGCCGGCCACCCGCAGCCGCCGCCCGTTGGCGCTCACGCGGCCCGAGGGCGACGACGGCGAGGGCACCGCGACGAGCGCCGCCACCGCCTCGACCGAGCCGTAGCGCGCGAGCAGCACCTCGCCGGCGTCGGTGTAGTCGTGCACGGTCCACAGGTCGGAGTCGGTGTGCTCCCACCCGTCGTTGCTGACCACCGGCCGCGTCGGGTCGAGCGCCCGCGTGAGGGCCGCCAGCGCCGTCGCGTACGCCCTCTCGCCGGGCGCGGTGCCGATGTCCTGGACGCCCCAGCTCTCGTTGAGCGGCACCCACGCCACCACGCTCGGGTGGCTCGCGTCGCGGCGCACCACCTCCAGCCACTCCGCCGTCAGCAGCGAGACGGCGCGCGCGGTGTGCGCGTAGGCGTTCGCTGTCTCGGCCCAGACGGTGATGCCGAGCCGGTCGCACCAGTGCAGGAAGCGCGGGTCTTCCACCTTCTGGTGGATGCGGACGGAGTCGAAGCCGAGGTCGGCCACCAGCTGCGCCTCGGTGCGCAGCCGCTCGGCGCTCGCGGCGAGGTGGGTGTCGGGCCACCAGCCCTGGTCGAGCACCGACCGCAGGGTGCGCGGGGTGCCGTTGAGCAGCAGCCGCCCGGCGCCCACCTCCACCGAGCGCAGCCCGAGGTAGCTGGCCACGGCGTCGAGCTCGCCGACCGCTCCGCCCGGCCGGCTCGGCGGGCCGGCGAGCAGCCGCACCTGCGCGTCGACGAGGTGGGGGTGCTCCGGGCTCCACAGCAGCGCCTCGCGCTCCTGCCCGTGCCGCAGCAGCGGCACCGCCAGGGCCACCTCCACCCGCGGGCCCCCGCGCTCGGCGGGCCCGGGGACGGCGACCACGGCCTCGGCGAGCACGCGCTCGCCCAGCTGCAGGTGGACGGCCAGGCTGACGGGCTCCGCCGGGGACCGACGACAGCTCGGCCACGAGGTGGACGACGGCGCCGGGGACGTCGGCGCGCCACGTCAGGTGCTCGATGCTGACCGGGGGGACCACCTCGGCCCACACCGTCTGCCAGATGCCGGACGTGCGGCGGTACCAGATGGCGTGGGGGGCGTCGTGCCAGTCCTGCTTGCCGCGGGCAGCTCGGGGTCGCGCGCGTCGTCGACGGCGCGGACCACGACGACGTGCTCGCCGTCCAGGAAGGCGTCGAGCTGGTCGCCGTCCCCGGCGCTCCCCGCGTCGAGCAGCTCGGTGACGTCGGCGGAGAACGGCGTCTGCCCGCCGGTGTGCTCGGCGACCAGGTGGCCGTCGAACCAGACCCGGGCGGCGTGGTCGACGGCGCCGAAGCGCAGCACCAGGCGGTGGCCGTCCGCGAGCCGGTCCGCGCCGGCGACGTCGCGCAGGCGGAGGTCGCGGCGGTACCAGAGCTCGGCGAAGGGGCCCTGGTCGCCGACCCCGGAGGCCTCGCTCTCCGGCGGGTACGGGACCACGACGTCGTGCTCGTACCCGGTGCGGTCGGCGAGGTCGGTGCGGCGCCACCGGGGGCCGCCCGCCGCCGTGCTCCCGGAGCCGCCGGCGGGCCCTCCTGCGCGGACGAGGCCCAGCTGCCAGGTGCCGCCGAGGTCGGTCCAGGCCGGGCGCAGGAGCTGCGGCCGGGGGTGGGTGCCGTCCTGGGCGCTGGCCCGGGGGAGGTCGGCCGGACGGTCGCTGGGGGGAGTGTGTCGACGCTGCCACGGGGTCGGAGTGTGCCACGGGGCGACACCGCGTTTCCATCGTTGCAAATCTGCGGACCAGCATGCACACTCGCCCCACCACGCGACGAGGAGGTCGACGATGACCTGGAAACGCCCCACCCGGCCCGACCCGCAGGACCCTCCTGCGCGGCGGCCTGGCCGGAGCCGCTGCCCTCGGGCTCGCCGGATGCGGCAGCCCGCTGGCCGCCGGCATCGCCGGCACCCCGCTGAACCCCGACACCGTGACGTTCTGGAACCTCTTCGGCGGCGGCGACGGAGCCCGCCTGCAGGGGATGCTCGACGTCTACCGCCAGCAGAACCGCCCGGGCTCGCTGACCTCGGCGACCTTCGCCTGGGGCAACCCGTACTACACGAAGGTCTCCCTGGCCACGCTCGGCAACAAGCCGCCGGACGTCGCGGTGGCCCACTCCACCCGGGCCACGATCCTGGCGCAGGCGGGCCTGCTGGAGCCGATCACCGACGAGCTGCTCGCCCTCGGCGGCTTCAGCAGCTCCGACTTCACGACGTCGGTGTTCGACGCCGGCAAGGTCGGCGACGTCGCGTACACGATCCCGCTCGACACCCACCCCTACGTGCTGTTCTTCAACAGCGACGTGTGCGGCCAGGCGGGCCTGCTCGACGGCGACGGCAAGCTGGTGCAGATCGTGGGCCAGCAGGCCTTCGAGGACGCGCTGACCGCCATCGCCGGCGTCACCGGCGGCGCGGCGTGGGCCGCCTCCAACGTGGGCGACACCTCGGGCTCCTGGCGCCTCTTCCAGACGCTGTACTGGCAGATGGACGGCGCCACCGACTTCCTCGGCGACGACGGGCAGCAGCTCACCGTGAACGAGGACCTGGCCATCGCCACGATGGAGTTCATCGGCGGCCTGGCCGCGAAGGGCCTGCTCACCCCGACCGTCGACTACGCCGGCGCGGGCACGCAGCTGTTCACCGGCAAGGTCGGCTTCCAGACCCAGGGCGAGTGGGAGATCACCACCGCCCAGTCGATCGAGGGCCTCACCTTCGGCATGGCGCCGATCCCGCAGGTCTTCGACGTGCCCGCGGCCCAGGCCGACTCGCACACGTTCATCATCCCGAAGATGGAGCGCACGGACGAGCAGCGCCAGCTCGCCATGGGCTTCGTGAAGTCGATGCTCGACCAGAGCCTGAGCTGGGCGGAGGGCGGCCACGTGCCCGCGTACATCCCCACGCTGACCTCGCCGGAGTTCGCGGCGCTGGAGCCGCAGGCCGACTACGCGGCCGCCGCCGAGATCGCCAAGTACGACCCGCCGGGCTGGTACTCCGGCTCGGGGTCGAACTTCGAGAACGTCGTCGGGTCGCAGATCGGCCTGGTGCAGCAGCAGCTCGCCAGCCCCCAGGAGGCCATGGCCGCGATCAAGTCGCAGCTCAACACCTACCTCGACACCCCGAGCCCCGTCGCATGAGCGCGCCGACCCTGACCGAGCAGCGCTCGGCGGCCTCGAACGTCCCGCCGCGCACCGAGAAGACCGGTGCGCTTAAGGCCGAGGGGCGCGCCGGGTGGCTGTTCGTCGCGCCGTTCGCCGTCTTCTACCTGCTGTGGCTCGTCGGTCCGACGCTCTACATGCTGGTCACGAGCTTCTTCAACACCTCGCTGGTGCGCCCCGGCCTCGCAGCTTCGCCGGGCTGGCCAACTACCGCGAGATGCTCACGCGCCCCGAGTTCTGGGGGCGCTGGGCCACACGCTCTACTTCACGCTGATCACGACGATCCCGCTCGTCATCCTCAGCTTCGTCTTCGCGGTGCTCGCCCAACCGCGTGCGGCGCGGCAAGTGGTTCTTCCGGCTGGCGTTCTTCCTGCCGTACGTGCTGCCCTCGGCCACGATCTCGCTGATCTGGGTCTACATCTTCACGCCCGACACCGGCCTGTGGCCGGCGGCGCAGAGGCTGTTCGGCTTCGACGCCACCGCGATCCTGGCCGACCCGGCGACGGCGATGATCGGCATCGCCATCGCCACCGTCTGGTGGACCCTCGGCTTCAACTTCGTGCTGTACCTCGCGGGCCTGCAGGACATCCCCCGCGAGCTGTACGAGGCCGCCGCCGTCGACGGGGCGACGCCCTGGCAGCAGATCCGCTTCCTCACCATCCCGCTGCTGTCGCGGACGACGACGCTCGTGGTGCTCCTCCAGATCATCGCGAGCCTGAAGATCTTCGACCAGGTCTACCTGATGACGCAGGGCGGTCCCGGCATCTCCACGCAGGTGGTGCTGACCCTGGTCGCCAACACCGGCTTCACCGACAACCGCATCGGCGCCGCCTCGGCCGCCTCGGTGCTGCTCTTCGTCGTCATCATCGCCATCGCCGTCGGCCGCCAGCTCATCGAGCGCCGCCAGGAGAGGAGGGCCGCCTGATGGCCACCGCCACCACCGGGGTCTCGGCCGCCGCGCCGCAGGCCCGCGACACCTCCCGGGACGCCGCGGAGAAGCGCCCCAGCGGGCGCGCGTTCAACGTCGTCGCCGGGATCGTGCTGGGCGTCTTCGCCGTCATCTGGCTGATCCCCAGCCTGTTCGCGCTGAAGGCGTCGCTGTCGAGCAACGGCGACGCCGCGCTCGCGCCGGCACGGTCATCTCCAACCTCAGCCCGACGCTCGGCAGCTACTCGACCCTGCTGGCCAGCGGCGACATCTGGGCCTGGTACCTGTCCAGCTTCCTCACCGCGGGCGTCACCACCGTGCTCGCGGTGCTCTTCGCCTCGATGGCGGGCTACGCCCTGTCCAAGCTGCGCTTCCCGGGCCGGCGGCTCGTGTTCGCGGCGATGCTGCTCGGCATCATGGTGCCGCCGCAGGTGCTCGTGGTCCCGATCTTCCAGATGCTCGACGGGATGGGCCTGCTCAACACCTACTGGGCCGTCATCTTCCCGCAGGTGCCCACGGTCATCGCCGTGTTCGTCTTCAAGCAGTTCTTCGACGGGCTGCCCAAGGAGTTCGACGAGGCGGCCCGGATCGACGGCGCCGGCTACTGGAAGATCTACCGCCGCATCGTCATGCCCCTGTCGGGGCCGATCATCGCGGCGATGGCGATCATCACGTTCGTCGGCACCTGGAACAACCTGATCCTGCCGCTGTTCGTGGTCTCCAACCCCGAGCTGATGACCATCCCCGTCGGTCTCGCCACGGTGCAGGGCTCCTTCGGCCAGCGGTACGCCGACATCCAGGCCTCCGCGATCCTCGGCGCCCTGCCGCTGATCATCCTGTACATGATCTTCCAGCGGAGGATCATCGAGGGCGTCGCCGGGTCGGGCCTCAAGGGCTGACCCCGGCGTCGGCGCAGCCGTCCCACCACGCCCGTCGGGGGACCGGGCGTGGTGGGATCTGTGCTGTGAGGGGTTCGCTTCCCGCGGGGGGTCTACGGCGTCGGGTCCGAGCCCGACGTCAGGTTCTCCCTCGCCAACGAGCGCACCTTCCTCGCGTGGGTGCGCACCGGGCTGGCGCTGCTCGCCGCGGGCGTGGCGCTGGAGTCGCTCCAGCTGCCCGCTGCAGCCGGGGCTCCGGCTCGCCGCGTCGCTGGTGCTGGTGCTCCTCGGGGTGCTCGCCCCGGCGCAGGCCTGGCGGGGGTGGCGCCGCGACGAGCGGGCGATGCGCCTCGGAGAGCCGCTGGCGGCGCCCGTCCTGGCTCTCCCGCTGGCGCTGGGCTGCACGCTCGCCGGGGTCCTGGTGCTGCTGGGGATGCTCCTGCGGTGAGCTGCCCCTCAGTGGTGATCATGCAGAAGACCCGCACCCGGGACCCGGTGCTGCGGGTCTTCTGCATGATCACGAGGGCGGGGTCGTGGTGAGCGGGGAGGCGCCGGGGACGGCGAGGGACCCGGGGCTCCAGCCCGAGCGGACCGCCCTGGCGTGGAGCCGCACCGGCCTCGCCGTCGTGGCGGGCTCGCTGCTCGGGGGGCGCCTCCTCGCGCCGCACGTCGGGGTGGCCGGCCTGGTGCTCGGGGCCGTCGGGGTGGCGCTGGGGCTCGCGCTGCTGCTCGCGGCGCCGGCGCGCGAGCGGCGTCACGCCCGCCGCGAGGTCCCCGGGCAGCTGCGGCCCGGCGGTGGCCTCCTGGCGCTGGTGGCCGCCGGCGCTGGGCTGCTGGGGGTGGTCGGCGTGGCCGTGGTCGTGCTCAGCGGGGGTGGCGGACGCCCATGATCACGGAGGGAAGGTGCTCCGGACGCCCGCTGACACCACGGTCAAGGGTGGACGGGGTTGAGCAGGGGCTCGCCGGCGAGCGCGCGGCGGGCGTTCTCGGCCACGTCGGCCACCCGGGCCAGCAGCACCTGCCGCGTGACCGCTGACGAGTGCGGCGAGGCGAGCACCCGGCTGCCGAGCGAGGCCCAGTCGCGCCGCCCCGGAGCCCCCGTCGCCGGCTCCCCGGGGGCCGAGCCGCGCGGGTAGCTCCACCACACGTCGAGCACCGCCCCGCCCAGGTGACCGCCGGCGAGGGCGTCGAAGAGGGCGTCCTCCTCGACGAGCGGCCCCCGGGCGACGTTGACGACCACGGCCCCGCGCGGCGCCAGCGCCAGCACCCGCGCGTCGAGCAGGCCCTTCGTGGCGGGCACGAGCGGCGCGCACAGCACCAGCACGTCGGACTCGGCGACCAGGCGGTCCACGCCCCCGGCGCCGTCGGACCCGTCGGTGCGACCCGACCAGCCCAGCCCGGAGCCGGCTGCGACACGAC